>NZ_CAJQUD010000001.1:0-2398789 GCF_907163205.1 Candidatus Accumulibacter sp. ACC007 | reverse complement strand
GGAACCCGCTCGCTCGCTCGAAACGCGTCGATTCAGAGTCCTTGCTCGAACTTCCGGCATTGCAGGCCCGTGTTGTGTGCAACGGTGTGGATAATCTTTCGCGGCAACGTGCCGTGAGTTCCTTGACACCGCTTGCGGGAGGAGCGAGGGGCGCGAGGGTCGGACTACGTGAGCTGTTACCAGCGTGCGTCGCCGGAGAGTGCCGCCGTGCTCAAGCGCCTTGGCGGTTGTAGTTCGCGGCAAGCCGCCTTGAAGCCCCGACAGTCGCCTACAGCGAGGTTGGCGGACACCTTGTCGACCTGCTCGACGCCTCCGCGCGTGCGTCTCTGTGTACCACTCCCGGTGTTCGTGCCACACCAGCGGATCGCCGATTTGGCGCAGAAACTTGGTTTGCAGCGGGTGATTCTGACCGAACCGGCAGATGCTGGGATCATTGCTGCTCTGAACGTATATAATTGGCGGTCATGATGAAAGAAGAAATCGACCCAAGGTCTCCACTTTCCGAACAAGCTGCCGCGGAGTCGGCTGGCAAGCCGCCACCAGAGGAGCAGCCGTCAGCGGGTACTCGCGCAGAACCCGAGAGCGAGTCGTTGCCCGCGGGCGAACAGCGGCCGGAGACGGGGCAGGTCCCGGAAGCTGAGTCACCGGTCGACAAGGAGCCGTTGCCGGAAAGTCGAGCAACGACGCCCGAGGATCCGCCACGCGCCGAGGTGCAAGCATCTGCAGAGAGTGCTGCTCAGACGCCATCGCCGGCCAGTCAGCCAACGCCTGACAGTGCACAGGGTACAGGCCAGCCCCCGGCAAGCCGGGCGGCGGCGGATCAGCAGTCGCCCGGCTGGCGCAGTCCGTGGTTGCTGGTGGTGCTGGTAGCCCTTGGGCTGGCCGGCTGGCAGTGGTTCGAAACCCGGGAGAAACTGGCCGATACGCAACAGGAGTTGGCCCGTCGCCTCGCCGACAGCGATTCGAGTGGCGCCGAAATCCGCGCGCTATCCAAGGGTGCGACCGAGCAGGTGGCTGGTGTTCTCGGTCGCCTTGCGGCCCTTGAGGGGAAAATTGGCGAATCGCAGAGCCAGCAGGCGATGCTCGAGAAGTTGTACCAGGATATCGCCCGCAACCGGGATGAGTGGGCACTCGCCGAAGTCGAACAAAGTGTGACCCTGGCCGCGCAGCAGTTGCAGCTGGCGGGCAATGTGCAGGCAGCCGTACTCGCCCTGCAAACCGCCGACGCCCGCCTGGCGGCGAGCAGCCGGCCACAGTTCGTCAGCCTGCGCAAGGTTTTGAGCAATGATCTCGACCGCCTGCGTGCTTTGCCGCAGATCGATGTTGCGGCCATGAGTTTGCGCCTGGAAAGTGTCATCAACGCCATCGACACGATTCCCCTGGCTGTCGATGGACGTTCCCGGCCGAACGGCGAGGGCGCGAAAGAAAGCGCAGACGGTGCGGCGGCGGAAGTGTCGTCGCCCCCGGCTGCTGAATGGCCTTCGGTAAGCAGCGTCGAGTTCTGGGAGAAACTGGTCAGCGCTGAGCTGTGGCAGCGATTGGGTCGCGAGATCTGGGCGAAGTCAAGTCGCTGATCCGGATTCCAGCGCGTTGACCGCGATGAGCCGGCCTTGCTCGCGCCGGGCCAGGCGTTTTTCTTGCGCGAGAATCTCAAGTTGCGTCTACTCAACGCGCGCCTGGCTTTGCTGGCGCGCGATCAATGGACTTTCCAGAACGAGCTGAAGCATGCCCGGGCGTGGATCGATCGCTACTTTGATACCAGCGATAGCTCGCTGCAGACCGCGCAAAGCAATCTGGACCAGCTCGTTGCCACCGAGATCAACATCGAGATGCCGACGCTCAATGAAAGCCTGTCGGCGGTCAAGACCTTCAAGCTCGGTCAGGAGCGCCAGTGAGAGGGCTACTTTGGCTACTGGCACTTGCTGCCACGGCTGTCGGCGTTTCGCTGGCAGCACGGTACAACGACGGCTATCTGCTGCTGATCGTCCCGCCGTATCGCATCGAGATCGCACTCAGTCTGGCGATTCTTCTCTTCTTCACCTCCTTCGCCCTGCTGTACCTGCTGCTGCGGACAATTGGGCTGACGCTCTCCCTGCCCGGCCGGTTTGGCGACTATCGCGCACGTCGCCGTCGCGAGAAGGCCACGGCGTCTCTTCATGAGGCCATTCGCCTGCTCTTCGAAGGGCGTTTCACGCAGGCTTTGAAGAAAGCCGGCGAGGCGCACGCTGCTGGCCAGTCGCCGGGCGTGGCAGCCTTGCTGGCCGCACGGGCCGCGCACGGTCTTTGCGAACCCGAGAAGGAGCAGGAGTGGCTCGGCCGCGTCAACGACTCGCGGCTGGATCCTGCCCGGCTGATGCTGGAAGCCGAAATGGCCATCGACCATGAGCAGTATGTCGAGGCGGTGAGCTTGTTGCACGCCCTGCAGAACATTTCTGGTCGGCACATCGCCGCGTTGCGCCTTGAACTGCGTGCCCAGCAGGGTTGCGGCAACTGGCCGGAGGTGTTGCGGCTGGCACGCCTGCTCGAGAAGCGCGAAGCTTTGGCTCCGGAATTGGCGCAGGAAATCAAGACCCAGGCGCACCAGGAAACCATCCGCCGGCAGCAACAGGCCGACGAGGGCCAATTGCTCGCCTACCTGCGTGCCATACCGGCCAAGGAGCGCAGCCTGAGGCTGACGCACACCGCCTGCGAAGCCTTGCTTGAACACGGGGTTGACGATGATGCGCAGCGCATGATCGAGAAACAGCTCGACGTGCAGTGGGATTCGGACTTGGTGCAACTCTATGGCCAGGTGCGGGGCAGCGACCTGACTTCGTGTATTGCTCGCGCCGAGAAATGGCTGCCGCAGCATCCCGACGACGCACAACTGCTGCTCGCCTTGGGCCGCCTGTGTTTGCAGCAGCGTTTGTGGGGTTAAAGCGCAAATCTACTCGAGGCCTCACTGTCGCTGGTCGATCAGCGCGCGGTCAGGCTTGAGGTTGGCTCGCCTCTTCGAGCCGACCGAACGCTGGATGAGGCCATGGCCGCATTACCGGGCCGCCGCCGAGCAGTCGCCCTGCGGTCCTTCAACGCCCGCTTCTTCGCCCTGGCCTGAGCTCTCCTCGCGCAGTGCCCTCGTTTGCCCGGCTAGGTCTATCGGTCTCCCTCCCGCTTAACCCACTCTCGCGGTTCCAGCAGCGCGTAGAGTTCTGCTTCAGGGCTGCCGGCCGTGGGTCGCCAGTCGTAACGCCCATTTGACGGTCGTGGCAGCGACATCAGGATCGACTCGGTTCGTCCGCCCGACTGCAGGCCAAACAGCGTTCCGCGATCCCAGACCAGATTGAATTCGACGTAGCGCCCCCGCCTATACGCCTGAAAGTCGCGCTCAGCGTTCTCCGTAGGGCGTTCCCTGGCGCTTGTCGATGATCGCAGGTAGGCTTCGGTAAACGCTTCTCCGACGGCTTGAGTCAGGGCGAAGCAACGCTCGAAACCACCCTCGCTCAGGTCGTCGAAGAAACACGCCACCGACGCCACGTGGTTCATTGCGGTGTTTGAGGAAAAAGTACTCGTCGCACCATTTCTTGTAGCGCGCGTGGACGTCTTTCCCGAAAGGGAGCAGCGCCTTCTTGCACGTGGCGTGGAAATGCCGGATGTCTTCGCTGAATGGATAGTAGGGGGTCAGGTCCATGCCACCCGCCGACCACCACACCGGTTCAGCATCGCTCCTGGTCGCCACCAGCGCGCGCACGTTCATGTGCGCGGTCGGGGCAGTAAGGGTTTTGCGGGTGTAACACCAGCGATCGCCCATCGCTTCGATAGGCGCGACCAGCAGTTCTGGCCGCTTTGCGGTCGCCGAAGCGGGCAGCGTGGAACCGATGACCTGCGAGGAAGGCTACGCCACCGCGCTCGAAGACGCGACCGCCCTCCGATGATGCACGTGCAGCCCCTTGCCGGCGAGCGGCCCACCGGCTGCCTTTTGCCAGCTATCGGCGCGGAATTGTCTGCCGTCGGCGCCCCTCGATTGCTTCCAGCGCCCGCGACTATGCGCGTCTGCAAAGCCGGTGAAATAGTCCTCAGGAGTGCCGCGTCCGATCATTTCGAGGGTTCGCCGGCCGACCCCAACCAGATCCCCTGCCTGCTCTGACTCCTCATCGTGGCACGGCGCGGTGGCCGATGTCGTGGCGATACTGCATACCGTCGAAGTGAATTCCGATAATCAGATGTAGGCCGCTTCTGCGCCTGCTTGACGTTGTCGCCGAGCGCCGTGACGCAGAGTACGCGGCCACCGGCGGTGACCGTCTGGCCCTCGCGTTCGCTGGTCCCGGCGTGGAAACATGGACTGTCTTCGCTGCTTGCGCCGCCTTTCGGCAGGCCGCTGATCACGTCGCCCATGTGCGGGGTGCCAGGGTAGTTGGCGGCCGCGAGAACGACGCCCAGGGCGACGCGCCGATCCCAGCTCGCTTCAGACCTGGTCGAGCGGCCGGCGACAGCGTGGTCGAGCAGCATGAACAGGTCCGACTTCAGGCGCATCAGGATCGGTTGCGCTTCCGGGTCGCCGAGACGGCAATTGATTCAACCGTCTGAACCGATCCGTCCCTTGCCGATCATCAGCCCGGCGTAGAGGGAAACGGTGTAGGGGATTCCCTCGGCGGCCATTCCCCTACCCGTCGGCAGGATGAGTTCGCGCCATCGTCCGGCGTGCACCTCGGGTCACCACCAGCGCTGGCGAGTAGGCGCCCATGCGCCGGTGTTGGGGCCGGTATCGCCGTCGCCGAATACGCCTTGTGGTCCTGGCTCGATGCCAGCGGCAGGACATCCTTGCCGTCGACCAGGACGATGAAGCTGGCTTCCTCGCCCTCCAGGAACTCTTCGACGACCACCTGCGTCGGCGTGCCACCCTCCGGCGCGCACGCGCCATTCTCTGGCAGCATGCGGTCGAGCGCAGCGTGCGCCTCGCGAGAGTCATCGCCACCCACCACCCCCTTGCCGGCAGCGAGGCCATCGGCCTTGATGACAATTGGCGCACCCTGCTGGTCTACGTAGGCGTGCGCCGAAGCGCGGTCGGTGAAACTTGCAAAGCGCGCCGTCGGGATGCCGTGCCTGGCCATGAAGCGCTTGGCAAAGTCCTTCGAGCTTTCAAGTTGCGCGGCTTCCTTGCTCGGGCCGAAGATCTTCAGGCCGCGGGGCGCGAAAAAGGTTGACGATGCCGGCCGCCAGCGGCGCTTCGGGGCCGACGATGGTCAGCGACACCCTTTCTTGCTCGGCGAAGTCGGCGAGCGCGTCGAGATCGGTGATGGCCACGTTCTCCAGCGCCCGGTCCGCAGCCTGTGCCGGCGTTGCCAGGCGCGACGAAGACCTTCTGCAGGCCGGGCGTCTTGGCCAGACACCAGGCGAGTGCGTGTTCGCGACCGCCCGAACCGATGACCAGTAACTTCATAAAAATCCTCTCCCCCGAGAGCGGCCGCGGCGGCATGCTGCTGGTCCGCAGCAGAACGATTGCCGTCGACAATTCCGCTGGTATTAGATCAGCTCAAAAGCCCGTCACACTTCGCGTCTTTGCCGCCGCACTGCGATCAGTGCCGGAAGTGACGGGCGCCGGTGAACACCATCGTCAGTCCATGCTCGTTGGCGGCGGCAATCACCTCCTCGTCGCGCATCGACCCTCCCGGCTGGATGACCGCCTTGGCGCCCGCCGCCGCGAGGACATCGATGCCGTCACGGAAGGGGAAGAACGCGTCGGAGGCGACCACCGAACCGGCCAGTTCGAGACAGGCGTTCTGGGCCTTGCTTACGGCAATTCGCGTCGAGTCGACGCGGCTCATCTGGCCGGCGCCAACGCCCAGGGTCATGCCGCGGCCACAGAAGACGATGGCATTGGACTTGACGAACTTGGCGACGCGGTAGGCAAAAAGAAGGTTCTCGATCTGCGACTCGCTTGGCGCCAGGGCGCTGACCACCCTGAGGTCGGACGCCTGCACGTTGAATCGGTCCGGTGTCTGCAGCAACAGGCCACCGCCGATGCGCTTCATCTCGAAGTCGTGGTAGACCTTGGCCAGTGGCAGT
This sequence comes from Candidatus Accumulibacter sp. ACC007, assembly GCF_907163205.1. Taxonomy (NCBI): domain Bacteria; kingdom Pseudomonadati; phylum Pseudomonadota; class Betaproteobacteria; genus Candidatus Accumulibacter; species Candidatus Accumulibacter sp. ACC007. The sequence continues at coordinate 2,392,747 of NZ_CAJQUD010000001.1, read as the reverse complement.
TCCAGGACGCGCAGGTTTTGCTTGCCGGACAGCAGTTCCCTGGCCGCGGCGGTGAACGCGGGAGCGAGCAGAACCTCGACGAAATGCTTGCGCGAATTCATGGCCACGACGACGTCGGCGTCTACCGTGCCGTTGAAAGCAATGATGCCGCCAAACGCCGACGTCGAGTCGGTCTGAAAGGCTTTTTCGTAAGCCGACAGAAGGTCGGCGCTGATCGCGACGCCACAGGGATTGGCGTGCTTGACGATCACGCAGGCGGGCGTGTCCGAAGGGTCTTGACGCATTCCCAGGCGGCGTCCGCGTCGGCGATGTTGTTGTAGGACAGTTCCTTGCCCTGTAGCTGCCGGTAGTTGGCGATCGAGCCTGAGACCGGCTCTGGATCACGGTAGAAGGCGGCCTGCTGGTGTGGGTTTTCGCCGTAACGCAGCGTCTCGCCACGATCGAAAGCCAGCTGCAGCCGCTCGGGAAAGGGCTTTGCCTGTTCGCTATCGTCAAGGGAGGTCAGCCAGTTGGCGATGGCCGCGTCATAGCGCGCGGTATGTACGAAGGCTTTCTTGGCCAGGGCGAAGCGGGTGGCCGCGCTCAGCCCGCCGTCGTTGGTCGCCATTTCCGAGAGGAGTGCCGGGTAGTCTTCGGGATCGGTGACCACGGCCACGCCGGTGTAATTCTTGGCCGCCGAACGGACCATGGCTGGACCGCCAATGTCGATGTTCTCGATGGCCTCGGCGAGCGTGACGTCGGGTTTGGCAATCGTCTCGCGGAAAGGGTAGAGGTTGACGCAAACCAGATCGATCGCCGGAATGCCGTGCTGCTCGATGGTCGCCAGGTGTTCCGGCAGATCGCGGCGGGCGAGGATGCCGCCGTGCACCTTCGGATGCAGCGTTTTCACGCGGCCGTCGAGCATTTCCGGGAAGCCCGTGTAATCGCCGACCTCGGTGACCTCAAGGCCGGCATCGCGCAGCATTTTGGCCGTGCCGCCGGTCGACAGCAGTCTGACGCCGTAGGCGGCAAGGCCCTGGGCAAATTCGAGAGCACGATTCTTGTTGGAGAGGCTGATCAGGGCTTGGCGTATTTTCATGGTGGGCAGGTTTGCGGCAGGGTAAGGAGGATTGGAGCAAGAGGTCGGCTCAGGCGATGAGCCGGTGATCGATCAGTTTCTTGCGCAGAGTGTTGCGGTTGATTCCGAGAATTTCGGCAGCGAAAGTCTGGTTGCCGCCGGCCTGTTTGAGCACGACTTCGAGCATCGGGCGTTCGACGCTCTTGATCACCATCTCGTACACCGGTGCCGGCTTTTCGCCGTCAAGGTGCTGGAAATAGTTTTCCAGCGCCTTGCGGACGAAGCTTGCAATGTCCTCATCCTCATCGTGTTGTCGCTTCATGCGGCGAGATCCTCACAATTGGCGTTGGCCAGCGCCGGCGTGGCCGGATCGCTGCTGACGTAGGGCAGGTGCTCGTTGTGCTCGGCGAGCGCCAGGAAAAGTCGTTGACACGCTTGCCGTTGCAGGGCGATCGTCGGCAATTGGTTCATCATGTGGCGGAAGGCTGCCGATCCGACCAGCCCCTTGGTGTACCACGAGATATGCTTGCGGGCGACGCGCACGCCAGTTTCCGTCCCGTAGAAGAGGTAGAGGTCTTCCAGGTGGGCGAGCAGGATGCGGTGAATCTCGGTGACCCGCGGCGGCATCAGATGCGTGCCGGTGTTCAGGAAGTGCTCGATCTCGCGGAACAGCCAGGGACGACCCTGGGCCGCGCGGCCGATCATCAGCGCGTCGGCGCGGGTGCTCTCGAGAACGAACTTCGCCGTCTCCGGAGAGACGATGTCGCCGTTGGCGATCAGCGGAATGCGGGCCTCGGCCTTCACCGCGCGGATGGTGTCGTACTCCGCGTGACCGCTGTAGCCACAGGCGCGCGTCCGTCCATGCATGGCCAGGGCCCGGATCCCGGACTGCTCGGCAATTTTCAGAATGCTCAGGGCGTTACGGTTGCTGGTGTCCCAGCCGGTCCGGATCTTCAGCGTCACCGGCGTCTGCGGTACCGCATTGACCACCGCCGACAGGATCTTGCCGACCAGCGGCTCGTCACGGAGCAGGGCAGAGCCGGCCATCACATTGCAGATCTTCTTGGCCGGGCAACCCATGTTGATATCGATGATCTGCGCTCCGCGGTCGACGTTGTAGCGCGCCGCATCGGCCATCATCGCCGGGTCTGCGCCGGCGATCTGCACCGAGATCGGCGCTACTTCGCCATCGTGATTGGCGCGGCGGCGGGTTTTCGCGCTACCGTAGAGCAGTGAGTTCGAAGTCACCATTTCGGAGACGGCGAGGCCGGCGCCAAGGCTCTTGCAGAGCTGTCTGAAAGGCCGGTCGGTCACACCTGCCATCGGCGCGACAAACAGGTTGTTGCGAAGCGTAAATCCGAGGAATTCCATGGCGGTGCGGTGCCGGGGCGCAAGGCAAGACGGGGATTCTACCGCGATTGGCGCCCGAAAAACAGACGATCTTGCGTGCCGGCGAGTTTGCTTGGCAGGGATGCCGCATCGCGCAATTGCCAGGCTCACTGCCAAGCTGCGCTTTCGGGCGGGCCGCCTGGGTCTGTTGCGCACGGCTTCCGCGACCTTGGCTCGCGACCACCGACGCGGTTTCTCCGCTCGGAAGTCGAGCTTCGGGCTAGGTCTTGCTGGCCTTGTCCGGCATGACGATGTTCACCTCGAGTACTTCCATGTTTCCCTGCTTCTCGATCGACACCTTGATGTCTTCCGGGTTTACCGAGATGTACTTCGAGATCACGGCCATCAATTCCTGCTGCAACGCCGGCAGGAAATCGGGCGTGTTGTTACTGTCATTGCGTTCGTGGGCAATGATCAGCTGCAGGCGTTCCTTGGCAATGGACGCCGTCCTGGGCTTGCTGCCGCCGAAGATCAGGGAGAACAGGGACATCCTTATTTACCCCCGAAGAATCGCTTGAACAGGCCGGGCTTTTCGTAGGCGACGTAACGTAGGGGGATGGTTTCGCCGAGGAAGCGGCCGACCACGTCGAGGTAGGCGCCGGCAACATCGCTGTTGGCGAGGTGGATCGCCGGCGAGCCCGCGTTCGACGACTGCAGTACTGCTTCCGACTCGGGAATGACGCCGATGATCGGCACGCGCAGAATCTCCTGCACATCCTTGTACGAGAGCATTTCCCCTTCCTCGACGCGTTTCGGCGAGTAGCGGGTGATCAGCAGATGTTCCTTGACCGGCTCGCCGCCGCTCAGGGCGCGGCGTGACTTGGCCTGGATGATGCCGAGAATGCGGTCCGAGTCGCGTACCGAGGAAACTTCCGGGTTGCTGACCACCAGCGCCTCGTCGGCAAAGGTCAGGGCCAGAACCGCGCCGCGCTCGATGCCCGCCGGCGAATCGCAGACGACGTAATCGAAGGCCATGTGTTCGAGTTCCTTGAGGACTTTCTCGACACCTTCTTCGCTGAGCGCGTCCTTGTCGCGGGTCTGTGAAGCCGGCAGGACGAAGAGATTGCCGTTCTCGCAGTGCTTGTCCTTGATCAGCGCCTGGGTGAGCGTCGCTTCTCCGTTGAGAACGTTGACCAGGTCATAGACCACGCGGCGCTCGCAGCCCATGATGAGATCCAGGTTGCGCAGACCGACGTCAAAATCGATGACGGCAGTTTTGTAACCACGCAGGGCGAGCCCTGATGCGAAGCTGGCGCTGGTGGTGGTCTTGCCGACCCCACCCTTGCCCGACGTTACGACGACAATACGTGTCACGGATGTTTCTCCGCAGATTAAAGACGAGATTCTACCCGCAGAATGGGCTTTCTGTTGATCCGCGCAGCGCTGGCAGTGCCATTGCCGCTGCCCGAGTCGCTTCTAATCGATCCTGAGTGGTTCGACGACCAGCTTACCGGAGCTGTCGCCAGTTCTTTCAGCGAGCCTGACCTGCACCGCTTTGCCCGCCAGATCGCTCGGTACGCCACTGTCGAAAGTCCGATACAGTCCGGCAACCGAGACCAGTTGGGCATCGAAGCGAGTGCTGAAGATGCGTGCCTCGGTATCGCCGCTGGCACCCGCCAGCGCACGACCGTGCAAGGGAGCGTAGATGTGGATGTTGCCGTCGGCGATGACTTCGGCACCGGAGTTGACCGCGGCGAGAACGACCAGGTCGCCGCCACGGGCGTAGATCTGTTGCCCCGAACGCAAGGGCCGAGTGAGGAACAGCGTTGGCGACCGTGCGCCAGCGCTGGCGGCGGGCTCGGGCTTTGCTTCCGGCGCTGGCTCGGGCTTTGCCTCCGGCTTTGGTTCCAGCGCTGGCGGCGGCGCGGTGGGCACCGGACGCTCGTCGTCGGCACGGGGCGCCGCGCGTAGCGAACGATCGACGGCGGCGTAGGTCGGCAGGCCGGCCGTGCGGGCGCTTTCGCGAAGCTCATCGCTGCCGCCCCGGACACCGATTACGTTCAGCCCGTGGGTCCTGAAGAGCTCCTTCAAGAACTGCCATTTGGCCGACGAGGCGGCACCCGCCTGCGACAGGTCGAGCACGGCAGCGTCGCCATCGAAAAATGGATCGTCGCCGAACAGCGCGCTGGCTGCTTCGCCGAGTTCGCCCAGTTGCAGCGATCGCAGGCTGACCGTGACGATGGGCAGGGTGGTTCCCTTGAACTCGATCAGCGGTGGGGTCTTGTTGGTTGGCGGCATGGGATCGTGAGGGCGCTCTGGCAGGAACTGGGGAATCGACGAAGTCTAGCGGAATCGCCTGTAAAAGCGAACTGCGGCGATGACATTTTCGTGCCTTGCGGGAGCTGTCGTCAGCGTTCAACCGCCGCCCGCAGCCTGGCGTCGACCGTCTATGGCCAGGCGCGGGCTCCCCAAATCATTCGTCTGGCGACGAAGTGGCGCAGTGGCGGCAAGACGTCGAGTGCCAGCAGGCCTGCGCCACGAGCGATCCGTAGCGGCGCCAGGTCATTGCCGAAGAGGCGCACGAGGCCGTCGGTGAAGGCGATGCTGCCCTGGCGGTCGAGGCGGCGAGCACGCGCGTAGGCGGCCAGGACACCGGCATCTCCCGCGTCGTCGCTGGCGTTGGCGAGCAGCGCCGACGCGAGTTCCCAGGCGTCGCGCAAACCGAGGTTGAAGCCCTGTCCGGAAACCGGGTGCAGGCTTTGCGCGGCGTTGCCGATCCACACCTGGCGTGGGCCAACCAGTTGCTCGCGGACACGCAGCGCCAACGGAAAGCTGGTGCGCGGACCACTGGCAACGAAAGCGAGGCGGCTGCCGAACTGCGCCCGTAGCGCGGCGAGGAAATCACCCTCGTCGAGGGCGAGCAAGTTGGCGGCCTTTTCCGGTGGCACGGTAAACACCAGCGAGTAGTCCTGCCCCAGCGGCAGCAGGGCAAGCGGACCATCGGGCGTAAAACGTTCCCAGGCGCGCTGCTGGTGACCAGGAACGGGGCGAACTTCGGCGACCACGGCGTGCTGCCGGTAATCGTAAACGCGCACGTCGGGGTCGCTGACCGGCGTACCTTCGGCGTGCACAACGAGTCTGGCCCGGATCCGGCGCGGTGCGGCGGGGTCGCCGTTCTGCGCCGCCAGAGTGATCTCGGCCGTGTCGTTGCCGGTCGTGATGCCGAGCAGCGTGCAGTCGTGCAAGCACTGCGTCGCGTCGATGCGTGCGTCGAGGGTGGCGGCGAGATCGCGGTAGCGCATCACGTAGCCGAGCGCGGCGATGCCGTATTCGCTGGCATCGATCAGCGTGCGACCAAAACCGCCGCGCTGCGAAACGTGGATACTTTCGATCGCCGTTGCGGCGTTTGCCTTCCAGGCACCGAGACGTTCAAGCAGCTGGCGGCTACCATGCGCCAGCGCCAGCGCGCGCGGATCGCGGGCCCAGGCGGCGTGCGGGCGGCTGTCGAGCAAGAGCACGCTCTGCGGCCCGCCGGCCAGCGCCAAGGCCAGCGACATGCCAACTGGCCCGGCACCGACGATGGCGACGTCGACAGAGCTTGCGCTGCGCGTGCTGTCCGCGCCGTTCGCCGGCTCACTCATGGCGCATGACCTCCTCGATTTCGGCAACCGTTCGTGGTGCGTTGGTGTACACCAGGCAACCGTCGCTGGTGACCAGTACGTCGTCCTCGATGCGCACGCCAATGCCGTGCAGGTGTTCCGGAACGGCGCTTCCGGGGCGCAGGTAGAGGCCGGGCTCGACGGTCAGCGTCATGCCCGCAGCCAGCTTGACCCAGTCGTCGTCGGCGGTGCCGGTCTTGTAGTCGCCGGCATCGTGGACGTCGAGCCCCAGCCAGTGACCGGTGCGGTGCATGTACCAGGGTTTGTAGGCTTCGCTTTCGACGGCGCCGTCGACGCTGCCGGTGAGCAGCTTGAGATCGATCAGCCCCTGCGCCAGGACGCGCAGGGCCGCCTGGTGATAGTCGGTGAACGAGGCGCCAGGGTGTACCGCGGCAATCGCCGCCTGCTGCGCCGCGAGGACGATTTCATAGACCTCGCGTTGCTCGGCGCTGAAGCGGCCGCTGACCGGGAAGGTGCGGGTGATGTCCGAGGCGTAGCCAGCGACCTCGCAGCCGGCGTCGATCAGGACCAGCGATTGGCCCGCCAGGAGCTTGTTGTTTTCGACGTAGTGCAGGATGCAGGCATTGGCGCCACCGGCGACGATCGGCGTGTAGGCGTGGCCGTCGGCGCCGCGGCGGCGAAATTCGTAGCTCAGTTCTGCTTCGAGTTCGTATTCGGCCATGCCCGGCCTGCACGCGCGCATCGCGCGGCTGTGGCCGGCCGAAGCGATGTCGGCGGCGTGGCGCATGAGCTGGACTTCGTGTTCGTCCTTGTTCAGGCGCATCTGATCCAGCAAGCTGCGCAGGTCGCGGATTTCGCCGGGCGCGCGCGTGCCGCTGCGTCCCTGGGAACGAACCGCATTCAGCGCGTTGCTGATGCGGCTGTCCCATTCTCTGTCGTGACCCAGCGAGTGCCACAGCGCCGCGCGGTTGGCGATCAACTTGGGCAGCATCTCGTCGAGACAGCCGATCGGATGCGCTTCAGTAAAGCCGAAGGCGGCGGCGGCAGCGTCGGGGCCGTAGCGAAAACCGTCCCAGGTTTCGCGCTCCTCGTTCTTCTCGCGGCAGAAGAGGATCGCTTTCGCTTCCGCGCCGCCGACCAGGACGATCACCGCATCGGGCTCGGGGAAGCCGCTCAGGTACCAGAAGTAGCTGTCGAAGCGGTAGGGATAATGCGAGTCGCGGTTACGCAGACGCTCTGGTGCCGTGGCCAGGACGGCGACGCCGTCACCGAGGCTGTCGAATACCCGCTGGCGACGCTTGGCGTAGGGTCTTAGGCTCATCTGCTTGGGGCAAGCTCCATGTCGAGTTCAGCCAGACGTTCGCGGGTTCCGACGTCGACCCAGCGACCGCCGTGTCGTTCGCCGGTGAGCGTGCCGCGGGCAATGGCCGCGTCCAGCAGGGGGCGAAGTTTCATTTTCACGCCGGCCGCGACGGTGGCGAAGAAGTTGGGCGGGAAGACGCCAATGCCGGCGTAGGTCAGAGTGCCAGTTCGGTTTCCGGTCGCTGTGCGCACGACCTGGCCATCCAGGGAAAAGTCGCCGCCCGGATGGTGTGGCGGGTTGTCGACCAGCAGCAGATGGGCACGCTCTCGGTCGAGTGTGCTGGCGATGCACCTGGCCCGCGATAAATCCCAGTCGCACCAGATGTCGCCGTTGACCACCAGGAAGGGTTCATCGCCAAGCAGTGGCAGCGCGTTGGCGATGCCGCCAGCGGTTTCCAGCGCTCCGCCCGGTTCGGGCGAGTAGACGATGTGCAGACCGAATTCGCTACCGTCGCCCAGTGCCGCCTCGATCTGTTCGCCGAGATGGGCGTGGTTGATCACCACCTCGTGCCAACCGGCCCTGGCCAGCGCTTGCAGATGCCAGGCGATCAGCGCCCTGCCGCCGGCCATCAGCAGCGGTTTGGGGGTGGTATCGGTGAGCGGCCGCAGGCGTTCGCCGCGCCCGGCGGCAAGAATCATGGCTTTCATCAGAAGCTGTAGCCGACGTCGACCGGTCGTTTCTCGACCACGTCGAGCAGGCGTGCCAGCGGCCGCAGTTCCCTGTAGCGCTCGCAGCTTCGCCGCAGATAGCCGAGCACGCGCGGCATGTCCGCAAGGTAGTTTTCCTTGCCGTCGCGATGGCACAGGCGCGCGAAGATGCCGAGCACCTTGAGCTGGCGCTGTACACCCATCCATTCGTAGTCCCGGTAGAAATCGTGGAAATCGGCCTGTACCGGCAGTCCGGCCTGGCGCGCGCCTTCCCAGTAACGGATCACGAAATCGAGCTCCCGATCTTCTGGCCAGTCAATGTAGGCGTCACGGTAGAGCGAGACGAGGTCGTAGGTCAGCGGACCGTAAACAGCATCCTGGAAATCGAGGATTCCGGGGTTGCTCGGAAAAGCGGGCGAGGGTTCGCCGACGAGCATCAGGTTGCGCGAGTGGTAGTCGCGATGGACGTAGACCCTTGGCTGTTGCAGGTTGTTGGCCAGGATCGCTGCGAACACCGTCTGCAAGGTGGATTGCATGCCTTTGTCGATGGTCACTCCGAGGTGACGGCGCAGGTACCAGTCGGGGAACAGGGCCAGTTCGCGGCCGAGCAGGTCACCGTCGTATTCGGAAAGGACACCGGGTCGACTGGCGAGCTGAATGGCGAGCAGTGCCCGGTTGGCGTCGGCGTACAGTCGCGCCGCCGTGCTCCGGTCCTGCAGGGCACTCAGGTAAGTGCTGTTGCCGAGGTCGGAGAGGAGCAGGAAGCCTTGTTCGAGATCGGCGGCGAGCACCGCGGGTAGATGCACCTCGGCCTCGCGAAACAGGGCGGCAACCTTGATGAAGGGGCGGCAGTCTTCTTTCTCCGGCGGCGCGTCCATGACGATGCGCGTCGTTCGATCGGGGAGCTCGACGCGAAAGTAACGCCGGAAGCTGGCGTCGGCCGAGGCCGCTTCGAGGCGCGCATCCCAGCCTGGGAAAGTTGGCTCAAAGACCTGTCGGAGCCAGTTGCGCAGCAGGGCGGTACGCGGCATGCCGCTTCTCCTTGAACGATGGTGCTAAAATATGCGACCGATTCTACCATCCGGGCAGTGCTTGAAGTGCCGCCGCAGAGACGGCCAAACCAACAGCCCAGCGTCTGAGCAATCGGAATGGTCCCAACAATTCCTGGCATCCTTTACTGACAACTTTGGCATGACGTTTCCCTTTCGGCGCAAGCCGCGGACCTTGATCTTTCGCTGCGCCGTGGCCACGACGCTTCTCGCCAGCCTGCCCGGCGTCGCGCAGGCGCAGCCGGCGCCACCGTTGCGCGTCGATCCGGCGTTGCTTGGCTTGCCGGCCATTGCGCCCGCCTTGCCGGTCAAGCGGCCGCCTGCGGGGCAGGCAGACAGTGCGCCTGCGGAGAGCAAGCCTGTCGTGACTCCGGTCGTCGAAGCGCGACCCGTGCCATCGCCGACGACAGCGGAAGAGCCAGTGCAGGCTTCAGCCGAGGTCAGCAAGCAGCCATCGGCTGAAGCCGCCGTTTCGCCGGCCACGAACGTCAGGCCCGACGTGCAGCCGGGAAAAGCGCTGGCGCGGGGCGCGGAGCAGCCGGGGATCAGCCGGCCCGATCAAGGCCTGGCCGAACCGCTCGCCGAGAGGCCGGAAGCCAGTGCTCGTGGCGCGGAGACCGCGGCCCCGTCGGCGCTATCCGGATCGCCGGCCACGACGACCGCCGTGCCGCCGCCTGCCGAAAAGGCGGCGCCGAGCGTGATTTCCACGCCCTCGCCGGTGCCGGTCAAGCCCGCCGGGGTGGTGGCTGCCGTGCCGTCGTCCTCGTCGCCGGCCAGCGCTACGCCGCCACCCGAAACGGAGGCCGGGTTGCAAGCAACCTTCCTGAGTGCGCAGAGGATTTCGGGCGTCGTTGACCGGGAGCTCATTGCCCAGGACGACGCCGAGTTGCGCCAGGCCGACAAGGTATTGACGGCCGATCAACTGACCTACTGGCCGGTCGACGACGAGGTCGAGGCGGTCGGGAGCGCGCGCTTTCAGCAGCGTGATGACGTCGTCTCAGGGACCAAGATGCGTATGCGGCTCGAAGATCATTTTGGTTTCTTCGACGATGCTTCGTATTTCGTGAAGCGCCCGCCGCGTTCTGTGGCACGCGCGAAATCCGGCGGCGACGTGGCTTCCGGCCTGGCGCCAACCGAAGCAGACAGCGAATTCAGCGCCGGTTTTGCGGCACCCATGTCCTTCGGCCTGGTGCCCGGGCAGACCAAGCTCAAGTATCGCCAGGACGCAAACGGCGAGCCGACCGAAGCGCGCGGCACGGCGCAGCGCATCGATTTCGAGGGCGAGAACCAGATTCGTCTGAGCTCGGCTACCTACACCACCTGCAAGCCCGGTAATGACGACTGGTTTCTCAGCGTCGCCGATCTGAAGCTCGACTACGATAACGAGGTGGGTAGTGGCAATGATGCCACCGTCCACTTCCTCGGAGTGCCGATTCTCTACTCGCCGTGGTTATCCTTTTCGCTCAACAATCACCGCAAGTCGGGTTTTCTGACGCCAAGCTATGGATCGAGCAGCGACAGCGGTTTCGAATTCACCCTGCCCTACTATTGGAACATTGCACCGAACATGGATGCCACGTTCGAGCCGACCCTGCTCACCAAGCGCGGTCTGCTGCTCGGCACCGACTTTCGCTACCTCAACGCGGCCTACGGGGGAACCTACGTCGGCAACGTCCGTGGTGAGTATCTTCCGAATGATCGGGTGGCGAACCGCGATCGCTGGGGTGTGGCCTTGACCCATTCTCAGGTTGCCGCCAACGGTTTCTCGGGCGCGATCAACTACAACCGGGTCTCGGACAGCGATTACTACACCGACCTGTCGAGCGAGATCACCAAGACCTCCGAAACGCAACTTCTGCAGCAAGGGTTGCTCAGCTACGGTGGTGGAGGATGGTGGAATGCGACGGCTAACGTGCAGTCCTTCCAGACCCTGCAGCCGGACCCCCAGAACCCGGTCACTCCGCCCTATCAGCTCTTGCCGCAAATCACCGTAAACGCGCGCCAGCCGGATTTGTTGTCGACCGACAGCGCCTTTTTCGGGCAGTACACCAGTTTTGTCCGTCCCGATTCTTCTACCGTCGACGGACAGCGGACGGTCGTGCAACCACAGATTTCACTGCCCTACATCACCCCCGGCTGGTATGTCACGCCGCGCGTCGGGGTCAATGTCACTCACTATGCCCTGAATTATCCAGGCTCGACGAATGTCCTCCCGACGTCGATCAATCGCAACCTGCCGATCTTCAGCGTCGATTCGGGAATGACTTTCGAGCGCCCCAGCAACTGGTTCGGTCGCGACTATACGCAGACCCTGGAGCCCCGCCTTTACTACCTCAACATACCGTACGAGGACCAGAACGATATTCCGATCTTCGATACTGCGCTGGCCGACTTCAATTTTGCGCAGATCTTTGCCGATAACCAGTTCTCCGGCTGGGACCGTATCAACAACGCCAATCAGCTGACCGCCGCCCTTTCCTCGCGCCTGATCAATCCGACTTCCGGTAATGAGATCATGCGCGGGATGGTCGGTCAGCGGCTCTATTTCACCAAGGACAAGGTGGCGCTGCCGGGAGCGAGCACTCGGCAGTGGGATAAGTCGGATTTCCTGGCCGGCTTCACCGGGCAGATCCTGCCGCGGGTCTATGCCGACGCCGCCCTGCAATACACCGTGGACGATCAGGAGTTTCAACGCTATTCCTTCGGTGCGCGCTATTTCCCGGAGGCCGGCAAGCTGCTCAATGCGTCGTACAGTTACAACACGCAGGCGGTGACGCCGATCAAACAGATCGACGTTTCCGGGCAGTGGCCGATCGATGGTCGCTGGCAGGCGGTCGGTCGCTACAACTATTCGTTTCTGCAGAACCAGCCGATCGAAATTATCGGCGGCCTGGAATACAACGCCGGCTGCTGGGTGGTGCGCGTCGTCGGGCAGCGTCTGCAGACCACCGAGGCGAACGCGACGACGCGAGCCTTCGTGCAACTTGAACTGAGCGATTTCTCGCGCCTGGGCTCGAATCCGATCAGCCTCCTCCAGCGCCGGATTCCCGGCTACGGCGTGGCCAATCAGCCGCAGACGGATTCGGCTCTGGCCGAACAGTAGGTGTTGACCATGATGCTTTTATTTCGCGCGCTGCTGCTATCCCTTTTCCTGGTCGGAGTGGCCGCGGCGCAAAGCGCTGCACAGCCCTCCAGCCAGCCGCTGCCTGCCGACCGTATCGTCGCCGTCATCAATGACGAAGTGATAACGCATCACGAGTTGCGCTCGCGTCTCGCTTCAGCGCTGGGTCAGCTGCAGCGCCAGGGGACCACCCTGCCGCCCAGGGATGTACTCGAAAAGCAGATGCTTGAGCGTCTGGTCATGGACAAGGTGCAGTTGCAGTTTGCCCGCGAGGTCGGCCTGCGCGTCGACGACGCACAGCTTGACCAGGCTTTGCAACGTATTGCTGCCAACAACAAGCTGTCACTCGCACAGTTTCGCGCCGCCCTGGAAAAGGACGGTATTGCATTTGCCAGCTTTCGCGAAGAGATTCGTGCCGAGATGACCATCGCGCGCTTGCGTGAGCGCGAGGTCGACAGCCGGATTTTCGTCTCCGAAGGCGAGATCGATAACTACCTGGTGGGCGAATCCGGGCCGGCTGCCGGCGAGGAGTATCAGATGGCGCATATCCTGCTGCGCGCTCCCGAGTCGGCCAGCCCGGAGCAGATTCAGCAGTTGCGCGCCAAGACCGACCAGATCGTTGAACGGCTGCGCAAAGGCGAGAACTTTGCCCAGCTGGCTGCCGCTTATTCCGATGCGCCGGATGGTCTGCGTGGCGGCGAACTTGGCTGGCGTTCGCTCAACCGCCTGCCGACGATGTTTGCCGAAGTGGCGGCGACGCTCAAGGTGGGCGACGTGTCGCCGGTTCTGCGCAGCTCGAACGGATTTCACTTGATCAAATTGCTGGGCAAGCGGGGTGGCGGTGCCTTGCCGGCTGTTCAGCAAACGCACGCACGGCATATCCTGATCAAGGTCAACGAAGTGGTCTCGGAGCCCGAGGCCCGGCACACCCTGGAGAGTCTGCGCCAACGGATCAAGCACGGCGAGAGCTTTGCCGACCTGGCCAGGCTCTTCTCGCAGGACGGCTCGGCGTCAAAGGGTGGTGATCTTGGCTGGATTTACGAGGGTGACACGGTCCCGGAGTTCGAGCGGGCGATGAATGCGCTGGCCCCGGGCGAGCTCAGTGAGCCGGTGCAGTCACCCTTTGGCTTCCATCTGATCGAGGTGCTCGAGCGTCGTGTCCAGGATGTATCGAGTGACCGCCAACGTGCGGCAGCACGGCAGGTGCTGCGTGAGCGCAAGCGTGACGAGGCCTATCAGGACTGGCTGCGCCAGACGCGAGATCGCGCCTACGTGGAGCTCCGCCTGGAGGAGCGTTGAGCGCCATGTCGAGCGCGCCGGTGATCGCCGTCAGCAGTGGCGAACCGGCCGGCGTCGGCCCCGAGATCTGCCTGCGTCTGGCCGATTGCGCGCTGGATGCTCGCCTCCCGGCACGAATCGTCGTTCTTGCGGATCGCTCACTGCTCGCCGAGCGCGCCGAGGCCCTGCACTTTCCCGGCAAGCTCCGTGACTGGCAAGCCAGTCTGCCGCCGCAAGCCGGCACGCTGGAAGTGGTTCACCAGCCGTTGGCCGTCGCGGCGACGCCCGGTCGTCTCGATCCGGCCAATTCCCGCTACGTGCTGGCACTGCTGGAGCGAGCACTGAGCGGCTGCCAGAGCGGTGAATTTGCCGCCATGGTCACCGCCCCGGTGCACAAAGGTGTCATCAACGACGCCGGCATTCCCTTCAGCGGGCATACCGAGTACCTGGCCGAGCGGACGGCAACGCCACGGGTGGTGATGATGCTTGCCGGCGGCGGCTTGCGGGTGGCACTGGTGACGACGCATTTGCCGCTGCGTGACGTGCCAGCGGCGGTCACCCAGACTGCCGTCGAGGAGACACTGCGTATCCTGCACCGCGAGATGACAGCGAAGTACGGCATCGCTCGCCCGCGTATTCTGGTTGCCGGCCTGAATCCGCACGCCGGCGAGGGGGGCTACCTCGGCCATGAGGAGATCGAGGTGATCGCGCCGGTGCTCGAGCGGCTGCGGGCCGAAGGCATGACCCTGCTCGGCCCCCTGCCGGCCGATACGATGTTCTCTCGGCCGGTCCTCGAGCGCGGCGACTGCGTTCTCGCCATGTACCACGACCAGGGCCTTACCGCGCTCAAGTACGCGAGTTTTGGCCACGGCATCAATGTCACGCTGGGCCTGCCGATCATCCGTACCTCGGTCGATCATGGCACCGCACTTGAACTGGCGGGCAGCGGACGGGCCGATCCCGGCAGCTTGCTGGTGGCCATTGAGCAGGCCATCGAAATGGTGGCGCGCGCCGCTGGCAGCAGGCCAGCGAGGGCATGAGGAAGCACATCGCGCGCAAGCGCTTTGGCCAGAATTTTCTCGTCGATGAACAGGTCATCGACGAGATCATCGACCAGCTGGCCGTACACCGTGGCGAGACGGTGGTCGAGATTGGCCCAGGGTTGGCCGCCCTGACCGCTCCCCTGTTGCGGCGCCTTGACCATCTGCACGTCGTCGAGATCGACCGCGACATCGTTGCCCGACTCGGGAAGATCTATTCGGCGGACAAACTGACGGTGCACGAGGGTGACGCGCTGGCCTTCGATTTCGGTCGACTGGCCAGCAACGCGGGCGCCCACCTGCGCATTGTCGGCAATCTGCCGTACAACATCTCGACGCCACTCCTCTTTCATCTCGCCGATTATTCCACCTGCGTCCGCGACATGCACTTCATGCTGCAAAGCGAGGTCGTCGACCGCATGGTCGCCGAGCCGGGTAGTGGCGATGTCGGCAGGCTGACGGTGATGCTGCAGTACCGTTTCGTCATCGATCGTCTGCTCGACGTGCCGCCAGAGGCGTTCGATCCGCCGCCCAAGGTGCACTCGGCGCTGGTGCGCCTGATTCCGCGTTCGCCAGAAACTCTGCTGGCGGGCGACGAAACGCGCTTTTCGGCGCTGGTCGCCAGCGCTTTCCGGCAGCGCCGCAAGATGCTGCGCAACAGTCTCCGGGGGATGGTCGACGAGGATCAGCTGGCGGCGCTCGGCGTTTCACCGACTTGTCGGGCGGAGGAGCTGTCGGTGGCCGATTACGTTCGCCTGGCCAACAGCCTGACGTGAAAACGGCGTCGCCGGTCCGGCGACGCCGTTCGCGCAGGCAGCTCGCCGTTCAGCCGGTTTTCTTGACCGGACAGGTGTTGGCTCCGAGCAGCAAGTAGGCGGGACAGACACCAAACAGGCCGGTCAGCAGCGGTACCACGCCGATCCAGCCCCAGGCG
This sequence comes from Candidatus Accumulibacter sp. ACC007, assembly GCF_907163205.1. NCBI lineage: Bacteria > Pseudomonadati > Pseudomonadota > Betaproteobacteria > Candidatus Accumulibacter > Candidatus Accumulibacter sp. ACC007. The sequence continues at coordinate 2,377,309 of NZ_CAJQUD010000001.1, read as the reverse complement.
CCGACGACCCCGAGGGCGGCCATCGTGATCAGCGCGATACCGACGACGATGCGCAGGATTTTGTCGATTCCACCGACATTGGTTTTCATGATTGGCTCCGTGAGCGTTGGTGAGTGACGGTGCCAGATTACGCCGCTGCAGCCTGGCTGTATGTAACCGCAGTCACAGAGTCACAGAGTCACGGCGTGCAGTGTCGCGCCGCCAGCGGGTGGCCAGCGGCTATCAGCGAGGGCTGTCCGCCAGTTGCTGCAGCCCGATCGCGTCGATAACCGTAATCTGTTCGCGGCCCAGCCTGACCAGTCCCTGCACGGCGAAGCCCTTGAGCAGACGACTGACCATCTCGCGGACGCTGCCGAGTTCCTCGGCCAGTGCCTGGTGTGTGATTTGGATGCTTTCGCCCCTGGCCACTAGCAGCTTTGCCAAGCGCTGGTCGAGGCGGTGGAAAGCCACTTCTTCGACCAGTTGCATCAGCTCGGCAATGCGCTCGGCAAACAGGTGGAAGACGAAGTTGCGGAAGCTCCCGTTCTCGGCGAGCAGTTTCTCGAACACCGCCATCGGCAGGAGCAGCAGCGACAGGGACGTCTCGGCAATGCCGCGCGCCGAATAAGGCGTGTGCCCGAGCAGGCAACTCGAGCTGATGATGCACGAGCCGCCCGGCTCGACACGGTAGAGCAGCATCTCGCGGCCGCCGGCGGTGCTCTTGACGACCTTGATCGTGCCGGCCAGAATCAGCGGGAACCCCAGGCAGTCCTGACGTTCGCTGAACAGCTTCGTGCCGGCGGGCAGGTCGCGCTGCGTCATTTTCTGGCCGAGATCTGCGAGTTGATCGGCCGGCAGCGAGCTCAGTGCCGGATAGAGTGCGAGCAGGGACGGCGGCAGACTGCCAGGTGGCGTGCGGTGCATCAATCGGCCAGTTCCGCGGTCACCGGCGCGTGATCCGACGGTCGTTCGAGCTTGCGCAGGTCGCGCTTGATTTCGGCCCCCGTACAGCGCCCGGCGAGTGCCGTCGACAGCAGGATGTGGTCGATGCGCAGCCCGCGGTTCTTCTGGAAACCGAGCATCCGGTAATCCCACCATGAAAAGCTCTTCTCCGGCTGCTCGAAGAGGCGAAAGCTGTCTCGCAGGCCCAGGTCCAGCAGGCGCTGGAAAGCCGCCCGCTCGGCTGCGGAGCACAGGATCTGTCCAGCCCAGGCTGCCGGGTCGTGCACGTCGCGGTCGTCGGGCGCAATGTTGAAGTCTCCGGCCAGGACCAGGCGCGGATTCACGGCCAGCTGCGCGGCGATCCAGTTGATCAGCGCGTCCAGCCAGGCAAGTTTGTAGGCGTACTTGTCGCTGCCGACTGCCTGTCCGTTCGGCACGTAGGCGCAGACCACGCAAATCCCGCTCAGGGTTGCCGCCAGCAGGCGCTTCTGCGGATCCGCATAGAGCGGGTTGCCACAAACGATCTCCGTCGGCGGCTCGCGAGTCAGTAGGGCGACACCGTTGTACGTCTTCTGTCCGGAGAAGAGCGCGTGATATCCGGCGGCCTCGAGCTCCGCCTTCGGGAAGAACGGGTCGTCGAGCTTGGTTTCCTGCAGGCAGACGACATCGGGTTGCTGCGCCGCCAGCCAGTCGAGCAACTGCGGCAGCCGGACCTTGAGCGAATTGACGTTCCAGCTGGCGATCTTCATTCGCGGGGCGGGCCGGCAGGTTTGAAGCCGTAGGGAGCGGTGGTCGGATAGCCGGCAAAGTCGAGCAGCTCGTTCCAGGTGGCGGCAGTAAAGCCGGTGGCGTTTTGCCGGCCGACGCTGATGCTTGGCAGCACGGCGTCGCCGCCCAGTTGCCGGCCAAGCGCGGTCAGCTCGTCCTGGCTGGTGAGCAGCTTCTCCGCGAACGGAACGCCGCGGCCATTGAGCAGCACGCGCGCGTGCTGGCAGGCGCCACAGTCGGCGCTGGTGTACAGGACGACGGGGAATCTGGCGCTCGCCTGGCGTACGGCATAAGGAAGTCGCTGCTCGTCCTCGCCTGCGGTGGTGCCCTCGGAGACGGTTACTCCGGGCGTTCCCGGCGGCGGTGGCCGGTCGGAGATCACGGTGACGCCGCTGCGCGCGTCGATCCAGCGGTAGGTGTGTTGTGCGTTGACCGCGCTGGCCGCCAGCAGGGCAGCGGCGATGGCGGCGAAGCGCACGGCGGTTATCGGGTGCATGGGGTGACCTCCCTTTACACGGAAACCATGCCGCTGTGCCTGAGCAGCGCGTCGACCTGCGGATCACGACCGCGGAAGGCGCGGAAGTTCTCGATCGCCGGACGACTGCCGCCGACCGACAGAATGCTGCTCAGGAAGCGTTGTCCGGTGTTCTGGTCGAAAGGGTCGCCGGCCTCTTCGAAAGCGCCGTAGCAGTCGGCCGAGAGGACTTCGGCCCACTTGTAGCTGTAGTAGCCGGCGCCGTAACCCCCGGCGAAGATGTGCGCGAAACTGTTCGGGAAGCGGTGCCACTCGGGCGGGACAAGAACCGCGACTTCGCGGCGCACGTCGCCGAGCAGGTCGAGAACGCTGCGTTCGCCAGCCGGGTCGAAATCGCTGTGCAAGAGCAGGTCGAAGAGCGAAAACTCGATCTGGCGAAGCGTCTGCATGCCGCTCTGGAAATTCCTCGCCGCCAGCATCTTGTTGAACAGCGCGCGCGGCAGCGCCTGGCCGGTGTCGACGTGGCTGCTCATCCCCTGCACGACGCTCCACTCCCAGCAGTAGTTCTCCATGAACTGCGATGGCAGTTCGACGGCGTCCCACTCGACACCGTGGATGCCGGCAACGGCCAGCTCGTCGACGCGTGTCAGCAGGTGGTGCAGGCCGTGGCCGGTCTCGTGAAAGAGGGTGATCACTTCGTCGTGCGTGAAGGTCGCCGGCCGTGCCTGACCATTCGTGCTGCCGATCGGCCGCGAGAAGTTGCAGTTGAGATAGGCCACCGGCTTCTGGATGTGGTCGGTCGCCACCGCCCTGGACGGCAGTCGGCGGCGGGTGATCGCTTCGTCCATCCAGGCGCCGCCGCGCTTCGTTTCGCGGGCGTAAAGGTCGAGGTAGAACTGGCCAAGCAGTTCGCCGGCCGGCGTTTCGATGCGGAAAAAGCGCACGTCCGGGTGCCAGACTGGCGCGCTATCGCGTTTGAGACAGACGCCGAACAGCGTTTCGATGACTTCGAAGAGGCCACTGAGAACCTTGTCCTCGGTGAAATACTGCTTTACTTCCTGCTCGGAAAAGGCGTACCGCTCCTGCAGGAGCTTTTCGGAAACGTAGCCGACATCCCAGGGCTCGATGTCCTGGAGTTGCAGCTCGCTACGCGCGAAGGCGCGCAGGTCGGCAATATCCCGTTCGGCAAAGGGCCTGGCCTTGATCGCCATGTCGCGCAGAAACGCGAGTACCTGGGGCACCGATTCGGCCATTTTTGGTACCAGCGACACTTCGGCGAAGCTGGCGTAGCCCAGCATCCGTGCCTCTTCACGGCGCAGCCGGAGAATCTGGCCGATCAGCGGCGTATTGTCCAACTCGGCAGCCCCGAATTCGGCGGCGCGAGTGGCGTAGGCACGGTACATCACCGCCCGCAGACGGCGACTGTCGGCGTATTGCATCACCGGCAGGTAGGAAGGCATGTGCAGCGTGAATTTCCAGCCGCTGTGGCCATCCTTCTCGGCCGCCTCGTGCGCGGCCTGACAGGCGTCGTCGGGAAGGCCGGCCAGTTCGGCCTCATCGCTCACCAGTTCGGCAAAGGCGTTGGTGGCGTCGAGCAGGTTTTCCGAGAACTTCGCCGAGAGCTGCGAAAGTTCCTCTGCAATCGCCTGGAAGCGCGGCTTCTGATCGTCGCGCAGCTCCGCGCCGGCGAGCCGAAAGTCGCGAATCTCGTTGTCAATGATGCGCTGCCGGGTTGGCGAAAGCCTTGCGTATTCAGCGCTTCCGGCGATTGCCTGGTAAGCGGCGAAGAGCTTGAGGTTCTGACCGAACTCGGCATAGAAGCGCGAGACTTCGGGCAGCATGCGGTTATAAGCCTCGCGCCATTCGGGGACGTCATTGACGGCGTGCAGATGACCGACAACACCCCAGGCGCGCGACAGCGGTTCGAGGCCATCGCTCAGCGCTGCGGCGAAGCCGTCCCAGGTCGTTGCTGCCCCTGCCGCCGTCAGCCGCGCGATCAGTGCGCGGCAGTCGTCGAGAAGCTTGCCGATCGCCGGCTGCACGTCGCTGGGCACAATGGCGTCGAAGCGCGGCAGGCCGGACAGGTCAAGAAGAGGGTTGTCGCACAGGGGGGAGGCAGTCATCAGGGTTCCGTGGTTGCAGGGGAGGGTGCTCGCCAGCACCTCGCTATTCTACAAGGTCGCGATAAGCGTGCCACGACGCGTGCCCGATCAAGGGCATGAGAACGATCAAGCCAAAGAAAAGCGTCGCAATGCCGAGCGCGGTCAGCGTCGTGACCATCGCCGCCCAGACGATCATCAGGCGGATGTTGGCGTCGACAGCGCGCAGGCTGGTGCGCATCGCGGCGACGAAGTCCACCCGGCGATCGAGCAGGAGCGGCACCGAGACGACGGTGATGGCGAAAACCAGCAGAGCCAGGCTGCCTCCGCTCAGCAGCCAGATGATCATCAGATCGCGATTTTCCGTGAGCTTGGGCATCTCGGCGAGCAAAATCATCAGATCGGGCGGAATGTGGGGTGCCAGAAGAGCGAAGAGCAGCGTCGAAACGCGCTCCCAGCTCAGTCCGATGATGGCCAGCAGCAGTCCCAGCTTGATCAGCTCGCGCACGTTGCGGCGGCCACCCGCCAGCGAGACGAGAAAAGTCGAGGACTGGCCTGCCTGACGGCGGCGGCTGATCTCGTACAGCCCGCCGCAGAGCAGCGGCGCAATCAGCAGGAAGCCGGAAGTGGCGGCGATGAACAGGTGGCCCTGGCGCCAGGCAAAAATGGTGATCAGGTCGCCAAAGATGGCAAACAGCAGCCCATACGAAAGGCTGGCGACGGGATTGGCGCGCATGTCGCTCCAGGCTGCGGCCAACCAGACCAGGGGCTGGCCGATGGCGACACTGCGAACGTTCAACGGCGCTCGGCGCCGCTCAGGTGACGTGGCTTCTAGACCCATGCGGTCTCCTTGCTGAAGGGCGTAGGCCGGTTGTCATGCGCCGCGCGCGCGCGGCGGTCACTCGACAGGTGTGTCTCCGGTCAGGCGCTGCAGGGCCTCGACATAGCGCGCATGCGTTCCGGCGATTACCGCCAGCGGCAGCGCTGGGCCAGGCGCCTGCTTGTTCCAGGGCAGTGTTTCCAGATAATCGCGGATGTACTGCTTGTCGTACGACGGGGGGTTGCTTCCCTCGCGGTAGGCGTCGGCGGGCCAGAAACGTGACGAGTCGGGGGTCAGTACTTCGTCGATCAGGTGCAGTGTGCCGGTGGTATCGACGCCGAACTCGAACTTGGTGTCGGCGATGATGATGCCGCGCGCAGCGGCGTGCGCGGCGGCGGCGGTGTACAGGGCTATGGCCACGTCGCGCGCCTGCGCGGCAATATCGGCGCCGCTCCTGCCGGTGGCGGCAAGGATGTCGGCGAGCGTGCGTGCGCAGTCGGCTTGCGCGCGCTCGAACGAAACGTTCTCGTCGTGATCGCCAAGGGCAGCCTTCGTCGCCGGCGTGAAGATCGGCTCGGGCAGGCGGCTGGCGAGGCGCAATCCCGGTGGCAGCGGGATGCCGCAGACGGCACCGCTGGCCTGGTAATCCTTCCACCCCGAACCGATCAGATAGCCGCGCACCACCGCTTCGATGGGCAGCGGCCGCAAGCGCTTGACGACCAGCGCGCGGCCATGCACCTGCGCGCGCTCGTCGGCGGCGACCACCGTTTCAGGATCGATCCCGGTCATCTGGTTGGGGACGAAGGCCGCGAGTTTTTCGAACCAGAAGCAGGCCAGCTGGGTGAGCAGCTGGCCCTTGCCCGGAATCGGGTCCGGGAGGACGACGTCGAAGGCCGAGAGGCGATCGCTGGTGACGATCAGCAGCTTGTCGTCGCCGACGGCATAGATGTCGCGCACCTTGCCGCGGCCGAGCAGCGGCAGGCTCTTGATCGTCGATTCAAAGAGGGCATCGGTCACGTGGCTGATCCGGTGGGGAGTGATGTGAGCGGGTAATCGCAGCGGCGGCAGTCGAGCGTTGGGATTATAGGACACATCACGCTTGCCAAGCGCGTGTCATCGGCGCTCGCCGCTTTCGGCGTCGCCCGGGCCTGGTGATCCTTCCTGGCTCGGCGATCCGTGTTCTGTCGTTTCCCGGCACGGCCATCTGTCAGCGGCCGGCTATCGCCACGGCATGACGTGGCGATGGTTCGCGTCAGCTCGCGGCCGGCTTCTGATCGCCTACGCGAACGATTTTCAGCGTATTGGTACCGCCGCTGTTGCCCATCGGCTCGCCGGCGGTGAGCACGATGAAATCGCCTTTTTCGACCAGATTCTCCTTCATCAGCAACTGTTCGGCCTCGTACAGCAGCTCATCGCGGCTACTCGGCTGCTGGTCCATCAGCACCGGGAAGACGGCCCGATAGAGGCTCATTTTGGTCAACGCTGCGCTGCGCGGGGTCAGCGCGTAGACCGGTACTCCGCAGTTCAGACGGCTCATCCAGAGCGCCGTCGAACCGGACTCGGTGAGCGCGGCGATCGCCTTTACTTTCAGGTGATGCGCTGCCCAGATGGCGGCCAGCGAAATGGTCTGATCGATGCGCGTGAAAACCTGGTTGAGGAACTCGCGTTCGAGAGTCACTTCGGCGGACTTCTCTGCTTCCAGGCAGATCCGCGCCATCGCTTCGATGGTTTCGACCGGAAAGCGGCCGGCCGCCGTTTCGGCCGAGAGCATCACCGCGTCGGTGCCGTCAAGAACCGCGTTCGCGACGTCGGAAACTTCGGCACGGGTCGGTGCCGGCGAGATGATCATCGACTCCATCATCTGGGTTGCCGTAATTACCAGTTTGTTTCTCTCGCGCGCCATGCGAATCATGCGCTTCTGCAGCGCCGGTACAGCGGCGTCGCCGACTTCGACGGCGAGGTCGCCGCGGGCGACCATGATCCCGTCCGAGGCGCTGATGATCTCCTCGAGCGCGGCGACCGCCTCGACGCGTTCGATCTTGGCGATGGTTAGCGCGTGTCCGCCGGCGGCATGCATCAATTGCCTGGCCATGTACATGTCGGCCGCGCTCTTGGGGAACGAGATAGCGACAAAATCAACGTCGATGCTGGCCGCGGTACGAATATCGTCCATGTCCTTGGCGGTCAGCGCGGCGGCGGAGAGGCCACCTCCCTGGCGGTTGATGCCCTTGTTGTCGGACAGTTCGCCGCCGTGACGAACGATGGTGAAGATTTCCGAGCCAAGCACGCGCTGAACGTCGAGCACGATGCGGCCGTCGTCGAGCAGGAGGACGCTGCCCGCGGAGACATCGCGCGTCAGATCCTTGTAGTCCAGGCCGGCGCGGTCGGCGTTACCCAGTTCGCACTTGGCGTCGAGAATGAAGGGGGCGCCTTTATCGAGCCAGATCTTGCCGTCGGCAAACTTGCCGACACGGATTTTCGGACCCTGCAGGTCAGCGAGGATACCTACCGGGCGCCCGACACGGGCCGCCGCCTCACGTACCAGCTGCGCGCGGGCAATGTGATCCTGCGGTTTGCCATGGGAAAAATTGAGGCGCACGACGTCGACGCCGGCGCGGATCATGCGTTCGAGCACATCGGCGTCCGACGACGCGGGCCCGAGGGTGGCAACGATCTTTGTATCGCGGGGCATGGGGTTCCTATTCTTGTTGTACAGACGAGGCTTCCATCTGGGGCAGTTTTCTTGGGGTGTTGGCTGGGCACGCACGAGCCGACTTGTCAGCAGTTTTCTGTGACAGTGCCTGGCCGTGCCACGTTCAACCGGGAGTGTTGTCCCTGCCGAGCGTGCTGATTCGCGGGAGGGTGAGAATTAGATCGGAGTCAGGGCTACCCGACTTGGGTTGAGTGCAGCCGACAGATCCGTAGCTGCGTGATTGCCGTGTACTGTACGCGCAACGCAGTGAAGGGGGGCGAGTGCTTGCCTGGCGATCGCCTGGCGATCGTTTTCGTGGCGACGGCTTGCAGCGCTTGTCGAGGGGCGGCATGGCGAGTGGCGATGTGCTCAGTTCGGGCACTGTCGGCCCCGGTCCAGCGGCAACAGGTGCCGGTCGAGCGACCAGCAAGAGGTCGTCAAGGGCTTTGCCTCAGGAAGCCGAGGAGGGCGCGGGAGGGCGGTGAGGAGGGTCAGGAAAAGGGGCGCCCGAAAGCGCCCCTGAATGGCTGTTTAGCGCGCCATTACCTTGATCATCTCCAGCACCTTGCAGGAGTAACCCCACTCGTTGTCGTACCAGGAGACGACCTTGACGAAGGTACCGTCAAGCGCCATGCCGGCATCCGAGTCAAACACCGACGTGCAGCTCTCGCCACGGAAGTCGGTGGCCACCACTTTTTCGGCGGTGTAGCCGAGCACGCCCTTCATCGGGCCTTCCGACGCAGCCTTCATCGCCGCGCAGATCTGCTCGTAGGTGGTTTCCTTGTTCAACTCGACCGTCAGGTCGACGACCGAGACGTCGGACGTCGGTACGCGGAAAGCCATGCCGGTCAGTTTCTTGTTGAGCTCGGGAATGACCTTGCCGACGGCCTTGGCTGCACCGGTCGAGGACGGAATGATGTTCTCGAGGATGCCGCGACCACCGCGCCAGTCCTTGTTGGACGGGCCATCAACGGTTTTCTGGGTGGCGGTGGCTGCATGAACGGTGGTCATCAGGCCGCGCTTGATACCCCAGTTGTCATTCAGTACCTTGGCCACCGGGGCGAGGCAGTTGGTGGTGCAGGAAGCGTTCGAAATGATCGTCTGGCCGGCATAGGTGCTGTCATTGACGCCAAACACGAACATCGGCGTGTCGTCCTTGCTCGGTGCGCTCTGGATGACTTTCTTGGCGCCCGCGGCGATGTGCTTCTGGCAGGACTCGGTGGTCAGGAAGAGGCCGGTCGCGTCGACGACGATATCGGCGCCAATTTCGTTCCACTTCAGCTCGGCCGGATCCTTGACGGCGGTCAGGCGGACTTTCTTGCCATTGACGACCAGCGAATTGCCGTCGACCGCAATGGTGCCCTGGAAACGACGATGCACGGAATCATACTTGAGCATGTACGCCAGGTAATCGGGTTCGAGTAGGTCGTTGATGCCGACGATTTCGATGTCGTCCGAGAAATCTTGCACAGCAGCGCGAAACACCATCCGTCCGATACGGCCAAAGCCATTGATCCCTACTTTGATTGTCATGAAACGGTCTCCTTGAGAAATTACAACACTGTCTTCACGGTCGTGACCACATTGGTCACCGTGAAACCGAAAAAGTCGAACACCTGGCCTGCCGGTGCCGACTCTCCAAAACGATCGATGCCGATTACGGCGCCGTCGAGTCCGACGTACTTGCGCCAGAAACTGCTGACTCCCGCTTCGATCGCCACTCGCGGTAGCGCGCGGGGCAATACTGCTTCCCGGTACGACGCCTCCTGGCGATCGAAGACCTCGGCGCAGGGCATCGAGATGACGCGCACGGCGATCCCTTCGTCGGCCAGCGCCTGGCGTGCGTCGAGTGCCAGCTTGACTTCCGAGCCGGTGGCGATCAGCAGCGCCTGTGGGTCGGCGCAGTCCGCCAGCACGTAGGCCCCGCGGCGAATCACTTCGGGCGCGACGCCACTGCTCACCGTCGGCAGATTCTGTCGCGAGAGCGCCAGAATCGTCGGCCCGTCGTTGCGTTCGATAGCGGCGATCCAGGACACGGCCGTTTCGCTGGCGTCCGCCGGGCGCCAGACGTCAACGTTGGGAATCAGGCGCAGGCTGGCGACGTGTTCGACCGGTTGGTGCGTCGGGCCATCTTCGCCAAGGCCGATCGAATCGTGCGTATACACCATGATCTGGCGCACTTTCATCAGGGCTGCCATGCGGATCGCGTTGCGCGCGTAGTCCGAGAAGACCAGGAAGGTCGCGGTGTACGGGATCAGACCGCCGTGCAGGGCGAGGCCATTGGCGATCGCCGTCATGCCGAACTCACGCACCCCGTAATAGACATAGTTGCCGCCCTGGGTGCGGCTGATGCCCTGCGAGCCCTTCCACAGCGTCAGGTTCGATCCGGCCAGATCCGCCGAGCCGCCAATGAGTTCTGGCAACTGCGGCGCGAAGGCGCTGATGGCATTCTGCGAAGCCTTGCGGGTGGCGATGTTTTCCGCCTTGCCCGCGACCTCGGCCAGCGCCTGCGCGGCAGTCACGTTCCAGTCGGCGGGCAGCTCGCCATTCGTGCGGCGGCTGAACTCGGCAGCCAACTCCGGGAACGCGGCCTGATAGGTCGCGAAGCGCGCTTGCCAATTGTTTTCGAAGACGTTACCGCGCATGCGGCCGTCCCAGCTCGAATAGACGGCGTCAGGAATTTCGAAGGGCGCGTGCGGCCAGCCGAGATGCGCGCGGGTCGCGGCAACTTCCTCGCTTCCCAGAGGCGCGCCATGGACGTCGTGACTGCCCACCTTGTTCGGCGAACCCTCGCCGATGCGTGTCTTGCAGCAGATCAGCGTCGGGCGGTCGATGTCGGCACGCGCCGCGCGCAGCGCCTGGTCGACCGCTTCGCCATCGTGGCCGTCGACGGCGGCGATGACCTGCCAGCCGTAGGCGGCGAAGCGTTGCGGCGTGTCATCGGTGAACCAGCCTTCGACATGGCCGTCGATGGAAATGCCGTTGTCGTCATAGAGGGCGATCAGCTTGCCCAGTCCGAGCGTTCCCGCCAGCGAGCAGACCTCGTGTGAAATGCCCTCCATCAGGCAGCCGTCACCGAGGAATACGTAGGTCGAGTGATTCACGACCTCGTGCCCGGGACGATTGAAGTCGGCGGCCAGGACCTTCTCGGCGATGGCCATGCCGACCGCGTTGGCCAGACCCTGGCCGAGCGGACCGGTCGTCGTCTCGACGCCCGGGGTATGTCCCACTTCCGGGTGCCCGGGTGTCTTCGAGCGAAACTGGCGGAAGTTCTTCAGGTCGTCGATCGAGACGTCGTAGCCGGTGAGATGCAGCAGCGTGTAGAGCAGCATCGAGCCGTGGCCGTTCGACAGGACGAAACGGTCGCGGTCCGGCCAGTGTGGATTACCCGGGTTGTGGCGCAGGTGGCGACGCCAGAGCACTTCGGCGATTTCAGCCATTCCCATTGGCATGCCTGGGTGGCCGGAGTTGGCTTGTTGCACCGCGTCCATGGCAAGGGCGCGGATGACGTTGGTCAGGGCGGTAAACGCAATAGGCACGATAATTTGCCGATCAGAAGCGGGTTGTTGGGTCGCATGGGCAAATTATCCGCCAAAACAGCAGGCATTGCCACCTTCCCTTGTGACGCCGCACGAGGAGGTGGCTGCTTGTGACTACAGACAGCCATGGCTCATGCGTAGTGGTTTATTAAATAGCAAAAGCTAACTATAAATTGAAAAAAGTTTAACTTTTAATTATCGATTGTGCCGCCTACACTGGTCGCTATCGAACGACGCCATGTGACCCGAATGCACGCAGACCAGCCGGCCGAACGCACAATGATCACGCGCCCTTGCAGCGCGACGCTTGGGCAATCGGTCGTCCTGCAGGCGGTCATCTTCGACGTTGACGGGACGCTCGCCGATAGCGAGCGCGACGGCCACCGCGTGGCCTTCAACCGGGCTTTTGCACAGTCCGGCCTGGACTGGGAGTGGTCGGTCGCCACCTACGGCGAATTGCTCGCGGTGACCGGTGGCAAGGAGCGCATCCGTCACTTCGCGGCACAGCACGCACCGCAGTTTCTGCGGCGGGCAGCGGGTGACGCCTGGCTGGCCGGGTTGCATCGCTTGAAGAGCGAGATCTACGCGCAGCTGGTGGGCGCCGGTCACATCGCCCTGCGGCCTGGCGTGGCGCGCCTGCTGGGCGAGTTGCGCAGCGCGGGTGTGCGCCTGGCGATCGCCACGACAACGACGCCGTCGAGCCTGCACAGCCTGCTGCTCACCCGCTTTGGCGACCAGGCCGAGTCGCTCTTCGAAGTCATCGGCGCCGGTGATGTGGTGGCCGACAAGAAGCCCGCTCCGGATATCTATCACTGGGTTTTGCGGCAAATGAACCTGCCCCCGCAAGCCTGCCTGGCGGTCGAGGATTCGCTGCCCGGGCTGCGGGCGGCGACAGCCGCCGGCATCCCGACCGTAATCACCGTCAACGCCTATGGCGCAGACGACGACTTCGCCGGCGCGCTGAGCGTGCTTTCCGATCTCGGTGAGCCTGGCGCGCCCGCGCGCCGCCTGGCGGGGGCGCCGCTGGCCCGGGAATTCGTCGACCTTGCCCAGCTGCGCCTTTGGCAGCGCAAGGCGGTGGTCGACATGAACCACTGACGGGCAGCCGGCCTACGGGTAAAAACACCCACGAACACTTTCTTGACCATTACTCGACACGGAGACAAGCATGGACCAATCGAATCGTTACGCCGACCTCAGCCTCAGGGAAGACGAGCTGATCAGTGGCGGCAAGCATATTCTGGTGGCCTACAGGATGAAGCCCAAGGCCGGTTACGACTACCTGCAGGCCGCCGCGCACTTTGCCGCCGAGTCGTCCACCGGGACCAACGTCGAGGTGAGTACCACCGACGATTTCACCCGCGGCGTCGATGCCCTGGTCTATCTGATCGACGAAGCCAGCGAAGAGATGCGCATTGCCTATCCGCTCGACCTCTTCGACCGCAACGTCACCGACGGTCGGATGATGATCGTTTCCTTCCTGACCCTCGTGATCGGCAACAATCAGGGCATGGGCGACATCGAGCACGCCAAGATCTATGACTTCTACGTGCCCGAGCGTGCTCTGCAGTTGTTCGACGGTCCGGCCAAGGACATTTCCGACATGTGGCGCATTCTCGGCCGCCCGGTCAAGGACGGCGGCTACATTGCCGGGACGATCATCAAGCCCAAGCTGGGCCTGCGCCCCGAACCGTTCGCCAAGGCCGCGTACCAGTTCTGGCTCGGCGGCGACTTCATCAAGAACGACGAGCCGCAGGGCAATCAGGTCTTTGCGCCGATGAAGAAGGTCATGCCGCTGGTGGTCGACGCGATGAAACGTGCGCAGGACGAGACCGGGCAGGCAAAGCTCTTCTCGGCCAACATCACCGCCGACGATCACTACGAGATGTGTGCCCGTGCCGACTACATCCTCGAGACCTTCGGGCCCGACGCCGACAAGGTCGCTTTCCTGGTCGACGGCTACGTCGGCGGTCCGGGCATGGTCACCACCGCGCGTCGGCAGTACCCCAACCAGTACCTGCACTACCACCGCGCCGGTCACGGCGCGGTCACCTCGCCGAGTTCGAAGCGCGGTTACGACGCCTACGTTCTGGCCAAGATGGCGCGCCTGCAGGGGGCCTCGGGAATTCACGTCGGCACCATGGGCTACGGCAAGATGGAAGGCACTGCCGACGACCGGGCGATCGCCTACATCATCGAGCGTGACGAGTACCAGGGCCCGGCCTATTTCCAGAAGTGGTACGGCATGAAGCCGACGACGCCGATCATTTCCGGCGGCATGAACGCCCTTCGCCTGCCCGGCTTCTTTGCCAACCTCGGCCACGGTAACGTCATCAACACCTCGGGTGGCGGTTCGTACGGTCACATCGACAGCCCCGCCGCCGGCGCCATTTCACTGCGCCAGGCCTACGAGTGCTGGCAGGCCGGTGCCGACCCGATCGAATGGGCCAGGGAGCACGAGGAGTTTGCGCGTGCCTTCGAGTCCTTCCCGGGCGACGCCGACACGCTCTATCCAGGGTGGCGCGACAAGCTCGGCGCGCATCGCTGAGCGGCCGGCTGGCCGCCGCACGAACGACTTTCGAACAGCGATCGAGACAGCAACGGGAACAGGAACAGGCAATGACCGACAAGGAGCAGTTCAAGGTTCGCGAAGAGCCTTTCTATCAGGCGCAGGGCAAGGAAGTGGCGCTTTACGAGGCGGCTTACGCGGCGCGTCTGCCGGTGATGGTCAAGGGGCCGACCGGCTGCGGCAAGTCGCGCTTCATCGAGTTCATGGCCTGGAAGCTCGCGCGCCCGTTGATCACCGTTGCCTGCAACGAAGACATGACCGCGTCCGATCTGGTCGGGCGCTACCTGCTCGAAGCCAACGGCACCCGCTGGCTCGACGGGCCGCTGACCACCGCGGCGCGAATCGGCGCCATCTGCTACCTCGACGAGGTCGTCGAAGCACGCCAGGACACCACCGTCGTCATCCATCCGCTGACCGACCACCGACGCACGCTGCCGCTCGACAAGAAGGGCGAGCTGATCCAGGCGCACGCCGATTTTCAGCTGGTGATCTCGTACAACCCCGGCTACCAGAGCCTGATGAAGGACCTCAAGCAGTCGACCAAGCAGCGCTTCACCGCTTTCGAGTTCGACTACCCGGACGCGGCGCTGGAAATCGCCATCCTGGTCAGCGAAAGCGGCATCGACGAAGCCACCGCCACGCAACTGGTGAGCGTCGGCGCCGCCGCCCGGCGCCTCAAGGGGCATGGCCTCGACGAGGGAATTTCGACGCGTCTGCTGGTTTATGCCGCAACGCTGATCAAGGGGGGGGTCGCCCCGGTGGATGCCTGCCGGATGGCGCTGGTGCGCCCGATCACCGACGACCGCGACATTCGCGATACCCTCGATCATGCCATCGACGCCACCTTCGCCTGAGCGCGGTCGCCAGGCACAGGTCCAGGCCATGGCCCCTCCCGAAAATACTGCCGGCCCGGCCTGGGAACAGCGCCTGCACGGCTACCGCGAACAGCTCGCCTGTGGCTTCCCGCAGGTCGGTGACGTCTTCGCAGAGTGCATGCGCGAAGCGCTGGCCGTACTCTCGGCCGAGGGTGTCGACGGCTATCTCGATACGGCGCGCTTCCTCGGCGGCATGGGCCGTGGCGTCGAGCCGGTACTGGTTTTCCTCGAAGAATGGCCGCCGATCGCCACGCTGGTCGGCGAAGCGGCCCTGCCGGCGATCACCGCCAGTCTGCATGCCCTGTGCAAGTCGCCGAATGCCAAGGCGATCACGCCCTTCCTGCAGACGCTGGCCGCTGTCGTCCGCCGTCTGCCTTCGCGCCAGCAGCTGCAGCGCTACCTGGACCTGACGCAGGAGTTCAGCGAGCGCACGACCGGTTCGATCCACGGCATTCACCAGACTTTCGCCAGCCCCGGCCTGCCCGATTTTCTTGCCCAGGCACCGACGCTTCTCGACCAGCTGTCGATCGCCGGGCTGCGCAACTGGGTCGATTACGGTATCCGCAACTACCCCAACCATCCCGAGCGGCAACGCGACTACTTCAGCCTCAAGTCGGCGGACAGCCGCGCCGTGCTGCAGCGCGAGCGGCACGGCACGCTGCTGGTCGACAACGAACGCCTGCTCGACCTCTACCTGCGCGGGCTTTGGGGCGACAGCACGCAACTGGTGCCGTATTCGAGCCACCTCGACCCGCCGCAGAAATCGCTGCCCTATTACGACGCTTCCGGAATCCGCCTGCCCGACGTGCTTGACGATGCGCACGGCGTTTCCGGCATCGACCGCTACCGTGCAACGCTGGCGCACATCGCCGGCCATCGCCGCTGGAGCACGCCGATGTTCGCCGACAACTGCAGCCCGATGCAGCGCATGGCGATCGAGGTCTTCGAAGACAGCCGCATCGAGACGCTGGTGATGCGCGCCTACCCCGGCCTGCGGCGGACTTTTCTGGCCCTGCACCCGGCGCCGCGCGCCGGCGCCTGCGACCCGGAAACCACCTCCTGTCTACGCCATCGCCTGAGCATGCTCTCGCGCGCCTTGCTCGATTCCACACACGCTTACCAGGACGCCGAGCTGCTAAAATTCGTGCGTCACTTTCGCGAGACGATGGCGCGGGGCGAGTCGAGCAGCGAAGAAATCGCCGACCTGGCGCTGGCCTACATCGCCCGTACCCGCCGCCAGAGCGACCAGTTGGCCGACGTCCATTTTGCCGATACCGAGGTCAGCTATCGTGACGACAACCGCCACCTGTGGCGATTTCACGAACTCAGCGACGACGAGGAAATGGTCGACGAGCAGCGTCCGACGCCCGTCGCTGCCGACGTCGACCGCCTGCCGCCACGCCACTACCCGGAGTGGGACTACCAGAGCCAAAGCTACCGGCCGGACTGGGTCAGCCTCTACGAATCGCTGCACCCGGCGGGCGACGCCGCCGAGATCGACCGTCTGCTCGAAAAACACGCCGTGCTGGCCAGGCGTCTGAAGCGTCTGCTGGACACCCTCAAACCGCAGGACAAGGTGCGCATTCGCTACCAGGAAGACGGCAGCGAACTCGACCTCGACGTCGCCCTGCGCTCGCTGATCGACTTCAAGGGCGGCGCCAGCCCGGATCCGCGTATCAACATGAGTCACCGCCGCAACGGCCGCGACCTGGCCGTTCTGGTCCTGCTCGACCTTTCACAGTCGCTCGCCGACAAGGTCAAGGTCGGCGCCGGCGGCGGCGAGCAGAGCATTCTCGAACTGAGTCAGGAAGCGGTGTCCCTGCTCGCCTGGTCGATCGAGCAACTCGGCGACCCCTTCGCCATCGCCGGTTTTCACTCCGACAGCCGCCACGACGTCCGTTACCTGCACCTCAAGGGTTACAGCGAGCGCTGGGGCGACGTCGTCAAGGGCCGTCTGGCGGCGATGCAGGCCGGCTACTCGACGCGCATGGGCGCCGCCATGCGCCACGCCGCGCACTACCTGGCGGCGCAGAAGGCGGACAAGAAACTGCTGCTCGTGCTCACCGACGGCCAGCCCGCCGACGTCGACGTCCATGACGAGCGCCTGCTCATCGAAGACGCCCGCAAGTCGGTCGAGGAACTCGATCAGCAGGGCATCTTCAGCTACTGCATCAACCTCGACCGCCAGGCCGACGACTACGTCGGTGACATCTTCGGTCGGCGCTATACGGTGATCGACAACATCGAGCGCCTGCCGGAACGGCTGCCGGAGCTGTTCATGGCGCTGACGCGGTAGCAGGGAAGGGCGGTAGCGCTGTGATCGACCCGCCGCAAGCGGGGGCGTCCAAACTTCAGCCAGCGTCGCGCGCATCGACTAGAATCAGTCCGGCGCTAGCAGCCGGTGGCACGGGAGTGGCGGGCTCTGACGTGGCATGAGTCAGCACCCGAGGCCTGCAAGGAAGCCCCCTGCAGACACGGCTCGTCACCTTATTCTCCAACACGGCTGTCGGACGGCTGTGGCGGCCGCCCCTCATGGAAGCGAAAGGAGCAGCAGTGGTACGGGTCAAAAAGGACTTCCCGGGCGGGAGGGATCTGCCGGACGCCGCCTGCCACGGCGTGCCAACCCTGCGCCGGCGCCTTTACCCGGACGCCCTGCGCTGCCGTAAAGATGCTGTTCACGGCAATGGTCATCATCCCGCCTCGCCGGCAGCAAGGCGTGGACACGATGGCCGCTGAAAAACAGCGCCTGGCCGACGACAAGGCCGGTCGCGCCGACTGGCGTCGCTGGGGTCCCTACGTCTCCGAGCGGCAATGGGGCACCGTCCGCGAGGACTACAGTCCCGACGGCAACGCCTGGAGCTACCTGCCGCACGAGCACGCGCGCAGCCGTGCCTATCGCTGGGGCGAGGACGGCATTGCCGGTTTCAGCGACGACCGGCAACACCTCTGCCTTTCGCTGGCCCTGTGGAACGGCCGTGACCCGCTGCTCAAGGAAAGACTGTTCGGGCTGACCAACAGCGAGGGAAATCACGGCGAGGACGTCAAGGAGCTCTACTACTACCTCGATGCGACGCCGACGCATTCCTTCCTGAAGATGCTGTACAAATACCCGCAGGGGGAATTCCCTTACCGCCGGCTGCTGCACGAGAACCGGCAGCGCAGTGCGGAGCAGGCGGAGTTCGAGTTGCTCGACACCGGCCTGTTCGACGCCGACGCTTACTTCGACGTGTTCGTCGAGTACGCAAAGGCCGCAACCGACGACATCCTGATGCAGGTGACCGCGCACAATCGCGGCGCCGAGACGGCGAAGCTGTCGTTGCTGCCGCAACTGTGCTGCCGCAACACCTGGTCGTGGCGCGCGGGAACCCTGAAACCCACCCTCTCGGCAGCGGCCGGCGGCGTCAGCATCGAACACCCGGAGCTGGGCAGCTTCCGCCTCGACTGCGATGCCGACGGCGATTGCGCACCCACACTGCTTTTTTGCGACAACGAAACCAACGCCAGGCGCCACTTTGATCAGCCGGAAGCGACGGGTTTCTTCAAGGATGCCTTTCACGAGTACGTCGTCGAGGGCAGGATCACGGCGGTCAATCCCGCGCAGACCGGAACCAAGGCCGGAGCGCATTACTCACTGAGCGTGCCGGCAGGTGGCAGCGTGCGTGTGCGGCTGCGCTTGACGGCGAGCGCACCAGGCGGGAAGCGCGCGCCGCCCTTCGCCGACTTCGATGCCATCTTCGCACGCCGGCGCGGCGAAGCCGATCGCTTCTATGCCGACCTGCAGCGCGAGATCGGCGATCCCGACGCGCGCCTGGTCCAGCGCCAGGCCTTCGCCGGGATGGTCTGGAGCAAGCAGTTCTTCCACTACGACGTCGAGAAGTGGCTTGCCGGCGACCCCGGCCAGCCAACGCCTCCGCCGGCGCGCAAACACGGCCGCAATTGCGACTGGAAGCATTTCGCCAGCGCCGAGGTCCTGTCGATGCCGGACAAGTGGGAGTATCCGTGGTTCGCCGCCTGGGACCTCGCATTCCACTGCCTGCCGCTGGCGGTGATCGACGCCGAGTTCGCCAAGGCGCAGTTGGTCCTGTTGACCCGCGAGTGGTACATGCATCCCAACGGTCAGCTACCCGCGTACGAGTGGGAGTTCAGCGACGTCAATCCGCCGGTGCACGCCTGGGCGGCCTTTCGCGTTTTCCAGATCGACCGCCGCCAGCGCCGCGAGGCTGAGCAGGGCGACCCGTCCGACCCCGGCGACCTGGTCTTTCTCGAACGCGTCTTCCAGAAGCTGCTGCTCAACTTCACCTGGTGGGTGAACCGCAAGGACGAACAGGGACGCAACATTTTCCAGGGAGGCTTCCTCGGGCTCGACAACATCGGCTGCTTCGACCGCAGCAAGCCCTTGCCGACCGGCGGCTTCATCAACCAGGCAGACGGCACCAGCTGGATGGCCATGTTCTGCCTCAACCTGCTGCGCATTGCGGTCGAGCTGGCGGTCCACAACCACGTCTATGAGGACATCGCCAGCAAGTTCTTCGAGCACTTCCTGGCCATCGCCGGCGCGATCAACGGCGTTGGCGACGAATCACCCGGCCTCTGGGACGAGGCCGACCAGTTCTACTACGACCACCTGAGCCTTCCCGACGGACGCAACATCCCCTTGCGCGTACATTCCATCGTCGGCCTGATTCCCCTGCTTGCCGTGCAGCCGGCGGACCTCGAACTGGTCGAGCAATTGCCCGAATTCTCGGCGCGCATGGAGTGGTACCTCGAGCATCGTCCCGAACTGGCCGCGCTGATCTCGAACTGGCACGTCCCGGGCTGCGCCAATCGCGTTCTGCTGTCGCTGCTGCGCGGCCACCGCACCAAGGCCCTGCTGCGCCGGATGCTCGACGAGAGCGGCTTCCTGTCTCCCTACGGGGTGCGCGCGCTCTCGAAAATTCACCAGAACGAACCCTTCCGCGTCGATGTCGGCGGTGCGAGCTACGAAGTCGACTACTGGCCGGGTGAGTCGCGCAGCGGCCTGTTCGGCGGCAATTCGAACTGGCGTGGACCGGTCTGGATGCCGATCAACTACCTGATCATCGAGTCGCTGCAGCAGTTTCACCACTACTACGGTGACGATTTCAAGGTCGAGTGCCCGACCGGATCGGGGAAGCTCCTCACCCTCAAGGAGGTGGCCAACGAACTGAGCCAGCGCCTGACGGGCCTGTTCCTCAAGGGCGAAGACGGCCAGCGGCCGGTGCTCAAGACGCATCCCAAGCTGGCGACCGACCCGCATTTTCGCGACTGCATCCTGTTTCACGAGTATTTTCACGGTGACGATGGTCGTGGCCTGGGCGCCGCCCATCAGACCGGCTGGACCGGCCTGGTCGCGAAACTTCTGCAGCCCGGCAGCAGCCAGTTCGAGGAACTGCCGCTTGCCCGGGCGCCAGCAAGGCCGGCGCCAGCGAGCGAGGAAAGACAATGAGCAACGACTACGACGTCATCATCATCGGCAGTGGCGCCGGCGGCGGCACGCTGGCGCTCAAGCTCGCCCCGTCGGGCAAACGGATCCTGATCCTCGAACGTGGCGACTATCTGCCGCGCGAAAAGCAGAACTGGGACGCGAACGAGGTCTTCGTCAGAAATCGCTACGTTTCCCGCGACACCTGGCATGACCGGGACGACAAGCCGTTCCAGCCGGGCGTTCACTATTTCGTCGGTGGCGCGACCAAGATGTATGGCGCGGCGCTCTTCCGCCTGCGTGAGCACGATTTCACCGCGCACCGCACGGCCGACGGCCTGACTGCCGATTGGCCGATCGCTTACCGCGACTTCGAACCGTATTACACGCAGGCCGAGCAGCTGTATCAGGTACATGGCCAGCGCGGCGACGATCCGACCGATCCGCCGGCCAGCGCGCCCTATCCCCATCCGCCGGTCAGCCACGAGCCGCGCATCGCCGAAATCGCCGAGGGCCTGCGCCGCGCCGGCTATCACCCGTCGTATGCGCCGAGTGCGATCCTGCTCGACGAGGCCGACCGGGCGAACAGCCGCTGCATCCGTTGTGATTCCTGCGATGGCTACCCCTGCCTGGTGCACGCCAAGGCCGACGCCGAAGTCATCGCCGTTCGTCCCGCCCTGCAGTACCCCAACGTCAGCTTGTTGACTGGCGCGCATGTGCAGCGACTGGAGACCAGCGCCAGCGGCCGCGAGGTGAGCAGGGTGATCGTCGACCGCAACGGCGGGCGCGAGGAATTCACCGCTGGCGTGGTGGTCGTTTCCTGTGGCGCGGCCAACTCGGCGCGGCTGCTGTTGATGTCGGCCGGCAGCAAGCATCCGCGTGGTCTGGGTAACGGCTCGGACATGGTCGGCCGCCATTACATGTTTCACAACGCCATTGCGCTGGTTGCGCTGTCCCGGCGCGAGAACAGCACCGAGTTCCAGAAAACGCTGACCATCAACGATTTCTACCGCGGCGCACCCGACTACGAGTTCCCGCTCGGCAACATCCAGATGCTCGGCAAATCCAAGGGGCCGATGTTCAGGGACGATGCGCCCAGGTTGGCGCCGGGGTTCACGCTCGATCAGATGGCCAGGCACGCGGTGGACTTCTGGCTGACCAGCGAAGACCTGGCGCTGCCAGAGAACCGTGTGACGCTGAATCCCCGGGGCGAGATCAAGCTGCACTACGAGTTCACCAACCTCGAGCCCCTCGCTCGCCTGCGCCGGAAACTGCAGTCCATGCTCGAAGACATGGACATGCACCCGCATCTGATCCCGAACAACCTCTATTTCGGCAAACACATCCCGATCGCCGGTGTCGCCCATCAGGCGGGTACCTGCAGGTTCGGCAGCGACCCGGCCAGTTCGGTGCTCGACGTGAACTGCAGGACGCACGAAGTCGACAACCTCTACGTCGTCGACACCAGCTTCTTCCCCAGTATCGGCGCGGTCAACCCCTCGCTGACGGCGATCGCCAACGCCCTGCGCGTCGGCGACCACCTGCTCGAACGTCTGCGCTGAGAGGGGTGGCGATGGCACAGCGCAGCGAAATCGCGGCCGTCTATCTGGCCGGCGTCGCTCAGGGCGTCGCCCTGGTGACCTTCCCGGCGGCCAGCGCGGTGTTCACCGCCGCCGCCGGCTACGGGCTGTCGAGTACCGAGTACGGCGGCATGTTCGTGCCGCAGGCGATCACCGCCATCGGCGCCTCGCTGCTCGGCGCCGGCCTGGCGCGCCGGCTCGGCGCGAAGCGCATCTACCTGCTCGGCCTGCTCGCCAACCTGCTGGCCATGGCGCTGCTCATCGTCAGCAGCCTGGTCATGCGTCAGCACACCCTGGCCTACGGGCTGCTACTGCTCGCCACGGCGTCGCTGGGGGTCGGCTTCGGGTTCACCGTGCCGACGCTGAACACGCTTGCCGCGGCCTTTTTCCCGCAGCGGGTGGACCGGGCGGTGCTCGGACTGAACGCCCTGCTCGGGCTGGGCACCGCGCTGGCGCCACTCTTCGTGGCCCTGTTCGTCGGGCTGGGAATCTGGTGGGGCCTGCCGCTACTCGTCGCGGTCGCCCTCGTCGGGCTGCTGCTTTTCAGTCGGCGCCTGACATTCTGTGCCGGCGCGCCGGCGATCGGCGGCGGGAACGATGCACCGATGAGCAGCGGCCTGCCGGCGCGCTTCTGGCTCTTCGCCGCCTTCGCGCTGCTCTACGGGGTCTGCGAAACGATCAACGCCAACTGGGCGTCGCTGTACATGAGCCGTGAGCTTGGCGCGAGCGCGACCATGGCCTCGCTCGCGCTGACCGTCTTCTGGGGATCGGTGACCGGCGGACGCATGCTCTTCGCGGCCATCGAGAGATTCCTCCCGCCACGGCGAAGCTGCCAACTGCTGCCCTGGGTCGTCGCGGGTGCGCTGATCGGCGCCGCTTTGCTGCCCAGGAGCGACCCTCTCCTCGGCATTGCCACTTTCGCGCTGGCCGGTCTCGGTTGCTCGGCGCTGCTGCCGCTGGCGATCAGCTTCGGCCAGCAGCAACTGCCGGGCATGGCCAGTTCGGTGGCCGGCGGGCTGATCGCCTTCTACCAGATGGGTTACGGTATCGCGGCTTTCGGCGTCGGACCGCTGCAAGGCCGGCTCGGACTCGACTTGAACGTCATCTATGGCGCGACGACGGCGGTCGCGCTGGGCCTGGCGGCGCTCGCCGTTCTCGTCGTCCGCAGCCCGCAACGCAGGCCGAGCGGGCCGTGAAACGTCGCGCCCGGCGACGAGCGCGAAGACCGACCACCCTTTGTGCAGACCATGATTCCCATCGGAAAAGGAAAACGAGCATGAACCTGAAAGGAAAAGTCGCCATTGTCACCGGCGGCAACAGCGGCATCGGCCTGGCCATCGTCCTCGAACTGGCCCGCCAGGGCGCCAACATCGTCATCGACTACGTCGTCCATCCGGAGACCGCCGAAGCGCTGGAACGGGAGGTTCGCGCCCTTGGCGACCAGGCCATCGGCGTGCACGCCGACGTCAGCCAGGTGGCTGAGCTGGAAAAGCTGATTGCCGCCGCCGTCGATGCCTTCGGTCGCGTGGACATCATGGTCAACAACGCCGGCGTGGAAACGCGCACGTCGATTCTCGATACCAGCGAGGAGCAATACGAAAAAGTCATGGCCATCAACCTGAAGAGCGCCTTCTTCGGCACCCAGCTGGCCGCGCGCCAGATGATCAAGCAGGGCGGGGGCGGCCGCATCATCAACATCACCTCGGTGCATGAAGACTGGCCGATGCCCGGCAACACGCCCTATTGCCTGTCCAAGGGCGGCATGCGCATGCTCACGCGCACGGCGGGCGTTGAACTCGCGCCGCACGCGATCCTCGTCGTCGGCGTCGGTCCGGGCGCCATCGCCACGCCGATCAATACCGCCACGATGAACGATCCCGCGCTGCTCAAGAAACTCGACGACGCCATTCCACTGGGCCGCATGGCGCAGCCGTCCGAGATCGGCAGCGTTGTCGCCTTCCTCGCTGGCGACGGCGCCAGTTATGTCACGGCGACGACCATTTTCGCCGACGGCGGCATCATGCAGGGAAGTCCCGGCCTTTAGCAGGGGAACCGCCATGGAACTCGATCCGGTTGTCCTGTCGCGAATCCAGTTCGCGTTCGTCATCAGCTTCCATATCATCTTCCCGGCCTTCACCATCGGGCTGGCAGCGTGGTTGGCGACCATCGAAGGCGCACGCCTGTTCACCGGCAACGCGCTGTACCGGCGGGTCTTCGACTTCTGGCTCAAGGTCTTCGCGGTGTCGTTCGGCATGGGCGTGGTCACCGGCATCGTCATGGCCTTCCAGATCGGCACCAACTGGAGCGTGCTGGCGGCGAAGACCGGCTCGATCCAGGGCCCGCTGCTCGGCTACGAGGCGTTCACCGCCTTCATGCTCGAAGCCACTTTCTTCGGCGTCATGCTGCTCGGGCGCGAGCGGGTGTCGCCGCGCTTCTATTTCTTCGCCTGCTGCATGGTCTCGCTGGGAACCATGTTCTCGTCGTTCTGGATTCTCGCCAACAACAGCTGGATGCAGGTGCCGCTGGGCCATGAAATCATCGACGGCAGGATCGTCCCCGCCGACTGGATGCAGATCGTCCTCGGCCCGGTGCAGATGGTGCGCTGGCCGCACATGCTGCTCGCCGCCTTCCTGACCAGCGCGATGTGCGTCGCCGCCACCGGCGCCTGGTACCTGTTGCGCAAGGTGCACCGCGACGAAGGCCGGGTGATGCTGCATTGGGGGCTGGCCCTGGTGGCGCTGCTGATCCCGGTGCAGCTTTTCTTCGGTCACCTGACGGGGCTGTACGTGCTCAAGCACCAGCCGGCCAAGTTTGCGGCCATCGAAGCACGCTGGAAGAACGAGCAGCCGGCCAGCGAGGTGCTCATCGCCTGGCCCGACGAGGCCAACGAGCGCAACCTGTTCGCGATCACCGTACCCCGGCTCGGCAGCATGATCGCCTCGGGCAACTGGACATCGGCCGAGGTCGGGCTGGAATCGTTTGTCAAGGAAGACCGCCCGCCAGTGGTGATCCCGTTCTTCGCCTTTCGCATCATGGTCGGCATGGGGCTGGTGATGCTCGCCGTCTCGTGGTTCGGCAACTTCCTGCGCTGGCGCGGCCGGCTGGAGACGACGCGCTGGTACCTGTGGTGCACCTACCTGTCGTTTCCGACCGGTTTCATCGCCGTGCTCACCGGCTGGTACACCGCCGAGGTGGGCCGCCAGCCCTGGGTGGTCTATGGCTTGCTGCGCACCAGCGACGCGGTCACTCCCTCGCTGAGCACCGGCGACGTGGCTTTCTCTCTGGCCGGCTACGTGCTGGTCTATGCGGTCGTGTTCAGCTTCGGGCTGCACTACATCTACTGCCTGCTGCGCGACGGCCCGGGGCCGGAGGCGAAGCCGGTCAGCGGAGCCACCGGCCGCCGGCCGCTGGCCTTTGCCGGGCATCCCGACACCGCCACCGGCCGCGGCGGGAGGCAAGCGCCATGAGCGAGCTTCCGCCCAGCAACCTGGCGCTGTTCTGGGCCGGGGTGATCGCCCTGGCGATCATGGTCTATGTCATCCTCGACGGCTTCGACCTGGGCGTCGGTATTCTGTTTGGGACCACCGCCGACGAGGCCAGGCGCGTGTCGATGATGAACACCATCGCCCCGTTCTGGGACGGCAACGAGACCTGGCTGGTGGTCGTCGGCGCCGGGCTTTTCGCCACTTTTCCGACGGTCTATGCGGTGTTCCTGAGCGCCTTCTACATCCCGGTGCTGCTCCTGCTGTTCGGCCTGATTTTTCGCGGCGTCGCCTTCGAGTTCCGCTACCGCAGCCAACGCCTGCGCTGGCTGTGGGACTGGGGTTTCTCCATCGGTTCGATCGTCGTTGCCTTCGTGCAGGGTGCGGCGGTGGGCGCGATGATGCGCGGCATCCGTGTCGTCGACGGCCAGTACGCCGGCGGCTCGTTTGACTGGCTGCATCCGTTCGCCGTACTCACCGGCGTCGGCCTGGTGTTCGGTTACGCCCTGCTCGGCGCCGGCTGGATCGTCTTCAAGAGTGACGGCGCGCTGCGCGACTGGGCCTACGCGCGCATCGGCTGGCTGGTGGCCATCGTCTTCGTGATCATCGCCACCGCCTTTGCCACCGTGCTGGGGGTCGATGCCGGTGCCGTGGCACAGGGCCATCTGGCCGACCGCTCCTGGGGCTGGGCCTTGCCGTTGCTTGGCGTGCTTGCCTTGTTGGCGGCAGCATGGGGTGCGCGTGTCAGGCGCGATGCCTGGCCCTTCGCTTTCAGCGCGCTGTTTTTCGTGGCGGCGTTCCTGACCCTGGGGGTGATGTTCTGGCCGTACATGGTTCCCTACGCCATCACGGTCGGCAACGCCGCCGCGCCGGACGCCTCGCTGCGCTTCCTCTTCTATGGCGGCGTGGTGGTCCTGCCGGTGATCGCCGTCTACACCATCGGCGTGTACTGGGTGTTTCGCGGCAAGGTGCGCGGCGGCTACGGTTGACAGGGCAGGGCGCGCATCCGTTGCGGCCGCCCGGTCAGGTGCCCCGCGGATGGCAGGCGCTGCGCTTGGGCAATCGCCGCTGCTACGTCCCGCTGTAAGCCGCGTAGGCCTGCCAGGCGGCGACCAACGCCAGGATCAGGAAAAAGGCACCGCTGATCCGGTGCAGCAGCGCGATCGGGATTCTTTGCAGGAGGGTGCGACCGGCGACGATTCCCAGCGCCGACGTGGCGGCCAGTGCCGCGGTGGCACCGAGCCAGACCGCGGCCGGAACCTGAGTGCTGCTCAGGGCCACCACCGCGAGCTGCGTCTTGTCGCCGAACTCGGCCACCGTCAGCAAGAGGAAGGTGGTGAAGAAAATGCCCTGGCCGCTTTTCTCCTCGACTTGTTCATCGTCTGCGTCGTCTTTGGCGCGCAAGGCATGAATGCCAAAGAGGGCGAACAGGATGGCGACGATCGTGCCGACGACGTAGGGCGGCAACCAGTTGGCAATGGCCACCCCGAAGACGACCGCCAGCGTATTGAGCAAAGCGAAGGCGGCCAGTGCGCCGAGCATCACCGGTGCCGGCCGGTGCCGGGAGGCCAGGGTCATGCACACCAGCTGGCTCTTGTCGCCGATTTCGGCGGCGGCGATCAGGACGAAGCTGGTTGCCGTCGTGGCCGACAGCTCGACCAGGTTGCCGGTGCTCAGCAGGGAGGCAAAGGATTCCATGGGGCTCTGCGCGTTGTCGATCGGGGTTTCCGGAAAGGGCTCACGGAAGCGGCCTGCTCACGATGGCAGAGTTCGCTGATCGGCGCGCCGCAAAGTGCGCGAGTATACCCGTTCGCGGCAAGTCCGGAGGCATATCGAGAGCACGAATTGACAGATATTGACAGATATCGGCCGCCGCTCCGAAACCCGCCCGGAGACCCCTCCAGCAGGAGCAGGGCTCGCGACCAGTACAGTGCAATGCCATCGACGCCGGGATTGCCGGTGTTGCCTGGTTGCGGCGACAGGCCGGTCTACCTCGCCCGGCTGCCCGCCGTTGCGCGGTGGACGTAGAAACTCTGCGGCGCGGATGTGATCAGCAGCTTTCCCGAGCGGTCCATTATCGACACCTGGAGTTGATGCTCGACACTGTCCGTGGCAGCTGCCTGCCATTGCGCCGGGCTGATCTCGAACTGCGACGTGGTGTACGTGCCGGGCAGCGCGCCACCATCCAGACTGACGACGATGGCGTCACCCTGATCGGCCCGCAGCGCCGGCTGGATGGCGAGCCGAACCGGGATCTGGCCGGTGTTCGAGTGGATCGTTCCGCCGCTTGCCGGCTCGGTGATCGCCAGCGACTGGTAATGGGCAGCGACGGCCTGGGTCTGTGCGGGCGGTTTCGGCGCCGCTGGCGGCGAGTCGCTGAGGTTGATCGGCGGCAAGGTTACCTCGGTCGCCCCCGGGCTTGGCAGGTCCCGCCCCTGGCTTGGCAGGTCGGAGAAGACGGGGCCGTCCTTGCCGGGCGTTTCGTAGATTGGCTGCGCCGCGGCGGCCGCTGCGGCGAAAATCCCCAGGAGAAAGTAATGAACAGTCTTCATGTCGATCATCCAGTTGTGCTGCGGGTCGTGCCGGTCTGGCGACAGGCAATATAGCACGTTGCCACTGACCGTCGTTGCGTCGCCCGGTCGCTCTCTGCCGGTCGAGAAGCGCGGCAATTGCACCCGCCGCTGAGCGGCGTCTGGCATTTTTTGCGGCGAACGTTGGCGACGCGGAAAACGGCAGCCGGCGCGGCGAGTGGCGGCGCAGGTGATATTCTTCCGGCCGAAGACGGTGTTCTGCCGCCAGCCGCGAAATTCAAGCCAGCTGGCACCGGCGAGCGCACCAGCAGCCAACGCCTGCAACCCGGGAAAGGAGCTCCAAGGCATGGACTATCGCAAGGAATTTGTCGTCAACCCCAGGAAGAAGCTCAAGCTGGCCAGGATCGACCCGGCGCAGAGCGGCGGGCACGCCTCGAACGAAGCGGCGCAGCCGGAGATCACCAAATACGTCACGCGCATGGCCGAGTTGCAGGCGCTGCTCTATGCCAACGCCGACCGGTCGCTGCTCGTCGTGCTGCAGGCGCTTGACGCTGCCGGCAAGGACGGCGTCGTGCGCCACCTGTTCAGCGGCATGAATCCGCAGGGGACGTCGGTGTTCGGCTTCAAGCAGCCGAGCGCCGCCGAAGCGGCGCACGATTTCCTGTGGCGTGCGCACCAGCGAACGCCGGGCAACGGCGAAGTGGTCGTTTTCAACCGTTCCCACTACGAGGATGTTCTGGTCGTGCGCGTGCACGGGCTGGTCCCCGAATCGGTGTGGTCGAAACGCTACGCCCTGATCAACGACTTCGAAAAGCTGCTCACCGAGAACGGCACGCGCATTCTCAAGTTCTTCCTGCACATCAGCCCCGAGGAACAGCTCGAACGTTTCAAGCAACGGCTCGACGATCCCGCCCGCAACTGGAAAATCAGCGAGTCGGACTACTCGGAGCGCGAGCTGTGGCCGCAGTACGTCGAAGCGTATGAAGAGGCTCTGGTCAAGACAAGTACCGCGCATGCGCCGTGGTACGTCATCCCGGCGAATCACAAGTGGTTCCGTAACCTGGCGGCTTCGCAGATCATTGCCGAGACCATGGAGGAGATGAAGCTCAAGCTGCCGCCGACGCGGGTGGACCTCGAAGACGTGCGCCGCAAGTATCACGCCGCAGCGGTGGCGCAGGAGAAGCGAAACGGCAAAGGCTAGGGTGCTGTTGCACGCAGTGTGGAACCGAAGAATGCCAGCGACGACAGCGTTTCAAGCGCTGAAAGTCGCGTCGGAAATGCGGCGCCAAACGCACCCGAACGTCATTGCGAGGAGGCGTGGCCGACGTGGAAATCCAGAGGGTTTGTTTTTCGCCGGGCTGATGTGGCGCAGCAATAGTCAGAGAATGGAACTGGATTGCCGCGTCGGCTGCGCCTCCTCGCAATGACGGTGGGTGCCGGCTGGGTGCCGGGTTGCCCACTGACTTCAGGCTTTGTGAAGGTCTCGTCAAGAGGGCAGCACTACATGAGCAGCAGGGAGCCCGGGGCGGGCGAGGGAGGGGGACGATGACAGAGACGCGCGAGGGCAGTGGCTTCCGCTTGCCGATCCTGCAGGGCATCCTGCCGATCGACCGGGCAGGCGTCAGGCGCGACATCATCGCCGGCTTCACCCTGGCCGCGCTGTCGATTCCCGGGACCATGGGCTACACCAAGATAATCGGTACGCCGGTGATCACCGGCCTGTACACCATTCTCATCCCGATGAGCCTGTTCGCCCTCTTCGGCTCGTCGCGGCACCTGTCCGTCAATGCCGATTCGGCGACCGCGGCGGTGGTCGCCGCCGGTCTCGCCGGCATGGCCGTGCAGGGCTCCAGCGAGTGGCTGGCCCTGTGCAGCCTGATCGCCCTGATGGCGGCGGCGTTCATGTTCCTCGCCCGGGTGATGCGGCTGGGCTTCCTCGCCGACTTTCTCTCGCGCACCGTGCTCACCGGCTTTCTCACCGGCGTTGGCGTGCAGGTATCGCTGCTCGAGGTTTCCGGCTTGCTGGGCCTTTCGCGTATCGGCAACCATCCCCTGGCGCAGATCGTGCACGACCTGAAGTCGGTCGGGGAAACCAATCCCTATGCCGTCGCCGTTTCGCTCGCCGTGTTGGCCATCATTGTCGGTGGTCGAAGGATCTCGCCGAAGATCCCCGGCGGACTGATCGCCGTGCTCGCCGCCATCGTCGTCAGTTGGGCGCTGAGTCTGGATACCCACCTCGAGACCCTTGGCGCGGTACCCAGTGGCCTGCCGACACTGGGATTGCCGCAGGTCGACTGGAGCTGGCCGCTGCTCTGGAAGCTGATGCCGATCGCGCTGGCCTGTTTCGTGGTCATCCTCTCGCAGAGCGCGGCCACCTCGCGTGCCTACGCCGCCCGCTTCAGCGATCGCTTCGACGAGAACGTGGACATGGTCGGGCTGGGAATGGCCAACGTCGGCGCCGGCCTGTCCGGCACCTTCATCGTCAATGGCAGCCCGACGAATACCGAGATGGTCGCCAGCGGCGGTGGCCGCAGCCAGATTTCTCAGCTCACCACCAGCGTCATCGTGCTCCTCGTCCTGCTCTTCCTGACCGGGCCGCTGGCGCACCTGCCGACCGCCGTCCTTTCGGCGATCGTCTTCCTGGTGGCACTGAAGATGATCGACGTCAAGGGCATGACGCGCATCTTCGTCGAGGCGCGCGCCGAGTTCTGGGTGGCCTTGCTGACCGCGGCAACGGTGGTCGTCGTCGGTGTCGAGCAGGGCATCGTCCTGGCCATGGTCCTGTCGCTGCTCGATCATGTGCGCCGGGGTTACCGCGGCAACAATTCGGTGATCGTCGCCGACAAGCGCAGGAAAGGCTGGCAGATGGTCCCGGTGAGCACGCCGCGGCAGATTGCGTCCGGCGTCCTGGTCTACCGCTTCAGCCACAGTCTGTACTACGCCAACGCCGCACAGTTCGCCGAGGAGGTGCTTTTCCTGGTCAAGGCCAGGGCACAGCCACCACTGGCCTGCCTGTGTGTCGAGGCGGCGGCGATCGGCGACGTCGACTTCTCGGCAGCGGCGATGCTGCGTGATACCGGCCAGGCACTCAGGGAGCAGGGAATCCGCATGGTCTTTGCCCACCTGTCCATGGACGTGCGTGCGCAATTCGAACGGCATGGAATCACGGAGAGCCTGGGCGAACACGCCATCTACGGCTCGATCCACGCGGTCGTCGCCGAGTACGAGGCCCAGCCCGGCAAGGGCGAGGCGGCGGCCGCGAACGGGAGCGCTGCGCCGGCCTGAGCACGGCGGCGTGGGAGTTTCAGGCGAACGCTGGACGAAGCCCCTGCCACCACCGGCAAGCGAACAGGGCCATGCGGGGGCAGGGCTGTCTTTTTGCCGACCCACACCGTCAGTTCGGGGCGGCGAAGCCGACGCGGCAACTGGCTGCGTAGGTGATATCCTTCCGGCCGAAGAGGGCGAGCGGTTGCGGTCGCAATTCAAGCGATTGCCCTGGCATCGCGGACGCGGTGCAGTACGCACTCCGATCACTGTCACTCAACCCAGCTAGGAGAACGTTTCATGAGCAAGCTCGTGGTAATTGCCTACGATGATCAATTCCGGGCAGAAGAAGTCCGCACCAAGCTGCGCAAGCTGCAGCAGGACCACCTCGTCGATCTCGAGGAGGCGCTTGTTGCCGTCAAGGACGGCCAGGGCGAGGTCACCCTGCTGCAGATGTACCAGCCGGCCGCCGTGGTCGAAGCGAGCAAGGGTTTCTGGAATACGCTGGTCGGGGCCATCGTCATGGACCCGGTGCTCGGCATGGCGAGCGACGTGCGCGGCGGCGCGATCAGGGGTGCGCTGGCCGGCGCCGGCGTCGACGAGGAATTCCTGAAGGATCTCGCGGCGACGTTCAAGAACGGCAGTTCCGTGCTCTTCGTCCTGGTCCGTCAGGCAGATCCCGACAAGGTGCTGGAAGCACTGCAGGGCACCGGCGGCAAGCTCATCGAGACGACGCTGTCGCACCAGGACGAAGCGAAGCTGCAGGCGGCTCTCAGCGCCGCGCCGGCGGTCGGCTGAGCGTACGGCAGGCGGCGGTCAGTCGGCACGCCGCCGCCATTCGCCGGCAATGGCGCCCCGCTGACGGCAGATGAACAGGCCATGATTCCTTCGTATCGCGACACCCATGCTTCAGGAGAACACACTATGAAAACACGCCTGCTGGTCTGCGCCGCAGCCATCTGTCTCGCTTCGCCACCGCTCGCCGCCCAGCAATGGTCCTGGGACCCCGTGAAGGACGTCGAGAACGTCCTGCCCGCCGGCGTACCGAACGAAGGAAAGATCATTCAGGGCAGGCACCAGGTTCGCGAGATGTCACAGGATGCGCTGAGCTCGCTCTACGAGATCGCGCCGGGGGCGCAGCGGGCGATCGAACGTTCGGCGGGCTATGCCGTTTTCAGCACCTTCGGCATCAAGCTCTTCTTTGCCGGTGGCACCACCGGCAAGGGCATGGTCGTCAATCAAATGACCGGTCGCCAGACCTTCATGCAGATGGCGCAGGTGCAGGGCGGGCTGGGCTTCGGGGTCAACAAGAACCGCCTGATCTTCGTCTTCGCCAGCGAGCAGGCCCTGCGCAACTTCATCGACCAGGGCTGGGACTTCGGCGGCCAGGCCAGCTTCGCGGCGATGGACCGCGGTCAGGGCAGCATGTTTGCCGGCGCCGCGTCGGTGGCACCCGGCGTTTACCTGTACCAACTGACCGAGAGCGGGCTTTCGGCCACGCTCACGGTGTCGGGGACAAAATTCTTCAAGGACGCCGACCTCAACTGAGTCCTTCGCGCTGCATCGCCGTTTCGTTCCTCAACCATTCGTTTCGCTGGCAATCTGCGCCGCAGGTCGGGCGCAGGTGCCAGCGGACGCCACTTTCACTGCAAGGAAACATCCATGAGATTCATCAAATCCCGAGTCCTGCTCGCCAGCGCCGCTTCGCTGCTCGCCCTCAGCGCCTGCAACTCCGAGCAAAAAGCCGCTGCACCGGCAGTGAAGGAAGCCGCCGCGCCGGTGGTGCAGGAAGACGCCGTGGCGACCGTGAACGGCACCGCCATCACCAAGGCGCGTGTCGACATGATCGTCAAGCAGGGCGCCAGCACCGGCCAACCGGACACTCCCGAAACGCGCAGGGGGATCATCGAGCATCTGACCGTGCAAATGCTGATCGCCGAGGAGGCGGTGAAGAAGGGACTGGACAAGATGCCCGAGATCAGCGACCAATTCGATATGCTCAGGCAGTCGATCCTGGCCAACGCCTATGTCCAGGACTTCATCAAGACCAATCCGGTCAGCGACGAAATGCTGAAAGCCGAATACGAGCGCATGAAGGAAATGGCCGCCGGCAGCGAGTACAAGGCGCGCCATATCCTGGTCGAGACCGAGGCCGAAGCCAGGGACATCATCGCCAGGCTGAAGAAAGATCCGGCAGCGTTCGAAAAGCTGGCCAGGGAAAAAAGCAAGGATCCCGGCTCCAAGGCCAATGGCGGCGAGCTGGGCTGGTTTGACACGGGCTCGATGGTGCCGGAGTTCGGCAGCGCAGCCAGCAAGCTGGAAAAGGGCAGCTTCACGCAGGAGCCGGTGCACACCCAGTTTGGCTATCACGTCATCCTGCTGGAAGACACCCGGCCGGTACAAGCACCTCCCTTCGACCAAGTGAAAGCCGATCTGGCGCAACACCTGCAGCAGCAGCAACTGACGAAACTGCTCGACGATCTCAAGGCCAAGGCCAAGATCGCGATTATCGAAGCGTCAGCCCCGGCCGCGGCGCCGGCAGCCACCCCGGCGGCAGCGCCAGCCCCGGCGCCTGCAGGCGCCGGCAAGTAACCCCTGCTCGTGGTGTAGTGCTGCACGCCGGTTGAAACTCGAGACTTCCCGCCGGCCCGTCATCTTTTGCGCGGCTTTCGGAGTTGGTGAAAGTCTCGTCAGGAATGCAGCACTACACCCGCCGCCCCACCCCGTCATTGCGAGGAGGCGCAGCCGACGTGGCAATCCAGTTCCATCCTCTCACTCGTTCCCGCCACATTGACCTGTTGATCACGCGAAAAGCCAAATCTCTGGATTGCCGCGTCGGCTGCCGCCTCCTCGCAATGACGGTTGGGGGGCGGATGGTGGCCGGAAATCCCGTCACGAATGCCGTACGGCGGGTGCGCCTAGCCGGCGCTGCTCAGTAGCGCGCCCTGACGGCGCACGCGGCCGAGCGCTTCGAGGGTGTCGACGATTTGCGCCAGGCGTTTTTTCCACGCCCCCTTGCCGGTGAAGCGCGCCGCCAGTTCGGTTTCCGAAAGCGGTGCCGGCGCGCCCGCCAGTGCGGCGGCGACGGCGGCGACCTGCTCGGGCAGCGCGGCTGGCCAGGGCTGGCGTGCGGTGGCGCCGGCCGGAACGGCGGCGGCGAGCGCCGCCTGTTTTCCTGCCGCATCGTCGATGGCCAGCGACGACTGGCTGGCCACTGCCTGCGGGTGCTGGTATTCCGGCCGCAGCCAGCGCACCTCGCCACGCGCTTCCTCCGCCACGCGTTCTGCGTTCAGCGCCACCAGGCGGACGAGCAGGGTTTCGCTGGCCGCGTCTTTCTGCGCCGGGTCGGCGAGCGCCGCACGGAGGTCGCTCCATCCGTAGGCGTCGAGAACGGCGGCGTCGAGTTCGTCGTGCAGCGTCTTCAGCACGCTGACCAGGCCCTGCTCGTGGATCGTCTTTTCCTTGGCAGCGAGTACGTCGCCGCGGCGCAGTTTTTCGAGAACGTTGTACATGCCGGTCAGCGTCAGAGTGGCGTGAGCGGCTTGCTGGCGCTTGCGATGGGCGTCGAGTTGCTCGGCAAGGTCGCGGATACGGGTGGCTTGGTCGGGGTTGGCGACGGGGAAGGGGAAGGGTTCGAAGCAACGGGATTTGTTGTAGCGCGGGTCGTTCCCCATACCCAAGCGGCCGCCGGCAGCAAGTGCCCAGACGACATGCACTCGGCTCGATAGCACACCGAGAAAATAGCTATCGGCGAGCGCGATGCCTATAAGCATGTGATCTGGTGCAATGTTGGCTTCGAGGAACTGAAAGACGCGATGCTTGGTGGTTTCTACCGTGGCGATGTAGCGCGGCAAGCCAACCATCGCAGCGCGCAGTGTCTTACGCACCTCGCCGAACAACCACCAGTGTTCGCGAAGGCGCGGGCGGTTATTGTGGTCGCGCTCCGGTTTCACATGCTCAAGCACCCATTGATAGCTGGCTGGCCAGCGGTGACGCACTTGGTCGGCATCGTGACCGAAAAAGTCGATAAGCAGCACGTCGCGTGGTCGGTCGGTCAGGTCGCGGCCATTCCGGTAGGGCTTGGTCGGAGCATCGGCGTCAAGGCGTGAAGCATCTTGGGTTGTAACGATGAACCCCGAGCTGGCAAGCATGAATCCGTTGGTGGAGATGCGACTGTTTGCCAACAACGGTTTTGCCGATGCCACGTTTGCGCCGACACGCAAGTCGGCATGTAGCAGGCCGGACTGCTCGTGCAGTGTCACCTCCAGCCCGTCGCCCTTGCCTTCGCACTCGGCGGTCACGCTGAGCAGTCGGCCTTCGCTGCTGCCCTGCGTTCCGACGGTCATCGCGATGCGTACGGCGGCGCCGTCGGCGCTATCGATCCACGGGTGGTCGGGCACCCCGAAAGCAAGCGACATGCCGTTTGTAAGCGCGGCTTGTACGTAACCGGTAACTCCGCGGCGTTCTTCCCAGGCGCGGCGCTGGCGTCGACAATTTCCTCATTGACACGCGAGAAGATGAGGAGGTCAAGATGGCAACGAATCAAGAGAGCCGGCGGGCACGGCGTAGCGCGGACGAGTGGCGGCAGGTGCTGTCGCGATTTTTCGGCAGCGGTTTGGCGGTGGAGGCCTTCTGCAATCGCGAAGGCATCAGCGATACCAGCTTCTACCGGTGGCGCAGCCGACTGGGCGCGCCGATGGGCCGATGCGACGCCTTGGTCAACTCGGCGTCGACAGGCTTCGTCGATGTCGGCCCGCTGCAAAGCGAAACCGGGCGGTCGGGACGTATCGAGCTGACCCTGGATCTCGGCGGCGGCCTGCAGCTACACCTGGTGCGCGGCTGATGTTCTTCCCCGAAGGCCAGATCCGGGTGCACGTCTACGGTCGTCCGGTCGATCTGCGCAACTCCTTCGACGGCCTGTACGCACTGACTCGCCACGCGCTGGGTCAGGACCCCTTGAGCGGACAGCTGTTCGCCTTCTTCAACCGCCGCGCCACGCAGGTGAAGGTCCTCTACTGGGATCGCACGGGTTTCTGCTTGTGGGCCAAGCGCCTCGAAGCCGGTCGCTTCGTCTCCGACTGGTCGAAGGTGAGCACGCGGGAAACCGACTGGACCGGCCTGAAGCTCCTCCTGGAAGGCATCGAGCCCAAGCGCTTCAAGAAGCGTTATCAGCACCCGAAAAACAGCAAGAAATGTACATAAAATGTATGTTAAACAGCGTCTTGAAGACGACTCCCGCGGTATAATAGCGGCATGAATCCGGCGCTTGCGACCCCTTTCCCAAGCCTCGACGAGGCGGCCGCACTGACCCCGCAACAGATCGTCGAACTGATCGGCGCCCTGCGCCAGGAAGTCACCGCCCTCAAACAGCAACTCGACTGGTTCAAGCGCCAGCTCTTCGGGCAGAAGAGCGAACGACGCATCGAGACGGGTCCGAATGGCCAGATGAGTTTCGGCGAGTGTCTTCCACCGCCGACGCTACCGGCACCCCCGGGCCAGCAGGTAGCCGCCCACACCCGCAAGCCAGCGACCCGCCGCCAGGACGACGAAGCCGTCCCGTTCTTCGACGAGTCACGCGTGCCGGTCGAAGTCATCGAACTCGCGGCTCCGGAAACCGACGGCCTTACTGCGGAAGAGTACGAGGTGATCAGCCACAAGGAAAGCTATCGCCTGGCGCAACGGCCGGGAAGCTACGTGGTGATCAAGTATCGGCGGCCGGTGGTCAAGATCAAGGCCAGTGAAGCGCTCGTTTGCGCCGCCGCACCGGCCGGGGTGATCGACGGCAGCCGGGCGGACGTGAGCTTCGTTGCCGGCTTGCTGCTCGACAAGTTTGCCTACCACCTGCCGCTGTATCGCCAGCACCAGCGCCTCGCCGACGCCGGGATCACGGTCAGTCGCCCCTGGCTGACGCAGATCGCGCAACAGGGCATCGCCCTGCTCGAACCGATCTACGAGGCCCAGTTCGCCTCGATTCGCGAGTCACGCGTCAAGGCCATGGACGAGACGCCGATCAAGGCCGGACAGGCGGGACCGGGCAAGCTGAAGAAAGCCTTCTTCTGGCCAGTCTATGGCGAACTGGACGAAATCTGTTTCCCGTTCTTCCCGAGCCGGGAGATCAAACACGTCGAGGCGGCGCTGGGACTGACGCCTGCCGAACGAGCGGTCCTCTTGTCCGACGGTTACCACGCCTATGCGCACTATGCGACCAGGACCGGGATCACCCATGCCCAGTGCTGGACGCATACCCGCCGCAACTTCTTCGAGGCACAAACCGTCGAGCCGGAAGCGGCGGGCCAGGCGCTGGAACTGATCGGTGCGCTCTATCAGGTGGAAGAATCCATCCGGGAAGAGAAGCTCTCTGGCGCCGGCAAGCGGGACTATCGCCTGGCGCATGCCAGGCCGATCGTCGAGCGCTTCTTCGCCTGGATCGGCGAACGCTTCGCGGCCCAGGGGCTGCTCCCCAGCAATCCGCTGACCAAGGCGCTCGCCTATGCGCGCGACCGACGATGTGGACTGGAGGTCTTCCTCACCGACCCGGACGTGCCCATCGACACCAACCACCTCGAGCGTGCCTTGCGCGTGATCCCGATGGGGCGCCGCAACTGGCTGTTCTGCTGGACCGAACTGGGCGCCAGGCAGGTGGGGATCATCCACAGCCTGATCGCCACCTGTCGATTGCACCAGATCGACCCGTACGACTACCTGGTCGATGTGCTACAGCGCGTCGGCCAGCATCCGGCAGAGCGCGTCCGGGAACTCACGCCTCGTCTCTGGAAGCAGCTCTTCGCGGCCGATCCACTTCGCACGCCTTTGTACCGCCTCGGCACGTAGGGCCTGACGCCGCGTAGTTACCGCTTACGCTTGTACGACGCGGCGATTGAAGGCTTGCGTCAGGCTGTTGGTGGTGATCAGCCCGAAACGCTGCACCTTGCCCTGGGCGACCAGTTGCGCGGCGTGGTGCCACCAGAACATGACCAGGTCGGCCGACTCGGGAACGTCATTCCAGGTCTTGCGTAGCGCCTCGGCGTAACCATCACCGAGCGCATCGCGCATCCGTTTGTTACCGATGAACGGCGGGTTGCCGACGATGTAATCGGCCTGCGGCCAACTCGCCTTGCGCGGATTGACGTAGCGCTGCAGTGGCGTGCGGGCGTTTTCGTCGGGCACCTGCTCGCCGGTCACCGGGTGCGCCTTGGTCGTCACGCCGTCCCAGCGGCTGACCGGCACGCCGCGCTCGTCGAGCACGGTTTCAACGCCGTCGCAGGCCAGCACGGCGTCGCGGCATTCGATGTTGCGGAAATCCTTGAGGATCGGCTGCGGCGGCAGGCCGCTGCCGCTGGTGCGGAAGTGCCATTGCAGGTAGCCGATCCAGAGCACCAGTTCGGCGATGGCGGCGGCGCGCGGGTTGAGTTCGAGGCCGAGGAACTGGTGCGGGTCGACGGTCAGGCCTTCGGCTTCGAGGCGTTGCTGGCCGCGCCCGAAGGCGTGCAGCTGGTCGAGCACCTCGCCTTCGAGGCGCTTCATGTGTTCGAGCGTGACGTAGAGAAAATTCGCCGAGCCACAGGCCGGGTCGAGGACGCGAATCTGGCACAGGCGGTGGTGGAAGGCGTCGACCTCGGCGCGCGCGGCGTCGAGTTTGCCTTCGTTGGCGAGGAGCAGCGCCGCCGCCTGGACGTTGCGCCATTCGCTGCGCAGCGGTTCGACGACGGTCGGCAGGACGAGACGTTCGACGTAGGCGCGCGGCGTGTAGTGGGCGCCGAGCGCGTGCCGCTCGCTGGGCGACAGCGCACGTTCGAGCAGGGTGCCGAAAATCGCCGGTTCGACCTGCGTCCAGTCAGCGTGCGCGGCCTGCAGCAGCAGGCCGATCTGCTCGCGGTCCAGGGCGATGACTTCCGGCTGCTTGAAGAGCTTGCCGTTGAAGCGCGGCAGCGTCGCGCGCAGGACGACCGAAAAGCCGCCGGTGTCCATCTCGCGCCACAGCGCGGCGAGCAGCGGGACGAATTGCTGCGGACTGTTCTGCAGCGTTTCGAGCAAGGTGGTGAACGCGCCCTGGCCGTTCTCCCTGGGCAGCAGGCCGACGTCTTCGGCAAACATCGAGAACAGGCAGCGGGTGAGGAAACCGGCGACGAGTTCGGGGTGATGGCCGGCGCCTTCGAGTGTCCGGGCGATGCGCGCCAGATGGCCGGCAATCTCGCGCGTGACCCGCGCCGAGACACGCGTGGGGTCGAGCGCCAGCGGGTCGCGCCACAGCATCTGCAGGCGCTCGCGGAGGCCGCGTTCGGCGAGGTCGGCGAGGCGGATGCGGT
Organism: Candidatus Accumulibacter sp. ACC007; assembly: GCF_907163205.1. Classification (NCBI taxonomy): domain Bacteria; kingdom Pseudomonadati; phylum Pseudomonadota; class Betaproteobacteria; genus Candidatus Accumulibacter; species Candidatus Accumulibacter sp. ACC007. The sequence goes on along the minus strand of NZ_CAJQUD010000001.1, from coordinate 2,337,948 downwards.
GCGAGCGCGGGTCGGGGAAGGGCGTGTAGGTGGCGCCGGAGCGCGTGAAGTCGGCGTACAGCTCGATGACCTGGCCGACATCGACGACGATCAGGAACGGCGGCCGGCCCTCGTTGGCAGGCAGCGCGCGGGCGTAGCCTTCGGCCTGGCCGCGCGCCCGCTGCAGGGCGTCGTCGAAAGCCTTGCTGGCGACGTCGAGGCGGATCTTCTTGGCTTCGAGAACGAAATGGCCGCGCTTGTAGCAGTCGATGCGGCCATTCGACGAACTGCCGTCACCGTGGCGAAAACTGACCCTGCGCTCGAAGACGTAGGCGTTGTCGCGGGTGTCGTCGCGCGCCGGGTCGGGGGAGGGGACGTCGAGCAGCCGGCAGAGGTCGGTGACGAAGAGCTGGTAGTTGGCCAGCTCGGAACCGTCGGCCGTTCGCCAGCGGGCGATGAAGGCGGCGGCTTGCGCCGTCTCGGGATCGGCGCTCGGGCTGGGTTCGGTCATGGGCCGGGATTATGACATGGAGGATGGCGTCGCGGCGCGCCGGCCTCCCGTCAGTGTCGTGCTGCCGTCTTGGCCAGGCTTTCGGCAGGCATGACAGCGTCGCGGGGGCGTCGTGGTGGCCGAAAGTCCGACGTCACATCAGCCCGCCCGTCATTGCCAGGAGGCGCAGCCGACGTCGCAATCCAGAGGTTTGGCTGTTCTCCGGGTCGATGCGCTGAAAAGGCAGTGAGAGGGTGGCACTGGATTGCCGCGTCGGCTGCGCCTCCTCGCAATGACGGCGGGTGGGGGGTGAGGGGGATGGTGGCCGTGACTCCACTCACGAGTGGCGCACAGCAGCGGGCTCGTTTCGCCACCCATCGAGTGCGTCGAGCGTGGCCTGCAGGGTCGGCAGCAGCACGATGCCGGCCTTCGGCGTCGCGCGTTGAGCACCCGTGCCGCCAACCCACAGGTCGATTGCCGCGGGCAGCATCTGGCGCAACTGGCTGACCAGCGTAGCGACCTGTCGTCCCGGGAAAGCAGCGGAAAGCGAGATGGCGACGATGTCGGCCCGGTGGGCGCGGGCGGCCATTTCGATGTCGACCAGTGGCGTTTGCGTGCCCAGCGAAATGCAGGTCGCGCCCTCGAGTGCGAGCAGGGCCTCGACCATCAGCAAGCCGAGCACGTGTTGTTCGTCGGGCGGCGTCGTCAGCAGGATGCGCGGCGCGCCGCCAGCGGCCGGCAGGTTGCCGATCGCCTGCCGCAACAGCGACCTGATCTGCTCGCTGTACAGGTGCTCCTCGAAAACCTCGAACTCGCCGCTCATCCAGGCTTCGCCGACGGCGTCATTGAGCGGCGCGACCACGTCGATGACGAAACGCTGCAGGCCGAGCCGCATCATCGCCTGGTTGAGCAGCTGGCGGAGCGCCGCAACGTCGTTCGCCTTGACCAGGGCGAGCGTCTGGCCGATCACCGCTGCGTGCTGCCCGGAGTCGTTGCGCGGGGGCGATGCGCAGGCCTTGCTCAACTCGGCAAACTCTTCCTCGCTGGCGGCGCACAGGCGGCCGGGGCGCAGGCCCTGGTCGATCAGGCGCTTCATCACGCGTAGCCGATCGACCTGCTCGGCAGGATAGGCGCGTTCGCCGTGCTCGTCGCGAGTCGGCTGCGGGAAGCCATAGCGGCGCTCCCAGACGCGCAGGGTGTCCTTGCCGAGACCGGTGTCGCGCTCGACAGCGCCGATGTTCATGACTGGAAGCTTGTTCATATCGTGCCGGGAAGTGGTTGCAGGAAGGGCGCTCATGGCGTAGACGTTTGCCGAGCAAGTTAGCCTAGATGTCTCAAATTGTCCAGGACATTTAACGGGTTCGCAGCGCCGCCGCTTCTTGTGTTGCCGAGGTGGAAAAAGCGCTGGAGAAGTCTATGGCGGGTCGAGCCTGGTCGGGGACCTTCGTCTGACCTGCGGCAAGGTCGATTCGCGAACCATCATTCCTGACGCGACTCGATAGATGTCCTGGACAAAAAGGGCGTAAAGGCCTTGACACATCGACGATGCGTCAATATATTAGAGGGCATGTATTTATGTCCTGGACAAAATAATTCTTGGGGTATGCGTTTCAGCGCCGACCGCGGCCGGCAAGGTTCGGCGCCAACGGTCGCTGAGCGGCTGAAACTCGCCCATCAACTGCTCCGGATGGCAGTGAGCCGGCTGCCGAGAGCGATTGCCGACGTTATCGGCCCCTGGTTTATATGTCCTGGACACGAAGGCCCATCCGTTCGATGCGCGGTCTTGTGGCCAGCGACCCTCGAGCACTCGCTTTTTCGCCACTGGAGAGTACGCCATGAACGCACCTGAATACTTCTTTCTCCCCGACATCCAGGCCAGCGCCGATCAGCGGCAGCTGGCGATTCACAAGGTTGGCGTCAGGGGCCTGCGTTACCCGCTGGCGCTGCTCGACGCGGCCGGCAAGGTGCAGAACACCGTCGCCAGACTGTCGATGTCGGTCGGCCTGCCGCCCGAGCTCAAGGGAACGCACATGTCGCGCTTCGTCGAGCTGCTCGAAGAGAAGCGTGCGCCGCTGAACGTAAACCGCCTGCTGCGCATGCTCGACGAAATGCTCCTCCGCCTGGATGCGCAGAGCGGTGAGATCGAGCTGGCCTTCCCCTACTTCATCAGCAAGGCGGCGCCGGTGTCGGCCGCCAAGAGCCTGCTCGACTACGACGTGCGCATGATCGCCGAGAAGCGCGCAGGGCAGCGCAGCGAGCTGACCCTCGCAATCGTTGCGCCGGTGACCAGCCTCTGCCCGTGTTCCCGGGAGATCAGTGCCTACGGCGCGCACAACCAGCGCTCGCACATCACGATCAGCGCTCGCCTGCGTTCGGGGATGTCACCCGAGGAACTGGTGCGGCTGGCCGAGGAGGAAGCCTCGTGCGAAGTGTTCGGATTGCTCAAGCGCGCGGACGAGAAGTGGGTGACCGAGCGCGCCTACGACAACCCGAAGTTCGTCGAGGACCTGGTCCGCGACATCGCGCTGCGTCTGATGAAAGAGCCACGGATCGCGCAATGGACGGTGAAGTCGGAGAACTTCGAATCGATCCACAACCACTCGGCCTATGCCGAGATCTGTGGCGAAAATCCTCAACGCGCCTGAACGGCAAGGAGATCAATATGCGTAGTGCACAGCGTATCGCGGTGGTCGGTTCGGGGATTTCGGGTCTGGCCAGTGCCTGGCTACTGGCGCAGAAGCATCAGGTGACGCTTTACGAGGCGGGCGACGCGCTCGGCGGGCACACCAACACCGTCGATGTGACGCTGGACGGCGTGAGTCATCCGGTGGATACCGGTTTCCTGGTCTACAACACGCACACCTATCCGAACCTGACAGCGATGTTTGCCCATCTCGGTGTGGCCAGCGTCGAAAGCGAAATGTCGTTTGCCGTCAGCCTCGACGAGCCCCGTCTGGAGTGGGCGGGAAGCAGCCTGGCGACGGTCTTCGGGCAGAAGCGCAATCTGCTGCGGGCGGACTTCTGGCGAATGCTGGCCGACATCGTGCGCTTCAACCGCGAGAGCGTCGCCTGGCTCGACCGACACGGCGAAGACAGCCTGAGCCTGCGCGACTTCCTCGCCGTGGGGGGCTACTCGCGTCCCTTCGCCGAGTGGTATCTGCTGCCCATGGCCGCCGCGATCTGGTCGTGTCCGGCCGGGCAGATGCTCGATTATCCGCTCGCCAGCTTCGTGCGCTTCTGCCGCAACCACGGTCTGCTGCAGGTCTTCGACCGGCCGTTGTGGCGAACGGTGCGTGGCGGCGGGCGGCAATACGTGAACAAGCTTGCCACGTTTCTCGACGATGTTCGCCTGTCGACTCCGGTGCGCGCCATAGAGCGAATCCTGGGTCGCCCTTCGCAGGGTCTGATCGTGCGCACCGACGCTGCTGTCGAGCACTACGATCAGGTGGTTCTCGCCTGCCATAGCGATCAGGCGCTGTCCGTCCTGGGCAAAGCGGCGACGCTGGCCGAGCGCCGCTTGCTGGGTGCCATCGGCTATGCGCCGAATCGCGCCGTGCTACACACCGACGCCGCGCTCCTGCCGCGCTCGCCGGCCCTCTGGTCGGCGTGGAACTATATGGCGGGCGGGCAGGAACTCGACCGGCACCCGGTCAGCGTTTCCTACCTGATCAATCGCCTGCAGCCGCTACCCTTCGCCACGCCAGTCATTGTTACGCTGAACCCGCAGCGTCAGCCAGCGCGCGAGCGCGTGATCGCCGAGTTCGACTACGAGCATCCGATTTTCGACCGCGCGGCGATCGCTGCGCAGCGCGAGTTGCCGGCGGTTTCCGGTGCGCACGGGGTGTGGTTCTGCGGCGCCTGGAATGGCTACGGCTTCCACGAGGACGGCCTCAAGTCGGCGTTGCGGGTGGCCAACGCCATGGGCTGCCACGCGCCGTGGCAGGGTGTCGACGCGGCTCTCCGGGGCCGCCCGGCGGCAGCGCGGATCGAGGAACTGGCGGCATGAACGCGCCACCGGCGCGCCTCTTCGTCGGGCAGGTGATGCACCGCCGGGTACGGCCGGCGGCCAACCGCTTCGTCTATCCCGTCTATTTCTGCCTGCTGCCGCTGTCGCGCATCGAGCAATCGGCCAGCGCCCTGTTCGCGGTCAATCGCTGGAATCTCTTCAGCTTCCATTTTTCCGACCACGGTGCGCGCGACGGCTCGCATCCGCTGCCCTGGGTTCGCCAGCTGCTGCAGCGCGAAGGAATCAGGGCCGACGGCGAGGTCTGGCTGCAGTGTTTTCCGCGTGTCCTCGGCTTCGTCTTCAATCCGATCAGCCTGTGGTTTTGTCACGACCGTGCCGGCGATCTGCTGGCCGTGCTTGCCGAGGTGAACAATACCTTCGGTGAGCGCCACAACTACCTGCTCGCGCACGCCGACGGCCGACCCATCCGCGACGGCGAGACGCTCGAGCGGCGCAAGGTGTTCCACGTCTCGCCATTCATGGACGTTGCGGGCTACTACCGCTTCCGCTTTCACTGGCGCGGCGGGCGAGACGGTCGCCCGGCATGGCGCCTGGCGCGCATCGATCATGGTGACGCAGCCGGTGATCTGCTGCACACGTCGATTTCCGGCCAGGCCGAAGCACTGGCCAGCGGCCCGCTGCTGAAAGCCTTTGTCCGCTTTCCCCTGATGACCCTGGCGGTCGTCCTGCGCATTCACTGGCAGGCGCTGAAGTTGTGGGTCAAGCGCGTGCCCTTTTTCAGCAAACCCGAACCTCCACTCGAGGAAACTACCCGATGAATGCCATGGAAAATACCCTCAGCCTCCCCGCGGCCTCCGGCCGCAAGACACTGCCGCGCAGCGCCAGGGCTGTGCTGGCCCTGCTCGAAGGGATAGAGCACGGGCGCCTGGAAGTTCGCCTGCCCGACGGCAGCACGCCGTGTTTTGGTCAGGTTGCCGCCGGCCAGCGTGCCGCCGTACTCGAGGTCGCCGAGTGGTCGGTCTTCGATCAGGTGCTGGAACGCGGCGACGTCGGCTTCGCCGAGGCGTGGATCGACGGTGACTGGCACAGCCCCGATCTCACCGCGCTGCTGACCCTGCTGGCCGAAAATCGTCAGGCGCTTTCGCGCGCCGTCTATGGCCATTGGTGGGGGCTGCTGAGCGCTCGCCTGCGCCACCTGCTGAACGCCAACACGCGCAGCGGCGCGCGCCGCAACATCATGGCGCACTACGATCTGGGCAATGATTTCTATGGCCAGTGGCTGGACCCGACGATGAGCTACTCGAGCGCCCTCTACTCGACCGACGCACCGCGGTCGATGGCCGCGGCGCAGCGCGCCAAGTACCGGCGAATCCTGCATCGGCTCGACGCCCGCCCCGGCCAGCGAGTGCTGGAGATCGGTTGCGGCTGGGGCGCTTTCGCCGAAACCGCGGCACGCGAGGCGGGTCTGCAGGTCGTCGGACTGACGCTGTCGCCGGCCCAGTACGAGTTCGCTCGCCGGCGCATGCTGCTCGCCGGCGTCGGGCAGCAGGTGCAGATCGAGTTGCGCGACTATCGCGATCTGCTTGGCGCGCAGTGCGACCAGCCGTTCGACCAGCAGTTCGACCATATCGTCTCGATAGAAATGTTCGAAGCGGTCGGCGAACGCTGGTGGCCGACCTACTTCAACGCCCTGCAGCAGCTGCTGGCGCCGGGCGGGCGGGCGGTGGTGCAAAGCATCACCATCGCCGACGAGCTGTTCGCGCGTTATCGTCGCGGCACCGACTTCATTCAGCAGCACGTCTTTCCTGGCGGCATGCTGCCCAGCCCGTCGGTGTTCGGCCAGCGAGCAGCGAGTGCCGGCCTGGCGGTCGCCGACGCTTTCGCCTTCGGGCGCGATTATTCGCGCACGCTCGCCGAATGGTCGGCGAACTTCGAGCGGCACTGGCCGGCGATCGAGGCGCAGGGTTTCGACGAACGCTTCCGTCGCCTGTGGCGTTTTTATCTGGCCTACTGCCAGGCCGGTTTCAACAGCGGCGCGACCGACGTCATGCAGTTCGAGCTGGCACACGCGCGATGAAAAGACTGCTGATGGCAGCCGTTCTCTTCGCCGCCAGCGCTTTCGCGCAGGCCGTTCCCGACGCCCTGCGCCAGAGCGGGGCCGAGTGGACGCGCTGGGGCAGCGGCGAGATGAGCTGGTTCGGCTTCACGCTCTACCGTGCCACCCTGTGGGTCGCGGTACGGCCGGGCGTCGATCTTCCGGCGAACGTGCCGACGGCCCTGCAGCTCGACTACCGACGCGACATCCCGCGTGACCGGCTGGTGCAGGCCAGCCTCGACGAGATGCGTCGGCTCGGCGCCAGCGACACGCAGTTGCAGCGCTGGGAGGGCGACTTGCGGCGCGTCTTTCCCGACGTCAAGGACGGCGAGAGCATCGTCGGCGTTCATTACCCCGGGCGGGGAGCGTCGTTCTTTCACCGTGGTCGCCCGAACGGCGAAATAGCCGACGCCGATTTCGCGCGCCTGTTCTTCGCCATCTGGCTCGACCCGCGCAGCAGCCAGCCGGGGTTGCGCGCCGCGCTCCTCGAGCGTCCCGCACTGTGAGCCTGAGCATGAACGCAGCGCAAGCGCTGTCCTTGCCGCGCCGGCAGCTCCTCGCCTACGGCGCGCTGGGTCTGCCCCTGGCGATGGCTGCCCTGCCGGTCTATGTGCATGTGCCCCGCCTCTACGCCGACGCCGCCGGCATGAGCCTGGGCCTGCTCGGCGGGCTGCTGCTGGCGGCGCGGCTGGTCGATGCGGTCATCGATCCGCTGCTCGGCGGCTGGAGCGACCGGACGGCCAATCGTCAGCGGCTGATCCTGCTCGCCCTGCCGTGTCTCGCACTCGGTATGCTGGCCTTGCTCCACCCGCCCGCCAGCGCCGCGCCACTGTGGCTGTTCGGCTCGATGCTGGTCACCTATTTCGGGTTTTCGCTGGCCAGCGTCGCCTATCAGGCGTGGGGAGCGGAACTCGGCCGCGACGCCGGCGAGCGCACGCGACTGACCGCCAGTCGTGAAGGTTTCGGTCTCCTCGGCGTCGTCCTCGCCGCTGCACTCCCCGGTCTCCTCTCGAGCGACCTGGCGCAGGGCCTGTCAGGCCTGGCGCAGATTTTCCCGCTGCTGCTCCTGGTGCTGGCGGTGTGGACGCTGTCGGGTTCACCGCAGGCGCTGGCCCGAACGCCGGCCAGCGGCAGTCTGCTCGGCGACCTGCGCGGCGTCCTGGCAGAGCAGCGCTTTCGCCGCCTGCTCGGGGTATTCGTGGTCAACGGCATCGCTGCCGCCTTGCCGGCGACCCTGGTCCTGTTCTATGTCGCCGATGTGCTGCAGGCGGAAGCCTGGAGTGGCGCTTTCCTGGCCCTGTACTTCGTCAGCGGAGTCGCGTTCCTGCCCCTGTGGGTGACGCTCGCCCGGCGCTACGGCCGCGTGCGCAGCTGGATCGCGTCGATGCTGGTGGCGATTGGCTCCTTCGCCTGGGCCTGGGGTCTGGGCGTTGGTGACGTCGGGCCTTTCGCCGTCGTCTGCCTGCTTTCGGGTGCGGCGCTTGGCGCCGACCTGACCCTGCCGGCTGCCTTGCTCGCCGACATCGCGGAGTACCGTGCGCGGGCTGGCGATGCGAAAGACAGGGCGGGAGGTGGGGAGGTCGTTGCGGTCACCGACGCCAGGCCAGCGCAGGCCGGCGCCTACTTCGGCTGGTGGAATCTGGTCGCCAAGCTCAACCTGGCGCTCGCCGCCGGCCTGGCCTTGCCGCTGCTCGAGTCGGTCGGCTACCGGCCGGGAGTCGCTGCGACGGCGACCGGTCTCGCCGCCGTCTATTGCCTGCTTCCCTTGCTCTTCAAGACGGTCGCGGCACTGCTGGCGTGGCGCTGGCGAAACACTTTGGAGGTCTGCTGATGAAAACCCTGTGGCTGGCGTGTCTTGCCTGCGGCGTTCTTGGTCTTGGCGGCTGCTCCGGCGTTCCCGTCGAGCGCTACCGGGGCGAACAGCCGGTGCTCGATCTGGCCCGGTACTTCAACGGAACGATCGACGGCTGGGGAATGTTCCAGGATCGTTCGGGCGCTGTGATCAAGCGTTTTCACGTGCTGATCGACGCCAGTTGGGAAAAACGTGACGGCGTCGACGTCGGTACCCTCGATGAGCACTTCTCCTGGTCCGACGGCACGACCTCCCGTCGCGTGTGGACCATCACCCGGGTCGACGCGTCGCACTACGTTGGCCGCGCGGACGACGTCGTCGGTGAGGCGCAGGGCGAAGCCGCGGGCAACGCGCTGCGCTGGCGTTACGTGCTGGCGCTGCCGGTCGACGGCCGGGTGTGGAACGTGGACTTCGACGACTGGATGTTCCTGATCGACGACAAGGTGATGCTCAACCGTTCAGAAATGCGCAAGTTCGGCTTCCGGCTCGGCGAAGTGACACTCGGTTTCAGCAAGCGGTGAAGCGATGAATCCACCCATCGAAGACTGGTCCGGCAAGCGCGTCTGGCTCCTCGGCGCCTCGAGCGGCATCGGCGCGGCGCTCGGCAGCCTGTTGCTGGCGCGTGGCGCCCGCGTCGCTTTTTCGGCTCGCAATGCGGCCCGCCTCGCCGAAGCGGCCGGCGAGGCCGAGCGGGCGCTGGTCCTGCCCTGCGACGCCGCCGACCACGCCAGCCTGCAGGCCGCCTGGGAGAAGCTGCTGCTGGCGTGGGGAGGCGTCGACGTGGCGCTCTACGTCGCCGGCGATTACCTGCCGATGCGCGCCTGGGACCTCGATGTGGAACGGGCGCGGCAGATGATCGACATCAACTTCGCCGGGGCGGTGTCGTTCGCTGCCTGCGTGGTGCCGCAACTGCTGCGCCAGGGGGGTGGCCAGATCGGTTTCGTGGCCAGCGTCGCCGGTTATCGAGGACTGCCGAAGTCCCTGATCTACGGCCCGACCAAGGCGGCGCTGATCAATTTCGCCGAAGCGCTCTATCTCGATCTGCAAGCGAAAGGGATTGGCGTACGGGTGATCAACCCGGGCTTCGTCGCCACCCCGCTCACCGCGAAGAACGATTTCGCGATGCCGGCGCTGTTGACCCCCGAGCAGGCAGCGCAGGAGACGATCGACGGTTTCGCCGGCAGCGCGTTCGAAATCCACTTTCCGAAACGCTTCACGCGCGTGGTCAAGTTGCTCGCCCACCTGCCGTACCGGATCTATTTCCCGCTGCTCCGCCGTTTCGTTGACCGATGAGGAGGCGAGCATGAGCCATGCGGCAGCCGTCGACGCGCTGAGCGCGTTCTACGAAGGCCTGAGCGCCGAGAGCGTTGCACGCTTTCCGGAGTTCTACGCCGACGACGCGGCCTTCAAGGATCCGTTCAACGAGGTGCGTGGCGTGGCGGCGATCCAGCGCATCTTCGCGCACCTGTTCCGGCAGGTCGGCGAAGCGCGCTTCGTCGTGCGCGAGCGGGTGGTCGCCGACAACGGCGCGATGCTGGTCTGGGAAATGCACTTCCGTCTGAACGGCATGCCAGCGCGGGGCCAGGCACAGGTAATCCATGGCGCCTCGCACCTCAGGTTTGACGGCGAAGGCAAGGTCGTCTGGCATCGCGATTACTGGGACGCCGCCGAGGAACTCTACGCGAAGCTGCCGGCAATCGGCTGGCTGATGCGCTTCCTGCAAAGGAAACTGGCCGCCTGAGGGGGTGGAGCGGGGGTGGAGCGGGGGAGGGCGGGCCGCAGCAGGCCCAGGGCATTCGCGTGCGCGACCGTCGCCGACTGCCCCGGCGACGCTTGCTTGTTCGTCGATTCCCTTTCCCCCCCCACCCCCCTGACGAGATCGGCAGACATTGCCAAGTGTCGGAGCTTTTTACAGTAGCGGGTTTTTTTGGATCGACTATCTTCCGTCAAGGCAATGTTTTAAAAGCAATAAGATTGTTAGGCACGTTTTGTGCTTGGAGTGAGTGCAGTTTCGGGATGGCCGCGCTCTTGCGACACAATGGACAATCTGTATAAGGAGGGTGAAATGAAGGGTAAGCGAATCAATAAAGCCTTTGTGGCGGCCGCGGCCATCACGCTCGGCCTGGCCAGCGCCGGCGCCAGCGCCGCCCAGATCTACTGGACCGACTGGATCGGCTCCAACCCCGTGACGTCGGGATTTCAGGGTACCGGGACGATCACCACCGGCACGGCAACGATTGGGGTGACCTATACCAATCCGCAAGGAATCGGGTTCTATGAGACGGGTGGGGGTGGCGATTATTGGATCAACCAATTCAACGGAGCAGGCCCCTCGCCGTACACCAGCACAGCGGTCGACAATCGTCCGACCGGTTCAGACCTCATCGCGTTGAGTCGGGCAGGCACGCAGACCCTGAACTTCTCGCAGACGGTCGCCAACCCGGTTTTCGCTTTCGTCAGCCTGAATGGCAATGGTTATGCCTTCGACCAGGATTTCGAGCTTCTCAGTCTTGGCGGCGTTGATGGCAACAATTGCGGCTACTGGGGTTGCGGTGGTGCCAGCAAGGTCGTCGTCGACCTTGGCGGGGGAAACTTCGAGTACCAGCTCAACAGCAACAACGTCGGGGGAAGTGAGCCGCACGGCACACTGCGCTTCCTTGGCGCATTCGACACGGTAAGCTGGAGAAGTAGTTCGGACGAGTTCTGGAACGGTTTTACCGTGGGCGTACAGGGCACGGCCGCAGAGGTTTTCCCTCCTAACGGCGTACCCGAGCCAGGGTCGCTTGCCCTTCTCGGCCTCGGCCTGCTGGGCGTCATCGCCGCGGGCAAGCGCAAGCAAGGCTAGCGCTGGTCAGCCAATCCCCCGCAAGACCCCGCCTCGGCGGGGTTTTTCGTTGGCGTCTGGCCCGCACGCCAGCGCAGGTCTGCCATCAGTCGGAATTCGGGCAGCTCTGCGCCAAGCTGCCGGCAATCGGCTGGCTGATGCGCTTCCTGCAAAGGAAACTGGCCGCCTGAGGGGGTGGAGCGGGGGAGGGCGGGCCGCAGCAGGCCCAGGGCTTTCGCGCGCGCGGCCTGGTGGTCGCCTGGTGGCGGCCTTGCCCCGCGGCAGCGTCTGAAGCACAATCTGGCCGCCGCTGGCAGGCGGCCATTCGCCCAAGCAACCACGAGGTCGCCATGCTCGACACCCCCGACGAACACCAGGACATCCGCGACGCCGTGCGCGACCTGTGCAGCCAGTTTCCGGACGCCTATTTTCGCAAGATCGACGAGCAGCGCGGCTATCCCGAGGCTTTCGTCGCTGCGCTGATCGGCGCCGGCTGGCTGGCGGCGATGATTCCCGAGGAGTACGGCGGATCGGGGCTGGGGCTGACCGCGGCGAGCGTGATCATGGAGGAGATCAATCGCAGCGGCGGCAACGCTGCCGCCGTGCATGGCCAGATGTACAACATGGGAACGCTGCTGCGCAGCGGCAGCCCGGCGCAGAAGGCGAAGTACCTGCCCGACATCGCTGCCGGCAAGCTGCGCATCCAGTCGATGGCGGTCACCGAGCCGGGCGCCGGCACCGACACCACGCGCATCAAGACCAGCGCGGTGAGGAAGGACGGCCGCTACGTGGTCAACGGCCAGAAGGTGTGGATCTCGCGCGTCCAGCACTCGGACCTGATGGTCCTGCTGGCGCGCACGACGCCGCTCGCCGAGGTGCCGAAGAAGTCGGAAGGGATGTCGATCTTCATCGTCGATCTGCGACAGGCGATAGGCAAGGGCCTCCGCGTGCAGCCGATTGCCAACATGGTCAATCACGAGACCAACGAACTCTTCTTCGACAATCTGGAGATTCCGGAAGAGAACCTGATCGGCGAGGAGGGCAAGGGCTTCAAGTACATCCTCGAAGGCCTCAACGCCGAGCGCGCGCTGATCGCCGCCGAGTGCATCGGCGACGGCTACTGGTTTGTCGATCGCGCCAGCCGCTACGCGAAGGAACGCGTCGTCTTCGACCGGCCGATCGGTCAGAACCAGGGCGTGCAGTTTCCGATCGCCGACGCCTTCATCGAGGTCGAGGCGGCCAACCTGATGCGCTTCAAGGCCTGCGCCCTGTTCGACGCGCAGCGGCCCTGCGGCGCCGAGGCGAACATGGCCAAGTACCTGGCGGCCAAGGCGTCGTGGGAAGCAGCCAACGTCTGCCTGCAGACGCACGGCGGCTTCGGCTTCGCCAGCGAGTACGACGTCGAGCGCAAGTTTCGCGAGACGCGCCTCTACCAGGTGGCGCCGATCTCGACCAACCTGATCTTTTCCTACGTCGCCGAGCACCTGCTCGGGCTGCCGCGCTCTTTCTAGGAAGGCCGCCATGCGCCCGCTCGACGGCATCACCGTGGTCACCCTCGAACACGCCATCGCCGCACCCTTCTGCACCCGCCAGCTGGCCGACCTCGGCGCCCGGGTGATCAAGATCGAGCGCCCGCTTACCGGCGACTTTGCACGCGCCTACGACGAGCGCGTGCGCGGACTGGCGTCGCACTTCGTGTGGACCAACCGCTCGAAGGAGAGCCTGACGCTCGACGTCAAGCACGCCGAGGCGCAGGTCATCCTGATGCGACTGCTCGAACACGCCGATGTGCTGGTCCAGAATCTGGCGCCCGGCGCCGCGGCGCGCCTGGGCCTGTCGTACGAGGCGCTGCGCGAGAAGCACCCGCGGCTGATCGTCTGCGACATCTCGGGCTACGGCAGCGACGGGCCGTATCGCGACAAGAAGGCCTACGACCTGCTGATCCAGAGCGAGTCGGGATTCCTCTCGGTCACCGGCCTGCCGGACGCGCCGGCCAAGGCCGGCTGCTCGATCGCCGACATCTCGGCCGGCATGTACGCGCAGAGCAACATCCTCGCCGCGCTGCTGCAGCGCGGCAAGAGCGGGCGTGGCTGCCATGTCGAGGTGTCGATGCTCGAAAGCATGGTCGAGTGGATGAGCTACCCGCTGTACTACGCCTTCGCTGGCGCCACGCCGCCGCCGCGTGCCGGCGCCGCGCACGCGACGATCTTTCCCTACGGCCCGTTTACCGCCGGCGACGGCAAGACGGTGATGCTCGGCTTGCAGAACGAGCGCGAGTGGCAGGTCTTCTGCGCGCAGGTGCTCGAACGCCCGGATCTGGCCAGCGATGCGCGCTTCTCTTCCAACTCGCGGCGCACGCAGGCGCGCGACGAACTGCGCACGCTGATCGACGAGCGCTTCGCGCGGCTCAGCTCCGAGCAGCTGATCGCCAGGCTCGACGCGGCGCAGATCGCCAACGCGCGCATGAACGACATGCACGAGGTCTGGGAGCATCCGCAGCTCAAGGCGCGCGGGCGGTGGACCGAGGTCGATACGCCGTCCGGCCCGATTCCCGCCCTGCGGCCACCCGGCCAGGTCGATTCCTTTACCCCGCGCATGGACGCCGTGCCGGCGCTCGGGGAGCACACCGACGCCATCCTGAGCGAACTCGGTTGGGATCGGTCGGCGATCGATCGGCTGCGGGAGGTGGGGGCAATCTGAGGGGGCGTCGCGACCAAGCCGTCTACCGGCGACGGTCGGCGGCTTGCTGCTAACGGCTTTCTAGCGTGGTTGCTCGAGCCGCCGACAGTTTTGTCGGCGCCCGCTTGGTGACGGATGGCCTTGCCCCGTCACGCCGGGCGAACATGGCTCAGACGCTGGCCAACTCGGCAGATGCAACGCCGCGGCCGCCATTGCCGCTGCCGTAGGCATCCATCAGGCGCGCGATTTGTGACGCCAGACGGGCGTCGGAGCTGGTGTCGGCGTTGTTCCCGGCGCTGCTCGCCGCCGACGATGCCGACGCGGAAGAGCTGACGGCAGCGTTTTCTTCCTGGTAGGCCTGTGCCTCCTGGAAGCTGATCTTGCCGTCGCCATTGGTGTCGGCCTGATCAAAACTCGTGACCAGTGCCGTCAGCTTGCTGGAGAGGTCGCTATTCGAGGTCTCCATTTTGCTTGCCACGCTACTCAGTTGCTCCTTGGTCAAGCCGGCCCCTTCGGGTGGGCGGGGAGGAGGGGGGCCGTTCATGGCTTGGGTCCCGTTGGCCCCACCCTGCGCCATCGCTCCCGTCGTGCGCGCGTGCATCAGCTGGCTGTCGAGCTGCTCGCCGATTTTCTTCAGGGTGTCGGAAAATTCCTGCTTCGTGACCTTGCCGTCGCTGTTCGAGTCCAGTTTGGAAAACAACTCGTTGGCCAGCGACGCGCTGTCCGACGTTGCGGCTGCCGCCGATGAGCGTGCGGAGGACGACGAAACGACTTTTGCGATAGCCCCCTGCAGGTCTGACTTCTCGATGTAACCCTGCTTTGCCGAGTCCAGCTTGGAGAACAATGCGTCGGCCATTTGTGCCGGGTCCGGGCGTTTCATGGCTCGCATCTCGCGCAGGCCTATCGCGCTGCTGCCGCCGATTCCGCCAATGCTACTGCTCATGAGGTGTTCCTTTCTTTCCATAAAGTCACCAGACGGCGCCGGCAGGCAGAGTCGTGCCTGAGATTCTTGCCACGTCTTCGTCAGCCCTCTGCGTGCTCTCCGCCCTCTCGTGGAGGTCGCTCGTTCTTTGCTGCTGGAAAAGTCGCGGGCCATTCGCCCGTAAGCGAGTCAGCAGCAATGCAGGTCGAGGATGTGTAGTCTAGGCGATAGATCGGGGTTTGGGGTCCAGAACGGCTGGCGTTACTGTAAAGCTGTGTAAATCGCTGCAATGAGCTTGCGCGTCGTGTCGGCCGTGCCTGCCCTCTACTCTACCCGTGACCCCGTGACCCCGTGACCCCGTGACCGCAAGGCCATGGGCATGACGACTGAAAGAGCTGAGACTTACAATACGAATTTTGGCTTGTTTCGAAATACAGGAACTCAGCAAGTAATTGATCCGGGCGCCCGGAACTTGCAGACTGGGCGTAAGTCGGTATTTGCGACCGCCTCAAGAACGGATTCGAACGAGTTTCCGAGAGGCGCGAAGACCAACATCTATAGCTTTCCGGGAGAACCAAGAATGTTAATTTCAGACATGCCGAGCATGGTTGGCGATGGTATTGACATGGCACCTCAGTCCGTCATTGAAATCGCGGACAACACCGCTACCGGGAGACCAAAGTTGCTATATGGAACCATGGGCGTTTGTGTCGTATCACCCACTCTTGAACGGATGGAAAAGGGTAGCGACTCACCTTTTTCAGATGGCCTTGACATTCACCCAAAAGACAGTGCTGGGCAAATATTCCCAGACGCCAGATTCGACGGCAACCTGCAAGCAGGCATTGAGGCAGCCGAGGTTAATATAATTCAACAGCCACGGCATGGCACGATCGTAACCAGAGACGTATCTCACCTTAAATACTCGCCAGAAAATGGCTACATTGGTGGTGACCAAGTGGTTTTTCTGGTTAATATAGGAGGAAAGAATATTAAAGTAATCTATTTTATAGAGGTTATCGATATCTCAACGAAATCTGGTGCTGACTATGATAAATATCAGACAATCTACAGAAATAACTGCGAAAAAGGCGAATGGCGCATACTTCACCACCTACCGAAAGAGGGCTCTGTAGCTAGTCATCTCATCGGATTAACCACTAATGCCGCGCAGCGCGTGCCGCCTTCAAGTTTCGGCGATATTCCCCATCCAGTGATCGGGAAAACCGCGGGCCAAAGCCAAGGTTCAGCCATCACTCTTTCCCCCGCCACCGCCACCGCCACCGCAGGCTACGGCTGGGTTGCGGTTAGCCCGTGCGCTCACTCGTAGTGGGTCCACGTGCGCAGCACGAGCACAAGCGGGGTCCGCACAAGGGGGGGCCAGCTAGAGGCTCTATGTCGTTTCGTGTGGAACCGGCGATGGGTTTCGCGTTTTGAGGGAGCGGTGATGTCAAGGGCGGACGCAGTCCGGGCGCAGCCGAACCCTTTACATCGCTGCCCGCTCGCTTACGCTTGCTCCGGGCCGAGGAAGGCAGTCTGCCGCCCTCGGCATGGAGGACAATGGCGGCCTTTCCTCTCGCGACCGGTTCCTCATGATTGAAACGCTGTTTACCCAAGCTCTGGGTCTCGTTGCTCCTTGGCAGGTAGCTGAAGTCATCTTCAAGCCAGAGTCCGGACGGATCGATTTCCAGGTCCGATTTGGCGCAGCCATTCATGTTTGCCCGGCTTGCGGTGCGGCGGCGCAGCCGCTGCATGACCGTTTGGCGCGTTCCTGGCGCCATATGGATTTCTTTCAGTACGAAGCCCACCTGCATGCCGAGGTGCCGCGAGTGGCCTGTGCCGGTTGCGGCAAGGTCACGCAGATTCCTGTGCCCTGGGCGCGTGAAGGGAGCCGCTTCACGCTGCTGTTCGAGGCCTTGACGTTGATGCTGGCGCCGACCATGTCGGTCTTGGCAGCTGGCCGACTGCTGCGCGTGCGCAGTCGCAGACTGTGGCGCGTGATCAATCATCATGTGGGCCGGGCGCGCGCCCAGGAAAGTCATGCCAGGGTTCGCGCGATCGGCGTCGATGAGACCGCCAGTAAACGCGGCCAGACGTATATCTCTGTTTTTTATGACCTCGACGCACAGCGTCTGCTGTTTGCCACACCGGGCCGGGACAAGGCCACGCTCGGGAAGTTCGCCAGCGACCTTACCGAGCATGGTGGCCAGCCCACCGCGATCACCCATGTCAGCATGGACATGAGCGGCTCGTTCCAGGCCGGCGCCGCCGAGCATTTTCCCGCAGCCGAGGTCTGTTTCGACCGCTTCCACGTGGTCGCTCTGAGCAGCACGGCGCTGGACGAGGTGCGACGCGCCGAGGTCAAGAGCGCGCCCGAACTCAAAGGCACCCGCTGGGGCCTGCACAAGAAACCCGCCGACTGGACCGTCAAGCAAACCGACACCATGCACTGGTTGCAGCGCTCGAACCTCAAGACCGCACGGGCCTGGCGGATCAAGCAGGCGCTGCGCTCCATCTACGCCACCGCCACGACACCTGACGAGGCCGAACCCCTGCTCAAGCGCTGGCTCAGCTGGGCCAGCCGCTGCCGACTCGAACCTTTCAAGCGCCTCGGCAGGACGATCACCAAGCATCTTCCTGGCGTCCTCAACGGTTTTCACCCCGGCAAGCACAATGGCCGGGTCGAAGCGATGAATCGAGCGCTCCAGGAGGCGCGCGCAAGGGCACGCGGCTATCGCCGCGTCGAAAACTTCATCGCCATGGCCTACCTCATCGCTGGAAAGCTCACTCATTTGCCCGCCTCGCCCTTCGCCCCATTCTTGCCCGTTCCACACGAAACGACCTAAACCCCAGCTAGATGACTATCAGGTCTTTGCTTTTTCCCGGATACATACCATCAGTCTTTATCACGAAGGCAAGAAGAAAGAGCTGACCCCAAGCGTGCGTGTTTTCGGTGCAGAAGGCATCCCCGCGCTATGGCCGCAATCGACCCTCAGCAGCCGATCAGGTTTCTCCAAACCGGCCAGTCAGCCAAATCCAGATTCTGCGAACTGGAATGCTCCGAAGCCGCCATTGGCGACCTCAACCTACCGGCCAGGATCGGTCGTTGCCAAAGCGAACAACAGCTCTGCATCAGCGAGCTGGTAATGCGATGTCAGCGGCCTTTCGACCGATAGGTTCACGCATTTGGGCACCGATTCAGCACATGTTTCTTGGCGGCTGCCCCCTGTGCCAATATGACCTGAGAAACCTACCCCTGACGAATTAGAGTAGAAAGGTAGGGTCCCATCATGGCAAACGACACGAAGGTTCTGATGAACGGACAAGCCGCACTGGCGATGGATCAGGGCTTCCGCACTCGGATGGCATGTCATGAGCCGGGGAAAAATCGTTAACATTCATGGTGTTATGCCAACAGCTTGTAAACTGCGTTGGAATCGGGTCTACTCTCGTCTTTTGGGCGACCGAAATGACTTTGACCAACGGAGCGACGCTGATGAACTGCTTGAGCGAAATCGGGGTTTAGGTCGTTTCGTGTGGAACGGGCAAGAATGGGGCGAAGGGCGAGGCGGGCAAATGAGTGAGCTTTCCAGCGATGAGGTAGGCCATGGCGATGAAGTTTTCGACGCGGCGATAGCCGCGTGCCCTTGCGCGCGCCTCCTGGAGCGCTCGATTCATCGCTTCGACCCGGCCATTGTGCTTGCCGGGGTGAAAACCGTTGAGGACGCCAGGAAGATGCTTGGTGATCGTCCTGCCGAGGCGCTTGAAAGGTTCGAGTCGGCAGCGGCTGGCCCAGCTGAGCCAGCGCTTGAGCAGGGGTTCGGCCTCGTCAGGTAAAGTGGTCCCCTTAGTCAAGACAAATATCAACTCAGTTTAAGTTGTGCATTTGACTTCGCTAGCAGCTGGACGGCGCTGCCCCGGTGTTGCCTTTGACTCTGCTTTTGATGCTGTCGTTGACTTTGCTTTTGCGGGTGGGGCATCGCCTGTGGAGCGTAGCGGAACAGGCGATGCCCCACCCGCGCCGCCAAACTTGTCGAGGATCAACGCCCCGCCACCGATGCCGTTCCGATAGACGACGGCGGGTGCCGTGTTGCCCAGCGACTGGTGCGGACGCTCAGCGTTGTAGAAGGCGAAATACTCGGTCAGGCCAAGCATCAATTCGCCCATCGTGGCATAGCCCTTTAGATACACGT
The DNA here is from genome assembly GCF_907163205.1 of Candidatus Accumulibacter sp. ACC007. Taxonomy (NCBI): domain Bacteria; kingdom Pseudomonadati; phylum Pseudomonadota; class Betaproteobacteria; genus Candidatus Accumulibacter; species Candidatus Accumulibacter sp. ACC007. The sequence continues at coordinate 2,318,947 of NZ_CAJQUD010000001.1, read as the reverse complement.
CCTCGTACTTGACGCTGCGCCAGAGGCGCTCGACGAAAATGTTGTCGAACACGCGCCCCCGCCCATCCATGCTGATCACGACGCCTTCCCGTTTCAGCACCCCGGTGAAGGCTTCACTGGTGAACTGCGCGCCTTGATCGCTGTTGAAGATTTCTGGCTTGCCGTGGCTACGCAGGGCCTCCTCCAGGCAATCGACACAGAACACCGATTCCATGCTGTTGCTGATCCGCCAGCTGAGCACCTTGCGGCTATACCAGTCGATCACGGCGACCAGGTAGGCGAAGCCGTGGGCCAGCCGGATGTAGGTGATGTCAATGCTCCACACCTGGTTGGGTCTGACCACGGGAACGCCGCGCAGCAGATAGGGATAGACCGCGTGCTCAGGGCGCGGACGGCTGGTGTTCGGCCCCGGCGCCATGCCCGACAGCCCCATCAGTCGCATCAGCCGTTGCACGCGTTTGCGATTGACCGTGTGCCCCACCTTCTCAAGGAAAATCACCATCCGGCGCGTACCGTAAAACGGGCGCCGGGTGTACTCCTCATCAATCAGCCGACTGTGGACGAGATCGTTGGCATCGACCACCGGCGGCCGGCGCTGCGCGTAGACCGTGGCTCGGCATAAGCCTGCCAGAGCGCATTGCTGCACCACCGCGACGGGCTCGCCTGGGTCGATCCACCCATGCCGTATCACGGCAGGCTGATCCCAGACTTTTTTTTGAGCCAGTCCAGTTCCATCTTCAACTTGCCGATCTCGCTGTACAACAGCTCCGGCTCCCGGTGCGCCGCCGCCGGCTTGGGGCCGCGCTTGCCTTCAAACAGCGTCTTGGCATTCTCCTGGATGGCCTTCTTCCATTGCCCCACCTGCACAGGATGCACGCCGTATTTCCGCCCAATCTCGTTGATCGTCTTTACCCCGCGTACCGCCTCCAGACCAACCTTGGCCTTGAACTCCGGCGTATGTACCTTCCGCGTCGTGGCTTCACTCATCGCTTCTCGCTCCTATGATGGAGCACAGCTTAAACCACTGTCTGATTTCCAGGGACCACTATAAGGTGTCGTGGCGGTGGCGTAGATGGAGCGCAGCGCCTGCTTGATCCGCCAGGCCCGTGCGGTCTTGAGGTTCGAGCGCTGCAACCAGTGCATGGTGTCGGTTTGCTTGACGGTCCAGTCGGCGGGTTTCTTGTGCAGGCCCCAGCGGGTGCCTTTGAGTTCGGGCGCGCTCTTGACCTCGGCGCGTCGCACCTCGTCCAGCGCCGTGCTGCTCAGAGCGACCACGTGGAAGCGGTCGAAACAGACCTCGGCTGCGGGAAAATGCTCGGCGGCGCCGGCCTGGAACGAGCCGCTCATGTCCATGCTGACATGGGTGATCGCGGTGGGCTGGCCACCATGCTCGGTAAGGTCGCTGGCGAACTTCCCGAGCGTGGCCTTGTCCCGGCCCGGTGTGGCAAACAGCAGACGCTGTGCGTCGAGGTCATAAAAAACAGAGATATACGTCTGGCCGCGTTTACTGGCGGTCTCATCGACGCCGATCGCGCGAACCCTGGCATGACTTTCCTGGGCGCGCGCCCGGCCCACATGATGATTGATCACGCGCCACAGTCTGCGACTGCGCACGCGCAGCAGTCGGCCAGCTGCCAAGACCGACATGGTCGGCGCCAGCATCAACGTCAAGGCCTCGAACAGCAGCGTGAAGCGGCTCCCTTCACGCGCCCAGGGCACAGGAATCTGCGTGACCTTGCCGCAACCGGCACAGGCCACTCGCGGCACCTCGGCATGCAGGTGGGCTTCGTACTGAAAGAAATCCATATGGCGCCAGGAACGCGCCAAACGGTCATGCAGCGGCTGCGCCGCCGCACCGCAAGCCGGGCAAACATGAATGGCTGCGCCAAATCGGACCTGGAAATCGATCCGTCCGGACTCTGGCTTGAAGATGACTTCAGCTACCTGCCAAGGAGCAACGAGACCCAGAGCTTGGGTAAACAGCGTTTCAATCATGAGGAACCGGTCGCGAGAGGAAAGGCCGCCATTGTCCTCCATGCCGAGGGCGGCAGACTGCCTTCCTCGGCCCGGAGCAAGCGTAAGCGAGCGGGCAGCGATGTAAAGGGTTCGGCTGCGCCCGGACTGCGTCCGCCCTTGACATCACCGCTCCCTCAAAACGCGAAACCCATCGCCGGTTCCACACGAAACGACATAGAGCCCGAAATCGACGACCCGCGCAAGCCGAGCAATGGGACACTGCATGACTTTCTGGAGATGCTGGTGATTGCCGTTGCGGCGGCACTGTCGGATTGCGACACGGTCGAGGACATCGCGTACTGGGGCCGGGCGAAGGAAGCGTGGTTGCGCAAATTCCTCATGCTTACGAACGGCGTTCCCTCCGAGGAGACCTTCCTTCGCGTCTTTCGGGTCCTCGACCCGAAGCAATTCGAAAGCGCTTTCCGGCGCTGGGTGGGCGGCATTGTTGGCGCCTTGAGCGGCAGCATTGCCGTCGATGGCAAGACGGTGCGCGGGTCGGGCAGTGGCGGCGAGACTGCTATTCACATGGTCAGTGCCTTCGCCACGGACCTGGGCATCGTTCTTGGCCAGGAGAAGGTGAGCGGCAAGAGTAACGAGATCACCGCCATCCCGGAATTGCTCGAAGCCCTTTACCTCAAGGGCTTCCTGGTCAGCATCGACGCCATGGGCTGCCAGAAGAAGATCGCGTCGCAGATCACGGATCAGGGTGGCGACTATCTGCTGGCGGTCAAAGGCAATCAACCGACACTGTTGGAGGCCATCGAGGCGGCGTTCATCGACCAGTACCAAGCCGAAGGCGTCGATCGCCAACGCGAGGTCCAAAAAGGTCATGGTCGGCTGGTTGGGCAGATCGCCTCGGTCCTCCCTGCGCAAGGGATCGTGCATCCCGTTGATTGGCCCGAGTGCAAGACCATCGGCCGTATCGACTCTCTGCGCAAGGTTGGCGACCATGAGTCGGACCTGGAGCGGCGTTACTACATCAGCTCGCGTGTATTGACCGCCGAACAACTGGCGGCAGCCGCGCGTGCGCACTGGGGCGTGGAAAACCGGCTTCACTGGGTCCTTGATGTCAGCTTCGGTGAGGATGGCAGCACCATCCGCAAGGACAACGCGCCGCAGAACCTCTCGCTCCTGAAGAAGATCGTGCTCAACATGATCCGCCTCGATACGACCCACAAGACCAAAGGCAGCTTACGCCTGAAGCGTAAAGCCGCCGCTTGGGATGACGATCTCCGGATGAACATGCTGGGACTGTCAAAGCGATGACATCCGAGTGCGGAAGCCCTGGGCGATGGATAACGCGTTGGAAGGAGCCCGCAGGGCGACTGGAAACGCGTCATCCATCGCGCCGCCGGACCCCGAGGTGGTGGCGACGGCGCGCCGCTGCCAGGTCTCCAGCGCTGAGTTGCAAGCCGGCAAGCACACGAGCGTCTTCGACTACAAACCCGCTGAGCCGGGCCTGGGCAAGGGCGGGACGGGCGTGCTCCGCGTGGACGGCAAGGAAGTGGCGCGCAATTCGATGGAACATTCGACACCGATTACCTTTCCCAAGGACGAAACCTTCGACATCGGCCAGGACACCCGCACCGGTGTCGCCATGGTTGAGTATCGCTACGATCCACCATTCGAGCTCACCGGTACGATCAACAAACTCACCTTCCAGCTGGAGCCCGACCAAATGACGGCAGAAGAGCGCGAGGAAATGAATAAATCCGTCGCCAAAGCACGAGACTAGCGATTAAAATGGAGCGTCAAGCTTGGCGCACGAAAGGACCCGAAATGACCGTTGTAACAAGGGTGCTGGCCTTGGCCGCGGCCGGGGAAATCGTGACAGGCTTGGCGTTGCTGATCACCCCGGCCGTGGTCGGACAAGTGCTGCTCGGCGAAGAACTTGCCGGTGTCGCCGTCATCGTGGCACGTGTGGCGGGATTCGCTCTGATCGGATTGGGGGTCGCCTGCTGGCCGGGCACACCGCTAGTCGGCATGCTAACCTACAGCGCGACCATCACGCTTTATCTCGCCTACCTCGGCACAACGGGGAACTCCACTGGCATACTGCTGTGGCCAGCGGTCGTGCTGCACGTGATCCTGACAATACTGCTGATCCGCGCATGGAGCGGCGCCAAAAAGACGACCCCATAGGGGAGAATCCGCGCCGACCGTGTCTTGCCGAGCAGCTTGCTAACGAGCGCTGCAATCAACAGGACGGCAGTTTAATCGCCTGGACCGGACACTTAGAACGCTATGCGTATCAGGCCGCTCAGGGTCGTGATGCGACCCACTTCTCGTCGACTTCGTCGCCGGAAAGCGGTCAGTGAAGTTTCGCCTCCCGGAAGCGGCCATTCATCACCGAGTGCTGACGACCCCAAGCCGTCGATCAGCTTTCTCTAAACCGGCCAGTCAGCCAAGTCCAGATTCAGCGAACAGGACTGCTCCGAAGCGGCCATTGGCGACCTCAACCTACCGGCCAACAAGAGTCATAGCGCCGCCACAAACTAGGCGAACTCGAACGGCGGCTTTCGGTGAACTGCCGCATTTGCTGATTTCACTCCAAGGCGGATGTTCACCAAGCGTTCCCATGCGGTCTCGGCTCTCGTTCATGGCCCAAGCGTAGCGCACTCAGAATCTCGCCAGCCTCTCGAAGAACCAGAACGATGCCAGAATCCCAATTACATATGGCGTGGCTGCGCGGGCGTAGCGCTCCAGTGACATCGCAAGCTTGATTCGCTTGGCCAAGGTGAAACACCCGAGCATGACGAAAATGAATGCCAGCTGACCGAGTTCGACGCCGATGTTGAACGCGACCAGCGCGAGCGGAATATCGCCGCTCGGCAGGCCGATGTTGACCAGTGCGCTGGCGAATCCAAGCCCGTGCAGCAGTCCGAAGCAGAATGCTACCAGCCACGGCCAACGCGAGGTCAAGCTCGTTTCGCCGCGCTGCAATCGAACGACCTCGCTGGCGAGCAGCAGTATCGAGAGGGCGATGGTGGCTTCGACCGGCGGGCCGGGCACATGCACCAGACCAAGCGTTGCGAGCGCCAGCGTGATCGAATGCGCGAGCGTGAATGCGGTGATCGTCCACAGCAACATCCGCGTCTGACGCACGATAAGCATCAGTGCCAGGACAAACAGCAGGTGGTCGTAGCCGAGCAGAATATGGTCGATGCCATGCCGCAGGTAAGCGCCGACGACCGAGAGCCAGCCGCGCTGCGCGGCAATTTCCAGCCACGGCTGCGACGGATGGATGAGCGTCGTCGAGTGGGCACCGTCGATCATTTGGACGCGCACCAGCACATCGGTAATCGTGGCTTGCAGGCCGACGATATCGATACGCGTGTCGGCGAGTCCACCGGGCAATTCGATCACGCGGCGCTCCAGAAGCGAATCGGGAAGTTCACGCAGCGCAGGTTCGGTGAGGTTTCGCGTGCCCTCGGCGAACTTCAACACGATCGGCAACTGCCTTCCCGACAGTACCGGCGTGCGCCACAAGACGTCGTAGCGGCCCGGCGCGGTTTCGTTGATTTCAAGATACGCGGGGCGGGTTTCGTGCGCCCAGGCGCCTGGCAACGGCATACAGAGCATGGCCATCGCGCTCAACAGTGAGCAGCGCAAAAGCACCAAGACGCGCATGCCGCTGTTCACCGGGCGCGGTTCATCGAGTCTTCACGGTCGATTCCGTTCCGGCGACCGGAGCATCCTTGTCATCCGGCGGCGGCAACACGACTTCATAGCGCGCGCGCATCGCGGCAAACACCTTGCGCTTTGCCTCGGCGCGTTGCGCGTTGATCCATTCGGCTTTAACTTCCGGCTCGATCTCATCAAATATCGGGACCCGTCCCGGCGTAATCGAATCGATGAAAACCAGATGCCAGCCCAGCCCCGATTCGACGGGTCCGAGCCAGACACCCGGCTTGAGCCCGGACAGCGACTGGGCAAATGCCGTTCCGAACACACTGGCCACCTGCTCCGGCACGCGGTCGGCGTAGTAATCCTGGAACATGAAGCGATCGCCAATGTTGGCTACTGCAGGCGAGCCGGCTGGCTTGCCGACGAGCTGTCCCAGTGCTTCGGCGGCAGCATCCCGCGCGCCGAGGCCGCGCTGGTCGGGTGAAAAGTATACATGGCGGAACGACACCCGGCCCGGCAAAGCAAAGCTCGCACGGTTCTCTTCGAACCACGCCTTCAGTTGCTCGGCAGCGGGATCGCGAATCGCGGACGTGTCCTCGGCAAGAAATTCCATCTTCTGCGCCAAACGGCGGCGGACGATGGTGTCGTTCTGGTCGAGGCCGAGCGCGAGCGACTCGCGATAGAGGATTTCTTCGCGAATCTTGTTTTCGATCAGGCTGTGCAGTTCCTCCGGCGTCGGCGGGCGCTGCCACTTCGCCGCCCACACCATGGCCATCTGGCGCAGATCGTCGCGCGTCAGCCGGATCTGATTGGCCTGGGATGTAGTAACAGTCTGTGGGTTGAGTGCGCCGTAAATCGCGAACAGCGCACCACCGATCACCAAAAACTGCAGCAGGGGCTCACTCAGCCAGCGACGCAGGCGTGATGGCTGCGGTCCGCCAGGTGATGAGGGACTCATGCTCATTCTTTCAGGGGCTCGACCTCGTAATTCGCGTAACCGAATTCGTTGCTGCGCGCCGCCAAGTACTTGTCGCCCAGCTTGTAGACCGCGACATCGAACTCGGTACCGTTGATGTCTGTGCGCAGACGCCCATCGCGAATGTCGTAGTCATGGTCACCGCCATGCATCATCTCGCCCACTTCGCGCAAGTCCGATGCCTTGCCGTCGACCGACGTTATCAAGCGCCGGCCGGTGGCTCCGTGGAGGATCTCGAAGCGCTGCCCGGTTACCGAGTTGCGCACTTTCACCGTCTTGCCCACGATCAGTTCCTTGAGTTGTTGATCGGTGAGCACTGCTGCACCCTGCTTGCTCAGGTCAGCGACGGTCACCCCTGGCTTGGCGGCCTTGCGCGCCTCTGCGCTGGGCGTGTACCAAATCGGCGAACTCCATGCACGTTCTTGGATGACCGCAGTGAAGCCGGTGCCGCTCGGGGGAACCCGGCCCAGTTTCACCGCTTGAATGGTGCTCCAGCGCGGCGTTGGAATCTCGAGCACGCGGACATAATAGAAGGCATCGAGGGCGGGGTCGAAGTCGGGGTCCGACCACAGGGTTTTCAGCTCCACCGCGCCGATGCTGTTGGTGTAAGTGCCGGTGTCGAGATCAACCGTCGAGCCGATCGCCGGTACCTTGCCGGTGGCCGGGTCGGGCTTGCGCGCCCCGGCCCAGGCCACATCGTAAATCTTCTCGAACGATTGTCCGTTGATGCTCCAGCCCTTGACGATCTGAACACGGTCGAGATTGGCACTGTCCGGGTCTTTCGCCGCCCAGACCGCGAAGGAGGGCGCCTTGCCTGCCGGTTTCAGCAGATCGGATCCCATCGGGACGCCGGTGGCGTAGGCTGTCTTCACCCACTCCTTCTGCTTGAGCATGCCGGCATCCAGCCCCCAGCCGCCGAAGAAACGCACGGGAATGCGCACCCCGCTGGTCGAGTAGGTCTCCTTGCGCTTCATCGCGTCGAAGAGCGCGTCGCGCGTGTTCTCCTCGGCCCACACCGCACTCAGGCCGGCGGGGGTGACCCAGAGGCTGTTCAGTCCGAGCACCGTGGCACCGTTGATGCGTTTCTCGATAGTGTCGTCGACCGTACCGTGCACGCCAAAGAAGTTCTTCTGACGGTAGGGCACGACGCTGACGTGCGAATCGGAGCCACCGACGACGCCCGGCTTGTAGGGATTGAAGCCGCGCGCCTGCTCCATGGCAAGGCCGTCCTTGTAGGCCTGCCGTACGTAGCTGCCGTATTCGCGCGGCGGCGGGCCCTTCTTGCCGAGCAGATGCCAGACGAAGACTTCGTAGTTGGCGAACTCGTCGTTGGGCGAAAGCCCCGGCGTTGTCTCCGACTGCCCCTTGACCTGTTTCATCTCGGTCAGCGGCTCGTTGCGCAGCCGCGACTCCGCCCAGGCGCGGTCGATCGGCCGGCCGGTGTGATCGACTTCGGTCGGGAACATCATGCCGTTGCTCAGGTTCGCGTTGTGCGAGATGGCCAGTAAGTCGTTGCCTGCCGCGCGTTGTTGGTCCATCCAGCTCCAGAGATCACGCGGATCGGGCGAGTCCAGGGGCGTGAACGGCACTTGCGGTACTTTTTTCGAATCGCGGAAGAAGATGTTGCGATGCAGGTTCTTGGAATCCGGGGTGGAGGTCCACTCGTAAGCGGCGAAGGTCGTGAACTTGCCGGGCTTGTTGTACCTGTCGGCGATGTCGATGACCCGTTTCCAGACCGGCGCGACGACGGCGGGATCGCTGAATTCCTTAATTGGCAGTCCCTTGGCAATCGCCAGCGAGAGCACTTTGAAAGCCAGCAGTCCATCGGCCCTGACGCCGTCCTCGTAGGCCCGGGCCAGCAGTGGCGAGCTCTTGCGCAGCGGCGACTCGGGATCGATGGCTTCCTGGACCATGCCCATGTACTCGGCATGCTCGGTGACCGCGCCCCAGTCGAGGGGTTTCGTTATCTGCACCTGGTAGCCCCCGGGGTGCAAGGTCGGCTTACCTGTCGCGTATTGATAGAAGGACTCGGGCCCGGTCTGCGTGTCGCCAAACGCGTAGGCGTCGAACGACCAGCTGGTATGTAAATGCGTTTCGCCGTAATAGACATTGCGTTCGGGGTTCTTCTGCTGCGCCAAGGCGGCTGCCGACGTCAGGCTCAGAAGCCCGCTGCCGAGCAAGACAAGGAGCGTGGTTTTGGGTTTGTTGCGCATGCGTGTTTTTCTCCTGACGGGGAGGTGCTTCAATTTCATGTGGCGCGAGCGGATTGAACGCTGTCGCTCGGTGACCGGCCTTGCACGGCTTTGGCACGCCGATTCGATTGCTGACCAGTACTAGAACTTCCAGTTGCCGTAAACGCTCATCACCATCGTGCCGGTGTTGTCGTACGCACCGATCAGGTTGCCACGACCGCCAAGGGCGACCGGCGCGGTGCCCTGCAGATCGGTCTTGAGGGTGCCGCCGTAGATGTATTCCGCGGCGACGCCCCATACGCTCGTCTTGCTCAGCTGTTGCTGGCCACCGGCGCCAAAACGCCAGGCGGTGTTCAAGGGCATCAGCGGCGAGACAGTCGAGCCATCCGGCTGGAAACCCGAGTCGTAGGCCACTCCGAAGTTGAGCAGCCACGGATCGCTCAAACGATACTGCGCGCCTGCGGCGACGTGCCAGGTGTCCTTGAAGGGAATGTCGGTGGTCAGGCTGACGGGATTCGAGGTGTCGTCGATACCGATGTGGATCGCTCCGAACTTCGACCATTGTTGCCAGCCGACGCTGCCGAGCAGCGCCCATTTCGGATCAAGCTGGGTGAATACGCTGGCCATCACCTGTTGCGGAACCTGGATGCCGACCTTGATCGTCGAGTTCAGCAGACCGGCCTTGTTCAATGCCGCTGCGACATCCGGCGAGAGGTTCGAGAACTTGGCCGGCCCCTTGAAGTCGAGATTGATCTGCGAGTTCCAGGTCAGTCCGATGCGCGTCCCCTCGTCGATCTCGTAGAGAAGACCCAGGTTGGCACCCCAGCCCCAGGTCCGGTCGTCCAGCTTCAGCCGGCCGTCACCGAAGATCGGTGCGACGTTGTTGATTGCCACCTGGTTGGTATACATCCCGTACATGGCATTCAGGCCGGCGCCGAGCGAAAGCTTGTCGTTGACCTTGAAGGCGATGCTGGGCAGCAAGGAAAGGCCAAGCATGGTCGTGCTCTGGACGTAGTAACGGCCCGCCCAGTCGTTGTCGTATTTCAAGGGCGCGCCGAAATTGCCGGCCAGCGCGAAGCCCAGCTTCAGGTCCGGCGAGACGCTGTAGCTGATAAAAGCGCCGCCGCCGGGGAACCAGCCGTCCGAACCCACGGCATAACCGCCATTCTCGTTGCCCAGCAGGGGCGAAGTTCCCGCGCCGATCGAGTATTTGGTGTTCGCCCAAAGCAGCTGTCCCGAGGCCAGGGCCTGGGTGCCTTCCAGCCGCGTCATGCCGGCGGGATTGGTAAACACGGTCGAGGCGTCCTGCGCACGGGCGCTGTAGCCAGCCGAGGCGAGACCCACGTCGGCGGTGCCGATTTCGTAGGCAAGCATGCCCCCAGCGAACACCTGACCGGTTGCCAGGGAAGCGACACCGAGTGCGACGAGCGAACAGTAGCGCAGAGGAACTTCGATGCGTCTGGCGGCGCGTGCCGATTCGAATCGATGCTGGAATAACATGTTGGCCTCCACGGTATAAATGCAGCTCGGACTGGAAACCGCCCAGTTTCATGACGTCAGTTGCGTCTAGCTAGCCGCGAGCACCGGTCAAAAACGCTGGCGAAGGACTCCCATGGCGATCTTACGGCAGGGCGTCGTGGCGCGGCACGAAACACTACCGTACCGTTGATCAGGTGGCAAGATCTGTTGCCAGTTTCGAACGACCGCTGGCGATTGCATCCTTCCTGTCGAGAAGGTCTTGCAGGCCGCAATGGCCGACCCGGTGACCGACAGCTTGGAGATGGCTAAGCTGCCACAGGTAGTGCGATGGTCATCAGACCGCTACGGGTCGTGATGCGACCGACCTCTCGTCGACTTCGTCGCCGGAAAGCGGTCAGTGAAGTTTCGCTTCCCGGAAGCGGCCATTCATCACGGAGTGCTGACGACCCAGAACTGCCTGATGACGTTTCCATGGTGAATGGCGGCTTATCGATCAGGGACCTGCCGGCTGCGGGAATCTGATGTCCGCTGTCAGCGGCCGTCGCGGTCATGAATCGGTAGCTAAAGCACTTGCGAGTCCGTTTGCTACATGCGGCTATGCGAGATTTCCCTCGAAGCTCGTACCTGCTATCGTGCGCGTGGACCGCGAGATCAGCCCCTGACAGCCATCGCCAATTTCGTCATAATCGGTCGGAAGAAATCAACAAACCACAGTGGAACTGGCATGGACCCGTCGACTTCTTTCGTCGCAGATTACTACTGCGTCAGCCATATTTCCGCTGCAACCATTCTGGGCTCACGCCTGAGCAGCATCCTCGCACGCATGCACCAGGGCCGCCCACTAACGCAATACGCGCTGGATTTCCTGCGGCAGCAGGAACTTCCTGGCCTGTTTCCGCTGGCCTGCGGGGAGATCACCTATGAGGCCTACATCGCAGGGCTCGACCCCGCCTATTTGGCGAGAAACCAGGCAGCTAAGGCAGCGCATCAAGCCAAGGAATCTGAGCGGCAGGCACTTGAAGCCCACTACCTTCCCTCCAGGATTACCTACCCAGCTCCAAAGGCAGCCCAGAAAATGGATTGGGAGGCTGATCGAAACCTCCGACGCCAGCGCGAGCGGGAGGCTACTGAAGCCGTTCTCAAGGCGCAAAGGGCTCGCCAGGCCGAATTGAACGCACAGCGTGAACGCAATTCCAAACTAGCCGCTGTCGCTTACCAAGCTCGCGCGATCAGCCCGGATTACAGGGCACCGACTGCCCACGACGTCGCTCACCACTTCCATCTCGAACACATCGCCGCTGCGCTTTGCCTACCCACGAGCGACATTCTGGAAGCACTTTTCCGGGGCCGACCGCTAACTGATGAGGAGCTTATCCACCTCAAGCACAGTGCTCCCGACAACCTCTACCGACTCGCATCTGGCCATTTGACCTTTGACGCGTACATGGGTCCAGCAAGAGCCGCCGCGGCCGAATTCGCTGCACGTGAGGCCAGTGAAGAGGCTGCCGAGGCCGCCCGCATCGCCCGCGAAAGCGAACCCGAGTACATCGCGATGATACAGACGCAAACCTTGTACAGAAAATACGGGGTATCGCTGACTGATAAGTCGTTGATGCCACGGATGACAAACCTGCTCCAGCTGATCGATGCCGGTAATCGCCTACCTCAGGACGAGCTTGTCTGGCTCAGCACCGAAGCCAGGAGTCATTTCACGGAGCGACTTCAGGAGGCCTATCATTTTCTTGAAGCAGAATTTCATGCCGATCAGTATCGGATTACCCAGGATCCGTGGAGCGTTATCAACGCCAGTGGGCACTACCGGAAGTGCAGCCGAGCAGAGACTGCGCTCGAACTGCTCGACAGCGTTGCACTTGATCGCCTGAAGCACCCAAAAGTTCGATCCGCCCTGCTCACTACTCACGGTGGTGTCATGCGGGACCTCAAACGACCGTGCGAAGCAATTCAGATGGGTGAGAAGGCGCATTCCCTTAGGCCTCGGGACTACCGCCCGTGCACCTTGCTTGGCGCAGTTCACATGGAGCAAGCCGAGTTTGAATGTGGTCACGCATGGTATGAAAAAGCGCGAGAGCGCGGCGCACCCGAAAAGAGTATCGACTCGGAACTGCGAAGCATCTTTCAACAGCTTGATGCCGACGGTCGCGAGGCCATGAAGACCTTTCTGTTGGCTGAAGATCCGCATCGACATCGTTGGCTAAACCAGACGAGACAGCAGGAGGTGTATAGTGGTCCCTGGAAATCAGACAGTGGTTTAAGCTGTGCTCCATCATAGGAGCGAGAAGCGATGAGTGAAGCCACGACGCGGAAGGTACATACGCCGGAGTTCAAGGCCAAGGTTGGTCTGGAGGCGGTACGCGGGGTAAAGACGATCAACGAGATTGGGCGGGAATACGGCGTGCATCCTGTGCAGGTGGGGCAATGGAAGAAGGCCATCCAGGAGAATGCCAAGACGCTGTTTGAAGGCAAGCGCGGCCCCAAGCCGGCGGCGGCGCACCGGGAGCCGGAGCTGTTGTACAGCGAGATCGGCAAGTTGAAGATGGAACTGGACTGGCTCAAAAAAAAGTCTGGGATCAGCCTGCCGTGATACGGCATGGGTGGATCGACCCAGGCGAGCCCGTCGCGGTGGTGCAGCAATGCGCTCTGGCAGGCTTATGCCGAGCCACGGTCTACGCGCAGCGCCGGCCGCCGGTGGTCGATGCCAACGATCTCGTCCACAGTCGGCTGATTGATGAGGAGTACACCCGGCGCCCGTTTTACGGTACGCGCCGGATGGTGATTTTCCTTGAGAAGGTGGGGCACACGGTCAATCGCAAACGCGTGCAACGGCTGATGCGACTGATGGGGCTGTCGGGCATGGCGCCGGGGCCGAACACCAGCCGTCCGCGCCCTGAGCACGCGGTCTATCCCTATCTGCTGCGCGGCGTTCCCGTGGTCAGACCCAACCAGGTGTGGAGCATTGACATCACCTACATCCGGCTGGCCCACGGCTTCGCCTACCTGGTCGCCGTGATCGACTGGTATAGCCGCAAGGTGCTCAGCTGGCGGATCAGCAACAGCATGGAATCGGTGTTCTGTGTCGATTGCCTGGAGGAGGCCCTGCGTAGCCACGGCAAGCCAGAAATCTTCAACAGCGATCAAGGCGCGCAGTTCACCAGTGAAGCCTTCACCGGGGTGCTGAAACGGGAAGGCGTCGTGATCAGCATGGATGGGCGGGGGCGCGTGTTCGACAACATTTTCGTCGAGCGCCTCTGGCGCAGCGTCAAGTACGAGGACGTGTATCTAAAGGGCTATGCCACGATGGGCGAATTGATGCTTGGCCTGACCGAGTATTTCGCCTTCTACAACGCTGAGCGTCCGCACCAGTCGCTGGGCAACACGGCACCCGCCGTCGTCTATCGGAACGGCATAGGTGGCGGGGCGTTGATCCTCGACAAGTTTGGCGGCGCGGGTGGGGCATCGCCTGTTCCGCTACGCTCCACAGGCGATGCCCCACCCGCAAAAGCAAAGTCAACGACAGCATCAAAAGCAGAGTCAAAGGCAACACCGGGGCAGCGCCGTCCAGCTGCTAGCGAAGTCAAATGCACAACTTAAACTGAGTTGATATTTGTCTTGACTAAGGGGACCACTTTAGTGCCACGTTTGCGGAAGCGTTCCGGGTAGATGGATTCGGACTGGAACGTTTGGGGTTTAGGTCGTTTCGTGTGGAACGGGCAAGAATGGGGCGAAGGGCGAGGCGGGCAAATGAGTGAGCTTTCCAGCGATGAGGTAGGCCATGGCGATGAAGTTTTCGACGCGGCGATAGCCGCGTGCCCTTGCGCGCGCCTCCTGGAGCGCTCGATTCATCGCTTCGACCCGGCCATTGTGCTTGCCGGGGTGAAAACCGTTGAGGACGCCAGGAAGATGCTTGGTGATCGTCCTGCCGAGGCGCTTGAAAGGTTCGAGTCGGCAGCGGCTGGCCCAGCTGAGCCAGCGCTTGAGCAGGGGTTCGGCCTCGTCAGGTGTCGTGGCGGTGGCGTAGATGGAGCGCAGCGCCTGCTTGATCCGCCAGGCCCGTGCGGTCTTGAGGTTCGAGCGCTGCAACCAGTGCATGGTGTCGGTTTGCTTGACGGTCCAGTCGGCGGGTTTCTTGTGCAGGCCCCAGCGGGTGCCTTTGAGTTCGGGCGCGCTCTTGACCTCGGCGCGTCGCACCTCGTCCAGCGCCGTGCTGCTCAGAGCGACCACGTGGAAGCGGTCGAAACAGACCTCGGCTGCGGGAAAATGCTCGGCGGCGCCGGCCTGGAACGAGCCGCTCATGTCCATGCTGACATGGGTGATCGCGGTGGGCTGGCCACCATGCTCGGTAAGGTCGCTGGCGAACTTCCCGAGCGTGGCCTTGTCCCGGCCCGGTGTGGCAAACAGCAGACGCTGTGCGTCGAGGTCATAAAAAACAGAGATATACGTCTGGCCGCGTTTACTGGCGGTCTCATCGACGCCGATCGCGCGAACCCTGGCATGACTTTCCTGGGCGCGCGCCCGGCCCACATGATGATTGATCACGCGCCACAGTCTGCGACTGCGCACGCGCAGCAGTCGGCCAGCTGCCAAGACCGACATGGTCGGCGCCAGCATCAACGTCAAGGCCTCGAACAGCAGCGTGAAGCGGCTCCCTTCACGCGCCCAGGGCACAGGAATCTGCGTGACCTTGCCGCAACCGGCACAGGCCACTCGCGGCACCTCGGCATGCAGGTGGGCTTCGTACTGAAAGAAATCCATATGGCGCCAGGAACGCGCCAAACGGTCATGCAGCGGCTGCGCCGCCGCACCGCAAGCCGGGCAAACATGAATGGCTGCGCCAAATCGGACCTGGAAATCGATCCGTCCGGACTCTGGCTTGAAGATGACTTCAGCTACCTGCCAAGGAGCAACGAGACCCAGAGCTTGGGTAAACAGCGTTTCAATCATGAGGAACCGGTCGCGAGAGGAAAGGCCGCCATTGTCCTCCATGCCGAGGGCGGCAGACTGCCTTCCTCGGCCCGGAGCAAGCGTAAGCGAGCGGGCAGCGATGTAAAGGGTTCGGCTGCGCCCGGACTGCGTCCGCCCTTGACATCACCGCTCCCTCAAAACGCGAAACCCATCGCCGGTTCCACACGAAACGACATAGAGCCAACGTTTGGTGAATTGGCCAACGCATCGTCATAGCGGAAATGGCCGATCAGGAGGCGAACTCTAGATGACGCCCGCGACCGGTGACAGAGTTAAGCAGTCATTCAGGTGACTGCTTCCGAGGATAGGCGACCGTCCGCAGTTGGCCGGGTCGAGACAGTGCAGGCAACAAGTTGCTTGCCGAATTCGGGACATTCAGCCGCGTCACGGAACGCCTTGGCTATTCAAATTGGATGACCACCTCGACCGGCAGGTTGTGGCCGTTATGGATAGATGTTCATAACGGCCATTATGCATAGTTCCCAGTTATGAACAGTTGGCCCACCGCAATGGCTGAATCGGCCTGTCCTTGCTCCTAATCTGAAGCGTTGACGAGCCTTGGGCTGGACATAAGTCCGGCGCAGGAGCAGCACGGTAACTCCTCTTCCGGATAGGAGATTACCATGCCCAAGATCCCCTCCTTGCATCTGACGCTGCGAGGCTGGTTGCTCAATGGTCCGCTGGCCGCGTATGTGCCGGCCTACCGCGAACGACTGGAGCGCGGCCGCTACGCATCCAGCACAAGCCAGCGATGTCTGAACGCCGTCTCACACTTCGCTCACTGGATGTCGCTGTGCCGATTGCCGGTGGCCAAGCTCGACGAGAGCCGCATCGATCAATTTCTCCAGGAGCACCTGCCACACTGTGGTTGCAGAGCGCCGGTGATGCGGCATCCGCGCGAGGCACATGCTGCCTTGATGCCCCTGCTGGCCATCCTTCGCCAGCGCGGCGTGATCGCTGACTTGCCGACGGCGTCGGGTCCGATCGCCGAAGAACTGAGTCACTACGACGCTTACATGCTCGATACCCGCGGGCTGGCGAGCGGCACCCGTTCCGTCCGACTGCGGATCATCGAGCGGCTACTGGTGCACAAATTCGCAGGCCGCCCTCTGGATCTGCGCAAGCTGCGGCCGGAGGACATCCGCCGCTTCGTCGGCGAGCAGTTGGAGCTGCGCAACACGATCAGCAACGCGGTGACCATCAACGCCGCCGTGCGTGACTATCTGCGCTGGCGCTCCACTTGCGGCGATCCGGTGCAAACGCTGCTGGGCGTCATCGCCTCGCCCGCCAACTGGGCTCATGCGTCGCTGCCGCAAGCGCTGCAGCCCGATGAGGTCGGCCGTGTCCTGAGCTCATTCAGCCAGACGCTGCGCTCGCCCAAGCGCGGCTATGCGGTCGTCCGCTTGGCGCTTGATCTGGGCCTTCGTTGTATCGAGATCAACCGGCTGCAGTTGGACGACATCGACTGGCCGCACGGCACGCTCACGCTGAGGCGGACGAAGTCTCGCCGCCAGGATGTCCTGCCGCTGCCGGTACTCACGGGCAAGGCGCTGGAGGCCTACCTGCGGCATGAGCGACCGGCTACCAGCAACCGATCCCTGTTCGTACGCTGCATAGCACCGCACGATGCGCCGGTGAGCGTTCATGCCATCCGGCGGGTGATCCGCGACGCCTTCAGCCGTGCCGGTATCCCGCATGGCCGGGCACACGCGCTGCGCCACACCTTGGCCTGTCGGCTGGTCAACAGCGGCGGCTCGATCAAGGAAGTCGCCGACGTGCTGCGCCACCGCTCGCTGAACACCTCTCTCATCTACGCGAAGACCGATCGCGTTGCCTTGGCTGAAGTGGCGTTGCCCTGGCCCGGGAGCGCAGCATGAGCGCGCGCATATCCCTTCCCGAGCGGATCGCGGAGTACCTGGCCGAGCGGCGTCGCCTCGGGTTCGAACTTCATTACATGGGTCAAGCGCTCGGCCGGTTCGCGCGCTATGCCGAGGCAGCCGGTCACCGCGGGCCGCTCACCGTCGAGTTAATGGCTTCCTGGGCGCGTCAGGCCAAGGGTGGCCAAGGTGATCGGGGTACGGCGACTCGCGCTTTACGTCTGCTCAGGCCGTTTACGCGCTGGCTGCAGCAGTTCGAGCCGGCCACCGAGGTGCCCGATGAGGCGACCTTCGGGCCGGTCCCGGGCCGGCTGACCCCACACATCTTCCGCGACGAGGAGGTCGAGGCGTTGCTCGAAGCGGCCGGGCAGGTCGGGCCGCCACTGCGTAGTGCCGTCATGCGGACGTTGTTCGGGCTGATCGCCTGTACAGGTCTGCGCATCTCCGAAGCCCTGGCACTGGTCAACGCGGATGTCGACCTCAAGGTCGGCTTGCTGACCGTCCGCTGCAGCAAGTTCGGCAAGTCGCGGCTGGTGCCGCTGCACCCCAGTGCAGTGGCCGCCCTGTGCGCTTACCGCGGTGAGCGGACGAAGTATGTGCCTGCCGATCCTGAAGGGCGGTTCTTCATCGCCACCCGCGGCCGCCGTCTCGGCCGGGCGCTCAGTGATCGGCAGGCACACCGCATCTTCGATCAGCTGCGCCGGAAACTGGGCTGGGTCTCCCGCGGCGGCCACGGTGCGGCGCGCATCCACGATCTGCGCCACAGCTTTGCGGTGCGCCGCCTGTTGCGCTGGCATGAGCAGGGCGAGAACGTGCACGAGCACATGCTGGCGTTGTCGACCTACATGGGCCACGCCAAGGTCTCCAACACGTACTGGTACCTCACGGGCACGCCCGAACTCCTGCAAGTGGTGAGCAGGCGCTTCGAGCACTTCGTCGATCCGTACGAAGCCGAGGAGGACGACGATGGTTAAGCCCGATTCAGTCCAGGCGCCCAGCTTCGCGGCCCTGGTACAGGCGTTCTTCGCCGAGCACTTGCAGCAGCAGCGGGCGATGAGCCCACGCACAGTTGCCGCGTATCGCGATGCCTTCTTGCTGTTTCTGAACTTCGCCCAGGTGCGGCTGCGCAAGCAGCCTACCGAGATCCGGCTCGAGGAGATCACGCCGGGGCTGATCTTGGCCTTCCTCGACCACCTCGAGTGCGAGCGCGGCAATGCGGTGAGGAGCCGCAATGCCCGGCTGGCGGCGCTGCGCGCGTTCCTGAAGTTCGCCGGTCGGCGCGACATGAGCGCCTTGCATGCCGTCGAGATGGCGCTAGCCGTGCCGATGAAGCGTTTCGAGCGGCCGATGTTGGGCTTCCTGACGCGCGAGGAGATGCTGGCGATCATCGGCAAGCCGGACGAGTCCTGGACAAGCCAGCGCGACCACCTACTCATCAGGATGCTCTACAACACCGGCGCCCGGGTCTCCGAGATCATCGGCGTGACGCTGGCCGACGTGGTGCTTGACGGTGCAGCGTGCGTGCAACTGCATGGCAAAGGGCGCAAGCAGCGCACGGTACCGCTGTGGCGATCGACGGTGAAGCAGATTCGGGCGTGGCTGCGACTAAACCCGCAGCTGCAACCAACATCGGCGCTGTTGCCCAACCGCGATGGCCACGCCATGACGCGTGGCAACGTCACCCAGCGCCTCACACTCGCCGTCAAGGCCGCGACTGTAGCGCAGCCGCAGCTTGCCAAGCGTCGGGTCTCCCCGCACCTCATCCGCCACACGACGGCAATGCACCTCTTGCAGTCCGGCGTAGACATCAGCGTCATCGCGCTGTGGCTGGGGCACGAGAGCCCGACGACAACTCACCTATACGTCGAAGCTGACCTCGCGATGAAGGAGCAGGCCCTGGGGAGACTGCAGGAACCAGACGCCGCGATCAGGCGCTACAAGGCACCCAACTCGTTGCTCGAGTTCCTGAAGACCCTGTAATTATGCGCAGGCCGCAGGTATCGTACACCGACCCTGTGCTCGTGCGATGCCGCGGCCCGCACCGCAACTGGTCATAACTGGGAACTATGCATAATGGCCGAAAGCGGCCCGCAACGACGTATGGAAAGGGAGTTAAAGAAAATCGGCGGCCGTTGAACGCTTAGTGCCTCACGATCAACCGCCATTAGTATAATATTGCGCTATGGCAGGAAGTTTGGCGAGACAATTCATGTAATTGTTGAGTTTTGGCGCCACTGTTTCGATCAAATCGCTTGGAATGTGATCCAGTTTCCCGGAACTGAGCCAACGCAGGATAACGAAGGCTTTGAGGTCGGCAATGGTCAGGCGATTGTCCGAAAGAAACTCTCCGCCGTGGCTTTCAAGTTGATGCTGGAGCCACCGCAAATACTTGGGTAATGCGTCGGTTACCAAGGCGTCGCGACCGCTTTTCAGGTCGTCGCCTGCTTTTCCAAAAGTTGCCCCAAGTTTCACGTTAATATCTTCCAGCGCACCCATGACTTCGTCACACAACAAGGCCTGAAAATTATCTTCGGGATACAGCCCGGAAAGTTTCCCGACATAACGCGTAATCGCGTCACTTTGCGTGATTTGCACATCATTGACGTGAAGGGTCGGAACCTGATTCAGGGGTGTCGTCTTGCGGACTTCAGCAAAATCGCTCGGCGCAAAGCGATAGTCCTCAAACGGAACTCCGCCGATATGCATGGCCAGCCGGGCAGGCTCTGCCCGTCCGCCGGGGAAGTCGAAATAGGTCAGCTTCAGTTTGTTCATTTGTCGCCTTTCTGAGGTGTCGAGTCTTGGGGAAGCGCTGAGGATGGTGCCAAGAGGCTCTATGTCGTTTCGTGTGGAACCGGCGATGGGTTTCGCGTTTTGAGGGGGCGGTGATGTCAAGGGCGGACGCAGTCCGGGCGCAGCCGAACCCTTTACATCGCTGCCCCCTCGCTTACGCTTGCTCCGGGCCGAGGAAGGCAGTCTGCCGCCCTCGGCATGGAGGACAATGGCGGCCTTTCCTCTCGCGACCGGTTCCTCATGATTGAAACGCTGTTCACCCAGGCTCTGGGCCTCGTTGCTCCTTGGCAGGTCGATGAAGTCATCTTCAAGCCAGAGAACGCGCGGATCGATTTCCAGGTCGGATTTGGCGCCGCCATTCACGCTTGCCCAGCTTGCGGTGCAGCGGCGCAGCCGCTGCACGACCGCTTGGCGCGCTCTTGGCGCCATCTGGATTTCTTCCAATACGAGGCCCACCTGCATGCCGAGGTGCCGCGAGTGGCCTGTGCCGGTTGCGGCAAGGTGACGCAGATCGCCGTACCCTGGGCGCGTGAAGGCAGTGGCTTCACCCTGCTGTTCGAGGCGTTGACGCTGATGCTGGCGCCGACCATGTCGGTCCTGGCGGCCGGCCGACTGCTGCGTGTCCGCAGTCGCCGACTGTGGCGCGTGATCAATCATCATGTGGGCCGGGCGCGCGCCCGGGAAAGTCATGCCAGGGTTCGCGCGATCGGCGTCGATGAGACCGCGAGCAAGCGCGGCCAGACGTACCTCTCTGTTTTTTATGACCTCGACGCACAGCGTCTGCTGTTTGCGACGCCGGGCCGGGACAAGGCCACGCTCGGGAAGTTCGCCAGCGACCTCAGGGCGCATGGCGGCCAGCCCACCGCGATCACCCATGTCAGCATGGACATGAGCGGCTCGTTTCAGGCCGGCGCCGCCGAGCACTTTCCAGCAGCCGAGGTCTGCTTTGATCGCTTTCACGTCGTTGCTCTGAGCAGCACGGCGCTGGACGAGGTGCGACGCGCCGAGGTCAAGACCGCGCCCGAACTCAAAGGCACCCGCTGGGGCCTGCACAAGAAACCCGCCGACTGGACCGTCAAGCAAACCGACACCATGTACTGGTTGCAGCGCTCGAACCTCAAGACCGCACGGGCCTGGCGGATCAAGCAGGCGCTGCGCTCCATCTACGCCACCGCCACGACACCTGACGAAGCCAACCCCCTGCTCAAGCGCTGGCTCAGTTGGGCCAGCCGCTGCCGACTCGAACCCTTCAAGCGCCTCGGCCGGACCATCAGCAAGCATCTTCCTGGCGTCCTCAACGGTTTTCACCCCGGCAAGCACAATGGCCGGGTCGAAGCGATGAATCGAGCGCTCCAGGAGGCGCGCGCAAGGGCACGTGGCTATCGCCGCGTCGAAAACTTCATCGCCATGGCCTACCTCATCGCTGGAAAGCTCACTCATTTGCCCGCCTCGCCCTTCGCCCCATTCTTGCCCGTTCCACACGAAACGACCTAAACCCTGCCAAGAGCGGTCCCGCGGGGAAGCGTTCGACCGCCGAAAGCGAAACTTTTCTGCACTTCTCGGCAGCTTTCCCTTCGCGCGTGTACGCGATCTTGTTGCGGCGATTGGGGTCTGCTGCGAAATGAAATCGAGAGGCTCTACGACGCTGAAATGAGAGCCTCGATTTTATGCTTAAACTTGGAGTGTCGGCTTTCATGCGTGAATTGCCGCGATCTCGCCATGGCCGGCAGCAGCGGTTGCCTGAATCTTCCGTAGGTAGTCACTGGAATGCATCTGCCAACGCCCAAGGGTCCCTTGTCAAC
Source organism: Candidatus Accumulibacter sp. ACC007 (assembly GCF_907163205.1). NCBI lineage: Bacteria > Pseudomonadati > Pseudomonadota > Betaproteobacteria > Candidatus Accumulibacter > Candidatus Accumulibacter sp. ACC007. The sequence goes on along the minus strand of NZ_CAJQUD010000001.1, from coordinate 2,297,208 downwards.
ACCAGTTCGATTCACCACGCCGCCTGCTGCCGAGTGCAAGCACGGTGCGCGAGCTGCCCAATCTACCAGTAACTCATCCCGCCGCGGTAAAGATGGCGCAGGTCGTCCTGAAGGATTTCGCGCGGCGCGTTGGTCAGCAGGCGCTGTTGCGCCCAGGCACCCCGGGTCAGCGCCTCGACGTCGGCTTCGCCGTAACCCACCCCGCCGATGCCGTTGGGAATGCCGGTAGCCTTCATCATCTTGATCAACTGGCCGGCGAGGATTTCTGCCGCGTCTTCGTCGGTGGCCCCCTTTACCTCTGCTCCGAGGCAGTGCGCTCCGTGGAGATGGCGTTGCGGGCAGGCGCTCGCCGTGAACCGGAACACCGAGGGCGCATTGACGATGACGCTCATGCCGTGCGGCACCATCGGCTCGTCCTGCGGATAACCCGCGGCGCGATAGTCGCGAACCAGCCCGGCCACAGAATAGGCCATGCCATGTGGCAGGTGCACGCCGGAGTTGCCGAAGGCGATTCCGGCAAGCATGGCGGCATACATCATCCTGTCGCGTGCTTCGGTATCGCTGGCGTCATTCACTGCGCGCTGCAGGTACTGACCGGCAAGTTTCAGCGCCGCTTCGCAACCGACGTCGCTCCAGGGATCGGCGCCCTGGCTCATCGGTCGCAGGGAGGGTGTGGGCGACGCGGCGCGCCGAGTGTAGGGTTTCGCCGTGTAGGACTCCAGCGCGTGCGAGAGCACGTCGAAGCCGCTGGCGGCGACGACGTTCCTGGGCAGGGTGTAGGTGGTCGCGGGATCGATCAGCGCCAACGACGGCCTGAGGCGCTTCGACGCGATGCCCGTTTTCACGTGTTGGGCGAGCAGGTCAAAGATCGTGATGCCGGTGCACTCGGAACCGGTGCCGCAGGTTGTGGGGCAGGCGATATGCGCCTTGAGCGGGCCGGGTATCGGCCGCCCCTTGCCGATGGGGGCATTCACGTAGTCGAGAAAATCGGCCGGGTAGGTGGCGTAGAGGTTGGCGGCCTTGCAGGTGTCGATGACCGATCCGCCCCCGCAACGCCATACCGCTGCAACTGCCTTGCGCCGTCCCGCTTTCGCGGGGCAGCGGATCAACCTGGATCGCCAAGCCCCCGCCGCAACCTCGGTGCAGCGAAATCGATGAATGCGCGCACGTTCGGCGAGAGTAGCCGGGCTTGCGGATAGACGATGTGGGCGGGTGTTCGCGCGGCATGGTGGCTGGCCAGGACCTCGATCAGCGTGCCGGCGCGCAGTTCCTCGCGCACGTGGTAATCAAAGAACTGTCCCCAGCCCAGCCCCAGCACACAGGCCTGCACGGCGGCATCGATCTGGTTGGTGGCCAGCACGCTGTTCACGGTTACCCGCAGCGCCTTGTCGCGCTCGCGGATCTCCCACTCGGCGGGTGACACCAGGCCCGTGAAACTGACGCAGGGCTCGCCGGCCAGATCGCCAGGGGTGCTCGGCGCGCCGCGGCGCGCGAGCAGGGCCGGGCTGCCGACGATCAGGCGGCGGGTGTCCCCGATCGGCACGCCGACCATCGACGAATCGGGCAGTGGCGCCAGCCGCACCGCGAGATCGATCCCTTCCTCAAGCAGATCGGTCAGGCGGTCGAGCAACAACAGTTCGACGTGCATCTGCGGGTGCTCGGCGAGGAAGTCGATGACCAGCGGCGCCACGAACTGGCGGCCGAAGGGCACCGACGCGGTGATTCGCAGATTCCCGCGCGGCTCGATCCGGCGTGCGCTCAGACTCGCCTGCGCTTCGTCGACTGCCGCCAGGATGACACGGCAACGCGCGCAGTATTCGCGGCCTTCGTCGGTCAGGGCCATGCGTCGCGTGCTGCGGTTCAAGAGCCTCACCCCGACTTCGCGTTCGAGCGCTGCCAGGGTGCGCACCATCGACGGCTGCGAGACCGCGAGCGCCTCCGCCGCCGCTGTCAGGCTGCCGGAATCGACGATCTTCACAAACGCGCGCAGCGCGGAGAGCATGTCCATGACGTCGGATATTACTGCGCAATCTGCAGCAATCAAATCCCGTTCTCGCCATTTATCGGTGCCTGCGAAGCGATCAAGATAGCAATCGTCGCCCCTGCTGCGACACCCGAACCCCAACCCATCGAGAAGGGAAATTCATCATGGCTCGTGCCTTCAGCGAAATCGCTTTCACCCCCGGCGTGCGCGCCTTCCAGACCCGCATGGGCAGCCGGGAAAACTACGCCCGTCTGGACCATGTTGACTACCGTGGCGACACGCTTGGCCCGACCGAGGCCGAATTCATCGCCGCGCGCGATGGCTTCTACCAGGCCAGTGTGGGCGACAACGGTTGGCCCTACGTGCAATTTCGCGGCGGGCCGGCCGGCTTCCTGCGCGTGCTCGACCAGCGCACGATCGGCTACGCCGATTTTCGCGGCAACGTGCAATACATCAGCGCGGGCAACATCGAAGCCGACGGTCGCGTCTCCCTGATTCTGATGGACTATGCGCAGCGGCGCCGCCTGAAGATATGGGGGCGCGCACGGCTGGTGGACGCGGCTGACGATGCGCCGCTGATCGCGCGCCTGGAGGATGGCAACTATCGCGCGCGTAGCGAGCGCGCGGTGGTGATCAGCGTCGAGGCCTTCGATTGGAACTGCCCGCAGCACATCACGCCGCGCTTCACCGAAACGGAGATCGGCCAGCGCACGCAAGTGCTGCATGCCGAGATCGCGCGACTGCAGCAAGCGCTCGCGCGCGACGCGAAGCCTATGAGATAGCGGTGCTGCGCGGCTGTGGCTGCACGCTCAGTGAGGGTTTCCGGTCGCCACACCCGACGCCATCAGGCAGCCAGGTTGTCATTGCGAGGAGGCGAAGCCGACGCGGCAATCCAGCTCCATCTTCTGATTCTCTTTCCGCCTCCGCATCGACAACGCAAGGAGCCAAACCTCTGGATTGCCGCGTCGGCTCCGCTTCCTCGCAATGACGTGCCGGCGAGCGGCATCGCGATGCCCTTGGCTGCGCCTGAACCAGGCCCGGCTTCAGTGACAGCGACGGTTCTCATCTTTCCGATGACGCGGGCTTGGCGCGTCGATCCTGTAGAAGGCGTAGTCGTGCGCGATGCCGTTCGACTCGACGCTTGCCTCATGTGACAGCTTGCCGCCTATCTTTTCCATTGCCCGCCGTGAACGCCAGTTGTTCGTGCCGACGTGGAACCAGACGACTTTCGCGAACAGGAAGGCGTGGCCGAGCATAAGCTGCTTCATTTCCCGGTTCGCGCTGCCACCCCAATGGCTGCGGGCCAGGAAGGTATAGCCGATGGCGACCTCCGTGGTGTCAGGATTCCAGTCGTAGTAGCGCGACGAACCGATCACCGTGCCCGAGGGCTTGTCGATGACCACCAGCGCGCCGCCAGACGCCAGGGCGCTGGCAAAAAAGCCCGCAAAGACGGCTCGCTGATAGCGCAAGGGCTCCGGATGCTGCTCCCAGATCAGGGGGTCGGAAGCGGCCGCGTAAAGCGCCTCGAAATCGTCGGCATGCACCGGGCGCAGCGAAATCGTTTCGCCGCTGAGCGTCGGCTGGAGATCGAAGTTCGACGCCGCGTGCGTCCCGGATTCCTCTGCCAGTACGTTTCGCTCCGCATTCGTCGCGTCCATCGGGTGAACCTCCTCGTTGCCCACAAATATGCAAGTCCGAGTTCTGCATCGGCTTTCGCCCAGCCACGACGCCACAGGTGCGCGGCGCGGTGTTGTCACGTCACGGGCGCCCTTCGAACTGTTGCATAAACGACAGGCCCAGACGAGGTTGTCACCGCTATTCGCACCACCTCGTTTCGTTGGTATGAGCTGGTCTACCGAAAGAGAATCACGTCTTCCACAGTAACAGCAAGCCTGCGGGAGCAGCATTTTCAGGCGATCATCGTCAGCCCAGGGGCCGATGCTAGCGTAGTGTTGCCTTCTTGACGAGACTTCAAGAAAGCGTGAAGACAGCGGGTAATCCGGCGCCCCTCCCGCACCCACCGTCATTGCGAGGAGGCGCAGCCGACGCGGCAATCCAGTGCCATTCTCTCACTGCCTTTCCGCCGCATCGCCAATGCGCAGCGGCAAATCTCTGGATTGCCACGTCGGCTGCGCCTCCTCGCAATGACGCGTCGGCTGATGTCTTCATGTTCCGAAGCGTTTCGCACGACATCGACATCGACATCGACATCGTCGCCTATCGGCGTGGTGTGCGAACGAGGAGCTTTTATCGCCCGATGAATCGGGCTCCTACAGGGGCGGGCGCGTCGTTCTTTGGGTGGGAGCGCGGATTTGTCGGGCGCTGCTTTGCTGGTGTGTCAGAGCTCGCCGCTGTCGCCAGGCGATGCGCCGAGCAGCAGCGCCACCGCGCTGTCGGCGAGTTCATCGAGCGAAAGCCTGCCGTCGGCACGATACCAGTGCTTTGACCAGTTGAGCATGCCGAACAGCAGCAGCCGTACCGGCGACGCGGCGGACGGGATCTTGCCGGCTTGCGCCAGTTCGTCGAGCGTCGCTTGCCACGGCGCCTGGTAGCGGTCGAAGGCGGCGGCGATTTCGGCGTGCGCGGCGGCGTCGAGGGCGCGCGTTTCGCCGAGTAGCATCGGCGCCGGGCACTCGCCTTCGAGCAGGGTGCCGAGGTGGGTGCGGACCAGTATGCGCAGCCGCTGCTCGGGTTCGCTGACGCCGTCGATGGCGGCGAGCAGGCGCGCGTAGCCCGCGTCGAGGCCCTCGACCATGGCCGTCTTGAGCAATTCCTGTTTGCTGCGAAAGTGATAGAAGGGGCTTCCCGAGCGCATGCCGACGGCGTCGGCGATGTCGCGCGTGGTGGTGGCGTCGAAGCCCTTTTCAACGAACAGTCGTGCCGCGGCGCGCAGCAACTCGGCGCGGCGATTGGGCTCGAGCCCGGCTTCTGCCTTTCGTCTCGGCATCGTATCAAGCCGGGCCGAGGGCGTACGGCGCGCGCGGCGTGGCGCGCGGTCGATGGCTGCGCAGGCGGGTGATCGTCACAGCGCTGCCGCGACCCGCGTCCCCTGGTCGATGGCGCGTTTGGCGTCGAGTTCGGTGGCGACGTCGGCGCCGCCGATCAGCGTCACCGGGATGCCGGCGGCCTGCAGCGGGGCGAGCAGTTCGCGGCGCGATTCCTGGCCGGCGCAGACGACGACGGTGTCGACCGCCAGCGTCCTGGCCTGGCCGTCGACGGTGATGTGCAGGCCGGCGTCGTCGATGCGCTCGTAGTTCACGCCGCCGATCATCTGGACGCCGCGCTTCTTGAGCAGGGTGCGGCGAATCCAGCCGGTGGTCTTGGCCAGGCCGTCACCGACTTTCGAGGACTTGCGCTGGAGCAGAAAGACCTGCCGTGGTGCGGGCTCGTCGAGCGGCGGCTTGAGGCCACCACGGTGCGCGTAGCTCGGGTCGATTCCCCATTCGTCGTTGAAGCGTTCGGCCTCGCTCCTGTCGTCATGCGCGTGCGTCAGGAACTCGCCGATGTCGAAGCCGATGCCGCCGGCGCCGATGATCGCCACGCGCTTTCCGGCGACCTTGCGGCCTTCGACGATGTCGACGTAGCTGGCCACCTTGTCGCTGTCGATCCCGGCGATCGGCGGCTGGCGCGGGGTGATGCCGGTGGCCAGCACGACGTGGTCGAAGCCGCCGGCCTTGAGCAGTTCGGCATCGACGCGCTGGTTCAACTGCAGGGTGACGCCGCTGGTTTCGATGCGCCGGCCGAAGTAACGTAGCGTCTCGGCGAAATCCTCCTTGCCGGGGATGCGCCTGGCGAGGTTGAACTGGCCACCAATCTGTTCGGCGGCGTCGAACAGCGTCACCGCGTGGCCGCGTTCGGCGGCGGTGGTGGCGCAGGCCATGCCGGCTGGCCCGGCGCCGACGACGGCAACCTTCCTGCGCGCAGCCGCTTTTTCGATGCTCAGCTCGGTTTCGTGGCAGGCGCGCGGGTTGACCAGGCAGCTGCTCAACTTGCCGTTGAAGATATGGTCCAGGCACGCCTGGTTGCAGGCGATGCAGGTGTTGATCTCGTCGCCCCGGTTGGCTGCCGCCTTGTTCACGAAGTCGGCGTCGGCGAGGAAGGGGCGGGCCATCGAGACCATGTCCGCGCAGCCCGAGGCCAGCACCTCCTCGGCGACCTCGGGCGTATTGATGCGGTTGGTGGTGATCAGGGGAATGTTCACCGCGCCCTTCAAACGCTTGGTCACCCAGGCGAAAGCGGCGCGCGGGACCATCGTGGCAATGGTCGGGATGCGCGCCTCGTGCCAGCCGATGCCGGTATTGATCAGCGTCGCGCCGGCGGCTTCGATGGCCTTGGCGAGCTGCACCACTTCCTCCCAGCTGCTGCCGCCTTCGACCAGGTCCAGCATCGACAGGCGGAAAATGATGATGAAGTTCGGGCCGACTTTCTCGCGTGTCGCGCGCACCGTCTCGACCGCGAAACGGATGCGGTTTTCGAAGGAGCCGCCCCACTGGTCGTCACGCCGGTTCGTCTGCCGGGCGATGAACTGGTTGATCAGGTAGCCCTCGGAGCCCATGATCTCGACGCCGTCGTAACCGGCTTTCTGCGCCAGTTGCGCGCAGCGCACGTAGTCACCGATCGTCTTGCGAATTCCCCACTCGCTCAGCGCGCGTGGCGTAAAACGGTTGATTGGCGCACGCAGCTTCGACGGCGCGACGTTCAGCGGGTGATAGGCATAGCGGCCGGTGTGGAGGATCTGTAGCGCGATCCTGCCACCGGCGGCATGCACGGCCTCGGTGATCAGGCGGTGCTTGCGCACCTGCCAGGAAAAGCTGAGTTGCGAACCGAAGTGGTAGACCCGCCCGGCGAGGTTGGGCGAGAAGCCGCCGGTGACGATCAGCCCGACGCCGCCGCGGGCGCGCTCGGCGTAAAAGGCCGCCATGCGCTCGAAGCCGTTCTTCTTTTCCTCGAGCCCGGTGTGCATCGAGCCCATCAGCACGCGGTTGCCGAGCGTCGTGAAGCCCAGATCCAGCGGTGCCAGCAGATGCGGGTAGGGGGCGGGTTGTGTCGGGGGCAGCTTCGTGCCGGTGCTCTCGTTCATATGGGGGTGTCCGGAAAAGGGCGATCAATGTTTAAGCAAGCAAGCGCTTGGTTATCTTTACGCAAAAGATGGCAGTTTGCAAGCAAGGAGCGAAGGTGGGGCTCTCGCAGTACCGGTTTCCGCTGGCATCGCCCGAGTCCGGGTCGTGCGTTGATACGTCGTCTCGCGCGCAGCGTTTGCTCAGTACCCGCTAAGTCTGGCTGCGTACTCTTTGAATCACGCAACTTTCTGCGTGAATACAAAAGGAGTACGAACATGAACAAGACCACCAAACTTGCGATCCTCGCCACGGCGATCGCCACCCTTGGCGGCGCCGCTTACGCCGCGAGATCCACTGAAAACGACGCCCTGGCGATCAATCAGGCAAAAATCCCCATCGCTCAAGCAATCAGCATCGCCGAGAAGCAGCACAACGGCAAGGCGAGCCAGGCCGAGTTCGAGCACACCAAACAGGGGGCGATCTATGAAGTCGAGGTCGTCGCCGGGGCCCAGGTGTTCGACGTCAAGGTCGATGCGGACAAGGGCACCATCCTGTCGTCAGCCGAGGACAAGGCTGACCGCCACGAGGGTCGCGACGAAGATCACGACGAAAAGGATTGATGGCGCTGCTTTCCACCGCGCCCCCATCTGCCGGTGCGGCGGCAGCGTTCAGCGCCTGGCTGTGCCGGCGCGAAACGCACTGGCTGGTCGAGCCGGTCCTTCCGTGGACGTTGATGGCTTGCCGACGCCTTTTCGGCCCACTGATTCGACGTCGCTGGGTTACCGAATGAAGACACCCTATGCCACGGCCAAGACTGCGCGGCCAAACTCCGGCTATACCTTTTCCACCACTGCCTGCGGGAGGACATCATGAATACCCTGTCACGTGACGATAGCCAGCGCATGCTCAACAAGGTTCCGGAAGTCACGCTCTTCTTCTGGATCATCAAGATCATGGCCACCACGGTCGGCGAAACAGCCGCTGACTTTCTCAATGTGAATCTCGATTTTGGCCTCACCGGGACCTCACTGGTCATGGGCGGACTGTTACTTGTGGCGCTGTTGGCGCAGATCAAAGTAAAACGGTACGTTCCCAGGATCTACTGGCTTGCCGTCGTACTGATCAGTGTTTTCGGTACCCTCGTCACCGATAATCTGGTCGATAATTTCGGCGTCTCCCTGCAGACCACCACCGCCGTCTTCAGCGTCGCCCTGTTGGCCGCCTTCGGGCTCTGGTACGCGAGCGAAAGAACGCTCTCGATCCACACCATTTTCACGACCCGGCGCGAATTGTTCTATTGGGCCGCCATCCTGTTCACTTTCGCGCTTGGCACCGCCGCCGGTGACCTTGCCGGGGAAGGCCTGCAACTGGGTTACGCCTACTCGGCTCTGATGTTTGGCGCAATGATTGGCGCGGTGACCATCGCCTATTACCTATTCAACCTGAACGCGGTGCTGGCGTTCTGGATCGCCTATGTGCTGACCCGTCCGTTCGGCGCCTCCTGCGGCGACCTGCTCTCACAACCGGTCGCCAACGGCGGACTCGGCCTGGGAAGCGTGGTCACCAGTGCCGTTTTCCTGCTGACGATCCTGGGTCTGGTTGCCTACCTGACAGCGACCGATCGTCGTCTGGCCGAGCGGATCTGATCAAGGCGCGCGACAGTCGCTGCGATGCTGGCCTTCTGGCATGATGGCCTTTGTCCGGCGACCGGGTGCGCGCTGAAACGTTTCACGCAGGGGGTTCGATGCGAGTTCTACTTGTCGAAGACGACCGGATGATCGGCGAAGCCGTGCAAGCGGCGTTGCTGGACGCTGCCTATGCCGTCGATTGGGTGCGCGACGGACAGATGGCCATTGACGCCTGCGAAATCCATCACTACGACATCGTACTGCTCGATCTTGGGCTGCCGAAGAAGGATGGCCTGCAGGTGTTGCACATCGTTCGCGCTCGCAACGATGCGGTGCCGGTGCTCGTCATCACGGCGCGCGACGCTGTTGAGAGCCGTATTCAGGGCCTCGATCTCGGTGCCGACGACTACGTATTGAAGCCTTTCGAAATGGCCGAGTTGTTGGCGCGCATGCGCGCGGTGGTCCGTCGCAAAGGGGGTGTTGCCGGCCCTCTGCTGTGCAACGGCACGCTATCACTGGATGTGGCGGCAAAAGCGGTGTCTGTCGACGGCAGGACGGTGCCCTTGTCGGGGCGCGAATTCGCCCTTCTGCACGCCCTGATGATCCGGCCCGGGGCGATCCTGTCGCGAAGCGAATTGGAGGATCGCATGTATGGCTGGGGAAGCGAGGTGGAAAGCAACGCCGTCGAGTTCATCATCCACTCGCTGCGCAAGAAACTCGGCAACGATGCCATCAAGAACGTGCGAGGCCTGGGATGGCTGGTCCCCAAGCACCATTGAGGCAATCGCTGGAGTTCAGGCTTTCGGCGTCGGTCAGTGCGCTGTTGCTGGGGGTGGCGATGGTCGCTGGGGTGTTCTCGTTCGTCACTGCGTTCGAAGAAGCGAACGAACTGCAGGACGACACGCTGCGGCAGATCGGCGCCCTCATCGACCGCAACCACCTTCCGGTTGGCAACGCGGCCACAGGTTTGCCCGACCTTGACTCGGATCCGGAGTCGCGCGTGGTGGTGCAGATGCTGCCCAACGCGGGCGGGGAAGCGGCGCGCTCGTCAGCAACGCCACTGTTGCTCTCCGCCGATTTGCCAGACGGTCTTCAGACCGTGATCGTTGGGAGTGAATCCTGGCGGCTTTTTGTCACCACACTGGCCGCCGACACACGCTTCGTCGTCGGGCAACAAACGGCGGTGCGCGACGAAATCGCCCGCGACGGCGCTTTACGCAGTTTGATGCCGTTCATCATTCTCATTCCCATCTTGTTATTGGTTCTGCGCGACGTCATCCGCCGAATGCTGAAACCACTGAACCGCCTCGCCACCGATCTCGACGTAAGGCGCGAACAGGATCTCGGTACGCTCAGCGCCACTGGTCTGCCGACCGAAATCCGCCCCTTCGTGGCAGCAATCAACCGCTTGTTCTCGCGAGTCGAGCAGTCAGTCAGTCAACAGCGCCGCTTTGTCGCCGACGCCTCACATGAATTGCGCTCACCGCTCACCGCACTGTCGCTACAAGCCGAGCGACTGGCCGACAAGGAAATGTCCAGCGTCGCAGGTGATCGCATGGCATCGCTGCGGCAGGGGATTCGCCGCGCGCGCCTGTTGCTCGATCAACTGTTGACCTTGACCCGGGTCCAGGAGCCGTCGGTCATGGCGGCCTCGCCAGTGTCGCTCCAGCAGATCTTTCGCCAGGTACTCGAAGATCTGCATCCGCAGGCTGCGGCAAAATCGATCGACATTGGGGTCAGCAGCGAACAGGATGCAAGCATCGTTATCGCGGAAATCGATCTGATGACCTTGCTGCGGAATCTCGTGGACAACGCAATCAAGTACACCCCGGAGGGTGGCCGGATCGATCTTTCGGTTGGTGTCGAAGACGACGCGGTTGTCGTACAGGTCAGCGACAATGGGCCCGGAATCGCTCCGAGCGAGCGGGCGCTGGTGTTCGAGCCATTCCACCGCGTGTTGGGAAATGACGAAGCCGGCTCGGGACTCGGACTCGCCATCGTCAAGGCGATCACCGATCGCTGCGCTGCTTCGGTGGCGCTGGACTACACGGACGTCGCCGAGTCGCGTGGATTGCGCGTTACGGTCACCTTCAGCGGGTCGGGGCGAAATGCCGGCACGATTGCTCAGCGTTAAGCGAGGCCGAGGTCGGACGGCGTGGCCGGCCATTGCGATCCTGGCCTTGGCGGGAAAGACATGACCGCCGAACCGTCGTCACGGCGAATTCCGCGCGGCATATGGGTGCTCGGCTTCGTCAGCATGTTGATGGATATTTCTTCGGAAATGATCCACAGCCTGCTGCCGCTATTCATGGTCACAAGCCTGGGGGCGAGCGCCTTCGTGGTCGGCCTGATTGAAGGTTTGGCCGAGGCTACGGCGCTGATCATCAAGATTTTCTCGGGCGCACTGAGCGACTATCTTGGCCAACGCAAGGGCCTGGCAGTCTTCGGCTACGCGCTCGGGGCGCTGACCAAGCCGCTGTTCGCCGTCGCTTCGTCGACCGGCCTCGTGCTCACAGCGCGTTTGCTCGATCGCGCTGGCAAGGGCATCCGAGGGGCGCCGCGCGATGCCCTTGTGGCAGATATCGCGCCAGCGCATTTGCGCGGTGCGGCGTTCGGCCTGCGTCAGTCGCTCGACACCGTGGGCGCATTTCTTGGCCCCCTGATCGCGGTGGGTCTGATGTTGATCTGGGCCAACGATTTCCGTGCGGTGTTCTGGGTGGCGGTGATTCCGGGGTTGATGGCGGTCGCACTATTGTTCTTCGGCCTGCGCGAACCTGAACGCCAGCAGACGGCGAAGCGCAGCAATCCGATCCGGCGAGAGAACCTGAAACGCCTGGGTGCCTCGTATTGGTGGGTCGTGAGCATCGGCGCCGTGTTCACCATGGCTCGTTTCAGCGAGGCGTTTCTCGTTCTGCGTGCGCAGCAAGGCGGCATACCGCTGGCCCTGGTGCCGTTGCTCATGGTGGCGATGAATGTGGTCTATGCCGCGTCCGCCTACCCGTTTGGCAGGCTCGCCGATCGGGTGAGCCACAAGAACTTGCTGGCACTTGGACTGGTCGTCCTGATTGCCGCCGATCTGGTCCTGGCCAGCGGTGTCCACTGGGCTGTCGTGCTTGCCGGCGTCGCCCTCTGGGGCATCCACATGGGCATCACTCAAGGCTTGCTGGCGACGATGGTGGCCGACACCGCTCCGGCCGACCTGCGCGGCACTGCGTTCGGGTTCTTCAGTTTGGTGAGCGGACTGGCGATGCTGCTGGCCAGTGTGTTGGCGGGGCTGCTGTGGGATCGGTTCGGCGCGTCATTTGCTTTCTATGCCGGCGCGATTTTCTCCGCCATTGCACTCCTGGGCCTGGCCTGGCAGCCAGCCATGCGCATGCGCAAGGCTTAGCGTGCTTCCATGATCGAGAGACTCTTCGCTTCTATCCTGCCGTCCATTGAGCACTTCCATCTGCTCGGCTACTGGCTGGCCTTCTTTACCGCCTTGCTCGAAACGGCATTCGTGGTGGGTCTCCTCCTGCCCGGTTCGACTCTCTTGCTCATGCTTGGCGCCCTGTCGGCCAGCGGCCATCTCGATTTCGTCGACCTGCTGTGGTTTGCGGTCGCCGGCGCCGTCCTTGGCGATAATTTCAATTACTGGTTGGGCCAACGCTACGGCAACAGGTGGGTGCGTGACGGCGTGTGGTTCCTGACGCCAGATCATTTCGGTAAGGCACGCAGCTTCTTCGATCGGCATGGCGCAAAGAGCGTCTTTCTGGCGCGCTTCATCCCGAGCGTCAAGGAAATCGCACCCTTCGTGGCCGGCACTGTCGGCATGCCGCGCTATACGTTCATGCTCTGGAATATCCTGGGTGCGATCGGCTGGGGCCTGCAGTGGGTCGGTGGTGGCTACCTGTTCGGGCAGTCGCTCAATCTGGCGCAGGCGTGGATGTCACGCGCGGGGATGGCGCTGGTCGTCGTGTTGCTGGTCTGGGTGCTGCTGTGGCTCTTGCAGCGCTTCGTCGTGCGCCATGGGGGCGCGGTGCTGCAGGTGGCGGTTTCGCTCGGACGCTCGATCAAGGCTGGCCTGGGTCGTAATCGCTATCTGCGCCGAATGGCGCGCCGCCATCCAGACGGCGTCCGCTTTCTCGCCGAGCGTGTCGATCGCGCCCATTTCAAAGGCCTGCCACTGACGCTTCTGATGCTGGCATTCGCCTTTGCCCTGGCCTTGTTCGCGGGCGTTGTCGAGGATGTCGTCACCTCCGACCCGATCGTTGCGCTCGACCATGCCGCCGCCCAGCTGATCGCCGCGTTTCGCACGCCAGCAGTCGTTTCCCCGGCGCTGTGGATTACCAGCCTCGGCGAGCCAGCGGTCGTCGGAGCACTGCTCGCGGTCGCGTGCCTGGTGCTCTGGCTGGCGAACCTGAACTACGCGATTGCGGGCTTGCTGCTCTCCAGCCTTGGCGCAACGGCGTTCAGCGCGCTGGCCAAACTGGCCTTTCGGCGGCCTCGGCCGGTCGAGGCCCTGTTGCTCGAATCGTCCTGGTCCTTCCCGAGCGGGCACGCCACCGCAGCCGTTGCGCTCTACGGTTTCCTGGGCTATCTCTTGATCCGTTCGAGCGCCACATGGAAGACGCAGGTCAAGCTATTCTTTGCCACCGGCGTCCTGATCGTCCTGCTCGGCCTGAGCCGCATCGTGCTCGGCGTGCACTATCTGAGCGATGTCTGGGCGGGCTACCTGATCGGAACCCTGTGGCTGATTGTCGGCATCAGCCTGAGTGAGTTTCTGACTGCCAGCGGCCGAATCAGCTGGCATGCGCCGAGTGAGGAGCGGCGAAGGACAGCGGCTCGTGCTCTGGCCGCTGTTGCCGCTATCGGGTGCCTCGCTTATGCGTCTAGCCGCCGGCTGCCGGCGCCTGCGCACGCGACCGAGTTGAGCGTTGAGCTCGATCGCCCGGTCGCTGAGCTGTTGCGCACGCAGATGCTTGCCAGCACGCTCACCCTGCTTGGCCGGCCCGAACAACCGCTGAGCTTTGCCATCGTCGAGGCGAACGCCGACGCCTTGTCCGCTCGCCTGCGTCAGTCGGGATGGCTGGCCGCCGATAAAGCCGATGCGCAGAACATGCTGCGCCTTGCCCGGCAAGGCCTGGATTACGCCACGGCACCGCTCGCACCGGCTTTCTGGAACGACCAGATGAACGACCTGGCATTCGAACGACCGCTTCAAGAGGCCGAGAAAAAAGTGGTGGCGACGGTTCGCATCTGGACGACGCCCTATCGGGTTGGCCAGGATCGTCTATTCGTCGGGGTGGTGCGCGAGTACGATGGCACCCGCTGGGGCGTGTTGCACACGATTTCTCCTGACGTGGATGCGGCGGCTGAAGGCTTCGTCGAGTCGCTCAAGCGCCCGGGACAGCCCGTCGACGCTTGTCGGCGACCGTTGCTCGCGCCGATGATCGGCAGCTACCTGATGGGCGGCCATTTCTTCACCCGCGGGCAGCTGTGGCTGCTTGACCCGGGCGACCGGGGCGACCTTTCACGGCTGTGTGGCGAGCAAGAGCCAGGACCATGAAAAACCAGTCCTTCACGAAGAAACTGCGCAATGCTTTCGCCGGCATCGGCTTCGCGTGGACGGAGGAACGAAATTTCCGCGTCCACGTGGCGCTCGGCCTCGTCACCCTGCTCGCCTTCGCTGTGCTTCAACCCACCGCCCTGTGGTGGGCGCTCATCGTACTGTGCGTCGCGCTCGTACTCGCCGCAGAGCTGCTGAACTCGGCCGTTGAGGCGCTCGCCGACCACCTCCATCCCGAATTGCACCCGGTCGTCGGCAAGGTGAAGGACATGCTCGCCGGCATGGTCGTGGTGATCAGTTTCGCTGCGGCAGTCGTGGCGATGCTCGCCCTGTACGCCACCGTGGCTGCGTGATCTCTGCGGCGCGCGTGTGGGTGGACTGGCCGCGCTCGCTTCCCGGTGGCGGCTGAAATTCGCCGGGCCCATGCCCGAGCGTCCGTCGTCGCCACCCGCGGCGCCCATGCCCCACACACCGTCATTGCGAGGAGGCGAAGCCGACGCGGCAATCCAGAGGTTTTGCGCTTCGCGCGGTCGATGCGGCGGGATAGCAAGAGGATGGAACTGGATTGACGCGTCGGCTGCGCCTCCTCGCAATGACGAGCGGGCTGGCGTGTTGCCGCCTTCCCGACGAGGCTTTCAGCAAGCCCGACAGCCGCGCGCAACCCCCGTGGTGGCTGGGATGTCTATGTTCCACCCTGCGTGCAACACTACACTAGTGTGGCGGCTGGTCCAGATAGTAGACGCTGTAATCGCCGTCGCGGAAGTAGCCCCGGTAAGCCGGCGTCGGCCATTCCGCTTGCTCGTCGCCGCTGCTCGGGCTGGCTAGCGCGCGGCGGCCCCTGTCGCTGATCAACAGATAAAGCGGATAGTGCAGGGCGGCCAGTGGCTCTCCCTGATTGACGAATTGTGGTCGAAAGTCGCCAGCGACATTGACGTGATAGACGATCGCCAGGCTGTCCTTGCCGATGCCGTACAGTACCAGCGGCGCGGGTTTGTCGCGCCGCAGCGTCTCGACGGCTTCGACAAAGGGGCGCGCCGAGTGGAGCTGCAATTCTGCAGGTTCGCGCAGAGTGACATTGGTCAGCCAGAAAGCAAGGGCGGCGACGGCGACGATGATCTTGTCGCGTCGAGCCGGCGCCTGCGTCTGGCGCAGGGCAAGCAAAGACACGAACTGAGCGCTGGCCAGTAGACCCAGGAGCAGGCCCGCGTTGATGTCTACGCTCAGCTGGTGCTTGCGCGCATAGTGCTGCGCAAAAAGAAGCAGCGCGATGAGCAGTGTTGGCAGCACCAGCAGCAGTTTCTGCAGCAACTGGTAGGTGACCAACAGCAGCCTGTTGCTCTGATCGATGAACACGTAAGCCGCCAGTGCGGCCATTGCCGGCACGGCCGGCAACAGGTAGCGCGCCTTCTTGGTTTCCGGAATCGACAAGCCGATCAATATCAAGAGCAGCCATGCAGCCATCAATGCGGCCATGCGCAAGGCGGGATCCCACGCCGAGGTGGACGCTTTTCGCAGCCAGGGGAATTGCAGATACGGACGTGAAGTGGTGAGCACGCTCACCGTGACCAGCAACGCCACCGGGAAGCTGAGCGCGAAGTTGGCCAGGCTGTTGACCAGGTAGTAGTAGTGCGGCAAGGCGTCGTCGTTGCCACTCAAGCGTCCGCTCACCTGCATTCGGATGACATCGTTGACGAAGCTTTCGCCGCCCTCGATTCTGGCGAGAGCGAGCAGCGCGAACCAGCAGGCGATCAACAGCGCCAATGCTGGCAGGCCGACCTTGAATACGGCACGCCATTGATTGGTCAGCGCGTAATAGCTGCAAACAACCCCGACCGGAATGACGATGCCCATTGGGCCGCGAAGCGAAAACCCGACCAGCAGCAGGGCCAGAATCCAGGGCATGGGGCGCGCCGACCCGCCCCCCCGATGGCCGTCGCGATAGACCACCACGAAGCATGCCAGGGTGACTGTCGCCAGCATCTGGTCCAGTGAAATCGAGCGTGCTTCGGCCAGAAAGGTGGCGGTCAGGAGCGAAAAGCACACGCCGATGAAAGCCCACTGGCGCGAGACGTGGCTCAGCAGGCGATAGGTCAGCGCCAGATTCAGTGCGCTGGCGATCGCCGTCGGAAGCACCGCCGTGATTTTGTTCACTTCGCCGAAGGGCAAGGCGCCCAGCCAGATCAGCAGTGTCGAGGTGGCCGGGTAGTCGGGATAAGGCTCGCCGTAGGTTCTGGGAAAGATCGACACGCCCAGGCGCAGCATTTCCTTGGCGAAAACGGCGAAGCGCGTTTCGAAGCCGACGAACTCCTGACCCCACAAGCCAAAGGTGAACAGCAGCAAGCCAATGGCGGCAACGACCGTCGTTTCCCGTCGCAGAGCGTGGTTCGTCCGCTTCAGTTCGGGCGCCGCGGGCGCCGGTGCTGACGGCCCAGGTCGAGGTCCTGCTGCGGGTGTGCTCATGGGATGTCCCGGCGAGCCTGTCGGGCCAGGCTCGCCTTGCTCAGGTTTGTCAGGAGGTTTGGCGGGGTGGATGCGCCGATCGTCGGTGGTGGTCTGCGGGCACTGACCGTCCCGGATCTTATACGCCTTCGATCGCCGGCTGTGGCCTTGGTCGGGAGCCCCCGCGGTGCTGGATGAAGTTCCGACCTGCGGGTCGCCGAGAGCGCCACGGACTGTCGATTACATCGCGCCCTAAGTTCCATCTAATTCGCGCTCGATAGGCTGAGCATTTCGTGACACGCGCTGGATCGCAGCGCAGGTCTTCGTCGCCATTTTTTCGTCTGGCCATACTGCAGGACACCCCGATGCCGATTAGCAGAGAAATCCGGATTCGCCTGGCGCTGCTTGTCGGCGTCGTCTTGCTCGGAGCGCTGGCCACGCTTGCCTATCTGCTGTTCGCTGCGCCAACGCGGGTGCAACTCGTTGAACCCGCTGCCGACGCCTCCCGCATTTCCTTCTTCGCGCTTGGCGACCAGGGCTCGGGCGGGCTCAAGCAGTGGGAGATTGCTCGCGGCATGGAAAAGGTCGCGGAGCGTGCCGGCGCCCCCGACTTCGTTGCCTTGCTGGGAGACAATTTCTACAGTCATGGCATTCGTTCAACGCGAGACAAGCGGTGGAACTGGAAGTTTGAAAACGTCTATATCGGGAACAAGCTGGTCAACATCCCGTTCTACGCCGTTCTCGGAAATCACGATGTCGAGGGAAACGCCGAAGCACAAATCCAGTACTCCAGAAAGCACGCCGGGTCTGGCCGCTGGCAGATGCCGGGCCACTCCTACAGCAAGGATTTCGGCATGGACAGGGGGCATCCCTTGCTGCGCGTCGTCTTTATCGATACCAACGACCCGACACGGGAAAAAATGGCGAAGCAGGCGCGTTTCATGGAGGAGGCCTTTTCGCCCTCGGCGCAGCAGCCGACATGGCGAATCGTCGTAGGGCATCACCCGTTTCGCAACTTCGGCAAACACGGCGAAGCACCGGAGCTGGTGTCTGCGTTGTTGCCCGTGCTGCAGAAACTGCACGTCGACCTGTACCTGGCGGGCCATGATCACGACCAGCAGCTCATCGTGCGGGATGGCGAACCGGTCTATGTCATTTCTGGAGGCGGGGGCCAGAGCCTCTATGACGTCGCAAGGGAACAACCGGGCCTGCTGTTCAGTCGGTCGCAACATGGTTTCGCGAAAATCGTCGTCGATTCTTCGAGGATGCTTGTCGACTTTTACGATGGCCATGCGCGGATGGCCGTCGAGTATGCTGTTGAGCGAAGCTGTACGAAGTCCGCTTCCGCCTGTTTGCAAGCCACGGTGGCGTCCAGAAGCAACGGCCACTGAGAACCCGCGAGACGCTGCCCGTGACCCTGTTGGCAAGGCACCGCAGCTGGCTCGACCGGCGCCTGCCAACCCGGGTGGCAAGGCTGGGCGTTTTCTACGGCCGGCGCATCGCCGGCGCCATGGCGGGCAGTGCGTTCGGCTCAGGGCTTGTGGCCCATCGCCGCTTCCACGCCGGCGGTATTGTCGAGCAGACTCCGGGTGGCCATTTGCAGAAAGGCTTCCAGCTTTGCTTTCAGCTCCGGAGCCAGATCCAGCGGGATGCGTTCGGCTTTCGGATCGGCCCCCAGCTGATAGCTGTAAAGGCGCGGCTCGAAGCCCTTGGGCTCGATCAGAATGCGTTCGGGGGTGACCAGGGCGACGGTCTGATCGCCGCCCGAGGGCTTGATCACGCCGATCCCGAGGTCGCCCTCGGGCAGATTGAGCAGATCGCGTCCCCAGCACTGGTGCCGTACCGTGCCGCCGAGGCGGCCCATGATGGTCGGCACGACGTCGACCTGCGTGCCGACATGGTGATTGCGGCTGCCGAAGCTGTCCTGGACTCCCGGAGCAATCAGCAAGAGCGGCACATTGAAGCGGAAGAGGTCCATTTCGGTCAGTTGCTGGTCGCTGCCGAAGCCATGGTCGCCGACCACGACGAACAGGGTGTGCTTGTAATACGCCGACTTGCGTGCTTTCGCGAAGAACTCGCCGAGTGCCCAGTCGGCATAGCGCATGGCCGTCAGGTGTTCGCCGAAAATGCCGCGATCGGCCACCCGCTCGATCGGAAGGACCTTCGGCAGCGCGTACGGGGTGTGGTTGGACAGGGTCTGCAGCAGGGCATAGAAGGGCTTGTCGGCAGGCAGCTTGTCGAGTTCGGCGGCGGCGCGGTCGAACATGTCCTGATCCGAAACTCCCCAGGTCGGGTCCATGTACACCGGGTCAACGAAATCCTCGCGGCCGATGAAGCGGGTCATTCCCTGGTTGCTGAAGAAGCCCGACTGGTTGTCCCACTGGAAGTTGCCGTTGTACACGTAGAGGTTGTCGTAGCCGCGCGCACTGAGCAGCTGCGGCAGGCCGGAGAACTTGTGCGCGCCTTCGGGGGTGCGCATCAGGTACTCGAAAGCGGGCAGGTTCGGGAAGCAGGCCATCGTCGCGAACATGCCCTGGTGGGTGTGCGTGCCATTGGAGAAGAAGCGGTCGAAAAGCAGGCCCTCCTTGGCCAGTGCGTCGAAGTGCGGGGTGATGTCGCCCGTGCCGCCCAGTGCGCCGACGAAACGCCCGGCGAAGCTTTCCATCAGGATGACCACGACGTTGCGAATCGGCAGGGTACGGTCGGAGGGCGGAGTGAAGTCACGGCGGATTGCCGCGCTGTCGGCGTCGACCAGGCGGTCGTGCGGCGTGAGCAGCAGCTGGCGTACGATGTCCAGGGCCTGTTCATCGGGCATGGTCGATTGCCAGGCATTGCTGCGCTGCGAGGACATGCTGGCCTCGGCCGCGGAGAGCAGCGTCAGCGAACCGTTGAGGCCCAGCTGATTGGCGAACATCGAATTGGTGGTGTAGGCGTCTCCCCAGCGCAGAGGCGGCCCCTGCCGCAAGTGGCCGCGGGCGGCGACCACGGCAAGCAGTGCGCAGAGAAGGAACAGGCCGCTCCGCCAGTACCAGGTCGGCGCGGCGTACGCCGGCTGCGGCGGCGATTCTTCGTGCCGCGCCGGGATCGCCGGCCGGCTGAGCCGGTCAAGGCTCTTGAACAGTCTGGCCAGCAGCCAGGTGACCACCGCCCAGGCCAGCAGGTAGCGGCCAACCGGGAAGCCGTTCCACAACATGCTCCCCACCGTGGCCAGGTCTTCCTCGAAATACTGGAACATCAGGCCGTTCAGGCGCTGGTGGAATTCGCGGTAGAAATCGAGCTCGGTAATGCCGAGCAAGAGGGTGAAGCTGGCGAAGGCGGTCAGCCATCCACGCAGCAGACCGCGGGCGGCCATGGCGCGGACGCTGAGCAGTGCCAGGAGCAGCGGCGTCAGCGCATAGACCACCAGGCGCACATCGAAACGCAGGCCATTGTAGAAAGCCTCGATGAACGTCGCGCTTGGAGTGTCGCCAATCAATTCGCGGTTGTAGACGAGCAAGGCGATGCGCAACAGGGTGTACAGCGTGAGCAGCGCGGCGCCGCCGAGAAGGGTGAAGGCCAGGTGACTCTTCAGTGTCGGCTGGGCGATGCGGCGGGGAAGCGGCGCGTTGCGCGGTGCGAGGGTGGCGGTCATGGTTGCTCGGAATGTCAGGCTGTCAGACTGTCAGAATCAGGTGGGGCGGCGGTCGAGTTTCAGGATGCGCTTGCGGCCCTGTTCGGCGAGCAGGTAACTGCCGGCAGCGAGCGGGATGAGGGTTTGCGCGGAACGCAGGTGGGTTAGGATGACCTGTAGCTTGCCGCCCGTGTCGAGCAGCAGCACGCGTGCCAGGTGCGTGGCGTCCTCGGTGATCCACAGGCCATCGCTCGTGCATTGTACAAAGCCGGGTGCGTTGAGGCCATCGGCGACGATGATGTCCGGGCCCTTGGCCTGCCATTGCTTGACCCAGCCCTTGCGCTTCTCGGTATAGAACAGCCGACCGTCGGCGCACAGGCTGACGCCCTCGCCATCGTCCAGCCCTTCACGGAGCACGGTCAGGTCGCCACTGTCGGGGTTGAAGCGCAACAGGCGGCCCGGCCGCGCATCCTCGATCGCGTAGAGCACCTGGCCATCGGTGGCAATGCCCTCGACGCTGTTGCCCTCGAAGAGCGTTTCGGTCTGGCCGTTGCGCAGCCAGAGCACCGGCAGCTTGCCGCCTTCCTGGCCGGTCACCAGGCCGCCGCGGAAGATCACCTGGCCGTCCGGTTTGGAGAGGCCGGCGAGAATCTCGGTCAGGCTGCCGTCAGCGGTCAGCTTGAGAATCTTGCCCTTGCCGCTGGACAACTCCTGGCTGATGTAGAGGTCGCCCCTGCCGTCGAGTGCCAGCGCGCTGACCATGGGGATCTGGTCGCGATAGACCTGCACCTCCCAGCCGGCCGCGGCCGTCGCCGGGTAGAACTGGCGCCACTCGGAGTAGCTCAGGTAGAGCGTCAGGGCGGCGCCGAAGACGACGAGGGCGCTGCGCCAGTAGGGTTTCAATGACCAGGACATGATTTCGTGTTTCCCTTGTATTCAGCATCGGGCACCGCGTCGGCGATCGCCAGGCCATCGTTGCCGGCAGATCTTCCGGCGCAGCCCGCGCCAATGGCGGGGCGCAAAAACGACGGCCGCTGCTTTCCCATTGAAATTTCTCCTTATGGCCGTCGCTCGTTCAAAGCACGCAGGAATTCGCGCAGGCGTGAAGATAGCGACTCAGGATTAGGCCAAGCTTAGGGGCGAGGTCCTTGCTGTCGACCTGGCGTGTGAACAGGATTCGTGCGCAATTCCTGGACTGCGGATAAGATCTGCATTCACTGCCACCCGAGTTTCCCAATGTCCGCTATCCTCCGCGCTCGATCCGACGTCCCGGCCGGAGCGGCGCGCCTCGCTTTTGCTCCTTGTGCGGGAAGATCAGCCGGTCAGTGCAACTCGCGCGAGTGGCGCATTCATCCAGGTCCGTGATCCGCGCATGTCTCTGCCGCCCTACCTCGACCCGTCGCCAGGGCCAAGCGCCAGCCCGAAAACGGCAAAGGCGGTGTTTTTCGACCCGGCCAACAAGCGCTGGCCGCGTCTCCGCCTGGGCATGGCGCTGATCGGCGTCGCGCTTACGCTGCTGATGGGCGGACTCGTACTCAGTATTCTGGCCGCACCGGTGCTGCCGGCACTGCATCTACCGAATGTCAGTTTCCTGCCGCACGGCGCGCACGCCGTTCCCGACGTCCCGGATCTGGCGCCCGAACGACCGGCGAGCCGCCGCGAACGGGTCCTGCGCAACGACCAGCTCAAACTTGCCCGCGAGCGTGAGCGCAGTCTGCGCCACCTGCTGCAGCCGCCGCGGGCGAGTGGCGCCGGCCTGGACAGCCAACCGTTGGCCATTGCCTTCTTTGTCAACTGGGACGATGCCAGCATGAGCTCGCTGAAGGAGAACCTCGGCAGCCTGGATACGGTGATCGCCGAGTGGGTGCACCTGGCGAGCGAAGACGGCACGCTGCGCGAGAACGATCCGCTGCGCACCGCGCACGTCACCGAATACATTCGCGCGCGCCGACCCGACCTGTCGCTGGTGCCGCTGGTCAACAACTGGAACGGCCACCAGTGGGAAGGCGAAAAGCTGGGACGCATGCTCGCCGACCCGGCTGCGCGCAAGCGGACGATCGAGCAGATTCTTGCCTTTGTCGAAGCTCATCGCTATGCCGGCATCAGCATCGACTTCGAGAACATTGCCGCCAGGGCGCAACCCGACTTCCAGCGCTTCATGGCCGAGCTGTATGCGGTGATGCATCCGAGGAAGCTGCTGGTGTCGGTCAACGTACCGGCTGCCGACGCCGCTTTCGACTACCGCAGACTGGTGCGCAACGCCGACTACCTGATCGTGATGGCCTACGACGAGCACTGGGCTGACGGCAGGCACGGCCCGATCGCCAGCCTGCCGTGGTTCGCGCGCGTCCTGCACGCCAGGCAGCGTGACATTCCGGCCGACAAGATGATCGTCGCCATCGGCAACTACGCCTACGATTGGGGCCGCCCCGGGCAGCCGGCCGAGGAACGTACTTTCGAGGAAGCGGTACTCATCGCCAAGGAGTCGGAGGCCAAGCTGCAGCTCGACCCCGTCTCGCTCAACCCGACCTTCGCCTACGCTGACGATGACGACCGCCGCCATCATGTCTGGCTGCTCGATGCCGTGACGGCATTCAACCAGCTGGTCACCCTGCGCTCGCTGCACCCGCGTGGAGTGGCCTTGTGGCGACTGGGCAGCGAAGACCCGGCGCTGTGGCAGATCTTCGGCCGGAAAGGTCCGCTCGATGCCGCGCGCGCCGAGCAACTCGCCGAAATCCGTTTTGCCTACGGCGTCGACTACGAAGGCAAGGGCGAGGTTCTCGACGTTACGGCGCAGCCGCAGGTCGGCCGGCGGATCATCAGCTTCGACGCGCAGCGCGGCCTGATCTCCGGCGAGCGCTTCACCGCTTTCCCGTCGCCGTACGTCATCACCCGCCACGGCAGCGCCGAGCGCAAGGTCGTGCTCACCTTCGACGATGGACCCGACCCGAGATTCACGCCGCTGATCCTGGACGCGCTGCGTGACGCCGGAGTGCCGGCGACCTTCTTCATCATTGGCGCCAACGGCCAGAACCATCCGGAATTGCTGCGCCGCGCGGTCAATGAAGGGCACGAGATCGGCAACCACACCTTCACCCATCCCAACATTTCAAGCATCTCGCCAAAGCAGCTGGAGCTCGAACTCTCGGCGACGCAACACCTGCTGGCCAGCGAGGTCGGCCGCCACTCGCTGCTCTTTCGCTCGCCCTACGCCGTCGACGCCGAACCGGAAACCATCGACCAGGTGCGCCCGGTCGAACTCGCCGCGCGGCAGGGCTACGTCAACGTCGGCATGCAGATCGACCCGGACGACTGGAAGCGTCCCGGTGCCGCCGAGATCGTCAAGCGCGTCGTCGAGGCGGCGGAGCGCGGTGACGGCAACGTCGTGTTGCTGCACGACTCGGGCGGTGACCGCACGCAGACCGTGGCGGCGATTCCGGGAATTGCCGACGCGCTGCACAGGCGCGGTTTCGAATTCGTCACCATTGCGCAACTCCTCGGCCGTAGCCGCGACGCCATCATGCCGCCAGTGCTCCCCGAAGATCAGTTGCGCAGCCGCTTCGACGGAGCCGCGTTCGCGGTCATCAACTGGGCCGGCGCGGCAATCGACTGGCTGTTCGTTCTCGGCATCGCGCTCGGCATCGCGCGCCTGCTGTTCGTTGGCGGGCTGGCCATCTACCAGCGCTGCAGCGAGCGCCATCGCGTCTTTGATCCGGCCTATGCGCCATCGGTCGCGGTCGTCGTGCCGGCGTTCAACGAAGAGAAGGTAATCGTCCAGACGATTGCCTCGCTGCTCGCCTGCGACTCGCCGGGGCCCCTCGAGATCATTGTCGTCGACGATGGCTCGAGTGACGCGACCTATCGTGTGGCCAGCGAAGCCTTCGCCAACGACCCGCGCGTGCGCGTTTTCAGCCAGGCGAACGCTGGCAAGCCGGCCGCACTCAACTTCGGCTTCGCGCAAACGCGCGCCGAAATCGTCGTCGCCCTCGACGCCGACACGGTGTTTACCAGGGAGACGATCAGCAAGCTCGTTCGCCACTTCAGCGACCCGCAGGTCGGTGCCGTTGCCGGCAACACCAAGGTCGGCAATCGCGTCAATTTGCTCACTCGCTGGCAGGCACTCGAGTACATCACCAGCCAGAATCTCGATCGCCGCGCCTTCGCCGTCCTCAACTGCATCACCGTCGTTCCCGGCGCCGTCGGCGCCTGGCGTCGCGAACTCGTCGACCGTGCCGGCGGCTTCAGGCACGACACCCTGGCCGAAGACGCCGACCTCACCCTGGCCATTCGCAAGCTCGGCAAGCGCATCGCCTATGACGAAGAAGCGATTGCCCTGACCGAAGCGCCGGATACCGTGCGCGGTTTCATCGGCCAGCGCTACCGCTGGATGTACGGCACCATGCAGGCCGCCTGGAAACATCGCGATGTCGTCTTCCGTCCGCGTTACGGCGCGCTGGGCTTTGTCGCGCTGCCCAACGTGATCATTTTCCAGGTGCTCTTTCCGCTGATCTCGCCGATCATGGACCTGCTGCTGATCGGCTCGCTGGGGTCGGCCGCCTTCAATCACTGGCATCACCCGGAGGCGTATTCCCCCGACAACCTGTGGCGCGTCCTTTTCTACTACGCGCTCTTCGTCAGCGTGGACTACCTGGCCGCCATCCTCGCCTTCGTCCTCGAACGTAAGGAAAGCTGGGGCTTGTTGATCTGGCTGTTCTGGCAGCGCTTCTTTTATCGCCAGCTGATGTACTACGTGGCCATCAAGAGCACCCTGACCTCGCTGAAAGGCGTCCTCGTCGGCTGGGGCAAGCTGGAGCGCAAGGCAACCGTGCATGCAGGGGCTTGATGGCATGGGTCGGGTGCCCGGGTTGGCAATCTGACCACACGCGCCTGCTGCGCCTCCTCGCAATGACGGCTGCTGCGGCAGGCGAGCGCCGCAGCAGCCGTGAGAGACCCGAATGGAACTACAGGGCAGTCACGGCGCGCCGTCGGCGTACTCCGCCAGCCAGCGCCAAAGCAAGCGCAGCGAGAGCAAGCACTTCCGGTTCGGGCACATCGTTCGTGCGGACATAGGTCCGGAATCCGACGTCATAGAAAGCCGGCTGGTTGAAGATCTCTGAGAGTGGCACGAAGGGGGCCGCCGGACCGTTGCGGCCATAGGTGCTACCGCCGGAATACAGATCGCCGGTCACGTGCCAATAGTAGAAGTCGTTCAGCGTCACCTGCTGGGAAAGCGAGATGGCCAGGACCTCTCCCGCAAGGACCGGAAGCTCGGCTGCACCGAGCACGATGCTGGTGAAGGGGAGCGTCCAGTCGGGCGTGGGCAGCCAGGGGACGACCGTATTCGGGTCGATGCTCACGCTCGTCAGAACCGTGCTGTTGGGAACGCCAGCGGTTGTTTCCCGGATGTCGAGCACGAGCGGGATCGACCCAAAGCGAGCGAGCTGGAGATCGATCTGGGCGAGAACCCCGCCGACGCCCACGGTAAACGTCTGCGCGAATTCGGGACCGCTTCCAAGCTGGACCGAGATGACGCTCGGCGCCGGAGGCACGCCTGGAACCACGTTCTGCTGGTCGAGCACAAGGACTGGCCCGGCCTGCGCAGACGCGCAAAACAGCATGGCGGCAACAAGAACGATCGAAGTGCTTGTGAACACGGGTTGCTCCCTTCATGGTGGGGTCTTGGCTGGCACGGGTGGATGGACATGTCCAGCGGCAGTCGTCAGGCCAGCACCGAACGCTACCAAGGCCGGGTTCCGTACACCTGGTCCACGAGCCTTTTCGAGATGTAAGCACAATTCGTGCCAACAGCGGCCATCAGTTCTTAATCAAGGGCTTGCCGAAGCATCCGGGCGGGCAAGGGAACGGCCTGTAAGAATTTTCGACAGGCAAGAAAACCGCACAGTGACCTAACCCAGGCGTGCCAGCAGGCCGAGGAATTCGTCGGCGCTCATGAAGCCGACGACGCGTACGCCGTCGATCTCCCGACCCTGGGCGTCAAAGAAGATGATCCCTGGCGGGCCGTAGAGATTGAAGCGCTGCAGAAGAGCCTTGTCCTCGTCCGAGTTGGCGGTCACGTCGGCCTGCAGCAGTGTCCAGCCGGCGAGCTTCGCGCGCACGCGCGCATCGGCAAAGGTGAAACGTTCCATCTCCTTGCACGACACGCACCAGTCGGCGTAGAAGTCGATCATCACCGGCTGGCCGGCGCTCTTGATGCGCCCTTCGAGTTCGGCGAGCGTGCGCACGCGGGTGAAGTGCAGTTGCCTGACTTCGACCTCTGCCGCGCTGCTGCGCAGTACCGACAGCGGTTGCAGCGGGTCGCGCGAGCCGGCCAGCGCGCCGAGGAGCATCGCTGTACCGCCGATGAGCATGAAAATACCGATGCCTTTCCAGAAGCGCTGCCAGCCCCGGGCGTGCGGTGGCAGCGGGTCGAGTGCGTGCATGTAGATCGCCGGGATGATCAGCAGCAGGGCCCAGGCGATCATTTGCGCAACCACCGGGACGACCGGCGACAGCAGCCACACGGCGGTGGCCAGCAGGAGGACGCCAAAGGATTTCTTGACCGCTTCCATCCACGGGCCGGAGCGCGGCAGCAGGGTGCCAGCGGACAGCCCGACGGCGAGCAGTGGTGCGCCCATGCCGACGCCCATGGCAAACAGCGCCGCGCCGCCGAGAACGGCGTCACCGCTGCGCCCGATGTAGAGCAGGGCGCCGGCGAGCGGGGCGGCGACGCAGGGGCCGACGATGATCGCCGAGAGCACGCCCATGGCGGCGACGCCGGGTAGCGAGCCGCCGCGCAGGTGGCTGGCCTCCTCCGAGACCTTGCTTTGCAGGAAGGTCGGTAGCTGCAGTTCGTAGAAGCCGAACATCGATAGGGAGAGGGCGACGAAGACCAGCGCGAAGGCACCGAGGACCCAGGCGTTCTGCAAGGCGGCGGTGAGCAGCGTGCCGGTCATCCCGGCGGCGACTCCGGCCGCGGCGTAGGTGATCGCCATGCCCAGGACGTAGGCCAGCGACAGCGCGAAGCCGCGCGCGTGCGATACGCCATGCCCGTCGCGGCCGGAGCCGACGATGATGCTCGAGAGGATCGGGATCATCGGGAAGCAGCACGGTGTCAGGGAGAGCAGTAGCCCGAAGCCGAAGAAGCTGGCGACCAGCAACCAGAAGCTGGCGTTCCTGAACAGCTGCGCAATGCGTCTGGATTCGTCATCGCTGAAGTCCTTGCCTGGCGTCGTTGCGCCTGCAGAGGGCGCCGCCGCCGGGTCCGGCAGTTCAAGCGCGAGCGTCTGTCTTTGCGGCGGATAGCAGATGCCGGCGTCGGCACAACCCTGCGAGGTGATTTTCAGGGTCAGCGGCAGTGGCCCGGAGCTGTTGCGCTCGACGGGAATGCGGATCAGCGCCTGTTTGTAATAGACCTCGACGTTGCCGAAATTGGGGTCCTCCTTGACCTTGCCCGGCGACAGAATTGGCGTGCCAAGCTGCACGCTCGCCGGCTCGGCAGCAAAGCGGAACTTGTCGCGGTAGAGGTAATAGCCCTTGGCGATCTCGAAGCGCACTTCGATGGTTTGCCCATCGACGGCATGCGCCGTCGGCTTGAAGGCGACGGCGGGGTCGAGAAACTCTTCGCCCCGCGCTGGCCAGGCGAGCAGCATGAAGACCGCGAGCAGGAACGGCAGCAGCCAGGAGCGCTGGAAAAAGCGCCGCACAGAGTGCGGGAGGACGAACAACCAGGTCATTGCGGGGCGTCTTCAAGGTCGTCGGGGGCGCGCGTTTCGGTGGCGACCCAGGCGAGATAGGCGGGCAGCCCGGCGGTCACCGGCAGGGCGATGATCTCCGGAAGCTCGTAGGGGTGGCGTTCGCGGATGGCGGCTTCGAGCGCCGCGTAGCGTTCGCTGCGGGTCTTGATCAGCAGCGGTACTTCGCTGGTGGTTTCCAGGGCTCCCCGCCAGCGGTAGGTCGACTGGCAAGGCGCCAGCACGTTGACACAGGCCGCCAGACGCGCTGCGACGAGTTCGCTGGCCAGTGCTTCGGCAGACGGTCGGTCGGGGAGGTTGGTCAGGACGAGCAGAGTGGCCACAGGGCGCATTGTACTCCTCTGCTCCTCTACTCCACTGGCTCCCGTGCTCCTGCAGCGTCGCTGGCGGCGCTCAATGTCGCCAGGCGCGACTGACGATTTCGCGGATGACGTGCAGGCGGCGGTGGAAGAAGTGATCGGCACCGGGGACGACGATTACCGGCAGCTCGAGCGGCTTCGCCCATTCGATGACGTTGGCCAGCGGCACGGTGGTGTCTTCCGAACCGTGGATGACGATGGTGTCACCAGGCACGGCCTTGGTCCGGTACTGGCGCAAGCCTTCGACGAAACCCGAGGCCGTGCCGACCAGCACCATGCGCTGCGCGGGATGACCGGCTTCGCGCAAGGCATCGGCGACGCGCGTCTGCACATAGGCGCCAAAGGAGAAGCCGGCCAGCGCGACCGGCAGATTGCCGTAGCGGCACTTCGCTTCGGCGAGCACGGCGAGCAGATCCTCGGTTTCGCCACGGCCGTCGTCGTGCGTGCCCTCGCTCTGGCCGATGCCGCGAAAGTTGGGGCGCAGCGCGACGTAGTCGAGATGATTGAAGGTGCGCGCCAGCGTCTGCACGACCTTGTTGGTGTTGCCGCCGCCGAACAAGGGATGCGGGTGGCCGATCATGGCGATACCGCGCGGCGCGCCGGGATTCTCGACGATCACTTCGACCTTGCCGACCGGTCCGTCGATCAACAGGTGTTCGGGCTGCACTTTCATGGCCTGGGCTTCCTTTCGCGAACGTCTCTCAGATGCGCAGTCGTTCGACGACGCGCCCGTGCACCAGGTGCTCCTGGATGATCTCTTCGATGTCCTCGTTATCGACGTAGCTGTACCAGACTTCCTCAGGATAGACGACCAGCACCGGTCCGTTGTCGCAGCGGTCGAGGCAGCCGGCACGGTTGATGCGCACGTTGCCGGCCCCCTTCATCTTCAGTGCGCCGATGCGATCCTTGGCGTAGGTCTGGGCGGCGCTTGCGCCAGCGTCATTGCAGCAGGTCTCACCCTCGCCGCGCTGGTTGCAGCAGAAAAAGACGTGATGCTTGAAGTAACTCATGCGAACGGGCTCCTGGCGACGGTTTGCTGTTGGCGGCGGTCGATTCTAACCCCGATTCGCGTGCCGCAGGCGCAGCGCTGAGCGACGCTGGACGACGGCTTGGCGCCGCAGGCGAGAACGATGATCGCTGATCGCGTAAAATGCGCCTTCTGCCGCGGCCCCAGGGTGTCCTCTTGTCCCCTGCTTGCGGCAGGTTCCCAAGGCACCGGTACTGCCCAAGCGATGACTATCTGTGAAGACCCCTTTGCCGTCCTCGGCGTCAGCTCCGAGACTTCGCCGGCCGACATCAAGCGCGCCTATCGCCGGCTGGCCATGCACTGGCACCCAGATCGTAACCGCTCGGCGGCGGCCGAGGCCGAGTTCAAGCGCTTGCACGCGGCCTACGAGCTGTTTCTCGATCCGCAGCGGCTCGCCGAGTGGCGACAGGCGCAGGCGGCCAGCAAGGCGGCAGCAAGCGGGCGACGCGACAGCAAAGGCAGCGCAAGCGCTCCCCGTGAAAGCAGTTGCGGCGCCAGCAAGGCTGCGGGCCAGCGGAGCACCGGGGAGGACCTGACACAGGGCTTGACGCTGACTCTCGAGGAGGCTGCCCTCGGTTGCCGGAAAACGATCGCCCTGGTGCAGGGTGTTCGCTGCGTCAGTTGTTGCAGCAGTGGCCGCGTTCAACACCGCACCTCGGTGCCCTGCAAGCGCTGCAGCGGTTGCGGTCGGACCAGCCGGCGCGGGGGCGGGACCAGCGTTTGCGAGGGCTGCGCCGGGCGCGGCTTTCTGCGTGAGACCGACTGTCCCGATTGCTGCGGCAGTGGCTGGCTGCACCAGCCACGAACCCTGGCGGTGACCGTGCCGCCGGGCCTGCTCGCCGGCGAGCGCCTGCGCCTGGTCGGCCAGGCGGCGCCCCCGCCAGGGGGTGGGGGCAAAGCCGGCGATCTCTACCTGGAAATCCGCCTGGCGGAGCATCCGCTCTTCGTCCTGCACGGGCGCGACATCCATTGTCGAGTGCCGGTCAGCGTCTATCGCCTGCTCTGCGGGGGGCGGATCGAGGTACCGAGCCTGAGCGGTACGACGCCGCTCGAACTCTCTGCGGATCCTCAGCCTCCGGAAGAGTATCGTCTGCCCGGGCTGGGCTTCCCCGCAAAAGGCCGACGAGCGGCCGGCGATCTGGTGCTGCAGGTGCAGCGCATTCACCCGCAAAGCCTCGCGGCCGAGGACCTGGATTTGCTCGAGCGCCTGGAAGAGCGACTGACCGGCGATCTCGAGCGCCGCGCGCCGCCGCTCGCGGCCTGGGAACAGCAGCTCCAGGCGCGCCGAAAGTCCGCCGGATCCTGATCAGAGGCGGCGACCGAGGGCGGTCAGGTAGGGCAGGGCGAGGAAAGGCCAGAGACTGGCGATCCAGCGGGTGAGGCCGTTGAAATTGAGGAAGTGACCCTGGCGCCAGGTGGCCAGCGCCGCTTCCGAGTAGGGGTTGGGCGGCGTCAGATTGACCAGCGCCGTTCCGGCCATCAGAGCGACGCCGGCGAAACCGATGCGCAGAGCCGCCGGCAGCAGCAGCAGCAGCGAGAGCAGCACGCCGCCGATGAGCAGCCCGAGCCTGGCGCCCGGGGTCAGCCAGGCCAGGGCGTCGTGCGGGGCGACGAGTACCGCTGCGGCGAGCGTCCTGATCGCCAGTGCCAGCATGAAAAAGCTGAACAGCACCAGGTGCGGGGCGTTCCGGTCGGCGAGCAGGGTGCGTGTGAACAGGCCGATGACGATCGTGTTGCAGACGATGACGCCGGTTTCGAGCATGAAAAACGCCGGCGCCGCATATGGGACCGCCGGCGTCAGCCCGAGCACCTGGCGCAGGTCGCCGACGCCAAAGAGCAGCGTTTCGGGTGACAGCTGGGTGAGCAGCCACATGCCGATCAGAACCAGGCCCAGTTCGGCGTGCGGTATCGGTGCCAGTAGCGCCTGCTGCAGCTGGGCGATGCGGCGAAAGATCGGCTTGCCCTTCCAGACGGCGAGTACGGCGCCGATGGCGCTTCCCGAAATGTTGCACGCCAGGTCGATATTCGAGGGCACGCGCGCCGGCAGCCAGTTCTGCAGGCACTCGACGGTGAAGCTGAGCAGGCTGCCGACGAGCAGTGCGGCGACCGCCGCCGACCAACGGCCGGGCAAGCGCCGCAGGGTGAGCGCCAGCAGGAAGCCCAGCGGCACGTAAACGGCGATGTTGACCGCGAGGTCGAAAGCCGTCCAGTAACGTGGCCAGGCGGCAGCGAGAAAGGCCAATGGCGACAGGCCGAGGTCGCGCCAGTTGGCGAACGGGTAGAGGCTGGCGTAGCTGATCAGCACCAGGTAGGCGAGCGCCAGATAGAGCGGCAGGCGTGTCGGCCGCGGCAGCGGCTGTCGAGCCGGCGTCTGGTCGTCGGCTGGGGAAGTCAGTGGTGGCTGGTCCTGCTCCATGGGAATGCCGCCGAGCGTTATGAAGTCGCCATTCTAGCGCCTTGGCCGAGACAGGCTATCGCCTTCCATTCTCCGCCAAGGCAACATCGACCGCCGCGAGCAAGCCGATTTGTGCGACACTCCCGGCTTTTTACTTCGTCGAGCCGCGCGCGCGGCTATTGGGGGACTCGCCTTGGCAAAACCAAATTATCAGTTCGAGAAGCGCCAGAGAGAACTTGAGAAGAAACGCAAGAAGGACGAGAAGCGCCAGCTCGCCCTCGCCGCCAAAGATAGCGCTGCCGGTAGCGATACGGATTCCGGGCAGGAGCCAGCGGTGGTGGACAGCGATGCCCCGGGAACGACCACCGGCAGCTGAGCGAAGCGATTGCGGCGGCGGCGTCGCAGGCGATTGACTCGGAGCGGAGTCAGGGCGACAGCCTGGCGCGGGCGTCACAGGCCTGGCCCGGGCCGTCGCCAATGCGCAGTGTCAGGTCGGGCGGCGGATTGTGGATGGCGATGAAGGGGCGTGCGCCGGGCAGTATGTCTACCGGCTCGATGCGCGCCGGAGGAATGCTCACCAGTCCGGGCACCCAGTGGTAGCGGAGGATCAGCGGAGAGCCGGCGGCATCGGCCAGGGTGAGCCGGTTGATGCAGCGCTCGACCACCCGCGCACTCCCGTGGACGACGAAACCCGGGCTGGCTGCGCGCACGAAGGCGGTCACCGGCCCCAGTTCGGCGAGCTTGCTGACTCCGGGCAAGGCCGCCATGGCTGCCCGGCAGGCGGCGCTGTGGCACAACATCCAGCGGATGTTGTAGGCGTCGAGGAAGGTGTTCAGCTGCTCCGGCGAATGCTCGGCGTAGGGTTTGCCGAAGGCGAAGTCGTCCCAGGCGCTGGCGAAGTCGGTAAAGGGGTAGGGGCCGCCGATGAATTCGCGATTGCTGGCCAGGGCGTAAAGGCCGGCCATGTGGCCCCCGTCGTGAACTCGTGCCAGTGAGAGCTCGAAGAAAACCCGCGCTGAGGCGTCGGTCTGTGTGCCGAGAAAGTCGAGCAGCGGCCGGGAAAGTTCGCCCTCGCCCTTGACTTCAGGTGCGGCCACCGCATAGTGGCCGGTCTCGGCCGGTGCAAAGATCTCGCGCTCAGCTTCGCGCACGAAAAAGGCCAGAAAACCAGCGACAAGGAGCAGCGCAGCGCCACGGAGCCAGCGCCCGAACCCGTGCACCGCAGGAATCTGCCGCGCTGCGGCGACCACGCCGGCAGCCGCCGGGACGACCAGGCACAGCCAGGCCAATGCGCTGAAGCGGTTGGGTTGCAGGGAAGCGATCGCCGGGACGACGGCTCCGAACGAGGCCCAGATCATGAGCAGCACGGCAGCGGCGATCAACGCCAGCAGCGCGCGCCGCGCGCTGCCGCGCCAGCAGCCGATACACAGCAGAGCGCCGATCCACAGGACGTTGTACAGTCGCGACCCGCCGGCAGCCGTCGGCGCCGAGCCGAGCAGTTCCTGCAGCGCCAGTGTTGGATCGACGGCCCGCTGATAGGGGTGGACAATGGTCGCGAAGCTGGGCGTGGTCAGCGACGGCCACAGCCAGATGCCGTTCAGGAGCAGCATGCCGGCGAGCAGGACGGCCACCACCAGGGCGACGTTGCCAATGCGCAAGCCGGCGCGCAGCTCGTCCACCAGCAAGGGCAAGCCGATCAGCGCGGCGGCGACGACAAACAGGGGGTGCACGAGCAGGCCGATTGCCGCCACGACGGTCAGCAGCGCCAGCCGCCACGGCGTCGGCCGGCGGCAAACGCGTAGCGCGGCGACGGCGAAGGGGACGCTGGCGAAGGCGACGATCACGTACGATACCAGCCCCGCGGCGTGGTACCAGCGAATGGCGCCCGTCCACCAGAGCAACAGGCTCAGCAGGGCAACCAGCGCCGCGACGCTGACCGGCAGACGCAGCAGCACACAGGTGGCGACCAGCATCGCCGGGGCGAGCACCCCGGACCAGAAGCTGAACTGCTTGTAGATCACGGGAATGTTGGCGGATGCCGTATCCAGGCAGGCCAGCAGGGCCGGCAATTTGGCGCTGGCGTTGAAGGTCACCCCGCCGAGGTGGCCGGCAGCGAAGAAGATGTCGTAGCCGGTCAGGCGCTGCTCGGCGCACAGTTGGCGGGCAACTTCCATCTGGTACTGGTGGAAAGGGGCGTCGATGTGCACCAGGCGCGCGGCGTCCGACAAGGCCGACAGCGGAAAGAAATACGCCTGCAGGACGAGTTGCAGCAGCAGCGTCACCGCGACGACGGCGAGCAGCAGCATGGCGCCGGTGAGCTTGGCGGCGCGCTCGGCGTGCGCGGCTCTCACGACAAAGGGTCAGTGTCGGAGCGAACCAGGCGATCGACAAAAAAGAGCGGCCGGCGTTTGGTCTCCAGGAAGATTTTCGCCAGGTATTCGCCGATGACGCCCAGCGACAGCAGCTGGACGCCCGAGATCAGAAACAGCGGAATGACGATCGACGCCCAGCCGGGCAGCGCGGCGTCGGTGAACAAGCGCACGCCGAAAGCCCAGAGCCCCATGCCCAGGCTGAGTAGAGACACCAGCATCCCGAGTGCGGTAATCATGCGCAGCGGCGCTGCCGAGAACGAAGTCATCCCCTGCCAGGCGAGCGCGAGCATCTTGCCTTGCTACGCTAGTGTAGCCTACTTTTTTGATGAGGCTTTCAGCGACCCTGACAGCAGCGTAAAAGCGTAGGGTGGCTGGAGTTCGCCCGGTCCATACCGCTGCCCGCCTCGCCAAACCCGGGCCACCATTTCCCAGCCACCGTCATTGCGAGGAGGCGTAGCCGACGCGGCAATCCAGTTCCATTCTCTGACTGCAGGTGCGCCATATCAGCCGCGCGAAAAACAGAACCTCTGGATTGCCACGTCGGCTACGCCTCCTCGCAATGACGTGCAGGTTGTTGTGGCGCTGTATTTCCGACGAAACTTTCAGCACGCCGGACAGCCGCTTGAAACCATGTCGCCGCTGGCATTCTTATGTTCCCTACTGCGTGAAACATTACGCTAGGACGTCTTCAGCGGCCCCCGGACAAGGAAGCTTGCTTTGCCGGAGGAAATCATAGCAAGGTTTAACAGGCTTGTAGGCGTGGAAGGGCTGTCAACAGGAGTCGTGGTGTGACCGAGTTGGCATTGCGGCCGATGTTGTACAGGCAGGCGCGACGCCGGTACCTTGTGCGGCGGTCGTGCAAAGCCTGTCACGAACAAGGTGAGTGAATCGGGTAACATTCGTCCGCATCCAAGCGGCACCCGTTCTGGCTCGCGGCCTGCGGGTCCCCGGACAAGCCCTAGTTCTGCTGTGCGCCCGTTTACTTGCAGCTCTTGCCTGGAGTGATTTTTCGCCATGTCGTCCGTCTCCGTGGTCATCCCCACTTACAACTGCTCGCGCTACATCAGCGAAACCCTCAACAGCATTCTTCGCCAGGGCGCTGCGGATCTCGAGATCATCGTCATCGACGATGGCTCGACCGACGACACCTGCGCCATTGCCCGCCGTTTCGGCGATCCGGTTCGGGTCATCGAGCAAAGCAACGCCGGCGTCTGCGCCGCCCGCAACCACGGCATAAGGGAAGCGCACGGCGAGTTCATTGCCCTGGTCGACCATGACGACTACTGGCAGCCGAACAAGCTGGCCAACCAGCTGGCGGCTTTCGCCGACCATCCCCAGGTCGATGTGGTGTTCACCGACTTCGTCTGGTGGCGGCAGGACGACGCGGGAGCATTCCCGGCGCCGGCAGACTACCTCCCGCGAGCGGCTGCGCAAGGTGTCGACGGCGACTTTTCGGGCTGGATCTATCACCAGATGCTGCTCGACAGCTGGGTATTGACCAGTACCGCCCTGGCACGAACCGCGGTCGTCGTCGCTCAGGCGGGTTTCGACGAAGCGCTTCCCTACAGTGAGGATTGGGATTTCTGGTTGCGAGTGTCGAGAAGCTCGCAGTTCCTGAAGCTCCGCGAAGCGACGACGCTCTATCGGCAGCACTCGGCGCAGGGGTCGCGGGTCATCCGGCCAATCGACTACCGCACGCGCCTGCTCGAGACGGCGGCAGAACGCTGGGGACTGTGCAGCCAGGATGGTCGCTGCGTTGCGGCGGAACGTTTCCGGCGGCAACTGGCCATCTACTGCGCCGAATTCGGCCTCGGGCACCTGAAAGGGGGTGCTGGGGCAAGCCGCGCCATTGCTGCCAGGGCGTTTCTCAAGGCCTGGTCGATCGATCGCAGCTACTGGCGGAGCCTCGCCTATCTGGCGGTGACGCCGTTCGGCTGGAAGCCGGGGTGGTAGGATCTCCTGCCAACGACGCCTGCCCGACGCTGCTCTGCCTAGTCTGGTAGACTCGGCCGGCGAAGGATGATCGCTGCAACCACCGGAGAGCTTTGCATGTGTGACCAACTGGCCGTGCCCGGCAGTCGGCGGCGCGCCGCCGCAAGCAAGACCCGCGTCGTCCCACATCAGCGCGGGGTTGCGCCCGCTGGCGAGAAGCGGCTAGCGCCGACGAGGCAACGCTCAAGGGTGTCTGTCGGTTGATGAACCAGCACCGTTACCCCGCGGCGGATGTTGCCGCCATCGAGCGGGTCATCCGCGAGCGCCGCGACATTCGCCAGTTTGCCGACGGGACGCTACCCGACGGGCTGCTTGGCCGCCTGATCGAGGCTGCCCACCTGGCGCCATCGGTGGGTTACATGCAGCCCTGGCGTTTCGTGCGTATCGCCACTGCCCCCACGCGCGAGGCGCTGTGGCGTATCGTCGATGCCGAACGCCTGGCGACCGCTGCCCACCTGCCGACGCGTGCTGGCGAGTTTCTGAAGCTCAAGATCGACGGTATTCGCGAGGCGGCGGAGGTGCTGGTGGTGGCGCTGATGCCGGAGCGTGAAGCGCACATCTTCGGCCGCCGCACCCTGCCGGAAATGGATCTCGCGTCGACCGCCTGTGCCATCCAGAACATGTGGCTGCTGGCACGGGCCGAGGGGGTGGGCCTGGGCTGGGTTTCCTTCTTCGACCCTGCAGCGGTCGGCGACTTGCTGGAAATGCCGGCAGGCAGCCGTCCGATCGCCATTCTCTGTCTCGGTCCGGTGGCCGAGTTCCCGGCGCTGCCAGTGCTCGAAGCAAAGGGTTGGGGCAACCGCCTGCCGCTCGACGAGGTGCTCTTCGAGGACCGCTGGCGAGCTGGCGCCGGTGGCACACCAGCGGCGTATTGAATGCCTGGAGTGGACCCGTGAGCGACCCGACTAGCCGTCGCAACTTTCTCCGCGGGAGGTTCTCACGGGCAACGGCGCCCTTGCGGCCGCCGTGGGCCGTCGCTGAAGAGGCTTTTCTGCAGGCCTGCACGCGCTGCGCCGATTGCCAGCCAGTCTGCCCGACACGGATCATCCGCACCAGCGACAGCGGCTATCCGGTGCTTGATTTCAGCGTTGGCGAATGCTCGTTCTGTGCCGCCTGCGTTGACGCGTGCACCACCGGTGCGCTGCATCGGGCACCGGCTCAGGAAGCTTGGTCTGTGCGCGCGGCCATTGGCGAGCGCTGCCTGGCGGCCAGGCAGATCGAATGCCGAATCTGCGGCGATCATTGCCTGGCAGGCGCCATTCGCTTCGTGCCGCGGGTCGGCCGAATTGCCTTGCCGGTGGTGGACACTTCGCGATGCAACGGTTGCGCGGCGTGTTTCGCGCCGTGTCCGACGCAGGCCATTCGTATCGGGGAAATTCATGAGCGTAGCTGAGCGCGGCGAGCGCAGTGCTCTTCGCCGCGCCGCCCGCCAGCCGCTGTTCGGCAGGGCGATCGCTGGCCGGGAGGCGCGCCGGGGGTGAGCACGGAACCGCTGCCAGCGCCCTTGCTGCCGCCGTCGCCGGAAGTGTCGGAGCGCCTGCTGGGCGTGCTCACGGCTCTGGTCGCCGAGACGCGCCCGGGCCGTGTCGCACGGGTGAGCCTGGGTAGTCATCTCGAGCGCGATCTTGGCCTGGACAGCCTGGCGCGCGTCGAACTCCTGTTGCGTGTCGGCAATGAGTTCAGCCGCTCGTTGCCGGAGGCGGCGCTGGCCGACGCTGAAACGGCGCAGGATTTTCTGCGCTTCATCGTCGGTGCAGCGGCCGAAGACCATTCGCCGACCGGCGTCGATCTGGCCAAGCACAGTGGCGGCCCGATCAGCGTTCCGGCGCAGGCGGCGACGCTGATCGATGTCTTCGAGTGGCACGCGCAACGCAATCCGCAACGCACGCATGTGCTGCTCTACGGGACTGGCGGCGAGCATGGCGAGTTCCTCCCCGAGGCCATTTCCTACGCCGATCTGTTCGCGCAGGCGCGCCGCATGGCCACCGGCCTGGTGACCCGCGGACTGTTGCCGCGACAGACCGTGGCCCTTATGTTGCCCACCAGTCGCGACTATCTGGGCAGCTTTTTCGGGGTGTTGCTGGCCGGTGGAATTCCGGTGCCGATTTATCCTCCGGCGCGGCTGGCGCAGATCGACGATCACCTGCGCCGGCACGCGCGTATTCTCGCCAACGCCGAAGCGGTGTTCATCGTCACCGTGCCGCAGGCTAAAGGCGTTGCCGCGCTGTTGCGCCGCGAGGTGCCGAGCCTGAATGAAGTGCTCACCCCGGCGGAACTCGATAGCGAGCCGATCGACTTGCTTTACCGCGCGCAGGCGGACGATATCGCTTTCCTGCAATACACCTCCGGCAGCACGGGCGACCCCAAGGGAGTCGTTCTCAGCCATGCCAACCTGTTGGCCAACGTGCGCGCGATGGGCGAGGCCTGCGCGGTGACCAGTGACGATGTCTTCGTTTCATGGCTGCCGCTCTATCATGACATGGGACTGATCGGCGCCTGGTTTTGCCCACTTTACTTCGGCATGCCGCTGGTGCTGATGTCGCCACTGGCGTTTCTCGCGCGCCCGGCACGCTGGTTGCGGGCCATCTCGGATCATCGCGGGACGATTTCTCCGGCGCCCAACTTCGCTTACGAACTCTGCGCGCGAAAACTTGCCGACAGCGATGTGCAGGGGCTGGACCTCTCGTCATGGCGTCTGGCATTGAACGGCGCCGAACCGGTGAGTCCGGCAACGCTGCAGGCTTTCGCCGAGCGCTTCGCCCCGTTCGGGTTGTGCGGCGAGGCGATCACGCCGGTCTATGGTCTTGCCGAATGTTCGGTCGGGCTGGCTTTCCCAACGCTGCAGCGCGGTCCGCTGATCGATCGGATCAAGCGCGAAGAACTGGTCAACGAGAAAAGCGCTGTTCCGGCGGGCAGCGACGATGACCAAGCGATGCGCGTTCCGGCGTGTGGGCGGGCCCTGCCAGGGCATGAGATTCGTATCGTCGACGCGGAAGGCTGCGAACTGCCGGATCGGCGCGTCGGAAGACTGCAGTTTCGTGGCCCCTCGGCGACGCGTGGCTACTATCGCAACCCGGCGGCGACGCAGGCCCTGTTCAGCGACAGCTGGCTCGACTCCGGCGATTTTGCGTATACCGTCGCTGGCGAGATCTATCTGACCGGCCGGGTCAAGGACTTGATCATCCGTGGCGGAAGAAACCTCTACCCCTACGAACTCGAACAGGCGGTCGGCGATATTCCGGGCGTGCGCAAGGGCTGCGTGGCTGTTTTCGCGAGCAAGGATGCGCTCAGTGCCAGCGAACGGCTGGTCGTTCTGGCCGAGACGCGCGAGGAAGAGAAAGCGGTGCTCGATGTGCTGCGGCAGAAGATCAACGCTGCCGCAATCGATGCAATTGGAATGCCTGCTGACGAAATTGTCCTGGCCCCGCCGAATTCGGTGCTCAAGACCTCGAGTGGCAAGATTCGCCGCAACGCGTCGCGCGATGCCTACGAGAACGGATCGATCGGTGCTCCGGCGGCGCCGGCTCGGCAACAGATGCTGCGCCTTGGCGTCGCGTCGCTGCGCGCGCGCCTGGGAGAGATGGCGCGGCGTCTTGGGCGGCGGCTCTATGGCGCGTGGTGCTGGAGTGTTTTTCTCGTCCTTGGCGTGCCGACTGCGGCGGCAGTTGTCGTCCTGGGCAAAGTGCTGCGCTCGCCGGCGAGCGGACGTCGCCTGGTGCACCGGGTGGCGCGGCTCGTCCTGGTCCTCGTCGGGATTCGCTTGCAGATCGGCGCCGCGGCGGGTTTACCGAAAGCGCCGCATCTGTTACTGGTCAACCATTGCAGCTATCTCGATGCGCTGGCCCTCTGCGCGGCATTGCCGCCGAGCCAGGCCTACTGTTTCGTCGCCAAACGCGAGTTCGTCGAACAGCCGGCAGTCCATGCTTTCCTGAGCGCGCTCGGCACGCTGTTCGTCGAGCGCTTCGCGGCATCGAGGAGTGCCGAGGACGTCGACGAGATCGCTGCGGCGCTCCGGCAAGGTCAGAATCTGGTCATTTTCCCGGAAGGAACCTTCTCGCGCGAAGCTGGGCTGAAACCGTTTCGCATGGGCGCCTTCGTTGCCGCTGCGCGGGCTGGGACGCCAGCACTGGTCGCCGGTCTGTGCGGCACGCGTGCGATCCTGCGCGATCAGACGTGGCTCCCGCGGCACGGTCGCCTGGCGCTCACCTTCGGGCCACTGCTGGCCCCGGCGGGCGACGACTGGGCCGCGGCCGTGGCCTTGCGCGATGCCGTGCGCAGGGCGATGCTCGGGCTTTGCGAAGAGCACGATCTGGAACGCTGAGCAGCGTGAGTGCCGCTGGTGGCCGAAGGGCGCTGATCGCGGCAAGGCTGTTTACTGGCTTTTCGTCGGAGGTGAGTGCCGGCGGATTGCCGGCGACCCTCCTGCCTCAGTTCTTCTTGACTGGTTTCTTGACGGCGTCGCCCTTGAAGGTGTTGTCGACCAGCGGTGGCGCGTCGACCTGCGGCACGTGGCACTGCACGCAGCTGTAGCGTCCACCGGTCGCTTCGGCGTGTTTCTTGCCGTCACGGTCGATGAAATGGCTATCGCCCATTTTCGGCGCTTTTTTCTTCTGATAGGTCGCCGCCGAGTGGCAGTCCATGCACTGGTTGCCTTCGAGGTTGATTTCGT
The DNA here is from genome assembly GCF_907163205.1 of Candidatus Accumulibacter sp. ACC007. Taxonomy (NCBI): domain Bacteria; kingdom Pseudomonadati; phylum Pseudomonadota; class Betaproteobacteria; genus Candidatus Accumulibacter; species Candidatus Accumulibacter sp. ACC007. The sequence continues at coordinate 2,256,374 of NZ_CAJQUD010000001.1, read as the reverse complement.
CGAAGTTCTGCACCGCGTGCGGGATTACCGGCGGCTGCGTGCTGAAGGTGCGCGCGACTGGCTCTTCCGTCCCCGGGCGTTTGCCAGCGTAATCCTTGATCTCGGGTGCCGGGCTGGGTGCTGCGACGTCGATTCCGCGCATCGAGGTGGTGGCGTCGGCGGCAAACACCAGGGACGTCAGGCAACTGGCGACGACGGCGATGGTAAGTTTCAGTGAGTGCTTCATGGTTGGCGTTCCCTCCACGTCAAAAAAAGGATTTCTGCTTTTGCTCGAGTACTTCAGTGGCCGCTGGTCGCTGCTGTTGGTTCGCCCTGCGTGCCGTTGTCCGGTGGGTTGTTGAAGCGCAGGCCGAAAGTGAAAACATCTTTGGAGCAGACATCGATACAGCGTCCGCAGTTGGTGCAGTTGCTGGCCAGAATGACCGGGCCGATACCCTTGCCCGCACCCTTCAGTGCCGGGCGGATGACCTGCGGTTCCGGGCACACTTCGAAGCAGTCCATGCAGTCGTTGCACGCCGCCCGCTTGCTGGCGGTAACGCGTAGCGGACTCCCCTTGCCGAGCAGGCTGTAGAAGGCGCCGACCGGGCAAAGGTGGCCGCACCAGCCGCGGCTCATCACGAACAGATCGAAGAGAAAGACCGCCAGCACGACAACCCACGTGGCGCCCAGCCCGAAGAGCAGTCCGCGGTGCAGCATCGATACCGGATTGACCAGTTCCCAGGCGATGCTGCCGGTCAGGGAAGCAAGGAGCAAGGTCATCGCCAGGATCCAGTAGCGGCTGCTGCGCGAAACGTGTGCGCTGCCCTTTATCCCCAGTCGGCGGCGCAGCCAGCCGGCGAGGTCGGTGAGCGGATTGATCGGGCAGACCCAGGCGCAATAGACGCGGCCGCCAACCAGGAAGTAGAAGACGATAACGATCAGCGCACCCGTCAGCGCGAGTTTCTCGGGCCAGTTTCCGGCAAATAGCGACTGCAGCAGCACGTACGGGTCAGTCAGCGGCAGGCTGTCGAGCGTCAGGCTATACGCCAGATTCCCCTTGACGATCCACACGGCGGCCAGCGGGCCGAGCAGGAACAGTGCCAGGATCGCCAACTGGCAAAGGCGGCGAGCCAGCAGCCAGCGGTGGGCGGCGATCCAGCCTTTGCTGGCAACCGCTTCGGCACCGGCCCGCTTGCTGTTCATCGTGGGGCCTCGGCAGGCAGCTTGTTCAAACCGCTGCCCGGTGCCGCGGGACCGCCGAGGCCGGGCGGCAGGCTGGGAACCGCCGGGCCGCCAGCCGGAACTCCTGCCGGCAAGGGGTCGCTACCGGGATCGAAGTGGCCTTCGAGATGGACGCCTTCGGGCAGGCGATCGGGCAAATCGACCAGTTCCCGGTCCTCGACCAGGGAATGCCCGCCGGCCTTGCTCTTCTCTTCCCAGCCAAGGCGGTAATGCTCGCCGAGCGAGCCTTTCACCAGTTTGGCCGGCAGCACCCTGATCGATGCCTCTTCGGTGACGCAGGCGCTTTCGCATTTGCCGCAGCCGGTGCAATGCTCGGAGTGCACCGTCGGAATGAACATCGCGTGCCGGCCGGTACGCGTGTTCGGCCGGACCTCGAGCGTAATCGCCTTGTCGATGACCGGACAGACGCGGTAGCAGACGTCACAGCGCAGGCCGAGGAAGTTGAGACAGGTCTCCTGGTCGGAGAGAACGGCGAGGCCCATTCGCGACTGGTTGATGTCGGTCAGGCTGTGGTCGAGGGCTCCTGTCGGGCAGGCCTTGACGCAGGGGATGTCTTCGCACATCTCGCAGGGCCCGCTGCGCGCGGTGAAATACGGCGTGCCCGTGGCAATCGGCGATTCCGGTCTGGCCAGTTCGAGGATATTGTAGGGGCAGTCGCGCACGCACATGCCGCAGCGAATGCAGGCGCCGAGAAAGTCGTCTTCGGCGGTGGCGCCGGGCGGGCGGACGGCCAGTGGTGGTCTGGCCCTGGCCTGCTTGGCATAGCTTGCCAGACCCAGCCCGAGCACGCCGACGCCGCAAAGCAGCCGCGCTGAATCGAAGACGAACTGGCGGCGGGCCAACGATTGAGTGTTGGCCGCGCGCGCGGGCGCGGGGCTGCGGTCTTTATTTGCCGTGGGCATTTATGGTGTCGCCAGAAACCGGGCAGGTGCTCAGCGGCCATGAGGCGGGCGATGTTCTGCCCGCCCTGGCTCTCCCTGATTGTCCTGCGTTCGCGTGTCTATCAGGCTTTGACCACCTTGCACGCGCACTTCTTGAAGTCGGTTTCCTTGGAGATCGGACAGGTGGCGTCGAGCGTCAGCTTGTTGACCAGTCGATGTTCGTCGAAGAAGGGCACGAACACCAGGCCGGCCGGTGGCTTGTTACGGCCACGCGTTTCGACGCGCAACGCGATCTCGCCGCGCCGGGTAACCGTCTTGACGACGTCGCCGCGTTGCAGGCCGCGCTTCTTGGCATCGTCCGGGTGCATGTAGATCCAGGCGTCGGGCATGGCCTTGTACAACTCCGGGACGCGCCGCGTCATCGAACCGGTATGCCAGTGTTCGAGAACGCGCCCGGTGCATAGCCAGAGGTCGTACTCCTGGTCGGGCATTTCGGCGGCCGGCTGGTACGGCAGCGCAAAAATAACCGCCTTGCCGTCGGGCTTGCCGTAGAACTTCACGCCTTCGCCTGCCTTGACGTAAGGGTCGTAACCTTCGCGGAAGCGCCACAGCGTTTCCTTGCCGTCAACCACCGGCCAGCGCAGGCCACGCGCCTTGTGATAGGTGTCGAACTCTGCCAGGTCGTGGGCGTGGCCGCGACCAAAGGCGGCGTACTCCTCGAACAGGCCTTTCTGCAGGTAGAAGCCGCAAGCCTTTGCTTCGTCGTTGTCGAAGCCCTTGTAGGTCTGGCTGGTCGGGAACTTGTCGACCTGGCCGTTGGCGAAGAGCACCTCGTAGAGCGTCTTGCCCTTGTACTCGGGGTTCTTGGCGAGCAGGTCGGCCGGCCACACCTCGTCGGTCGTGAAACGCTTCGAGAACTCGATGTACTGCAGAAGATCCGAGCGCGCCTCCCCCGGCGCCTTGACCTGTTGGCGCCAGAATTGCGTGCGCCGCTCGGCGTTGCCGAAAGCGCCTTCCTTCTCCATCCACATCGCCGACGGCAGGATCAGGTCGCCGGACATCGCCGAAACGGTCGGGTAGCAGTCGGAGACGACGATGAAATTGTCGGGGTTGCGCCAGCCCGGGAAGATTTCATCATTGATGTTCGGCCCGGCCTGCATGTTGTTGGTCGTCGTCGTCCAGTAGAAATTGATCTTGCCGTCCTTGAGCAGACGGCTCTGCAACACGGCGTGTGCGCCTATCCAGTCCGGGATCGTGCCGGCCGGCAATTTCCACAGTTTTTCGCTGATCTCCCGATGCTTCGGGTTGTTGACCACCATGTCGGCCGGCAGACGGTGGGCGAAGGTGCCCACTTCGCGGGCCGTGCCGCAGGCCGAAGGCTGACCGGTCAGCGAGAACGGGCTGTTGCCGGGCTCGGAAATCTTGCCCACCAGCAGGTGCACGTTGTAGATCATGTTGTTGGCCCAGGTGCCGCGCGTGTGCTGGTTGAAGCCCATCGTCCAGAACGAGGTGACCTTGGCGTTCGGGTCGGCATAGGCCTTGGCCAGCGCTTCGAGATTTTCTTTCGGTACCCCGGAGATCTCGTGCGTCTTGTCGAGCGTGTACTCGGCGACAAAGGCCTTGAACTCGTCAAAGGTGATGTCGCTGGTGCCGCCGGGGTTGCCCTTGGGCTTGCCGTCTTCGCCCGGATAGCCGTTGTTCATCGCCACCTTCTCGAGCGGATGATTTGGCCGCAGGCCATAGCCGATATCGGTGACGCCTTTCTTGAAGTTGACGTTGCGGGCGACGAATGCCTCATTCACCGCGTTGTTCTGGATGATGTAGTTGCAGATGTAGTTGAGGATGGCCAGATCGCTCTGTGGCTTGAAAATCAACTCGTTGTCGGCCAACTCGGTTGAACGGTGGCTGAAAGTCGAAAGTACGTGCACCTTGACGCCCTTGCCCGTCAGCCGCCGATCGGTGAGTCGCGACCACAGAATCGGGTGCATTTCGGCCATGTTCGAACCCCACAGCACGAAGGTATCGGCGTGTTCGAGGTCGTCGTAGCAGCCCATTGGTTCGTCGATGCCGAAGGTGCGCATGAACCCGGCGACGGCCGACGCCATGCAGTGACGGGCATTCGGATCGATGTTGTTGCTCAGCAAGCCGGCCTTCATCAGTTTGGCGGCGGCATACCCTTCCCACACCGTCCATTGGCCGGAGCCGAACATGGCAATGTTGCGCGGGCCGCCTTTCTTGAGCGCAGCCTTGCATTTCTCGGCCATGATGTCGTAGGCCTGATCCCAGGATATCGGCGCGAACTCGCCGTTCTTGTCGAACTTGCCGTCCTTCATGCGCAGCAGGGGCGTGGTCAGGCGATCCTTGCCGTACTGGACCTTGGACAGGAAGTAACCCTTGATGCAGTTGAGCCCTCGGTTGACCGGCGCGTCCGGGTCGCCCTGGGTGGCGACGATGCGCCCCCCCTTGGTTCCCACCAGCACGCCGCAGCCCGTTCCGCAGTAGCGGCAGGCGCCCTTGTCCCAGCGCACGCCATCGGACTTCGCGGGTGCCGCCTGGGTGATGCCGGGAATGCTGATGCCCGCCGCGGTGGCGGCGGCGGCAACGGCATTGCTCTTGATAAAATCACGGCGAGTCAAGGTCACTTTCATCTCATACTTCCTCATCAGGATCGGGTTCAAACTGGCTGTAGACCAATGATGCGGAGAGCACGCCTGGCTGCTGGCTGATGGTGGTGAACATGTCCGCCGCAGCGCGGTCGCTGTCCGCTTCGATGGTCACGATAAGTTGGCCATCCTTGCTCGCTGCATGGACTTCAACGCCGCCCAGGAGCAGCAGACCGTCCTGTACCCGCTGCTGTACTTCGGGGCGGGCATTGACCAGCAGACTGGAAATATTCATCAGATCGAGGCTCCCCTGTTGGCAAGCTGACTTGTCGTGTCGCCACTGCGGCCGGACACTGAATCAGACAGCGTGCACCAGGGAAGTACTCTAAGCGCGCCATGCGGCCTTTTGCTTGATGCAGGTCAAGCGCGGAGGGAATCTGGCTGACTGCAGGCGGCGAGCGCCAGCGCTGGAGGTGTCGGTGGGTGGTTTGCCGCGGGCGGGACGAGCGCGACAGAACGGCAGCCTGCCATCGTGGCCGCTGCGTCACAGCAGCGCCCGCGCGCCGGGAAACGACGCACAGGACGACGCGATGCGACGCAAAAAAAGCGCGGGACCGAAGGTTCCGCGCTTTTTAATTTTGTCCCCGCAAGTGCCGTCAGGCCGGCATCCTGAACCTGGGTTCAGATAGGTCACATCCCTTCCGCATCAGGTATACCCGACTTGAGGGGCACACACAACAGCGGTTTCTATGGTCTGCAACCAATGCCAATTTGCATTGGTTCAAGGAATCTATGACCTTAACAAACACCGCAGGGAACTCTCTCGGAGTCTTCGGAACCACTCAGTCGGGCTTTAGAACCGCTTCAAGTTCCGTCTCCATGTGGCAAATTCTACGCCTAAAGGCGTCGCTGTCCAGCGTTATTTCGGATTCAATTTTCTGATCTTTTGCCGGCGCGTCCTGATTCGCGCAGAGGTACTCGTGGGCAATGTTCAGCGCTGCCATGACCGCGATGCGCTCGGCGAGATTGCTCTTGGTCTTCTCGGCGATGTCGCGCATCTTGCCGTCGACGTAGGCTGCGGCGTTGAGCAGTGCGGCACGCTCCTCGGGCGGGCAGGCGACACGGTACTCCTTGCCAAGCAGGGTGATATCCAGAAAATTGGTTTCGTTGGGCATCGGGAAAGAACTCTCAGGCTTTGGCTTCGGGGAGTTGCAGGGCAAGTTGCTCAAGCCGGGTGGACGCAGTGCCCATGCGCTCGGCGAGGCGTTGTCTGTCCCCTTCGGCGACAGCGAGCTGCTCGCGGAGCTGGTCATTCTCGGCGCGCAGGCGTTGACAGAGCGCGACCACCTGGCCAATCTTGCTCTCGAGCGTGTCTAGTTCATTCAGCATGGCCAGACTATAGATTCAAGAGCTATCCTTGGTCAAGGCGCGCAGCTTGCTTCCCGGCGGCGCCTTGCTCGCTGACCGCTGACCGCTTTCTGCGGCATGGGCGTTCCGTCCGATGCCGGGCGCGCTATAATCCGCGCTTTCGTCGGCCTTGGTCGGCGAAAGACATCGTGCAAGGTGCCGCAACGCAGATTCTCTGCAGCGGTTAAACGGGAAGCAGGTGCGTGTTCTTCAGAACACCAGGCCTGAGCTGCCCCCGCAACGGTAAGTGAGTGCGGGTGTGTCGAAATGCCACTGGGCGAGAGCCTGGGAAGGCGACACATCAAGACTCGCGAGCCCGGATACCGGCCTTCGCACACATTTGACGGAAGTGCCGCGGGGAAGCGGACACGAAACGCTCGGCCGTGCCGCCCGCCTCGTCGTTTTCTCCCTCGTGCATTTGATATTTGTTTGCTCGCCGGTTCGCGGGGACGCTCGCCGGAAGCAGGGAGAAACCCATGATGAATCAAAGGACGCCGCGCGCAGGTTTTGCCGCGGCATTGGCCACGCTATGCGGGGCGCATTTTCCGATCGCGGCCAACGCCGCCGACCAGCAGCTCGATCCGATCGTTGTCACCGCGACCCGACAGGCAACGCGCGCCAACGAGTTGACCAGCGACGTGTCGGTCATCACCCGTGAAGAAATCGATCAGGCCGGCCAATCCACACTCGAGCAGCTGCTGTCGCGCCAACCCGGCGTTCAGTACACCGCCAACGGCGGCCCGGGCACGAACAGCGGCGTGTTCATCCGCGGCGCGAGCAGCAATCAGTCGATCGTTCTGATCGACGGGCAGCGAATCAGCTCGGCGACGACCGGAAGTGCTGCGCTGGCGCGTATCCCGCTGGACCAGATCGATCGCATCGAGATCCTGCGCGGTCCGGCTTCGTCGCTGTACGGTGCCGACGCGATTGGCGGTGTCATTCAGATTTTCACGCGCAAGGGCGAGGGTCCGGCGCGACTCAACGCGAGTACGGGGTATGGCACCTACGGAACCACCGACACCACCGTCGGCATTTCGGGCGGGACCGATCTGGTTTCCTACAGTGTCCAGGCGGGTTATCTGGACACTGGCGGTTTCAACGCCATTCACGACAAGGCCAACATCTACTACAACCCGGACGACGATGGCTATCGCAACAGCAATCTGAGTGCGAACTTCTCCGTTCGCCCCGCGGCTGGTCAGGAAATCGGCGTCAATCTGCTGGCCAGCGACGGTACCAACCGCTATGACTCAAACGACTTCGGTGCTCGCGGTGCCGGGCAGAACTTCACCGCCGATCAGTTGGTGGAATCGTATTCGCTGTACTCGCGCAACCGCATCAATCAGGCGTGGACGAGTACGCTGCGTGTCGGCACCAGTACCGATGCCAGCAAGGGCTACGCCGGTAACGTCAGGGAGTACACCATACGTACCGACGCGGATCTGGCGTCGTGGCAGAACGATATCGTGCTGCCCGTCGGGGAAGCGCTGCTGGCCGCCGAATACACCAAACAAAAAGTGTCCGGCAGTACCGACTACACAGTGAGCGAACGCACGATTCGCTCGCTGCTGGGCGGCTGGAATGCCAGTATCGAGAAGCACCGCTTGCAGTTCAACCTGCGTCGTGACGACAATTCCCAGTTCGGCGCCGAAACGACCGGTTCCGCTTCCTACGGCTATCAGTTCGCTCCCGACTGGCGAGGGCACGTGTCATATGGGACGGCCTTTCGGGCGCCGACGTTCAACGAACTGTATTTCCCGGCCGGCAATTTCTTTACCGGGGGCAATCCCGACCTGAAGCCGGAGCAGGCGAAGAACATCGAGTTGGGGGCCAATTGGGAGCGCGGCGATCATCGTGCCTCAATCGTCGTGTACAACAACGACGTCACCGACCTGATCGAGTTTAGGCCACCGACCTACGCACCGGTCAACGTCAGCAAAGCCTTGCTGCGCGGCGCGACACTGACCTACGACGGCCGCTTTTCGGAATGGGGGGTGGGCGTCGTCGTCGATTTTCTCGATCCGCGCAATGACGAAGACGGACCCAACAACGGCAATCGACTGGCCCGCCGCTCCGACCAGCAGATGAGCAGCTACATCAGTCGAAAGCTCGGCGACTGGGACCTGCGCGGCGAGTGGCAGCTGGTCGGCAACCGCTACGATGACCCGGCCAATACCAAGCTCCTCGGTGGCTACGGCCTGGTCAACCTCTATGCGGACTACCGCCTGCAGCGCGACTGGACGCTGTTTGCCCGGGCCAACAACATCTTCGACAAGTACTACGAGACGATCGACAACTACGCCACCGCCGGGGCGAACGTCTTCGTCGGTGTCCGTTACGCGCCGAAGTAGGACGCTGCGTGCCCACCCGCCGCCGTGCCTTGCTGATTCTCGCAGCCCTCGTCGGGCTGTCGCAGCTGAGCATTGTGCTGGCGCTGATGGTGGGGAGCATCGCGATTGGTCCGCTCGATGTCCTGGCGACGCTGCTTGACGGCAATGGTGGCGTCACCGGCGAGGTGGTACGCAGCCTGCGCCTGCCGCGCGCCTTGACCGGTTTCGCCTGCGGTGGCTTGCTGGCACTGGCCGGAGCCCTGCTGCAGGTGCTGTTGCGCAACCCGCTCGCCGATCCGTATGTGCTGGGCATTTCGGGTGGGGCGGGTATTGGCGCGCTGCTGGCCATCGTCCTCGGACTCGGCGTTGCCGGGGTCAACGGGCTGGCTTTCGCGGGTGCCCTCGGCGCCATGCTGCTGGTTTTCGGCCTGGCCCATGGCGAGGGTGGCTGGACGCACTCACGGCTGTTGCTGACCGGGGTGATCGTTGCCGCCGGCTGCGGCGCCGTGGTCACCTTGATGTTGGCCATGGCCCCCGACGATCGTTTGCGGGGAATGCTGTTCTGGTTGATGGGCGATCTCTCGCAGACCGGCGACCCGCAACTGGTGCTGATCCTGCTCGTCGCGGTGCTCCTTGTTTCGCTGCCGTTCGCCCGCGAACTCAATCTCCTGGCACGCGGCGCCGACGTCGCGCAGGCGCTCGGTGTCGCCGTCCGCCCCTTGCGCCGTGGCGTCTATCTGGTCGCCTCGCTGGCCACTGCCGCGGCGGTCACCCATGCCGGGGCGATTGGTTTCATCGGCCTGATCGTGCCGCACCTCGTCCGCCTGGCGACCGGCAACGACCAGCGCCTGTTGTTGCCGGCCTCGGTGCTCGCTGGCGGTAGCCTGCTGGTGATCGCCGACACCCTGGCACGGACCATTCTGGCGCCACAGCAATTGCCCGTCGGCGTGCTCACCGCGCTGATCGGCGTGCCCGTTTTTCTCTTCCTGCTGACGCGCGGCGCGGCCGGGCGCGGCTGAGATGGATCACCCTCAGCCCCTGCTGTCCACCCGAGGCCTTCGCGTCGGCATCGCTGGCCGCACTTTCTGTCGCGATCTGGCGCTGAGCGTGCGACCGGGTGAGTCGCTGGCCATTCTCGGCCGCAACGGTGCCGGGAAGTCGACCCTGCTCTCGGTGCTGGCCGGTTTGCGCGCGCCGGAAGCGGGCGAGGTGTGCCTCGCCGGGAGCAGCTACGCCCAACTCGGCGCGCGGCGTAGCGCCCGCATTCGGGGCTGGTTGCCGCAGAGCCGCAGCGAGGCGTTCTCCTCGACGGTCCTCGAAACGGCACTGGTCGGACGCCATCCCCACCTTGATCGCTGGGACTGGGAGTCCGAAGCGGATGCCCGAAAAGCCCGTCAGGCGCTGGCCGCGGTCGGCCTGGCCGAATTCGCGCAACGCGACGTGCAGACGCTTTCCGGTGGCGAGCGGCAAAGGCTGGCCATTGCCACCTTGCTGACGCAGGCACCGCAGCTCTACCTGCTCGACGAGCCGCTTGCGCACCTTGATCTGAACCACCAGATCGCCACCCTCGAGCTGTTTGCCGCGCTCAATCGCGACCAGCGGATGGCCACCGTAATGGTTCTCCACGAACCCGGGCTGGCGGCGCGGTTCTGCTCGCGGGCGCTACTGCTCTTCGACGACGGCACGACGCTGCAGGGAAGCAGCGACGAGGTGATCGGCAGCGACTCCTTGAGCCGGCTGTACGGCTATCCGCTGCGCGAAGTGGATGCTGGCCAGCTGCGCTGGTTCATGCCCGCGTAGCGACTACCGGCAAGCACTCAGGTGCTCGGCGTCGACGGTCCGTCGCGATCGCTCTGCAGGGCTTGTTTCCGCCGGTACATGTCGGCGTCGGAGTATTGCACCAGCGATTCGACATCCTGTCCGTCGTCGGGGTACATGGCCAGGCCGATCGAGGCGCCGGTGTTGGCGTCCGACGCGGCCGGATCGATCGACAACAATGGCGTGCCGAGCAACTGCTCGATGTTGGTGCGCGCACTCTCGGCGTCGTGCCGGTTGTTGACCGCGTCGAGCATGACCACGAACTCGTCGCCGGCGTAGCGTGCAACCAGATCGCGGCTGCGCAGTCCGGTAAGCATGCGCTGCGCCATTTCCTGCAGCACCTTGTCGCCGACGTCGTGGCCGAAGCTGTCGTTGATGTTCTTGAAATCGTTGAGGTCGATGAAAAGGATGGCGAAAGGGCGCGGGTCAGAGAGTTCGCGTTGCTGTGCCAGGCGCTCATCGACGCGGCGCAGGAACGCTTCGCGGTTGGCCAGCCCGGTCAAGCGGTCGCTGAGCAGTTTGCTCTGCATGTTCCTGAAGCTTTTCGCCAGGTCGCCGATCTCGTCGCTGCGCGTGACGTCGAAGGCCGCGTTCAGGTCACCGTTGCCGACCTTGCGGGCGGCCACGGCGAGCTGTTTGAGGTCGCGGGCGACGACCGAGAGGACCATGAAGCCGATCAAGATGGTCATCAGCGAGGCCAGCAAGGCTAGCGCCACCGTGCGCTTGAAGTTCTCGGTCACCCCAAACAGGAAGTCGCTGCGTGGTACGGCGACGACGATGATCCAGTCCAGTCCGGCGGCGTCCTGGATGCGTGCATAGGCAGCCTCGACTGCCTCGCCGTCGGCGCTTTCAAACACCGCCGTTTGCGGGTGCGGGGCTCCCGCGGAAGGGTGCAGCAGCTTGCGGATCTCGCGATAACTGGCGGCGACCAGTGGATCGTCGCTATCCTGCACCTTGAGTCGCACCTTGTCTCCGGCGGCGTCCTTGCGCAGGTGCGGGCCGCGTGAGGTACCGATCAGCTGGCCGTCGGTTTCGACCACGTAAGCGATGCCGTTGGCGCTCAGTCTCAACGAGCGCAGAAAATCGTTGACTCCCTGCAGCGACAGGTCGGTAGCGACGACGCCCTGAAACTCCCCCCGAGCGTTGCTGACTCGCCGGGCGCGGGTGGCGACCAGTTCCTCGGTCTTGAAGTCAATGTACACCGAGGTCCAGGTATGTGCCGTCGAACTCTCGCCGGACTTGAACCACGGGCGTTCGCGGGGCTCGAAGATGCGCGTTTCGCGAACGGGATTGGTCAGTTCGCCAGCAATCCCGGAAAAGTAATAGATCGTTCGCGGGCCGTCGCCAACGGTTCGCAGGCGCAATTCGGCGTCGCTTTCCGAATGCCGCCAGAGTCCGAAAAAGCGCCCGGTACGATCGCCGTAGTAGGCGTAATTGTTGGGGTCGCGATGCACCGAGGTGGCCAGCCAGAAGCGAGTGCGCAGGTTGTCGAGGTCGTCGTTGATGTTTTCCGGCGCGGCCACGCCGGCGGGAAACGCCGTTTCTAGCACCGCGCTGGCACCGAAGACGTGCCGCTCGGCGGCCTGGGCGATGCGGTACACCATCTCCGACAGCAACTGATTGGACAGGGTGTCGACGGCGACCCGCCCTGTCGAGTATGACAGGCCGCCGATGGCGCCTGCCAGCAACAGCACCAGCACCACGTACGGCAGGGTGAGCATCTGCCGCAGGGAAAGGATTTGCAGGAACTTCATGGACTCTCGCGGTGAGCGACTCGGTGAAAAGCGCGCCAGAAAAGCCGCCGCGCTGCGCCGCACTTCATCGTTAACAGGGGCACAGGCTGTAAGGGCCCGCACGCCTGAGCACTGGCTAGAGCGAATGCTAGGCGAAGGCCGCGCGGGCCCGCGTGACGGATGTCACGGCGGTTGGCAACGCCGGTCGTCAAGCGGTTTCCTGGCGGCGCGAGGGAGACCCGCAGCGAGCACCCCTCGTCAAGATGCTGGCATTGGCCTTGGCGTGGCAGCCGCTTTGACGCTCGGCACGTAGTCGAAGTCGGCGACCAGGATGTGGTTGTAGAACCAGCCGTTGATCAGGAATTTCACCTCGTCGGCAATCTCGTCGAGGGTCATCTGCTTGGCGTTCTCCAGCAGCTTGAACAGCATGCGCCGGAATTCCGTGTGCAGCTGCCGATGCGCCTCGAGGCCAGGGTATTGGCAAGCGGCCATCATCTGCTCTTCTTCACGCAAATGAACCTTGACGTACTCGGTGAGCATGGCCAGCGATTTCAGCACGCGGATCTGGTCACCATCGCCAGTGAAGGTTGCTGCAAGGTCGAACAATTGCCGATGCTGCGCATCGATGTTGGGCAAGCCGACCAGTATCTTCGGGGACCACTCCACCAACTCATAGTTCATTTGCCGCTCCATTTGCTCCGTAGGGGTGGGCCAGGCGTGTCACGAAATTGTCGGCTGGCGGGCCGAATCGATCTGCTCGGAGAGCGTCAGCCAGCGCTCTTCCAGTTTTGCCAGTTCCTCGGCGATCTCGCCCATTCGTCCTCCCAGTGTCGCCAGATCAGCGGCGGGCAGCGGGTTCGACAAGCGGCTCTCCAGAGAGTGCTGTTCTTTTTGCAGATCGAGTAGCGCCTGTTCGACCCGGCCCAGGTCGCGAGCCAGTCCTTTCAGCTTGCCGGGCGCTTTCCGGGCGGCCGTGGCGACGACCGATTCTGCCGGTTTGAGCGGATCTTTGGCGCTCTTCAGCGACTCCTTGAGACTTTCCCGGTTGCGCTTCGCCTCGTCGAGAAGGTAGCGCTGGTAGTCATCGAGATCGCCGGTAAAGTCGGCCACCCCACCGCGGCTGACCAGCCAGAACTCGTCACAAACCGAGCGCAGGAGCGAGCGGTCGTGACTGACCAGCATCACCGTTCCCTCGAATTCGTTGAGCGCAATCGACAGGGCTTCGCGGGTGGCGAGGTCGAGATGGTTGGTCGGTTCGTCGAGCAGCAGCAGGTTGGGGCGTTGCCAGACGATCATGCACAGCACCAAACGAGCTTTCTCGCCGCCGCTCATGGTGCCGACCGCCTGCTTGACCATGTCGCCACTGAAATTGAAGGTGCCGAGGAAGCTGCGCAGGTCCTGCTCGCGGCCGCTCTGCCCGTTGGCCAGACCTTCCTTGGCCATGCGGAGCATGTGTTCGAGCGGTGTTTCGTCCGGACGCAGGACGTCCAGCTCCTGCTGCGCGAAGTAGCCGATGTGCAGGCCTTTTCCTTCGCTGATCGTGCCGCTGGTACAGCCCAGGACGCGGGCAATGGTTTTCACCAGCGTCGATTTGCCCTGTCCGTTGGCGCCGAGGATGCCGATGCGCTGGCCAGCCAGCACCGAACGCGTGACCTGGCGGACGATCACCGTTGCTGGCGTGCCGGCGGCCGCCTCGGCCGGCGCCGGGTAGCCGAAGCTGGCATCGTCCATGATCAGCATCGGGTTGGGCAGGTTGGCGGCTTCCTTGAACTCGAAGCTGAACTCGGCGTTGGCCAGCACCGGGGCCAGACGTTCGATTCTTTCCAGTGCCTTGACCCGGCTTTGCGCCTGCTTGGCCTTGGTGGCCTTGGCTTTGAAGCGGCTGATGAAGCTCTGCAGATGGGCAATCCTGTCCTGTTGCTTGGCGTAGGCGTTTTGCTGCAGTTCGAGTTGCTGGGCGCGGGTTTCCTCGAAAACGCTGTAATTGCCGCCGTAACGCGTCAACTGCTCGTTGTCCAGATGCAGGGTGACGGTCGAAATCGCGTCGAGGAACTCGCGGTCGTGACTGATCACCAGCATCGTGCCTTCGTAGCGCTTGAGCCAGGTTTCCAGCCACACCAGCGCATCGAGGTCGAGGTGGTTGGTCGGTTCGTCGAGCAGCAGAAGGTCGGACGGACACATCAGTGCCCGCGCCAGCTGCAGCCGCATTCGCCAGCCGCCAGAGAAGCTGTCGACCGGATTGTTCAGTTCGGTGGTCTTGAAGCCGAGACCAAGAATCAGCGACTGCGCGCGCGCCTGCGCATCGTGTGCGCCGGCGTCGTGTAGCGCCATGTAGGCGTGTGCCAGCTCTTCGCCGTCGCCGCTCGCTTCGGCCAGGCGGACTTCCTCCTCGGCGGCGAGCAGGGCCGTGTCGCCACTGATCACGAAGTCGGTGGCACTCTGCGAGGTTTCCGGCATTTCCTGCAGGACCTGCGCGAGGCGCCACTGTGCCGGCCGGAAAAACTCGCCAGCGTCTTCGTGCAGGCTGCCGTCGAGCAGCGCGAAGAGCGTCGATTTGCCGGCGCCATTGCGGCCGATCAGGCCGACTCTCTCGCCGGTGTTGATGGTCACCGAGGTGTTATCAAGCAACACCCTGGCGCCGCGGCGCAGGGTAACGCCCTTGAGGGTGATCATGCGGCAGGAAACTCCAGGTGTTTGTCCGGCAGCCTTGGTCGTGCCGAGACGTCGGGATGGTCGGGATGGTCGGGATGGGCGCGGGCAGCGGTCAGCGGAATATCACCGTCTTGTTGGCGTGCAGGAGCACGCGATCCTCGAGGTGGTAGCGCAGCCCGCGTGCCAGTACCGCCTTTTCGATATCCTTGCCGTAGCGCACCATGTCTTCGACAGAGTCCGAATGATCGATGCGGATCACGTCCTGCTCGATGATCGGTCCCTGGTCGAGTTCGCGGGTGACGTAATGGCAGGTCGCGCCGATCAGTTTGACGCCGCGCTGGAAAGCCTGATGGTAGGGCCGGGCGCCGACGAAGCTGGGTAGAAACGAATGGTGGATGTTGATCATCTGTCCCGGGTAACGGGCACACATCTCCGGCGGAAGAATTTGCATGTAACGGGCCAGGACCATGGTGTCGCCCCTGACCTCGTCGTAGATGCGACAGATTTCGGCGTGCGCGCCAATCTTGTTGTCGGCGCTGATCGGCACGTGGTGGAAAGGGATGCCGTGCCACTCGACGAAGGCCTTGAAGGTATCGTGATTCGAGATCACGCACGGGATCTCGATGTCGAGCTCTTTCGACTGCCAGCGTGCCAGCAGGTCGTAAAGGCAGTGCTCCTGCTTGCTGACCATCAGCACGACGCGCCGCTTGACGGCCGAGTCGCTGATCTTCCACTCCATCGACAGCTCTGCCGCCAGTGGCGCGAAGCGTTCGCGGAACTCGGCCAGATGAAAGGGCAGCGAATCGGCCTTTACCTGCATGCGCATGAAGTAGCGACTGCCATGGTCATCGTTGCCGTTGTCGGCGTGATAGCTCGATTCGAGAATCCAGCCGTTGTGCTGGGCGATGAAGCCCGAGATGCGCGAAATGATGCCGACCTGGTCGGGGCAGGAGCCGGAAAGCGTGTAGAAACGTCTCGTCTGCATGCCGTGGCGATCCTAGATTGCCGCGCGCGCGGCAAAGGCTTTGTCAATTTCGGCACGCAGATCGGCGAAGGTCCGGGTGACCGGATACTGCGGGAATTCCGCGATCACTTTCGCGGGCGGGCGAAAGAGAATCCCGGCGTGCGCCTCTCCGAGCATCGCCGTGTCGTTGTACGAATCGCCGGCGGCGACGACCGAGAATCTGAGTTCCTTCAGGCGTTGCACGGCCTCGCGTTTCTGGTCGGGCATGCGCAGGCGGTAGTGCACCACCTTGCCATCGGCATCGGCTTCCAGGCTGTGGCAGAACAGCGTCGGCCAGCCGAGCTGGCGCATCAGCGGGTGCGCAAATTCGTAGAAGGTATCCGAGAGGATGATCAGCTGGTAGGTCTCGCGCAGCCCGTCTACGAAAGCACGCGCACCCTCGAGCGGTCCCATCTCGGCGATGACTTTCTGGATGTCCGGCAGGCCGAGTTTGTTCTCGGCCAGGATGGCCAGGCGGTAGCTCATCAGCTTGTCATAGTTGGGCTCGTCGCGCGTGGTGCGGCGAAGCTCTGGAATACCGGTGCGAGCGGCGAATTCGATCCAGATTTCGGGGACGAGTACGCCTTCGAGGTCAAGGCAGACGATTTGCACGGCAGGCTCCCGGTGGGTAGGTTTTGGCAAAAAACCGAGATTCTACCAAATCCGCCCTGCCAGGTACGCAGCGCGGCAGCGCTCCGACAGTCTCGCCGGTCACGCGGGCCGCCACCGCCGGCGGGTGATCGTCGCCGGTGCTCACTCTCCGCTTTGCTGCTGACCGGGTGCTGATCTGACCGCCGCCGACGCCAGGCAACACTGTCCGCGCCCGCCTTCCTTGGCCAGGTACATGGCGCGGTCGGCAGCCAGCAGCAGGGAGTCGATGTCGTCGGAGTCCTGCGGCCACAAGGCCACACCGATGCTGGCGCCGACCTGCACCACCTGCCTGTCGAGTGTCGCCGGGCAGCTCAGCGTGGCGATGAGCTTGGCGCCGACGGCCAGCGCCTGTTCTTCGTCGAGCACGCCTTCGACGACGACCACGAACTCGTCGCCACCGAGGCGGGCGACGGTGTCCGAGACGCGCACGCATTCCTGCAGGCGCGCGGCGATGGTCTCGAGGAGTTGGTCGCCGATGGCGTGCCCGTGGGTGTCGTTGACCAACTTGAAACCGTCAAGGTCGACCATCAGCAGCGCGAACATGTCGCCGCTGCGTTTGCCGCGGGCGATGATCCGTCGCAACTCGTCGTAAAGCAGGGAGCGGTTGGCCAGTCCGGTCAGCGGGTCGTGGTGCGCGAGCTTGCGCAGCTCGGCTTCGCTGTGGCGCAGGCGTTCGTTGCTTTCGGCCAGCTCGAGGGTGCGCTGCATGACACGTTGCTCGAGCGTTCTTTCCGACTGCCGCAAGGTCTGCACGGCGCTCTCTCGGGCGCTCAGGGTTTCCGCCTGCGCCGCTGCCAGCGCACGGCGCGTGCTGTTGATGCGATCGGCGAGGGCGAAGGAAAGCAACAGAATCTCGAGCGCCGATCCGATTTGCAGGGCGAAGACGGTCAGTAGATTGGTCGGTAACCAGTTCAGTGCGCGCAGGGCGGTCAGGGCCGCGCCGACCAGTAGCAAACTCCAGGCGGCCAGGAACAGGCGCGCGCCCGCTTGACGACGAACGGCACAAAGTGTGGCGGTGGCAACCGCGGTTGCCGCGAACGCTGCACCGAGCAGCGCGGTGGCCATTCCTGCCGGGCGGTAGCCATAAAAGACGGCCGTCGCGGCGGCCAGTACGAAGCCGGCCTGCAGTATGGCCAGCAGGCGGTCGAAGCGTGGGGTCGCCTTCCCGGTTTCGAGAAAGAGTCGCGTGAATAGGGCACCAAAGAAGCCGGTTGAGCAGAAGCCTATCGGGATGGCAAGGTCTCCCCACGCCGGCCAGTCGGGCCACAGGAACTGATTGCCCAGCCCAAGTATCGACAACTGAGCGACGGCGATGGAGGCGACGACGCCGACGTAGGCCAGATAGGCGGCTTCGCGGAGCGAGAAGTAGAGCAGCAGGTTGTACAGACCGAGTGCCAGCAACATCCCGAAGTAGGTGGCCATGACGCTGTAGACGCGTTGATCGTTGGCGTGCAGGGCGGCCGGGGACCATAGGGTCAGAGGGATGGTGACGCTGCCGCTGGTCGCGATGCGCAGGTACACCCGCTGTTCGCTACCGGGCACCAGTTCGAGCGGGAAGACGAGATTGCGGTGCACAAATGGCCGGCTTGAAAAAGGCGCCTGGTCGCCGGCGTGTTGGCGTACCACCGTGGCGCCGTGGCGGACAAAGACCGTCACGGAGTCGAGCGAGGGATAGCTGATCTCGAGCAGCCATCGCTTTGCGGCCCCGAGTTCGGGCGCCAGCGTCAGGCGCAGCCAGTAGGTCGTCGGCGAATAGCCAAAATTGAGATCACCGTCGCCAGCGTGCCGCCGGAATCGCGTTGCCGTCTCCGGCCGTTCGATGTCGGTCAGCGTGAGCTCTCCGGCCGGGTCTTCTAGAACCTCCGTGAACGGGCGCAACGGCACCGAGCTGCTGAGCGCAGTGAGGCGAACCTGCGTGTCTGCACTCGCCGGGGCAAGCGCGGCAAGAATGGCCAGCAGCAGAATGATTGCCTGCAGAGCGCGCATGCATGTGCTCCGGTTACGCCCAAATATCAGGCTCGTCTGTAGTATACGCGGGTAGCCGGTCGGTCAGTCGGCGCGCCGCTGCCGTGAGGCGAGCGAGCCGGCTACCCCGGGATCCGAGGAAGGTAATGAAGGAGAATTGCATGCGTCTTACGGGCAGCCTGCTGCTTGTCTTTATATCGATCAGTGGCGGCGCCTGCGCCGACGAGCCTGCGCCAGTCCCCGTGCCACAGACGCTCGAGGAGGCGGTCGCTCAGCGCGAGCGAGCCGACGCGCTGCGCGACCAGGCCGAGGAGCGCTACCTGTTCGAGCAGAACGAGTGCTACCGGAAATTTCTGGTCAGCGACTGCCTGGTGGCGGCCAAGAAACGCTACACCGAGGCGAGGGTCGCGGCGCGTCGACTCGACCAGCCAGCGATCGATTTCGAGCGCTCGGCGCGCCGCCAGGATCTCGACGCGCGTGAGGCGCAGCGCGCTGCCGATAGTCTCAGCCGTCAGGCCGAAGACCACGGGCGGGCAGAGCTTTACCGCGCCGAACACGCGGCGAAGCTAGCCGAGCGCGAGGCGAAATTGGCCGCCAAGGCGAAAAAAGCAGAGGAGGGGCGCCAGAAAATGGCGGCCGAACAGGCCAAGCGGCAGGCCAAGCTCGACAAGCGGGCTCGCCAGGACGCCGAAAGAGAAGCCAGGAAAGCGGCGCAAGCGGCGGAATCGGCGAGCAAGGAAGGAAGCAAGGCGTCGACCGGCGCGGTCAACTGATCGCGCAGACGGTCCTGCCGGGGAGCGGGTGCCCCGCCGATCCTTCTGCCCTGCACCGGTCCGACGCGTCGCCCTGATCGCTGCCGCTTCAGGCAAGGCCCTGGCTGTCGAGATACTCTTCGTAGGTGCCGAGGTAATTGACCAGCGTGCCGTCGAGGCGGATCTCCAGGATGCGCGTGGCCAGCGACGAGACGAATTCGCGGTCGTGGGAAACGAAGGCCAGCGTTCCCTTGAATTTCTCCAGGGCCGTGTTGAGCGATTCGATCGACTCCATGTCGAGGTGGTTGGTCGGCTCGTCCATGACCAGCACGTTCGGTTTCATGAGCATCAGTTTGCCGAAAATCATGCGTCCCTGCTCGCCACCCGAGATCACCTTCACCGCCTTGCGCACTTCGTTGCCGGAGAAGAGCAGGCGTCCGAGGGTGCCGCGGATCAGCGTCTCGAGGTCGTCTCCCTCGGCGGCGTTGGCGCGCGCGTAGCCGGCGATCCAGTCGGTCAGGTTGACCTCGCTGTCGAAATCCCTGGCGTGGTCCTGGGCGTAGTAGCCAAGGCGTGCCTTCTCGGCCCACTTGATGCTGCCGCGTTGCGGCTGCAACTCGCCCATCAGCAGCTTGAGCAGCGTTGTCTTGCCCACGCCATTCTCGCCAACGATCGCCAGCCGATCGCCGCCGTTGAGTGCCAGATTCAGTTTGTCGAAGATCTTCTGCTCGCTTCCCGGGTAGGCGAAGGTCAGGTTTTCGATTTCCACCGCCTGACGGTGGAGCTTCTCGCGCTCGTCGTATTCGAAGCGAATCCAGGGGTACTGGCGCGAGGACGGCTTGACGTCTTCCGGCTTGAGTTTTTCGATCAGCTTGACGCGCGAAGTTGCCTGCTTGGCCTTTGAGGCGTTGGCCGAAAAACGGCGCACGAAGTTCTGCAGATCGGCAATCCGCTCCTTGGCCTTGGCGTTGGCGTTCTGCTGGCGCTCGCGGGCCTGCGCCGAGGCTTCCATGAAATCGTCGTAGTTGCCCGGATAGACGGTGATCTTGCCGTAGTCCAGGTCGGCCATGTGGGTGCACACCTGGTTGAGAAAGTGCCGGTCGTGGGAAATGATGACCATCGTGCTGTCGCGGTCGTTGATCACGTTTTCCAGCCAGCGGATGGTGGCGATGTCGAGGTTGTTGGTCGGTTCGTCGAGGAGCAGGATCTCCGGGTTGGCGAACAGCGCCTGAATCAACAGGACGCGCAGCTTCCAGCCAGGCGCGACGTCGCGCATCGGGCCAAAATGCTGCTCGGCCGGGATGCCGACGCCGAGCAGCAGCTCACCGGCACGCGCCTCGGCGGTGTAGCCGTCGTATTCGGCAAAGCGGCCTTCCAGCTCGGCCGCGTGCAGGTAGTCCTCCTCGCTCGCCTCGGGATTGGCGTAGATGGCGTCTTTTTCGACCATGCACGCCCACATTGCCTCGTGGCCCATCATCACCACGTCGATGACACGCTGCTCTTCGAAGGCGAATTGATCCTGACGCAGGTAAGCCATGCGTTCGTGCGCGTCCTTCGAGACGTTGCCGGCGGTGGGTTCGAGTTCGCCGTCGAGAATCTTCATGAAGGTCGATTTGCCGGAGCCGTTGGCGCCGATCAGGCCATAGCGGTAGCCTTCGCCGAACTTGACCGAGACGTTTTCAAAAAGGGGCTTGACCCCGAACTGCATGGTGATGTTGTTGGCGACGAGCACTAAGAAACCTCGGGAAAATCATCGGGTTGCAAAAAGGGCGATATTGTACATCAGGGACCGACGGCGTGCCTGCCGGGCGCGTTGAATGGCGTCCTTTTGCGGGAGCACGTGTGGCCGCGGCATGCGCGGGCAGCACTGCGCTGGAGCTGAACGATTTGGCCGGGCCCGCTGTTCGGCGTCAGCGGTTGTTCAGCGCCAGCTTGATGCCGAAGGCGAGCAAGGCGACACCGGCCAGGCGAGTCGCCAGCCGGCGTGCACCGGGCAGGACCGAAAGCTTGCGGGCCACGCGGTTGCCGATCAGCACCAATCCGGCCTGGTAGAGCAGGCTGAGCAGCGTGACGTGCGCAACCATCGCCCCGAGGGTCAGCGGCGCTGCGTCGGCATGCAGGAAGAGGGGAAAAAAAGCGACGAAGAAGAGCATCACCTTCGGGTTGGTCAGACTGACCGCGAAGGCCTGGCGAAAATACCGCCAGCCACTCTGGCGTGGCGCACGTTCGACGTCGGCGCCGGCAACTGGCGGGCGCAGCAGCTGCACACCCATCCAGCCGAGATAGGCAGCGCCGAACCACTGCAAGCCCTGGAACAGGGCGGGATGGGCGTTCATCAGCGCAGCCAAGCCAGCCAGTGCGGCAATCATGTAGACCAGATCGCCGAGCAGCGTGCCGCCGACGGCACCCAGACCGGCGCCGACGCCACTGCGCGCCGTGGCGTTGAGGATAGCCAGCGTTCCCGGGCCTGGAATCAGCTGGAACACGACGATCGCGGCGATGAAGCTCGCGTAGTTCTGGATCTCGAACACCTCGTTCTCTCCTGGTTTTCCTTGCTCCGCGTCGCCGCTCAGGCGTGATCGACGGCACCGCTTGTCACGGCCAGCAAGACATCGAGCTCCAGCCAAAGGGGGTCGCAGAGGCCTTCGCGGTAGGCCGAGCGCCGGAAGCTCGCGTGTTCGTTGCGATAGACGGTCATCAGGCCACGCCGGTCGTCGAGCACGCAGCTTCTGACGTTCGCCAGGCGATCCGCGGCCTTGACCACCAGCGCCAGTTCGGCGGCGCCGCTGACCGTGGCCAGGCGGGCGTAGGTCCCCGCCTTGCGCTCGGCGCGGCTGGCTCCCGACAGGTCGGTCAGCAAGCAGACGCATTCGGCGACCAGGGGCCCGAAGCGGTCGCGGATTTCGATGTCGGTGACGGTGGTGTCTTCGACCACATCGTGGAGGTAGCCGATGACCTGTGCCTGGCTGCCGTAGGGGGCGAGCAGAGTGACGACCTCGTCGAGGTGAAAGGAGTACGGCAGGTCGCCGTAGCGTTGGCTGCCGTGGGCAGCCAGAGCAAAGGAGCGCGCTTCGTCAAGCATGGTTCTTTCCTTGCGGGCAGTCGTTTGGAGGATGCGGCTGGGTAGCGTTTCACCAGTCTTCCGCCAGCGGCGTCTTCAGCCCGATCCGACCAGGCCGGGGTCGCTGACGTGCTCAATGAGGATTCGCCGCAGGCGCATGACGATGGCCGGCGCGGTGGCGAAGAAGTTGGGGAAAGTCACCGCCTCAGCCTTTCTTCTGGATCAGCTCGATCTTGTAGCCATCGGGATCTTCGACAAAGGCGATCACCGTCGTTCCGTGTTTCATGGGACCCGCTTCGCGCGCCACTTTTCCGCCACGCGCCTTGATCTCCTTGCAGGCGGCGTAGGCGTCGGCGACTTCGATGGCGATGTGGCCGAAGCCATTGCCGAGTTCGTAAGCCGGCGTATCCCAGTTATGGGTCAGTTCAAGGACCGCTTCTTCCGACTCCGGGCCGAAACCGACGAAAGCCAGCGTGAAGCGACCGCCCGGATAATCCTGGCGGCGCAGTTGCTGCATTCCCAGGACCTCGGTATAGAAAGCCAGCGAGCGGTCGAGATCGCCAACGCGCAACATGGTGTGCAGAATTCTCATGATTTTTCCTTGCCGGGTTGGGCTGGCGATCGTCAGGCGCTGTCTTGGGTTTCGCTTCCGATCGGCGTTCCAGGCGCGCGAACCTGCGTGGAAGAGCAGAGCAGGACTTGCGATGCGCGCGACTGCCGGAAAAGATACACCAGAAGTGTGGTCTGTGGTCCACCTGGCTTTGGCGCCGGTCTGACGAGGGGCGTGCGAAGATTTCCAGGTGTCCCTCTGCAGGCCGCAAGACGGGCGCGCTGCAGCGGCCGCCACGCGCGGGGCGTTCTTGGCGGGGAGCGGCCTTGCGCCGGGATGACGATGGGCATAACGTGGTTCCCTCGGTCGAAGGATCGGGCAGTGTCAGCGTGTCGCCAACCATTCGCGGCGATGCTGCGACGCTTTTCAACACGCGACGGAGGTAATGAGCATGAAAAAGATTGTCATCTCGCTGGTAACGATGGCCCTTGCTGCAACCGGACTGTCCGGTTGCGCCAACATGAGCGAAACGCAGCGCGATACAGGAACCGGTGCCGCCATTGGGTTACCGATCAGTCGCGCTGAAGAGCGGTATCGTCGCGCTTCCGGCCAGACGGCTTCAACCCCATTTCCGTCTTCCCTCCACTTTTTGGGCTATTGCGTCTATTGTACCAACCGCTGTTGTGTGTGGAACGAGTCGCCATGGGTGTGCGGCTGCAGAGGCGATCCGGTTGCTAAGCTTTTGGTAGGGCACCGAAACCAGCGACTATGCATCAACCGCCGCCTCGCGGAGCGGCCACTTACACCACCAGTTCACAGATGTGGTTGTTATATGTGTGCTCATTGGTGTCCCGACGCGGTTCCCCCCTTGCTGAGAGGCTGCCAGTAGCCCACCACTCCCGGACCGCCAAACTCTCGCGCCCTCATTGTAGCAGCAGCAGACCCCGACGCACTAAGGTAGCGCTCTTGGGCACGTTGCTCCCCGGCCCGGGGTCACACGTTCCAGCGTGTGGCCACGAACGGACTCCATTGTACAACAAGGGGTCACGGCCCGCTGACACCGCGACAACAGCGACGCCAGCCCGGTGTGGGGCCGATCCGCCGGCCACACCCTGCCCACACGTTACGAGGCGGACAGCACACACGCGCAAAGTGCCCCGTGGGTGACAGACCCGTTAGACACGATGAAGACAGCGACTCTCCTACCCGACCGCCGACATAGCCAGCGGGCAAGCCGCTAGAGATCAGTCCCGAGAACCCAATCTGACTGGCAGTGGCTGACCGTGGCGAGACCGCGCACGCACCGCGAGACGAAAGTATCCGTCGCGCCGACGAGCGTAGACGACGGCCCGACATACGCCAGCGATGGCCCGTGGTGTCCACAGGGACCGCACACAATCGCCGACAAGCCAGCGCATGTCACCGGGCGGGTCTGAGGGACCGCGCCCCGTGGAAATGGCGGTTGTCGCCGCGCCCGCACGCGTCGGGAGAGGCTCGCCAGCACGGCTGAGCGCAGACGTACCGAATATTGACGCTGTACGACCCGGGAACTACACAGTCGACGGGAAAGTCTGCCGCGCGTCAGTCACGTGCCACGGGGCGTGCAGCCGGTACATCGGCGGGTACAGGCCGTGCGCGCACGCCCCGAGACGCGGGGCACCCTGCGTGTTTCAATCTCCAGGCACGTGGTGCCCGTCTTCGGGGTGACGACGTAGTCGGTCACCGCTGGCGGGAAATAGATCAGCCGCCAGTTGAGGTGAATGCCGCTGCGCAGGCTGCAACTCCCCCAGCGCGTTCGCGCCGATGACAGCGACAGGCGGGGCGGTGCGACGGCGAGGAGCGGCGCGTAGTGAGCGAGGCGCTCGGCGAACAGCTCGCGGGCTTTTTCGCGCAGCGCCTTCTCGAGTACGCGCGGCGCTTCTGTCGGCGCGCGCAGACAAAGGGTGAGCGTCGGCTCGCCGGCCTGCAGGTTCCAGACGCAGCGATTGGCGCCGATGGCCAGACGGATGCGCAGCGGCCTGCCGAGCACCGGCAGTTGCAGTCCATCGCTGATCGACAGCGTTTCGGGAGCGCGGCGAGTCGACCATTCGTCGAGTTTCTCGCCGATCCATTCACCATGGCGCTGGAGCATCGTCTCGACGTCGCGCAGCGAGGCGCGGCGTGGCGCGCCGACGCGCAGGCCGCGATGGTCGATGGTCAGGCCGATGGTGCGCCGGCTTGCTCGCCGCAGGACGTAGGCAACCGTGCGCTCACCCAGTTCGATGGTGCGTGCCGTTTCGCCGGCGGGCAGAGAATGCTCGCCGGAGGACGCGGCTTCAGGCAGCCACGGCATCTACGGCAGCGGCGGGCGCCGGGTAGCGGTGCGGCGAGATGCGGCGCATTTCTTCCTCGATCCAGGCCGCGGCGAGGGCGTTGATCCTGGCCGCCGATTTCTCGCCCGGGTCGATCGGCGGGCCGACGCTGACGGTGATCAGGCCGCGCTTGATCCGGAAGGCGTTCCTTCCCCAGATTTCACCCGCGTTGTGCGCCACCGGCACCACCGGAACGCCGGCGCGAACCGCCAGATGCGCGCCGCCGGGCTTGTAACGACAGGTCTCGCCGGGTGCGACACGGGTGCCTTCGGGAAAGATCACCACCCAGTAGCCAGCGGCGAGGCGGTCGCGTCCCTGGTCGAATATCTGCTTGAGCGCGTCTTTGGCCGCCGCACGGTCGATCGAGATCATTTTCAGCGCCGCCAGGCCCCAACCAAAGAAAGGCACGCGCAGCAGCTCTTTCTTGAGCACGAAGACCAGTGGCGGAAAGACCTCCTGCAGGCCGACCGTTTCCCACGCCGACTGATGCTTGGCGAGCACCACCGACGGCGTGGCGGGAATGTTTTCGCGGCCGATCACCTGGTAGCGGATGCCCAGAACGTGGCGCGAGAGGGCCATGAAGCCGCTTCGCCAGAAGGCGATGATCGTATAGCGCGCAGCGATCGGCAAGGCGATGGCCAGCGAGACGAGCACCCCGAACGGGATCGTCCACACGCTGACCAGGAGCAGGAACAGTGTGGAGCGGATGGCGACCATCACGAGGAGAGCAGAATATGCTCGGTGGCCGCCGCCAGATCAGGGAAGACCAGCGTGCCTTCCGGCAGGCCACCGGCCTCGACGGTCTGCGCTCCCAGGCCGGTCAGGACGAGCAGCGGCTGGGCACCCACCGCCGCGGCGGCAAGCAGGTCGCGCAGCGTGTCGCCGACTGCCGGGACGCCGTTCAGGTCGACGTTGAAGCAGTCGGCAATACGCTCGTACATCCCCGGCTTGGGCTTGCGGCAGGCGCAATGCGCGTCGACCGAATGCGGGCAATAGAAGATGGCGTCGATGCGCCCGCCACAGCCCTGCACCGCACGGCACATCTTGTCGTGGATGGCGTTCAGCGTGTCCATGTCGAAGAGTCCGCGGCCGACGCCGGACTGGTTGGTGGCCAGCACCACCTTGTAGCCCGCCTGATTGAGGCGGGCGATCGCTTCCAGGCTGCCCGGGATCGGCCGCCATTCGGCCGGCGACTTGATGAACTGCTTCGAGTCGTAGTTGATGACGCCGTCGCGGTCGAGAATGACGAGTTTCATACGGCCAGCTTGGAGATGTCGGCGACCGCATTGAGCTGGTCGAAAAGCGTTTTCAGGAGGCCCAGACGGTTGCCACGCAGCAGGGGTTCGGGAACGTTGACCATCACTTCGGCGAAGAAACGGTCGACCTCGGTACGTACCGACGCGAGCACTTTTAGCGCGTCGGCGTAGTCCTCGTTGGCGACGTGCGACTTGACCAGCGGGGCGATCAGCAGCACGCGTTCGAAGAGCGCTTTCTCGACGTCTTCCTCGAGCAGCGCGACGTCCGGTTCGGGCAGCCTGGCGTCGGCTTTTTTCAGGAGGTTGCCGATGCGCTTGTTGGCCGCGGCCAGGGCCAGCGACTCGGGCAGTTGCTGGAACTCGCGCACCGCCGCCAGGCGGGCGGGGACCCGGTCGATCCGCGTCGGTTGCTGCGCCAGCACCGCTTCGACGACGTCGATCGCGTGACCGGCGTCTCTCAGCATACCGCGCAGACGGTCGAGCATGAACGCCAGGAGCGGCTGCTCGACCGCTTCGAGCTTGATTCCCTGCGCGCTCAGCGCCTGGCTCGCCTGGCCAATCAATTCCGCCAGATCGAGCGGCAGCGGCGTCTCCATCAGGATGCGCAGAACGCCGAGGGCGGCGCGGCGCAGGCCGAAGGGATCCTTGTCGCCGGTGGGCAGCTGGCCGACGCCGAAGAAACCGACCAAGGCGTCGAGTTTGTCGGCCAGAGCGGCGGCGCAGGCAATGTTCCCCTGCGGCAGGGCATCGCCGGCAAAGCGCGGCCGGTAGTGCTGCTCGACGGCGTCGGCCAGTTCCGGCGGATTGCCTTCGTGGAGCAGGTAGTAGCGGCCCATGGTCCCCTGCAACTCGGGAAACTCGCCGACCATGTCGGTCAGCAGGTCGACCTTGGCGAGCTGGCCGACCGCTTCGGCGACCTGGCCGTCGGCACCGAGTTTTTCGGCAATGCTGCGCGCGATGCGGCCCAGGCGCTGGGCCCGGTCGCCCAGCGAGCCGAGCTTGTTGTGATAGACGACTTCACCGAGACGTACGGCTCGGGTGGTGAAACCGTTCTTGCGATCCTGGTTGTAGAAGAAACGCGCATCGGCCAGGCGTGGGCGCACGACGCGTTCGTTGCCGCTGATGATGGCGCCGGGATCGTCGACCTGCATGTTGGAGACGATCAGGAAGCGGTTGAGAAGCTTGCCGTTGGCGTCGAGCAGCGGGAAGTATTTCTGGTTCTGCTGCATGGTCAGAATCAGGCATTCCTGTGGCACTTCGAGGTATTCGGCCTCGAACTCACCGGCATAGACGACCGGCCATTCGACCAGCGCCGTGACCTCGTCAAGCAGGCCAGCGGCCGGATTGATGCTGGCGTCGAGCCGCTTTGCGGCCGCGTCGAGCTGAGCGGCGACCGTGGCGCGCCGTTCGGCGAACGAGGCGATGACCTTGCCGGCAGCGAGCTTGGCGACATACTCGGCCGAGCTGCCGACGACAATCTCTCCGGTCGACAGGAAGCGGTGGCCGAGGGTGCTGCGGCCACTGCGCAGGCCGAGCACGTTGCCGGCGACGATCGTGTCACCGTGCAGGAGGATGAGGCTGTGCACCGGGCGAACGAACTGGTGTTCGGAGTCACCCCAGCGCATCACTTTCGGAATCGGCAGCTTCTTCAGTGCCTGGGCGACGATTTCGGCGAGATGCACGTCGAGGTTCTCGCCCTTCTTCTCCAGCCGGGCAACGAAATACTCACCCTTGCCGTCGGCGGCCTTGTGCAGTTGCTCGAAACTGACGCCTGCCGAGCGCATGAAGCCCTCGAGTGCCTGCGTTGGCTTGCCGGCCGCGTCGAGCGCTCCGCCGACCGCCGGGCCCTTACGTTCCAGGACGCGGTCGGGCTGGCGTGCGGCGACGCCGGTGATCGTCATGGCTAACCGGCGGGGAGTGGCATACGGCGTGCAGACGCTGTCGTCGGCAGTGAACTGCTGCCCTTTCAGGGCCGCAAGAACGGCGTCGGCGAAAGCCTCGGCGAGCTGGCGCAGAGATTTGGGCGGCAACTCTTCGGTGCGCAGCTCGATCAGGACGGTATCGTTCATCTCATTGCCCCTCGTCGCCGGTGGCCGTCTTGCACATCGGGAAACCGAGGGCCTGGCGGGAATCAAGGTAAGCCTGCGCGACTTCACGCGCCAGCGCGCGCACGCGGCCAATGTAGGCCGCGCGCTCGGTCACCGAGATGGCGCCGCGGGCGTCGAGCAGGTTGAAGACGTGCGAGCACTTCATCACCTTTTCGTAGCCGGGTAGCGCCAGGCCGGCGGCGATCAGGCGGCGGGCTTCGGATTCGTGCTCGCTGAAGTGCCGGAAGAGCATTTCGACGTTGGCGTATTCGAAGTTGTACTTCGACTGCTCGACCTCATTCTGGTGAAAAACGTCGCCATAGGTCACCCGGTAGCCTGGGCCCTCGGCCCAGACCAGGTCGAAAACGTTCTCCACCCCTTGCAGGTACATCGCCAGTCGCTCGATACCGTAGGTGATCTCGCCCAGCACCGGTTTGCAGGCCAGCGAACCGACTTCCTGGAAATAGGTGAATTGAGTGACTTCCATTCCGTCCAGCCATACTTCCCAGCCGAGTCCCCAGGCACCCAGCGTCGGGCTTTCCCAGTCATCCTCGACGAAGCGGATGTCGTGCGCGGCGGTATCGATGCCGAGCGCGCGCAGCGATTCGAGGTAGAGATCCTGGATGTTCGCCGGCGAGGGCTTCATGACCACCTGATACTGATAATAGTGCTGCAGGCGGTTCGGATTCTCGCCGTAGCGACCGTCCTTCGGGCGGCGAGACGGCTGTACGTAGGCCGCGTTCCACGGTTCCGGGCCGATGGCACGCAGGAAGGTCGCCGTGTGGAAGGTGCCGGCACCGACTTCGACGTCGTAAGGTTGCAGCAGCACGCAGCCCTGTTGATCCCAGAAATTCTGGAGACGCAGGATGACTTCCTGGAACGTAGGCATGGGAAAGTTTCTGAACGAACGAAAAGCCGGGATTTTACTTGGTTTCTGGCCCGACAAGAACCGTGTTCAAGCGCACCGGCGACGATCAGCGTCAGCGCGCTGCGGCCACCGTCACTCGTCTGCAGGCGCGGGCGGGACGCTCAGGGCGAGTATCCGTGCCGTCGTCTCGCGCCGGCCAACACGATCACCAGCAGGGCCGCCAGGGTCAGCGCCGGCCAGTTTCCCCAACGCACGAAAGGCGTTGCGCCCGCGTAGCCCTGCACCTTGTCGACCAATGCCCCGCGGGTGAACGGTGGCAGGAGCGAGCGCACGCGGCCATCGACATCGACAATCGCGGTCATCCCGGTATTGGTGGCGCGCAGCATCATGCGGCCGCTTTCCAGGGCGCGCATCTGGGCAATCTGCAGGTGTTGTGCCGGCGCCAGCGAGTCGCCGAACCAGGCAACGTTGGAGATATTGACGAGTAGCGTTGCCGCCGGCAATGCGCCGATGATCTCTTCGCCGAAGGCGTCCTCATAGCAGATGTTGACGGCGACCTGCTGCCCGGCCAGCTGCAGGGGTGGCTGGCGTGCCATGCCAGCGGTGAAGTCGGACATCGGGATGTTGGCCATGGCCATGAACCAGGCAAAGCCGGGTGGCACAAACTCGCCGAACGGCACCAGATGCACCTTTCTATAGCGCTGCGACGCGCTGGCACCAAGGCTCACCGCAGCATTGAAATATTGCCCGCCTTCGGCGACGGCGATGCCCAGCAGCAGCTCGCCCTGTTGGCGCAGGGCCAGCTTGCGCAGTTCGTCGAGATATTCGGCGGGAACCTGGTCGAGAAAGGCGGGCAGGG
Source organism: Candidatus Accumulibacter sp. ACC007 (assembly GCF_907163205.1). Lineage (NCBI taxonomy): Bacteria > Pseudomonadati > Pseudomonadota > Betaproteobacteria > Candidatus Accumulibacter > Candidatus Accumulibacter sp. ACC007. The sequence goes on along the minus strand of NZ_CAJQUD010000001.1, from coordinate 2,226,326 downwards.
CGGTCTCGGGGAGAATCGTCAACTGTGCGGGGTTTTCCTGCGCCAGCCGGTGGTAGGTGCGCAGCGAATCGACGAAGCGCTCGGGACGCCACTTGATTTCCTGTGCCACGTTGCCCTGTAAGAGGGCTACGGACAGCGGTTCGCCGACCGCTTGCGTCCAGCGCACTTCACGCAGCAAGGCGCCAGCGCCAAGGAGCAGGAGCAGAGTCAGCAGGGGCAGCGCCGGCAGGCGGCGCGCGTGGCGGCCACTGTCGTGCGTCGGCGAGCGGAGGGCGCGCCTCACCTGCTCATAAAGCAGCGCTCCGGCAAGTGCCGCCGACAGCGATACGCCATAGACGCCGAGGGCTGGCGCATAGCCGGCGAGCGGGCTATGCGGAAGCTGCGCGTAGCCGGCGGCGAGCCACGGGAAACCGCTGAACACCCAGGCGCGCAGCCACTCGGCCAGCGTCCACAGGCTGGCGAAGAGCAGCGCCCGCGGCAGCCAGCCGAGCGCCGCCAAACGAACGAAGAGCGCCCCGGCAAGCGCCGGAAACAGGGTCAGCACCAGGCAGAAAAGAACCGTCGCCAGGCCCGCCAGCCAGGCGGGCATGCCACCGAAGACGCTGAGGCTGACGTAGACCCAGGTCACGCCGGCGAGGAACAGGCCGAAGGCGAAAGCGGCGCCGAGCAGGGCCCCGCGGAGCGGGCTGCGCTGGCCGGCGGCCTCGGCGCAGAGCAGGCCGAAAAGGCCGCCGAGGCTCAGCCAGTTGATCGGAAACCAGCCAAATGGCGCAAAAGCGAAGACGCCCACGGCGCCGATTGCCAGCGCTGCCAGGAGCCGCCAGCGCAAGGGCCTGCTAGGCAGGCGCGTCGGCATGCCGGGACCCGGAGACGAGGAGGGTGTAGATGCGGCGAGTGTCGACCCGCAGGACCTGAAAGCTGGTGCCGTCGATGACGATTGTCTCGTTGACGTCCGGCACGCGTCCCGTTTGACGCAGGATCAGGCCGCCGACCGTGGCACTCTTTCCGTCGCCGAGGGAGGTTCCGAAAGCGTCGTTGAAGTCGTCTACCGAGGTGTTCGCCTTGACCCGGTAGAGGCCGCTTTGGTCAAGGTGGATGTTGTCGTCCTCTTCGGCGAAATCGTACTCGTCCTCGATTTCGCCGACGATCTGTTCGAGCACGTCCTCGATGGTGATCAGGCCGGCGACGCCAGCGTATTCGTCGATGACCACCGCCATGTGGTTGCGTGAGACACGAAACTCGCGCAGCAAGCCATCGAGGCGTTTGAATTCCGGGACGAAGATCGCCGGCCGCACCCAGTCGCGCAGGCGGAAATCGTCCCCGCGCTGCACGCGCAGCAGATCCTTGGCCAGCAGGATGCCGATTACCTGGTCGCGATTGCCCTCGACGACCGGAAAACGCGAGTGTGCCGTACGATTGACCTGGGCGATGATCGTTTCCAGGGAATCCTTGGCGTCGATCACTTCCATCAGCGGGCGCGGGACCATGACTTCCCGCACGGTGACTTCCGACGCGGCCAGGGCTCCTTCAGTGATGCTCAGCGCGTCGGCATCAAGCAGTTTCCGCTGGTGCGCCGATTGCAGCAGTTTCATGAGTTGTTCGCGGTCTTCCGGCTCGCGCATGAGAAGAGAGGAAAGGCGTTCGAGAAAACCCGGGGTGCTGCTACTGGTGGTCATAGGCTGATCTTTGAGGACTGAGGCGATAGCGGCGATGGCCTGGGCGCTGCCCGAGGTTCGGCGCCACTTTCGCATCACTCCTCGCTGCAGTAGGGATCCGGATAGCCGAGGTCAGCCAGGATGCTGCGCTCCAGGTCCTCCATCGCGGTCGCCTGTTCCTCGCTTTCCTCATGGTCGTAGCCCTGCAGGTGCAGCATGCCATGCACGATCAGGTGCGCGTAGTGCGCGTCCAGCGACTTGTCCTGCTCGGCGGCCTCGCGGGCGACGACCGGCACACAGAGGACCAGGTCACCGCAAAGTTGCGGCTCGAGCGCGTAGGGGAAGGAGAGGACGTTGGTCGCGTCGTCCTGGCTGCGGTACTCGCGGTTCAGCCGCCGCCCTTCGTCGGCAGCGACGAAGCGCACGGTCACCCGCCCGTCGTGGTTCCCGCTCTCGGCCAGCGCCGCGCGTGCCCAGGCGCGTACGCGCGGCTTCTTCGGCAGGTCCTGGCGGTCGCAGGCGTACTGGACTTCGATTTCCAGCGGCTCAGCTTTTTTCGGCATGGTGGCGGGCCCTTGATTTGGCCTCGAGCGCTTCCAGTGCGGCGGTGTGCGCTTCGTAGGCCGAGACGATGCGTGCCACCAGGGGGTGGCGGACGACGTCTTCCTTGAGGAACTCGGTGAAGGCGATGCCGCGAACCTCCTGGAGGATCAGCCGCGCTTCGATCAGGCCGCTTTTCTGGCCCCGCTGCAGGTCGATCTGCGTGACGTCGCCGGTGACCACCGCCTTGGCGCCGATGCCGATGCGCGTCAGAAACATCTTCATCTGCTCTGGCGTCGTGTTCTGCGCTTCGTCGAGGATGATGAAAGCGTGGTTCAGCGTGCGGCCTCGCATGTAGGCGAGTGGCGCGATCTCGATCGAGCCGCGCTCGAAAAGCTTGCCCACACGCTCGAAGCCCATCAGGTCGTAGAGCGCATCGTAAAGCGGGCGCAGATACGGATCGACCTTCTGGGCCAGGTCGCCAGGCAGGAAGCCGAGGCGTTCGCCGGCCTCGACCGCCGGACGGGTGAGGACGATGCGCTGCACCAGCTCACGCTCGAAGGCGTCGACCGCCGAAGCCACGGCCAGGTAGGTCTTGCCGGTGCCCGCCGGGCCGGTGCCGAAAGTGATGTCGTGTTCCTGGATGTGCTTGAGGTATTCGATCTGCCGTGGCGTGCGGCCGTGCAGCTCGCTCTTGCGCGTCATCAGCGCCGGCGAGACACCGCCGCCGGACGACGTCTTGCGCACCGGTCGGTTGAGGATCTCGATCAGGCCGAGCTGGATTTCGTCGACCGACAGCGCCTCCTTGGCCTGCGCGTAGAACTGCTGCAGTGCCTCCGAGGCGCGCGTCGTCTGCGCGCTGTCGCCACGCAGCGTGAAGCGCTCGCCGCGGCGGGCGATCGAGACGTCGAGGGCGGTTTCGATCTGGCGCAGGTTCTCGTCGAGTGCGCCACACAGGTTGGCCAGGTGCTTGTTGTTGACCGGTGACAGCAGCAGTTCGATGGCCCGGCTCTTGGTTTCGGGTGTCTTGGCGCTCATGCGGCCTGCCCTGCGCTGTGGCCGACGATCTCGCCGCGCAGCGAGTGCGGCAGCGCCGCGCTGATGCGCACATCGACGAATCGATCGAGCCACTCACTGTTGTCGACAGAATCGCTGGCGAAGTTGACCACCCGGTTGTTGTCGGTGCGTCCAGCCAGCTCGCTCTTGTCCTTGCGCGCCAGTCCTTCGACCAGCACCCGCTGCACGCTGCCGACCATGGCCAGCGAAACTTCCTGCGCCAGGCCGTCGATGCGCTGCTGCAGGCGCTGCAGGCGTTCGAGTTTCAGTGCTGGCGGCGTGTCGTCGGCCAGATCGGCCGCCGGCGTCCCCGGCCGTGCGCTGTAGATAAACGAGAACGAAGCGTCGAAGCCGACGTCGTCGATCAGCTTCATCGTCTTTTCAAAGTCCTCGGCGGTTTCGCCGGGAAACCCGACGATGAAGTCGGAAGACAGGGACAGGTCGGGGCGCGCCGCGCGCAGCTTGCGTACCAGGCTCTTGTATTCGAGCGCCGTGTAGCCGCGCTTCATCGCCGCCAGCACGCGGTCGGAGCCCGACTGAACGGGCAGATGCAGATGCGAGACCAGCTTCGGCACGCTGGCGTACACGTCGATCAGCCGTGGGGTCACCTCGCGCGGGTGCGAGGTGGTGTATCGGATACGTTCGATTCCCGGGATCTCGGCTATGTATTCGATGAGCAGCGCCAGGTCGGCCGCTTCCTCGCCGGGTAGCGCCTGGCCGTTGCCGCTCATCGCGCCGCGGTAGGCATTGACGTTCTGGCCGAGCAGGGTCACTTCCCTGACGCCCTGGTCGGCCAGGCCGGCGACCTCGGTCAATACGTCGTGGAAGGGGCGCGAGACCTCGTCGCCACGCGTGTAGGGAACGATGCAGAACGAACAGAACTTGCTGCAGCCTTCCATGATCGAGACGAAAGCGGTCGCGCCCGTGACGGTCGCTGGCGGCAGCTTGTCGAACTTCTCGATCTCCGGGAACGAGATGTCGACCTGCGCCCTGCCCAGGCGTCGCCGTTCGGCAATCAACTGCGGCAGGCGGTGCAGCGTCTGCGGTCCGAAAACGACGTCCACGTAGGGGGCGCGCGCAACGATCGCCGCGCCTTCCTGGCTGGCTACGCAACCGCCAACACCGATTATCAGGTCGGGATTGGCGCGTTTCAGCAGGCGGACCCTGCCGAGGTCGTGAAAAACGCGTTCCTGCGCCTTCTCGCGTACCGAGCAGGTGTTGAAGAGAATGATGTCGGCGTCGTCGGGGGTGTCGGTCTTGACGATGCCTTCCGATGCGGCGAGTACGTCGGCCATCTTGTCCGAGTCGTACTCGTTCATCTGGCACCCGAAGGTGCGGATGAACAGTTTTTTGGCCATGTTTTACTTGCGTGAATGAGGTGACTAGCGTGGGCGAGGCGCCGAGGATTCGCTCGGCGTCAGCATCCAGACGCGATGGATCGCGCCCGAAGCGTTGGGGAGATAGACGACTTCCACCGGGCTCTGGACCTGCATCGGCATCACGATCAGGTTTTGCCGGCTACGGATCTGAGCCGTCGGGGCGAGCCGCCATTGCTGGCCGTCGATGATCAGGAAACCGTCTCCGGTGGGTGGCTGCATGACGCCCTTGTGGGCTTCGTCGGGCAGCGCTCGTGCGAGTCCGGCCGGCTCGTTGAGGATGCGTGGGTCGGGCGCGGGTTCCATTGCCATCTCGGCGACGCTGCTGAGAATGGTGTACAGGAGGGCGGCAGGGATGTCCATCGGGCCATTATAGACACGCTCGCCGGCAGCTGTCAGCTTTCGGCCGCTTTCGCCGTTGTGGCGAGCGCCACAAGCAGCGTAGAATGGCGACCTTCGCGGGCGTCGTATAATGGTAATACCCTAGCTTCCCAAGCTAGAGCCGAGGGTTCGATTCCCTTCGCCCGCTCCACCGCATCATTCTGCGGACTTCCGCAGAAGTCCAAGAGAGTCTGCAAGTCGTTGCCACACAAGGACTTTTCCTCTCTTTGACGTTCTGCCGTAGTCCACTGCGATCCGCCTACAGCCGGGACTTTTAAGTCCACAAACAAGTCCATTTTTGCGGGCGCGGCTGATTCCGGATTGTTGATGGAGGGGCGAGGTCGACGTGACCAGCATCTGGTTCCTGACTCATGTTCAGGAGCAAGAGCATGGCACTCTCAGACCTGGCCGTTCGACAGGCCAAGGCAACTGGCAAGGCATACACCCTCCCTGACTTGGATGGCCTCTCCCTGGCCGTCACGGCTGCAGGGGGCAGGACTTGGCACTTCCGCTACTACTGGGCGGGCAAGCAGAAGCGGATGTCGCTCGGCACCTACCCGGAGGTGACGCTTCGCGAGGCCCGCAGCCTACGCGACGAAGCGCGCGCCCTGCTGGCCAAAGGCACCAATCCTCGCGTTCACCGCAAGCAGAAGCGCACCGCTGTCCGGCTCGCCGACGAAAACACCTTCGAGGCGGTGCATCGCAAGTGGCTCAAGCATCGCGGGCTCAGCCTCAAGGAAGGCCGGCAGACGACCCTCTCGATACTTCCACGGATCTTCGACAAGGATGTGTTGCCCACCTTGGGCAAGCGGTCGGTCTATGAGATCAAGCGTCCCGACCTCTTGGAGGTGATCGCCAAGATCGAGAAGCGCAGGGCACTCTCCGTCGCCGAGAAAGTCAGGACGTGGTTCAACCAACTGTTTCGCTACGCGCTGGTGATCGTGCCGGGCCTGGAGCAAAACCCCGCCTCCGATCTCGATGTGGTGGCGCTGCCGCTGCCACCCGTCAACCACAACCCGTTCCTGCGCATGGCCGAGCTGCCGAAGCTGTTGCAGCGGCTGCGCAGCTATCGCGGCAGGCGGCAGACCCAGCTCGGGCTGCGGCTATTGCTGCTGACCGGCGTGCGAACCGGCGAGCTGCGACAGGCGACGCCGGATCAATTCGATCTGGACCGTGGGCTGTGGATCATCCCGCCCGACGTCGTGAAGCAACTCCAGTTGGATATGCGCAAGAAGCGGCAGCAGCCAAAGGACATCCCGCCCTACATCGTGCCGCTGTCGATTCAGGCCATGGAGATCGTCCGGCACCTGCTGGATGAGTTCAAGCCGGCCCAGCGCCACCTGTTCCGGCACGACAGCGACTTGAAGAAGCGCATCAGCGAGAACACGCTCAATGGTGCGCTCAAACGCATGGGCTATCAGGAACGCCTGACGGGACACGGTATCCGCGGCACGATGTCCACTGCGCTCAACGAGATCGGCTACCCGAAGGTCTGGGTGGATGCACAGCTCTCGCATGTCGATCCCAACAAGGTCAGCGCGACCTACAACCATGCCGAGTACGTGGAGCAGCGTCGCCGCATGATGCAGGACTGGGCCGATCGGCTCGACCTCTTCGAGCAGAACCAGGTCGAGGCGGCCAGCATGCCGCTCACCGTGCATCTGGAAGGCGTACCCGCGTTCCCGAATGAGCAAACCGCAAGCGCACCCTCCGCGCCGGTTGCCGCTTCGCCAATCCTGCTGGTGACGAAGCCGGGTGACGCCATGCCGTTGGTTTCTGCCGCCGCACATCGGCTGCCGGCGGTTCCGCCCCCTCGATCGGCCGCGCCGCTGGTGCCTTCGGACATTCAGCGCGAGAGGATGGAACTGTTCGATGTCTTCGAAGCGCCGCACAACCTTCCCGTCGCGGCGTTTGCCAAGATGGCGGGCAAGTCCCGCAGGTGGATCAGCTACGAGATCAAGGCGGGCAACTTGCTGGCGTTGAACGTGGGCAACCGCGGCCAGCGCGTGCCGGACTGGCACCTCGACCCACTCAAGCACGAGCTGATCCAGTCCGTCCTCAAGCTGACCAGGGGTGCGGACCCTTGGCAGCTCTACCATGCACTGCTGCAACCGCGCTCGATGCTGCGGGGGCGTTCGGCACTGGAGGGCGTGACGGCCGGCAATCTCGACAAGCTCGTCATGGCAGTGAGCACAGCCGTGAAGGAAAGCGAATGGACCCCGCTGCGAGTCGGAGTCGCCTAGCAGCAGGAATGCGGGATCGTGGCGGAACCGCGATCCCCGCGCGTCTGTCAGGACACCAAGCGCGCGCGGCGGGCGAATCTTGCCTGGGTGTCCGACAAGGAAGCATCGCGGCGGAGCAGGTAAGCCATCACGATCGTTGGTGCGCCGGCCAGCGGCCGCACGGCGATGCCTCGGCGTAGGTAGCTCGCCAGTCTCGCGGCAGGCGCAATGGCGATCCCGTACCCGGCGGCAACCAACGTCATCGCCACATCGAATGTCTCCACCGCTTGCTCTCGCTCCTGCAGCGCGTTCTCGAACACACGCTGCACGGTCATGCGCCATGGTTCATCGGCCGTGGACTGCGAGCAGATCAAGGGCTGCTTGAGCACTTCACCGCACGGCACTTCACGGTGGGCCAGCAGGTGGGAGCGCTTGGCCACGGCGACCGCCAGCGTGTCATGCCACAGCGGTTCGCATACCCAGCCAGGCCACTGCCGGGAAACCGCAGACAAGGCGAAGTCGAAGCCGTCGTCCGGCAGCTCCGCGCCTCGACCGGGATCTGTCCAGCCGGCCAGGACGGCATGAGTCTCCGGCTCTTCGGCACGCTGCAGGGCGAGCACGTCGGCGAGCTGGGGAGGCACCCATTCGCCGAGGACGGCCATGCGAATTTCGGCGGTGATGTCACTCGATTCCACGTCCAGCTCCCCCCAGGCGGTGAACTCGTGGCAACTGATCTCGAAGCCGTTGGATGAGTTAAGTTTAACGTGGTTTAGATCGTGACCGTGTTCGACGCTCTTGGCAATGCCAAAGCGTTCGATCCAAAGGGGCCGCCCCACCGGCACCACTACCTACGAAGCGGAACCAGCCATCGCGTTTGGGGCTGCCGTGCGGGAAGAAAGAACCAACCAGGGCATCGCTCAGGAAACGCTGGCCCACATGGCCGGCATCGAACGGTCGCACATGGGCAAGATCGAGCGCGGCGAGCATGTCCCCACGCTCCCTCTCATCCTCAAGATTGCCCGTGCGCTGAAATGCAGTTCCGCCCACTTGATGACTCTGACCGAAGCCAAGCTGGCGGAGTCGGCCCCATCCGCAGATTGAAGCCGGCCCGCACAGCGGTCGCATGCCTACGCCTGATCGTCGTCCTTGGCCCCAAGGGCTGAATCTTCGCGCTTTGCGGCCTCGTTGAGGAGCCGCAGGTATGGGTTGTCTGGCGGCGTCTCCTGGAACAGCGCATCCGGGCTGACGAGCAGGTAGCCGTGCAGCCGGCGCGACTTGCGCGGCCCCGTGACTTCGCAGGTCCAGATGTTCAGCCCGCTCGGCTGCTTGCGGTGCTGTCCCAGCTTCTCGAAGCGCTTCTGCACCCACTGCCACCCCTCCAGCTTCTCCTGCTTGGCCAGCGCGGCGACTTGAAGGTACTCCTGCGCGTAGCGCTGGAACACGCCGGGGCTGACGAGGTAGGTCGTACCGGCGACGGTATGCACCAGGGCCTTGGCGTCGTTGATGATGAGCTTGCGCGTCTGGATGCTCTGACGCAGCCAGGCCATGAAGTGCGCCCCGGAGGGCTCCGCGCGATCCTGGGAAGGCGCGAGGCCCATCTGCGGCGGGGGCACGGTCGAAGGGGCCGGCTCGGGCTCGGCAACAGGGGAACTCGGGATCTCCGGTGCCGTGGGTGGAGTGGTGTCGCCCAGCAGGTCGAGCAGCGCGGCCACGCCGGTGTCCATGGCTGCGGATGCGATCGGCGTCGTGCTCGCGGATGCAGCTTCGATGCCTTCCGCGCGCGGCCCATCGGCCACCGCCGGCGCCTGAGGCGTCGGCTCCGCTTGTTCCTCTTCGACCTGCACACGGCCTGCGAACGGCGCCGGCCGGTCGGCGGCATCCCAGATCATCGCCGGCGAGAGTTTCAGGAAGGTGAATGCGTGCGACCAGCCGGCGTCGCTGGTGACAGTAGCCTTCCAGATCGCCTTGCCATCCGGCGTTGGCTGCACGATGCCGTGATCCTGCAGCACGTTGAACACCGCCGTATTGCTCGCCGGAATGCCGTCGATGCCTTGCGATAGCAGATGTGCGCGCAGCTTGTCGGAGACGGTCTTGCTCACCAGCCACAAGGCGTCCTGGGTCAGCCAACCGTCCGCCGGGCCGGCCTGGTTCAGCTTGAACGCTTCCTTGAGCAGGTAGCGCAAGCCGTCGAGCAATTTGCGTTGCAGAGCATGCTTGGGCGCCACCAGCGCCTTGCTGGGATCGCCGCCGAGTTCCTGGGCGACCGATGCCTGGTCGGCCTGCACGACCAGCTCGCCGAGCGTGCCGGCGTGCTCGTACTGGCCGGCCAGCACGTACAGCAGCGCGGCCCAGAGGTCGGGATAGCCGCTGAGCCAGTCGAAGATGTCCCGATCGAGAAGGCGCGCGTAGAGCAGCCCGGTGGCGGCGCTGTGCAGGCGGTACTCGCGCTCCTTTCGGTAACGGAAGCGGTAGGGCTTTCGCAGCGGGCCGTGCCAGGGATGCCAGACGCTGCCGTCGGCATGCTCGACGTGCAGATCGACCGCAATCTTGCCGATGTCGTGCAGCAAGGCCGCGTAGGCCGTGCCTGCGGTCCAGGCTTCGGCCTGGGCCGCCTGTGCCTCCGGCGTGACGCCCGCAGGCAGCAGGTATGACTGCCGCAGCTTCAGCGCATAGGCGACGATCTCCAGGCCGTGGTCCAGCATGCCGCCCGGATAGGCGTGGTGGTGGTTCTCGGAAGCCGGGAACTGCTGGACCAGCTCGGCGTAGCGCTCCAGTGGGGCGAGGTAGAGCGTGGCGAACTGCCGGCGCGAGAGCGATGTGCGCTGCCAGATGTGTTCCAGCAGTTTCTGCCGGCGCGGCGTGGCCAGCAGCGATGCGGCCGACTCCGGCCGCATCGACCCTTTCGGAGTTTCGATGGCGGAGGTGGGCGGCGTGCCGGCGGTGGGTGGCACCCTTTTGCGCTGGAACAGCGAGAGCATGGCGAACCCCGGATGAGGGGCTGCTCGGGGCGCCTTTTGGCCTTTTCAGGATAGGGCCTTTCCCCTTGGCGCCCTTCCTTTGCCCCTTCCCAGCCCTTTGGCCTTTATCGGAAGCCTTTGGGTATAGGGCCGCTGCTGCGCGGGCGCCACGATGAATGCGGCATGGGGCAATCCCGGCAAGTGGGGCGCTGCGGGACGCTCGTCAGCTCTGGCCCAAGCCGGTGTCGAGGGCGGCGGATTGCGCTGCGAAGTCGTCGGGACGGCGCTTGCGGAAGGTCTCCAGATTGGCGAGCTTCCAGCGCAGTGCCGGCAGTTGCGCGGCGTGCTGGCACTGCACCAGCGACCAGTCCGGTTCTGCGCGCGCCAGCCCGCTCAGAAACTGCTTGTGCGCGGTGCTCAGACGCTGTGGCAGCTCGCGCCGCATCCTGGCGCGAGCATCGAGCAGTGTCTCCAGGGAGCAGTCCACTTCGGTCATGCCGACAAAGGCCCGCTCGTACTCGCCGGCGATGTCCTTGTCGTTGCCGAACAGCACTTCGTGGGGCGGCCGGTTGTGGCCCGCCAGATAGATCACGAAGCACTCGACCATGCCGTCGCTGATGTCGCCCGATTCGTAGAGCTGCCACACGTCGAACAGGTCGCGGGGGTGCTGTCGATCCAGCGCGGCCACCAGCTTGCTGGCGTACAGCTCGTCCGGTGCCAGAACCGGCAGCTCGAACTCGACGCCGAACAGATCGCTGGTCTTGGCGCTCAGCGGCCGCCGCTCGACGGGCAGCACGCTGCCGCGGAACACGACGTTGACCTCGATCTTCACCTGGCTGGCGTCGTTCTCGACGATCAGCTTGGTGTCTCCCAGGTCCTTGGCGCGAACCAGGCGTGTCTGCACGCCCAGTGGCGCAACGCGCGTGGCGATGGCGGCCAGCTCCTGGTTGATGGCTTGCAGCGCTTCGTCGCGCGGCGTCTGCCACGGGAGGTACACCACGTCGATGTCCACTGAAAGGCGCGGCATGTCCCGCACGAAGAGGTTGATGGCCGTGCCGCCCTTCATGGCGAAGATGTCGTTGGCGAACACGTCGGGCGCGACGGCCAGCAGCAGGCGAACGGTGTCCGCGTAGGTCTTATCCATGAGGTCTCAGGCTCAGCAAGGTGCCGTCATCGAGCCGGCTCATCCAGCGCGTGTTGCTGCCGGTGCGAACCGGGTACTGCTCCAGCAGGGCATCCACATCCACGAGGCTGGTCTCGCGCGCCCAGGTCAGGAACAGGCGCACGGCCTTCACGCTGGCGCAGCAGGACAGCAGTTGTCCGAGCAAGTCCTTGCGGGGGGAACGCAGTCCATCGAAGATGTTGCGGGCCTCTTCGAGGCTCTGCTTGACGCCGGCTTCGTACAGCAGCTCCAGAACGGCACGCTCGGAGGCAGCCACCCGCAGATCCTCGGGCAGGCCAGGCGGCGTGGTCAGGGTCTTGCTGGCCAGCGCCGTGTCCGGCCAGTCGAACAGGCGGGCGTGGACGTAGCGGGCCGGAAAGCGCGAGGTGAACCAGGCTGGCAACACGAAACGACCGTCGCCCCACAGCACCAGCGCCTCCCGGCTGCCCAGGTTGTGCCGCACACCCTGCAGGGCCAGGGCGCTCTTGCCGCCGACGTGCAGGCCGGGCACGCGCTGTTGCAGGAACTTCAGCGCACCGTAGACCCCGAATTCATCGTTCGGGAAGGCATAGACGCCATGGGCCAGGCGCACGAGCCACCCGCCGTCGGCATAGTGGGCGGCGAGCTGGGGCGACACCCCGAACTGGCTCAGGGTGGCAAGGTCGAACGGCGCCCCGCGGGGAAGTCCCGCCTGCAGCCGCTTGATTACCTGGTGCCTAGAATTTCTATCCATGGTATAAAAATAGCACGGAATCCAATCAGCCCCTAGAGCTATCGCAGGAACGTGCATGGAAAGTAGCATAAGGTTTGATTTATAGTGCAGAATCTAATCGCCCTGCGACCCGAGCCAACCCGGCTCTGCCGGCCGCAACCCGCCCTCCTGATCGCGGTCTATGCTGGAGGGCAGGCCACGACCGGCCGCTCCGCGAGGTGAGGCACCACTGAAGCCGAGGCATATGAGCATGACCACCAACACGCACAACGGGCGCTGGAGCCACCGGCTGGGCCGGGGGGCTGGCCGTGCCTGGCGTGGATACCTGCGCCGCGAGCAGCGTGTCGCCGGCTGGCTGGTGACGCGCGGGGTGCCCGCGGGCGCGGCGACGGCGGTGCTCTGGATCGTCAAGCTCGCCGTGCTCGGTGCGCTGCTCTACTCCGCGTTCTGGCTGGCCCTGCTGCTTGCCTTTGCGGTGACTGCTGCATGGCTCGTGCAGCACGACGACTCTGATCAAGAGGAACCGCAACCCGAGTGGAGGGAAGGCCCCAACGGCTTCGGGCTTTATGACAAGAGCGACTGGCGCATCGACCCGCATGTGACCGACGACGACTGAACGGCGGTCACTTCTTCGATACGGCGCTCATTGCCATACCAGCGCCACGCCCCCCAGCGCCCTTGGCGTCCGAGGTGGCGGTGGACAACCCCTGCACGATATTTCCCGTGCGAACGCCTGCCCAAGCCAATGCCATGACCCAAAACGTCGGCAGCACGATGAACATCATCGCCATGACGAAGTTGAGCAGCATGTCGCCAAAGGCGTTGTTCAAGCCGATCAGCGGATCGAAGTTCGTGTGCGGCCTGTCGGCGCCAAACCCCCAGCCGTAGAGCGCGTCCAGGATCGTGCTGTCGATCCAGCGCGCGAGCTGGAACCAGAAGTCCACGAAGAACAGCGCGAACTGGACGCAGCTCACCGTCACCACCGTCTTCAGGTCGTAGGTGCCGATCAGCAGCACCAGCGGGATGCAGATGACGAGCGCCATCTTGAGCATCGTCAGCACCATCGGCAGCGCCTGGCGCACCACGTCCATCGCCGGAAAGAAGCCCAGCGAGCCGACGGTCAGCCCCAGGTCGCTCGCGCCGCGCGTGACGATGTTCGGCAGCGTCTTGTCGATCTGGCCGCCGTAATCGGTGTAGACGGCGCCCTGGTTCATCTTCTGCTGCCGCGGTGAGACGACGGCGCGGATCACCGAGTCATTGACCTCGCTCTGCGACAGGAAGCCCACCCAGCGCCCGATGCGGGTCAGCAGGTCCGGGTCGACCTGTGCCAGCAGCCGGCTGCGCAGTCCCTGGCCGCCATCGGCCCACCACTGCCGGCAGGACGGATAGCCGCCGCCGCTGTCCACCTGTGCCAGCCCCGCATCGCGGGTCGCGTCGTAGGGCCAGGCCGTGCGTGGGGTCTTGGCGCGATAGGTGTCATAGAAGCCGGGCGTGTCGAGGAAGTAACTCGACCCGATCCAGGTGACGTCGTTCATCTGCTCGTCGGAGAGCGTCGGCCGGTTCATGAACAGCTTGGCGCGCGACGGCCCGTAGCAGTCGTGCGTGAAGTCGGCGACCTCCTGTGCCAGCACCGGATCGTCGATGCGCGTGGCATCCACATCCATGCGAATCTGACGCAGGTCCGTGCCGCAGGGAATCGCTGCCACCGCGGAGCCCGTCACGGCTTTCGACAGCGCGTGCATGAAGAACCACCACACCGGCACCAGCGCGCTCTGGTCGTTGAGCGCCGTGTAGACGTTGGACCAGCCCGTGTCGTTGGGCAGCGGGACGTTGACCTGGCATTGCGCGGAGCGCGTGGTGTCGAACCTGATCGTGGCGAGATCCACCGGGATGAACGGGATGCCGGCGAACATGATGACCACGATCGCCACCCATACCCGGTTCTCGATGCGCATCGACGACAGCACGCCCTTGTTGCCTTCGTCCGCACCTTCGCTGCGGGCCTTGAGCCACTCCTGGATCACGATGGCCACGAACGGCAGCGCGAACACGCCGCTGGCCACGAGAATGCTCCAGATGCCGTTGTTGACCACCCAAGCCACCAGGGTCAGGTAATACTCCAGGTAGTCCGTGGTGTAGAGCGTCATGCCTGCCTCCCGGTCTCAGCCGTGCCGCAACAGTTGGCTGACTTCCAGCGCGACCACGGCGATCACGGCCGCGATCGCCGTGCGCAGCAGGCGCTGATGCGTCTCGCGGGACGGCTCCCGCCGCAACAGGCGCCGACGCATCCACCACCAGCCGTAAGCCGTCGCTCCGTAGAGGCACAGCCGCCACACGAAGAAGTGGCCGGCGTGCGCCTGCAGCCAGTGCTGCCAGCCCTCGACGCCGCCGACCACGTGGATGCCGGCGATGTTCACCGCCACCGCGGCGGCGGCCACCAGCAAGGTCCACAGCAGCGCCACGCCGACGCGGCGGTTGAACAGCCATGGCAGCCGCAGCCAGGCCAGCCGGCTCATGGCGTACCGCTCCGCGGCTTCTGGACTTCCCGCAGACGGTCGCGTGTGGTGTCGCCCTCGAAGACGCCGCGCGAGCCGGCCGCGCGGGTGCTGTGGCGCTGGATGATCGCCATCGCCGAGTTGCCGGCCAGCGTGCGGCGCAGCTCCAGTTCGGTCTTGAGGTTGTTGATCTCCTGCTCCAGCGCGCTGTTCTCCTGGTCGACCGCCTGCACGGCCAGCTCGTTGGCAGCGACGTTCGGCTCCTTCTTGCCGGTCAGCAACGTGCGTTGCAGCAGCAGGGCCTTCTCCAGCACGCTGGACAGCGCCGCCTCGGACGCGAGGCGCCGGCCCAGCACGTCCTGGTCGGGTTCGTCACGCAGGGCCTCGATCACGCCGCGGGTGATCGGCAGCGAGCTGCTGCCGGCTGCGTCGAGATTGGCCAGCGTCGTCGGCCGGGCGCCCGTCACCAGTTCCTGCAGCGCCTGCAGCTTGGTCTCGTACTCTTCCTGGATCATTGGCGTCAGCCCGACGCCAGGCGTGGTCTGGGTCTTCGTGCAGTTTTCGCAGGTGCGCTGCTCGCGTTCGCCCAACACGCGGGTCGCCCAGTCCGCGGCCGCCTGGGGCGAGGACCAGGTTTGGCAGGTCAGGCGGTTGCCGCAGGCGCTGCGCGCGATCGACGAGCTATCGGTGGCGCTGCGCCCGTTGAGCAGGTTGTAGCCCGCTCGCGTCACGTCGCCGACCACCTTGATCGAACTCTGGCCGGAGCCGCCCGCGTTGCCGCCGCCGACCCAGGGCACGCCGTTGTTCCCTTTGTTGGACTCGGCTTGCTCGATGGCGGAGACGGCATCGGTGCTGCTGACCGCATCCCGCAGCGCCATCCCCTCGGCGAGCTGGTCCCAGCCGGCTTGGCCGCCGGCCATGTCCGCCATCCGATTGGCGATGGCGCGGCAGGTCATCTTCGAGCGGTCGAAGTCCATGCGTGCCTGGAGGATGCCGTTGGTCAGCAGGTTGTAGAGCCCCGGGTCGGCGCGCTGGATGATCAGGGCCGGCAGCGAGGCCACGGCGCTGGTGGCGTTCTGGATCACGTTGCTCATGATCGTCTGGAAGCCGTTGGTGATGCCGTTGAGCTGGTTCTGCAGCGTCGTGGTGATGCTCATGTCGCCGCAGATCAGGTTGCTGTTCCAGCCGATCCCCACGCCGATGCTCTGCATGTTGCCGGCACCACCCATCGACACGGCCCGGCCGCCGCCGATGCTGTAGAGCACGTCGTCGCCGATCACGCTGCCGCTGACGTTCACGCCATTGGGATCGATGCGCGTCTGCGCCCAGGCGACGCCGACGACCAGCGTGATGGCCGCCACGAGCAGCGTGGCCCGCAAGGGCGATTTCGCGCGGTGCAGGAAGTCAGGGAGGGAGGCGTTCATCGTGGGTTTCTCACATGAAATCGACGCTGCCGAGGAAGACCTGGCCACGGCGCCGGCAGCAGGAGTAAGGCCGCCACAAGGCCCAGGCGTAGTCGCCTTGCTGGGCCTGCACGCGGGTGCGGCTGTGCGGGAAGACCACGCAACTGTTCGAGAGCGTGGGCGTCAGCTCCTGCCACTTGCCCGTCGAGGCGTCGGTCTCCATCAACGCGCCGGCCGGCCAGTACCCGTCGCGGGCGTTGGCCAGCAGGGGCTGGTACACGTGGATCTGGCCGCGGCGCGTCACGATGTCGCCCGCGCGCTGCGCGACCACGGCGCCGCTCTTGTGGTCGTCGGTCTGGTGCAGGAAGCCACCGCGGGGATACACGTTGCCCCAGAGGTTCAGGCCGGTGCGCGTACCGATTTCGCGCCGGCCGGGGATGAGCGCTTCGGGGTAGAACGCTTCCGGGATGTTGTAGCGCCAGGCGATCGTGTCGAGCGTGCTCAGCAGATACGGCATGAAGGCCGTGCCCGCGCCTTCGCAGGTGTAGCCGGAGGCGCTGGCGAACTGGCTGAACACCATCCCGGCCGGATGGCCGATGACATCGGCGTTCTTAAACTTGGCGAGGTTGTTCTCGTTGTCGTGATTGGTCGTGCCGTCACCGCCAGCCTTGGCGCTCGGGTTGGGCATGCTCATCGCCCTGACTTCCAGCCACGGGTTCTCGCCGGTGTTCGAGTAGCTCGACACCACCGCATCGGGGACGTAGTGGCGCACCTTGACGGAGGTGCGAACCGAGCAGCCGAAGGGCGTGCAGTACAGCCAGTAGCAGATTCCGACCACGCGGTATTCGAGGCAGTCGGGGGACAGCGCCGACGAGACGATGGTGGCGGTGTCCAGGGCGAACGTCGACGTGGCCGCGCTCAGCAGCAGCGAGGCGGCGGTGGCGCGCAGGCGCCGGCGTGCCAGCAGGAGGCTCATGGCTGCGCGCTCCGGTAGGCGTTGATGCGCGCGACGGCGCGGGACACGTCGGGCTCGCCGTAGACCACATAGCGTCGATCGACCACCACGGCGGGAATCTTGGCGATGCCCAGTCCCCAGGCATCCGCGACACCTTGGTAGGCGTGGCCGATGCGGCGTTGAAGGGCCTCGCCGCCGTCATGCAACCGCTGCCGCACCAGGGCTGCGGCCTGTTGCGGGTCGGCCGGCAGGTGCGCGGCGAGTTCGACCTTGATGCGCGTGGCCTGGTCCAGCTCGATGATCCGCACGCCGGCCGGGGCCTGCACCGGATGACGGCTGTCGGTGACGACGAGCACATCGGCGGCCCAGGCGGAGGGGCCGAGCAGCACAGCCAAGAGTCCGGCCGCAAGCAGGCGCCACTGCGCTACAGATGGGTTGGATATGGGAGCTGGCATGTCGAGCCACCGTGAAAACGATCAGGGTGGGTAGTCGACTCCAGGGGGGGGATGGAAGCGACTGTCAAACCGGAATCGGCACTCTCCGGTTTGATGCGACAACAGCAGCGAGCGTTATGGGCTGCTCAGGATGCAAAAAAACGGGGAAGCTGGAAGCTCCCGTCAAGATCAATACGCTGCCATCTGGAGGACCTTGTGTACGAGTCTGCGCCAGAACCTATCCATCAGCCTCCTTCTTCCGCGAGTTCGTCACTTTCCGGCTGGCATGCACGGCCAGCACGTTCTGCACGAAGCGGATGCCTGTCGTGCGCGCAGCGAATGCCGCGACCAGATACTGACCCAGGAACCAAGCGGTCGAGATCAGAATGCGAGGCGTATCCAACCCGCTGAAATACATCACCGCGGGTACTATGGGCACGAGCAGCAGCGACATAGCGGCAATGTCGCGGAACAGCAGATAGTTCTTGTGGCTGTCCACGACCGAGGGGTCTGAATCGACCTGCTTGTAGAGGCCATACCACTTCGCGTTCTGGTCGCGTTCACCCACAGGGAACTCGCCGACGTTCTTTTTCAGCTTCGTCAGGTCGATGCGGTGATCCGCCGGCGCGTGCACGGAAAAGGCACGCGAACCCGGCAACGGATGCTTGCAGCGCCAGAATACGAGGATGGCCTTGTGGTCGGCCGAGATCAGCGACGAGAAGATCAACACCGGGATCGGCAACAGTGCGGTCAGGCTGGCGCGAACGGCCGCTAGTCGAGTCGGCGTCAGATCCTCGATCGCGGTGTGGAAGGCAAGGACCAGAAGGACGAGGAAGTCCAGGATGAGCGTCGCCACCAGCCATGCGAGGTTGCGGCCCTTGAGTGTCTTGCTGCCGTAGTTTTTGGTGTCCCTCATCCATAGCACTCCGTATAGATGGTGAAATCGCCACGATCATTGACGTTGAATTGAATCCAGCCATCGCGTCGCGTCGTGAGCACACGACGCTGTTTTCCAGTCGTGGCGACAAGAACTCCGTTCGGCCAGTGATCTATGACGCGCTGGCGATAGGTCTGAGTCATCCCCTGCGTATCATGGACGATTGCTTTGTCGGACATCACGATCGCTCGCGGGTGACAGTAGCCGAATAGCGCCCGGCAGTAGCCGTTCTCTCGGCCGTGGTGGGATGCCACGAGCACGGTCGTGTCGATGAGCTCCGCTCGAAATGCCGGCTGTTCGAGCAGCGCCAGCCATCCGTCTTCTTCGAGGTCACCGGGAAACAGAATCTTGAATGGCCCGTACTTGAAGAATGCCACCATGCTCAGGTTGTTCGTGTCGTAAAAGGGTGGCGTCGAGTTCCAAAACGTCCGCACCGAGATGCCTCCCATACTCTCATCGAAGGGGACGTCCACGGGGTTGACGTAGCCGGCATGAATGTCCAAGTATCGTTCGATGTCCTCGGTCAGTTCGCCGCTGGCCTCCTTGATGATCCTCATGACTTCGGGTGACACGCTGCGATTGCGGAAGAACGTGGATACCGTGATTCCTTCTTTCCACAGGTTGTTCAGATCGCTGATGTGGTCGAGGTCCGCATTCGTCACGAACAGGTAGTCCAGAACGTTGCGCTTCAGGTAGTGCTTGATGTAGGTGCTCGGCTTCCAGCCTGTGGTGCTGTTGTCACCCGAGTCGATCATCGCCAAGCGCCCTTCCACGCCGTAGGCAGAGCGATGTGTGAGCATGGCGCAGGCGCCATGTTCAACGTCCCATATCTTCAAGATCATCTCGCCTGGCATATCACTGCACCGCACCTTGCAGGATTTGCAGGTCTTGCTCTCCGACGATGAGCTGAACAGCCGGCAGGCCGTCATCGGCCATGCCGAGTGCCAGATGGACGAGTTGCACGAGATCGTGCCGGCTCGGAGATGCGGAGTGGCCAGGCGGATGGCTATGCCATTCGCCGACGTAGCCGACCATGCCCGCGGTGCGCTTGGCGGCGTCCTTGACCGCTTCAGCAAGTCCGGCGACGCCACGCTCGAAGGAGTCGGGGCTGGCCTTGCTGTCGGAGGGCGCTGGCAAACCGGCGACGATGACAACAGCCTCGATGTTGAAATCGTAGTACCCGAGCAGCACGCCACCGGTTTCGTTGGGAAAGCTTTGCTGGCGCAAAACCCGCAACTGTTGTTCGACACCGTCGTCGATGTAGAGGTCAAGCTCACCCAGCGCGATACGCCGCTCGGGCACTGCTGGCACATCATGCACCTCGACGCCGCCACGCGCAGGATCGCGTTGCCAGATCCGAATCAGGGCATCCTCGCGCGCCACAGCGGCCTGGATCTGCTCCGCCAGCGTGCTTGCCTGGCCCAAGATGCGCGAGTAAGGCATCACGAGTGAGATGTCGCGGCAACTCGCCCCGCTCCAGAAGGTGCTCGCGTGGCCGTCGAGGTGGACTCTCCCCCAGTCCTGCTGGATCAGTGCGCGATAGTACTGCGCCTCCAGTGTGCGAAGCCGTTGCATCCGCTTCGCATCCTCGGCAAGCAGCACTGCAGCGTTGCCGTTCGGCGTGACGAAGACGGAGAAATGTCGCGGAAGGGTATCGACCGCGCTGGCCGCTCGTGGGTATTCAAGTGTGGTCGAGGCGTCGATGGCCAGTGCGGCGCCGGCGAGCGCCTGTGCGAAATCCACCTGTGCAAAGTCGCAGGCATCAGCCGCTAGTGGGACGATCTCGGTCGCTCCTTCCATTGCGGCGGAATGTAATCCTGCGACTACCGTGGCCTTGGTCTCGCCAATGTGTTGCGCGTAGGCACCGTGCCGAGAGAGGTTGTGCGGCTTGATGTGATCCTTGTCGATAACCGTCCAACGTCCCCAGCCGCTGCGGCCCCATAGATTCAGCAGAGCGCTGCCGAGCGAGCCTGCGCCGACCAATACGCCCGCTGGCCCTTCTTCCGTGACGCCGGATTGACGCATCGCCGCCGTTCGGTCGTTTTGAGTCAGGACAGCCATGGGCAGGATGGGCTGCTCGCGCCATGCCGTTGCTGGTTGCTGGTTCAGCAGGTCCTTGTAGTACCGTTTTTCATGGACAAACAATGCACCGCAGGCGATGCCGAGTTCGAGGCCGCCAATCGGTACAAGGAATGCCCGATGCGCGACGCCATCGGGCTCGGCTTCGACGCTTCGGCGAATGGGGATATGCAAGAGGATGATCGTGCCCTTGTCGTCAGCCGAGGCGGTCGTGCCTGCTTCATTGATGTCAGCCTGTAGCGCTTCCCGTAGAGGACCAATCAGGTCTACCTCGCGTCGTGCCAGTACATCCGCCAGTTGCCCCAGCGTCACAGGATCACGCTCGACGAGGCCGTGCACGATGGGGGGCAGCGCCAGTTCAATGTGCTTGGTCGTCTTGACACGCGGGGCGGTCTTCGCAATGGGTTCCAGAAAGCAAGTGAAACCGCCGTCAGGGCGTTCATGCCGGAGAACGATGGCGAAACGCAGAGCGGGATCTTTGCGGAGTTCGGTCAGATTCCACGGCAGAACGAGTTCGTACTTGCTGGCAAAGAAGAGATGCTCAACCGGCTGGTCCGCCGCGTGTAGCTCGCCTCGGGCGCTCTTCTCCAGCCACCACTGGATGCGACGAAGGAATGCTTCGGGCGTCCAGGTGCGCATTACCGCTCCGGCTGGCTCGAAATACAGGCATAGGCTCGCAGGGGTGCCGGGTACGCCTTGGTTCTGATGCATCAGGATCGGGAAGTCCTGACGCAGCGCCAACACCTCGATCAGCCTCTTGGGGTCATTGGGGACACACAGCGCCAAGCGCTCACGGTACCGGATGCCGACCGGATTCTTCGGCGGTACGTCGTCACACTCGACCTCCACGACGAGACATTCGAGCGTCGGATCGCCGTCAACGGGATGGCGGAGAATCTGGACAAGCGAATAGTCGCGCTGACGCTGGACCGCGCCAAACAGCGCTTTCGCACGGGGGATCGTTAGTTCGCTGGCGTCCTTGACCTCTACGACGTTCGCGAGCTCGTGGTACGCATCCGGCATCATCCAGCTCGTCAGCCTGCGCGCGGCGGAGTTGAGGTGATGATGGCCGGCGCGCCGATGGACGCTGAACGCTTCCAGGTAACGCCGCCGCTGGCAATCTCGAAAACGATCGGTTCTGGCTTGTTGGCGTTCGGCTCCTCCATCGTCACCAGAAACTTGCGTCCGCCGACTTCCTTCAAGTAGCGCTCGTAGGTGTTGCGGGCTTGGATGTGCGGTGGTTGCACTTGCTCGTAGGACTCCTTGATGTCTGGAATGGGCTTGCTGCAACTGACGATGTAGGCGTCGCGCTTCCCTTGGAGCAACAGTTCCTTGACCAGCGGCTTCGGCTCAGTCTCTTTGTCACCTTTCTGGCCTTCCTCGTTGAGTACCAGATAGCTGCAATGGTGCGGGATGTTGTACAGATCCCAGGCGAGGCGATCATCGTTCTTGTGGTACCTCGTCGTGCGGACGATGTCTTCCATTTCCTCCCAGGTGGCATCGCCCACTTCTAGGTAGTCGTAATACGCGCCATCTGCCAGGAAACGTACGTTGAACACCAGCGAGGCGCGGTTGCGGATGATGTCTCCTTCGTCACAATGCTTGATGAAAGGCGAGTGGCAGAAGAACTCAACCCCATCGCTGGCCAGCGAGAATCCGGGGACAATTGTGCCGGCGTCTATGAAGAGATGATCGCGCGCCGAAGCCGCTTCTCCCCGTTCGTTCAGTCGAGGTTCGAGCCAATCGGCGAGCGCCTTCGGCTTCGAGAACACAAGGATGTCCTTGCCTTCCAGTAGGCGGTGTCGCGCCTCTTGCCGGAGCAGTACAAACTCTTCCTGCTGATGGTCCTTGTCGGCCTCCTCCAGCAGCATGGCGGCTGGAACCCAAAGCTCCCGAATCTTGATCCGGCCTTCGCCTTGGTACTTCTTGGCATGCTGAAGCTCGAAGAAGTCGGTGCTGCCTTGGATGTGATCCAGGTCCGCATGAGTGAAAGCCACCACGTCGAAGTAGTCGCGATCGACTGCCTTCAGTTCGTCCTTGAAACGGGACTTCAGGTCGATTTCCGGGGTGTCGGTATCTTCGGCTCTCTCGCGGTGGCAAAAGTCGAAGAGAACGCGGCGGCCGCCAGACAGGACAATCTGGGTGGTGTCCCCGTTTCCGACCGGGTAAAAGACAACCTTATGCACGTCTGCCACGGAGTACTCCTTGTTCAGGATAAGTGGCAGCTTTGCTATTTAGCACTCTACCACCGAGAGTGCTAACACTATATATACGAATCTACTGACGATCAACACACTATATGTAGATTGTCAAGCGAGGTGCGTCGCAAAAGGTGCGTCGTGCAGGCAATACCGCCTGAGTAGCTGGGTGACCCCAGTGGTCCGTCATTGGGACGCCACGGCCCCGCGTCCATGCCGGCTAGAAATTCCACAGGCGCCCCGGAAGGGACGCCTGCGGTGCGGACTACAACAAGCCGGCTTCGGCGAACGAGTACGGGCTGCCCTTGCCGACGATGAAGTGATCCAGTACCCGGACATCGACGGTGGCCAGGGCGCTCTTCAGCCGCTCGGTGATCGCACGATCAGCGGCCGAGGGCTCGGTGTTCCCCGAGGGATGCTGATGCGCCAGGATCAGCGCCGAAGCGTTGAGCGCCAGCGCACGCTGGACCACCACCCTCGGATACACCGAAGTCTGGTCGACCGTGCCCTTGAACAGCGGCTCGAAGGCGAGCACCTGGTGCTGGTTGTCGAGAAACACGACGGCGAAGATTTCGTTCGGCTCCGCGACCAGTTTCAGGCGCAGGTAGTCGCGCACGGCGGCGGGACTGCCCAGCGCTGGACCGGCCTTGAACACGCGGTTCTCCAGCAGGGTGATGGCCTGCCGGATGATCCAGTCTTCGTGCTGGGCGGCGATCAGGGTGAGCGACTCCGGGCGGGAGTCGGCGATGACAAGAGACATGGCGAACCTCCAATGGATGAGATCGGAGGGCGCCTGCCCCTGGAGGGCAAACCCTCCTGGGGACGATGGGGATGGAACGGGTGACGAGCGGGCATCCACCACCGCGGATGCGGTGGCCGTTCGCG
Organism: Candidatus Accumulibacter sp. ACC007; assembly: GCF_907163205.1. Taxonomy (NCBI): domain Bacteria; kingdom Pseudomonadati; phylum Pseudomonadota; class Betaproteobacteria; genus Candidatus Accumulibacter; species Candidatus Accumulibacter sp. ACC007. The sequence continues at coordinate 2,202,879 of NZ_CAJQUD010000001.1, read as the reverse complement.
TCAAGGGATGCGATGCGAACGGGTTTCGATCAACGCGGACGAGCCGCGCCGCAGCCTTGAAGATCGATGGCTACCTGGGCATGTCACCGGCAACGCCGGCGGGCATGTCTGGGGAATGGGCAGGTTCGGCTGCGGTCGTGCTGCCGGCAGCGAGCAGGTCGATGGCCGACAGCAAGGCATCGCCTTCGACGGGGCCGTGCAGCAGGAGGGTCTTGCCGGACTCGCGGTCGCGCAGTTGCAGGGCCGGCGTGGCCGCGATGCCCTGCTCTGCGGCTTCCACCGCCTGGGCGCGGATGACGGCATCGGGGCGATCGCTGTCGAGACAACCCTGCATGGCTGGCGTGAGGTCGGGATAGCGCAGGCCCTCCGGCAGGCCGTGGCCGTCGCCGCGGGTGTTCGAGTAGAGCCACGCCACGGCCTGCCAGAACGTGGCATGTCCGCCCGTCTCGCCCGCGCACTCGACCAGGCGTGCCCCGGCAGTCGCGGCCGGCTCGTGCATGGACAGCGGCAGGTGGTGCCACTGCCAGTTCACCTCGGGATGGGCGTCGATCCAGCGCTTGAGCGCGGGGAAGTAGGCCCGGCAGTACGGACACTCCAGGTCGGCGTACCCGACCACCGTGAAGCGCGCATCGGCACGGCCATACAGCCAGGGCGGGCCGGCCGGTTTCGGCGCTTCGGACCCGGCGGCGGCCAGGGACATGGGCTCGGTCGCCGGATGCGGCGCGCGCAGCAGCATCCACGAGGCAACCCCAATCGTCACCACGATCAGCAGACCGATCCAGGGATGACGGCGGGCGAATGAAGGCATGCGCATCGTGTTGCTCCCGTCAGGCCAGCGTGTCCAGCGTCAGAGGTTCGATGCCCCGCGCGCGGTCGATCTTCTCGGCCACGCGGAAGGCGGCATCCAGTTCGCTGATGCCGTGCTGCTGCATCAACTGGAAGCGTTCGGCCTTCTCCTCGGGCTCGGTCATCGCCATCGCCAGGTAGAGGCTGGGCGGCACGGCGCGGAACAGCACCTCCATCGACTTGGACAGGATGACGCCCTCGCTGAACTTGCCGGCCTCCTTGCGCGCCGAGAGCATCAGCGCCTTCTGCGAAGCGTTGAGTTCGCGGAAGCGCGCGATCTTCTCCACTTCATCGGGTGGCATCGACAGGCAGATCCACCACTCGATCATGTTGAGCATGGGCTCGGCCGCCTTCGGCAAGTCGTCGAGGTTCTGCGTGGCGAGCCAGAACCAGGCGCCGAGCTTGCGCCACATCTTGGTGATCTTGACCACGTAGGGCGCGAGCAGCGGGTTCTTCGTGATGATGTGGCCTTCGTCCGTCACGTTGATGATCGGACGGCCCAGGAACTGGTCGCGCTCGGCGATGTTGTTGACGGTGTTGATGAGCGAGATGTAGGCAATCGAGAGTTGGGCGTTGTAGCCCTCGCGCGCGAAGGTGGCCAGGTCCACGATGGTGATGTCCGCCTCGGGCCACGGCGTGCCGGACCGGTCGAACATCTCGCCGTCCACGTCCTGGCAGAACATATCCATGGCGTCGGCCATCTCCAGCAGCCGTGCGCGCCGCATCTCCGGCAGCGTGGCGTCGCGGGCGCGCTCGCGCAGCGCGTCGCGCACATCGCGCGTGAGCACCGTGCGTCTGTCCGCCACGCAATGCTGGGCCGCATCGAGAATGCACTGGCGGATCAGGCTGCGGTCGGCGCGCGTCATGCGCGCTTCTTCCTTGTCCTCGCCGCCGGTAATCATCAGCCGTGCAGTGATCTCCAGCTCGCCGAGCACGTCGCGCTGCTCGTCGCCTTCCACGGCCATGCCGGCATCGGTCTGGTCTTCGTCGAGCGCATCGGCGTCCAGCGTCTGTACCTGGCTCGGCGTATCGACCAGGCGCCAGGCGTCGGCGAACGGAGCCAGACTGACGCCCGCGCCCGGCGCGAGCTTCACCCGATGCACGGTGAGGCCCAGCCGTGCCGCGAAGTCGCCGAACAGGCCGAAGCTGTTGCCCGCCTCGACGATGAACAGGCGCGGCCGGTAGATCGCCGTCACCTGGTTCAGGATGTTGTTGAGCGTCGCGCTCTTGCCCGAACCCGTGGGGCCGAACAGGAATAGATGCGCGTTCATCTGCCGGTCGAGGCGGTTCAACGGATCGAAGGTGATCGGGCCGCCGCCGCGGTTGAAGAACGTGATGCCCGGATGCCCCGTGCCCTGACTGCGGCCCCAGACCGGCGCCAGGTTCGCCGCATGTTGCGCGAACATGAGCTGGGTGTACCACTGGCGCTTGTCGGCCGCCGGATCGAACACGCACGGCAGCCAGCGTAGATAGCTGTTCAGCGGCGCCACCTCGTCCTCTTCGCGTACCGGTTGCAGGCCGGCGTTGAGCATCACGTTGACGAGCTGCAGGCCGCGCGCATCGAGCTGGGCCAGGTCGCGGCCGCGCAGGTAGAACGCCAGCGCGCCACGGTAGAGCTTGTGCGCGCTGCCGATCAGGCCGCGCGCCTGCTGCACGTCCTGGCGGGCCTGCTCCGAGGCCAGGGTCTCACCGACGGCCTTCCTGGCGAGGTGGTTGAGGTGCGCCTCCAGCACGTCCTGGGGCGTGGCGACCAGCGTCAGGCACATCACCGTGTCCTCGGGCATCTGGTCGAACAGCGCGTTCATGGCATCGCCGCCTTTGCGCGTCTCGCCCGTCAGATGGCCCGTCACGGGTGGCGTGCGCAGGCGATCCATCACGATCACCCGATGCGGCATGCCGTCGAAGAACCACAGGCCGTTGGGCACGTCCGAACGGGGCTCGCCGAAGAACAGGCGCTGCGCGAAGTCGGTGCCGCTGGCGAGTTCGATCTCGCCCTCCTCCCGCTCTCCCGGGTAGCGGGTCAGCGCGTAGAAGCGTTCCCGATCTTCGGCAGTGGCGCCGAGCAAAGTCGGATTCGGGTTGAACCAGCGCAGCAGCCAGGCGTGGATGTCCGCCGCGCCGAGACGCCGGGCTTTCACGCCGGCATTCGCCAGCCCGCCGACGAGGCGGTCGCAGATCGTCGTCAGCGCCTGCTCGGGCGACTGGCCGCGCCGCGAGGCCGGGGCCGCGGACGTGCTGCGGTAGACGACCATGCGCACGCGCCGGACCTGGCCGCGCCAAGGCAGGCGCGTCACGGCAGTATCCTCGAACAGGCCACCCGGCTTGGCGATGGCCCGCAGGTGATGGGCGAAGAAACGCAGGTAGAAGTCGCTGAACGCACTGCCCTGCGCACGCGGCTGCAGATAGTTCGCCAGGGAGCGCAGATAGTTGTCCCAGTCGGCCTCGTCCTGGGCGTAGAGCTGCACCACCCAGGGGTTGTCGTCCAACTCGTCGAAGGAGTCCTGCAGGGCGTTCTCCAGCGCATCGCGCGCCTGCCATAGCCAGGCCATCTCGCGGCCCTCGGTGCCGACCGGCGCCAGCTCGAAGAAGGCCGCCACCGACTGGCCATCTTCCAGCAACATGCACTTGCTGCCGGGCAGGTACTCGACCCAGGGCAGCAAGTCCGCGAACGACGGCGCGACGCCATAGAGCGCATCGTGGTCGGCCTGGGTGGCCGGCCTGCGCCGGCCCCGGCCGAGCGCGCTGCCCGGCTCGGCGACACCCTGTGCCACCAAGGCCGCCACGTGCCGTGCCCAGGCATCATCGGTCGCATCCACGGCGTCAGCAGGCGATGCGTCGCCCTTGCGTGACCACGACAGCGACCAGGCCATCAGTAGTCCTCCACGCGCTCGCCCGGCATCGCGTACTGCACGCGCTGGTAGAGCGGGAACACCGTGCTGTAGCCGGGCACCGGCACCGGGTCGGTGCCCGCCAGGTGCGGGAACACGTACATCACCAGGTCGGGGTTCGGCAGGCGGTGGAACTGGCGGTAGATCTCGTTCTGCGCGGTACGGGTGTAGCGCGCCTGCACGCCGGGCGCCGCCTGCACATCGGCCTCGACCAGCGGCCGGCGCAGGCCCTGGCGCGCATCGAGCAGTTGCCGCGCGGCCTGGCCGCCGCCCGCGCTGCCGCCGGTCTCCCGATGCCAGATGTCGAGCATGGTGCTGTCGCCGTGCGGCAGCAGCTTCTCCTTGCTGGTAGCGCAGCCGCCGAGCAGGGTGGCCGCCAGCAGCACGGCGGCCGCGTCAATCCAGATCCGAGGCATGGGCTTCTCCGGTGCGGTGGTGGACCCGACGCCCCTTGGCGTCGTAGTCGATGTCGAGCGGCTGCTCCAGATGCACGGCCACCCTGGCGCCAGGCTGCACGTAGACCGCCGCGAAGGCCTGGCCGTAGAGCTTGTTGACCCAATCGGCCATGTCGCGCACGCCGCCCGCGAGGATGCGGCCCATCGCTTCGTTGCCGCTGATGCCGACGGTGCCCAGCGAGCCGTTGCTGTTGGCGACCACGGCCACGCTGCCGTTGTCGGACTTGATGAGCGAGGCCGCGCCGGCGCCGGCCGCGGTGATGAGTGCCTGGCTGCCCAGGTACTGCTGGGCGTTGCTGCGCCGCTCGCCGCTGACGCAGGGAATGCCGTAGGGGTCGCTGATCCAGCCCAGGCCGCCTTGGATGCTGGCGCCGTTGTGACCCGAGTTGCCGCCGCTGCTGCCGCCCTTGCCGCTGTCCTCCGGCACCGTGCGGATGGTGCCGTCCTGGAACACGAACGTGACCGAGCGGATTTGCCCGCGCACGCACGAGAGCGTCCAGTCGCCCGAGGCCGTGCCGCTGACCACGGCGCCGGCCACGTCGGGGATGTCGATGCCGTTGGCCGTGAGGTTATCCGGGCCGATCAGCACCTTGAACGGGTACGGGTCGTTGACCGTTCCATCGATCGGCACGCGCCCGATCAGCGCCGTCATGGCAATCGACCCCATGAGCGTCGAGTTCGACGGCACGGTGTAGACCGCCTTCGTGGAGGCACCCACCGCGCGGCTGCCGACGTCGGCGACGGATTCCGCTGCGGCCGACAGGCTTTTCTGGGCCGGCCCGAAGCTCAGGGGAAAGCTCGGCTCCTTGCTGCCGTTCTTGGCGTCGACCTTGGCATCGTCGGGCTCGACCCACTGCGTACCACCGACGCCGCGGTTGAAGCGCTTGCCGTCACCCTCTTCCAGCCCCAGCCCGACGGGCAGGTCGGACGGGCCACCCTTGCCGGCAAGGCCGTCCAGTTGCCGCTGCAGATCCTGCAGCAGCCCCTGGGTCTGCTGCCTGTCGCTGGCCACCTGGGTGCGCTCCTGCTCCAGGCGGTTGCGCTCGCCTTCCAGCGCGCTCTGGATGCGCTGGTCGATCGCGCTTTCCCGGGCACGCAGGCGCTCGTTCTCGGCCTTGTGCTGCTTGTTGTCGCCGAGCGCGCTCTGCAGCTCGGTGCGCAACTGCTTCACCTGGGCCACCAGCGTGGCGACGGTATCGCGCGGCGTGTCGCCTGCGATGCCCAGGGCTTTCATCTCCTCGGGCGTGAGCGTACTGGCCGTGCCCTTGGGGGCGGGCTGGCCGCCGGGGGCGCCGGAGAACAGTTTGACGCCGACGAACACCAGCAGCAGCGCCATCGGGATCAGCAGCCACTTGAGCAGCGGATTACTTTTCATCGCGCGCTCCTCCGGTCGAGCCGGCCGCGGCGGCCGGCGGCAGGTTCGCGGTGGCATCGATCGGGCTCAGCGCCGGCAGCAGCGACTCGGCCAGGCCGTGGCCGCGCGTGACCAGGTAGAGCACCGTGGTGTCGGACGGGGTGCCGGCCGGCCCCAGGTTCGGATGCTGGAAGGTCGCCGCCACGAAGTTCCCCTGCAGGGCGCGCGGGTCGAGGTCGAGCCAACGCGCCGAGGTGTTGGTGAGGCGCACGGCCGTCACCCACTGGTCTTCCAGGCGCCACGCGGCCAATGCCCGCGCGTGCACCGGCAGCGTCGGCAGCAAGGTGTCCAGCGCGAGGTCGCGGCGCAGGTTTACGCGCCCGATGCCGGCGACCGGCTCGACGGTGCGCAGCGGCGCGTACAGGTTCTGCGCGGCATGGCGCGTCAGCACGACCGATACCGGCGTTTCGCGCCGGGGAACGGATTTGTCTGCGGGCGCATCGGCCTGCTCGTCCGCGCCACTTGCTGCACCGCCGCCGTAGCGCTTCGCGGGGGCTTCCGCCTCCACGATGCGCACCGGCTCCAGCGGCGCCTGGCCGTCCTTCGCCGGCTCGGCGGCGATGTCGAGCAGGATCAGCGCGCCGGATTCCACGTCCTGCAGTTGCAGCCGCGTGGACGGAATCGGCTCGCTCGCCCGCAGGTAGATCGCGCCACCCGCACTCTGCACGCGCAGGTGGTCGCCGACGCTGGCCGGCACGCCGACGCGCACATTGCGGTCGATGAAGACCACGCGCTCGTGGCCGACCACCAGCGGCACCGGCAGGGGCAGCCGCTCCCAGCGCAGGATTTCCACGGCCTGGCTGGCCGGCACGAAACCGAGGATCAGCAGGACGCCGGCCAGGGCCGACCAGTTAACGGGCTTCATGGGGAGTCTCCCTGCAGATGGCCGGAGGCATTGGCGGGCACGCCGGCCTCGGTCGGCGTCGGCGACGGTTCGATGCGCTGGGGTGCGCTGGCGTAGCAGTCCAGCGCCAGGCCGAAGGGGTTGTGCTCGGGGTCGATGTCCAGCCGGACAACCTTGATGGGGTAGCGCACCAGGGCGCGCTTGACCTGCTCGGAGCCGTAGTATTCGTCCGCGCTCACGTCGAGCGTGACGATCCAATCGCGGTCGGAGAGCACCTTGACGCGCGTGGCCGGATCATCGCCGTAGCCGCGGCCGGGAATCTCGTAGATGCCGCGCACGCGCTGACGCAGCTCGCCACTGGCGCGCCGGTACTCGTAGTCCTGTTGCAGGAAGGCCCGGCAGCTCGGCGTGAAGTAGGCCGACAGCGCGCGCAGGTTGCGCGGGTAGTCTTCTTCGCCGTTCGTGGGCCAGCGCTGCACCTGCTGCCAGATGTAGAACGAGAAGGCATACACGCTCTCGGGCGGCACGTCCCACCACTTGCGCGTGCTGCCCGAGCGCAAGTCCGGCGGCACATGGATGGTCAGACTCTTCGGCGCACTCCACCAACCGAAGCCGAGCAGCAGCGCCACCACGAACAACGCGCCGGCCCCCAGACGCAGCGTCTTCACGTGCGCCTGCAAGTGCGCAACCTCGTTCTTGAAACGGCTCATGGCGCACCTCGATCGGCATTGCGCCGGGTAGTCCAAAAGCCCGAGCGGGTGATGAGGCGCTGCCCGCCCAGGAGTGCCGCCAGCGCCGGGTGCCGCAGGGCCAGCCGCCACTGGAGCTGCCGGTACAGCCAGGTGTCGGGCCGGCCGCGCTTCTGTGCGCGCAGGAAACCGCCGCCGACGAAGACGCCCAGCGCGATGCCGGCGACGATCAGCGTGGGCACCATGGCGATGCTGTGCGTGAGCCAGGCCAGCGGCAGGCCGAGCACGAATCCGGCTGCGGCCGACAGGCCGGCGCAGATCCACAACTCGTCGGCGGTCAGCCCGCGCACGACCACCGGCTGGCGGTTCAGCCGGTGCGGCAGGAAGGTCACCAGGGTGTCGCGCGGGGTCTCCGAAGGGACGGCCATCGCTTGCCGCCCTCACAGCACGCCGGTGGCCTTGGTGAGCAGCCAGATGCCGACCACCAGCAGGATCGCGCCCACGGCGACCGTCAGGCCGAACTGGCCCCAGGTGGCGCGGCCGGTGTGGATCTCCGAGTAGCGGGTGTAGGCGTGATAGCAGACACCGACGAACATCGAGGCGACCACGAGCAGCGCGATCAGCAGCACGATGTCGTAGCCGTAGTTCTGCAAGGTCTGCAGGATGCCGCTGCCCTGGCCGCGCGAAGGGTCCTCCATGGTCGGCAGGCCCTGCGCGAAGGCCGACAGCGGCAGGCCCGCGAGCGCCAGCGGCAGCAGCGGTGCGACGATGCGGGACGGAATGCGATGGGATGTCGTTGGCGTGTTCATGGCGTATGGCCCTTCGTGACGGTCAGGAGAGGAGGAAGAACGTCAGCACCAGGTACATCGCCACGAAGCGCACGACGACGGCGAGGAACTGACGTTCGGTGATGCGGTGCTCGGCCCAGCCGACGTAGGCGGTGCGCATGGCCCACACGCCCCACAGCAGCAACACGGCGAACACGACGCCCAGCACCACGGCAGCGACGGCCGAAGGCGCAAAGCCGCCGTTGGCCTGGAAGGCGGCGACCTGATCGGCAGAGGGCGTCATGGCGACGGCTCCTCGTCGTCGGCGCGGTCGTGGCGGACGTAATCGCCGGCCAACGGGACGGGATCGCGCGGCTGGGCGCGCTGGGGCACGAGGTAGTCCTGCAGGCCGGCGCGAACGCGCTTCAAGTCTGCGCGCAGCCGGGCGTAGTCGAAGTGGTAGCGGGCGCGTTCCTGGGGAGCGGTACTGGCGGCGTGCTCGGCGATGCGGTCGATCAGGTCGAGTTGGCGGGCGAGCGCAGCGAGCTGCTCACGCTCAGGAGCGTCGTCGGCAATGGCGGGCTGCAGGGCCGAGAGCGACACGGCCAGCAGCACGACCAGCGAAGGCCATGCGGATGCGCGGCGGTTGGTCTGTCCCATCGTGCCATTCCTTCCAGCTAAGGCAATGGCGTGATGGTGTGGAAGAGCGGATGTCCATGCTGCAAAGAATCGGAACCGGTGCCGTACCGGATTCCCGGTCTCACCTCCATATGTCAGGCCCGAAGCTTCACGTCATGACTGGCTGCGTCTACATGCTGAGCCCGGGTGAGATATGAGGCCGTCAAGTCCGATGAAATCCGCTCAAACCAGGTCCAATCGGGCTAATTTGGCTGTTCAAGTGGGCCGGCTAATGTAATATCTCAACATTGCCCGTACTCCGCCCCACCCTGTGATGGAAGCTCATGTCATGTCAGATCGCTGGTTGTCGGTCGAGGAGATCGCAGAGTATCTCGGCGTCAGCAAGGACACCGTCTATGCATGGATCAGCAAGCGGAACATGCCGGCTCACCGTATCGGCCGGCTGTGGAAATTCAAGACCGAAGAAGTGGATGAATGGGTCCGTTCTGGAGGGGCGGCGGATGCCGAGAGCAAGGGCAAGGAATGAGGTACTGGTTTGCCATGGGTTTCGCCTACTTCGTTCAAGTATCGAAGTGGAAGCAGGAGATTTGATGTGACAACGATTTCTTGTGTGGATTTGTTCTGCGGAGCGGGCGGGCTGACGCACGGCTTCGTGCTGGAGGGGCTGCCCGTGGTTGCCGGTATCGATCTGGACCCGGCCTGCCGCTTTCCCTATGAAGCCAACAACCAGGCCCGATTCGTCGAACGTGACATCAGCAAGGTCACCGCGTCTGAACTGAAAGCGCTGTTCGGCGACGCCGACTTGACGATTCTCGCGGGCTGCGCACCGTGCCAACCTTTCTCGACCTACGCACAGCGCTACGAACTCGACGGAAAGGATGGCAAGTGGGGCTTGCTGTATGAGTTCGCGCGTCTCGCCAAAGGCGCCAAGCCCGATGTCATCACGATGGAAAACGTCCCTACCGTCGCGAAGCACGAAGTGTTTCATGACTTTGTCGATACGCTGAAACGGCTCGGCTACAACGTTTGGTTTGATGTCGTGGACAGCTCCCGCTATGGCGTGCCGCAGATGCGGCGACGCATGGTGCTGCTGGCATCAAAACATGGTGACATCACGATGATCGAACCGACCCACGAAAAACCGAAGACGGTTCGTCAAGCCATTGGCCGCTTGCGCCCATTGAGTGCTGGTGAAGCGGCTCCGAGGGACAAATTGCACGTCACTTCGACGCTATCGGAAAAGAATCTCAAACGGATCAAGGTATCGAAACCCGGTGGCACCTGGCGCGATTGGCCGGATGATCTGGTCGCCGACTGTCACCGCGCCGAGAGCGGACGCACCTACCCGGGCGTCTACGGCCGCATGGAGTGGGATAAGCCAGCCCCGACCATGACCACGCAGTGCTACGGCTTCGGCAATGGGCGTTTCGGGCACCCGGAGCAAGATCGAGCCATCTCATTGAGGGAGGCCGCGATCCTCCAGAGCTTTCCGCGCGACTACGCCTTCGTGCCGAATGACGGCGAAGTGAGCTTCAAGGCACTGGGGCGACTCATCGGTAATGCGGTTCCCGTCGATCTCGGTCGTGCCATCGCGCGCAGCATCAACACGCATATCGCGTCGGTCGCGGCCCGATGACGAGCTGATGAGGGCCTTCCGATGCCGCGCATTCAGCCCTCGTCCCCCGAGACCAGTCGCCGCATGGCGAAGGTTCGGCAGAAGGGAACCGATGCCGAGATCGCATTGCGAAGAGAGCTTTACCGAAGGGGCCTGCGTTACCGGATCGACTACGAGGTCATGAAGAAACCTCGCCGCGTGGCAGATGTGGCATTTCCGGGTTTGAGGATCGCCGTCTTCGTCGACGGGTGCTTCTGGCACGGGTGCCCCGAGCATGCCACCTGGCCGAAGCAGAACGCCGAGTTCTGGCGGCAGAAGATCGAGGCGAATCGCCTCAGGGACGCCGACACGAATTCGAGGCTTCTCGAAGTCGGTTGGACGGTACTGCGATTCTGGGAACACGAGTCCCCGATCGAAGCCACGGAAACCGTCGCACAGGCGGTCGCCATGGCGAGAGCGAAGCACTGCACATCGCCTGCTGGCGCGCACAAGAAGAACTGAACAGGAAGATGGCAGACCGCATGGAAATCTCGAACGATCAGAAGCACCACACCTACCGTACCCGTCCGGAGCCCGGCCAGCTGGTCGAGGTTCGCCGGCGCCAGTGGGTCGTGGCGGATGTCGCCTCCTCGAAATTGGAATCGGCTTCGGCGTCGCAGAACTGCGTGACGCTTTCTTCCATCGACGAGGATGGCCTCGGCGAAGAACTGGAAGTCATCTGGGAGATCGAACCCGGCGCACAAGTCATTGAGCGCGCAGGCTTGCCATCCATTACCGGTCAGGACGACTCGGACACGCTCGAAGCTTTCCTCGATGCCGTCCGTTGGGGTGCTGCCACCAATGCCGACAGGGGATTTCTGCAGGCGCCGTTCCGTAGCGGCGTCAGCATCGAGGACTTTCAGCTCGATCCTTTGGTGCGCGCCATCGACATGGCGCGCGTCAACCTGCTCATCGCCGACGACGTCGGCTTGGGCAAGACCATCGAGGCCGGACTGGTCATCCAGGAGATGCTGCTCCGGCACCGCGCCCGTACCGTCTTGATCATCTGCCCCGCTTCGCTCCAGGAGAAATGGCGCGTCGAGATGCTTGAGAAGTTCGGCCTCGAGTTCCGCGTGGTCGACACCGCCTATATCAAACAACTGCGGCGCGAACGTGGCATCCATGCCAACCCGTGGACATCCCACCCACGACTCATCGCCTCGATGGACTGGGTCAAGAGTGGCGAGGGTTTGCGCGCGATGCGCGACGTTCTTCCGCCCCATGCAGGTCATCCGCGCAAGTTCGATCTCCTGGTCGTCGACGAAGCGCACAACATCGCCCCAGCCGCCGGCGCGCATTACGCGCTGGAGAGCCAACGCACGCGTTTTGTTCGTGCAATCAGCCCGCACTTTCAGCATCGGCTGTTCCTGACGGCGACACCGCACAACGGCTACACCGAGTCATTCACCTCGCTGCTGGAGCTGCTAGACGATCAGCGCTTCGCCCGTAACATCCTTCCCGACGAAAAGCAGTTGAGCCAGGTGATGATCCGGCGCCTGAAGAGCGATCTGCTCGACGCCGACGGCAAGCCGCTGTATGCCCAACGCAAGCTACAGGCGCTGGCGGTTCCGTATACGGATGAAGAACGGGAGATCCACCAGAAGCTCAACGATTACTGCACCTCTCGCGAGAAAGACGCGGAGAAGACCGGCAGCACGTTCGGCACCTCTTTCGTCAATCAACTGCTCAAGAAGCGCCTGTTCTCGTCACCCGCTGCGTTCGCTTCTACGCTCGAAAAACACATCGCCTCGCTATCGCATGGCGCCAAACCCAAAGCGCAGGACGCGATGGCCGAGCGCATCCTGCGCAAGGCCATCCTGAAGGTCGACGAGGACTACGCCAACGATCAGGAGGTCGAGAACTCCCAATCGGAGGCTGTCGAAGAGGCTTCGCGCCGAGCCCAGCCTCTGACTCCGGAACAGCAGCGGATGCTGGCCGATCTGAGGCAATGGGCGCAGCGAGCCAAGAACCAGACCGACTCCAAGGCCAGGGCCATCATCGAATGGCTCTCGGCCAACCTGAAAGCTGGCGGCCAGTGGAACGATCGCCGCGTGATCCTGTTCACCGAGTACCGCACCACACACCAATGGATGCACGAGATCCTCGCCAGCCACGGCTTCGGCGGCGAACGTCTCGGCCTGCTCCACGGCGGACTCACTCAGGATGAACGGGAACCCATCAAAGCCGCCTTCCAGGCATCCCCCAAGGATTCCCCTGTCCGCATCCTGCTCGCCACCGATGCGGCCTCCGAAGGTATCGACCTGCAGAACCACTGTAACTGCCTCATCCACTTGGAGATCCCCTACAACCCCAACGTGATGGAGCAGCGCAACGGGCGTATCGACCGTCACGGGCAACGCGAGAAAGAGGTGCTGATCTGGCACCCGGTCGACGGCGGGGACAAAGGCCATGCATCGGTCGGTGGCCACGGCGAAGACATCCTGCGTGCCTTGCGCAAACTGGAGTCGATGCGCGCCGACATGGGCAGCGTCAATCCGGTGATCGCGCCCCAGATGTCCGGCCTCATCGAAGGTTCGCTGAAGGATCTGGACACGCGCCTCGCAGACGCCAAGATCGCCAAAGCCAGGCGCTTTGTGCGCGCCGAACGTGAACTGAAAGAGCGCGTCGCCAAACTCCACGAACGGCTTCTCGCCACCCAGCAGGATTTCCACCTCACGCCCGATCACATCCAAATGGCGGTGAAGACCGGCCTCGCGCTGGCAGGCCGCCCCCCACTTGAACCCGTCGCCCTCGCAGATGCTCCCCAAGGCAGCGTGTTCCGTATGCCACCCCTTTCAGGCTCATGGGCGCGCTGCCTGGAAGGCTTGCGCCACCCCCATACCCAACAGATACGTCCCATCACCTTCGACCATGCCGTGGCGAAGGGACGAGACGATGTCGTGCTGGTCCACCTGAACCATCGACTGGTGCAGATGTGCCTGCGCCTGTTGCGTGCCGAGGTCTGGGCGCAGGACGACGTGAAAAAGCTGCATCGCATCACCGTGCGCACATTGCCGGATGGCAGCATCGACGGCCCGGCCGTGGTCGTCATCTCGCGGCTGGTCATCACCGGCGGCAACCACCATCGACTTCACGAGGAACTGACCATCTCGGGCGGCTACCTGCGCGATCAGTCGTTCCGGCGCGAAGAGGGTGTCACGCGTGTCCAGCAGTGGCTGGACGAGGCGCAGCCAGTCACTGCAAGCGATTCGCTGCTCGATGCCATTCGGGTGCGCTTCGATCGCGCCCAGCCCGCCATCCTGCAAGCGGTCGACGCCCGCTCGAAGGATCGACTCAAGTTTCTGGCCAATACTCTGCAGACCCGCAAGCAACAAGAGATGGATGACATCGGTACCGTGCTCGACGAGTTGGAGAAGGCGATCCAGAGTGAACTGAAAAGGGACCAGCAACCCGAGCAGATGTCGCTCTTCACCGAGGATGAACGTACCCAGCTCAGGCGTGATGCCGCCGCACTGGAGGCGCGCCTCGCGCGCATCCCGGCCGAGCGCATCCAGGAATATCAGGCCATCGAGACCCGCTATGCCAAGCTCGATGACCGCACCTTCCCAGTCGCCGTCGTCTTCCTGCTTCCCGATTCAGCCATGAATGGGGGCGCGGCATGAGCAATCACGACCTGCACCACGACTGGCTGGCACTGATCGAGATCTCCGGACCGTTCCTCGCCGTTCCCGTTCTGAAGGAGGCCTTTCCCCAAGGTCTGGAAGAACTCGACGGAACCAAGCGCAAGCGGCTGCGTCAAGCTTACGAGGAATGGCGCGAGGCACTGGAGACGGACGACCCGCAGTTGGACGAATTGCACGCCGCCTGGATCGACGAGGTGCTGGCGCGCGGGCTGGAACTCGATGAGGATGGCAAAGGCGACGTCCTGAAGCGCTCCGACTGGTGTGCGGCCAACCTGAATGTCACCCTGCCTGAGCATGGCGTGACGCTGTCTCCGGATCTGGCAGTCATCGACGAGCAACGTGGCAACAAACCGCTGATGCTCATCCATACCTATGGGCAGGATGTCGACCTCGACGCCACCCAGAAGTTGGACGGATGGGCCGCTACTCCAGCTGAGCGCATGGTTCAGTTGTGCCGCGCCACCGGCTGCCGCCTCGGGCTGGTGAGCAATGGCGAGCACTGGATGTTGATCGACGCCCCAGTTGGTGCCGTCACCACCTTTGCCAGCTGGTACGCCCGCATCTGGAGTCAGGAACCCATCACCCTGCAAGCCTTCGTGCACCTGCTGGGTATTCGTCGCTTCTTCGTCGATGAAACCGAGCAACTGCCGGCACTGTTCGACCGCTCGCTGAAATATCAGGACGAAGTCACCGACGCCCTCGGCGAGCAGGTGCGTCGCGCTGTCGAAGTGCTGATCCAAGCGCTCGACAAGGCCGACCAGGACCGCGACCGCGAATTGCTGCGCGACGTGAAGGAGCCGGAACTCTACGAAGCCGCGCTGACGGTGATGATGCGGCTAGTGTTCCTGCTCTCCGCCGAGGAGCGCGGCTTGCTGTTGCTCGGCGATGAGCGCTACGAGGCCAACTACGCGCTCTCGACGCTGCGCATGCAGTTGCGCAAGGAATCAGAGGAGATTCTCGAACGCCGCTGGGACGCCTGGTCGCGCCTGCTGGCGATCTTCCGTGCCGTATTTGGTGGCATCGAACACGAGAACCTGCGCCTTCCAGCGCTGGGCGGCTCGCTGTTCGACCCGGATCGTTTTCCCTTCCTCGAGGGCCGCGCCAAGGGCTCCGACTGGCGCACCGACCCGGCCAAGCCGCTGCCGATCGACAACCGCACCGTGCTGCTGTTGCTCGAAGCCATCCAGCAGTTTCAGGGCAGGACATTGTCCTACCGTGCGCTGGACGTCGAACAGATCGGTTACGTCTACGAGGGCCTGCTGGAACGCACCGTCAAGCGCACCGCCGAGGTCACGCTGGAACTGGATGGGACCAAGAATGCCAAAGCCCCCTGGGTCAAGTTGGCCGAGTTGGAATCCGCCCGCCTCGACGGTGCCGAACGCCTTGCCGAACTGCTCCAGGAGCGCTCCGGCAGTTCTGCCAGCCGCGTGCGCAACGATCTGGTAAAGCCTGTCGACGATACGCTCGCCGACCGTCTGCTGGCCGCCTGCCATGGGGACACCAACCTCCGTAATCGCATCAAGCCTTTTGCCTACCTGGTACGCACCGATCCATGGGGTTATCCGCTGGTCTACCCCGCCGGGGCCTTCATCGTCACCACCGGCTCTGACCGTCGCGAGACTGGCACCCACTACACCCCGAAATCGCTGACCGAGACCATCGTCACCGAGACGTTGACGCCGATAGCGTACGTAGGGCCATCCGAAGGTACCCCGCGTGAGCAGTGGGTGTTGAAGTCACCCGCCGAACTGCTGGACCTGAAGATCTGCGACCCTGCCATGGGCTCAGGCGCCTTCCTGGTGCAGGCCTGCCGCTGGCTGGCCGATCGCCTGGTCGAGGCCTGGTCACTGGCTGAAGGCAGTGGAAATCCGGTGAGCGTGGATGGCGAAGTCCTGGATGTGCCGCACACCAAGGAGCCTCTGCCCCGCGACACCGAGGCACGCACCGTGATCGCCCGCCGCCTCATCGCCGAGCGCTGCCTCTACGGCGTGGACCTAAATCCGCTGGCGGTCGAACTCGCCAAGCTCTCCATCTGGCTGGTGACGCTGGCCAAGGGGAGGCCGTTCGGCTTTCTGGACCACAACCTACGTTGTGGCGACAGCCTGCTCGGTATTCATCGGCTGGATCAGCTCACCGAACTCACCATGACGCCGACCGGGAAAGGTCAGCAACGCCTGTTCGGGCAGAACATCGAACAAGCCGTGCGCGAGGCGATCGAATTGCGGCAAGCGCTGCGCCAGATGCCCATCCGGGACATCCGTGACGTCGAGGCTATGGCGCGACTGGATGCCGATGCACGCCAGAAGCTCGACGTGCCGGAGCGCATCGCCGATGCGTTCATCGCCGAAGTGCTTTCTTCGGGAGGGAATGCCAACGTCCTGTCCAGTACCGTCGGCACGCTCGCGATTCACGCCGGGCAGGCCGTCGATGGTAAGCGCGACGCGATAGAAACCATGATTCGGCGAGCGCACAACGCATTGAGCGCCGATCTCCCTCCTGAAAAGACAAGACGTTTGCCGTTCCATTGGCCACTGGAATTTCCAGAGGTCTTTGCGAGATCGCTCTCCGGATTCGATGCTCTCGTCGGCAACCCGCCGTTCCTGGGCAACCGCCTCTGGAAAAGCGCAATGGGTGACAAGCTGCAATGGCAGTGCCAGATGGTTTTGGGTGCATCTCCGGGCAAGATCGACTTGTGCGTGGTCTTCCATCGTCGCGCCGTCGACCTGCTGCGAACCGATGGCTGTTATGGGCTGCTCGCGACCAGCAACATCGCCGAGGGTAGTGCCATCGATGTCGGCCTCGGTGTAGTGGTTCAGAACGGCATGATCTATTTCGCCAAGAAAGGCATGCCTTGGCCCGGCACGGCAGCCGTGGTGGTTGCCATCGTTGGTTTCATCAAGGGCGAATGGCCGGCCGAATGCGATGCCGATGGCCGGAAGTGTGCTCGCATCGGACCGAGGCTGGAGCCAGAAGCCTCGGATGTCTGGGCCCCACAAACCCTGCCGGATGCACTCTTTGCTTTCGAAGGTGTAAACAACAGCAAAGGTCTGGCATTCGTCATCACGCCGGACAGCCCCTGGTTTGAGCGACTCCAGAATGAACCGGACAGCATGCTCCGTCCTTACATCACAGGTGACGACATCACGAGCTCGGCGCTCAATCGCATCGGTCGATGGGCGCTGGATATCGGTGATCGCAGTTTGGACGAGATCGCCAGACGATGGCCGATCGCCCATCGCTTCATCGTCGAAGAAGTGCAACCGACTCGCACGGTCGCCGCTCTCAAGAGTTACAAAGGTTTGATCGATCGTTGGTGGCAATTCTGGAACCACCGCGCCGACCTGATGCGGCGCATACGGCAGCGCGGAAATTTCATCGGCTACTCAAAGAACACAAAGTACCCGGTTGGCATGCTCGCTCCGTCCGATTGGATCTACACGAACAAGGTACTTCTGATCGGAATGGAGCGGGATGACCTCTATGCCATCTCGCTAAGCACAGGCTTTCGTGCGTGGCTCGAACGATTCAGCGGTGGGAATCTGGGCGAGACGCTATCGCTTTCCATCAGCGAGTCGGTCGCCAAGTACCCAGTTCCGAGCAGTGAAGTCTCCCGGGCGGGCATCGATGCGGCAAAGCGTTTCAACGACTTGGCGGTTGCATTCGGCGCTGCGCACGAATGCGGGTTGACCGACGTCATGAACGCCATCCATACCCCTGGCGAGGAGGATGCAACGATCGTCGAGCTGCGGCAGTTACTGGTCGTAATCGATAACGAGGTGACAGCGGCCTATGGGTGGGATGAGCTGGAGATCGCCTACGATTTCCGTGAGATCAATGGAGGCTCCGCCAATGACCGTTGGCTATGGTCACTGTCGCAAGACGTCACCGCCGACCTCCTTGGACGGCTGACCGCACTCAATCGTGAACGCTTCGAAGCAGCTGCGAGTAGCAGCAGCGGCGCGTCCACAACAACAAAGTCCAAACGCGGACGCAGACCGAAGGCGGCCTCTCCCGCCACCCTCGACGGGCTGTTCGGTGAGGGAGAGCTATGAGCGACAAATACAGAATGACGGTCGACCTGAACGTGCTCGACCACCTCGGGATCAACCTCTACAGCAACATCGCCGCCGTTCTGACCGAGGCCGTCGCGAACGCCTGGGATGCCGACGCCGAGACCGTCGACATCAAGATCGATTCGGACGGCAACCGGATCGAGATCCTCGATGACGGTATCGGTATGTCGGTCGATGACATGAACGGCAAGTACCTGCGGGTCGGTTATCGACGGCGAGATGAAGATCTCGAGCATGGCAAGACGACTGCCAAGGGCCGACCGGTGATGGGCCGCAAAGGGCTGGGAAAACTCTCGCTGTTCTCGATTGCTAACGTCATCGAAGTCGAGTCAGCCAGAGATGGCTCAGCTCATGGCCTTCGTATGACCGTGGACGGAATCCACGAATCGGTTCAGAAGAGGGAGCCCTTCTACAGCCCCGAGTCCCTGCCCGCCGATCAGATCGCGGTAACCAAGGGAACACGAATCGTTCTGCGCGATATCAAGCGCCAGCGGCTCGGTCGTGGTGCGCTGGCTCTTCGCAAGCGCCTGGCGCGCCGCTTCTCTGTGATCGGGGAGGCCCACGGGTTCAAGATCGATCTCGATGGGCAGCCCATCACACCCTCCGATCGTGGCGACCTGCCGATGGTGCAGTTCCTCTGGCAGTTCGGTGACGACGCACTCGACCTGAGTCCCGCCGGTCAGCTCCTGGAGAAGGAATCGCTTCCGAACCGCTTCGATGCTTGGGACATGGGCTGGCGGGTCAGCGGCTGGATCGGTACCGCCAGATTCCCCAAGCAACTCGATAGTGAGGATGCCGGCAATCTGAATGGCATCGTCGTGTTCGCCCGTGGCCGCCTGTTTCACGAGAACATCCTCGACAAACTGAACGACGGGCGGCTCTACACGAAGTACCTCACCGGGCAGATCGAGGCCGATTTCCTAGACGCCGACGACGCACCAGACATCGCGACCAGCGATCGGCAGCGCGTGCAGGAGGATGACCCCCGATATGGGCAGCTGATCGCTTTCCTGAAATCACGTCTTACGCAAGTCGAGAAGCGCTGGACGGAATGGCGCAAGAAGCACGAGGTCGAGAAAGCGAAGGAAACATCGCCCGCCCTCGCCGAGTGGCTCGATACGCTCCCCGAGGGATACAAAAAGAGCGCGGAGACGCTGATCGCCAAACTCAGTGCGCTGCCGGTCGATGAGGAAGAGGATCGGAAGCTCATGTACCGGCACGGCATCCTGGCATTCGAGCGCATGAAGCTGCGCGGCTCGACCGAGGAGTTTGTGACGAGCATCGAGAGTGCCGACAGGCTGCTGGCCGTGCTCGCCGACAGAGACTCGCTTGAGGCATCCCTCTACCGGGACATCGTCAAATCGCGTCTGGATGCCATCCGGGATTTCCAGACCATCATCGATGAGGACGCAAAGGAACGGGTGCTCCAGAAGTACCTGTTCGATCACCTCTGGTTATTGGACCCGGCATGGGAGCGTGCCACGGGCAGCCCGATCATGGAATCGCGCCTGACGACGGAAGGCGTGCTGATCGAAGACATGACCGAGAAAGAGCGCCTGGGCCGCGTCGACATCGCCTATCGCACCAATGCGGGCAAGCACGTCATCGTCGAGCTCAAGAAGGTCGGCCGCAAGATGGGATTGCTCGAACTGGTGGAGCAAGGTCAGACCTACGTCGACAAGCTGAAAAAGATCCTGCGCGAGCAAAACGATGTCAGCCCCAATATCGAGGTGATCTTCGTCCTTGGCAAGACCGTCAACGAAGAGGCATCGAACCCCGACCGCCTCAAGTCATCGATGACATCGATCTCACCGGGCAGCCGCATCGTCCATTACGACACCTTGATTCGGGGCGCTCAAGAGGCGTATTCGGCATACATCGAGAAGAGCAAGTCACTCGACAAGCTCGAAAAGATCGTGGACAGGATTTGAGGTGACCAAGGTATGACGAAAACTTCCAACGCATGGATCGCCATCGATCATGGCCTCGGCACCGACCACAGGCTCGCGCCCTATATCCTGGTTCTGAAGGGTGAGCGTTCTCTCTATCAGGCCATTGAGGAGGACGACTGGGCTCTGGTCCTGAACCCCGTTGGTAGCATCACCCGTGTCGGGCGTGTGCTGCGGGTTCGTTCCGATCTCGAAACCACCACGCTCTATTTCGACCGACTGCTGTCGATCACAGACCCCGTCTCGATCGGCCTCACTGCACTCACGCCACCGTCTTCGAGCAGCATCGGTCGGGTCCAGTGGACCGATTTCGTCGAAGCCCTGCCCAAGGCATTGCACAAGACCATCGCCGAAGTGCCGACGGTCGGTTCCGATCCCAGATCTCCCCAGCATCAGCAGGAACTCGCCTACATCCGCGAACTGCTGCAACTGGCCGTGATGGACGACTTGCTCGGCCCGGCTGGCGGCCCTCATGAGCGCATCGTCGACATGGGTGTGCGGGATCGCTATCTGGTGGGCAAGCTCGCCCCGCGTGAGGCGGCACAGGGTGGCATCGAAGGGCTCGAAGGGCCACTGGCGAACGACGAGGTCGAAGAGCCCACCGACCCGAAGGCGCCCGGCCAGCATGAACCCGGTGCGGAGTTCGGCACCGCGACGGGGCGTGTCGAGCCCGAGTCTGACGCCGCCGATGAGATCGACGCTGCCAGCAATCAATCATTGGTACCGAGCAGCCTGGGCATGACCTTCTGTGTGGATGGTGACGCCGAACGGATCGAAATCGAGGTGCGCTGGGGTCGCTACGAGCGCAGCGATGAGCACGAGATCTTCCGCATCCGCAAGAACAAGGAGACCGGCGCCGAGGAGCAGACCAAGGCCAAGGTCTGGCAACGCATCCCTTGTGGCGGCAAGCTGGTGCTGCCGCTCACCGAAGGCGTGATCCCTCATCAGGCGCCGGACAAGACCTATCCCGAAGTGCGGGTGCAGGGCTCCGTGCGCGCCAAGAACGCGAATGGCGATCGCTTGGTGACGCTGTTCCTGGTCAACGCACAGGAAGAACCCGAGACCAACCGCGATACCGCCTGGGTCTTCCAGCCGGAGCTGATCGTGCGTTCGGAAGCTGAAGCACCCAAGCGCGCAATCTTCCGCCGCCGGCCTGTGCTGGATGCGGACGGTATGGACCCGGAGCGTGAATCGCTGGAGATGATCTACCGCAACCGGGTGGAGTTCGCGGTGGGGCACGGCGTCGCCGTCCATGCCGAAGCGGCGGATGACGTGACGCTGGCCACCGAGGTGCGCATCACTGTCATGCCGCAGTACGAGGTGCAGGTCACCGAGACACCGGGGCTGGACCCCGCCGACCGGCCGGCGATGAAGGAAATGGTGAGCAGTGGCCTGCTCGACATGCAGCGCCTCGCCACACTGGACATCGATCCGCTGGTCGACGCCCTCAACCTGTTGACCAAGGATTACGCCGCGTGGATCGATGAGCAGCGTGCTCGGGTCGGCATCGACGTGCTTGGCTACGACGCGCAGTCGCAACAGGCAATGGATCGATGCCAGGAGATCCACACTCGCCTGCAGCAGGGTATCGATACGCTGAAGAGCGACGCGAATGCCCTGGCGGCCTTCCGTTTCGCCAACCGGGCAATGGCCACGCAGCGCGTGCGTAGCCAATACGCCCTCGAAATCCGGCGTGGCAAGGACGTCACCGTCGACCAGTTCGACGTACTGAAGAACCGCAGCTGGCGCCCGTTCCAGTTGGCTTTCCTGCTGCTGTCGATCCCATCGCTGGCCAACCCGACGCACCCGGATCGTGTGCAACCGGTCGAAGCCTATGCCGATCTGCTGTGGTTCCCTACCGGCGGTGGCAAGACGGAGGCGTACCTAGGTGTAGCCGCCTTCACCATGGCCATTCGGCGCATGCAGGGCAACCTGGGCGGCTACGACGGCTCGCGCGGTCTGGCCGTGATCATGCGTTACACCCTGCGCCTGCTGACGCTGCAGCAGTTTCAGCGTGCCACGGCACTGATCTGTGCGATGGAGGTGCTGCGTCGCGAGGCGCTGGCCAAGGGTGACGAATCGCTCGGCATCGAACCCTTCACCATCGGACTGTGGGTGGGCAACAAGGTGACCCCTGGCACGACCGAGGACAGTCATCGGGCCATCGAGGACATCCGCAATCCCGGTAAGTACAACGCCGGCGCGGCGTCTCCTGCGCAACTGACCAGTTGCCCTTGGTGTGGCTCGGAAGTCGCCCCAGGGCGCGACGTGGAGGTCGACAAGGGGCGTGGGCGCACCTTCGTCTACTGCGGCGACAAGAAGGGCCGTTGCGACTTCTCGAAAGGCAAGTCCAGCAAGCTCCCGCACGCGGGCATTCCGGTACTGGTCGTTGACGAGGAGATCTACCACCGTCCCCCGACGATGATGATCGCCACCGTGGACAAGTTCGCCATGATGGCGTGGCGGGGCCAAGTGCGCACGCTGTTCGGTCGGGTCGGCCAGGAATGCGAGCGGCACGGCCTGCTATGGCAAGGCGCGGACTGCAATGGTAACCACCAGGCCGGAAAGGGGCTCGCTGCCACCAAGGTCAAGAACATCAGCCCGATCCGACCGCCGGACCTGATCATCCAGGACGAGTTTCATCTGATCAGCGGGCCGCTCGGCACCATGGTTGGCCTGTACGAGACGGCCGTGGACGAGCTGTGCGGCTGGAAGCTCGGCGAACATATGGTCAAGCCGAAGATCATCGCGTCGACCGCCACGGTGCGTAAGGCCCGCGAGCAGGTGAACAACGTCTTCATGCGGCGTGTGTCGGTGTTCCCGCCGCACGGGCTGGACGTGGAAGACAACTATTTCTCGGTCCAGCGACCGATCGAGGATAAGCCGGGACGGCGCTACCTCGGGGTCTGCTCTCCCGGAAGTTCACGACCTGCGATGCTGATCCGCGTCTACACGGCGTTCCTGACTGCTGCTCAGGCACTGTTCGATCACTTCGGCGAGCCAGCAGATCCGTACATGACCATGGTCGGCTACTTCAACTCGCTGCGCGAGCTGGGGGGCATGAAGCGCTTGGCCGAGGACGACGTGCAGACGCGTTCCTACCGGGTGCAGATGAGCATGGTCGAGCGGCCCGCGTTGGCGCAACGCAGCGTCAGCAACATCCGCGAGCTGACCTCACGGGTCTCCAGCCAAGACATCCCGAAGTACCTCGACAACCTCGAGGTGAAGTTCAAGTCCGAGTTCGATGCCGCAGCCGGCAAGTACGTGACCAAGTGGCAAGAGGGCGACACCCGGGCGATTGATGTCGTGCTGGCCACCAACATGCTGTCGGTGGGGGTCGACGTCAATCGGCTGGGACTGATGGCGGTCAACGGCCAGCCCAAAGGCACGGCGGAGTACATCCAGGCCACCAGCCGAGTGGGTCGTTCCTTCCCCGGCTTGGTCTGCACAGTGCTCACCTGGGCACGACCACGAGATCTCTCGCACTACGAAACCTTCGAGCATTACCACGCCACTTTCTACAAGCACGTCGAAGCGCAGTCGGTGACGCCGTTCTCGCCGCGCGCGATGGACCGTGGCCTGACCGGCTCGCTGCTGAGCCTGATGCGTCTGGAGAACGATGTTTTCAGCCCCAACGAGGGGGCAGGCAAGTTGGACAAGTCAGACCAGACCGAGATCACCGATGCCATCGATGTGCTCGTCAGACGAGCCTGGAATGTCAGCGAGCTGTCCAGCACCAAGGGCCTGGCCGAACAGGAACTCAAGGAGCGCGCAGATGAGTGGGCCAAGGAAGTAGGCAAAGGTGGCCGCATCCTGGCCTATGAGAAGCGCGGCCCCGAGAAGGACAAGACAGTTGCATTGATCAGGTCACCGGGCATCCAGGCCTGGGACAACTGGACCGTACCAATGTCGATGCGCGAAGTGGAGCCCGGCGTGCGTTTGATCATGAATACAAGCCACATCACGGACGACCACGATTGGAAGCCTCGTCCCGCGACGAAGGATGAGGACTGAACATGACGGCGAGTAATAAGACTCCAGTCGGAGAAGTAAGACCCAGCCAGTTGCTCTGGACCTACGGGCCAGGGGCGTTGATCGATCTGCCGAGCCTGTCCGTCGTGACGCTTGGCATCGACCGATGGGAAAAGGACCGCTGCCAACCGATCCAGGAAGCCAGACTGCTGGCCGCCGTTCGGAAGGTGCTTGGAGCACAGGTCGAGAACTTGCGGATGCCGCCGTTCCAGAAAAGCGAGCTCGTCGATGTCTGGTCGGCCGAGGCCAACATCGGCGTTCCCGTCCGGCCATTCCCGCGCTGGATGCGCTGCGTGAAATGCGGCCTGCTGTCCCCCTTCGATGCCGGACTGTTCGAGATCAAGGAGAACCGCTTCAGGCCCGAGCGAACCCGGTTCGTCCACAAAGGATGTCGGGGTTCGAAGGGCGATCAACCCGCCAAGGACGCCGATGCCGTACCGGCACGTTTCCTGTTGGCCTGTCGCGATGGTCACCTCGACGACTTCCCTTGGCACTACTTCGTCCACGGTGGAAACAGTTCATGCAAGGGCACGCTACGCTTCTTCGAGAGCGGCGCCTCGCTGCAGACGGAGAATCTATGGGCGAAATGCGATACGTGTGGTGCGTCGAGGAGCATGGCCCACGCCTTCGGCAAGGCCGGAAAAGAGAATCTGCCGGGTTGCCGAGGACGACATCCCCACCTCGACCACTTCGACAACGAATGTGACGAGGAAGCGCGGGCGGTTCTGTTGGGCGCCACGAACAGTTGGTTCCCAATCACACTTTCGGCGCTCGCGATTCCCCAGACCAAGGACCCACTCAGTCAACTGATCCAGGATGGCTGGGAGTTCTTTGAGGAGCTGGAGTCCGAAGCGGAAGTGTTGGTGACGGCGAAGACGCTTAAAAAGACCGGAGCGCTGCCAGGGATCGACAAATATCCTGCGGCGTCGATCTGGTCGGCTATTGAGGCGCACCGTAGCGGTGGCGGACAGGAGGTCGTGGGTGAGGCCGATATCAAGGGCCCCGAATGGGACGTGCTGACAGAAGCGAATCCGCCCACGGACTACCCGCACTTCATGAGCAAGAAGGTCGGCACGCCACCGGCTTTTGCGAAGCACATCGGCAGAGTGCTGCTTCTGGAGCGACTGCGAGAGGTCAATGCCTTGCTCGGTTTTACTCGGGTGGAGGCGCCCGAAGAAACTGGCGACCCGAACGAACGGCCCCAGATGGCCAACCTCTCACGAAGCAAACCGGATTGGGTTCCCGCGAACCAGGTACATGGTGAGGGTATCTTCATCCAGTTCGATGAACCGGCGCTCGTCGCTTGGGAAGCACTACCTGCCGTCGCGCAGGTCGACAAGATGCTCCGGGGCGGCCACAGGGGATGGCGCAATTCACGTCATCTCGATCCTGACGAGGGCTACCCCGGCATTCGCTACGCCATGCTCCACACGCTATCGCACTTGCTGATTCGTGAGCTGGCGTTGGAGTGCGGCTACAACGCAGCGAGTATCCGCGAGCGAATCTATGCCGACACCTCGGGCGAGAGTCCGCAGGCCGGTATCCTCATCTACACGGCAGCGGCGGACTCCGATGGAACGCTGGGCGGTCTCGTCGATCTCGGCAAGCCGGAGAATCTGGGTCGCCTATTGGAGCAAGCCTTGAATCGCTCGAAGATCTGCTCCTCTGACCCGCTTTGCTCCGAGCACGATCCCGAGAAAGATCGCTCACTTCATGCTGCGGCGTGCCACGCTTGTAGCCTGGTGGCTGAGACCTCCTGCGAGCGCGGCAATCGCTACCTGGATCGGTCATTGCTGGTTCCGACCCTGGAACGTATCGACGCGGCTTTCTTCAAGGGCTTGTGACATGGAGAGGCTCTTGGACGCCGTCGCAGCCGTGGTCTGTCTGGTCTCTCCTGAGAAGGTACAGGCCATAGCTAGCCGGATTCGTCGGACCGATGCCAGCAAAGCAGCCGGTGCGCTGTCGGGCGTGGTCAGCACCCCCGTTGCTGCTGAGGTTGTGGATCAGCTCATCGATGCTTGGCGAGCCAGTGAGGTCAGCGCCGATGAGCTTGCATCGATGCTGCTCGCCGCCGGCCATGTTTTCACCAAGGCTACGAATCAACAATCCACCGAACTCGTGTGGACGGGACCGACGACACCCTTCGTCTCGGCTCGACGAACCGAGCAGACGCTACTGCAGGTCATCAACGCCGCTGAGCAGACCCTGTTCATCACCAGCTTCGTGGCCTACAACGTCTCGACCATCGTCAAGGCGCTGAATGCGGCAAGTGATCGCGGAGTGGTCATCTCCATGCTGCTCGAATTGTCTCAGGACCACGGCGGCAGCATCTCGTTTGACGCGATTGGCAAGATGAGCACGCTGGTCTCCGCTGCGAGGCTTTATTCCTGGCGAGACAAAGCCGCCCCGTTCTCTGACGGGCGCGTTCACGCCAAAGTCGCCGTCGCCGATGGCAAGATGTGTTTCATCACCAGCGCCAACCTGACCGGCCACGCGATGGAGCAGAACATGGAGGCCGGTGTGCTTCTCACCGGCGGGCAGATTCCCAAGCTGCTACTAGACCATTTGCAGGCGCTGGTAGACACGAAGACGGTTTCACCCGTCTGAATCGCTACTTCGAAATCCATCTGCCTGCCGAAACGAATGCGTCCTGCCGGATCAGTCCCAGACGACTTCGCAGCCGAGATATTCCCGAAGGACGATTTTCACGGTCAGCCCATTGGCTTGGCTGGTATGGAAGCGATAGTTTCCTTCTTGCACGGCCAACCATCCCTCGGTGAAAGTGTCGGTGCCCGCCACAAGCAGCCTCTGCATCGCACGGCTCCCGACTTCCGGCCAGACATCGAACGCGTCGTCATCGCTTTCGAATGCGGTGCGCTCTTTTTCCGTCATGAGCGACAGCGGCTTGAATCCGAGGCGTGATGGTTCGTGGAGTTGTGGCTCGTTGAGTTCGAATGCGGCATGACATCGAGCCAATTTGAGGATGACGCGACTCACGCGGTCGTTTTCGGCTGCCCAGACAGGGCCTTCTGCACCATCTGTGCGTGCCCGCTGCAATCGGGTCAACAGCGAGGAGTTCGCACGCAAGATACGGCCAATCTTGGCCCTGTGCAGTTTTTCGGGTGCGATGTCCCCGGCGATGACACATTCGAGCAAACAGGCCAGATATTCTTCGTCGAGTGAAAGGCCGTTGTTGCATTCACGGCACGCCGGAGCCGCCATGAGATTCTCTGGATACGGCTCATCCAAGAGAACTTTCGACGGGACGTGATCAATGGTTTCGCTTGGCCCGCCGCAATGCACGCAGAACCCATTGTTTCTGTCGTCGCCGTAGCATCGCAGCTGCTGCATCTGGCCTGCCTCCGAAGCTGTAGGTGCGAGTCGCGCCGCGTGCCTTGGGCAACCCCTGCTGATTTCAGATGGTACAGCACTCGACGAAAGCACAAGGAGAAACTAGCGGAACCAGTGAAATTAGTGCCGTGACAAGCACTTGCGGCTGATTTTGTCCGGCGAAATTAGCGAAAGAATCCCCCGGTCAGTTCGCAGCCCAGCCGGTACACGCGCAACAGTGCGCCCGGCGCACCGCTGCGCGTTCGCCCCACTGAACCGGCGTGAGTGACGCTCCTGGGTGTTTCACAAGTACTTCTTGAACGTCGCCGCCGCGATGCACACCGCCACGCCGAGCAGTGCGGCGCTGGGCAGCAGGATCAGCAGCGGGTTCACGCTGACCGGCAGTGCCAGGTAAGTCACCCACGGCAGCACGGCCAGCGGGATCAGGCTGGCCCTGGCGCGGTGATAGATGAACCCCGATTCGCGTCCCGCGCCGAAGCGGCGGATGTCCCGGCGCACCAGGCCGTCCACCAGGCCGACGAAGGCGGCCATCAGGAACAGCGGCAGGGTCAGGCACAGCACCAGCAGCCGCACGAGGAAGACCAGCGTCGTGTAGGCCGCCGCGATCAGGTAGCTCTCCACGTTCACGTAGAGCAAGCCGATGTAGTAGCGGAAATCCTTGGTCGGGCGATGGCTGCCGGCACTGGCCTGCGCCGAGGCGTCGCGTATCCAGTCCAGCAGACCGCTTTTCACGAACAGCCAGTCGTAGCCCTGCTCGACCAGCCGGTGCGCGGTGCGCCCCGGCTCCTGCACCAGCGCGCTGCGCGTGAAATGCGTGGAGAGCTGATCCAGCTCGTAGTGCAGCATGCCCTGCGCGTGGCGCCAGCCCTGATCGGGCCAGAAGAAGTACATGCCGACGCATTCGATCAGGATGCACAGCAGCAGCGCGCCGCACAGCACGCCGAAGAAGCGGAACGGCAGCGTGACCAGGCCGGCGATCAGGCCTTGCTGTCTTTGCTGCTGGCGCTGGGCCGCGACGGCCGGATCGCTCATGCTTCGGCCTCTTCGGCCGCGGCCATCTGCTTGAAGTCGTCCAGCAGGTCGTCGGGCAGCGCCTTGTCCTGCAGGCCAGGGATGCCTTGGTTCTCCCACCAGTCTCCTGCCTCGACGTAGTGCTGTCGCATATAGCCGGCCAGCTCCTGCAGATCCTTCGGCATGGCTTCGTCGGAGTCGGGTGCCGGCAGCGGCATGCGGACTTTCCAGAGGTTGCCGCCCTCGATCAGCGCGAAGCATTGCCCCTTGGGCAGCGCCACGACATGCGCCGGCTCGATCAACGGCACGCCGGTCGTGCTGATGCGGTCCTGGGTGTTGGACGTGAACGCGGTATTGCCGTGCGGATCGGAGCTGTCGGTGGCGCCGCTCATCAGTGCCGTGGCGTAGACCTCGACCTTGGGCAGTTGTCGCGTCAGCAGCTCGGCGGTGGCGGTCTCGCGCACGCGCAGCATGAACAGGTTGTTGAAGTTGCCGACCACCTGGCCGGCCTTGGCACGATTGCCGATGCGCGCCTCGATGTCGGAGAGCGTCTGGGTGTAGGCCGTCACCTGCACGCCGGCAGCGCCGCCCTTGTTGACCATCGGAATGAACTCGTCGCCCATGAGTTCGTTGAATTCGTCGGCGTGGACGTTGATCGGAATCTTGGCGCCCACCGCGGCGCCGGGCAGCCCGTCGTCGATGCCGAACTTGTAGATGTGGCCGGCCACCGAGACCAGGTCGCTGAACATCGAGTTGCCCACCGCCGCCGCGACTTCGGCGTCGGACAGCGCATCCAACCCCACGTAGACCACCGCGCGTTTGCGAATGACCTGCATCCAGTCGAAGATCGGCCGCGGGTCGGACAGGTCGGAATAGTTCGGTGCGAGCAGTTGCGCGATCTTGCCGGTGGTGAGCTTCTCCAGCAGCGGCAGCAGCGAAGCGACGATCTTGTCGAAGTACGTCCGGTCGTAGCGCACGGCGCTGCGCAGGCCGTCGAGCACCGGGTCATAGACGCGCACTTGGGAGAGGTACTGTTCGAGGGCCACCACGCGCTTCTCGCGCCCGATCATGTTGCGCGGGATGTTCTTGTCGTTCAGCTTGGCTTCGAGCTGGACGATGACCTCCCAGGCCTTCGGCTCGTTCTTGGCGAAGTAGTGCTGGGCGTACTCGATGAACAGCGCGTCGATGTTGATGACGTGGCGCTGGATCAGCAGGTAGTCCGGCCGTTGCCCCAGCTCGACCAGGGCGCGCGCGATGATGTTGACGAAGCGCCAGGCGAATTCGCGGAACGCCGCGCTGTTGCCTTCGCCCGAGAGCTGCCCGGCGATGCGCGTGGCCACCTCGGAGATCCGCCCGAACCGGCCCACGGCGTTGTAGCGCGCCGAGATGTCCGGCCAGCCCAGATGGAACACGTAGAACTCGCCTTCGCGCCCGGCGCGCTTGGCCTCGACGTACATGCGCTTCAACAGGTCCGCATCGCCCTTGGGGTCGAAGACGATCACCACCTCGTGCTCGCCGCGGACCTTGCGGCGGATGTCTTGCGTGATGAACAGCTCGGCCAGCCGCGTCTTGCCCACGCGCGTGGTGCCCAGCACCAGGGTGTGGCCGACGCGCTCGCCCAGCGGCAGGGTGACGTCGACCTCGTGCGGCTCGATGCCATGCAGGCGCGGCAGTCCGCCGACCGGCGGCAGCGGCCGCGCCGGGTTGAGCGGGCTGTCCCAGGCCAGCGCGCGCGCCAGCGCCGAGACGGGAAACGGCGCGAACTCAAGCCGCTCCTCCAGCCGTCGGGCGGCCCGGTAGATCGTCGTCGGCTCGACATAGCGGCGGAACTCCGGCCGGTAGGTCTGCATCAGCCGGTGCGTGTGCCGCTGCTCCCAGCGAAAGCCCCGGCCGACGAACAGCCGTTGCTGACTCACCGGCACGTCGCGGCTGGTCATCACGTAGCGCGGCAGGCGGCGGATGTTGCGGCGATAGCGCAGGATCGCCCAGGCATCGCGCAGGCGAATCGCGCCGAAGGTCAGGAAGGCCAGTGCGGAGCCCAGGCCGAGCAGCGGGTTCAGCGCGAGCGACCACGGTGCCACCAGGCACAGAATCGCGGCGCCGGTGCAGACCGCCACGGTATGAAGCTCCACCGCTGGCCGCAGCAGCACCTCGACGGCATGCGGATGGGCCATTTGCGCACCTACTGCTCGACGCCGGTGGACGTGATGAGCACCGGGTAGTGGCGCAGGCCCAGGCGCTGGGCCAGGTCGTCGCCGGAGGCCGGCGAGAGGGTCAGGCCGGGAGCCAGACTGCGCAGCGCCGTCAGCGCGGCCATCGACTCCACGTTTACCACCAGCCCCACGGCCTGCAGCTCTCGCAGCGCCGCCTGCCGCTGCCGCAGCCAGGCGCGCGAACGCTCATCGTCGCCGATCAGGAACAGCGCCGTCAGGCCCGGCGCCCGGATGACGTGGCGCTGCACCTCGCCCGGCGACAGTTGCGTCGAGCGCACCGGCAGCATGGCGGCTTCGGCGTCGGCCGCGTTGCCCACGCGAGGGGTCGGCATCGGGGCCGGCGGTGTGGCCTGATCCGGCTGAGGATTCAGCGACCGGTAGTACGGCAGCGCGGAGTCGCCGCCGCGGTCTTCGACGACGATCAGCGGCGCGGAGGCGGTCTGGGCGAACACGGTGGTCGTGGACAGCAGACCGATGGCGGCGATGAGAACGATGTGGTTCATGGCGTGGTGGCCTGGAGGGTTGGAACGGGAACGCCGGGGTCGAGCACGCGGGTCAGGTGCCGATGCACACTGCGCCGGTAGCGCGCCGCGGGTGCCCCACCGGCGGGCCGGTGGTAGCGGCCGATGGCAAGCAGCCAGTCCTCGCCCGGCGTGTGCTGTTCGCGCAGGATTTCCGCGGCGATGGCGAGGTTGCGGTACGGGTCCAGCAGCTCGCAGGGCTGTGTGTAGCGATGCGTGTGGTAGCCGAGATTGACCTGGCCGAGGCCGGCGTCGATGCGATTGGCCGGTGTGCGGGCGAGTGCCCGGCGCAGCCCCACGCAGGCCTCGGCGCGGGTGCCGTAGCGCTGCGGCGTGCCGGCGACGTTGAGCGTCCACGGCCAGGGGATCAGGCGCCCGCGCAGCATGGCGCCGCTCTCCTGCAAGGCCACCGCGTACAGCACCGCCGCCGGCACGTCTGCACGATGTGCCGCCAGTTGATAGGCCGGCGGCGGCACTTCCCGCGCCAGGGCGGCCAACGCCCAGCCGCCGGTGGCGAGCAACAGCGCGGCGCTGGCGCAGCGGATGGCGATGCCGGATGGCCGACGCTTCCGGCCCGGAGTACCTATTGCCGCTGCCATTGGCCGTTCACCTCGCGCACCACGGCCGGCAGATCGCCGGGCAGGCCGAGCGACAGCCAGCGCCCCGCATCGTGGTTGAGCGTGATGGTGCGGGCGCGCACCCTGGCCGGGTCGATGCCCGCCTGGGTGGCCCACTGCCGGATGCGCGCGTCGTCCTGACGGCTGCCGACCATGTAGAGATCGAAGGCCGTACCGGCCGCCTGCAACTGCTGCACGCGCTGCGCGCACGGTGCGCAGTCGGTCTTGACGAAGACCGCCAGGCGCCCGGAGCCGGTGTTGCCGGCACCCTGCGCCTTGGCGCCGGGCAGGCTCACGCGCGGCTGGCCGGGAAACAGGCGCTGCCACGCCGCGTCGTAGGCGCGCTGGTAGGCCAGCGTCTTGCCGACGCGCCGGGCCTCGGCCTGCACCTGCAACTCTGCGTAGCGCCTGCGCTCCTCCTCGCTGCGGGCCTCGATGCCCAGCGCCGTGAGCGGATCGAGCTGGGGCGAATAGACCCCGAGCGGCCCCTGCATCAGTTGTCGGTAACGTGCCCACTCCTCGGGCTGAAGCCCCCATTCCCGTGCCTGCCTCTCGTCGAGCGCGGCCTCGGCGCCCGGCTGCACCTGGGCGGGCACCATGCGCGAGTTCGTCACCGGGGCCGGCTGGGCGGATGCGCCGAAAGCGGCGAACAGGACGACGGCAGCGAACAACGGCCGCAGGTTCATGGCGACCCCCTACGGCACCGCAACGCGCTGCGTCTGACCGTTCACCTGGAACACGCCCGCCTGCGCCTCGATGGACTGCAGTTGCCAGCCCCCCTCGGCATCGCCCTCGCGCAGCAGCCGGGCGCCCGCGAGCGAGGCCGCGGCGGTGGAGGTGATCGACAGAAAGCGCTCGCCGCCACGCAGCTCCACGCCGAGCACCCGGAACGGCGGCTCCGGCACCTTGGGCTTCGTCACAACCGGAACGCGCGGGCGAGCAGCGGATGCAACCTGCCGGGTCTTCTCCAGGCGGGTTTCGATTCCATTCACGCGCGCCTGCAGCGTCTGCAGGTCGATGGCCAGGGTCCTCGCCTCATCGGCCTCTTCGAGGCGCGTCATCCGTTCGTCCAACGCCTGCCGCGCGGTGGTGAATTCGGCCTGGCTGATCGGCGCCGGCCGGCGCTTGTCCGCATCGGCCCGTTGTTCGAGATCGGCCACGCGCAGGCCCAGCGCATTGACCTGCGCATCCTGTGCGCTGCTCTGGGTCTGTTCGGCGAGCCGCGACAGGCCGACGCTGTTGATGAGTGCTACAGCACTGATGAGCAGCAGCCAGAAGGCCGCGGCGACCTTGAGCCAACGCGTGCGGGAATTGCGCTCGGATGGCGCTTGGGGAAAGGTCATGGCTGCATCTCCTCGGGCCGGTCGGCGTCCGGCGCGGGCGTGGCGGTGCCGGGCGGGTTGGCGGAAAGGAAGGCGGGAGCACCGTGCCGGCTGAAGCAGACCTGGCGGGTCGAGTCATCGACCGACAGCTCCCAGGCGGGGCCGGCAAGGGTCAGCAAGGCATCGCGCAGCATCAGCGGACCCAGGCGCAGGTGTGCGGCAGGCAGCGGCAGCGCGTAGAGGGTGGCGGCTTCGGCCGCATCGCAGCGCCGGTAGCCGGAGCGCAGGAGCACATGGCGCATTGCGTCGCCCACGCTGGCATCGAGCATGGGCGGAATCGAGACCTCCACCGCCTGTTGCAAGAGATCACGCTGCGCAGGTTCCGGCACCAGCTCGACCAGGGTGTAGCGGCCATAGCGGGCCACCGGAACGAAACCCGGCTCCGGCGCGACGGCGGTTGGCGATGCGGCCGGAACCGCTGGCGCAGACGGCGCGGCGGTCGTGGCGCACCCGGCGGCCAACAGACTGCCGGCCAGCAAGCCAGCGGCGAAGGCCAGGCGGTGAACAGCGCGGATGGATGGTTGCATGGATGGCGCTTCCCTGGAACACGGAGCGCTCACCATCGCCGCCGCTTGGCCTGCGGGCAGCAAACAAAACGCACTGACGCCCGCCCGAATTCATGGCGGGCGGCGCCATGGACTGTCATACGCCCAAGAAAAACGGCCCCGAAGGGCCGTGGAAAGAAGCCGGCGACCCCGAGGGGCCGCCGGCATGAGCACATGGATCAGACCGTGACAAGCTGCCGTGCCAGTGCCACCTCCACCGAGTCGCCGTCCTGGTTCAGGACATCGAGTCCGGACTCGGGCACGTCGCCCGACGTGCTCTGCGAGACCATGATCTTCCTGGCCATCAACCCCAGGCAGGTCATCTGCGAGGAGTTGGCGTAGCCGAGGTAGATCACGCGCACCGGCTGCTTCTGGCCGATGCGCCATGAGCGCCGGGCGGCCTGCTGCAGCGAATACACGTTGTACCCGCTCTGGAGGAACACGATGGTCGGGAACTCCAGCAGGTCCAGGCCGGTTTTCACCAGCTCGGGATTGGTGACGAGCACGTCGATGCCACGGTCCAACTGCTCGGCGATCCAGTCCTCGCGGCGGGAGGCATCCACGCTCGCGCGCAGTACCGCCACCTTGAAGCCCTCCTGCTCCAGCAGCACCTTCAGGCGCGACGTGGTGTCGCGCGTGCCGGTGTAGACCGAATAGACCAGGGTCTTGCGACCTTCCGCCTTCTCTTGCTTGCAGATCTCGATCAGCTCGCGTTCCTTGGGCATCACCTCCAGCTCGTTGAACTGAGCCGGAACGAACGCCAAGGTGTTGCGCGTGCGCGGATGCACCACCGTTTCCGACCGGAAGCAGCAGTCCGGCCAGGCCAGCAGCACGTTGAGGACCACACCGAGCAGCGTCGTGTCGCGCTTCGCCAGGGCCTGCTTCAGCTCCTGGGTCAGCCGACCCGCCAGATCGCGGTAGGCCGCGGCTTGCGCCGTATCCATCGCGACTTCGCGGAACTCCTCGTCGTAGGGCGGCAGCACGTTGCCGCCGATGTCCTTCAACTTGAGGAAGACCGTGAACGGCAGGACGCAACGCAGTACGCCCTTGGGACCGAAACCCGGCGCCTTGACCGTGCGCACCGATACCTTGGTGCCCTTGGCCGTCTTGTGCGCCGTGCCGGTGCTCTCGGAATAGATGTCCTTCAAGACACCGTGATCGCGCATGAACGCCATCGCGGCCGAGGTCATGCTGCCGCTCTTCGTCGGCCGGTAGCCGTCTTCGATCATCCGCCCCGGCAGGGCTCGGAACAGCAGGTGGAACAGGTCGTCGCCGTAGCCGCCCATCAGTGTGCCGGTGAGCAGCAGTGTCTTGCGCGCCTTGGCCGCCAACACCCCCATGGCCTGGCCCTGTGCGGAGCCGCCGTTCTTGTACTCGTGTGCCTCGTCGGCGATGAGCAGGTCGAACGTGCCTTGGGGAAGCTGCCTCTTGATGAACTCGGACGGCTGGTAGCCGCCCTCGCCGAAGCCGAACTCCATGTTGGCCATCGCACGTTCCATGCGATGGGCTTGCCGGTCCGAGAAGACCAGCTCGCCGTTGCCATCCATCAGGTTGATGAACTCGTGGATGTTGTCCCCGAGCATCGACGCGAGGAAGGCGTCGCCAAACTTCTGCATCAGCTTCTGCGCGGTGACTTCCCCGATGGTTGGAATACGCTTCAGTGCCTTGAGCACGGTCGAGGACTGGTCGCTGGCGGACAGGCCTCTGGGACGGATCAACGACCACAGCGGTGCATGGCAGTGGCTGCACTTGCGGCGGGACTCCTCGGCTTCCAGCTCGACCGGGTTGATCGGCTCGCCGTCGAGGTCGGTGATGACATGCCCGCAATCCGGGCAGGCCCCCACGTCGCCGTGAGGCGTGCGCCGCCGAACGAAGACAGGCTTCCAGTGGAACCCCATCCGCATCCGCACGCGGCCCAGGACGAAGAACTCCTGGCCCTGGGCCGGCACGCCCAACTGCTCGCGCAGTTTCAGCAGCTTGACCAGCGTGTCCGGGCCATTGAGCACCCAGACCTTGGCACCGGCCACCGTCTCCTGGATTTCGCGCCGCCACTTGTAGACCAGGTGCGGCGGAGACAGAACCAGGGTACGGCGGTAGCCTTCGGCGTTGAGCACGGCGGCGGTGGCAATACCCACCGTCGTCTTGCCGCAACCCATCTCGCCATTGACGATCGCGGCGCGTTCGCCGCGATCGACCAACAGCTCGGTGACGGCATGGACCACATCGGCTTGCGCCGGGAACAGCTTGCGCTTGAGCGCGGCGAGGATCAGTTGCCGATGCACCCGCACCTGGCCGGTGTAGACCGGAGGATTGGCGCGGTTGAGCGAATCGAGCAACTCGTCGCCGAACTCCGATACGAAGTCCTGCAGGCTGAGCGTGAGGGGTGAAGCGGCCGCTTCGAGCAGGTCGCCCTGCACAGCGGTTTCGGGAATGGTTTCGAGATCGAGGGACATGGTGATGCTCCAAAGCAATGGGGCATGCACCTCCCCCACGGGGCGGTGACATGCCCCTGGGTGGGAAGAAAGAAGCGGCGCGAGGCCGCTGGATGTTGGATCAGTATTCGCTGGGCAACAGCAGTGTGGTGACGCTGCGATCCCATTCGGTGATGATCCAGAGCTTCAGGTCGCGCGTGACCTGGTAGGACGAGAACAGACGATCCTCACCGGATTGCAGCGCGGCGTCGTTCTGCCGTCGATCGCTGTCGTCCAGGTCGCCCCAATCGCCATGAAGATGGCGGCGCAGGTACGGCGAGGGGTTGAGCCGGCCCTGTCGGACCAGCTCGTCGACGCCGGCGGTCATGACCACCTGCCCTGGCGAAAAGCGTGCTTGTGACCCGAGGTTGAGGACTGCGAGTGCCATGGTGGTTTCTCCTTCTGGAAGAAGGGGCCACGGCACCCCATCGGGGCAACGTGACCCCGGTGGGTGGATGAAAGCGACGGCGAACCGTCAGGGAACAGCGATCAGCGGATGGTCAGCACTTCGCCCCACGTAGGCGAGCCCAGCGTCAAGTCCCATGCACGAATGACCGGCACGAACTTGTCGGTGAGGATGCGTGTCTCGGCCACGGAGCCGTCGTCGCGTTCGGTGTATTCCGTCTGGAGCATCTTCTCCTTGTGGGTGTCACCTTTGACGACGAGCACGCGCCCGCTCTTGGACGTCACTACGCCGGAAATCGCGCCTGCGGCCAAGGCCAGGGCGAGATGCCAGTGCGACAAGGCCCGCGCGGGCGGACGCAGCGACTGCTGCGCGGCCCCCAGGTGCGTATCGAGCGCCGGCCAGAGTCCTTGCAGCCGGCCGACTTCATCGGCGAACTGCTCGGGCTCCATCGTCACGCGATAGAAGTGCTCCGGCTCGGCCGGGCTGGCAGGGACGGTGTACGGCAGGAACGGCCATTCGGGCGGCAGCTCCTCGGCTTCGGCGTCACCCTGTCCGATCTGCAGCAGCAGACCGCGCAAGGACTTGGCCGACTCCGACGCCTGGTCGCGTTGACGAATCCTGCGACCGAAGATCACCACCTGCTTGAACTGCGTTTCCACCGCACGGTAGATGCGCAGGTCGGCGAAGTGGCGCGTCAGCCATCCGACCAGCTCGGCGTCGAGCACGTAGGACGGCACGATGAAGATCAGCACGCCGCCGTACTGCAGCAGCGGCAGCGCGCGCTGATAGAAGAGCTTTTCCAGCCGCGCACGGCCCTGGCCCTGATAGCCGATGTTGCCGTTCACGTCCTTGCTCAGGTCGCCATACGGCGGGTTCAGCCACAGCAGCCCGAAGGACTGGCGCGAGATCAGCGTGTCCATCAGATCACCTTGGATGCAGCGATCGACAAGTTGCCGTGCGTGGCGGGCACGCTCGGCGTCGTACTCGACGGCGAAGGCCTGGACCTGCTCGCGCCCGAGGGCGTGGGCGGCTTCGGCAATCGCCACGCCTTCGCCGGCGCAGGGATCGAGGAGGGACATGGAGCCGGGAGACGGCACCAGTGCGGACAAGGCCCGCTCCAGCGTCGGCTCGTCGGTGGGGAAGTAGCCGTTACGGATGAAATTGCGCGCCAGGCGCGGAAACATGAGTGCCATGGATTTCTCCTGGTGATGGATGAGGGAAGGCGGGCACGCGCGGCGCGCATGCCCGTGGGGATGGCTCACGCCACACGCCGAAGCGGTGCGTTCGCGGCCAGTTCGTACTGCGTGGCGCCAAGGGTGCCGTTGCGGATCAGCTCGCCCAACGCCTTCGTCAGCGCCGGGACATCGAGGGCCAGCCGATGGCCTTCCAGCGGCCCGAGGGCCAAGGGAAGACCGGTCAGCATCCGCCGTGTCTGCAACAGCTCCAGCACGGTGTCGCGCCAGTGGTCGAGCAGTGGCAGCGGGCAGGTGTCCTGCACCAGCGTCCACAGCCGGTCGAGCCGGTGAGCGGAATCCCTGGGCAGAAGCGCCAGCGCGCTGGCGTTGGCCTTGTCTGGCTTCACGCAGCGACGATCGAACAGCCACACGTTCGTCAGCGAACCGAACAGCGTTCGCCGATAGGCGCGGGTGATGCGCTTTTCCAGGTTCTCGACGTTGCCGACGAAGACCGAGATGGATGCGCCCTGCTCGGTGATGACGTGGAACTGATCCAGTCCCTGTTCGTCCCGGCCGAGGGTCAGGCGGGCGAGGAACTCCTGAACGGCGGTGTCGCGCGCCCAGATCGAGAGAAAGACGAGATTGCCCTGCTCGTCACCGACGCAACCGTCAGCCATGAGGTCGGGGCATTCGTCGATGCGGTACAGCGGTTTCGCGGAAGAAGGTGCAGGCATGGTGATGTCCTCTTGGAAAAGAAGGAGCAACCACAGCCCGCGGGGCCGTGCTCGCCCCGGTTGGGTGAAGGAAGATGCGTGCCGCTAGACAGCGCGCCCCGCGTGGAAGCGGTGAACCCGCTCGCGCCACTCGGAGCTTTGCACCGGCGCCATGTCGAGATAGCGCAGCGGGCACGAGTAGTAGTACGGATGCACGGACTCATCGAGGGACTTGTAGCCCCAATCGCCGCCCGAGCTTTCCAGAAGATGGCAGCCGATGTAGCAGACGGACTCACCGGCCGCGAGGCCCATGACGCCCGCCTGCCTGGCGGTGACGCGAACCACGGTCCACAGAACGTCGCCGTCCAGTGTGTGGTCGATGACTTCGCAGCAAGCGCGTTCGGACGCCTGCGGAGCGAGCAGCTCGCGGATCAACTGATCGCGCGTCTGACGAACGAAGGTCCAGCCCATGAGGGTCTCCTTGAAGCAAAGGCCGGAGCCCTCCCCGTCGGGGGAGAACCCCGGCGGGTGGCGGAATGCCGCGTAAGGCGGCGGATGGATCAGGCAGCTTTGAGGTGCCAGTCCTGGGACAACGGAGCGAACTCGTAGCCGAGCTTGTCGAGACGGTCGCGCTGCTGACGCAGCACACGACGATCCACGGTCGCATCGAGCTTCACGGTCTCGCCCAG
The DNA here is from genome assembly GCF_907163205.1 of Candidatus Accumulibacter sp. ACC007. Lineage (NCBI taxonomy): Bacteria > Pseudomonadati > Pseudomonadota > Betaproteobacteria > Candidatus Accumulibacter > Candidatus Accumulibacter sp. ACC007. The sequence continues at coordinate 2,163,891 of NZ_CAJQUD010000001.1, read as the reverse complement.
GGGCCACAAGGCACCAAACAGCACCGCGTCGTCTGCCTCGGCCGAGGCCGCAGCGGACACGGGAGCCGATTCGCTGCCGAACGGCGTGGTATCGACCAGGGGATCACGCGGACTGCGCGACTTCGCCTTCGGCTTGGCCGGGGGCGTTGCCGGCGCGGGCGTCTGCGCTTCCTCGTCGATCGGATCGACTTCCTGCGGACTCAGCCGGCGGGCCTCGTCGCGGCTCAGGGCGTCGATGTTGGACAGTGTCATCCCGCCCAGATGGGCGCGGATCTCGATGACCATGCGGCCGTTGGCGTTGTACGTGGAGGGGCGAATCTCGACGATGACGAAATCACCGTCGTACTTGCCCTCGCGGTACTGATCGAGTTCGGCGTTCTTCACGACGAACTCGCCGATCGAGGTCGCCAGGCGGCCGACGTTGAAGTCGCCGTTCCTGCCGTGGATGGTCTTGATGGCCAGTTGGCCGGGGATGGTGATCATGAAGGTCTCCTGCTGACGAAGAGAAGACAAGGCCCCGGGGATGGGGCCTTGCGGATCAGAACGACTCGGCAACGGCCAATGCGGGGGCATCGGCAGCGTCGTCGGCAGCATCGGCGTCGGGCTTGGAAGGCTCCGGTGCCGAGGCTTGCTGCGCGGCGGGCGCGTCGGACGTCACAGGGACTTCCGGGTCGCGCTCGTCGGTCTCGGTCGGCTTGGGTTCGGCCTTGTAGACGAGCTTGCCGTCGACCTTGATCCAACTGACGAACAGCAGGCGGGCCTTGAGGCTCACCCCCTGCTCGCCGGCACGCTTGCCCTTGGAGTAGGTGAAGGTGTCGGCCCACAGGTCGCCCAGGCGGAAGCCGATCATCACCTTCTTCTCGGCGTCGACCGCCTGAATGCAGCGGCGCACCAGGTGCTGCGCTTCCGAACCCGATACGCGCGTGTCGAAACGCACATACGAGACGTCATCGCTGGGACCGTTCAGAGCCGCGATGTCGCAGGCCAGGAACGCATCGCCTTTCTTGGGCTTCACTTCGCGGATGCGATTGAGATACCCGAGGCCGGTGATGTGCAGATCGAAGTAGGACTTTTCGGTGGAAGTGGTCATGGTGAATCTCCTGAGAACAATGAGGCGGAGACACACCCGACCCAAGGCGGGGAAGGTGTGGAACCCCCGCGTGGGTTGATGGAACAGCTTGGTGGCATCGCCATCGAGAACCGATGGCCGTTCGCGCATGGATGCCGGTGCGAACTGGGGTGATCAACGCGGTCGGAACCGCGTCGCAGCCTTGAAGATCGTGGCTGCCTGGGCATGTCGCTGACGGACGTCAGCGGAACATGGGCGGAAGCGTGGCGCCGGGGCGGCGCGCATGCGAGCGGTAATTGGCACTCGCGGCTGTCCGCATTGCCGGGAAGAAAGAGGCCCCCGGAGCGGGGGCCAGGGATGGGCGGTCAGTTACCGCTGGGCGCGGAAGGAACCGCCTGCAGCGACAGGTGTGTCGCGGTGGCGGACACGTCGAGATCGTCCTCGCTGTGCAGGATGCACGCAAACACGCCCTCCTTCGGATCGAAGAACTCGCCAAAGTCATCGCCGCCGAACTCGGCGCGCGCCAGCTCCCACCAGTCATCGAACGCATCGACATCCGGGTTGCAGCCAGCGGCATAGGCGATGGTCTTCTGGCGACCATCGGGTCGGCGCTCGCCGCGCTCGGCCAGGAAGTACACGCCCTGATCCTTGACCAGGATGACGCGGCATTGATTCGCCACCGCTTCGGCGAGCACGGGCCGCAGCTCCGTGCCTTTGAATCGAACAGTCATGGGTGTGATCTCCAGGGATGCAGGAAGAGAGGCTTCCCGCCGCGAAGGCGGGAAGCTGCTGGGAGATCAGTGCCGGACAGCCTTGCGACCCGACAACAGGCACTGCACTCGGATGCGGCGCCAGCTCCCGTCGTCGATCAGCCGTTCCAGCGTCTCGCCGAGGGTGTCGAAGAACACCTCATCGACCCGTTCAATCAGCTCGCCGTCGCGGCGCAGCTCCACCGCGTAGAGGTCGAGGCCACGCTCATACAGCACGGTGACGCAACCCTGGAACTTCGTCGTGGCGACGGTGAAGCCGATGGCCGGCGGCGTGCGGATGATGTCGGCGGGCAGCGGATCGACCCAGGTGATGTCCCGCGCACCGGCATCCACCAGCATGTGGGTGATGCGCCGGAAGCCGTCGGGAGCGGGCAACTGCTCCAGTTGGTCGATCAGTTCCTGCAGCTCGGGGCAGCGCGGCTCGGGGATCGGCAGCTTCGCCGGTGCGGAACCGAGCACGAACCGCTTCACCGTGTAGGGCTGGCCGTCGGCGGTGAACTCGGTCTGCTCCTCGGGCGTGTCCGCCCGCTGACCGTCGAAGCGGCGTCTGACATAGGGTTCGACCTGCACCTTGGCGCCCTCGTCGGGCACCTCGGTCACGAGCGTTCGATCGAGCACCGCGAACTCGGCCCGTCCCGTCTTGACGACGATGGCCTCGTCGGTGGTGGCGATGACCTTGCCCTCGAAAGGCTTCGGGTCGATGTGAAAGCCCAGCGTCGAAACCTTGGGCTGGCCGTCGAAGATGTTGAATTTGAACGAACGGACGTTGGAAGGCACATGACCGACAACGAGCGTCGGCATCTGTGCGCGGATGGCTTGGGTATCCATGGGGAGACTCCTTGTGGCAACCAAGGGACTCCCGCCCGCAAGGGAGGTCGATCCCTTGAGGGTGAGGTGGATGGACGCGGGTGCGCCCGGAGAACGAAGCAACCAGCACGGCGAACCGCGCCGCAGTCTTGAAGGTCTCGACTGCCTGGGCATGCTGCCGGCAACGCCAGCGAACATGCGGCCAGCGTGCGGCACATGGCGGCGGCCGTCCGTTGGGAATCGGCAATGCGCCGGCACCGCGTTCCGCGCAAAAGAAGAGCCCCTACGTGGGGGCTCGAATGGGTTGCGGGTTACTCGTCGTCGTAGAGCGTCAGCCCGTCCAGCACGGGCGCGTCGGCATCGAACACCAACATGCGAACGTCGGCGAGCGCAGCCAGGTGCAACACTTCCACGAGGGGCTCCGGCATGCCCTTGGCCCGGTGCTCCTGCCGCAGTTCTTCGGCGGTGATGCCCTCGACCTGCTGCACGTTCGCATCCGTCCAGGGCGTGGCGATCAGCTTCACGCCGACCGCCGGGCTGTAGGGAATGCGGAAGGCGATGAACAGAAAACCGCTCGGCGTGGCGATGTCGGCCAGGTTGGCCAGATAGCGGCCGGCCTCCTCGGTGATGTGCGCCGAGCTGATTTCCCAGGCACGGCTGTAGAAGCCGGTCTCGAAGCGCAGGCGCCGCACCACCTCGCGTGCGGCTTCCTCGGAGTAGGTATCGCCGACGTGCAGCGGCTGGCCGGCTTCTTCGGCCATGACGGCGTAGACGAGGTTTCGGGCGATGCCGTGGCTGCGGCATTGCGCGTCCAGCTCGGGCGGCACGTTCTGGCCTTCCGTGATCAGCGCGAAGTCGTCGCAGAAGACGCAGGCATGGCGCTCGACCTGGCTGTCCGGCAGGTGCGACTGCGAGACGTGCAGCGGCAGATAGCTCAGCGGGCAGTCGTCGTCGTAGGAAATCGCCAGCAGCCGTTGCACGGACAGGCCATCGTAGCCGCGGACGAAGGGGTTGTTGGAATGGGACATGGGATTCCTCCAGCAGAGGATGGCCGAGGCAATCCCCTGCCGGGGATTGAACCCCAGCGGGTGGATGAAGTGGCAGCCGGTCAGCCGGCCGCGGCGTCGGACCGCCCTGGTGGCGGGCGGTGCGGGTCAGTGGAAGATGCTGATTCGGGACATGGCCGCTCCTGCGAAAAGAAGGAGGGACATGGCCCCGAACGGGGACGCATGTCCCTCGTGGGGTGGGATGAAAGGACGGTGGGTTGCCAGGCGCGGCTCACCAGCCGTTGTAGTGCAGCGTGAGGTCAGCGATGACCTGGCGCCGTTCCAGATCGAGGCCGCCGAAGTCGGACAGCCCCTCGAAGCCGCAACGCTTGAGCATCGCGCCACCCTCGCGGGCGTTGTAGAAGCTCACCATCGCGGACAGGAACATGCGTTGACCGCTGCTCAGCACGCCCAGGGCGTCGTTGAGCATCAGCATGTTGGGCCGCAGATCCCACTTGGTGGTGGCACGCTGCAGACCTTCGCGTGTGCCGTCGCCGAACCACTCGTGGCCGGCGATCTGCGCGCCGCGCTTCCAGGCCTCGAAGAAGGCCTGCGGTGCAGCGTCGAAGTGCGCCTGTTCCAGCGCCATCTGATCGAGCACGTCTTCGGGCAAAGACAGATTCATGAGAGGACTCCTTGAAGGGTGGGGAATCAGGGCTGAGCGCGCTGCGTCCAGGCATGGGTATCCAGGGCGCGCTGTGCTGCGAGGTGGGTGGGGAAATACTCGACGGACTCCCGCGATACCGGGCCTTCGTCGTCTTGCGTGCCGATGTATTGGCCGGCCGCGCTGCGCAGCACCTGTAGCGGCAGACGCTTGCCGGTCCAGGCCAGCGCCAGCGCACCACTGCGCACTGCGGTTGCAGAGGAAGATGCGGAAGGTTCAGACATGCCGTGCTCCTTGGTGGGTCGGGGAGCACGCATCCCACAGGGGATGGGGTTCCCCTCGGGTGGTTGAGAAAAGTGCATCGTCGCCAGACCGGCGAGCGTCCGCGGTGGGCGATGCGAAGCGGACTGGATCGGTCAACGCGGCGAACCGCGTTGCAGTCTTGAAGACCGAGACTGCCAGGGCATGCCGCTGACGACTGTCAGCAACGCATCGGTGAGGATGGGCGCGAAGCATGGCTGCCGTCGCAGGGAAAACCGAATCGCGGACGGCCCGCTTTAGGGCAGGCCCGCGTCACGGGACAAGGCAAGGACCAGGGCGCCGAAGGCCACGCGGGCCTTCGGCTGGAGAGGAAGGAAAACCACCTGTGGGCTGCGTCAGCGCAGGCCGTCGTCAAAGCCGTTCGCTGCGTCAGCAATCGCACCCGGCCCGTTTCGTGGCTGGGGCCGGAAACCTCTGGCGTGCATCCACACACAAAGGGAGCCCGTTGTTCCGCCGGCGGGCACCGGCACGGAATACCCTCGGCCCAAGTGGCCTCCTCACGGCTCGCGCGGCGGCAAGGCGTCAGGAAGCCCCTCGTGGCCGAGGCAAGGCACACCGATCAAGGGAATGGCGGCGGGCGCGATTCGTGGAGCAATGACCTTCTCGCCCCGTCGCCCGATGCCGGGCAGACGGGGCGCGCACACCGTTGCAGAAGGAGACGCGCGCTTTGGAGTCCCGCGCGGTGCGGGACGTTTGCCTCGCCGCCAGTGAAGTGGCCGGCGCGGCAGGGGAAAAGCGAGGATCAGGACGCCTTGGAGGCAGCGCGCCGCTTGCGCGGTGCGCTGCGCCGGCCCGTCGGGGACTCGATCGGCAGCGTGCCCTTGCAGTCCGGGTAGCGCGAGCAGGACCAGAACGCGCCGCTCTTGCCCGTGCGCTGCTGCATCGGTGTGCCGCACTGCGGGCAGGCCGGCGCCGGCGGCAGCTTGAGCGAGAGCGTTGCGCCGCGGTACTGCTGCACGAGCTGGCCGACCCACACGGACTGCTTCTCGATGAAGGTGTCCAGCGCCATCTGGCCGGCCTCGATCATGTCGAGTGCCTGCTCCCACACCGCCGTGGTGCCGGGGTCGGCGATGGCCGAGGGCACCGCGTCGATGAGCGTGAATGCCGCGTCGGAAGCGCGGACGGCGCGGCCTTTCTTGACCAGGTAGCCGCGACCGATCAGACCGTTGATGATGTTGGCGCGTGTCGCCTCGGTGCCGATGCCGGTGGTATCTCGCAGCTTCTGTTTCAGCCGCGGGTCGGTCACGAACTTGGCGACGGTCTTCATGGCCTTGATCAGCTCGCCCTGCGTGTAGGGTTTGGGCGGCAGCGTCTTCAGCGCCTTGAGATCCACCTTTCCGACCGGGCAGGACAGGCCCGCATGCAGGGCGGGCAGCACCTGGCTGCGCTGCGCATCCTCGCCATCGGCATCGTCCGGCCCCGGCGTCGCCAGCACCTCGCGCCAGCCGGTGACGGCGATCTGCTTGCCCACGGCCGCCAGCGACTGACCGCCGCACGAGAACTGCGCCATCGTGCGGTCGAACTCATGGTGTGGGAGGAACTGCGCGAGGTAATGGGCGCGGATCAGCCGGTAGACGGCCAGCTCCTTCTCGCTCATGGCCGACAGGTTGGCGGGTTCCAGCGTCGGGATGATGCCGTGGTGAGCCGACACCTTGCCGTCGTTCCATGCACGCGAGCGCAGTTGGCGATCCAGGCGCTCGATCAGCGGCCGCAGGTTGGGGTCGGTCTTGACCAGGCTGTCGAGTACGGTCGGCACCTCAGCCAGCATGCTCTCGGGCAGGTAGCCCGAATCCGAGCGCGGATACGTTGTCGCCTTGTGCGTCTCGTACAGCGCCTGGGCAATGTCCAGCGTCTCCTGCACGTCGAGGCCCAACTGCTTGGAGCACACCTCCTGCAGCGTGCCCAGGTCGAACGGCAGCGGCGGCCCTTCGCGAACGCGCTCGGTTTCTACCGACAGCACCTGGGCGGAGCCGGCCGTGCGCAGGCGCTCGGCGGCCTGCTGCGCCACCGGCTGTTGCAGGCAGCGGCCCGCATCGTCGGTGCTGCCTTGCGGCGGCGTCCAGCTTGCGACGAAGGGCTGGCCTGCATGCGATAGCGCAACCTCGATGGCCCAGAACGGTACGCAGACGAAGCGCGCGATCTCGCGATCGCGGTCCACGACCAACTTCAGCGTCGGCGTCTGCACGCGCCCCACCGACAGCACGCCGCTATAGCCGGCCTGGCGCCCCAGCAGTGTGAACAAGCGGCTCAGGTTCATCCCGATCAGCCAGTCGGCGCGCGATCGGGCGAGTGCGGAGAAATACAGCGGCAGCGTCTCGGCGGACGGCTTGAGCGCACCCAGCGCCTTGCGGATCGACGCATCGTTGAGCGCCGACAGCCACAGGCGCTGAATCGGCCCGCGGTAGCCGCATAGGTCGATGATCTCGCGGGCGATCATCTCGCCCTCGCGGTCGGCGTCGGTCGCAATCACCAGCTCGCCCGCCTTGGCGACGAGCTGCTGCACGACTTTGAATTGCGCTGCGGTCGCCGCCTTGGGCTCGACACGCCAACGCTCAGGAAGAATGGGCAGTTGCTCGATGGCCCAGCGCTTGTATTGCTCGCCGTAGCCTTCGGGCGGAACCGCCTCCACCAGATGACCGATGCACCAGGTCACAACGACACCCGCGCCGCTGTAGCAGCCGTTGCCGCGTTGACCGGCACCCAGCACACGGGCGATGTCCTTGCCCTGGGACGGCTTCTCGCACAGGAACACGCGCATGAAGCCTCCTTGGAAATGTGCGGTTCATCGGATGGGCGTCAGCTTGGCGGGGCCAGGAGATGCCGGCAGCAAGGAAGTCGATTGATGCAGACACCGCTTTGTGATTGGCAGGCGGTTCGTTGCCGCAGCGGTGTGCATAGATCGTAGGAGCTGGCACAGCAAGAGCGTCGTTTCGGGAGGGCGGCTGGAACTCCGTGGACGACCTTGGAGCTATCCCCTGGGGATAGCTCGCTGGTGCATCGCGGGCGTATGACGGTTGCTACAGCCGCCCTCGGGGGAACGGCGATGGGCGAATTACTGTCCGCCGGCCGGCTTGGCGCTGAGCGCCACCGACTCGATGCGGTACGGCAGGATGCCCACGCGCCGCGCCTCGACCTTGAACGTCACGCGCTCGTTCTCGTCGGCGTCCTCCCATTCGTCGCGCACGGTGCGGCCCTCGACCAGCACCCGCATACCTTTCTGGTACAGCGTCTTCCAGTGCTCGGCGTCGCGGTGCCACAGCTCCACGGGCGCCCAGAAGCCGCCGCGATCTTCGTACTCGCCGTCCTTCTTCGGGATCGGGTTGTCGAAGTAGACGTTCAGGCGAAGCAGCCGGCGCGGCTCGTCGTTGCCGTTCGGAAATTCGCGGTAGTCCGGCGCAGAACCGATGTTGCCCTCGCCGACGAAGTGCGTGCTCATGGTGACTCCTTGGTGGTGGGTGGAACGGACGCGGTATGCCCGTGGACGCGCCGCAGGTAAGCCGCTTCGGCCTGCGCGGCCTTGTTGGCGCATTCCAGGGCTTGGCGAGCGATGCTGTGGGTCAGACTGATCTGCATGTTCAGCACGATGCGCTGCAGTTCGATCGCGTACAGCTCGTCGATCAGCGAGGCCGGCGTCGCGGGGTTGGCCAGCAGGGCCTCCCACAACGCCACGCCCATGGAGGAACGGTCGAGGTTGCGCCAGCGCAGGAAGGTCGTCCCTGCGCCAGTGGCCTGCTGGGCCAGTTGCACGTCGAGCAGACTGAATGGATAGGCGCGCGCCTGGGGCAGCACGCGCCGCTGCGCCAGGCCAATCACGTCGTCGCGCAGCGCTGCGCACTGGCTGGCCCAGGTCTCCAGACTCCCCTTACCCTTAAAAGGCTGTAAAAGGCCTTTTAGGTAGCCTGCGTGTTCCAGCCGCTGGAAGTCCGCCTGTTCCAGCGCCACGAAGCGCGTGGAGTGGCTGATAGGGGGCGATGCTGTCATGCGCCAACACCCTCATCGCCCGCCGCACCATCGGCTGCGCCACCCGTGGAAGCCTGCGCATCGGGCACGATGGCAGGCGCAGCAGGCGGCGTGCCGGGCTTGTTCGTCCGCCGCGCGATGGGTGGCGCGAAGCGCGAGCGGCGCGTGCCTTCCAGCACGTCCTGCGGCAACTCGCCGAACTTCTCCAGCGCCGCTCGCGCCGCCGCGTTCTTCGCCGCGAAGTCGTCGCGCGTCGTGCCCGAGTAGCGGTACTGCTGGGCCAGCGAGAACAGGCTGCGCAGCGCGTGCGCACCATCATTGAGCCAGCGCTCCAAGGTGCTGCGGTCGATCAGCGCCGTGTGGTGCGCCAGGATGAGTTTGCGTGCCAGGTCGTCGTAGTCGGCCAGCAGATACACCGCCATGAAGCCGAGCTGGGCGTTCACGAACAGCGGCAGCTTCACCGGCTGCACGTTCATGTTCTCGCCCAGCGACAGCGCCGATGGCACGTCGGCCAAGGCCTGATCCACCTGGTCGCGCAGGGTCTGCAGACGGGTCTTGGTGTCGGCGAGCTTGTCCTCGATCCGCAACATCCACCAGTCCGAGTACGGGTCGTCCTGCTCGGCGCCGCGCTTCATCTTGTTCATGGCGCCGATGAAGCCGTTGAGACCGATGATGCCTGGGCGCCCCTCGGTCGGCGCGCGGCCGTGCCAGATGCGCGAAGCGTGGTGCGTGTGCAGCGTCAGCGACATCGCGCTGCGCAGCGATCCGAGATTCAGTTGCAGGGGTTCTGTGCGTTCGTTGGCCATGGGAGCGACTCGCGGTGAATTGGCGAGTCGCCAGCATCGGCATCGGCCGGAAGGCTGTCAGTCAACAAACCGCAGCCCATGCGCGCCCGGTTTGTTCCGCGCGGAAGGCTGTGTGTGCCGGCTATCCCCTGGGGATAGCTCGGCGGATGTGTTCGCGGCTCGCGCGGAGGTGAGACCGCGTTGCGGGGCTATGCTTCGCGAGGTCTGTACCAGGCGGCCCGTTGCCCCTCCACCTCACGGTAGCGAAGCTCGAACAGGCGGCACTCATGCACCACCTGCCGCCAACTGCTGCAGCCGTACTTGGCTGGAAGCTGCTCGGGATGCCGGTCCGCGATCCAGCGGCCAGCGGCGGCGATGGGTGTCCAGCCCTCGACGGCCAACTGCGCGGCGGCCTCGCGCAGCGCGCGGACGATGCCGGCGGCCGGCCAGTCCACCGTGCCGTCCGGCGCGATGCCATTGACCACCAGGTCGTGGAACACATCCGACTGGACGAACTCCGCTGCCAGGCGCCGCGCCTGATCCATGTGCTCGGCCCAGCCGCGCAGCTGCTCGAAGTGTTGATCGATGCGCGTGTAGGCGGAACCGAGTTCGTCCTGTGCAACGCGGCACCCGTCCACGGTCCATAGATCGTGCTGATCGATGAAGTGGTGCACCAGAGTGTTGCGCAGCGATACCAGGTCTTTGAGGTCGGCCTGGGTGTTGGCGTAGTCCTGCGCAGACAGGCTCAGTTGCACGCGCGTGCGAAAGGAAATCACGTCGCCGGGAAGATCGTCGTCGCGTTCCTCGCCGCCATTTCCATCGGTGACGACATACGAACCAAACAGTTGTCCGACCAACGTGCCCAGGGTCTTGGTCGCGGCATCTTCAATCCGCGCTGCGCGAATGGCCTCCAGCGAATGCGCCGGGCCTGAAATCTCGTGGTGGGCCACGATGGCTTTCATGAGGCGCTCGTATTGTTGAAGGCGCAACAGGCATCTGCCCAGCAAGCGCTGAACGTCTTGCTGTAGTGGTTGCAGTGCGTTTGTGGCGGGGGAAGTCGTCATGTCCATCGTCGGCCGGGCTCGTGCGTGGCTGTCCTCGTCTGATTCACAGGCGACAGTTTCGCCTGTCATTCGGCGGGCGACAATCGAGCGCGGCGGAAAGATGTCTGTTCCAGCTATCCCCTGGGGATAGTCAACATCAGCGATCACGCAAGGCTTCTCGGAGCTGAGCCAGGTAGGCTCGTGCGACCTCGGGGTCAGCCGCACGGGATGCCGGCGGTGACGAGGGCGCAGGTGACGGGGGCGCTGGCGGTGCCGATGCACTTTCTCCGGCCCAGGCCTTGAACTCCCCGCGGATCGCCTTCTGGATGATGCCAAACAGGTAGCCGGCCGGGTTGCGTACCGCGCTGTTGTGGCAGCGTGCCGCCCACTCGTCGAGAACGGCCTGCCTCTGCGCCTCGTCCACCTGCTGCAGCGCCACCAGCGCGCCGGCCTGCTGCTCGTCCTTCAAGCGCAGGAAACGCTCGGGTAGCCGCAGGTTCTGCAAGGCCCTCGCGCGCGGTACTGTACGTACTTCATTTATACGATCATTACGTACTGTACGGTCCTCCTTCGGAATCCGAAGAGAGCCGTCCGGCGCGGGTTTCGGTCCTGCTTCGGATTCCGAAGACGGGCGCGCAGCATTCCGAAGAAGGGCTTCCTGGCCTTCTTCGGATTCGTGGTCCGCACCCTCCTGTGGATAACCTGGCGTCGTCCAGCCATGCAGCGCCATGCGCTGCGCCAGCACCTGCAAGCGGGTCGGCAATGTGCGGCCGCTGAGCAGCGGGTCTTCGGCAATCTCCTTGAGCGTGTTCATGCCCACGATCTGTACCGCCTTGGCGGCATGGGTCAGCGCCTGGCTGACCAGGCCGAGGTAGTCGGCATCGAGCTGCATCGCCTCGAAGGGCGACAGCGGTTCGTCGTGCAGCACGTAGAGGTTGCCTTGGATGCGGCCGGTCTTCGGGTCGCGCCGCCGCCGCGCCAGGCTGAGCCAGCGCGTCAGCCGCAGCAGCGTCAAGGCGCGCGCCACGGTCTCGTGCGAGGCTTGCGCCGCACAGGGCATGGACGCCAGATAGGGGCGGAGCTGGTCGTAGGTGGGAAAGGCGGTCACGCCGTCGTCGTTGAGCTGCAGGCGGAACACCTGCCAGGCGTTGCGCTCCAGCGGCGTCAGGCGCCGGTCGAGGAACAGCCTGCGCGGCACGCTCTCATGGCGGTTGCCGCTGTAGAGGAAACCGTCGGCGGCCGGCGCCGTGCCCTGCGCCGGTTCCTTCGGCTCAAGGTGCCGCAGCGCCTCGTCGAACAACGCCGACAGCGCAACCGGGCCATCGCGCCGTGATGCGCTGCCCGTGGTCATGGCTACACCAGCCCCTGGTCGATCCAGTTCCGTATCGCCGACCAGATCACCGACATGGGCAGGGTCATGGCCTCGGCCAGGTCCATGGTCAGCGCCAGCATCGCCATGTCGTCGTTCAGTGCGATGTGCCGCTCCGTGATGCCGGCCTTCCAGCGTTCCCACAGGGCCACGTCCTGCGCCTCGTCGAGCACCGGATGCCGGCCCTTGCGCTTGGGCAGTCCGAGGATGTCGCGGCGCAGCGCCACTTCTTGATGCGTGAGGCCGTAGAACTTGCTGACCATCTCCGTGCTCGCCTCCAGGCGCAGCATGCGGTCCACCGTGGCGATCTCCCGCTCCACGTCGTGCACCTGGCTCAGCAGCCGCTTCAACACTTCCCGGTTCACTGACACCGAGCACCACGACACCGTGGCATTCACCAGCATGCTCACGAGTTCGGGGTGCTTCAGCGCATCCAGCTCCTCCTCGCCGAAGCCCATCGCCTTGCAGCGGCGCAACTGCCCGTTGCGCAGGTCATGCAGGGCCTGGGCGATCACGGCCTGGTTGAGTGGGTGCGGTGCCGACATGCGGGAGCCTCCTGCGCTCAGGAATCCTGGCTCGCTACGCCGGCTTCCAGATCCAGCAGCCGGCGCGCCAGGCGCAGCAAACGGAACAGCTTCACCAGCGCAGCATCGCTCAGGCGTGTGGCCGAGCCGCCGTGGCCATGCAGCAGCGCCGCCAGCTCGTCGGCCAGCCGCGCGCGGTCCAATCCATTCGCGGAGGGCGGAGCCGCACTCAGCACATGCAGCAGGGTCAGCACCGCCCGCGCGAACGCCGGCAGCGCCTTCGCCTGGCCCACGGCCGGTGCCACGCAGACGAAGCCGATGCCGCCGACGCTGGCCTCAATGTGGTCGGCGACCGCCGCTTCCTCGCCGATCTCGCGCGCGAACTGCGCGATGTGCACGCGCAGGCGATCCGGCACGTCCAGCCCCGGCTCGACGTACCAGACGTCCGAGATGGGATAGAGCCCGCCGACCTGCACGGGGATCGCACGCAGCGCATCGGCCTCGAAGTCGGGCAGCTTGTCGCCGAGCTGGTCCGCGACCATCCGCTGGATGGACTGCAGGCGCTCGGTGGTCGGTGCCGGTGTCACGATGTGCCCTTGCAGGCGCTCGTCGCGTTGCCCGTGCTGGTCCTCCGGCGCTTCGGGCGATGCAAGCGGTGTCGCTGCTGGCGCCGAAGGCGCGACCGGCGTGGTGTCGCGCGGCACAGACGAGGCGGGTGGCTGCCGAGGCGCGGAGACCGGCGGGGGAGGACCAGCAGGCACGACAGGCGCTGCCGGTGGCGTCGGTGCCGCCGGTTCGCTGGTCAGCGCACGCTGGCGGCTTTCGCTGTCGTTGATCTCCAGCGCCAGCGTGTCGTAGTCCGCCTCCAGCAGCTCGGCCATCTGGCCGACCAGCTCGTCCTGCACCCGCTGCGGCGAGAAGTCGTCCGGCTGTGTGTCGAACTGCGTCAGCACGTCCTGAAACAAGGTGGCGAAGTCCACAGTCACGGTGCGGCCCAGCGCACGCCGCTCCCAGGTGCGCTCGCACGCCTTGCGCAGCACCGCGAGCCGGTCCACCTGATGCCGGCCCAATCCGCCGTACAACAGCGTCGGGATCGCCGGCAGTAGATAGCGCACCGCATCGTTCATGCGGCTGATGTGTGACTGCGGCACCGGATAGCCGTCGGCAGTCAGTCGCCGCGCGAGTTCGCTCTGCGACAGCGCCTGGCCGCTTTCCTGCTCGTAGAACTCGCGCGCCTTCTCGATGCCCAACGCCCGCTCGATGAAGGTCAGCCCGCCGCGCAGCTCGTTCTCGGCCAGATGCCCGGTCAGCGCCACGATTTCGCCGCGCGCCGGCCACGGGCGGAACAGGCACGCAATGCGGAAAAAGCGCTCCTCCTTGGTCTCGCTCCACAACTCGCGCAGGATCGCCAGCCGCGTGTTGCCGCCGTTGCGAATGATGTAGTGCGCCTCGCCCGGCCTGCGCGTGATCGCGGGGGGCGCGTCCAGCCCACGTTCGCGGATGGACGCCTTGATCTCCGCATAGGCCGGGTTGCGCGTCACGCGTGGGTCGTGGTCGTAGGGCCGCAACTGGTCCAGCGTCACCACCATCGGCGTGTCGGCGATGGGGTCGCTCAAGGTCGCGGCCGAAGGGCCGCTGCGCTCGAAGCCGGTGGCCAGCAGCTTGGCAGCCATGTCCTGCGGCGTCAGCTCAGCCACGGCCATTCTCCTGCGCTTGCCGGTCGGCGCGGCGAAGCTGTGCGCGGGCATTGCGGTCGGCACGGTTGTCGCTCGCCGTCGAGCTGGTGTAGATCGACGCGCAGCCTTGCTTCGTGAATTTCAGGTGCCCGCCGGACGTGCGAACCACGCGCCAGCCTTCGCCCAGCGCGAACTCGATCAGCGCGCGCAGCCGTTCGCGGCCGCGCGCCAGTTCATGCGCGCTCGCCATGGCCGGCCCCTCCCGCATCGGCCCGACCGGTGACCAGCGCGAAGCGCTCCCGCCACACGGGGAACAGTTCGCCGGCCAGCGTGCGCATGGTCTCCAACGCCGCGGGCGCCGTGCGCCCAGCCGGCTGCCGGTACTCCACCCGGTGCACCGGCAATCCTCGTGTCGCAGCGCGCGGATAGGCTTCGATGGCCGGTACGTCGGTGCCCAGCACCTGCACGCCGGCCTGTTCCTGAAACACCTGTCGCAGCGCCTGCTGGACCAGCCGCGCATTCGACGACACAGGATGCACACGGTTGATGAGCAGACGCAGCGGCGGCGGCTCGATGCCCAGGTGCCGATACGGCGCGATGTCCTCGATCAGCTGCAGCGTGCCGCGCCGCAGCTCGCGCGCCGCGAGGATCTCCGGCGTCACCGGCGACAGCGCCAGGTCGGACGCCAGCACCGCCATCTCCAGCAGCACGCTGCGCGCGCCCTGGGTGTCGACCAGCAGCAAGTCATAGTGCGTGCGGAAGACGGGAAGCAAATGGCGCAGTCGCAGGCGCCCATCCGGTGCGTGCAGCAGCAGCGTGTTCAGTTCGCCGCGGTCGTCGTTGGAGAGCACCAGGTCCAGGCCCGCGATCGCGGTGCGCGACACCAGTTGCTCGATGCGCCGTTCGTTGAAGGCCAGCATCTCGTAGATGCCGCCGGGCGCGCGCACGTCCAGCGTGAAGTAGCTCGACAGCGTGGGCTGCACGTCCAGATCCAGCAGCAGCACGCGCAGCCCGGCATCGGCGATGAAGCCGCCCAGGTTGGCCGCCGTCGTGGTCTTGCCCACGCCGCCCTTGGTCGAAATGATGGACACCACCTGCATGAGCTTCTCCTCGTCGAATGGCATGAACCGAGAAGAAGCGTCAGGCGCGTTCTTTGAGGCGATCAGCGATCCACTGTTCGATCTCCACCGAGTCCCAGCCCACCGCGCGCACGCCCAGGCGCAGCGCCTTGGGGAACTTGCCTTCCTTCATCAGGCTGTAGATGTGCGCGCGCTTGAAGCCGGTCTTGGCTTCGACCTCGGCGCGGCGCAGGATGCGGTGCTCGGGCGGCAAGGCCGGCGCGATGGTCTGCGAAGACATGAGAGGCACTC
Organism: Candidatus Accumulibacter sp. ACC007; assembly: GCF_907163205.1. NCBI lineage: Bacteria > Pseudomonadati > Pseudomonadota > Betaproteobacteria > Candidatus Accumulibacter > Candidatus Accumulibacter sp. ACC007. The sequence goes on along the minus strand of NZ_CAJQUD010000001.1, from coordinate 2,148,547 downwards.
CTTGACGCTCGATGGCGTTGTTCAGAAAGTGCCTCGCATTCCACATGCTGCTGCTGCGGAATTCACTGCAACTGCAGAACACGCAACTGCAATTGCAGTCTGCTGTTACAGGCTCAGCGCGATGCCTCCAGGTGGCGACGCGCCTGTGCCAGCTTGCTCCACAGCGTCCGCTCGCTGATGCCGGGCCGCCCTTCATGGTGGGCCAGTAGCGCACTGACCACCGCATCCATGTTGCGGAAGGACGAGTAGGCAGAGCCCGCGGGGGACTTGCCCAACAGCAATGTCAGCAGGCCGCCGATGATGTTCAGGTAGGTCGATTCGCTGCGCAGGCCCGGCTCACGCGCATCGCCCTCTCGGATGCGAATGGCATGCTCCTTCGCCAACGCTTCGTGCTGCGCCTTCAGCGCCGTATGCAGTTGTGCGAGTTCGGCAAGCTGCAGCTTGGCGGCCTCGCGATCGGCCAGCAACACGTTCAGCATGGCGACGCTCACCGCAGGGTGCAGTTCGCGCTCGATGCCGTCGAACAGGAACGGAGGCCGCTCACCGGGGTAGTAATGCGACATCCACGCCTTCAGGTCGACGTGGCGCACGATCAACGCAGGATCGTCGAGTGCGGGGCGCTGAGATTCCTGCGCCATGCCTGCCTTGCCATAAGAAAGTTCATCGTGTGCCAGTGCGTCGAAGATGCGCTCGGAAAAAAGGCGCAGTAAGGGCCAGCGCGGAAAGTCGTTCGGCTCGGGCATGGCCCGTGGCCCGAGCGTTTCAAGAATCCGCGGCTCAAAGCGCAACAGGCCCGCCCAACGGATGGCCGCCTCGATCGGGCGGTAGTAGATCCTGGCGCCAAAGGCAAGGCAACTCGATTTCTCCATGTCGCGTGCGTCCCATCGTCGGATCGAACTCCGGCAGACGCGCACCGCCCAAGTGGGCGAGGCGATTGCCCAGAAATCCGGATGAAGCGCAGGGCCGGCCGGCATCGTGGAAGGAGGCGTTGCATCGGCGCTGACGGCCGGCCAAGGGCAAACTACATCTTGCTACGCTTGAAACTCCTCAACCATAATGCGGGCGCTTTGCCTTTGGACCGGCACGCGGCTTGGTGGTCGCGCTCCCCTGGAATCAAGCATGGGTGCCGCGCTTTACCCGAAACCTGGTCAAAGTTTTCCGTAGGAATTCCAACGGCGTAAAGTGCCAATGCGTCAATCGGATGAGCCGGTTTGCAACCAGCAAAAGCTCATGCGTTCCGCGTCAGTGAAATGACCGCGGCGGCGAGCCCGCAGGCGGGTGCTGGAGTACAGAAGGGCGCAGCAATTGCGTCGAAACTGGAATCAGTACAGCGCATGAGCCATGCAGATCGGGTCAGCCGCAAGACCAAAAATGAATCGCGCAATCCGAGAAAACTAGCCGCGCACCTTCCGATAGATCCGCGTCAGATCGCGCGTGATGTGCTTGCGTCCTGATGGCATACACGTTCGGCGCGTTCGATGAACCGCTGCAACGGCTCCGTCATACCACCCTCGGTTCGTAACAGATAGGTGGTTATCGATGCGCTCTGATCGGCCAACGGGCGGACAACAACATCCGCCGGCTGGCAAGTTGCCAAGTGCGCGGCAGTGGAAAAACCTAGCCCGTACCCTGCGGCCACCAACGTCAGCATCAGCCCGTGAGAAGCGGCGTACTCGGCCACAATCGGTTGGACCTCGACAGAGCGGAACAGTCGTTCGCTCTGCCGACCGCAACCTTGGCATGCCCGTGGATCACAAAGTACCAGCGGATAGCTCACCACTTCCTGCAACGGCACTTCCTTGAAGGCTACAAGCGGGTGCCGTGCGGGCAGGAGCACTACCAAGGGGTCGGCCCACAACGGCTGAGCAATGATCCCGGCCTCCACTTCATCGACCATTGCAAAGCCGGCGTCGAACAGATCCGCGTTCAGCCCCTGCACGAGTTCGGTCAGCGGTACTTCGGAGAGCCGGATGTTTACCTGCGGCGACTCTTCGCGGCACAGCGCAAGCAGTGCTGATAGCCTCGCCCGCCCTATGTCTCTCGACAGCGCGATGCGCAAAGTGCCCTGAAAACCGGAGGCAGCAGCCTTCGCTCTGGCCACTGCCTGCTCAACGCTCAACATGACGCGGCGGGCGTCCTCCAAGAAGACTCGCCCTGCCCAGGTCAGGGTTGCGCCACGCGGCGTGCGACTGAGCAACGTCACGCCTAGAGTTGTCTCCAGCTTGCGGATCGTGCGTGATAGGGGAGATTGTTCTATGTGCAGCCGCCGAGCGGCTCGACCGAAGTGCAGTTCCTCGGCTACAGCAATGAAGCAGCGAAGATGACGTAAGTTCATGCGCAGTCCTTCGTGACGTGACCAGTCCTTATGATCGTAGGGAGCCGCATGCGTGCGGAGAAGAGACCGGCATGTCTTGCAGCGCCTGCCGTCGCCGGCTCACAGCACGCGGGCAATGGTGTCCGGAGTTATTGCAACGCTGCTTGAGCGCGGGCGGCGGTCATGGCGTGGAGTTGGAGTTGACCCACTTCCGTGGACGTGTATTGGTTTGATTCTCAAACCGTTTCGGGTGTTGTCTGGACATGCACGACGGCATCTTCAACAACATCAAACAGCGCGTCGTTGCTCCTTTCAAAGTTCAGGGGTGAGAGGTAGCCCAGACCGCTGTGCCGGCGCCGGAGGTTGTACCAGCCTTCAATCCAGGTGAAGACTGCCATGCGGGCCTGTGCTTTGCTCTGGAAGGTGCTGCGCTCGATGAGTTCGCCTTCCAGGCTGGCAAAGAAGCTCTCGGCCATCGCGTTGTCGTAGGCATCGCCCACCGTTCCCATCGAGGGTCGCACCTGCATCTGCCGGCAGCGCTCGCCGAAGGCCACGCTCGTGTACTGGCTGCCCTGGTCACTGTGGTGGATGACACCCTTGGGTTTGCGCTGCTCCAGGGCCATGTTCAACGCCGCGAGCACGAGGTCGGCGGTCATGCGCTCTCCCATGGCCCAGCCCACCACGCGCCGGCTCCAGACATCGATGACCACGGCCAGATAGAGGAAGCCCATCCAGGTGGGCACGTAGGTCATGTCCGCCACCCACAGCTGGTTCGGACCTGTGGCGTGGAAACGCCGGTTGACCAGGTCATGGGCCGGGGTCTGACGCTTGTCACGGCGGGTGGTGACGGTGAAGCCTCTGCGCTTGCTGATGCCGTGGATGCCGGCTTGCCGCATGAGACGAGCCACGCGCTGGCGGCTGATACACACGCCTTGCTCGATGAGCTCGGCACGCACCCGGGGCATGCCGTAGGACTCGTAGGAGTCCTGATGAATCTGGCGGATGCGCTCGGTCATCACCGCGTTGGCGATGCTGCGCTGGGACGGGGCACGCTCTCGCCAGACATAGAACCCGCTGGCTGAGACACCAAGGACGCGGCACATGGTGCGCACGGATAAGTCGGCCTGGTTCGCCATCACGAGTCCGAAGACTTCGTGGATGTCGCATCGCTGCGACCGGCGAACCAGGCCGTAGCCTTTGCCAAGATGTCGCGCTCCGTCTGGACCTGGCGCAACTGCCGGCGCAGCCGCACCAATTCTTCCCGCTCTGCGGTGGTCAGGCCTTCCTTGCCTGGTAAAGGCTTGCCGTCGTCGATGGCGGCCTGGCGGACCCAGTTGGTGATGGACTGGGCCGTGACACCGAACTCACGAGAGAGCTGCGAGGGTGAGCGCCCGGCTCGAACCAGCTCGACCATCTGCTGGCGGAATTCCGCCGGGTACGGCGGTCGTACTTTTGACATTTGCGACTCCTTGAACACAAAGAATGATGTGTCCACGGAACCGGGTCAACTCCAACTCCAACTCCAGTATGACCTAGGGCCCAGTCTGGTGAAGTGGGTGACGGCATCGTGGCTAAGGTGCTTTGGAGCGACCCCCTCATGGTCGCGGTGCCGGCATGGCATCCGCTGCTCAAGCACAAACGTATCTCACTGGACGAGGTGCTGCGTTATCCGATGGTGCCGTGTGACCCACATGCATGCGGGAGTCATGCACGTCAGATCCAACGAGTGCTGCGGCGGGTGAAGCAGGAACCCGTGATCGCTGAACGGGTGGCTTCTTGGGAACCTGGAACTCGTCGAGGTATATCGATTGGATAGGGGCTAGTCTTCCGTCAGCAGGTGTAGCCATCCCCTGCTAGCGACTTCCATAGAACTTTTCCACGAACGAGCGACGGTAACTCTGGTGGCAGGCTAGGCAGCTTTGCTGGGTCTTGGAGAAAGCCGCGATGACTGCTTGGCCGTCACTCCGCTTTGCGGCCTCGCCCATGGCGGTCGCGGCGTCATGCACCTGTCCATCAAGACCCCGAAACTTTCCAGCGTCTGCCCCAAGCCAGGCAAGGATGCGCATCTTTTCCGACATGGGCGGCTCGGCATGCTTGGCGATTCGTGGTGCTAGCTCGGCGACCAGTGGCCAGTCTTCTTTGGAGATCGCGCCCGTGACGACTTGCATGTCGCGCCCGAGTCTTTCCATTATGGTACGAAGCGCCATTGGCTTTGCCGCCTCTGCGGACTGCGCACCGAGTGCCGTGGCGAAGGTTGCCAAGAGCACGGACAGCGAGACTGTGAAGAACGATCTGGGTTTCAAGGGCTGGTTCACGAATTTCTCCATTGATGTTGTGACGAATGCTTTGGGTCTAACGAATGGTTGCAGGTGTCCTCAAAATTCCAAGCTCAGCGCGATCGATCCGAATGCGTGATAGCCCGCCTGCTGGTCGAACTCGCGGGTTCTCCAAACGCGCATCACGGCAAGCCGCACGCCACGTCCAGCAACGATCCATTGGCTGCTGATGCCGAGAGCTGCTTGCGCGACCCAAGGCCGCCGGCTGACATGGTGGCTATTCCGGAACATGTTTCCGTCGAGTGAGAAGTCCCAGGCGACGGCTTTACCCTCCAGGTTCAGGAAGACATGTGCCCCAGGTTTGGGCGCCAGGACCGATTGCGGCGTTGTCGTGCGCAGATCGGCAACACCAGAGGGCGGGCGGTTCTCCGCGCCAGGGCGGATCGGATAGCTGCCGAAGTCGTTCGGTATGTTCCAGCCCGCGCGAAACTCCACGCCGGTACTGGCGGCGGTTTCGATGTTTCCGACCCGCAGGGCATAGCTGCCGATCACGTCGCTGCCCCATCCAGGGCGGACCGCACCCTCCGTGTACGGCTTGAACTTGCGTTCCATGGCCATCTGAAATGCCGGCTCGTTGCGCAACTGGTTGTCCCAGCCGCGAAATCGCTCGATGCCACGCACCCGATGCACCAGATCCTGCGACTTCTCTGCCAGCGACCAGGGGCCGATCAAGCCCAGGGTTAGTTCGCGTACGTCCAGCATTTCATAGCTGGCAGCCTGTGGGTGGATTCGGCGATTCCACGCCAGGCTCAGGTAGACCAGGCCAGCGTACGGCCGATCGTCGGGAATCAGATCGGTGCGCGTCTTGTCCTCGGGTGTGTACATAGACTGGCCAAAGCGAACGACGAGGTTCTGCGATGCCGGTTGGTCGCCGGTATCGCGCCAGAAGCCGGGATCGGCCCAGCCGATGAAGCGGGCGTACAAACCAATCGGCTGTGGCAGGCACTCGGGACGGAGCTCGCCTTGCAGATCACGTGAGACTGCTGTTAGCGCGACACCGTTGGTGTAGTTGCGGTCGGAGCCGGTGAATAGATCGTTCTCCAGGCGCAGGGTGCCACCCCGCCAGCGCAGGGATTGCCCTGGCGAGCAGGAGGGAGGATCTGCAGAGAGCGAGAAGTCGGAACCGAAAGCAGAAATCGGGCTGAACAATGCACAGGCAATCAACAAGGTGGCGCACTGCATCGACTGCTGCACCTTGGTGCCGCACAGGCTCCGGCAATACCCGTCGACGCCGATCATGTCGCCCCATCGCCTGCTGCCCTGTTGACGTAAAAGCGTTCGAGGGCACTAACGATTTCCTCGGCTTCGTCTACGCAGGTGAACAAGTCGAGATCGGATGGAGAGACATAGCCTTCGTCGAGCAGAAGATCGAAATCAACTACGCGACGCCAGAATGCACGGCCGACCAGCACCACCGGAATACGCTGCATCTTTCCGGTCTGGATCAAGGTGAGCACCTCGAACAGCTCATCGAGCGTTCCATAGCCACCGGGGAAGGCCACCAAGCCCTTGGCGTGCAACAAGAAGTGCATCTTGCGCAGCGCGAAATAGTGGAATCGGAACGCCAAATTTGGGCACATGTAGGGGTTGGGTGCCTGTTCGTGGGGCAGCGTGATGTTGAGGCCAATCGAACGTGCGCCGACCTCGAAAGCACCGCGGTTGGCGGCCTCCATGATGCCGGGCCCACCCCCGGTGACGACGACGAAATCACGGCGGTTTTGCTGCTGGAAACGCGCCGAAATAAGGCCCGAGAAACGCCTCGCTTGCTCGTAGTGACGTGCCTGTTCGACCCGGCGATTGGCTCGGGCAAGCTCTTGCCTCAGCCCGACATCCTCCGGAGTGACGCGCGCCTGACGCTCCAGCGCGCCAAGACGGGCTTCTGCCGTCTCGGCATCGCTCACGCGTGCGCTGCCGAAGACCACTACCGTCGAGCGAATGCCTTGCTCGTGCAGGATGCGGTCAGGCTTGAGCAGTTCGAGCTGCAGTCGCAGCGGCCGCAGTTCTTCCTGGCCAAGCAGCTCGATGTCTTCGTACGCAAGACGGTACGTTGGCGACTCGCGGATGGCGCGCAGGCGTTCATCGAGATCTTCGGCGGGCTTCATCACTCGTGCGCCAGAAAGTCCGGCCAGCGCAGCGCATGACCATACTCAGGCACCGTGACCTGCCAGCCGAGTTGCTGTTGCAAGAGTTCGGCGAAGGTCTGGGCGGCGGACAGTTCCCCATGCACCACGAAGGTTTGCGCCGGGGGGTGAATAAAACCCCGAGCCCAATCCAGCAACGCCTTTTGGTCGGCATGCGCCGAGAGGCCATCCACGCTGTGGATCGCAGCACGTACCGGAATGTCCTCACCGAAGATGCGCACGCGTTCGGCCCCCTCGATCAGGCGCCGGCCAAGCGTCCCCTGCGCCTGGAAACCGGGAAACAAGATGCTGCATTCGCGGCGTGGCAAGTTGTGCCGCAGGTGGTGCCGGATGCGTCCCGCATCGCACATGCCGCTGGCAGAAATGATGATGGCTCCGGAGCGGATCCGGTTCAGCGCCATGGACTCCTCAGCGCTCGCTGTGAAACTCAGGTATGGGAGGTTCTCGCCGCGCGCGTGCCAGCCGGCCAACCGCTTCGCCTGTTCGTCGAACAATTCGAGATGCTCGCGCGTGATGCGCGTGGCCTGCGTGGCCATCGGCGAATCGACGAATACCTTCGGTTGCCGCAGCCGCCCCTCGCAGGTGAGTCGGTGCAGGTGATAAAGGATTTCCTGGGTTCGGCCGACCGCGAAGGCCGGCACGATGACATTGCCGCCGCGTTCGAACAATGTCTTTTCGACGATGCCGATCATTTCCTCTTCGGTCGCCGAGAAATCCTTGTGCTGGCGGTTGCCGTAGGTGGACTCGATGACGAGGATGTCGGCGTCCTCGATGGTTGTCGGGTCGCGCAGTATCGGGCGCCCCGGCTGGCCGAGGTCGCCACTGAAAACGAGCTTTGTCGGGTAGCCATATTCGGTGACCCAGACCTCGATGATGGCCGACCCAAGAATGTGCCCGGCATCGCGGAAACGGGCGCGCACCCCGACGCGGGGCGCGAACTCCCGGTCGTATTCGATGCCTCGCACCTGCTGCAAGCAGTCGCTGGCATCCTGCAGCGTATACAGCGGCGGCAGTGCGTCCTTTCCGCGGAGTCGCTGCGCATTGCGTTTTGCATCGCTCTCCTGGATGTGGGCACTGTCGGGCAGCATCACGCCCAGCAGATCAACCGTGGCGGGAGTGGCGTAGATGGCCCCCTTGAACCCGGCGCGCGTGAGTTTGGGCAATAGCCCACTATGGTCGATATGGGCATGGGTCAGGAGCACGAAATCAATCGACGCCGGGTCGAACGGGAATGGCTCATGGTTGCGCGCCGCCGCCGTGCGGCCGCCCTGAACCATGCCGCAATCCACCAGGAAGCGTACGTTGAGCGCTTCCACCAAGAAACACGACCCGGTGACTTCGCGCGCAGCGCCCAGAAAATGCAGTTTCATGGGATGCTCACTCCGGTTTTTTCTTTTGTATCGGGCAAGTGCTCAGGCCAAGCAGACGGTAGCCCGGACAGCGGCCAGCCAGGCCGGTGATGAGGGGCATGATTCCGATGAGTCCCAGCCAACGCCAGGATGAATCCAGCCACAGCGGGAGGCTGAGCAGAACCAGTCCGACGACGATGCGGACAATGCGGTCGAGACTTCCAACGTTGATTTGCATTACGGTCTCCTTGTGTTGAGTCAACGGCTTGAAAACGCGACGGGGGCGGCAGCGCCCCGCAGCGGATGGGTTGCGGTCGATGCCGTCGTGGATACGTCCCAGCCGCCACCAAGGGCCTTGTACAGCGCCACCAGTTGCACGGCGGCGTTGGTATGCGCGCGTGCGGCTGCGGTTTCGGCCTCGTGCAGGCTGCGCTGGGCAGCCAGCAGTTCGACCAGCGCAATGTCGCCTGCCGCATAGCGCGCCTTGGCGTGGCCGTAGCTGGTGCGCGCGGCATCCAGTGCCATACCGCGGCGCTCCAGTGTGTCCAGCCCGCCGTGGTAGTCGCCCAGCGCGCGCTCGGCGTCGCCCAGCGCCGTCAGCACCGCCTGCTCATAGGCCAGCGCGGCCTGCCGCTCGGCCGCCTCGCGTGCCCGAATTTCGGCTCGCACACGGCCACCGTCGAACAGGCGCCAGGAAATCAGCGGCAGGATGGAAAAACGCGAGCTGGATGCATCGAACCAATCGCCCGTGCTGAGCGCTTGGAACCCGCCGCCGATACCGATGGAGAGTTTGGGGAACAGTTCGGCCGTGGCCACGCCGATGTCGGCGGAACTCGCTGCCAGGCGACGTTCCGCAGCCAGCACGTCCGGGCGCCGGCGCAGCATCTCTGCGCGCTCGCCCACCGGCAGCGCCCGCAGCGTGCTCGGCGTCAAGGGGCCATCCAGCAGTGCCAGCTCCCGCTCCGGCGGCGCGCCCAGCAGCACGCCCAGGCTGAGTATCGCGGCGCGCTGACGCACCTGGATATCCGGGATGAGCGCGTTGACTGCTGTCCATTGGGCGTACGCCGCCTCCACGTCGGCGGCCGACGCGTCGCCCAGCGCATGCCGCAGGCGCACCAATTCCAAGGTGTGCTGCAGCGTATCCAGTGTGGCCTGTTGTGCGTGCAACTCGTAGCGGGCGCCGACGGCGGTGAACCAGGTGCGCGCGACCTCGGCCACGATGCGCATGCGTACTCCCTGTGCCTCGGCTTCGGTCGCCTGCAGGCGAGCGCTGGCGCCCTCCAGGGCGCGCCGCCTGGCCCCGAACAAGTCGGCCTCCCAGGCCGCGTCGAAGCCCGCGTCGTAGATGGTCTGCGTGGCGTCAAGACCGGGGATGGAGCCTACGGGCAGGGGTCCGTTCTCGCTTTGACGGCGCCGGTTGACGCTCGCGCCAGCGGCGGCGGTGGGCAATGCCTCGCCGGCCACACGATCGCGCAGGGCGCGTGCCTCATCGATGCGTGCCGCAGCCTGGCGCAGATCCAGGTTCTGTGCCAGCGCCGTGGCCATCAGGCGATCGAGGATGGGATCGTCCAGTGCAGACCACCATTGGCTCAAGTCTGCGGACTGGGATTCGCTTGCCAACGGCAAGCTCCAGCCGCTGCCGACGTCGACCGGCGGCGGCTCGCGGTAGTCAGGGCCCACGCTTGCGCAGGCGGTCAGCAGCACGCAGGACAAGGCCAGCGCGAGCGGACGCGCGCGCCCAGGGGTCGGGCCGCTGACGGTTGCGCGAAGAAAGGAAGTGCGGGGCTTGGATTTCATTGCAGGCGTCCTCGGACGAATACGGTGGCCATCGTCAGCGTGGCCAGGGCGATGACCGCCAGCGGCCACAGGCTGGCGAGAATGTCGCCGGGCGGCATGGCCTTGAGAAAGCTGCCTTCGACGATGATGAGGAAGTGGGTCAGCGGAATGGCCTGGGCCAGCCATTGCAGGACGACGGGCATGTTTTCCACAGGCGTCGCAAAGCCGGACATCAGCACCGCCGGCACGCCGATGGCGAACGCCCCCAGGATGGCCTGCTGCTGCGTCATGCTGACCGCGGAAATCATCAGACCGATGCCGACCACCGAGGCGATGAACAGCACCAGGCTGGCGAGCAGGAGCGCAAACGAGCCCGTAAACGGGATGCCGAACAGGAATACGCCCGCGCTGATCATGAACAGGCCCAGCGCGGTGCCAATTGCGAGTGCCGGCAGTGACTTGGAAATGATGATCTCTGGCGTCGAGGTGGGGGACACCAGCAACTGGTCGAAGGTGCCGAGCTCGCGTTCGCGTGCAATCGACAGCGAGGTGATGAGCAGCGCGCTGAACAGCGCCAGGATGCCCGTGAGGCCGGGCACGATGAACCAGCGGTAGACCAGATTCGGGTTGAACCAGTGGCGCACGACCACGGGCGTTGGTGCCTGGGCGTCGGGCACGACCTCGGCGCCGACATCGGCGGCGATGGTGGACAGATAGGCTACGGTGATCTGCCCGGAGTTGCTGCGCCGGCCATCGACCAGTACCTGCGCGCGGCCACTTTCGCCCGCGGCGATGGAGCGCGAAAAATCCACCGGGATGGCAAGCGCGGCGATCACCTCGCCACGGTCGATCAGCTCGTGTAGCTGCTGCTGGCTGTCGACATGCCGGACGTGGGTGATGAAGCGGGCGCTGTCCAGGCGCTGTACCAACTCGTGCGACCAGCGCCCCGCATCCTGATCGTAGACGGCGATATCGACGTTGCGCACTTCCAGCGTCGCGGCAAAGGCGAACACCAGCAACTGAAGGATCGGCGGCACGAACACCACCATGCGGCTGCGCGGGTCGCGCAGGACGCTGAGCACTTCCTTGATGAACTGGGCACGCAGGCGGGTGAACGAGAATGCGGAGGTCAACATCGCTTCACTCCAGGTTCTTGCGCGTGGCGCGCTTGGCGATCACGAAGAACAGCACCCCGATCGCCGCCATGGCCGCCAAGTTGGGCAGGAACACGGCCCAGATGTCGCCGGCCAAGAACACCGTCTTCAGCGAATCGACGAAGTAACGCGCCGGAACCAGCCGGGTGATGGCCCGGATTGGCGCGGGCATCGCGTCGATCTCATATAGAAACCCCGACAGCATGAAAGCCGGCAGAAAACCCGTGAACAGCGCGATCTGCGCCGCCAGAAACTGGTTGCGCGCCAGCGACGAAATCAACAGACCCTGACCCAGCGCCGGTACCATGAACACTGCGGACAAGAGCAGCAGCGCCGCCAGCGAGCCCCGCATCGGCACGCCGAACACGAATACCGCCAGCGCCGCCGCGCCCAGCGTGGACAGCATGCCGAGCACGAAGTACGGCAGCAGCTTGCCGATCAGGATTTCGGCCACCGAGGCCGGTGTGGACAGCACCGCCTCCATCGTGCCGCGCTCCCATTCACGCGCCACAACCAGCGCCGTTAGCATGGTGCCGATGATGGTCATGACGATGGCGATGGCGCCGGGAATCAGCGCTCGACGGCTTTCCAGCTCTGGGTTGAACCAGTAGCGCGGCTCCAGCACTACGGCCTGCGGCGGCGCCGCGACATCGAGCCCGGCGCGCCAGGTCTGGACCACGCCGCGGGCGTAGTTCTCGACGTAGTTGGCGGTATTGGGGTAGGAGCCGTCGGTGACGATCTGCACCAGCGGTTCGCTGCCGCGCTGCGCCAGGCGCTGCTCGAAGTCCTGCGGGATCACCACGTAGCCGCGCAGGTCGCCGGAGATCAGTTGATCGGCCACTTCGCGCCGGTCATGGGCGAAATGGGCATCCAGGAAGCGCGTACCGGCAAAGGCCGCCGCAAGCTCTTGCGCTGCAGCGCCGGGCGACTCCAGCACCACGCCGACGCGGACATCCTTCGCATCCAGCGACACCGCATAGGCGAACAACAGCAACAACACCACCGGCAGCACGAACGCGATCAGCAGCGTCGAGGGGTCGCGCAGCGCCTGGTAGCTTTCCTTGGTGACCAGGGCGATCAAGCGCCGCAGATCAAAATGGCGCAGGTCGGTCTGCTGTGGTCCATTCCCGTCTTTGTGCTTTGTGGTGCCGTTCATATGGCGGCCTCCAGCTCGCGGTCCGCCGACTCCACCAGGTGAATGAAGGCGTCCTCCATCGTCGGGTCGGGTCGTTCGGGGCTGATCGCCGAGCGTTTGAGCGCGTCGGGCGTATCCAGCGCAATCAGTTGCGCACGCGACAGCATGGCCACGCGGTCGCAGTATTCGGCCTCGTCCATGAAGTGGGTGGTGACCATGATGGTCACGCCCTTGCGGGCCAGTCCGTTGATGTGGGTCCAGAATTCGCGCCGGGTGATCGGGTCCACGCCCGAAGTGGGTTCATCCAGGAACAGCACGGGCGGCCGGTGCATCAGCGAACAAGCCAATGCCAGGCGCTGCTTGTGGCCCAGCGGCAGGGAATCGGGCGTGGCGGACAGCCAGTCGCCCAGATCGAAGGTTTCGATCATCTCGGCAATGCGCTCGCGCCGGGTGTTGCCTTCCAGTCCGTAGACGCCGGCCGAGAATTCCAGGTTCTGCTGCACCGAGAGCAGGCCGTAGAGCGAAAACTTCTGCGCCATGTAGCCGAGCCGGCTCTTGGCCGCGCCGGTGGCGCGGCGCAGATCATGGCCCACTACATGCGCTTCGCCAGCAGTGGGTTTCAACAGGCCGCACAACATCTTGAAAGTGGTGGACTTGCCGGCGCCGTTGGGGCCGAGCAGGCCGAAGATTTCGCCCTTTTGCACCTCGAAGCTGACGTTGTCGGTGGCGGTGAACTCGCCGAAGCGCTTGGTGAGGTTTCGGCACGAAACGGCAATGTCGGAACCCAGCTCAACCGGCGGCAGACGCTCGGCGAGCTGCGAAGTGCCGCCGGGGCCGCCACCGAGCAGATCGATGAAGGCGTCTTCGAAGCGCGCTGGCACCTGCGCCAGCTCTACCCGCGCCTGATCGGACAGGGCCTGGAGCTGCCCTGCGTCCGCGCCCTCGCGCAACACCACGCGCACGCCGGCGCCCTGGATCACGCCATCGCTCACGCTCTCCAGGTCGAGCGCCTGTGTCAGCACCGCCCGGCGCTCGGCGCCGACGTTCTCCAGACGGAAGCTGCGGCCTTCGAGCTGCGCGGTGAGTTGCTGCGGCGGACCATCGAACAGGAGCTGTCCCTGGTTCAGCAACAGCACGCTCTCGCAGCGCTCGGCTTCGTCGAGATAGGCGGTGGACCACACCACGGCCATGCCCTCGTCGGTCAACGCCTGCACCATGCGCCATAAATCCTGGCGGCTGACCGGGTCGACGCCCACACCGGGCTCGTCCAGCAGCAGCACCTTGGGCCGCGCCATGAGTGCACAGGCAAGGCCCAGCTTCTGCTTCATGCCGCCGGAGAGCTTGCCGGCCAGGCGTTTGGTGAAGGGTCCGAGCCGCGTGAAGTCCAGCAGCTCGGCAAACAGAGCGGCGTTGCAGTCCGCATCCATACCGCGCAACTGCGCGTACAGGCGCATGTTCTCCATCACCGACAGGTCTTCGTACAGGCCAAAGCGCTGCGGCATGTAGCCGCTGGCGACGTGGATGGCGTCGTTGTCCTTGACCACGTCATAGCCTGCCAAGGTGACGTGGCCGGCGTTCGGCACCAGGAGGCCGGTCAGAATCCGCATCAGCGTCGTCTTGCCGGCGCCGTCGGGGCCGACCAGACCGGTCAGCCGCCCATAGTGGATGCGCGCGCTCAAGCCCCGCAGCGCCTTTATGTCGCCGAAATGCTTGTCCACGCCCTCGATGACGACGGCAGCGTCTTCGCTCGCACCCGTAGGCACCGCGGCGATGGCAGGGCTTGCCTGCATCTCAACGCTCCCCCGGGATAGTGGTGCCGGCTTTCGCATCGACCTCGATCGTCACCGGCATGCCCTGGCGCAAGGCACTGTCGCTGTCGGCTTCGTCGATGACGATGCGCAGGCGGTACACCAGATCCGTGCGCAAATCCGTCGTTTCCACCGTCTTGGGGGTGAACTCGGCGCGTGGCGAGATGAAGCCGATCTGGCCGCGATAGACCTTCTCTGATGAATCGCTTTTGACGCGCACCACAGTACCGGGCGCGATGCGCCCCAAGTCCGACTCGCCCACGTAGGCGCGCACGTAAACTGGCTTGTCCAGGCTCAGGCTGTAGACCGCGCTCTGGCTTGCAACCATGCTGCCGGGCTCGCGCACCCGTGCGATGACGGTGCCACTACTGGGCGCCACCAATTCGGTGTCCGCCAAGGCTGTCGTGGCTTGCGCTGCGGCAGCCTGTGCGGCCGCAAGGCGAGCTTCTGCCGCGGCGATGTCTTCCTTGCGGAAGCCTTCGGATGCTTGCGACAAGGCGGCCTTGGCTGCTTCGGCGCCCGCGGCGGCCTGATCCCTTGCGGTGCGGGCGGCATCGACCGTACGCTGGCTGCTGGCGCCCGATGCCAGCAGGCCGCTCTGGCGCTGAAAATTGCGCTCGGCCTCGGTGACGAGCGCCTGAGCTTTCTTGAGCGCCTCGCGCGCCTGGGTGATTTCCTGCGGCCGCAGGCCACGGCGCAGCTTGGCCAGTTCCGCCTGCGCCACCTGCACCTGGGCCTGTGCCGCCACAAGGGCGTCCCGATACGGTTGCGCGTCGAGCGCGGCCAGGCGCGCGCCGGCGCGGACGGCATCACCCTCATCGAAAGCCATCTGCATCACGCGCCCGGGCTGGCGGAAGGCCAGTTGCACCTCGCGGATGTCTACGTTGCCGTAGAGGCGCAACGCATCTTCCTTGTTACGGTCGCGCGATAGCCAGAACGCCAGTGCGCCGCCAAGAGCGATCACGACGACAGCGATCACGGCCCAACGGGTTTTTCTGGAAAGGAGGTTTGGAGTTTTCATCGATGGGTTTCCGCTGGATAAAGGTGCTCAGTGCTCGCGTGCGACCGGCACATTCGCCGCTGACCGGCGCCAAGCCATGGCCGCTATGCCCGCCCACACCAGCGTGCGCAGCGTCATGGCCGCCGCCGTCCGCCGCTCCCAGGCGCCACCCAGAACCACATGCACTCCGAAAGCCAGGAACACGAGCGCACTCGCCACCGCGATGGCAACCGCCAACCACATAGCCCAGCGCCGGCGCATCCACAAGCCAACGCCCGCGACGATGTAGGCGAAACCGGCCAGAAAATTGAACCAGAGCACGAAAGGCACATAGTCGCCGGCGGCCTGGCGCGCCGCACCGTCGACAAACAGCACTGCGCCACCTTCCTGGAGGGTCAGCAGGCCAAATCCGATGGCAATCAAGGAAATCACACGCATCCAGATCGCGCGTCCGCTGTGTGCCATCATGTTTGTTGCTCCCGATTTATCGAAGGGTTTGGAGGTCGCAGTCGCGCTTGCGGAGCAGACGGATCCTTCATTTGGTGCTTTCGATGCCACGCCGATAGATGGCAAACACGGCTGGTGCGTCACGGCGGATGCGACAGACCTTGCCCGCCAACAGCGACTGCATGACCAGTCCCTGGATCGTGCCGATGAACAACACGGCGGCGGCATCCACATCCAGTCCCGCATCCAGTTCGCCCTGCGCCTTGCCGGCTTCGAGCAGGCGATGCAACCGCTCGCCGTAGTGCTGAATCAAGGTCTGCACCATTCGCTTGGGCAGGGTCTCTCCAGGTCGCTGCAATTCGCCGAAGAGCATCCTCGGCACACCCGGGTGCTCGGACACGAAGTCGATATGCGTCATGAAGACCGCCTCAAGGGCTGCGACCGGAGACGTAGTGCCTTCTGCTGCCTTGTCCACCCGAGCCAGCAGGCGTTCCGTGACCCAGGACATCACCGCCTGCAGGATGGCGTCCTTGGTCGGGAAGTGACGAAACAGCGCCCCCTGGGTCAGCCCCATACGCTGTGCGATGGCTGTGGTCGTGATGTCGCTGGGGTTCTGCTCGGCGGCCAAGTCGACCACCGCCTCGACTGTGGCCGCGCGCCGCTCATCGGCCGGTAGATGCTTGGAGTGTCCACTCATTGCTTGCGCCTTCGAAAGTGAGTAATCTATTACTATCTTAGCACCATGCAAGCTTGCCGCAAGAGGGGAAGCGCGAAAAGGAGGTCTCGATGAACAGCAGAACTGCTATCTCAGACGGCTGCCAACGGTCGATTTCTGGCGGGCGCATACGTCGCCCTCCGCACCTCATTGGCGGAAGGGCGCCGGCACATCGCAAGCCTGGCGGGGGCGTAAGTGGACGGGATGTGGATGGAGATGCTGGCGCCCGAGAGGCCGAACCAGAAGAAGACGAACAGGAGGTGGCCTTGGATTTCAGATTGCTGCGCTACTTCGTCGCAGTTGCGGAAGAACTGCATCTGGCCCGGGCAGCCGAGCGTCTGGGCATTGAGCAATCGCCTGTGTCGCGTGCGAT
Organism: Candidatus Accumulibacter sp. ACC007; assembly: GCF_907163205.1. Classification (NCBI taxonomy): domain Bacteria; kingdom Pseudomonadati; phylum Pseudomonadota; class Betaproteobacteria; genus Candidatus Accumulibacter; species Candidatus Accumulibacter sp. ACC007. Next base: position 2,131,999 of record NZ_CAJQUD010000001.1, on the reverse strand, counting down.
GCGCGACCTGGAAAGCCAGCTTGGCGTGCAGTTGTTCGACCGCAGCACACGCCTGACGCGGCTGACCTGGGCCGGCCAGGTGTTCCTCGGCGAATGCCGGCGCGTGCAGGCCACCGTGGAGCAGGCAGTCAAGAGCGCCAAGGCGGCGGCACAGGGCTACCAAGGCAATCTACGCATCGCGATCTGCGACAGCCTGGCGCAGCCCCGCATCGCCACCTTGCTGGCACGCAGCCGCGAGGATGAGCCCGAGCTGGAGATTCGCGTCTTCGAGTTGCCGTTCGCGCAGCAGCTCAAGATGCTGCACGACGATCTGCTGGACATCGGCTTTGCCTTGTCAAACGCGGTACATGATGGCCTCGTCGCCGAGCCGGTGTGGACCGATCAGCTGTCGGTGATCGTGCCCGCACGCCACCCCTTGCTGGCGCACGTGCAGGTGCCGCTGGCCGAAGCCCTGAAGTTCCCGCTGGTTCTGTGCCATCCCGAATCGGGATCGGGCTGCCGCCATCAGATTCAAGCGTTGCTGCAGGACGCAGGCACGCCCCTCAAGCTGGTCGATGAAGTGACCAGCCTGGGTGTGATGCTGACCTTGGTCGGTGCCGGCTACGGCATCGGCTTCGCCATCGCCTCGCAGGTGCAGACGCTACAGCGCCCGGACATCTCCATTCGTCCCCTGGCCGGCACCCCACCGGTGCTCTATACCTACCTGCTGCGCCGCCAGGGCGAACCCTCGGAGCCCATGAAGCGGTTCATCGAGCGGGCGAAAGGCGGGCGGGACCGCGCCTGTCGATGATGAGTCAATCCTTTGAGGACGCAGCTCACCTGTCCGTTGCGGCCTGTGGCGTGATGTGCCAGTGGACAGATAGACTTCGGTATGAAATCCGATGCTCTGGCTGTTAGTGGATGTGCTTGGCTCGCTTTGGATCACCCGCAACGGCCTGCGTTGACCAGGCCGAAGACTTGAGTCCACAATCGAGTCCATTCCGTGACGCTTGGATCGGAAAAGACGTTCGTAATAAACGAGTTAGCGACCGGGTGCTGTTCCCTTCACCCGCTCCACCTCCCGCCTATCGTGCTGATTCCATTGGACGTGGCTCTGAGGTTCGCCAGGTGCCCGGCATACACCAAGGTAGTCCACGAATGCACGGGAACCCGGGTCTCCATCGCCGCCCCGGCGGCGTCCAGGCCGCTCGCATTGCCGTCCGCGCACGTCTGCGGCCCGCCGTCGGCAAGGCCACGGGCCTGTGCGTGCGTGGTAGCTGGCGGCAGGCTGTGTGCCGCGGCATGGGCAGGTTCCAGGCCGATCTGACGTTCGCCCTTGCAAGGCGCCGCCTTGTGGTCACGGGTGACGTGATCGCTTGGTGATCGGGAATCGGCACGTCGGCGATGGCTGGCTCGCGGCGCACCCGCAATTTCAGCGTGCTGGTCAACCACGGACGGGCCGCTTGCCGGACTCAGTGCGTTCATGTTTTACTGACCTTTCCGGTCGACCCAGTAGGCTGGCCTATGCCGACCAGGCAAACGAACAAGATGGCGCAAAGTGTGCCCCTCTAAGGAAGCTCTGACCATGTCCGTCGCTGACCGAGCGTGCAGCGGACAGGTGCAAAACACCATGTCATCAACGGACGCCGCATGCAGCGACTGCCGGCACTGATCGAGCCGGTGAATTCGAAGTCCGGTGTCGGACACCGCTCTCCGTCATCCTGCGGATTCACTTCGTGCAGCACTGGTTCGGCTACTGCAACGCGGCGGTGGGAGAAGCCCTCTACGACCTGTCGCTTCCGACCCCGTCCGGCGGAGAGGACCTCCCCGCCCTCGGGGGCGGGTCGGGTGTTGAGGGCCCCCGAAAGGCTCGTCTGGCGTCAAGCAGCCATTCCACACGAAACGACCTGAACCCCGATTTCGCGCCATCTCCGCGTGATTTCCATTCCCCGGGCTAGGATTTCGGAGGCTTACACTCTCGACCGCCTTCGGCGGTGCTTGTTAAGACATTCCCCAAGGTCTGCTGGCCAGGGTTGTCTCGGCCTGGTTGCGTTCGTCAGGGGGTTTTTTATCAACAACCTGTCGAGAATAATTCCTGCTTGCCGGCCACCTTATTCTGATTTTTAACTTTATGAAAGAATACAATATGGACTTCCCCTCACCTGCCGCTTTAGTCCCGTCATCTGTCAACAAACGGGAATTGAATGCGGCGATCAATCTTCGACTTGCCCTTCTCGGATTGCCTCTCGCTGCCGACGCCGATGGCGCATCCATTACAGACCTCATGGCACCGATTCTGGCGCGTCAACGGGAGTTGAGCCGTCGGCTTTCGGATAAACTGTGTCCTGTCGATACGCGGATTCAGAATTTTCTGAGGGATTATCTCGCGGATGTGGGTCGGGCGCCTCGTTTGCCGGGCAAAACCCTCGTGCTCGATCAGTCCGGTCTGGCGCGTGGCGTTTCATTGCCAGCCAATGGTGATCTTTTCAAGTCGCCGCTGCTCAGCAGCTACCGTCTGCGCAACGGGGTTCTGCACAATCCCGCCAGTGATCGCCGTACCACTGCGGGCGTTTTTCACATCGCCGAGGGCGGTTTGCCGATTCCCGACGATAAGCTGGCGGTGCCGAAGATGGCCTTTTCAAAGCTGCTTGCCTTGGCCCTGAATCCTCCGCCTGAATCACTGCAGCTACCGTTTACCGCGGGTGAGAAAGCCCCGGCCATGTGCTTTGTTTCCCTGCTTTTGCGTCCGTTGGTGGTGCCTGCCGTGCCAGGCTTTACAACAGAGAAGCGGATGGAAACCCGCTTTTTCGTTCCCGGTGCTCTGGTGGCCAATCTCGATTTTGTGGAAAGCATCTTCGGCAATGCCGGCGACCCCTATCTGCCTGAAAACGATGCCTCGCTGGACCCGGATGGCTGGACCGGCCACACGGGTTGCGTGATTCTCGCGCCGCATCTTACGCATGTGCCCAAACACCTGCTCGGTCTTCCGCACTGGGACGCGGCCACACCGCTGCAACGGCGTGACGGCATGTGCTACAAGAGTGAAACCGAGCTGTATAACGGTGGTAGCGCATTCAAGTTGTGCGCGCGGGACCAGCGTGGCGTAGTCGTGACCATCATCGCGGACAATTATTTCGGTTACTGCAAGAAGGAGGTGAAAACGCAGATCAGTTATTCGGCGAACATGTTTGGTTCTGCCGAAGAAGAGCATTCCGGCGGGGCGCTCGTGTTTCCGAGTTATAACGGGTTTAGGTCGTTTCGTGTGGAACGGGCAAGAATGGGGCGAAGGGCGAGGCGGGCAAATGAGTGAGCTTTCCAGCGATGAGGTAGGCCATGGCGATGAAGTTTTCGACGCGGCGATAGCCGCGTGCCCTTGCGCGCGCCTCCTGGAGCGCTCGATTCATCGCTTCGACACGGCCATTGTGTTTGCCGGGGTGAAAACCGTTGAGTACGCCAGGAAGGTGCTTGCTGATCGTCCGTCCGAGGCGCTTGAACGGTTCGAGTCGGCAGCGGCTGGCCCAACTGAGCCAGCGCTTGAGCAGGGGCTTGGCCTCGTCAGGTGTCGTGGCGGTGGCGTAGATGGAGCGCAGCGCCTGCTTGATCCGCCAGGCCCGTGCGGTCTTGAGGTTCGAGCGCTGCAACCAGTACATGGTGTCGGTTTGCTTGACGGTCCAGTCGGCGGGTTTCTTGTGCAGGCCCCAGCGGGTGCCTTTGAGTTCGGGCGCGGTCTTGACCTCGGCGCGTCGCACCTCGTCCAGCGCCGTGCTGCTCAGAGCGACCACGTGGAAGCGGTCGAAACAGACCTCGGCTGCTGGAAAGTGCTCGGCGGCGCCGGCCTGGAACGAGCCGCTCATGTCCATGCTGACATGGGTGATCGCGGTGGGCTGGCCACCATGCTCGGTAAGGTCGCTGGCGAACTTTCCGAGCGTGGCCTTGTCCCGGCCCGGTGTGGCAAACAGCAGACGCTGCGCGTCGAGGTCATAAAAAACAGAGATATACGTCTGGCCGCGTTTACTGGCGGTCTCATCGACGCCGATCGCGCGAACCCTAGCATGACTTTCCTGGGCGCGCGCCCGGCCCACATGATGATTGATCACGCGCCACAGTCTGCGACTGCGCACGCGCAGCAGTCGGCCAGCTGCCAAGACCGACATGGTCGGCGCCAGCATCAACGTCAAGGCCTCGAACAGCAGCGTGAAGCGGCTCCCTTCACGCGCCCAGGGAACAGGAATCTGCGTGACCTTGCCGCAACCGGCACAGGCCACTCGCGGCACCTCGGCATGCAGGTGGGCTTCGTACTGAAAGAAATCCATATGGCGCCAGGAACGCGCCAAGCGGTCATGCAGCGGCTGCGCCGCCGCACCGCAAGCCGGGCAAGCATGAATGGCTGCGCCAAATCGGACCTGGAAATCGATCCGTCCGGACTCTGGCTTGAAGATGACCTCAGCTACCTGCCAAGGAGCAACGAGACCCAGAGCCTGGGTGAACAGCGTTTCAATCATGAGGAACCGGTCGCGAGAGGAAAGACCGCCATTGTCCTCCATGCCGAGGGCGGCAGACTGCCTTCCTCGGCCCGGAGCAAGCGTAAGCAAGCGGGCAGCGATGTAAAGGGTTCGGCTGCGCCCGGACTGCGTCCGCCCTTGACATCACCGCTCCCTCAAAACGCGAAACCCATCGCCGGTTCCACACGAAACGACATAGAGCCGTTATAACGAGGGTCAGGAGTATACCGACCTGACGGCGGGCGATGCCTACTCGCTGAAAGAGGTGCTGGCCCGCGACCCTGAACGCTTTGCCGTGCAGCCGGCCGGGCATGCACTTGATCGCGTTCAGGCCAATGTCGTCTTGGTGCCAGCGAAATCCACCTTCAGTTTGCGCTCGCAGACCGTCTCGTGGCCAACCCTTGATGGCGATACTCGGTCGATAAAATTGCAGGCCGGTAAGACCTATATGGGCCCCAATGGTTACCGGATACAAATGGAGTCATCGACTGCCGATCATCGTCAATGGAATCTCGTAGGAACCTCGGCGGACGTTACGGCCTGCCACAAGCCGGCGACCGTTTCCGGGGGGGGGAAATCGGAGATATCCAAAGCGATTTCGGACGCGATACTCGTCGGCCATGTTTACGTCGCCGACCTCGAAAAGGACATGGATGCGGTTGCAGCCATTCTGGCGCGTGATTTCTCCGAACGCTATAGCGATCAGGAGAGAAACGGCGTTGATAACCGCCTCATACTAAGCAGTGACCGTTCGATTGGTAGCGTCATCAAACTGCTCACGCCGTCGGGCCGCGATTATAACGACGCGTACAACACATGGTTGAGCGCTATTCCACAGCATATCAAGGAACTTGTCTTCGTCGTCAAGCGCTTTCACCGCGCGGAGTGGGGCGATTGCTGGCGGAGTCACTACTCGGTAGATCTGATCAACGGTCGTCCAGGGAATTCACTGAAGCTGGACGGGAGAACGCTGGTCGTGAATACCCTGCGCGTCGGTTTCGAGAAGGACGGGGCCTGGCGTGTCTTCGGGTTGCGCCATGACTTCCACCCGGCCGGCAAAGTGCAGACCGAGGACGACATCACGGCCAGCGTGGTAGCCCCCGCCAGAGCGATTGCGGGAGAGGCGGAAGCGTTCTCGCAGAAGTTCGTGCAAAACTGCGAGCGTCGCCTGTTTCAAAGGCCGGACGATGCAATCCATCGCGGCTATGACCGGCAGGCGGAACTGGATCTGGCGACACCGGGGACTTTTATCTCCAACTTCCAGCCGCTTGACGGATCGGATGCGCGTGAGCTGGTTGATGACGCCATCGGATTCAGTGAGTTTACCCCACCGATGCAGGACTTGATCCAGGCCGCTGCGAGCGCGCCGGAGGGATCGTCACCCGCCTATTTCGTCTCCTCGGCACACCCGCGTCTGGTCGATGGGAAACCGACGAAAAACCCGCGCTATCTGCAACTGCGCCCCGACATCGCGTGCCCGAATGAAACGTCAATTGCCAACCTGGCGATGCGCTTGTTCCGCAGGCAGTCAACCGCCGAGCCGCTCATTACCCCAGTACATGTGGTAGCCGCCGGTCGCCGCAACAACCCGCCGGATGATGGAATTCGGCCGCTATGCCCCTACAATCCGTTGCACTACATGGAGCTGCCCGAGCTCTTCATCGAGTTCATCAGTTCGATGACCGGCAAGTCACCCTCGACAACCGGTGCGGGTTCAGAGGGTGCGTTGACCAAAGGGCCGTTCAATGCGTTGCCGGCCATCATCGACCTCAATGCCGCCTTCGTCTCCTTCGCTCTCACTGGTTACGACGGATGGGTTTCCTCTGCCGGTTACGTCGGGCCAAATGTGCGCGTCGACCATGACGTCAGTTTGCTGGTGCCCGAGGTGTTTGCACGCATGAGTCCAAGTGAGCGCGAGGCGAAAAACCTGATTGCCCGGGGTGCCCTGGAACGCGTCGTCGATTTCGAACACCGTGGTCAGCCTGTTCTGGCCAGCCGGCTCGGCTACCGGATGACAGCACGTTTGGCGAGCACCTACTTTGGCCGAATATTTCTGCATCCGCATGCCGTGTTCACCGATGAAATGCTGCGCCCCGAGCTGCAGGACATGGACATCTTTGCCGACGGTGTGGCGAATATCGTCGCTACCCACCAGCGGGTTGCCGAAAGCTATTTCACCGATGGCACCATTTCGCTAGCCTGCCCACCCTTGCGGGCCGTCCTGGAAATCATGGCCCACGGACAGACAGCGGATGGCCATGGACTTGAGTCACTGGAAGTGCGTTCGCTGTTTTCTCGCGAAAGCGTACTCGCCAGTGATTGGTATGCGGCACGCCTGGACGCCAAGCAACGCGGTGACGAGACGCGGCTGACTCATGCGCTGGCCTCGCTATACGATTTCCTTGATCGTACCGAGAATGCCGAGGTTGCTTCGCGCCTGGGACTCTCGGCGCGACGTGCTCGGATACAGGACGAACGGGTCCTTGTCGGTTCGTCGGAATATCGTGCCGGGCTGGTGGGGACCATCGGCCTGCAACCCCTATAGGGTGTGTTGACGAGCGGGCAGTCGCCGCGGCTGCCCGCTCGTCGGCTTGCACGCTGGTCAAGCAACCATGGGGAGCATGGCCACGATCGGAGTAGGCGAGGCATTTGGTGATAGCGTCCAGGGCGCTGTCGCGCTAAGTGTGACGCTTAGCGGCCGGCAGGCCATCGCGACAAACGGCGTGCAGGTCATCGTGACGAATGGCGTTCCCGAGCCGGCGATGCTGTCGCTGCCGGCGGTGAGCCTGGTTTGGCGTTGCCGGCCGCAAGAAGAACCGAGGCGTTCCTGCGGGTAGCGAGGAGGCTCGGTTTCGGCCGGGCTTTTCCGTTTTCAGCGTCGCTTCCTCCAGAGTTCGACAGATGTCGCTGTAAGCGCTTGAATGTGCGAAATTTGCGTAGGAGAAATTGGCACTACAAGGGTATGGCGGACGGTTCCGGGAGGGCGGCGGTTGTGAACAACTCCTTCTGTTCTCGCCAAACGCCGATATACTTCGTTCCTGCGACATGTGCTTCCGAGCACTGAAGAACACATCCGGCAAGGCAGTCGTGCCCGCCGCGCAGACAGTCCTCGCATCGGCAGGGTTTGCACGCTGGCACGCTGCCATTCACAGAGGGAGGTCCTGGCATGACGGAACAGACAATGTGGCTGATAGGTGGGGCGGCGGTGATTGTCGCTGCGTTGATCGGGTATTTCGTGGGCCGCAGCCCACTTGGCGGCAAGACCAAACGAGTCGCGGCGCTGGAGGCGGAAGTCTCGCGCCAGCAGGATGAAATCGCCGGTTACAAGCGTGACGTCGAGTCGCACTTCGACAAGACCGCAACCCTCGTCGCATCGATGGCCGGCTCTTACAAGGACTTGTTCGAGCATCTGTCGTCAGGTTACGAACAACTTTCCAGTGGGTCCGCCCGTCAGCTCTTCAGAGACCGCGTCGTCGGCCTGTTGGTGGGAAGTGCGGGCGGTGCGACGGTTGCGGAGGCTACTTCTTCGGACAAGGTATCGGCGGCCCTGATCGCCGCTGGCGCGCAACCGCGTGAACTCTCCACAACAGGGCAGGGTAGCGAGGCGGAACGATCGGCTGCGGCGGGCGCCGAGGCAGCAGCGGATGCCAAGGACGTCGCCGCCCCCGCGGACGCTGAAGCGGCGATGGGTACTGCGGCTGAGGGTGAACCGGCACAGCAGGCCGAGAAGAGCAGCAGCGAAGGATCGAGGACGCCGGCGGGCGCCGAGAGCAAGCCCGCTGGCGACGTGAAAGCCGCATCGGAAGGGCAGGCGAAGCCCGGCGAAAAGGCTGGAGCCGCTGCCGGGGCTAAGGATGAAGGTGGCGAGGATGGCACCGGGAAGGGTGCCGGCAAGGATACCGGCGCCAGCAAGTCGTGACGCATCGCGATCCGGCTTCCGTATAGGAGGGTAAGGCAACCCGCCTTGCTCGCGTACCCTGGCTGAGGTGACGGCGGCCGGCAAGGCCAGGCAGCCGCGCCAGCCCTTTGGCGCGGGCCGTGCCACCCTTCCGCGGTGGCGTTGCGGTTCAGCGCCTGAAGCGCTCCTCGGCGAGTGCGTCGGCGACCTCTCCGGTGGGCCGTGCTTCCCTGTCGGCGCGTTCGAAAATCTCCAGCAGGGTGTCGTGGATGCCTTCGACGTGCCGCAGCAGGGCAGCGCGCTCGAAGCCGATCCGCTCGTGATAGATGTCGATGATCCCGCCGGCATTGATCACGTAGTCCGGCGCGTAGAGTATGCCGCGATGCATCAGCGCGCTGCCGTGGCGGACCTCGGCCAGCTGGTTGTTGGCGGCGCCGGCGACGATGCTGGCGTGCAGCTGCGGGATGGTTTCGTCATTGAGGATGGCGCCCAACGCGCAGGGCGCGAAGACGTCCACGTTGGCCGCGTAGATGGCTTCCGGAGCGAGCGCGCTGGCGCCGAGTTCGGTGCGCGCCCGGACCAGGTTCTCTTCGTGGATGTCGCTTACCCATAATTCCGCGCCGGCTTCCTTGAGCTGGCGGGCGAGGTCGAAGCCGACATTGCCGACGCCCTGGATCGCCACCCGCAAGCCGTCGAGCGAGTCGCGTCCGAGCTTGCGCTTGACCGCTGCCTTGATGCCGAAGAAGGTGCCGTAGGCGGTGGCCGGCGAGGGGTCGCCGCTGCGCATTCCCTCGGCCTCGTGCGAGGGCTTGTCTTCGATGCCGGCGACGTGCGGCGTGCGTTCGGCGAGATATTTCATGTCGGCGACGCTGGTCCCCGAGTCTTCGGCGGCGACGTAGCGACCGTTGAGCTGGTTGAGCGCGCGGGCGAAGGCGTCGAGCAGCGCCGGCGTCTTGTCGGTGCGCGGGTTGCCGATGATCACCGACTTGCCGCCACCGAGCTTGAGGCCGGCCAGGGCAGATTTGTAGGTCATGCCGCGCGACAGACGCAGCACGTCGCGGATGGCGTCGTCCTCGGTGGCGTAGTGCCACATGCGGCAGCCGCCAAGCGCCGGACCGAGGTTGGAGTTGTGCACGGCGATGATCGCTTTCAGACCGCTGGCATCGTCGCTGCAGAAAACCACTTGTTCGTGATCGGCAAAATCGGGCAGGGAAAAAACGGACATGGCAAGTTCCTTCGTTGGTAATGAGGGAGGCGGCAATCCCGCCTTGGTCGCTTGTGGCGACGTGGACGGAACGGCCGCGGAATGAGAGGTGGCGCTGAAAGGGCGCTCGCTCAGGCCGAGACCTTGCTCGTCGGTAGCTGTAGCATGACCTGCACGCTCGACGGGCTCTGGCCGTTGAAGCGTGCCAGCAGCTCCTGCTGCTGTTCACGAGCATGCGCGACATAGCGCTCACGGATGTGGCCGAAGCCACGGATTTGCTCGGGCAGGCTGGCCAGTTCGACGGCCAGTTCATGATTGCTGGTCTTGAGCCCGGCGAGGACGGCCTCGATGAGCCCCTCGTACTCGGCGATCAATTGCCGGTCGAGCTTGCGCTCGGCGCTGCGCGCGAAGATGTCGAAGGCGCCGCCGCGCAGCTGTTTGCAGCCCGCCAGGATACGCATCGCCTTGAGCATCCACGGCCCGAAAGTACGCTTCCTGAGCTGCCCGGTGGCCGGGTCCTTGCTGGCTAGCAGTGGCGGCGCGAGGTGGAAGACCAGCTTGTAGTCGCCTTCGAACTGTGCCTCGACGCCCTTGAGGAAGGCGCTGTTGGTATACAGGCGGGCCACTTCATACTCGTCCTTGTACGCCAGCAGCTTGTAGTAGCCGCGCGCGACGGCTTCGCCGAGCAGCGAGACTCCCGGCGTCAGCGCCTCTTCGGCCGCGCGCACGCGCTTGACCAGCGTCAGGTAACGCTCGGCGTAGGCGGCGTCCTGGTACTCGCCGAGCTGCTCCTGGCGGCGGGCAATCAACTCGTCGACGCTGGCCGAGACGCGGTGGTGGTCGGGGACGTGGGCCGGTTGCGCGGCCTTGACCACGGCCGCCATATCGACTGCCGCGACGCGGCCCCACTGGAAGGCCGTGGTGTTGGCAGCGACCGCCGCGGCGTTGATCTCGATGGCGCGCAGGATGGCCTGGCGTGACAACGGCACCAGGCCTTTCTGCCAGGCGAAGCCGAGCATGAACAGGTTGGTGGCGATGGCATCGCCCATGATCGCCGTCGCCAGGCGCGAAGCTTCCAGGAAATCGGCGCTGTCGCTACCGACGGCGTCGGCAATGCGTGCTTCCATGCCGTCCTGCGGGAACTGTGGATCCGGGTTCCGGGCCACGTCGCCGCTGCGTGCCTGCGCGGCAAAGCCGCGCACGAAATCGCTGGTCGTGCTCTGGTCGCGGTTGATCACCACGCGCGTGTGGCCGGCGCGCATCTTGGCGATCGATTCGTCGCTGGCGGCGACGACCAGGTCGCAGGCGATCACCGCGTTGGCTTCGCCGGCGGCGACGCGCGCCGCGTAGAGTTGCTCCTGGCGGTCGGCGATGCGTACGTGCGACCAGACAGCACCGCCTTTCTGCGCCAGGCCGGCCATGTCGAGCACCAGCACGCCCTTGCTTTCGAGGTGCGCCGCCATCCCCAACAGCGCGCCAATGGTCACCACGCCGGTGCCGCCAACGCCGGTGACGAGCATGCTCCACGGCGCCGCCGTATCGGGCAGCGTGGCTTCGGGCAGTTGCGCGAAAAGGGCTGCACCCGGCGTCGCCGCCTTGCCTTTCTTCAGCGCGCCGCCTTCGATGGTCACGAAACTCGGGCAGAAACCCTTGAGGCAGGAGAAGTCCTTGTTGCAGGCCGACTGATCGATCGCCCGCTTGCGCCCGAACTCGGTCTCGACGGCGACCACCGACATGCAGTTGGATTTCTCCGAGCAGTCGCCGCAGCCTTCGCAAACCAGGTCGTTGATGACCACCCGCCGGGCTGGATCGGGAAACTTGCCGCGCTTGCGACGACGGCGCTTCTCGGCGGCACAGGTCTGGTCGTAGATGATCGCGGTCGTGCCCGGCAGGGCGCGCAGCTCGCGCTGCACGCTGTCCAGCTCGTCGCGGTGACGCACCGGCGTTGCCGACGGCAGCCCGCTGTCGCCGCGGTATTTCTGCGGTTCGTCGGTGACCACGACGATGGTCTTGATGCCCTCGGCGGCGATTTGCCGGGCGATGATTGGCACGCTTAGCGGCCCGTCGTGCGGCTGCCCACCGGTCATGGCGACGGCGTCGTTGTAGAGAATCTTGTAGGTGATGTTCACCCCGGCAGCGATCGACTGGCGGATGGCCAGCAGCCCGGAGTGGAAATAGGTGCCGTCGCCGAGGTTGGCAAAGACGTGCGGGGTGCTGGTGAACGGCGACTGGCCGACCCAGGCCACGCCTTCACCCCCCATCTGGCAGAAGGTCTGCGTCGATTCGGGCGACAGCCAGGTGGCCATGTAGTGGCAGCCGATGCCGGCCAGCGCGCGCGAGCCTTGCGGAACCCTGGTCGAAGTGTTGTGCGGGCAGCCCGAGCAGTAGTGCGGAATGCGCGCGATGGCGCGGTTCGGCTTGGCCAGCGCGGCCTCCTTCTCTTCGAGGAAGGCGAGACGCGCGGCGACGCGCTCGGAGGTGTAATAGATGGCGATGCGCGCGGCGATGACGCGGGCGATCATCGCCGGCGTCAGCTCTCCGGCGGCGGGCAGCAGCCATTCCGCGTGCGGCAGCGACCATTCCCCTTTCTCGTCGAACTTGCCGATGACGCGCGGTCGCGCCGACTCGCTCCAGTTGTAGAGCTCTTCCTTGAGCTGGTATTCGAGGAACTGGCGCTTCTCCTCGATGACCAGGATTTCTTCCAGCCCTTCGGCGAAGCGGCGAACGCCTTCCGCCTCCAGCGGCCAGACCATACCCACCTTGTACAGGCGCAGGCCGATCTTCGCGGCCACGGCGTCGTCGATGCCCAGGTCTTCCAGGGCCTGGCGCACATCCAGATAGCTCTTGCCGCTGGTAACGATTCCCAGACGCGGCGTCGGGCTGTCGATCACCACCCTGTTCAGCTGGTTGGCGCGGCAATAGGCCAGCGCAGCGTAAAGCTTGTGGTGCAGCAGGCGCTTTTCCTGCACCAGCGGCGGATCCGGCCAGCGCAGGTTGAGGCCGTCGGCGGGCAGCGGAAACTCGCCGGGGATGATGGTTTCGACGGCAAAGGGGTCGACATTCACCGAAGCCGAGGTCTCGACGGTGTCGGCGAGTGCCTTGAACGCCACCCAGCAGCCCGAGTAGCGCGACAGCGCAAAACCGTGAATGCCGAGCTCCAGATACTCCTGGATGTCGGCCGGCGCCAGCACCGGCATCATCAGCGCCTTGAATACGTGCTCGGTCTGGTGCGGCAGGGTCGACGACTTGGCCGCATGGTCGTCGCCGGCAATCGCCAGCACGCCGCCGTATTTCGAGGTACCCGCTGCGTTGGCGTGGCGGAAGACGTCGCCGGTGCGATCGACGCCCGGTCCCTTGCCGTACCACATGGCAAAGACGCCGTCGTAGCGGGCGTTCTTGTCGAGAGTCACCTGCTGCGTGCCCCACACCGCGGTTGCTGCCAGGTCTTCGTTCAGCCCGGCCTGGAAACGGATGTGCCTGGTTTCGAGAAATTTCTTCGCTCGCCAGAACTCTTGGTCGACGTTGCCCAGCGGTGAACCGCGGTAGCCGCTGACAAAGCCGGCGGTGTTCAATCCGGCGCGTTCGTCGCGCGCACGCTGCAGCATGGGCAGGCGCACCAGCGCCTGGGTTCCGTTCAGATAGACACGACCGCTGGCCAACTGGTACTTGTCATCCAGCGCGACGGTGCGCAGCGTGACGTCTCCGGCGGCTCCGGCATTCTTCTGCGATGCATCCATTTGTCTGTCTCCTCGCTGGACCGGCCGTTAGGGTTTTGCGCGATGATAGGGAATGCTTGTGCTATCGTAAAATCACAAAAACGCACTCGAGGTATCAGAAAATAAGATGACCAGCGACGTCACGCTACGCCAGTTGCGTTATTTTGCCGCCGCCGCCGAAACCGGACAGTTCTCGATGGCGGCAGCGAGCGTGTTCGTCTCGCAGTCGGCGATCACCAACGCCGTCCTCCTTCTTGAAGACCGGCTCGGGGTCAAATTGTTCGATCGCAAGCCGCACGGCGTCGCACTCACTGCCGAGGGGCACAGTTTCTATCAGCACGCGCGGCACATCCTCGACTCGCTGCAGGATGCCTTGCGCGAACCGCGCTTCCGCATCAACGATCTGCACGGCGCGATCCGCATCGCCGCCACCTATTCGGTGCTCGGCTATTTCCTGCCGCCGCTCTTCGCCCGCTTTCGTGCCAACTACCCGGACATCGATTTCGATCTGCACGACAGGGGCCGGCGCGAGGTCGAAGCGGCGGTGCTCTGCGGCGAGATGGAACTCGGTGTGGTGATCCTCTCCAACGTCGTGGATCGCGAGCGCTTCGGCCACCATGTCCTGATGCGTTCGCGCCGTCAGCTCTGGGCGGCCAGCGGCCACCCCGTGCTCGAGCAGCCTTATCCCTCGCTCGCCGATATTGCGCGTCAGCCCTACATCCTGCTGACTATTGACGAAGGCGAAGAATCGAATCGCCGCTACTGGACCGACAACGGTCTCGCTCCCAACGTCGCTTTCCGTACCAATGGCATGGAAGCCCTGCGCGGCCTGGTCGCACACGGTTTCGGCGTGACCATTCTCAGCGACATGGTCTACCGCCCGTGGTCGCTGGAAGGCAAGAAGATCGAAGCCCGCCCGATCCTTGACGCCATTCCACATCTCGAAGTCGGTTTGATCTGGGCCAAAGACGCAACGCTCGCCGAACCGGCCGAAGCCCTGCGCCAGTTCCTCATCCAGGCTTGCGGCAATTGAGCGTTCTGCGGCGCACGATCAGCGGCGAACGAACGCCGCGCGACTTGACCAGCGCAGTTGCAGCTGGCTTGGCCTATCGCCAGTGGCCGTCGGACCTGCAGGTTCGCTCACTTGCCGGCTGGCGAGACTTTGTCGCCCTTCTGCTACCGCCCGTGCTATCGTACAATGACGTTGGATTTTTTTCCGGCGATTCCCGGACGCCCTGCCGCTATCGGCAGGCCCGCTTGGCGATGACAGCGATGGAAGCGTCGCTGGCGGCGGCCCGGGTCTGGAACACTGCTGATGGGTCCACCATGAATGAGTTCGCCTGCCAATACGCCTTGCTTCGTTTTCGCCCCTTCGCTGAAACGGGTGAATTCGCCAATGTGGGCGTCGTTCTGATGGCCGCGGAGGCCGGCTTTTTTGACTTCCGCCTGTTGAAACGTTACGGTCGGATCATGCAGTTCTTTTACCCGTTCGACCGGGAGATCTTCGTGAACGGGCGTGAGCTGTTCAAGGAAGATCTGCAGCGCTTCGCCAGCGATCTGCGTCGCGACGCGCTGGACGGTGCCAGGCGCGAGCCGAATCTGCTTCTGGCGAGCAAGCGCTTTGCCGAACTGGTTCGCCCTCACGACGGCATGTTCTACTTCGACCAACAGCGCTTCGCGCTCTGCGATGATCCCGCGGCCAAGCTCGACGCACTTTATGATCACTACTGCGAGCGCAACTTCGTGAGCAGGGAGTTTTGAGCAGCAAGGGCCGCGGCTTCCCTGCTACCGTACGCTGCTTGCGTTTGCAATGCCAATTGAGGAGAAACTTGTTGATGAGACCAGAGCGTTTTCCGATAGTAGTGAGCGCTGTCGCGCTGCTGCTGTTTCCTGTTTTCAGCGCCGCCGCGCAGCCGCCCAGCCCAGGAGCAGACAAAGCCAGCGTACCTGCCGTTTCTGCAGCAGGCAAGGCGAGCAAGGCTGCGGCGGTGACCATTGCCCCGACGGCCGCCGAGGCGAAAACTGCTGCGGCGGTCGCCGCCGCTGTGGCCAAGGCGGATGCCGCCGATGCCGCTGCTACCCCTGCGCCCGTAGCAGACAGCGCGACGGCTGCCACTCCCGCAACACCGGCCGCTGCCCCGGCGCCGCCGCCGCTCATTGAGCCGGAGGCCGCCGCAGCGCTCAAGCGCAGCAGCGAATTCCTGCAGGAACTGAAGACCTTCAGTTTGCGCGTTGACGCGAGTACCGACGAGGTACTCGATAGCGGTCAGAAAGTGCAGTTCGGCTCGCTCGCGGATATCTCGGTGGTCAAGCCCAATCGCTTGCGGGTGGACGTGATCGACGACGACAAGCAGCGCCAGTTCTACTACGACGGCAGGACACTGACCATCTATGGCAAGCTGGTGAACTACTACGCCTCGGTGAAGGCGCCAAAAACCATCAGGGAGATGTTGGCCTTCGCCGAAACCAAATATGGCCTGGAATGGCCATTGGCCGACCTGCTGGCGCCGGAATCGCTTGCGGCGAACATAAGATCAGGCTTCTATCTGGGCAAGAGCCGCGTTCGCGGTGTTCTCTGTGACCACTATGCCTTTCGCCAGGACGACGTCGACTGGCAGATCTGGATCCAGGAAGGCAAGACGCCGCTGCCAAGGAAGATCGTCATCACGACCAAGAACGAGGACGCGGCACCACAATATGCGGCCGTGCTGAGCTGGAATCTGTCGCCCAGCCTGGCCGATAGCGTGTTCCGTTTCGTTCCGCCCAAGCGGGCCGGCAAGATCGTCCTGCGCGAGCTGGAAGTCCAGCCCGGCAACGAGAAGTGAGGTGAGATGATGAGCCAAGTCCAATCCAAGAAACGCTTGTCCGGTCGCTGGTCGCGTGCCGTATTGATGTCGCTGCTGGCGGTAGGGGCGCATGACTTCTTTGCCGCTTCGCAGGCATATGCGCGCGGCGCCACACGCACCAGCATCAATCACAACACCAATGTGAACCGCAACACCAACGTCAATCGCAACACCAACGTCAATGTGAACCGCAACGTCGACGTCGATGTGAATGGCCGCGGCGGCTATCACCCGGTGGCAACCGGAGTGGCCGTCGGCGCCGCCGTAGCGGTCACGGCAGCGGTCGTCGGCTCGATGGTCGCGACCTTGCCGCCGAGCTGCGTGCCCTACGTCTCTGCCGGAATCACCTACCAGCAATGTGGCGGTGCCTACTACCAGCCGCAGTATGCGGGCAGTTCGGTGACCTACGTGGTGGTTAACCCGCCACGGTAACCATCTTCGCCAGCAGAGCGCGTGGCGAACTGGCCGCCCGGCGGACGTTCCTTCTCCGGCCTGCTTCGGCGCATGCCGCCGAAGCAGGCAAGCCGACGAGGCCCTCGGCGGCGGCAGCAGCAGCGGTCGTTCAGTTCTTGCGCACGAAGAAGATGTCGTACTTCTGCTTGGCCACGGCCTGATAGTAGACGCCGGTGAGCCGATCGCTGGCCGGGTCGTAGCGCAGGTCGTAGGTCGAGCCGTCGTAGCCGCCCGCGCGCAATTCGAGGAAAACCCGCAGATCGCTGCCTTGCCGCGATGCCTCTGCCCTGGCAAACGGAAGCTGGCGCGGGTTGAAGTAGGTCGCCTCGAGCTGACCGCCGGCAGCGCCGTTGGCGATGACAATCGTGTAGCCGCCGTCGGGCCGGACCCATGTCCCCTTCAGTACCTTGCTCTCGGCGTCAAGTTCGGCGGTGGACGATCGTGCCGTGGCGGTGGGTGCGGCGGTGGCCGTGCTCACCGCCGCCGCTGCCGCAAAAGCCAGCGCCAGGGCAAGGGCCAGTGAAGTCGTCGCTACTCTCATATTGAATTACCTTTCTCTGATCCGAGGGGGCATCTAAGGGCGGGCGAGGGATGGCCGAAGTCGTCGCCGTCGCTGCGCTCTGATCTATTTGCCAAGAAGCTCGATGGCCTTGTGCAAGGGGGCACTGGAAACCTTGATCATGCCGTCGAGTGGCTGGGTCATCTCCAGAATGATGAACAGCGCGCCGGAAACGGAGAGTGCCGAGATACACAGGACGGCGATCACCGTTGCGTTGCGCGGGGCGAACATGCCGAAGCTGGCAAACAGCACTGCCAGCCAGACGACCAGGACCACCAGCAAGCTCGTCGGCAACGACGTGGCCCGTTGCTCGATCAGCATCCAGCGCAATTGCGCGAGATCGCTACTGATCTGCAGCGCCTGCGCTCGCGCGAACGCTGACGCCAGGCCGCAAAGACCCGCGGCGCTCGTGCGCGAGCGTGGCGGGCAGGCCAGCCAGGTGACCGGCGGGCAGTGAGTTGTCCGGCATTGCTTGCGCCTCAGTCGAGCCGCTTCAGCGGCGCTGGCAACCAGCTGCCGTCGAGCATTTCCTCGTTCGGCCAGTAAACACGCATGGTGACGCTGAAGTCCCCGCTCGCTGCCGGCAGCCAGTTGGCTTCCTTGCCCTTGCCTGGCGACTCCTTCTGAATAAAGACGTCGAGCGAGCCGTCCCGGTTGTACTTGAGCGGCATCCAGCTGGCGACGTTGTAACGGTTGACCGGATTATCGACAAAGAACGATTGCGCGTCGTACATGGTCAGTGACCAGAAGGCTTTGGCCGGTGGCGTCTGGCCCTTGTCGAAGTGGATCACGTAACGCTGGGCGCCGTTCAGCGGCTTGCCGTCGCCATCGGTGAACGCATTCGGATAGATCGCATCGGCGGGGATGTTGGCGCCCAGGCCAATCAGGGCGACCACCGCGCGCAGATCGTAATCGGTGCCGAAGTCACCGACTTCCCTGGGCGGGATATACCAGCCATTGACCGGCTTGCCGGCGTGCTTTGCCGCGGCGTGAAGTTTCTCCAGGGCGATGGCCAGCGATCCCTCCACGCCCCTGGCGACGGCCGGGTCAAGCTTGCTGGCGGTGAACTTTTCTCCGGGGACCAGACCGATCCTGGCCAGGCGATCGAGCAGCGGCGCGTCTGCTGCCGGTGGCGGATTGGCCGCCATCAACTGCGCCAGCCTGTTGAAGAAAGTCGTGGTGTCCATCTGTGCGAGCTGATCGACCGGTGCCAGCTTGTTCTCGATGGACGTGTCGACGACCCCTGGCGGGGGGGTGTAGCGTTTGCCGAATGCGCTGAGCGGGGTGATCCTGTACTGCTTCTGGATGCGGTGCACCGCCGCATAGTCCTTTGCGCCGTTGGTCTGGGTGCGACCGGCGATCCATACCGTGTTGGTCGGCGCCTTGATTTCCTCGACACCCTCGGGCAGCGTCCCGCTCCAATCGGGGCCGGTGACGACGAAATTGCCGGCCTGCGTGCCGCTGGTGCGTTTTCCCGGCGAGGCGAAGACGTTGGTCCAGGCGTCGATCATGGGCATCAGGTAGTAACGCTCGCCAGTATCCGGCACCGACAGGATCATTGGTTCCTTCGACAGGTCGAGCCAGGCGAACGAATAGAGCGTGTCGACGTTCATGCGCACGATACTGTGATCGGACGCTGGCGGGTAGCTGCTCATGCTGCCGAACTGGTTGATCGGCGCGTGCGCATTCGCCTGTGGGCTGGGCACGTTGGTCGACAGCTGCCGGGTAAGGTCCATGAGCACCAGCGGCAAGCCGTAGATGGCGGCTTCTACGCCGATCCTCTGTGCTTCCAGCGCGCTGCGCTGACTCGGTTCCTGCGCCCGGCCCGGCGTACTGACGAACATCGTCAGCAGCGCAAGAGCCAGAACGGCGCGCGGTAAAAGGCTTCGTACCATGACCATCTCCTTGTCGCTTCAAGTGTTGAATTGATGGCAGTTGCCCGCTTCAGCGAGCCGTCCTCAGAGCAGCGGGCTGAGCACCTGTACCGCGTTCTCGGTCAGGCGGCGCCATTTTGGCCGGGCGCGCCAGCGGTCGAGTTGCAGCGGCTGTGATTTGCTTTCGTAACGCCGTTGCATGTCTCGCGTGGCAATCGAAAACTCCCGGTCGTAGGTGATCATCGACACTTCGAAGTTCAGTTCGAAACTGCGCAGGTCGAGATTGACCGTTCCGAATATGGTGAACTCTTCATCAACGACCATGCTCTTGGTGTGCAGCAGGCCGGCGCCGAAACGCTGGATGGTGATCCCGACGGCGAGCAGATCCTCGACGTAGGCGTTGCTTGCGTAGCGGACCAGCAGCGAGTCGATCTTTTCCGGGACGATGAGGATCACGCGCACGCCGCGGATGGCGGCCGAGCGCAGCGCAACGAGCAGTGTTTCGCTGGGCACGAAATACGGCGTGGTCAGAACGATTTCGCGCCTGGCGGCGTAGATTGCAGCCAGCAGCAGTTGCTCGATGTGCCGGGTGGACGACTGCGGCCCGGAGGGGAAGATCTGCACCTGACTGCTGCCGGCGGGCGCCAGATCCGGTGGCGGCGGTGGTGCGAAGTCGCTTCCCGTCTGCAGCGCAGTCAGCGACAGGGAAACCGCTTCGAGAATCCATGCTGCCGGTCCTTCGATGCGCACCATGGCGTCGACCCACTCGCCGACGCCGGCATCCTGCTTGAAAAAACGGGGGTCGGCGATGTTCATGCTGCCGGTGTAGGCGATGCGGCGGTCGATGACCGCTATCTTGCGGTGGTCGCGCAGGTCAAGGCGGACGAGCAGCGCGCGCAAGGGGTTGACCGGCAGAATCTCGACGATAGTCACTCCCGCCTTGCGCAGTCGGTCGATCGCCTCGCTCTTGAAGAAAGGCCGGCTGCCGAGCGAATCCATCAGCGTCGAGCAGGGGATGCCGCGCTGCGCTGCACGGATCAGCGCGGCGACCAGATCGTCGACAAAGCCGCCGGGGTTCCAGATGTAGAACTCGAGGTGGACCGAGCTGCGGGCGGCGTCGATGTCGGCGATCAGGGCGCGCATGCTGACGCTGCTGTCGGCCAGCAGCTGCAGGCGATGGCCACCCATCAGCGGCAGGCCGACCGAGCCGGTGGCCAGTCGGCTGACGCTCTCCGCTCCGGTGTTCAGCTCGCCGGGATCAGCCAGAGCCGAAGCCGGGATGTCCTGCGCCCAGCGCAATATCTGCGGCTGCAGGGCGATTGCCCGCTCCATCCAGGTCTTGCCGAGACGGCGCTCGCCGATCAGCAGGTACATCAGGACGCCAACCGCCGGCAGAAGGATGACCAGCAGCAGCCACGCCAGCGCCGTGCCGTGCGCCGTCCGACGCGAAAAGATGCGTAGCGAAACCGCCAGCAGGACGACGATATGCAGGACAGTCAGATAGTTGAAGACCATGCGTCGGAGTATGCGGCGAGCGTAGCAAACCGGTCAAGGAAGATCGCCGCGGCCGCTACTCCCGGCTGGCGGGTCAGTTCAGGCAGACAGGGCCGCCCGCGCGGGGCCCTCTGCGGGGACGCACCGGGGTGTGCCGTTCGGCGCGTGCAAAGTTCGTCAGGCAAGTGCCGAGCACGGGGGCATTCATGATAGTCTGCCGGCGTTTCGCAGTGCCGCGGAGGTGCTGGCCGCTGCCGCGAGAGCGGCGCGGAGTTGCTTTTTTCAGAGGAATGCTTTAGGCATGGAGCCAACGCTTACCCTGTTCATCAGTCTGTTCACCACCCTGGTGGCGATCATCAATCCCCTCGAGGCGATCCCGGTCTATCTCGGCCTGATGGGCAACAAGGAAACGAACGAACAGCGCCAGGTGGCGCGACGCGCGTGTCTCTATGCCTTGTTGCTGTGTTTCTTCTTCCTGATCTTCGGCACGCTGCTGTTACGCATTTTCGAGGTGCCGCTGAGCATGGTGCGGGTAGTGGGCGGCGTGATCCTCACTCGCGTCGGTTTCGAGCTGTTTGCGCCGCCACCGTCCGGCGGCATGCTTCCGCATGCGGATGCGTCCGACACCGACGTGGCGTTCGTCCCGCTGGCGATGCCGATCATGTTCGGGCCCGGGGCGATCGCCACGCTGATCAGCATGGCCTCGACGATCAAGCAGTCGTCCGCCGAGTTGATGCACTTTGCCGCCGCCAGCGCGGCCATCGTTGCCTGCATGGCCACCGTCTATCTGTCGCTGGCCTACGCCAAGCCGATCCTGCGCAAGATCGGCAAGCAGGGCATCGATGCAGCGACCCGGATCGTAGGGTTTTTCGTCGCGGCAATGGGCATGGGCTTGATTTTCCAGGGGGCCGTTGAATTTCTCGAGCCTTATCGGCAGGTGGCCACTGCCGCTGCCGGGGGGTAGCGGGACGGTGGCCTGCAGCTTGCTTCGCGTTCTCTCCGTGTCGCTGTTCGTGCTGCTGACGACCGCCGGTGGCGCTTCGCTCGCCTCTGCGCCGGGCCTGGAGAATCTGCTCGCCGACGTCCACCCCGATGCTGAAATCGCCACCGCAGCGGTCGAGCTCGATGGGCGCGTCCTGTTCCGCGTGCGCGGCGTGACCAGCTTTCCGGCCGAGGCACGTGCGGCAGCGATCAGTGCGCGCATCGAGCGCCTGGCAAGTGATCCGAAGGTGGCCCCCGACTCGGTGCAGGTGGCCGACTCGACGACTCACAGCACGATCAGCGTTGCGGAAAGACCGGTGATGACGCTGTTCGACGCCGACGCGCGTATCGAGCAGGTCGAGCGCGAGGACCTGGCCGTTGCCACCAGCGAGCGGATCCGCACGGCCATCGACGACTATCGCCACGAGCGTACTCCCGAGGCGTTGCGCAAACACGCCGTCGCGGCAGCGCTGGCGATGGCCGCACTGGCAGTGGTTGTCGCGGCGCTGATCTGGCTGACGCGTCGGCTGCACGCATTGCTGGCGAAGCGCCTCCGCTTCCGCATTGGCGCCGTGGAGATCCAGTCCTTCGAGATCGTGCGTGCCGAGCGCATCTGGGCTGCGCTTCGCGCCGCGGTGTCGGCGCTCGGTTTTCTGGCGATCGCGGTCGCCGTCTTTGCCGGCCTCGATTTCGTGCTCGGCGGCTTTCCGTGGACGCGCGCCTTTGCCAGAGATCTGGCCACGGTCGTGATCAGCCCCTTGAAAACCATGGGCCAGGCTTTTGTCGACTATCTGCCGGACCTGGTTTTCTTGGTCATTCTGGCGCTAGTCGTGCGTTTTTTCCTGCGCCTGATCCGGCTCTTCTTCGACGCTGTCGCGCGCGGTTCGGTGACCCTGGAGGATTTCGAGACGGAATGGGCCTGGCCAACCTACAAGATCGTTCGCTTCGCAGTGCTGACCTTCGCCGTAATCGTCGCTTATCCGTATATCCCGGGATCGGATTCGGAAGCGTTCAAGGGCATTTCCCTGCTCGTCGGGCTGGTCGTTTCGATCGGCTCGTCGTCGGCGATCGCCAACCTCGTCGCCGGTTTGATGATCACCTACCGGCGTTCCTTCAAGCTCGGTGATCGGGTGATGATTGGCGACGTGACCGGCGATGTGATCGATATCCACGCCCAGGTGACGCATCTGCGCACCTTGAAGAACGAGGAGGTCACCATTGCCAACTCGCAGATTCTCAACGGACACGTGGTGAACTACAGCTCCCTGGCCGAGGAGTCCGGACTGATCGTGCATAGCAAGGTCGGCATCGGCTACGAGACGCCCTGGCGTCAGGTCGAGGCGCTATTGCTGATGGCTGTGGCGCGCACCCCGGGCTTGCTCGCCGAACCGCCCCCTTTCGTGCTCTATGGCGAACTGGGCGATTTCTGCGTCAGCTACGAGATCAATGCCCATTGCCGCGACGCACACGCCGTACCGCGCCTGCATGCGCAGCTGCAGCGCAACATCCTCGACGTCTTCAACGAGTACGGCGTGCAGATCATGACGCCAAACTACGAGACCGATACCGATCGGCCCAAGCTGGTCGAGCGGGCCAACTGGTATGCAGCGCCCGCCGAACCGGCGCCGGCTCCGCTGGAAAGCGAGTCGGTCGGGCGCTGAGCGGGCGATCAACAATGGGAGACCCACTATGAGAATCGCTGATCGCTGTCGTACGGGCGTGGCGCTGCCGGCCCTGCTCGTCTGCCTGCTCACGGCGGGCGGTGCTGTCGCACAGGCAGGAAGCACCGCTCCAGACCCGGCGCTGTCGGTGGACGCGGTTGCGCCTGACGCGGCGCTGTCGCCCGAACAGATGACCCCGCCGCCAGTCCGCTCGCCGGATGCCGTGCAGCCCGGCGCGGCGTTGGCGCCGGAGCGGGATCAGGGGCCGGCCGTGCTTGCGCCCGAGGCGGTGGCGCCCGACGCAGCGCTTTCGCCCGAAGAGATCACCGCGCCCGCGGTGCAGTCGCCGGACTGACACAAACGCGGCGGAAACCTGACGTACAATGCGGCGTGCCTTGCACGTCAAAATAACCCCAAGGAGGTCCACATGTTCAAGAAAATTTCGTCCTATGTTTCGACTCTGGTGCTGGCTCTGGCACTTGCTGCTTGCGCCGCACCCGGAGCGCAGCCGGGTCAGATGGAAATACGCACCGGCGTCGTCGAGCAGATCATCCACACCGAGTTGTCGAGCGACCATCACTCCGGCGTTGGCGCCGTCGTCGGTGGTCTTGCCGGTCTCGGGGTCGGCAGCCTGATTGGTGCCGGTACCGGTCGCGACGTGGCAATGGTCCTGGGAGCTGTCGGCGGTGCAGTCGCCGGGCACGAGATCCAGAAGAAATACGACCAGCCGGTACCGGCGCAGCAGGTGATCGTTCGTGTCAGCAGCGGTGTCCTGGTTTCGGTGACGCAGCCGGTCAACCCGGCCATCAGCAAGGGTCAGCGCGTTTACATCGAAGGCAGCGGCGAAGACGCCCGCGTCGTTCCGCGCTGAGCGAGAAGCGATCGTCGCTTGTCGGGTGGCAGGTCCGCCCGACAAGCGACAACTCCCGACACAAGATGGCGGACAGGTAACATGACCAATCTCCTATCGACCACCGCTGCGAAGGGCTGCCGGCGACCGCGGCGCCAGCCTCGTTCACTGGCCAGTGCCGTGCTCGCCGTGTTCGCCCTGCTTTCCGTTAGCGCCTGTGCCCCCGACGCATGGCGCTCGGACGATCCCTATGAGGCTTTTCTCACACGGGTCCAGAACAAGTGTCTGTACGAGCGCATCGGGCGCATGGAAATCAACGCGGACTCCCTGCAGGACCCCTATTTCCTGGACCTGACCTCACGTTTCTACAATGGCAGGATTCCCCAGGCAGCTTTCGTAGCCAACCTTCAAGGCGCCTACGATGCCCAGCCGGATTCGCCTGGCGTGCGCTGTCTGCTTGGTCAGATGCCGCAGCGGGGTGGCCCTGACGCACCGGGAACGACCGCTTGGCGCTAGTCCGTGCGGACGGGCGTGTTACCTGCGCGCGCAAAATGCTGGCTTGTGCGTCTCGCGAGGCCTTGCAGGCTGTGCTGGCGGGCTGTCTCGAAGTGACACCTCGCAGTCGTGGTGTGACTGACCTGCCGCAGAGCGCCTAATGACCCGAAAATCGCGAGGCGCCGTCAGGCGGTCAGCCGAAACGCCGGCGCCCTCGGCCGCCAGCCCGAGCGCTGCCAGCCCGGCGAAGCGACGCCATCTCTGGCTGGCCGTCGGCTTGGCCTTGCTCCTGGCGATCGCCGGGATCATCGTCCTGGTCACCCGACCTGTCGCACTGCCGCCGCCGGCCACCGCTTCCGTCGCGGCTCCTGCCAGCTACGTCGGGGCAAACAGCTGCCAGACCTGTCACCAAAGCGAGTTCGCGGCGTGGACCGGTTCGCACCACCAGTTGGCCATGCAGGACGCCACGGACAGTTCGGTCCTGGGCGACTTCGCCAACGTCGAGTTTACGCAGAATGGCGTCGAGTCAAGGTTTTTCAAGAGCCCCGACGGCCGCTTCATGGTGCGTACCGATGGCCCGGACGGCAAGCTTGCCGACTACCCGATCAGCTACACCTTCGGCGTGTACCCGCTGCAGCAGTACCTGATCGCCTTCCCCGGTGGCCGTTACCAGGTACTGCCGATCGCCTGGGATAGCCGGCCAGAAAGCGAAGGCGGGCAGCGCTGGTTCCATCTTTATCCCGACCAGAAGCTCGACCATAAAGATCCGCTGCACTGGACCGGCCTCTATCAGAACTGGGCGCTACAGTGCGCCGAGTGCCACTCGACCAATCTGCGCAAGGCCTACGACGCGGCCAGCAATAGCTACCAGACGACGTTCAGCGAGATCAACGTCGCTTGCGAGTCCTGCCACGGCCCGGCTTCGGCGCATCTCAGCTGGGCCAGCAAAGCCAAGGCGCCGTACGCCGCGCACGACGACAAAGGCCTGCCGTCGCTGAAGAGCGGCGGCAGCGGGGCCTGGCACTTTCCTGACCGGGAAGCAAGGTTTGCCGTTCGCGATCAGCCCGCCGATCCGGCCGGGATGAACAGCTGCGGCGCGTGTCATTCACGGCGCGCGACCCTGAGCGAGGCCCGCCAGGCGGGTGCCCCGCTGTCGGATAGCCACCGCCTGGCGATGCTCACCGCGCCCAACTATTACCCGGACGGCCAGCAGCGTGAAGAGGTCTATGTCTGGGGCTCGTTCCTGCAGAGCAAGATGCATCAGCGCGGCGTGACCTGCATGGACTGCCACGAACCGCACTCGCAGAAGCTGCGCGCCGAAGGCAATGCGCTGTGTACGCGCTGCCATCAGGCAAGCGAGTTCGACGTGCCCAAACACCATCAGCACCAGGACGGTGGCAAGGGCGCGCAGTGCGTCACTTGCCACATGCCGTCACAGAACTACATGGTCGTCCACGCGCGGCCGGATCACAGCCTGCGCATTCCCCGTCCCGATCTGTCGACGGCGCTTGGCAGCCCGAATGCCTGTACGCAGTGTCATGCCGACAAACAGCCCGCCTGGGCCGCCGTCGTAATGGACAAGTGGTACGGCAAGACCTGGCGCGACCGTCCGCATTACGGTTCCACCCTGCACGCCGGCGAGACACAGGGTGTGCGTGCCTTGCCGAGTCTGCTCGAACTGGCCAGCAGCACCGCTCAGCCAGCGATCGTTCGGGCGACCGCGCTGACGCTGGCGCAGCCTTACGCCGGCCCCGCCACCTTGCCGGCCGCGCGGACGCTGCTGCTCGATTCCGATCCCCTGGTGCGCAGCGCTGCGCTGGGCATGCTCGAGCGTGCCGACCCGCTGAATCGCGCGCTGAGTGCCTCGCCTTTGCTGGTGGACCCCGTCCGTGGCGTGCGCATCGAGGCGGCACGAGTCCTCGCCGATGTGCCGGATAGCCAGCTGCCGGCTGGTCGGCAGGCGGCTCGCGAGGCGGCTTTGCAGGAGTACGTGGCGGCCCTTGAACAGGAGGCCGACTGGCCGGCGGTGAACGTAAATCTTGGCAACTTGCGCCTACGTCAGGGTCGTTTCGACGCGGCGATCGCCGCTTTCCAGCGGGCGATCGTCCTGGACAAGAGTTTTACCGGCGGGTATGTCAACCTGGCCGATGCCTGGCGACAGCAGGGGCGCGAGTCCGAGGCGGAGGAGGTCCTGCGCGCGGGCCTGGCCGTTCTGCCCGGCGACGCCGATCTGCACCATGTACTTGGCCTGCTCCTGACCCGCAAGGGCGAGAGCGGCGCAGCGCTGAAGGAATTTATCGAGGCCGTCAGGCTGGCCCCGGACAATGCGCGTTACGCCTACGTCCAGGCCATCGCGCTGCACTCGGCCGGCAAGCGCGAGGCAGCGCTGGCGGTGCTGCGCGAGGCCAACAAGCGTCATGCCAATGACCTGGAGATACTGAGTGCGCTGATTTCGATCAGCCGTGAAACGGGTGACCAGCGCGCGGCCCTGCGCTATGCGAGGCAAGCCGCCGAGATCCTGCCAAATGACCAGAACGTGGAGCAGTTGGTGAGAGAACTGGAAGGCCGCTAGGGCTATCTGATTCCTCAGGTCTGCGCGTGGCCTGTTATCGCGCGCTCCATGGCGACCGCTGCGTGCGCCATGATGGGCCTCTTACCTCTCCTGCTCTGGCTCAAGAATGGCGGGCCGGCTGCAAGCCTGACCCTGCGGCGCCGACGGGGAGGGCTTGGTAGACAGTGGACAGATGATAGGATGCAGCTTTGCTGCCATGTCGGCAAGCTCGAGTCGGTGCCATGCCGGAAGGGTACGTTGCAGTTCGCTTCGGGTTTCCGACATGACCTTGAATGCTGCCCCGACGGGGCCATGTCTGGGTGCAGTCCGCTCGTCCCTCGTCGCACGTCAGATGCCGGAAAGGCATGGGGTGTGTAGCCACACCACGTCGCAAGAAAGGAGAAAGAGATGGAAAAAAGTCCGAACTGGAAAAATTTCCTGGCCAATGGCTTGTTGACGGCCACGCTGCTACTGGCCGTCAACGCGCAGGCCGGCTTGGTGCCAGAGGCCCTGGGAACGGATGCCGCCGCACAGGCGACCATCACACCGACGGCCAGCACACCGGCCGCCAGCACACCGGCCGCCAGCACACCGGCCGCCAGCACACCGGCCGCCAGCACACCGGCAGCCAGCACACCAGCAGCCAGCACACCGACGGCCAGCACCCCCGCCGCCAGCACACCGACAACCACAAAACGACCGAATATCCTCGTCATCTGGGGTGACGACATTGGCGGCTTCAATATCAGTGCCAACAACCAGGGCATGATGGGTTACAGGACGCCCAACATCGACAGCATCGCCAAAGAAGGCGCTCTGTTTACCGACTGGTATGGCCAGCAGAGTTGCACGGCCGGCCGCGCCGCATTCATCACCGGCCAGTCGCCCATGCGCACCGGCCTGACCAAGGTCGGACTGCCGGGCGCTCCGGAAGGCATGAAGAAGGAGGATCCGACGATCGCCGTGCTGCTCAAGGCCGAGGGCTACGCGACCGGCCAGTTTGGCAAGAACCACCTTGGTGACCGCGATGAGATGCTGCCCACCGCACACGGCTTCGACGAGTTCCTTGGCAACCTCTATCATTTGAATGCAGAGCAGGAGCCTGAGCACCCCGACTACCCGAAGGGCCCGGAATTCAGGAAGCAGTTCGGCCCGCGCGGTGTCATCCACAGCTTCGCTGGCGGCGCGATTACAGACACCGGTCCGTTGACGATCAAGCGCATGGAAACAGTCGACGAGGAAGTCACCGCCGAGGCGCTCAAGTTCATGGACAAGGCGGTCAAGGACAAGAAGCCATTCTTCGTCTGGTGGAACAGCACTCGCATGCACATCTGGACGCACCTCAAGGCCGCGTCCAAAGGCAAGACCGGTCTCGGTGTTTACGCCGACGGCATGGTTGAGCACGACGTGATGGTGGGCCAATTGCTCGCCAAGCTCAAGGAACTGGGCGTCGAAGATAACACCATCGTGATGTATTCAACCGACAACGGCGCGGAGTTCTTCTCCTGGCCCGATGGCGGCACGACGATGTTTCGCAACGAGAAAGCGACGCAGTGGGAAGGCGGCTTCCGCGTGCCGACGATGATCCGCTGGCCCGGCGTGATCAAGCCCGGCAGCGTCATCAACGACATCGGTGCGCATGAGGACATGCTGGTCACGCTGCTCGCTGCGGCGGGACAGCCGAACGTCAAGGAAGAGCTGTTGAAGGGCAAGACGGTCGGCGACATGACCTACAAGGTCCACCTCGACGGCTATAACCTGATGCCCGCGCTCAAGGGAGAGGCGGAGTGGCCGCGCCATGAGTTTGTCTACTGGACCGACGATGGCCAGATCGCTGCGCTGCGCTACAACGACTGGAAGGCCACCTTCCTGAGGCAGGATGCCAATGGAATCGATGTCTGGCGACAGCCCTACACGGCTCTGCGTGCGCCGATGCTGACCAACTTGCGGATGGATCCTTTCGAGCGCGCCGAGCATGAAAGCATCGGTTACAACAGATGGTGGGTCGATCACATGTTCATGTTTGCGCCCGCTGGCGCCTACATTGGCCAATGGCTGCAGAGTTTCCGCGAGTTTCCGCCACGCCAGAAGCCCGGCAGCTTCAACCTCGACCGGGTGATGGAAGCCATCAGCAAAGGTGCGGGCGACAAGTAGCGCCGTCGCTGGCCAACGACCGTCGATGCACTTCCGACACGCCCCCTCGCGCATCCGCCAGCGGAGCGTGTCGCCCGGTCATGGCAGCGGCTTTTTTCCCCGCCGACCGGCGCTTTGCTGCCTGGCTGGTGCCTGAGCATCTACCTGGGAGCAGTATGACAACGATGAAGACGGGCCCTTCTCGCTCTTGTCCTTAGCCTCGTCTCCTGACGCGGTCATTGGACACGGATCGCGAGATCCGGTACCCGGCGCCGCCAGCATTGCCCTCATCAACCGTCAGGCGGCGCGCGGCGCGGCGCGCCTACTTCGGAAACATCAACTGCACCTGCAGGCGCAGCTGCCAGTTGGCGGCGTTGTCGGGATGGGCGACGTTGTAGTAAGCGCTGAGCTGGGTGTTCACCGGCAATTTTCCGAAGTGGAAGATCTTGCCGACACCGCCGCCCAGGGGCACGGTCCAGCGCTGGCTGCTGTCGGCCTTCCAGTCGGCGGTGACGATCGGCGCCGAAGTCAGGTACAGGCCACCCTCGAAGTTGTAGTTGAGGAAGGGCTGGAGCAGGAAGTTGTTGTAGCTCGCGTCGCTGCCCGACCCGACCGACCAGACGTTGTTGACCAGAAAGCCATACACCCAGGGATCGCCCTTCTTGAGGTTGAGCATCACGAACGAAGGGCCGAGTCCCCAGCGGTCGTTGCCCAGGGCGTCGTTGCTGTTGGTCGGCATCTGGAGGACCGCGCCCGCACCCCAGATCGCACCCTTGGGAATCGCCGGCGAGAGGAAGGCGGTAAACTGCAGGTCGCCGATGCCATTGATCCGATCTTCGCCGGAGACCAAGGCCGGCTGCGAAATTACCGGCACGATGGTGCGGGTGATGACGTTCCACTGCGAGTTGACCTCGATCGGGATCACCGGCTGGATGTTGAGGATGTTCTGCGTGCCGTCGCGCGGCCCGACATTGAAGTTGGTATTGTTCTGGAAGGGCACGCTGATCAGGTTGCCGACCGGATTCTGCGCCAGTTTGGCGAGTTCCTCGGCGCTCATTTCGGCGCTCGCCGGCGAGGCGAACGCCGTCGCCAGCGACAGGGCGCCGAGAATCCTTGTTGTTTGCCATTTACCTTGGGGTTTCATGCTTCAGCTCCGCACATGTGAATGTCTGCAGTTCAGGGGGTTCCGAGGAACAGGTAGAAATTGGAATAACCGCCAGTCGACCCGGCGTTCGAGTAGCCGTAACCCAGGTAAACCGGACCCAGTGGCGTCTCGCCGCCAAGATAGACCGCAACGCCCGGGATCCAGCCCTTGAGTTCGGTTTCCGTAAACGCCTGGCCAACCCTGGCCGCCTCGAAGGCGGCGCCGACGCGCAGGTCTCCGCGCAGGCCGAGCGGCAGGCGACCGATGATCCGCTCGGCACGGATACTGCCGTAGCTCATGTTGTCCCCCTTCAACTGTCCGACGGCAAAGGCGGTCATGTTCAGCATGCCGCCCAATTGTCCGAGGTCGTAGACGGGCAGTTGGCCGATTGGCGAGCCCTGGTACGACAGGCGGCTGGCCATGACCCAGTCGCCGACATTCCAGTAACCGCTGGCACCGGCGTCGAGCCGACTGTAGCCCTCGGCTGCAGAGTCGAAGTACTTCACGTTGCTCGACCAGCCACTGGTCGGAAAGTACAGTCGATCGGTCTGGTCGATGTCCAATGCCGCAAACCAGCCGCCATAGGTCTTCGCCTCCTCGGGGAGGAATGGCGAGCCGGTGTCTAGCTCGCTTTTTCGCCAGTTCTCCTGCCAGCCCAGGCGCGCCTGACCAAGGAGGCCGATGTTCGCTCCACCACCAAGGCGAAGGGTGGTCTGGGAAATCCTGTACTCGGCAAGCTTGTTGTCGTTCTGGTAGACGCCGCTTATGCGGTTCAGGTAGCTGGCGTTGGCTTCGAGGAAGAAGCGCTGCTGCGCGTCGACCGGTTGGTAGAGGTCGGCACCGAAGCCGGATTGCGAGCCGATTTCGCCGTAGGCGAGGAATTCGCCGCCGAGCGTGTTGAGCCAGGTTTTCTGGTAGGCGGCGCGCAGGATGTAGGTCGAGTCGGTGCGGAAATTGCTGTCGAGGTTGACGCCGAAGCGCATGTAGTCCGGTCCCCAGCCCTTCTCGACCGGCGTCACGCGCAGAATGTTGCGTTCGCGCAGGGTGGTGTCCAGCGCGTAATCGACGTGCTCGTAGTAGCCATCGCCATACGCGCGCATCAGATCGGCGTCCACCTTGGACGGGTTGACGGTGTCGCCCGGTTTGATCTCCAGATAGCGTTTGACCACAGCCGGGTTGACCAGCTTGAGCCCGGCGACCTGCACCTCGTCGACCCGTGGCGCTGCGTGCACGGGTGGCTGCATCTGCGCCACCCATGCGGCGTAAGCGGTATCACTGACGGCCAGCGCGCGCAGGCGGTCGGCGACCGCTTCGGCGGCTTTTGCACCGCGATCTGCCGTTTCCGAACTGCGCTTGAAATCGCCCGCCGTGATCCCCTCGAGATCGGGTTTGATATAGATGTCGGTGGGCTTGAGCGTGGCCAGCGAGCGCGTCACGTTCTGCTCGGTCAGGATGTTCACCATCTGTGCGGAAACGCTCAACAGGCCGCTGATGTCCTCGGCCTTGAGCAGCGGCGAGCCGACGTTGACGGCGATGATGACGTCGGCCTGGCAGCGGGCGCGCGCTTCGTCGATCGGCACGTTGTCCACCAGGCCGCCATCGACCAGTTTCCTGCCATCGGACTCGACCGGCGCCATCAGGCCGGGAACCGACATGCTGGCGCGCATCGCCTCGGAAAGGCTGCCCTTGCGAAAGACCACCCGATCACCGCTGACGATATCGGTGGCGATGATCGACAGGGGCAGGGGAAGCGCTCCGATTTCACGCTCACCCAGATAGTCGCGGACGAGCACGTTGAAGAACAGTTTGATCTTCTGTCCCATGACGATTCCAGGCTGTCCCTTCACTCCCTGTGGCCCAACGCCCGTCTCCGAACCCGGCAGGAAGCGCTTGTCGAGGGCCTTCTTGCGAAAATTCTGCTGGCTCAGAGGTGGATCGTCGCGGAACAGGTCGTCCCAATCGGCTTCCGCCAGCTTGTCGCGCATGGTCGCTGGCGTCAGGCCGCTGGCGTAAACGCCGGCGACCAGTGCCCCCATGCTGGTGCCGGCAACGCAGTCGACCGGTACGCGCATCTTCTCGAGCACTTCGAGAACGCCAATGTGCGCCGCACCGCGTGCGCCCCCACCGCCGAGGACCAGGCCGACGCGCGGCCTGGTCGGGTCATCGGTGGCAGTCTGCGCCACCGCGCCGGCCGCGAAAAAAAACAGCCACGCGGCAAGGGCCATGCGCCCCAGTTTGCCCGCAGCGGTCGATGCGAACGCCTCTCTCCTCACTCCCTACTCCTTGTCTTGGTAACCGGTCAACGAAACCGCTGCCGGCAGGCGGAAGCTGCGCGCGATCCCCGCTCGCCGCGCAGCCTACGCAATGCTTCTACTGGTTCAGCGCCTCGTCGGGAAGGTAGCCGACGCCGCCCCAGTTGGCCTGGAGAACGACGCCCCGGTCGGTGAGCTGATAACTCGACAACATTGGATTGAACGAGATGCTACCGTCGAGGACCAGCCCTTTTCCGGTACCGGGCTTGAAGGTGGCGTCGCCCGATGCGCTGACGTCGGCGCCGACGGCGCCGAAGGTGTCGAACAGATCGCGGTTGCGGAAGATGATCAGTTGTCGGAAGCGCTTGTAGCCGACGCCGGGACCGGTGCCGACGCGAGCCATCTTCATGTACGTCGTCTTGCCGGTCCTGTTGTCGGTGAGCACGCCGGCACCGTCGCCCATCACCAGCAGGACGATGTTGTACTGCGTCGAGGCGAAAACGCCATAGCCCACGGCGTTGGCGATTTCCTCCCTGATCTCGGGTTTTCTGGCGACCAGGTCGGCGACCGTCTGCGCACGCAGCTCAAGCAGCACTTGACGCCGCGCCTCGATCGCCGGGTCGACTTTCGACTGCCCGCTGCCTGTCGCACAGGACACCGTGAGCAGCGCGAGAAGGGCTGGCACCGTTCGCCATGCCTTGTCGGTCAATTTCATGGGGGCCTCCTGCGGGTGGTTTTAGAGCGAGCTATCCGTGAGCAGCCATCGGGAGCGAGTCGAGAATGGTCAGCGCGGCCTGGGCATTCTCGGCGGCATCGCGGCCAAGGCTGGTGAGGTAGCCGCCGTCGACCTGCGTCAGCAGCCCTTTGGCGTGCAGGCGCTGGGTGGCGGCGACGACTTCGGGAGCAGCGGTCTTGTGGATCTTCAGCCCGTGCAGCGGGCTTGCCAGGTCAAAGCGGGCCAGGATGTTCAGTTCATCGACCAGGTCGGGCGTGAAGGGCATGGCGAGTCCTCGGTGGAGCGAGCGTTAAGGCGCGGTTGCGCTTGGGGCTACATTCTAGCGCGCGCTGGACGCGGCGCTCTCAGGAACTGCACGAGAGCATCGAGCAGCCGGCCTTGTGGCGCGCCCAGTCGGGGCGCCGGGCGCTGAACGCCGCCCGCCCCGGTTGCTCCTGGTAGGGGCGGCGGAGGACTTCGAGCAGCTCGTGAATGGTCTGCGTGTCGCCCTGCTCGGCCCGCTCGATGGCCTGTTGTGCCAGGTAGTTGCGCAGGACGTAACGCGGGTTGCCCTGGTTCATGGCAGCGATGCGGCGCTCTGCGGGCTGTCCGTCGTGACGCAGGCGAGCGCTGTAGCGCGCCAACCAGCGTGCGAGGTCGGGCGCAAAGCGTTGCCTGAGGTCTTCGCGATAGAAGGATTCACGCAGGACTTCCGCATCGGGCTGGTCGATGTCCAGCTGCGCCAGCTGGCGGAAGAACTCGGTCATGTCGATTTCGGCCAGACGCATCACTTCGAACAGCTCGCCAAGCAACTCGCCATCGGCGGGTGTCCAGCTGCGCAATCCGAGCTTGCCGGCGAAAGCCGCGCCGAACTCGGCCGAATAGACTTCGTCGTAATGCTCGAGTGCCGCCGCCAGCTCCGCCGAGCGCGCCGCTTTCTCTGCCGTGGCCGGCTTGGGCAGCAACGGGGCCAGGGCGTCGGCCAGCCGTTCGAGGTTCCAGCGGGCGATGTCCGGCTGCCGGGCAAAGCAGTAGCGGCGGCTCGAGGCGTCAGTTGTGTTTGGTGTCCAGGCGGGGTCGAAGTTGTCGACCCAGCCGTAGGGCCCGTAGTCGATGGTCAGACCGAGGATCGACATGTTGTCGGTGTTCATCACCCCGTGGACAAATCCGACGCGCAACCAGTGCGCCATCAGGCGGGCGGTGCGCTCGCAGACTTCGCGGAACCACACGGCCAGCTTTTGTCCGGGTGCGGCCAGCAGTGCAGGGAAGTCACGGGCGATGGTGAAGTCGACCAGGCGCTGCAGCAGTGCGTGCTCGCCGCGTGCGGCGAGCAGTTCGAAATGACCGAAGCGGGTGAACGAAGGCGCGACGCGGCAGACCACGGCGCCGGGCTCGGCGATCGGATGGCCATCGTAGAACATGTCGCGGACGACGCTTTCACCGCTGCCGACGAGACTCAGTGCTCGCGTCGTTGGCACGCCCAGGTGATGCATCGCCTCGCTGCACAGGAACTCGCGGATCGACGAGCGCAGGACTGCGCGGCCGTCGGCCCGGCGGGCGTACGGTGTCGGGCCGGCGCCTTTGAGTTGCAGTTCGAAGCGCTGCCCGCGCCGATTGACTGCCTCACCGAGCAGAATTGCCCGGCCGTCGCCAAGCTGTCCGGCCCATTGCCCGAACTGATGTCCGCCGTAACAGCTCGCGTAGCTGACCATTCCCGGCAGCAAGCGGTTGCCGGAGAGGGCGGCAAGCATCTCCGCCGACGCCATGTCCTGATCGTCGAGGTCGAGGTCCGCCGCGACTTCCCGCGAATGGGCGAGCAGCGTTGGTGCTGCGACGGGTGTCGGAGTTACCGGTGACCAGCAGGCGGCGTAGACTTGCCGCGGTTGGTTGCGCAGCTCGGTGTCGCCCGGCAGCTCGCGGACGAAGCGGTTATCGAAGTTCAGCATCGGCGCCGCCCGGCGCGCTTGCCAGGTGGGCAGCGCGACGGGGCAGGGCGACGACCCATTCGCGGTCGGCGCATCAGCCCTGGCGAACCATGTCGATGATCTTGGCGCTGTCCAGCGTGCGTGCGCGCGCCTGTATTTCGGGCAGGTAACGGCTGTGCAGGCTCTTGGCCTCGCCGAGCATGCTGTCGAAGCTGCTGCGCAGCATCTCGCTGGAAAAGCTGCGGCCGCCGGCGTAGTAGCGTCTGGCCACGTGGCCGAGGGCGTAAGTGCTGGCGAAACTCATTCCCGAGCTCACCGCCTGCTTGCCCAGACCGCCCAGGAAGCCACCGCCGACCTTGCCGAGCAGGCCACCGAGGAGCTTGCGACCTGCCTGTTCGAGATACTGGGAAGTCAGGCCGACGCCGAGGGTGGCGAGAAAGTCCTTGATGTGCCCGCGGTCGAGTTCGAAACCGTAGGACTTGCCGATGCGATAGACGAGTTTCATCTGCAGCGGAATGATGGCCATCGTCGATAGCGATTCGGGAAGCAGTTCGAGCGCGCCATTGAGGATCGAGGCGTTGAGAATGGCCTGGTCAATCTCGGCGTCGCTCATTGTCGAGGCCAGGCCGGCGGCCGCCGGCCCCGGTGCAGGGACGGTCGGGGTCGTGCCGGGTGTCGGCGGCGCCGCACTGCCGGTGGCCACCGGCAGTGCGGCGATGGCTTCGGCCTGCTCGCTGTAGGCGCTGGCCTGCTGCTCGTCGAGTGCCAGGGCAGCGCGCAGGTCGTCGAGAAAGGCCTTTTCGGCAGCCGATTGGACGCCATCGGCGTCACACACGCAGACGGCCATTTCAAAAGCCAGTTGCCGCGTCTCGGGGGTGGTCAGTGCTGCCGCAGCCGCGGCCATCGAGACCCGCTTGAGCAGGACGTCCTGATACAGCGCTGCGATGTTGAGCGAGCCTTCGCCGGCCAGCGCGTCGGCGATGCGCTTGATCTCCGCACGTTCGCTCTCGTTCTTGCCGCCGTCGGCGAAGGCAGCCATTAGGCTGAGGGTGAGGATGGCTTCCTGTTGCTGCTCGTTCATGCGCTGTCTCTCCGGTCAAGATGCGATTGGGAAGGGCGAGTATCGACAAGTTCCGCGCGGGAAGCAAGGCGCGCGTGGCCGGTTTCGGCAGAGGAAACTAGCAGCGCGCGCGCGGATCAGCGAAGCGGCAGGCGCAGGCGCCAGCGGGCGGGCGCGTACCGTGGAGCGGCCTTGGTCGAGGTGGTCCGCGTGGCGGCGGAGTGGCGCTGTCGCGCCGTCCGTCGTGGCAGGGTCGTGATCAGCGTGACTCCTTGATCATCCGCGAATGCTTAGGCTGCACGGGTCGGGCGTTGTACGGGTAGAGGCGCGAGAAGATTTTCAGTTGTTCGGGAGAGAGTTGCTGTGGCTTCTTGAGTACCAGCCAGAGGACATCTTCGCTGCACGGCGGCGTGGTCAGCGATCCCATGTAGGTGTAGTAACTGCGGTCCTCGGGAAGCAAAGTGGCCAGGTCCAGGGCCTGCTCCGGCGGCTGCACGTATTCATTCTTCTCCAGCGGCAGGTTGTTCCACACGCTCTGGATGAGCGGATTTTCGGCGCCCTGTTCGAGCAGCACGGCGACGACCGCCAGATCGCCATCCTCGGCCTGGTGTACCAGGTGGACGACCATGTCGAAGGACTGACCGTTTACGCGTTCTTCGGACGGTCGATGGAAATGGAACTGGACCAGATCGTAGGACTTGCCGAGCAGCCCGATGTTGCTGCCGCCGACATCAACCTGCACCGTGTGGCCGTTGTCGATGACGCGAAACTGCGACGGGCGGTAGGTGAAGCGAATCGGTTCGAGATCGACACGAAAGCCGTCGCGGATGTCGATGGGCGATTGCCGCTTGCCGCTCGCGCAAAGCGCGTAATCGGGTCGCAGCTTGCCCCAGTTCTCGGGCCGGCCCTCTCCTTCGTAGGACCATGGAATCTGCGCGTGTGCGTAGGCGGCAAGAAGGTCGTCTGCGTCGCTGCTCCCTGCTGGCGCGTGCGCTGGCTGGTGTGCTCCCTGGCGGGCGGCGATCTGCACGGGCGGCCGGCGTGCAGCGGCTGTGGGGGTGGGTTTTCGGGCGGGTGGGCTCGCTTCTTCGCGCTCTGTTCTTTCCGCAGCCCGTGTCTGCAGGTTGGCGCGCTTCACTTCCTGGCGCACCAGGGCCTCGTTGGCCTTGCGCAGTTCGCCGGCGGCCTCGCTGACTTTCTCGGCGGTTTTCCTGGCCGCCAGGACTGCTTCGTTTCCTGGCCTCGGTCGGCAGACTTCGCGCAGCAGCTTGTCGTCGAGCATTCCGCTGCGTACCGGCATTTCGATCTGCACCTTGACGTCCTCTTCGCGAAGCAACTCACCTTCGTCCTTGAAGTAGCGCCGTTGCAGCGTGCTGTAGCTACGCGTCGCGCAGTCATAGTGGTTGACCGCCTCGACGATGCGGTACGACGACGAGGTGCGCGGATCGACAATGGGTTTGTCGAGGACGATTCGCCCGTGGGCTTCGGTTTTCCCGTTAGCGACCTTCTTGATGCTTGCCTTGTCGATCTCGATGCGCCTGCCAGGCTCGTCGGAAATCAGCTGCCAGCTTGCGCAAGCCGTTGCCGGCACGATGGCCAGCAGAGAAATGGCCAGAAGCCTGAGGTCTGAAAGCATGCGGGAGTCCCTTGGTTCGTGCAGCGCGTCAGTGTATTCACGGACATTTACGGTAAAACTTTAGCGGATCTGGCGAGCGGTGGGCCCGTTTCTTGTGCGGCGATCGGTGGTCGCGGCCCTGCATTTCCCTGTCGGGTCGCGTCGGGAGAACTGGCCGGCAGGCAAGAAAAAACCCTGGCGGGCCGTTTGGCGCCGCCAGGGTTTGCTTGCGAGGCAATGCTCGGACTACTCAGTGGCTGGCACCGGAAGCGCCAAAGCCGGTCTGGGCACGCACGTACTGATCTTCGAACGCGTCACGTTCCTTGGCCGCACGGGCACTGCTGTCCGATACCGAGAAAACGTAAGCGCAGATGAAGGCGATGGGCATCGCGAACAGCGCCGGTTGCGTGTAGGGGAACAACGGCGCTGCATTGTGCAGGACGTCGACCCATACCGACTTCGAGAAGACGACGAAGAGGACTGCGGAAGTGACGCCGCTGTAACCCCCCCACAGCGCACCGCGGGTGGTCAGTCCTTTCCAGTACATCGAGAGAATCAGGACCGGGAAGTTGGCAGCGGCAGCGACGCCGAAGGCCAGGCCGACCATGAACGCGATGTTCATCTTCTCGAACGCGATACCGAGGATGATCGCCAGGATGCCGAGAGCGATGGTCGCCATCCGGGAAACCTTGATCTCTTCCTTGTCGGTGCATTCACCCTTGCGGATCACGCGTGCGTAGATGTCGTGCGCAATCGCCGAAGCGCCGGCCAGCGCCAGGCCCGAGACGACAGCCAGGATGGTGGCGAAAGCGACCGCCGCCAGGAAGCCGAGCAGCATGTTGCCGCCGACCGCGTGTGCCAGGTGCATGGCGACCATGTTGCCACCACCGATCAGCGCTCCGTTGATGTCACCGCCCTCGAAGTACTCGGGGTTCTGACCGACCAGCAGGATCGCAACCAGGCCCATCAGGAAGATGACGTTGAAGAAGAAACCGACGAAACCGGACGCGTAGAGCACCGACTTGCGGGCTTCCTTGGCGTTACCGACGGTAAAGAAGCGCATCAGGATGTGCGGCAGACCGGCGGTACCGAACATCAGGCCTAGGCCGAGGGAGAGCGCCGTGACCGGATCGGAGAGCAGGCTGCCCGGCGCCATCAG
This sequence comes from Candidatus Accumulibacter sp. ACC007, assembly GCF_907163205.1. NCBI lineage: Bacteria > Pseudomonadati > Pseudomonadota > Betaproteobacteria > Candidatus Accumulibacter > Candidatus Accumulibacter sp. ACC007. Next base: position 2,092,933 of record NZ_CAJQUD010000001.1, on the reverse strand, counting down.
CGAGGTACCCTGCTTATGAACCGCCTGCGCCTTTTCGAGCAGGGTGGTCAGCGAAAAGCCGAACTGCGAGAAGCCGAGGATCAGCACCAGCGTCCCGCCGAAGAGCAGCAGGCAGGCCTTGATGATCTGCACCCAGGTCGTGGCGACCATTCCGCCGACGGTCACATAGACCATCATCAGAACGCCAACGGCGAAGATCGCGACGTTGTACTCGAGGCCGAAGAGCAGCTTGATCAACTGCCCGGCGCCGACCATCTGGGCGATCAGGTAGAAGACCACGACGACCAGCGATGAAAGTGCCGCCATGGTGCGCACGCTGGGGTCGAGGCGATACGAGGTGATGTCCGAGAAGGTGAACCGGCCCAGGTTACGCAGCCGCTCAGCCATCAGGAAGAGGATGATCGGCCAGCCGGCGAAGAATGCCATCATGTAGATGTAGGCATCGTAGCCGCGGCTGAAGGTCATCGCCGTGAGACCGAGCAGGGTTGCCGCCGACATGTAGTCGCCGGCGATTGCCAGACCGTTCTGGAAGCCGGTTATGCCACCGCCGGCGGTATAGAAGTCGGCGGTGGACTTGGTGCGCCCAGCCGCCCAGTAGGTGATGCCCATGGTCATGGTCACGAAGATCATGAACATGATGATCGCGTGCCAGTTGGTGGGCTGCGTCTGGATGTTACCTTGCAGTGCCGGCCCAGCGGCAGTAGCCATGCCGGAGAACGCTAGCAGTGCGAGTGCCGTTGTAAATCGCTTGATCATTTCGTCTCCTTCTGAGCTTCTTTGATGATTTCTGCCGTCAGGTCGTCAAACTCGCCGTTGGCACGACGGACGTAAACCACTGTCAGCAGCCAGAAGAAGACGAAGAGGACCAATTCAATGGTGTAGCCGATGGCCCACATCGATCCCTCGGCGATCGGTTGCCCGAGCATCTTGGGGTTGAAGGCGATCAGCATGAAGAAGCCGTAGAACAGAATCAGCACAATGGCCGACAAGGTCCAGGCGAAGCTTCCTCGCTTCTGCACCAGTTCGTCGAACTTCGGATTGCGCCGAAGTCGCTCGTAGATAACACTACTCATTTTTCTTTTCCTCCTGATTTGTCTTGCGAAAGAATTGTGAGACCAATTTTTCAAGAATTGACAAGACCACTCCCCTCGGGGCGTTGAATACTAACCCAGATCGATTCATCGTTCAATGCAGTGTTTTTTCGCGTTTTTTGCCGGTGCAGGGGCTCGGCTGACGACGCCGCGTAGTCCGGTGCCTTACGCTAGGCGCCGAAATTGCGTAGCCCGTCGAGGTCGAGGATGGTCAGGGTGCCGTAATCGGCACGTAACAGTCCGCCCTGTTCGAGGGTCTGCAACGCCTGATTGACGCGCTGGCGCGAGACGCCGGCGAGCAATCCGATCTCTTCCTGCGAAATGCGCAGTTCGAGACTGCTGCCCGGGTAGAGCAGCGGATTGAACATCGACGCCAGGCAGCGAGCGAGGCGGGCGTCGGTATCGAGCAGACGTTCGTGTTCGATCATGCCGATGAACTGGCCAAGGCGTTCGTTGATCTGGATGAGCAGGAAACGGTTGAAAGGAATGCTGTTGTCGAGCAGATTCTGAAATCGGCTGCGCTTCATGTAGGCGATGCGCGAGTCGCGCAGCGCGATGACGTCATAACGGCGTGCTTCATCCTTGAGCAGGGAGCCCTCACCGAACCAGCTGCCATCGGACAGGCCAACGAAGCTGGTGGCCTTGCCGGTACTCCGGTTGCTGGCCATCTTGACCAGCCCATTGACCACCCCCAACCAGTGCCCGACGGTTTCTCCCTTCATGCACACGTATCCTCCGGCGGGAACGGTGCGTACGACGATGTCGCGCTTGACCTGTTCCAGCTCGTCGGCGCTCAGCTTCCGTGCCCAGCAGGAAGCGTGCAGCATGGCGTCCAGTTCGTGCATCCGTGAACCCGCGATCAGAAAAGATGGAGAATTGTCGCACGGACGACAATTCTCCTTGCCCACGGCGAATAGACTGCCGCCAAGCACTGTCCTGCCGCCTCCACGCAGTCGATCGTGGTTCTGCTTCCGATACTGCGTTGCACAATGGCTGGCAGAAGAAAAAGAATAGAATCGCGCAACACAACATAAATAAGAGCCTGCCGTCACGATAACGGCGCTTAATGCACCGGAGGAGACGAGATGCCGGAAACTGCGTCGTCGCAAGCGCTGGATACCTTTCCACGCCTGCTCTTGAACCACGCTCGGGTTCGCGGTGACAAGCCGGCAATGCGCGAAAAGGACCTGGGGATCTGGCAGTGCTGGACCTGGCAGGATGTTGCCGACGAGGTGCGCGCACTGGCCTGCGGCCTTGCCGAGATGGGTTTCAAGCGCGGCGAGAACGTGGCCATCGTCGGCGACAATCGTCCGCGCATGTACATGATGATGAGCGCCGTACAGTGTCTCGGCGGGGTGCCCGTGCCGCTCTACCAGGATGCGGTGGCCAACGAGATGCTTTTCGTTCTGGTCGACGCCGAAATCCGCTTCCTGTTCGTCGAAGATCAGGAGCAGGTCGACAAGGTGCTCGAACTGCAGGCGCAGTTGCCGCAGCTGCGGCACCTCTTCTACGACGATCCGCACGGCATGCGTCACTACACGCAGCCGTTTATTCACGATGTTCGCGAGCTGATGGAAATGGGGCGGATTCACAACCGCAACCATCCCGATCTGCTCATCCGCAAGGTCGCCGCCGGCAACGCCGACGACGTCAGCGTCATGCTGTATACCTCGGGGACGACCGGCAAGCCAAAAGGGGTGTGCCTGACGCACAACGCCTTCATCAGCGCCGCCCGCGGCGGCGTCGATTTCGATCGTCTGACTGCCGACGAAAACATCCTCTCGTATTTGCCGATGGCCTGGGTGGGCGACCATCTCTTCTCTTTTGCGCAGGCGATGCTGACCGGGTTCACGATCAACTGCCCCGAGTCGGCCGAGACGGTGATGAACGATTTGCGCGAAATCGGGCCGACCTATTATTTTGCGCCACCGCGTGTTTTCGAGAACCTGCTGACGCAGGTGATGATTCGCATGGAGGACGCCAGCGCCATCAAACAGAAGATGTTTCACTTCTTCATGGCTGTGGCGCGGCGCAGCGGCGCCGAGATTCTCGATGGCAAGGCCGTTGCGCTCGGTGATCGCGTGCTCTATGCCCTGGGCAATTTCTTTGTTTTCGGGCCGCTGAAGAACGTCCTCGGCCTGAGCCGGGTGCGCGTCGCCTACACCGCCGGCGCGGCGATCGGTCCCGATCTCTTCCGTTTCTACCGCTCGATCGGCATCAATCTGAAGCAGCTCTACGGTCAGACCGAAACCTGCGCCTATGTCTGCCTGCAGCCCGATGGTGAAATCAAGTTTGACAGCGTCGGCAAGCCGGCGCCGGGCGTCGAGGTGAAGATCGCCGACAACGGCGAAATTCTGGTCAAGGGGCCGATGCTGCTCAGGGAGTATTACAAGCGACCCGACGCCACCGCCGAAGCGATCAACGCCGACGGCTATTTCATGACCGGCGACGCGGGTCTGTTCGACGACGAGGGGCATCTCAAGATCATCGATCGCGCCAAGGACGTCGGCAAGCTGGTCAATGGTGCGATGTTTGCGCCCAATTTCATCGAGAACAAGCTCAAGTTCTTCCCCTTCGTCAAGGAGGCGGTGGCTTTCGGCGATGGTCGCGAGATGGTCTGCGCGTTCATCAACATCGACATCGGTGCGGTGGGCAACTGGGCCGAGCGGCGCGGCATCGCCTACTCGGGCTATACCGATCTGGCCGCCAAAGGGGAGGTCTATGGTCTGATCCAGGAGTCGATCGAACAGGTGAATTCCGAACTCCGTGGCGAAGGCGTGCTGGCCGATTCGCAGATTCATCGTTTCCTGATCCTGCACAAGGAACTCGATCCCGATGACGACGAGTTGACGCGCACACGCAAGGTGCGTCGCGGCTTCGTCGCCGAGAAATACGCGGTATTGATCGACGCGCTGTACAGCGGCAGGGACAGCCAGTTCATCGAGACGGCGGTGAAGTTCGAGGACGGACGGCAAGGCAAGGTGACGGCCGATCTGGCCATCCGGAACCTGAAGGTTTTCGGCGCCGCCGGGAGGGAGGCGTCATGAGTCGGAAGATCGGCGAGGTCATCCTCGACCTGAAGAAGGTTTCCCTGTCCTTCGGCGGCGTCAAGGCACTGACCGACATCTCGTTCGACGTTCGCGAGCACGAGATTCGGGCGATCATCGGCCCGAACGGTGCCGGCAAGAGCTCGATGCTCAATGTCATCAACGGCGTCTATCGGCCGCAGGAGGGAGAGATCATTCTGCGCGGTCAGCACTTCACGAAAATGAGCCCCTACAAAGCTGCGCGGGCCGGGATCTCGCGGACTTTCCAGAACATTGCCCTGTTCAAGGGGATGAACGTGATCGACAACCTGATGACCGGGCGCAACATGAAAATCAGAAGCAACCTGATTCAGCAGGCCTTCTGGTGGGGGCCGGCGCGACGCGAGGAACTCGAACATCGCGCCAAGGTTGAGGAGGTGATCGACTTTCTCGAAATCCAGCACATTCGCAAGACACCGGTCGGGCGCCTGCCTTACGGTTTGCAGAAGCGCGTAGACCTCGGCCGGGCGCTGGCCATGGAGCCGAGCATCCTGCTGCTCGACGAGCCGATGGCCGGGATGAATGTCGAGGAAAAGCAGGACATGTGCCGCTTCATTCTCGACGTCAATGACCAGTTCGGGACGACCATCGTCCTGATCGAGCACGACATGGCGGTGGTCATGGATATCTCCGACCGTGTCGTCGTTCTCGATTATGGCAAGAAGATCGGCGACGGCGACCCGGACGCGGTGCGCGCCAATCCGGACGTCATCAGCGCCTATCTTGGCGCCAGTCACTGAGGAGTGAGGCGATGGGTTTCTTCCTGGAAACATTGATCGGCGGGCTGATGGCCGGCATGCTCTATTCGCTGGTGGCGCTTGGTTTCGTGCTGATCTTCAAGGCCTCCGGCGTATTCAACTTCGCACAGGGAGCGATGGTGCTTTTCGCCGCTCTGGCGATGGCCCGTTTTTCCGAGTGGATTCCGGGCTGGTTCGGCCTCGAGGGTTCCTATCTCGGGACCGCTGCTGCCTTCGTCGTGGCGGGCGCGCTGATGTTCGTCGTCGCCTGGCTGATCGAGCGCTTGGTCCTGCGCCATCTGGTCAACCAGGAGGGCGCGACGCTTCTGATGGCCACGCTGGGCATTGCCTATGTCCTTGAAGGCATCGGTTCAACCCTTTTTGGCAATGACATCTACAAGATTGACGTGGGTATGCCCAAGGACCCGGTGTTTCTCTTCGAGGAGGTGTTTCCGGGTGGGCTGCTGATCAACAAGGAAGACTTCATCGCCGCCTTGATTGCGGCCGTGCTGGTCGGCCTGTTGACTCTTTTCTTCCAGAAGACGACAACCGGGCGGGCGCTGCGGGCAGTGGCCGACGACCATCAGGCGGCGCAGTCGATCGGCATCCCGCTGAATCGTATCTGGGTAATCGTCTGGTGCGTCGCCGGCCTGGTCGCGCTGGTCGCCGGTGTGATCTGGGGTTCCAAGCTCGGCGTCCAGTTTTCCTTGTCGACGGTGGCGCTGCGCGCATTGCCGGTCGTCATCCTTGGCGGGCTGACTTCGGTTCCTGGTGCCATCCTCGGCGGCCTGATCATCGGCGTCGGCGAGAAGCTGTCGGAAGTCTATCTCGGGCCGATGGTCGGCGGCGGCATCGAGATCTGGTTTGCCTACGTACTGGCGCTGGTCGTTCTCCTGTTCAGGCCGCAAGGCCTGTTCGGCGAGAAGATCATCGACCGCGTCTGATCGGGGAGAGGGCAAATGCTCTATAGAGAAAACGGTCAATTCAAGACTTCCTACGCCGCCGATCAGCAGGTTTTTCCGATTGCCCAGGACCGCTGGGCGGTTGTCGGGATCCTGGTGTTTGCTTTCGTCGCTGTCCCTCTGCTGGTCGACGAATACATGTTCCGCGCCATCCTCATCCCCTTTTTGATCCTCTCGCTGGCCGCTCTCGGCGTCAATATTCTGGTCGGCTACTGCGGGCAGATCACGCTTGGCGCCGGCGCATTCATGGCTGTCGGGGCGTACGCCGCGTACAACTTCCACATCCGTGTCGAAGGCATGCCGCTACTGCTCTCTTTGCTGCTCGGCGGCTTCACTTCGGCCCTTGTCGGGATCGTTTTCGGAATACCGAGCTTGCGCGTGCGCGGCCTCTACCTGGCGGTTGCAACCCTGGCAGCGCAGTTCTTCACCGACTGGGTGTTTCTGCGCATCCCCTGGTTTACCGACAACTCCCTGTCGGGCAACGTTTCGGTTTCCAACCTGCAGGTGATGGGCTGGCAGGTTAACAACCCGCTCAACAAGTATCTGTTCTGCCTGGCGTTCCTGACGGTCTTCGCGTTGCTGGCGAAGAACATGACGCGTAGCGCCATCGGCCGGCAGTGGATGGCGATCCGTGACATGGATGTGGCTGCCGAGGTGATCGGAATCCGGCCGCTGTTTGCCAAACTCTCGGCGTTTGCCGTCAGTTCGTTTTTCGTCGGGACGGCGGGCGCCTTGTGGGCGTTCGTTCATCTGGCGTCGTGGGAGCCGGCGGCTTTCTCGGTCGACCGTTCGTTCCAGCTCCTGTTCATGGTCATCATTGGCGGCCTCGGTTCGGTCATGGGCAGTTTCTTCGGCGCGGCCTTCATCGTCATCCTGCCGATCGTACTGAATCGCCTGCTGCCGGAAATTGGTGACCTGGTCGGGGTCGAGATATCGACTGCCGGGATCTCGCACGCCGAGTTGATCATTTTCGGGGGGCTGATCATCTTCTTCCTGATCAAGGAGCCGCACGGCCTTGCCCGCCTGTGGTCGACCGGCAAGGAGAAGCTTCGGCTCTGGCCATTCCCGCACTGACTCGGGTGGTGGGGATCGTTTCACGCTCGTAGCGGAGTTTTTCTGAGTCGCAGTTGTAGTTGCAGTGGTGTTGCCATTTTAATAAGAGGAGACATTAATGAACTTACGCAAGCTTGCATTAACTGCTTCACTCGGCGCCGTCATGCTGTCGGCGATAGCGTCGACGTCGGCGGTCGCAGCGACCGCCAAGGAGCAGTTCTTTCCGGTCCTGGTTACTCGTACCGGCCCCATTGCTCCCAATGCGACACCTTGGGCCAACGGCTTTATCGATTATCTGAAACTGGTGAACGCCAAGGGGGGGATCAACGGCGTCAAGACCGTTTTCGAGGAATGCGAGACGGGTTACCTCACCGACCGAATCGTCGAATGCTACGAGCGCCTGAAAGGCATGCATGGCGGTGCGACAGCGTTCCAGCCTCTGTCGACTGGCGGGACGTTTGCTCTCACGGAAAAAGCGCCGATCGACAAGATTCCCTTGATTACGGCTGGTTATGGTCGTAGCGAATCGCAGAACGGTGCAGTATTCACCTGGAACTTTCCCCTGCTCGGAACCTACTGGGTTGGCTCCGATGTGGCCATCCAGTACATCGCCAAGAAACTGGGGGGTGTCGCCAACCTGAAAGGCAAGAAGATCGCGCTGGTGTACCACGACAGCCCGTACGGGAAAGAGGCCATCCCGGTGCTCGAGGAGTTGAGCAAGAAATACGGTTACAGCGTGCAGCTCCTGCCTGTCGCCGCACCAGGCGTTGAACAGAAAGCGACCTGGTTACAGATCCGCCAGAACAGGCCAGACTTCGTTCTGCTCTCCGGTTGGGGGGTGATGAACCTGACCGCGCTGCGCGAGGCACAGGCCACCGGGTACCCGCGCGACAAGATGCTGGGCAACTGGTGGTCAGGCGCCGAACCCGATGTCGCCGATGTCGGTGAAGGTGCAAAGGGCTACAGCGCGCTGACCTTGCAGCATGGCGCCGAGCGCAATTCGAAGGTGGTCAAGGACATCCTCGCTGCGCTGTATGCCAAGGGTCAGGGCACTGGGCCGAAAGAGGACGTTGGCAGCGTGCTCTACATGCGCGGTGTGCTGTCGGCGATGCTCGGCATCGAAGGCGTTCGCAAGGCGCAGGAGCGCTATGGCAAGGGCAAGGTGATGACCGGCGAGCAGGTGCGCTGGGGGCTGGAGAACCTTGATCTCGACCAGAAGACGCTCGATGGAATGGGCTTTGCTGGCGTGATGCGTCCGGTGCAGACTTCCTGCCTGGACCATATGGGCTCGTCATGGGTTCGCGTTCACACCTGGAACGGCAAGAACTGGGAGTTTTCTTCCCCAGACTGGTACCAGGCCGATGCCAACACCTTGCGTCCGATGGTCATGCTCGCCTCCGGCAAGTACGCGGAAGAAAAGAAGCTGAAGCCGCGCACGCCTGAGGAGTGCAACAAGTAAGGTCCCGCGGACTCGTCACCGCGAGTCCTTTGTCAGCCCTCCCGCTTGCGGGAGGGCGACCCGCTTAGCGAAGAGACGCCATGAGCACTGCCAACATCCTTCTCCGAGTCAATAGCATCGAGGTGATCTACAACCATGTGATCCTGGTTCTCAAGGGCGTTTCCTTCAGCGTTCCTGAAGGAGGCGTCGTGGCGCTTCTCGGCGGCAACGGCGCTGGCAAGACGACGACCCTGCGCGCGGTCAGTAATCTGCTGCACGGTGAACGCGGTGAAGTCACCAAGGGCACCATCGAGTTGCGCGACGAGCGCATCGAGGCGCTGACACCGGCCGAACTGGTCAAACGTGGCGTCATTCAGGTGATGGAGGGGCGGCACTGCTTTGGTCACCTGAGTATCGAAGAAAACCTGCTCACCGGTGCGTACACGCGCAGCGATGGAAAAGCAGCGATCAACGAGACGCTGGAGAAGGTCTATGCGTATTTTCCAAGGTTGAAAACCCGCCGCAGCAGCCAGGCGGCTTACACCTCGGGCGGCGAACAACAGATGTGTGCCGTCGGGCGGGCGCTGATGGCCAGTCCGCGCATGGTGCTGCTCGACGAACCGTCGATGGGCCTCGCTCCACAGATCGTCGACGAGGTATTCGGCATCGTCAAGGATCTCAATCAGAAGGAAGGCGTCACCTTCCTGCTCGCCGAACAGAACACCAATATGGCGCTGCGCTATGCAGACTTCGGCTACATCCTCGAAAACGGTCGTGTGGTGATGGAGGGTGCGGCCAGGGATCTGGCGGCCAACGAAGACGTCAAGGAGTTCTATCTCGGCCTGTCTTCCGCCGGGCGCAAGAGCTTCAAGGACGTCAAGCACTATCGTCGTCGCAAGCGCTGGCTGTCCTGAGCCGGTCCGGGGCTGCCCGCGCCCTGCCGGCCCTCGCCGGCTGCCGGGGCGGCCATCTCTTCTCTCGCACTGACGGAGTGTCTTCGCTGTCTGGCGCGAACCGACTTACCGTGTGAGTGACCACCCATGACCTATTACGATTCTTTGGAAACGCGTTCGCCGGCCGAGCGCGAAGCGTGGCTGATGGCGCGCTTGCCGCAGCAACTCGCCCTGGCCAGGAGGAAGTCGGCGTATTGGCGCCAGCGGCTGGCCGACGTGGCGGTCAACAGCATCGCCTCGCGCGCAGCACTGGCGACGCTGCCACTGATTCGCAAGAGCGAGCTTGGCGAACTGCAATGCGCTGCGCCGCCTTTCGGGGGTCTGACGGCGACGCCGATGGGCGGCCTGTCGCGCGTCTTTGCCTCGCCTGGCCCGATCTACGATCCCGAAGGGCGGGGGCAGGACTGGTGGCGCTTTGCACGCGCCCTGTTCGCCGCCGGTTTCCGCGCCGGCGACCTGGTGCACAACACTTTCTCGTACCATTTCACGCCGGCCGGCTTCATGCTTGAAGGCGCGGCACACAAGCTCGGTTGTCCGGTGTTTCCGGCCGGCGTCGGACAGACCGACATGCAGGTGCAGGCGATTGCCCACCTCAAGCCGGCAGCCTACGTCGGCACGCCGTCGTTTCTGCGCATCATCCTCGAGAAAGCGGACGAACTCGGTGCCGACGTCAGCTCGCTGCGCAAGGCAGTTGTTTCGGGAGAGGCCCTGCCGGTGACTCTGCGCAAGCTGCTCAGCGACCGCGGCGTCGTCGTTCGCCAGGCGTATGCGTCTGCCGACCTGGGCTTGATCGCCTATGAAACGCCGAGCGAGGGGGGCCTGGTCGTCGAGGAAGACGTGCTGCTCGAAATCGTTCGCCCGGGGACCGGTGATCCGGTTGCCGAAGGCGAGGTTGGCGAAGTGGTGGTGACCAGTTTCAATGCCGATTACCCGCTGATTCGCTTTGCCACCGGCGACCTGTCGGCACTGCTGCCGGGGATCAGCCCCTGCGGGCGGACCAACGTCCGTATCAGGGGCTGGCTGGGACGCGCGGATCAGACGACCAAGGTCAAGGGGATGTTCGTACACCCCTCGCAGGTCGCTGCGCTTGTCGCGCGGCACGGCGAAATCGGCCGCGCGCGGCTGGTGGTCGACGATGCCAGTGGCCACGATCGGATGACCTTGCACTGCGAGGTCGCTGATCCCTCGGCCGCGCTGCAGGCGGCCGTGGTGGCCAGCATGCGCGAGTTCACCAAGCTGCGTGGTGAAGTGGCTTTCCTGCCTGCGGGGACCTTGGCCAACGACGGCACGGTGATCGAAGACCGGCGCAGCTACGCGTGAGGCACGCGCTTGCCGCGATCGTCGCCTCCCTGCTGGCTGCTTCGCTTTGCGCCGACGACGCCGCGCCGGGCACGGCGAGTTCGGCGCGCGCTTCCGGGCCGCAAGTCGGCGACTGCGTAATTTTTCGTGAGGGCGGCGCGGGCCGGCTCCTGACGGCGCCGACCTATTGGCTGAAAGGCTCGATCGCCGCGCTCTCCCGGCAGCGGCGGCAGCTTGATCGCTGTCCGCACATCGGCAAACCCTCATCCGCCTTTACGCCAGCCGACCAGGCGCGGCTGGCGGCGGCGATGCCTTGCGTGGAGCAGACTTCGGCAAGCGCTTTGGCCACTCTACCTCGCGAGGTGGAGGTGACGCGTGTACAGGTGGCGGTCGCTGATTGGGAAACGCCATGGTCGCACCAGCACGGCACGACAGGATGGCTGTTCCGCGGTCGCTTCCTCGAGCAGATCCTGGCGAAGGGAGCGGTGATCGACATGGACGCCGCCTGGCTCGAGCGTTGTGAGGCCGAGCGGTGAGCGGCGCGCCGTTGCACGGGGTTCGCGTTCTCGACCTCAGCCGGCTGCTTCCCGGTCCGGTCGCTACCCTGCATCTGGCCGATCTGGGCGCCGATGTGATCAAGATCGAAGATCGGGGTGCTGGCGACTACGCGCGCCCGCTCGGCGAGGGCCCGGGCGGTGTCAGCGCTTTCTATCGCAGTGTCAATCGCAACAAGTGTGGCTTGCGCCTCGACCTCAAGCAGCCGCAAGGGCGGGCGGCGTTCCTGCGCCTGGTGGCCACTGCCGACGTGTTGGTCGAGAGCTTCCGGCCCGGTGTCAGCGACCGGCTCGGCATTGGCTATCAGGCGCTGCGTGCCATCAACGCAAAGCTCGTCTATTGCGCGATCACCGGTTACGGACAGAGTGGTCCGCTGGCGATGGCCGCAGGACATGATCTCAACTACATAGGCCTGGCCGGAGTCCTCGACCAGATCGGCGTCGATGGTGGGCCACCGGCGATTCCGAATCTGCAGATCGGCGACTTGCTGGGCGGTGCGATGAGTGCGGTGATGGGAATCCTTGCTGCCTTGTTCGATGCGCAACGCACCAGCCAGGGCCGCCTGGTCGACGTGGCCATGAGCGACGCGGTTCTGGCGCACAATCTTTTTCCCCTGTTTGCGCTGCACAGTTCCGCCGGCGTTGCAGAGCGCGGGTGCGACGTGCCCACCGGCGGCGATCCTGGCTATGGCGTCTATGCCACCGCGGATGGACGCTACATGGCCGTCGCACCGCTCGAGAAGAAGTTCTGGGACGTCTTCTGCGCTGCCCTGCAGCGCCCCGACTGGAAGCCACTGCATGGTGCGCGCGGGGCGGCTGCCGTCGCCTTGCGGCGGGAGATTGAAAGCCTCTTTGTCAGCCGCAAGCAGGCCGACTGGTGTGCTTTCTTTGCCGCTATCGATTGTTGCGTTACGCCTGTGCTCGGCGTCGCAGAGGCGCTTGAACACGCGCAGTTCGTCGCTCGAGAGATGGCCGTGCACGCCGACGGGGTCACCCAGTACGCGCCACCGGTGAAACTCTCGGGCTGGGTTTTTGCCGTCGAGCGCGCGGCACCCGCCGCCGGCGAGCACGGTGAGGAGGTTCTGCTTGAGGCGGGATTCTCAGCCGACGAGATCGCCGCCCTGCGCGCGGCGTCGGTCATCTGACGCCGCGCGCAGGGCACGCTGGCGGGTGGCCGGCGTGACCCGGCTCAGGGCTTCTTCTTGGGCTCGTCGTCGCTTGGAGCGGCCTGTTGCGCTGCGGCTGCGGCCTGCTTCATCTGTTCCTGCATCTGCTGCATCATCGTCCAGGGCCACATCGTCGCCTGCTTGAGCGCATCGGCGCCGCCTGGAATGCCAAGCGCATTGGTCTGCGTGTCGTCGTTGCCGCCGCTGGCAGCCGTTGTGAGATTGCTGCCCATGTGCCCCATCGCGCGCACGGCGTTGAGTGTCACACATTGCATCTCCAGGCCCTGGATGGTCATCTGCAGCATCGACAGGTTCATTTTCAGCCAGCTCTCGACCGCTTTGAGATCCCTGACCTTCTTCTCGATTTCCTCGACGTCCAGCGTAGGGGTGACCATGCCTGGCAACGAAAAGCCCATGTTGCCCCACATTTTCTTGGCAAAGCTCATCGGATCGGTTAGAGAATCGTTACTGGACATTTTGCGGCTCCGGTGGTGGTGGAATCGGCCATGTTAGCAAAGTTTGGCGCTCTTCGGGGCAGGGCGCCGATTATTGGAATCACTTGCCGCTGGCGGGCGTGGTGGCCAGGCAGGGCGGGCGCATGAGGCGCGTTCACCACTCACAGGCGGTAGCAGAACAGGCGCGTCTGGCGCACGTCGTTGACTTCGACGATCCGCTCGGCAGCGACGTCGGGCACGGCAAAACTGTTGCTGATGAACAGCGCTCCCGGTCGCATCTCGCGCTGCGCCTTTTCCCAGAGGGCAGCCATCGGGGCCGGCGACAGAAAGGCATAGACGACGTCGTAAGCGCTCAGTTCGGTATGCCAGATGTCACCCCAGCGCCAGTCGCAGTTGGCCAGGCCAACCGTGCGCAGGCGTCCGACGGCCCAGGTCGCCGGCGCGTTTTCGACGCCGGTGAAGCGCGCCTCCGGCCGCTGCCTGGCCAGCGGACCGAGCACGCTGCCGACGCCGGCACCAAGGTCGAGAAAGCGCATTGCGGGGAGGTCGCTGGTCAGTTCGGCGAGGGCTGCGGCGCTAGCTCTGTTGGACAGGTAGAGCGGTACCTGTCCACCAAGTGCGCCGCGATAGACGAGCAGCAGCAAGATGAACAGCAGAAGGTACCAGCCCGGGTCGATGGCGAGCGTCGAAGCGGCCCATGCCAGCGGTACGAAGAGCGCGTGCATCAGCCGCCACCACCAGGCCTGTCGCGTGATGCTGGCGAAGAGCAGGGCGACGGCGCCAATCGCCAGGGCGGTCTGCGGCCACGGCAGCTGCTCATTACGCAGGCCGTAGTACGGCCAGGCCAGCGACAGTACGGCGAGCGTCGCGGCGAGCTGCAGGGCAAGCTGACGACGCTGCGACCCGACCACGGGTGCTGCGGCGTCAGCGCTTTCGGGCGGGGGTAAAGACAAGGCCTTGCTCCAGAGGATCGAGCGCCGGGTTGAAAGGGCAGGGGTGTCGGGCTGCTGGCGGTTCAGTGCGCTGCCGGCTGCTTTGCCGGCTCAGGTGCCTGCGCCTGGTGGGAGAACCTTCCCCGGTTTGAGTGGCAGGCAGGCAAAATAGGCGTCGTGGCGCGCTAGCGGGAGGCGCGAGCGGTCCTCGTTGCGTGTCGCCCAAGCGAACCTCCTGGCCGCCGAAACTGGCAGCAATTCCCTGCACGATCTGCGCTTGCTCCCTGCCCGCCACGGGGCTGCCGTGGAATTTGAGGAGCGCGCGCCAACGCGGTTCTTGAGGGCGGCAACGAGATCGTCCGCCAGCGGCGGGTGGTTCCGGTAGAAGCTACTCATCGGGTGGCTCATCAGGGGGGCGTCGCGCCGAAAGGATCCCTTCGCTAGCGCCAAGGACCGTGACGCAGCGATTTTACGCCCTCCAGCGCGCGAAAGTGTCGAAAGAGGCGTGCGAAGGCCTGCCTTATGGTATATACTCTCGCGCTGCTCGAAAAACAATTTGACAGTGTATTGCTCAGGTGTCAAAATCCTGGGTTCTGAGCTGGAGGGATACCCAAGTGGCCAACGGGATCAGACTGTAAATCTGACGGCTCTGCCTTCGAAGGTTCGAATCCTTCTCCCTCCACCAAAATGCCGCTGTTGGTGGCCTAGCTTTAGCGTGCTTCGGGTAATGGTTTTGCGGGTGTAGCTCAATGGTAGAGCTGAAGCCTTCCAAGCTTATGACGAGGGTTCGATTCCCTTCACCCGCTCCACGTTGCGGTCGCAGAACAGCTTCAGGCATCGCGCACGCCGCCCATGTAGCTCAGCGGTAGAGCACTCCCTTGGTAAGGGAGAGGTCGACAGTTCAATTCTGTCCATGGGCACCACTGTTTGGTGCCATAGATTCACTAATTTTTAACGTCTTGAGGTACCGGTAATGGCCAAGGGAAAATTTGAACGTACGAAGCCGCACGTCAACGTTGGCACGATTGGGCACGTTGACCACGGCAAGACAACGCTGACGGCGGCGATCACGACCATTCTGTCGAAGAAGTTTGGCGGTACCGCCAAGGCCTACGACCAGATTGACGCAGCGCCGGAAGAAAAGGCGCGCGGGATCACGATCAATACCGCGCACGTCGAGTACGAGACGTCCAAGCGCCACTACGCGCATGTCGACTGCCCGGGTCACGCCGACTACGTGAAGAACATGATTACCGGTGCGGCGCAGATGGACGGCGCCATTCTGGTGGTCTCTGCCGCCGACGGTCCGATGCCGCAGACGCGCGAGCACATCCTGCTCGCCCGCCAGGTGGGTGTTCCGTACATCATCGTCTATCTGAACAAGTGCGACATGGTTGACGACGCCGAACTGCTCGAGCTGGTGGATATGGAAGTACGCGAGCTGCTTTCCAAGTACGATTTTCCTGGCGACGACGTGCCGATCATTCAGGGTTCTGCCCTGAAGGCGCTCGAGGGCGACCTGGGCGAGCAGGGTGAGGCTTCGGTGATGGCGCTGGCGGATGCGCTGGATTCCTACATTCCGACGCCGGAGCGTGCCATTGACAAGCCCTTCCTGCTGCCGATCGAGGACGTTTTCTCGATTTCCGGTCGCGGTACGGTGGTCACCGGTCGTGTTGAGCGCGGCATTGTCAAGGTGGGTGAGGAAGTCGAGATTGTCGGTATCAAGCCGACCGTGAAGACCATCTGCACCGGTGTCGAGATGTTCCGCAAGCTGCTCGACCAGGGTCAGGCGGGCGACAATGTCGGTGTTCTCCTGCGCGGCGTCAAGCGTGAAGACGTCGAGCGTGGTCAGGTGCTGGCCAAGCCGGGTTCGATCAAGCCGCACACCCACTTTTCGGGTGAGGTGTATGTGCTGTCGAAAGAAGAGGGGGGTCGTCACACGCCGTTCTTCAACAACTACCGGCCGCAGTTCTACTTCCGCACGACGGACGTTACCGGTGCCATCTCGATGCCTGAAGGCGTTGAAATGGTCATGCCGGGTGACAACATCCAGATGACGGTCAAGCTGATCGCGCCGATCGCCATGGAGGAAGGTCTGCGCTTCGCCATTCGCGAAGGCGGCCGTACCGTCGGCGCCGGCGTTGTCGCAAAAATCATCGAGTAGGTTCAGTAAAGACAAGGGGTTGCTCCATCGCGGGGCGCCCCCGGTCTCTGCCGCAGGGGCATAGCTCAACTGGCAGAGCGTCGGTCTCCAAAACCGAAGGTTGGGGGTTCGATTCCCTCTGCCCCTGCCAACCAGTAATCAAAGAAGTAAACAAAGCGGACCACATGGCCGATAAGTTAAAGTTTGCGTTGGCGGTATTGCTGCTCGTCGCCGGCATCGCTGGCTTCTACCTGCTCGTCGAGCAGGCGATGATCCTGCGTGTCCTTGCCGTCTTGGCCGGGGCGGCGCTGGCTGTCGTCGTCGCCTGGCAGACCGAGCCCGGGCGTCAGTTTTTTGGTTTTGCCAAGGATGCCACCACCGAGGCGAAAAAGGTAGTCTGGCCGTCGCGCAAAGAAACCGTCCAGACCACTGGTCTGGTGTTCGCGTTTGTGGTGGTGATGGCGATCTTTCTCTGGTTGACCGACAAGGGCCTTGAGTGGGTTCTCTACGACTTGGTTCTTGGCTGGAGGCAATCATGAGCATGCGCTGGTACGTTGTACACGCCTATTCAGGCTTCGAGAAGAGTGTGCAGCGCGCACTGCTCGAACGCATCCAGCGACAGGCGATGGAGCATTCCTTTGGCCGGATTCTGGTGCCGGTCGAGGAGGTGGTTGAGCTCAAGATGGGTCAGAAGAGCATTTCCGAGCGAAAGTTCTTCCCCGGCTACGTGCTGGTGGAAATGGAAATGAACGACGATTCCTGGCACCTCGTCAAGAGCACGCCAAAGGTCACCGGTTTTGTCGGTGGCACGGCCAACAAGCCGACGCCGATCTCCGAAAAGGAGGTCGACAAGATTATGCAGCAAATCCAGGAAGGCGTTGAAAAGCCGCGCCCCAAAGTGCTTTTTGAGCCGGGCGAAGTCGTTCGCGTCAAGGACGGTCCTTTTACCGATTTTCACGGCGCGGTCGAGCAGGTGAATTACGAGAAGAACCGTCTTCGCGTCTCGGTGACCATCTTCGGCCGTCCGACGCCGGTCGAACTCGAGTTCGCTCAAGTCGAGAAAGCCTGATCCTGCAGTTGAGTCGCGGTGCGTGAGTTTCCTGGCGCGCCGCAGTAGTGCGGCTCCCGGGCCGCCTTTGTCGTTTGGGGAGCGCTGTCACGAGCGCGTTTGAACCCGTCTAAAGGAGATTCCTACCGTGGCAAAAAAAATCACTGGCTACATCAAACTGCAGGTGCCTGCGGGTAAGGCGAATCCATCGCCTCCCATTGGACCGGCGCTTGGACAACGCGGCCTGAATATCATGGAGTTCTGCAAGGCGTTCAATGCCCAGACGCAGGGCATGGAGCCGGGCCTGCCGATTCCGGTGGTGATCACCGCCTTTGCCGACAAGAGCTTCACCTTCATCATGAAGACGCCGCCGGCGACCATTCTGATCAAGAAGGCCATTGGCCTGCAGAAGGGTAGTCCCAAGCCATTGACCAACAAGGTTGGCACGCTGACCCGGGCACAATGCGAGGCCATTGCCACGCAGAAAATGCCTGACCTGACGGCGGCCGACATGGATGCAGCAGTTCGCACGATCGCCGGCAGTGCCCGAGCGATGGGCGTCACGGTGGAGGGTGTTTGAGATGGCGAAGTTGAGCAAGCGTCAAAAAGCGGTCAAGGGCAAGGTCGATCGCACGGCCAGCCTGGCGGTTGGCGAAGCGCTGAAGCTGGCCAAGGAGTTTGCCACAGCCAAATTCGACGAATCGATCGATGTTGCCGTAGGTCTTGGGGTCGATCCTCGCAAGTCTGACCAGATCGTCCGCGGCTCGGTCGTTTTGCCCGCCGGTACCGGCAAGACGATCCGGGTTGCTGTCTTCGCGCAGGGTGACAAGGCGGCGGCGGCCCTCGAAGCCGGTGCCGACATCGTCGGTTTTGAAGACCTGGCCGCAGAGATCAAGTCCGGAGTGATGAACTTTGACCGCGTGATTGCCACGCCCGACGCGATGCGCGTCGTTGGCCAACTGGGTCAGATCCTGGGGCCGCGCGGGCTGATGCCAAACCCCAAGGTCGGCACGGTGACCATGGACGTGGCGACGGCGGTCAGGAACGCCAAGGCCGGGCAGGTTCAGTATCGCACCGACAAGGCCGGCATCATCCACAGCACGATCGGGCGAGCGTCGTTTGACGCGGACAAATTGCTGCTCAACCTCAAGGCGCTGGTCGATGCGCTGATCAAGGCCAAGCCGGCCACCTCCAAAGGGCAGTATCTGCTGCGCATTGCCGTCTCCAGCACCATGGGACCGGGTATTCGCGTCGATGCTACGACGCTGTAGAGAATCGAAACAAGCGATATAGAGAGCCGGCGTACGTCGCTTCGTGACGTGCTCCGGCCAGGAACTTTGTTGGGCCGTTTGCGGTGCCGTGCTGGCGCCGTCGATGGATCGTCAAAGACCGCAGGTGCCGAGGGCTTTTCGCCGGAAGCTTAAGTGTGCAAGCAGCCTGCAGAGATGGTGTGCCCAGAAAAGGAATTCGCAGCGACCCGCCAAGGCCGTCGTTGCCACCCCTGATCCAAGGTCGCCGTGGGTGCGGCGCAGGCTGATTGAGGCGCCGTTTGTTGACTTGAAGGGAGGAAGGGCCTGTGGGTCTTAATCTTGATGAAAAGAAAGCTGTCGTGGCCGAGGTGTCGGCCAAGGTGGCTGGTGCACAGACGATAGTCGTCGCCGAGTACAGCGGTTTGCAGGTGGCTCACCTGACGCGCTTGCGGGCGCAGGCGCGTGCTGCCGGTGTTTATCTGCGCGTACTGAAAAACACCTTGGTGCGTCGGGCGGTGCAGGGTAGTGCGTTTGCCGAGTTGTCCGGGCAATTGACCGGGCCCCTGATTTACAGCATCTCGGAGGATCCGGTAGCAGCGGCCAAAGTGCTGCATGACTTCGCGAAGACCAACGACAAACTGGTCGTGAAGGCTGGCAGCTACGCGGGTGAGCTTCTCGACGTCGCTGGCGTACAGAGGCTTGCCGCGATTCCGAGTCGCGACGAACTGCTCGCCCAGTTGCTGGGCATGATGCAGGCGCCGGTGACCGGCTTTGCCTGTGCGCTCGCTGCCTTGGCTAAACAACGTGAAGATGCGGTTGCCTGACCGCGCTGTCAGCTTTTACAAGTATTCAGATTTAGGAGTTTATTGATTATGGCGATTAGCAAAGAAGACATCCTGGAAGCCGTTGGCACGATGACGGTGATGGACCTGAACGACCTGGTCAAGGCGTTCGAAGAGAAGTTTGGCGTCTCGGCCGCTTCCATGGCGGTTGCTGCGCCTGGGGCAGCCGCGGCGGTGGTTGAAGAGCAGACCGAGTTTACGGTCATGCTGATGGCCAGCGGCGAGAAGAAGGTCGAGACGATCAAGGTTGTTCGTGCAGCGACCGGCCTGGGCCTGAAGGAGGCCAAGGACCTCGTTGATGGCGCGCCGAAGGCGATCAAGGAAGGCGTTTCCAAAGCCGACGCCGACGCTCTCAGGAAGCTTCTTGAGGATGCGGGAGCCAAGGTCGAGGTCAAGTAATTTCGACCCTGCGCCTGGGCTGGCAGCTTTTCGGCTGTCAGCCCTTTTGTGCTTTTCTGGAAACGGCTTTGCGCCGCGGGCGCAGGGCGGTGCAGCGTGCAAACGCAATGCCGAGTAGCGACAGAGAAATGAGTGCCCGAGTACTCGTTGTGCTGCTAATCGAATTGCTTTTGTCCGTTGCGGACTGGCGGGTCTTGCGACTCTCGCCGGTGCGCGCTAGAGGTTTTGCCGTCTGAGTTCGGAGCGACCATGAACTACTCCTACACCGAGAAAAAGCGTATCCGCAAGAGCTTCGCCAAGCGCGCCAGCGTGCTTGAAGTGCCGTACTTGCTGGCTACCCAGTTGGAGTCTTTTTCTGCTTTCCTGCAGAAGACGACGCCCGTAGCGCAACGCAAGAATCAGGGTTTGCAGGCTGCGTTTTCCTCTATTTTTCCAATCGTCAGCCATAGTGGCAATGCGCGCCTGGAGTTCGTCAGCTTTGCGCTTTCGGAGCCGGCTTTCGACGTCAAGGAATGCCACCAGCGTGGTCTGACCTTTGCCTCGGCCCTGCGCGCAAAGGTGCGCCTGGTCATCCTCGATCGCGAGACTCCCGATACGATCAAGGAGGTCAAGGAGCAGGAAGTCTACATGGGTGAAATCCCCTTGATGACGACAACCGGCTCCTTCGTCATCAACGGTACCGAGCGGGTCATCGTCTCGCAGCTTCACCGCTCGCCCGGGGTGTTCTTCGAGCATGATCGCGGCAAGACCCATAGTTCCGGGAAACTGCTCTTTTCGGCGCGGGTGATTCCCTACCGCGGTTCATGGCTGGACTTCGAGTTCGATCCCAAGGATCTGCTCTTCTTCCGCGTAGACCGACGTCGCAAGATGCCGGTGACGACCTTGCTGAAGGCCATCGGACTGACGCCGCAGATGATTCTGCGCGAGTTCTTCGACTTTGACACCTTCATTCTCGGCAAGAGCGTGATTGAATTCGCGCTGGTTCCCGAGCGCTTGCGCGGCGAAGTGGCACGCTTCGACTTCAACGATTCCTCCGGGGCGCTGATCATCGCCAAGGACAAGCGCATCACGGCCAAGCACATCCGCGAACTCGACGCCGCCGGAATCCAGCAGGTCGCCGTTCCGGACGACTTCCTGATTGGACGGGTTGTCGCCGAGGACGTCATCGACCAGAGCAGCGGCGAAATTCTCGCCAATGCCAACGACGAGATTACCGAGTCGCTGCTGGCGAAGCTCGTCGAGTCCGGTATCGAGTCGCTGCACACCCTGTATATCAACGACCTCGACCGCGGTGGCTTCATCTCGCAGACCCTGCGCGCAGACGATACGATATCCAGGCAGGCAGCACGCGTTGCCATCTACCGCATGATGCGCCCTGGCGAGCCGCCCACGGAAGAAGCGGTTGAGATTCTGTTCAACGGTCTGTTCTACTCGGACGACCGTTACGATCTTTCCGCCGTCGGTCGCATGAAGTTCAACCGGCGTGTGGCCCGCAAGGACGTCGTCGAACACAAGATCATGCTCAAGCATGTGCCTTCCAAGCGTGAAGCTATCGTCAATCTGCTCACCGAGGCCCTGGGTGCAGCGGCGCCAGGTATCGAGCTTCTCGGCGAGTTGAACCACGGGGCGCGGGCGATCGCCGAGAACATGACCGAAACGGCGGCGCTGGCCTTGTTCGAGCAGCTCAAGGCTGCCGGTGCCAGCGGTGAAGTGCGCGAGCAATTGACCTTGTCACCGCGCGATATCGTCGAAGTGATCAAGTTGCTGGTCGAGTTGCGCAATGGTCGTGGCGAAGTCGATGACATCGACCATCTGGGTAATCGCCGTGTTCGCTCGGTCGGCGAGTTGGCCGAGAACCAGTTCCGGGCTGGCCTGGTACGCGTCGAGCGTGCCGTCAAGGAGCGCTTGTCGCAGGCTGAGTCGGACAATCTGATGCCGCACGACCTGATCAACGCCAAGCCGATCAGCGCCGCGGTCAGGGAGTTCTTCGGTTCCAGCCAACTGTCGCAGTTCATGGATCAGACCAACCCGCTCTCCGAGATCACCCACAAGCGCCGTGTTTCGGCCCTTGGCCCGGGCGGCCTGACGCGCGAGCGTGCCGGTTTCGAAGTGCGCGACGTGCATCCCACGCACTACGGCCGGGTCTGTCCGATCGAAACACCGGAAGGTCCGAACATCGGTCTGATCAACTCGCTGGCGCTCTATGCCCGGACCAACGAGTACGGCTTTCTCGAAACGCCTTACCGCACGGTGGTCGACGGCAAGGTGACCAATCAGATCGAGTACCTCTCGGCGATCGAAGAGGGGGCGTACATCATTGCCCAGGCCAACTCCGAGCTTGGCGAGGCGGGCGTGCTCACCGACGAACTGGTGACCTGTCGCGAGAAAGGCGAAACGATTCTCGCCGAGCCGGCGCGTGTGCAGTACATGGACGTTGCGCCGAGCCAGATCGTTTCGGTGGCGGCTTCGCTGATTCCCTTCCTTGAGCACGACGACGCCAACCGCGCCTTGATGGGCGCCAACATGCAACGGCAGGCGGTTCCTTGCCTGCGACCGGAAAAGCCGCTGGTCGGTACCGGCATCGAGCGCACGGTGGCGGTGGACTCGGGAACCGCAGTGCAGGCCCTGCGCGGTGGGGTGGTCGACTACGTCGACGCCTCGCGGGTCGTGGTGCGCGTCAACGACAACGAAACCGGGCCCGGTGAAGTGGGCGTCGATATCTACAACCTGGTGAAATACATCCGTTCCAACCAGAACACCAACATCAACCAGCGGCCGCTGGTGCGCGTCGGAGATGTGATCGCCAGGGGCGATGTGGTCGCCGATGGGGCGTCGACCGACAAGGGCGAGCTGGCGCTTGGCCAGAACATGCTGGTCGCGTTCATGCCGTGGAACGGCTATAACTTCGAGGATTCGATCCTGATCTCGGAGCGGGTGGTTGCCGAGGACCGTTTCACTTCGATCCACATCGAGGAGCTGACGGTCGTTGCCCGCGATACCAAGCTAGGTCCCGAGGAAATCACCCGCGATATTGCGTCGCTCGGTGAGTCGCAACTGGCGCGCCTCGACGAATCGGGGATTGTCTACATCGGTGCCGAGGTCGAAGCCGGCGACGTCCTGGTCGGCAAGGTGACGCCGAAAGGCGAGACCCAGCTGACCCCGGAAGAGAAGCTGTTGCGCGCGATCTTTGGTGAAAAAGCGTCCGACGTGAAAGATACGTCGCTGCGCGTGCAGTCGGGAATTGCCGGCACGGTCATCGATGTGCAGGTGTTTACCCGTGAGGGAATCGAGCGTGACCGGCGTGCGCAGTCGATCATCGACGATCATCTGCGCAGCTACAAACTGGACCTTGCCGACCAGCTGCGCATTGTCGAACGCGACGCATTTGCCCGGGTCGAGAGGATGATCGTTGGCAAGCCTGCCAACGGCGGTCCGAAGCGGCTGGCCAAGGGATCGGCGGTAACTCAGGAGTACCTGGACGGTATCGAGCCCCATCACTGGTTCGACATCCGCATGGCCGACGACGAAGTCGCGCATCAGCTGGAGTCGCTCCGCGATGGCCTCGAGCAGACGCGCAAGGGCTTCGACGTCGCGTTCGAAGAAAAGCGCAAGAAGCTTACCCAGGGCGACGAATTGCCGCCGGGTGTGCAGAAAATGGTCAAGGTCTACGTCGCCGTCAAGCGTCGCCTGCAGGCGGGCGACAAGATGGCCGGCCGGCACGGCAACAAGGGCGTCGTTTCCCGCATCGTTCCCGTCGAAGACATGCCCTACATGGCCGACGGTCACCCGGTCGATATCGTCCTCAACCCGCTTGGCGTTCCGTCGCGGATGAACGTTGGACAGATTCTCGAGGTCCACCTCGGGCTGGCCGCCAAAGGCCTGGGTTTCCGAATTGGCGAAATGTTGCGTCGCCAGGCGACGGCAACGGAGGTGCGCGGCTTCCTTGATCAGATCTACAACAGTACCGGAAAATCCGAGGATATCGATCAGCTGAGCGACGGTGAGGTTCTGGAAATGGCCGGCAACCTCGAGGCAGGCGTGCCGTTTGCGACGCCGGTTTTCGACGGCGCCAAGGAATCCGAGATCAAGGGCATGCTGGCGCTGGCCGGGATGCCGGAGTCCGGGCAAATGACCTTGTACGATGGTCGCACCGGCGAGCGCTTCGAGCGTCAGGTGACGGTCGGCTACATGCACGTATTGAAGCTGCACCACCTGGTTGATGACAAGATGCACGCGCGTTCGACGGGCCCGTACTCGCTGGTTACCCAGCAGCCACTGGGCGGCAAGGCCCAGTTTGGTGGCCAGCGTTTCGGAGAAATGGAAGTGTGGGCCCTTGAAGCCTACGGTGCTTCGTACGTGCTGCAGGAAATGCTGACCGTCAAGTCCGACGATGTGAATGGCCGGACCAAGGTGTACGAGAACATCGTCAAGGGTGACCACAAGATCGAGGCCGGGATGCCCGAATCTTTCAACGTCCTGGTCAAGGAAATCCGTTCGTTGGCGATTGACATCGATCTCGAACGTTTCTGATTGTTTGCCGAGGGGTGAGCGTCGCGGTCGGTTTGCCGACCGTTGCGCTCCCGGCCCCTGACACCCCACTCCTCACTGGAGCAAAAGATGAAAGCACTGCTTGATTTGTTTAGGCAGGTGACGCAGGAAGAGCAGTTCGATGCGATCACCATTGGTCTCGCCTCGCCGGACAAGATCCGCTCCTGGTCCTACGGCGAAGTGAAGAAACCAGAGACGATCAACTATCGTACCTTCAAGCCGGAGCGTGATGGCCTGTTCTGCGCCAAGATCTTCGGCCCGATCAAGGACTACGAGTGCCTTTGCGGCAAGTACAAGCGGCTCAAGCATCGTGGCGTGATCTGCGAGAAGTGCGGTGTCGAGGTCACGCTGGCCAAGGTTCGCCGTGAGCGCATGGCACACATCGACCTGGCCAGCCCGGTTGCCCATATCTGGTTCCTGAAAAGCCTGCCCAGCCGTCTGGGCATGGTTCTTGACATGACCCTGCGTGACATCGAGCGCGTGCTCTACTTCGAGGCCTTCGTGGTCTACGATCCGGGCATGACGCCGCTCGCACGTGCGCAGCTGTTGACCGAGGACGACTACCTGGCGAAAGTCGAAGAGTATGGCGACGACTTCTACGCGGCGATGGGTGCCGAAGGCATCCGCGAACTGCTACGTTCCATCGATCTCGCCCGCGAAGTCGAGACTCTGCGCTCCGAACTCGAGACCACCACTTCGGAGACCAAGAGCAAGAAGTTCTCCAAGCGCCTGAAAATTCTCGAGGGCTTCCAGAAGTCGGGCATCAAGCCCGAGTGGATGGTGCTCGAAGTCTTGCCAGTCCTCCCGCCCGATCTGCGTCCGCTGGTGCCGCTGGACGGTGGCCGCTTCGCCACCTCGGACCTCAACGATCTCTATCGCCGCGTCATCAACCGTAACAACCGCCTGAAGCGCCTGCTCGAATTGAAGGCGCCGGAGATCATCGTGCGCAACGAAAAGCGCATGCTCCAGGAGGCTGTTGACTCCCTGCTCGACAACGGTCGCCGTGGCAAGGCAATGACCGGCGCCAACAAGCGTCCGCTGAAGTCGCTGGCCGACATGATCAAGGGCAAGGGCGGTCGTTTTCGCCAGAACCTGCTCGGCAAACGTGTCGACTACTCGGGTCGTTCGGTCATCGTCGTCGGTCCGCAGCTCAAGCTGCATCAGTGCGGTCTGCCGAAGCTGATGGCTCTCGAGTTGTTCAAGCCCTTTATCTTCAACCGCCTCGAAGGCATGGGTCTGGCGACGACCATCAAGCAGGCGAAGAAAATGGTCGAGACCCAGGAAGCCGTCGTCTGGGACATCCTGGAAGAGGTGATCCGCGAGCATCCGATCATGCTCAACCGTGCGCCGACGCTGCACCGTCTGGGTATTCAGGCTTTCGAGCCGACGCTGATCGAAGGCAAGGCGATCCAGCTGCACCCGCTGGTTTGCGCAGCCTTCAACGCCGACTTCGACGGCGACCAGATGGCCGTTCACGTGCCTCTGTCGCTGGAAGCGCAGATGGAAGCGCGGACCTTGATGCTGGCCTCGAACAACGTCCTGTCGCCGGCCAACGGCGAGCCGATCATCGTTCCTTCGCAGGACATCGTTCTCGGCCTCTACTATGCCACCCGCGAGGATATCAACGCCAAGGGCGAGGGAATGATCTTCCCCGATCTCGCCGAAGTGACGCGCGCCATGCAGGCCGGCGAACTCGATCTGCACGCGCGTGTTTCCGTGCGCATCACCGAGTACGAGAGTGACGGCGAGAACGGCTGGCAGGAAAAGGTCACGCGCTACAAGACCACCGCCGGTCGCGCGCTGCTCTCCGAGATCCTGCCCAAAGGCCTGCCCTACAGCCTGATCGACAAGACGCTCAAGAAGAAGGAAATCTCGAAGCTGATCAACGCCGCGTTCCGCCGCTGTGGTCTCAAGGAAACCGTCGTTTTTGCCGACAAGCTGATGCAAAATGGCTATCGCCTGGCGACCCGTGCGGGCATTTCGATCTGCTCCGACGACATGTTGGTACCGTCACAGAAGCGCGAGATCATCGCTGCTGCCGAAGAGGAGGTCAAGGAAATCGAGAACCAGTACACCAATGGACTGGTCACCAACGGCGAGCGCTACAACAAGGTTGTCGATATCTGGGGACGAACCGGCGATCAGGTGGCCAAGGTGATGATGGATCAACTCGGTCACGAGGAAGTCGTCAACCGCCAGGGCGTTACGGAACGGCAGGAATCGTTCAACTCGATCTTCATGATGGCCGATTCCGGCGCGCGCGGTTCTGCCGCCCAGATTCGTCAGCTGGCCGGCATGCGTGGTCTGATGGCCAAGCCGGATGGCTCGATCATCGAAACGCCGATTACCACGAACTTCCGCGAGGGTCTGAACGTTCTCCAGTACTTCATCTCCACGCACGGTGCCCGCAAGGGTCTTGCCGATACGGCTTTGAAGACCGCCAACTCGGGCTACCTGACGCGGCGACTGGTCGACGTGACGCAGGATCTGGTGGTTATTGAGGATGATTGCGGGACGAGCAACGGCGTGACCAGGAAAGCGCTGATCGAAGGCGGTGAGGTGATCGAGGCGATTCGTGAGCGCGTTCTTGGCCGCGTGACCGCTGCCGACGTGATCGACCCTGATTCGGAAGAAACCATCATCGAGCAGGGAACGCTGATCTGCGAGGATCATTGCGATCTGATCGACCGTCTGGGAATCGACGAGGTCAAGGTGCGTACGCCGCTGACCTGCGATACGCGCTATGGTCTGTGTGCCATGTGCTACGGTCGAGACCTCGGTCGCGGTTCACCCGTCAACGTCGGCGAAGCGGTGGGGGTCATGGCCGCACAGTCGATTGGCGAGCCGGGAACGCAGCTGACCATGCGTACGTTTCACGTCGGCGGCGCCGCCTCGCGTGCGGCCGTCGCCAGCCATGTCGAGACGCACAGCATCGGCGTCGTGCGCTTCACGTCGACCATGCGCTACGTAACCAGCGCCAAGGGCGAGAAAATCGTCATCACGCGTTCCGGCGAGATTCTGATTACCGATGACAGCGGGCGCGAACGTGAAAAGCACAAGGTTCCCTACGGGGCGACGCTGCGCGTCGTCGACGGCGAGGCGGTCAAGGCCGGTACTCGCCTGGCGGCGTGGGATCCCCATACACGGCCGATCATCGCCGAGTACTCCGGCCTGGTGAAGTTCGAGAACGTCGACGAAGGCGTCACCGTCGCCAAGCAGATCGACGAAGTCACCGGCCTGTCTACGCTGGTGGTTATCGATCCAAAACGCGGTGGCAAGGTGCCGAGCAAAGGGCTGCGCCCGCAGGTCAGGCTGTTCGAGCCGAGCGGCGAGGAAGTGAAGATGCACGGCAGCGATCAGGCGGTGACCATCACCTTCCAGGTGGGGGCGATCATCAATGTTTTCGACGGACAAACGATTTCGGTGGGCGACGTGCTCGCTCGCCTTCCCCAGGAGTCGGCGAAGACAAGGGACATTACCGGCGGCTTGCCGCGCGTAGCGGAACTGTTCGAGGCGCGCACGCCGAAGGATGCCGGCATGCTGGCCGAGTTTACCGGCACCATGTCCTTTGGCAAGGACACCAAGGGCAAGCAGCGCCTGGTGATTACCGATCTTGACGGTGACACCCACGAGTACCTGATTCTGAAAGACAAGCACGTTCTGGTTCATGATGGACAGGTGGTAAATAAAGGTGAGTCGATCGTCGATGGTGCGCCCGACCCGCACGACATTCTGCGTTTGCTCGGCGTTGAGGCGCTGGCGGTCTACATCACTGACGAGGTTCAGGACGTGTACCGCCTGCAGGGCGTCAAGATCAACGACAAACACATCGAAGTGATCGTTCGCCAGATGCTGCGCCGGGTAAATGTGCTGGACCCCGGGGACACCAAGTTCATCAAGGGCGAGCAGGTCGAGCGCGCACATCTCCTTGACGAGAACGACGCCATTGTCGCCGAGGGCAAGCTGCCGGCGACCTACGAGCACGTCCTGTTGGGGATTACCAAGGCCTCCCTGTCTACCGATTCGTTCATTTCGGCGGCCTCCTTCCAGGAAACGACGCGGGTGCTGACCGAGGCCGCGATCATGGGCAAGCGTGACGAGCTGCGCGGCCTCAAGGAGAACGTCATCGTCGGTCGCCTGATACCCGCCGGTACCGGACTCGCCTATCACAACACGCGCAAGAAGAATGCCGCTGGCGAGGATGTCGC
This sequence comes from Candidatus Accumulibacter sp. ACC007, assembly GCF_907163205.1. NCBI lineage: Bacteria > Pseudomonadati > Pseudomonadota > Betaproteobacteria > Candidatus Accumulibacter > Candidatus Accumulibacter sp. ACC007. The sequence goes on along the minus strand of NZ_CAJQUD010000001.1, from coordinate 2,064,769 downwards.
TGTCCGCAGCGTACTGCTCGACGATGATCTTTCAGCGACCGAAGAGAGCTCCGAGGACGAACCGATTGCTTGACTTGGAGCGTGATAGACCATAGAATCCCCGGTCTTTGTCGCCGACGGCGTGTATCGCGTCGGCCGATCACTGAAATCGCCAAGGCGGCCAATCTGGTCCGCCTTGGTTTTTTGCTGACCTCGTGAGCTTCTCGCGAGCGTCTCTGCACTGAATATAAGGGTGGAAACATGCCAACCATTAACCAGTTGGTGCGCAAGCCTCGTGAGGCAATCCGCACCAAGAGCAAGGTCCCTGCGCTGGGAAATTGCCCGCAAAAACGGGGAGTTTGCACGCGTGTGTACACCACCACGCCGAAAAAGCCGAACTCCGCCTTGCGCAAGGTCTGCAAAGTGCGTCTGACGAATGGTTTCGAGGTGATTTCGTACATCGGCGGTGAAGGGCACAACCTGCAGGAGCACTCGGTCGTGCTGATCCGTGGCGGTCGTGTCAAGGACTTGCCGGGTGTGCGTTATCACACCGTCCGCGGTTCGCTGGACACCCAGGGTGTCAAGAAGCGCAAGCAGGGTCGTTCCAAGTACGGTACCAAGCGCCAAAAGGCCGCTTGATTTCCGTCCGAGTAAGGGCCGTTCCCCATGGGCGGCCGGGAGGGCCGGGCGCTTTGCCTGCTCCTTCGACTGAATTGTGACTATGAGAGGTTGCTATGCCCCGTCGTCGTGAAGTGCCGAAGCGCGATATTCTGCCGGATCCAAAATTTGGTAACGTCGATGTCTCGAAGTTCGTGAATACGCTTATGAAAAGCGGCAAGAAGTCGGTTGCCGAACGCATCGTCTATGGTGCCTTCGACCAGATCGTGACCAAGACCGGCAAGGATCCGCTGGAAACCTTCGCTCTGGCCCTGGGTAACATCAGGCCGCTGGTCGAGGTGAAGAGCCGCCGTGTCGGTGGTGCCAACTACCAGGTGCCGGTCGAAGTTCGCCCGAGCCGGCGCATGGCGCTGGCTATGCGCTGGTTGCGTGAGTCGGCCCGCAAGCGTTCGGAGAAGTCGATGGGTCAGCGTCTGGCGGCCGAAATCCTCGAGGCCTCCGAAAGCCGCGGCGGTGCGGTCAAGAAGCGTGACGAGATTCACCGTATGGCCGAGGCCAACAAGGCTTTCGCGCACTTCCGCTTCTAGGTCACACCCAAAGCGTCGCCGCCCTGCGGCGACGGTCGCTCTTTATTAGTGAAGGTCCATTACTGTGGCACGTAAAACCCCTATCGAGCGCTACCGGAATATCGGTATCAGCGCTCACATTGACGCCGGCAAGACGACGGCGACCGAGCGTATCCTGTTCTACACGGGTATCAACCACAAGATTGGTGAAGTCCATGACGGTGCTGCGACCATGGACTGGATGGCGCAGGAGCAGGAGCGCGGTATCACCATTACTTCGGCTGCGACGACCTGTTTCTGGAAGGGTATGCAGCTTGACCGCCCCGAGCACCGGATCAACATCATCGATACGCCCGGTCACGTCGACTTCACGATTGAAGTCGAGCGCTCGATGCGCGTTCTCGACGGTGCGTGCATGATCTACTGCGCGGTCGGGGGTGTTCAGCCACAGTCGGAGACCGTTTGGCGTCAGGCGACCAAGTACAAGGTGCCGCGCCTGGCCTTCGTGAACAAGATGGATCGGCAGGGTGCCGATTTCTTCAAGGTCATGGAGCAGATGAAAACCCGCCTGAAGGCCAATCCGGTGCCGATCGTCATTCCGATTGGCAAAGAGGATTACTTCGAGGGTGTCGTCGACCTGATCAAGATGAAGGCGATCATCTGGGATGAGGCCTCGTTGGGGATGAAGTTCGACTATCGCGAGATTCCCGCCGAGCTGCAGGCCGAGGCCGACGAATGGCGTGGCAAGATGATCGAAGCGGCGGCCGAGTCGTCGGAAGAATTGATGGACCGCTATCTCGAGCACGGTGACCTAGACGAAGCCGACATCATCAAGGGTCTGCGCGCGCGCACTCTGGCCTGCGAGATTCAGCCGGGTTTGTGCGGAACCGCTTTCAAGAACAAGGGCGTGCAGCGCATGCTCGACGCGGTGATCGATTTGTTGCCGTCTCCGATCGATATCCCGCCAGTTACCGGCGAGCTGGAGAATGGCGAGATTGGTAGCCGCGAGGCGTCAGATGGCGCCAAGTTCTCGGCGCTCGCCTTCAAGCTGATGACAGACCCCTACGTCGGGCAGTTGACCTTTATTCGCGTCTACTCCGGGGTGCTCAAGACCGGCGACTTCATCTACAACCCGACCAAGGGTCGTCGCGAGCGTATCGGGCGCGTCCTGCAGATGCACGCCAACAACCGCGAGGAGCTCAAGGAAGTGCTGGCCGGCGATATCGCTGCCTGTGTGGGTCTCAAGGATGTGACCACGGGCGAGACGCTTTGCGATCCGACCGCGGTGATCACGCTCGAGCGGATGATTTTCCCGGAGCCCGTGATTCACGTCGCCGTCGAGCCGAAAACCAAGCCCGACCAGGAAAAGATGGGTATCGCACTTGGCCGTCTGGCACAGGAGGATCCGTCTTTCCGTGTGCGTACGGATGAGGAGTCCGGGCAAACCATTATCTCGGGTATGGGCGAGTTGCACCTGGAGATCATTGTCGATCGTCTGCGTCGCGAGTTCGGGGTCGATGCCAACGTGGGTGCGCCACAGGTGGCCTACCGTGAATGCATTAAAAAGACGGTCGAACAGGAAGGCAAGTTCGTCAAGCAGTCCGGTGGGCGTGGTCAGTACGGTCACGTGTGGCTGAAGATCGAGCCGAACGAGACCGGCAAAGGCTACGAGTTCGTCGACGCCATCAAGGGCGGTACGGTGCCGCGCGAGTACATCCCGGCGGTCGACAAGGGCTTGCAGGATGCGATTACCAGCGGTGTGCTGGCCGGCTTCCCGGTGGTCGATATCAAGTTCACCCTGTTTGAAGGTTCGTACCACGACGTTGACTCCAACGAGAACGCCTTTCGTATGGCGGCATCGTTTGCCTTCAAGGAAGGGATGCGTCGCGCCCAGCCAACTCTGCTCGAGCCGATGATGGCCGTCGAAGTCGAGACGCCGGAAGACTATATGGGCAACGTCATGGGCGACCTGTCGAGTCGTCGCGGCATGGTTCAGGGAATGGAAGATGCACCAGGCAACATCAAGCTGATTCGTGCCGAGGTGCCGCTGGCGGAGATGTTCGGTTATTCGACGACCTTGCGCTCGCTGTCGCAGGGTCGTGCGACCTACTCCATGGAATTCAAGCACTACGCCGAAGCGCCGAAGAATGTCGCAGAGGCCATCATCAACAAGAAATGACGCTGTTTTTGAGGATAAGGTAATGGCAAAGGGAAAATTCGAGCGCAACAAACCGCACGTCAACGTTGGCACGATTGGGCACGTTGACCACGGCAAGACAACGCTGACGGCGGCGATCACGACCATTCTGTCGAAGAAGTTTGGCGGTACCGCCAAGGCCTACGACCAGATTGACGCAGCGCCGGAAGAAAAGGCGCGCGGGATCACGATCAATACCGCGCACGTCGAGTACGAGACGTCGAAGCGCCACTACGCGCACGTCGACTGCCCGGGTCACGCCGACTACGTGAAGAACATGATTACCGGTGCGGCGCAGATGGACGGCGCCATTCTGGTGGTCTCTGCCGCCGACGGTCCGATGCCGCAGACGCGCGAGCACATCCTGCTCGCCCGCCAGGTGGGTGTTCCGTACATCATCGTCTATCTGAACAAGTGCGACATGGTTGACGACGCCGAGCTGCTCGAGCTGGTGGATATGGAAGTGCGCGAGCTGCTTTCCAAGTACGATTTTCCTGGCGACGACGTGCCGATCATCCAGGGTTCTGCCCTGAAGGCGCTCGAGGGCGACCTGGGCGAGCAGGGTGAGGCTTCGGTGATGGCGCTGGCGGATGCGCTGGATTCCTACATTCCGACGCCGGAGCGTGCCATTGACAAGCCCTTCCTGCTGCCGATCGAGGACGTTTTCTCGATTTCCGGTCGCGGTACGGTGGTCACCGGTCGTGTTGAGCGCGGCATTGTCAAGGTGGGTGAGGAAGTCGAGATTGTCGGTATCAAGCCGACCGTGAAGACCATCTGCACCGGTGTCGAGATGTTCCGCAAGCTGCTCGACCAGGGTCAGGCGGGCGACAACGTCGGTGTTCTCCTGCGCGGCGTCAAGCGTGAAGACGTCGAGCGTGGTCAGGTGCTGGCCAAGCCGGGTTCGATCAAGCCGCACACCCACTTTTCGGGTGAGGTGTATGTGCTGTCGAAAGAAGAGGGGGGTCGTCACACGCCGTTCTTCAACAACTACCGGCCGCAGTTCTACTTCCGCACGACGGACGTTACCGGTGCCATCTCGATGCCTGAAGGCGTTGAAATGGTCATGCCGGGTGACAACATCCAGATGACGGTCAAGCTGATCGCGCCGATCGCCATGGAGGAAGGTCTGCGCTTCGCCATTCGCGAAGGCGGCCGTACCGTCGGCGCCGGCGTTGTCGCAAAAATCATCGAGTAGTTCGGAACAACACTCCGGGCGGCGCCAAATGTGCCGCCCATCGCTCTTTGGAATATGACATGCAAAGCCAAAAAATCCGGATTCGTCTGAAAGCCTTCGACTATCGTTTGATCGATCAGTCGGCCCAGGAGATCGTCGAAACCGCCAAGCGTACCGGCGCCGTTGTTCGTGGTCCGGTTCCGCTACCGACCCGCATCCAGCGTTTTGACATACTTCGTTCGCCGCACGTCGACAAGACCTCACGCGATCAGTTCGAGATGCGTACCCACCTGCGCTTGATGGATATCATCGATCCGACCGACAAGACGGTCGATGCCTTGATGAAGCTGGACCTTCCGGCAGGTGTTGACGTCGAAATTAAGTTGCAGTAACGGCTTTCTTAAGGCTATAATCGCCGGCTTTGGTCGGGCAGCTGCGTTCTCTCACGCTGCCCGTTTTGTTTGCAACGCTCGCCGGCCAATCGTAGCCGGTCAGAGGAGAATAAACATGAGTCTAGGCCTTGTTGGGCGCAAGGTCGGCATGACGCGCATCTTTACCGAGGCTGGCGCAAGCGTCCCGGTAACCGTGCTCGACGTGTCGAACAATCGCGTCGCTCAGATCAAGACGCAGGAAAGCGACGGCTATTCCGTCGTTCAGCTGGCGTTTGGCAAGCGGCGTCCATCCCGTGTGAGCAAGCCGCTGGCCGGGCATTTGGCCAAGGCTGGCGTCGAAGCCGGCCACGTATTGAAGGAGTTCGCTGTCTCCGCTGACGAGCTCGCCAGCCTGAAGGCAGGCGATCAGATCAGCGTCACCATCTTCGCGGTCGGCCAGAAAGTTGACGTGACCGGCCAGACCATCGGCAAGGGCTTCTCCGGCGCCATCAAGCGGCACCACTTCTCGTCGCAGAATGCCTCTCACGGCAACTCCGTGTCGCATCAGGCGCTTGGCTCAACCGGCATGGCCCAGGATCCGGGGCGTGTCTTTCCGGGCAAGAAGATGGCGGGTCAGCTCGGTGCTGCCAAGCGCACCCAGCAGAATCTCGAGATCGTCCGCGTAGACGTCGAGCGTCAGTTGCTGTTGCTCAAGGGCGCGGTTCCCGGCTCCAAGGGGTCGGACGTGATCGTGCGTCCTGCAGTCAAGGCGGGGGCATAAATGGAACTCAAGCTTATCAATGAGCAGGGCCAGGAGGCGAGTCGCCTGCAGGCTTCTGACGTTCTCTTCGATCGCGAATACAACGAAGCTCTCGTGCACCAGGTTCTGGTTGCCTACCAGGCCAATGCCCGCAGCGGCAATCGGGCGCAGAAGGACCGCGGTGACGTTCGTCACACGACGAAGAAGCCCTGGCGGCAAAAAGGCACCGGTCGTGCTCGTGCGGGCATGTCGTCGTCGCCAATCTGGCGAGGCGGTGGTCGGGTATTTCCGAACTCCTCGGACGAGAACTTCAGCCAGAAGCTGAACCGCAAGATGTACCGTGCCGGAATGGCGGCCATTCTTTCCCAGTTGGCTCGCGAGGATCGTCTGGCGGTCGTCGAAGACTTTTCGATCGACGCGCCGAAGACGAAGTTGTTTTCCGCGAAGATCAAGGGAATGGGCTATGAGTCGGTGCTGGTGATTACCGAGGAGCTTGGCGAGAACGTATTCCTGGCTTCGCGCAACCTTCCCAATGTGTTGGTTGTGGAAGTGCAGCAGGCCGATCCGGTGTCGCTGGTCCGCTTCCCGAAGGTGTTGATCACCAAGGGTGCGCTGGCCAAGTTTGAGGAGGTCCTGGGATGAACCAAGAACGTCTGATGCAAGTATTGCTCGCCCCGCAGATCTCCGAGAAGGCGACGTTTATCGCCGACAAGAACGAGCAGGTGATCTTTCGCGTGGCGCCGGATGCGACCAAGCCTGAGGTAAAAGGCGCGGTTGAGTTGCTGTTCAAGGTATCGGTGAAATCGGTTCAGATTGCCAATGTCAAGGGTAAGCACAAGAAGTTTGGCCGCGTGATGGGCCGGCGGAAGACCTGGAAGAAGGCCTACGTGTGCCTTCAGCCGGGGCAGGAGATTAACTTCGTCGATGGAGGGGGCGTCTGATGGCACTCGTCAAAGTCAAGCCGACTTCGCCAGGCCGCCGCGCGGTCATCAAGGTCGTCAATCCGAAGCTGCACAAGGGGGCGCCCGTCGCGGCGCTGGTCGAGTCACAATCCCAGCACGCAGGACGTAACAGCAATGGGCATATCACCACCCGTCATCGCGGTGGTGGCCACAAGCAACATTATCGTCTGGTGGACTTCAAGCGCACCAAGGACGGTATTCCGGCCAAGGTTGAGCGTCTTGAGTATGATCCAAACCGCACGGCGAGTATCGCCTTGCTTTGTTATGCCGATGGCGAGCGGCGCTATATCATTTCGCCGCGGGGTCTGGTCGTTGGTCAGCAAGTGATCAGTGGCTCCGAGGCTCCGATCAAGGTTGGCAATACGCTGCCGATTCGCAATATCCCGGTGGGTACGACGATCCACTGCGTCGAGATGATCCCCGGCAAGGGTGCGCAGCTCGCGCGCTCCGCGGGTACCTCGGTGCAACTGCTCGCTCGTGAGAGCATGCACGCTCAGCTGCGCCTGCGCTCGGGCGAGATCCGCCGGGTGCACGTCGATTGTCGCGCGACGATCGGCGAAGTGGGTAACGAAGAGCACAGTCTGCGCTCGATCGGCAAGGCTGGTGCAAATCGCTGGCGTGGCATCCGTCCGACCGTCCGTGGCGTGGCCATGAACCCGGTCGATCACCCGCACGGTGGTGGTGAAGGCAAGACGGCCGCAGGTATGCACCCGGTTAGCCCGTGGGGTACCAAGACCAAAGGTTATCGTACTCGTCGCAACAAGCGCACGACCTCGATGATCGTGCAGCGCCGTAGTAATAAACGCTAAGGGATAGAGAACCATGGGACGTTCCGTTAAAAAGGGCCCGTTTGCCGACGCCCATCTGATCAAGAAAGTGGACGCCGTGCGCGCGACGGGCGACAAGCGCCCGATCAAGACTTGGTCGCGCCGGTCGACTGTGTTGCCGGATTTTGTTGGCCTGACGATTGCTGTGCATAACGGCAAGCAGCACGTACCGGTGTATGTCACCGAGAACATGGTCGGGCACAAGCTCGGCGAGTTTTCGCTGACGCGCACCTTCAAAGGCCATACTGCCGGCAAAAAGGCAAAGAGGTAGAACAATGAATATGGAAACTCGTGCTGTTTTGCGCGGCGTTCGCCTGTCGAGCCAGAAGGGCCGACTGGTTGCCGATCAGATCCGCGGTCTGCCGGTGGATAAGGCCCTCAGCATTCTGACGTTCAGTCCGAAAAAGGGTGCGGCAATCATCAAGAAGGTGCTCGAGTCGGCGATCGCCAACGCCGAGCACAACGATGGCGCTGACATCGACGAGCTGAAAGTCACCACCATCTGCGTCGAGAAGGGCATGGTGCTCAAGCGCTTCACGGCACGGGCGAAGGGGCGCGGCAACCGGATCGTCAAGCCGACTTGTCACGTTTTTCTGACCGTCGGCAACTGAGGAATAAGTATGGGACAAAAGATTCATCCTACTGGGTTTCGGCTGGCTGTCACTCGTGATTGGTCGTCACGCTGGTATGCGAACAAGAAAAACTTCGCTGGCATGCTCAACGAAGATGTGCAGGTCCGCGAGTTCCTGAAAAAGAAGCTCAAGCACGCCTCCGTTGGCCGGGTTCTCATCGAGCGTCCTGCCAAGAACGCCCGCGTGACGATCTTTTCGGCTCGCCCCGGGGTGGTTATCGGCAAGAAAGGCGAAGAGATCGATAATCTTCGCGTTGCCCTGCAGAAGATCATGGGTGTCCCGGTGCATGTCAGTATCGAAGAGATCCGCAAGCCGGAAATCGATGCGCAGCTCATTGCCGACTCGATTACCCAGCAGCTCGAAAAGCGCATCATGTTCCGCAGAGCCATGAAGCGGGCGATGCAGAACGCCATGCGGCTCGGTGCGCAAGGGATCAAGATCATGAGTTCCGGCCGCCTGAACGGTGCCGAGATCGCCCGTCGTGAGTGGTATCGCGAAGGTCGGGTGCCGCTGCATACGCTGCGCGCCGATATCGACTACGCCACCTCGAAAGCACTCACGACCTACGGTCTGATCGGCGTCAAGGTCTGGGTTTACAAGGGCGAAGTCGCCAATCGTCAAGATCAGGCGGTGGTCGCTCCGGAAAGCGCTGCCGACGAGCAGGCGCGCAAGCCACGCCGCGCTACCCGCCCCGGTGATGCCGAGCGGCCGCGCGTGGCGCTGAGAACAAAGCCAGAGGGCCAGGAAGACGCTGCTGCAGGCGTCGAGGGGGCCGCTCCGGACGCGAAGGCGCCGGTGAAACGTGTAAGAAAGGCAGGAACCACAGATGCTTCAGCCAGCTAGAAGAAAGTACCGCAAAGAGCAGAAAGGCCGTAACACAGGCCTGGCAACGCGCGGAGCCAAAGTAAGTTTCGGCGAGTTCGGGCTCAAGGCGATTGGCCGTGGTCGGCTGACGGCTCGTCAGATCGAAGCCGCTCGGCGAGCCATGACGCGCCATATCAAGCGTGGCGGCAGGATCTGGATCCGGATTTTTCCCGACAAGCCGATTTCGAAGAAGCCTGCCGAAGTGCGCATGGGAAGCGGCAAAGGAAACCCGGAATACTGGGTCGCGGAAATCAAGCCCGGCAAGGTTCTCTACGAGATGGATGGTGTGAACGAAGGCCTGGCGCGTGAAGCGTTCTCGCTGGCTGCTGCGAAGCTGCCCATTCCGACGGTTTTCGTAACGCGTATGGTAGGTTGATCATGAAAGTCAGTGAACTCAGAGCAAAAACCGTCGACGAACTGAACAAGGAATTGCTGGACTTGCTGAAGGCACAGTTTGGTCTGCGGATGCAGCTGGCCACGCAGCAGTTGTCCAACAACAGTCAGATCGGCAAAGTGCGTCGCCAGATTGCGCGCGTACGCACGCTTCTTCGTGAAAAGGCAGTTCAACAATGAGCGAGACCACCAGCAACAAGCGCACCCTGGTCGGGCGCGTCGTCAGCGACCGCATGGACAAGACGGTGACCGTCGTCGTCGAACGCCGTGTCAAGCACGCGATCTACGACAAAATCATGATGCGCTCGAGTAAATACCATGCGCATGATGACAGCAATGATGCCAAGTCTGGCGACCTGGTCGAAATCCAGGAGTGCCGCCCGCTATCAAAGAGCAAGGCGTGGGTTGTCACCAAGCTTCTTGAACGCGCGGTTGCCATTTAAGGCTTGCTTTGTTCTCAAGAGCGGCTATAATGCCGCCTTCCCCGCGCTCGGCTGACTTTCGCCTTTGAGCGTTTCTACCCTTACGGGTTCCAAGACTGACCGCAGCTGCGGGCCAAGTTGGAGTGACAGATGATTCAAGTACAGACAGTTCTCGACGTCGCCGATAACACCGGTGCGCGCTCGGTGATGTGCATTAAAGTGCTGGGTGGCTCCAAGCGCCGCTACGCGGGTGTCGGCGACATTATCAAGGTCACCGTCAAGGATTCGGCGCCGCGTGGGCGCGTCAAGAAGGGCGACGTCTACAGTGCTGTGGTCGTGCGCACGGCCAAGGGCGTACGCCGCATGGACGGCTCCTTGGTCAAGTTCGACCACAACGCTGCTGTCCTCCTGAATAACAAGATGGAGCCGATTGGTACGCGTATCTTCGGGCCGGTGACGCGCGAGCTGCGTGGCGATCGGTTCATGAAGATCGTCTCCCTGGCGCCGGAAGTGCTGTAAGGAAGGTCATGGAAAAAATTCGTAAGGGCGATGACGTCGTCGTCATCGCTGGAAAAGACAAGGGAAAGCGCGGGGCTGTGCTGCAGCGTACGGACGCCGAGCACGTTCTGGTGGCTGGGGTCAATCGCGTCAAGAAGCATGTCAAGCCGAATCCGGTGAAGGGTGTCGTCAGCGGCATCGTTGAAAAAGAGATGCCGCTTCACGTATCGAATGTATCGCTCTACAACCCGGCGACCAAGAAAGCGGATCGTGTCGGCTTCAGGAAACTTGAAGACGGTACGAAGGTGCGCTTTTTCAAGTCGAACGGCGAAGTGTTGGCGGGCTAAGGAGTAGTCATGGCGCGTTTATTGGATTACTACAAGACCACCGTGGTGGCGGAGCTTACCGAGAAGTTCGGCTACAAGTCGAAGATGGAAGTGCCGCGGATCACCAAGGTGACCCTGAACATGGGTGTTGGTGAGGCGGTTGCCGACAAGAAAGTGCTCGAGAGCGCGATCGGTGACATGACCAAGATTGCCGGCCAGAAGCCGGTTACGACAAAGGCTCGCAAGTCGATCGCCGGCTTCAAGATTCGCACCGGCTACCCGATTGGTTGCATGGTGACTCTGCGTGGTCCGCGCATGTTCGAATTCATCGATCGTCTGGTGACTGTGGCGTTGCCTCGGGTGCGTGACTTTCGTGGCATATCGGGCAAGGGTTTCGATGGTCGTGGAAACTACAGCATGGGCCTCAAAGAGCAGATCATCTTTCCGGAAATCGAGTACGACAAGATCGACGCGCTGCGCGGCATGAATGTCAGCGTGACGACTACTGCGAAGACCGATGACGAAGCGCGTGCCTTGCTTGGCGCGTTTAAATTTCCCTTCAGGAACTGAGACGAAATGGCAAAACTCTCTGTGATCAACCGCGGTGAGAAGCGGCGCAAGACAGTCGAAAAGTATGCCAAGAAGCGTGCCGATCTGGTGGCGGTCATCAATGACCAGAGCTTGTCCGTCGAGGACCGCTTCGAAGCGCGACTGAAAATGCAGGCGCTGCCACGCAACTCAAGCCCGGTTCGGCTACGTAACCGGTGCGCTCTGACCGGTCGTCCGCGTGGTGTTTTTCGCAAGTTCGGTCTGGGTCGTGGCAAACTTCGCGACTTCGTCATGCAAGGTGAAGTCCCCGGAATGATCAAGGCTAGCTGGTAGGCAGGAGAGAACAGAATGAGTATGAGCGATCCGATCAGCGACATGCTGACACGCATCCGAAATGCCCAGATGGCAAACAAGGCCTCCGTCGCCATGCCGTCTTCAAAAGTAAAGATTGCCATCGCCCAGGTGTTGAAGGACGAAGGCTATGTCGAGGATTTCAGCGTCAAGCCGAACGACGGCAAGCCGATTCTGGAGATTGGCCTGAAGTATTACGCCGGTCGTCCGGTGATCGAGCGGATCGATCGCGTTTCCCGGCCAGGCCTGCGGATTTATCGAGGCGCCGACAACATTCCTCCGGTCATGAACGGTCTTGGTGTGGCGATCGTGTCGACACCGAAGGGTGTCATGACTGATCGCAAGGCACGTGCCAGCCATATTGGCGGCGAAGTGCTCTGCGTCGTCGCGTAAGGGGTAGCTATGTCCCGCGTTGCAAAAAAACCAATCGTTCTTCCGCAGGGTGTCGCGGTAGATATTTCCTCCGACCAGATTTCAGTGACCGGCCCTCTCGGGGCTTTGATGTTTGCCGTGAATCCGGCGGTCTCGGTGGCTTTCGAGGATGGCAGTCTATTGTGCAAGCCGGTCTCTGGAGTGGCTGAGGCTGTTGCCATGTCGGGCACGGTGCGTGCCGTTCTGGCCAATATGGTGACCGGAGTGAGTGCAGGCTTCGAGCGCAAGTTGAGTCTCGTTGGCGTTGGCTATCGAGCACAGGCGCAAGGCGACACGCTCAATCTGACGCTAGGATTTTCGCATCCGGTAGCCTACAAGTTGCCAAGCGGCATTACGGCTACCACCCCCATACAGACGGAAATCGTCATCAAGGGAGTCGACCGGCAGCTCGTCGGCCAGGTGGCTGCAGAGGTTCGCGCCTATCGTCCGCCAGAGCCCTACAAGGGCAAGGGTGTGCGCTATGTCGACGAAGTGGTCGTGATCAAAGAAACGAAGAAGAAGAAGTAAGGGTGCTGAGATGATTGACAAGAAACTGGCGCGTTTGCGCAGGGCTCGCAAAACCCGGGCCAAGATTGCCGAGCTGAAGTCGGTGCGTCTTTCGGTGCACCGCAGCAACTGCCATATCTACGCGCAGGTGATTTCGGCTTGCGGGACCAAGGTCCTGGCGGCCGCCTCATCGCTCGAGCCGGAAGTGCGCAAGAGCCTGCCTAACGGTGGCGATATCGGCGCCGCCAAGGCGATTGGTCAGCTGGTTGCCGAGCGCGCCAGGAAAGTGGGGGTCGAGCAGGTGGCGTTCGATCGTTCAGGGTTTCAGTATCACGGACGGATCAAGGCGCTTGCCGAGGCTGCTCGTGAAGCCGGCCTCAAGTTCTGATCGCCGCACCCAGCAAAGAATTGGAGTAATCAATGGCTAGACCTCAAGGCAGAAAACCTCAGCAGTCGGACAGGCCCGATGATGGCATGCGCGAGAAGATGATCTCGATCAACCGCGTAACGAAGGTCGTCAAGGGTGGTCGGATTCTCGGCTTCGCGGCGCTGACCGTCGTTGGCGACGGTGATGGGCGCGTTGGTATGGGCAAGGGCAAGTCTCGCGAAGTGCCGGTGGCCGTTCAGAAAGCCATGGAAGAAGCGCGGCGCAACCTGATCAAGGTGAGCCTCAAGAATGGCACCCTGCAGCACACCGTCTTCGGACGTCACGGCGCGTCGACGGTGATGATGCAGCCAGCGCCGGAGGGTACGGGTATCATCGCCGGGGGCGCCATGAGGGCGGTATTCGACGTGATCGGAATGACCAACGTTGTCGCCAAGGCGCACGGGTCTACCAATCCTTATAACGTCGTCCGCGCGACGATAAACGGGCTGCGCTCGATGACTACGCCTGCCGAGGTTGCGGCCAAGCGGGGCAAGACCGTGGCAGAGATTCAGGGGTAAGAGATGGCTGAGAAAAAAGTGAAGGTGACGCTTGTCAGAAGCCTGATCGGCACCAAGGAATCGCATCGTGCGACGGTGCGTGGCCTGGGCCTGCGGCGGATGCACAGCAGTGCAATACTCGAAGATACTCCAGCGGTTCGCGGGATGATCAACAAGGTTGGCTATCTCTTGAAGTGTGAGGGCTGAGATGGAACTGAATACTGTTCGAGCCGGCGACGGCGCGCGCGCAGACAAGAAGCGCGTTGGCCGAGGCGTTGGTTCCGGTTGGGGAAAGACCTGCGGGCGCGGCCACAAAGGTCAAAAGTCCCGTGCCGGGGGTTTCCACAAGGTTGGTTTCGAGGGCGGTCAAATGCCGTTGCAGCGCCGGCTCCCGAAGCGCGGCTTCAAGTCAATGACCGGCGCCCGCAATGTCGAGGTAAGGCTGTCCGAAATAGAGCGCTTGCCGGTGGATGAGATTGATCTGGCAACGCTTCGCCAAGCGAATCTGGTGCCTCAACAGGTGTTGTCGGCAAAGGTTGTTCTCTCGGGTGCGATCACGCGGAAAGTCTTGCTCAAGGGTGTTGGCGCGACTGCCGGCGCTCGGGCAGCGATCGAGGCCGCGGGCGGCAGCATCTCCGAATAACGAGTTGGCAGGGGTGATATTTTTTGGCAACTAGTCCTAACACGGTCAGCAAAGGTGGGAAGTTCGGCGATCTGAAGCGCCGTCTATGGTTCCTGCTTGGCGCTCTGGTTGTGTACCGGATCGGTTCGCACATCCCGGTGCCCGGAATCGATTCGCAGGTTCTTGGCGAGCTCTTCGGTCGGCAGCAGGGCGGCATCCTGGGCATGTTCAACATGTTCTCCGGTGGGGCCTTGTCGCGGTTCACGATTTTCGCGCTGGGGATCATGCCGTACATTTCGGCGTCGATCATCATGCAGTTGATGACACATGCTAGTCCGCAGCTGGAAGCCCTCAAGAAAGAGGGTGAGGCCGGGCGCCGAAAAATCACGCAATACACGCGCTACGGTACGGTTGCACTTGCCCTGTTTCAGGGGATCGGTATCGCCGTGGCGGTGGAGTCGCAGCCGGGCTTGGTGCTTGACCCGGGGATGATGTTTCGCTTCGTGACGGTGACCACACTGGTCACCGGGACGATGTTCCTGATGTGGCTTGGCGAGCAGATTACCGAGCGGGGTTTGGGGAACGGCATTTCGCTGATCATCTTTGCAGGTATTGCCGCGGGCTTGCCGAGTGCCATCGGAGGACTCCTCGAACTGGTGCGTACCGGCGCGATGCATCCACTGACGGCGTTGGTGATCTGTGTTTTGGTTGTCCTGGTCACCGCCTTTGTGGTTTTTGTCGAGCGCGGGCAGCGCAAGATTCTGGTTAACTATGCAAAGCGGCAGGTGGGCAACAAGGTTTATGGTGGTCAAAGCTCACATCTGCCGCTGAAATTGAACATGGCGGGAGTGATTCCGCCGATTTTTGCCTCGTCGATCATACTCTTTCCGGCGACCATCGCTGGCTGGTTTGGTTCCGGCGAGTCGGGGCGTTGGCTGAAGGATATCGCGGGCGCGCTGTCACCAGGGCAACCGATTTACGTGATGCTCTACGCAGCAGCGATTATCTTCTTCTGTTTTTTCTATACGGCGCTCGTCTTCAACTCCAGGGAGACAGCGGACAACCTGAAGAGGAGCGGTGCTTTCGTCCCAGGGATTCGTCCGGGCGATCAGACGGCGCGCTACATTGACAAGATACTGATGCGCCTGACCTTGGTTGGCGCCTGCTACATCACGATTGTTTGCTTGCTGCCGGAGTTCATGATTCTGAAGTGGAACGTACCTTTCTACTTCGGCGGTACTTCGCTGTTGATCATCGTTGTTGTGACGATGGATTTCATGACCCAGGTGCAGGCGTACACGATGTCGCACCAGTACGAGAGCCTGCTCAAGAAGGCTAACTTCAAAGGCTCCGGGTTACCGGCGAAATAGGATGGCAAAGGAAGACTTGATAGAAATGCAGGGCGAGGTCGTCGAGAACCTGCCCAACGCAACGTTCAGGGTGAAGCTTGAGAACGGCCACGTAGTTCTTGGTTTTATCTCCGGGAAAATGCGCATGCACTACATCCGGATACTGCCAGGGGACAAGGTGACCGTTCAACTGACACCCTATGACTTGAGCAGAGCGCGAATCGTCTTCCGCGCCAAGTGAAGAATCTCTACGCAACAATTCGGTTTCAGGCTGGCTGCGCCTGCTGCCGGAGAATCAGGAGTTAACAATGAAAGTGCTGGCCTCTGTGAAGCGCATCTGCCGGAAGTGCAAAATCATTCGGCGTCACGGCATTGTGCGTGTGATCTGTACGGATCCGCGTCACAAACAGCGTCAAGGTTGATCGCTGCGGCCTGAGTCATGGGTCGTCAGTCGGTTGAAGGTATAACTGTAAGTTTCGATTACTTGGGGTGAATCAATGGCCCGCATCGCAGGCGTAAACCTACCGAACCACCAGCACGCCGAGATTGCGCTTACCGCGATCTACGGTATTGGGCGTCCGCGCGCACAGAAGATTTGTGATGCTGCTGGTGTTTCACGTTCCACAAAGATGAAGGACATGACGGAAGCCGAACTGGAGCGTTTACGCGATCAGATCGGCAGATTTGCCGTCGAGGGCGATTTGCGCCGCGAAGTCACGATGAGCATCAAGCGCTTGATGGACCTCGGTTGCTACCGTGGCCTTCGTCATCGCAAGGGACTGCCGTCTCGCGGTCAGCGTACGAAGACCAACGCCCGTACCCGCAAAGGTCCGCGTAAGCCGATCGCCGGCAAGAAGTGATTAGTAAATAGGATCTGACTATGGCCAAGACCGCTGGAAAAGTTCGCAAGAAAGTCAAGGTAAAGAAGAACGTAGCTGAGGGCGTTGCCCATATTCATGCGTCGTTCAACAATACCATCATTACCATCACCGACCGTCAGGGTAACGCGCTGTCCTGGGCTACCTCCGGCGGTGCGGGTTTCAAGGGCTCGCGCAAGAGCACCCCGTTTGCGGCGCAGGTGGCTGCTGAAGCGGCGGGCAAGGTGGCTGTCGAATGTGGCGTCAAGAACCTCGAGGTGCGCATCAAGGGCCCTGGCCCCGGGCGTGAGTCATCGGTGCGCGCACTCAATGCACTGGGCATGAAGATCACGGCGATTACCGATGTCACGCCGATCCCGCACAACGGCTGCCGTCCGCCGAAGAAGCGTCGGATTTAAGGAGAAGATAGAGTGGCTCGCAACCTAGATCCGAAGTGCCGTCAGTGTCGCCGCGAAGGCGAGAAGCTGTTTCTGAAGGGTGAGAAGTGCTTTACCGACAAGTGCGCCATTGAGCGTCGCTCGTATGCGCCAGGGCAGCACGGCCAGAAGTCGGGGCAGCGTCTGTCCGACTACGGCGTACACCTGCGCGAGAAGCAGAAGATTCGCCGCATCTACGGGGTTCTCGAGGGACAGTTTCGCAAGGTGTACAAGGAAGCTGACCGGCGCAAGGGCGTGACCGGTGAGGTGCTCCTGCAGCTTCTCGAGGCTCGCCTGGATAGCGTCGTTCATCGCATGGGGTTCGCAGCATCGCGTTCAGAATCACGTCAGCTGGTCAGGCACAATGGCATGCTGGTGAACGGACGCCGGGTGAACATCCCCTCCTACCAGGTTCGTCCAGGCGACGTCGTCGAAGTCTGCGAGAAGGCGAAGGCCCAGTTGCGTGTCAAGGCG
The DNA here is from genome assembly GCF_907163205.1 of Candidatus Accumulibacter sp. ACC007. NCBI lineage: Bacteria > Pseudomonadati > Pseudomonadota > Betaproteobacteria > Candidatus Accumulibacter > Candidatus Accumulibacter sp. ACC007. The sequence goes on along the minus strand of NZ_CAJQUD010000001.1, from coordinate 2,047,699 downwards.
GCGCTTGCAGCAGCCGAATCGCGGGGTTTTCCGGAGTGGGTTGACGTGGACGCAAAGGCGCTGAAAGGCACCTACAAGGCGCATCCGGAGCGCAGCGAACTGCCGCCGACGATCAACGAGAGTCTGGTCATCGAACTTTACTCGAAGTAGTAGTGGCTAGGCTTGACGGCATCAGGCAAAGGACAGTACATGCAAAGCAGTGGACTATTTAAACCGCGCATCATCGATGTGCAGAGCTTGTCGCCGGTGCATGCGCGGGTGGTCATGGAGCCGTTTGAACGCGGTTACGGGCATACTCTGGGCAATGCGCTGCGGCGGATTCTGCTCTCGTCGATGCCGGGCTACGCGCTGACCGAGGTGAGTATTGATGGGGTTCTCCACGAGTACTCGTCGATCGACGGCGTTCAGGAGGATGTTGTCGATATCCTGCTCAACCTCAAGGGCGTGGTCTTCAAGTTGCACAATCGTGAAGAGGTAGTCCTTCGTCTGGGCAAGGAAGGCAAGGGCGTCGTTCGAGCAGCGGATATCGAGGTTTCTCACGACGTCGAGATCATCAATCCGGAACACGTGATTGCGCACCTCTCAGCCGGTGGCAAGCTGGCCATGGAAATGAAAGTGGAGAGGTCGCTGGGCTACCTGGCGGGTAACCTTCGCGACCTTGGCGAGAGTGGAAAGAGCATCGGAAAGCTGGTTCTCGACGCCTCGTTCAGCCCGGTCCGTCGGGTCAGCTATACGGTCGAGAGTGCTCGTGTCGAGCAACGTACCGATCTCGACAAGCTGATCATGGAGATTGAGACCAACGGAGCCATTGAACCGGAAGAGGCGATCCGCACCGCGGCTCGAATTCTGATGGAACAACTGTCCGTGTTCGCCGATCTTGCTGGAACGGCTTTGCCCGTCGAGTATCAGAAGACGGTGCAGGTCGATCCGCTGCTGCTGCGCCCGGTGGACGATCTTGAGCTGACTGTGCGTTCGGCGAATTGTCTGAAAGCAGAAAATATCTACTACATTGGCGATCTGATTCAGCGGACCGAGAACGAACTGCTCAAAACGCCTAATCTCGGGCGCAAGTCGCTTAACGAAATCAAGGAAGTGTTGGCCGCACGTGGCCTGACGCTGGGCATGAAGCTTGAGAACTGGCCGCCGGCCGGGCTCGAGAAATAAGTCGCCGGACAAGAACAGGAAGGAATTGATATGCGTCACCGTTTGGGTCTTCGCAAACTGAATCGTACCAGCGCCCATCGTCTGGCGATGTTGCGCAACATTACCGTATCGCTGCTGCGTGAAGAGGTGATCAGGACGACGCTGCCCAAGGCGAAGGAACTTCGCCGGGTGGTCGAGCCGATCATCACGCTTGGCAAAAAGCCAAGCCTTGCCAACCGGCGCCTGGCGTTCGATCGCCTGCGTGACCGCGACATGGTGGTCAAGGTGTTCGATGAGCTCGGACCGCGTTTCGCGACGCGCAATGGTGGCTATCTACGGATCCTGAAGTGTGGGTTCCGTGTCGGCGACAACGCGCCGATGGCTCTGGTCGAATTGCTGGACCGGCCGGAAACCGAGGCGGCTGCGGTGGTTGCCGAGTAGAGTTTGGGACACGCGGGCCGGCGGCATGCCAGCCGCAGGCAAAAAAAGCCAGGCCTTGCGGCCTGGTTTTTTTTGCCTGCTTGAGCGCGATGCGAAACGTGTGTGGTCGTCGGCCGATCGCCGTGGGAGGGCCCGCCCGGCCACTACCGCTGAGCTACGCCGCTGTTGGCGCCGTCTCCTCCTGCTGCTGCAGTTCCCACATCTGCGCGTAGAGGCCTCCTGCCTGTAGCAGTTGCGGGTGTGATCCACGCTCGACGATACGTCCAGCGTCCATTACCAGGATCTGGTCAGCATTCATGATGGTGGACAGGCGGTGAGCGATGACGAGGGTGGTTCGCCCGCGGGCCGCGTTGTCGAGGCTGGCCTGTATCGCTTTCTCGGTTTTTGAGTCGAGAGCCGAGGTGGCTTCATCGAAAATCAACACGGGCGGGTTCTTGAGCAGTGCGCGGGCGATCGCCACGCGCTGTTTCTCGCCCCCGGAGAGTTTGAGGCCCCGTTCGCCGACGCGCGTTGAATAGCCCTCGGGGAGCTGTTCGACGAAACGCGCGAGTTGCGCGGCTGCAGCTGCGGCCAACACCTCGTCGTGGCTGGCGTCCGGGCGGCCATACTGGATGTTGTAGTAGATGGTGTCGTTGAAGAGCACGGTATCTTGCGGAACAATGCCGATCGCGGCGCGCAGACTGGCCTGCGTAAGCTGTCGCAAATCGCTGCCGTTGATCCGGATGTGACCGCCACTGACGTCGTAGAAGCGGTACAGGAGGCGCGCCAGGGTGGATTTTCCGGAGCCGGACTCGCCGACCACGGCAAGGGTTCCGCCGGCAGGAATATTGAAATCGACGCCATGCAGAATCTGGCGGTTCGCCTCATAGAAGAAGTCTACTGCGCCGAAATCGACCTGCACAGGACCGGGCGGCAGGACCCTGGCAGCAGGTGCGTCGGCGATTTCGCGGTTGACTTCGAGCAGACCGAACATACGTTCGATGTCGGTCAGCGATTGTCGGATTTCCCGGTACACGACACCAAGGAAGTTGAGCGGCATGTAGAGCTGAATCAGGAAGGCGTTGACCAGCACCAGGTCGCCGATGGTCATCGTGCCGTCGACGACGCCGGCGGCGGCTCGCCACATCATCGCCGTCACCCCGAGGGCGATACTGACCTGCTGACCAAGGTTCAGCCAGGACAGGGAGATGCGGCTTTTCGTCGCGGCGTCTTCCCAGTCACGCAGCTGCTGGTCGTATCGGTGCGCTTCAAATTCCTCGTTGTTGAAATACTTGACCGTCTCGTAGTTGATCAGGCTATCGATGGCGCGCGTATTGGCGGCCGAGTCGGTTTCATTGACTTTGCGGCGGATGGCGATGCGCCAGTTGCTCACCTTTACCGTGAACAACACGTAGGCGCTCAGTGAAGCGAGGGTGATGAGGACGAAGACGCTGTCGTAGCGAGCAAACAGGATGGCCAGGACAAGGCCGATTTCGACCAGCGTCGGGAGGATCGAATACAGCGTGTAGCTGATCAGATTGGAGATCGATCGGCTGCCACGTTCGATATCGCGCGACACCCCTCCGGTTTCGCGATGCAGGTGGAAGCGCAGCGACAGCTCATGCAGGTGGCGAAAGACTTCCAGCGCAATGCGCCGAACGGCGCGTTGGGTGACGCGCGCGAAGAGGATTTCGCGCAATTCTGTAAACAGGGTGCTGGAAAAACGCAGCGCGCCGTAGAGGGCGAGGAGCAGGGCCGGCAGAACCAGAGCCTGCTGCTCGCTGCTCAGCGCATCGATCATGTCCTTGAAAACCAGGGGTACGGCGACGTTGGCCACTTTGGCGCTGAAGAGGCAGGAAAGCGCCAGGAGGACACGCCATTTGTACTGCCACAGATACGGAACGAGCTTGTTCAGTGTCAGCCATAGATGCGTGTCGGCAGGCGGTGGCCGATCGAGGGCTGCATTGGAAGTGGCGGAACGGCGCATGTGAGTGATGACGTATGGTGGTTGGCCAGCGCTGCAGTATGCCTGCTGTTGCCGCCGAGGGTCTCGAGGCCGGCACAGAAAGGTGGAAAAAAGCCTTGCATTCGCCAGCAGCTCACCCTACCATTAAAACGAACGTTTGAACGAGGCCTTAGTCCTCAGGCTCTGTCGGCAATTTTGCCAATCCTGCTCCTCCCGGTTCGTCGAAGCACTCAAGCCTGAACACTTTGGGGCCTGCGATCTCATGTCCGACCAGAAGACCAATCACGATACTCGCGAACGCATCCTGGATGTGGCCGAGCGGCTGTTCATGGAGCATGGCTATGAAGGGACGTCGATGCGCGTGATCACCACCCGCGCTGACGTCAACCTGGCGGCCGTCAACTACCATTTCGGCTCCAAGGAGGCGCTGCTGCGCGAGGTTTTCCGCCGCCGGCTCAGCTGGCTGAATCGGGAGCGCCTGTACGCGCTCGACGCGCTCGAGGCAGAGGCCGCTGGCGCGCCGCTGAAACCCTCGCAGATCCTCGAAGCCTTTTTTGGCACGCTGTTGCGCATTGGTGAGCACCCATCGCTTGGCGGAATGACTTTCCTGCGCCTGCTTGGCCGCACCCTGACCGAGCCGGCGGAGTTCATCCGCACCTTCTTTGCCAGCGAATACGCGGAAGTGATCGACCGCTACAAACAGGCTTTGTACAACGCCTTGCCGGACGTCCCGAAAGCCGAGATCGTCTGGCGGCTGCATTTCATGCTGGGCGCCATGTCCTACGCCATCGCCGGTACGGATGTGCTGCGGGTGGTCACCGGCTGCGAGTTGGGCGACCTGGCCGGCGAGGGGGCGGCTGACACCGTCGACGACGCCACGCTGGCCAGACGCCTCGCCCAGCGCTTGATGCCTTTTCTGCTCGGCGGCCTGCGCGCTCCACTGCCGTCGGGCCCGGACTCCTCGACAGCTTCACCCGTGCCGCCCAGCGAAGGTGACCGGGACCCTCGGACCGCAAATCATTTACAGGAGAAACAGCCATGATCACCACGATCATCATGCTGCTCATCGGCGTCACTCTGGTGAGCATTACCGTACTGGTCAGCGTTCGTCCCTGGCGACAAGCGTTGATCAGCCGTCGTGTCTTCGCCACCTACAAGCGCATTCTGCCGCAGATGTCGGACACCGAGCGCGACGCACTGGAGGCCGGCACGGTGTGGTGGGACGGGGAACTGTTCCGTGGCGATCCCGACTGGAACAAGCTGCTGGCTTATCCCGTGCCGGAACTCAGCCCTGCCGAGCAGTCCTTCATGGACAATGAAGTTGAGCACGCCTGCGCGCTGGTCGATGACTGGAAGGTGACCAGCGAAGACTTCGACATGTCACCGGAAGCGTGGCAATACATCAAGGACAAGGGCTTTCTCGGGATGATCATCCCGAAGCAATACGGTGGCCTGGAGTTCTCTGCCTTCGCACATTCGCAGGTAGTCACCAAGCTGTCGACGCGTTGCTCGGCCTTGTCGGTGTCGGTGATGGTGCCCAACTCGCTTGGCCCCGCCGAGCTGCTGCTGCATTACGGTACCGATGTGCAGAAAAATCACTTCCTGCCGCGGCTGGCCAAGGGCCTCGAAGTACCGGCTTTCGCCTTGACCAGCCCTTGGGCCGGCTCCGACGCCGGCTCGATCCCCGACGTCGGCATCGTTTGCAAGGGCGTCTGGAAAGGCCAGGAAGTGCTCGGGATGCGCGTCACCTGGGACAAGCGCTACATCACGCTGGGCCCGGTATGCACCCTCCTTGGTCTGGCCTTTCACCTCTATGACCCCGATGCTCTGCTCGGCGACAAGAAGCACATCGGTATCACCTGCGCGCTGGTGCCGCGCGATACGCCGGGTGCCGACATCGGTCGCCGCCACGTGCCGTTGAATGCCATGTTCATGAACGGCCCGACGCGTGGCAAGGACGTGTTCATGCCTCTCGACTACGTGATCGGTGGCCCGGCGATGGTCGGCCACGGCTGGCGGATGCTCATGGAGTGTCTGGCCGCGGGGCGCTCGATCTCGCTGCCGTCGTCGAATGCCGGCATGGCGCAACTGACCGCCCGTACGGTTGGCGGGTACGCGCGCGTCCGCAGCCAGTTCAAGATGGCCATCGGACGCTTCGAGGGCGTCGAAGAGCCGCTCACCCGTATCGGTGCCTATACCTACATGATGGACGCCGTGCGCAAGATGACCGCCGGCGCCATCGATCTCGGCGAGAGGCCGTCGGTAGTTTCGGCGATCGCCAAATATCACGTCACCGAGCGCGCTCGCCAGGTGGTCAATGACGGCATGGATATCGTTGGCGGCAAGGGAATCTGTCTCGGCCCGTCGAACTTCATCGGCCGTGCCTATCAGCAGCTGCCGATTGGCATCACCGTCGAAGGCGCCAACATCCTGACACGCAGCATGATCCTCTTCGGTCAGGGCGCCATCCGTTGCCATCCCTACGTGCTGAAGGAGATGAAGGCGGCCTACAACCCGGATACCGAGCAGGGCCTGCTTGACTTCGACGAGGCCTTTTTTGGTCACGCCGGGTACACGCTCAAGCACGCTTTCGGTGCGCTGGCGAAGGGCTTGACCGGCTCGCATTTCGTCTCGGTACCGGCCAATGTGGCGCCGGAGACAAGGCGCTACTACCAGCAACTGACGCGCTTCTCGTCGGCTTTCGCTTTCCTCGCCGACATCTCGATGCTCGTCCTCGGTGGCGAACTGAAGCGGCGGGAAAAGCTTTCGGCGCGGCTGGGTGACATCCTGTCGATGCTCTATCTGTGCTCCGCAACGCTCAAGCGTTACGAGTCGGAAGGGCGTCAGCAGGCCGACGCTCCGCTGATGCACTGGGCGATGTGGGACACCATGTACAAGGCGCAGATGGCTTTCGACGGCGTGATCGCCAATTTCCCCGTGCGCTGGATCGGCAGCATGCTCTATCGCATCGTTTTTCCGCTCGGCCATCCCTACGACGTGCCGTCGGACCGCATCGGCCACCAGGTGGCCAAGCTGATGATCGAGCCGTCTGCGGCGCGTGACCGGCTGACCGCGGAAACCTATCTGCCGAAAGTTGCGAGCGAACCCGTCGGCGCCGTCGAACTGGCGCTGCTGGCGACCATCGAGGCGGAGCCGATCGAGGCCAGGATTCGGGCAGCCGAAAAAGCCGGCGCGCTCGCCGACAACCCGGACGCCAACGTCCGCGATCTGGCGCACGCGGCTTTCGCTGCCGGTATCGTCACCGCCGCCGAATACGCGGTGCTCAAGCGGCGCAACGAGTTGCGTGACATCGTCATCCGCGTCGACGATTTTCCGCACCATCTCGGCCAGTCGCGGCAAGAGGCGGTTATCCACAAAGCCGCTGCATAGGGCGGATCAAGGGCACCGCTGTCGCCTAGCGGTGGCGAGCTTCAGGAAAGGAGACGAAATGGAATTCCAGCCGGTGTATGTCGTCGATGGTGCGCGGACGCCGTTTCTCAAGGGGCGCAATGCGCCGGGGCCGTTCTCGGCCAGCGACCTGGCGGTGCAGGCCGGGCGAGGGCTACTGATCCGTCAGCGCTTTGCACCGACCGACCTCGACGAAGTGATCCTCGGCTGCGCCAGCCCTTCCCCGGACGAGGTAAATATCGGCCGCGTCGTTGCTCTGCGCCTGGGTTGCGGCCACAAGGTGCCGGGCTGGACGGTGATGCGCAACTGTGCCAGCGGCATGCAGGCGCTCGATTCGGCGATCGGCAATATCCAGAACGGACGCTCGCAGCTGGTCCTCGCCGGTGGCGTCGATGCCCTGTCGCATGCGCCGCTGCTGTATTCGCAAGCGATGGTACGCTGGTTCGCGCAGATGATGCAGGCAAAGACCGTCGGCCAGAGGGCCGGCGTCCTGGCCAGGCTGCGCCCGGGACAACTTTTCTCGCCGGTGATTGGTCTGCTGAAAGGCCTGACCGATCCGAACATCGGCTTGCTGATGGGGCAGACGGCCGAGAACCTCGCCTGGCGTTTTGCCATTTCGCGCCAGCAGATGGATCAGTTCAGCGTTGGCAGTCACCAGCGTGCCGTCGCCGCACGTGCGGGTGGACGTCTCGGCGAGATCGTCCCGCTGGTCGATGCCCAAGGCCGGGTCTATGGCGACGACGACGGTGTGCGTGCCGATTCGAACGTCGCCGGTCTGAGCCGGCTCAAGCCATTCTTCGATCGGCGCTATGGGCGCGTCACGCCGGGTAACAGCTCGCAGATCTCCGATGGTGCCGCCTGGCTGATCCTCGCTTCGCAGGCTGCCGTCGAGCGGTGGCAGCTCGAGCCGCTCGGGCGCATCACCGACAGTCAATGGGCGGGTCTCGATCCGGCGCAGATGGGCCTGGGTCCGGTACATGCGGCAACGCCGATCCTGCAGCGGCACGGACTGGCGCTCGACGACATCGATCTCTGGGAAATCAACGAAGCGTTCGCCGCGCAGGTGCTGGCCTGTCTCGCTGCCTGGGAGTCGGACGAGTACTGCGGTGAACAGCTTGGCCTGGCGCAAGCCCTTGGCTCTCTGCCGCGGGGTCGCCTCAACGTCGATGGCGGCGCGGTGGCCGTCGGTCATCCGGTTGGCGCTTCCGGCGCGCGCATCGTCCTGCACCTGCTGCATGCCTTGCGCCAGGCCAGGGTCAGGCGCGGCATCGCGGCGATCTGTATTGGCGGTGGGCAGGGCGGGGCAATGCTGGTCGACACCGTTGCCTGACGGTGACCAGCAGCAAAGAGGAGAAGAATGCATGAACGGGAATGACAACAGCGATCGGAACTGGCTGTTCGAGGTGGACGCCGATGGCCTGGCCTGGGCGACGCTGGACAAGGCGGGCGAGTCGACCAATTCACTGTCCAGCGCGGTCATGGACGAACTGGCGCTGCTGCTCGATCGACTCGACAGCAGTCCGCCAAGGGGGCTCATTTTCCGCTCCGGGAAGGCGGCCGGTTTCATCGCCGGTGCCGACATCCAGGAGTTCACGCAGCTCGACACGCCTGCAAAAGGCATTGCGCTGGTCGAGCGCGGCTGGCAGTTGTTCAATCGTCTGGCGACGGTCGGCTATCCGACGCTGGCGCTGGTGCGCGGTCATTGCCTGGGCGGCGGCCTCGAACTGGCGCTGGCCTGCCGCTACCTGCTGGTGGTCGACGAACCGGCGACACGACTTGGCCTGCCGGAGGTGATGCTGGGCATCGTTCCGGGCTGGGGTGGAATGTTGCGCCTGCCCGAACGAATCGGTCCGCAGGCCGCTCTGGACATGATGCTCACCGGCAAGTCTCTCGACGCCAGGCGCGCCAAGCGCCTTGGTCTCGCCGACGAGTGCGTGCCGGCGCGCGTGATGGAGAACGCCGCGGCGCTGCTGGTGCTCTCTGATCAGCCCCGCCGCCGTCCACCCTTGTTGCAACGGCTGCTCAACGGACCCTTGCGCCCGCTGGTCGCCCGCGGGGCAAGAAAGCAGGTGGGCAAACGCGCGCGGATCGAGCATTACCCAGCGCCGTACGCCATCATCGACATCTGGGAAAAGCACCACGGCAATGCGCTGGCCGCTCCGCAACTGATCGACAGCATTGTCCGTTCGCCGACCGCCCGCAATCTGGTGCGCGTCTTCTTCCTGCAGGAGCGGCTCAAGGGTTTCGGAAAAGCGAGTGCGCACCAGGCTAGGCGGGTGCACGTCGTTGGTGCCGGCGTGATGGGGGGCGACATCGCCGCCTGGTGCGCGCTGCGTGGGTTGACGGTGACCCTGGAGGATCAGGGAATGGAGCGCATTGCTCCAGCCTTGCAACGCGCCTACGCCGCTTACGCGAAGCGGATCAGGGATCCGCACGAGCTGCGCAACGCCATGGATCGCCTCATTCCCGACCCCGAAGGGCATGGCGCACGGAGTGCCGATGTGGTGATCGAGGCCATCTTCGAAAATCTCGACGCCAAGCGCGCCTTGCTCGAGCGGCTAGACGCGGTGATCAAGCCCGACGCGGTGCTGGCGACCAATACCTCCAGCCTGAGGATCGAGGACCTGAACAGCGGCATAAGCCAGCCGGGACGCCTGATTGGCATTCACTTCTTCAATCCGGTGGCCAGGATGCCGCTGGTCGAAGTCGTTGCCGCCGCCGGGGCCGACGCCGAAACGCTGGCGCGTGGCAGTGCTTTCGTCCGGCAGATCGATCGCTTGCCGTTGCCGGTCAGGAGCGCACCAGGATTTCTGGTCAATGCCGTTCTTGGACCCTATATGCTCGAGGCGATGCGCGCCGTCGACGAGGGGCTGGCGCCGGAGACCGTCGACGAGGCGATGCTCGCCTTCGGCATGCCGATGGGGCCGATCGAGCTGGTCGATATGGTCGGCCTCGACGTCGCCATGGCCGCCGGCAAGAGCCTGGCTGGCGGTGCCGCCGAGGCACCGCGCTGCCTGCGCGAGCGCTTCGACGCCGGTCAGCTCGGCAAGAAGACTGGCCGGGGTTTCTATGATTACGCGCAAGGAAAAGCGGCCAAGGGCGTGGCCGGTACGGTGCCTGCCGGTCTTGCCGAGCGGCTCGTCGCGCCCTTGATTGCACGAACGCAGGAGCTGGTCGGCGACGGCATCGTCGCCGACGCCGATCTGGCTGACGCCGGCGTCATCTTCGGTACCGGTTTCGCGCCGTTTACCGGTGGGCCGCTGAATTACTTGAAAAGCGCGAAGGGCTGACACCATTTTCCTCTTGGCGGACAGGCAGGCGATTCTGCGGAGGATGCCGATAGCTGCCGATATGGGAGGGGCGATTCCCGCACTGCTCAAGGCGCGCCGCCGGCCTGCGACGGTCGCCGTGAATTCTTTTCCTTGCCACCACAGCGGCTGCCGGTCGGCGACTTGGTGAGCGTCTTTTCCGAAATGGTCGAAACCGAAGCAGCCTTACCGAAGCACTGCTCGTCTGTGTTGCAATTAAGCAACATGGAGGCGGCCGAACGCCGTCAAACATCGCGTAGTTCGAGATTTTTCTGGCCGTTGGTCTTAGCATGTGCTTGTAGATGGGCATTTAGCTGTGGCGAAAAAGCGACGCTTAGATCACATTCAAGGGGGAAGACAAAATGGCACGGCAGATTTCGATGAAGGTGCTTCCGGCACTGCTTCTGGTGGCGTTTTCGGGTGCCGCGAGCGCCTCTGGTTTTCAGTTGCTCGAGGCGGGCAGTGGCCTTGGCAATGCCTACGCGGGTTCTGCGGCCAAGTCCAGCGACGCCAGCACGATTTTCTGGAATCCGGCGGGTATGACGCAGCTGCAGGCGCGCGAAGTTTCCGGCGGTTTGACGGCCGTGCGGCCAAGCTTCAAGTTCAACGACAAAGGTTCCACGGTTGGCGTATTCAGCGCGGGTGGGGCGGCAGGTGCGGGTGATGGCGGCGATGCGGGCGGCTGGGCCTTCATTCCCAACGGCTATCTTTCCTGGGCGGTAAACAAGGACCTCTATATAGGGGTGGGCCTGAGCGGGCCTTTCGGCAATGCCACCCAGTACGACAAGTTCTGGCGGGGCAGCGCCCAGTCCGACGAGTTCGATATCAAAACGATCAACATCAACCCGTCGATCGCCTATCGGGTCAACGAAAAGGTGTCGCTGGGTGCCGGCTTCAGCTGGCAGAAGATAGAAGCCGAGTACTATCGGCAGGTAGCGGTTACACCGGGTCGGGCGGGGGTGGAAAGCCACATGAGCCTCAGTGACGATGCCTGGGGCTGGAACATCGGCGTTTTGTTCACCCTCTCACCGTCAACCAAGGTCGGGCTCTCGTATCGTTCGGCGATTCAGTACCATACCGACGGGAAGGTCAAGCTCAGTGGTGACGGCACGACGCTGGGCAACACGACGGCAAACACCCTGATTAACTTCGGCGGGGCGAGCGACGTTGAAGCGGACCTCAAGGTACCGGACACCTTCATTCTGAGCGTCTCGCAGCAGCTGAGCGACCGCTGGGAGATGTTGGGCGATGTGTCCTGGACCGGCTGGAGTTCGATTCAGGATGTCGACATCATGCGCACCTCGGGAGTTCTCTCGGGCAGCGCAGCGCAGATTCTGCACGCCGATTTCCAGAACACTTATCGGGTAGCACTGGGCGCCAACTACAAGTACACGGACGCGATAAAGTTCATGTTCGGAATTGCCTACGACCAGACTCCGGTCAAGAGTGCGAGCACGCGGCTGACGTCCCTGCCCGACAACGATCGCACCTGGTTCACTGTCGGAACGCAATGGAAGCCCGCCAAGGAGCAGACTCTCGAAGTGGGTGCGGCCTACCTGTACATCCCGAATACGAAGATCAACCAGAACGAGACTGCGCAAGGGCGTGGTACGGTTATCGGCAACTACGATTCCAGCGTCTGGATTCTCGGTGCGCAGTACTCCATGGCGTTCTGATCAGGCGGCACAGCGCACACGAAAACCCCGGTCTCCGGGGTTTTTTTTCGCATGCTCGCCACGCTCAATGCGGGTGGCGTGAAGGCTTGGCGCCCGTGTTCCTGTTGACGAAGGCCATTGGCCAGGTATAATTCAAACGTTCGTTTGATGACTTTTTTGTGCATTAGCGCGGCGGGGCTTTCCCGACGGGCGTCGATAAACAGACAGGAACAGGAGGACATCTTGAGCAACTTCATCGTACGCAAGGCCGCCGTACTCGGGGCGGGGGTGATGGGCGCGCAGATCGCCGCGCATCTGGCCAACGCCGAAGTGCCGGTGCTGCTTTTCGACCTGCCCGCCAGGGAAGGCGACACCAACGGAATCGTCAACCGCGCCATCGACGCACTGCGCAAGCTCGAGCCGTCGCCGCTGGCCAGCAAGGACCGCGTTGCCTACATCGACGCCGCCAACTACGCGCAGCACCTTGAACAACTGCGCGACTGCGACCTGATCATCGAAGCGATCGCCGAGAAGAGCGAGTGGAAAGACGATCTCTATCGCCAGATCGCGCCCTTCGTCTCCCCCGGCGCGATCATTGCTTCGAATACCTCGGGTCTGTCGATCAACCGCCTGTCCGACGCGCTGCCCGAGGCCTTGCGCTCGCGTTTCTGCGGCATCCATTTCTTCAATCCGCCGCGCTACATGCATCTGGTCGAACTGATCGCCACCGAGACCACCTACCCGGCGCTGCTCGACAATCTCGAATCGTGGCTGGTCTCGCGTCTCGGCAAGGGAATCGTGCGCGCGCGCGATACGCCGAACTTCGTCGCCAATCGTGTCGGCGTCTTCTCGATCCTGGCGGTGATGCATCACACCGAGCGCCTGGGGCTCGGTTTCGACGTCGTCGATGCGCTCACCGGTCCGCTCATTGGCCGTCCGAAGAGCGCCACCTACCGCACCGCCGACGTCGTCGGACTCGACACGCTGGCACACGTCATCAAGACCATGCAGGACACCTTGCCCGACGACCCCTGGCACGGCCATTACGCGGTACCGGCATGGCTGGCAGCACTGATCGGCAAGGGTGCGCTTGGCCAGAAGACGCGTTGCGGAATCTTCCGCAAGGACGGGCGGGCGATCAAGGTGCTCGATCTTGCGGCGCAGGATTATCGAGAAAGCGGCGCCGAAATCGACCCGCAGGTTCTGGCGATCCTCAAGAATCGCGATCCGGCCGCGAAATTCGCGCAACTGCGCGCCAGCACGCATCCGCAGGCCCGCTTCCTGTGGGCCATTTTTCGCGACATCTTTCATTACGCCGCTTTCCACCTCGCCGAAATTGCCGATAACGCCCGCGATCTCGATTTCGCGATGCGTTGGGGCTTTGGCTGGGCGCAGGGACCCTTCGAAAGCTGGCAGGCAGCCGGCTGGAAGGCGATTGCCGAAGCGGTCAAGGCCGACGTCGACGCCGGCCACGCGATGAGTTCGGCAGCGCTGCCGGCGTGGGTCTTTGGCCAGGTCGCCGAAAAGGGCCCGCACACGCCACAGGGCTCTTACTCGGCGAGTGCCGACGCCTATCACGCGCGTTCGCCGCTGCCCGTCTATCAGCGGCAGATTTTTCCCGAGCGGATCTTGAGCGAAGAGGCGGTGAGCGGCGCGACGGTCTGGGAGAACGACGGTGTTCGTCTGTGGACGCTGCCGAAGGTCGACGACGGCATCGCCATCGTCAGCGTCAAGACCAGGAACCACACGCTCGGACGCGAGGTGATCGTTGGCTTGCAGGAAGCCGTGGCTCGTGCCGAAGCCGATTATAGTGCCCTGGTGCTCTGGCACGAGGCGCCGTTTGCCTTCGGTGCCAACCTCAAGGAGGTCGCCGAAGCGATCGCCGCGGGTCAGTTCGATCTGCTCGAAAAATACGTCGCCGAGTTTCAGAACACGTCGATGGCCCTGAAGTACGCCAAGGTGCCAGTGATTGCCGCGGTCCAGGGCATGGCGCTCGGTGGTGGCTGCGAGTTTCTGATGCACGCTGCGAAGCGAGTGATTGCGCTGGAAAGCTACATCGGTCTGGTCGAAGCCGGCGTCGGTCTGATCCCGGCCGGCGGTGGCTGCAAGGAGTTCGCCATTCGCGCCGCGCAGCATGCGGCAAGAACCGCCGGCAACGACCCCTTCGAGTTCCTCCAGCCGGTCTTCATGACCATCGCCATGGCGACGGTGTCGAAGAGCGGCGCCCAGGCCAGGGAGCTCGGCTTCGCCGTCGATGCGGACAAGATCGTCTTCAACGCCAACGAACTGCTTTACGTCGCCCTGCGCGAGGCACGCGGACTTGCCGAGGCCGGCTATTACCCGCGTTTGTCGCCGCGTCAGATCAAGGTTGCCGGGCGCACCGGAATTGCCAACTGCGAAATGATGCTGGTCAACATGAAGGAAGGCGGCATGATCTCGGCACACGACTACGCCGTCGCCAAAGCAGCAGCCACGGCGCTCTGCGGTGGCGACGTCGAGACCGGATCTCTGGTCGACGAGCAATGGCTGCTGAGTGTCGAGCGCCAGCTCTTCGTCGCGCTGCTGAAGAACGAGAAGACGCAGCAGCGCATCCAGCACATGCTGGCCACCGGCAAAGCGCTACGCAACTGACCCACCGAGCAAGCAAGGAGAACAGATCATGAGCAAACAGATTCAGGACGCTTACATCGTCGCCGCCACGCGTTTGCCGGTCGGCCGACGCAAGGGCATGCTCGGGCACGTTCGGCCCGACGACATGCTGGCGCACGCCATCGCCTCGGTGCTGGCGCAGGCGCCGGAAATCGACCCGGTGCTGGTCGAAGACGTGATCGTCGGCTGTGCGATGCCCGAGGCCGAACAGGGGATGAACGTCGCCCGTATCGGCCTGTTGCTGGCCGGCATGCCGAATACCGTTCCCGGGGTGACCGTGAACCGCTTCTGCGCTTCCGGCGTGCAGGCGGTGGCCATGGCTGCCGATCGCATTCGTCTCGGCGAAGCCGAGGTGATGGTCGCGGCGGGGACCGAAACGATGTCGCTGATGAACCAGATGATGGGCAACAAGGTCGCCCTCAACCCGGCGATCTTCGCCAAGGACGAGAACTACTCGATCGCCTTCGGGATGGGGCTCACCGCCGAAAGAGTCGCTGCGCAGTGGCAGGTTTCGCGTGAAGACCAGGACGCCTTCGCCGTCGCCTCGCACCGGAAAGCCTGCGCGGCAATCGCTGCCGGGCATTTCAAGGCCGAGATTTCTCCGTACGCGGTCACTGCCCGGCAGCCGAATCTGCGCACCGGCGAAGTGCAACTCATGGAGTATCTGGCCGAGAACGACGAAGGCCCGCGTTCGGACAGCAGCGTCGAGCGGCTCGCCCGCTTGCGGCCGGTGTTCGCCGCGCGCGGCTCGGTCACCGCCGGCAACAGTTCGCAGATGTCCGACGGCGCGGCGGCCGTTCTCGTCGTTTCGGAAAAAATCCTCAACGAGTTCAATCTGCAGCCGTTGGCGCGTTTCGCCGGCTTTGCCGTGGCTGGCGTGGCCCCCGAGATCATGGGCATCGGTCCCGTCGAAGCGATTCCGCGGGTGCTCAAACAGGCCGGAATCCGCCAGGACGCGGTGGACTGGTTCGAGCTCAACGAAGCCTTCGCCGCCCAGGCGCTGGCCGTGATACGTACGCTCGACCTCGATCCGGCGAAAGTCAACCCGCTCGGCGGGGCGATTGCCCTTGGCCACCCGCTGGGAGCGACGGGCGCCGTCAGAACCGCGACGCTGCTGCATGGGCTGCGACGCACCCGGCAGCGTTACGGCATGGTGACCATGTGTATCGGCACCGGAATGGGTGCCGCCGGGCTGTTCGAGTCCATCCAGTAAATCTCCGCTAGAACCTGCTGCAAGTTGGTTTGCAGGCCTCGCCCGCCGGGCGAGGTTTTTTTTTCAGGGCGTTCGCAGCGCGGGTCGCGGTCGCGCTCGTCGTCCGTACGCTTCACCGGTCGCTTGCTTCAGTTCTCATCAGGCACGCCAGGGGGCAAGAAGACGATTGGCGCCACGCAGGTGTCTGGCATAATCGTCGCAGGGCAGGTGGCGGCACAGGGGTCGACGCGGCGAAGCGAGCGATGACCGGCAGTTTCCGGGATAATGTCTGGCAAACACAGTCACTAGGGCGGGCAATGGATTTCGAGCTACTGGGCGGTCTGGGCTGGCGCGAAGGCTTGATTCTGGTCATCGTCCTCCTCTTGTCTTACATCGTCGTCATCTTTCTGCGCATGCGCCGCCTGCAGAACGAGCTCAAGGTTTCTATGCCGTCACCGTCGCTTGCCCAGTCGGCAGTAGCTGCGTACACCGGCATTCAGGAAGCGGACGTGGCCGCGGCAGTGACGCCAGAGCCAGGCCCAGCAGAGGTCGAGGCCAAAGCCACCGATTCCGGCGTTGGCGCAGAATCGCCCGGCGCGCGGGAGCCGGCCGCGCCTGTTGCCGCCGACGAGCTTGACTTCGCGTGGAACGAGCCTCCGGCGGAGATTCTCGGGCAGGCCCAGATCGACACGCTGCAGGAAGACGTCTATCAGCTGCGCTGCGAGGTCGATGACCTGCGCCAGGATCTGCTGGCCGCCCGTGAAGACTTCCGGCGCCAGTTGGCGCAGGTCTCGCGCTTCGCGGAGTTGGCGGGCCAGGACGCTTCGCCGCTGTACAATGATGCCATGCAGATGGCGGCTCAGGGGCAGGACGCGGCGACGATCGCCGAGAAATGCGGCATTGCTCGTGCCGAGGCGGATCTGGTCGTGGCCTTGGTGCGCAATCGCAACGATGGAAGCTGAGAGAGGAGAAGGGGTGGCAGATGGCGGCTCGACACGAGACTAAGGCCAAGGCCGGGGCGAGCCGCGCTGAAGTTGCGCCGGCCGCTGGCACGGCTCAGCCAGCTGGCGAGGCGCGCGCCGATCTCAAGCGTCAACTGCTCTGGCGAATGGGACTCGCCGGTCTGATGATTCTGGCGCTCCTGGGCGTGCTGGCGTTGTTCGATTATGCCAACGCGCCGGATGATTCGCTGGTTACAGGGCAGCCGTATACCGAACCGGTACCGGTCCGGAAGAAAGATCCGGTGCTGCCGCTGACGCCGGCTGAAACACCGCTCGACGCGCCGCCTGTAACCACCGAGTCCGCCACCACTGAAGTGAGCAGCGAAGTCGCCAGCGAAGTCGACAGCGAAGCCGGTAGCGAAAGCGCTGCCAGGAAAACGGCTGGCGCCAGCGTGCAGACGCGACCGCTGTCGAAGGCAGGTGCCACCGCTGGCGAAAAGCCCAGCGCCCTTTCGGCGCCTCCTCCCCCTCCCCCTCCGCGTGTCGCCGCGACGCCGGCCCTGCCGCCCGCTGTCAAGAAGCCAGGCGATGGCACGGCAAGCGCTGCCGCGCCGCCGCCTCCGGTGGTCGAAGCGCCTGCTCCTGTTGCAGTGCGGCTGGTGTCGGGCTACATCGTCGAGTCCGGGCTGTTCTCCGATCTGGCTCTCGCCGAAGAGTGGCAGACGCGGCTGGCGCAGGAAGGGATTCCCGCGACGGTCGAGGCGCGTTTGCAGATTGGCCCGTTCAAGAGTCGCGCCGAGGCCGAGGCGGCGCGCCGGAAACTCGGCAAGCTGGGCATCGATGTGCCCAGTACAGTGCATCGGATCGGCAAACCCTAGGCCGCTTCAGTCGCTCGTCGCCGACAGTTGTTGCTGCACGCGGCGGGAAAAAACGCGCATCTCCCGGGCCGCCTGGACGTCGCCTTTTTCTTCGGCAACGACAATTCCCTGTGCATAGGCGGCGAGGGCTTCCTGTGGGTGAGCGCCTGCGCTGAGTGCCTTGCCGAGCAGCTTCCAGGCGGCGGAGTAGGTCGCGTCACGTTCGACCGCCTCACGCAAGCGCCGGGCGGCCTGTTCGAAATCGCCGGTCTTTAGGTGCTCGTTGCCCAGCGAATAGCGGAGCAGGGCGCCGTCGCGCGGACCGTCGAGCAGTTTTTCGAGATTGGCGATGATTGCAGTGCTCATTTACACTCTCCTGTTTCAACCGGATCCATTGTAGAGGACACCACCATGGCAAGAACGATCATCTCGACCAGCGCCGCGCCAGCGGCGATTGGCACCTACTCGCAAGCGGTAAGAGTGGGCGATACGGTCTACCTCTCCGGTCAGATCGGACTCGACCCGGTAAGCATGGACGTCGTCGACGGGATTGACGCGCAGATCGTGCGCGTTTTCGACAACCTCAAGGCGGTTGCCGAGGCGTCGGGCGGTTCACTGGCCGACGTCGTCAAGCTGAACGTCTATCTCACCGATCTTGCCCACTTCGCGAAAGTCAATGAGGTGATGAAAGGCTTCTTCTCGGAGCCGTTTCCGGCACGCGCTGCGGTCGGCGTCGCGGCCTTGCCACGCAACGGTCTGGTCGAGGCCGACGCGGTGCTGGTCCTCGGCGGCTGATGCCGGCGGCGGACGAGATCGACGCGCCGCCCGCGATCAGGAGCCGCCTGCACAAGCTGGGCCTCGAGCGGCGCGAAGACCTCGTTCTGCACCTGCCTTTGCGCTACGAGGACGAGACATCCGTCGTCGCTGTTGCCGAGGCGCCGCTGGGTGTTCCGTTGCAGGTCGAGGTGCTGATTGTCGACGTGGTGGTCAGCGTCGCGTCGCGTCGCCAACTGCTGGTCACAGTCAGTGACGTCAGCGATGAGCACGGTGACGAAAGAAGCCTTCTTCGCCTGCGCTTTCTGAGCTTCTACGGCAGCCAGCAAAGAGCGTTCGAGAACGCGCGCCAGAAGCGGCTGCCGCTGCGCGCCTTCGGCGAGATTCGCGACGGTTTTCTCGGTCTCGAAATGGTCCATCCACGCTATCGCATCCTCAGCACAGCGAGCACCGACGAAGCGCTGCCGCAGTCACTGACCCCGGTTTATCCGACCACAGCCGGCCTGGGGCAAGGGACGCTGCGCCAGCTTGTCGCGCGCGCCTTGCGCGACGTCGACCTTGGCGAGTTGCTTGACGCCGGCTGGTGCGCGGCGCACCGCCTGCCTGCCCTGTCGGCGGCGGTGCACTTGCTGCATTCGCCGCCGTCCGAGCTCGCCGCTGCCGTGCTGCAGGGCCGTAGCCATCCGGCCTGGCGACGGATCAAATTCGACGAGCTGCTCGCCCAGCAGCTGTCGCTGCGCCGCGCCTACCTGGCCCGCCGGCGCAAGGGGGCGCCGCTGCTGCTCGCTGCCGGCCGGCTGGCCAAGGCCCTCGTTTCGGCACTGCCCTTTGCGCTGACCAGTGCGCAACGACGCGTTGCCGCCGAGATCTGCGCCGACCTCGAACAGCCGTTTCCGATGCAGCGCCTGCTGCAGGGCGACGTTGGCTGCGGCAAGACGATTGTCGCCGCGCTGGCGATTTGCCAGACCATCGAGGCCGGTTATCAGGTTGCCTTCATGGCCCCGACCGAAATTCTTGCCGAACAGCACAGCCTCAAACTGCGCGCCTGGCTCGAACCACTTGGCGTCGAGGTCGTGTGCCTGTCGGGTCGTCTCGGGGCGAAGACCAGGCGAGCGCTGCGGCAGCAGGCGGCGACGAGCGCGCAACTGGTCATCGGGACGCACGCGCTGATTCAGGAAGGCCTGGATTTTGCCCGTCTCGGCCTGGCGATCATCGATGAACAACACCGTTTCGGCGTCGTGCAGCGACTCGACCTGCGGCGCAAAGGGGGCAATCCGCACCAGCTGATGATGTCGGCGACGCCGATTCCGCGCACGCTGGCGATGAGCTATTACGCCGATCTCGATGTGTCGCTGATCGACGAAACACCGGCTGGCCGCTCACCGGTGCGTACGCGGCTGTTCTCGGACGCGCGCCGCGCGGAAGTCACTGCCGCTGTGCGGGCAGTCGTCGCCGACGGGCGCCAGGCTTACTGGGTCTGCCCCCTGATCGAGGAGTCGGCGAAGCTGCAACTGCAGGCGGCACTCGACACGTATACGGCTTTGGTCGGCGAGCTGGCCGGTCTGCGCATCGGTCTGGTGCACGGTCGCCTTGGCGGCGCCGAGAAAGCGGCCGTGATGGCGGCATTCGTCGCCGGCGAGATCGACGTGCTGGTGGCGACGACGGTCATCGAAGTTGGCGTCGACGTTGCCAACGCCAGTTTGATGGTCATCGAGCACGCCGAGCGCTTCGGGCTTGCGCAGCTGCATCAGTTGCGCGGACGTGTCGGGCGCGGCGCGCATGCGTCGGTTTGCGTGCTGCTCTATCAGCAGCCATTGTCGGCAGCCGCGCGCGCACGCCTGAAGATCATCTTCGAGCACAGCGACGGTTTCGAGATTGCCCGTCAGGACCTTCGTTTGCGCGGCCCCGGGGAGTTCGTCGGCAGCCGCCAGTCGGGTGTGCCACTGCTCCGTTATGCCGACCTCGAAGTCGACGCCGACCTCGTCGAACTGGCGCAGGAGATGGCGGCGCAACTGCTGCGCGACGATCCCGAGCGCGCCGCGCGCCACCTCCGGCGCTGGCTGGGAAATCGCGAGGAATTGCTGAAAGCCTGACGCTGACAGCGGGCGTCCGCGGCCTGCCTGTCTCCCTGGCGCCGGCTGTCCTCATATCGTCAGGCGACACGAAAATAGGCCACTGTCTCGCGCAATTGGTTGGCCAGGCCGTTGAGTGCGTTGGCCGCTTCGGCATTGCTGAGCATCGTGGCGTTGGTCTCCTCGGTCATCGAAGCGATGTTCTGCACGTGCCCGGCGATGTCGTTGGCCACCGTCGCCTGTTCACGGGTCGCGGCCGCCACCTGCTGTACTCGTTCGCTCGACTCGTGGGCCTGGCTGTGGATCGATTCGAGCATATCGCTGGCTTCGCGTGCCTTGTCGAGGCTTCGCTTGACCTGCGGAGCGGCTTCACCCATGGCGCCGACTGCCAGGTCGGTGTCGGCCTGCACGCTGACCACCATGGTGCTGATCTGATTGGTTGCCTTGCTGGTTCGTTCGGCGAGCTTGCGCACCTCGTCGGCGACGACGGCGAAGCCGCGCCCCTGCTCGCCGGCGCGGGCGGCTTCGATGGCCGCATTCAGTGCCAGCAGGTTGGTCTGCTCGGCGATCTCCCTGATCACCTCGGCAATACCGCCAATATCCCGTGAACGCGTCGCCAGCAGGCGGATCTGCTCGGACGAGCGGGCGACGATTTCGGCGACTTTCTCGATTTCGGCGGCCGAGCTGCTGACCAGTGCACGCCCCTGTTCAGCGCAGCTCGCAGCGGCTTGAGAGTTCTCTCCGGTCAGCTGAGCGTTCTGGGCCACCTCGTTGATGCTCACCGTCAGTTCCTCGATCGAAGCAGCCGTTGCCGACGTCGAGTTGGCCTGCGCCTCGGCCGCGTGGCGCGTTTCGTCGGTCGCTACCGAAATTTCGCTGGCGCTACTGGCCAGAGAACTGGACAACTGGCCGATCTCGGCGATGATGCCACGCAGGCGGTTCTGCATCTGCGCGATCGAATGCATCAGGCTGCCGTCGACCAGTCTCTCGGCATTTATTTCCTGGCCGAGGTCGCCGCCGGCGATGCGCAGCGCGATCGCCGACGCGTCGGCAGGTTCGCCGCCCAATTGGCGCAGCACGCCGCGCCCGATCCAGATCGATACGCCGGCGAGAACGGTAATGACCAGCGCGATGATAATCAGGGCGTTGATCGCTTCGCGCTGGAACGTCTGGTCAACGTCCTCGAGATAGATACCCGTGCCGATTACCCAGCCCCACGGCTTGAACTGGGCGGAATAGCTCAGTTTGGGGACCGCTTTGTCGCTGCCCGGTTTGGCGAACGAATAGGCGACGATGCCGCCTTGCTCCTTGCCCAGTGCGATGCTCACCAGCTCCTGGATGAACAGCTTGCCGCTCGGGTCGCGCAAGTCGGCGGCACTCTTGCCTTCCAGCGCTGCCTTCGCCGCGTGCATCACAAAGTGGTGCTGGCTGTCCAGGACGAAGAAATACTCGCCATTCTCGTAGCGCATCTGGCGCACCGTTTCGAGCGCCTGCTTTTTCGCCACGTCCTCGCTCAGCGCGCCGCTCTTGGCCAGATCGTGAAAGCGGCTGACGACCCCGGTGGCCACCTCGACGAGGGCGTGGATCTTGTCCTTGCGATCGTCGAGCATGCTCCGGCGCAGCTCATTGAGTGAGTACAGGCCGAGCGCGGCAAGGCCGAGCACGGCCGCGACCAATACGACGACAAAGCGCGTCCTGATGCTCCATCCGCCCACTTCCATTTGCGTTCTCCCGGGGAATTTTCCGTCAATGCGGCTTGTATGTAGTGGACGCCTGCCAGCAGCCGGTCGGCTGTTTCAGCCTCTTCCAGGCCTGCGTCCCGTTCTTAGAGGTCACTCGCTGCGCAAAAACGCAGGCGGTGGGCATGTGCTGAAGTAGTCACCGCGGCCATCAGCGGTCGATGGGATCGCGAGACTACGATACGGTAACGGCCAGCAGCCAGGAAACTTTAGCGCAGCAAGCGTCAGCCTTCCGATCGGTGTTTGCCGCGGCGCCGCCAGAATTTCCGGCAGAACGCCGTCCAGCGCGGCGACTTGTCGACGGGAAGCTCGCGAACGACCTCCAGAACGTCATCGCCCTGTTCGCTTTCCCGAACGGCGAAGTGTTGCGCACGTGCCAGCGCGAGCATTGGCCGGTTATCGGCCAGAACGTCTCCGCGCATGCGTCGCATGCCGCGCCGTGACGCTTCGCGAATCAGCGCCTTGATGATCCGGCGCCCGATTCCCTGCCCTTGCCAGGGATCGCCGATGAGCAGGGAAAAAGAGCATTCCGGGCGCTGATCCTCGAGAACGAAGCGGCCGCCAGCAATCGGGACTTCGCCGTTGTCGTCGCGGCGCAAGACGACCAGCAGGTACTCCCTGGCGGGATCGATATCGATCAGTCGGTGCACCGCGTCGTCGGAGAACTCGGCGATCGAGGCGAAGAAGCGGCTGCGCCTGGCATCGGCCGACAGCTTGTTGAGCGACACCTTGACCTGAGGCCCATCGCTTGGCCGCATCGGACGCATTTCAAGCAACGTTCCATCGAGTGCGTGCCAGGTTTCGGCGATGTCGTTCACGGTGGCACCGCTTGCGGGCCGAGGAGATCTATGAGCATGGTTCGCAGTATGCATGCAGTTTTCGGGCGGTGTCGAGCCGCCGACCAGCTGCCGACCATTGGCAGTAAAGAAAGAACAGCGCACGGGCCGCGCGGCGGTGGCGCCGGCAGCCACTTGGTACCGGTTGCGGGTGCCGGTCGATGTACCGGTGCGGTGGACGAGTCATGGCGCTGAAACATTTCGCCCCTAGGATCGAGCGTGTTGTTGGTCACGCCCGTTTCCTTTCCGGATGAATAAATGATGATTAGCTCAAAACGCGTTTTCCTGAAAATTTCCGGCATCGCTGTGGCAATAAGCATGGGCCTCGCGCCGATTGCCGCGCAAGCTGCCGATGTCACCGGTGCTGGCGCCACCTTCCCTTACGCCGTGTACACCAAGTGGGCCGAAGCTTACCAGGCCACCACCGGCAAGTCGGTCAACTATCAGGGCATCGGTTCTTCCGGTGGCATCAAGCAGATCAAGGCCAAGACCGTTGATTTCGGGGGTACCGATGCACCCCTTAGTGCGTCCGAGCTGGCCGCTGACGGCCTGGTGCAGTTTCCTTCCGTGATCGGTGCGGTGACCATCGTGGTTAATCTGCCCGGCGTCAAATCCGGTCAACTCAAGCTGGACGGGCCGACTGCTGCCAACATTTTTCGCGGTGCCATCACGAAGTGGAACGATCCGGCCATCGCCAGCCTGAACCCCGACCTGAAACTGCCGGCGACGGCGATCACCATCGTCCACCGCTCGGACGGATCGGGGACCACGGATGTGATGAGCAGGTACCTGGCCAAGCAGTCGGCCGACTTCGTGCGTGACGTCGGTGTTGGCAAGACCGTCAACTGGCCCGCCAACGGGATCGGTGGCAAGGGCAACCCGGGCATCGCCGCCAACGTCCAGAAGATCGTCGGCACCATCGGCTACGTCGATTACGCCGACGCTAAAAAGAATGGCCTGGCCTTCGCCAAGCTGAAGAACAAGGCAGGCAAGTTCGTGTTGCCCAGCGGTGATGCCTTCGAGGCCGCCGCCGCCGGCGCCGATTTCAAGGTCAAGGGAATGGCGCCGGACATGCTCGACGGGACGGACCAGGGCGCCTGGCCGATTGTCAGCGCGACCTACATCCTGGCCTACGAGAAGGGTGACGACGCCGCCAAGCAGCAGGGTGTCGTCGACTTCTTCACCTGGGCGCTCAACAAGGGCGGGAAGATGGCCGACGAGCTGGATTTCGTTGCCCTGCCAGCCAGTGTGGTGACCAGCGTCGAAGCCGAGATGAAGCGCATCAAGTAGTTTTTCAGGTCTTCAAAAGGACTGAAGCGGGCTCCCCGAACGTCGCCTGGCCGGCGTCGGGGTGCCCGCGCAAGCCGTGCGATCGTGACGAAAGTCGAAGAGTGGAAGGACAGGTATGGAAGAAAGCATCGCGTGGAAGACATTGAGAATGAAAGATTCCGCGGCTCACGCACAGTTGGATGCGCACGCTGCCCAGGTCAGCATCTTCAAACGCCAGGATTCGATCTTCCACAAGCTCACCTTCTTGTTCGCCTTCCTGGTGTTGGCGGCTCTCGCCGGGATCCTGATTTCACTGGCCATCGAGGCGGCGCCGGCGTTCCGCGCCTTCGGGCCGGCTTTTCTCTGGAGCGACGTGTGGAGCGTACCGGACGACGAGTTCGGTGCCTTGATCTCGATCTACGG
Source organism: Candidatus Accumulibacter sp. ACC007 (assembly GCF_907163205.1). Lineage (NCBI taxonomy): Bacteria > Pseudomonadati > Pseudomonadota > Betaproteobacteria > Candidatus Accumulibacter > Candidatus Accumulibacter sp. ACC007. The sequence continues at coordinate 2,023,047 of NZ_CAJQUD010000001.1, read as the reverse complement.
CACGCTAAGCACATCGCTTATCGCGCTGCTGATCGGGGTGCCGGTGAGCTTTGGTATCGCCCTGTTTCTGACCGAGAGCTGTCCGGCCTGGCTGCGTCGGCCGCTGGGGACAGCCATCGAATTGCTCGCCGGGGTTCCTTCGATCATTTACGGCATCTGGGGCCTGTTCGTTTTCGCACCGCTGTTCGCCAAGTACGTCCAGCCCTGGGTGCAGGCAGTCTTCGGCGATCTGCCGGTGATCGGTGGCTGGTTCGCCGGCCCGCCGCTCGGGATCGGCATACTGTCGGCAGGCATCGTGCTGGCGCTGATGGTGATTCCCTTCATTGCCTCGGTGATGCGCGACGTCTTCGACACCGTGCCGGCGGTGCTCAAGGAATCCGCCTACGGCCTCGGTTGCACGACCTGGGAGGTGGTCTGGAACATCGTCCTGCCCTATACACGGGTCGGCGTCATCGGCGGCATCATGCTCGGCCTGGGGCGCGCCCTGGGCGAGACGATGGCCGTCACCTTCGTCATTGGCAACGCCAATCGCATCGCCGGCAGCTTCTTTGCGCCCGGCAATTCGATTGCTTCGGTGCTGGCCAACGAGTTCGGCGAGGCGGATCCGGGGCTGCATACCTCATCGCTGTTTGCGCTCGGCCTGGTGCTGTTCCTCATCACCTGCGTCGTCCTCGGACTGTCGCGCTGGTTAATCCATCGCGCCAACGCCAAGCAGGGCGTTTGAGGCGCCACAGGAGCTGCAATGGAACTCTATAGTCGTCGGATTCTGATCAACCGTCTCGGTATCGGTCTGTCAATGCTGGCCATGGCCTTTGGTCTGGTGGCCTTGATGTGGATACTGTGGACCCTGTTTTCGAAAGGCTTCGCCGCCCTGAGCTGGGATTTCTTTAGCCAGGACACGCCGGCCCCGGGTAGCGAAGGCGGCGGGCTGCGCAATGCGATCGTCGGCAGCGCCATGATTGTCGGCTTCACGACGCTGGTATCCACACCAATCGGTATCCTTGCCGGCATCTATCTGGCCGAGTACGGCGACACCTCGAAGTTCGCGGCGACGACCCGCTTCGTCACCGACATCATGCTGTCGGCGCCGTCGATCGTCGTTGGTCTGTTCGTTTACGCGCTGATGGTGGTCACACTGGGTGGCTTTTCCGGCTGGGCCGGTTCGGCGGCGCTGTCCCTGATCGCCATTCCCGTCGTCGTACGCACCACCGAGAACATGCTCAGACTGGTACCGTCCAGTTTGCGCGAAGCCGCTTTCGCGATCGGCGCGCCGCGCTGGCAGGTGTCACTGAAAGTGACCCTGCGTTCGGTCAAGGCAGGGGTGGTGACCGGCGTCCTGCTGGCCATCGCACGGGTCACCGGTGAGACAGCGCCACTGCTGTTCACCGCGCTCAACAACCAGTTCTTCAGCACCGACATGTCCGAGCCGATGGGCAATCTGCCCGTGGTCATCTTCCAGTTCGCCATGAGTCCCTACGCTAACTGGATTGATCTGGCCTGGGGCGGGGCCTTGCTGATCGCCTTGCTGGTGCTGGCGATCAACATTGGTGCGCGAATCCTTTTCCTGATTAGCAATGAACCTCAGCCATCCGAATCGTGCCCTCCGGTTGCGGACCACAGCGAGCTGCGGCGACAAGCAAGCGCTGATGCAGCGTTCTGAGATCGAATCGGCGGTTGAAGCGGTAGGTGAATGCGGCCAAGTACCGAGCGGCATACTTTCGGAAGTCGAATGCATGGTAGCTGCCACTCAAACTGGTCTTGAGGTTACCGAGGACGGTGTTGACCCACTGGAACTCGGGCAAGTCTTTCGGCTTTCGCCCCGCGACGACGGTGCGCTGATGCACACAGCCGGCCTCGGTGACCGCGCTGAAACAGGACAGCCCGTCGGAACAGACGGTGCTGCCCACGGCCAGGTTCGTTCTGGCCCACGCCGCAATCGCCTTGAGGGTGAAACCGGGCACCGGCGAGAGCTTAACGCGCAAGGGATGGCCCTCATCGCTGAGCGAGACGGCGGCCACGAACGGAACCTTGTTCTCGGAGCCGCGACCGGCCTTGCCGCCGCTACGCTCGCCGCCGAGGTAGGCATCATCGACCTGGACCTGACCTTCGAGAACGTAGCGTTCTTCGCGCGCGGCCATGGCGTGCATCAGCTTGTGGTCAATGAGCCACGCCGTTCGATAACTCACCCCCAGCTGGCGTTTAAGCGCGAGTGCCGACAACCCGGTCTTGGCCTGACTGATCAGGTAGATGGCAAGGAACCAGACCGTCAGCCCAAGCTTGGTGCCCTGAAAGATCGTGCCAGCAATCAGCGAGGTTTGATGGCGGCAGGCCTTGCACTGGAACATCTTGCGGTTCGCACCGCGAAGACCGCAATACGCCGACGTACCACAGCAAGGGCAGCGGAAGCCCTCGGGCCAGCGAGCAGACTCAAGCGCCGCTTCGCACTGGGGCTCGGACCCATATCGTCCAAAAAATTCAGGCATCGACAAGCCTGGCTGGAACTGAATTCGATTCATCGGCATGGTGAGCTCCTCGGGGCGGTAACTGTACGTGCGTACAGTATATGCCACCTCTGGGCTCTGGGAACACGTACGGCTGAGGTTCATTGCTAATCAGGATCCTTTTTCGTCACAAGACTTGAACTGCGGAGCCTCGAATGTCACAACACATGGTTCAAATCAGCGAACAAGCCACCCTGCAGGTGCGCGGACTGGATTTCTATTACGGCGACTTCAAGGGTTTGAATGCGGTCACTCTCGATGTCGCCCGCAACCGGGTGACGGCGTTCATCGGTCCCTCGGGTTGCGGAAAGTCGACGCTCCTGCGCACCTTCAATCGCATGTACGACCTCTACCCAGGTCAGCGGGCGGAAGGGAAAATCGTCTTCAACGGCAGGAACCTGCTCGACCGGGCGCAGGACGTGAACCTCGTTCGGGCGAAGATCGGCATGGTCTTCCAGAAGCCGACCCCGTTTCCGATGACCATCTACGAGAACGTCGCCTTCGGTGTTCGCCTCTACGAGCGCTTCAGCAAGAGTGAACTCGATGAGCGCGTAGAGTGGGCGCTCAACAAGGCCGCCCTGTGGGACGAAGTCAAGGACAAGTTGCAACAGAGCGGCTTGTCGCTCTCCGGCGGCCAGCAACAGCGCCTGTGTATCGCACGGGCGGTGGCGGTGAAGCCTCAGATCGTCCTTCTCGACGAACCGACCTCGGCTCTCGATCCGATTTCCACGGCCAAGGTCGAGGAACTGATCAACGAACTCAAGAGCGACTACACCATCGCCATGGTCACCCATAACATGCAGCAGGCGGGTCGCATCTCCGATTACACGGCCTTCATGTACCTCGGCGAGCTCGTCGAGTTCGGGCGTACGGAAGATCTGTTCGTGAAACCAAAGGTCAAGCACACCGAGGATTACATCACCGGCCGCTTTGGGTGAGCCGGCAATCCGTAGCGCTGTTCTCCCCGGTGCACAGGGCAGCGGTGGCGGGTTGAGGCGGGCGAGCTGTCCCTGACTTTTCGCCAGGCGGTTGCGTTTGCTTGGCGGACGAGGCAAGATTCGCCCTCCTCGGCAGGTCACAGCCTGCGCCCCGAAGCCTCGCCTCGTATCGCACATGTCTCGTCCTGCAAGCCCTCGCGCATCGGCAAGCGCCAAGAACCCCAACCCGGTGCTCTGCGCCAGCGCTCTTGCGCGTCTGCTCTGGGCAGCCGGTGCACTGCTGTTGCTATGGATGACGGTGTTCTGGGCGCTGCACTGAACGACGCGTCAGAGATGGCCAAAAACAACTCATCCAGCCGCCAGCCGATCCTGCGTTTCGACAATCTGACGCTGGGCTACAATCGGCATCCGGCGGTTCACCACCTGCACGGGGAAATTGCTGCCGGCAGCCTTCTGGCCATCGTCGGTCCCAATGGCGCCGGCAAATCGACGCTGCTCAAAGGCATCAGCGGCGAACTGCGACCACTGCAAGGCCGCGTCGAAGTGCATGGCGTGCAGCGCCAGCAGATCGCTTACCTGACCCAGTTGACGACGCTCGACAGCAGTTTTCCGATGGTCGTGCACGACTTCGTGGCGATGGGTCTGTGGCGTGAAATCGGCGCCTTTGGCGGTGTCGACCGCGCCCGCCGCAGGCGCATAGCCGCGGCGATCGACCTGGTCGGCCTGACCGGCCTGGAGAGCCGTCCGATCGGCTCGCTCTCGGGCGGACAGTTGCAGCGTGCGCACTTTGCCCGAGTGCTGCTTCAGGACGCCCCGCTGGTCCTCCTCGACGAGCCCTACGGCGCAATCGACGCGGCCAGCGTTCGTGACCTGGCAGCGCTGGTGCGGCATTGGCACGGCGAAGGGCGGACGGTGATCGCCGTCCTGCACGACCTCGATCATGTCCGCCGCGAGTACCCGGAAACCTTGTTGCTGGCGCGCGAGATCGTCGCCCGTGGGGACACCCTGACGGTGCTTAGCGAGGCCAATCTGCTGCGCGCCCGAAAACTTGCCGAAGGGCGCGGTGACGATGCCCTCACGCCGGTCTGTCACGCCGACGAAGACGCGCAATGAGCGATACCCTGGCCAGCATTCCGCTGCTCTCGCCGTTTGTCGAGTTCGCTTTCATGCGCCGCGCGCTGGCCGGTTGTCTCGCGCTGTCGCTCGGAGCGACGCCGGTCGGCGTCTTCCTGATGTTGCGGCGGATGAGTCTGGCCGGCGATGCGATGTCGCACGCGATCCTGCCGGGTGCCGCTATCGGCTACCTGATCGCCGGGCTGTCGCTGCCGGCGATGACCATCGGCGGGCTGCTTGCCGGCCTGGCGGTGGCCATGCTCTCCGGTGGCGTGGCGCGCAACTCGGTGATCAAGGAAGACACCAGTCTGGCGACCTTCTACCTGATTTCGCTTTCCGCAGGTGTCTTGATCATCTCGCTGCGCGGCAGCAGCGTCGACCTGCTGCACGTCCTTTTCGGCAGTGTGCTGGCGCTCGACGACGCGGCGCTGCTCCTGCTCGCAGGCTTTGCCTCGCTGTCCGTGCTGGTGCTCGCACTCGGTCTGCGCCTGTTCGTCCTCGAAGGCTGCGATCCGGCGTTCCTGGCGCGCATCAGCCGTCTCGGACCCCTCGCACACTATGGTTTCATGGTCCTGCTGGTGGTCAATCTGGTCGCCGGCTTTCACGCTCTGGGAACCTTGATGGCGGTTGGGATCATGATCCTGCCGGCGGCTGCGGCGCGCTTGTGGGTGTGCAACGTCGGACCACTGCTGCTCATCGCCGTGTCGGTCGCGCTGCTCGGGTCCTTTGTCGGCCTGCTGCTTTCGTATCACGCGAATCTGCCGGCGGGCCCGGCGATCGTGCTGACGCTGGGGGGTCTCTACCTGCTTTCCCTGCTCGTCGCTCCGCTCGGACCACTGGCCGGCTGCTGGCGCTCGGGCTGGCACTTCGAACGCTGACCCAGCTTTCGGGAAGACAATGAGAGAAAAGATCCTCAACACGCTTCGGCTCTCGCTGCTGAGCGCTTCGCCAGCATCTTCCTTTTTGGTGACGGCGGTCCTGGTAGTTTTTCTGGGTGCTCAGCCGGGCCGGCTCGTGGCAGCCGAGTCTTTGCCGGTGGTCGCCAGTTTCAGCATTCTCGGCGATCTTGTGCAGCGCGTCGGCGGCGAGCATGTGCAGGTGTACACTTTGGTCGGGCCGCTCGCCGACGCGCACGTGTACCAGCCGACTCCGGCTGACGTGAAGACGCTTGCGCGCGCGCGACTGGTGGTGGTCAATGGCCTCGGCTTCGAAGGCTGGATCGATCGCCTCATGCAGTCGTCCGGCTACAAGGGGCCGATCGTGGTGGCCAGCAAGGGTGTCACGCTCCTCGCCAAGGAAGTGGCCATTGCCGGCAGGCGTGCTGCACACGATCACGGCGCCGGCGTCGACCCGCACGCCTGGCAGGATCTGGCTCAGGCGCGCCACTACGTCGACAACATCGCCGTCGCGCTGGCGCAGGTGGACCCGGCGCACAAGACCGCCTATCAGGCCAACGCTGCCCGTTTGAGGGAGGAGATCGACCTGCTCGACAGCGAGATCCGCGCCCGCCTGGGCAGGCTTCCCGTGGCCCGGCGTGTTGTCGTCAGCTCGCACGATGCCTTTGCCTACTTCGCTCGCGCCTATGGGATTCGCTTCATTGCACCCGTCGGTGTGAGCACCGATGCGCAGCCCTCAGCCGCTGCCGTTGGCGCGATCATCCGGCAGATTCGCCAGCAGAAGATCCCGGCAATGTTCATCGAAAGCATCAGCGATCCGCGCTTGCTCGAACGCATCAGCGCGGAATCGGGCGCCAGTATCGGCGGCATCCTGTACTCCGATTCGCTGTCCCCCCCGGGGACGGCAGCAGACAGCTATCTCGGCATGATGCGCACGAACGCGAAGACGCTCGCCGCGGCGCTCGCCGACTGAGCACCGTCGCAGCCGCCGCCTGCGGCCGGCCGACGACGCACCGTCATCAATCTGTCACAGAAGCAGGGCATCCTCTCCCCGTCGTTACAAACTGCCGCAGCCGACCGGCCGCAGCGCCAAGCTTGATCGAGCTGCGTCGCTTCCCGGTGGCTGTTCCGCAATTCGCCAGGGGGAACTTCGATGTCGTCAGCAGTCAGCCTTTCCAGCGCCGAAGCGATTCTCGCTGCGGCCACCGAACTCAAACTCAGAAGACTTGCCGCGCTGCCGCCGGCGCTCGTCCCGCCACGAAAGACGAAGAAAGTACGCAAGTCCGCGCGCAGCTTTCGCTGCAGTCTGCGGATTCCGGAAAGCGAATACCGGCAACTGATCAAACTCAAGAAGCGTCTGGCAAGGCGCGGCGTGTCGAGCAAGAAGGGGCAACTCGTTCGTGCCGGCCTGCTGCTGCTTGGCCATATCGATCTGATCGATCTCAAGGTGGCGATACGCAATGTAATTGCGCCCGCGCCCGCGCTCTACAAGGTCAAGTAGGCGGCGGTGCCGTTGCTTTCTCGTACCGGGCTGAGCGCGCTGCTCGCGCCCCTTTGAAGTATTCTTTCCAGGGTTAATAAAATGAAAAAAGAAGCGGTTGTAGGGTCTTCAACATTCAGCAAGGAACGCAGGCGAGTGGCCCGTGTTGCGAAAGCGGCACTCGTGAAGGGTCCTGGCGGCGTGGGCGATGCCAATCACCCCGTAGAAATCGCTCCCGGTGTGGCCAACAAGGCAAAGGTTCGCCAGCCTGGTCGGCGCGGGCCGCAGAAGCTGCCGACCAAGGTGGCGGTGACGGTGCGCTATAGCCCGGAAGTTCTCGACTACTTCAAAGCGACCGGCGACGGTTGGCAGACGCGCATGAACGATGTCTTGCGGCGTCACGTCGAAGAGCAGCTACGTCACCAGCAGCATCGCGCAGCGTAGGGTCGACGACGAAGCGCTTGCGCGCTGGGAGCCTCCCTTTTCGGCAGTGCTGATGGTTTGGCCGCGTCCTGAGCGATAATCGCTCCTTTCCGTCAAACCCGGACCGACGCGAGCAATGGACAAGGATCTGATCAGCAACGACAGCGCGAACCCGCACTTCGCGGCGTTCCTCACGCGGCTGTCACCTTCGGCGATTACGCGTCGGCGGCTGCTGCAGGTGGGTCTGGGCAGCGCTGCGCTGTCCTTCTTCGGCTTACCGGCGCTGGCCGGGCCGACCGGCCGGGCAGCCATCGGCTTCACGCCGATCGGTGTATCCAGCGACGACGCCGTGCACGTCCCCGACGGCTACACGGTTCAACTCCTCTACGCCTGGGGCGACCCGATCTCGAACGGGCCCGCGTTCCGCGCCGACGCTGGCAACAGCGCCGCCGAACAGGCCGAGCAGGCCGGAATGCATCATGACGGGATGCATTTCTTTCCCTGGGTCGTGAACGGCCAGCCGTCGTCGACGCACGGCCTGCTGTGCATCAATCACGAGTACACCGACGATGGGATCCTCCATCCCGACGGGATGGCCGAGTGGAGCCACGACAAGACGCGCAAGTCACAAAATGCGCACGGCGTTTCGGTGGTCGAAGTGGAACTCGGGGAACTCGGTGGCGCGTTTCGCTGGCAGCTCGTGCGGCCGTCGGCGTACGCGCGGCGGATCACCGCGCGTACGCCGATACGCATCGCCGGTCCGGCTGCCGGTGCGCCAGGCATGCGTACCCGTGACGACCGGCGTGGCAACGTCGTTTTCGGGACGCTGGCCAATTGCGCGATGGGCCATACGCCGTGGGGCACCTACCTCACCTGTGAAGAGAACTTCAACGCCTATTTCAACGGCCTTGGCGAGCCCACGGCCGATCAGAAGCGCTATGGCATCCGCGCGAACGGCGCCGGCTTCCGTTGGCACGAGTACGACAGCCGTTTCGACGTGGCCACCGAGGCCAACGAGGCCAATCGCTTCGGCTGGGTCGTCGAGATCGATCCCTGGCAGCCTGCGCAGGCGCCTGTCAAGCGTACCGCTTTGGGTCGCTTCAAGCACGAATGTGCGACTGTCGTGCTGGCCGGCGACGGCCGCGTGGTGGTCTACATGAGCGACGACGAAGCCTTCGAATATCTCTACAAGTTCGTTTCGCGCGATCGTTTCGACGCCAGAGAGCCCGCTGCTGGCGGCCGCCTGCTCGACGTTGGAACGCTGTACGTGGCGCGTTTCGATGCCGACGGGAAAGGTCGCTGGCTGGCCCTGCAACATGGGCAGCACGGTCTCGACGAGGGCAGCGGTTTCGCCGATCAGGCGGACATCCTGATGCGCACCCGGCAGGCCGCCGATGTCGCTGGCGCGACGAAGATGGACCGCCCGGAGTGGCTGGCCGTCGATCCGCAGAGCGGCGACGTCTACTGCACCCTGACCAACAACCGCCAGCGCCTGACCCCGGAGCCGGGCAATCCGCGCGCAGAGAACATCTTTGGACACATTGTTCGCTGGCGCGAGGCGCAGGGTGACGCGGCGGCCGACACTCTCGACTGGGACGTCTTCGTCCTTGCCGGCGACCCGGAAAACCCCGACCCGGCCAGGCGCGGGAACAGCAAAGGTGACGCTTTCGCCAGCCCGGACGGGCTGTGGTTCGACCGCGCAGGTCGCCTGTGGATCCAGACCGATGTCTCCGGCAGCGTCCTCAACCGTGGCGATCACCAGCGCTTCGGCAACAATCAGATGCTGGTTGCCGACGTCGCCAGCGGTGAGATTCGGCGCTTCCTGACAGGACCCAAAGGTTGCGAGATCACCGGCATCAGCGCCACGCCGGATGCACGCAACCTGTTCATCAACGTTCAGCATCCCGGCGAGGTGGCCGGTGGGCGGTCGTCACCAGCGGCGCCACTGGCAGGGTCGGGATGGCCGGCGAACCAGTTCGCCGGGGTGACCGGTGGCCGCCCGCGTTCGGCGACGCTGGTGATCAGGCGTGCGGACGGCGGCGTCGTCGGGAGCTGAAGCGCAGACCGCTTCCTGGCGAGTTCATGGGCGGGCACGTTCGCCGGCGCTGAACCACTTCTGTTCGAGGCACAGGCGTAGCGCCATGCGTGCCCGATGCAGGATCACCCAGCAGTTGCTGGTGCTCATCGACAACTCCTGGCAGATTTCGCTGGTTTCCAGGCCGAGGATCTCGCGCATCATGAAAACCCGCGCGGTGGCTGGCGGCAGGCGCTCCAGGCAGGCGTCGAAGACGGCCCAGAAGCTGCGGTTTTCGAAGCTCTTTTCCGGATTTCCCCAGTCCGAAGGCCGCGCGTCGCGTTGCCAGTGGCCATTGCCCTTGAACAGCGCGTCGAAGTCGCTGTCGTCGACTCCCTGTTCGACCGCTTCGTGGATGGGTTCGCGAACTCGCCGCCGGATGATGTCGACGATCTTGTGGCGCAGAATCGAGAATACCCAGGTCTTCAACTTGGCGCGCTCGGCAAAGCGATCGGCGCCTTGCAGCGCGGCGAGCATGGTTTCCTGCACGGCATCCTCGCCGCTCGCCTGGTCGCGCAATTGCAGGACGGCGAAACGCAGCATCTCGCGGCGAAAACCGTCCAGCTCCGCGGCAATCGTCTCGGCAGCGGGGGGGAGTGCAGGGCCGCCAGCGTCTGCCGTAGGCGTGCCGTCGATGCTCTGGTGATGGTTGCTGGTCATTGGCTGCGGCAATCGTTGGGAGGCTGGTCGGCGCCGGGTTCGAGAAGGGCAGTTTATACGCAAGCGTGCGGCGGCGATAGGCGTGCACCGGCTTGCACATGTCTTGCTGCCGTCGTTACCGGTGCCGTGCATCGGGATCAGTTGCAGGGAAGTTGCTGCCCGGGCAAGCCCCCCGCGACGATGCCGGACGGCCAGGTTCAGGAGCCGGAAAAAACCCGTTCGCCATTCGGAAATGACCTAAGATAAGCGGCCGCGATACCACCATGAGGAGACAGAAATGCACATCGGCGTACCCAAGGAGATAAAAAACCACGAATACCGCGTTGGGCTGACCCCGTCATCGGTTCGCGAGATGGTCGCCCACGGTCACCCGGTAAGTGTTGAGACTGGCGCTGGCGCGGGCATCGGTGCCGCTGACGAGGTCTACGAGAAGGCCGGAGCGACGATTGCCGCGACCGCCGCGGAGATCTTTGCCAGCGCCGAGATGATCATCAAGGTCAAGGAGCCGCAGGCGGGCGAGCGCGCGATGTTGCGCGAAGGACAGATTCTGTACACCTACCTGCACCTGGCGCCCGATCCCGCGCAGTGTGCCGACCTGGTCAGCAGCGGCGCGGTGTGCATCGCCTATGAAACGGTCACCCAGCCGGGCGGCGGCCTGCCGTTGCTGGCGCCGATGTCGGAAGTCGCCGGGCGCCTGTCGATCCAGGCCGGTGCCTATTGCCTCGAGAAGGCGCACGGCGGCATGGGTATCCTGCTCGGCGGTGTCGCCGGCGTGCCATCGGCGAAGATCGTCATTCTCGGCGGTGGGGTCGTTGGCTCGAACGCCGCGCAGATCGCCGTCGGCACCGGTGCGCAGGTGGTGGTCATCGATCGCAATCTCGATGTCCTGCGGCGCATGGACAGGCTGCTCGGCGCGCGCGTGATCACCGTCTTTTCGAACCGCGACAACGTCGAGCATCACGTGCTGCGCGCCGATCTTGTGATCGGCGGCGTGCTCATCCCGGGTGCCGCGGCGCCGAAGCTGATCACCCGCCAGCTGGTCGACGACATGAAGCCGGGGTCGGTGATCGTCGACGTCGCTATCGACCAGGGGGGCTGCTGCGAGACTGCCCGGGCGACGACACACGCCGACCCGACCTACATGGTCGGCAACGTCGTGCACTACTGCGTCGCCAATATGCCCGGTGGCGTGCCACGTACCTCGACCTACGCGCTCAACAATGCCACGCTGCCTTTCGCACTGCAGATTGCCGACAAGGGCTGGCGGCAGGCGCTGAAGGATAACGAGCACCTGCGCAACGGCTTGAACGTTGCATTCGGTAAAGTCACCTGCCGTGAGGTCGCCGACGACCTCAAGTACGACTACCACGATGCGCTGTCGGTGATCGCCGCCTGACCCGGACGCGTTCTCGCCAGCACCACGCAAGCGGCCGGGGGCCAGCCGCGGGATTCTCTGAGGGAGCCTCGCGGTCTCCGACCGGTTTCCACGGCGGAGACTCTTACGGAGCGGTCGAGGGACTCAGGAAGCGTGTCTCAGAGGGCCTCGCGCACGGATTTCAGGCTTCCAGCCCCGGTGTGCGATGGCTGTCGATGACCTGCAGCAGCTGCGCGAAGACTTTCGGCGTGCCGGCGACGAGGTTGCCGGACTGGAGGTAGGTTTCGTTGCCGGCGAGGTCGCTGACCAGGCCGCCGGCTTCGGCGATGAGCAGCGCGCCGCCGGCCATGTCCCAGGGCGACAGGCCGAACTCCCAGAAGCCGTCGAAGCGTCCGCAGGCGACGTAGGCGAGGTCGAGCGCGGCGGCGCCCGGGCGGCGCATGCCGGCGGTTTTCTGCGCCAGCTCCTTGAAGATGCGCAGGTAGGCGTCGATGTGGTCGTACATGCGGTAGGGGAAGCCGGTGCCAAGCAGAGCCTGTTCCAGCTTCAGGCACTTGCTGACGCGGATGCGGCGGTCGTTGAGGAAGGCGCCGCCGCCCTTGCTGGCGGTGAACATCTCGTTGCGCACCGGATCGTAGACCACCGCTTGCGTGACCTGCCCGCGGTAGGCGAGGGCAATCGAGATGGCGTACTGGGGAAAGCCGTGGATGAAATTGGTCGTCCCGTCGAGTGGGTCGATGATCCACTGATACTCGCTGCCGCCGCCCTGGCCGGCTGTCAGGCCGGACTCTTCTGCTAAAATGCCGTATTCGGGATAGGCCTCGCGCAGGATGTCGATGATCGCCGCCTCGGCCGCCTTGTCCACTTCGGTGACGAAGTCGCTCTGGCGTTTGGTGGTGATCTGCAGGTGCTCGAGATCGAGTGCGGCACGGTTGATGATCTGGCTGGCGCGACGCGCCGCCTTGATGATGATGTTCAGAGCTGGATGCATGATTTTGAAGACGCGACGGGCGGTTGATGCCGCCCGATTGGTGTAGAGGACCCCGATTCTAATATGAACAGACCCCCAGGGTCGCATTCTTCCGGCTCGCCGCTGTCGCGGATTCGCGTCGTCCTCTCGCATACCAGTCACCCGGGCAATATCGGCGCTGCCGCGCGCGCGATGAAGACCATGGGTCTGTCGCGTCTGCTGCTGGTCAATCCGAAGCATTTCCCGGACCCGCAGGCAGTGGCGCGCGCGGCCGACGCCGACGACATTCTCGAGCAGGCGCGGGTGTGCAGCAGCCTCGATGAGGCGCTGGTCGGGACGGTGCAGGTGTACGCGCTCTCGGCGCGGCAGCGCAACCTCGGGCCACCTGCGATGCCGGCGCGCGAGGCGGCCAGCGACGTTCTCGCCTGGGCCGGCGAGGGCGAGGTGGCGCTGCTCTTCGGTAACGAGACCGCTGGCCTGTCGAATAGCGAGGTGCAGCGCTGCCAGCGGACGGTGTTCATCCCCGCGAATCCCGACTACAGCTCGCTGAATCTGGCTTCTGCGGTGCAGCTGCTGTGCTATGAACTGCGCCTGGCCGCTTTCGATGGTCGCCCGCCGGTGCTTGCCCGCGCCGTGCCCTTCGCCTCGCCGCCGGCGCCGCACGAGGACGTCGAGCGCTTCTATCGGCACCTCGAACGGGTAATGGTGAGCAGTGGTTTTCTCGATCCGCAGCGACCGCGACGGCTGCTGCCCAAGCTGCGCCGACTGTTCGGGCGCGCCGAGCTCGAGCGCGACGAGATAAACATCTTGCGTGGGCTGCTCGATGCGGTTGAACGCACGGCGGGAGCGGGGCCGGCGCCGGGCGGAAGTGTCGGAACCAGTGCCGGAAGTAGTGTACTAAAATAGTGCGGTATTGTATAATCGCGCTCATCGTTCAAGGACTTTCTTTCCATGTTCAGCCGTCTTCGCGAAGACATCCAGTCAGTTTTCAATCGTGATCCCGCCGCGCGCACCTTCTGGGAGGTGCTGACCTGTTATCCCGGCGTGCATGCCATCGCCCTGCATCGCCTTGCGCACTGGCTGTGGGCGCGCGGTCTGCGCTGGCCGGGCCGGCTGGTCTCGCATCTCGGACGCTTCTTCACCGGTATCGAAATTCATCCTGGCGCGACCATCGGTCGGCGCCTGTTCATCGATCACGGGATGGGAGTGGTGATCGGCGAAACGGCGGTCATCGGCAACGATGTGACGCTCTACCATGGCGTCACCCTGGGCGGCACCTCGTGGAACAAGGGCAAGCGCCATCCAACGCTGGAGGATGGTGTGGTCATCGGCGCCGGGGCGCAGGTGCTCGGGCCGATTACGGTCGGCGCGTCGGCCAAGGTCGGTTCCAATGCGGTAGTCGTCAAGAACGTCCCGAGCGGGGCGACGGCGGTCGGCAATCCGGCGCGGATCATCGACAACGAGCAGGATCAGAAGCGCGAGCAGATGGCCGGGCAGCTCGGCTTCTCGGCGTATGCGCTGGCCACCAATCAGGATGATCCGCTGGCCAAGGCGATTCACGGTTTGCTCGATCACGCGGCAGACGCCGATCGGCGCTTTGAACTGCTGCTCAAGAAACTCGAAGACGCCGGCGTGTACGTCAATGGCGACCTGGCAACGGCGGATCGGTTCGATCCGCAATACCTGAGTAAAATAGTTGACTAATAAGCGGTCGGTCACTAGAGTGGATAGTGTAGTAATTTAATCAACAATTATTAGTAATCGTGGCGTTGGAGGAGGAAGCATGAGACTGACGACAAAAGGACGTTTCGCAGTGACGGCGATGATCGACCTGGCCCTGCGCTGTAGCGAAGGGCCGGTATCTCTGGCTGGCATCAGCGAGCGTCAAAAGATTTCGCTGTCGTACCTGGAGCAGTTGTTCGGCAAGTTGCGTCGCCATCAGCTGGTCGGCAGCGTGCGTGGCCCGGGTGGGGGCTATTGCCTGGCGCGACCCACCAGCGCGATGACCGTTGCCGACATCATTCGCGCCGTCGACGAGCCGCTGGACGCCACCCAGTGCGGTGGTCGCGAGAACTGCCACGACGAAGAGCGCTGCATGACTCACGACCTGTGGGCGACGCTGAACGTCAAGATGTTCGACTATCTGACTTCGGTGACCCTGGCCGACCTCGTCGCGCAGCAGGTCAGCAAGGGTGGCGGCGACGTCGCTGTCCTGCATGACGAACGGCGAACGAGTGCTCGGCAGCGCGCCAAAGTCGTCGCTTTCGGCCGCTAGATCCGGAACTGGAAGACTTCGCCCGCCGCCGTGTTCGCTCCCGTCTATCTCGATCACAACGCAACGACTCCCGCCGATCCGGCGGTGGTTGAAGCAATGCTGCCGTACCTTGCCGGCCTCTGCGGCAATGCCTCGAGTCGCCATGAGTACGGCCGGGCGGCCCGGCGAGCGATCGACGAGGCGCGCAGCAAGGTGGCGGCAGCGGTCGGTGCGCATGCCAGCGAGGTGGTGTTTACCAGTGGCGGTTCGGAAGCCAACAACCTGCTGATCAAGGGCGCGGCCGCGTGTCTGAAACCCGGCGTGCTGGTGGTCAGCGCGATCGAGCACCCGTGCGTGATCAGGCCGGCCGAGCAACTGCGCAAGCGTGGCTGGACGCTGCACAAGCTGGCGGTGGATGCCGCCGGGCGGGTCGATGGGGCGAGCTTCCAGGCGCTGATCGCCGAGCGACCGAGCATCGTCTCGGTGATGCTGGCCAACAACGAGACCGGCGTCGTGCAGGACATCGAATCGCTGGCCACGCAGGCGCGAGCGGCGGGGGCCTGGTTTCATAGCGACGCAGTGCAGGCGGTGGGCAAGATGCCCGTCGATTTTCGCCGCCTCAACGCCGCCGGCGTCAATGCCATCAGCGTGTCGGCGCACAAGCTCGGCGGCCCCAAGGGTGCGGCCGCGCTGGTCCTCGACAAGCGACTCGACATCGAGCCGCTGATCGCGGGTGGCGGTCATGAGCGCGGCTTGCGTTCGGGTACCGAGAATGTGGCGGCAATCGTCGGTTTTGGCGTTGCCTGTGAATTGGCGGCAGCACGTCTCGCCGACCTGGCGCCGCGCCTGCTGGTACTCCGCGAGAAACTCGAGCGTGGCCTTGTCGCCCTCGGCGCGACGCTTTTTGGTCGGGCTGCCGAGCGCTTGCCGAACACCGTCTATTTCGCTTTTCGCGACATCGACGGCGAGACGCTCGTCGGCCAGCTCGACCGGGCCGGCTATGCGCTGGCCAGCGGTGCCGCCTGTTCGAGTGCCAACCCGGAGCCATCGCATGTGCTGCGGGCGATGGGTGTCGAAGCAGAGCTGGCACGCGGTGCCGTGCGAGTCAGCCTGGGGGTTGGCAATAGCGCCGCAGACGTCGATGGGTTTCTGGCGGCGTTGCAGGCCACGATGCTCAGATTGCAGCAGCTGACCGCAATGGTCGTCTGAACAGTCAGCGTAAATGGGGCTGGAAAGCGGGACAAAGAAGTGGAACAAACCAGCAGGATAACGAGTCAAGAGTCACGCGTAGCACGCAACCTGTACACATCGGAGCAAGAGCAATGCTGAAACTGCCCATCTATCTTGATTATTCGGCGACCACGCCGGTCGATCCGCGCGTCGCCGAAAAGATGATTCCCTACCTGGTCGAGAAATTCGGCAACCCGGCCTCGCGGTCGCACGCCTTCGGCTGGGAAACCGAGGCGGCGGTCGAAGAAGCGCGCGAAGAAGTGGCCAGGCTGGTCAATGCCGACGCCAAGGAAATCGTCTGGACCTCTGGTGCCACCGAGTCGAACAATCTGGCGCTCAAGGGAGCGGCACAGTTCTACGCCGGCAAGGGAAAGCACCTGGTGACGCTCAAGACCGAGCACAAGGCCGTTCTCGATACCTGCCGCGACCTCGAACGTCTCGGTTTCGAAGTGAGCTACCTCGATGTTCAGGACAACGGACTGATTGATCTCGAAGTCTTCAAGGCGGCCTTGCGCCCGGACACCATTCTGGTGTCGGTGATGATGGTCAACAACGAGATCGGTGTCATCCAGCCGATCGCCGAGATCGGCGAAATCTGCCGCGCCCGGGGAATCATTTTCCACGTTGATGCGGCACAGGCGACCGGCAAGGTGGTCATCGATCTGGCGACGCTGAAAGTCGATCTGATGAGTTTTTCGGCGCACAAGACCTACGGCCCGAAAGGCATTGGTGCGCTCTACGTGCGCCGCAAGCCGCGCATTCGCCTGACCGCACAGATGCATGGCGGCGGTCACGAACGTGGCTTCCGTTCCGGCACGCTGGCGACGCATCAGATCGTTGGCATGGGTGAGGCTTTTCGTCTCGCACGTCTGGAGATGGGCGCCGAGAACGAGCGTATCCGCATGCTCCGCGACCGCCTGTACAAGGGCCTGTCGGACATCGACGAGGTCTATGTCAACGGTGACATGGAGCAGCGTGTTCCCCACAATCTGAACATCAGTTTTGCCTACGTCGAAGGCGAGTCGCTGCTCATGGCGGTCAAGGACCTGGCTGTGTCGTCGGGATCGGCGTGCACCTCGGCATCGCTCGAACCTTCGTACGTGCTGCGCGCCCTCGGCCGCGAGGACGAACTGGCGCACAGCTCGATTCGTTTCACCCTTGGTCGTTTCACCAGCGAGGACGAGGTCGACTACGCGATCAAGCTGCTGCACGAGAAGATCAGCCGGCTGCGCGAGCTTTCGCCGCTGTGGGAAATGGTCCAGGAAGGCGTCGATTTGAGTACGGTCCAGTGGGCCGCCCATTGACAAGGTATACAAGGAATCAAGGAGAATCATCATGGCATACAGCGTAAAAGTTCTGGATCACTATGAGAATCCACGCAACGTCGGCTCGTTTGGCAAGGAAGACGAGGGCGTCGCCACCGGCATGGTCGGTGCGCCGGCGTGTGGCGACGTCATGAAGCTGCAGATCAAGGTCGGCAAGGGCGGCGTCATCGAAGACGCCAAGTTCAAGACCTATGGCTGCGGTTCGGCGATCGCCTCGTCGTCGCTGGTCACCGAGTGGGTCAAGGGCAAGACCGTGGATCAGGCTCTGGATATCAAGAACACGCAGATCGCGGAAGAACTGGCTTTGCCGCCAGTGAAAATCCACTGCTCGATTCTCGCCGAGGACGCGATCAAGGCGGCGGTCGCCGACTACAAGAAAAAGCACGTTGATCAGGCTGCCGGCTGAGCGAGCGGCAGTAATCACAGAACCGCAAACGCAATTACAGCAGGAGGTTTCCATGGCAGTGACGCTTTCCGAAAGAGCCGCCAGCCACGTCGCCAATTACATGGTCAAGCGCGGCAAAGGCATCGGCCTGCGCCTTGGTGTACGCACCAGTGGCTGCTCGGGCATGGCCTACAAGCTCGAGTTCGCCGATAGCGCGCACCCGGACGATGTCGAGTTCGAATCGCACGGCGTCAGGGTGCTCGTCGATCCGAAAAGCATGCCTTATCTCGACGGCACCGAGCTTGACTACGCGCGCGAGGGCCTCAACGAAGGCTTCAAGTTCAACAATCCGAACGTCAAGGACGCCTGCGGCTGCGGCGAAAGTTTCAACGTTTGACCTTGCCCGGGCGCTGAGCGGGCGGTGGTTTGACGGTGGTGGCCTAGCCGTCGACCGCTCGCTGCCTGCCCCGACGCGCACCGCGATCGAAAAGCATGGATTTCAACACCGATCATTTCTCGCTGTTCGAGCTTCCGGCCAGATTCCGGCTTGACGCGCCGTTGCTCGATGGCCGCTATCTGGAGATGCAGTCGAGGGTCCACCCCGATCGCTTCACCGGCGCTGGCGACGCCGAGCGGCGCCTTTCGCTGCAGTGGGCGACGCGGGTCAATGAAGCCTATCAGACGCTCAAGAAGCCGCTGCCGCGCGCCAGATACCTGCTGCATTTGGCTGATCACGACGTCGGCAGCGAGAACAACGTCTTGATGCCGACCGATTTTCTGGTCGAACAGATGGAATGGCGCGAGGCAGTGGCCGAAGCGCGGGCGGCGGGCGAGCACCACGAACTCGAGCATCTGCACCATCGCCTGCAGCACGACATCGGCAAACGTTATGAAGAACTTGCCGCGTTGCTCGACGATGCTCACGACCTCGATCAGGCGGCGGATCGCGTCCGGCGCCTGATGTTCATCGAGAAGCTGCTCGTCGAACTCGACGAGGCAATGATCGCCTGCGAAGAGTGAATCGCTGCCCCTGAACAGCAGGCAGCAAGTGCAAGGCAGTCGCGTCGCCTGGCGTTAACTTGCGTCGCGTCGTAAAACCTATCCTCACACCGGCAACAAATCTCAGGACCACAATTCCCTCATGGCGCTACTACAGATTGCGGAACCCGGCGAGTCAGCTGCGCCGCACGAGCATCGGCTGGCGGTCGGCATCGACCTGGGGACGACCAATTCACTGGTGGCGACCGTGCGCAGCGGTCTGGCGGTCGTTCTTCGCGACGAACTCGGCCGTCCCTTGCTGCCCTCGGTCGTTCGTTATCGAAGCGACGGTCACAGCGAAGTCGGCTACGAGGCGCAGGCGCAGCAAGCGCTCGATCCGCGCAACACCGTTGCCTCGGTCAAGCGCTTCATGGGCCGTGGGATTGCCGATATCGCCAATCGTGAAGCCATGCCTTACGTTTTCGAAGACAGTCCAGGAATGCTGCGCCTGCATACCGCAGCCGGGCTGAAGAGTCCGGTGGAAGTCTCCGCCGACATTCTCCGCGTGCTGCGCCTGCGTGCCGAGGCCGCGCTGGGCGGCGCGCTGGTTGGCGCGGTGATCACCGTTCCGGCGTACTTCGACGAGGCGCAGCGGCAAGCGACCAAGGACTCGGCGAAACTCGCCGGCCTCCCGGTTCTGCGCCTGCTCAACGAGCCGACCGCGGCAGCCATTGCCTACGGTCTGGACAATGCCGCCGAGGGCGTCTACGCGGTTTACGACCTCGGTGGGGGTACCTTCGATATCTCGATTCTCCGACTGTCGCGGGGAATCTTCGAGGTCCTGGCGACGGGCGGTGACTCGGCGCTGGGTGGCGACGATTTCGACCATCGCATCTTTTGCTGGATTATCGAAGCTGCCGACCTCAAGCCGCTCTCGGTCGAGGACGCCAGCATGTTGCTGGCGCGGGCACGCGAAGCCAAGGAGTACCTGACCGTACACGGTGCGGCGCCCATCGGTGCTCGGTTGACCAGCGGCGAGCGGGTGGACCTGCAACTGACCACCGAAATCTTTGCCGCGATCAGCCAGACGCTGGTGGCCAAGACCATCCAGCCGGTCAAGAAGGCGCTACGCGACGCCGGCCTGTCGGTCAGCGACGTCAAGGGCGTGGTCATGGTCGGTGGCGCGACGCGCATGCCGCAGGTACAGCGTGCGGTTGGCGAGTTCTTCCGGCAGGACCCGCTCAACAATCTCGACCCCGACAAGGTCGTGGCCATCGGTGCGGCGACGCAGGCCAATCTCCTGGCCGGTAACCGTGCGGCAGGTGACGACTGGCTGCTGCTCGACGTGATTCCGCTGTCGCTCGGCCTGGAAACGATGGGTGGCCTGGTGGAGAAGATCATTCCGCGCAATTCGACGATTCCGACGGCGCGCGCGCAGGAGTTCACGACCTTCCGCGACGGTCAGACGGCGCTGGCCATTCATGTCGTCCAGGGTGAGCGCGAGCTGGTCAGCGATTGTCGTTCGCTGGCGCGTTTCGAGTTGCGTGGCATCCCGCCGATGGTCGCCGGTTCGGCGCGCATCCGCGTCGCTTTCCAGGTCGACGCCGACGGTCTGCTGGCGGTTACCGCCCGCGAACAGGCTTCCGGAGTCGAAGCGAGCATCGTCGTCAAACCCTCGTACGGCCTTTCCGACGACGAAATCGCCGGCATGCTCAAGGACTCGGTGGCCCACGTCAAGGGCGACGCACAGCTGCGCGCACTCAAGGAATCGCAGGTCGACGCACAGCGCTTGCTGGAAGCGGTGCGCGCGGCGCTCGCCGTCGACCGCGAACTGCTCGCCAGCGACGAACTGGCACGCGTCGAGGACGACATCGTCAAGCTCGAGAACGCAGCGCTGGCCGACAATCGCCGCCAGATCATGCTGGCGATGGATGATCTCGAAGCCGACACCAAGGATTTTGCGGCACGGCGAATGGACAAGTCGATCCGGCGGGCGTTTGCCGGCCGCAATATCAACGATCTCGACGTCGAGTCCACGACCAGCAAGACGGGAGAAACCGCATGACCCAGATCATCGTTCTGCCCCACCTCGAACTGTGCCCGGACGGCGCCGTGTTCGATGCCAGGCCTGGTGAGTCGCTGTGCCAGAACCTGCTCGAAAACAGCATTGCCATCGAACACGCCTGCGAGATGTCCTGCGCCTGTACCACCTGTCACGTCGTCGTCCGTGAAGGTTTCGACGCCCTCGAGCCTTCCGACGAAGTCGAAGACGATCTGCTTGACAAGGCCTGGGGTCTGGAGCCGAATTCACGCCTGTCGTGTCAGACGATAGTCAGTGAAACACCGCTGACCATCGAGATCCCGCGTTACTCGATCAACATGACCAAGGAAGGCAAACGATGAAATGGACCGATATCAACGAGCTGGCCATCGAGCTCGTCGAAGCCCATCCGGAGGTTGACCCCTTGAAGGTCAACTTCGTTGACCTGATGAACTGGGTCGTCGCCTTGCCGGGTTTCGAAGACGATCGCCGCCACTGTGGCGAGAAAATTCTCGAGGCCATCCAGCAGGCCTGGATCGACGAGCTGGCATGAAGCCTGACGACAGCGGTGGCCAGCAGCGCAATGTCCTCGGCGGCATCCTTGGCTCGTGCAGCGAAACGCCAATAACCGGTTTCTTTCGCGATGGTTGCTGCAATACCAGCGACGAGGATTTCGGCAGTCATACCATTTGCGTCGTCGCGACCGCCGAGTTTCTGGCTTTTTCCAAGGCCAGCGGAAACGATTTGTCGACGCCGCGACCGGAATTCGGATTTGCCGGTCTGCAGCCCGCCGATCGCTGGTGCCTCTGTGCTGCGCGCTGGCGCGAAGCCCTGCTCGCCGGCAAGGCACCGCACGTCGTCCTCAACGCGACCAACGAGGCCGCCCTGCTGGTTGTCAGCCTCGACGACCTCAAGGCGCACGCCATCGACCTGAACTGAAGCCGGGCAGACTCTGCCAACGTCAATGACCCGTGTCGCGGACAGCGCAGCGCGGCACGAGCGTGTCCGCTGCGGACAAATGGCTACCGCCAGCGCGGGCCGGATGCGACAATGCGCCCGCCGCGCAAAGCGCGCTGTCGGGCGCCAAGATTCGGACGACCTGCCACTCATCGATCGCTATTTCGAGCGCCTGCCTTGACGACCTTGCCAACCGGCATCTGCCGTGCCCAGTCATGAATATCAGAGTGGCCACCTACAACATCCACAAAGGCGTCACCGGCATTCGCGGTCGGCCACGCATTCACGACGTACGCCAGGCTCTGCAGGCAATCGACGCAGACATCGTTTTCCTGCAGGAAGTCCAGGACTGTAACGAGCGCCTGGCACACCACCCCGACCAGCCGCTGGGAACCCAGCTCGAGTTCCTGTCATTCGGTGCCTACGCGCATCGCGCCTACGGCATGAACGCCGTCTACCCGCACGGGCATCACGGCAACGCCATTCTTTCGCGCCACCGCATCGTCAACTTCGTCAACCACGACATCTCCGACCACGTGCTCGAAAAGCGCGGCCTGCTGCACGCAGTCATGCGCGTGGGCCGTGGCCAGGGCACCGAAGTGCACCTCATCTGCCTGCACCTCGGGCTGATCAAGCGCAGCCGTGTTCGCCAGGCGACTTTTCTGGCTGATCTGGTGCAGCGCGAAGTCCCGCCGGATGCGCCGCTGATCATTGCCGGCGATTTCAACGACTGGCAGCAGCGTGTCGATGGCCTGCTGCGCGCCCGCCTCGGTGTCCAGGAAGTCGCCGTCGCGGCCCGGGCCGCATCACCTGCCAAGACCGTCCTCAACTGGCTGCTCACCTGGCGCAGCGGAAAGCATCCGAGCGCCGGCGTCTCGCGCACTTTCCCCAGTTTCGCTCCCTGGCTGACGCTCGACCGGATCTACGTGCGCGGTTTCGAGGTGCTCGACATGCACGTCCCCAACGGTCTGGCGTGGGCGCGCTGCTCGGATCATGCGCCGCTGATTGCCGAACTGAAACTCTGATCAGTCTGCTGGTGCGTGCGTCCTGGTGAACGCCGCTGCGCTGGCCGGCGACGTCGCCGTGCAGGAGTACTGAACGGTCATTGACTGGAAATCGGCGCCTTCGAGAAGCGGCGGGCTGTGCGATTGTGCACCGCACCAAAAATGGTGCTATAGTGGAATCTATTGATTGCCTGACCACGGCTTCCCAGAAGCTCCATGTATATCGTAGATGATCCCACCCTGGCATTGATTGCTCGTTTCCTGGGCGACGTTGCGCCTGAAGGCCGCGCGGATGAAGAGTTTTTCCGTCGCCAGTTCAGTGCCATCGAAGCCTACGTCGAGCGTTTCCCCGAGGACCAGCGCGACGCGCGAGCCCTGGAGTGGATCGAGACCAACGCCATGCACTATCGCCAGCAGTGGCAGAAGCAGACGGCGATCAGCACGCTGGCCCGTAGACGCTGTCCCGATTGCCCGCTGGCCGGCGGGAGCCAGGAAAAGCCTTGCGCCATCCATCGCCGCTGGCTGAAGCTCCTTGAGCGCTACGCCGCCGACGAGCTCTCCTCGCCTGAGTATGTGGAAATGAGCCTGGCGCTGTTGAATACGCACAAGAGCTGGCTGAAAGTGACGCGCTGCCACGTGCCCCTGAAATCCGGGTCCGTGACCGCCTTGTTCGCCGGCTGACCACGACCTGCGCGGCGACGCTGGCGGAGGTCGCTCGACGTGCAGCGCGGTCGAGCCAGAAGCTCCCGCCTATTTCCTTGTTCCGATACCAGTGCAGCGCTGCATTCTTGATCAGACTTTCAGCGACCCTGACAGCAGCGTGAAACCCGTGAGGTGGCTGAATTCCACCCGCTCCACACCGCTGCCCTGGTCGCCAAGTCCGCGCAACGCTTCCTCGCAATGACGTGCGGGCTGCTGTGGCGGCGCATTTTCGACGATGTTTTCAGCAAGCTGGACAGCCGCTTGAAACCATGTCGCCGCTGGAATTCTTAGGTTCCACACTGCGTGCAACACTAGGCTAGACCGCGGCTGCCGCCTCGCCACCGAGGGCGGCGAGCAGATCGTCGAGCAGTTGCGCGACTTCACCGCTCATCAGGGTGAAGTCGATGTCGAAGCGTTCGTCTTCGTTGTCCGCCTGGCCGTCGGCCTGCTCCTTGAGGATGTCGAGGAAGGCCAGCCGCTTGATCTGCAGGTTGTCGTCGAGAACGAAGGAGATGCGGTCATTCCAGGTCATGGCCAGACGAGTGACGACCTTGCCGGCTTCGATGTGCTGGCGGATTTCCTCGCCTTCCAGGCTGTGCTTGACGTAACGAACGGTCGCTTTTTCGGCCGAGCGCAGTTCGAGATCCTGGTCGAGCGTGAAGCCCGTCGGCGCTTCGCCGCCAGCGACCCAGCCGGTCATTGCCGCCGATGGTGACTGGATGACCTTGAGACTCTTGGCCGGCACGCCGTCGACCGACTTGCGCAGATGTTCGAGGAACTCCTCGGCTTTTGCCGGCGACGCCGAGTCGATCACCAGCCAGCCGTTGCCGCGGTCTATCCAGGCGAACGTGCTGCGCCGGCGCACGAAGGCACGCGGCAGCAGTTCGAGGGTCATCTCGTCCTGGATTTCGCGCATTTCCTTGCGCCCGATGCGGCGCCCTTCAGCATCCTCGATGGCTTTTGCCTTGTCGCTGGCAAAACGCTTGACGATCGACGCCGGCAGCAGCTTCTCCTCGACGCCGAGGGAGAGCAGCCATTGCTGGTTGACCGAGTGGATCAGAGCGCCGCCGTCACGTGGCGCCACCCAGCCGATGCTGCGTGGATCGGTCGCGCTGCACCCTTGCAGGGTCAGCCGGGCGAGCTGTTCTTCCAGCGCTGCAGGATCGACGGCCCACTGCTTGGGGAGGCGGTACAGATAAAGGTTCTTGAACCACATTGACGGACTCGCAATTGGGAAAAGGCGGCAATTATAGGCCGGAATCGGCGCCCAATTGCCGGCTCGACTCGGCACGCCTGCGGCTTTCCGGCCTGTCGGCGGGTCATTGCTGTGGCGACGGGGGCCGACGATGGGCGAGGGGGCGAGCAGAAGGCAAGGGCAGACCGGGCGTCGCCTGGCGGTCGCTGCGGCGCGGAGATGCTGACAGCGCCGGCGTGTCGCGGTTAGAATGCCGCACTGGCGTCGGCGCGGTTGGGCCGGCGTGCTTGCCGGGTCGCCATGTGGGTGCTTCGTGTTCGGGCATGTGCTTGACTTGGCGGCTGGCTGTGCCCAGGTGGCGAAATTGGTAGACGCAGCAGGTTTAGGTCCTGCCGCCGCAAGGTGTGGGGGTTCGATTCCCTTCCTGGGCACCAAATCACAGTCCGAAGCAATCCAGGATATGAAAAATAAGCCTTTATTTAAAAGGGTTTTGGCCTTTTTTTGTCCATGAAACGCAGTCCGTGGACCTCGATGGCTTGATCTCGACCAGCGAGCACAATCGCGAGCACTTCCAGAATATGGTGGCGTCGCTGATTCCGATTCTTTCGATGCTCACCAGTGACCCCCTGCACGCACTCCTGTCACCCGACTCCGAGCCGGGCCACGAGCGGCTGGTGACCGATATGTCGAAGATCATCCACGGAAATAAGGTGGTCTCCATCGGTCTGGCAGCGCTGGCTGACTCGACGGTGGGCAGCGCCATCGGCTCGATTCTGCTGGCCGATCTCGCCGCCGTCGCGGGCGATCGCTACAACTACGCCATCGACTCGCTGACGCCGGTCACTCTGTTCATCGATGAAGCCGCCAACCTGGAAATGCTGCGAAAGGAGTTGCGAGGAATGAGCCGCGGCGATCTGCTGATCATGCGGTGGACAAGGCTCTTTTATCCTGCCTATACTCTCCGAGCGAACCATGGCCAACTGCCGGAGAAAACGAGATGTTCAAGTACTACAAGGGGATCTTCAAGGACCTGCGCGATATGCAGGACAGGATGTGGCGGGAGAACTCCCCGGGTTTCGTGTTTCCACCTGATATGAACGAGTGGCAGCAACAGACCCTGGAGAATGTGAACAAACTGTTGGAACAGGCGGTCAGGCAGTCGCTGGATCTCCAGCGGGAATGGCTGGGTCAGTGGTCGGAGCGCGCCGGGGATCGAAAACTCAAGCCCAAGATGTTCGCCGAACTGAGTGGAGACGCGAGAAATTCCATGCAGAGCTGGCTCGACAACCAGAATCGGCTGTGGGACCAGTGGCTCCGCGTTCTCAGGGGCGGCGGCGGATCAGCCAATGTGCCGGATTTCGGAGATTGGGAAAAAGCCGTCCGGGCGTCTATCGAGCAGCAAATGGCCCTGTTGAATGATTGGTCCGAAATGGCGGACTTCAAGAAGCTTTCCATCGGGGAAGCGACGAAACTGTCCACTCAGATCCAAAAGTCCATGCTGAAGTCGATCGAGACCCAGCAACGGCTGTGGAGTCATTGGTTCGAACTCGGCGCCCTGGGGGAAACAGGGACGGTCGAGCAGGAGGCGGTTGACACGCAGACCGGCAAAGAGCAGACAAAAATGGGCGCCAGGGCCAAACAGGCCGCGGCAGAACCGGTCGCGTCGGAGGATGACCTCAAAAAGATCTCCGGGATCGGTCCGGGCCTGGAAAGGAAACTCAAGGGTGCCGGTATTGCCACCCTGAAAGCGATAGCGGAACTCAGTGACGAGGATATCGCGCGCCTCGAGGACCAGGTCATCCGGTTCTCAGGGCGCATCAAGCGGGAACAGTGGGTGGATCAGGCAAAAGCTCTCATTTCCTGAACAGGAACGGATGCTCAGCGACCCTTGGCATGCGCAGGATGTCCTGTTTCAGCGGGCCGGCGGTTTTGTTCGACCCAAGATGCAGCGGTCGAAGCTAGCCTTCGTGCGTGCCCGCAACAGGTCTTTTCTGTCGTTTCCTTCGCAGGGTGCGGCGAAGCATGCCCAGTTGGCGCGCGGTGCGCGGGATATTGCCGCCGTTCTCAGCCAGCATCCAGCACCTGTTGCAAATTGTTGCCGGCTGAGTAGATCCGCAGAGATCTGGCGGCATTAAATGGCGGCGAAATCTGGCAGGGATGAGCGCCAGCGTGAACGATAACAATCAGCGTCCGGTATTTGCTTCCAAGAGGGCGTTCGAAACGAGGCGCACTCCATCTGGACGTCGGCCTGAGCGGTGGTTGGCGGCGTATGGCGCGGACGGCCGGTATGGATCCGTGACCGGCCGTAGGGAAGGGAATAACGCCGAGCAACCCTGCCACCTGCGCGGCTGACCAACACCGCAACCGGCTTCAGCGGCACCCTCGTCCGCAACAAGGCAGATCCGAGCGAACTCGTTCTCGCCTTCCGCTCCACCGAATTCATCGACGACGCCGCGCGCGACAACGAAGCGACGAACAAGCTGGAGATCAACGACTTCGGCTTTGCCTTCGGGCAGCTGGCCGACAGGGATACGTGGAACGCCAAACTGAAAAGTGATCCCTCCTGCTTCCGGGCAAGAACGTCTCCGTCACCGGCTACAGCCTCGGTGGCCACCTCGCCACCACCGTCAACCTCATCCACCGCGGCGGCGGCGAGCAGGTGGTCACCTTCAACGGTGCCGGTAGCGGCAAGATCGGCGACGGCAGGCTGGATGGAGGACACCTACGAGAAGTTTTCGTTGGTGGTCGCGCGGTTCCAGGAACTGCGGGAGCAGGCCGCAGCGGTAAGCAATCTGGAAGGTCATTTCACCACCACCGAAGCCCTGACAGCCTACCGCGCCATTAACGCAGCGATGGCGGCCAATGGCGGCGCACCGACCGACAGCACGCTCGGCTGGACCCTCGTCGATGAGAGCCCAGGGATTCTGGAAGCGCGACCGAGAACCGAACTGCAATTGCGCGGCGACGCGCTAATCGCCGCCATAGAGGAGGACTCTGCGGCCAGCCCTGCCGTCGGCACGGGCGCGGGTGGAAACACCGACACCCGACGCAGTTGCAAGACGCCTGCTTCGAACAGCACAATCACGAACGGCTCAGCCGGATTCCCCGGTCTTGAAGCACGATGGAGGACAGCGCATGACTGCGCCGCTTGAAACGACCCCTGAAACCTCCACCAGCAGCAGAAGCTTCTGGAAGCGCAGCGCACTCGCCATCGGCGGCGTGATTCTCTTCCATGCCTTTTTCGACATCCCCGGCTTCTTCTACGAAAACCGCGGGTGGGATATTCCCGGCGACCCGGTGGAAAAGGCCGCCTACGACTACGCGCACAGCCTGAAGCTGCCGGATAGCGTGCCGCAGGAAGCCCCGTATTTCCCGTTCTGGTGGGCGCGCATCGTGGCTCTGATTCCCGGCGCACCTTCGGTGGACGAGGCCTATTTCCGCCACCTCTGCGAATACGAGGCCGGGGACTATGTGTTCAAGCGAGTGGAAGATGTTGAAGGCGTGTTCCAGTTGCGCCCCCGGGAGGCGATCTACGGAATGCCGATCGACTATGACCGCTACCGCATGGAGGAGCCGACGGGGGTCGGGGCCGGGGATACGAATACGCGGGGCTGGAAAGCCGCAGAAAGCCTCGTTCAACCCCCTATCGGCGTGTACGAGTTTCTGGAACAACCATCTTATGAGCACGAGGGTGCGGTGGTCCGCTACGTCAGGGGGCGCAACGATCACCCGCCCGACCGCTACAGGAACGGGGTTGACGCTTACAACAAGGAGTACGGCCTGCGCGACATCCCTTTCGTCGTCGTCCGGGAGGAGCACCGCCAACGCCGCGCCCGCTACGGCTTTACCTGGCGCGGCATCAAGCGAGCAAACGACCGACGCTATTCGATCGGCGCGGGTGAGCAGCTGATCGTCGACCTCGATACCAACGAAGTGCTGGCCGTCAAGCGGGCCTTCAAGATCAGTGGCAAGGTCAAGGACACAAAGTCTGGCATCTGGTGGGGGAACGCCCTGTGGTGTAAGGGCAAGGAATGGGAATACCGCTACCTCGTCCGAGAAGTGCTCAAGCCCGTTCCCGACCTGAACCAGCGCTTCTTCCGAGAATTCGTGACCACCGACAAATACAAGCCGGTTTCCAAGGAACCAAAGAAATGACGCCCGCGATCAAACAACTACTGGACTACGCCATCCTGCCATCGGTCGCGGAAAGCTATCTGGATTGCTGGGACGGATGGAGTGACGCAGGTGATCCGGGTTGTGAGGCTACCTGCTTGCGGTCAAAGGCAAGCAAGCGGCGCTGCTGGAAGCTTATAGTGGTCCCTGGAAATCAGACAGTGGTTTAAGCTGTGCTCCATCATAGGAGCGAGAAGCGATGAGTGAAGCCACGACGCGGAAGGTACATACGCCGGAGTTCAAGGCCAAGGTTGGTCTGGAGGCGGTACGCGGGGTAAAGACGATCAACGAGATTGGGCGGGAATACGGCGTGCATCCTGTGCAGGTGGGGCAATGGAAGAAGGCCATCCAGGAGAATGCCAAGACGCTGTTTGAAGGCAAGCGCGGCCCCAAGCCGGCGGCGGCGCACCGGGAGCCGGAGCTGTTGTACAGCGAGATCGGCAAGTTGAAGATGGAACTGGACTGGCTCAAAAAAAAGTCTGGGATCAGCCTGCCGTGATACGGCATGGGTGGATCGACCCAGGCGAGCCCGTCGCGGTGGTGCAGCAATGCGCTCTGGCAGGCTTATGCCGAGCCACGGTCTACGCGCAGCGCCGGCCGCCGGTGGTCGATGCCAACGATCTCGTCCACAGTCGGCTGATTGATGAGGAGTACACCCGGCGCCCGTTTTACGGTACGCGCCGGATGGTGATTTTCCTTGAGAAGGTGGGGCACACGGTCAATCGCAAACGCGTGCAACGGCTGATGCGACTGATGGGGCTGTCGGGCATGGCGCCGGGGCCGAACACCAGCCGTCCGCGCCCTGAGCACGCGGTCTATCCCTATCTGCTGCGCGGCGTTCCCGTGGTCAGACCCAACCAGGTGTGGAGCATTGACATCACCTACATCCGGCTGGCCCACGGCTTCGCCTACCTGGTCGCCGTGATCGACTGGTATAGCCGCAAGGTGCTCAGCTGGCGGATCAGCAACAGCATGGAATCGGTGTTCTGTGTCGATTGCCTGGAGGAGGCCCTGCGTAGCCACGGCAAGCCAGAAATCTTCAACAGCGATCAAGGCGCGCAGTTCACCAGTGAAGCCTTCACCGGGGTGCTGAAACGGGAAGGCGTCGTGATCAGCATGGATGGGCGGGGGCGCGTGTTCGACAACATTTTCGTCGAGCGCCTCTGGCGCAGCGTCAAGTACGAGGACGTGTATCTAAAGGGCTATGCCACGATGGGCGAATTGATGCTTGGCCTGACCGAGTATTTCGCCTTCTACAACGCTGAGCGTCCGCACCAGTCGCTGGGCAACACGGCACCCGCCGTCGTCTATCGGAACGGCATCGGTGGCGGGGCGTTGATCCTCGACAAGTTTGGCGGCGCGGGTGGGGCATCGCCTGTTCCGCTACGCTCCACAGGCGATGCCCCACCCGCAAAAGCAAAGTCAACGACAGCATCAAAAGCAGAGTCAAAGGCAACACCGGGGCAGCGCCGTCCAGCTGCTAGCGAAGTCAAATGCACAACTTAAACTGAGTTGATATTTGTCTTGACTAAGGGGACCACTTTAGCTATCCAGACTGATTTCATTGATCAATACCAGCCGGAAGCCGTCGACTGCCACCGCCAGGCCCACAAGTCCGGTGGTCGAATCGCCGGCCAAATCGCCTCGGACCAGTCCGCAAAAGGGACCGTCGACCTTGCCGATTGGCCCCAGTGCAAGACCATCGGCCGTATCGACTCACTGCGCAAGGTCGGCGACAAAGAGTCGGGACGGGAGCGGCGTTACTACATCAGCTCGCGCGATTGATCGCTGAACAACGGGCTGTAGCCGCCCGCGCCCACTGGGGCGTGGAAAACCAGCTTCACTGGATCCTCGACGTCAGCTTCGGCGAGGACGGAAACACCATCCGCAAGGACAACGCGCCGCAGAATCTCTGGCGCCTGAAGAAGATCGTTCTCAACATGGTCCGCCTGGATACGACCAACAAGACCAAAGCCAGCTTACGCCTGAAGCGCAAAGCGGCTGCTTGGGATGACGATCTCCGGATGAACATGCTGCGGCTCTCGAAGCGATGACATCCGAGTTCGGAGGCCCCGGCGAGTACCCGAGTCACAGCCCTTCCAGGATGAACAGCGTCCTGTTGGCCGACTGCAGGCTGATCTGCAGAACCTCCTGGTATTCGTCGGAATGGTAGAAGCTTTCCGCGTCGGCGGCCGAGGGGAATCGGATCAACACCATGCGTGTCGGCGCCCAGAGCTTGCTCTCCTTGACCGTCAACTGCCCACCTCGGGCAATGTATTCGCCGCCATATTTCTCCACCAGTGGCTTGGCCTTCAACTTGTAGATTTCGTACATCTCCGGATTGGTGAGCTCCGTATCAACTACCAGATATGCAGCCATGCTTTCTCCCATCAGAAGTGATGTCTCGCCAGCACTACGGAAATCCTGCCGGGCAGGGCGCTGGCGGAAACGAGAGGGCTTGCCGCGCTTGCCTCCGCGCCCCGCTCTCGGCAGGCGGATCAGGCCTTGCCGTTTTTCATGTGATCTTCGTTCAGGCGATTGGCCTGTCGGACGGCAGGGCGCGCTCCCAGCCGTTCGACATAGTCTTCGAATACCGGGCGCTTCTCGATCGTGCCGAACATCATGCCCCAGCCAAGCTGCGACGCGGCATACACATCGGCGGCGGTGAACTGCTCGCCACACAAGTAGGGTCCGGGCAGCAGCGCCTGCTCAAGGGCATCAAGCGTCTCGCCGTAGCTGCCGAAACCGACGAACCGCTCTTCCCTTCAGGCACTTGCCAGTCGAGTGTGCGGGCGGTCACCGCGAGTTCGAGCGGTCCCGCGGCGAAGAACAGCCAGCGAAAATAGGCGGCACGCGCTGGGTCCTGCGTTGCAGGACTCAGCGCCTTCTCGGGGAAACGATCGGCGAGGTAGGAACAGATAGCCGCTGCTTCGGTGACCAGCGCGGCGCAGTGCCTGAGCGCGGGCACCTTGCCCATTGGGTTGATCGCGAGGTATTCGGCGCTCTTCATGCTCGGCCCGAATTCGAGCCAGACCGTTTCATAGGGCTGCCCGATCTCCTCCAGCATCCAGTGGGCGATGCGGCCGCGGGATTGCGGATTGGTGTAGAAAACCAAATCACTCATCTTCGCTTTTCTCCTTGGGTTGATGGCACGCGAGCTGGGCTCAGGCGTCCTTGGCTAGGCGCAGGCCCGAGAACTGCCAGCGCGCGGCCGGGGGAAAGAAGTTGCGGTAGCTCCCGCGGCTATGGCCGGCCGGCGTCGCGCTGCTGCCGCCACGCAGCACCAGCTGGCCGACCATGAACTTGCCGTTGTACTCGCTGGCCGCGCCGCACAAGGGCCGGAAGCCCGGATAGGGGTCGTAGGACGAGCGCGTCCACTGCCACAGTTCACCGATCATCTGCTTGATCGCTGACGCGCCGTACGCGGCCTCCCACTCGAACTCGGTGGGCAGACGCGCGCCGGCCCACTCGGCGTAGGCGGCAGCCTCGTAGAAACTGAGATGGGACACCGGCGCGCTGGTGTCCAGGGACCGCACACCGCGCAGGCTGAATTCCTGCCATTCGGCAGCTGCTGCGCGCGTGTCACCGGGCGAGATCCAGTACGCAGGCGCCTGCCAACCCTGCGCCTGCACCATCGCCCAGCCATCCGAGAGCCACAGCGCCGGGCGCTGGTAGCCCCCATCGGCGACGAACAGTGCGTACTCGCCGCAAGTCACCAGGCGATCGGCAATCCGGAACGGCGGCAGCAATACCTGATGCCGCGGCGTTTCGTTGTCGAAGGCGAAACCCTCACCCGCATGACCGATCGGCGTAACACCGCCCGGCATCGGCAACCAGCGCATCGCGGGCACCTCTGCCGTCGGCGGCACGCTCGAAGACACGGCGCGCCGGTACGCCGGCAGCAGGGGGTTGCACGACAGCGCGTGCAGGATGTCGGTAAGCATCAGCTCCTGATGCTGCTGCTCGTGGTTCAGACCCAGCACCAGCAGCGGCGCGGCACCTTCCCAGGCAGCGGCGTCGACGTCGGCGATCAGCGACAGCACCGCGGCATCGACGTGCTCGCGAAAGGCATGTACTTCGCCAAGCGAAGGGCGGGTCAGCAGGCCGCGCTGCGGCCGCGGGTGGCGCGGACCCAGCGACTCGTAGTAGGAGTTGAAGAGATGCGCGAAGCGCTTGTCGAACGGCCTGTAGCCGACCGCAAATCGCTGCAGGACGATGGCTTCAAAGAACCAGCTGCTATGCGCGAGATGCCACTTCGTCGGGCTGGCGTCAGGCATCGACTGAATGCACTGGTCTTCGGGTGACAGCGGTGCGGCCAGCGCCAGGCTATGCGCGCGGACTTCGCGGTAGCGCCGCGCGAGGCGCTCGCGCAGCGAATAACCTGCGGAATATGCTGCCGTTGTGGATGGCGCTGACGGGGGCATCGGGCAAGTCTCCCAAGTATGGCCACAACATGCGCAACGCGCGTGGCCTGCTCGCATGTCGGACGTGGAGGTTCTCGATTCATTACAGCACAAAAGCGGAATCCCTGCCCCGCACGGGGTGCCGAACAACGGCCGTCACCGGTCGCTGGGCCGCCGTCCGTACGCTTTGTCGCTTCGAGCGGACATTCGGCGGCCACGGGTGACGGGCTGCTCGTCGGCCACTGCGGTCATTGGGGGCATGCGCCTTGAACGTCGGCTGTGCTGCGCATTGCCGCCGTTCGACCGGGCTCGCGGAAAAAATCGGGGCCGGCGACTCCGGGTGACCGCTTACTGGAGAACGCTACTCACCCTTTCGACCCTAACCGGTCACTGCAACGTCGAGTCGAGACGACCGCAAGCGGACACTGGCAACGATCGCGCTGTTGGAACGTATCGCCGGTGAGCGATTTGTTCGCAAGCAGCGAGCGCAAGCCGCCATCACTGGACAAAGATTCGAGCGCGCGATTCAAACGCCCAGACGCTCGACAACATAGTCAAGAAAATTCCGGATCTTCGGCGAGTAGCGTCTGCCGGGAACGTAGAGGGCGTTGATGTCCTGCGCCGGCAGGCCGGCTCCTGGCACCACTTCGACCAATCGGCCAGCCTCGAGGTCGTCACGCACGAATGTGTCCGGGACCAAGGCAACGCCGGCACCCTGGCGCGCAGCCGTTGCGAGCACCTCGGGATCGTTCGACCAGAGCGCCAGCCTGGTGGGACGGATGCGCTGCCGCTTGCCCGCTGCATCGAACAGCTCGGTGCTACCGTTCACAAGCGCATGGCGAAAGTCGAGAAGGTCATGACGCGCCAGATCATGCAGCGTGCGCAGCGGCGCCCGTGCGCGGAGGTAGTTCGGCGACGCACACAACAGCACGCGGTCGCGTGCGAGCCGCCGTGCCGCCAGCGTGTCGCTTCCCGGGTCGCCGACGCGGATTGCGACGTCGGCTTCGTCAGCGAGCAGGTCGACGCGTCGGCTCGATAGATCCAGCTCGATCGTCACCGCTGGGTGACGCTCCATGAACTCTGGCAGCATCGGTGCGATGACGCTACGGCCGAAGGTCGTCGGCGCGGCGATGCGAAGTCTGCCTTCGATCGCCCGGGTCACGTCGACCAGCCCGTTGAGCGCTTCCTCGATCGTCGCCACCGGCGCCGACACCTTCAACAGCAGATCGCGTCCTTCCTCGGTCAGAGCGAAGCGGCCTGCACCCCGGTGCAACAGTCGCTGACCGATGGCTGATTCGAGCCGCTGAAGCCGGCGCGTCACCGACGCCTTCGATTGCGCCGACGCGCGCGCCAGCGCCGCGAGGCTGCCCAGCTCGACAGCCTGGAGAAGAAGCCGCAGGTCGGACAAGGCGATGTCCGGGGTTGCGGATATTGCAACGGGTCGTTCCATCTACTACCTATGGTGTCATAAACTGAAACGTCCTACCATAATTACTCTTTCAAGGACACGTCATGAAGGCAGCCCGCATTCAATCGTTCGGACCGGCCGATGCCCTGCGCATCATTGAGACCGACATGCCGGTGCTCGCCCGTCCCTGCGACCTTCTCGTACGGGTGGTCGCCAGCGGCGTCAACGCCATCGAATGGAAGATCCGCAGTGGCGCGACGGGTCGCACGCCGAGTACGTGCTCATCGATGCCGCCCAGCTCGCCATCAAGCCGGGGTCGTTGTCGTTCGAACAAGCCGCGGCCGTACCGATGACGGCGCCGACCGTACGCTTGATTACCGCGCGGAGCGGTTCGAGGACGCCGGCGCGTTCGATCTCGTGTTCGACTTGGTCGGTGGTGAGACACAGACGCGATCTTGGTCCGTTCTGGACCGCAGCGGTTTGCTCGTCTCGATTGCCCAACCGCCCGACGCAGCGAAGGCGCGCGCGAAGAGCGCTTCAGGCCGCTTTGTCTTCACCAAGCCGCGCGGTGCGGTGCTGGCCGAGATCGACGCGTTGATCGAGGGCGGCCGCCTCGTGCCGCTCGATGTGGCGCAATGGCGCCCGCTCGAGGAAATCGCGTCGCTACACGCCGCAGGCGAAGCCGGCAAGAGCCTCGGCAAGACCGTGCTTGCCATCGGTACGGCCTGACTCTGCAACCTGTCCAACTCAAGGAGACTTCATGCAACGCTTCAATCTCAACGACACAGCCGTGATCCTGATCGACCATCAGGTCGGCACCAACACCTGGGCGAGCTCGACGCCACTTGCGCTGCTGCAGCGCAACGTCATGATCCTGGCGCGCTTCGCCGCCGGTACCCAGATGCCAGTCGTCCTAACGTCAAGCCAGGAGACGAACATCGACGTGCAGGGACCGCTGATGCCCGAGCTGCAGCAGGCTCTCCCTGAAGCATTTGCGGCGCGGATCAAGCGCGTCGGCGTCGTCAACGCCTGGAACGACCCGGCTTTTGCCGAGGCCTGCCGCGCCACCGGCCGCAGGAATTTGGTGATGGCAGGGGTGACCACCGACGTCTGCATGGTTGCGCCGGCCATCAGCGCGGTCGAAGAAGGCTTCGACGTCCAGGTCGTCTGCGATGCCTGCGGATCCTCGAACGCGATCGCCGAGGAGATGTCCTATCGCCGAATGGAGCGCGCCGGCGTTCGCCTGACGAGCACCAATGCGATTGTTGCCGAGCTGGTGAAGAACTGGGCGACGCCTGCGGGTGCGGTTGCGTTTCCGTTGCTAACCTAAGACCGTTCACTGTCGCCTTCTGTGGAGATCGCCATGCCAAAGCCCACCGTCCTCTTGATTGGTCTGCAGCCGACGCTCATCAACTATTCCGATCCCGCCTACGCCGCGTTTCCCGGCATGACGGCGGAGAGGGTGCAGGCCGGCCTCGACAAGGACGTCGCCGCGCTGAATGGTCTCGGCTACGCTGCTGAGCTGTGTCTGGTCGACTTCGGGGAGACGGCCGAGACAGTCTTGCGCCAGCGCTTCGAAAGCCAGTCCTACGACTGCGTTCTCGTCGGCGCGGGAGTGAGGCTGATCGCTAAGAACACGTCGCTGTTCGAGAAGCTCATCAACGTCGTTCATGAACGAGCGGGTACAGCCAAGCTGTGCTTCAACACCGGACCGACCGACTCGGCAGACGCCGTCAGGCGATGGATTCCCAACGCATAGATGGCTGGCGCTTCTCTCCCTCGTTCAGATAGCCGCATCGGCTCAAGCGCTGAAGAAATAGCGAGTTGCCAGGAAGCAGACCTTCTCTGCCGACAGCTCGTGGCCGGGACCACCCTGTGAGCGTTGCGGTCCAAAGTTGCCGTTGCCAAAAACGTTGTTGAGGCCAACGGCCGCCTACTGGCACTCCTGCGAACTAACCCTCCCGGCCATGAACTGCCGTTCCTCCGTCCACTGACGTGGACGTTTGATTAGCGGCAATTCGCTCATAGTCACCACTCAACGCTGAGATGTAATGGAGACTAGATGTTGTCAAGATTGACAACGAACATTTGGCGATGTCATGATCGCCAACATGAAGGCAACCCTCATCACTGAATTCAAGGATGTCTCCGAAGACGATAGCATCATTCAGATGGTTGTTTGGCGCCTGCCTGTACCCGTGCCGCCAACGGCGCATGGCTTCAAGTACCGGCTCGTGTATGTCGTCGATGGAGCCCGTGTCGTCGGCTTTGACAACGAGAGAGGCAAGGGCGATCACTGCCATCTTGACGGCAATGAGTTTCCCTATCGCTTCTCTACGATCGATCAGTTGATCGAGGACTATAGTGGTCCCTGGAAATCAGACAGTGGTTTAAGCTGTGCTCCATCATAGGAGCGAGAAGCGATGAGTGAAGCCACGACGCGGAAGGTACATACGCCGGAGTTCAAGGCCAAGGTTGGTCTGGAGGCGGTACGCGGGGTAAAGACGATCAACGAGATTGGGCGGGAATACGGCGTGCATCCTGTGCAGGTGGGGCAATGGAAGAAGGCCATCCAGGAGAATGCCAAGACGCTGTTTGAAGGCAAGCGCGGCCCCAAGCCGGCGGCGGCGCACCGGGAGCCGGAGCTGTTGTACAGCGAGATCGGCAAGTTGAAGATGGAACTGGACTGGCTCAAAAAAAAGTCTGGGATCAGCCTGCCGTGATACGGCATGGGTGGATCGACCCAGGCGAGCCCGTCGCGGTGGTGCAGCAATGCGCTCTGGCAGGCTTATGCCGAGCCACGGTCTACGCGCAGCGCCGGCCGCCGGTGGTCGATGCCAACGATCTCGTCCACAGTCGGCTGATTGATGAGGAGTACACCCGGCGCCCGTTTTACGGTACGCGCCGGATGGTGATTTTCCTTGAGAAGGTGGGGCACACGGTCAATCGCAAACGCGTGCAACGGCTGATGCGACTGATGGGGCTGTCGGGCATGGCGCCGGGGCCGAACACCAGCCGTCCGCGCCCTGAGCACGCGGTCTATCCCTATCTGCTGCGCGGCGTTCCCGTGGTCAGACCCAACCAGGTGTGGAGCATTGACATCACCTACATCCGGCTGGCCCACGGCTTCGCCTACCTGGTCGCCGTGATCGACTGGTATAGCCGCAAGGTGCTCAGCTGGCGGATCAGCAACAGCATGGAATCGGTGTTCTGTGTCGATTGCCTGGAGGAGGCCCTGCGTAGCCACGGCAAGCCAGAAATCTTCAACAGCGATCAAGGCGCGCAGTTCACCAGTGAAGCCTTCACCGGGGTGCTGAAACGGGAAGGCGTCGTGATCAGCATGGATGGGCGGGGGCGCGTGTTCGACAACATTTTCGTCGAGCGCCTCTGGCGCAGCGTCAAGTACGAGGACGTGTATCTAAAGGGCTATGCCACGATGGGCGAATTGATGCTTGGCCTGACCGAGTATTTCGCCTTCTACAACGCTGAGCGTCCGCACCAGTCGCTGGGCAACACGGCACCCGCCGTCGTCTATCGGAACGGCATAGGTGGCGGGGCGTTGATCCTCGACAAGTTTGGCGGCGCGGGTGGGGCATCGCCTGTTCCGCTACGCTCCACAGGCGATGCCCCACCCGCAAAAGCAAAGTCAACGACAGCATCAAAAGCAGAGTCAAAGGCAACACCGGGGCAGCGCCGTCCAGCTGCTAGCGAAGTCAAATGCACAACTTAAACTGAGTTGATATTTGTCTTGACTAAGGGGACCACTTTAGACTTCATCAAGGAAGTGGATAAACGGAGAACGCGATGAGCAAACGCAGACTGGCAATCACGCTAGGTTCAGACTGGCGAGCGGCCCTGCGCCAGGCTGGACAGGCGGCAGCGACAGCCTCGACCTATCAGGGAGAGACCCTGAACTTCGAAACGCCGGCAGCCTTCTTTGGAAGGTTGACCCAACGGCGCTGGGCCATCGTGCAGGCCTTGCAGCACGACGGCGGCACGGTCGGGGTTCGCGAACTTGCACGCCGTCTTGGGCGTGACGTGAAACGTGTGCACGAGGATGCAGCAGAACTCGTTACATTGGGGCTGATCGAGCGCACCGAGGCCGGCGCCTTGCGCTGTCCGTTTTGTGACATCCATGTCAATATGCACATGGCTACGGCAGCCTGAGCATTTGGCGCCGGGCGGGTTACGGCCATTATGCATAGTTCCCAGTTATGAACAGTTGGCCCACCGCAATGGCTGAATCGGCCTGTCCTTGCTCCTAATCTGAAGCGTTGACGAGCCTTGGGCTGGACATAAGTCCGGCGCAGGAGCAGCACGGTAACTCCTCTTCCGGATAGGAGATTTAAAGTGGTCCCCTTAGTCAAGACAAATATCAACTCAGTTTAAGTTGTGCATTTGACTTCGCTAGCAGCTGGACGGCGCTGCCCCGGTGTTGCCTTTGACTCTGCTTTTGATGCTGTCGTTGACTTTGCTTTTGCGGGTGGGGCATCGCCTGTGGAGCGTAGCGGAACAGGCGATGCCCCACCCGCGCCGCCAAACTTGTCGAGGATCAACGCCCCGCCACCTATGCCGTTCCGATAGACGACGGCGGGTGCCGTGTTGCCCAGCGACTGGTGCGGACGCTCAGCGTTGTAGAAGGCGAAATACTCGGTCAGGCCAAGCATCAATTCGCCCATCGTGGCATAGCCCTTTAGATACACGTCCTCGTACTTGACGCTGCGCCAGAGGCGCTCGACGAAAATGTTGTCGAACACGCGCCCCCGCCCATCCATGCTGATCACGACGCCTTCCCGTTTCAGCACCCCGGTGAAGGCTTCACTGGTGAACTGCGCGCCTTGATCGCTGTTGAAGATTTCTGGCTTGCCGTGGCTACGCAGGGCCTCCTCCAGGCAATCGACACAGAACACCGATTCCATGCTGTTGCTGATCCGCCAGCTGAGCACCTTGCGGCTATACCAGTCGATCACGGCGACCAGGTAGGCGAAGCCGTGGGCCAGCCGGATGTAGGTGATGTCAATGCTCCACACCTGGTTGGGTCTGACCACGGGAACGCCGCGCAGCAGATAGGGATAGACCGCGTGCTCAGGGCGCGGACGGCTGGTGTTCGGCCCCGGCGCCATGCCCGACAGCCCCATCAGTCGCATCAGCCGTTGCACGCGTTTGCGATTGACCGTGTGCCCCACCTTCTCAAGGAAAATCACCATCCGGCGCGTACCGTAAAACGGGCGCCGGGTGTACTCCTCATCAATCAGCCGACTGTGGACGAGATCGTTGGCATCGACCACCGGCGGCCGGCGCTGCGCGTAGACCGTGGCTCGGCATAAGCCTGCCAGAGCGCATTGCTGCACCACCGCGACGGGCTCGCCTGGGTCGATCCACCCATGCCGTATCACGGCAGGCTGATCCCAGACTTTTTTTTGAGCCAGTCCAGTTCCATCTTCAACTTGCCGATCTCGCTGTACAACAGCTCCGGCTCCCGGTGCGCCGCCGCCGGCTTGGGGCCGCGCTTGCCTTCAAACAGCGTCTTGGCATTCTCCTGGATGGCCTTCTTCCATTGCCCCACCTGCACAGGATGCACGCCGTATTCCCGCCCAATCTCGTTGATCGTCTTTACCCCGCGTACCGCCTCCAGACCAACCTTGGCCTTGAACTCCGGCGTATGTACCTTCCGCGTCGTGGCTTCACTCATCGCTTCTCGCTCCTATGATGGAGCACAGCTTAAACCACTGTCTGATTTCCAGGGACCACTAT
This sequence comes from Candidatus Accumulibacter sp. ACC007, assembly GCF_907163205.1. Classification (NCBI taxonomy): domain Bacteria; kingdom Pseudomonadati; phylum Pseudomonadota; class Betaproteobacteria; genus Candidatus Accumulibacter; species Candidatus Accumulibacter sp. ACC007. Next base: position 1,982,808 of record NZ_CAJQUD010000001.1, on the reverse strand, counting down.
AATTACCATGCCCAAGATCCCCTCCTTGCATCTGACGCTGCGAGGCTGGTTGCTCAATGGTCCGCTGGCCGCGTATGTGCCGGCCTACCGCGAACGACTGGAGCGCGGCCGCTACGCATCCAGCACAAGCCAGCGATGTCTGAACGCCGTCTCACACTTCGCTCACTGGATGTCGCTGTGCCGATTGCCGGTGGCCAAGCTCGACGAGAGCCGCATCGATCAATTTCTCCAGGAGCACCTGCCACACTGTGGTTGCAGAGCGCCGGTGATGCGGCATCCGCGCGAGGCACATGCTGCCTTGATGCCCCTGCTGGCCATCCTTCGCCAGCGCGGCGTGATCGCTGACTTGCCGACGGCGTCGGGTCCGATCGCCGAAGAACTGAGTCACTACGACGCTTACATGCTCGATACCCGCGGGCTGGCGAGCGGCACCCGTTCCGTCCGACTGCGGATCATCGAGCGGCTACTGGTGCACAAATTCGCAGGCCGCCCTCTGGATCTGCGCAAGCTGCGGCCGGAGGACATCCGCCGCTTCGTCGGCGAGCAGTTGGAGCTGCGCAACACGATCAGCAACGCGGTGACCATCAACGCCGCCGTGCGTGACTATCTGCGCTGGCGCTCCACTTGCGGCGATCCGGTGCAAACGCTGCTGGGCGTCATCGCCTCGCCCGCCAACTGGGCTCATGCGTCGCTGCCGCAAGCGCTGCAGCCCGATGAGGTCGGCCGTGTCCTGAGCTCATTCAGCCAGACGCTGCGCTCGCCCAAGCGCGGCTATGCGGTCGTCCGCTTGGCGCTTGATCTGGGCCTTCGTTGTATCGAGATCAACCGGCTGCAGTTGGACGACATCGACTGGCCGCACGGCACGCTCACGCTGAGGCGGACGAAGTCTCGCCGCCAGGATGTCCTGCCGCTGCCGGTACTCACGGGCAAGGCGCTGGAGGCCTACCTGCGGCATGAGCGACCGGCTACCAGCAACCGATCCCTGTTCGTACGCTGCATAGCACCGCACGATGCGCCGGTGAGCGTTCATGCCATCCGGCGGGTGATCCGCGACGCCTTCAGCCGTGCCGGTATCCCGCATGGCCGGGCACACGCGCTGCGCCACACCTTGGCCTGTCGGCTGGTCAACAGCGGCGGCTCGATCAAGGAAGTCGCCGACGTGCTGCGCCACCGCTCGCTGAACACCTCTCTCATCTACGCGAAGACCGATCGCGTTGCCTTGGCTGAAGTGGCGTTGCCCTGGCCCGGGAGCGCAGCATGAGCGCGCGCATATCCCTTCCCGAGCGGATCGCGGAGTACCTGGCCGAGCGGCGTCGCCTCGGGTTCGAACTTCATTACATGGGTCAAGCGCTCGGCCGGTTCGCGCGCTATGCCGAGGCAGCCGGTCACCGCGGGCCGCTCACCGTCGAGTTAATGGCTTCCTGGGCGCGTCAGGCCAAGGGTGGCCAAGGTGATCGGGGTACGGCGACTCGCGCTTTACGTCTGCTCAGGCCGTTTACGCGCTGGCTGCAGCAGTTCGAGCCGGCCACCGAGGTGCCCGATGAGGCGACCTTCGGGCCGGTCCCGGGCCGGCTGACCCCACACATCTTCCGCGACGAGGAGGTCGAGGCGTTGCTCGAAGCGGCCGGGCAGGTCGGGCCGCCACTGCGTAGTGCCGTCATGCGGACGTTGTTCGGGCTGATCGCCTGTACAGGTCTGCGCATCTCCGAAGCCCTGGCACTGGTCAACGCGGATGTCGACCTCAAGGTCGGCTTGCTGACCGTCCGCTGCAGCAAGTTCGGCAAGTCGCGGCTGGTGCCGCTGCACCCCAGTGCAGTGGCCGCCCTGTGCGCTTACCGCGGTGAGCGGACGAAGTATGTGCCTGCCGATCCTGAAGGGCGGTTCTTCATCGCCACCCGCGGCCGCCGTCTCGGCCGGGCGCTCAGTGATCGGCAGGCACACCGCATCTTCGATCAGCTGCGCCGGAAACTGGGCTGGGTCTCCCGCGGCGGCCACGGTGCGGCGCGCATCCACGATCTGCGCCACAGCTTTGCGGTGCGCCGCCTGTTGCGCTGGCATGAGCAGGGCGAGAACGTGCACGAGCACATGCTGGCGTTGTCGACCTACATGGGCCACGCCAAGGTCTCCAACACGTACTGGTACCTCACGGGCACGCCCGAACTCCTGCAAGTGGTGAGCAGGCGCTTCGAGCACTTCGTCGATCCGTACGAAGCCGAGGAGGACGACGATGGTTAAGCCCGATTCAGTCCAGGCGCCCAGCTTCGCGGCCCTGGTACAGGCGTTCTTCGCCGAGCACTTGCAGCAGCAGCGGGCGATGAGCCCACGCACAGTTGCCGCGTATCGCGATGCCTTCTTGCTGTTTCTGAACTTCGCCCAGGTGCGGCTGCGCAAGCAGCCTACCGAGATCCGGCTCGAGGAGATCACGCCGGGGCTGATCTTGGCCTTCCTCGACCACCTCGAGTGCGAGCGCGGCAATGCGGTGAGGAGCCGCAATGCCCGGCTGGCGGCGCTGCGCGCGTTCCTGAAGTTCGCCGGTCGGCGCGACATGAGCGCCTTGCATGCCGTCGAGATGGCGCTAGCCGTGCCGATGAAGCGTTTCGAGCGGCCGATGTTGGGCTTCCTGACGCGCGAGGAGATGCTGGCGATCATCGGCAAGCCGGACGAGTCCTGGACAAGCCAGCGCGACCACCTACTCATCAGGATGCTCTACAACACCGGCGCCCGGGTCTCCGAGATCATCGGCGTGACGCTGGCCGACGTGGTGCTTGACGGTGCAGCGTGCGTGCAACTGCATGGCAAAGGGCGCAAGCAGCGCACGGTACCGCTGTGGCGATCGACGGTGAAGCAGATTCGGGCGTGGCTGCGACTAAACCCGCAGCTGCAACCAACATCGGCGCTGTTGCCCAACCGCGATGGCCACGCCATGACGCGTGGCAACGTCACCCAGCGCCTCACACTCGCCGTCAAGGCCGCGACTGTAGCGCAGCCGCAGCTTGCCAAGCGTCGGGTCTCCCCGCACCTCATCCGCCACACGACGGCAATGCACCTCTTGCAGTCCGGCGTAGACATCAGCGTCATCGCGCTGTGGCTGGGGCACGAGAGCCCGACGACAACTCACCTATACGTCGAAGCTGACCTCGCGATGAAGGAGCAGGCCCTGGGGAGACTGCAGGAACCAGACGCCGCGATCAGGCGCTACAAGGCACCCAACTCGTTGCTCGAGTTCCTGAAGACCCTGTAATTATGCGCAGGCCGCAGGTATCGTACACCGACCCTGTGCTCGTGCGATGCCGCGGCCCGCACCGCAACTGGTCATAACTGGGAACTATGCATAATGGCCGTTATGGATAGATGTTCATAACGGCCAGGAAGAGACGTAAGGGCGGCGAAAAAACGCCCGGCGTGAACGTCGGCTAACTGATCCGGAACCCGCCGCCCGGCTCTGTTCGCTGTCGGTCCAGTTCTCGGCCAAAGCGGCCGTAGACGGCACATGGCCTGGACGGCCGCAATGAATCCTTTACCGGACCTACCTCTTGGCCGCATCTCTGGTCAGGTTTGGCTCGGGCCATTGCTCAGAACGCTGGGCAGCGTTCGTCGCCGGTGCCAACGCGACGGCAGAGACATTTTGTCTGGTGGCCCATTAGGATCGGCTTGCTTTCTGGGGAGAGAAGCGTCCGCGACGCCAGCGAGGTTGCGGATCAGGTCACCAGGAAATCTGCATGGGTCAAGGTTGGCGCACCAATAAGGGCAGCGAATTGCACTGCCGCCGCCACACCGTTGCCATCAGCGTCGTAGTACAGCGCTCCAGTGACGTCGTCGTAGATCACGTAGTCGTCCGCATCGACCGCGACGGCACCTCGCCGGAACGACTCGGCCGCCAGCATGCCAGTCGTCGTCAGTGCGGTGAAGATGGCATTTTCCAAGTGAATCGTGTCGTCGGCGACGTTGTAGTCGGTGATCGTGTCGACATTCGTGAGCGCGTTGAGCAGGCTATCGAAGCGAATGATGTCTTTGCCGTCACCACCGGTCAACGTGTCGTTGCCCAAGCCGCCATTGAGCGTGTCGTTGCCGGAGAGGCCGATGAGCGTGTCGTCGCCGGCGTTGCCGCGCAGGCTGTTGGCCAGCGTGTTGCCGGTCAGGGTGGCGGCGGTGGCGACATTGAGATACAGATGCTCGACATTGGCGGCCAGTGTGTAGTCGGCGTAGGTATAGACGCTGTCGATGCCTCCGCCTTCGTCTTCGACGGCGCTGTCCCCTGCACCAAGGTAGTAGACGTCGTTGCCCAAGCCCCCGGCGAGCACATTGGCGGCAGTGTTGGCGTGACCGTAGAGCGTGTTGGCCAGCGCGTTACCGGTGGCCGTAGTGGCGGCGCTCCCGGTCAGGTAGAGACGCTCGACGTGCTCGCCGAGGGTCCAGGAGACGCTGCAGTAGATGATGTCGTTGCCCTCGTTGAGTTCCTCGACGACGCTGTCGGCGGCGTTGTCGACGTAGTAGCTGTCGTTGCCCAGCCCCCCGATCATCGTGTCGGCACCCAACCCCCCATTGAGCGTGTCGTTGCCACTGAGGCCGACGAGCGTATCGTCGCCGGCGTTGCCGCGCAGGCTGTTGGCCAGCGTGTTGCCGGTCAGGGTGGCCGCGGTGGTGACATTGAGATACAGATGCTCGACGTTGTCGGCCAGAGTGTAGTCGGCGTAGGTATAGACGCTATCCGTGCCCCCGTCCTCGTCTTCGACGGCGCTGTCGCCCGCACCGAGGTAATAGACGTCGTTACCCAAGCCCCCGGTGAGCACATTGGCGGCACTGTTGGCGTGCCCGTAGAGCGTGTTGGCCAGCGCGTTACCGGTGGCCGTGGTGGTGGCGCTCCCGGTCAGGTAGAGACGCTCGATGTGCTCGCCGAGGGTCCAGGCGATGCTGCTGTAGATGATGTCGTTGCCCTCGTCGGCGAGTTCGACGACGCTGTCACCGACGTTATCGACGTAGTAGATGTCCGAACCGTCGCCGCCAATCAGGGTGTCGGCACCGGCACCACCGTTGAGCGTATCGTTACCGGCGCCGCCGTTCAACCGATTGGCGAGGCCATCGCCGGTGAGGCGGTCGGCATACGCGCTGCCGACGAGATTCTCGATGTTGACCAGGGTGTCGGACCCGGAACCGCCGGTGGCCTGGGCCGCGCTGCTGGCGAGGCTGACAGTGACTGCGGCGGCGGCAAGGGAGTAGGAAACCGTGTCCATACCCGCTCCGCCGTCTAGCACGTTGTTGCCCGCCCCCGCGTAGAGCGTGTTGTTGAGGCTGTTGCCACTACCGTCGGCAGCGCCGGTGGCCACGAGGCGCAGGGTCTCGACGTTGGCGGTCAGGGTGTAGGCGGCGAGGCTGCTGTAGACGGTATCGTCGCCACCAGTCGCCAGGACAGCGTTGGTTTCAATGACCAGATCGCCGACGTTGTCGACGTAGTAGGTGTCGGAGCCGTCGCCGCCGATCAGGGTATCGGCTCCGGCACCGCCGTCGAGGAGGTTGGCGGCGCTGTTGCCGGTGAGGCTGTCGTTGTGGCTGCTGCCGGTGAGGTTCTCGATGCCGATCAGGGTGTCGGTGCCGGCACCGCCGGTCGCCTGCGCTGCGCCAGTGGCAAGACTGACGGTTACTCCGGAAGGGGCATCGATGTAGGAGGCGGTGTCTTCGCCGCTGCCGCCGTTGATCGTGTCGTTGCCGGCTCCGCCCTCGAGCCTGTCGTTGCCGCCACCGCCGATCAGGATGTCGTTGCCCGCGTTGCCCATGATGGTGTCGGCCAGGTCGTCCCGGCCCACCAGGTAGTCCGCACCGGAGGTGCCCTGGATCGGCGCCTTGATCAAGACAGTCGTGTCCCACACGCTGCCGTCCGCGAACTCGACCCGCTCGACGCGATTGCTGACGCTCCCGAACCAGGCGAAGACCCGCAGGCTGTCGGTCGTGCCGTTGATCGACAGCAACAGGTCCTCGGACCCCGAGGCCGGCCGGCTCAGGGTGACGTCACTTGGCAAGACGCCATCCTTGAAACGGATGGTGTCCATGTTGCCGGCCGTGACGTCCTGGTCGTAGATGGTGTCGTTGCCGTCACCGCGACCGAAGAGGTAGGTGTCGTTGCCCAGACCGTCGTTGGCGTTGCCGGAACCTCCATTGAGGGTGTCCTTGCCGCTGCCCCCGTCCAGGGTGTCGTTGCCCGTGCCCCCTTTCAGGGTGTCGTTGCCGGCTCCGCCCTCGAGCCTGTCGTTGCCGCCACCGCCGATCAGGATGTCGTTGCCCGCGTTGCCCATGATGGTGTCGGCCAGGTCGTCCCGGCCCACCAGGTAGTCCGCACCGGAGGTGCCCTGGATCGGCGCCTTGATCAAGACAGTCGTGTCCCACACGCTGCCGTCGGCAAACTCGACCCGCTCGACGCGATTGCTGACGCTCCCGAACCAGGCGAAGACCCGCAGGCTGTCGGTCGTGCCGTTGATCGACAGCAACAGGTCCTCGGACCCCGAGGCCGGCCGGCTCAGGGTGACGTCACTTGGCAAGACGCCATCCTTGAAACGGATGGTGTCCATGTTGCCGGCCGTGACGTCCTGGTCGTAGATGGTGTCGTTGCCGTCACCGCGACCGAAGAGGTAGGTGTCGTTGCCCAGACCGTCGTTGGCGTTGCCGGAACCCCCATTGAGGGTGTCGTTGCCGCTGCCCCCGTCCAGGGTGTCGTTGCCCGTGCCCCCTTTCAGGGTGTCGTTGCCGGCTCCGCCCTCAAGCCTGTCGTTGCCGCCACCGCCGATCAGGATGTCGTTGCCCGCGTTGCCCATGATGGTGTCGGCCAGGTCGTCCCGGCCCACCAGGTAGTCCGCACCGGAGGTGCCCTGGATCGGCGCCTTGATCAAGACAGTCGTGTCCCACACGCTGCCGTCCGCGAACTCGACCCGCTCGACGCGATTGCTGACGCTCCCGAACCAGGCGAAGACCCGCAGGCTGTCGGTCGTGCCGTTGATCGACAGCAACAGGTCTTCGGACCCCGATGCCGGCCGGCTCAGGGTGACGTCACTTGGCAAGACGCCATCCTTGAAACGGATGGTGTCCATGTTGCCGGCCGTGACGTCCTGGTCGTAGATGGTGTCGTTGCCGTCACCGCGACCGAAGAGGTAGGTGTCGTTGCCCAGACCGTCGTTGGCGTTGCCGGAACCTCCATTGAGGGTGTCGTTGCCGCTGCCCCCGTCCAGGGTGTCGTTGCCCGTGCCCCCTTTCAGGGTGTCGTTGCCGGCTCCGCCCTCAAGCCTGTCGTTGCCGCCACCGCCGATCAGGATGTCGTTGCCCGCGTTGCCCATGATGGTGTCGGCCAGGTCGTCCCGGCCCACCAGGTAGTCCGCACCGGAGGTGCCCTGGATCGGCGCCTTGATCAAGACAGTCGTGTCCCACACGCTGCCGTCGGCAAACTCGACCCGCTCGACGCGATTGCTGACGCTCCCGAACCAGGCGAAGACCCGCAGGCTGTCGGTCGTGCCGTTGATCGACAGCAACAGGTCCTCGGACCCCGAGGCCGGCCGGCTCAGGGTGACGTCACTTGGCAAGACGCCATCCTTGAAACGGATGGTGTCCATGTTGCCGGCCGTGACGTCCTGGTCGTAGATGGTGTCGTTGCCGTCACCGCGACCGAAGAGGTAGGTGTCATTGCCCAGACCGTCGTTGGCGTTGCCGGAACCCCCATTGAGGGTGTCGTTGCCGCTGCCCCCGTCCAGGGTGTCGTTGCCCGTGCCCCCTTTCAGGGTGTCGTTGCCGGCTCCGCCCTCGAGCCTGTCGTTGCCGCCACCGCCGATCAGGATGTCGTTGCCCGCGTTGCCCATGATGGTGTCGGCCAGGTCGTCCCGGCCCACTAGGTAGTCCGCACCGGAGGTGCCCTGGATCGGCGCCTTGATCAAGACAGTCGTGTCCCACACGCTGCCGTCGGCAAACTCGACCCGCTCGACGCGATTGCTGACGCTCCCGAACCAGGCGAAGACCCGCAGGCTGTCGGTCGTGCCGTTGATCGACAGCAACAGGTCCTCGGACCCCGAGGCCGGCCGGCTCAGGGTGACGTCACTTGGCAAGACGCCATCCTTGAAACGGATGGTGTCCATGTTGCCGGCCGTGACGTCCTGGTCGTAGATGGTATCGTTGCCGTCACCGCGACCGAAGAGGTAGGTGTCATTGCCCAGACCGTCGTTGGCGTTGCCGGAACCCCCATTGAGGGTGTCGTTGCCGCTGCCCCCGTCCAGGGTGTCGTCACCGGTGCCACCCTTCAGGTTGTCGTTGCCACCCGCCCCAAGGAGATAATCATTGCCCCCTGAGCCATTGACGATATCGTTGCCGCTGGTACCGAGATAGATGTCGTCGCCGGCTGCTGGTGTCGTCGTGAATTCGGCACCTATTGCGGCACGAGTCGTTGCCCAGGTGCCGCTCGCCTCAGCAGCCGAGATCCAGGTGGCGAGCTTCTGCTCTCCGCGCCACCCCATCGGCTCCAGACTTCGCCCCGCGTGCTTGATCAATTCGAGCCGATCAATGAAGGCGTTCGGCGAGTCGGCTTGGTAGGCGGCGTCGAGCCGGCTTTCCATAGTGCTGAAATCGACTTTGAGACCATTCTCATCGACGGTTAGCGTGATGTCGTCGAGGTAGGGCTTGAGCCGCGTCTGCAGGAGCAGCCCGCCATAGACCGACGCTTTCAGGGCGACGTAAGAGGCATCAAGCAGCGCTTCGCGGGTGTTGAAGAAGTCGATGGTCAGGGTGGTTCCGGCGGCGGGTACCGGGAGGAAGGTCTGGCCGTTGAAGCGTTCGAGGACGCTGAGCTTGTCGAGCCAGGCTTGCCAGGCCGGACTGCCGGTGGTAACGCCGGCGAAGTTAACGGTGAGGTTGACGCCAGCAAAGGCCCCGGTTGCGGTGGTGGCCATGCTGCTGGTGTCACCCCAGGCCTTGAGCAGATCATCGAGTCGGGCGAGTTGGCCGCTGCGGGTGGTTTCTGCGGCGTAGGCGGCGAGCTGGCTGGCGAGTGCGCTGCCCGCAACGGTTTGCAGGCTGGCGGCTTCGCGCAGGCTGCGGACGAGGCCAGCGCCTTGCATGTCCGGCAGGTTGCGGGCTTGTTCGCTGAGCGGGATGGGGTCGGTGAACTGGCTGTAGAAGGGGTTGTTGGCGAGATTGATGTCGCCCAGTTGGGCGGTCACCTCGCCGAGCGTGCCGGTGCTGCCGTCGCTGCGCACGTAGCCGCCGAGGTCGGCGATCTGGTTGCCGTTGGCGAGGATCTGGCTATTGGCGGTCTTGGCGAGGTTGAGGGCGATGATGCCTTGCGAGGAGAGGGTGAACAGTTCACCGGCCTGGCTGACACCGTCTTGGTTAAGGTCGCGCCAGAGGCGCAGACTGGCGAAGCGGGCGTCGAGGCTGTCGACCTTGCCGTCGCCGTTCGTGTCTTCCTGGGCGAGCGCGGCGAAGCCGTCGGCGGCAACGCCGCCGGCGCTCAGCGGGGTGCTATCGCCGAACAGTTCGCGGCCGTTGTCGATGCTGCCGTTGCCGTTGCGATCGAGGACGAGGAAGGCATCGTCGCCCTTCACCCAACCGGTGGCGGTCCTGACACCGTTGCCGTTGTGGTCGAAGAGGATGGGGTTGCCGGTGTTGATGCCGATGGTTTCGAGGCCGTCGTTGTCAAGGTCTAGGATGAGAGGGTCGACGCGGAGCGGGGCGGCGGTGCGTGAGGCGAGATAGGTGGAGTTGGCAGCGACGCCTATGTATCCGAAAGAGAGACTTCGAGCAAAAGGCGAACCCAACCCATGAAACAGCCCATTCGACGCATCCACGATATCGGCAACATTATCGCCATTCCACGTGGGCCAAAGTTGCCCCTCAAAACCTACGGGATTTAACCCGCCACGCTGCATGGCTTTCCAGGTAAAGTCGATGCAGCTATTATTTAGCCCGTCGTAGGCAATACTGAACCCGAACTCGCTTGGATTTTCCCCGAAAGTCTTCATGGCATCATACTGCGCCTGAGTGATTTCTATCGTTCGCGTGTAATCGCGACTGATATAAAAGTCATCATCCTTTCCATGCGCATTTACCTGACCCGGGCCATGTACTCGATCAAGTCCGGCCGCGCCTTCGACAGGCGAGAACCCATAGCTGGAAGCAGTTCCACTGTTATCTGTTAAGGAATACCACATGTGGCCCACTTCGGAGACGCCGCCATTGCTCAGTGGCGTGTCTCGCCCCGCAATGTTGATAGTCACTGATGGCATGTTAAATCCTTATTTAACGCTACTTTATAGCAGTGGATTTAGGATAGAACCCTATACTAAAAAAGAGGGGCATCCCGGCAAGTTCGGCGACATCCTTTAGGCTTTCGACACGCACTCGATAGTTACCAGGATTTAACCTAACATAGGCAATATGTTTGACGAACGTGTTCCCAGTCCATGACCTGAGCCTCGAAATCTGAAGTTCTTGTTCAAAGAACGGCTTGTCACCCGACTCACGGATTTCAAGTATCTTTACTCTCAGGGGAGTTGGCACTCCAGGATCACCGTTGATAAATTGACCATCGTCGCCAACCAGCTTTCTCACACGTTCTCGATCCTCTTGGTTATCATTCATAAAACCAAACTCAAGCCCTAACGAGTATTCTCTGTGATCCACCACCCGAAATTTGGCGTCAATCTTGTCACCAGACTTCTGCATATCAAGAGGCCATGTTAGTGGCGGAGTAGGCAATAATGACTCGTCCACACAAGCCGAGAGGAACGCAACCATCCCAATCATCGAAATAGTTTGCCATTTTTTTGCCACAGACCCAACCAACGTGATCGTCATATCGACAATCGACGATAATCTGGATGCACCTTGTCTATCCATGCCACTACTCTCCAAAAGTTGTCACCGTGTGGCGCACGCTCCAAAAGATGGCGGGCACAGGTAGCAAAAAAGCCAGATCCAGGTCTTCGATCTTGAGCTTCGATTGACCGGCGTTGGCAGCCCCGCGCACCAGCCTGGCACCGCTTGCAGCTGCGTCTCCTGGGCGTGCGCACCGACCTTGATTGCTGTTGCCAACAGGGGCATTAGCAGAGTCTGCTTCTTGATCACGGAACCTCTCCCAAACGGTCAGGGCACGGGACACATCCAAATTATGACAGAGGTAGCCGTTTCTCTCATCGCCTCTCCTTCTCCCCCAGCGGGGAGCAGCGAGTTTCGTGAACCGCGTACGCGACGTTCACGGCAAAGGCCACACTGGCTTCGAAGTCGAGGTCGAGAAAAGGGCGGCCCGTACGCTATATTCGGGGAATTCCCGCATCCGCGCCGACTCGAATCGTCGCCCGCCGTCATTCGCACCAAGCAAACGAAGTCGGAACCTCGTCTACAGCCAGACATCGGCCAGCCTCGCGCCATCAAACAAGCAGCGTATCACTGCGTCCGGTGGGGCCGTCAGAGTTGAATATCGTGTCGTAACCGCTGCCACGCCGGAAGATGTAGCTGTCGTTGCCGCTACCACCGTTTAGATAATCGTTGCCGCTGCCGCCGTCCAGGATGTCGTTGCCGCCGTTGCCGTAGAGCGTATCGTTGCCGTCACCGCCGAACAAGCGGTCCGCGCCGTCACCCCCGTTCAGGGTGTCGCTGCCACCGGCCCCAAGGAGGTAATCATTGCCCCCTGAGCCATTGACGGCATCGTTGCCGCTGGTACCGAGATAGATGTCGTCGCCGGCTGCTGGTGTCGTCGTGAATTCGGCACCCATAGCGCCACGAATCGTTGCCCAGGTGCCGGTGGCCCCGGCATCCGAAATCCAGGTGGCGAGCTTCTGCTCTCCGCGCCACCCCATCGGCTCCAGACTTCGCCCCGCGTGCTTGATCAATTCGAGCCGATCAATGAAGGCGTTCGGCGAGTCGGCTTGGTAGGCGGCGTCGAGCCGGCTTTCCATAGTGCTGAAATCGACTTTGAGACCATTCTCATCGACGGTTAGCGTGATGTCGTCGAGGTAGGGCTTGAGCCGGGTCTGCAGGAGCAGCCCGCCATAGACCGACGCTTTCAGGGCGGCGTAGGAGGCATCAAGCAGCGCTTCGCGGGTGTTGAAGACGTCGATGGTCAGGGTGGTTCCAGCGGCGGGAACGGGGAGGAAGGTCTGGCCGTTGAAGCGTTCGAGCACGCTGAGCTTGTCGAGCCAGGCTTGCCAGGCCGGACTGCCGGTGGTGACGCCGGCGAAGTTCACGGTGAGGTTGACGCCAGCAAAGGCGCCCGTCGCCGTGGTGGCCATGCTGCTGGTATCCGCCCAGGCTTTGAGCAGGGCGTCGAGCCGGGCAAGCTGGCCGCTGCGGGTGGTTTCAGCGGCGTAGGCGGCGAGCTGGTTGGCGAGTGCGCTGCCCGCGGCGGTTTGCAGGCTGGCGGCTTCGCGCAGGCTGCGGACAAGGCCAGCGCCTTGCATGTCCGGCAGGTTGCGGGCTTGTTCGCTGAGCGGGATGGGGTCGGTGAACTGGCTGTAGAAGGGGTTGTTGGCGAGATTGATGTCGCCCAGTTGGGCGGTCACCTCGCCGAGCGTGCCGGTGCTGCCGTCGCTGCGCACGTAGCCGCCGAGGTCGGCGATCTGGTTGCCGTTGGCGAGGATCTGGCTATTGGCGGTCTTGGCGAGGTTGAGGGCGATGATGCCTTGCGAGGAGAGGGTGAACACTTCACCGGCCTGGCTGACACCGTCTTGGTTGAGGTCGCGCCAGAGGCGCAGACTGGCGAAGCGGGCGTCGAGGCTGTCGACCTTGCCGTCGCCGTTCGTGTCTTCCTGGGCGAGCGCGGCGAAGCCGTCGGCGGCAACGCCGCCGGCGCTCAGCGGGGTGCTATCGCCGAACAGCTCGCGGCCGTTGTCGATGCTGCCGTTGCCGTTGCGATCGAGGACGAGGAAGGCGTCGTCGCTCTTGACCCAACCGGTGGCGGTCCTGACACCGTTGCCGTTGTGATCGAAGAGGATGGGGTTGCTGGTGTTGATGCCGATGGTTTCGAGGCCGTCGTTGTCGAGGTCGAGGATGAGAGGGTCAACGCGGAGAGGGGCGGCGGTTTGGGAGGAGAGGAAGGAGGTGTTAGTGGTCGGGGATACGTTTCCATAGCTTAAAGCGGTAGATCCATGCCATGCAGTGCCAACGTCATTAACAACCCACGCATTCTGATTGGCCACCATACCCAATACAGCCACTGCGATACCACCCGCGGCAAGTGGCAACGTGATCGCAGCACCAACACCAGCGACCGCAAGAGCGCCGCCGGCAAATGAGAGGCCATTGCCAGCGATATTAAGCAAGTCGCCAACCTCCACTTTGTACTGCTCTTGGACGTCCACGGTTACCTTGTAGAGCGTTACAAGTGCAGCACCTGGGGCGGTCACATAGGCGCCTATAGGGAAAATCCCCGCCACATTCGCAATAATCTGGCCAGTTGTTGAGACTATCGTGAGGCTTGATGGATCGGAGTTCGTTAAACTGAGGGCGCCATCCGTTGTGCCAACCGCACCAGAAATAACTGCGACAGTGATTTCTACGCGATCTGTCATTTCCATCCCCTGATCTGCATAAACCCAAGAACAACAATCATGACCACTCCACATATTTGTAGAATACGCCAGGCACTCAAGTTGCGCGCTCTGTGCCGATTAAATTTTTCTTCATTACCGCGATACTTAAACGCGATGTAAATCGCAAAACAAATCAGGCTTGCCGCAATACCAATACCCACATAGGTAAGATATTCAGTCATGAGGCCCTCTAGGAAAGACATAATCGGAGTAATGTGTATAGAATACCTTGGGCATCTCGACTCCGGTGCTTCTGAGCTCGAATGTCGTCGGCGTCATCGAGGCATGAGGCCCAATTTCCATACGCACTTCGCCATCCCACTCGGCACCTTTGCGCTTCAGGCGCAAGCTACTCGTTGTTTTGTTAGTTGTATCTTGGCGAATCAGGTTGAGAAGGATCTTCTTCAAGATCGACAGAACCTGTGGATCGTTGTGGTGCCAGATGGTGTTGGCATCCTCGCCGAAGGTGGCGTCGAGCAGCACATCCGGTGTCAGTTCCAACATTGCAACAGGTTCCTTCCCTCATGTTTCGAGAAGCCAACGAAGTCGGCTGTAACCGCTCTGGAAGGCGGCCTTCCTCTGGAGAAACACTTGCCGACGACATTCATCGCATATGGAACATTGACCGCGGTTGTTACTCAAATCGCCCGAATCGCCATCACGGGTGCTTTCGCCGCCTGTGGATCCTTGTGGTTACTCTGCACCAAGCCGCACGGCCCTTAACCGCCAGCCCGCTCGCGACTCACGCCATTAGGAGCATCCGAGAAGCGAGCCTGTGCTTACGCACTTCGCATGCGACCACCGGATCCTATTCGACGAAAGCGCGGAGGATATTGATCACCGTCAACTTCCGTGCCCACCAACATCGCGTGCGTCGACCCCATTCGTCCTCCGGGTAGAGGGAAGTAGGGAACAGGCTTTCGCTTGCCCTCCCTCATCACGACGGCATTCGCACATCCGTCACGGAATCGCCGAGGTTTTGCTGACCAGACGGCGGAGGCCCTCGACGTCGATATAGCCTTCGGTACCGATCAGGGCAGATGCCTCTTCGTAGGTGAACGCCATGATCGTCCCTGATTACTTGAACTCGACGTTGAAGTACTTGAGGTTCTTGCGCGCGACGGTGTTGGGATTCGCCACAGTGCCGCCGTCGGCAAAAGGGTTCCAATAGGCGTCTTCGTTAAGCGCTTCGCGCAACAGCCGCTTGATTTCCTCGCGTCGCTGCTCAAGTGCTGGCGGGACGATTAACTTATGGACTTCCATGGTCAATTCCATACCAACGGTACTGTTACCCCCTCTGCGGTCAACAAGATTGAACACGATGACTTGTCCATCGAGAATCAATACCGCGTAGGCCATGCGCCCCACGTCGTTGGGATTACCCCCGCCGCCGAGTTGAAGCAAGAAGGCATTGTTCTCCCGGTCAGCCGTCCACCAAGACAGATTGCTGAACTGGTGCACCCACTGGGAAATCGCACGGATGCTCTCGTAATTGACCAGCTTCGACACCCACTCCAGGTCCTGCTCCGATATCTTCTCGTTCTTGAATGCCATGCTATTCGCTTCTCTCTATCGTCCCGCCAAGCGTTACCGGTTCACCCGCAGCCGTCGTGCACCCGGGGTACATTCCGCATCCGGGCTCAGCTTCAAGATTATGACAGCTCCTTTTCTGGCGAAGTGGCAATGCCAGGGCAATCGCATAGATCTTTTGGAAGGCCCGCTCGGAAGGTGTCGGAGGTGGCGGCGATCAGGTGCTGAACCTTGAGGCCACCCCGGGTAACCGAGCATGGACTACCATTGTCGGTCACCCATCGCAAGAACCGGCAACGTTGTCGTTTTTCCCACTGCTCCCGACTCTTGTCGCGGATGCTGCTTCTGCGTTCAGTGGTTGGCCTTTTCCGTCTCTGTCAGTGGCGCCGACCGTCCGCGCGGGTGGCAGGGTTGCTCGGCGCTATTCCTTTCCCGACGGCCGATAAAGGATCCATACCGGCCGTCCGCGCCATGTGGCGCCAACGGCCGCTTTGGCCGACGACCGGACGCAGGGCGCCGCTTTCTGAATGTCCGCTTCGCCGCAAGTACCGGACGCTGATTGTCGTCGCTCCGACTGTGTTGGCGTACATTCATCGCGACCAAATTTCGCCGCCAACTATTGCCGCCAAATCTATCCGGTTCGACGCCGCCGCCAATACCAATGGCGATTCGGTGACACTGCTGGGCTTTGGCACCTTCAATGCAGCGCCGCGCGCGGCTCGCGAAAGCAAGAACCCGGAAACCGGCGAGAAGCTCAGTCTGGTCTATCAGACGGAACGTGAGGTGATGTCATGAATCAACGCTTGATACGCCTTCCCCACGTCAAGTGCATGGTAGGGCTTGGCCGATCGTCGATCGACGACAAGATCAAGCGGGGCGAATTTTCAAGACAGATCAGGCTCGGGCGTGCGTCCGGATGGGTCGAGCCTGAGGTGCAGACGTGGATCAGCGAACAGATCCGGGTGAGTCGGCCGGCGTCGGTGACCTGTCTCCCGAACGATCGGGCGATGTGCTAGCATCGCCTTTGGGCCGAGGCTGCCCTTGCCGGCTCGGGTGAACGCGGCTGATCTGCCCACCAACCATAATCCGCTGCAGCGGTGTGCCGAGATCCGCGTGTGCTGTGCTCTGGCGTAGAAGTTGGGCATGTACCAAGACGCCGGGCCAAGTTTGCACGGCACCAGCGGCACGGATAGGGAAGTGGCCTACTCGGGGCAGTCCGTGCTGTCAGAAATCAACCCAGAGCAACTTGCTCGCGTTGATCAGGCGGCCTCCTCCGCAGGACGCGGACAGCGTTGGTTTGATGGGGGCATGTTTGCAGTCATGCACAAGAACAACTATGAGAAAGTGCAGTTAAAACAGTTGCTTGGTGTCAATGTGCGATTCCCTTCCTGGCACCACAAGAATTCGATACCGTCGCCAACTGCGACCCACGGTGGATCGTCATGAGCAAGCTCTCCGGCATCAAACCAACCCCCCGGCAGGCCATGGAGTGGGTCAAGGAAGTCGGTAACGGCCAGCGCCGCCTGGTGTTCAGCGAGCAGGCAGAGGCGCGCATGAAGCATCGTTACATCGGCCGCCGGCAGGTGCTGGAAACCTTGAAGAATGGCCTGGTCAGCGAGCCGCTGCACAAGGATGCGGGGGACGATTGGCGGTGTAATCTGAGCTGGTTTCACGCGGGTGCTCGTTTGACGGTTGGCGTGATCTTCAAGCTTGGCGACGCCCAGGAAGGCGGCGAGGGTGGCAATGGTGGCGCGGGTGGCGAGTTGGCCGTGGTGGCCACGGTTGTCGAGGGCTGAGATGGGCGACATGCTGAAGTATGAAGACTGCGGTCTGAAAAACATCTGGCTGGCGAGCGGTTTCAGCTACGAGAATGTCGACGGGCTGGGTCCGTGCCTCGAAATTTACGACATCGATGGCTTGCACCGGACCATCGGTCGCCATCTGGTCGATTACAAGCGGCGCCTGACCGGCGTCGAGATCCGCTTCCTGCGCGTCGAAATGGGGATGTCGCAGAAGCGACTCGGCGACTGCCTCGGCGTCGACGAGCAGAGTGCGTCGCTCTGGGAGCGCGGCAAGCGCCGGCCAACCATTGCTGCCGAGCGCATGCTGCGGCTGATGTACCTCGAGCATATCCACGGCACCACCCGCGTGACCGAGCTGATTGCCCAGTGGAACGAGACCGATCGTCAGAAGGACGAAGTGCGTCAGATCTTCGAAGAAACCGAAGTCGGCTGGCGGATTGCGGCCTAGGCGCCTGGCCGGGCGTGTTCCCGGCAGTTGCCCGCGGCCTTGGCGATGTCATTCCAGCGGCTGTCGTTTCTTCGGTGGCCGCCGGACGGCGCCGCGGATCACCGCAAAAGCCCGTACGGCGAGCAATGCCAGGCTGCCGCCAGCGGCGCCGACCAGCATTTCCAGCGACAGTGAGGTCAAGGCCTTGAGCACTCCACCGACGCGGCTCACGGCGTCGGCGATTTCAGCTGCATTTTCGATGAAGTGATGGACGGGCGGAATGCCGTGGCTGAGGATGCTGCCCCCGACCATGAACATTGCCGCCGTACCGATCACGGTCAGCGCCTTCATCAGGCGCGGCGCGGCGAGCACGAGGCCCTGGCCGACTGCTTTCGCCAGCGCATCGCTCCTCTTCAGCAGGTACAGCCCGAGGTCGTCCATCTTGACGATGCCGGCGACGATGCCGTAGACGCCGACCGTCATCAGGACGCCGATTCCCGAAAGAACGGCCACCTGCGTCGCGAACGACGCGCCGGCGACGGTGCCCAGCGCGATGACGACGATCTCTGCGGAGAGCACGAAGTCGGTGCGGATCGCGCCCTTGATCTTGGCGGCTTCCATGGTTGCCAGATCGACGCTTTCGCCTTCCACTGTCGCCAGCTCTTCGCCGTGGTGCGCGCCATCCTCGCTGTCGCTCTTGCCGTGCAGCCACCTGTGCGCAATCTTCTCGACACCTTCGAGGCAGAGATAGAGGCCGCCCATCATCAGTAGCGGCGTCACCGCCCACGGCGCGAAGCGGCTGATCGCCAACGCCGCGGGCACGAGGATCAGCTTGTTCTTGAACGAGCCGACGGCGACCGCCCAGACCACCGGCAGTTCGCGTTCGGCGCGTACGCCGGACACCTGCTGCGCGTTCAGTGCCAGGTCGTCGCCGAGCACGCCGGCGGTTTTCTTGGCCGCCACCTTGGTCATCAGCGCGACGTCGTCGAGTACCGTGGCAATGTCATCGATCAGGGCAAGCAGGCTGGCTCCGGCCATTGGGGGTCTCCAGTGTCTGGTGAGAGCTGGCACGCCTCTGGCAGCCAGCCGTGCCGTGCATCATGCCCGGCCCGCGCGACGCGGCCTTCTGCTCAAGGGGTGGAAGTGTAACGGCTGTCCAGCGTCTTGCGCGACAGGGCGCGGTCGCCCGAGCCGCGGAACCCTGGCCGACGGTGGCCAGCGGTTGTCCGTTTCGACACGCCGCCGGCAAGCACGGCAGAGCCAGGTGCTGCGCCCGCCCCGACTAGCGCAGCGTCCGGACTTGGCGTTATCCTGCACGCCTTGTGCCGCACGGACTTCCCGTGCACCCGCTGAACTCGGCTCGCCGAATCACCCAATGGAGACAATCGTGCCCGCACTCCTTCCTCAACCCGATCCCGATGGTCTGCTCGAGTACTCGGTGGTGTATACCGACCGCGCCCTCAACCATATGTCGCGGCGTTTCCAGGGCGTGATGAAAGACATCTCGAGGATCGTCAAGACGGTCTACAACGCCAAGGCCGCGATCGTCGTTCCGGGAAGCGGTACCTTCGGTATGGAAGCGGTCGCCCGTCAGTTTGCCACCGACAGGAAGTGCCTGATCATCCGCAACGGCTGGTTCAGCTTCCGCTGGACGCAAATCCTCGACATGGGGCGGATCGCCTCGGAGAGCGTGGCCATGGTCGCCCGCCCGGTTGACGAGCAGCCGCAGGCGGCATTTGTCCCGCCGCCGCTCGAAGACGTCGTCGCCAGCATCCACGCCGAAAGGCCGGAGATCGTCTTCGCGCCGCACGTCGAAACCGCCTCGGGCCTGATTCTCCCCGACGACTACCTGCGCGCGGTCGGCGCCGCCGTCCGCGCCGTCGATGGACTCTTCGTCCTCGATTGCGTGGCGTCCGGGACCGTCTGGGTCGACATGGTCGCCAACGACGTCGACGTGCTGATCAGCGCACCACAGAAAGGCTGGAGTGGCTCGCCGTGCTGCGCGCTGGTCGCCCTTGGCGAGCGCGCGCGTGCGCGCATCGACGAAACCAGCAGCAGCAGCTTTGCCTGCGACCTCAAGAAATGGCTGCAGATCATGGAGGCCTACGAGAAAGGCGCTCATGCCTACCACGCGACGATGCCCACCGACGCCCTGGCGGTCTTGCGTGACGTGATGCTGGAAACCGAAAGCTACGGCTTCGAGCTTGTCTGCAAGGAGCAGCAGGAACTCGGCCGCCGGGTTCGCGAGTTGCTCACCAGCAAGGGCTTCAAGAGTGTCGCCGGCGAAGGATTCCAGGCGCCAGGCGTCGTCGTCAGCTACACCGATGACGCGGATATCCAGTCCGGCAAGAAGTTCGTCGCCATCGGCGTGCAGGCCGCCGCCGGTGTGCCCATGCAATGCGACGAGCCGGCCGATTTCCGCAGTTTCCGCATCGGTCTGTTCGGCCTCGATAAATTGCATGACCCGGAGCGCACCGTGAACAGCCTGGCCGCCGCGCTCGATGCGCTGAGCCGCTGAGCCGCTGAGCCGCTGAGCCGCTGAGCCGCTGAGCGCAGGGGCGGGCAAGATTCAGCCCTTTTCCCCCGTTGCCGGTGGCAAGGCGGGGAACTGCAGCAGGCGATGGCCAACCCAGTCGTTTGAACTCGAAGGAACGGAGGAAGCGGACATGGAAAAAAACGCGGTCGCAGCGGTCGAGAAAGCCGCTGCGCAAGTCATTGATTACAGCAACGTCGACCAGCTGATTGTTCTGGTGACCGAGCAGGGGACGTCGATCGGCCTGAAAGTGATCGCTTCGATTCTGATCTTTCTCGTCGGCCGATGGCTGGCCAAGGCGGTGACCAACTTCGCGCGCAAGGCTTTCCAGAAGACGGGCATGGAGGATACGCTCGAGAAGTTTCTCTGCAACATGCTTGGCGCCGTGTTGCTGGTGGTGGTGATCATCGCCGCCATTGGCGCTCTTGGCGTGCAGACGACGTCGCTGCTCGCCGTTCTCGGCGCGGCTGGCCTGGCGGTTGGCCTCGCGCTGCAAGGCTCGCTGTCCAACTTCGCATCCGGTGTCCTGATCGTCGCCTTCCGCCCCTACAAGGTCGGTGACTTCATCGAAGCCGCCGGGGTCGCCGGGACCGTCAAGGAAGTGCAGATTCTGACGACCATCATTCACTCGCCTGACAACAAGAAAATCCTCGTTCCCAACAGCCAGATCATGGCCGGAACGATCATCAACTACTCGGCCAACGATACCCGGCGGCTGGACATGATCGTCGGTTGCAGCTATGGCGACGATCTCGACCAGGTCCGCAGGGTGCTCAACGAGCTGGTCGCCAGCGACGAGCGCATCCTCAAGGAGCCCGCGCCGACCATCGAAGTCGTCGCGCTCGGCGACAGCAGCGTCAATTTCGTGGTTCGCCCGTGGGTCAATTCAGGCGACTACTGGGCGGTTCATTTTCATCTGCACGAACAGGTCAAGAAACGCTTTGACGCCGCCGGGCTGAACATCCCCTTTCCGCAGCGGGATGTGCACATTCATCAGCACGGCGCGGCCAACTGAGCGTTGTTGGCGGCTGGTCGCGGCACCGCACTGCTGACGACGCCAGCGTGCCGGCGGGCCGACAACCGTCACGGCAGGTAGCGTGCAGCGCTTATTGAGGGCAACGCGATGGCCGATTTCAAGAAAATCCGCATCATGATTTCCAGCCGGTGCTCCTCGCTGGTCGCCGACGGCGAGCAGCAAGTAAGCATGACCGTCGTGCGCAAGCGCCTGCACGACAGGCTGCGCGACGAGCCGCTGCTCGGTGAAGCGCTGTTCGAGGTCTGGATATCGGACAACGCGCCCGATCAGTCGCAGGGCGACCTCGATACCGCCTGGAACCGCTCGCTCGAAGAAGTGCGCAAGGCCGACATCGTCCTGGCCCTATATACGGGCGAAGCCGGCTGGGCACCGAAAAGTGGCGAGATCGGTATCTGCCATGCCGAGTTTCAGGAAGTCTGGAACAACGGCCCGGCCAGGCTGAAGGTCGTTCGCGTGCTCGAGGTGACGTTCCCGGCCAGAAAATCGGCCGCCGAGACGAAGGCCGACACGATCTTCCAGGACTACTTCCAGACACTCAACCCGACCTCGCCGGAGGCGCGCAACGCCGACGATGTCGTCGCGCGCAGTCTCGAAGCCCTGCGCGAGGCCGTCGCCAGCCTGGTCAAGCTGGGCGGCCGCGAAGCGCGCAAGGGGCGTTTTGCCTACGGCACCGCCCTCGACTGGAGCCGGCTCGATTTCGGCACCCGCAAGCAGGCCATGGAAGAAGCGCTGGGCGAAGCACTGCGCGACCTGGGCGCGAGCCCTCTGTCGTCCGTTGCCGGCGGCTGGGACTGGCCGCTGGCGGACGAATCCCTGCTCACCATCGTGCACGGCCTGCCCGCCGCCTTTGGTGTCGCCGCCGCGCGCGAACTGGTCGGCCAACCCTTTCTCAAGGATCACAGCTACGACGCCAGCGGCGAGGCACCGTCGCTGGCCGGCCCCGTGCATCTGGTCGCCTGTCTGAAGACGGTCAGCGAGTCGCAGGCCATGCGGCAACTGGGCTTTCCCGACGCGACCATCGTCGCCGCGCCCTTTGGCGTCTACGTGGCCGACAAGGTGCAGAAGATCCAGATGGTCTTCCTGGCCAACTGCCGCGACGCAACGACGACGCGTCATGCGCTGACGCGCCTCGTCGAATGGCTGGATTCCACCGGCGAGGAGGCCAATCTCGTCAGCCGCGCGCGCGGCCGGCGGCGCATCGTCGCTGCGGTCAGGCTCGCGCTGAATGAAGGCGCGTAGCAGGGCGGCACGCTGAGGGTGGCGGTCGGGAGTCCGGGTGGAAAGCGATGCGGCCGGCGAACCCCCGCTCACGTATACTTCTTCCGCTGGTGTGACGACACGCGCCCGCATGGCTCGGCCGTCAACGGCTGCCACGCACTCGTCCTGCATGCCACGACGCGTATGGCGAGCAGTCAGGCGATCTGCAATCGACTTCTGGAGCGGCGATGAGTTCTACAGTAGCAGCACTGCCAATCACCCTCGGCAGGGAACTGGATTTCAACCTTGACGAAGCGAGCGCCTTCGGTCGCCAACTGACTGCCACTTATACCGCGGCCGGGCCATTTCCCCATGTAGTGATCGATAATTTCTTGCCGGCCGACGTGATTGACAGCATTCACGCCAATTTCCCGGCTGAACGGACCAATGACGAAAAGCTCTATGAGCGGGGCTACAAGGGATTACACAAGCGGCAGATCAACCCGAATCGGTGCAATCCCACTCTCAGAAACATATTTGCCGCTTTCAACTCGGCGGCCATGCTGCAGTTCCTCGAAAACCTGACCACCATAGACGGTCTCATCCCTGACCCCTATTTCGATGGTGGCGGGCTGCACGAAACCAAGACCGGCGGCTTGCTCGGCGTACACGCCGACTTCAGAATCAACAAGAAGCTGCATTTGGTGCGCCGAATCAACGTCATCATTTATCTGAACAAGAACTGGCACGAGGAGTACGGCGGAAACCTGGAGCTCTGGGACCAGAAGATGACGGCCTGCCTGAAGAGAGTCTCGCCTGTTTACAATCGGTGTGTCATCTTCAACACCGACGAGGACAGCAATCACGGTCATCCGGAGCCGCTGCGCACGCCCGAACACATCACCAGGAGGTCGGTCGCTCTCTACTACTACACCTCGTCGAGCAATATCTACGATGAAATCGAGCGGGACAAGACGCATTACAAGCCACGGCCGAGGGATCGTCTGAGCGTCAGGTACTACCTCGACAAATGGACAAGGAAGAAGGGCTGATCATCCGACGCCGTATCCCGGCTCCTCGCAATGACGGTGGCTGGGGAGTGGTGGCCCGGATTTGGCGACGAGTGATCGAGCAGGACTGGAGTTTACCGGCCTGCGTTCCCGGACTTAGCCGAACTCGTAGAAAGCGATCTTGTTGCCGTCCGGGTCGCGAATATAGGCGCCGTAGAACACATCGGTAACGCGCTGTCCGGGCTCGCCTTCGGAGCTGGCACCCAGGGCGATCGCCTTGAGGTACAACTGGTCCACTTTTTCCTTGGAGCCGGGATTGATGGCGATCATGTTGCCGTTGCCCGGGCTGGGGTCGTTTTCATCGTAGGGGATGCAGACGCTCAGCATCGGGGCGTCCATCGTGCTGCCGATGAAGGCGATGCGGCCCATGTCCATCAACACCTTGGCGCCCAGGTCGGCGAGCAGCTCGCTGTAGAACGCCTTCGCCTTGTCCATGTTGCTTACACCGACGGTCACGTATCCGATCATGTTGGTAACTCCTTGCTGGGGTTGGTTTTACGAGCTGGATACAGTAGCGGAAAATGCCCGGTGATGATAGCGAACAGCGCGCTGCCGGCGCGCCCGCTTACGCGCTGCTCCATCCGGTCTACAATGGGCTCATCGCCCTGCTCATCAGCCTCCCGTTTCGCCAGTGCGCTGGCCATCTTCATCATGATCCTCCACTCGAAAATCGAGCAGCACAGCGGCCCGCTGGAAATGCTGCTGCAGCTCACCGAATTGTTGCCGGCGACCTACGCGCAGTATCGTCCATTGGTCGCGGACGGCTTGTCGTTCTTCCTGCAACGCCTCTCCCCGCTGCGTCAGCAAGCCATTCTTGCCGCACAGCTTGCGCTGCCGACTGCCGCCAGCCGCGAGCGGCGCGTGCTCAGCCTGTTTCGTCTCTGCCCGACCCTGCACAAGCTGGGGCAGGTGGTGGCCCATGACCGGCGCCTGTCGGCCGATTTGCGCGCGCGTTTGCAGGAACTCGAAACACTGGCGCCGACCGATTCGCTGGCTGCACTGCGTTCGCTGCTCGATCGCGAGGTGGGCACTGTCGCCGGTCTGCAGCTGGGGCAGGAGACGATCGCCGAGGGTAGTGTCGCCGTCGTCGTGCCTTTCGTCTGGCGCCAGGCGAAAGGCGAAGCGCCGCAGCGGGGCGTCTTCAAGCTTCTGCGCCCCGGGGTGCAGGACAGGCTGGAGGAAGAACTGGCCATCTGGCCGCTGCTCGGGACATTTCTGGAAGAACGCTGCGCTCACCACGGACTGCCGGTGCTCGACTACGGCAATACGCTGGAAATGGTCGCCCGTCTGCTGGCCAACGAAGTTCGCCTGGACCAGGAACAGGAACATCTGCGGCAGGCTGCCGATCTCTACGCGGGTTCAGCGGATATCCTCATCCCGCGGCTGTTTCCCTTCTGCACGCCGCTGGTCACGGCGATGGAAAGGGTCGATGGCTGCAAGGTGACCCACCAGGACCTGCCCGCCGGGGAAATGAGCCAGCGTGCCGAGCGGGTCA
Source organism: Candidatus Accumulibacter sp. ACC007 (assembly GCF_907163205.1). Classification (NCBI taxonomy): domain Bacteria; kingdom Pseudomonadati; phylum Pseudomonadota; class Betaproteobacteria; genus Candidatus Accumulibacter; species Candidatus Accumulibacter sp. ACC007. The sequence goes on along the minus strand of NZ_CAJQUD010000001.1, from coordinate 1,958,165 downwards.
TCAGGGCCTTGCTGGCCCAGCCCTTCTGGGGCAATGGCGAGGCGGGGGCGATGTTTCATGCCGACCCACACGCCGGCAACCTGTTGGCCACCGCAGATGGACGCCTGGCGATCATCGACTGGGCACTCACCACACGGCTGACCAAGGCACAGTGCGAGGCGGTCGTGCAACTCGTTCTGGGCGCCGTGACGCTCAACGAGACGCGCGTGTGCAGGGCAATCGCCGCGCTGGGCCAGCCTGGCTACGAAGCCCGCGTGCAGGTCGCGGTCAACGCAGCGATTGCGCAGGTGCGTTGTGGCCGCTTTCCCGGCTTCGACTGGATGACGTCGCTTATGGATAGTCTGGCAGCGACCTCGGCCGTTCGTTTTCCGGAAGAGATCGCGCTCTTTCGCAAGGCCCTGTTGACGCTGTCGGGTGTGGTCGCCGATGTTTCCGGGCAGACGGAGATGGATGGCGTGCTCGTCCGCCACGGCGCTGCCCAGTTTCTGCGGGGCCTCATGTGGCGCCCATGGGCCTGGGCCGACTCTCGTGCTGTCGGTGCCCATCTGTCGACTGCCGACCTGGTCGGTCTCTGGGCCGACCTGCCGGCGACCACGCTACGTTTCCTGGCGGGCGATCGCGGCGGCCGTGGTGGCGCACTGGGGCGGTGATCGAAATCGTTTCATTGGGGCCGCGAGCGGGCGCGCAAAGACCGCGAGACGTGCAAGGTGGAGCAAGCCGGTGCGCTGCTGCTTCCCTCGTCCTGGCAGAGGCTGGATTCGCCCGCAGCTGGAGATCGCCGCCTGCCTGTGACTTTCGACACCAAGTCAATACCTGCGCCGTGCAAAGATTGCCGCATTGGTCGGACACGGACGAGGGAGTTGGCGATGAAATTGCAGAGCATGCTTGTGGTTCTTCTCGGTTTGCAGATCTGCCAGCCGGCTGTCGCCGGTTCGCTGTTCAGGTGCGAGGTCGATGGCCGGATTGAGTTCTCCGATCGGCGCTGCCAACCGGTGAAACAGACAGCGGTTTGCCCGCAAAGGAACGGCAGAACGCCCGCCAGTGAGTCGCTGCAGGGACCGTGTGCGACGCCGGTATCGGACGCGGGCAGCGTGCAGGTCGTTTCATCCGCCACGCGGCCGGATTCCCGCGCTGGCGTCGAACCGCCCGGCCGCCTGGCTCTCAACGACATCGGGAATGGTGCACGGAGCAAATCTGCTGCGGCGGGTGCCAGGTAGGCCTGACGGCACACTTGTTCGCAGCGTCGAGGGACAGTAGCCCGCACGTCATTGCGAGGAGGCGTCGCCGACGTGGCAATCCCGAGGTCTTGTTTTTCGCCGGGCTGACGTGGCGCACCCGTAGTCAGAGAATGGAACTGGATTGCCGCGTCGGCTACGCCTCCTCGCAATGACGGTATGTGGTGGGGCATGAGCGCCAGGGGTGGCGACGAGAGCCGCCCCCGGCATGGACCCTGCGAATTTCGGCCAGCACAGGGTTTTCGCCCTGCTTTCAGCAGTCGCCAAAAGTCTCATCAAGAATGCAGCACACCGCTAGACTGGGCAATCGATCGAACTCAAGAACCCCGTTCCATGCAAAAACTCTGGAAGTGGGCGGCTCGCCTGGCGGTGCTCTCGGCCCTTGTGGTGGCAGTGTTGCTGTCCTGGGCGTACTGGCAACTGCGCGCCAGCCTGCCGGCCCTCGATGGCGTAGTGGCGATTGCCGGGTTGGGCGAGGAGGTCAGCGTCACGCGGGACGAAGTCGGCATGGTGACCATTTCGGCGATCAGTCGCACGGCCGTGGCCAGGGCGATGGGTTTCGTGCATGCGCAGGAGCGCTTCTTCCAGATGGATTTGATGCGCCGTCAGGCGGCCGGCGAGTTGTCGGCCCTGCTCGGCGGCGCGGCGCTGGAGTCCGACCAGCGCGTTCGTATTCACCAGTTGCGTGCGCGTGCCCGCGCCATTGCGGGCCAGCTTGCCGAAGACCAGTCGGCGATTCTGCACGCCTATGTGGACGGCGTAAACGCGGGCTTGCACGGTCTCGCTGCCAGGCCCTTCGAATACTGGCTGCTGCACGCCGAACCCGTCGCCTGGACGGCCGAGGACAGCATCCTGGTGGCGTACTCGATGTATCTGGTGCTGCAGCCATCGACGCCGGAAAAGGAGCTGACCCGGATGAACGTGAAAGAACGCGTTCCCCAATCGCTCTACGCCTTCCTGCGTGCCAAGGGCTCGGAATGGGACGCGCCCCTATGGGGCAAGCCGCTGTTGCCGCCTGCGATTCCAGAGGAGTCGAGCCTGGCGAACTGGTCGGCAAAGCTGGAACTGCCGCTGAAAAACAGCGACCGTCTGGAGCCGGTATTCCCGGGGAGCAATAGCTGGGCCGTCTCGGGTGACCTGAGCGACAACGGGTCGGCGATTCTGCAGAATGACATGCACTTGAAGCTGCGCGTGCCAAACATCTGGTTTCGGATGCAGATTCGCTATGGTGAAGACGAGCCATCGGGCGGTCGCTACCGGCATCAGGTCAGCGGCGTGTCCTTGCCTGGTGCGCCACTTGTCGTCGTCGGCAGCAACGGCAAGGTCGCCTGGGGTTACACCAACAGCTATGGCGACTTCAGTGACGTGATCATTCTCGAGCAGGCGCGCCCGGGAAGCTACCTGACGCCGAACGGCGAATACCCGCTGGAAACGGTTGTCGAGACGATCGACGTCAAAGGTGCGCCGGCGCGGCGTCTGGCCATTGAAAAGACGATTTGGGGACCGGTCGCCGAGACCGGCGCTGATGGCCGGAAGTTTGTTTTCAAATGGCTGGCCCACGACGTCACGCAGGCGATCAACTTCGGAATTCTTGCCCTGGAGACAACGGAGAACGTCGCCGACGCGATACGCGTTGCCAACAGGGCGCGCCTGCCGTCGCAAAACATCCTGCTCGTCGACAGTGGCGGCAATCTGGCCTGGACGATCATCGGCGCCATTCCCAGGCGCGTCGGATGTGACGGCGACGAGCCGGTCAGCTTCGCCGACGGATCGTGTTCGTGGCAGGGCTACCTGGCCGAGGATGAATATCCGCTGCTCCTGAACCCGTCTGACGGCCGCTTATGGACGGCGAACAACCGCGTCGCCTCGGGCGAGATGCTCAGGCGTATCGGTGATGGCGGCTATGACCTGGGAGCGCGCGCCAGACAGATTCGCGACGGCTTGTTCGCCCGCGAGTCCTTTGACGAGCACGATCTACTGGCCATTGCGCTTGACGATCGCGGCTTGTTTCTGGAACGCTGGAAGGCTCATCTGGAACAGTTGCTGGCCGACGAAAGCGTTCGGCAGGACGACGTGGGGAAGGCATTGCTGGTTCGATTGAAATCCGAAGAAGCCTTGCGTGCGCGTCGTGACTCGGTGGCCTATCGCGTCGTCAGGGCCTATCGCTACATGCTGCGTGACACGCTGTTCACGGCCTGGCTGTCGGCCGCCTATGCAGCACAGCCCGACCTCAAGATCGGCTCGCTCTCGAACCAGTGGGAGGGCGTGCTCTGGGAGGTGATCCAGAAAAAGCCCGCGCACCTCCTGCCGGCACCGTTCGCTTCGTGGAGCGACTTCGAGCGCGAGGTCTTGAAGACGACATTGCGTTCCCTGGGGGCGGACAACAAAGAGCGGCTTGCGGAACTCACCTGGGGCGCGCGTAACATGGCGGCTATCGAGCACCCGCTGAGTCGCTTCATCCCGTTTGTCGGCAGTTTCCTCGACGCGCCGGTCCAAGCCATCGATGGCGACGCCAACATGCCGCGAGTCGCGGCGCCTTCGTTCGGATCCTCGGAACGCATGGTCGTTTCTCCCGGCCATGAAGAGCGCGCGATCCTTCATATGCCCGGGGGGCAGAGTGGGCACCCGCTTTCTCCCTACTACCTGGCCGGGCATGAAGCGTGGGTGAAAGGCGAAGCGACGCCGTTTCTGCCGCAAGCGACGCAGCATGAGTTGACACTCGTGCCGCAGGCCAGCCCATGATTTGCGCTCGCGGGGGTTGCCGGTGGGCTAGTTGACGGTCGTGCGCGACGGGAAGGCGCTGCTGGTCAGGAAGGCTTCGAATTCGGCGGCCGGCAGCGGCTGGCTGAAGAGGTAGCCCTGCATGTCGTCGCACGCCAGGCCGCTGAGCAACTGCCGCTGCGCTTCGGTTTCGACGCCTTCGGCGAGGATGCGCAAGCCGAAGCTGCGGGCGATGCAGGAAATCGCGTGAATGATCGACGTCGAGTTGCTGTTGCCGGCGTTCAGGTCACGGACAAACGACTGGTCGATCTTGATGCTGTTGATCGGGAAGCGGCGCAGGTAGTTGAGTGAGGAATAGCGGGTGCCGAAGTCGTCGATCGAAATTCGCAGGCCACTGTTGCGCAGTTGCTTGACCATGTCGATATTTTTCTCGGCGTCCTTCATCAACAGATTCTCGGTGATCTCGACATCGAGCGCATCAGGCGGGACGGCGTGGGCTTCGAGACGGCGCAGCAGTCGTTCGGGCAGGTCGGCGCGGTCGAATTCCTTGGGCGACAGGTTGACGGCCAGTTGCAGACCGGTGAAGCCCTTGTCGCGCCAGTCGGCGAGCTGGCTCAGTGCGCGTTCGAGTACCCATTCGCCGAGGGCCACGATCATGCCGGTTTCCTCGGCCAGGGGAATGAAGGTGTCCGGCGCCATCAGGCCGAGTCGCGGGTGGTGCCAGCGGATCAGCGCTTCCATGCCGACGGTGCGCGCGTCGCGGTGGCTGACCTGTGGCTGATAGTGGAGTTCGAATTGATCGCCGCCGCTTTCCAGCGCCAGGCGCAGGTCGCTCTCGAGCGTGATGCGCAGGCTGTGGCCGCTGTGCATTTCCGGCGTGAACTGGAGATAGCCGTTCTTGCCGCGGCCCTTGATCTGGTACATCGCGATATCGGCGTTGCGGATCAGCAGTTCGGCACTTTCGCCGTCGTCCGGGTAAAGCGAGATGCCGACGCTGACCGTGGCAAAGAAATCCAGTCCGGCGATCTTGAAGGGAAGTTTCAGCTCGGCGAGCAGTTTCTCGGCAATGAACGCAGCGTCGTCGGCGCTGCTCAGATCGGGCAACAGGACGGTAAATTCATCGCCCCCCTGGCGGGCCAGGGTGTCGCCCGAGCGCAGGCAGCTGCGCGCCCGCTCGGCAAAGCGCTTGAGCAGCTCGTCGCCTTCGTGATGACCGTAGCTGTCGTTGATCAGCTTGAAGCGATCGATGTCGATGAACATCACGCCAAGCCGTTTGCCTTTTCTTTTCGCCTGCGTCAGGGCGACTCCCAGCCGGTCCTTGAACAGGATCCGGTTGGGCAGCCCGGTGAGCAGATCGTGAAAGGCCTGGAAGGCGATCGTTTCCTCGGCTTTCTTGCGGTCGGTGATGTCGCGGGCAACGCCCGAGGTGCCCATGAAGTGCTGCGTGGCGGGCCCGTCGGTGGTGGCGTAGAGGCCTTGCGCACTGAGAATGGTGACGATGGTCCGATTCTCGAAGTGGCGGACGCCCTGGGTCTTGGTTTGCAGCCGAATTTCGACATTGGTGCTCGCGCGTTCGCCGATGCGACGCTCGTTGAACGCGAAACGGGCGTGCTCGAGGTCGTCGGGATGAACGATCAGCGAGTAGTGCTTGCCCAGCAGTTCACCGCGCGAGTAACCGAGTAGCGCTTCGACGCGGCCGTTGATGAAGATGAAACGGCCGTCGCGGTCGAGGGTGTAGATGATGTCCGGCGACTGCTCGACGAGAAAGCGGTGCAGGCGCTCGGAGTTTTCGAGCTGGACGGTCATCATCGCGTGCTCGCGTTCAATCCGGCGGCGGCGCTGCAGGCGATCGACGGCGTCGATGAGCTCCTGCGCCTTGCCGTGCTTGCGGATGAATTCGAAAGCGCCGTGGCGCAGCGCGCGGATTGCCGAATCGATCGATTCATCACCACTGAAGACCAGCACCGCCGTCGGAACGTGCTTTTGAACCATCCATTCCATGATTTCCAGTCCATGGACGTCGGGCAGATTGAGGTCCAGGATCAGGATGTCGACGTCGCGGCGGTCGAGGCGGTCAATCGCTTCTCCCCCCGTGGCGCATTCCTCAATGCTCCGCCCTGGTGCCGCGAGCAGTTGTCGGTAGGCCGCGCGAATTCGCTCCTCATCGTCGACGATCAGAATGCTGCTGGTTTCCGGTAGGTCCGGAAGCTGCGGCGAAAAATCGACGTTTGCTATGGCCTTCATCGTTCCTCCTGACGGGTGTTCGGCGACGCGCTCTTCTCGTTTAGTTGGGGTTGGCTTCGCCGTCGCCCCGGTGCTCTACGCGGCCCGGTGTTGGCAACAGCAGTGAAATCATGGTCCCCTGGCCGGCCTTGCTGCGGCAGGAGACGGGAATGCCAAGACGGTGGGCAAGCGCGCCAACGATCGACAGACCGATGCCACGCGTCGCCCCGAGCTGACCTTCGGCGGCGCGGTGCAGCGCGCTCATCGCCGCTGCACTCATGCCGGGACCGTTGTCCTCGATTCGCAATTCGCAAACCGGCTGTCCCTGGTGAAGGATGTCTTCGCTCAGCGAAAGCTTGACCCGCTGCCCGGGTGTGAGCGCTTCGGAAGCATTCTTCCAGAGGTTGACCAGGATCTGCTTGATGCTGCCACGATCAGCGGCGATGCGCACCGGGCGCAGGGGCAGGGAGGTTTCGATGTCGATTCCGCGCGCATCGAAAAGTGTTCCGCGGTAGAGCTGCAGCAGCTCGCGCACCAGCTCGCAGGCATCGACTGCCTTGTCGGTGCTGCCGCCTGCGGGAACTTCGCTCATCCGCCGCACGATGCTGGCCACACGGTCGATCTCTTCGCTGAGTACCTTGAGTTCGTGGTGCACGCCTGCTTCCGACGGCAGCTTGCCGTCGAGGATGCGCAGATAGCCCTTGATGATCGTCAGCGGGTTGCCCGCTTCGTGAACCACGCGTCGGGCGTGGCGAGTGAAGCGCGCCGACACCGCTTCGTCGGCCTCCTGGCGAAGGTCCTGTGCGTTGCGCCAGCTTTCCAGGGTGATGCCGGCGATGCGTCCGAAATTCGCCAGACAGGGCAGGCGGCGCGTCAGGCGGGTGTGCTGGCCGGCACTCAGCCCGGCGACGATCACCCCGATCGTACGCCCGCGGCCGATCATCGGAATGCACACCAGGCCGGCGCTTGACAGCGCTCGGGCGAACTGGATGTCGATCAGCGAATTCGCGGGCGGCGCGCCGCGGTCGTAGGTCGAGCAGATCAGGCCGTTGATCGCGGCCGCGGCGGCGAGGCTGCGATGCGCCTCGGCGAGGATGTTGACCTGGCCAAAAATTGCCGGCTGTGCGGCAATGCCTTTGCCGGTGAGTTGGCCGTCCTGCGGCTCGCAGAGCAGGAAAGCGAGGTGGTTGAGGTCAAACAGGATGCGTGCCGACTCGCGTAGCGAGAGGAGGACTTCGGCGTCGCTCTCGAGGCTGCAGAGATCCTCCTGCAAGGGAGCCATCAGTGCCCGCTCACCGATGATCGCGGCGATCTGCTCGTGGGCGTCGTGTTCGCTGCGGCGACGAGCGCCAAGTACCCGCGGCATGCCGTTCGAGCTGCCGCCGGCAGCCGCTCTTTCCGGGCTTACCCTTACCCACATCGTGCCAGCAGACGGTAGCGAGTTGTTATTACGCTGGTCTGTAAGGTGACTGGGCATGGGTTGGCGCGGGGCTCAAGGAGCTTGTGGTGGAGGTGTAGCGAAGACGCGGTACATGCTGGTCAGGTCATCGAGTCGCTGGATGCCGATCCAGAGGACTTGAGCGCCGGGTTCGCCGTCGCTCTTACGGCCGAGGAAACCACCGAGGCGAGCGACCATTTGCACCGCCTGATGAAGAGTCGGTGGCGTGTCCGGGGGGATGGGCGTGCGGTGCACGAAGCCGTAGAGCGCCTTCCAGTGATCGTCATCGAAATAGGTGGTGCAGGGCAAGTCGGGGTGCTGGCGGGAGAGATGGACGAGGTGGAAGATCCGCCAGGCAACGACCATGTCGATCGCCAGACAGGCCTTCAGTGATTTGGCCGAGCCGAGTTGGCGGTCCTCGATGCGGCAGCCGCTTTTCAGCGTGCGGTGATAAATCTCGATTCCCCAGCGGCGACAATACCACTCGATACGGCTACAGGCTTCATCGAAGGTACGGGTCGGCACGGTGGTCAGCAGCATCCATTCCAGGGCAGAGCTGCCCTCGGGCGGATGTTCTTCGTGCGCCCAGATGGCCGACACCGGCACGTTTCCCAGTCGCGTCTGGTCGCGTGGCGGTTTGAGGGTGACGGCCTGCACACGCACGGTGAGGGTGGCCTCGCGCGCTGGCCTGCCATTGCCGGCCGCGACTTGCACGGTGAAGGTTCCGGCGACCGGCGCGGCGGCCAGGGCCGGCCACAGATGCGCCTGCTCGTCCGAGCACAGATGGCGGTTTGTCTGCGCCCGGACCAGCACGCCGGCCGTGGCGTCGCTGGCCTTGACAAAGAATTCATAGATGTCCGACTCGCGGTCGGCGACCATCACCCATCGGGTTTGCGGACAAGCGCGCTGGGCGGCCTCTATCCGGTCGAAGCTCTTGAGCCATTTGCCGCTTTCTTTTTCTTCGATCGGCCGCTTCTTGCGCGTGCGCTTCTTGCCATGCTCCGCCGGGTCACGCCGCCAATGCTGGACGTCGATCAGCCCGAGCGGGACGCCACTGGGCGTAAAGACCAGGGTCTCATGCAGCCACAGTCCGACCGGCCCATTGACCGTCGTGCCGATCAGTCCCAGCCCGTCGGTGGCCGGATGAGCCGAGTAATTTAACGCCGAGCTGTCGACGGCCGCCAGGACCAGCGGTTCCTGGGCAGCGCGTGCCTGGGTGGCCTGATAATGAGGAGCAAGCAGGGTATCGATGGTGACCTTCTCGTGCTGGAACAAGCGATAAGCGCCTCTGAGCTCGGCCAGGTGGCCTTCGCAGGCCTGCGGCAGGCTGGCCGTCGGACGGGCCTGAAAGCGGCGCGCCAGGGCCACTGTACGACGCTGCAAACGCGCGTCCAGTTCAAGGCCCGCAAACTCCGCGGCAGCCCAATCGGTCTCTGGTGTCGCGGGCGGTCCGGCACGCGGAAAGCGGCGCGGCTCGATGAGATGGAGAAACACCCGCTTCCTTGTCCGCTCGGCCGTATGCTGGCCGTCCTGCCGGCCACGACCGCGGCTTTCCCCGATCTCGCGCCAGTTCGCGGCGCGGTAGCTCGTGCCCAGACGCGGCGGGGCAACGAAGGTCTCGAGCGCCCACAGGGCGATACCGTAACGCTTCGGCCAGTCACGGACCAAGCGTCGGACGGCCAAGCCAAGCACATGCGAAGCCAGGTTGGGCACGCGAATCCCGGGAAGAATGAGAAAGCGCGAATTGCAGGCCACGTGCTGGAGTTGCTCACGACGCTCGTCCTCGCTCCAGCCCAGCCAGGCTTCTCGGTCTGCCAGACGGCGGGCGGCCGCCGAGAAGGCCAGACCACCGAGCCAGCCGAAGTGCTCGCAGCGAATCAGATAGCGCAACTGTGCGCCACACAACGGGCCACTGCCCAGTTCGTGGTGAGTGTCCATGAGGCCATTCCACACCGGCGACAGCGCTGCCTCACCGGTAACGTCGACCAGCTCGACCCGACCCAGTTCGGCCAACTCGCAGGTCACCGCGCCGCTCTCCACCACGGCCAGCGCTCCTCGCGCTGGAATGCTGCGCTGCGTCCCCGGCAGAACGACATCCCCCCGCGCTGCCATCTTCGCCAGAACTTTGCGACACGTCATCTCGCGCAAGCGCCCCAAGGGGTCCCGAAAATCGAAGGCTTCGCAAACGACTTGCGACAAGCGCGTGCGCGTCATGCCGATACGCGCGGCCATTTCCCGTACGTACGCCAGGGCATCACCTTCCCACAGCCGCTTCGCCATATCCATAGGCGAAACCATAGCGAAAAGTTGCTACGGTGTCCAGCGGAGATCTGGGAAAAGGTAAGCTTTCCGGGGGGGCGATGCCGATGGCGTCGGCGATGATGCACATCCGCTGTTCGGCTTCGTCGCGCAGGCCGGTCAGGCGAGCGCTGCTGCCGTTGGCCAATATCTGCTCGGCGAGGGCTGCCAGTCCGTCCGGAATCTCGTCGCAGGAGATCAGCGCGTGCGCCAGCCACACCAGCCGCGGCAGCTCGGCGGCGGTGACGATCTGCTCGGCGGGCAGATGGTGGAACAGGATGCCGTCGGCGAATGGCGAATCGAGATGCCACTGGTCGGCCAGCCAGGTGCCAATTTCGCCGTGGTGCACGCCGAACTGCGCGCTTTCCCGAGCGGAAAGTTCGGCTTCGCTGGGGCAGGTGGCAAGCAGCTGCAAGTAAGGCTCGCCCAGCGCCGAGAGCAGAATGAGCTCGCCGACGTCGTGCAGGAGTCCCGCCAGGTAGGCCTCGTCCGGTCGCTGATAGCCGCTGGTGGCGGCCAGGCTTCGCGACAGTTCGGCGACCAGCAGCGAGTGCGTCCAGAAGGCGGAGAGATCGACCGACCGGGTGCCGGCGCGTTCGTCGAACAGGTTCTGCACCGACAGGCAGGTGGCGATCGAACGCACCAGCCTGGTACCGAGTGCGATCAGGCAGTTTTCGATACTGCGCAGCTGGGTGCCGTGGCGAATGGCGGGTGAATTGGCCGCCGTCAGTACGCGGGTACATAAGCCCGGATCCTGTTCGACGAGCCGCGCCAGCTTGGCCATCGTCGTGCTGTCGTCGTCGACCATCTGCAGCAGGCGCAGCAAGACCTGTGGTGGCGAAGGTGCGCGTCCCGACTCGATGGCGTGGCGGACGGGCTCCGGCAAGCTATACATCGTGGTGAGCGAAGATGCGAAACGGTGTCCTGGCGGCAGCAGATGGGTTTGTAAGTGCGCGCATTGTCCTGGGGGTGGCTAGGAAAACGGGTTGTGCCCGGCGCGAACAGCGTTCTCGCCGGCAGCGTCGATACCTTCCTGGACCTCGCGTGAAACGACCTCGAAGAGCGCACGGACGACGAAGTTCATGCCGTCGATGATTTCATCGACCGACAGCATCGAGGGAACGCGGGTGCCGCGGTGTTCTATCGCGCCGCCAATCTGTTCGACATTGACGCCCAGGCGCGTCAGGTTCGACGCCAGACGCGGCTCGGTGAGGACGAACAGGGTGGTGATTCCGTAGCTGCGGGCCAGCGAAATCAGGCAAAGATAGACCGCCAGAGCGAGGTAGGGCTGGCGCGGCTGCTTGGCAGTGCCGAAGTCCTCCTCCGAGATCGAGATGGGTCTTTCCTTCTCGCCCGGCCGGCGGCGGTAGCTGCCGATCACCGCCAGGCGAGAGATTTCCGCAATGCGTGATCGGTCCAGCGCCAGCGGATCGACGATCGAGCGGTCCAGTGTTTCCGCGCAGCTGATCTCCAGCGGTAGCCTGGCCTCCTGGGCAAGTTCCGGATCGATCAGCACGAGGCGAGCGCAGCCGACGAAGTCCCCCGTCGACACCGATTGCACCAGGCAGTGCAGCGACTGCTTGTCGTAGGCGTCGGCTTCGAGACCCTCGGGGCGCAGCGGCTCGTAACCCAGCTCCTGGCAATAAACCTGGTGCCGGATGCGGTAGTTTTCGGCGCGCAGCTCGTCGGTCAGCGCCGGCACGACCCTGAAGAACCGCCGGTAGCCCTGGCTCATGGTCAGTTCTGTCAAGTTGGAAAGAAACATCCGCCGCCCTTGTGGTGTTGTCTGTCTGGCCGGCGAGCTGCCGGCACGACCTGCGCATACTACTACGAAGTGCGGGGCTCGCACCCTTGGCGGGCGCCACGTCAGTCGAGTTTCTTGAGGTAATCCTTGGTGAAGATCTTGTCCGGAAGATCGCGCAGCTTCATGCTGCCGTATTCCAGGACCGACTGCTCGCCGCCGCGCAGCGCATCTTCCATGACCAGTCGAGTCGGGCGCTTCCTGCCTTCCATGGTCTGGTAGTTCTCGTACTTGCAGGTTTTCAGCAGGCGGTTGGAGAGCGAATAGAACTCCGCGCGGTACGGCCAGGAGTCCTTTTCCCGGACCCAGTAGAGCACCCGCTGGTAAGTGACGCCGCGGTCGACCCCGATCAGCTCAAGCACGAAATAGCTGTCGTCGCCGATCTTCTCGCTGCGCAGAAGCTTCGGGTTGTAGTCGGCGGCGAAATTGGCCCGTGCCAGGTCGCCGTTGGCCACCTGTCCGGTCAGCCGTTGCGAGAGCGCGAGGCGAATTGGCTGCGAGACTTCAGGCATGAAGATCCACAGGTCGCGGCCTTTCATCAGGATGATCTGACCCCGCTCGGACGCCGGTTCGGTGACCATCACCACGCTGTTGGTGTTGCCCTTGGACAGCACCCGATACTTATGCACGTCGGGATTGTCGCCGTTGGTGGTCGTGGTAATCGCCACGTCGACCTGAAAGCTGTCGGCAGGGAAGCGAACCTCGTCGGCCTTCTGGACGATCATGCGGGCCGTGGCCTCGTTGCCGGGATCTTCCTGCGCGGGCGTTGCCGCCGGCGCTGCCGCGCTCCAGGCGGAGAAAGTCAGCAGGAGAAGCGCCAAGGCAGTCTTGACACCAGAATGGCGGATCGTCATGCTTTCCATCGTTTTCACCTCATTGTGCTGGCCGTTCAGTCGGTTGGCAGGAAGTGCCACCGCATGAAAGTTGTCCGTATCGACCACGTCTACAAGGATTATCAGCTCGGCGAGCAGAAAGTCCAAGCGCTCAAGGACATTACGCTGGCCTTCGACCCGGGTGTCTTTCTGGCGATTGCCGGTCCGTCCGGCAGCGGCAAGACGACCTTGCTGAACCTGATCGGCTGCATCGACACGCCAAGCAGCGGCAAGATCTACATCAACGAGAAGGACGTAAGCGGCCGGACGCCGAACCAGCTCGCCGATCTTCGCGCGCGGACCATCGGTTTCATTTTTCAGACGTTCAATTTGCTGCCCGTGCTGTCGGCGGCTGAAAACGTCGAGTATCCGCTGCTCCACCGCCGGGATATGTCGGTTGCCGAACGGCGCGAGCGGGTGGCGTACTTTCTCGATATCGTTGGCCTGGCAAAGTTTGCCAGTCACCGTCCGAACCAGCTGAGCGGCGGTCAGCGGCAGCGCGTGGCCATCGCCCGGGCCCTGGTGATCAAGCCGGCCATCGTCCTCGCCGACGAACCGACCGCCAACCTCGATCACAAGACCGGCGAGGAAATCCTTCTGCTGATGAAGAGGATCAATCGCAAGTTCAAGACGACTTTCATCTTCTCTACCCACGACAGGCGGGTGATCGCCAAGGCTGACCGTCTGGTCCGCGTCGAGGATGGCGAGATCGCCCTGCTCGGGAAGCGTTCGAGTGGCAAGTGGTCACTGGCGCGTCACCGTCCGACGGAAGCCATTGCCGACGAACAGGCGAGTGCGGTGGCCAACGAGGCGCCGGCAGTCAATGACGACGAGAAGCAGGACAGCGCGCCGATCGAGGCGCCGGATAGCAACGGGGAAAACCGCAATGCAGATCAGAAATAAGCAGCCTTTGACCGTTCTCGCCCTGCTTCTGGCGAGCTTGCCGCTGTCGATTCTCGCCCAGCCGACGGATCACGCCAGGCGCGCTGCTGGCGATGCCCCCCTCGCCGCCCTGCCAGAGCGGGTGCCACTTCAGCTCGCCGCCAAGTCGGACGATCTGCCGCTGAGCCGGGATTCGCTGTTCGGCACCGACGAGCCGGCTGCGAAGCCCGCCACAAAGCCGGCCACCGCTCCAGCCGCAGCTCCGGCCGTCGCCCCGGCAAGCGAACCGCCGCTCAGTCGCGACGCCCTGTTTGGGACCGATACGCCAACCGTCGCTGCGCCCGCCGACGAACTGCCGCTCGGCCGCGATGCCCTGTTCGGCGACGACGATGCCTTGCCGAAAGGAAAGGCGGCGCAGGCTGTTGCCCAGTCGGCGTCGCGCCCGGTTCGCTACCGCGGATTCATCCAGAACGTCATGGCCTACACCACGCCCGGGCCAGCGCACTGGTCGGAGGCGATGACACGTGCCGATGTCAGTGCGCAGGGCGATTTCAGCAGTGGCGTCAAGTGGCATCTGGGCGTTCGCGTGGACTTCGACGCCGTTTATCCGATGAGTGATTTCTACCCGCAGGCGGTGAACGACAATCAAACCCTGAATGCGATGTTGCGCGAGAACTACATCGATATCGGCGCCGGCGACTGGGATTTCCGTCTCGGTCGGCAGCACATCATCTGGGGAGAAATGGTCGGACTGCTCTTCGGCGATGTCGTTTCGGCCAAGGATATGCGGCATTTTGTGCTCCCCGAGTTCGACATCCTGCGCATTCCGCAGTGGGCTGCACGGGCCGAGTACTTCAAGGGCGACTTTCACGCTGAAGCGATCTGGATCCCGGTGGCCAGCTACGACAACATCGGCAAGCCGGGGGCACAGTTCTACGACTACACGCTGATCCCCTATGGCCAGGCCACTTTTCGCAACGAGAAGATCCCGACGCAAAATCTCGAGAACACCAACTATGGCCTGCGCCTTTCCGTTCTCCAGAACGGTTGGGATGTGGCGGCATTTGCCTACAGCAGCATGAGCGTTGCGCCGACTTTCTACCGGCAGATCATCGCCGGAGCGCAGCCGACGGTGGAGTATCAGGCGCGGCACGAGCGCATCGACCAGTACGGGACGACCTTTGCCAAAGACCTTGGTTCGACGGTTCTCAAGGGCGAAGCGGTCTACACCAGCGGCCAGAAGTATCAGTCAACCAATCTCACGACCCCCGATGGACTGGTCGCGCAGAACACGCTCACCTGGGTGCTCGGCCTGGACTTTTCCCAGATTACCGACACCCGGGTCAACGTCCAGGTCTTCCAGAGTCATTTCTTCGACCACAGCCCGGACATCATCGAGTCGGCCAACGAGAATGGCTACAGCCTGCTGGTGAACCGCAAGTTCGGCGACAGGTTCGAGGCGCAGGCGCTATGGATTTCCAGCCTCAACCGCAGCGACTGGATGCTGCGCCCGCGGGTCAGCTGGAACTTCGAGAAGAACTGGGATCTGGCGGTCGGCGTCGATATCTTCAACGGCCCGCCGCTGGGATTCTTCGGCCGCTATGACGACAGCGACCGGGTCTATTCGGAGCTGCGCTACAGCTTCTGATGCGTCGGGTTCCGGCCGGGGATCAATACAGCGGGCAGCGAAACCATGGAGCCCGAGACGCGGGGCGTCGCCGGCAGCGACCGGCGTGTCCGCACGCTACTGTTCGGTGACCACCACGACGCCGCCACGCCGGCGGTCACCCGCGCCGTAGAGGTGCCCATGACCGCTGGCGACGCAGTTGACGCCACCGAAGAACAGGCTCGCCTCGTCGAAGCGGGTCGCTGCCGGCCACGCCGCCTGCAGGGCGTCGGCGGCCCCGGCGCCGAGGCCGTGGCTTTCAAACCACAGTCTGGCCCCTTCGACGTGCAGGCGCGGCGCGTTCACCGCCTCCTTGAGCGGGCGGCGATAGGCCAGCAGGTTGAGCAGCGATTGCAGGATGGCGCTGCGAATCCGGTTTGAGCCGCCGCTGCCGAGCGCGAAGCATGGCCGTTCGCCGGCGACGACGATCGTCGGTGACATCATCGTGCTCATCCAGGTTCCCGCTGCCCGTTGATGGAAACCGCTGGGATTGATGTCGTCTTCGCCGAGGAAGTTGTTGACGTGGATACCCAGTCCGGGCAGGGCTTCACCGCAACCCTCGCCATTGCTGGTGGTCATTGCCGCGGCCATGCGGTCGGCGTCGATGACCGAGATGTGGGTCGTCGCGCCGAGCTGGTTCTCGGCAATCAGCGTTTGCGTTCGCGCGCCCCAGGCGGGAATGCCGTCGCCGGCGGCGAGGTCGAGAATCGATCCCGGGTCGGCGTAGAGGCGGTGGTCATAACCCGCCTGGCGGATTTCCGATACCGTCGCCAGCAGCGCCGCCATTTTCAGCTGCTGCTCGCGCGACAGGAACTCCTCCTCGCCGAGGCCGAGTCGCTCGGCGATACGCAGGCCGGCGCCGATCAGGCCGCCTCCGGCCGCCGGCGGCGGGTTGGTGAGCACCGTGTACGGGCCAAAGCCGACGCGCAGCGGTGCACGGATCACCGGCGCGTACGCCGCCACGTCCTCGGCGGTGATCAGTCCGCCTTGCGCCGGGCCGAAGTTGGCGACCAGCGACGCCCAGTAGCGGGCGACGTGGGTGTCCGTGTCGCCCTCGCCAAGCGCGTGGAGGAAGTCGCCGAGATCCGGGTTGCTCAGGCGATCGCCTGCTTGCGGCAGGACTCCGCGCGGGAAGAACAGGTTTGCCACGGTCGGCGAGCGGCGGGCGATCGGCGCGACGAGTGAAATGATCATCGCTATCTGCGGGCTGACCGTGAAGCCGTCGCGTGCCCAGGCGACCGCCGGCGCGACGACTTCACGCAGCGGTACGCGGCCGGCGCGACGGTGCAGTTCGAGCAGTCCGACCAGTTCCCCGGGGACGGCTGCTGCCGCCCTGCCGACATGGAAAACCTGCGTGGTGCGTCCGAAATCGACCGTCACCGGCGCGAAGTCGAGGCGCGGCGGGCTGGCGAGGCCGCGCCCCGGCGTTGCTGCGAAGAAGTCGAGGACCTTGTAGCCATCGTCGGCGTCGCCCCAGATGCACGCGCCGCCGCCGCCCAGCGAGGTCAGCGGCAGTTCGGTGACGGTCGCCGCGAGCTTGGCGGCGACGATGGCATCGACGGCGTTGCCGCCCCGGCGCAGAAGGCAGGCGCCGGCTTCGGCGGTATGCGGCTCCGACGCCGCGATGACTCCAAGAATGCCCATGGGCGGAGGATACGCGATGGCCGCGTGCGAGTGAACACGATGTGCAGCCGACGACACCTCACCCTCGCCACTCGCTGCGCAACACGCCGGCTGCCATACCCCGGCCTTTCGCCCGCGGCAGCCCGCGTGGCGAAGCGGCTGCCGCCAGGCGCCGTTCAGGAAACGCCGAGCAGCGTGCTGTTGCGGCCGAAGGCGAGCAGGGCGCCGGGGATCTGTTCGAGAGCCATGACCTGCTCGGCCCCACCGTGCCTGACGGCTTCCTTGGGCATTCCGAAGACGACGCAACTCGCTTCGTCCTGGGCGATCGTCCGGGCGCCCGCGTCGCGCATTTCCTTGAGGCTGCGAGCGCCATCGTCTCCCATGCCGGTCATGATGATGCCCAGCGCATTGGCGCCGGCGAACCTGGCCACCGAGCGGAAAAGCACGTCGACCGATGGCTTGTGGCGGTTGACCAGCGGTCCGTCTACGACGTCGACCAGATAATGCGTGCTGCTGCGTCTGAGCATCATGTGCTTGTTGCCGGGCGCAATCAGCGCCCGGCCGGCGACGACACGGTCGCCGTGGCCTGCCTCGCGCACTTCGATCTGGCACATCTCGTTGAGGCGCTGGGCGAGCATCGCGGTGAAGCGCTCCGGCATATGCTGGACGATGACTATTCCCGGGCAGCTTGTCGGCAGTCGGCCCAGAACGAGCTCCAGCGCCTGCGTGCCGCCGGTCGACGCGCCGATGGCCACGATGCGCTCGGTACTCCCGGCGCTGGCGGTCGACGCACCGGCGGCAAGCATCACGTCGGCCGAGTTCTTCGGGCGCAGCAGATCGTTGGTCGGTGCTGGTGTCGGGCGCTTTTGCAGTGGCAGGCAGCTTTGCGCAGCGGCGCGCACCGCGCGCACGATGGCCTCGGCGTAATGTCCGGCGGCTGGCTGCACGCCGATCGCCGGCGTGCAGAAGCTGCCGACGGCGCCGGCTGCCAGCGCTGCCAGCGTCGCTGGCCCCTGCCGCTTGGCCAGCGATGAGCAGATGACGATGGCCGTCGCTCGCTCGGCGAGCACCTTGCGCATGAACGAGAGGCTGTCCAGGCGTGGCGTCTCGACGTCCAGCACCAGCACTTCCGGCCATTGCCGGCGCATTTTTTCCAGGGCAAGCAGCGGATCGGCGGCGCTGCCGATGACCTGGATCCCCGCTTCGCCGGCGAGCGCCTGGGTAACGAACTGGCGCACCAGCACGGATTCGGCGACGATGATTACCTTGGTGGGGGATGTGCCCATGGGGCGAGGGACCTTCACCGCTACATAATTCCACTCTTCGTCGGCGTCGGCAAGCACGGCTGTGCTTGCTGCACGCGGCGTTTACCCTGCGGCTGCCGCTATTCCTGCTGGCTGCCGGCGAACCTGTTGTCCACGGGTGGCGCCAGTTCTCGCCGCTTGGCCCGCACTCGTCGGTGGGCAGAAAATCCGGCGATTCGCGCCACCGCCGCCTTCGCCGCCTGATAGTCCGGGCGTGCGCAAAGCGCGGCCTGTAGCGCGCCGAGCGCCTGCCGGTCGCGTCCCAGGCGGAAGAGCAGCAGGCCGAGGTCGTACCAGGCGCCCGCCAGTGCCGAGCCGTGGCCGCTCGCTGCGCGCAGGCACTGCGCCGAGGCCAGCAGATCCGGCTCGCCGGCGGCCGGCGGAGCAGCTGGCGCGTCCAGGTCGGCGGCGCTGAACGCCTGCAGCGCCTGGCTGCGACGGTCGGTCCGATAATAGACGAGACCAAGAAACTGCAGCGACACGATATCGTCCGGGATCGCTTGCAGAATGCTGCGTGCGATCCATTCGGCCTGCGCGAAGTCGCCGTTTTGATAGAAAGTGCCGAGAAGGTCGAACAGGGCGTCGATCATTGGCGGGCTTCCTTGCGAGAAATAGCCGGCGCTGCAGGCGGCGCGATCACTCCACCTGCAGCCTGACGGTGCCGAGACGGGCTCAACCGATGTCGACCGGAACGAAGATCTTCGCGTCGTCGCGCTCGATGAGCAGGGCGACCTTCCTCCCGGACTTGTCGAGCAGCGCGCGCAGCTGGGCGATGTCGCGCACCTCCTGGCCGTTGAGCGACAGGACGATGTCGCCCCGCCGGATGCCGGCCTTGGCGGCTGGGCCGCTGACGTTCTCGACGAGCAGACCGCCGGCCGTGCCGCTTGCCTGCTGCTCCTGCGGGCTCAACGGACGCAGCGCCAGACCAAGGCGAGGATTGTCGGCTTCGCCGCCGCTTGCCGCCGCTTGCGCCTGCGTGGGGATTTCGCCGACCGACAGCGCAATATCGCGCGTGCCACCCTTGCGCCAGACCTGCAGCGCGATCTGCGTTCCCGGTTTGATCGCCGCCACCAGGGGTGGCAGCTCGGCCGAGCTGCCGATTTCCGTGGCGTCCAGTTTGAGAATGATATCGCCCGCTTCGAGACCGGCGGCCGCCGCCGGGCTGCCTTTCTCGACCGAACTGATCAGCGCGCCGGCGGTGTTCTTCAAGCCGAAGGACTCGGCCAGCGACTGCGAGACTTCCTGGATGGTGACGCCGAGGCGCCCGTGACTGACCTTGCCGTTCTTCAGCAACTGCTCCTGAATGTTCATCGCCACGTCGATGGGGATGGCGAACGACACGCCCTGATAACCGCCGTTGCGACTGTAGATCTGCGAATTGATACCGATGACTTCGCCGTTGAGGTTGATCAGGGGTCCGCCCGAGTTGCCCGGATTGACCGCCACGTCGGTCTGGATGAACGGGACGTAGCTGTCGCTGGCCAGCGAGCGGCCCTTGGCCGAGACGATGCCGGCGGTGACGCTGTTCTCGAAGCCGAACGGTGAGCCGATGGCGACGACCCACTCGCCGACCTGGGCGCTGCCCGGACTGCCGAGGCGAACGACCGGCAGGTTCTTGGCGGCGATACGCAGCACGGCGATGTCGGTCAGCTTGTCGAGGCCGACGACCTTGGCCTTGAATTCACGCTTGTCGGTCAGCTTGACGGTGACCTCGTCGGCGTCGCTGACGACGTGGGCGTTGGTCAGAATCAGTCCGTCGGCGCTGACGATGAAGCCCGAGCCCATGCCGCGCGAGGGTGCTCCGCCGTCGGGCATCGGAATGCCGAAGTGGCGGAAAAGCTCGGGAACGCGTTCATCCCGGTCGCCGCCCGAGTACGCCGTTTTCGACGCTCCGACGGCGCTGATATTGACCACTGCCGGGCCACTGTGCTCGACGATCGCCCGGAAATCGGGCAGCCCGACGGCAGGATTGGCCAGCGGCGCTGCGCTTGGCGCCGCAAGAGCGGCAACGGCGTCGGCCGGGCGGATGACGTCGCCGCCCAGCTTGGCGTAGCCGCCGCCGACGGCGGCGATCAGTGCCGCAGCCAGCAGACTGCGTTTGAAGGTCGTTGCTTGCATGGTGATCTCCTCTTTCGTTTCATCGAGGAAGCGCCTCGCTTCCGGTGGAACGTACGATAGACGGCCATGACTTAAGACTGACTTAAAACGAAGTGCGGGTCGGCGTGGTGGAAGAAGGGGTGGAAAAAGTGCTGGCGGAGGCGGAGCGGTCGAATTGAACGCGTGCGCACAAGCCGCCGAGCCGGGCTTCGCCGAGGGACACCGTCGCCTGGTGCCGTTCAGCGATGGTTTTGACGATGGCCAGCCCCAGGCCGCTGCCCGCTTCTTCGCTTTGTGCGCGGCGATAGAAGCGGTCGAAGACGCGTTGCCGGTCGGCGGCGGGAATGCCAGGGCCGGAGTCACTGACTTCGATGAACACGCCGTCATCGTCACCGACGGCAACATCGACGCGACCGCCGGCCGGGGTATAGCGAATGGCGTTGCCGATCAGGTTGGTGATCAGGATGCGCAGCGCTTCCCGGTCGCCGCGAATGACATCATTGTCGGTGCCGGGCGCGGCGCCGAGGTCGATTCCCTTCGCTTCGGCCAGCGCCAGCTGCGCGGCGATCACCGTCGCCACGACATCGCCAAGGTGTACCGCGCTTGTCGCACGCTCTCCGCTGCCCGGTTCCTGGCGGGCCAGGGTCAGCAGTTGCTGCACCGAATGCGTCGCGCGCTGCAAACCGCCCTTCAATTCGCCGAAGGCCTCGGCGCGGGCGGCAGCATCGGGTGCGCGCTCGGCAAGCTGTACCTGCAGACTCAGTGCCGCCAGTGGCGTGCGCAGTTCGTGCGCGGCGTCGGCAGTGAACTCACGCTGCGCCTGCAGCGCGTGCTGGAGCCGGTCGAGCAGCTCGTTCAGCGCGCGTACCAGCGGCACTACTTCGCTCGGCACCCGATTTTCCGGGAGGGGGTCGAGGGCGATCGCGGTGCGCGTGCTGACCGCGCGTGCCACGGCGTCGAGCGGGCGCAGTCCGCGGCCGACGACGACCCAGATCAGCACCCCGAGAACCGGCAGCATGAGCAGGAATGGGGCGACGGTTCGCAGGGCTGCGGCCAGCGCCAGTTCGTCGCGCGAATGCATCGGCTGGGCGACCTGAATCGTCTGGCCGTGCTGCTGCATGCCGAAGACACGCCACCTGCCATGGCCGGTATCGATGGTCGCGAAGCCCAGCGGCGTCCTGTCCGGCAGTTCGTTGCGCGGGTGCGACAGGTAGAGGCGGGTGCCGTCCGGGCGCCAGACCTGGATCGAGAAGTCCTGCGCGTCGCCGTCGATCGTGAAATCGTGCGGGCGCCCGCCCTGGAACACCTGGTCGCGGAACGACAGGGCCAGCTGGCGCAGCTGGTAGTCGAACATCGCGTTCGCCTCGTCGCGTGCCGTGCGGTAGGTGGCCAGCGCGCCGAGCAGCGTAGTCAGCGTAATCACCGACAGGAGCGCCAGCAGCAACTGGCGGCGGATCGACGTCATCGGCCGGCCGGCAGCAGGTAGCCGACACCGCGGATGTTCTTGATCCGCTCGCTGCCGAGCTTGCGCCGCAGCGAGTGGATATAGACTTCGACAGCGTTGCTTTCGATCTCTTCTCCCCAGCCGTACAGCCGCTCTTCGAGTTTCGCCCGCGACAGCGGCGCTCCCGGTTGTTCGAGCAGCGCCTGCAAGAGGGCGAATTCCCGTGCCGAAAGCGCCACCGGCTTGCCGTCCTGGGTCAGCTCGTGAGTTGCCGGATTCATGCGCAGATCGCCGTGTTCGATGACCGGGCTGGCGCGACCGGAACGGCGGCGCAGCAGCGCACGCATGCGCGCCGCCAGCTCGTCGAGGTCGAAGGGCTTGATCAGGTAGTCGTCGGCACCGCTGTCGAGGCCCTTGATGCGCTCGGTGACGGCGTCGCGGGCGGTGATGATCAGTACCGGAATGTCGTTGTCCGAACGCCGCAGCCTGGCGAGAACCTCCAGACCAGACCTGCCGGGCAGACCGAGGTCGAGCAGCAGCAGCTCGTAGGGAGTCGTCGTCAGCGCCAGTTCGGCCGCCTGCCCGTCGCGCACCCAGTCCACGCTGGTGCCCTCCTGGCGCAGGCCCTGCTGGACGCTCTTGCCGATCATCGGGTCGTCTTCGACCAATAGCACACGCATCGTCTTCTGCTGAGAGGAAAAGGATCGTCGAACGGCCCGCAACTACGCGGGATAGGGCATGGCGGTTACGGCGCCAGCACCACTTCGTAATAGACGCCGCTCGACCCGAAGTAGGGCTTGTACCAGTTTGGCCCACTCTGGTAGTACTGGGCACCGTTCACCGTCATGTGTCGGGCGTTGGGCGGCAGTGCCGCGTACTGGCTGCCGATCGGCAGATTGTTCGCGGTCACGTAGGTCGGCTGTGGGGCCACATAAACCGGCTGTGGGGCCACGTAGACGGGTTGTTGGACCACCACCGGTTGCGCCGCGCTGGCGATCGCTGCCCCCGCCATCGCTCCAACCGCCAGGCCGGCAACGGCACCCGCGGCCGCGCCGCATCCGTAGCAACCGCGATGGTAGTAGCCGCCGCCGTGGTAGTAGCCGCCATGGTAGGGGTGGCCGGCAGCAACGAAGCCTCGTCCGCCCCAGCCGCGTCCAGCCGCGACCCAGGCGTTGGCGTCGGCAAGGGGAGCCAGGACGCTCGCGGTCACCGCGACGCCGAGAATGAGTTTTTTCATCAGTTTCATCGCATTGCTCCTCATGTCACTCATTTGGACGGCACAAGGCCGATCGGCTTGAACTCGAGCTTGACCGCGTCTTTGGGAATGGCGACCTCGAAGCTCTGTGGCGGCACTGGCGCATTGAGCTTCCAGTCCGAGAACTCGACCGAGAACGTGGGCTGCCGCTCACCACTGCGGTACGACGCGATTGCCAGGCGCGGCAGCTTGTCCCGCGTGCCGATCCAGAGTTCCCAGTCAACGCCGGGGGCGGTAAACGCCAGGTGATCGGTGTTGACCCCGTCGATTGTCGATTGTCCTACCAGAAGGGCGCTCGAGAGGTCCTTGGTGAGGCGGGCGTAGGGGTCGGAAACCAGTAGGTCAACGAAGGGCGCCAAGGTGTCCGCGCCCGGCTGTTCCTGGACGAGGACGGAGTCGAGGGTGCTGCCGCCGGCTTCGTGCTGCGCGTAGAATTTCTTGGCCGGGCCGATCGCCGTCACCGTCTTGCCGTTGTAGTAAAGGTCGTTTGGCACGAGGTCGCCGCGCGACTCGACGAACAGGCGGTCGGGCCGCTGCAGCAGTACGCGTGAAGCAGCGAAGAGGCTGACGTACTGCCCGCTCGGCGACTCCAGGGGCAGCAGGCTGCGGGCCTTGAAGGCGAGTGTCCGCGCCCCGGCCAGAGTGTCACTCATATCCTTCAGCAGCTTGAGGGCTCGCTGATCCGTGATCTCCTTGGCGGGCGTGGCCGGCTGCTCAGCCTTATCGTCGGCCAGGGCCGCGCCGAGGCCCCCGAGAAGCACCGTGGCGGCCAGAAAAGTGCCGCCGACAAGATGCGCCATCATGTTTCGTCCCATCATTTTCTCTCCCGTTATTCCTTGCCAAGTATCGTCCCGATGGGCTGTTTGCGCAGACCCACGCTGCGCAGTGTAACGAATGCCTGGTCACGATTGGTGAGTCGCGTGACGGCGACAAGCTCGAGGCCTTCTCGCCCGGCCACGATAACGGCCGCGTGAGTTGTTTCTTGAAGCTGCCGGCGACAGCGGCGTCAGGCATGGGCCTGCGTGAAAGCTTCACCGACAAGAAAACGACCACGCGCCGCCTGAGCGGGCGCGTGGTCGTCGGGAGTCTTGCTACTTGCTACTTGTGGTCGTGCGTGCTGCTGACCACCTGCGCCATTTCGCGCTCGACCTCCTCGTCGAGATGCACGTCGGCGGTATTGAAAGCGCCGGCGTCGGGGTCGTTATAGACGTCCAGGTTCAGCTGCCCTTCGCTCTTGGCAACGATCACCGAGACCACCGCGTCGCCCGAGACGTTGACCGCTGTCCGGATCATGTCCAGCAAGCGGTCGACACCGAGAATCAGTCCGATGCCTTCGATCGGCAGGCCGACCTGGGTGAACACCATGGAGAGCATGATCAGACCGACACCGGGCACGCCCGCCGTGCCGATCGACGCCAGCACCGACATCAGAATGACCGTCAGATAGCCGCCCATGCCGAGATCGACGTTGTAGACGTTGGCAATGAATACCGTGGCCACGCCCTGCATGATCGCCGTTCCGTCCATGTTGATGGTGGCGCCGAACGGGACCGTAAACGAGGCGACGGAGTTCTTGACGCCCAGGCGTTCAGTGACCGTGCGCAGCGTTACCGGGATGGTGGCGTTGGAACTCGAGGTGCTGAAGGCGAACACCTGGGCATTGCGCATCTTCGCCAGGAAGATTTTCGAACCGAGTCCGGAGAAGGCCTTGAGCACCACCTGCAGGGTGACGAAGAGGTGGAAGAGCAGGACACCGATGAGCACCAGCACATAGCCGAGCAGTTGCGCCAGCAGATCCAGCCCCAGGCTGGCAATCGCCTTGGCGATCAGGCAGAACACGGCGTAAGGCGCCAGCGCCATGATGATGCTGACCATCTTCATCATCACTTCGTTGAGCAGTTCGACGAACTCGACGACCGTCTTGGCCTTCTTGCCGACCAGTAGCAGGCCGACGCCGCAGAGAATGGCGAAGAAGATGATCGACAGCATCTCGCCCTGCGCCATGGCATTGACCGGGTTGGACGGGATGACGTTGATCAGGACCTCGGACAAGGGCGGCGACTCCTTGCCGGTGAACTTCGCCGTGGTTTCGGCGTTCATGCCTTTGCCGATACCCAGGCCGGCGGCAAGCACGATGCCGGTGGCGATGGCAATCGCGGTGGTGACCATGTACAGCACGAAAGCCTTCGAACCGATACGCCCCAGCAGTTTGATGTCGCCGATGCCGCAGACACCGCAGATCAGCGAAAAGAGCACCAGGGGAACGACCATCATCTTCAATGCGTTGACGAACATCTTGCCGACGACGTGGAACAGGCCGTTGACCAGATACTCGTTGATTAGCGAGCCTGCGGCATTCATGCCGCCCAGGTTGATCACCAGGCCAACCACTATGCCTAGTGCCATCCCCAGTAATACCTTGACTGTCAGATTCATGACCTCCTCCTTATATGGGTAATGCTGCCTCTTGGAGTCGCGATGAGCCTCCATCGCGTCAGCTGCGCCTACGCTTACCCTCGCAGCTGTGCGGTTCGCCCTTGTTTTTCTCCTTGTGCCGCGAGGCCGATCGCCTGATTTCTGGTCAAGGTGGGGTCTTTCCGCAGTGCAAACTACCACTAATCGAAGATCGGCATGCAAGGGCATTTTCTGTCGGCATTGCGCTCCCGATCGCGCCAAGCGATTATCCACATCCCTGAGAGAAGATTTGTAGCGAGCGAAGCGACGGAAAACAACAATAATTAAAACAAAGGCATGCAGAGTTCAAGCGGTATTTCTTCGGCCCTGCTGCGCGGCCGATTGTTGCCGCGCTGTGGGGTGACCAGGAAGCCTGCAGCCATTATTGGTGCCAGGCATTCTGGTGATATTGGCGCCAACCCATTGCCGATTTCCTGCGCGATTCCGTGCGAGCGGCGAGTTTAGTGCCGCATTCTTGATGAGGCTTTCAGCGACCCTGGCAGCCGCGTGAAGCCCTTGTGGTGACTGGATTTCACCCGCGCCATACCGCTTCTCTCGTTGCCAGATCCGGGCAGGCATTCCCCAACCCCCGTCATTGCGAGGAGGCGCAGCCGACGCGGCAATCCAGTTCCATTCTCTGACTACTGGTGCGCCGCGTTAGCCAGGCGAAAAACAGAACCTCTGGATTGCCACGTCGGCTGCGCCTCCTCGCAATGACCTGCGGGCTGCTGGGGCGCCGCATTTCCGACGCGACTTTCAGCAAGCCGGGCAGCCCCCTGAAACGATCTCGCCGCCAGGATTCTTGGGCTCCACACAGCGTGCAGGACAAGGCCAGGCCATGTCGGAAAATTTTACACTTCATGACTGATAGAGGCTCAACTACTCTGGCTTCCCGCAATAAAACAGCGGTTTGAAAAACTGGCATGGTGTATGCTTTTGTCGATCTGCCATGCATGGCGACCAAGAGCAGACCTCTAGGCGCGCGTCGCGTCGGCAAGTCCATCAAGAAGCATGAATACCCACTGGAGGTCACCAACATGAAGAGAAGCATCAACGTATTACCTGATTAGCAATGAACCTCAGCCATCCGAATCGTGCCCTCCGGTTGCGGACCACAGCGAGCTGCGGCGACAAGCAAGCGCTGATGCAGCGTTCTGAGATCGAATCGGCGGTTGAAGCGGTAGGTGAATGCGGCCAAGTACCGAGCGGCATACTTTCGGAAGTCGAATGCATGGTAGCTGCCACTCAAACTGGTCTTGAGGTTACCGAGGACGGTGTTGACCCACTGGAACTCGGGCAAGTCTTTCGGCTTTCGCCCCGCGACGACGGTGCGCTGATGCACACAGCCGGCCTCGGTGACCGCGCTGAAACAGGACAGCCCGTCGGAACAGACGGTGCTGCCCACGGCCAGGTTCGTTCTGGCCCACGCCGCAATCGCCTTGAGGGTGAAACCGGGCACCGGCGAGAGCTTAACGCGCAAGGGATGGCCCTCATCGCTGAGCGAGACGGCGGCCACGAACGGAACCTTGTTCTCGGAGCCGCGACCGGCCTTGCCGCCGCTACGCTCGCCGCCGAGGTAGGCATCATCGACCTGGACCTGACCTTCGAGAACGTAGCGTTCTTCGCGCGCGGCCATGGCGTGCATCAGCTTGTGGTCAATGAGCCACGCCGTTCGATAACTCACCCCCAGCTGGCGTTTAAGCGCGAGTGCCGACAACCCGGTCTTGGCCTGACTGATCAGGTAGATGGCAAGGAACCAGACCGTCAGCCCAAGCTTGGTGCCCTGAAAGATCGTGCCAGCAATCAGCGAGGTTTGATGGCGGCAGGCCTTGCACTGGAACATCTTGCGGTTCGCACCGCGAAGAACGCAATACGCCGACGTACCACAGCAAGGGCAGCGGAAGCCCTCGGGCCAGCGAGCAGACTCAAGCGCCGCTTCGCACTGGGGCTCGGACCCATATCGTCCAAAAAATTCAGGCATCGACAAGCCTGGCTGGAACTGAATTCGATTCATCGGCATGGTGAGCTCCTCGGGGCGGTAACTGTACGTGCGTACAGTATATGCCACCTCTGGGCTCTGGGAACACGTACGGCTGAGGTTCATTGCTAATCAGGACGTATTAAAGGCGGCGCTCGTTGCCGCCGGTATCGTCGTCGCGTCGGCTGCCAACGCGACGGCGATTCCCGTCTCCACCACCGCCGGCCACGGGCTGCTGATCAACTTCAACTTTACGGGTCAGTCGACTCCGCCACCGTACGCGGCGATCGGGTTCTCCTTGAACATGACCGGGCTGGATGCCGGTGAAACGGTGTTCATCGACCGATACACCGGGTTGAATGCGACCTCCTTCTCCACCACTTCTACGGTCATTGGCCCCCTCGGCGGTTTTTTCGTCCTCAATTCCACCCAAGGGGGGTTGCTTGATGGCATCTTTTCGGTCGTCGTGCGCGCGGCGGCCGGCTCGGCGGTTGATCTAACCTCGAGCACTGCCTTCGGTTGTTCTGCGAATCCCTGCTCGTCGACCAACCATGTCGCCACGATCAACGGGGCCGTCGTCCCCGAGCCCGCCATGCTGGGCCTCTTTGGACTCGGTCTTGCCGGACTCGCCGCATCGCGCCGGCGCAAGCAGGGCTGATCAATCCAGCCATCTGAGAAAACCCCGCCGTGCTGGCGGGGTTTTTGCGTTTTTGGCGTCCGAGTTCGGCCACGTGGAACGAAATCGGACCGTTTCCACCGAACATCCGCCTGGCCAGGCGGGTCACTTCCCCTTCGCAGGCAAACAACGCCATGCCAACGATAGACAGGACCATCACATTCCCCCTTCGCGCCGTCGCGGCGATGATCTTCGTTGCTGTGCTGCTGCTCTCCGGCTGCGCAGAGAAGCCCGAGGCGATGCTCGCCTCGGCCAAGGAGAGTCTCGCCAGGAACGATCGCAACACGGCAGTGATCCAGCTCAAGAACGCGCTCCAGGAGAATCCCGACCTTGCCGAGGCGCGCTTCCTCCTCGGCAAGGCCTTGCTCGACAGCGGCGAGGTCGAGGCTGCCGAAAAGGAGTTGCGCAGGGCCGCCGAACTGGGCTACCCCGCCGACATGGTCGCTCCCTCGCTGGCGCGCGCGCTCCTGGCGCGAGGCGACCACGAGAGGATTGCCGCCGACTTCGCCAGGACCGACCTCGCCTCGCCCGAGGCGCGGGCTGATCTGAAGACGACGCTTGGCCATGCCCATCTGGCGAGCGGCAACTTCGCTGCCGCCCGCGGCGACTTCGCTGCGGCGTTGGCGGCAGTGCCGGAGTATCCGCCGGCCTTGCTCGGCACGGCTGGTCTGAACGCCGATGCCGGCGATCTGCTGGCTGCGCTCGCGATGATCGACACGGCGCTGGCGAAGTCGCCTGCGCTGTACGCGGGCTGGCAGCTCAAGGGCAGGATCCTCGAGGCGCAGAAGCGGCCCGATCTGGCGCTTGCCGCGTATCGAAAGGCTCTGGAAATCAGCCCGGATTACCTACCTGCCCACTGGGCGGTGTTGGCGCTGCTGCTCGACCAGGGCAAGAGCGAGGACGCCGGCGGGCAGCTCGCCCTGTTGCAGGCGCGCGCGCCGAAGCATCCGCAGACCTTCTACTTCGAGGCGCTCCTGGCCGTCAGCAGGAAGGATTTCGCCGCAGCGCGCAACGCCAGTCAGCAGCAACTCGGCATGGTGCCGAACGATACCGCCGGGCTGCTGCTGGGCGGCTACATCGACACCCAGTTGGGATCGTATGTGCAAGCGGAGAAACAGCTTCTGAAAGTGCTGAAGGACTCGCCGAATCAGGCGCTGGCCCGTCTGACCCTGGTCAGAAGTTATCTCCTGAGCCGGCAGCCGTCCAAGGCCATGGATGCCTTGAAACCGATGCTGGAAAATGCCGCTTCGAATGCCGATGTGCTCGCTCTCGCCGGTGAAGTCTATGCGCAAAATGGCGACACCACCGCGGCGGTCGGGTATTTCGAGAAGGCGGCGGCGCTCGACCCGACCAGCGCCGAAAGGCGTACCGATCTGGCCCTGTCGCGAATGGCCAGCGGCGAGGGCGAGCGGGGGCTGCGCGAGCTCGAACAATCGGCGGCGTCCGATACCGGCATTCGGGCCGACCTGGCGCTGATCGCAACAAGTCTCCAGCGGCGAAACTACGACGCGGCGCTGGCGGCGGTTGTCGCACTCGAGAAGAAGCAGGCCGATACGCCAGTGCCGCACAAGCTGCGCGGTACCGTGCTCGCCGCCAGGGGGGATATGGCGGGTGCCCGGCGAAGCTTCGAACGTGCCGCGGCGCTTGACGCGGGCGATTTCGGCGCGGCCGCCAGCCTTGCCCGACTTGATCTCGCCGACAAGAAGCCGGACGCCGCGAAGAAGCGCTTCGAGAGCGTCCTCGCCAAGGACCCAAAGAACGTGCAGGCGATGCTGGCGATGGCCGAACTTCGCGCGCGCGGGGGAGAGGGCGCGGGCGAGGTGGCGGCGCTGATTGACGAAGCGGTCTCCGCCAATCCCGTCGATGCAGCCCCACGGCTGGCGCTGATCGCGCACTACCTGCGCAGCAACGAGCCGAAGAAGGCGATCACCGCCACCCAGGCTGCGCTGGCGGCTTTGCCGGAAAGGCCCGAAATCCTGGAAGCTGCAGGTCAGGCGTATCAGGCCGCTGGCGATTCCAATCAGGCCAAGGCGATGTACCTCAAGCTGGCCCAGCTCCGGCCGCGTTCGCCGCTTCCCTTGTTGCGCCTTGCCGAGTTGCAGATCGCTGCCAACGATAACGTTGCCGCGCAGGAGAGCGTTCGCAAGGCCTTGGCGATCGAACCGGATCGCCTCGACGCCCAGCGGGCGATGATTGTCCTCGACTTGCGACGCGGTCGCAGCGCCGAAGCGCTCGCGGCCGCACGCGACTTGCAGAAGCGGTGGCCGAAGGAATCGGCCGGTTATCTGCTCGAGGGCGGCGTTCTGGCCTCGACTGGCGCTGTGGACGCGGCCCTTGCTGCCTACCGTGCCGGGCTGAAACAGGTCGGCACGCCGGATCTGGCGATTCAGTTGCATGCGGCCCTCGTCCGCAGCGGAAAAGGCCAGGAGGCGGACAGCTTTTCTGCCACCTGGCTGAAGGAACAGTCGCTGGATGTGGAGTTCCGCAGCTATCGGGCGCAGATCGCACTGGACAAGAAAGACTACGCGCTCGCTGCACGGCTGTACAAGCAGTTGCAGGTACTCCAGCCGGACGATGTGCCGACGCTGAACAATCTGGCGTGGGTGGCGGGCCAGCTCAAGGATCCGGAAGCGCTGGCGTACGCCAGGAAGGCGGCCAGCCTGGCACCCGGCAACGCTGCGGTCCTCGACACGCTGGGAACGCTCCTGGTCGACAAGGGCGATCTCGCGCGCGGGCTGGAATTGCTGCAAAAAGCAAGCGCGCTCGCGCCCGACGACGCGGCGATACGGCTGGACCTGGCCCGGGCTTTGGTAAAGGCCGGGCAAAAGGATGTGGCCAGGAAGGAACTGGACACCCTGGCCAGTCTCGGCAGCACATTTCCGGCCCAGGACGAGGTCGCCCGGCTGCTGCAGGGTTTGTAAGCGCTGCCAACCGTGCTGGCGCTGGACGTTTTGGCGAGACCGGCCGCAAGTACGACCACGACGGCGTGCGCAAGGCTGTGGAGTTGCCTGGTGGCACGCTGAAATCGCCGGGCCAGAGGGCTAGCGGTTTTCCTTCCGGTGACCTATCTTGAATGGCGTCATGCGTCGCGTATACAAACGCCACGGAATCATGAAGCATCAGCTCAGCGGCTTGGGAATCAGCGTTCTGCAACCCCTCGACAAGAAATCTTGTCGGAATTTTCACACTCCGAATTCGGCGTGCGCACAACGCACTGATTACATGACAAGGTATTTTTCGGCATGGTTCGTGCTTGCAAGTTTTAATCTCCGCTTGGGTCACGCCCGCTGGGCGATTCTTGCGGCAACCCCGTTTCGCCACCGAAGCAGCAGGCCCCTTCGGTGAGGGGAGTAATCGAACTCGCGGGGGAGATACCGTTGCCGCAGCTTGCCTGGGACTGGGTTCCCGGGGCACTTTGCTGTTTCCAGGAGAAATTTCTCCGATTACGGCTTGTTGTGGGGGTCCAACGATGAAACCACTTCATGATCTGGTCGCGTTCAGTGTCGTTGCCATCAGTTTGCTGGGTTCAGTGCCAACGCACGCATCACCCATTGTGGGAGGCTGGTATGGCACGCACCTCGGACAGGCCGACAGCACTGCGGTTGAGCAGAGTCAGCATTCTCGATGGCAAACGGCCTGTTTTTGATCACGTACGTTGATGTGGAGGGGTTATTTGCCATCATCAAACTTGACCAAAAAACTGTGCGTGAAATCAGTGAGATACCACATGTCGCCAGGCACGAGTTGTGCTTGTTGCATGGTGCGCGTGCGGCACACAACGAGCCATTCGGCATGGCGACAAAACACCCGGAACGCAGGCAGGGTCAAGGCTGCGGGCGAAGCCCGCACCCGAAGGGCCTGGCCTTGATGCTGCCGGAGTGGAGGGTAGCCTTGGCGCGATGTTGAAGGGAGAGTGGCAAGAACGCCACCAACAACCATCAAAGAACGTGATCATCAGAACATCAAATCGGGTGACCACACTCACGGTAATCACGTTCCTTGCGGACGGAAGCTACTGGATGGCCGAAGACGGCAGTTCGGTCCTCGACCCCTCTGGGCAGGACGGCATGGAAAGAGGCACTTACACCTGGAATCCGCTCACCAGTGCTTTCTCGTTCACGACACTCGTGGATACGTCGGGGCAATGGGGGTTGTCTCACTCGGGCCTGACCTCGATCGGCATTTCCGGTGACACTATGACGATCGATGTCGGTGTCACGCTGAATCGCGTAACCAGCCCAACCAGCGCCATTGTCGGCTCCTGGTATGCCACCCCTGGCGGACAAGCTGCCAGCACTGTGGTTATCACTTTCCTGTCTGACGGAAGCTACATGATGGCCGAAGACGGAAGTTCGATCCTCGATCCCAGCGGACAGGATGGCATGGAAAAGGGCAGCTTCACATGGAATGCGCTCACGAATGCTTTTTCGTCCATGACGCTCGTCGATACGTCGGGGGAATGGGGCCTGTCGCACAGTAATATCGCCTCCGCTGCCGTAGGCTGTAACACGCTGCAATTAAGTGACGGCGGTGATACTTTTACGCTGGTTCGGGTCGTTTCCGATCCGCAAGTTTGCGCCATTCCCGAGCCGCAAACCTGGGCCAATCTGCTGCTTGGACTCGGTCTTATGGCTGCATTCGTGCGCCGTCGTTCGATTTCGCGCAAGGGCGTGCGCTAGTGGTGTTCTGCATTCTTAATGAGACTTTTGGCGACTGCTGAAAGCAGGGCGAAAACCCTGTGGTGGCTGAAATTCGCATCGTCCATGCCGGGGCGGCTCTCGTCGCCACCCCTGGCGCTCATGCCCCACACACCGTCATTGCGAGGAGGCGAAGCCGACGCGGCAATCCAGAGGTTTTGCCCTTCGCGTGGTCGATACGGTGGAAGGCAGTAAGACGATGGAACTGGATTGCCGCGTCGGCTTCGCCTCCTCGCAATGACCAGCGTGCTGGCGTGTTGCCGCCTGCCCGACGAGACTTTCAGCAAGCCCGACAGCCGCACGCAACCCCTGTGGTGGCTGGGATGTATGCGTTTCATGCTGCGCGCAACACTACACCAGCGAGCACGACGCCGGCGCCCGTTCCACACCAAACGCCATAGAGCTCCGCCACTTGGCTGGGGCAATGGTTGTGCTGAAAGGGGAGGAGGGCGAACGGCAATGGACGTTGGCGGCGATGGATAAAGAGATGTGACTTTGCTAGGGCCTACGATCTGTCCGAGCGGACAGGTCAGCGCGTCAGCAGCATCCACAACACCAGATTGAGCAGCAGCGAAACGCCAGCGATGACCCGCCAGGTGAGCAGGGGGTTGCGCAGCGCCAGCGGCGTGACAGGTGGTCGGCCGACCGGGCGGTGGGCGCCGCGTTCGAGCGCCAGCAGGAATTCCTCGGCGGTTTCGAAGCGCTGCGCGGGATCCCGGGCGACCGCCTTGAGGAGGACGTTTTCCAGCCAGCCGGGGATGTCCGGGCGGTAGCGCGTCGGTGCTGCCGGGTCGCCGAATTTCGGATGCTGGAAAGGCTCGACCTCGCCGTAGGGGTATTTGCGGGTGAGCAGGTGGTAGAGCGTGACCCCGGCCGCGTAGAGGTCGTGCGCGGGGCCGGCGCGCTCGCCGGCAAGCAGTTCGGGCGCCATGTAGCTGGGGGTGCCCGGGCTGCCGGTGTTGGGGTCGTCCTCGGAGAGGCTGAGCGCGACGCCGAGGTCGAGGATGCGCAGGCGGCCGTCGCGACCGATGTGGATGTTGTCGGGCTTGATGTCCCGGTGCGCGACGTCGAGGCGGTGCAGTGCCGACAGCCCCTTCATCAGGCGGACGCCGTGCTGGACGGCGTCGGCAACGGTGAAGTGCAGGCCGGCGTCGAGCATTTTCTGCAGCGTCGCTCCCTCGTGCCAGGTCTGCAGATAGTAGAGGCAGCTGCGTCCTTCGGCGGGCAGCAGCTGGGCGAAGAAGGGCGAGGTGATGCGCCGGCCGCGCCACTCCTCCATGATCAGCGCGCGGATTTCTTCGCCGTCGTCGGCCCGCTCCGGGCGCAGCGTCTTGAGCACCAGTGGCTGGCGTGAGCAAAGATCGGTGACGCGGTAGAGCAGGGTGGCGCGCGAGTCGTGCAGCACTTCGTCGATCTGCAGCCCGTCGATTTCCTGGCCCGGCTTGAACTGCGGCGGCAGCGGCAGGCGCGCCGTTCCTTCCAGCGAGTCGCGCAGGTTCTCTGCCGGCAGTTCTTCGATGAGCGCAACGACGGCGCTGGCGTTGTCCTGGCCGCCGGCCGCCAGTGCCAGGCTGGTCAGCGACGCCGCTGCCTGCTGCGCGTCGGGATGGGCGAGCAATGCGGAGCGGACGCGGCCGTCACCGATCGCCGCCCAGACGCCGTCGCTGCAGAGCAGGAAGCAATCGCCGACCTTCAGTTCGCCGTCGGCAAAGTCGAGCTGGAAGTGGCGGTCGAGGCCGACCGCGCGCGAGAGCACGTTCTTGAGTTCCGGATGTTCCCAGACGTGGTCGCTGCTCAGACGTGTGCACACGCCGTCACGCAGCAGATAGAGACGCGAATCACCGACGTGGGCGCTGACGTAACGGCGGCCGCGCAGGACGAGAACGGTCAGTGTCGTCGCCATGCCGGTGAGCTCCGCTTGGCGGCTCCCCTCGGCCATCACCCAGCGGTTGAGCGCGTCGATGACTTTCTCCAGCGCGTGCGGCACGCTCCAGGTGTCGGGCGTCGCGTAGTAGTCGGAAAGCAGGCCGCGCACCGTGTACTCGGCGGCTTCGCGACCGCCCTGGTGGCCGCCGACCCCGTCGGCGACGGCGGCGATCAGGCCCTTGTTGTCGAGTTCGGCCCCGGCGGGCGTGACCATGCCGCAGAAATCCTCGTTGCGCTCGCGCGGTCCGGTGAGCGACGAGTGACCGATATCGACTCTGAGCGGCATTTCTCGGCTAGCCTTCTGATTTCATGGTCTGCTGTGCCGCCTGTGTCTGGCGCTTACGAGCCTCGCCCGGCGCCCTTTATCGTGCACCGAGCACGAGGCTCGCGCTGGATGAAATCAGCGATTCGCCAGGTTTTTCCTGACGACGTTTTGATATTTGCGGATTTTTCCGCGTTTCAGCCTGATCCCGTCCTTGGCCGACGCCGTTCCCTTGTCGATGTGGTCCAGGTATCTGAACATCTCGCGAGGCGCGATCTTGACGAATCTGTAACCCAGCCTGGGCAGCGCGTCCTGCATCTCGTAACCGGGAATTTTCTCTCCCATCGAGAAGCTCATGCCGTGGCTCTTGATGATGTTCACGTTCCACAGGGCGCAGAAACTCTTGAAGTAAACCTCGTAATACAGGGTCGGTGGCCTGGTTTTCAAGCCAAGCGCTATCTTCAGCCGCCTGAAGTAATACTTCGTTCCTCGCGTCGCAGTCCGCCAGACGGTGTGTGGCAGCTTGCGCAACACCGGTTCCATGCAGCCAACGGCGGCGACCCTGTCGTCGGCAGAGAATTTCTCCAGCATGATGTTGATAATGGTCGGGTCATAGATGAAAGTGTCGGTATGCAATAGCAGGAGATACTCGGTGCTCACCTTTTCGAGGATCATGTCCAGCGCGCGGCCGTGCGCCAGAAAGCCGACTTCCTCGCCGGGTGGTTTTCTTTCAATCAGCTTGATCCAGTCGATCGACCTCAGGTAATCCAGGCTGGCGTCGTTGGAATCGTTATCGACGACCCACACCGGGATCTCGGAAACGTCGACCGCTTTCTGCAGCAAATCCAGGCAGATCGACGTCATTTCCAAGGACTTGTAATTGACCAGCGCGATACTGAATCGCGGTGGGCGATCGACCTGCCCGCTGATTTCTTCCTGGCTGTGGGTGCGTGTACTCATGGCAATGGGTTTCTACGGCTTGATGAAGGCGTTGTTCAAGTCGCCAGCGCCGGACGTTCGACGCGCGGACGGGCCTGCCGGCCGTCGACGCTGGCCGGCTTGAAAGCAGGGCGGCGGGAGCGGGAACGGCGCGGCAAGGTCGCAATATACCTTGCCGCGCCGGGTTGCTGAAAGGAACAGGGCGTTCGCAGGTCGCCCCGATGCGGTCAGCGATTGCCGCCGCGAGTCCTTCCCTTACCGCCTGCAGACCGAGCCAGGCCGTGCGGTCATCGTTGCCGCCCTCAGATCTTCGCTGCCGTCAGGTGCGCCGCACCCCAGGTCGTGCGCCAGCGGTTCTTGACGGCGCTCAGCCCGGCCAGCGCGAGCAGGGCCAGTGCGGCGAAGATCAGGAAGCCAATCTGATAGCTGCCGGTGAGCTGCTTGGCGTAGCCGAGCGACGATGCCAGGTAGAAGCCACCGACGCCGCCGGCCATGCCGACCAGCCCGGTCATCACACCGATCTCCTTGCGGAAGCGCTGCGGCACCAGCTGGAAGACTGCGCCGTTGCCCATGCCCAGTGCCAGCATGGCGCCGACGAAGGCGAGCAATGCCATCCACGCTTCAGGCAGGCCGATACTGACGATGGCCAGGAAGATCGCGGCGAAGACGTACATCACCGACAGGCTCTTGATGCCGCCGATGCGGTCGGCGACGTTGCCACCGATGGGTCGTACCAGCGAACCGGCGAAGACACAGGCGGCGGTGAAGAAACCGGCGGTCTTGGCGTCGAGTCCGTACTGGATGTTGAAGTAGATGGTCAGCGACGAGGCGAGGCCGACAAAACCACCGAAGGTGACCGAGTAGAAGAACATGAACCACCAGGCGTCGCTGTCCTTGAGCACTTTCAGGTACTCGGCCAGCGACTTCGGCGGCGGGCACTCGGGCGAATCCTTGGCGGCGACCATGTAGAAAATGAACACCAGGAGCAGGGGAATCAGCGCCAGGCCGAAAACGTTGGTCCAGCCGTAGGCGATGGCCAGGCTCGGCGCGATCAACGCCGCCAGTGCCGTGCCCGAGTTGCCGGCACCGGCGATGCCCAGCGCCGTTCCCTGATGTTCGGGCGGATACCAGCGCGAGGCGAGCGGCAGGGCGACAGCGAACGAGGCGCCGGCGACACCGAGGAAAATGCCGAGGATCAGCGTCTGTTCGTAGGTCTGCACGCCAACGTACCAGGCGACGAACAGGGAGACCATCACCACCAGCTGGCCGATGGCGCCGGTGAGTTTCGGCTTCAGGTGGTCGACCATCAGGCCCATGACAATACGCAGCAGGGCGCCGGCGAGCACCGGCGTGGCCACCATCATCCCTTTCTGGGCGTGCGTCAGGCCGAGGTCGCCGGCGATCTGAACGCCGAGCGGGCCGAGCATGACCCAGACCATGAAGGCCAGGTCGAAGTAGAGAAAGGAGGCGATGAGTGTCGGCCGGTGGCCGGCTTTCCAGAACGAGTTGTCCATGGTCGTATTCCGTCGGTGGGGGTGAGAGTTCAGGCTGCAGCTATTTCAGATATCGAGAAACACCGTATCGCTTTCGATGCGGATCGGGTAACGGCGGGCACAGCCCTGGTCTGGGGCGACGGCTTCTCCGGAATCAAGGCGCAGCCTCCAGCCATGCAGCGGGCAGGTCACCTGGTTGCCGTGCACCAGTCCCTGCGACAGTGGCCCGCCCTTGTGCGGGCAGCGGTCACGCAGCGCGAAGACCTCATCCGACGACGTGCGAAAGAGCGCGATGTCGCCATTCATTGACCTGACGACGCGACTGCCGAGGCGCGGTATGTCGTCGAGCTTGCAAATCGATTTCCATTCAGCCATTGCTGTTCTCCAGTTCTTCCGGCTCTATACCGAAAGCGTTTCGTATTCGTTCTTCTCGACGCCGGCGATGCGCTCGGCCCAGGGATCCTTGGCGTCCTTGAGTTCGGCGAGCAGGCGGCCGTGCAGCGCCTTGCGGTTTTCCTCGTCGTCGACGACCCGGCTCTTGGCGTGGTCGAGGCCGACGCGTTCGAGGTAATGACAGGTGCGCTCGAGATAGAAGGCCTCTTCGCGGTAGAGCTGCAGGAAGGCGCCGGCGTACTCCATCACCTCTTCGTCGTTGCTGACCTTGACGAAGAACTGCGCAACTTCGGTCTTGATGCCGCCGTTGCCGCCGACGTAAAGCTCGTAGCCCGAATCGACGCCGATCACGCCGACGTCCTTGATGCCGGCTTCGGCACAGTTGCGCGGGCAGCCGGAAACGGCGAGCTTGACCTTGTGCGGCGAGTACATGTCGAAGAGCATCTTTTCGAGCTTGACGCCCATGTCCATCGCCAGCTGGGTGCCGAAGCGGCAGTGCTCGGCACCAACGCAGGTCTTGACCGTGCGGATCGACTTGCCGTAGGCGTGCCCGGAGGGCATGTCGAGGTCTTTCCAGACGCCGATCAGGTCGTCCTTCCTGATTCCGAGCAGGTCGATGCGCTGGCCGCCGGTGACCTTGATCGTTGGCACCTGGTACTTGTCGGCGACGTCGGCGATGCGGCGCAGCTCGGCGGCAGTGGTCAGTCCGCCCCACATGCGCGGCACCACCGAGTAGGTGCCGTCCTTCTGGATGTTGGCGTGCGCGCGTTCGTTGATCAGCCGCGAGCGCGGATCGTCCTTTGCCTGCTTCGGCCAGGTCGAGATCAGGTAGTAGTTGAGTGCCGGGCGGCACTTGTCGCAGCCGTCGGGCGTCGTCCATTCGAGGAAGCGCATCGTTTCGCCGATGCTCAGCAGCGGCTGCTGGCGAATCGCGTCACGGACCTCCTGATGCGAGAACTCGGTGCAGCCGCAGACCGGTTTGCGGTTCGATGCCGCCGGCGTGTAGGCGCCGCCGATGGTCGCCGAGAGAATCTGCTCGCAGAGGCCGGCACACGAGCCGCACGACGAAGCGGCCTTGGTGTGCTTCTTGATGTCGTCGAGCGTGAACAGGCCGTTTTCCTTGATCGCCTTGACGATCGTCCCCTTGCTGACGCCGTTGCAGCCGCAGACCTCGGCGCTGTCGGCCATCGCCGCCGCCTTGCTGTGGCCCTGGTGGCCGACGTCGCCGACGTGCGACTGGCCGAAGAGCAGGTGGTCGCGAATTTCGTGTATGTCCTGGCCGTCGCGCAGCAGCTGGTAGTACCAGGGCCCGTCTGCGGTGTCGCCGTAGAGCACGCCGCCGACCAGTTTGTTGTCCTGGATCACCAGCTTCTTGTACACGCCGCCGGCGGCGTCGTTGAGGATGATTTCCTCGCTGTCCTTGCCGCCGAAGAAGTCGCCGGCCGAGAAGAGATCGATGCCGGTCACCTTGAGCTTGGTCGAGGTCACCGAGCCGGTGTAGCGGCTGATGCCGTAGTCGCCGAGATGGTTGGCGGCGACCTTGCCCTGCTCGAAGAGCGGTGCGACGAGTCCGTAGGCGATGCCGCGGTGGGCGACGCACTCGCCGACCGCGTACACCTTGGGATCGTAGGTCTGCATGGTGTCGTTGACGACGATGCCGCGATTGCAATAAATCCCTGCCGCCTCGGCAAGCGCGATGTTCGGGCGGATGCCGACCGCCATGACCACCAGGTCGGCCGGGAGCTGCAGGCCCTCCTTGAGGCGGATGGCGGCGACGCGGCCGCTCTCGCCGGCGAGCAGTGCCTCGGTCTGCTTGCCGAGCAGGAATTTCAGGCCGCGCTCTTCGAGCGACTTCTGCAGCATCCTGCCGGCGGTCTCGTCGAGCTGGCGTTCGAGCAGCCAGTCGGCGAGATGCACCACGGTCACGTCCATGCCGCGCAGCTTCAGGCCGTTCGCCGCTTCCAGGCCGAGCAGGCCGCCGCCGATGACCACCGCGTGGCTGTAGCGCTTGGCGGCGTCGATCATGGCGTCGGTGTCGGCGATGTCGCGGTAGGAGATCACCCCGGGCAGGTCGTTGCCGGGAACCGGCAGCATGAAGGGGTTGGAGCCGGTTGCCAGCAGCAGGCGATCGTAGCCTTCCTCGCTGCCGTCGTCGGCGATCACCCGGCGCTTGACGCGGTCGATGCGCTTCACCGTCTTGCCCAGATGCAGCCGGATGCCGTTGTCGGCGTACCACTGGTGATCGTTGAGGATGATGTCCTGGATGGTCATCTCGCCGGCGAGCACCGGCGAGAGCAGGATGCGGTTGTAGTTCGGGTGCGGCTCGGCGCCGAATACGGTGATCTCGTAGTGATCGGGAGCGATCTTCAGCAACTCCTCGAGCGTGCGCACGCCCGCCATGCCGTTGCCGACCATCACCAGTTTCTTCTTGCTCATCTTCGCAACTCCATTCGAAACGTCTCTATGGAGGCATTAAAGCAATTGGCGTGCCATAGGCGGCGAAGGTTGATTTTCCTGAAGTTTATTCTGGCGTCGCCGGGCGCAAAATGATGCGGCGCACAAGTTCGGGGCACGCCGGCGCGTGC
The DNA here is from genome assembly GCF_907163205.1 of Candidatus Accumulibacter sp. ACC007. NCBI lineage: Bacteria > Pseudomonadati > Pseudomonadota > Betaproteobacteria > Candidatus Accumulibacter > Candidatus Accumulibacter sp. ACC007. The sequence continues at coordinate 1,917,903 of NZ_CAJQUD010000001.1, read as the reverse complement.
TGGTACGAGTTATGGTGCAGGGAGGGGCGCTTGCCAAGGTGTGCGCGCGAAGGCAGGCGAGCCTGCGATCGAGCCATGCCGTCACTGCGAGGAGGCGCAGCCGACGCGGCAATCCAGAGGTCTTGTTTTTCGCCTGGCTGCTGTGGCGCACCTGTAGTCAGAGAATGGAACTGGATTGCCGCGTCGGCTGCGCCTCCTCGCAATGACTGGTGGGCAGGCAGTGGTTGCTTCCACCGTGCCTGCCGCACCACCCTAGCGCATGACGAACGCCTCCTGGTGGAAGCGCAGGCGGCTCTGCCACAGCTCGTGCAGGCGGTCGCGCAGGCTGTCGGCGAGTCCCTGCGGGCCGCAAAACCAGACCTCGGCCGGGCGCGCGCGATCGTGTTTCGCGGCCAGTTCGTCGGCGCCGAGTTGCTGACCCTGCCTGGCGTCATGGACGTAGAGGCGGATCGAGGGCAGTCGATCGGAGAGCGCCTCCAGTCGGGCGACGAAAGGATCACCGTCGCGATCGCGCGTGCAGTAGTGCAGATCGGCGCTCGGCACGTCGGCGGGCCTGCCTTGCAGCGCTTCCAGCCAGGCCAGGAAAGGCGTGATGCCGATGCCGCCGGCGATCCAGATCTGTTGCGCGCCACGCTGCTGGCGCGCGATGTCGAAGCGTCCGTAAGGCCCTTCGACGCGCAGCGGCTGGCCGACGGCCAGGCGTCGCGCGAGCTGGCGCGTGTAGTCGCCCAGAGCCTTGATCTGGAAAGTGATCTCGCGGTCGCCACGGTCGGCGCTGGCGATCGTGAAGGGGTGCTGACCTTCGCTGTCGTCAAAGCTGACGAAGGCGAACTGGCCGGGCCGATGCCCCGGCCAGCCGGCGTCCAGGCGGCAGCGAACGGCGAGCAGGTCGCCAGCCGGGTGGTCGAGCGCAACGACGCTTCCGCGGACCTGTCGCGAGCGGCCGATGCGCCCGGCCAGCGCGAGCACGCTGCCGTAGACGCCGCCGGCGATGAGCAGCGCGAGGAGCAAACCGACCGGCTGCGTCCAGTAGTCAGTCGGCGCCAGCAGCAGCGCATGGAAGGCGAGCATCAGGTAAAGCAAGGGCATTGCCCGGTGCAGGAATCGCCACATCCGGTACGGGAAACGCTGCCACAGGGTGATCGCCAGCATCGCCAGAAGCGCGTAGATCGCCCATTCGCCGAGGTCTTCGGCAAGGTCGCGCAGCACTTCCAGAAAGCCGCCGTAGTTCTCCTTGGGCACGCGTCCCTCACGGCCGATGAGTGCCTTCAGGATGTCGCTCGACATCTCGATCAGCCAGTGCGCGGCGGCGAAAGCGCAGGCCAGGATCCCTGCCCATTTGTGCGTGCGATAGACGCGGTCCATGCCGCCCAGCGGGGCTTCGAGCCATGTCGGGCGGGTGGCCAGAAACATCGCCACCGACATCAGCGAGATCGCGAGCAGACCGCTGAGGTAGAGAGCTTCCTGGCGCAGGACCCACAGTGGGGCGCCGCCGGACGGCGTGCCGGTGACGAGTACATCCCAGCCCCAGGCCGCGGTGACGAGGGTGATGATCAGAGTGAGAGCGGTTTTCATGGTTGGCGCATCATTCCGTCAGTGGATCAGGCAGGGGAGTCTTCGACAGCGGGCGAGGTGGCCGGCGAATGAAAACTCGAGGTCATTTGCCGGCAGGCGGGAGCGCGCCGACGGCGGCCTGCGGCAGGTCGTCGCGGCAACGCCTTTCGTTGCAGTCGGCCGAGCCGCTCCTGCGTTCGCCACGTTCGTCGCTCGCGCGCTGGCGCTCACCCTGGCGATAGTCCATGACTTCGCCGGTCTGCGGATGAACGTACAGCTTGCTGCGCTTGCCATCGCGGTGGGTGGCGCGCACTTCGTACTTGCCGTGCTCGCGTTCGATCTCCTCGATGTTGCGGTAGCCGGCCGCCTCGAGTTTCTCGACGATTTGCGGAATCGACAGCCACTGCCGGTCGGCAGCGGCAGCGGCGGCCGGTGGACGCTTGTCGTCGCTGAAGGCAGGTGTGATGAAAGTGCTGGCGGCGCCGAGAACGATGCCGATGGCCAGGGCGGGAAGGATTCCTTTCAGTGTCATGATGGCAATCTCCGGTTGTGGGTTTGTATAGGGTTGTGGGGTGGTGGGGTGGTGGGGTGGTGGGTTGGCGCCGGTGAGCGTCCGCCAATGGTGCGCGGCGCTTTCTGAACGTCGTCTGAAGCAGCTGTTGATCGGGCGTTGGGGAAGTGGCGAAATCTAATCGTCGTAGTAGCCGCGTTCGGCGCCGGCGTGGCAGGCAAGGCAGTTGGCCTTGCTGCGCACGTCCTTGTGCTGCCACTCCCAGGTGGGGACTTCGCGGTGCTCGCTGACCCAGCGCGCGAGCTCGGTGATACGCAGCGGCGCCTTGCTCGTCGAGGTCCCGCGCAGCAGTTTGTCGCCGTAGCGCCGGCCGCCGCTATCGCCGGCGTTGCTCACCAGGTAGTTGGTGATCTGTGCGGCAGTCACGGGATCGACGCTGGCGTCGTCACCGAAATGGTCCTTGAGTTCGCCCATCATTCGCTTCCACGAACTGGCCGGAAGCATCGAGGGCGGAAAGGCGAGGTGGCAGCTGCCGCATTCTTCCTTGACCACCGGGTCGCTGACCGGCGGGAAGTAGTGGCTACCACCGGCCTGCGCGCGCTGGAAGACGAGCGCAGAAACGGCGATCGCCAGCAGGCCGAGTGCGATGGGGCGATAGGGCAGATTCATCGGTTTCTCCTTGGAATGGCTGGTGGGGTGCATGCATTCGTGCAAGTGTCTGCGGGTGCTTACTGACTGATCATGAAGCTCAGCCAGTCGCCTTTTTCCTGCGCCGTACACTCGCGGCCGAGTACCTCCTTGCAGTTGCGCTTGAACCATTTCTCGACCTTTGCCGGGTCGGCATAGCGGCCGGGGCTGGCCGACAGCGCTACCGGGTCGATCGCCTTTCCGGCAGGCGTCTGGCCGGATGTGCGAGGGTCGTTGGCGTGGCAGCTGGTGCACGCCGGGGTATCGGCCTTGCCGCCGGCAAACGACTGGCGATGGAAAGCTTCGCCGCGAGCCGCCGAGAAACCGGAAAAATGCGGGTCGCCGCTTTTCGCTGCCGCGGCATAGCCGGCAAGCAGATCGTCGCGTGCCGCGGCGAACGCGGTTGTGCTGACCACGAGTGCCAGCGTCGCTGCCAGTAGCTGCGTTCTCGGGTGCCTCGGTACGTACTGTTTCATGATCGTTCCCTCTCGCTTCGGATTGACATGGCGCCACTTTGCCTGGCGCCCTCTGAACGGAGGCTGAAGCGCGTGTTCATCCTGCGTTCAGCTGCAACGGCGTAGAAAGAAGGTCCACAGCAGGTCGCCGTGGCGAGCGAGCGTCCGCCCCGAAAGTCCTTGCTCCCGTTACACTCTGGAGATGAGCCGCTTGAAGAACGCTTTGCTTGCCATTGCCATGGCGCTGATGGCCAGTGCCAGTCCCGGGAGTGCCGGCAGTTCGGGCGACGGCCACGGCGCTGACCACGACCGCGCGCGCCAGGCGCTCGAAGCCGGTGAGGTGCTGCCCCTACGAGCGATCCTCGAACGCGTCGAGCGCGCTTATCCGGGGCAGATCGTCGAGGTCGAACTCGAACGCGAGGACGGCCGCTGGGAGTACGAAATCAAGCTGCTGCGCAGCGGCGGAGCGCTGGTCAAGCTCAGGGTCGACGCCCGTGACGGCAGCATTATCGGCGTCAAGGGGCGCAAGGATTACAGGCAGGGCGAGCGCCGCGGCGAGGCGCGCGGGGAGCAACGCGGGGAGCAGCACTGATGCGCATCCTGATCGTCGAAGACGAACCTCTGCTGCAGACGCAACTGGCCGACGCACTCCGCGCGGCCGGCTACGCGGTCGATAGCGCAAGCAACGGCGTCGACGCCCATTACCTCGGCGACAGCGGCTCGTACGACGCCGTCGTTCTCGACCTCGGCCTGCCGCAGCTCGACGGTATCAGCGTGCTCAGGAAGTGGCGTGCCGCCGGCCGCGCCATGCCGGTGCTGATCCTGACCGCGCGCGACGGCTGGCACGAAAAGGTCGCCGGCATCGACGCCGGCGCCGACGACTACCTGACCAAGCCGTTCCACATGGAAGAGCTGCTCGCCCGCCTGCGCGCGCTGATCCGCCGTGCCGGCGGACACGCCAGCGCCGAACTGGTCTGCGGTCCGCTGACGCTCGATACGCGCAACGCCCGGGCGACCGTCAATGGCCAGGCACTGACGCTGACCAGCCACGAGTACCGCGTCCTGGCCTATCTGATCCACCATCGCGACGCGGTGGTCTCGCGCAGCGACCTGGTCGAGCACATCTACGCGCAGGACTTCGATCGCGACTCGAATACCGTCGAGGTCTTCATCGCCCGCCTGCGCAAGAAATTGCCGCCAGGGCTGATCGAAACGGTACGCGGCCTCGGCTATCGCCTGAGCGCCGGTGCATGAGTGTGCCCGCCTCGCCGCGCTGCGCTCTTTTTGCCCGCGGCTCGCTGCGCATCCGCCTCCTGGCCGGGACGCTGTTCTGGATCGCCGCGTCGATCGCCGTTGCCGCCTGGGGATTGAGCAGCCTGTTTCGCGAACACGTGGCGACGCAGTTTCACGCCGAGCTGAAAACGCATCTCGACCAGTTGACCGCCCAGCTGGCGGTTGACGGCAAAGGGCCCGCGACGCTGGCGATGCCCTTGAGCGATCCGCGCCTGAGCCTGCCGTACAGCGGACTCTACTGGCAGGTCGACGAGCTGCCGGCGGAGGTCGACTCTGCTCGGGCGGGCACTCCGCTTGCCGGCCGGCTGCGTTCGCGCTCGCTGTGGGACAGTGTGCTTGCCGTGCCGCCCGATGCACCGGCAGACGGCGAGATTCATCAGCACCGCCTGAGCGGTCCGGGTGGCAGCATGCTCGGCATGGTCGAACGCGTTATCCGCGTCGACGAGGGGAGCGGCGGAACGGAGGGAAGCGATGCCGGCAGGCGCACTGCACGCGCCTTTCGCCTGATCGTCGCTGCCGACGAGCAACTGATGCGCGAACCGGTGAGCAGGTTCGATGGCGCGCTGTGGCTGGCACTCGGCATTCTCGCGGCGGGTCTGGTCGTCGCTGCCCTGGTCCAGGTGATCGTCGGGCTGGCGCCATTGCGCACCCTGCGCGCCGCACTCGGTCGCGTTCGCGATGGCGACGCGCAGCGTCTCGAAGGTCGATTTCCGGCCGAGATCGCGCCCCTGGTCGACGAGTTCAATACCGTTCTGGCACAGAACGCCGAGGTCGTCGAGCGCGCACGCACGCAGGCGGGAAATCTCGCGCATGCGCTGAAAACGCCGCTGAGCGTTCTTGCCAACGCCGCCAGTGGCAAGGACGACGAACTCGCCCGCCTGGTCGTCGGCCAGGTCGACACGGCCAAACGCCAGGTCGACTATCACCTGGCGCGGGCACAGGTGGCGGCCAAGCGCTGCCTTCCCGGCGCACGCACGCCGCTGCGAGCGAACCTCGAAGCACTGCTGCGCACGATGCGGCGGATACACGCCGAGCGGCAACTCGAACTGCTTCTGCGTCCCTTTGCCGATAGCCTGGCATTTCGCGGCGAAGAGCAGGATCTGCAGGAAATTCTTGGCAACCTGCTCGACAACGCCTGCAAGTGGGCGCGCAGCCGCGTCGAGGTCGCTGCCTGTACGACTGGCGACCGCCTGCTGATCACCATCGACGACGACGGCCAGGGAATCGCCGCCAGCGATCGGGATGCGGTATTCCGCCGCGGTGTGCGCGCCGACCAGCAGGTGCCGGGTTCGGGCCTGGGCCTGTCGATCGCCGACGACCTGGCGCAACTTTACGCGGGCGAACTGAGCCTGGCTGATTCGCCGCTGGGCGGTTTGCGGGTGGTGCTGAGCCTGCCGGCGGTGGGCAGCACCAGGGGTCGATCGGCAGCCGGTCGTCGCGACCCGGCCTGATTGCACGGGTTCGATCAGCGCTCGCGCGGAGCGCTGCCGGTGTCCAGCCGAAAGATCTCGCCGGCACGGCTGCTGGAGGGCGGGGATCTGTCGGAATTCTTTACAGTCTCGTTCGCTGGCCGTCTTCTGCGGTTTCTAGCGGACTGATTTAATGTGTGTAGCATATCGTGGTGTGAAACTTGCTTTCGACTCGCAAGTGCGTCGGTGACTCACCAATCGTCCTTCCTGGCGTGTGCAGGAAGGTTCTGGCAGGGAGGCGGTGAATTCAGGGGGTCTGCTGCGTTCCCGCCGGACTATTCCGGTAGTACTTTTGTCCGCTTGTTTGACACTCTGGAGACCGAAGATGAGCACTCTTAGATCCTTCCTGGCCATCGTCATCGTGGCTTTTTTCCCGTCGTGGGTGTGGGCCGGACAGCTCGTCGTTTTTGGCGATAGCCTTTCCGACGTTGGCAACGTCTATGCCGACAGTATTGCCCTGGGACTGACTCCCGATCCACCCACGCCGCCCTATTACTCGGGCAGAATGTCCAACGGTCCAATCTGGGTGGATTACCTGGCCGATGCGATGAACGTTCCGCGCGCCGAGGCAAGTCAGCAGGGCACGGGTGGAACTGGCTATGCGTATGCGGGATCCGCGATCGGTCCGGGAACGCGGCTGAGGCCTTCGATCGCCCTTCCGGGGCAGGTACAACCGGTTTCGAATACCGGCAAGCAGATCGACGACTTCCTGGCGGCCAGCGCGGGCAATCGCTTTTCGCCGGACCAGATGGTCCTTTTCTGGGGCGGCTCGCAGAACCTGCTGCAGGCAACCCTGACGGGTAGCGTTGCCAGCGGCCTGGCTGCCGTGGCGGCCACCCTCAGCGAATTCGAACTGGAACTGCGCAAGCTTGACGCCAACGGCGCGCAGCGCGTGGTCGTGCCGAATCAGATCGACGCCAGCACTGCGCCGTTCTTCAACGGCTATGGACCAACGCTTCCAGCGGGCACCAATCCGCTCCTGGCCTTCCTCACCGTCGCGTTCAATACGCAGCTCGACGCCTTGCTCGGCGGCCTGATGGCCGATCCCACCCTGCAGATGCAGCTCTTTCCGGTTGATATGTTCGGCTTGCTCAAATCGGTAGAGGCGAACCCGTCGGCATTCGGGTTTACCAACGCCACGACGCCGGCCTTCATTCCCGGATTCGGGCAGGTTGCCAATCCGGCGGGCTATGTTTTCTGGGATCCGATCCATCCGACCACCGAGGTTCACCAACTGATGGCGGCGGCAACCTACCACGCCGCAGTGCCGCTCCCGGGAACTCTCCCGTTGCTGGTACTGGCCATTGGACTGCTCGCTGCCGGGCGCGGTGGCGTTCGGCGCGCGGTCAAGGGCTAAGGGCGTGCCTGCCTGCGACGGCCTGACAGACGACGCGGTGTGTGGATGAATGAACGGGCAGCCTATGCTGCCCGTTCGTTCGTTTCGGCGCTCATCGTAAACGGGAAGCCGGGACCGGTCTGGCAGGGGCTCAGGGGCTCAGGTGCCCTGGCGCAAGGCGTCGACGATCAGTACCCGCGACGCCCGCCGCGCTGGAAGCAAGGCGGCCAGACAGGTGGCCACGAAGCCCACGGCGCCGGCCGTGACGACATCGACCGGAAGCAGGCGAATCAACGCCGTGTAGCCGATGTTGGCGTTCGGTGGGGGGGGCATCGGGATGCCGATCGCCGAAATCAGCCAGGCACAAACACAGCCGAAGCCGATCCCCAGGAGTGCGCCGATCAGGCCGATCAAGGCGCTTTCGGCTAGGATCAGGCGGAATACCCGTCCGGGGCGATCGCCCAGCGCCAGCATGGTGCCGAACTCCCGTGTACGTTCGAAGATGGTCATGTTGACGCTGTTGACCACGCTGAGCAGGACCATCAGCAGGATGATCAGGCGCAGCACGCCGAACTGCCGATCGTAGAGCTCCAGCGTCTTGTCGTAGAAGTCGGACAGTTCGTGCCACGACGCGATTTCGTAGCCGCGCGGGCCCAGTTTCTCCAGCAGCGAAGCCTGGGCGCGCTCGGTGTATTCGGTCCGGCTCAGCAGGACCACCATCAGGTGCGCCGATTGCGTATCCATGAGGCTGCGCGCCGCCGCCAGCGGAATGCGCACGGCGCGCGCGTCGAACTCCTTGGAGAAGCTCTGAAAGATGCCGACGACTTCGAAGTCGAGCGTGTTGACGGCGCCCTGTGGCAGGCTGATGATCAGATTCGCGCGGTCGCCCGCCTTCAGCCCGAGGCTTCGCGCGACGCCCTGCCCGAGGACGATCCCGTCCACGTCGCTGTCGGCGAGTGGCCGACCCTCGATATAGCGCAGGAAGCTGCCGAGAACCGCCTCGGACGACGGCTCGACGCCTTCGCCGATGATGCCGAGGTCCCGTTTGCCGTTGTTGATCATGCCGGCGAATGCCAGCCGGGCGAGGACCATTTCGGTTCCCGGTTGGGCGAGGATCTCCTGCTGCAGTTGTTCGGGCTGCTCGATGAGATAGCGCTCGGGAGCGCGGATGCCGCCCTCGCGATAGCCCTGACGGGAAATCTGCAGGTGCCCCGTCTGCGAGTGAATCAGCGCTTCGCCCAGTTGCACGAAGATGTCCTGCACGAAGCCGCCGGCCAGAATCAGCCCGGTGACGCCCAGGGTGATCGCCGCCAGCGTTGCCGCCGAGCGCAGGCGCTGGCGAAAGATGTTGCGCAGGACAAAGGTCCATCCGTCGGGCAGGCGCAGCGTCATTGGTTATGCCGCAGCGCGTCTACGATGTTCATTCGGCTGGCCTTCCAGGCGGGCATGATGCTGGCGAGCAGGGTGGCGATCAAGGCCAGCAGGAACGCGTCCAGAGCCAGATTGCCGCTGACCAGAATTCGCCCGATATACCCTCGCGCCATCCCCGGTGGCGGCGGCATGGGGATGCCGATGGCGGAGATCAGCTGTGCCAGACCGTAGCCCAGCGCGACCCCGACGACGCCGCCGAGGAGGCCGACGAGGATGCCTTCGAAGATGAACATCCCCATGATGTGGCGGGCGCGCTGGCCGATGGCCAGGCTGGTGCCGATTTCGGTGGTGCGCTCGAGAACGCCCATGGTCTGGGTATTCGAGATGGTGAGCACAATGAGCAGGCCGATGATGTACTTGACGAGGCTCACCTGCTTGGAGAAGAGGACCACGGTCTTGTTGTAGAAATCGGCCAGCTCGGTCCACGGCACGATCTGGAAGTCGTCGCGCTTGAGGGTGTCGTTCAGGTGGCTGGCGGCCGCGGCGGTCTGCTCGGTCCTGTCGAGCAGCACGACCCACGATGTCGCGCCGTCGACACGCATCAGCTTTCTGGCGACCGATAGCGGCAGGCGCAGTGCCCGGTCGTCGTAATCCTTGTACATGGTGGCGAAGGTCCCGGCCACGCTGACCTCGACGGCATTGGCGCCGCCGTTGGCGGCGGTGGCCAGCAGCACGACGACATCGCCTGGCTGCAGGCCCATACTGCGTGCCAGGCCTTCGCCGAGAACGACGGCCGATTCCGTGGCCGATGCCAGATCGCGGCCACTGACGATGGCGATACCGCTGCTCAGCCGTTTTTCATGTTCGGGGTCTACTCCATCGCCAATGAAGGCGATAGTCGCGTCGCCGTGGCTGAGCAGCCCACTCAGGGCTAGACGCGGGGCCAGGCTGGCAAAGCCGGGTGCCTTCTCGACCACTTGCTGCGCCGGCGATTGCCCGGGGAGCAGGAAGGCGTAGGGATCGGCGATTCCCTTCTCGAAATAGTCCGGGCGGACGACCTGCAGGTGACCGAGTTGCGAGTGAATCGTCGCCTCGCGCATCTCCTGGAAAATGTACTCGATGAATCCGCCAGCGAGCAGAAAAGCCATGATGCCAAAGGCAACCGTGCACACGGCGACTGCCGTCCGCCGGGTATTGCGTTGCAGGTTGCGGATGGCGAGGCGCACATCCGCAATCAGGCTGGCTATTGGCACCGAGAGTTCTTTGCCTGTAATGTTCAAAAAACGAGTTGGAGGGGAGTGCCGCCCGACTTGCTGCAGTGCGCCGCCACCTGGGCCACGAGCTATTGCCGAGAAGTTGCATTTGATCAAGCGCTTAGGCGGTCATGTTGCACCGTTTTGGCAAGGCCGGCAGACACCGTTTAGGCGCTGATACTAATTGGAGAGGGTTCATCGTGCAAGCTTTCGACTACGACCAGGCGTTTTCGCGCAACCTTGGCTGGGTTCGCGATGCGGAACAGTCACGCCTGCGCCAGGCGCGCGTCGCCATTGCCGGCCTGGGCGGAGTCGGGGGCTTTCATCTTCTCACCCTGGCGCGGCTTGGCATTGGCCACTTCACCATCGCCGATCTCGACGTTTTCGAAGTCGCCAACTTCAATCGTCAGGCCGGAGCGAGCCAGGCAACCGTGGGTCGGGCAAAGGTTGAGGTTCTCGCCGAGATGGCCAGGGACATCAACCCGGAATGCCAGCTGGCTCTCTTCCCTGACGGGGTGAGCAAGGACAACCTGGACGAGTTTTTCCAGGGCGTCGATCTTTATGTCGACGGCCTCGATTTCTTTGCCTTCGAAGCGCGTGAGCGTGTTTTTGCCTATTGTGCCGAGCACAGGATTCCTGCGATCACCGTCGCGCCACTTGGGATGAGTGCGGCGCTGCTCAATTTCCTGCCCGGCGGCATGACTTTTGAAGATTATTTTCAGGTTGCCGGCCTCCCCGATCTGGAGAAGGCAGTACGTTTTCTCGTCGGTCTTGCACCGGCCTTGCTGCATCGCCATTATCTGGTCGATCAGACACGCGTCGACCTGAAGTCTCGCCGCGGTCCATCGACGCCAATGGCATGCATGCTGTGTGCCGGGGTTGCCGGCAGCGAAGCCTTGAAGCTTCTGCTCGACCGGGGCAGGGTACTGGCCGCTCCGCATGGCGTACAGTTCGACGGTTATCGCAACAAGCTGGCCCGTACCTGGCGACCGGGCGGCAACCGTAATCCGATCAATCGCCTGGCGATCGCCATCGCTCGCCACCAACTCAAACTGGATTGACATGGACAAGCTGAGTCAGGAGCGGCTGCGCTTCGTTCTCCAGAGCGCGCTCCTCGCGCCGTCGGCGGACAACCACCACCGTTTCCGTATTCAGGTTCGTGACCACGTGATCGCGATTCGTGGCATCGAGACTCGCCTGCCGCCCGTGGGCAGCTACAAGCGAGTTCTCGCGCTGGTCTCGCTCGGCGCCGTGGCCGAGAATCTGAACATTGCGCTGAGCCGATTTGGCCTGGCTGGCGACGCGCTCCTGTTGCCGGACCCCGCGCAAGCCAATCTTCTCCTGCGCGTTGTCGTCAACGCGCGCGGCGTGGCGCCGGATCCGCTTTGGAAAAGCATTCCCGAGCGCCATACCAACCGGCAGGTCCGCTTCAGTGGTCCGGCAATGAACGCTGCCGAACACGCCGACCTCGATTCGGCTGTCGCCGCTTACCCGACCAGCAAGCTGATGTGGCTCGACGAAGCGGCGCTGCGCAAGCGCGTGCTTGGCCTGATGCGCCGTGCGGAAAGCGAACGTTTCCGCAACCCGGTGTTGCACGAGGAGCTTTTTTCGGCGATCCGCTTTGACGTCGGCTGGCGCAATAACTGCCTGGAAGGATTGCCACCAGGCAGCCTGGGTGTCGAGGCACCGCTGCAGCCCTTCTTCGCTCTCCTGCGCCATTGGTCGCTGGCCCGTGTGCTGAACCTCTTCGGGGCGCATCAGATGCTTGGCTTCCGCTCCTGCTACCTCCCCTGTCGTATGGCACCGCATCTGGGCCTTCTGGCGGTCAGTGATGCGGACGACAGTCAGTCGATTTTCGACAGCGGACGATCGTTCCAGCGGCTGTGGTTGGCGGCGACCGGACACGGGCGAGTCCTGCAACCGATGCCGGCGGCAGCCCTTTACACCTGCCGCGGAGCGCGGGCCGAGGGAATTCCCGCGACCTTGCAGCGAGACCTGGCCGACGCCTGGAAGGGGCTGCTCGGTGGCGCCGCTCCGGTGATGCTGTTTCGCATGGGTCTTGCCCGGCGGTCGGCGATCGTTTCGGGTCGGCGGCCAGTCGACGATTACCTGGAGCTGCGGCAATGAGCTGTCGACAACGCTTCGCGCATTGAACCCGGGCGCGCTGCGCTGTCCTCGCCCCGACCGTCGCGGCGGTGACTCTGCCGACTTAGCGCCTGCCTGCTACAAGCCTTGCAGTTCGCCCTGGTAGCGCTGCCAGTTGGCAACATAGTGCTCGGCGCTGTGGCTGATCCGTTCCACCTGTTCGGCGCTCAGCTGGCGAACCACCTTTCCCGGCGAGCCGACGATCAGGGAGTGGTCCGGAAAGACCTTGCCTTCGGGAATCAGCGTGTTGGCGCCGACGATGCAGCCCTTGCCGATCACCGAATGGTTGAGCAGCACCGAGCCGATGCCGATCAGCGAGCCGTCGCCGATGGTGCAGCCGTGCAGCATGACCAGATGGCCGACGGTGACGTTGCGGCCAACGGTCAGGGGCACACCTTCGTCCGTGTGCAGCACCGAGTTGTCTTGAATGTTGCTGTTTTCACCGATGCTGATCGGGTCGTTGTCGCCGCGCAGCGTGGCGTTCCACCAGATCGAGGCGTTTCTGGCAAGGCGGACGTCACCGATGACGATTGCCGTTGGGGCGACCCAGCTTTGTGGGTCGAGCTGCGGGCGACGGGCGCCGAGTGCGTAAATGGGCATGGCATGGGTCTCGCGGTCGTTGCGGATTGCAGATTGTAGCCTGTAAGCCACGGCCAGGCCTATTGATGGCGCAGCGCTTCGATCGGGTCGAGTGCGGCCGCCCGGCGCGCCGGGTAGAAACCGAAGAAGATGCCGATCCCTGCGGCAACGGCGAAAGCGACCAGCACCGCGCCGCCGGAGATGACGATCACCATGTCGGTGATGGCGTTGACCAGCAGTGCACCGCCGATCCCGAGGAGCAGGCCGATCAGGCAGCCGGCGACGGAAATGATCAGCGCTTCGAGCAGGAACTGGCTGAGGATGTCCTTCTGGCGGGCGCCAATGGCCATGCGGATGCCGATCTCGCGCGTCCGCTCGGTCACCGAGACGAGCATGATGTTCATGATCCCGATGCCGCCGACGAGGAGCGATACCGAAGCGATGGCGCCGAGCAGCAGCGACATCACGCGCGTCGTTTCGGCGGCCGAGTCGGCGGCAGCGGTGAGGTTGCGAATGTAGAAGTCGTTGTCCTGTCCTTCGCGCAGGCGATGGCGCTGGCGAAGCAGGGCGATCATGCTCGTTTCCACACCAGGCATGGCTTCTGCCGAAGCGGCCTGGACCATCATGACCCGCACCGATCCCGGAAAGGGGGTGCCGAAGACCTTGCGCTGGGCGGTCGTCAGCGGCACGATCACCGTGTCGTCCTGGTCGCGCCCGTCGAGGTTCTGGCCCTTCTTGCCGAGAACACCGATGACCAGGAAGGGACTCTGCTGGATGCGGATGGTCTTGCCGACGGGATCGTCGCTGCCGAACAGGTTGTCGGCGATGGTCTGGCCAACCAGCGCCACACGGGTCGCCGAGCGTACGTCCGAATCGCCGAACGGGTAACCGCTGCTCACCGCCCAGGCGCGTGCGTCGAAATAGGCGGGCGTCGTGCCGACCACCGTGGCACTCCAGTTGTTCGCGCCATGCACCAGTTGCTGCCGCCCCTGATGTACCGGTGCCACCCGGCTGACGCCTTCGAGCTGGGCGATCGCCTCGGCGTCGGCAACGTTCAGCGAGGGGCCACCGCCGCCGCCGCTGCGCAGACCGCCGGCGCTGGTCGATCCGGAGATCACGATATACAGATTGCTGCCCATGGTGCTGATGGTTTGGGCCACCGCGTACTGAGCACCCTGGCCAATGGCCATCATCAACACCACCGAGCCGACGCCGATGACCATCCCGAGCATGGTCAACGCGGTGCGCATGCGGTTGGCCCCCATCGCCCTCCAGGCTTCGCCGAGCATCGCCTTCAGCATTGGCCAGCTGCTCTTGCCGGCGTCGCGACGTCGCTGACGATCAGCCCGTCGAGAAAGCGTACCTGCCGCTGCGCCCAGGCGGCGATATCGGTTTCGTGGGTAACCAGGACGATGGTGATCCCGGCAGCGTTGAGCGTTGCCAGCAGGTGCATGATCTCCGCGCTGGTTTGGCTGTCGAGGTTGCCGGTCGGCTCGTCGGCAAGGATCAGCTGCGGCGAGGTGACCAGTGCGCGGGCGATCGCCACGCGCTGTTGCTGACCGCCGGAAATGCGGCTGGGTAGCGAGTCGGCGTAGCCGGCGAGGCCGACGCGGATCAGTTCCTCCTTCGCTCGCTGCTGTCGCTGCGCGCGGTCGACGCCAGCGTAGACCAGCGGCAGGGCGACGTTGTCGGCGAGCGTCATCCGTGGCAGGAGATTGAAACCCTGAAAGACGAAACCGATGCTCCGGTTGCGCAGTGCCGCCAGTTCGTTCCTTGCGAGATGGGCGACATTGCGACCAAGGAGAAAATAGTCGCCGCTGGTCGGTGTGTCGAGGCAGCCGAGGAGGTTCATGAAGGTGGACTTGCCCGATCCGGACTGACCCATGATGGCGACAAACTCGCCGGCTGCGATGCTCAGATCGACACCCCTGAGCGCCGGGAACGGCCCGGCGGGCGTGCCGTAGGACTTGCCGAGTCCGGCGACGCGAATCAGTGCTGACGACATCAGAACAGGCGCATGCCGACGCTGCTCGGCTTGCCACCCGAAGTGACGGGGTTCTCGCCGACGACCACGCGTTCCCCGACCTTCAGCTCGCCGCCGAGCACTTCGCTGTTGCGGTTGTCGGTGATGCCGAGCTGCACGCTCACCGCCTTCAGCTGACCCTGATCGACGACGTGCACGGTGCCGCTGCTGCTGCCGCTGTCTTTATCCCTGTCGTGCTTGCCGCCCTTGCCGCCCTTGCCCCTGACGTCGCCTGCGACCGGTTTGCTGCCGCTATCCTCTTCCGGCGGCTTGAAGCGCAGCGCCGCGTTGGGGACGAGCAGGGCGTCTTCGCGCCGGGCGACGACGATGCTGACGTAGGCGGTCATTCCGGGAAGTAGAATATGGTCGGGGTTGGAGAGCGAAACGCGGACGTTGTAGGTGACGACATTCTGCTGCGTCGTCGGGTTGAGGCGAATCTGCTGCACCTGGCCGGCGAAACTTCGCTCCGGGAAAGCGTCGACGGTAAACCGTACCTGCTGCCCGTCCCTGATCTTGCCGATGTCGGCTTCGGCAAAGCTGGAATCGATGCGCATTTCGGACAGATCCTGGGCGATCTTGATCAGCGTCGGCGTTTGCAGACTGGCGGCGACCGTCTGTCCCAGATCGACGACGCGGTCGACGACGACGCCAGAGACCGGCGAGCGGATCGTCGTGTAGCGCAGATTGACCTGGTCCTTGTCGGCCGCTGCCCTGGCTTGCGCCAGCTGCGCCTCGGACGAGCGGCGCGCCTGGATCGATTGCTCGAGTTCCTGGCGGGAAACGTACTCCTGCTCGAAGAGCGCCCGCATGCGTGCTTCGTTGGCGCGTGCCAGATCGAGCGCTGCCGAGACGTTGTGCACATTGGCAGCCGATTGCCGGGCCTGGGCGGCGAGCAGGGAGTCGTCGAGTTCGAGCAAGGCCTGGCCCTTCTCGACCTTATCGTTGAAATCGACATACAGCCGCGTGACCGTCCCCGAAACCTGCGTGCCGACATTGACCAGCACTACCGGGTTGAGGGTGCCGTTGGCCGACACCGTCTGGGTGATCTCGCCACGCTCGATGGCCTGCAGCTTGTAGCGCTGCTCCGGCGACAGGGCAGCCTTTTGTTGTTGCCAGTACAGGCCGCTGGCGGCGAGGGCGACGGCGAGCACGCCCGTGGCCGCTCTTGTGCGGGAGATTTTCATGGTTTGCGGGCTTTCGGCTCGCCACCGGCGGCGAGCAGCAGGCTGCTGTCGAGGACGCCGATGGATCGGGCCAGTGCGGCGCGCGAGACTTGCCAGTCCAGCATCGCCTGAATGCGCTGCAGGCGCGCAGCGGCGAGCGCGCTCTGTGCGTTGAGGACATCGAGGATGTTACCGACGCCGGCCTTGTAGCGGCCCAGGGCGACGCGTTCCGACTGTTCGGCACTGCTCAGCAGGTCGGCGCTGGTGCGGATCGTCTGGGTGGCGGTGTTCAGGCTCTGGTAGTTCTCCCAGACCTCCAGAGCAACCTCCTGGCGGGTATTTTCCAGGCGCGTGGCCTGGACCTCGCTGCGCGCCTCGGCGGCGCGTATCTGGTAGGTGGTATTGAAGCCGGAAAAGATCGGCAGCTGCACGCTCAGCCCGATGGCATTGCCCTGGCCCGAGAGGCCGTCGAGGTTTTCCCACTGCGGACCGGCGCTCAGCGAGATCGTCGGCCGGCCGGAGGCGCGCGCGTAGTCGATCCCCGATTGCGCCGCTTTCAGTTCGGCTTCGGCGGCCTTCATCTCGGGTCGCCGCTGGCGTGCTTCGGCGATCAGCGCGGCGATGTCGCGGTCGAAGCCGCTGTCGGGGATCGTCGTCGGGATGTCGTCGAGGCGTAGCGGATGGTTGGCGTCGAGGCCCATCACCTTGGCCAGTCTGCCGAACGCGTTGCGCAGTACACCCTCGCTCCTGATCCGGTTGAGCGTTGCCTGCGACCAGGCGGTCTGCGCCTGCAGGCGGTCGGCCGGGGTGCCGCTGCCGACGCGGTAGCGGACTTCGGCGGCGGTCAGGCTCTCGCGGCTGGCCTTTTCCGATTCCAGCGCCGCGCTCACTGCCGCCCGTGCCGCCTGGGCGTTGAAGTAGGACTGCAGGGCGCCGAGAAAGACGCTCTGCACGGTCGCGTCCAGTGTCGCCGACGCAGCGCTGAGCAGCTGCCGCGCGACTTCGAGGTTGGCCGAGCGGGCGCCGAAATCGACCAGCAGCCACGACAGGGTCAGCGACGCACTGCGCTGGGTCGCGCTGCGTGCTTCGCCACGCAGGCGATTGGCCGCCAGTCGACCATCGAGCGCCGGCAGGAAGTCCGACTGCGCGACGCCGACCTGAGCCGCCTGCAGGCGGGCGATGGCCCATACTTCACGCGTCGTCGGGTTCTTGCACAGCGCCAGATCGACGACTTCCAGGACGCCGTAAGGGGTGTCGTCGGGCAGCGCCTGGCAGGGCAGATAGGCATTCTGCACGGCAGAAAGATCGAGGGCCGGGCGAGGCGGGGTGATGGCGTCGGTGGCAAACGGGTCACTCACTTCCCGGGCCGACAGCTGGCCGGGAAGCGCTGCAAGCACGATGACGATTGCGGTGAGGAAGCGAGCAGCGCGCGCAAGCAGCGAACCCGGTCGGGATGTGGTGATGGTCATTTTTCGCTAGTATAGCCAAGCTCGCAGCGATCGCAGCCGAGCGATGCGCTCGGCGCAGTCCGCTGCGGCCACTTTTCCCCTGAAACAATGTTGCCCCGCGCCGTGGCCATCGGACCGTGCCACGACGCACCACAACGCACCACAACGAGGCAAGCCGCAATGACATTCAAGTTTTCAGCTTTCGGCGCTCGCCGGCGCACGGCTGGTCTTCCCGCCAGCGGGACCGGTGGCGGTACCCTCCGCCAGAAGAGGCGCTGATGCCCTGGGCCGAAGTGCTCAGCCTGCTGGCGATGCTGGCTGGTGGCGCCCTGTGGTTGGACAGCTTCAAGTCGCGTGAGGCGGGCATGCGCGCGGTTCGCGCCGCTTGTGCTGCCGAGGATCTCCTCTTGCTCGACGACACCGTTGCCCTCGCCTCCCTGCGGCCGGGACGCGACGATGAGGGTCGCTTTCGCCTGCGTCGCGTCTATCGTTTCGAGTTCAGCGACACCGGCGACAATCGCCGCGATGGTCAGGTGACGCTGCTCGGCAGCGAACTGGTGACGCTGCACCTGCCGCACTCGAATCGGTCGCCACTGCGTTCGGTGGGCACGCCAGACGAGGAGCAGAATCGACCGTTTCCGCGCCTGCCGTCGTGAACTACCTGGCGCACGCGCTGCTCTCCGGTGCCGACGACGAGTGCCGGCTGGGTGGCTTGCTCGGCGACTTCGTCAAGGGGCCTTTGGCGCCAGCGCCAGCGCAGTTCAGCGCGGCGGTTGTGCACGGCCTGCTGCTGCACCGGCGGATCGACAGCTTCGCCGACGCACACCAGGCTTTCGCGCGCAGCCGGAGACGGGTGAGCAGCGAGCGTCGCCGCTACAGCGGCATCATCGTCGATATGTTCTACGATCACTTTCTTGCCGTGCACTGGGCGCGCTTTTCACCGCAGCCGCTGGCGGCGTTTTCTGCCGCCGTCTATGCGCTTCTCGCTTCCCGGGAGCTACCCGATCGCCTGGCCCGGATTCTGCCCACCATGCGCGACGAGGACTGGCTGACCAGCTACCGTGAGCCGGCTGCCGTGGGTCGGGCGCTCGACCGCATCGCCGTGCACCGGTTGCGGCGCAGCAACAGCTTGCGCGGCGCGGGCAGCGAACTGGTCGCCGGCTACGCCGGCTTCGAAGGCGACTTTGTCGAGTTCTTTCCGGCAGCCATGGCCTTTGCCGCGCACTTCCGCGAGCAGCGTCCGGCGTAGAGTCCCTGCGTGGCTCCTGACCGGCCGGCGTGCTTGCCTTTTCCGGCGATCAGCCTTCGCGCGACGCGCGTCGGCGCTCGTTGTCGGTGAGCAGGCGCTTGCGGATGCGAATGTTCTTGGGCGTGATTTCGACGAGTTCGTCGTCGGCGATGAATTCCACGGCCGATTCAAGGGTCAGCGCCACCGGTGGCACCAGGCGTACGGCTTCGTCGGTGCCCGAGGCGCGAACGTTGGTCAGTTGCTTGCCCTTGATCGGATTGACTACCAGGTCATTCTCGCGGCTGTGGATGCCGATCACCATGCCCTCGTAGAGCTTGTCGCCAGGGCTGCTGAACATTCGCCCGCGGTCCTGCAGTTTCCACAGCGAGTAGGCGACGGCTTCGCCGCGCTCGGCCGAGATCAGCACTCCGTTGCGGCGTCCGGGGATGTCGCCCTTGACCGGTGCGTACTCGTCGAAAACGTGGCTGATCAGCCCGGTGCCACGCGTCAGGTTGAGGAACTCGCCCTGGAAACCGATCAGGCCACGCGCCGGGATGCGGTATTCGAGGCGAACACGGCCGCGGCCGTCCGAAGACATGTCCTGCAGGTCGCCACGGCGATAACCGAGTGCTTCCATGACGCCGCCCTGATGCGCTTCCTCGACGTCCAGAGTAAGCATTTCATAGGGCTCGCACGGCTCGCCGTCGACCTCCTTGACGATTACCCGCGGGCGCCCGACGGCGAGTTCGTAGCCTTCGCGGCGCATGGTCTCGAGCAGGATCGTCAGATGCAGTTCGCCGCGCCCGGAAACCAGAAAGCTGTCGGTGTCGGTCGTTTCCTCGACGCGCAGCGCCATGTTGGTCAGCAACTCCTTGCGCAGGCGTTCGCCGATCTGGCGGCTGGTGACGAACTTGCCTTCGGTGCCTGCGTAGGGTGAGTTGTTGACCATGAAGGTCATGTTCAGCGTTGGCTCGTCGATGTGCAGCATCGGCAGCGCTTCCGGCTGCTCGGTGGAGGTGATGGTGCAGCCGATCGAGAGATCGTCGATACCGGTCACCAGCACGATGTCGCCGGCAACTGCCTCGTCCATCGGCACCCGCTCCAGGCCCTGAAAACCGAACACCTGATTGACCTTGGCTGTCTTCGGCGCGCCGTGCTCGAACTTGCCGTCGGCATCGGCTTGGCCGTACATGATGGTCACTTGCTGGGCCGGCTTCAGGCGGCCACGCTGCAGGCGGCCGATGCCGATGCGTCCGACATAGCTCGAGTAATCGAGTGCCGAAATCTGCAGTTGCAGCGGCCCGTCGATCTCGTCGGCGTGCGGTGGCGGGACGTGCTTGAGAACGGTCTCGAACATGGCGCGCATGTCGGTCGAAGGCTGTGCCAGATCGAGCGTCGCATAGCCGTTGATCGCCGAAGCATAAACGACCGGGAAGTCGAGCTGCTCGTCGTTGGCACCGAGTTTGTCGAAGAGGTCGAAGGTGTGATCGACGACCCAGTCCGGGCGCGCGCCGTCGCGGTCGATCTTGTTGACCACCACGATCGGCTTCAGACCGAGCGCCAGCGCCTTCTTGGTCACGAAGCGTGTCTGCGGCATCGGTCCCTCGACGGCATCGACCAGCAGCAGGACGCCATCGACCATCGACAGCACACGTTCCACTTCACCCCCGAAATCGGCGTGTCCCGGCGTATCGACAATGTTGATATGCACGTCGCCATAGTCCACCGCCAGATTCTTGGCCAGAATGGTGATTCCCCGTTCCTTCTCGAGGTCGTTCGAGTCCATCATCCGCTCGGTGATGTGCTGGTGGGCGGAGAAAGTGCCCGCCTGAACCAGCAGCTTGTCGACCAGCGTGGTCTTGCCGTGGTCGACGTGGGCAATGATGGCGATGTTACGGATGGCGCGGGTCATAAGGGGTCAAGCCTCTGAACAGGGGCGGTTATTCTATCACAGGCCGGAAGCCCGTGCTGCGCTGCAAAAACTCGCCCCGTCTAGCCGGGCTGGTTGCGCATGAAGTCGGCCGTACTGAAAAAGGACGCCAGCAGTTTCTGGCGCAGGGCTTCCTCGACTCCGACCGCTTCCATGGCCAGCACCATGCACGCCACCCACTGGTCACGCTCGGCCTCGCCGATGGCAAACGGCAAGTGCCGACGGCGCAGCATCGGATGTCCGATGTTCCGCACGTAGAGGTCGGGTCCGCCCAGCCACCCGGACAGAAACATGAACAGCTTGTCGCGCGACGACTGCAAATCAGCCGGGTGCAGCGCCCGAATCGTCGCGAACTGCGGCACCGTTTCCATCAGTTCGTAGAAGCGTTGGCAGAGGCGGGCGACGGTGGTTTCGCCACCGATGAGGGTGTAGGGCGTTGCTTCGGGCATGGTGCTCACTCAAGGTCGGGTTCGCGCAGACTTTGCTGGTCGCCGGTTCGATCGGCAGAGGCGAGTAGCGGCCTGCACAACACGTGGCCTGACGCCTTGCTGGGGCGATAGGGAGGCGAAAGTGCGTTTGTGGCAAGGCGGTTTTCGGCGCTCATTGGCTCGCCGTTTTTCTCTTGTTGCAACGCAGCAAAAACGCTTGACAATCCCTGCTCGAAGGCTAGAATGAGTCATTCGCTGCATTGCAGCAAACAGCTTCAGGCGGGAAGCCTGAGCGGTGTTCGGGTTCGCAATTTCAAGGAGAGTATCGTGTACAACGTAGCTGAGCAATTCACCAGCCGCAGCAAAGCCGGTCTGGACGTGTGGAAGTCGGTGGTCAATGCTTCCTTTGACGGGATGGGCAAGCTTGCCGCGTTGAATCTGCACACTGCACGCGCTGTTGCCAAGCAAGGCGCCGAGAACTTCAAGGCCCTGTCTGACGTTCGCGACATGGCCGGCCTGAAGGCCGTGCAACAGCCGATGGCGGTCGCCGCTGTCTCGCAATCGGTCGCCTTTTCGCGTCGTGCCTACCATATTTCCAACGAAACCTCGTCAGCCGTCGTGCAGGTTTTGGGCGGCCAGCTTTCGCAGGCCGGCAGGGGCGCCGTCGGAGCGCTTCAGGAAGCCAAGAAGAACACCCCGCCGGGTGTGGACTTTGCGGTGTCATCGGGTAAGCAGATGGTGACGACGGTCACCTCGATGCTTGCCAACCTCGCTCAGTTCACCAAACCGGCAACCGAAGTCAGCGCCAAACCGGCTGCAAAGATGATCGCCAAGACGGCCTGAGCCAGCCGATCAGTAGCCGCTGCTTGCTGGCGGCTGCGTTCGCGCAAGTCCGAGCCCGGTGTTACGGCACCGGGCTTTTTCGTGCTTGGCAGGCTGGGGGGTTTGGTGCTGCCTTGCTGCCGGAAAATGCTTGCGGCGATAAGCGCCGCAGCGCCGAAAGAAGCGGGTTGTGGTTGGGTGCGATTTGCCAGAACGGCGTCCGCGGCGCACACTGAGACACTTTGCCGACTGGCAATGGCATTTATTTGGGGGTTCAGATGACCGATTCGATCCTTGGGTTCCTGAGAGCCAACGGCGAGCAGCTCGATGTCGACATAGCCGCATCGCTCGATATTCCGATCGCCGAACTGCGCGACGAAGTCGCGCGGCTCGCTTCATCGGGGGACCTGATCTGTTGCCGGGTAACCCGTTTCGTCGACGGCCGGAAGATTGAGGGTACCAGCTGCCGGTTGTCGTGCGATCCGCCGACCCCGGCGCGTGGACGCAAGCCGGGTGTGAAGAAGACCGACGACAGTAACGAAACGAGCAATTATTGAGCAGCCCTGTCGTGCCCGGCGCCGACCGGGGCACGGTGGCGCCAGCCTGCCGCCGTCATCGCAGTCGACAAAAACAGTCAGCATCGGGCGGCGCGCTCAGAGCACGCCCGATTTCTACCTGAGCAGATTCAGGTTGAAGTGGGCCTTGGTGAATTCCTGAAATTTCTCGACCCCCTTCAGGGCGAGTTGCAGGCGGCCGAGCTCCATCATGTTCAGGCGTTTGAGGGGAATGTAGTTGTCCGGTATGCGCCCTTCCCGCACGGCTTCTACCTGACCGCGGAGGCGCATCAGAACCAGAAAGTCGAAGGTCTCGGCGACGTTGTCGGCCATTTTCGGATCGATCACCTTGTCCTTGACCAGCGCTTCCAGGCGCTGGTGGGTGCTCCCTTCGAGCTTGCCGGCGAGGATGGCCAAGGCCTTGACGCCCTCTGAAATGGCAAAGATACCGGCCTTCTTTATTTCCAGCATTCCGGAATGCTCGCCGCCGCTCTCGCCCTTGATCTTGCCAAACCAGCCCAGGGGGGGCGCAAAGCGCAAGGTGCTCTCGACCATGCGCATCAGGAACAGTTTGTCGCGCTGGACGTGCTCGTAGAGTTGCTTCTTGAGTTCCTGTTCGAAGGACGGGTCGCCGTAGATCGTGCGGATGTCGACAAAAGTGCCACAGCTGAGCACGTGTTTCGGCGTCGGCGTGCGTAGCCAGCGGTCGAGTTGTTCGCGCCACTTGCCGATGCTGCGTCGCCACTCCTTGTTCTTGGCCATGATCCCGCCGGGGCACGGCGGGATGCCGATGGCGATCAGCGAAGCGACCAGTTCTTCCGAAAAGTCCTCGATCCGCGCGATCTCCTCGGGGCCCAGTTCGTCGCCGTAGACAATTGCGTTGTCCTGGTCGGTGAGCAGTGTCTGCTCGCCGCGCCCCTCGCTGCCGAGGACGACGAAGGCAAAGCGCGCAGGCAAGTCGGCAAAGCGGTCGGCGCGCATCAGCGCGATCAGCCGCAAGAGAATCTGGTCGTTGAGGTGGGCAATCAGTCGCACCATGTCGCGAGTGCTGGTGCCGCTGCCGCTGAGGTGCAGAACCAGGCTCTGGATCCTGCCGTACACCGCTTTCACTTCGTCGAGGTCCTTGGTCGCTTCGATGTCCAGGACCAGTTGATGCGGCGAGTGCGACTGCAGGCGGATGATGTCGCTGTCGGTGATGATTCCCGAGAGTCGGCCCTTGCCATCGACGACCGCCAGCCGATGGATCTTCCTGCGCGACATCCGGTAGAGCGCCTCGTAGAGCAGGTCATTCTCGCCGATCACCGCCAGCGGACTGTTCATGATGGTGCTGACGGTGAGCGTCGACGGGTCGATACCCGAGGCGACCACCTTGTTGCGCAGGTCGCGGTCGGTGATGATTCCGCTCGGCAGTTTCTGGTCGCAGACCACGACGCTGGAAATGTTCTTGTCGCGCATGATGCGGACCACGTCTACCAGTGCGTCATCCGGCCTGCAGGTGACCACCGCACGCTGGCAGAAGTCCTTTACCGGGCGAAAAAACTGACCTTCCTCAGCCATCGTGTGCTGTTCCTTGTTGTCGGCTTTTTGTTTGGCCCGGCGGCGTGCGACGTGCGCGAGCGAAGCGAACACCGGACGGGAAAGTTCGAGGCGCGATTCTACCACTGGCGACGGGCGCGAGTCTGCTAACGCCCGGTCGTGCACCCGGTTCCCGCGCTGCCCAGCCGACACGCTGCTGCTGCCATCAGCGGCGTGCTGGCGTCAGCGCAGCAGTCGGCTCGTGCCCGCGCATCGCGGCGCTGTGCCATGTGCTCGCTCAGGATCGCCGCAGCCGCCGACGCTTGTGCCTGACGTACCAGTACCAGCCGATGCTGGTCAGCAGGTAACTGGCGAGGCCGATCAGGCTGGCGGTGATGGCCAGGCCGACGACAAGCGGTGTGCCAAGGGCGGTGATGCGCTGCCAGATGCCCGCATCTTTTGCTGGCGGGGCGGTGCCCGCGCTTGGTGTGGGCGGGTCGAGTTTTTCGCCCGTGACCCAGGCGCCGATCTTGTAGGCGGCGAAGTAGACCGGTGCAAAGGTGATCGGGTTGGTGACCAGAGTACTCGCCGCGGCAGCCGGCAGGTTGGCGCGCATTATCACGGCGGCGGCGGCAGCGAACGGGATCTGTGCAATCGGGATCAGCAGGCCGAAAAAGACGCCGATCCCGACCCCCAGCGCCACCCCGCGGCGGGACCAGTGCCAGAGCTTGGGGTGGCCGAGGTAGGGCGACAGCCAGCGCAGCCAACGATTGTTGCCAATCTGCTCGCGGGTCGGAATCAGGGCCCGCCAGCGTTCAAGCATCGCTGTCCGGATCCTGAGGCGCTCGGAAATCGCTGATCACCAGAACATCGCATTGCGATTCGGCCAGCACGTGTTTAATGACGCTCCCCAGCAACAGCTCTTCGGCCGTGAACCGGCCGTGCTTGCCGACAATGACCAGGTCGCAGGCCTGCTCCTGTTCCACGGCAGCGATCAATTGCGCGGGGTCGCCATGGCGGACCAGCGGTGCATAGTCGCCGGATGCCAGCCCCGCGCTGGCGGCCAGTTGATGGAGTTGTCGTCGCCGCTCCCGGCGCGCAGTCTCTATGTAGCCGTGGATGACGCCATCCTCGACGCCGGCAAAGCGCAGCTTGCCCTCATAAGGCAGCTCGAAGGCATGCAGCAGCACGATCTCGGCCGTCGGCGCCAGTTGCCGGCCGAGGCGGATGGCCTGTGCGGACGCCGGCGAGAAGTCCACCGGAATCAGCAGGCAGCGGTAGGATTCGTGCGGCGCCTGCTTGACTACCAGCACCGGTCGTCGGACCGACTTGCGCAGCAGGCGCGAGGCGGTGGATCCGAGCAGGGCATGGCGCAGGAAAGACTCGCCGCGTGCACCGACGACCAGCAGGTCGGCATCGAGCGCATCGGCCTCATCGGCGATGACCTTCAGGGGCGCTCCGGAAACGATGCGTGCATCGGCCGCCACGCCGCGGTTGTGCGCCGGGTCGGCCAGCAGCCGACGCAGCGTCTCGCGCGCATCGTCGGCCAGTCGCTGCTTGATCCTGGGGGTGTCGGCGCCAAGCAGATCCGCCAGGCTGTCAAGAGCGTCGAGTTCCGTTGCATGCAGCACGGTATAGCGTGCGTTGGTGTCGGCGGCGACACGAAAGCCACGATCTACTGCATGGCGGGCGGGTGCCGACAGGTCGGTGGCGGCGAGTATCCGGGTGATGGGTTTCATGGTGGTTTCTCCTTTGTGCCAATGATGCCGGTGATGCCGGTGATGGTGAAGACCCGCCGGCCCGGACCGACAGCGATGCCGGCCACGATGTAAGCGATCACTACCGGCTGGCGCAGTCGCACCGCGAATCACATGCTGCGCACCTGCAAGCGCCGCAAGACCGCTTTCTCCGCTTCGACGGCGAGGAACTTGCCTGCACCGAGAGCGAGGATGACCAGCCAGGACACCACATCCAGCGCGGCGGTGTGGAACACCTGTTGCAGGGGCGGGGCGTAGGTGAACAGCAGCTGGAAAACGATCAGGATCGCGCTGACCCAGAGGGCAACCGGATTGCCGGTGAGGATCTCGCGGTTGAGAGCCGGGGCCGTGAAGTGGCGGACGTTGAAAAGGTATACCAACTCGCCGATGACCAGCATGTTCACCGCCGCCGTACGCGCCACCTCGATGCTGCTGCCGCGTGCCAGTTCCCATTCGAAGACGGTGAAGGTGACCGCGATCATCAGCACGCTCACGTAGGCGATGCGCGCCGCCAGTACGCGGGTAATCAGCGGCTCGCCGGGTCGTCGCGGTGGCCGGAGCATGACGCCAGGCTCGGCTGGCTCGAAGGCCAGGGCCAGCGCCAGGGTGACCGCGGTGATCATGTTCACCCACAGAATCTGGCCGGCGGTGACCGGCAGCGCCAGCCCGAGAAAGACCGCCAGCAGAATCACGCCTGCTTCGCCGCCGTTGGTCGGCAGGATGAACAACAGCGATTTCTTGACGTTGTCGAAGACCACGCGTCCTTCGCGCACGGCGCGCGCGATAGTCGCAAAATTGTCGTCGGTGAGTACCAGGTCGGCCGCTTCGCGTGCGGCATCGGTCCCCTTGTAGCCCATCGCCACGCCGATGTCGGCGGCTTTCAGCGCCGGCGCGTCGTTGACCCCGTCGCCGGTCATCGCCACCAGTTCGCCCTGGGCCTGCAGCGCGCCTACCAGGCGCAGCTTGTGCTCCGGGCTGGCACGGGCAAAGACGTCGGTGTCGAGGGCGTGGCGCCGCAGCGCCTCGTCGTCGAGCGCGCCGAGCATGTCACCGGTCAGGGCATGATCCGCGTTCAACCCCAGCTGCCGGCCGATGGCCGCCGCGGTGACCGCGTGGTCACCGGTGATCATCTTGACGCGCAGGCCGGCGCGCTGGCATTCGGCGACGGCGGCGATCGCTTCCTCGCGCGGGGGGTCGATCAGGCCGATCAGGCCGAGCAAGGTGAAGCGCGGAGCGATGTCGTCCATCGCCAGCGCCGTCGTGGCGGCCGGCATTTGGCGGCGCGCCAGCGCGAGCACGCGCTGTCCCGCGCCGGCCGCACGATGCATACGCGTTTCCCAGGCGTCACGGTCAAGCGGCTGACCGCTGCCCTCCTGGGTGCACAGGTCGAGCACCCGCTCCGGTGCGCCCTTGAGCAACACGGCGGTGTGTCCGGCGTGGTCGTGGTGCAGCGTGGCCATGAAGCGGTGTTCCGACTCGAACGGGATCTCGTCGACCCGAGGGTGCGTTGTAGCGAACTGCGCGGGGTCGAGCCCGGCCTTGCGCGCGAGCGTCAGCAGTGCGCCTTCGGTCGGATCGCCAACGAGTTGCCAGCCGCTACCGGCGCTGTGCTTGAGATGGGCGTCGTTGCACAGCAAGGCACAGCGGGCCAGCTCCTGCAGGGCCTCGTCGCGCTGCGCGTCGACGGTCGCGCCGTCGCGGCTGAAACCTCCCTCGGGCGCGTAGCCGGCGCCGCTCACGTCCAGGGTATGTGTGGGCAGCATGACGCACACGGCGGTCATTTCGTTCCTGGTCAGCGTGCCGGTCTTGTCCGAGCAGATGACGGTGACCGAACCGAGGGTCTCGACCGCCGGCAGTCGCCGGACGATGGCGTGCTGGCGGGCCATGACGCGGGTGCCGATGGCCAGGACGATGGTGACGATCGCCGGCAGACCTTCGGGGATGGCCGCCACCGCCAGACCGACGACGGCGAGAAAGATCTCCAGCACGGGCATGTCGTGGACCAGATGGCCGTACAGGAAAGTGAGCAGTCCGACGACCAGGATGAATAAGGTGATCTGGCGGGCGAACTGGTCGAGCCGGCGGGTGAGCGGTGTCGCCAGGGTGCGCGTAGCCCCGACGAGGAGCCCGATGCGTCCGATCTCGGTCGCCTGTCCGGTGCCGACGACAAGGCCCTGTCCCTGGCCAAAACTGACCACCGTTCCGGAAAACGCCAGGCACAGGCGATCACCGATCGCGGCGTCGGCTGTCACCGCTTGCGTGCGCTTCTCCGCGGGTACCGATTCACCGGTCAAGGCGGCTTCATTGACACGCAGGTTCTTCACCCGCAGCAGGCGCAGGTCGGCCGGAACGCGTGCCCCGGATTCGAGAAAGACGATATCCCCGGGAACCAGCAGCGAGGCGTCGATTTCGTGCCGCTCGCCCGCGCGCAGGACGGTGGCGCGACTGGCCAGCATCGCGCTCACCGCTTCCAGCGCTTTTTCCGCCTTGCCTTCCTGAATGAAACCGATAACGGCGTTGATCAGCACGACGCCGACGATTACTCCGGCATCGATGTAGTCTCCGAGTGCGAAGGTGACGGTGCCGGCAACCAGCAGCACATAGATCAACGGATTGTGGAACTGCAGGGCAAAGCGCAGGCAGGGCCCGCGCCGCTTGGGCGGTGGCAGACTGTTGCGCCCGTGTTGTTCGAGACGCTCGGCGGCGCCTTGCTGGCTGAGACCACTGGCAGCAGCGACCGACAACCTGTGCAAGGCATCGGCGACAGGCAGCGAGTGCCAGGCTGGAGAGTTGTCGGATGCTGCACGCGGTATGGGCATAGGTCACCTCAAGCGAAAAGCGCCGGATTCCCAACATGGTTCGGATTTCAAGCTCAACTCACGCGGTGAGTTTCCTGCGGAAACTTGTCTTCCGAGAGAGCCGGGGTATAACCACAACGCAAACGAAGGAAGTACGGTGTTCACGAGTGGCTTCATCCATGCCCCGCACCGTTGCGCAGCGCCGCGATGCGTTCTGCCAGCGGCGGGTGGGTCATGAACAGGCGCTTGATGCCGCCGCCACCACCGCCGCTGATGCCGAAGGCCGCCATTTTCTCCGGCAGGGGCGCGGGATGCAGCGAATTCAGCCGCTCCAGCGCGGCGATCATGTGCTGCCGCCCGGCGAGCGCGGCGCCGCCCCGGTCGGCGTGGAATTCGCGCTGGCGCGAGAACCACATGACGATGATCGAAGCGAGAACGCCCAGCACCAGTTCGGCGACGATCATGGTGACGAAGAAGGCCGGCCCGTGGCCGCGCTCGGTCTTGAACACGACGCGATCGACCAGGTGGCCGATGACGCGCGAGAGGAACATGACGAAGGTGTTCACCACGCCCTGGATCAGCGCCAGCGTGACCATGTCGCCGTTGGCGACGTGGGCGATTTCGTGACCGATGACGGCTTCGGCTTCTCGCTTCGACATCTGCTGCAAGAGGCCGCTGGAAACGGCGACCAGGGAACTGTTCCTGCTCATGCCGGTGGCGAAGGCGTTGACCTCTGGGGTGTCGAAAATGCCCACCTCGGGCATCTTGATGCCGGCTTTGGCCGAGTACGTGCGCACCGTTTCCAGCAGCCAGGATTCGGTCGAGTTGGTCGGCGTTTCGATCACCTGCACCCCCATCGCCCGCTTCGCCGACCACTTGGAGATGGCCAGCGAGATGAAGGAACCGCCGAAGCCCATGACGGCAGCGAAGATCAGCAGCGAAGTGAGATTCAGGCCATTGGCGTTGAGATAGGGCTCGACGCCGAGGAGGCGCATGCTGACCGACAACACCAGCACGATGGCCATGTTGGTGGCGAGGAAGAGGAAGACGCGTTTCATGGGTTCTCCTTGGCGGTGGGGTCTGGCGACGGGGTTTGGAGAAAGCCGGACGGGGCCGTTGCGCCGACCGAGAGCATGGATTGGAGTGCGCGGATTTCATCGCGCAGGCTGCGCATTTCGGCGTGCAGGTCGGCCTCGATGTGCTCGCGGGCCGCTTTCACGGCCAGTCGCGTGTCGTGCTGCTCGGCGTCGGTGTAGCTTTGCATGGCGTTGACGATAATGGCGATGAACAGGTTGAGCATGGTGAAGGTGGCCACCAGGATGAAGGTGACGAAGAAAGCCCATGCGTAGGGGAAGCTCTCCATCACCGGGCGGGCGATGCCCATCGACCAGCTCTCCAGGGTCATGATCTGGAACAGGGTATACAGCGAGCGGCCGAGGTCGCCGAACCATTCCGGGTGGGTCGCGGCGAACAGCTTGGTGGCAATTACCGCGAACACGTAATAGACGATGAGCAGCACCAGGGCGATCGAGCCCAGGCCCGGAATCGCCGCCAGCAAGGCGCCGACCACGCGGCGCATCGACGGCACCATGGTCATCAGACGCAACACGCGCAGCACCCGCAGCGCCCGCAGTACGGCCAGCGGCCCGGTCGCCGGGACCAGCGCGATGGCGACCACGGCGAAATCGAATACGCTCCACGGGTCGCGCCAGAAGGCCGCGCGGTGGGCGTAAAGGCGCAAGGCGATTTCGACGACGAACACCCCCAGGATGGCGCTGTCCAGCAGGACGATCAGCCCGCCGGCTGCCGCCATCGCGCTGGCCGAGGTTTCCAGCCCCAGCAAGGCGGCATTGAGCAGGATCAGAGCGATGATGGCGTTCTGCACGCGCGGCCGCTCGATCCAGGCGCGTATCCGCTGGCGTGAGTCGCTTGCCCGAGGGTCATTGAGGTTCGTGCTCATGGGCGTTTCAGCGAACTACGAGATAGGCCAGCGCCAGCAGCGCCACCGTTGCCCAGCCCAGGCGGTCCATATGGCGGTGCAGGGCCGCTTCCATGCGCTCACCGCCCCAGGCCATCAGCCCGGCGACGAGGAAAAAACGCGCACCGCGCCCGATCAGCGAAGCGGCGACGAAAGGCAACAGGGCCAGCGACAGGGCGCCGGCGGCGATAGTGAACACCTTGTAGGGAATCGGCGAGAAGCCGGCGATGAACACCGCCCAGAAGCCCCAGCGTTCGAACCAATCGACCGCCGTCTGATAGGCTGGCCAGTAACGGCTGTCCTGCAGCCAGGGCAGTACGGCGTCGATGGCGAAGTGGCCGATGGCATAGCCGAAGAGCCCGCCGGCGACCGAGGCCAGCGTGGTCAGGAGGGCGAGACGCCAGGCCTGCCGCGGTTGTGCGAGGCACATCGGCGCGAGCATCACGTCCGGCGGGATCGGGAAGAACGAGGACTCGGCAAAACTCATGCCACCCAGATACCAGGGGGCGTGCGGATGCCGCGACCAGATCATGGCCCGGCGATAGAGTGATGAAAACAGTTTCATTGGCGGATCTCGTGGGGTTCGAAAGTCCGGCAGGGTCCGAGTACGGTCGCCACGACGACCGCATTCTGTACCGCGTGCCGGCTGCCGATCAGCCAAGTTCTGGAAAAACGCCGTCGTGCGGGCGCAACCGCGATCACGGGCGCAGCGCTTCGGCGGGGAAGGTCGGCGACCGCGTCGGAAGCTGCGCCGGAGACTGCGCCGAAAGCCGCGGATGCCGCCGGGGCGTCCTCCGCCTCCTCGGGGATCCGGGAAAGACTCTCGTCCCAGGCGGGCTCGTCCGGCGCTTGCGGTGCGAACCGCTTCATCAGGTACTGGAACCCCAAGATGGCCAATAACATCAGGACATAGAGCAGTTCCATCGGGATGTCTTTCATGGGCGGGCGTCCTAGTTTGCCTGCGGGGCAAGCGGCGCGTTATCGGCGCCGGCGATTTCTTCGCGCATGCTCGTATCGGCCTGCAGGTTCTTCATCCGATAATAGTCCATGACGCCGAGATTGCCGCGGCGGAACGCCTCGGCCATGGCGCGCGGCACCTCGGCCTCGGATTCCACGACGCGCGCGCGCATCTCCTGCTCCAGTGCGACGGCCATGGCCCGGCGTTCCTCGGCCTTGGCCTGGGCGATCTGCTTGTCGGCATTGGCCTGGTCGATCTGCAACTTGGCACCGATGTTCTCGCCCACCGTCACATCGGCGACGTCGATCGACAGAATCTCGTACGCCGTACCCGCGTCCAGTCCCTTGGAGAGAACATGCTTGGAGATGTGATCCGGACTCTCCAGCACGCTCTTGTGGCTCGCTGAAGAACCGATGGTGCTGACCATGCCTTCGCCGACGCGCGCGATGATCGTCTCCTCGCCGGCGCCGCCCACCAGGCGGTTGATGTTGGTGCGCACCGTGACCAGGCAAACGGCGATCAGCTGGATGCCGTCCTTGGCCACGGCGGCGATTTTCGGTGTCTGGATCACCTTGGGCAGTACCGACATCTGTACGGCTTCCAGGACATTGCGTCCGGCCAGATCGATGGCTGCCGCCTGCTTGAAGGGCAGGGGAATGTTGGCCTTGTCCGCCGAGATCATGGCGTTGACCACGCGCACGACATTGCCGCCGGCAAGGAAGTGGGCTTCGAGATCGTTGATGGAAATGTCCAGGCCGGCCTTCACCGCGCTGATCCGCGCCGTCACCACCGTGGCCGGCGGGACCCGGCGCAGGCGCATGGCGATCAGCGTGAATAGGCCCAGATAGGCCCCGGAAGCCCACGCGGAAATCCACAGCGGAATGGGCACCAGATAAAGAAGCAGGGCCAGCCCCGCGACCATCGCCATGAGAATGCCCAGCCCGCCGGTCATGTTGTTGAGGATATCGATCATTCTGTGGTCCCTTGTTGCTGATGTGCGGTATTCGCCGCACGACGATCGCCGCGGAAACCGCGGCTACTCATTGCTGTTCATGAAACCCGGTAGTGCAGCAATCTGGTGAACGGGTTGAAGAGGGAAACGAATAGCGTCACGGTCGCCGGCACCTGCTTGGTTTCGCCGCTGTGGCTGATGTTGCTGGGGCGAAGGAGGATGAGATCCGACATCAGCAGCATGTAGGCTGCGCAAGCGTCGGCGAAAGTGCCGGAATCGCGAGGAAAATCGCGGCCAGGCCGGCGGGACGGCGAGCGTCAACGCACCACCATCACGGGGTGCGGACTCAGATGCATGAGCTTGTGGACCACCGAACCGAGCAGCAGGCTCTTGGTTACGCCCAGGCCGCGGCTGCCGATCACTATTCCCGAACAGCCGAGGTGCCCGGCCAGCGCAATGATTTGATCGACGGCCTCGCCCATGGCCACGTGCAGTCGCCACGGCTGGCCTTTCGCGTCGAGCAGCGCGCGCGCCGACCCGGTAGCCAGCCACGCCCGGCTCGCCAGCGCCTCTTCTGCCGCTTCCTTGCCGAGCCAGGGTTGCACATTGACGAGATGCAAGGCACAGGCGGTCATCTCGCCGGCCCGTTGCGCGGCTGCGGCGACGGCGCGCAACGCCTGCTCCGAACCGTCGACGGCGACCAGCCAGGGATTCGTTGCCGGCGCCGGAAGCGGCGGCGAGCTGTCGAACGCCAGGCCGACCAGACGGCCATCGCTGTCGCGCTGGCAACTCGCGGGAGCGGGAAGAACGATCAAATGGCTCATGTTTCTTCTCCTGTGGCGAGGGCCTTGGGTTTCGACAGGGCCAGGCTGGCCACGACCGACACCAGAATGGTGCCGGCGACGATCGCCAGCGACCACGCGATCGGCATATGGAACCACGGCATGGCGAGCAGCTTGCCGCCAATGAAGAGCAGCACGATGGCCAGGCCGTACTTGAGCAGATGGAATCGATCCGCCATGTCGGCGAGTAGGAAGTACAGGGCACGCAGTCCCATGATGGCGAAGATGTTCGAGGTAAACACGATGAAGGGATCGGTGGTCACAGCGAAGATGGCCGGGATGCTGTCCACCGCGAAGAGAACGTCGCTGGCCTCGATCAGTAGCAGCACGAGGAACATCGGCGTCGCCCACAGGACGCCGTTCTGGCGGACGAAGAAGAATTCGCCGTGGAAGCACGGCGTGATGCGCAGATGCCCGCGCAGCCAGCGCAGCAGTCGGTTCTTCTCCAGATCGGGCTCGTGCTCGGTGAAAATCAGCATCTTGATGCCGGTGATCACCAGGAAGGCGCCGAAGACATACAACACCCAGGCGAACTCCGATACCAGCCAGACCCCGGCCAGGATCATGCCAGCGCGCATGACAATGGCGCCGAGCACGCCATAGAGCAGCACGCGGCGCTGCAGTTCCGGCGGCACCGCGAAGGAGCTGAAGATCATGACGAAGACGAACATGTTGTCCACCGACAGCGACTGTTCGATCAGGTAGCCGGCAAGGAATTCAAGTGTCTTGCGCTGGGCCACCTCGGCGCCCTGCGTATCATTCAGATACCACCACAGCAGGCCGGCAAAGGCCAGTGCCAGGCAGGCCCAGGCGATCACCCAGGCCAGCGCCTCCCTGACCGGGACGCGGTGCGCCTTGCGCCCACCGAAGACGAACAGGTCGAGTGCCAGCATGCCCAGCACAAAGGCAATGAAGCCGACCCACATCGGGCCGGTGGCGAAACTGTCGATGCTGGCGGTCAAGGAAGGCTTCCCGTCTTGCCGCAGGTCAGCGCCATGACCTGGCCGGCGTCCCGTGTTGCGGCCTGCTGCCGCTCCGCAGGTGAACCCGCGCCCATGGCGATGCCTGTCAGCGGTCGGTAGGCAGGGGGCTGCACGGCGTTTCCTCGGTGAACGGTTGTTGCCGAGTGGCTGACGGGAAATCGCGTCGCCGCGCCAGGTGGCGATCGAGTGCACGGCCGATGCGTTCGCTGGCGCGGTCGATGGCCAGGTAAAGATCGCTCTGGATATCCTCGACGATCAGGGCAGGAGCGCCCTTGAGGCGCACTTCGATGCCGCAACACTTGTCCTTGCCGCCGCGCGGGCCGTTGACCTCGGAAAGGCGGACGACGATGCGCGTGACGACGTCCCGGCCATGGTTCAGGGCGTGCGCGAGACGCGAGGCGAGGTGCTGGCGCAGCCCGTCGGTCAGAGGGATGTCTTGAGCTTGGATTTTCAGGTTCATGGCATTCCTCTGGCTGGACGGGGCGACGACAGCTGGATTATGGGCATTGAGCAGGTTCGACACAAATAGATATAACTATGGGTTATGATCGAAAAATACGAACATATGGAGGGCGGCATGCTCAACTACAAGCATTTGCATTACTTCGTCAGTGTCGCCCGTTCGGGCGGTGTCACCCGCGCGGCGGAGCGCCTGCATCTGACGCCGCAGACGCTTTCCGGGCAAGTTTCCCAGTTCGAGGAACGGCTCGGCGTGGCGCTGTTCCGGCGCGTCGGGCGCCGATTGGAACTCACCGAAACGGGAAAGCTTGCGCTCTCCTACGCCGAGGAGATCTTCCAGACAGGGGCCGAGCTGGAAGACCTGCTGAAGAATGGCGCCGAGGAGCGGTTCATCACCTTCCGCGTCGGCATCGCCGACGTCGTGCCGAAATTCATCGCCCATCGTCTGCTTGCGCCGGTACTGGGACTTCCCGCGGCCGTGCGCCTGATCTGTCAGGAGGACCGGCTGGAACGTCTGCTGGCGGATCTGGCGATCCATCGTCTCGACATGGTGCTGGCCGCCCGCCCGATGCCGCCGGGTACGGAGATCAAGGGCTACAGCCATCCGCTAGGTGAATCGGGCGTGGCTTTCATGGCTGCGCCCGCGTTGGCTGAGCGACTGACGGGCGACTTCCCCGACTGCCTGGATGGTGCGCCCTTGCTCCTGCCCGGGCGTGATAGCGCCCTTCACGGCGCCCTGCCGCGCTGGCTGGACCGCCAGGGGAAGCGTGTGCGCATCGTCGGCGAGTTCGACGACAGCGCCTTGATGAAGGCTTTCGGCGAAGCCGGTGCCGGGGTTTTCCCGACGCCAGCGGCCAGCGTCCCGGACGTGACGGCGCATTACCAGGTCGTCAAGCTGGGCGAAACGGAGGAGCTTCGCGAGCGATTTTTCCTGATTTCGGCCGAGCGGCGGTTGACCCATCCCGCGGCGCGGGCGGTCAGCGAGAATGCGCGCAGCGGAGTGTTCACGCCGCCGCCCCAAGGCCCGGTGAACACGACGGCGCAGCAGGATCCGCAGCGAGGTTGAAAAGTCGGCCCTGACGGGGTTTCTTCTCAGTGCGGTCCCGGCTCGTGCTCGCCTGCCTGCGCTGGCTGCCCGGAATTGCGCCCGCTCGATTGCCGGTGGAGCGCCGCTTTGGCCAGCAGGTGTGCCGTCACCGGCGCGGTGATGAACAGGAAGAACAAGGGGGCCAGCTCGTGCAGGCTGATTCCCTCGCTGTCCTGTACCGAAAAGAAAATCGCCGACGCGAGCAACGTTGCGCCGACGCCCATGGTCGTGGCTTTGGTCGGGCCGTGCAGACGCATGAGAAAGTCCGGGAGACGGGCGAGACCGACGGAGCCGAGCAGTGCGAACAGCGCGCCGACAATGATCAGCGCCGCGATGATGGCTTCGGTGGCCGTGCTCATTCGCTGATATCTCCACGCAAGAGGAACTTGCACAGCGCGATGGTGCCAACGAAGCCAAGCAGCGCGAGCAGCAGTGCGACCTCGAAGTAGGCGGTGCTGTTGGTGCTGATTCCGTAGAGTACGAGCAGGGCGATGCTGTTGATTCCCAGGGTGTCGAAAGCCAGGATGCGATCGGTCGTATCCGGGCCGACGAGCAGGCGATAGATGTTCAGCGCCAGTGCGGTGGCAATCATGACGAAAGCGATTTCGACGGCGGCATTCAGCATGCAAACATCTCCTTGAGGGCCCGTTCGTAGCGCTCCTTGATCTCGTCTATCAGCGCCTCCGGATTTGGCGCGTCGAGGGCGTGTACCAGCAGCACCCAGCGCTGCTGGTCGACGTCGATCGATACCGTTCCCGGGGTCAAGGACACGATACTCCCCAGTAGCGTGGCGATAAACGGGTCGCGCAGATCGAGGGGTACCTCGACGAAAGCCGGTGACAGCCGGTGTAGCGGCCCGATGATCTGGCGTGCAACGCGCCAGTTGGCGGTGACGATGTCGAGCCCGAAGAGGCCCATGAAGCGCAATGCCCGCCAGGGACGGACGAGTGGCGGGGGGTCGGGCCAGAACTCGTGGGTCAGCAAGGGGATGACGATTGCCAACACGGCGCCGAGGACGAGCAGGCCCAACGATGCGGCGTTGGTGATCACCGCCCAGAGCACAAAGACCATCAGCGACAGGCGCGGGTGTGGCAGGATGGCGCGCATCATTGTCTTGTCCCGTGGCCGGTGGTCGTTGCGCCTGCTCCGAGAACGCCCGTCACGTAGGCGCCAGGTGCATGCAGTTGCGCGGCTGTGCGCGCGGCGTAGTCGGCTACCGGGCGCGCACCGATCGCCAGCAGCGGCCCCGCAGCGACCAGCAGCAGGGTCGCCGTCGCCCGTTGCCAGCCGACGGGCTCGCCCGGCAGGGATCTCGCCGCCGCCTTGTGTTTCCAGATCAGATAGCAGCCGTCACGGGCCAGTGCGGCCATGACGATGAAACCCGAGATCAGTATCACTACCCAGATTGCGCTTCCCGCTTCGACGTCGCGCGTGCTGGTCAACAGCATCAGCTTGCCGACGAAGCCGGAAAATGGTGGCAGGGCGGCGGCCGTCGTGGCCACGATCAGGAAGGCGATCTTCAGCCAGGTGGCGCGCAGTGGCGGGCCGGCCATGAACTGGTCGGCGACCTTGCCGCGCTGCTCGGCGATCAGGCCGGCGAGCAGGAAGAAAGCGGCGCCGGCAAGGGTCGATTGCAGCAGGTAGTAGAGCGCTGCGGCGCTGACTTCGGGGCTTGCCTGCGCGGGCGTCACCAGCAGGGTGCCGGCCGACAGCAGGACCAGCCACGCGACGAGCGCCTGCAGGCGGGCGGCCGCCAGCGCGCCGAGGGCGGCGAAGGCGACAGTGGCCAGCGCCAGGGGGGTCAACCAGTTGTCGAGAAGGTCGGGCATCACCGGTTCGAGGGCGATGGCCTGTACGCGCAGGATGGCGACGATGCCGACCTTGGTCATGATCGCAAAGAGCGCCGCCACCGGTGCGCCGGCAGCGCTATAGGTGTGTGGCAGCCAGAACGATAGCGGCAACAGCCCGGCCTTCAGGGCGAAGACCGCGATCAGCAGTGCGAAGGCCAGTCTGGCGAGTGCCCGATCATGGCCGGGCAGGGTCAGAAC
Source organism: Candidatus Accumulibacter sp. ACC007 (assembly GCF_907163205.1). Taxonomy (NCBI): domain Bacteria; kingdom Pseudomonadati; phylum Pseudomonadota; class Betaproteobacteria; genus Candidatus Accumulibacter; species Candidatus Accumulibacter sp. ACC007. Next base: position 1,880,277 of record NZ_CAJQUD010000001.1, on the reverse strand, counting down.
ACGCGCCACATCGGCCAGGTTCAGCGTTCCCAGCGTGCCGTAGATCAAGCCCAGCGCGATCAGGAAAAGCGCCGATCCGACCAGATTGAGCACCACGTAGGTGATCCCGGCGCGCGTGCGGGCCAGGCCGCCGCCGTGCGCGAGCAGCACGTAGGAGGCGAGCAGCATGATTTCGAAGAAGACGAAGAGGTTGAACAGGTCGCCGGTGAGAAACGCGCCGAGCAGGCCGAGCAGTTGAAACTGGAACAAGGGGTGGAAGTGAATCCCCTCTTCGTCGAAGCCGGCGCTGGCGTAGAGCAGGACCACGAAGCCGAGCACGGCGGTGAGCAGGGTCATTGCGGCGGCCAGGCGGTCGACGACGAGGACAATGCCAAAGGGCGCCGGCCAGTCGCCAAGGGCATAGACGCGCAGCACACCGTCGTCGGCGAGCAGCGTCAGCCAGCTGGCGACGAGCACGAGCAGCGCAGAGGCCAGCAGTCCGACCGCGCGCTGGAACGAGAGGCGGCCGGACGCCATCTGCAGCAGCGCTGCAGCCAGGGGAATCAGAAGCGGCAGAATCGGCGCGTTGGCGTTCATGGTCCCTTATGGGCGTCGACGTGGTCGGCTCCCGATTCGGATATGGCGCGCAAGGCCAGAATGGCCAGATAGGCGGTCATCCCGAAACCGATAACGATGGCAGTGAGCACCAGTGCCTGCGGCAAGGGGTCGGCATAGCTCGCGCCGGCGCGAATCAGCGGCGGGGCATCGATGCGCAGGCGGCCGCTGGCAAAGAGAAAGAGGTTCACCGCGTAGGACAGCAGGGTCAGACCGAGCAGGACCGGGAAAGTGCGCGAGCGCAGGATGAGGAACACGCCGCAAGCGGTGAGCACGCCGATGGCAATCGACAGCAAGACTTCCATCAGTTCACCGCCTCCTGGCTGTGTGCGCGTGCCGACAGTCGGCCCAGGCCGGAAAGTACCGTCACCACGACGGTGACCACCACTACGTATACACCGAGATCGAAGATCATCGCCGAAGCCAGTTCGAACTCGCCGATCAGCGGCAGCGAGACATGGCCGTGCGCGGTGGTCAGAAAAGGCCGATCGAAGACCCAGCTCGCCATTCCCACTCCGCTTGCCAGCAGCAGCCCCAGCGAGAGCAGCCCGGCCGAATTGCGTGGCATGCGTCGCTGCGCAAAGACGTTGCCATTGGCCAGGTATTGCACGACCAGCGCGACGCTGGTGATCAGGCCGGCGACGAAACCACCGCCGGGCACGTTGTGTCCGCGCAGGAAGATGTAGACCGAAATGGTCAGCGACAAGGGCAGCAAGGGGCGCATCATCATCGATAGAAATAGCGGGTGGGCTTCGCTCGACCATGGGCGTCCATCGCTATCGAGTCGTGGTGCGCTCAGGATCAGCCGGTCGAGCAGCGCGTGTGAAGCCAGGGCGACGAGGGCCAGGACGGTGATTTCGCCGAGCGTATCGAAACCTCGGAAGTCCACCAGGATCACATTGACGACGTTCGTACCGCCGCCGCCGGGAACCGATTCGCGAAGATAGAAACCGGAAATCGTCGCGAACGGTGCGGCGAGCATCTGCAGGGTAATCAGCGCCATGCCGCCGCCGGCAAACATGGCCAGCAGCAGGTCGCGTGTCAGGCGACTGGCACTGCTTCTCGGCGCCTCGCGTGCAGGAAGAAAGTAGAGCACCAGCAGCATCAGAATGATGGTTCCTGTCTCGACCGCCAACTGGGTCAGCGCCAGGTCGGGTGCCGACAGGCGGACGAAGATCAGCGCCACGACCAGGCCGACGATGCCGACGAGAATCACCGCCAGCAAGCGTTTCCGATACAGCAGCGTGCCACCCATGCTGCCCACCAGCAGCGCGAACAGGGCGAGGTAAGCGGCTTCGCCAGCGGGCTGGGTGGGTAGCCGGACAGTGGCGGCTGGCCCCGAGAAGAACGCCCAACCGCCGAGCACCAGGATGAAACTGAACAACAGCGCGTTGTAGCGCTGCAGAGAACCATTGTCGAGCACCGCGACGAGGCGTCGCGCAGCGCCGGCGAGCACCCGGTAGCCGCGCTCGAAGGCCGTGCGCGGGCGTAGGGGCGGCAGCTGTTCCTGCCACGCGAAGAGCGGACCGCGCATTGCGTAGATGAAAACGCCGCCGGCCAGCGCCAGCAGGCTCATCATCAAGGGCCGATTGAAGCCGTGCCACAGCGCCAGTTCGAATTCCGGCAGTGGCGCCTGCAACGCGGCGGCGGCGGCGACGTCAAGCAGCGGCGCGACGGTCCATCCGGGAAAGACGCCGACCAGCAGACAAAGGAGCACCAGCAGTTCTATCGGCGCACGCATCCAGCGGGGTGGCTCGTGCGGCTGGCGCGGCAGGTCGATCGGCTCGCCATTGAAGAAGACGTCGTGCACGAAGCGCAGGGAGTAGGCGACGGCGAGCATGCCGGCGATCGTGGCGACCAGCGGCAGCAGCCAGGAGACGGCTTCGAACTGCGGGTGACCGACCGTTTCGGCGAAGAACATCTCCTTGCTCAGGAAGCCGTTCAGCAGCGGTACGCCGGCCATCGAGCCGGCGGCAATGATGGCCAGCGCGGCAGTGATCGGCATGCGCTTGAACATGCCATTGACGCGGCGCATGTCGCGTGTGCCGCATTCGTGGTCGATGACCCCGGCGGCCATGAACAGCGAGGCCTTGAAAATCGCGTGGTTGATGATGTGAAAGACGCCGGCGACGATGGACAGCGGCGTGTCGAGGCCGAACAGCAGGGTGATCAGACCCAGGTGACTGATCGTCGAGTAGGCGAGCAGGCCCTTGATATCGTGCCTAAAAAGCGCCGTCGCCGCGGAGTAGACGAGGGTCACCGCGCCGGTGCCACTGACCAGCCAGAACCAGGCGTCGGTACCGCCGAGCGCCGGGTGCAGGCGGGCGAGCAGGAAGACGCCCGCCTTGACCATGGTCGCCGAATGCAGGTAGGCCGATACCGGCGTCGGTGCCGACATCGCGTTCGGCAACCAGAAGTGGAAGGGGAACTGCGCCGACTTGGTGAACGCGCCGAGCAGGATGAGGATCAGCGTCGGCGCGTAGAGTGCGTGCGCGCGAATCTGATCGCCGGCCGCGAGAATCACCGAGAGCTCGTAGCTGCCAGCGACATGGCCGAGCAGGAGGATGCCGGCGAGCAGTGCCAGGCCGCCGCCGCCAGTGACTGCCAGGGCCATGCGGGCGCCAATGCGCGACTCGTACTTGTCGTGGCTGTAGGCGACGAGCAGGAACGACGAGAGGCTGGTGATCTCCCAGAAAACGAGGAGCAGGAGCAGGTTTTCGGAAAGCACGACGCCGAGCATCGCGGCCATGAAGAGGAGCAGTATCGAATAGAAGCGCCCCATGCGGTCGCTGCCCGGCAGGTAGTAGAAAGCATAGAGCACGACGAGCAGGCCGATGCCGCAAATCAGCAGGCTGAAGAGCAGCCCGAGACCATCCATGCGCAGGCTGAGGTCCAGTCCGTAGGCGGGTAGCCAGTGCACGCGTGCGACTTGCGTCTCGCCGGCGAAGACGGCGGGGGCCAGCTGCAGCACCAGCGCGAGGCAGGTGCCAATCACCGCTGCCGCGGCCACGGTTGCGGCGACGCGTCCGAAGCGCTGCAGCAGCAGCGGTAGCAGGAACGCGGCAAAGGCCATGCCGGGAATTGCCAGGAGCAGCAGGTTCGAATTCACAAAGGCCGATCCAGGAGTGAATTGTCCGGGGGTGACTCGGGGGTGACTCGGGGGTGCTGAAGATGCGACTATTACAGAAACTGGAGTTGTCCGCTGGCTTCATCGCGGGGAGTGTTCTGCTCGCCAGCATGGCAGGTCTTGGCGGAGCACAACAGCGGTGTCGCTGCGCCGGATTATAGCCGTCTGCTGAATCTGGTGGCAGACGCGACGTCAGCGGCCGCTCCGGGCAGGTGGGCTGCGTCATCGCGCCGAAACATTGGCGGCGTAGTCTGCCGGCTGTCCTTCTCACTGCCCACACGAGCCCAAGCCAATGAGCGATCACCTCAGCAAACAGTTCGATCTGGAACTTGAACACATTCGCACGCGCATCCTGCAGATGGGTGGCCTGGTCGAAAATCAGGTGCAGGCGGCGATCGATGCCTTCAGTAGCGGCAACCTGGAGGCGATGCAGCAGGTGATCGACAGGGACCGCGAAGTGGACGCCAACGAGGTTGGCATCGACGAGGACTGTACGCTGTTGATTGCTCGCCGGCAGCCGACGGCACGCGATCTGCGCCTGGTGATGGCCGTCTCACGAATTGTCACCGACCTCGAGCGGGTCGGCGACAAGGCAGCGAAAATCGCCAACATGTCGCGCAAGTTGCATCAGGTCGGTAACCAGCGTATCCCGCGCCTGTCCGATATCCGGCATTGCGGCCGCCTGGCCACCGACATGTTGCAGAGCGCCCTCGATTCGCTGGCGCGGATGGATATCGCCGCGGCACAGCAGGTCATCGGTGCGGACAAGGCGATCGATGCCGCGTTCAACGCGATCCTGAGGCAGTTGATCACTTACATGATGGAGGACCCGCGGACGATCAGCGAGGCACTTGACATCATCTGGATTGCCAAGGCCATCGAACGGGTCGGCGATCACGCGGCGAACATCGCCGAAAACGTGATCTACATCGTCAGCGGTGTAGACGTTCGGCATAGCGGGGCAGCGCGCAAGGTGGCGAGCGAGTGATGATGCGCACGAAGCCCAGTTTGCCGCAGGTTCTTGTCGTCGAGGACGACAAGGGAATTCAGGAATTGCTGCGCTTTACGCTGCTGCGCGGTGGCTATGAGCCGCTCTGCGCAGACAGCGCCGAGCAAGCCGAGACCTTGTTGCGCGAGACGCTGCCGGCGCTCGCGCTGATCGACTGGATGCTGCCCGGGAAGTCGGGTCTGGCGCTGATTGGCCGGCTGCGCGGCGAGGCTCGCACGCGCGGCCTGCCGGTCATCCTGCTCACCGCGCGTGGTGAGGAACCGGACCGCGTTGCCGGGCTCGAAGGCGGTGCCGACGATTACATCGTCAAGCCCTTCAGTCCGAAAGAGCTTCTGGCTCGCGTGCAGGCAGTGCTGCGGCGTTGCGCTCCGGAGTTCGTCAAGGGGACCCTGCAAGCCGGTCCGATTGAGCTCGATACCGTCAGTCACGCGGCAAGTGTCGATGGCCAGCGAATCAGCCTGACGCCGACCGAGTTCCGGCTGCTGCGCTTTCTGATGGCCAACCCTGGCCGTGTTTACACGCGTCAGCAGTTGCTCGACAACGTCTGGGGCGATCACGTCTATATCGAAGACCGTACGGTGGACATTCACATTCGCCGCCTGCGCGTTGCGCTTGGAGCTGCGGCCGAGTCGATGGTGGAAACCGTTCGCGGTGCCGGTTATAAACTCGGCTCTCGGTCCGGGTCGAACCCGATGGCCTCATGACCCGGCGTGGGTCGTGGTTTGCGAGGTTTCTACTCACCGCTCTCCTGCCGATTCTTTGCCTCGCCTTGCTGGCCTGGATCAGCCAGGGTGCAGCGTGGGCCTGGGCGGTTGCAGCGCTCGGCTTCGCCGTGCTGGCTTTCGTGCACGCCAGGCAGTTGGTGGCGCTACTCGCGTGGCTGGACGCTCCCGGGAAGCGCGCGTTTCCGCAGGCCGCTGGCGCCTGGGGCGAAGTCCTGCGCAAGCTCTCGGAAAGGCTGCGTGACGATACGCGCGGTCGCCAGGAAATCGAGGCGACGTTGCACTCATTCCGCGGTGCCATGGACGCCGTCCCCGACGGTCTGGTGATTCTCGACGCCAGCCATCGCATCCACTGGAGCAATCGCGCCGCCGGCGCGCATCTGGGAATTCACTGGCCGCGCGATAGCGGCGTGATCATCGAGCACCTGGTCCGTACGCCGGGCTTCGCCGAGTACCTGGCCAGTCCGGAGGTGCACGGCCCCTTTGTCCTGCAGGCGCCGGCGGCCCGGACGCGCATCTACACCATCCGGGTCGTTCCCCTCGGTGATGCCAACAAGCTGCTGGTCAGCCTGGACGTGACCGATGCCCGGCGCGTCGAATCGATGCGCAGCACCTTCGTGGCCAACGTTTCTCACGAATTGCGCACGCCATTGACCGTGGTCCGTGGTTTTCTCGAGTATTTTACCGACGACGGGGTGGTAGATAGTGAGCAGCGCCAGCAGTTCGCGCGCCTGATGAGTGATCAGACCGCACGCATGTTGACACTGGTCGACGACCTGTTGACCCTCTCACGGCTGGAAGCGGAGGACGCGCCGGCGAGCGAAGAGGATGTCGATATGGCGAATCTTCTCGCGCAACTGCAAGCCGAAGGGAAAAGTCTCAGTGACGGTCGCCATCGTCTGGACGTGACTTGCCGGGGACCGGCCTTGCGCGGCAACCGCAAGGAGCTGCACAGCGCTTTTGGCAACCTGGTTTCCAATGCCATTCGCTATACGCCGGCGGGTGGCGAGATCGCTATCGAATGGGCCATGCACGAGGGGGTGGGCGTTTTTTCGGTTCGCGATTCCGGTGTCGGTGTGGCGGCCGAACACCTGCCACGTCTGACGGAGCGCTTTTACCGCGTCGATAGAGGTCGCTCGCGCGACACCGGCGGCACGGGTCTGGGCCTGGCGATCGTCAAGCATATCCTCTTGCGCCATCAGGCGAGCTTGAGCATCGACTCGGAAGTCGGGGCCGGCAGCACCTTTCGCGCCGCCTTCCCGGACTGGCGCTTGCCAGCGGCAAAGTGAGGCCGGGCTCGAGGCGACGCCTTGCTCCCGTCCCGGCGTCGTCGCGGTGTGCCTGGATCAGCCCTCGCCTGGAAAATCGGCCGGCCACCCTTGCGTCGGGTCTTGGTCGTGGCGGTTGAAAGGTTCCTCGTCAGGGAATTCGGGCGCCAGAACTGCCGGCTCGAATGGTTGCGGCTCGGCCGTCGCTGCGCCGAGACCGAGCTCGATCTGATCAGCGAGTTGCTTGATGCCGGCTAGCACTCCCGTTTCCGGATCGTCGACCAGCTGCTGCCACATCTCCGCCTGTGCCGCATCCAGAGTCTCGCGCAGTTGTGCTTCCAGCACCGGCTTCTCCTGCGCGTGGGCGATAGCGCCAACGCCGGCGGCGCCCAGCGAGATGACCATCCCGGCGACACCGCCGACGGCCGCCGCGGCAGCGCTGGCGCCACCGCTGATCGCCATCTGGTCAATGAGCTTTCTTGCGGCGCGTTCGGCGATTGGCGATATCCGCGCCGCCACGGGCCCGGCGGCGAGGCGGGAACGCGCCTCGTGCAGGCGCTCCAGCAAGCTTGCATAGGCCGGCAGCCGGTCAGCTGGCTGGCTATGCAGCAGCTCATAGAGCGAAGCGTCCGGCGCGGCGGGTGTCGCGGCAGCAATGGCCGGAATGCCCTGCAGTCTGCGCTCGAATTGGGCCCTTGGTACGCCATGGCGCCGCGGCATACCCTGCAGTTGCTCGGCGAGGAGCTTGACGTACAGGTTGGTCGCCTGTTCGGTGACCACGTCGGGGTCGATCTCCTCGGACGCCGGCTCGAGGACCCGCTCGGCGTATTCCTCCTGCAAATACGCGGCCAGGCGTCGTACACTTGCATCGTTGCCATCGCCATCGCTGCCCCCGTCCCCCATTTTGTACCAGGCGACTTTGATCGACAGCCATTGCTGGGTCCAATAGCCCGTGTACCAGGGAATAAAGTCCTCTTCGCCGAGCTCGCGCACTCGGCGCATCCATCCGTCCATCAAGCCGCGCGCATAGTTCTCGGCCGACTCCCAGGCCGCCAGCGACGCGGCGGCAATGTCGTCATCAACCTGCTGCCAGGTGCTTGCGGATACATGGAGCGCAGGAGCCCGCTCGGGCGGCGGTTCGGGAGTTGCGCAGCCGAGCACGGAGAGCAGCAATGCGACGACCAGTGAACGGGCCGTCAGGAGCAGGGTTCTGCAGTATGAAATCGACACGTTGTGCCTGACCACCTTTGCGCACGTCGGAACGGGTGCTTTCACACCGGCCGTCACCGATGCAATTATAGTGGGCGAGCACAGTGCGCCTGGCTCCGAATTCCCGAGTGGCGGGAACCGGCGGCGGCCGGGCCTGCCGCGGGGCTGCCTTACCACAAGGACAGACTATGAACACGCTTCGTCTACTGGTTGCTCTGTGCGGCCTGTTTGTTTTGCCAGCGGTTCAGGCTGCCGACGACCTGAAGGCGTTTCCCGCGGCGGAGCAGGGGATGGTTCGCCATGTCCTGCAGCTCCCGCCGCAGGGAGAGGAAGAGGAGGCCGATCTGAAGATCGAACTGGTCGTCGGCAGAACGCTTGAGGTCGATGCGCACAATCGCTACTTCTTCAGTGGCCAGATCGCCAAAGAAACCATCAGCGGCTGGGGATTTCCGCGCTTCATCGTCAGTCCGTTGGGGCCACTGGCGGGCACCTTGATGGCCATCGATGCCGATACGCCGAAAGTCAGGCGCTTCGTCGCACTCGGTGGCGAGCCCTATCTCATGCGCTACAACAGTCGCCTGCCGATCGTCGTTTATGCGCCGGAAGGCGTCGAAGTCCGTTATCGACTGTGGCGCGCCAGCCCCGGGACAAGGGTGATCGACCGGGAGTGAGCAGGCGCGGCGGGCGAGCGGTCATCCAACCCACGGGAAACGTCCTTTCCCGAGTGTGAACCTTCCCTGAACCTTCCCGATCCGTCGCGCTCGAGCGTCTTCTACTTGCCGGTCGGCGTGCGTCAGGAGCTCTTTGCCTCGGCGGCGTGTCGGCTACTTAGCCAGGCAGAGAAGTCAGCGCCAAGTTCGGGGTGTGTTTCGCCGAGCACGACGCTGGCTTGCATCAGGCCGAGCTTGCTGCCGCAGTCGTAACGCGTGCCGTGGTAGCGATAAGCGAGCACCTGCTCGGTGTTGAGCAGCGCGGCGATGCCATCGGTGAGCTGAATTTCGCCGCCAGCGCCGCGCGGCTGCTGGCGAATCAGGTCAAAGACCGCCGGCGTCAGGACGTAGCGCCCGGCTACCGCCAGATTCGAGGGGGCGACGTTTGGCTGGGGCTTCTCGACCAGACCACTGATTTCCACCAGATCTGCTCCCATTGCCTGGCCCTTGACGATCCCGTAGCGGTGCGTCTGGTTTCTCGGTACCTCCTGCACGGCCAGGATGCTGCACTGGTGCACGGCGAACAGTTCGGTCATCTGTTGCATGATCGGGGGTTCGCCGATCATCAGGTCGTCGGCGAGCAGGACGGCAAAGGGTTCGCCGCGAACCAGACGCTCGGCGCACAGCACCGCATGGCCGAGACCCAGCGCCCGCGGCTGGCGCACGTAGACGCAGTCCATGTCGTCGGGTTTGATCGAGTGCACCAGCGCCATCAGCTCGTCCTTGCCGCCGCTGGCGAGTTCTGCTTCCAGCTCGTAGGCAGTGTCGAAGTGGTCCTCGATGGCCCGCTTGTTGCGACCGGTGACGAAGATCATCTCGCGAATCCCGGCGGCGTAGGCTTCTTCCACCGCGTACTGGATCAGCGGTTTGTCCACCACCGCGAGCATTTCCTTGGGGCTGGCCTTGGTCGCTGGCAGGAAGCGAGTGCCCAGCCCGGCGACCGGGAAGACTGCTTTCTGAACCAGTAAGTTGTTGTTCTTGGGAGTCATCGGGGTTTCCAGATTGAGTGGTTTGGCTGGGCCGTTGCGCCGTAATGCTGTTTTCCCGGTCTTTGCGCCGTCCTTGCCGGCAGCTCTCAACCCGTCGACGATACGCCAATTGTGCCGATCATGGCTTCGATCAGGTGTGATTTTATCCTCGGCGAGGAGCAACCGTCCCCTGGCTTGATCGACAAAGCCCTCGCTACCTGGGTCAGCTTCCGAAAACGGCGGCCCGATCGGCGGTCCACGCCATGCCACCGATTATGGCCATTGCCGAAACAATCACGAGCAGCACGCAAGTCGCGAAGTAGAGCCTCGGGCGAGTTTCGCGGTCGGCTATCGCCAGGATGTGCAGGGCGCCCCAGGTGACCGCCAGGCCAACGAGCAGCGGGATGCCAAGAACCTGCCACTCGACGCTGTTCAGCGAGAGCATGCGGCTCTCTCGCCACGGCACCGCGAGAAACATGCCGAAAGTCCAGAACAGCGCAAGGCTGCCCGTGGCGCAGAGTAGCGCGACGCTGCGGGTGATCCAATTTTCCATTCGGGTTCCTTGCGGGTCATTTGCCGTGCTGCCGGCGTTTCGGTCCGCGAAAGCGGGGTCGTCGCAACGCCGGATCACGGTTTCATCAGGACTGCGCATTGGCTTGACGGTCAATAGATGAAGCGGTCGCGCAGGTCGTCGAGATTCAGCTCGTGCAGGATCTCTTCAAGTCGCGTGCCGGCGTTGCCGCGTGCCTGGCCGGTATGCCTGGCGATGATCAGCTCGTTCTTCAGCGAGTGTTCCCAGCCGACGAGTTCGGTGACCGTTAACTGGTAGCCGCGCGCTTCGAGTTGCAGGCAGCGCAGGGCGTTGGTCAGCTGGCTGCCGAATTCTCGCGTGTGTATCGGATGACGCCAGATTTCCGACAGCGGTGTCTTGGCGAAGGACTCGTTCTTCTTGCCGCGCAGCTGTGCGGCGACTTCCGCCTGACAGCAGGGGACAAGAACAATGAACCGCGCCTGTTTCTCGAAAGCGAAGCGAATGGCGTCATCGGTGGCGGTGTCGCAGGCGTGTAGCGCGGTGACGATGTCGATTCTCTCGGGCAGGGCTGGGGAATCGATGGCGTTTTCGACGCACAGGTTGAGGAAAGACATGCGCGTGAAGCCGAGTCGCTGGGCCAGCTGGCGTGAGCGATCGACCAGTTCCGGTCGCGCTTCGACGCCGTAGATGTGGCCGTCGTGCCGGGCCTTGAAGAACAGGTCGTAGAGGATGAATCCGAGGTACGACTTGCCGGCGCCGTGGTCGGCAAGGGTCAGGCTGCTGTCGGAGGCGACGAGTTCGGCGAGCAGTGGCTCGATGAAGTGGAACAGGTGGTGGACCTGCTTGAGCTTGCGGCGGCTGTCCTGGTTCAGCTTGCCGTCGCGGGTCAGCAGGTGCAGTTTCTTGAGCAGTTCGATCGACTGCCCGGGCCTGATTTCGGGGGGCGGCGGCAAGTTTGTCCTGAGCTGGGTTGACGAGAAACCAGCATTCTAGCGCCCTTGGCTGCTGGCGTGGCAGCCGCACAAATGGCAGGAGGGCGGCAGAACGGTGGCCGAAGCGCGGCAGGAACGGTCAAGCGGTGGGATAATGGCCGCTCTTTCAGTCAGTCTTTGGATCTTGCATGGCCATCCAGTGGTTTCCCGGACACATGAACTCGGCGCGCAAGAAGGCGGCGGAGACGATGGCGTCAATCGACGTGGTCATCGAGCTGCTTGATGCACGTATGCCAGAGGCGAGCACCAATCCGCTGGTCCGTGAACTTCGCGTGCACCGTCAGCGTCCCTGTCTGAAGGTGCTCAACAAGGCCGACCTCGCTGATCCGGCGGTGACCGGGGCGTGGATCGACCATTACAACCGGCAGGAGGGTGTGCGCGCCGTCGCGCTGTCGTGCCGCAAGCCCGGAGACGCAACGCGCCTGCCGACGCTGTGCCAGACGCTGGCACCGCATCGCAACGACAACGTCAAGCCGCTGCGGATGTTGATCATGGGCATTCCCAACGTCGGCAAGTCGACACTGATGAATGTTCTCTTCAAGCGCAAGATTGCCAAGGTCGGTGACGAACCCGCGGTCACTCGCCAGCAACAGACCTCGCAGCTGGACGTTCGTCACTCGATTACCGATATGCCGGGGCTGATGTGGGCGAAGATCGACTATCCGAGCGATGGTCTGATGCTCGCTGCCGGCAATGCGATCGGTCGCAATGCAATGATCGATGAAGAAGTGGCGAGCTTCCTCGCCGGCCTGCTGCTGGCGCGCTACCCGGCGCTGCTGGCCAGGCGCTACGGTTTGCCGAGCGCTGAACTCGCCATGCTCGATGCGGCGGACGTGATCGAGCGGATTGCCGTGCGGCGCGGTCTGCGCCTGCGCGGCGGTGGCGCCGATCTCGAAAAAGCGGCGAAGGTGTTGCTGCAGGATTATCGCGACGGCATACTGGGGCGGGTGAGCCTGGAGACGCCGGCAACGCGGCGGCTGATGCTGGCCAGTCAAGCGCCGCTGGATGCTTCCCGGCCGGCGGCCGCGGAGGAGCCGGTGTCCGCTCCCCTGCGCCAGGAAAATTCGCCGTCGAGCCCGCCTGGCGACACTGCGCCGTAGGCCTCGCGCGACATCCTCTTCAGCGCGATCGTCGCTGTCGGCGCTCACCATCCATGTTGCATTTTCTTCCCGCCCCACTGCTTGGCCTGATCGCTTCCTTGCTACTCGGACTCAACACCCTCGTCTGGGTGCCGATCCTGGTCTCCTTGGCGGTCGTCAAATTGCTCCTGCCGTTCAAGGTGCTGCGTCTGCGCCTGGATCCGCTTCTGGTGCACATTGCAGAGGCGTGGATCGCCGGCAACAGCGGCTGGATGCGCCTCACGCAGAAAACGGTCTGGGACGTCGAGGGGGGCGACGGACTCGACCGGCGCGGCTAGTATCTGGTCAATTGCAATCATCAGTCATGGGTCGATATTCTCGTGCTGCAGCACCTGCTGACCGGGCGTATTCCACTGCTCAAGTTCTTTCTCAAGCGGCAGTTGCTATGGGTGCCGGTGATCGGTCTGGCATGGTGGGCTCTCGATTTTCCGTTCATGCGCCGGCACAGTGAGCAGTCACTGGAGAAGCATCCGGAGTTGCGTGGCCGGGACCAGGAGGCGACGCGCAGGGCGTGCGCCAGGTTTGCGCTGATTCCGACCAGTGTCATGAATTTCTGCGAGGGGACGCGCTTCACCCCGGCCAAGCGGCGGCGGCAGCAGTCGCCGTACCGTCACCTGCTGCGACCGAAGGCCGGTGGCATCGCGCTGGCCCTGAACGTGATGGGCGACAAGTTCCAGGCCATCCTCGACGTGACCATTGTTTATCCCGACGGGGCGCCGGATTTCTGGGCGTTTCTGTGCGGGCGCGTGGGTTGCGTGCGTGTGCGGGTGCGTCGCCTGCCGGTGCCAAGGCATCTGGCGAAAGCCGATTACGCCAGTGACCCGGCGGTGCGTGAGGCGTTCCAGCAGTGGCTACAGCAAATCTGGCGGGAGAAGGATGCGCAGATCGACGCGCTGCTGGCGAAGCGATCGCGTTGAGCCGTTGCCGAGCGCTTGCCTGTTGCCAGCGAGCGAGGCGGTCAAGGCACTGCCAAACAAGTGCCCTGCTAGCAGGCGCCGTCAGGTAGCGCCGGCACAAGCAGGAAATAGTTCGTTTGGTCGCCCCTTGCCGGTGCTTTGTGCCTTGCCTGCCAGGCAAGTGATGGCATAATTGCCGGGCAATGCCCATTCCTCTCATCAAGCTGTTTAGAAGGCAGGTTTTATGTCCATGTCACTAGGCCGGGTAATCGCCGTTGTTTCGCAGAAAGGCGGTGCCGGAAAGACGACGGTTGCCATGCAACTGGGCGGCGGCTTTCATGCGCTCGGCGCTTCAGTGTTGCTGGTTGACCTCGATCCTCAGGAGAGTGCGTTTCGCTGGGCGGAATCCGCCCCCTTGCTGGACTCGGATCTGCAACTCGATGTGCGCAAGATGTCCGGGCTCGAACTGATCAAGCACGTCGGCGAGTTGCAGCGGGAGGCCGATTACGTGATCCTCGACACGCCGCCGTCGATCTACCATCCCTCGACGCTGGCGGCGCTGGCGGTGGCGCATCTGGCGGTGATCCCGGCGGTGCCCAGCCCGACCGATCTATGGTCTACGCTGGCCGTCGAGCGACTGATCCTGACACGCATGGAGCAGAGCCATCGTCTGCACGGATGCATCGTGCCGAACCGCGTGCAGAACACCGCGCTGGCGACGGATGTGCTTGAACTTTTGCACGAATTTACCTTGCCGATTCTCGATGCTATGCTCTGCCAGCGTAATGCCTATGCGCAAAGTGCGGTGATCGGTGCATCCGTTTTTCAGCTGGGATCTGGAGCTGACGCCGCGCAGGAAGAAGTGCGCAAGCTGATTGCCGCCGTTCTTAAACAATTGGGAGAAAATTGATGACAACATCCTCACGCACCAGCAGCAACAAAAGCGCTTTGCGCGCCAGCCTGAAGAAGGAAGACGATTCCCTGGCCGGTCGCCTGGCGGGGGCTGATGCTCCCCTGGAGGCCACGATTCCGGCCACTGCAGCCGAGTCCGAACTGGCCACGGGCGCCGCTGCCATCACTGCTCCCAGCGCAGCACCGGCGCGGCGGGCATCGGCACGGCCGGCGGCGGCGAAAGCGCCTGCTGCCAGGACGGCTGCGACGACCAGAAAAGCGCCTGTGCAGGCGCCAGAGGTCGAGCCAGCCGCAGCACCAAAGGCAAGACCGGCGAGCAGGAAAGCCGCCGCTACTGGCGCCGAGCCACGAACGAAGGCTGCCAAGCCGGTGGCGGGGACCGTCGAGATGCTCGAGAAGGTGGCCAAGCAGAAGCGCGACAAGCTGGTCAGCTACTCGGTCAAGCTATTGAAGAGTGAGGAAGCCGCGATCGAAACCTTGCGCGACGAGTTGTCCAGGGTTGCCGGTTGGGCGGCGACCAAGTCTGATATTCTGCGCGCCGGCATTCAGGTCTTCGCGGAGCAGAAGCTGGAGCAAATGCAGGCCTTGCTCGGGTCACTGGCTACACCGGTGAAAGCTGGCAAGAAGGACAAGAAGGACAAGAAGGACAAGAAGAAAAAGAAGCGCTGAAAGAGACGCGCTGACTTGCAAGAAAAAGCGGTGAGTGCTCACCGCTTTTTTTTGTCGATGTCAGGCGCGCAGCCGTCGTAGGGCGGCGACGGTTTGACAATTCATGAGCGAGTGGCAGGACGATGATGGAACGTTTCGTAGTCGGTAAAGATGAAAAGCGTCGGCGTTGGACCAATGCCGGGTGGGGTGCGTTGTTCAGCGCTGCCATGGTCGTGGCGGTCCTTGTCGGTCACCAGCAAGATCCCGAACGTTACAGCAGTTTTCTCTTCTGGTCGGTTGCCTCAATCGTGACGACGCTGAATCTGGCCAACCTGATCTTCCTCTTGCGTTATCTGCGCGCGATCGGCGATCACTGCCTGGAAGTGCTGCCTGGCAAGCTTAGATTTCTGACCGCAGGGAAATGCTCCGAGCTGGAGTTCGAGCAGGTGACGGCACTGCGCTTGTTCCGGCGCCGAGGAGAACTGCGGCACATTCAGCTGCTCCTCAAGAACAACCGCGGAATCCGCCTTGAGGGCTACCAGGATCTGCCACGCCTGGCACAGTGTCTGCAGGATGCGCTTCCTGGCAAACAGATGTCCTGACGAAGTCGGCGCGGCGGCCGGCTCAGGACGCTCGCCAACTTTCGGCAAGGCACTCCTCCTGCGAGACCTTGCGACACCGCCATTTCGCGCGCGCTCCACCCGCGTGCTGCGAGCGGCCGCGAACGGGCCGGCAGAGGCGCTTAACCCTCCCGTGATGGTCGCCTGAGCGCCAATATGCTGCGTTCGGTGGTTGTCTGCTGGCTGGTCGACATGGCCTGCCGTCAAGCCGCCGCGCTGCGCTACGCATCGAAAAAAATTTCGCAATTGCAGGCATTTGCGTCCAAAAAATCTCTTGACACCCTCCCTTTCTGATGCCTTTAGGACTACAATTTGACCCGGATCGAGATGCGCAAAAAGGCGCTGCACGGGCGGCTTGAAGGCCTGTGCGCGCGGAAAAAAAATAACAGAGGTTTGTAGTTTTTCTTGTTTTTTTACCAACCATACCGGAGGACAAATGTTATCCACCAATCCGATTGCGGCCTTGTTCGGCAAGTCGCCTTTCAAGCCCATGCAACAACACATGCGCATCGTCTGCGAGTGCGTGGCGGAAGTGCCGGGAATGTTCAACGCCGTAATTGCACAGGACGCGGCGCAGGTCGAAGCGCAGAAGGACAAGATCTTCGTCAAGGAGGGTGAGGCAGACGCGCTGAAGAACGACCTTCGCGACCATCTGCCGAAGAGCATGCTGTTGGCGGTTGACCGGCGCGACCTGCTGGAACTGCTGGCGATGCAGGATTCGATTGCCGATACCGCTCAGGATATCGCTGGCCTGCTGGTCGAACGCAATATGGAAGTTCCGCCGGACATGGCCGAGCCGCTGATGCGATTCGTGAACCGTTGCGTCGAGACCTGCGAGCAGGCGCACAAGGTCATCGAGGAGCTTGACGAACTCCTGGAAACGGGCTTTCGCGGCCGTGACGTCGACCGGGTCAACGCGATGGTTCTCGAGCTGGGCCAGATGGAAAGCGATACCGATCTGATGGGCATTGCGCTCAGCGGTGTCCTTTTCGCTCAGGAAGACAATATCAAACCGGTGTCGGTGATGTTCTGGTACCAGCTGATCCAGTGGGTTGGCAATCTCGCCGACAACGCCGAGAAGGTCGGTGATCGCCTCCGTCTGCTGATCGCTCGCTGATCATCGAACGCCGAGCGCGTGCGCAAGCCGTCCAGTCAGACCATCCTTTCCGATGCGGGAATTCGGTTCGCCTGGTCAACTAGCAAACTCTACAGTTAAGGTTATTCAATGGAAATTATTGAGCAGCATCAGACTATCTTCTTAATCATGGCCTTCGGTTTCGGCCTCTACATGACCTGGGGTATCGGCGCCAACGACGTCGCCAACGCCATGGGCACCTCGGTCGGTTCCGGCGCCCTGACCGTCAAGCAGGCAATCATCGTCGCCGCAATCATGGAGTTCGCTGGCGCCTATCTGGCCGGGGGCGGAGTCGCGTCGACGATTTCGAAGGGAATCATCGACGGCAAGGCCTTCGAGCCGGTGCCGGAATTGCTGGTCATGGGCATGTTGTCGGCCCTGCTGGCCGCCGGTATCTGGCTGATGGTGGCCACGATGCGTGGTTGGCCGGTGTCCACCACGCATACCATCATCGGTGCCGTCGTCGGCGTTGGCGTCGCGGCAATTGGCATGGACGCCGTGCAATGGGACAAAATGGGCGAGATCGTCGCCAGCTGGTTCGTTTCGCCGGTGCTCGGTGGCTTTTTCGCCCTGCTGCTGACGCTCAGCATCCGCAAGCTGATCCTCAACACCGACGACCCGATCAGCCAGGCTCGCAAGTGGGGCCCGTTCTATGCGTTCCTGGTTGGCTGGCTGGTCTCGCTGGTGACCATCACCAAAGGCCTCAAGCACATCAAGATCAATCTCACTGACGTCGAGGGGCAGATCCTCGCGCTGGTCATCGGTGTTGCACTGGCCATCATCGCCAAGTTCATGATGAACCGCATCAAGACCGACGAACGTGCGGACAAGGACTTCCACTACGCGAGCGTCGAGAAACTGTTCATCCCGCTGATGGTGTTTACCGGTGCGGCAATGGCCTTCGCCCACGGTTCGAACGACGTCGCCAACGGTATCGGCCCGATGGCCGCCGTGGTTCAGCTGATCGAGACCAAAGCCGTATCGGCGAAGTCGGCGGTGACGCCGTTCATGCTGTTCATCGGCGGTATCGGCATCGTCATCGGCCTGGCGACCTACGGCTACAAGGTGATGGCCACCATCGGCAACAAGATCACCGAACTGACGCCGACGCGCGGTTATTGCGCGACCATCGCCGCTTCGTTCGTGGTCGTGCTGGCTTCGGGCCTTGGCCTGCCGGTGTCGACCACCCATATCGCGGTGGGTGCAGTGATGGGGGTGGGCCTGGCGCGTGGAATCGGCGCCCTCGACCTGCGCGTCATCGGCGGCATCATTCTCTCTTGGTTCATCACCGTGCCCGTCGGGGCGATCCTGGCGGCGCTCATTTTCTACATCATGAGGGCTGTTTTCAGCTAGGCTAACGACGCAACCCTCCAGGCGGCGCTTCCTTTCCTTTGGGGCGCCGCCTGTTCGTTTGTCCATCGGGAAGCTTGTCTCCTTCCACTCCTTACCCTAGCCTTTCGAGCTCTGATCGATGCCGGATCTGCCTACCCAGCCCGTAGAGTCATTGCAGCGCTTGAAAGGAATCGAATTTCCAGGCGATGTCCGCTTTCGCCAGATTCTGGTGACCGGTCCGCCCGGCGCTGGCAAGAGCACCATGATTCGACGTCTCGGTGGCTGGTCCGAAGAGGGCTATCTGGACATCAGTCGGAAGTACTGGTGGCGATCGGAAATGCTTTCCGTGCGCCCGCGTGAGATTCATCTGGGACTGCCGATGCTCGGCATGGCCGACGCGGTGTCGGTATACGATCCAGCGTTTCTCGACTGCGATCCCTTGCCATCGGTCGACCTTGCCCGCATAGCGCTGCCGCCCCGGCAGCTCTTCTTCCTTTCCGTCGACTGGTATCGACGCTATGTCTTCGATTTTCTGCTGCCACCGCCAGAACTGGTATTCGAGAGACGCAGCGCGCGCGCGCGCCATCACACGCATCCGGTGGACGCTCAGCTGAGCCTAGCGATCTGCACAGCGCAAATCGAGGCCTTTCGCCAAGTTGCCGAGCATCTTCATCGGAAGGGCTTCAATGTCTACGTGCGCGAGGCGATCGATAGCACACCGCAGCGCTTTGTCGATCCTTCCGGGGTCGCTGCCGCGGCGATTCCCCGCCGCCGCCGATTCACTTTTGCCAATGTCCTTGCTCGTCTGAAAGCCTTCTCGGCGCGATTGGGCTTTGGCGTCGGTCGTCACCTCCGCTTGCACGGCGCCTATCGCCTGGGGGATAGCAAAGTTCGCGTGACGCTCGGCGGTTTGCCGATCGAAATTACCCTTGGTCTCGACGACAAGCGCCTTCGACTCTACCCCGAGACACGCATCAACGACTTGGGAGAGGCAGTCAAGGTCGGCAGTTTCGTCGTCGTCGACCCCGCCACCCATCTCCGCCAGATCGGTGGGTTTCTGCGGTTGAGCCCCAAGAACTGGCTGGTCCTGGGTTCCGACGACCGCATCCAGCAGGCGATATTCGACTATCCAGAGGCTGTTGATGGGCATCATCTGGCCTTGATCCATGGCCGTGACGGCCTGGTGTTCCGCAACCTCAGTGACGCCGGTACGACCATTGCGCCGATCGTCGAACAGCCCAAGGTGATCCGCCTGAAGCGCTTGCGGCGACTGCGCAAGCGTAGCAGGCTGGTAGACCAGGGCATCCCCATAGCGCCCATGCTGGACAAGGCCAGGGCGCTGCGGATGAACAGATTGCAGCGGCTGCGCAAGATCTTCGGCGGGCCGATAAGGCTCGTGCCCAGGGACCAAGCGCTGGCGCTTATCGAAAAGGTCAATCGGCTGATGCACAACGAGGTCTATCGGCCCAGGGACGATCGAGGCCTGCCCGGCGGATTGCTCGTGCTGCCGCGCGAGTTGATCCCGATTGTGCTTGCAGACATGCATGCGCAGGTCGATAACCTGCTCACCGTTCTGACCCAGAACGCCTTCCTCGAAGCGCTGGAGGATGGAACCGCTGCCCTGATAATTCTCGGCGACGCTGTTCATTGCGAGGTCGATGGGCAACTGCGGGCGATGGAAAGCTCGATGATCCTGATGGACCTCATCTTTCGCCTCAAGCTGCGTTTTCCGGAACAGGTGTTTTATATCCGCGGCAACCATGATTCGTTCTCGGAGGAACTGGCCAAGGAGGGAGTTCCGCAGGGTCTGCTGTGGGCGAGGGAGCTCAGCGAGCTGCGCGGAGCGGTCTATCAAAGGGCCATGGGTGACTTTTACCGTCTGCTGCCCTATGTGGTCATGTCTCCCGATTTCCTCGCCTGCCACGCCGCTGCGCCAAAGACCAAGGTCAGCAAGAAAATGCTCGTGCAGATCTACCAGCGACCCGAACTCGTCCTCGAACTGATCAACAACCGCCTGCAACGGGCCAATCGACCGCAAGGCTACAGCCGACGCGACGTCAAGCGCTTCCGCAAGAACCTGAGCCTTGACCGGGAGACTCCCTTTATCGTTGGCCATACGCCAATCGACCGCGAGGACACGCTGTGGCTGAACGTCGATGGCATTGACAATCACCATGTTCTGTTCAGTGCCAATCCCAGTCAGGTCGGCGTATTCACCCGCGTCGGTGAGACGATGGTGCCATTGACCTACCCGGTGGACGAGTTGACGCCGATTCTGAACGCCATGGTATTCAGAAGGACAGCCGACGCCACCGAGGCCACCGCCGGTCCTGGCGGGCCGGAGGAAGAAGCGGCAGCGAAGGAGCCAGCTGCCAGAAGGTTGCGGCAAGGTGCGTAGCCCATCCGGCCTGCTGCTTTGGGCGGCCTTTCGTGCCCTGAACGGGCCGCCGCCTATTCAGCATCCGGGCCTATGGAAACAAGGGAGCCACGCTTGGAACATCGCCTAGCCGAACTGGAAGTGCGGCTCAGCCTCACCGAAGATCTGGTCGAGGCGCTGAACCTGACTGTCTATCGACAGCAGCAACAGATTGATCTATTACAGCAGCAGTTGCGCCACCTTTACCGGTGCCTGCAGGAACCTTCGCCGGCTGTCGAAAAGCGCAGTCCGCACGACGAAATCCCACCGCACTACTAATCGGCGGGAAGCTGTACAGGCTGCCCTCAGGAGTCAGAGGCTTGCCTGTCGCTTCCGTTTTTCCGCCAGGTAAGCTCTCGTGAGAAGTGGCTGCGGCGGTCCTGGCCATTGCCCAAAGCTCCCTCTGCCTGCCGTGACCGCTTTCTTGTTGATTCGTGTCAACCGCTACCCCGGGCGAGCGTTATGCGCTGCATGGGCGGGAAGCAAGAACAAACCTTCGACACAGGAGAGAACAAAATGGGTAGCGTGAGCAACGAGTCTTTTGACCAGTTCCTGGATTCACTGAAAGAAGCTGGGGTTGAAATCAGCAACGAGCGCGAACTGCGGGAGCGCTTGGCAGAAGCTCAGCGCTGGCGTTTTGCTTTCGCCACACTGGCCGCCAACGGCCGTCAGTTGGGGATTCGTTTTCAAGACGCCAGTAGTGGCGTCAGCGATGCCGACATCCACCGTGCTTTCGCCCGCTTCGAATTCCCGGCAAAGCTGGAGAACTCCTTTGCTGCGAGCCTTCGGGCCGACCACTAGACGCTAGGAACTCGCCTCGGCCCAAGCCGTTAGGGCTGCCCAATGATCTCCGGGCAAGCCGAGTGCGACGATGGAAAAGACCCGCCTCGTGGCAGGTTTTCTTCGCCTCCTGTTCGCCCTGCCGATGTGGCGCTGCTGTACACGTTGGTTGGTGTTGGACGATCGCCGTAGTGTGAGTCATAATGCTGCAATGAACGAATCACCTCCCCAGGATCCGCGTCGCCGGCTCCGCGAGCTACTCTCCATCCCCGAGCGCGATCGCAGCGACCCGCAATGGGATGAAATCATAGAGCTCGAAATTACTCTGGCTCCGGGTAACCGTGAGTCCGATCGGAATTCGGACCGCATGCCAGGGCAACCGGAGAAGCGTCAGAACACCTCCGGGCCTGGTCGTCGACCGGATCAACGCAAGACCGGCCCACGTCCGGCCGGGCCTCCTCGCCAGCAGGATCAGCGGCAGCCTGCTGCGAGGGCTGAAACTGCCTCCCCGGATGGGGGGGCGGCTGACGGGCGCTCGCCCGACTCCAGGGCGCCCGCCAAGCGACATGGCCGGCGGCCCAGGCGGCCGCCCGAGGCGCCCAGCGACGGCTGATACCTGTCGCGACCGCTTGCCTGGCCGCGGAGGCGCCGAGGCGGGCGCGACGTGTGCCGCCCGCAGTGCGAAAAATGTCGGCTGAGAAGCGGCACGAGAAGCGGCACGGGAAGCGCTGTCAGCCGCGCGACGGGAGGGACGCGCCCACACCCGCAGGCAGAGCCGGCAAGCGTCGAAGCCGGCGGCGGTGAATCAGCTGCCGATCTCCGCATGCAGCCACAGGCATTTGCCTTTGCTGGCTTCGTCAAGGTCGGCCAGTGCCTGCTGGTGTTCAGCGACTTCTTCGTCGCTGGCGCGCCTGACGATCTGGGCTTTACGCCGACCCGAGGCGGGCATCGGGCGGGCAGCTTCCATCCGTTTGGCGCTGTCATCGCCGAGATCCATGATCAGGCTTTCCTGGCCTCGGGTCATCGCCAGATAGACCTCGGCGAGAATCTCGGCGTCGAGAAGGGCGCCGTGCAGCGTACGGTGCGAGTTGTCGACGCCGTAGCGGTCGCAGAGCGCGTTGAGGTTGTTCTTTTTGCCGGGGTGCAGATCCTTGGCCAGTCGCAGGGTGTCGCAGACCGCGTGACAGACCGTGTCCAGTGGCGCCATGTCCAGTCGGGCCAGTTCGGCGTTCAGAAAGCCAAGGTCGAAAGCGGCATTGTGGATGACCAGTTCGGCACCGCGCACGAAATCGAGAAACTCACCGGCAACGTCGGCAAAATGCGGCTTGTCGAGCAGGAACTCACGGCTGATACCGTGCACTGCCAGTGCGCCAGCGTCGATTTCCCGCTCGGGATTCAGGTAGCGGTGGAAATGGTGATGGGTCAGGCGTCGATGGTACATCTCGACGCCAGCGATTTCGATGATGCGGTGGCCAAGCCTGTGTTCCAGGCCGGTGGTTTCTGTGTCGAGAAAGATTTGGCGCATGGGCGTTGTCCAATGACGGCGAAAGCTTGCGTTGTCGCGGATTCTTCGGTATCGGGGGCCCGGGTGGGCAGTGCCGGTGGCTCAGGAGGCCCTGGCGCGTAGTTCGTCCATGCCGCGATTGGCGAGCGCGTCGGCGCGTTCGTTGCCGACATGCCCGGCATGTCCCTTGACCCAGAACCACTTGATGTCGTGCTGGCCGGCGAGTTCGTCGAGACGTTGCCAGAGGTCGGCGTTTTTCACCGGTTTCTTGTCCGACGTGCGCCAGCCATTGCGCTTCCAGTTGTGAATCCAGGCGCTGATTCCTTTTTGCACGTACTGCGAATCCGTATGCAGATGCACCGTTGCGGGTCTGGTAAGCGCCTCAAGGGCGCAAATGGCGGCCGTCAGTTCCATGCGGTTGTTGGTCGTATTGCTCTCGCCACCCCACAGTTCCTTCTCTCGGACGCCGGTCTGCAGAACTGCGCCCCAGCCGCCCGGCCCGGGATTGCCACGGCAGCCGCCGTCGGCGTGGATGATAACCACCTGCTGATCATTCATGTCTTGCTGCTTCCTTCTTGGTGACCACCGACAGAGCCTTGCGCGGAGTGGCCCGTTGCTTCCAGTTGGGCATGATCAGGCGCATGCTATGCACCCGCTTGACCGCGCGCAGTACGTAGACGCCGCCGGCGAAGCTCCACCAGCGCTGGCCGCTGGCTTCCAGGAAGTGCCAGCGTTTGAGCCAGCGCTCATTTCGGAACGGCGGCGCGTAGCAACCGAAACGGCTGCTCTCGGCCTCGAAGCCGAGCAGCTGCAGCCAGTCCTTGAGGCGCGCCAGCGACAGGTAGCGACCGTTCCAGGGAAAATGCTGCGGGCAGTTGGGGAGCCGGCGACGCAGGCCCCAGATCGAGATCGGATTGAAACCGGCAATGATCACTTCGCCCTCGGGAATCAGAACCCGTTCCACCTCGCGCAGAATTCCGTGCGGGTCGTCGTGGAACTCAAGGACATGGGTCATGACCACCAGATCGATACTGTGCGCAGCAAAGGGCAGTTGGCGCAGGTCGCAGACGACGTCGACCTGGCCCGAGTCGTGCGCCAGCTGGCGGAGGGGAATGCGGTTTTGCGCGAGCAGATCGAATTGCGGCAGTCCCAGCTGAAGCGCATGGTAGCCGAAGACGTCGGCCACCATCTTGTCGAGGGTGGCCTGCTCCCAGGCCATGACGTACTGTCCCTGCGGCGTTTGAAGCCAGGCGTCGAGGCCAGCAATTGACATTTTCCGCAATTCTTCCAAAATTGAGCGATGTTCGACGTCATCCGCATTCCAGCCTTCAAGGATAACTACATCTGGTTGTTGCGCAAAGGCGCATCAGCCGCCGTGGTTGATCCCGGCGATGCGCGCCCGGTGCTCGAGGCGCTTGAGCGCGAGGGTCTGTCGCTGACGAGCATTCTGGTTACCCACCACCACGCCGATCATCAGGGTGGGGTGGCGCGTCTCCTGGCGCACTACCCGGCCGAGGTCTTCGCGCCGGCAGCGGAATCGATTGCCGGCACAAGCAGGCCCTTGCACGGCGGAGAAACGATTCGCCCGGCCTTCTGCGACGAGGAGTTTCAGGTCATCGCCGTTCCCGGGCATACCCTTGGGCACATCGCCTATTATGCGGCAGGCTGCCTGTTCTGTGGCGATACCCTGTTTGCCGGCGGTTGTGGGCGTTTGTTCGAGGGCAGCGCAGGGCAACTGTTCGCCTCGCTGTCCCGGCTGGCCAGCTTGCCCGAGCAGACGGCCGTCTACTGCGCACATGAATATACAGAGGCGAATCTGCGTTTCGCGCTGGCGGTAGAGCCAGGCAATCGCCGTCTGCAAAGCCGGGTCAATGACGTCGCCGTGGCGCGGGCCAAGGGCTGGGCGACGGTGCCGTCGACGATTGGGCTGGAAAAGGCAAGCAATCCGTTTCTGCGCTGTGGTGAGCCGGAAGTGGCGGCATCGGCGCGGCGCCGCGTCCCCGAGGCTGTCGATGAGGTCGCCGTGTTTGCCGCGCTGCGCGAGTGGAAGAACGGCTTCTGAGTTTTCCTTCAGGGGGTTTCCGGGTCGCTGTTGTGCCTGTCCGGTATGGCTTTTCCCGCTGCCGGCCAGGCCAGCCTGAGCGTGTCGAGTACCTTGCCAACCTTGTACGGCTTGATGATGAAGCCGCTGGCGCCGCCCTGAATCGATTCGCGAACATTGGCGACACTCGGTGTTCCGCTGACCATGATGACGACGATCTGCGGGTGCATGGCCTTGATCGCCTGCAAGGCTTCGAGGCCGCCCATCTCGGGCATGACGACATCCATGAAGATAATGTCGGGTCGCAGTCGCTCGGCGAGTTCGAGCGCGCCGATGCCGTCCCGGGCCTCACCAACGACCTCGTAGCCATTGCTGCGCAGAATGCTGCGCAGCAATGCTCGCGTCAGCTCGTGGTCGTCGACGATCAGTACTTTCGGGCCTGCTGACGCCACTGCGTTACTCGCGCTCACGCCCTTGTCCCAGGTCTTGCCCAGGCGTCGTTCAGGAAAGATGTCGCCGTCGCTCTGGCGCTGGCCGCGTGGCGAGTGCGGGAAGCCTGCCTTCGTGCTAAATTCGCCCTTCTCCCAGCCAGCTTGCGGCCTGCTGCCATGCCTGAAAACACCGATCCTGCGAAGGCGAATGCCTCCACCGCCCTGACAAAATACGGGCTACGCGCTGCGCTTGCGTTGCTGGTTTTCAGCGTGCTCGGCTTTCTCGTTCTGCCGCTGGTCGTCAAAGCGGTCCTCGTGGAGCAACTTGCGCAGGTCTTGCAGCGGCCGGTGGCCGTCGACGGAGTGAGAATAAACCCCTATACGCTGTCGCTGCAAGTGAGCCGATTGGCCGTTCAGGAAAAGGGCGGTGGCGAGATCGTGGCGGGCTTCGACAGCCTGGATCTGAATGCCGAGTGGAGTTCGTTGTGGCACGGTGGACCGGTGATCAGCGAGCTGAATCTGGTCGCTCCGGCGTTCAGGGTCGTGCGCCAGCCCGACGGGAGATTCAATTTCTCCGATCTGATCGACGAGTTGGCGGCGAAGCCCGAATCAGACGATCCGCTACCGCGTTTCTCGCTGAACAACATTCGCATCTCTGGCGGAAGAATAGAATTCGACGACCGGATGCTGGCCGAAAAGCACCTGGTCAGCGACCTCAATGTCGGCCTGCCTTTCATCTCCAGCCTGCCACAGGCGATCGAGATATTTGTCGAGCCCACTTTTTCGGCTTCCCTTGATGGTTCGCCGCTGCTTTTCGAGGGCAAGAGCAAGCCCTTCGACCCGTCGCTGGAAAGCCAGCTGACGCTCGACCTTAGCGAAGTGCCGTTGGCCAGGTACGTCAATTACCTGCCGCTGCACCTGCCGATCGAAGTTGTTTCCGGCACCCTTGACAGCGCGCTGACGCTGGCCTTCCAGCGTCAGGACGCGGACCAGTCGATCTTGGCCATCGCGGGCAGGGTCGCGCTCAAGGATGTCGTCGTGAAAGACAAGGGCGGTTCGCCATTGCTTTCTCTGCGCCGCCTGGAGGTGGTTCTCGACGCGCTTGATCCGCTTAACGGTAAGTTTGCCATCGAACGTGTGTCGCTCGAGCAGCCGGAACTCCATGCACGGGTCAGCCCGCAGGGCACGATCAACTGGGTCGACTTCTTCAGCAAGGAGCTGGCGGCCGGCGGCACGCCTGCGGTGGAAGAAAAAGGCGCCGCCGGATCCGTGCCTGTCGAGTGGTCGCTCGCCGAGGCGAGCATCACTGGCGGTGCGCTCCGCTGGCTCGACGAGTCGCACGGCAAGCCGTTCAATGCCCGCGTCGACGGGCTGACGGTCGAGCTGAAAAAACTCGCCAGCAGGAGCCGCGTGCCGGCAGAGTTCGACCTGGCCTTTCGCCTCGACGCCGATCAGTGGGTGAAGGTCGACGCCTTCGCGGTCAAGGGCGGCAGGCTCGATCTGGCTAAGCGTGCAGTGCTCATCGATGAGGTGGCGGTGCGTGATGCCAGGCTGCTGATTCGGCGCGCCAAAGATGGTCGCGTCGAGTTCGTCGAGCCGCCTTCCCTGCGCGCCGTCGAGGCAGCGCAGGATGATTCGTCGGCGCCGTGGACGCTGACGGTCGCCAGATACCGCGGTGAGAACCTCGGCCTGCGCTTCGAAGACCACGGGGTATCGCCAGCGGTGACGCACACGGTCGAGGAGATGAGCGTCGAGGCCGAGAATCTGTCGACCGAGCCGGGCACGGCGGTCAAGCTGGCCACGCGCTTCAAGCTCAACGGCAAGGGCGCGGTCGAGGTCGGCGCCAGTGGCACGCTACTCCCTCTCGACACTGACCTCAAGCTGCTGGTCAGGAATCTCGAGCTCCTGCCGTTGCAACCCTATTTCACTGAGCAGCTGAATGTCGAGCTGAAGCGCGGCCACGTGGCCCTGGACGGCAATCTACGTCTGCGCCAGGAGGCCAGCGGTGGCGCGGCTGTCGGCAAGTTGGGCGGGGGATTTTCCGGGAAGCTGGCGGTCGCCGACTTTTCGGCAGTCGACAAGACCAACGCGGCCGATTTTCTGAAGTGGGGGTCGCTCTCCTTCGGCCGTCTCGACTTGACCCTGAATCCGGATTCGCTGTCCATCGGCGAGGTGGCGCTGGCCGACTTCTTCGCACGGATAATCATCAATCCCGAGGGCAAGCTGAATCTGCTGCAGATTGTCCGGCGGCCTGCCTCGCCGCCCGAGGCCGTGGTGCCCAAGACTGGCGAGCAGACGTCCGGCGCTGGCGCCGCGGAAGGCAAGGCGGTGGCGCCGGTGGCCAGTGGCGAGCAGCCGCGGTTTCCGGTGAAGGTGGGAAAAATCACCTTGCAGGGTGGGGACATCAAGTTCAGTGACCACTTCATAAAGCCGAACTACTCGGCCGACCTGAAAAAGATCGGCGGTGCGATCAGCGGGCTTTCATCGGCTGCCGACAGCGTTGCGACGCTCGACCTGCGCGGGAACTACGACGATATCGCCCCGCTCAAGATCGCCGGGCAACTCAATCCCTTGATCGCCACGCCCTATCTGGATATCCAGGCCGACGTCAAAGGTATCGAGATGACTGCGCTGTCGCCATACTCCGGCAAGTATGCTGGCTATGCCATCGACAAGGGAAAGATGTCGCTCTTCGTCAAGTACAAGATCGAGAAGAACCAGCTGACTGCCGAGAACCGCATATTTCTCGATCAGCTGACTTTCGGCGAAGCGGTCGACAGCGCCGAGGCGACCAAATTGCCGGTGACCCTCGCCGTTGCTCTGCTCAAGAACCGCAAGGGCGAGATCGACATCAATCTCCCGGTCGCGGGATCGCTTGACGACCCGCAGTTCAATATTGGCGGCCTGCTTGGCGAGTTGGTCGGCAGCCTCCTGGTCAAGGCCGTCACTTCGCCGTTTGCGCTGCTGGGGTCGATGTTTGGCGGCGGTGAGGAGTTGTCGAACGTCGAGTTCGCTTCCGGCATGGCGGCGATCAGCCCGTCGGCGCAGCAGCGTCTTGACGCCCTGGCCAAGGCCTTGCTCGATCGGCCGGCACTCAAGCTCGACATTGAAGGACATGCCGATCCGGTAGGGGATTCCGAGGGATTGAAACGTTATCGCCTGCAAGAGAAGTTGCAGACTCTGAAAGCCGGAGGGCGCAGCGGCGGCGACAGTGCCGCGCCCGCGACGGTCGTCGTTGACAGCAAGGAGTATTCCGAGTTGCTTGAGCGCGTCTACCGCGCCGAGGATTTCGAGAAGCCGCGCAACATGGTCGGGATGGTGAAGGGGCTGCCGGTCGACGAAATGGAGAAGCTGATTCTCGCCAACACGGTGATCGATGAGCAGGACCTGCGCGATCTCGCCGATCGACGGGCAACAGCCGTGCGTGACGCGCTGCTCGCGCAGAACGTACCGGCGGACCGGGTGTTCCTGCGCCCCGTGCAAGTCGCCAAGCGGAGCGGCAAGGCGGAGGGCAAGTCCGATGGAAAGCCCGATTTGCCCGGGCAGGGCGAGGGAAACCGGGTTGTCTTTTCCCTGCGCTAGCGGCGGCCGCGTTGCGCCGGCCGATCTCGCCCGGCTCTCGCCTGGGGCGCTTAGATGAGCGACGCCTGGCTGTATGCTTCGGCGTCGCTGGGCCTTCTGGTGATCGTTCTGCAGGTCGCGCTGCTGTTGCGTGCGGCAACCGCGCGCGAGCTGATGGGCGTGCGTTTTCGCGACCTGCAAGGCGGCCTGGAGCGACTCGAACGTGAGTTGCGCCAGGAGCTGTCGCTGGGGCGGCAGGAGGCGGCCAGTACGGCGCGTGGCGATCGCGAGGAGCAGTCTCAATCGCTGAACCGCGTCTCACAAATGCTGGTCGGGCAGTTGGCCCAGCTCGGCCGGCTGCAGGCGCAGCAGCTCGAATCCTTTGCACAGCAGCTGGCGCGTCTGACGAACAGTAACGAGCAGCGCTTCGAGCAGCTGCGCCTGGCACTGGAAGCCCGTCTCGGGGCAATGCAGGCCGACAACGCCAGCAAGCTCGAAGAGATGCGCCGTACGGTCGATGAAAAACTGCACGCGACCCTTGAGCAACGCCTTGGCGAATCGTTCAAGCTGGTCAGCGATCGCCTCGAGCAGGTGCACAAGGGGCTCGGCGAAATGCAGACCCTGGCGGCCGGTGTCGGGGATCTGAAGAAGGTGCTGACCAACATCAAGACCCGCGGCAGCTGGGGTGAGGTGCAGCTGGAGGCCCTCCTGGACCAGTTGCTGAGCAGCGAGCAATACGCCAAGAATGTGGCGACGCGGCCGGAATCGTCGGAACGCGTCGAGTTTGCCATTCGTTTGCCGGGTCGCGCGATCGGTGATGACGAGCAACGGCCGGTGTGGTTGCCGATCGACGCAAAATTCCCGCTCGAGGATTATCAGCGCTTGCTGGAGGCGCAGGAACGGGCCGATCCGGTGGCGTCGGAAACGGCGACCCGGGCGCTGGAACTTCGTCTGCGCGACGAAGCGCGAAAAATTCACGACAAGTACGTCGAACCCCCGTACACCACCGACTTCGCCATCCTCTATCTGCCGACCGAAGGCCTCTATGCCGAAGCCTTGCGGCGACCGGGCCTGGTTGACAGCCTGCAGCGCGATCTGCGCATCTGCATCGCCGGGCCGACGACGCTGGCGGCACTGCTCAACAGCCTGCAGATGGGTTTCCGAACGCTGGCCATAGAGCGCCGGTCATCGGAGGTCTGGGCCGTCCTCGGCGCCATCAAGACCGAGTTCGGCAAGTTCGGCGAGATCCTCGAGGCGACGCACAGGAAACTCGAACAGGCCAGCCGGAGCATCGAAGCGGCCGGCGTGCGGACCCGGCAGATCGAACGTAAGCTGCGCGGCGTCGAAGCACTGCCGGCGAGCGACGTGCGCTTGCGGATGGGCGACCTTGAAGACCTCGGCGGAGAAGGCGAAGACGGATGAGCAGAGCCGGGATGGAGGCTGCATTCCTGGCGACGACCTATCGGGTGGAGACTCCCGAGAGCACCTTCGACTTGCGGATTGGGGTGGTGAGCGCCGGCTTCGATGAATTTCTGCGCCGTCAGTCGGTGTCGCTGGGAAAGCCTGCCGCCGCCGGGCCCGCGCGAACCGCGATCGGCTGGGGCATCGTGACCGCGTATAACCCCGGCGAGCGGCTCTCGGACCATCAGAACGAGATTCGTCAGCGCCGCTTGCACGAGCGACTCACCGCTTTGGCCGGCGCTTGCTTCGCGGCCCGCAACCTTGCCGATGCTGATGCAGACTGGCCGGTGGAACCAAGCTATCTCGTTCTGCCCGTCGATGAACAGCTGCTTGCCGCGCTTGGCCGCGAATTCTGCCAACTCGCTGTCGTCTATGGAGAAACGGGATTGGCACCGCGCTTGCTGTGGCTTTGAGCAGAAACTTCTGTGCCGGCTGTGACTTTTGCGGCACTGGTCGCCAAAGAGCGACGCCTAGAATGATTTATTTGGCCAGCGAGAGAAGCCGGTGAGCAAGCAGGTGGGACGTTTCGAGCTGATTCGTGAGCTGGGTCGAGGCGCACAAAGCGTCGTTTACCTGGCGCGCGATCCACATCTGCAGCGGCAGGTGGCAATCAAGACGCTGCACTTCGCCCGTTCCGACCCACTGCAGAAGCAGCAATTGCTTGCCGAGGCGCGCATGGTCAGCCAGTTGCGCCACCCGAGCATCGTGCCGATCTTCGAGGCCGCCGAGGAGCAGGGCGATCTCTATCTCGTCTTCCAGCACGTTCCCGGTCGAAATCTCGCCGAACACCTGCAGCTCAGTGGTCGCCTGCCGGCGGAAAAGGCGATCGCCATCATGCAGGCGGTTCTCGATGCCGTGGCACACGCCCATGCGGCGGGGATCATTCATCGTGATCTCAAGCCAAGCAACATTCTGATCGACGACGATGGGGTGCCGCGGGTCATGGACTTCGGCATTGCCAGCCGCGCCGAGGGCCTGGCCGGCGACGGGGCACCGCTGTCGGGCACGCCAGCGTACATGGCGCCCGAGTACATTGCGCAGCGGACGAGCAATGAAAGGACCGACGTTTTCTCGGCCGGGTTGGTGTTCTATGAATTGCTCAGCGGCCAGCGCGCGGTACCGGGCAGCAACATCGACGAGGTGATGAAGCGGATCACGAGCACCGACATCACGCTGCCAGCGGAACTGAACAGCGCACTCGACGAGCGGCTGGTGGCGCTGCTCTACCGCGCGCTGGCTCGCGACCCGGAGGGCCGCTATGCGACGGCGGCGCAGATGCGTGCGGCCCTTGACGACTATCTCGCACCGGAAAGGCCGGTGCCGGGGGCGGATGCGCGGCAGAGCACGATCGAATTCCTGCTCCGGCGGATGCGCCACAAGAGCGACTTCCCGGCGCTGTCGGAGTCGGTCGGGGCGATCAACCGGATCACGGCTTCGGAAAATCAGAACCTCGCCGAGCTGTCGAACACCATCCTCAAGGATTTCTCGCTGACCAACAAGATCCTGCGCATGGTGAACTCGGTGCATTACCACCAGGCGGGTGGCGGCAGCATCAGCACCGTGTCACGTGCGATCGTCGTTCTCGGCCTCGACGCGGTACGCAGCATTGCCATAACGGTGATGCTCTTCGAGCACCTGCAGAACAAGGACAACACCAACCAACTCAAGGAAGAATTCCTGCGCGCCAATCTGGCCGGCGTTCTCGCCCGGGACATCGGTGGCAAGAGCATGGCGCGCGGCGACGTCGAACAGGCCTTTATCTGCTCGCTGTTTCACAACCTGGGTCGCCTGTTGAGCCAGTACTATTTTCCGGAAGAAAGCGCCGAGATTCGGCGCCTGTCGCAGCAGAAAGACTGCGCCGACGATCTGGCGGCACAGCAGGTCCTCGGTCTGTCGTTTGAAGACCTCGGCGTGGGCATTGCGCAGAGCTGGGGTTTCCCGCGGCTGATCGTCAACAGCATGCGCAAACTGCCGCCGGGGAGTGTTCGCCGCCCGGCGAACATGGACGATCGCCTGCGCGTGCTGGCGGCATTGTCCAACGACCTGTGCAGTATGGTTGCCGACGCCGGAGTCGAACAGCAGGCGAAGGAGCTGCGTCGGATCGTCGCCCGCTTCGGCGAGGTGATCGACCTCGACGAGCAGGATCTGCAGAGAACTCTGCGCAAATCCTTCGAGCACGTGTCGCAGTTTGCCGGCGTCTTGCGCCTTAATCTGCAGCAGACGAATTTCGGCAAGCAGATCAGGGCCTGGGGCGGCGCAGCGGGCGGGCGAGCCCTTGCCGTCGACCTTCCGACTCAGGAGGACGGTCTCGCGGGTACGGTGCTTTCCGATGTCGCCGCGGAGGGTCTGGCCGGCGATGAGCCGGCGGCCGACGGCGCCAGGTCAACTGCCACCGGCGCGCCGGTGAGCAGCGAAGTCATTCTGATGGCCGGGATTCAGGACGTCAGCAACGCCCTGATCAGTGACTTCAAGCTCAATGACGTGCTGCGCATCATCCTGGAAACGATCTACCGGGCGAAGGGCTTCAAGAACGTCATCCTGTGCGTCCGCGACGGGCGCAGCAACGCCATGCTCGGGCGTTTCGGTTTTGGTCCGGAGGCTCCGGAGATTGCCAGACGGTTCAGGTTTTCGCTGGTGTTCAGCGCCGACATATTCCACGCGGCCCTGGCCAACGGGGCGGATATCCTGATCAGCGACACTCGTGATGCGAAGATAGCGCCACGTATCCCGGCGTGGTTTCGCCGGGCGGTGACTGCCGAAACCTTCGTCGTCTTCCCGCTCTGCGTGCGCGGCAACGCGGTGGCCATGATCTACGCCGATCGCCAGCGGGCCGGGGAGATTGTCATCGCCAAGGCCGAGTTGTCCTTGCTGCGAACGTTGCGCAATCAGGCCGTACTGGCCATCAAGCAGTCAATCTGAACGGGGTGCGGCGGTGCTGCGAGTGGCCATGGCTTACCAGAGCTTCCACCACGGTTCCGGGCGATTGAGGCCGCGCACGTAGTATTCGCTGTTCGGGTAGTTCTTGCGCATTACGCGCTCGGCATCGTCGCGCAGATCGTTGAGGCCGAGGGCGTCGTAGGCCTTGACCATGATGAACAGCGCTTCTTCGCTCGACGGCGTGTCGGGATAGTTGATCATCGCGAACTGCGCTCGATTCGCGGCTGCCAGATAGGCGCCACGTTTCATGTAATAGCGTCCCACGTGCAGTTCGAGCTGTGCCAGAGCGTTGACCAGGTACTTCATGCGCAGCAGCGCATCGGGCGTGTACTTGCTGGCCGGAAAGCGGGTGACCAGTTCTTTGAAGGAATCGAAGGACTCACGTGCCCCCTTGGGGTCGCGCTCGGTCATGTCCTGATTGCTGATCGAACCGAGCAGACCCAGGTCTTCGTTGAAGTTGATCAGGCCGCGCAGGTAATACACGTAGTCGACATTCGGGTTGTTCGGATGCAGCTTTATGAAGCGGTCGCAGGCCGCGATCGCCGACGCTGGTTCGAGATCCTTCCAGTAGGCGTAGGCAATGTCGATCTGCGCCTGCTGAGCATAGCGGCCGTAGGGGTAACGCGCCTCGAGCTTCTCGAAGTACTTGATGGCCTTGGTGTAGGAGCCTTCGTTGAGCGCATCCTTCGCTTCCGAATAGAGCTTGTTGGCCGACCAGCCGACGGTCTCATCCTTGGTGTCCGGAAGGAGCCCGCAGCCAGCGACCAGAGAGGCGACGAAAAGCGCTGCGATAACCGCTAAACTACGCATGATGAAAAACCCACAGAAGAAAGAAGCACTGGCGGAGGCGTCAACCCCGAAAGGCGAGCTTGCGGATTATAGCGCAAACCCGCGAATTGGCCTGAGCGTACCCGGTGATTGCAGCGGCCAGCGTGTCGACCAGATTCTTGCACGGCTGCTCGCGCAGCATTCGCGCAGCCGCCTGCAGAACTGGATACGTGAGGGCAGGGTGACGGTTGGCGGTATGCGCGTCGTCGAGCCTCGGCAAAAACTGTGGGCTGGCGAAATCGTCGAGGTTGCCGCAGCACCTGACGAGCGAGCCGAATCGTCGGCCCCGGAGGATATCCCCTTGCAGGTAGTGTACGAGGACGAGTGCCTGATCGTCCTCGACAAACCGGTCGGATTGGTGGTTCATCCGGGCAACGGCAACTGGAGCGGAACTTTGCTCAATGGCCTGTTGCACCACGCTCCACAGCTCGACAAGGTGCCGCGGGCGGGTATCGTGCATCGGCTGGACAAGGATACCAGCGGCCTGATGGTGGTCGCCAAGACGCTCGAGGCGCAGACCGATCTGGTCAGGCAGCTGCAGGCAAGGTCAGTAAAGCGCTGCTACCAGGCGCTGGTGCGGGGCATCGTCGAGGGTGCGGGCAGTGTCGACGCGCCGATCGGCCGGCATCCAACGCTGCGCACGAGCATGGCGGTCGTGCGCACCGGCAAACCGGCACGTACGCACTACCGCGTTCTCGAGCAGTTTCTCGCCTGCACGCTGGTCG
This sequence comes from Candidatus Accumulibacter sp. ACC007, assembly GCF_907163205.1. Lineage (NCBI taxonomy): Bacteria > Pseudomonadati > Pseudomonadota > Betaproteobacteria > Candidatus Accumulibacter > Candidatus Accumulibacter sp. ACC007. Next base: position 1,845,780 of record NZ_CAJQUD010000001.1, on the reverse strand, counting down.
AGTGCGCGCTGGAAACGGGCCGAACGCACCAGATTCGCGTGCATATGACGTCAATTGGACATCCGCTGGTCGGCGACCCGACCTACGGCGGGGGAGCCAGCCGTGTGCCGCGCGCTGCAGAATTTCCGCGCCAGGCGCTGCACGCCTGTCGTTTGTCGCTACGTCATCCGGGGACCGGCAAGGCGATGCTCTGGCGCTCCGCCTTGCCTGACGACATGGCGACTCTGATCGAGAACGTGCGGCTGGAGGCATTCGCTGCACGCGCGGGTGAAGGTGGCGACGACGAGGAACTGGAAGACGACTGGGATGATGACGGCGACGGTCCGGAAGTCATCGTCATCGGCGGTGACAATGAAGACGATTCCGACGACGAGGATCTGGGTGAGCAGTAGGGACTGGCAGCTTCCCGACTGGCCGGCGCCGACGCGGGTGCGCAGCCTGATCACCGGGCGCGAGGGTGGAGTGAGCGTTGCGCCGTACGACAGTCTCAACCTTGCTGCCCACGTGGGTGACGATCCGCTCGCCGTTGCCGAGAACCGCCTTCGCCTCGCCGGCCATCTGCCGGCGTCGCCTTGCTGGCTGGAGCAGGTGCACGGCACGACGCTGGTTGACGCTGCCGGCGTTGGTCGGGCGGAGGTGCCGGTGGCCGACGGGGCGTTCTCGCGCGTTCCCGGCGTCGTCTGTGCAGTAATGACCGCCGACTGTCTACCGGTCTTGCTCTGCGATCAGTCAGGCAGCGTGGTGGCTGCGGTGCATGCGGGTTGGCGCGGCCTGCAGGCGGGCATACTGGAACGTGCGGTGGCGGCCATGGCGGTGCCCGGAGAGCGGCTTCTGGTCTTTCTCGGGCCGGCCATCGGCGCGCAGGCCTTCGAGGTCGGCAACGAGGTACGCAGTGCGTTCGTCGCCGTACACCAGGAGGCGGCTGCGGCATTCCTGCCGGCGCCTCAGTCGCCTTCGCCGGACGAAGGCGTTGCCGCGGCGAGCGAGCTAGGGGGGGGGCAGCCGGCGGGAAAATGGCTGGCCGACATCTACCTGTTGGCCCGGCAAGGTCTGCGGCGCGCGGGCGTCAATGCCGTCTTCGGCGGCAGCGGCTGTACGCTGCGTGAAGCGAAGCGCTACTTTTCCTATCGGCGAGACCGTGCGACCGGGCGGATGGCGTCACTGATCTGGCTGGCCGACGATTAGTCAGCGATCGTGCGGCGGGCCTTTGGCGCTGCCGCCGCTGGCCTCGCTGGCGTCACTGGCCATTCGAGCGGCGCGGCGACGGCGCGTTGGACCGCCGAAAAGCCACACCAGCAGTGCCGTCGGCAGAATGCCGTAGAAAGTCAGGCTCAGTAGCCCGGCGACGACGCTGCTTTCGGTCAGTGCCATGAGCACGGTGACGTAGAGCCAGCCGATCACGATGATGTACATGACGGCATTATAGGGGGCCTGCGAGGCAAAGAGGACGGCGAAGGGTCGAGCAATTGACAGCGTCGATGCTGCAATGCAGAATCGACGACGGTCTTGAGGCTGGCGTTGGCATCACGACCATCTTCCTGATTTCGCTGCCGGGCCGGCGACGCACGAGAGTCGCAGCGTTGGCGTCGAGGGCCGGTCGGTTATCGCCGCCAAGCGCGCTCTGTGCGTGCGTTTTCCGTACGGTCCAGTCGGGCGTTGAGCGCGAATTGACCAACTTCAACGCCCTGGGCCTCGTCAACGAGGGGGCGTCGTGGGAGAATGCCGGCTGACGTTTGCGTCGGCGGCTCGGGAAGGTCTGGAAAATGGCCGCTCGCGAGCTGTTGTCGGCCCCGGATCGAAGGGCTCTCGGCCAACCGCGGTGGAATCCCCGCCTGGGTCGGTCAGCAGATGTTGTAATCGTGGTGGTGGATTGCCGCCAGTTGTTTCATTCGTCAACAGGAAAGGAAGAGTTATGACGCAACGTGTTGCTTTGGTTACAGGGGCCATGGGTGGACTTGGTACCGCTATCTGCCAGGAGTTGGCCAAGGCCGGTCACAAGGTGGTTGCTGCCTACCATCCGGAGTTCGACAAGCCGGACGAGTGGAACAAGGCCATGGCCGAGGCCGGTTTCACCGACTTCATCTGTGTTGCCGGTGACGTCTCGGACTTCGAGTCTTGCGTAGCCATGGTCGCCGAGGCGGAAGCCAAGGCAGGGCCGGTCGACATTCTGGTCAACAACGCCGGCATTACCCGCGACAAGATGTTTGCCCGGATGGAAGTGGCGCAGTGGAATGCGGTCATTGCCACCAACCTGAATAGCCTGTTCAACATGACCAAACAGGTTTCGGCCAAGATGGCCGAGCGGGGCTGGGGGCGGATCATCAACATCTCGTCGGTCAACGGGCTGCGCGGTCAGGCTGGCCAGACCAACTACTCGGCTGCAAAAGCGGGTGTGATCGGCTTCAGCAAGGCACTTGCCGCCGAACTGGCCGCCAAGAATGTGACCGTGAACGTCATCTGCCCGGGTTACGTGGCGACGCAGATGGTCATGGCCATCAAGCCGGAGATCCTGCAGACCATCGTCGATGGGGTGCCCATGAAACGTCTGTGCAAGCCGGAAGAGATTGGCGGCGCCTGCGTCTATCTCGCATCGGAACTTGCTGGCTTCATGACCGGCTCCACGCTGAACATCAGCGGTGGTCTGTACTACCAGTAAGCACATTTCCTGGTTTCATGCCATCACGACAGGCCCCGATAGGGGCCTGTTTTTTTTTGCTGGGGTATAATTGTGTTGCACCGCACCACAGAGCGCTGGATAGCGCTTGTCGAGTCATCTGCACATGGAGGAAGCGTCGTCATGCCCGAGCAGCTGCGACTGATCAAGAAATACCCGAACCGTCGCCTTTACGATACCAAGACCAGCGCCTACATCACCTTGACTGATGTAAAGGATCTTGTCCTGGCTCGCGAAACCTTCAACGTTGTGGACGCCAAGACCGGCGAAGACATCTCCCGCGCGATCCTGCTGCAGATCATTCTTGAAGAGGAGGCGTCAGGCGTGCCGCTGTTTACAGCCGATCTGCTGGCGCAAATGATCCGCTTTTACGGTCACGCGATGCAGGGCATGCTCGGCAAGTACCTGGAGACGAACATCAAGTCATTCGTCGATTTCCAGAAGAAGTTGCAGGAGCAGTCGCAATCCCTTTATGGGGAAACCAATAGCCAGATGCAGAACGACATGTGGTCGCAGTTCATGAATTTTCAGGGACCGGCGATGCAGACGATGATGAGCACCTATATGGAGCAAAGCAGAAAGATGCTCCATCAGATGCAGGATCAGCTGAAAACGCAGACCCGGACGCTGTTCAACGGCATCCCGCTGCCCGGTTTTCCTGCCGATTCCTCCAAGCAGCCGCACGACTCCGAGAAGTAAAGGGGTCGTTTCGTGTCGTGGAAGGGCTCACCGCGCAACCGGCGGTGACGAAAAATCGCGCCTGGCTACTGTTGTTGCCGTAGCCAGGCGCGATTTCGTGAGCAGGGTGCTTCTGCTAGCGCAAGATCGAGATAAAGACCGCGGCGATGATCGCCGAGGTTATCACGCCGCTGATACTGGCTCCCAGTGCCTGCGGCATGACGATAGCTCCCGGGTTTGCTGCGGTAGCAACCTTCTGGACGATCTTGGCGGTGGTTGGCACGCAACTCACGCCAGCAATTCCGACGATCGGGTTGAACTTGCCGCCGGTCCAGAAGTACAGGATGTAACCGCCCAGCAGGCCACCAAGCGCAGAGACCCCGAGAGCCAGCATGCCCAGAAGCAGGAGCTTCAAGACCGTTGGGTCGAGCAGCGTGTTGGCCTCGCAAAGAACGCCGAGGGTCAGGCCGAGGAAGAAGGTGGCCCCGTAAAGGAAGGTTTCGCCGAGCAGTTTGGCGAAGTTCTCGAGGCCGCTTTCGCGAACGGCAACACCAACGAAGAGAGAGAAGAACAAAGGCGCAGCCACCGGGAAGAGCAGGCACAGAAGGGTGCAGGCGACGACCGCAAAGATCAGCTTCTGCGACCGGCTGATCCTCGGTCCCTGGTCGCTGATCATGCTGATGCCGCGGATGTGCTTCGGTACCAGCCACTTGATCATGTACGGATAGACACCGTAGGTCAGGCCGAGGTAGAGATAGCCAACGACGGTGATCGACACGAAAAGATGCTTGGCAAGAACCAGCGAGGTGAACAGCACCATCGGTCCGTCGGCGCCGCCGATGGTGGCGACGGAAGCCGCTTCGGGTTCGGTGAGGCCGAGGGCAATGGCAAACGGGAAGACAACGAAGGTTCCGAGTTCAGCGAACAGGGCTATGAACATGCTCTGGAACGGGCGTGCCATGACGTAACCGACGTCGAGAAGAACGCCGATACCCATGAACACCAGACAGGCGATCAGGCCGTTGCTGAAGGTGAGCGTGTATATCGGCTGCAGCCAGTCGATTTGCAGAATGTTGATCAGCTGGAGCGGGTCGGTGATCAAGGGATCGACGAAGAGCGTTCCCGGTTTGCCCCCTTCGAGGAACATGACCGCCGCGTTTACCGAGGACATGCCCATGCCCATCGGGATCATCAGCAGTGGTTCCAGGACGTTCCTTGAGCCCAGATAGATGAGCAGGAAGCCCAGCAGCATCAGGAAGATGCGTCCCATCATGATCTGCGGCTCGGCGGCCACCAGAGTGGCGATACCCTGGAACAGATCGAGAAAATTTATGCTTTCCATGCGCTTCAGTCCTCGCACCTGGCCGCAGCACCCATCCATCGGCGCATCGGCTTGAAAACCGACTCGCGGACTGGTTGATGGGTGCCGGGTTTCGGCTGATATCCGCTCACGCGATTGTCAACAGGGGCTGTCCGCCCTCGACGGGATCTCCGGCGGCGACCAGAACTCGGGTAACCTGGCCGGCGCGGGTAGCGATCACCGGGGTTTTCATCTTCATCGCCTCCATGACTATCAGGCGATCGCCAACGGCCACGGCCTGACCGACCTTGACGTTGACTTCGACGACGGTACCACCCATTCCGGCAACGACATCGCCGTCGCCGGCAGGAGCGCCGGCGGCTGCGGCGGGCGCGGCGGCAGCCGCCGAAGGTGCGCTACCCCCGGCCCGGGGTGCGGCGGCAGCCGCGGTCGCCGGTGCTGCTGATGGTGCCGGTTGGCCGGCAGTGAGTTCCAGTACGCTGACGTCGTATTCGCGTCCGTTGACCGTGACCTTGAATTGTCTGGGCATGTTGTGCTCCTGTTAGCGGTTGCTTCGGCCGGGAGCATGCCCCGGCGTATGAGATGAATGTTGGGCGGCGCGACCGCCGACTGCCCAGCCGTGACTGGGTTGCGAAATGTGCAGTATGCGGTGCGGGCCGATGGCCGCGAAGATCGCCGCCGACAAGGCGGCGACATCCTCATCCGGAACGCCGAGGAGCACTGGGCAAACACTTCCGGTCGGAACTTCGACCGCTGGGCGTTTTTCCATCCTGGCGGTCACGAGTACCAGCACCTTGATCAACACGGCCACGACCAACGACACCACAATGGCGATGCCGTAGACCTGTAGCGATTTGATGATGGCTGCTGTGATCATGGGGTCTTTTCCTTCCGTCGCCGGTTACATGGGGATGTTGCCGTGTTTCTTGGTCGGCCTGAGTTCACGCTTGTCGAGTACCTTGCGCAGGGCCAGGGCAACCATCCAGCGCGTATCCTGTGGCTCGATGACGTCGGTGATATAGAAGTTGCTGGCCGACACGTACGGTGAGGCAAACTTCTCACGGTACTCCTGCGCCATTTCGGCGGCTTTCGCCGATTGATCTTCGGCCGCCGCGATTTCCTTGCGATAGAGAATCTTGACCGCCGCTTCCGCGCCCATGACCGCGATCTCGGCCGTTGGCCAGGCGAAGACCATGTCCGCGCCCATTTCCTGGCTGCACATGGCGAGATACGAGCCACCGTAGGCCTTGCGCAGGATGACCGTGATCTTTGGTGTGGTGCACGAGCCGTAGGCAAAAAGCATCTTCGCGCCGTGGCGAATGATGCCGCCGCGCTCCTGTTCGACGCCGGGCAGGAAGCCGGGAACGTCGACCAGCGTGACGACCGGCACGTTGAACACGTTGCAGGTGCGAACGAAGCGCGCCACCTTGTCGGCGGCATTGAGGTCGAGGGCGCCGGCCATGACCATTGGCTGGTTGGCGATCAGCCCGACGACCACGCCGCTGATGCGCGCAAAGCCGACGATGATGTTGCGGGCGAAGCCGGCATGGACTTCCAGCAGCTCGCCGTTGTCGACCAGTCGACGAATGACGGCGTACATGTCGAGTGGCTCCGACGGGCTGTCCGGGATGCAGTCGTTGATGCCCGGGTCTTCCATCTCCTCGATCGGCACCGTCAGGTCGTGCGGTGGGTCCTCGGTGTTGTTGGACGGCAGGTACGAGAGCAACTGCTTGACCACGCCGATGGCGTGCTGGTCGTCTTCGGCGATGAAATGAGCGTTGCCACTGATCGTGGCGTGCATTTCGGCACCGCCGACTTCGGCCATCGTCGTTGCGCGCCCGGTCACCGCCTTGATCACCTGCGGACCGGTCAGGAACATGTGCGCGTTCTCGCGCGTCATGATCACGAAGTCCATCAGCGCCGGCGAGTACGCCGCGCCGCCGGCGCAGGGGCCACAGATCACCGCGATCTGCGGCACGACGCCGGAAAGCAGGACGTTGGAGTAGAAGACGTCACCGTAGCCGGAAAGCGCGTCGACGCCTTCCTGAATACGTGCGCCGCCCGAATCCTTGAAGGCCACGACCGGCACGCCATTTCTCAGCGCGTGGCGCATGGTGCGGTTGATTTTTCTGGCCTGCATCTTGCCAAGCGTCCCGGCGACGACGCTGAAATCCTGGCTGAAAGCGGCGACCTGCATCGCGCCGACGTAGCCGGTGCCGCAGACGACGCCGTCGGCGGGCAGCGTCTTCGTTGCCATGCCGAAGTTGGTGGCACTGTGCGAGGCGTGCAGACCGAGTTCCTGGAATGTTCCCTCGACAAAGAGGGTGCCGAGGCGTTCGCGAGCCGACAGCAAGCCCTTGGCGTGCAGCTCTTCCAACTTCTCGGGGCTGACATTCTCAGTCAGCTGTGTGCGCTTGGTGCGCAGCTTATCGATTAATTCCGGTCGTATCGTCATCTGGAATCCTAACGGGTGGCTAAGTTTGAACTAACTCGCAGCAGCGGGGCTGGCGACTTTCCGGCAGCGTAGTATCCACACTTTTGTGAGTGCTGGCTAGTGTTTTGAAAATCATTCGCAGGCAGATCAGCCACGGAGAATCTGCCTCTGCGGGGGCGGAGGATCGTCGGTTTTGGAGCGTGTGCGGTGACTGGCAGAGAGCCTCGATTGGCGTCATCTTCCGGCGCCATGGCAGATCGTCGGAGGAGAACGACGACGCGATGATCGCTCGCTGTGCGGCGCAAGCGGGGGCGCAGTGGGCGTACAATGCGCCGTGGCTGGCTTCGCGTTACAGAGCGGGTGCGCAACCGGGCCGACGAGCAAGGGAATGGCGCGGCGCAGAAACAGGAAATGGCGCGGCGCAGAAACAAAAAAAGCCCTGACTAATCAGAGCTTTCGTTGTTTTCGTCTGGTGCCCAAGAGAGGAATCGAACCTCCACGGTGTTGCCACCACTAGGACCTGAACCTAGCGCGTCTACCAATTTCGCCACCTGGGCATTTCCAGAGAGGCCGAATTCTATAGGAACAAGAGCAAATGTCAATAAGCAAACTGTCGGCGATTCGCCGTGCCGACCCCTTTCTTGAGCGCGAGCTGAAGACCTATGAACAACCCTTGCCGTCGCGCGAATACATCCTGCAGATTCTCGAGGAGCAGGGCAAGCCGGTCAGCTTCGACGCGCTGTGCGCCTTGCTCGACATCCGCGCCCACGAACTGGAACTCCTGCAGCGCCGCTTGCGGGCAATGGAGCGTGAGGCGCAGTTGCTGCGTAACCGCAAGGGCTCATTCATTCTGCCCGAACGCGCCAGTCTGATTGCCGGGCGTATCGAGGGCCACCCGGATGGCTATGGCTTTCTGGTTCCCGACGATGCCGGCGAGGACCTGTTTCTCGAAGCCAGGCAGATGTCGAAAGTGCTGCACGGCGACCGTGCTCTGGTGCGTGTCGTCGGCGTCGATCGTCGCGGGCGTCGCGAAGGCGTGATCGTCGAAGTTCTTGAGCGGGCGAACAGCAGAGTCGTCGGCCGCGTGCTGGTCGAGCATGGCATTACGCTGGTGGTTCCGGAGAATCGGCGCATCAACCAGGACATACTGGTGACGCCGGATAGCCGGAGCGCTGTGCGTTCGGGCGAAGTGGTGACCGTCGAAATCATCGAACAACCCGATCGCCATTCGAAGCCGATCGGACGCATTGTCGAAGTGCTCGGCAACTACGCCGATCCGGGCATGGAGATAGAAATCGCCTTGCGCAAGCACGAGTTGCCATTCGAGTTCTCCAGCAGCGCCCTGGCAGAGGCGGCGCAGCTACCCGAGCGGCTCGGGCCGTCGGACGCCGAAGGAAGGAAGGATCTGCGCGCGCTGCCCCTGCTGACCATCGATGGTGAGACGGCCAGGGACTTCGACGACGCCGTTTTCGCCGAGCGGAAAGGGGCGGGTTGGCGCCTGGTCGTGGCCATCGCCGACGTCAGCCACTATGTTCGGCCGGGAAGGGCCCTCGATCGTGAGGCGAGCGAGCGTGGAAATTCGGTCTATTTTCCGCGCCGGGTGATTCCGATGCTGCCGGAAAAACTCTCCAATGGCCTGTGTTCGCTGAACCCCGACGTCGATCGTCTGGCGATGGTCTGCGACATGGAAATCGACGGCAGCGGCGCGGTCACCGATTACACCTTCCATGAAGCCATTTTCCGCTCGCACGCGCGTTTGACCTATGACCAGGTCTGGAGCTGGCTGGCAGGGACCGCGCAGCCTGAAAGCGACGTTCATCGGCGCCTGCAGCCACAGCTGCAGGCGCTCTACGCCCTGTTCAAGGTCTTGAGTGAAGCGCGCGGCAAACGCGGCGCCATCGATTTCGAGACCATCGAGACGATGATGCTGTTCAACGAGCAGGGCAAGATCGAGAGCATCGTTCCCGTTCACCGCAACGACGCGCACCGCGTCATCGAGGAGTGCATGCTGGCGGCGAACGTCTGCGCCTCTGGATTTCTGCAGGCCAAGCGGCAGCCGTGCCTGTACCGCATTCACGAAGGGCCGACGCCGGAGAAACTCGGCGCCTTGCGCAATTTCCTCAAGGAATTCGCCATCGGTCTTGGTGGCGGTGACGATCCGAGCGCCAGCGATTATGCCGAACTGCTGGAGAGCATCAAGGATCGCCCGGATGCACAGTTGCTGCAGACGGTGATGCTGCGCTCACTGCGTCAGGCCCAGTACAGCCCGGACAATGTCGGCCACTTCGGGCTTTCCTACGAGCATTACACGCATTTCACCTCACCGATACGGCGCTATCCGGACCTCCTGGTGCATCGTTCGATCAAGGCCGCGCTCGCCGGCACGACTTACGCACCCGGCAAGTGGGCCGAGATCGGAATGCACTGTTCGCAGACCGAGCGGCGCGCCGACGAGGCGACACGCGATGTCACCAACTGGCTCAAGTGTTACTACATGCGCGACCGCATCGGCGAGGCCTTTGCCGGAACGATTGCCGCGGTCGTGCCTTTCGGCGTGTTTGTCGCGCTCGACGAGGTCTATGTCGAGGGACTGGTGCATGTTTCGGAGCTTGGCGAAGACTACTTCCAGTACGACAGCATCAGGCATCAGATGCTTGGCGAGCGCAGCGGGAAACGTTATCGCCTCGGTGACCGCCTGCAGGTGAAACTGGTCAAGGCCGATCTCGAAACCGGGCGCATCGACTTCGTGCTGGCCGACGGCTAGCTGGCTGGCATTGCGCAGGCTGGCCGTCGCACGAGGGTTGATGGTGCTGTTTTCGGCAAGCGGATTTATCGCCCGATGAATAAGGCTCCTACGCGTGGTCAGGTGGATGGCAGGATGCCCACGGACCTCCCTGCAGGAGCCCGATTGTTCGCAGTAACAGCAGTAAGTCTGGCGGGTTGAAGTCCGTCCGGGGAGCTGTCCGTACGCCCCGGTAATGTGGCCAAATCTCACAGTCGTCCCTACGTCTCCGACGACAACCCCTTCTCGGAGGCGCAGTTCAAAACCTTGAAGTACCGCCCGGACTTCCCCGAGCGCTTCGGTAGCATCGAGGAGGCCCGCGCTCACTGCCAGCGCTTCTTCCAGTTGTACAACGAACAGCATCGCCATTCCGGCATCGGCTTCATGACCCCGACCGCGGTCCACCATGGCCAGGCCGCACAGTTGTTCGAGCAACGCGCCGACACCCTGAACACCGACTTCGCTGCTCACCCGAGGCGATTCAAGGGCCACTGCCCGCAACCTCCAACGCTGCCCAGCGCCGCCTGGATCAACCCACCCACGCAGGAGAACTCGCCGACGAAAACACCCGATCCACTCTCACTAAATTAGTGTGCATCGGTGTCTCAAAGTCCTTGACACGTTCCGGTTGCGGTGGATGAACATCTGGATCAGGTGGTCTTCTATGAGAGCCGGCTCCCCGGCCTGGGCGCGGACTACCTTGCCGAAGTGTCGAATTCGAAGCGGTGATGGCGCAGATCTGCACTACCCCCACCCGCTATCGACTCACCGACACGCCTGACATTCGCCAAGCCGAACTGCAGCGGTTTCCTTTCCATGTAATCTATCGCGTCGAACCAGCCCGGATTGTCGTCCTGGCCATCGCACACCAGTGCCGCCGACCGACCTATTGGGTGGGACCACTGTGGGTCGTAGCCAGGCAGGCATGTTCGCGCTCCGGCGCCCGTGGCCCGCGAGCTCGTCCGCACCGGCCAAGCGCATCCCCTTGACTTGAATGTCGATATGCCTACACTGGTCGATATGTTTTCGGCCGAGCAGGCTTTTTTCTCTTGCGGGCAGGCGAGATGCGTGATTACGGACAGGCGATTCCGCGCGACTGGCAAGCGATGTCCAGGGTCTTTTCAGCGCTTGGCGACGAGCATCGACAGCGCATTCTCCTGCTCTTCGAGCCCGGAGAACGACTCAACGTCGGCCAGATCGCCGAAGTGTCGACGCTCGCCCGGTCGACCGTTTCACATCATCTGAAGACCTTGCGCGACGCTGACGTGCTGCACTCGGAGAAGCTCGGCAAGGAAGTCTATTTCTGGATCAACAAGGCGTATTTCCAGGAATGCCTGGGCAAGGTCCTCGACTACCTGCGCGAATCTGCATGAGCCGGCGTCACCCTTCGGGTAGCGCGATGAGTCCCCGCCGTCGCCGCTTCCTGGTCGGCGGTCTGGCGGTCGCTGGCGTCGGCCTGTCGGCAGTCGTCGCGCGCAACTCGTCGACGCTGTTCAACGCCTGCCATGCGCAGCTGCCGCCAGCGACCGCCAGGCACGAGTTGATCGAAGCGGCCTGGGCGGGAATCGACCCGGCGCGCTTTCTCGATGCTCACGTGCACCTGGTGGGTACCGGCGATTCGGGCAGCGGTATCGAGGTCAACCCGCAGATGGACAGCCTCTTTCATCCGCTGCAGTACGCGCAGCGCCTGTTCTACCTCAACGCGGGTTGTGTGCATGACGCGCCGGGACGGATCGACGACAGCTACGTCGAGCGCATGCAGAACCTGGTCGACGGCCTGCGACCGGGAGCGCGCCTGCTGCTTTTCGCTTTTGATCGCTTTCACGACGAGCAGGGGCGTGCCGACCCGGCGCGCAGCTCCTTCTACACGCCGAACGCCTACGCGCAGGTGGTTGCCGAACGCCATCCAGGAAGCTTCGCGTGGGCGGCGTCGATTCATCCCTATCGTGTCGACTGCGTCGACGCGTTGGCGGCCGTCGTGAAGGGCGGCGCGCTGGCCGTGAAATGGCTGCCACCGGCGATGGGTATCGATCCCTCGTCGCCGCGCTGCGACCGCTTCTACGCCGCGCTCGCCGCGCACGACCTGCCGCTGATCAGCCACGCCGGGGAGGAGAAAGCCGTGCACGGCGGTGGTCAGCAGGCCTTCGGCAACCCGCTGCTGCTGCGGCGGGCGATGGACCACGGCGTGCGGGTGGTGGTTGCCCATTGCGCTTCGATCGGTGACGCCGTCGACCTCGATCAGGGCGCGAACGGACCGCTGCGCTCGTGCTTCGCGCTCTTTGCGCGGCTCATGGCCGAAGCGCGCTACGAAAAACTGCTCTTCGCCGACATCTCGGCGCTGACCCTGCGCAACCGCGGCGCCGAGATCGTACGCGCGGTGATAGAGCGCAGCGAATGGCATCCGCGCTTGCTGAACGGTTCCGACTACCCCTTGCCCGGGATCGTGCCGCTGGTTGCGCCGGGCGAGTTCGCCGAGCGCGGCATGTTGCCGCTGTCGGCAGTGGCGGTGCTGGAGGCGATTAGGCAGCATAATCCGCTGCTCTTTGATTTTGTTCTCAAGCGACAGTTGTCGGCGGCTGGGCGGCGTTTGCCAGCGTCAATCTTCGAGACGCGCGCCTTCTTTGAAAGGAAGACTGCATGAGTTCCCAGTTCGGTCTGCTCAAGACCCGTCGCTTCGCGCCTTTTTTCGGCACCCAGTTTCTCGGCGCCTTCAATGACAACCTGTACAAGAACGCGCTGGTCGTGTTGCTTACTTTCCAGGCTGCCAGCTGGACGACGCTGACCCCGGAGGTGCTGGCCAACCTGGCCGCCGGCCTCTTCATCCTGCCCTTCTTCCTGTTCTCGGCGACCGCCGGGCAGTTGGCCGACAAGTACGACAAGGCTCGCCTGGCGCGGCTGACCAAGCTGCTCGAAATCGTCATCATGGCTTTCGCACTGCTGGGGTTCATGATGCACAGCCTGGAAGTCCTGCTCCTGGCGCTGTTCCTGCTCGGTCTTCAGTCGGCCCTGTTCGGCCCGGTCAAGTACGCCATCCTGCCGCAACACCTGCACGAGAACGAACTGGTCGGCGGTAACGCACTCGTCGAGTCCGGGACTTTCGTCGCCATTCTCATCGGCACCATCGCCGGCGGGCTGCTCGCCGGAGCGGCGGGCCAGCCGACCTGGGTCGCCTACGCCGGGTTGTTGGTCGCCGTGGTCGGCTACCTGTGCAGTTGGGGAATTCCGGCGGCGCCGGCGCCGGCACCGGACCTGGTGGTCGGCCTCAATCCCTTCTCTGAAACCTGGCGCAACATCGGTCTCGCCCGCGAAAACCGCACTGTCTTTCTGTCGATTCTCGGTATCTCGTGGTTCTGGCTGTACGGTGCGCTGTTCCTGGCGCAGTTTCCGGTTTATTCGAAGAGTGTCCTTGGTGGTGACGAGACGACAGTGACCCTTCTGCTGTCGGTGTTCACCGTCGGCATCGGTCTTGGCTCGCTGCTCTGCGATCGGCTCTCGGCCGGGCACGTCGAGATTGGCCTGGTGCCTTTCGGTTCCATCGGGCTGACCCTCTTCGGCATCGACCTGGCGTTCGCCTCGCCCGCCGCGCTGCCTGCTGGCGCGCCGCTGGCACTCGCCGCCATCCTCGCCATGCACGAGACCTGGCGGGTGCTCTTCGACCTTTTCGCACTCGGGGTGTTCGGCGGATTTTTCATCGTCCCGCTGTATGCGCTGATCCAGTTGCGCAGCGCGCCGGAACAGCGGGCACGAATCATCGCCGCCAACAACATTCTCAACGCGCTGTTCATGGTCTGCGGCGCGCTGGTGGCTGCCGGGCTGCTCGGCAACGGTATCTCGATCCCGGTCCTGTTCGCCATTGCGGCACTGTGCAATGCGGCAGTGGCGGTCTACATCTACAGCCTGGTACCCGAGTTCATGTTGCGCTTCATCGCCTGGCTGTTGATCCACTCCGTGTACCGCCTGGAGCAGAAAGGGCTGCAGAACATCCCCCAGGAAGGGCCGGCGGTGCTGGTCTGCAACCACGTCAGCTTCGTCGATCCAATCGTCATCGCCGCCGCCAGCCGCCGGCCGATCCGCTTCGTGATGGACCACCGCATCTATCGTATGCCGGTGATCAGCTTTGTCTTTCGCCACATGAACACCATCCCGATCGCTCCCGGGCGCGAAGATCCGCTGATGATGGAGGCGGCGTTCGAGGAAGTGGCGCGGGCGCTCGAGGAGGGCGAGCTGGTGGCCATCTTTCCGGAAGGGCGGATCACCGACAACGGCGACCTCTCTCCCTTCCGTCCGGGCGTGCAGCGGATCGTCGGACGTACGCCGGTGGCGGTGATTCCGATGGCGTTGCAAGGTCTGTGGGGCAGCTTCTTCAGTCGCCAGGGTGGCCCGGCGATGAGCAGGCCGCGGCGCCTGCTCGGCCTGTTCTCCAGAATCGCACTGAGCGTCGGCACCGCGGTCGAGCCCGCGGCGGCGACGCCCGAGCATTTGCATGAGGTTGTCGCCGGCCTGCGCGGTGACTGGCAGTGAGTCCGGGTCTTTCAACGGCGCGAGGAGAGCCGAGGCCGGCGGCTGGAGAGGGTGAGCAGACGAGTTAGAATGAACGCTATGCGATTTTCCGGCCCAGCGCTGCGCGAGCGGCTCGATCTCTACGAACGGCTGATGCGCCTCGACAAGCCGATCGGCATTCTGCTGCTCCTCTGGCCGACGCTGTGGGGATTGTGGCTGTCCGCCCTGGGCCGGCCGGACGGGCTGGTGGTGTGGATCTTCGTCCTTGGCACCGTGCTCATGCGTTCGGCAGGGTGCGTGATCAACGACCTCGCCGATCGCGATTTCGACCCGCATGTGGCACGCACCAGCCAGCGCCCGCTGGCCGCTGGCCAGGTATCGGTCAGGGAAGCCTTGCTCCTGTTCACCGCACTGGTCGCCTGTGCGGTCGTCGTCGTTCTGCCGCTGCGCAGCTGGCTGCTTGGCGCGCTCTGCGTCGCGGCGCTGTTTCTTGCCGCAAGCTACCCCTTCACCAAGCGCTTCCTGGCCATTCCGCAGGCCTACCTCGGCGTCGCCTTCGGTTTCGGCATCCCGATGGCCTATGCGGCACAGCTCGGGGCCGTACCTGCGGAAGCCTGGTGGCTGTTGCTGGCCAATGTCCTCTGGGCGATCGCCTACGACACCGAGTATGCGATGGTCGATCGTGTCGACGACCTGAAGATCGGCATCCGTACTTCGGCGATCACCTTCGGCCGCTTCGATGTTGCGGCGGTGATGCTTTGCTACGCGCTGGCGCTGGCGCTTATCGGCGCGGTCGGTTACGGCCTTGGCCTCGGTGTGTTTTTCTACGCCGGCCTGGTAGTGGCGGCGGCGATTGCCGGCTACCATTACACGCTGATCCGGGAACGTAGCCCGGCGCATTGCTTCAAGGCTTTCCTGCACAACAACTGGTTCGGAGCCAGTGTTTTTGCCGGCATTGCCGTCGATTTTCTGGCCTCGAAAGGGATTTCCGGATGAAAGCTCCCCTGCTTTGCTCGCTCGCGCTGCTCGCGGCAACCGTGCACGCGGCCGACGGCGACGATACGCGGCAGCTGGCGTCCTTGCCGGCGGCTGCGGAATCGACTCTGCGTGCCGAGATGCGCGCCAACCTGCTGGCCCTGAACGAGATCCTTGGCCTGGTCTCGACCGGCAAGTTCAAGGAGGCGGGCCAGATCGCCGAGCAGGAGCTTGGCGTCTCGGCGATGGGCAAGCATCGCAGCCTGCCCTTCGAAGCCCGTCCCGGACCGCACATGCCGCCGGCGATGCACAGTATCGGCATGGACGGGCATCGCGCGGCCAGTGAATTTGCCCGCATCGCCGCCAGCGGCGATCGCGACAAGACCATCGCCGCGCTGCCGTCACTGACCAGCGGCTGCGTTGCCTGTCACTACGTGTATCGCCTGCGCTAGGTTTGGCCACCGCCGCCGCGGGCGGATGACGTCCTCTCCTGGTCGACGAGCCGCAGCGTCGGTGCCGCGTTACACGCGGTATGGAACATGAGAAATCCGGCGACGACATGCTTTCGAGCCGCTGTCCGGTTGGCTGAAGGTCGTGTGGGAAATGCGGCGCCACAGCAGCCCGCACGTCATTGCGAGGAGGCGTAGCCGACGTGGCAATCGAGAGGTCTTTTTTCTCGCCTGGCTGATGGGGCGCACAGGTCGTCAGAGAATGGCACTGGATTTCTGCGTCGGCTGCGCCTCCTCGCGATGACGGTGGCCGGGGAATGCCTGCCCGATTTGGCGACGCGGGGAGCGCTGTGGAACGGGTGAAAGCCTGCCGCCGAACGGCTTTCACGCTGCTGCCAGGGTCGCTGAAAGTCTCATCAGGAAGGCAGCACTACACGAGCGGGCAGCGGGGAACCAACCGATGATCTTGCACTTGACCAGGTTTGCCCGGCGAATACTTGTCGCCGTGGCCTACAGCGTTGGTGGGGCCGTTGTGATGCTGGCGGTCGTTGGCGTGGTCTACATGGAGGCTCGACCTGACCTCGACGTCTGGCACCTGGCGGGCCTCGACGAGGAGTTCACCGAGAACTCCGGAGTGGATAGCTTCGCCGCCTACCTGGCGCTCGAAGAACGCCTCTTCGCGCAATTGCACGCGCAGGTCTATGCCAAGGTGCCGGCGAGCGGGCGACGCTTGATCAACCGCTACGACGGCAACAGCTTGTCCGATCCGGAAAGCTGGTCGCCGAACTGGAACCGCAGTTTCGAGCTGACAGCGGCGACGCCGAAGGCCGGCGTCCTGCTGCTGCACGGCATGTCGGACTCGCCTTACAGCCTGCGTGCGCTTGGCGAGACGCTCAACGCGGCTGGCGCCACGGTCGTCGGGATGCGCCTGCCGGGACACGGAACGGCGCCGTCCGGTCTCGTAGAAATCACCTGGCAGGACATGGCGGCTGCAGTGCGCCTGGCGATGAGTCATCTCGCCACGCAGGTCGCCGAGCGACCGCTGTACATCGTCGGCTACTCGACCGGCGCCGCCCTGGCAGTGAACTACGCGCTGGCGACGCTCGATGACGGGGCGCTGCCGAAGGTCGCCAGGATGATCCTGCTGTCACCGGCGATCGGGGTCAGCGGCGCGGCGGCCTTCGCCGTCTGGCAGGGGCGGCTGGGTCACCTGCTGGGCCTCGAAAAACTCGCCTGGACCTCCATTCTGCCCGAGTACGATCCGTACAAATACGGCTCTTTCGCGGTGAACGCGGGCGACGTGGTCTACCGCCTGACGCTGCACATCCAGAATCGCCTGGACGAGCTTGGCAGCAGCGGCAAGCTCGCCACTTTCCCGCCAGTGTTGGCCTTTTCCTCGGTCGTCGACGCCACTGTCTCGACCCCGGCTCTGGTGCGCAACCTTTTCGACCGCCTGCCGCAGGGAGGCCACGAGCTGGTGTTGTTCGACATCAACCGCATGGCCGAAATGGAACCGATCATGACCTCGGATCCGACCGCCGCCGTGCAGGCTCTGCTGGACAATCCGCTGCGGCCCTTCGCGCTGAGCGTGGTGACCAACGAGAACGCCAGGAGCCGCAAGCTGGTGGTGCGCAGCGAGGGCCCCGGCGATGCGACACTCACCGAGACGCCGCTCGGCCTTGCCTGGCCGCCGGACATCTACTCGCTGGCACACGTTGCGCTGCCGTTTGCTCCCGACGATCCCATCTACGGCGGGCAGGCTCTGCGCACCGGGCGTAGCGTCCCTCTTGGCCAGCTCGCGCTGCGCGGCGAGCGCGGTGTGCTGCAGATCCCGGCGGCGGATATGCTGCGTCTGCGCTGGAACCCTTTCTTTCCCTACGTGGAAGCGCGGGCGCTGGCGTTCACTGGGCTTGGCGGGGAATAGCGGGGAATAGCGGGGAATAGCGGGGAATAGCGGCAGGCGGCGAGCGAAGCCGGTGGGCTGCGTGTGGCGGTCGCTGAAAGCCCGACGCTCGCGGCGTCGATCGGTCGGCCGTTGATCCGCGACGCGGCTATAATCAGCCGCAGGACGTCCCGGCAAGCGACCGGCTACACGCTTTGGCCCGGCCTTCAAGCAGGGCGTAACTCGATGGTCGCCATGGCGACTCTGCCGCCGGAACGCTGCCGGCCGGAAAGCTACCGATGAAATATCACGACCTGCGCGACTTCATCGCGCAACTTGAAGGAATTGGCGAACTCAAGCGTATCAGCGTCGAGGTCGACCCGCGCCTCGAAATGACCGAGATCTGCGACCGCGTGTTGCGTGCCGGGGGGCCGGCTCTGCTCTTCGAGAAGCCCAGGGGGCACAGCATACCGGTGCTGGCCAACCTCTTCGGGACGCCGCGACGGGTGGCGCTCGGGATGGGGCAGGAATCGGTTCTCGCGTTGCGCGAAGTCGGCAAACTGCTCGCCTACCTCAAGGAGCCCGAGCCGCCAAAAGGACTCAAGGACGCCTGGGACAAGTTGCCGGTGCTCAAGCAGGTTCTCAACATGGCGCCGCGGGTGCGCTCTTCCGCGCCGTGCCAGGAAGTGGTCTGGGAAGGCAAGGACGTCGATCTGTCGCGCCTGCCGATCCAGCTCTGCTGGCCGGGTGACGCCGCACCGCTGATCACCTGGGGGCTGACCGTGACGCGCGGGCCGCACAAGACGCGCCAGAACCTCGGCATCTATCGCCAGCAGGTGCTCGGGCCAAACAAGGTGATCATGCGCTGGCTGGCGCATCGTGGCGGCGCACTCGATTTTCGCGAACACCGCCTGCACAACCCCGGCCAGCCTTTTGCGGTGGCCGTGGCGCTGGGCGCCGACCCGGCAACCATTCTCGCGGCGGTGACGCCGGTCCCGGACAGCCTCTCCGAATATCAGTTTGCCGGTCTGCTGCGTGGCGCCAAGACCGAACTGGTGAAATGCCTGGGTTCGGATCTGCAGGTGCCGGCTTCCGCCGAGATCGTTCTCGAAGGCTTCATCGACCCGGCGGAAAGCGCGCTCGAAGGACCGTACGGCGACCATACCGGCTACTACAACGAAAAATCACTCTTCCCGGTGTTTACCATCGAGCGCATCAGCATGCGCCGCGAGCCGATCTACCACAGCACCTACACCGGCAAGCCACCCGACGAACCGGCGATGCTCGGCGTGGCGCTCAACGAAGTCTTCGTGCCGCTGTTGCAGAAGCAGTTTCCCGAGATCGTCGATTTCTACCTGCCGCCCGAGGGCTGCTCTTACCGCCTGGCGACGGTAAGCATCAGGAAGCAGTATCCGGGGCACGCCAAGCGGGTGATGTTCGGCATCTGGAGTTTCCTGCGCCAGTTCATGTACACCAAGTTCATCATCGTCGTCGACGACGACGTCGATATCCGCGAGTGGAAGGAAGTGATCTGGGCGATGACCACGCGTGTCGACGCGGCGCGCGACACCCTGATCGCCGAGAATACGCCGATCGACTACCTCGACTTCGCCAGTCCGGTCGCCGGTCTGGGCAGCAAGATGGGTCTCGATGCGACCAACAAATGGCCCGGCGAGACCAGTCGCGAGTGGGGAACACCGATCGTCATGGATGTCGCCGTGAAACAGCGCGTCGATGCCCGGTGGGCCGAACTGGGGTTGTGAGCGCGACTTGCCTGTCCGCGACCCATCCGCCGCGTCATTTTTCCATCGCTCGGCTGGCGATTGATGGCCCTCGTCGCGCGGCAAGCGCGTGCCGGGACTGGAGAACGAAATGAGTAATGACCTGATCCCCGATTCCTACCTCGAAGGCGAACGCGCCTGGTGCCACGTCATCTACGGCCTGCACGCGCTGGCCGTGGTGATCGGCGTCGCCGGTGCGGCGAGCGTCGCCGGAGCCTTCGTTTTCGGCGTGCCATCGCTGATTGCCGTGGTTCTCAACTACGTCAAGCGCAGCGATGTCCGCGGCACCTGGCTCGAAAGTCACTATCGCTGGCAGATCCGGACCTTCTGGTTCACGGCGCTGTGGTTGCTGGTCTACGGCCTGCTGATCATCACCATCATCTTCATTCCGATCGCCTGGTTGTTGATCGTCATCCTTGGCGTGTGGGTCGGCTATCGCGTCGTTCGCGGCTGGCTCGCCCTGTCCGGACGAAGAACCATCGACGACGGCTGAACGGCTCCGCAGGGCCTGCCGGTCGCCGCGTTGGCCGGTATCGAGACACTTTTCCGCGGCTGGTCGGCTATCCTTAAGTATCAGTCAAGTCAATGGCCCGCATTCATGCGCTTTCTTTGCTGCCTTCGCCACCTTGTTCTCGCGCTGGCTGCCGGCTTGGCGTCGGGCGCTGCCACTGGCGGCGAACGGGTCTCCTCCAGTGCGGATGGCCGGGCGCTGACGGTGGTGACGGACGACAACTACCCGCCGTACGTGTTTCGCGATGGCGATGGCGCGCTCACCGGTTATCTGGTCGATAGTTGGCGACTGTGGGAGAAGAAGACCGGGGTTCGCGTCGACTTGCTCGGCAGCGACTGGGCGACGGCCCAGCAGCGTATGGCCGATCGGCAGGCAGAGGTGATCGATACCATCTTCAAGACCGCCGAGCGCGAGCGCAGATTCGCTTTCACGCTGCCCTACGCGCAGATCCCGGTGGCCATCTATACCCATGCCAGTATCGGCGGGATCGTCGATCTGGCAACCTTGCACGGCTTTCTGGTTGGTGTGAAGGCCGGAGACGCCTGCGTCGAGGTGCTCGCCGACGCGGGGATTGACAGCGTGCAGCCCTTCAGCAGTTACGAGGCGCTGGTGCAGGGGGCCATTGCTGGCCGGGTGAGGGTCTTTTGCCTCGACGAGCCACCGGCCAATTACCTGCTCTACCGGAATGGCGCCGACGAGGGGTTCAACAAGGCCTTCACCCTGTACACGGGCGAGTTTCATCGCGCCGTGAACGCTGGCGACGATGCGACGCTGGCGCTGGTGGAGCATGGTTTTGCCAGCATCACGCCTGGCGAGGAAAAGATCCTGCGCGACAAGTGGATGGGAACTCCCCTGCTGCGCTCGCCCTACGTCCGCTATCTCGCTTACGCTCTCGTGCTGGGTGCGCTGCTTGGCGCTGTCCTGCTGCTTTGGGTGATGAGTTTGCGACGGCTCGTCCGGCAGCGAACGGCTAAGCTCGCGGCAACGCTCGATGCCATTCCCGATCTGATGTTCGAGTTGGGACTCGACGGCAGCTACCATGACTATCATTCGCGGCGCCGTGGCCTGCTGGCAGCGCCCGCCGAGTCCTTGCCGGGTCGGCGACTCAGCGAGGTGCTGCCGCCCGCTGCCGCGGCGAGCTGCCTGGCCGCCTTGCAGGAGGCCAATGAAACAGGCTACTCGGGTGGTCGACAGTACGAACTGCAGTTGCCACAGGGAAAGTTCTGCTTCGAGCTGTCGGTTGCACGCAAGCCGGTCGTCAGCGGTGAAGCGCCGCGCTTTGTGACGCTGGCGCGCGACATCACCGCCCGCAAGCACGCCGAAGCGGGACTGTTGCGCCGTAGTGAGCAACTGGCGCTGATGGCCGCGGCGAGTAAGGAGATCAACAGCGAGCTTGATACGCCGCTGGTTCTGCGTCAGCTCGTCGCCGCGGCATTGAAGATCACCGGCGCCACCTCCGGGGCGGCGGCGCGCATGAGTGCCGGCGAACTGGTGTTCAGCGAGTACAACCAGGGCGGCGAACTGCTGCCGGTCGATTTCCGCTTTTCGTCGGGTCAGGGTGTTCCGGGTCGGGTGATGGAGACCCGTCGCTTCCACCTCAGCAACGATGCCGAGAACGATCCGTACGTCATTGCCGAGATTCGCCAGGCGCTCGGCTTCGATAACCTGCTCGATACCCCGATCCTCAGTCGCCACGGCGACCTGCTCGGCTGTTTCGAAATCCACAACAAGCCCGGCGGATTCGACGACGACGACGTGCATCTCTTGCAGGGCCTGGCGGCAAGCGCCGCGGTGGCGTTGGAAAACACCGCGCTGCTCGCCGAACGGCGGCGAGCGGAAGAGGCTCTGCGGGAAAGTGAAGCGCTCAAGGCTTCGGTGCTCGCCAGCGCCGCCTGCGGGATCATTGCCACCGATCCGCAGGGGCTGATCACGGTCTTCAATCCGGTTGCTGAGGCGATCCTTGGCTATGCTGCGCAGGAAGTCGTCGGCAGGCTGACGCCGATCGCCTTTCACGATCCCGCCGAGGTCGCGGCGACGGCCAGGATGCGCAGTGAAGAGCTGAATTGCCAGGTCGATCCGGGCTTCGATGCCCTGGTCATCAAGGCGCGTTGCCGCGGCGAAGTTGACGAGCGCGAAGTGGACTATGTACGCAGGGATGGCCGCCGGCTTGCCGTTCGTCTGGCGGTGACCGTTCTGCACAACGCCGCCGGCGACCTCACCGGCTACCTCGGGACAGTGGTCGACATCAGCGAGCAGAAGGAAGCCGAAGCGCGCATCCAGCATCTGGCTCACTTCGATTCGCTGACCTTTCTGCCCAACCGCAGCCTGCTTGAAGAGCGCGTCCACCATGATCTGAGCCGTGCCCAGCGGGGCCGCGAGTCGCTGGCGCTGATCTTCCTTGATATCGACCGTTTCAAGCAGGTCAACGATTCCCTCGGTCACCGGATCGGCGATGAACTGCTGATCCAGCTCGCCGAGCGTCTCCGCCACACGGTGCGCGACGAAGATACGCTGTGTCGCCTGGGTGGCGACGAGTTCATCCTCGTCCTGCCGAATACCGATGCCGAAGGCGCAGCGCACGTCGCGGCCAAGTTGCTGGAAATCACCGCGCCCCCGTATCGCATCGATCAACACGAGCTGAGCTGCTCGGTGTCCGTCGGCATCGCCATGTACCCGGTTGACGGCGAGAATCTGGAACAGCTGTCGATGTGCGCCGATACCGCCATGTATCGCGCCAAACAGGGCGGTCGCAATGCCTTCTGCTTTTTCACCGCCGAGATGCAGGAGCGCTCGGCACGCAGCTTGCAGCTCGAGAATGACTTGCGGCGCGCGCTCGAGCGCGGCGAACTGGCCGTCTTCTACCAGCCGCAGCTGGCGCTGCCGGGGCGCCAGCTGATTGGCGCCGAAGCGCTGCTGCGCTGGCAGCACCCCGAATTCGGAATGGTTTCGCCAGGCGAGTTCATTCCACTGGCCGAAGAGTCGGGGCTTATTCTGCCGATCAGCGAATGGGCGCTGCGTTCGGCAGTCCGCCAGATGCGCCGCTGGCACCAGGCCGGGCTGCCGCCGATGCGCGTCGCCGTCAATCTCTCGGCAGCGCAGTTCCGTCAGGCCAATCTGGTGCAGGGGGTGTCGCGGATTCTTGATGAAGAGGCGCTGCCAAGGCAGTATCTCGAACTCGAGCTGACGGAAAGTGTGACCATGGACAACCCGCTCGCCGCCATCCTGATGATCGATCAACTACGCGCGTTCGGCGTGCGCCTGGCCATCGACGACTTCGGTAGCGGCTATTCGTCGATGGGCTACCTCAAGCGATTTCGCGTGCACACGCTCAAGATTCCTCGCTCGTTCGTTGCCGACCTGGCTGCCGATCCCGACGATGAAGCCATCGTTGCGGCGGTCATCAGCCTGGCGCACAACCTTGGCCTGCGCAGCACCGCCTGCGGTGTGGAAAACGAAGCGCAGCTGGTGTACCTGTGCGCGAAGGGCTGCGACGAGGCGCAAGGCCACCTCTTCGGCGGGCCGCTGCCGGCGGCGCAGTTCGAGGATCTGGTTCGCACGCGTTACCAGCCCGCCGAGCGCTAGTCAACGATCAGCGCTCGGCAACCCACACCAGCAGGGCATCCAGAGCCGCCTTGCCGAGGCGGGCATTCGGGTCATTGATCAGGCCGACGACGATCCAGCGCCTGCCGCTGTTGTCGAGCACAAAGCCGGAAATCGCCCGCACGCCTTCAAGATAGCCGGTCTTCAGGTGCGCCCGGCCAGCCGCTGATCCATTCTTCAAGCGCTTGCGCAAGGTGCCGTCGACGCCGGCGACCGGCAGCGAGGCGATCAGTTCGGCCATCACCGGACTTCGCCAGGCGGCGCTCAGGACCTGCGCCAGGCCAGCCGCCGAGACGCGCGCGTGGCGCGACAGGCCGGAGCCATTGTCGATGAACAGTTCGGGTAGCTGCAGACCGTTGGCCAGCAGCCAGCCGGCAATCTGACGCCGCGCGCCCTCGATCGTCGCCGGCCGTTCGCTGTCCAGCGTCAGGAACAGCTGGCGGGCCATGACGTTGTTGCTGTACTTGTTGATGTCGCGCACGATCTCGCCGAGCGTCGGCGACTCCTGGACGACCAGCGTACTGGCGCCAACCGGCGTGCGTCCTTCGCGCACGCGGCCCCTGAAACTGCCTCCGAGTTCGCGCCACAGCACACGAAACAGGTCTTCGACCTGGAGATCGGCGGTCCACGGGGCCAGGCTCAGGCTGCGTTCGCCACAGGCTGCCGGAAAGCTGCCACTGAGTTCGATGCTCATCCCCTTGACCACTGGCGTCAGTTGCTCCCGCCAGTCGCCGCAGGCGCCACGTTCGAGGCGCAGGCGATTATCGATGCGCAGGCCCTCGCTCGGCGTCTCGGCGATCACGCGTACCGTGTTTCCTGCCGCGTCTGCCTGCAGGAGCAGGCGCAGGCTCCTGAAGTTCACCAGCAAGGCGTCGGGGCCAGCGTTGTAGGGCCGCAGCGGCTGCTGGTCGAACTCACCCGGGTCGTGTGCCGGTAGTGCAAAGGCACTGCGATCGAGGATCAGGTCACCGTTGATTTCGCTCACCCCGCGCGTGCGCAACTGGCGCAGCAATAGCCAGAACTGTTCCAGCGCCAGCTTCGGGTCGCCGCTGCCGCGCAGGTACAGGTTGCCCTTGATGAGGCCGTCGTGCGGGCTGGCGTCGGCGAGTATTTCGCTGCGCCAGGTATAGGCTGGCCCGAGCATCTCGAGGGCAGCGTAGGTGGTCACCAGTTTCATCGCCGACGCCGGGTTCATCGCTTTCTGGGCGTTGTGGCTGAGCAGCGGCGGTCCGCCGTCGACCGCCTGCACGACGATGCCGACCGAACTCGCCGGGATGCCTGCCTGCTGCAGCGCCTGGCTGACGACGCTCGGCAGGTCGGCCGCCCGGGCCAGCGGCAGGCCGCCGAGCAGCCCGGCAAGCACGATTGGAAAAAGCGCTCTTGCGGCGCCGAGCAGCGGTGAAGGGTGGGTCATCAGCGGAGGAAGTGGCCGTGCGAGGCGGGTCGGGGAAAGCGGCGGCCGCAGCGGCGTGTCCTAGCTCACCCCTGGTCCCAGGGTGCCGGATGGCTGAGGAACTCGCTCAGCATCGCGTCGAGCTGAGCGAGCAGCAGATCGTTACGTCCGGCCAGCCAGGCGCGCACGAGATCGCTGTGGTGGCCCGGCAGGGCCTGCGCCACCAGGTGTCCGGCAACGGTGAAGTCGTTCATCCGGCCGAGAAGGTCGAGCAGCCCGGCGGCACTTTGATGATAACGCTGCAGGCGGCGGGCCGGAATCAGCGGGGCAAAGAACTCCAGTGCGTAACGCAGCCGCTTCAGAGCCTTGCGCAGGTCGTGCCGGGCCTCTGGATTCGAGTCCTTGGTTTCGGCGGCCAGTTCGGCGACCTTCTTGGCGCGTTTGTTCAGCGAACGTGGGGCAAACACGGTCAGCGCGGGCTTCTTTTTTTCCGCCAGGGCCATCGTTTCCGCAGTGAACTCGAGGAGCAGCTGCGAGTAGCTGGGAGATGCCATCGCCGCTTGCGCCGCCTTGCGACAGGCAGTCAGCTGGATCGCCGCCTGTTTGGCGACCGCCTTGACATCGTTGTGATCGGGAAAAGCCTTGCTGATCGGTGGCAGGACCTCGGTGAGGAAAACGTCCCAGTTGCGGGTGTCGCCGAGTTGGCTGGCGAGTGTGCCCCAGCGGGGGTCGAATTCAGCGACGTAGTCGACCGGCAAGAGCGGTCTCCAAAGGCGAATTGCCGAGCGCAGGCGACGGATCGAGACCCGCGCCTGATGGACGAAGCCCGGGTCGTCGCTTTCACGTGCGCCGCGCTCGTTGCCCTGCAATTGGTTCAGGCAGGCGAAGACCGAGCTACGGAAAACGCCGATGCTCGACATGCCCAATTGCAGTTGGGCGTCGGCAGCCTTGACCGGCGTCCGCTGCGTGTTGGCGGCCAGGCGGTAACCGCGCTCGGCCTTGCTCGGGCTCTCCGGGTGCAGTGGCAGATCCTTCTGCAGGGCGATGGCCACCGCAAACAGATCGGCAACGCTTCCCTCTAGCAGTTCGAGCTCGACTTCGCAGATCGTCTCCTGACGTCCGTTGGCGTCGATCTTTCCACGATCCATGGCCACCTCGATGCGCGTCCCTTCCTGAGGGGCGAGAAGCCAGCTGAGGCGCGTGAAGTCGGTGCAGAACAGCGGTGCAAGCTCCGGCGTCGCGGCTTCGAGGAAGCGGCGCAGCTTCGGATTGTCGACGTGCGAAAAATCGAACTCGCCGGGTTGACCGGGGATCTCCCATTCATTGCGCTGCGCCAGCCCCCCCGGTGACGGCAAGTCGCTCTTGACGGTCAGCAGCCACTCGGCACCTTTCTGGCGATAGCGCACGGCAACTCGCTTGCCCTGGAGTCGTCGGTCGGGGGTGTCGTAGTAGGTGCTGACCAGTTTCTGTCGGTACGGCTTGGCGTCGGCCAGGAGCGGGTGTGTCGGCAGCCTTCGCGCTGAACTGGCCGGCACGCTCAGCTTGATCTCGGTTTCCAATGCCATTGATGGGGTCTCCTCGTGAAGTTGTTATGGGTGCGGCAGATTTCAGAGATCATAGTTGCGCAGTTGGTCGACATCGGCGATGTGGATTCTGCGTCCGTCGACGACGATCAGACCTTTTTCCGAGAGCTCGTGCAGGATGCGCGAGAAATGCTCCTGCGTCAGATTGAGACGCGAGGCGATGACGCCCTTGTTGGTCGGCAGCGTCACGATGATCTTGTTCTCGCAATCCTCGCTGTGTTCGCGCAACAGGTAGCCGATGATTCGCCGACGGCCCGAATGCAGCGAATACGATTCGACGTCATTCATCAACTGGTGCAAGCGCATGGCCAGTCCGGCGATCATCTTGCGGCCGAGTCTGGGGTCGGCATCGAGTTCTTCGTTGATCGCCGCCTTCGAGATGTGCAGCACCAGCGAGTCGGCCAGCGCCTGCGCATAGACCATGAACGGCCTGTCGGTGAACATCACCGCCTCGCCGAAGGTTTGCCCCTGCGGCAGGATGTCGACGACTTTTTCGCCGCCTTGCGGCGACGTGAATGCCAGCTTGACCTGGCCGTAGACGATCAGGTAGAAGCCGGTCGGTGTGTCGCCCTTGTGGAAGAGAATGTCGCCACGCGTCGCGTTGATTTCGCGGGTGCCGCGGGCGAGGCGCGCAATTTCTTCTTTCTCCAACTCATTGAACAGCGGTACATGCGCCAGTAGCGCTTCAATATTGATGCCGTGATGGGACGAATGCATAAGCGGTTTCCGAAACAGTCAGCCGGCAGCAGGAATAGCGGGCGGCAACAATATTCGCATTTGTACTCGCCGGGGGCAAGCGATCTGCCGCGCAGGCGCGGTCAACCGGTTACGCCGAGGAGAGAAATGACGTGTGGATGGTTCGCGCAAGTCTCCGCCAGCGAGGGCCGTTTGGCATATCGCATCGTCTGGTCGTATACTCGGCCGATTTTTTACGCGAGGCAGTTGTGGATTCGCATGTCGTGACGCTTGGTTCGGAAGCACCTCCGGTGCCGGAAATATCCGCAGGCACGCCCGCCAACATGGCGCGCGCCTGGTTGTGGTTGGGGGTAATGGCGCTGATTGGTTCGGGCCTGCTGGCGGTACTGCTGGTTCTCTCGCGCACACCGGGTATTCAGGATGTCTTTCCCCTCAAGGACATGTTTCGCGCTGCGCTGGTGGTACACGTCGACCTGTCGGTGGCCGTGTGGTTCATGGCTTTTGCCGCCGTCATCTGGTCCGCGGTCGGCGCAAGGTCAATGGCGTGGCTGGGCTGGAGCGGTTTCGCCCTGGCCGCCCTGGGCACGGCGCTGATGACCGTCTCACCGTTCTTTCCGGGTGCCGAGCCGGTGCTCAACAACTACATTCCGGTGTTGAAGCAACCGCTGTTCTTTGCCTCCCTGTGGATCTTCGGCGCCGGCATCTCTTTGGCGGTGTTGCGCGCGCTGATCACCACCTGGCCGCAACGCTTTCTTGGCGAACCGCTGCGCCTTGGTGCTTTTCTCGGTGCCGTCGCCGCTTTCCTGGCCCTGGCCGCTTTCTACTGGTCGTGGTGGGCCGTGCCCGAGGTCGAGGGGACGATCTATTACGAAGTGATGTTCTGGGGCGGCGGGCACACCCTGCAGTTTCAGCACGCGCTACTGATGGTCGTCGCCTGGCTGTGGATTGCCGCAGACCTCGGACGCCCGTCCCTAGCGTCTCCGCGCGCGCTGTCGGTGCTCTTCCTGGTCGCCGCGCTGCCGCTGCTGGTGGTGCCGGCGATCTATCTGCTGGTGCCCGCTGGCTCACTGCCGCACATGGAGTTGTTTGCCAAGCTGATGGAGTGGGGCCATCCCTACATGGGGCCCCTGATCCTCCTTGGTGCGCTGTCCTTGTGGGGGGTGCGGACGCTGCCCGCGGCGCCCGCCAAGTCGGCGTTTGTCGCATCCTTCACGCTGTTTGCGCTCGGTGGCGTTCTCGGTTACATGATTCATGGCGTCAACGTCGTCATACCCGCGCACTACCACGGGTCGACGGTCGGCGTCACGCTGGCCTTCATGGGACTGGCCTACGTGCTGTTGCCGCAGCTCGGGTTCGGCACGATCGATGGCCGCATGGCGCTCTGGCAGCCGTACGTCTACGGCGGCGGGCAGTTGATCCACGTGCTCGGCCTGGCCTGGTCGGGAGGCTACGGCGTGCAGCGCAAGGTCGCCGGTGCCGAGCAGATGCTGACCACCTTGCCGCAGAAGATCGGCATGGGGATGATGGGCCTCGGCGGCCTGATCGCGGTCATCGGCGGCCTGATGTTCGTACTGGTGTGCCTGAAGGCGATGTCGCGGCGGCGGGCGAAATGAAGGCGCTGCGGCGCCAGCTCGGCCCATGAATCAGGAGCGCGCGCTATGGGTGGCGGTAGTCGCTGGCGTGCTCACCGTCGCCACCGTCGCGCTGCTCGCCTACCGTCTCCTGGTCCTCGGCGGATTGCCGCCCGGCGATACGATTCCCGACAGCCTGCGTTCGGCGCCGCAGTTGTCGCCGGCAGAGGCACAGGCCGAGGTCGACGCGATCATGGCACTGACCCTGGATGATCTCGACGGCCAGCCGCAGGCCCTTGCCCAGTGGCGAGGCAAGGTGCTGGTGGTCAATTACTGGGCCAGTTGGTGCAAACCCTGCGTCGAGGAGATGCCGGCTTTCTCGCGCCTGTACAGCCGCTATGCGGCGCAGGGCGTGCAGTTTCTCGGCATCGGTATCGACGAAGTCGACAACATGCGCTCTTTTCTCGACCGGACGCCGGTTTCGTACCCCTTGCTGGTCGGCGGCAAGGAAGCCACCCAGACGCCCGGGCTGCAGGTCAAGGCGCTGCCGTATACGGTGGTCATCGGGCGCGACGGGCGCTTCGCGAGCAGTCGCCTGGGGCGGCTCGACGAGGCAAGACTGGAGCCGCTGCTGAAAGAACTGATCGGGCAGTGAGCCGGCGGTCGGCGGTGACGAATCGCGATCGTTAGCCTGGAAAACCAGCCTTAGTCGCGGCCGGATAGGGCGCGCTCCACGCTGGCCTGAGCGCGCTGAAGTCGCAGGTGGCCGTCGCTATGGGCAGCGCGCAGAGCAAAGTCGAAGCGATCGACGTGTGCGCAGAGCCTGAGGTCGGCGGCCGGCAGGTTGGCGTTGCAGTCGGCCCGAAAGCGACGCCCGAAATCGGAGTTGCGCACGCGCGCTGCGTAGGGTTCAGGGTCGGGGTTTTCGCCGTGCAGTAGCGCTTCCATGTAGTCTGCGCAGGCGATGTCCTCGTCGCCATCGCGATCTACCCATTCGCCAGTGATGACGAAGCAAACCTCGGCCGGTCGCAAGGCGAGCAGCGCCTGCGCGGTGGCGCGCCCGAGAACCAGGCTGCCGGCGAACAGCGCGCGGCAGGAGCGGAAGCGCGCCAGGCCGCGAACTCCCGCAGCGGTGGTCTGAATGAGCGGTCGACCGGCCAGGTCGGCGCCCTGCAGAGCCGACGGCGAATTGCCGAAGTCGAAACCGGGTATCGGGTCGCCGCCGCCGACCGCGCCGGTGGTCAGTGCGTTTGGCAGGGTGCGTTGCAGGTGGAATGCTCCGGCGATCGTTTCCACCGGGTAGATGGCACTGGCACCGGCGGCAAAAGCGTAGGCCGCCGTCGAGAAGGACCGCAGTACGTCGATCACCACCACGGCATCGTCGGGATCGTGTTCTTGCGGATCGAGGCGATTCAGGAAAACGCGGCGGGTGCGCATGCTGGCTTCAATACCCTTCTGGCATAGCCCATGCAGAGCTCAAGGCGAATCAATGAACTCGCGCAGGTCGCGAACGAAGCGGTCGCGTTGCCACTGGTGCGGAGAGTGGTCGCTACCTTCGTAGATGTGCAGGATGGCGCCGGCGATGCGGTTCTTGACGTAGTGGGCGGTCTCGCTACGGTAGTAATTGCTGTCGCCACCGTAGACCAGTAGCGCCGGGATGTCGATGCGCTCGAGAGCGTTGCGGTAGTCGGCTTCGGCAAGACTCTCCCAGCAGGCGATCAACGGCGCCGGATCCTGCGCGCTCAGCCATTGCCGGGCTTTCTCCAGACCGCCCGCGTTCTCGTGATACTTCTGCCGGGCGCGCTCGTTGAGCCCCATGCCGCCAAGGCGGAGAACCGATTCGGCGAAGTCGTCTTCCAGATGGCGCAGGAAGGCTTCCGACTGCTCGCGGTCGAACTTGCCGTAGATGCCATCGGACCAAGTGTCATCGGTGAGCAGTTTGGGCGATTGATCGATGAAAACGACCTTGCGCAGATTCCGGCATCCGTGTTCCTCGATGTACTGCCAGAGG
Organism: Candidatus Accumulibacter sp. ACC007; assembly: GCF_907163205.1. NCBI lineage: Bacteria > Pseudomonadati > Pseudomonadota > Betaproteobacteria > Candidatus Accumulibacter > Candidatus Accumulibacter sp. ACC007. Next base: position 1,814,939 of record NZ_CAJQUD010000001.1, on the reverse strand, counting down.
GTCAGGGCGCCCATCGAGTGGCCGACGACCACCCACTCGTCGAGCCGGTAGTGCTCGATCAGGTTGCACATGTCTTGCGCCATGCGCTGGACGGTCGGTACCGTGTCCTGCGCAAGGCGGTGGCCGCCATGGCCGCGGGCATCCCATTGGAATACCCGGTGGTGCGCTGTCAGGTGCTCGAGGAAGGGCTGCCATTCGCGGTGGCTGGCGGTCCACCCGTGCAGCATGAGGATCGGCGAGCCATCGCCAGATATCTGGACGTGGATCTTTTCGCCATCGTCGGCAAAGAAATGCGTCATCGAAACGGACAAGCAGAAAAAGAGTCAGGGTGTCACAAGCGTGTGACAACGGCAACTATAATCGCCGTCTGACCGGGCGCTCGCTCAGCGCCTGGCGACGCGTCGCAAGAAGCGGCGTCGCGCGGGAAGCAATAGCTGGTCTGCCTCGGCCGTCGACCTTGGGCAATCCTCGTCCGGCATACCGAACATCGCATTCAGGGCAGCCATCGCCCCGGCACGGGCGGCCGCCTGCGAGGCGAACTGGCCAGGCGGCGCAAACAGCGGGCAATACTGGTAGGCAGGAACCTCGGCGCTGGCGTCATCGTCGGCGATGAATTCCAGCGGGCCGATCGGGAAAACGAGTCGACAACGCTCGCCGGACGGTCGATCCGACCAAAGGTCGCCGCCGCCGGGCAGGATGAAGAGATTGATGAACCAGGGCGTGATCACCGCGCCGACCCAATCGCCAAGCATGCCGTCGCTACTGCTGCGTTCCCCGCGCACTGCTGATCGCGGCGCAGCCTGGCCGTGCGGCCCGGCGCCGCTGCTCGATGTGGGGTCACTCGCTGCCTGCCAGCGACGGAAACCAACCGCTTCCACGGACAGGGCGAGATTGACGAAGGGCAGGTCGCGCATGCTGGCCAGCCAGATGCGACGGTACATGGCTTCGAGGCGCGCGGCCGGGTTGTCGCTGATCGGTTCTGCGGGAGCAGGCGGAGGGGCCTGGAAAGCTGCCTTGCGAATGCCGGTGGTCATTGAAGCGTGCTCCGTGTTGGTCGCGGCGTGTTCAGATCGGAAAAGTGCGCCGACGGGTCGTAGTCGCCGGCAAGGGACGCGCCGACCGCGGCAAGGGCATCTTCGATCAAAGCCCGCTGGTGATCGTCAAGGACCTCCCTGGCCAGACCGAGCGAGGCCAGAATCCAGCTGCCGAGCGGTTGTCGCCCGATCAGCATCATGTTGACCCGCTCGCGCCGCAGCGCGTTTCCCTGCCGCCGCTCGGCGATGGCGAAGTCACCGTTTTCGTCCTCCAGGGCGACCAGTTGCAGCGGAATCGACAGGCACATCAGGCGACCCCGGCAGGCAGTCGTGAGGCGCGGATTCCCAGCCGTGCCAGTTCATCGACAACCATGCGCAGCAGCGCTGGCATGACGCTTTCGACTTCCGGGCTGAGTTCCATTCCCAGCGCCAGCGACAATGGCTGCACACCAATAATAGCCGTGTATTTTGGCGCTCTGCCGAGAAGATCCAGCGTCGCCAGTACATCGCAAAGGCCGATCTGGTGTGGCGACAGCTTGGTCTTGAAGAACACCGGTACCGCGTCACCGGTCAGGCGGACCGGCGTCCCGGGTGGCTGGCCGGCACGAACGGCGTCAACCATGATCAAGGCGTCGAGGCCCTCAAGCTCGTCGAGCATTTCCATGCCGCAGGTGCCGGCGTCGATGATGTCGACGTCGCTGGGTAGCGAGTACGCCAGCGGCAGGCGCTCGATGGCATGCACTCCCAGCCCTTCATCGCTGAGCAGGATGTTGCCGGCCCCCAGTACGACGACGCGCATGCTCAGCCCGCCTGCGGCGAGCGATCGCTGCGGCGGGCGGCGGACGACGGGGGCGTCGGCTTTTCGCCGCGCGCAGTGGCCGACGGCCATCACGCCGCCTTGACCGTGACCAGCGGCCGCTGCTCGGTGTCGACGACATGTACGGCGCAGGCCAGGCAGGGATCGAAGGAGTGCACGGTGCGCAGCACTTCGAGCGGCTGGTCGGGAATGGCCACCGGCGTTCCCGCCAGGCAGGCCTCGTAGGCGCCGGGGGCATCGGTCTCGTTGCGCGGTGCGGCGTTCCAGGTAGTCGGTACGACGCACTGGTAGTTCCTGATCTTGCCGTCGTCAATGACCACCCAGTGCGAGAGGACGCCGCGCGGCGCTTCGTGGATGCCGACGCCAGCGACTTCGTCCTTGGGGAAGAGCGGTTTGTTGAAAGTGGTCAGATCACCCTTGGCCATGTTCGCCAGCAGCAGATCCCATTGCCGCGCCAGTTCGTCGACCTGCACCGCGCAAGCGACGGCGCGTGCCGCGTGGCGGCCAATCGTCGAGTGCAGCGCGTCGAGACCGACCTTGCTCTTGGCGACCGTCGAGACCAGGTCGAGCGCCTGCGTTGCGTAGGCGATTGTCGGCTGGTGCCCGGCGGCGACCATGGCCAGGACGCGTGGCAGCGGACCGACCTGCATCGGCTTGTCGTAGAAGGTCGGCGATTTAAGCCAAGAGTACTTGCCGTCGTCGTCGAAGTCGGTATATTGCGGTCGCGTTTCGCCCTTGTAGGGATGCAGTGGGCCCTTGCCACCTTCGTACCACGAGTGTTTCACCGATTCGGCAACGCCCTCCCTGAAATAGGCGTCGTCGTGGGTCTTGATTTCCTTGAAGCTGCTCAGGTCGCCGGCGGCGATATGCCCGCCGGGGAGGGCAAAGCGAGTGTTCTTGCCGTCAAGCGGGATGTCGGGTACCGAGACGTAATCGACGATGCCGCGTCCAATGGCCGTCCACTCCGGGTAGAAACCACCGATCACGGCGACGTCGATCAGGTACACGTTCTTCACGAAATCGCTGAGCTGGTCGATCCAGCCCTTGACCGCCAGCAGACGTTCGACGGTGAGCACCGACTGCGAGTCGATGGACAGTGCGTTGGCCACGCCACCAACGGCGACGTTCTGGATGTGCGGCGTCTTGGCGCCGAGGATGCTGACGATCTTGTTGGCGTGACGCTGCACGTCGAGCGCTTGCAGATAGTGGGCGACGGCGATCAGGTTCACGTCCGGCGGCAGCTTCATCGCCGGGTGGCCCCAGTAGCCGTTGGTGAAAATCCCCAGTTGTCCGGTGCCGACAAAGCTGGCCAGGCGTTCCTTGACGCGGGTGAATTCGGCCTTGCTGTTGCCCGGCCAGCTGGACAGGCTTTCGGCCAGCGCGGCCGCCTTGCCGGGGTCGGCTTGCAGGGCGCTGGTGACATCGACCCAATCGAGCGCCGAGAGGTGGTAGAAATGCACGATGTGATCGTGCACCGCGTGCGCCAGGATGATCATGTTGCGGATGTACTGGGCGTTGAGCGGGATTTCCATCTGCAGTGCGTTCTCGACCGCGCGTACCGAGGCGATGGCGTGAACCGTCGTGCACACGCCGCAGATACGCTGGGTGATCGCCCAGGCGTCGCGCGGGTCACGACCGACGAGGATGGTTTCGACGCCGCGCCACATCTGTCCCGAAGCCCAGGCTTTCTTGACCTTGCCGCCGTCGACCTCGACATCGACGCGCAGGTGACCTTCGATTCGCGTGACCGGATCAATCGTGACTCGTTGCGACATTTTCCTGTCTCCTGAAAGAGCGCTAGCTGTGTGCAGGCTGGGCGTACGATTCTTCGCGCGGTAGTACCGGGAAGCGGCGGGTGATGACGATGTAGCCGAGGAGTTCGGCGGCGAAGATGCCGATGGTGACCAGCAATTCGGGGACCGATGGGAAATAGGTCCATCCAGGGCCGGTATCGAAGGCGATCAGGAAGCCGTTCAGGCGCAACAGGACGCCCCCGAGCATGACGGCGATGCCGGCCAGGAAGAGGCGCGCCGGATTGCGTCGCGCGTCGACCGTGCGGATGAGCAGGAAGGGGGCGATGAAGCAGGCGTTCTCGATCCAGAAAGTCAGGGCGATGAAGCTGGGCTGGAAAGCCTGGCCGAGAACGCCGCGCGCGATGAGGTCGGCGAAACGGACCAGCAGATAGAAGGCCATGATGCCGAGCATCACTCGGGCCATCGGATTGAGCATCGACACCTCGACCTGACGGCGGTAGGCCGACGCGGCGACGCAGGACTCGAAGAGCACGACGCCGTAGCCGAGGATGATCGCCGAGAGCAGGTAGATCAGCGGCTGCATCGGGGTCTGCCAGAGCGCATTGACCTGTCCGCCCATGACCACCAGCATCGTCCCCAGCGAAGCCTGGTGCATCATCGGCAGGACGATGCCGAGGGCGATGAAGAAGAAGAGCAGTTTGCCCAGCTTGCGGCGCGCGTCGTGCAGCCCCAGCTTTTCGAGGAATACCGGCGAGAACTCGATCCACATGACGATGATGTACAGCGTGATGCACGCGGCGACTTCGAACATCACTGAATTGACGTTGAAATAGCCCGGCCAGAAGATGTGCCAGAAGTTCCACCAGCGGCCGATGTCGAAGGTGATCGCCGCACCGGCCAGGGTGTAGCCGAAGAGGCTGCCGAGCAGGGCCGGGCGCACCAGCGGATGGTACTGGCCCTTGTTGAAGATGTAGACCAGCAAGGCGACCGAGAAGCCGCCGCAAGCCAGCGCCGACCCGATGAAGACGTCGACCACCACCCACGCGCCCCAGGAATAGCCATCGTTGAGGTTGGTGGTGGTGCCGAGGCCGAAGATCAGGCGCACCAGAATGATCGTCGCCATGACCGCGATCAGGACGCCGCAGACAAGGGTCGTGGCGTTGAACAGGCTGCCGCCAACCGGCGCCGGCCGGGCGTTTTGTTGACTGCTCATGACCACTCCCTCCCTGGTCCGGTCGTCGCTGCCGGCGAGTTGTGATCATCATCGTCGTCGTCATCTTCATCGTGATGGACGTTGCGCTTGGCGACGTAGGTCATTGCGCCGAGGACGGCAAAGGGCATCAGCAGGCCGCCGTAAAGCGTGTGCTGAATGGTCTCGGAGGTTGCCGCCGACGACTTGGGCGGCAGATTCGGCATGCCGACTTTTTCGAAGGGAACCGCCGAGAGCTTGAGCACCTGCGTACCGCCGTACTCGTGCTCGCCATAAACGTGCTGCTGGTAGGTGCCGACGTAGCCTTCGTAACTTTGCTCCGGGCCGCCGTCGATGCTGCCGCGCGGGTAGCGGGTGAGGCTGCCGGCGGGAAGTGCCAGGCGGCGCCTGGCTTCGATCAACAGATCGCGGGTTCGGCCATGCAGGGTGGCGCCGGTCGGGCAGACTTCGGCGCAGGCCGAGAAGTGACCGTCGGCGACGCGATGCCGGCACAGTTCGCACTTGCCGATCTTCCCGGTTGGCGAGTCGTACTGGTACTTGGGAATTCCGAAGGGGCAGGCGACGACGCAGTAGCGGCAACCGACGCAGGCGTCAGGATCGTAGGCGACGACGCCGGTGACCGGATCCTTGGTCATCGCCGTCACCGGGCACGCCGAAACGCACGACGGGTCGGCGCAGTGCATGCACGAGGTCTTCATGAACGCGTAACCGTTGCTCTCGGCGTCCTTGGTGGTCATCGTCCCGTGGCGATACATCTTGATGATGTTGAAGGTGTGGCCGCTGGTATCGAGTGGCGTATCCCACAGCTTGTCAACGGTCGAGAACTCGGGCGGATTGTCGTTTGCCTGCTTGCACGCGGCCACACACGCCTTGCAGCCAATGCACAGGGTCGCGTCGTAGAGCAGGCCAAGGGCCTCGGGCGGGCGTTGATAGGTGTCGCGTGCCGCCGCCGGCGTGCTCACCGTGCCGATCGCTCCGCCGGCGACCGCCGTACCGGCAGCGCCGAGGCAGTTCTTCAGGAACCTGCGACGCGGGTTCCCGTCGCTGCCCGGTTCACGTGTCTCGGTACGCATCTCAGACCTCCGTTTTCCCGCCCGCTGCCCTGGCGCGTTGGGCTTCCTCGGCCTGGTGTGAAAGACCCAGATTGCGCGCGACCATTGCCCCGGCCCCGGCGGCGGCTCCGGCGACGGCCGCCAGCAGCGATGCCGAGCCAAGCGTCGCGCCGACGCCTTGCTCTTCGACGATGCGCGGGTATTGTTGCGGTGGCTCGGCATTCTTCACTTTCGCGAGCATGTGAATCGCCTTGCTGAAACCGACGCCCTGTTCGGTACAGCCGATGCACGGATGGCCGCAGCCGACCGGCCAGGTGCCCGCCCCGGCGTCGCCGAAAAGTACGGTCGGGCAGTTGGCGTAGGTTTCCGGCCCCTTGCAGCCGAGCTTGTAGAGGCAATAGCCCTTACGGTGCCCTTCATCGCCGAATTGCATGGCAAAACGGCCGGCGTCGAAATGGGCGCGTCGCTCGCAGTTCTCATGGATCAGGCGCGAATAGGCGAACTTTGGCCGACCCAGGTCATCGAGCGGTGGCAAGGCGCCAAAGGTGAGGAAGTGCACCACCGTGGCCAGGAAGTTGTAGGGGTTGGGCGGGCAGCCGGGAATCGTCGCGACCGGTTTGCCAAGGACGTCGGCGACGCCGGAGGAACCGGTCGGGTTGGGGGCAGTCGAGGGCATGCCACCCCAGCTTGCGCAGGAGCCGATGGCGATCACGGCCGCAGCATCGGCGGCGCATTCCTTGGTCAGTTCAATCGCCGTCTGGCCGCCCACCTTGCAGTAGATGCCGCCGTCACGGGTCGGGATGGCGCCTTCGACGACCAGCAGGTAGGCACCTTTGTTTTCGGCCATGGCCGTTCTGCGCGCCTGCTCGACCTGATGGCCGGCGGCGGCAAAGAGCGTTTCGTGGTAGTCGAGCGAGATGACGTCGAGGATCAGCCTTTCCAGCGTCGGATGCTCGGCGCGCAGCAGCGATTCGGTGCACCCCGTACATTCCTGGAAGTGCAGCCAGATCACCGAAGGCCGCTTCTTGCTGGCCACCGCTTCGGCGACCGCCGCTTCGGCGCCGGGTGGCAGGCCGAGGCCGGCGGCGACGGTGGCGCAGAACTGCAGGAATTCGCGTCGCGGCATGCCGAGTCTCTTGCTCGCATCGGCGATCTTCGTCTCGTCCTCCAGCTGCAGCAGACGGGTGTTTGCCATTTTCCTGCCCCCTTGTCTCGCTATCTCGCTTTCGTTGCCCGACCGGTGCTCGGGAAATCTCGCCGCGGTGCACCAGGAACGGCGCGTGTATCCGAAGCATTTACAGGAGAGGTGCTTACAAGAAGCGTGCCAGTCAGAAAACGGCCAATAAAGCAGCGACATGCGCTTGCGCGGCCGACACGAGAAGGTAATGCGGCTTTCGCCCGGGTCGAGAAGTGGAAACCTTCTTTCCACTCAGTTGGCCGCCCGCTTCGCCTTGATGGTCGCCTTGCGCTCGCGGTTGTCGCGGCCGACGGCGTTGCTCTTCGAGTGAGCGTTGCAGCGCGTTTCGATTCGCCCTACGATCGGCGCATGAAACGATCGCTCATCGCCAGCAGCGCCAGCGTCCCGGAGCAGCGGCCGCTCGCGCACGCCCTGACCGCCCCTGACTGCCTGCCGGAGACAGGGGCGGCGTTCGAAGGCGTGGACGAGGCGGTGTGGATCGAGGTGATTCACAAGATGGACGACGTGTATAACGACCTTCTGCAATACGAGGTTGTCCTCGAACAGAAGAATGCGGCACTCGAGGATTCGCAGCAGTTCATCGAGAGCGTGCTGGCGTCGATGTCGGACATCCTCATCGTCTGTAATCGCCACGGTGCGATCGACGAGGTCAACGACTCGCTGCGCCGCTTCATCGGCCAGGACGAAGGCGAGTTGCGTGGCCGGCCGCTGTGCGATCTTTTTGCCGACGAGGCGTCGCGGCAACGCGCCCGTGATTTCTTCTCGGCGGCGCGCCCGGCAGCGGTTCAGGACTGCGAGCTGCGGATCATGGGGCGAGATGGCAGCCCGCTGCCGGTCTCGCTGAACTGCACGCCGCGTCTGTCGGGAACCGGCAAGCTGCTTGGCATGGTGCTCACCGGCCGCCCGGTTGGCGAACTGCGCCGCGCTTACCATGCCTTGCGGCAGGCGCATGAAGACCTCAAGCGCACTCAGCAGCAGCTCCTGCAAGCCGAGAAGATGGCTTCGCTCGGTCGTCTGGTCGCGGGTGTCGCGCACGAACTCAACAACCCGATCAGCTTCGTTCTCGGCAACGTACTGGCCATCCGGCGGTACACGGCGCGCCTGCAGACCTATCTGGAAGCGGTGCACAGCGCCCCCGGCGGGCGAGCAGGCGAACTGGACGAGCTGCGTCAGGAGCTGCGCATCGACCGCATCATGGACGACCTCAATCCCTTGCTCGACGGGATGAGCGAAGGCGCCGAGCGCACCCGCGACATCGTCGATGGACTGAAGCGCTTCTCGGCTATCGATCGCAGTGCCGATCAGGGCTTCAATCTCACCGCCGTGGTCGACCGTGCGGTGCGCTGGGTGGCGCGCTCGGGCGTGCGCGATTTCGCCGTCAAGGTCGATCTGCCGGGCGACTTGCCGGTCATCGGCTCGTCCGGGCAGATGCAGCAGGTGCTGATGAACATCGTCCAGAACGCCTGCGACGCGACTGCCGGCTGCGCCGTGCCGACGCTCGAAATCAGCGCCGAGCAGCGCGGCGGGATGATCGTCCTGCACTTTGCCGACAATGGCCCGGGTATTACGCAGGGGAACCTGGCGCGATTGTTCGACCCCTTCTTCACCACCAAGCCGGTCGGGCAGGGGACTGGTCTCGGGCTGTCGATCAGCTACGGGATCGTCGAACGGCACGGCGGACGCCTGGCAGCGACGAACCGGGCGCAGGGCGGCGCCCTGTTCACCCTGACCTTGCCGCTGGCGCCGACCTAGATCGGGTCGCCGCCGCCGATCATCTCGCTCGGCCTGACCCAGCGGTCGAAGTCCTCGCCGCTGACCTGCCCCAACGCCAGTGCTGCCTCTCGTAGCGTACTGTCGTCATGGTGCGCGCGCTTGGCGATTTCCGCGGCGCGGTCATAACCGATATGCGGTGCCAGCGCGGTGACCAGCATCAGCGAGCGCTCAAGCAGCTCGCCGATGCGTTCGCGTCGGGCCTCTACGCCGCACACGCAGTGCGCCTCGAAGCTGCTCATGCCGTCGGCCAGCAAGCGCACACTCTGCAGAAAATTGTGGGCGATCAGCGGCTTGAAGACGTTCAGTTCGAAGTTGCCGGAGGCGCCGCCAATGCCGATCGCGACGTCGTTGCCCATCACCTGGCAACAGAGCATGGTCAGCGCCTCGCACTGCGTCGGGTTGACCTTGCCGGGCATGATCGAACTGCCCGGTTCGTTTTCCGGAATGCTGATCTCGCCGAGGCCACAGCGCGGCCCCGACGCCAGCCAGCGGATGTCGTTGGCAATTTTCATCAGCGCCACGGCCAGCGTTCTGAGCGCGCCGTGCGCGGCGACCAGACCATCGTGTGCCGCCAGCGCCGCGAATTTGTTGTTTTCCTCAACAAACGGCAGGCCGCTTTCGCGAGCCAGTTCCTCGGCCACGCGAGCACCGAATCCCGGGGCAGTGTTGAGGCCGGTGCCGACTGCCGTGCCACCGATGGCGAGCGGGTACAGCGAGGGCAGGGCGTCGTCGATGACTGCTTCGGCGTGTTCGAGCTGGGCGACGTAGCCGGAAAACTCCTGGCCCAGGGTCAGTGGCGTCGCGTCCTGGAGGTGGGTGCGGCCGATCTTGACGATGTCCGAAAAGGCGGCCGACTTGGCCGCCAGTGTGGTGCGCAGCCTGGCCAGCGCCGGCAGCAGGGCGCGCGTGATGCCGAAAACTGCAGCGACATGCATGGCAGTCGGGAAAACATCGTTCGACGACTGCCCACGATTGACGTCGTCGTTGGCGTGCACGCAGCGCTTCTCACCGCGTTCGCCGCCAAGGAGTTCCGAAGCACGGTTGGCGAGAACTTCGTTGATGTTCATGTTGCTCTGCGTACCAGAACCGGTCTGCCAGACGGACAGCGGAAACTCGGCTCGATGGCGGCCGAGCAGGACTTCCTCGGCGGCGGCGGCGATCGCCCTGGCCTTGTTTTCCGGAAGCAGACCGAGGTCACTGTTGACCCGCGCGCAGGCCGCCTTGACGGCAGCCAGGGCGAGGACCAGTTCCTCGGGCATGCGCTCGCTGGAGATGTCGAAGTGCTCGAGCGAACGCTGCGTCTGGGCTCCCCAGAGGCGGTCGCTGGCTACCTCGATGCTGCCGAAGGAGTCGTGTTCCCAGCGCGTTGCGTTCATCGCCTGGGTCGCCGCTTGCGCTGGGGAGCTTCCGGGAGTGGGCGCATAAGTTTGCTCCTGACTGTTGGCAGCTCGCATCATAACTTTCGCTTGTCCGTACGGCCAGCCGCAGGCTGCGCGGAGGGCTTCCGGCATCTTGCCGCGACGCGCTGCAGAGCAAGCCCGCGTGTTCGCTTCTGCCGTGTTTCTGGCCCTCACGTGGCCTGCAAAACAGTCCGTCGCAGCGCAAAATCCGCAGGCCAATCAGCAGTTTGTCACAGAACGCCTGAGACTTGAATTGACCGGCGCTGGCTGCGCCGCCGATACTTTTGCCGTGCCCTTTCGCTCTTCTCCTGCCCTCGTTTGCTACTGGAAACAGATGATCAACAAGCACGCGCCTGGCGCATCGATGCGCTCATCCACCCGTCCAGAGACGCCCTTTCAGCGTTGCGCCAGGCAATTGCTCAGCGTCGCTGCGGTGGGTTTTCTTGTCCTCAACCCCGCTTTTGCGACTCCCGAAAAGGCCGCTCGCTTTTACGAGGATGCGCAGCGCAGATTCGATCAGAACGACATGCCGGGCGCCGTGGTGCAGCTCAAGAACGCGCTGCAGGAAGACCGGCAGATGCTCGCCGTCCATCTGCTGCTCGGCAAGGCCTTGTTCAGAAATGGTGATCTCAACGGCGCGGAAGCGGCCCTGGAGGAGGCGCTGCGCCAGGGCGTGAGTCGCTCCGAGGTGGTCTTGCCGCTGGGGCAAATCTATCTCGTCCTTGGTCGGCCGGAAGCGGTGATCGAGCGTATTCCTGCTGCGGGCCTGCCCCGGGCGCTGCAGGTGGAGGTGCTCAGCATGCGTGCGACAGCCTACGTCGAGCTGGGCAACGCGCGCCTGGCGCGGCAGACCTTTAGTGAGGCAAAGGCGCTCGATGCGCAGGCGTTGAGCCCGCTGATTGCCGAGATTCCGCTTTTGCTGAGCACCGGACAGCTTGCGCAGGCGCGCGAGAACGCAACCAGAGCGATTGCGTTGGCCCCCAACGATGCCAACGCCTGGAACATGTACGCCGCGGTCGATCACCTGGCGCTCGACGTCAATGGCGCTTTGACCGCCTATGGCCGGGCGCTGAGTATAGAACCGAAGCACGCCGACGCGCGCGTCGCGCGCGCCGGCCTGCGGATCGACCTCAATCGGGAAGAGGATGCGCGCGTGGACTTGGCGTTTCTGGCCAGGTCTGCGCCTGGCGAGCCGCGCGCCGCCTACCTGCGGGCGCTGCTTGCTGCCCGGCATGGCGACCTGGCGGCGACCGACGCGGCGCTTCACGAAGTCGTCAAACTCGTTGATGCCTTGCCTGCGCCGTGGCTCGCACGCCGTGATCAGTTGCTGATGGCGGGTGCCCTCTCGCATCATGCTCTCGGCAATCGCGAGAAAGCTCGCGAGTACCTGACCATCAGCATTGCCAATAACAGCGCCAACCTTGCCGCGAAGAAGCTGCTGGCGCGGATCTATCTGGAAACGAAGGCCTACGGCAAGGCACTGTCGCTGCTCGAGGCCCTATACAAGGCAGCCCCCGAAGATCCGCAGGTGATGTTCATGCTTGGTTCGGTGCACATGGCGGAGCGCCGCTACCAGATGGCCAGCGACCTGCTCGAGAAGGCGGTCGCGCGGACCGACTCGCCCGTGATGACGCGCACGCTCGCTTTCAGCCAGTTGGGCCTGGGGCGGGGTGAGCTTGGCGTGGCCAGTCTCGAGAAGGCATTTGCCGCCGATCCCTCCGATCTGCAGGCGGGTAGCGCATTGGCGATGATCCACATGCGTGCTGGCAGGGAGCGCCAGGCTGTCCAGATCGCCGAGGGATTGGTCAAACGGCATCCCGACAACCTTGCCGCACTCAATTTCCTTGGCTCGGTGAAGACCGCTGCTGGCGACAAAGCCGGGGCACGTGCGGCCTACACCCAGGCAGTGAACAGGAAACCAGGCTTCCGTCCGGCAGTGCTCAATCTGGTCAAGCTGGACGTTGCCGAAAAGCGCTTCGACGAAGGCAGGCGCCGCCTCGACACGATGCTCGCCACGCAACGTAACGACAAGGATGCTCTTTTCGAATACGGCCTGCTCGAACAACGCGCCGGGCGAAGCGCACAAGCGATTCGCCATCTGAAGAAAGCCACCGAGGTGCAGCACCGCGACTCGCGTCCCGGCCTGGCGTTGGTCGAACTTTACCTTGGCCAGGGGCAGAACGACGCTGCTCTGGCGCTGGCCAAGGAGCTTTCTTCCCAGTACGCCGACACACTTTCGGTACAGTTGATGCTTGGCAGGGCCTTCCTGACCAACGGTGATGCAGCCCGGGCGCGGAGCGTGTTCAGCGGCGCGACACGACTTGCCGATTACGACCCGGCGATGCTGGTCGATATCGCACGCTGGCAATTGGCTGCCGACAATCCAGACGGTGCGCTGTACAGCGTGAACAAGGCTTTGCAGGAGCAGCCCGATCATCCGGCGGCGATGGTCTTGGTCGTCGAGATCGAAGCGCGCCGGGGCGAACCCGCGCGTGCCGACGCGGCGCTCAAGGCGCTCAAAGCGCAACACCCGAAGCGGCCGGAGACGATGCTGGCTACCGCCAATCTGGCGATGGCCCGCAGCCAGTATCCGGCCGCTGTCGCCGCCTACCGCGCCGCACTTGCCGCGAACGAAAGTACCGCCGTCGCGCTGCAGCTTGCCGGCGCCTACCTCGCTCTCGGCGACGCGGGCAAGGCCGCCCAGTTTCTCGAGGGCTGGGTCAAGGCGCGGCCGCACGACCTTGTCGCGCAGAAGGCTCTCGCCGAAGCCCAGTTTCGCGCCGGCCACCTCCCGGCTGCCCGGCAAACCTATGCCAGCGTAAGCGCGGCGGCTCCAGGCGACGCCGAGGTGCTCAACAACTATGCCAACCTGCTCCTGCAGCTGAAGGATCCGGGCGCGCAGGGAGAAGCGGAAAAAGCGCTCAGGGTCGCCCCGGACAATCCCGCCTATCTCGATACCCTGGGCTGGATCCTGGTGCAAACAGGGCAGGCCGACGCCGGTTTGCGTTACTTGCGCGACGCGCGCCTGCGTCGCCCGGCGGACGGCGAGATTCGATTCCATCTCGCCTATGCCCTGGCCCGGACCGGCAGCCCGTCGGAAGCACGGGAAGAGCTGGCCGCCGCGCTCGCCGCGCCAGAGTCGCTGCAGCGACTGGCTGGGGAGCGCTCGCTGAGCCAGTTGCGCAAAGAGCTCGGGCTGTAGCGCAGGATGCTCTCTGTCGAATTTTCTTACATATGGTTTTTTGATGACATGAAAAAGTGTCTTAAAACATTGAATATGCGACAAGAAACGTGCGTGGCATCAATATTGCTTTTAATAGATTGGACTTATACGAGGACTCCAACATGAACAATCAGCTAAGAGCAATTTTCGTTGCCGTGGGTCTGGCGATGGCCGGGCAGGTTGTCGCGGCGACCAGTTGGACGCTTGCTTCCAACTACGGAGCGATCACTCCCGGCGTCACGGTGTCTGCTTACGCCAATACCGGCAGCGCTTCCGATACCGCTGCCAACACCGCCAATGCCGCCGCGCTTCAGACGATCGAAGCGGCAACCTGGACATCCACCTATGGTGGAATTTATAACCAGGACAACTGTACGAACCGGCCTGGCCCCTACTGCGATGCGGTGGAAGGTATTGGTCCAGGTACCAGCCCGGAACACGCGATCGACAACAACGAGCGTTACGACATGGCGCTGCTGGATTTCTCGGCGACGGGTCGGGTGAGCCTCAGCGCCGTCACCTTGGGCTGGTGGAGTGTTGATTCCGACATTACGGTAATGGCCTATACCGGGTCGGGCAATCCGACCACGACCGGCAAGCTTGCCGGTAACACCTACGGTCAGCTGACGAGTCTGGGTTGGGCTGCAATCGGTAATTACTCCGATGTGGGCGCCCTGCCGGCGAGTACTCAAGCGATTTCGACGAGCGTCTTCTCGTCGTACTGGCTGATCGGCGCCTACAACCCGCTGGCGGGTGGTTCGCAAGGCTGGAGCCTGGGCAACGACTACGTGAAATTGGCTTCGGTGGTCGGGACTGTCTGCGCGCCGGGAAGCGCTGGCTGTGGCGGCGCCGTTCCGGAGCCTGGCTCGCTGGCGCTTCTCGGGCTTGGGTTGCTGGGAATGCTTCGCGTGCGCAGGGAGCGGCAGGGCTGAATTGGACCTCGTGACACGCCGACGGCACCTCAGGGTGCCGTTTTTTTTCCCCTGAAAGTCGCCGCTGAGCTTGCGTGGTCGGCCGTGCCGTGCGCTGGAACAGCGTCATTCGCCAGGCGGTCGGCCGGCAATAAATGGTTAGATGTCACTTACTCAAAAAAGACGTGCAAAGCGGCGGGGAGCGTGCTATCGTTCGGCCATGCTTAATCGACTGGCACGTTACGAATTCAGCGAGAGACTCGCCGACCTGCTCGGCGAGTCGCGGCGCGACCTGCGCTTTCGGGTCACCCTGATGGTGACCGGTGGGCTGGTCGCTCCTGGCCCGCGCGGCCGCGGCTCGCCGCCGGCGACGCCGCAGTATGCGGCACAGCTGTTGATCGGTGCGATGGCCGCGCCGCAGCAGGCGCAGACCGTCGAGGCCATCCGCTGCTATGAAGACCTGCAGCCGGCGGCGGTAGCACCGGGGGGAAATACGCCGCGCGTCCTCTTCGGTCCGGCGCTGGCGACCGCGGACGGCGAAGAACAACCGGCGGCGGCGATTCGCCTGGACGGAATGCGTTTCGGTGAGGCGCTCGGCCAGCTCCTGGAACTGGCCTGCGCCGAGGAGACACGCCCGATCGTCGCCGGCGAACTCTTCGGCGTGTGGATCAATCGTGGCTGTCCGGTTGCCTCACTGCAATTCAGCGCCTGGTGGCAGGGCCGCCGCGCCGTCTTCAGTCACACCTATGGCCTGGCCCCGGGCGCCGCTCCACCGGCCTGGCTTGACCCTCAACGTGGTGGATTGGTCGATCCCGGTCTGTTCCACAGCGTTTTTCTGCCGGTCCGCAAGTTGATCGAGATCGGTTCGCTTACCACCTTGTCCGATGACAGGAGGAATCCTATGCTGAACAAACTGGGCCACAAGATGGCCGCCATTGCCAATATGGCAAAACTCGCCGCCAAGACACCGCACGGCAGTCGCTGGGAGAAGCTTCTCTCGACGCTGGCGTCGGTGAAAGCCTGGTCCGACCAGGTCGACACGCAGGAAAGCCGTTTGCGCGAAGTCAGCGCTTTCGGCAGCAATCCCGGCGAACTGACGATGTATACCTATCTCCCCGAGGGCCTCCTGGCGAACGCGCCGCTGGTCGTCGTCCTGCATGGCTGCACACAGAGCGCAGCCTCGTACAACAAGGGCAGCGGCTGGTCGACGGTCGCCGACCGGCACGGCTTCGCTCTTCTCTTTCCGCAGCAGCAATGGAACAACAATCCGCTGCGCTGCTTCAACTGGTTCCGGCCCGAAGACAACGAACGCGAACGCGGTGAGGCGCAGTCGATCGCGCAGATGGTGGACAGGATGGTCGCCGAGTACGGCATCGATCGGCGCCGGGTCTACGTTACCGGCACTTCCTCCGGTGGGGCGATGACCAGCGTGATGCTGGCCAGCTATCCGGAGGTCTTTGCCGCTGGCGCGGTCATCGCCGGGGTGCCCTATCGTACGGCTAAGGGCTTGCAGGAAGGGCTGGAGAGTATCTTCCAGGGGCGTTCGCGTTCGGGCCCGGAATGGGGAGCGCTGGTGCGCGCCGCGTCCCCTCATCAGGGGCCATGGCCCAGGTTGTCAGTGTGGCACGGCGACGCCGATACCGCGGTGAAGCCGGTCAATGCTGAAGAGCTGATCAAGCAGTGGGCCGACGTGCACGGACTGGACTCCAGGCCGAGCGTCGAAATGCGCGTCGATGGCTACCCGCGCCGCGTTTGGCAGGGCGCCGACGGCGAGGAGTTGATCGAGTCCTACACCATTACCGGCATGTCACACGGCGCAGCCCTCGACCCCGGCCCCGAACCGCACCAGTGCGGGAGCGCGGCACCCTTCTTCAACGCCGTCGGCATTTCGTCGACGCACCGTATCGCCGATTTCTGGGGCCTGCTCGCCGAGCGCCCGGCGGGCGCAAGGGCGCCTGCGGCAGATGCGGCCGCCGACGCGGCAAGCCAGACGGGCAGCCCTGCGGAAGCGGTAGATGGGACCACTGGCGGAGCGGCTCCAGAACCCAAGTCCGCTGGCTCTGCCAGCCCGCGTGACCGTGGCGAGCCGCTGCTGCGCAAAGAGCCCGCCGGGGACGCCAGGAACGAGCATGCCGACGCGGCGGACGGAGCGCAGGCTGCGGGCAGGCAGCCAATGGGTCTCGACGTGCATGGCATCATTTCGGCCTCGCTGCAGGCGGCGGGGCTGCTCAAGCCCGGCAGCCGGCCGCGCAGTTCGGCGCCACTGGGCATCGACGTTCCGGGAATCATTTCGACCGCACTGGAAGCGGCGGGAGTCCTCAAGGGTGGGGCGCAGCACTCGGGTCCCTTCCGCACCGGTCGGTTCAGCCCGGAAACCTTGCGCAGCGCTGGCTGGGAAGGCGCCGGCTGGGATCTGCTGCACGACGATCCGCGTGCATTTCGCGGGGGCTCGATGCTCTACGGGCACGCTTCGTCGGGCGATTCGGGCGCGGTTGGCGCGCGCGCGCAATCGATCTCGCGGCGCATCACCCTCGGTCCGCGGCCCGAGCTGAGCTACGTGCGGCGGCTGGATCTCAGCGCAGCGGTCAATGACTACACCAGTGCCAGCTTTCGGGTTCTGGTCGATGGCGTCGTCGTCGATGAAGTCACGGCGATCGGCATGGTGCACCAGGAGAACGAATGGCTGCGGCAGTCAGCGGTCGATCTGGCGCGCTTCGCCAACCGACAGGTGACTCTGACGCTCGAAGTGGCGGCCTATTCGAACATTTACAGCACGGTTTACGCCAAGGCCTGGGTGGATCAGGTGACAATCAGCAATGCCGTCGAAGTTGCCGCGCACTGCTGATTTCGCTGCGCAATTTCCGGGCAGCCTCAGCCGCTGCCCGGGAGACGCAGAGAGATTAGGCGCTTAGCGGTTGGTGAAAGCCGCCTTGCGTTTCTCGACGAAGGCGGTCATGCCTTCTTTCTGATCGTCGAGGGCGAATGCCGAGTGGAAGGTACGCCTTTCGAAGAGCAGGCCCTCGTTGAGCGAGCTCTCATACGAGCGATTGATACACTCCTTGATCATCATCACCACTGGTAGCGAGAATCCGGCGATGCGGGTGGCGGTCGACATCGCCTCGTCGAGCAGCTTGTCGGCCGGCACGACGCGCGAAACCAGGCCCGAGCGCTCGGCTTCCTCGGCGTCGATGTTGCGCGAGGCGAGGCACATTTCCATCGCCTTGGCCTTGGAAATGGCGCGTGGCAGACGCTGTGTGCCACCGGCACCGGGAAGAATGCCCAGACGGACTTCCGGCTGGCCAAACTGTGCCGTGTCGGCGGCGAGAATGATGTCGCACATCATCGCCAGTTCGCAGCCGCCACCCAGGGCGTAGCCGGCGACCGCTGCAATCACCGGTTTGCGGCAGTTCTTGACGCCTTCCCAGTTGCGGCTGATGAAGTCGCCCTTGTAGGCCTCCATGTAGGTCAGCGACTGCATGACCGTAATGTCGGCGCCGGCTGCGAAAGCCTTGTCCGAACCGGTGATGACGATCGCACCGATATTCTCGTCGGCTTCATAGGCGGCCAGCGCGCTGCCCAGTTCGTCCATCAGGTCATCGTTGAGGGCGTTCAGCTGCTTCGGACGGTTGAGGGTGATCAGGCCGACTTTTCCACGGACTTCGGCGATGATGTTGACGTAGCTCATAAAGGAGATCTCCAGATTCAAAATGAAGGGTATTCGAGTATCCACGACGAGGTGGGCACTCGTGTTGACGCGATTGGCTGGTGTGTGGCATTTGGCGCGACCGCTATCATGAACGATTTGTGCCGCCGTCGCTTGCTCTGACTGCGCACCCCACCCGTCCGGAAACAACGCGGCCGACCTGGACGAATCTCGTCGGGCCGGCCGCGTGACTTGCAGAGGGTCAGAAGGCAATCGTCAGTTGCACGCTGCCGTCATTCCCCGGGACTCTTCCCGTGTTCAGGCCGAGATGTCCATCTGGAACTTCACCGGGCCGCGGGCGGCCTTGCCATTGGCGTCGGTGAACTCGCCGGTAACCGGCGCCTTCTTGCCGTAGGGACTGGTCAGGATGGCGACGTGACCGCCGAAGAAAGCGACCGATTCAAGGCCCTCCCAACCTTCCAGGAACTTGTTGCCGGCGGTGGCGCAGGCCGGTGTGACGAGGTCGTCCTTGATCGCGTAGTTCTGGTACCACGGCACTTTCAGGTCGATCAGCTGCTTGATGTTCAGCGGCTGGTCGAAGAGCTTCACGGGCAGCGTGCCATCTTCCGAAATCGCATCCTGGAAGGTGTGCGAGCTCATGTTGGCGATGGCCAGTGGCAGGTGAACGCGTTCCTTGAGCAGCCAGCGGAAGAGCGCGGCCGGGGTCTTGCCCGGGTTCATGCCGGTGGCGCGTTGCAGCGACGCCTGATCGAGCACCTTGACCAGCGGCGTTTCGCGGTCGATGGCCACGAAGCGCATGCCGAGGCTGAGCAGGTAGCCGTTGGCAACCTTGTTGCCACTCGGAAGCGTGGTGGTGACGAAGTCATGGTGCATCTGCGGCATGCCGCTGATGGCATCGCTGTAGGTGCCGTCAACCGGCGTCACGTTGGTGATCAGGGCGTCGCAGACATCCGTCAGCTTGCCCGAGAGGATGTTCATCATGCAGATGTAGCCACCCTGGCAGGTGCCGTTCAACGTCACCTTCTTGCCGTCGTTGAGCTCCATGACCTTGGCGCAGAGTTCACGCGTCTGCTCGCAGTCCTGCTCCGGGGTCATCGTCTGCACCTTCTCGGTGGTCATGATGTCCTTGACGACCCGGACGTAGGTCGGAATCCCCTCGTTGGCGAACGAGTGGCTGTAGCTCTTGTTCTCGAAAGGCAGGAAGGCCAGGATATGCACGCCGAGCATGTACGGCGGGACGAGAACGACCGGCTTCAGATCCTTGCGGACCTTGACGCCTTCCTTGATCGGCAGCACCTGGTAAAGCTCGAAGGCGTCCGTTTCGGCCACCAGCTTGTAGTCCTTGGTGTTGAAATGGAAGCCGAACTCGTCGCCGATGGCTTCGATCTGTTCGTTGAAATTGGAGACAGCTTCCATGATTTCGGCTTCGCGGCGCATGTAACCGCCGAGCTTCTCACCGTCGGACTTGAGGATCGTGTTCAAGTAGGCGCGGGTACCTTCCTCGATCTGGTCGAAGGCATAGTCGGCCATCTTGTCCTGCATGCCGGCGGCTCCCTTGCGGGCCAGGCCGACGCTATGCTCCATGATCTCGAAGGTTTCCAGCATGCTCATCGGGTTGTCGCGGGCGGCGGTCATGGCGATGTGCGCGGCAATGAACATATTGTCATTGAACTCGCCGACTTCGCGGTTCGAAGCGCGCATCATGGCCAGCATGTATCTCCACCAACTCGTGGTGAAATCCGGCATTTCCCGTAGCAGTGAATACATATCTTTACCTCCAACAAACAAAGTGAATCAAAACGGGCCGGCCCCTGAAGGGCGACCCACGAGTAACTGGCCTTGCCGGCAGCCCGGATGTGGGCGGAGCGATTGCCGAAAGCGCGCTGATGTTCTTTGTTGCCAAACCGGAACGACGCGCGGTGTGTCCCGTTCGCGGCGGTCCCGGCCGCTGTGAAATGGTGCCGAAAGACCACAAAAACGATCGTCATTCCGCACCGCACAATTCATTCTACTCCTCTGGGCTGGATTTGTTCACCCCTCCAGTGCTTATGGCCAAGATTATTCGATCGATGGCAAGAAAGGCCAAAATACGAACGTTCCAGCCCTCATGGTGCCGCCGAGTCTGGCTTGTCAAGGGGCGACTTGCCAGCGGAAGCGGAGCCACAGGCGTCTCCACCGTTGCCCGCGCCGACGTTGTATAGTATGGGTATGTTGCGCTGCGATGCGGAGTGCTCCTGCCGTGCTCGCAGCCTGGCTGCTTGCTGGCGCAGCCCGTGTCGGGTCTGGCCACCGCACGAGGCGGGTGGCGCTCGCCTCGTGCGAGCGGCGGAGTCAGTCCAACGGGTGGGCTTTGCGTGCCGGGCCACGCACCCCCGGTCTCGTCAAAGGGAGGAAATATGCTGCAACTAGCGACGCTCATCAAACACCATGCGCAGTTTCGACCGGATCAGGTCGCTGTCGTTTTCGAGCGGGACCGGCTCACCTGGCGCGAGTTCGAGGCACGCGTCAGTCAATGCGCTCGCCTGCTCACCTGGCTTGGCGTGCGCAAGGGCGATCGCGTGGCGACGGTCCTCGCGAACTGCCGGGAACTGCTCGAGGTTTACTGGGCGGTGCCGTCGATCGGCGCCGTACTGGTGCCGCTCAGTCCCTTGCTGATGCCTTCGGGCCTGACAAGTCTGCTGCGTGACTCGGGCGCCAACTGCCTGGTCACGCAGCGCTCGATGGCGCCGATGATCGATCAGGTGCGCGCCGATCTGCCCGAGCTGGCCGCCGATCACGTGCTGATGGTCGACGGTCCGGCAGCCGATTACCCCGACTACGGGTCGTTGCTCAAGACCTGTCCGGAAGGTGCCAGCGAGCCGCTGCATGTCGGCCCCGATGATATTTTCAACATCATGTACACCAGCGGCACGACCGGACTGCCGAAAGGGATCATTCACAGCCATTTCGTCCGCTCGATGTACGGCACGCTGTTTGCGTCCGCCTGGCGGATGAGCGCGGAGTCGGTGGTCCTGCACACCGGTGCGATCGTCTTCAACGGCGCTTTCGTGACCCTGATGCCGTGCTTCTACCTTGGCGCGCGCTACCTCCTGCAGCGACAGTTCGACGCCGAAGAGGCGATCGAAATCATCGCCCGCGAGCGCGTCACGCACACCATGATGGTGCCGGCGCAGATCATCGCCATCCTCAATGCGCCGAATTTCTCGCCCGAGAAGCTGGCCTCGCTGGAAATGATTCTCTCGCTCGGTGCGCCGCTGTACCAGGAGTACAAGGACCTTCTCAATCGCTTGCTCCCCGACCGCTTCTACGAACTGTACGGGCTCACGGAAGGATTCTGGACCATCCTCGACAAGACGCAGTCGCTGCGCAAGGCGGGTTCGGTCGGCGCGCCGCCCGTTTTCTACGAGATGCGCATCGTCCGCGAAGACGGCAGTGACGCGCCAGCCGGAGAAGTCGGCGAGATCGTCGGTCGCGGACCCTCGCTGATGGGCGGCTACTACGGTCGCCCCGACCTCACTGCGCAGGCGATTCGCGCCGGCTGGCTGTTCACCGGTGACCTCGGCTACACCGACGGCGAGGGCTACCTCTATCTGGTCGACCGCAAGAAGGACATGATCGACAGCGGCGGCGTCAAGGTCTACCCGAAGGACGTCGAAGAAGTCGCTGCCCGTCACCCGGCGGTCAGGGAGGTCGCCGTCTTCGGTGTGGCGCACGAAAAGTGGGGCGAGACACCGGTGGCCGCGGTCGTCCTCAATGCCGGCGCGTCGATCACCGCCGGCGAACTGCGCGACTGGATCAACGAACGCGTCGGCGCCCGCTACCAGCGCCTGCACGCCCTGCAGATCATGGACGACTTCCCGCGCAACGCGGCCGGCAAGACGCTGAAGCGGGAAATGCGCGACGCCTATCAGGTGGCGGCTGGTGATCGTTGACTGGCGGCGCTCGCCGGTAAAGCCGCGCTGACCCGCGGCGTTGTCGCTTACTGCTGCAGCACGTAGGTTCCCGGGCTGTCGCACAGCGGCTCGTAGCCTTTGTCCGGGGCACCCATGCTTGGCGGCGCTTCGCTGCCCGACGAGTGCCGCGTCAGCCACTGCTGCCACACCGGCCACCACGAACCCTCGGTGGTTGGCGTGCGCTGCTTCCAGGTTTCCGGGTCGATGCAGCGGTCGCCTTCGTGGCAGACGCTGAGCTGGAAGGAGCGATGGGCGTGGCCCGGTTCGTTGACGATGCCGACGTTGTGGCCGCCGCTGGTCAGGACGAAGGTCAGCTCGGTGGCGTCGCTTTGCAGGTGCAGCTTGTACACCGAGTGCCAGGGGGCGACGTGGTCGCCAGCCGCGGCAACGGCAAAGATCGGGCAGTGGATGTCGCTGATCGAGATGGCGCGGCCCTCGACCATGTACTTGCCCTCGAAAAGCTCGTTGTCCACGTACAGCCGGCGCAGCAGCTCGGAGTGTTGGCGATACGGCATGCGCGTGCCGTCGGCGTTCCACGCCATCAGGTCGAACATCGGCTCGCGGTGTCCGAGGTAGTACTCGCGAACCATCTTCGACCAGATCAGGTCGGCCGACTTGAGGACCTGGAATCCCCCGGAGACCTGCTTGTGATCGAGGTAGCCTTTCTGCCACATCATGTCTTCGAGCAGCGTCACTTCGCTGGCATCCATGAAGACGTTGATCTCGCCGACTTCGGTAAAGTCGGTCATGGTGGTGAACAGGGTGACGCTGGCCAGGCGCTCGTCGCCGTCGCGGGCCATGGCGGCGGCGGTGATGGTCAGCAGGATGCCGCCCAGGCAATAACCGGCGGCGTGGATCTTGCGCCCGGGTTGCAGCTCGGCGACGACGTCGATGGCGGCCAGCGTGCCGTGCCGGCGGTAGTCCTCCATGCCCAGGTTGCGGTGCTCGGGACCCGGGTTGAGCCAGGAGACCATGTACACGGTGTGGCCACCGGCGACCAGGTATTTGACCAGGGAGTTGTGCGGCGAGAGGTCGAGGATGTAGTACTTCATCATCCACGCCGATTGCATCAGGACGGGTTCGCGCTGGACGCTGTCGGTGCTTGGCGAATATTGAATCAGCTCGATCAGGTGATTGCGGTAGACGACCTTGCCGGGAGTGATGGCCAGGTTCTCACCGACGCGGAAGGCTTCGACCCCGGCGGGCGGTTCGTTGCGCAGTGAGCGCTTGAAGTCCTCGCGGTAGTTGCTCGCACCGCGCGCCAGATTGGCGCCGCGCTCGTTGATCGTCGCTTCGGCGATCTCGGGGTTGAGGAAGGGGATGTTGCACGGCGCCGTCATGTCGAGGATCTGGCGGGCGGTGAACGAAACCGCCGCCTGGCTGTGCTTCGAGATGCCGCGCACATCGGTGGTCGCGTTGTGCCACCACTGCTGATTGAGCAGGAAGCCCTGGTAGATGACGTTGTAGGGAAAGCGCTGCCAGCCGGGATGGTCGAAACGGTGGTCGCCGCGGAGCGGTTCGATGCACGGCTCGGCGTTGCCGGTGATCGCCGACGTCAGGGCGTAGCTGCTTAGGCGCATGGCCTTGCGCGTCGCCTTGGCGGCCAGTTGAAACTGCTTCCCGGGTGACGAGCCAAGGTGCACCATCCAGTCGAGGTAGGCCATGGCCAGCGACGCCGGAGAAACACCCCCACTCAGCTGGCCGAACGCGATGTTGGTCATGCGGTCGATTTCTTCCAGGGCGCTCGAATCGAGCGTGTGGCGGTCGCCGAGGCGGCGCGAGAAGCCTGCCTGCGGTGGCGGTGCGGTGGTCGCGTCGTTCGTCGTCTGTGTCCTGGTGTTGGCGGCGACGGGTTGCGCCGGGCCGACTCTCGCGACCCTTGCGGTCGGCGCCTGGGCCGACGTTGGACGGGGTTTGGTGGGTGCTTTTCCGGTTGTCGCGCGTGTCGCTGCTGGCGCCTGCGCCGGCTTCTCGCCGCTTGTCGTGGCTGCTCTGGTACGCCGCTTGGCAGCGGGCTTGGTCGTTGCCGCGGTGCTCGATGCGGTCGTGGGCACGCTCGGCGGTACGCTTGCCGCCTCGGTTTCTGCTTCGTCGGTGGCGGCTATGGCTTTCTCAGGATTCTCGCTCATGGGGGGGCTTCCACTGGATGCCGGAGTACACGTCAGCCCGTGCTGACAAACGCTTCGGCCAAAGCGGAAATGCTAAGGCATCGAGCCGCCGTCGGGCTGATCCAGGTCAACTTGCTGGGCTCCCGCGCTCTCGCCGATTGGGTGTTGGCGAGCAGTTTTCAGGTGGCCGGGGCGGCTTGCCAGCGTGTTGTCGTTGAATTGGCTCTATACTGTAAGCCAGGATTGGTTGTTTTTCCAGCCAATCAATACCCTAGGATCGGTTCTGGCACGTCTGCCCGGGTCGCCCCGCCGGCAGCGCGGAAGGTAAGAGGGGGCGCGACCCACGATTCACGACCTGCAGCGCAGAAACCGGAGGGTGAGTATGAGCCAAGCCGTTCGCAGTGCCCGTTCCGCCAGAGAGGTGCCCCATGTCTCGTTTCGCGGCACGCAGAAAACTTGCGACGGCGAGCACCTGATCGTCGCTTTCATCCGCAAAAACAAGGTCCTGCGCGGCTCTGTCGAGTCGGTCGAGGCGCTGAATCGACGGGAACGGCGCCGCCCTCTGCAGGAGCCCCGCACTGCGCCGCTTGCACCCGAAAGGGGCAGAGGCGCCGGATGGCTGCGTCAAAACGCAGAAGGGTAGCGCCAGGGCGCTGCGCCCCAAGCCTCGCAAAGCTTGGAGCTCAGGGCTTTCCGACAAGCGGAAAGGGCGCGACCGACTCCTGCCAGGCCGGGCGCACCACTTGCTTTGTAACACCTACCTACGAGGAGAAAGACATGGCCAGGATTCCTCCCTCCGGTCGGCGAGTGGCTCTGCGCCGCCGCAGACATCTCCAGCGATGGCCGCCGCGGCGCCATCCCGGGCATGAGCGCCGACTACCTGCCGCGGACCGCGACGCCGGGACGGGTCGCACGGACATGGATCTGACAGGTATTACGACGATGGCAACAATCGGCATCATCTTTGGCACCGAGGGCGGGCGCAGCCGCCTGGTCGCAAAGGCCCTTGGATTTCCGATTTTTCACTTTAGTATTGCCGCCATCACCTCTATCAATCCTCGGTCAATTGGGGAGCAATGCAGTATCCGAATAGGTGTCCGTTGGGCAATTCCATAAAGATGGTAATTAATAGCAGTAAATCAACCGTTAAATAGAGTTGATGCTATTTGTCATGGCTGCCTATTTATACAAAGATGAGTATGTAGCTAAGCGGGGGGTTTATATCCTACCGATAACCGATGTAACAACACGGAGTAAGATGATATGATGAAATTTCGAAAGATAATGGCGAGTTTGGCACTGACAGCCACGTTGGTCTCCGGCTTCATAGCGGTCGGCGTGTCCGCGGCTGAGTATAACTGGCGATTCGCTAACCTCTACGGGCGCGGCACGGCGTTCGGCACGCTCTATGAAAAGCTGGGCAGTAATATCGAAACAATGTCCGGCGGTCGTATCAAAGTTCAGGTGCTCTATTCGGGTGAAGGCGTCGGTACGACGGGCCTCTTGAGCGCGGTAAAATCAGGCCTGATCACCATGGGGGCACCTTTTCAGTCGATGCATGCGGGTGAGCTGCCCGCCGGCATCGTGGAGATCGGGCTGCCGGGCGGAACCGATGATACGGCCGAACTGTACAAGCTGTTTCATGAAAAGGGCTGGGACAAAGTGCTGGAAAAAGCCTACGGCTCGCAGGGCTTGGTGTGGCTCGAGCCCTACATTCAGCCGCCGGTCTACGTAATCACCAAAAACCCGATCAAATCCATCGCCGATTTCAAAGGTCTGAAAATCCGTGCACCGGGTGCCTATGGAAAGTTCCTGCGCAATCTGGGCGCGTCCCCGGTATCGCTGGCGTGGAACGAGATCTACACGAGCATGGCAACCGGCGTCATCGACGGTTCCATCGGCAGTAACATGATTGACCACCGTGATGGAAACCATGTGGAAGTGGCCAAGTACATGTACCGTTTGCCGCTGGCAGGCGCACAGGTGCTGCCGATCATTGTAAACCGCGCTGCCTGGAAAAAGCTGCCGGCAGATTTACAGGAGGTCGTGCGCAAGGCCACAGTCATACATGCTGAGGAGCAGCTGGCAATGTCCAAGAAGTGGGAATCAGAAGCGGTTGCCGAAATGGAAGCGAAAGGCCTGTTGTGGAGCCCGCAACCGTCCGAGGCCGATCGCAAGGCCTGGGCGGCTGCCGGCGCCAGTCTGTTGGCTGAATATGCGGCACAGGACAAGTACAGCAAGCAGCTGATTGATATCATGCAAAACAAGAAGTGACTTAATCTCGGGTTTAAGCGCAGCCTTCATTGGCCAGTAGCGGGTGAAGGGTGATTTGCGAATAATCCGAGCAGCAGGCAGGTGGCGCTCTTCCTAGCGGTGTCCGAAGATCAGTGAGGAGACGGTAGGGAAGAGCGCCACAAACTCACCAAGAGTTCGCAAAGGCAGTCCGGGCAGCGGGTCGCCAGCCAAGCAGCGTTAAGTCGCGCAGGCCCCAGGAGTTACCAGCCTGCCGGGTTTTTTCCGAACGTCGTGGATTCTTTGAATTCATTAAAGTTTGTCTCCTTAATAATCTTCGTCATGAAATATCAATTGGGTCCCTGAACAGCGTTGTCGACAGACGGCAGGATCGCCGATCTCTCGATGCTGCTCGTACCCTCCTTTCGACTTATAACATCTGGCATTGCAGGTGTCTGAATGACTATAACTGCTTTGAAATGGATATGCCGCGGCATAGATCTTGTTGTCATGCTCATGGGCAAGGCAGCCTCTTACCTGATGCCGATGCTGGCATTTGTGGTCGCGTATGAAGTTTTCTCCCGCTACGTTCTCAACAGCCCTACCATCTGGGCCTTTGATTTGTCACTGTTTATGTTTGGCTACGTTGCCGCGCTCGGCGGTGCCTATGCGCAGCAGAAAAAAGCGCATATCAATGTGGATATTTTATATTTTAACGTCACCCAAAGGACCCGGCACGTTTTCGATTTGATTTCTTACGCGCTTGGGATATTTTTTCTGTGGATCGTTTTGGATATGAGTATCGGGAAGTTGCTGGAGGCGATTGAGTTTGATTATCGGCGAGAGAGTGAGTGGGCGCCGCCCATGTACCATTTCTGGATCATGTCGATAATCGCGTGTGGACTGTTCATCGCCCAGTTGGGTCGGGATATGCTGGTCGCCATCTACTACCTATTCACAGGCAAGGATCTCCTTGCGCAGGAGAATTCTGATGGGAATTGAAGCGCTTACCGGTGTATTGCTTCTTTGTGTGCTGATATTTTTCGCGCTGGGTGCGCCTGTTGCACTGGCGCTCGGCGGTATTGCCATGTCGATTGGATACATGGTCTGGGGTGACGGTATTTTCAATGTCATACCTACCACGCTCGAGGCAACCTACTTCAGTTTTGTGCTGCTCGCAATCCCGCTCTATATCTATATGGGGCAACTGCTCACCAAGTCCGGAATCGGTGACGCGATGTTCAACGCCACTCAGATGGTCATCGGAAAAGTGCGGGGTTCGCTGGCGATCAGCGTGATCGGCGTGTGCTCTATGATCGGCGCGATGGTGGGTATCATCGGTGCCGGAATCATGACATCCGGCAGTATTGCGTTGAAACCTATGCTGGACCGCGGATACAACCGGCAACTGGCCCTGGGTGTGATCATGGCGGGTGGTGCGTTGGGTATTCTGATTCCACCCAGTATCCCGATGATCATGTTCGCTGCCACTACCCAGAACTCGGTTGGCAGGATGTTCCTGGGGGCGATGATGCCGGCCCTTTTGACCATCTTTATGTTAATTATCTATGTGGTGATCAGTTGCCGACTGGATCCGACCAAGGCGCCATTGGACCATGAACAGGGGCATGTCCCCGAACTGAGTGCCAAAGAAAAATTCAGGATTGCGCGTGACGGATTCTTTGCGATCCTGTTGATCGTCGCGGTGCTTGGCAGCATTATTGCGGGGATCGCCACGCCGACCGAGTCGGGAGCCATCGGCGTGGTGGGCGCGATTCTGCTGGCTATTCTGTTCAAGCGTTTCAAGCTCGATATGTTCCGCGCGGCCGGGATGCAGACTGCGACGCTGGTCAGCGTTGCAATGTGGATCATCTTTGGTGCATCGGTATTCAGCAATTTCCATCTGCTGATGGGCGTACAGGCGATGGTGGCCGATTTTACCGGCAGCCTCGATCTGCCTCCGATAGCAATCATCATCATGTTTCAGATCATTATGCTGCTGCTGGGCTTCATCATCGATGAATTCATTATCGTGCTGATGTGCGCGCCCTTGTTTACACCGATAGTAGTCTCCATGGGATATGACCCTATCTGGTTCGGGGTGCTGATGATCATCAACATCCTGGTCGCGGTGCAGACCCCCCCTTACGGTTTTGCGCTTTTTTATCTGAAGGGAATAGCGCCGGTGGACGTCAGTATGGCGGATATTTACCGGTCGGTCACGCCGTTTATCATGGTCAACTTGGTGGTCCTCGTGCTCTGCATGATCTTTCCGCAGATCATTCTCTGGCTGCCAAATCTGGTGATGGGCTGACCAGAGTAGGTCGCTGGCCTTGACCGGGGGGCGTTATCTGGCGCTATGTCCTTGCGTATGGAAGGGACCCCGGTGAGGCTGATACAGGTGCCGAACCGTCCCCGCTCGCTGTTTCGGGCCGGCCCCGGGCAGACCACCGGGCCGGCCCCGGGCAGACCACCCTGCCACGGCGACGCGGTGGCCACTGTCCTGACGCTCTTCGCGGTCCTGATGCTGCTCACCCTCGAATGGCTCGGAGGGCGTGCCGAACGCATGCGTAGCGGCGGCTAGCCAGAATCGCCACTGCTCGTCACCGCGCGCTCTTGGCCCGCCGTCGCCTGACGGGAGGGTTTCAGATTACGCTCTATGATCGCCGCCAACGTCGCCGCGGCCGGCCCGATACGTTCCACCGGGACGGCGGCAAAACCCAGGTTCAGTCCCGGTTGGCGTCGTTCCTGGTCGAGGTAATACATCGACAGCGGGCGGCAGATGATGCCTTCGGCCAGCGCCTCGGCGGCGACCCTTTCGTCGTCCACCGGCTGGCAGAAGCGATAGAGCAGTTGCAGGCCACCATGACCTCCAGACGGTGCAACGGCGCCACCGAGGCGGGCGCTCATTGTTTCCTTCAAGGCGTCGCGCCGCTCGGCGTAAATGCCGCGCATGCGCTTGATGTGCGAGGTGAAGTAGCCTTCGTCGATGAATTCGGCGAGGGCCGCCTGCTCCGGCAGCCGTCCGCCGCGATGAAGCTCCGAAGTACCGGTGACGAAGGCGTCGATCAGTCCCTCGGGAACGACCACGTAGGCGAGGCGCATGCCGGGGAACATCACCTTGCTCAGCGTTCCCAGATAGATCACCCGCTGCTTGTCGGAAAGCCCGAACAGGGAAGCGAGCGGCCGTTCGTGGTAGCGAAGTTCGTTGTCGTAATCGTCCTCGATGATCCACGAGTCGGCGATGTCGGCACGTTCCAGCAGTTGCAGGCGGCGCTCGAGCGAAAGCACGGTACCGGTGGGATACTGGCTCGACGGCGAGGTGAAGATCAGGCGCGGCGGCAGCGACCAATCCTCGATCGTCGGAGCAATGCCTTTCTCGTCGACCGCGATCGGCGTCACCTGCAGGCCGGCTGCGGCGAGGACGTTGCGCGCCCCCCAGTACCCCGGATCCTCGATCCATGCCCGCTCGCCGTGGTCGGCGAGCATGCGCGCGCAGAGGTCGATCGCCTGGTGGGAACCATTGACGATCACCACCTGCTTCGGATCGACGTGCATCATGCGCGTTACGCGCAGGTAGTTGGCCAGGGCGACTCTCAGCGGGCCGTAGGCGGTGTGCGAGTAGTTGAGCAGGTGCGACTGCTCGACGCGCAGGTACTTGGCGAGCAGGCGGCGCCAGATGCTGAACGGAAACAGGTCGACGTCCGGAATTCCCGGCATGAAGGCGCCGCGCTGGACGATGCTGCTGGTGACGCTGGCGGCAACCGCCTTGCCTCGGCGCGACAGCGTGTGCCGACCGGTGTCCAGCGGACGCTTCTGGGCCGGCGCTTTTAGTCCGCTGGAGACGGCCTCGGAAACATAGGTGCCGTCACCGATGCGGCCTTCGAGATAACCTTCCACGAGCAGTTGTTCGTAGGCCCGCACGACCGTATTGCGGCCCATGCCGAGTTCCTGGGCCAGGATTCTGGTCGACGGTAGCTTGGTGCCGGGAGACAGGCTGCGGTCCATGATCGCGTTCCGTAGCGCGAGGTACACGCGCACGCGCAGCTTCACGGTCGGCGCCTGACGGTCGACGTACTGCAACAGTAGTTCTGCGATCAAGCCTTGTTCCATGGGTCTCCCGGGCGGGAATTGGTTTTCTGGATGACGGGTAAAAGCGCTGGATATTATGACCAATTAGCAGCTTGTCATCAACCGCGCGTTGGCCCATGTGGCGGCGCGGGCCCGTCGGCATGTGTTCTGCTGGCAGCAGCGAGGTTCGCTATGTGGCCAAGGGGTGGCCAGCGCACGGCGGTAGCGACGCGAAGTATTCTCGATCTTGAAATCCGGCACCTGTCCGGAGCAGTGCTTGACTCGGTAGCACTCGGCATTCGACAATGCCAAAGTTGCTCGCCGCCGCTATCGGACAGCCAAGAACCGGACAGTGGACGCAGCGAGGGGGGGCGGGTCGCCAGACGGCCTTCTCTATACAGGGCAGCACTTCCTGCGCAACGGCACTTGCGTCACCAGGACGACCTCGGGTCAGCGGGTGGCTGAAGTTTTCTGTGCCGATGTCGGGTCGCAACGATCGACGTCGGCATGGACCAGTAGCGCGACATCGCGTGATGTCGCGATATTTTTTTGGGGGTAAAAATGCAAATCAACGGTAGTGTGTTTGTGGTAACGGGAGCAGGTTCGGGACTTGGCGCGGAAACGGCCAGCAACTTGGTCAGTGCTGGCGGCAAAGTGGTGATCGTCGATATCGACGCCGCTGCCGGCGAGGCGCAGGCGGCGCAACTGGGAGCCAGCGCGCGCTTCGTGAAGACCGACGTGACCGATGAGGCGAGCGCAACTGCCGCCATCGAAACCGCGGTCAAGGAATTCGGCGGGCTGCATGGCCTGGTTAACTGTGCCGGCGTTGCCCCCCCCAAGAAAGTACTTGGCCGCAACGGCCCCCATGACCTGGCGACCTTCGCGCGCGTGGTGAGCATCAATCTGGTCGGCACTTTCAACATGATTCGCCTGGCGGCCGATGCGATGAGCAAGAACGAGCCGAACGACAAAGGCGAGCGCGGCGTGATCGTCAATACCGCTTCGGTTGCCGCTTTCGATGGCCAGATCGGTCAGGCCGCCTATGCCTCTTCGAAGGCCGCGGTGGCTGGCTTGACGCTGCCGGTGGCGCGTGAACTGGCCGCGCACGGCATCCGGGTGATGTGCATCGCTCCAGGCATCTTCGAGACGCCGATGCTCAAGGGTCTGCCGCAAGCCGCTCAGGACTCCCTGGGCCAGATGGTTCCGTTCCCATCGCGCCTGGGCAAGCCGGCCGAATACGCCGCTCTCGTTCAGCACATCTGCGAGAACTCGTACCTGAATGGCGAAGTGATCCGCATAGACGGTTCCATCCGCATGGCTCCGAAGTAATTACGGCCAGACGCGAGCTTCGAGCGGTCGATGCCGCCAATCCCTAATGCATGAAAGGAGTGTTACATGAGTGAATCAGTTGTCATCGTGGGCGCCAAGCGTACCCCCGTCGGTTCTTTCCAGGGCCAGTTTTCGGCAGTCACTGCGCCGGAACTCGGCGCCGTGGCCATCAAGGCCGCCGTCGCACAGTCGGGCGTCAAGGTCGAGGATATCGACGAAGCGCTGATGGGCTGCTGCCTGATGGCCGGTGTGCGGCAGGCACCGGCGCGCCAGGCCGTTCTCGGCGCCGGTCTACCGACGTCGGTGCCCTGCACCACGCTGACCAAGATGTGCAGCTCGGCGCAAAAAACGGTCATGATCGCGCACGACGAACTGCTTGCCGGATCGGTCAATATCGCCATTGCCGGCGGTATGGAGTCGATGACCAACGCACCGCACGTCCTGACCACCGCTCGTTCGGGCTACCGGCTGGGCAACGGCGTGCTGCACGACCACATGTTCCTCGATGGCCTCGAGGATGCGTACGAGAAGGGCAAGCCGATGGGCGTGTTTGCCGAACTGTGCGTCGACAAGTACGCCTTCACGCGCGAAGAAATGGACGCCTTCGCCGTCGAGTCGGTGACCCTGGCGCAGAATGCCGTCACCAGCGGCGTCTTCAAGGATGAAATTGCGCCGGTCACGGTCAGCACCCGCAAGGGCGACACCGTGTTCGATACCGACGAGACGCCGATGAAATGCGACGCGTCCAAGATCTCGAAGCTGAAGCCGGTGTTTAAGAAGGACGGTGGAGTCACGCCGGCCAACGCCTCGTCGATTTCCGATGGCGCGGCCGCGTTCGTGATGATGCGTGAATCGGATGCCAAGGCCGCCGGCATTACGCCGCTGGCCCGCATCGTCGGCCATTCGACCTTTGCGCACGAGCCGTCATGGTTCACCACGGCGCCGGTTTTCGCTTTCCAGAACCTGCTCAAGAAAGTTGGCTGGCAGGCCGAAGACGTCGACCTCTGGGAGATCAACGAAGCCTTCGCGGCGGTGACCATGGCGTCGATGCGCGACCTGAAGTTGCCGCGCAACAAGGTCAATGTCAATGGCGGCGCCTGCGCCCTCGGCCATCCGATCGGGGCGACCGGTTCGCGCATCCTGGTGACCTTGCTCTACGCGCTCAAGGCGCGTGGCCTCAAGCGCGGTATCGCCGGTCTTTGTGCCGGTGGTGGTGAAGCAACAGCGATTGCCATCGAAGTTCTCTGATCGAGTCGCCAACGAGAATTCCCACCCCGCTCAAGTCAGCGTGCGGGGTGGGCGAGGAGTGAAGCAGATGTTGATTGACAAGAAACACATCGGCATGAAAGTGCCGCCACACTCGGTTACTCCGACGGCGTGGCAACTGAAGTGGTTCGCCAAGGCGACGGGAGAGACCAACCCGATCTACTTCGATGAGGCGGTTGCCAAGAAGGCAGGACTGCCCGGCGTTATGGTGCCGCCGACCTTTTTCTTCTGCATGGACATGGACAAGGATGAGCCCTTCGACTACATCGCTACCATGGGCTGTGACTTCGGGAAGATGTTGCACGCCGAACAGATTTTCACGTACCACAAGCCGGTCTATGCCGGCGATACGCTGGATTTTGACGGACAGGTGACCGATATCTACGACAAGAAGAACGGCGCTCTGCAGTTCATCGTCAAGGATGTCAAGGTCAGCCGGCAGGGCGAAGCGGTGTGCGATCTGCGCACCGTGATCGTCATCAGGGCATAGGGGAAAGTCGATGACAATACCGAATTTTGAGGCAATCAACGTGGGTGACGAGATTCCTTCGTTCACGACGGAGCCGGTGTCGCGTCTTACTCTGGCGCTGTACGCGACCGGCTCGGGCGATCACCATCCGCTGCACCTCGACCAGGACTATGTCCGCTCGAAGGGGATGAAGGATGTCTTCGCGCATGGCATGCTGGGTATGGCCTACCTCGGCCGCCTGCTGACGCAATGGGTGCCGCAGGAGGCGATCCGCACCTTCGGGGTACGCTTCACGGCGATCACCTGGGTCGGCGAGAGCATGGTCTGTACCGGAAAAGTGGTCGAGAAACTGGAGCAGAACGGCGAGAAATGTGTGCGTCTCGAGTTGACCTGTGCCAATGAGCAGGGTGAGGCCAAGCACAAGGCAGATGCGGTGGTGGCACTGGCGTGACAAGGCAGTATTGCCAGTAAGACTGCATGATCGCGGCCGTCTTCGGACGGCCGCTGTTTAGTTGTAGAACACTTTGTCTACCGACGGGCATCTGCCTGGCGTCTCGGTAGGCGGGTCCGACACACTGGAAGGAGATCAAACGAGTGGAAAGCAATAATCCGAATGAGCAACTAGGCGGCGTCGTCAACGCTTGGGCTGAAATGCAGAAGCGCATGATGAGCGACTGGGCCGGGATGCTGCAGAATCTCCCAGGCAGCGGTACGGAAAGCCCCGTTGAAGCAGTAAAGAAAGGCGTTGAAGCGGCTGCCAAGGGTAGCAATGATGCGGCGAAGATGCTTATGGAGCGCATGGCCGGCAGCCAGACCGCAATGACCCGGGTAATGGATTTCTTTTTCCGGTCGATGAAGGTCGTGGCGCCGAACCTTGAGGCCAACAAGGACTGGCGTCCCGACCTCAAGGGTTTTGCCGACAACTGGGCCAAGGAATCGACCGCCATGCTGCAGCGCAGCATGGGCATGGGCTCGCATATGGGCGATCTGGGCGGAATAATGGGCAAGGAACTTCCCGAAGCCATGGGGCCCTGGTTGTCGTTTCTGATGCAGGCTGCCTCTTCGGGGCACGCTGGCGAAGCGATGCTCGGTAGCACGGCGGGCCTCAATCGCCTGCTGTCGCTGGAAGGCGATGTCGGCGCGGTCGCCGGCGTCGGTCAGATTCCTCTCTTTGGTGCCTCGCGCGAGAAGCATGCCAAAACCTTGCGATTGGTCGACGCGGTCGTTGATCTGCGCAAGACCAGCCTGGCGTTTCACAAGCGCTTCGCCGAGGCGCTCGCCACAGCCGTCGAAGCGACCGTGGATGAGCTTGGCAAAGTTGCAGCCAAAGGCGACAAGATCACGGCCGTCCGCCAGCTGATGAGTCTCTGGTACCGCACCGCCGACAAGTCACTGCTGGTGACTTTCAACAAGCAGGAGTTCCTCGACACGCAAAACGATTTCACCAAGGCTCAGCATGCGTTCAAGCTGGCGCAACGTGCTGTCGTCGAGGACATTTTCCGCGGCCTGGATATGCCCACTCGCAGCGAGCTGGACGAGACCTACCAGGTGATCCACGACCTCAAGAGAGAGGTCCGCATGCTCAAGAAGGCCTTGCTTCCCGCGACAGCGGCAGCCAAGCCTGCCGCTCGTACCACCGCGGCGCGTCGTGCCAAGAGCGAGTAGGCAGAGCCGCCCGAATCTTGTTCCGGCTGATAAGCTAATAGACCTTTAGGAGGACGCTACCCCTATGTTTTCTTTTCCAATACAGATTCTTCCCGCCGACGTCGCCGCGGAAACCGCCGCCCTGAACGCGAAGCTCACCAAGGGCATCGCCAATCTCACCAAAATGACCGACGCCGATATCGACATCGGCAGCACGCCGAAGGACGTCATCTTCGAGCAGGACGGGATCGAGGTTTACCACTACCACGCGCTCGTCGAGCAGGCCAAGATCATGAAGACGCCGCTGCTCATCGTGCCGCCGCTGATCAACGGCTACGAAGTGGCCGACCTGCAACCGGATCGCTCACTGGTCCGCAATCTGCTGAACCAGGGTATTGACGTCTACCTGAACAACTGGGGCTACCCGCGTCAGGTCGACAAGTACCGGACCATCGACGACTACATCAACGGTTACCTCGATGACACCGTCGATTTCATTCGTCAGCACCACGGCGTCGACAAGATTGCCCTGTTGGGCATTTGCCAGGGTGGCGCCATGTCAACCACCTATGCGACGCTCAATCCAGACAAGATCAGCCACCTGGTCCTGACCGTTACGCCGATTGATTTCGACGCTTACAAGGCGAATCACAAGCCTCACGAGGGTTTGATGTTCACCATGGGTGCCGAGGCCGATGTCGACCAGATGGTGGCTGTGCATGGCAACGTGCCGGCCACGGTGCTCAACGAGTCGTTCATGATGGCCTCTCCGTTCATCCTGAACTACGGCAAGTACGCCGACGTGATCGATATCCTCGACGACCCCAAGGCCGTGCAGAACTTCCTGCGCATGGAAAAGTGGCTGTTCGGTGGGCCCGACGCCGGTGGCCAGATGTTCAAGGAGTTCGTCCGCGACTTTCTCAAGGGCAACAAGCTCGTCAAGGGCACCCTTGAAATCGGTGGCCGCAAGGTCGATCTCAAGGAACTGAAGATCCCGATCCTCAACATTTTCGCCGAGAAGGACCATATCGTGCCGCCGCCGTGCACGGTTGCCCTCGGCCAGCATGTCGGCAGCAAGGATTACACCGAGTTCGCCATTGCTACCGGCCACATCGGTATCTACACCGGCGGCCTGTCGCAGAAGGTGCTGGCACCGACGGTCGGCAAGTGGTTGCGCGACCACAGCGCCTGAGTCGTGTAGCCGTTCGCGTCGGCAACGGCGTGGCGTAGTCCGACTCGCCCGCCAGGCGAGTCGGAGCAGTCTGCAGCAAGGAGGAGCGCGGCTTGCCGCGCTCCTCCCACCTCTTCCCCCCGTTTCCCTCGCCTGTCCGCACAGCGCTACCGTCCGCTGCCCGCGCCTCTATGGACGGCCTTGTACGGGTTCGCCAATCATCGCCGGAAGTTCCCGTCTGCTGCGCCGGTCATCGGCACGAAGCGGACCGGCAGAACGGCCTCGCGCTGCAATCTGCTGCCGTGTTTCTTCAGCAGGTAGAGCATCTGATCGTTGCGCTCGCCGACCGGGATGATCATCCGCCCACCGTCGCGCAGCTGGTCGATCAGCGGCTGCGGCACATGATCGGGCGCGCAGGTGACGATGATCGCGTCGAAAGGCGCCGCCTCCGGCCAGCCCTTGTAGCCGTCCCCATGGCGCAGCCTGACGTTGTCGTAGCCGAGTCGGGCAAGGTCACCCTGCGCGCGGCGGGCCAGCGGTTCGACGATCTCGATGCTGTAGACCTCGTTCACCAGTGCCGACAGGATGGCCGCCTGATAACCCGAGCCGGTGCCGATTTCCAGTACCCGGTCGGTGCTTTTCGGCTGCAGCTTTTCGGTCATGAAGGCAACCACGTAGGGTTGCGAGATCGTCTGCGCGTAGCCGATCGGCAACGGTCGGTCGTCGTAGGCGTAGGGCTGCACTTCTGCCGGGACGAACTCGTGGCGCGGTACCGTGGCCATCGCCCTGAGCACGGCCGGATCGCTTATTCCCCGCCAGGGCGAGGCCAGTTGCTGCTCGACCATGCGCGTGCGCGCCGCGGCGTAATCGAGCTCAGCGGCAGCCACCGCGCCTCCCAACGACGCCGTCCCCAGCCCGACCAGCAAGGCCAGGAAACGGCACGCAGGCTGCTGTCGTAAGCGCTGCGCCTGCCCGCATCTTGCCGCTCGAGACTGAAGGGGGTGTGCCGTAGTGGGGCGAGGGTATGCTGGCATCGAGGCCTCCCGGCGCTGAAAGTGGCAGGGCAGGGCGCTCAGCACCAGCGTTGCCGAGAACCGCAGCGTGCCGGATTGGGGTAGTCACGGAAAGCTCCAGAGCTTCCCTGGCCATACACTGGCCACAGGTGGCATGAGAACGCCCAGCGGTGATCGCGCCTGAGCAAGGCAAGTCGCGCTCACCGCAACGCCTGGAGTATAGGTTCTCCGTCCTTGGGGTGCCATCGGTCGATGACCGGGACAGCACTGAGCGGGGCCGCCGTAGCGCTCATGTTCGCGAGCGGGGCGCGCTTCCCTGACGGGGGCGCTGAGCCGCTGACGGGGTGATGTCGGCCGGGTCGCTCATCGCATCGCCCTCGGTGGCGACGACGGCGGGTAGTCCGTAGCGGTGGCGAGCGCGGGCGCACTGCAGGTCGCCTGCCCGAACTTCGCGGCATGGCGAGGGGCGCTGAGCATAGACAGTGCAGACCACAGCGCTGCCGATATCTCCGGCCAGGGCGTGACAGCGCGGCGAAGGATCATTGCTGCCAGCCATGCACGCGTACCACGGTCCAATCTGCTCGACGAGAGCCGTGGGCAGGCCGAAAGAGTCGGCCTCGGCCCAGTAGAACGAGACGCGAAAAGCGGCGCAGCAGGCGCCGCAGCGGCGGCAGTCGTAGTCACCGGCGACGTCGCTCGTGGCCACCGCGTGTGGATCATGATCGCGTTCCTTAAACACGGGATTACCGGTGGCCACGTCGCTGGAGGCGTACATCAGGGGCACGGTATTCGCGGGACTCGGGGTATTCACGGCACGGGCTCGAGTCGCGCAATGACGCCTTTGGGACTGTCGGTGAGCAGATAGACGAAGCCGTCCGGTCCGTTGCGCACGTCGCGAATGCGTCCGATCGCGCCTTGCAGCAGACGCTCTTCGTGAACCACGCGCGCGCCGTCGAGCTTCAACCGTACCAGCATCTGGTCGCGCAGGGCGCCGACGAAGAGGTTGCCACGCCAGGCCGGAAAGCGATCGCCAGTGTAGAAAGCCATTCCTGACGGCGCGATCGACGGCGTCCATTGGTACAGCGGCTGCGCCATGCCGGGCTTTGCCGTTCCCTCGCCGATCGGCGTTCCGGTGCCGTAGTTGCGGCCGAAGGTGATTACTGGCCAGCCGTAATTGATTCCCGCGCCGATGATGTTGATCTCGTCACCGCCCTGCGGCCCATGTTCGTGGGTCCACAGCTCGCCGCTTTGCGGATGTAGCGCAGCACCCTGCAGGTTGCGATTGCCGAGGGTGAACTTCTCTGGACGAGCGCCGGCATGATCACGGAAGGGATTGTCGGCCGGGACGCGGCCGTCGTCGTGCAGGCGGATCACCGACCCGGCATGATCGTCTAGGCGCTGCGCCCGCTGCTGCTCGCCGCGATCGCCGAGGGTGATGTACAGGTAGCCCTGGCGATCGAAGACCAGCCGCGAGCCGAAGTGTTGTCCGCGCGTCGATTTCGGCAGCATCCGGAACAGGACCTGCACGTCGACCAGCGTCTTGCCCTTGAGCCTGCCCCGGAGAACCTCGGTTCCGTAGCCGCCGGGTCCGCTGGCCACGTAGGATAGGTAGATCCAGCCGTTGTCGCGATAGTCGGGATGCAGCACAACGTCGAGCAGTCCGCCCTGGCCGACGGCGGCGATCGGCGGCAAGCCGTGCAGCGGCTCCGGATCGACCCGGCCGTCAACGCCCACCAGTCGCAATCGCCCGGGACGTTCGCTGACCAGCATCCGCCCGTCGGGCAAAAACGCCAGGCCCCAGGGGTGTTCGAGACCTTCGCTGACGATCGTCACGCGAAAGCGCAGCTGCTCGCTTGCGAACAGCTGCGCCACCGCGCTTGCCGAGTACAG
This sequence comes from Candidatus Accumulibacter sp. ACC007, assembly GCF_907163205.1. NCBI lineage: Bacteria > Pseudomonadati > Pseudomonadota > Betaproteobacteria > Candidatus Accumulibacter > Candidatus Accumulibacter sp. ACC007. Next base: position 1,775,757 of record NZ_CAJQUD010000001.1, on the reverse strand, counting down.
GGCGCAACAAAGGGCGAGCACAGACAATAGTGCAGGCGGTGTGTGCGAGCGGAGCAGGAGACTATTCGGCATCGCGCTTCCTTGAGAAAGGCACGCGGCGATAATCCGACGCGAGCAAGCTTGGCAGTATCCGGCCACCGTGGCGCACATTCAACTCGGGTCGAAAGAGCGGTAGACTTGGCGGTCTGATCCATCCACTACAGGTGCCCCCATGCATACCCATCCGTCCGACCTATTGTCCCTGGAAGCGCCTGCCGGCGGTCTGATCCTGACTCCCTGCCCGGGGAGCAAGGAGCTGGATACCGAGACTGCGCTCGAGCAACTCAAGGCCGCCGGCGCCAGCGCCGTGATCACCTTGATGCCGGAGGCCGAAATGGCGAGCAACGCGGTCACCGATCTGCCGACGCTCTGCGCGAAAAGCGGGCTGCAATGGTTTCACCTGCCGATCGAGGACGATCACGCACCGGCAGAGGATTTTGCTGCCTCCTGGCAGGCGCAGCGGGTGGCGGTGCATCGTCTGCTCGACGCTGGCAAGCGGATCGCCGTGCATTGCAAGGGCGGTTCGGGCCGGACGGGCCTGATGGCGGCGCAGATCCTCGTCGAACGCGGTTACACCAAAGAGGACGCTCTGTCAGCAGTCAAGGCGCTGCGTCCCAAGGCACTCAGCCTGGCTGCGCATCAAGATTACCTGGCACGACTTCCTGTCGCTGCTTAAGCCAGGTCGTCAGGGCCAGGGCAGCAGCAGGTGGGGCCTGGGGACGGGCGCCCCCGGTCCGGTGGGCCGCCGCGCCTCTTCTACTGGGCGCCGATCATGCGCTTGTAGAGCGCTGAAATTTCGCCGACGATGCCGCGACGGAAGGCCAGTACGCAGACCACGAAGATCATCCCCATGATAACCGTGACCAGCGAGCCGACCTTGTCGGCCAACTCGTTCTGCAGAGTCACGATCACGCTTGATCCCACCACCGGCCCGAGCACCGTGCCCATGCCGCCCAGTATGGTCATCAGCACCACCTCGCCCGAGCCATGCCAGTGGGCGTCGGTGAGCGTGGCAAACTTGAATACCAGCATCTTGGTGGCGCCGGCCAGTCCGGACAGCCCGGCGGAGAGCACGAAGGCGAGCAGTTTGTACTTCGCCACGTCGTAGCCGAGCGATATCGCGCGCGGCTCGTTCTCGCGGATGGCGGTCAGGACATGCCCGAAGGGCGAATGGATGGTGCGGTAGATCAGCCAGAAGGCGAAGACGAAGATCGCCAGCACGAAGTAATAGAGGTTGAGGTCGTCGGACAGGCTGATCAGCCCGAGGATCGTTCCCCTGGGGACTCCCTGGAGACCGTCCTCGCCGCCGGTAAATGGCGCCTGCAGGAAGATGAAATAGACCATTTGCGCCAGCGCCAGCGTCACCATGGCGAAATAGATGCCCGTGCGGCGGATGGCCAGGCTGCCGACAGCCCAGCCGAGGAGCGCCGACGCGGCGGTGCCGGCCAGCAGGCCCAGTTCGGTCGGGAATCCCCAGCCCTTGATGGCGTAGCCGGCGACGTAGGCGGCCGTCCCGAAGAACGCGGCATGACCGAAGGAAAGCAGGCCGGTATAGCCGAGCAGCAGGTTGAAGGCGCAGGCGAAGAGGGCGAAACACAGGATCTTCATCACCAGCACCGGGTAGACGAAGAAAGGCAAGGCCATCCCCACGGCCAGGAGCGCCAGGTAAGCGAAGGCGTTTCTGCTCATTTCTCTTTTCCGAACAATCCGGCCGGCCGTACCATCAGGACGATCGCCATGATGACGAAGACCACCGTGTTGGACGCCGCCGGGTAGAGCAGATTGGTTATCCCCTCGATTACCCCAAGGCTCAGGCCGGTGAGGATGGAACCCAGGATCGAGCCCATGCCACCGATCACCACTACCGCGAAGACGGTAATGATCAGATGCGATCCCATCAAGGGGCTGACCTGGATGACCGGTGCCGCCAGCACGCCGGCAAAGCCGGCCAGGGCCGCGCCGAAGCCGTAGGTCAGCATGACCATCATTGGCACGTTGATGCCGAAGGCCTGGGTCAGTTGCGGATTTTCGGTGGCCGCACGCAGATAGGCTCCCAGGCGCGTTTTCTCGATTCCGAACCAGGTGGCGAAGCAAACCACCAGCGAGGCGACAATTACCCAGCCGCGATAGTAGGGCAGGAACATGAAGCCGAGGTTGAAGCCCCCCGACAGTTGCGCGGGTATCGAGTACGGTTGGCCGGAGACGCCATAGGCGTTGGTGAAAAAGCCCTCGATGACCAGCGCCAGGCCGAAGGTCAGCAGCAGGCCGTAAAGATGGTCGAGCTTGTAGAGCCAGCGCAGCATGCCGCGCTCGACGATGATGCCGAACAGGCCGACCGCCAGCGGTGCCAGGAGCAGCGTCGGCCAGTAGCCGATGCCGAGGTACTCGAGCCCCATCCACGCCAGGAAGGCACCCATCATGTACAGGGCGCCGTGGGCGAAGTTGATGATGTTCAGGAGCCGTAATACACTCCAGTCTATGCTGCGCCTTCATAGAACTAGCCTTGACCTACCCCGCATCTCTTGCAATCAAACTCTTTCATTTTATCACCTCCCACCTTGCTCAGAGCGAGTCGGGTTCTAGTTTTGCCTGATGCCGGCAGTTTCATGCAGGGTTACTCCTATCGTACAGAGCCGACCCCGGATTAAAGAGTAGGGTCCGGCCAATAACCCACCCATTCTGTGAAAAGAAGTCGGGGGGAGGGCAATCCCCCTCCCCCTGGTGGAAAGTTCAGTGGGGGGGGAAGAGAGGCGGTGTAGGGGAGGTGTATAATCCTCGCCTGTTTGCCCAATAAAACATGTGGGAGACATCTGACACCTCTCACACCACAGCATCAGTGCCGATGATCAGGTGTATTTGGGTTACACTGGCTGGGGAGTGTTAGGGAGGTCCCTACTCTTTTCTTGCCTTCTTTTCTACTAATTCGTATCGGCATGGCTTTCATTTTCGCCATCACTGCCTCCGCGTCGTCCGTACCGGCCGCTTGAACCGCCTTCAGGTAGGTGGTGACCGCCGAGTAGTCGCCGGCCTGCACCATGGTCGGGTTGCGCTTGGTCTTCTCGAAATAGCGCTTGCTGAACTTGCGCGTGTCTTCGTCCCTGTCCCAGTAGAAGCCGGCAGTCAGCAGCATGCCCTGCGTCGTTTGCAGGCCGAGGGCGTGGATGTCGGTGATGAACATCAGGAGACCGGCAAGCTGCTGATTTTTCGTGATGCCGAATTCGCTGGCCGCCTTGATCGCATTGATGGTGTCGCCACCGGCGTTGGCCAGACCAATGATCTTGGCTTTCGAGGCCTGAGCCTGCAGCAGGTAGGAAGAGAAATCCGAGGCATTGAGCGGATGTCGCACCGAGCCCAGCACCTTGCCGCCGTTGGCCTTGATGACGTCTGTCGTATCCTTTTCGAGCGATTGACCGAAGGCATAATCGGCGGTGAGGAAGAACCAGGTGTCGCCACCGTTCTTGACGATCGCCTTGCCGGCGACATTGGCCAAAGAATAGGTGTCATAGGCGTAATGCACCGTGTTCGGTGTGCAGTCCTGGTCGGTCAGGCGCGTCGATGCGGAGCCGACGAACATCACGATGCGCTTCTTTTCCTGCGTGACCTTGGCGACGGCCAGGGCGACCCCCGAGTTGAGCACGTCGGTGACCATGTCCACGCCCTCGGTGTCGTACCACTCGCGTACCTTGTTGGAACCGACGTCAGCCTTGTTCTGGTGGTCGGCATAGACCATCTCGATCTTGAACTTCGGCTTGTACTGCGCCTTGTAGTCGTCGATCGCCATCTGCACGGCGGTCACCGCGCCCTGTCCGCCGAGGTCTGAATAAACGCCCGACATGTCGGTGAGCACGCCGATCTTGACCGTGTTGTCCGAGAGCTTCATGGTGCCGGGGCTGGTTTGTGCCGCGGCAATATTGGCGGCCGGGATCAGCATCAGGGCGAGCGCGACCTTACGCAGTTCGTATCTCATATTGTTGTCTCCTCTGGTTATTGTTGCGCCGGATGGCGAATCCGACAGGTGGAACCCTTCAAACGCCAAGATACTCCTGTAACAATTCCTGCTTGGTCTCGATCTCGTCCTGGGCAATTTCGGCCGCGATCTGGCCGTGTTCGACGATGTACATGCGATCCGCCAGAGGCGCCGCAAAATGGAAGTTCTGTTCGACCAGAATGATCGTGAACCCCTTGCTCTTCAGATCGCCAATGACTGCAGCGAGCTGCTGCACGATCACCGGCGCGAGCCCTTCGGAAACCTCGTCGAGCAGCAACAACTGCGCACCGCTCCAGAGTATGCGCGCCATGGCCAGCATCTGCTGTTCTCCACCGGACAGGCGCGTTCCCGGACTGTGGCGACGCTCGGCAAGATTCGGGAACATTTGGTAGATTTCTTCCAGGCCCATTCCCCGGTTGCCAATACGCGGTGGCAGCAGCAGATTCTCCTCGCAACTCAGGCTTGCGTAGATGCCGCGCTCTTCCGGGCAATAGCCGACGCCAAGCTGCGCGATGCGATGCGTCGTCATGGCGATGGTCTCGCGGCCATTGAGCATGATCGATCCCGTTCTTTTTCCGGTAAGCCCAAGGATGGCGCGCAGTGTGCTCGTACGGCCGGCGCCGTTCCTGCCGAGCAGCGACACGCACTCGCCGCGATTCACCCGCAGATCCATCCCGTGCAGGATATGCGATTCGCCGTAGAAAGCATGCAAGTCGCGAATGCGCAGATATTCCACCGCCGAATTCACGCGCCGCTCCCCTCGGGTTCACGTTGGGCCGTGCCCATGTAGGCCTCGATCACCTGTGGATTGCTGGCCACCTCGGCGTACGGGCCTTCCGCCAACACCGCGCCGTGCGCCAGCACCGTGATCGTGTCAGAGATGCCTGCAACGACCTTCATATTGTGTTCGACCATCAGGATGGTACGATCGGCCGACACCTTCTTGATGAGTTGCATCACCCGGTCGACGTCTTCATGCCCCATTCCCTGAGTCGGCTCGTCGAGCAGAATCAGCTCGGGTTCAAGCGCCAGCGTCGTGGCGATTTCCAGCGCACGTTTGTGACCATAGGGCAACTCGACGGCAAGCATTCGGCTGTAGGAATCGAGGCCGACGTCGGCAAGTAGCTGGATAGCGCGGTCGTCGAGCCGGCTCAAGGCCTTATCCGAGCGCCAGAAATGGAAAGACGCTCCGAGCTTTCTCTGCAGGGCGATGCGGACGTTCTCGAGCACTGTCAGATGCGGGAAGACTGCCGAAATCTGGAAAGAACGAACAATGCCTCGTCGCGCGATCTTTGCCGGCTCGTCGCGGGTGATGTCGATATTGTTGAAACGGATGCTGCCACGGGTGGGTTGAAGAAACTTGGTGAGCAGGTTGAAGCAGGTGGTCTTGCCGGCGCCGTTGGGACCGATCATGGCGTGGATGTGCCCACGCCTGATCTTCAGACTGACGCCATCGACGGCGACAAATCCCTTGAATTCCTTGACCAGATCATTCGTTTGGAGAATGTAATCGTTCATGATCTGGGATTGCGCAAGTTCTCGATCGACGTCTCCATGCCCATGGTGTGGGCGCATCGTGCGCTGAGCCTCTCGGGCGATTATCGGACAGGCAATTGCTTTAGGCAAGAAATAGCGTGCGGCAAGAAGAGCTGTTCTGCAAGCCGGATTCGAGAGCGCCGCTTGAAGTGCTCGATCGTCGCGTCCTCGCCAGGTTTCCTGTGCGAGCCTGGAAGCCGGGCGGATGACAGAACAGAAGCGTTGCCGGTGCAGGTATACTCGCAGCTTTCGTCGGTTCGCTGCCCATGGGCTTGCGGGCCAAAAAAGTGATTCTGTGAGACCTCCATCTTGGCACTGACCCTCCTCGGACTTTCCGGCGCGCTGACCCACGATCCTTCGGCGGCGCTGTACATCGACGGCAAGCTGGTTGCCGCAGCGGAAGAGGAACGCTTCGTCCGCGACAAGCACGCCAAGAACCGCATGCCCTACGAGGCGGCCAAGTTCTGCTTGGAATTTGCCGGCATCAGGCCGGCCGACGTCGACGCGGTGGCCATTCCCTTTGCGCCGATCAGCCTCGCCGAAGGTGCGCGCTGGCATTACGCCCGGCGTTACTGGTACGCGCCGGAGCGCGCGCTGGACGCCATCCTGACCGGCAACCGGCGCTTTTTCCGCTACCGAAAGCGCATCGAATGGTGCCTGCTGCAGCTCGGCTTCGATCTCCGGAAGACCGAGATCGTGCCCGTCGAGCACCATCTGGCGCATGCCTCCAGCGCCTACCATTGCTCGGGTTTTACCGAGAAGACGGCGATCCTCGGCATCGACGGCAAGGGCGAGTACGCGACGACCTTCTTCGGCTACGGCGAGAACGGCCGCATTCACAAGATCAAGGAGTTCTACGATCCCGATTCGCTCGGCGGCCTCTACGGCGCGTTGACCGAGTATCTCGGCTTCGAGATGCTCGATGGCGAGTACAAGGTGATGGGAATGGCGCCCTACGGCGACCCGACACGCCACGATTTCTCGCGTCTGGCCAAATTCGAGAACGGCGCGCTGACGGTCAATACCGACTACGCCAACGTGATTGGTTTTCGCCGTTACAAGGAGCAGGGCAAGGGCTACTATTTTTCGCCGAAGCTGATTGAGTGGCTGGGCCCGAAGCGGTCCGGTGACAGTGCCGACGACCCCTACATCCATTACGCGGCGAGCATGCAGAAGCTGTTCGAGGATCTGTCGCTGCAGATGATCGAGCACTACCTGGGCGACATCCTGCGCGAAACCGGGCGGCTCGCTTTTTCAGGTGGCGGCGCGCTGAACGTCAAGCTCAATCAGAAGATCATCGCGCGCCCGGACGTCAGGGAGCTGTTCGTGCAGCCGGCGTCGGGCGACGCTGGCACGGCAGTCGGCGCCGCCGGCTACGTCTCGGTACAGAGAGGCGTGCCGATCGAAAAGATGGCGCACGTCTTCCTCGGTCCCGCGTACAGCAACGAAGACGTCGTCGCCGCCTGCGCCCGTCATCCGGCAAGACCGCAATGGCAGCGGCTGCGCGCCGTGCCACAGGAAATTGCCGCGCTGCTGGTGGCCGGCAATCCGGTGGCCTGGTTCCAGGGGCGTATGGAGTTTGGTCCGCGCGCGCTCGGCGGCCGCTCGATCCTCGGCTGCCCGAGCGTTGCCGGTGTCGCCGACCGGATCAACGCGCAGATCAAGTTCCGCGAGCGCTGGCGTCCCTTCTGTCCGAGCATGCTCGACAGCGTCGGCCCGCAGATGCTCGGCAGCGATCACCCGGCGCCGTTCATGACCTTCACCTTCAAGGTCGCCGACGGCTGGCAGGAGCGCGTTCCGGAAGTGGTGCACGAAGACGGCACTTCACGGGCACAGGTGCTGCAGCGCGAATACAACCCGCGCTACTACGACCTGATGGTCGAGCTGGAAAAGTTGACCGGCAATGGCGTCGTTCTCAACACCTCGCTCAACCGTCGCGGCGAAGCCATGATCTGTTCGCCGACCGATGCGCTGAATATGTTCTTCGGCTCGGACCTCGAGTATCTGGTGATGGAAGACGTGCTGGTCGTCAAGGCGGATGTTGCCGCCAATGCGCTGGCTCCGGCTGCTGCCTGAAGGCTGCCTGCCTTGCGCCAGAGATGGCTCGCCGCGCATTTTTCGTAACGACAAATAAATGGCTTTTGCGGCCACCTTTCCTGTGCGCCTGAAAAGCAGTTTCTGCGGACCAGAGGAAGACCCTGTCAGGGTATTCGAGACGCCGGTTTCACCGCTCATGGCACGGGCATTTGACTCCTGAAGCGGCGCCAAGGATACTTCGTCTGCGTGGTTAAAACGCTTTCCCCGATGTTCCCTGTTCTCAACGCAGTGGCTGAAAGGTGCTCTGTTGAGGGGTCGTTTTGTAGCCAAAACGGAGACGCCATGCCATTTTCGATTCTTAGCCCGCCTTTAATCAACCCCCATTCTTTCTCGAGGAAAACATGTCCAAACTGTTCATCGAAGATCTCGCTCTCGACGGCAAGCGCGTCCTGATCCGCGTCGATTTCAACGTCCCTCAGGACAAGGTCAGCGGAGCGATCACCAACACCAAGCGTATCGAAGCTGCCCTGCCGACGATCAAGTACGCGCTCGACCAGGGTGCCGCGGTGATTCTGATGTCGCACCTTGGACGTCCCGACGGCAAGGTCGCGCCGCAATTCAGCCTGCAGCCCGTGGCCACCGCGCTGGAAGGCCTGATCGGGCGTCCGGTGGGCTTTCTTTCCGACTGCGTTGGCCCTGAAGTCGAAGCCGCGTGCGCGAAGATCAAACCCGGCGAGGTCATCCTGCTCGAGAACCTGCGCTTCCATATCGAGGAAGAAGGCAAGGGCACGGTCAAGGACGCCGACGGAAGTGTCAGCAAGATCAAGGCCGATCCCGAGAAGGTCAAGGCCTTCCGCGCATCGCTCACCAAACTGGCCGACGTCTACATCAACGACGCCTTCGGTACTGCCCACCGCGATCACTCGTCGATGACCGGCGTGCAGCTTCCGCAGCGTGCGGCGGGTTACCTGATGAACAAGGAACTGGCCGCCTTTTCGGCCGTGCTCGAATCACCGCAACGGCCGCTGCTGGCGATCCTCGGCGGCGCCAAGGTTGCCGACAAGATCCAGCTGATCAACAACCTGCTCGACAAGGCAGACCAGATCATCATCGGCGGTGGAATGGCCTTCACCTTCAAGAGGGTCATCTCCGGAATGCCGATCGGCAACTCGCTGTTCGACGAGGAGGGCGCCAAGCTGGTCCCCGATCTGATGGCAAAGGCGAAAGCCAACGGCAAGCAGATTCTGCTGCCGACCGATTTCGTCATCGCCGACAAGTTCGACGCCGACGCCAACACCGGCGTTGCCAACGATGTTGATGGCATTCCTGACGGCTGGCTGGGGCTGGACTGCGGACCGGAATCGACGAAGGTGTTCAGCGATGCCATCGTCAACGCCAGGACCGTCATCTGGAACGGCCCGGCGGGCGTTTTTGAATTCGCCAAGTTCGAAGCCGGTACCAAGGCGATGGCCGACGCCATCGTCGAGGCCACGGCCAGGGGCGCGACGACCGTGATCGGTGGTGGCGACACGGCCACCGCGGCCAAGAAGTATGGCGCCGAGAAGAAGGTCACGCACACCTCTACGGGTGGCGGCGCGTCGCTCGAGTACCTCGAAGGCAAGGTCCTGCCGGGCGTCGCGGCGCTCTCCGAGAAATAAGCCGAGCGGCCCGGGCAGCCTGCCGGGGCCGTTTCTCTCCCTGAATCCTGGACAACAGACAAAAGGAACACCATGCGTAAAATCGTTATCGCCGGCAACTGGAAGATGAACAAGAGCGTCGCCGAGTCAGTCAAGCTGGCCGCCGACGTGGTCGCCGCTGCCAAAGGCATCAAGAACGTCGTCGTCGCCATCGCGCCGACCTATCTCGCTCTGGCCAAAGTTGCCGACGTGGTCAAGGGCAGCAACGTCAAGCTCGCTGCGCAGGACGTGCACTGGGAAAACCAGGGTGCCTTCACTGGCAAGGTCAGCGCCGACATGCTCAAGGACATCGGCGTCGACATGGTCATCATCGGTCACTCCGAACAGCGCTCCTACTTCGGCGAGACCGACGAAACGGTCAACAAGAAGATCAAGAAGGTCCTTTCGCTGGACATGGGACCGATCGTCTGCATCGGCGAGACGCTCGACGAGCGCAAGGCCGGCAAGCTGGAGAGCGTGCTCACCACGCAGGTCAATGGCGCCTACGCGGGTCTTTCCGCCGATGACGCGCTGCGCACCGTTGTCGCGTACGAGCCGGTGTGGGCCATCGGTACCGGTGTCACCGCCAGCGATGCCGAAGCACAGGAGGCGCACGCGCTGGTGCGCGGCCTGCTCGCCAAGCTCTTCGGTGACGACGTTGCCCAGTCGATCAGCATCCAGTACGGTGGCTCGATGAAGCCGGAGAACGCCGCCGGCCTGCTGGCTCAGAAAGACATCGACGGTGGCCTGATCGGCGGTGCTGCGCTCAAGGCCGACAGCTTCCTGGGTATCGTGACCCCCGGCGAGTCGATCAGCAAGTAAGTCCTTCCTGGCTTGAGAAGCGTGGGCGCCGCATCGCGGCGCCCGCTTTTTTTGTTCGGGCGATCGCCACCGCGCCGCGGAAAGCGCCCATTCTGCAGCGTCTTCAAAGGCCGAAAATCAACGCCGAGGCAAGAAAGCGCATATGGAATCATTTCATTGGGACGAGAACTTTGTTACCGGGCTTTCCGATGTCGATCAGCAACACCAGCATCTGGTCGGGATCATCAATCAGTTTGGCTACCTGCTGTCGGAAAACAAAGTCGCATTCGATGATATTGAAGAGGTTTTCAGGAAGCTCGCCGATTACGCAAAATACCATTTCCAGGAAGAGGAAGCCTTGATGATCGAGGTCGGTATCGATCGGCGGCACCTGGGTCAGCACATTGAAGGGCATCGCAGCTTTCTGCATGAGATCCGCGCGATGCATTCTGGTGTTTCTCCTGATGATATTGACCCGGCAAGGAGTCTCCTGGATTTTCTGACGCATTGGCTGGCCTATCATATCCTTGGTGCCGATCAGAATATGGCCCGGCAGATTACCGCAATCAGGAGCGGACTCGACTCGACAAGGGCGTATGAGGAAGAGGAGAGAGCCAGAGACAATGCCACCGAACCCCTGCTCATCGCCTTGAATGCCTTGTTCAAGCAGGTCTCGGCGAGGAATCGCGACTTGCTGGCCTTGAATCAGTCACTCGAAGAAAAAGTAAGGCAACGCACCCGCGAGCTCTCGGAAGTGAATCTACAACTCGTCGAGCTGTCCCTGACCGACGTCCTGACCGGGCTGCCCAATCGTCGCCATGCTTTGCGGGCGCTCGCCTCGCTCTGGGAGGAGTCGGTTGAGAACGATTCGCCGCTGGTTTGCATGATGATCGACGCGGATTATTTCAAGCAGGTCAATGATTCCTGCGGCCATGACGCCGGCGATGCGGTGCTCACCGAACTGGCCAAGACCCTGCAGCATTCCTTTCGCAGTGACGACGTCGTCTGCCGTCTCGGTGGCGACGAGTTTCTGGTGATCTGCCCGGATACGGAGAAAGCCGGTGGATTGCACATCGCCGAGTTGACCCGGAAAGCGGTCGCCGCACTACGCGTGCCGACGGGTGGCGAGCCCTGGCACGGCAGCATCAGTGTTGGCCTTGCTGCCAGAACGCCGGCCATAAAGAGTTTTGACGAGCTGATCAAGGCGGCCGACCAGGCCGTCTATATGGCCAAGGAGGATGGCAAGAACTGCGTCCGGACAGCACGGTAGCGCCGCCGATCAGTGCCCGTCGTCTCCCGTGGGTGAGGAAACGCAAGGGCGGTAAGCGTCCGTTCGGCAAGCCAGCCGAGCGGCTCACTTGCCGGCTTCGGCCGAGGCTTTCCCCGTCGCGAGCGTCCTTTCGACTCGCCCGCGCAGTGCGTCGATGCGCTGACGATTGGCACCAAGGTCGCTGCGTCCGATGCGCGACGCCGAGCGTACCTGGATCACGTTATTGGTCGGGTCGAACCAGAATTCGACGTCGTCGACGAATTTCAGCCATGGCGTCGTGTACTGCACATAGAGGTAGTCGGTGCGACTGTCGACGATGGTGGCGCTCGCCTCACTGGCCATGAGTGCCTTCAGGGCGGCAATGGTGGATGGTCCGTCAACGTGCAGCGCAAGCGGCGCGATGTCGGCATAGTCACGCTGCGGGTGATCGGGCCACAGCCTGGCCTGGCTGCTGACGCTGTTGGCGGTTGGCGATGGCTGCTTGAGCTTGCCGTCGTGCACGCCGAGGTCGCTCGGTGGCACTCCGGCGAGCAGGCCGATCCGGCCGGCGGACACCAGCAGCGCAGCGAGCAGCACCAGGGCGATGGCGATACGTTGCAAGCGTTTCATGTCAACACTTGCGCGCAATGCCACGGCTGCGCCGGCTTCCTTGCCCGTCGGCCGGTTCGTGCTGCTCGCCGCTCGCCGTGCTGTCGAGATCGCGATCGTAGCGCAGCCTTTCTCCCCCCGCCAGAACGACGAAGCGCTGCCCCTTGGCGCGTCCGATCAGTGTCAGTCCGGCGCGCCTTGCCAGCTCCACACCCCATGCCGTGAAGCCGGATCGCGAGACGAGAATCGGAATTTCCATGTGCACCGTCTTGATCACCATTTCGCTGGTCAGGCGTCCGGTGGTGTAGAAGATCTTGTCGCGGCCGCCAAGGCCCTGCTGGTGCATGTAGCCGGCGATCTTGTCCACGGCGTTGTGCCGGCCGACGTCCTCCATGTAGACCAGCGGCCGGTCACGCTGGCAGAGGACGCAGCCATGGATCGCACCGGCCTTCTGGTACAGGCTCGGTTGCCGGCTGATCTGCTGCAAGAGGCTGTGCAGCCATGAACTGCGCAGCTCGGCAGCAGCGTCGAGGCGGATGTCGTCGAAGCGCTCCATGAGGTCACCGAAGACCGTTCCCTGCGCGCAACCCGAGGTGCGAATCCTGCGCTTCAGCTTCTGTTCGTAGGTCGATTCGCTGCGCGTACGGACGACGACGACGTCAAGCTCGGCGTCGTGTTCGATGGTGGTGACGGCATCGTCGGCAGCGAGCATGTTCTGGTTGAGCAGGAAGCCCAGCGCGAGCAGCTCGGGATGGTCGCCGATGGTCATCAGGGTGACCACTTCGGTACCGTTCAGGTACAGGGTCAGCGGCCGTTCGACGACCACGTTCAGGCTGAGCGGCTGGCCGTGCTGGTCGCAGCCTTCGACCCGGCGCGTGAGCCTTGGATCGTCGGGGTCGGGCGCGAGGACAAAGCCTGTGCCGCCTTCGCGACCTGCAGATTCCTGGCGATCGCTCATTCAGGCACGCTCCATGCGAACGGCGCAGTACTTGAACTCGGGGATCTTTCCGAAGGGGTCGAGCACCGGGTTGGTCAGGCGGTTGGCAGCGGCTTCGTGGAAACAGAAGGGTAGCCACAAGGACCCCGCTGCGACCGCCGGGTCGGCGTGCGCCGTGGCCTCGATCTCGCCGCGCCGGGTGATCAGCCGCACGCGCTCGCCGTCGGCGATGCCGAGCCGGCGCAGGTCTTCGTCGCTGGCGGTCACCACTGCTGCCGGTTCGAGGGCGTCGAGTGCGGCGCTGCGGCGGGTCATCGCGCCGGTATGCCAGTGTTCGAGCAGCCGCCCGGTGGACAGGACCAGCGGGTAGTCCGTGCTGGGCTGCTCGTCGGGCGGCAGCAGCGCGGCGGCGACAAAGCCGGCACGGCCACTTGGCGTCGGGAAGCCGTCCGCGAAGACGACGTCTGCACCCGGCTGGTCGTCGCCGGCGCAGGGGTAGCTGACCGAGCCTTCCCGTTCGAGCCGCTCACGGCTGATGTTGGCCAGCGACGGCATGGCCTGGCGCATTTCGGCGTAGACCGCCGCCGGCCCGTCGTATTGCCAGTCGAGATCGAGGCGGCGCGCCAGCTCCTGGATGATCCACCAGTCCGGGCGCGTATCGCCTGGCAGGGGCAGGGCCTGGCGGCCGAGCTGAACCTGGCGATTGGTGTTCGTCACGGTGCCTTCCTTCTCCGGCCAGGCCGATGCCGGTAGAATGACGTCCGCGTAGATCGCCGTTTCGGTGAGAAACAGGTCCTGCACCACCAGATGTTCGAGCGACGCCAGCGCCTGGCGCGCGTGCTTGAGGTCGGGGTCGGACATCGCCGGGTTTTCGCCAACGATGTACATGCCGCGGATGTCGCCGACCGCCGCGGCGTTCATGATCTCGACGACGGTCAGCCCCGGTTGCGGGTCGAGGGTGACACCCCACAGCTTTTCGAAGCGCGCGCGGTTGGCGGCCAGCGAGATCGGCAGGTAGTCGGGCAGGACCATCGGGATCAGGCCGGCATCGGATGCGCCCTGGACGTTGTTCTGCCCGCGCAGCGGATGCAGGCCGGTGCCCGGGCGACCGATGTGCCCGGTCATCAGCGCCAGGGCGATCAGGCAGCGCGCGTTGTCGGTACCGTGCGCGTGTTGGGAAATTCCCATCCCCCAGAAGATCATCGACGCTTTGGAGCGCGCGTAGAGACGAGCCACCGCACGGATCTTGTCGGCAGCGATGCCGCAGACCTCGGCCATCGCTTCCGGGCTGTAGGTCGCCAGGTGTGTGCGCATCCCGTCGAAACCGCTGGTGTAGCGGGCGACGTAGGCCGGGTCGAAGAGCTCCTCGTCGACGAGGGTATGCAGCATCGCGTTGAGCAGCGCGACGTCGCTGCCCGGGCGAAACTGCAGCGTTTCATCGGCAAAGCGCGCCAGGCCGTGCCGGCGCGGATCGATGACGATCAGCCGCGTCCCCTTGCGCGCGGCCCGCTTGAAGAACGTCGAGGCGACCGGGTGGTTGGCTTCCGGGTTGCAGCCGATGAGGATCGCCAGCTCGGCGTTGTCGATCTGCATGAACGACGCCGACACGGCGCCCGAACCGACGCCTTCGATCAGCGCCGCCACCGACGACGCGTGACACAGGCGCGTGCAATGGTCGACGTTGTTGGTCGTGAAGCCGGTGCGCACCAGCTTCTGGAACAGGTAGGCTTCCTCGTTGCTGCATTTCGCCGAACCGAAGCCGGCGAGCGCGTTGCCGCCGTGTCCGTCGCGTAGCGAGCGCAGCCCTGCGGCGGCACGCTGCAGCGCTTCGTCCCAGCTCGCCTCGCGAAAGTGCGTCGAAGGATTGGCCGGGTCGAAGGCTGCGTCGGGGATCTTGGGGGCGTCGTCACGGCGGATCAGCGGCTTCAACAGGCGCTGCGGCGAGTGCACGTAATCAAAGCCGAAGCGTCCCTTGACGCACAGGCGCTCGCGGTTGGCCGGACCGTTGCGGCCGGTCACCGCGACGATCTGCTCGTTGCGCACCTGGTAGTCGATCTGGCAGCCGACGCCACAGTAGGGGCAGACGCTGGGTACAACGCGGTCGACGGTCTCTCCGGCGGCGAGCAGGCCGCTGCCGTCTGCCGCCAGCATCGTCGTCGCCATCAGCGCGCCGGTCGGGCAGGCCTGTACGCACTCGCCGCAGCCGACGCAGCTCGAGTCGCCCATGGCGTCGTCGACATCGAAGACGATCTTCGCCGCGGCGCCGCGACCGGCCATGCCGATGACGTCGTTGGCCTGGATGTCGCGGCAGGCCTGCACGCACAGCTGGCAGTGGATACAGGCGTCGAGCTGAACGGTCATCGCCGGGTGGCTGCGGTCGGCGGGGGGAGGGGGCACCCTGCTTGCGCGTTGCGGGAAGCGGCTTCCCTGCAATCCCAGCTGCTCGGCCCAGTGCCAGAACGACGCGTTGCGATCATGTGCCAGCGCGCGCGCTGGCTGCTCGGCAAGCAGCAGTTCAATCACCAGCCGCCGGCTGTTCAGCGCGCGCTCGGAAGTATCACTGCGCACGCCCATTCCTGCGCTGACCTGGCGGCTGCAACTCGGCGCCAGGTTGCGTTCGCCGTCGATCTCGACCATGCACGCGCGGCAGTTGCCGCCGGGCCGATAGTCCGGCGCCTCCCGCGTGCACAGATGAGGAATCGTCGTTCCGGCACGCCTGGCAGCCTGCCAGATCGTTTCGCCGGGCAGCGCCGTCAGCTCGCGACCGTCGAAAGTGAAGCGTACCTGCGCCACTTGCGTCGCGTCACTCATCGCGCTTCCTTGCCAGCTGGTGTTGCGGGAAATACTGCAGCGCAGTCGTCAGCGGATTGGGCGCCGCCTGGCCGAGCCCGCAGATCGATGCATCGCGCATCAGCGCGGCCAGCTCGTTGAGCAGGCTGACGTCGAGTTCGGGCGCTTCGAACAGCGCCAGCATCTTCTCGGTGCCGATTCGGCACGGCGTGCACTGGCCGCAACTCTCGTCGGCGAAGAATTCGAGCAGCGCCTGCACCGCGGCGCGCAGGTCGTCGCGGTCGGAAAGCACGATCAGCGCCGCCGATCCGATCAGCGCGCCGTGTTTCTCAAGTTCGCCGAAGTGCAGCGGCAGGTCGGCCAGGCTCGCCGGCAGAATCCCGCCCGAGGCACCGCCAGGCAGGTAGGCCAGCAGCTGATGCCCCTCGGCCATGCCGCCGCAGTAGTCGTCAATCAGCTGGCGCGTGCTGATTCCCGCCGGTGCCTGCTTGACGCCCGGTTCGCGCACCCGACCGGAGACCGAGTAGCTGCGCAGGCCGGCAAAGCCCTCGCCGCCCAGTGCCCCGAAGCGCGCACCGCCGGCGGCGAGAATGGTCGGCACCAGCGCCAGCGTCTCGACGTTGTTGACCAGCGTCGGGCGTCCGAACAGCCCCGCCTCGGCGACGTAGGGCGGGCGTTGCCGCGGGTAGCCGCGCTTGCCCTCGATCGACTCGATCAGCGCCGATTCCTCGCCGCAGATGTAGGCGCCGGCACCGCGGCGCAGATCGATGAAGCCCGGCTCGACGAGCTGCGCCGCTTCGAGCGCGGCGATCTCGCGGCGCAGCAGCGCGTGCGCGGCAGGGTACTCGTCGCGCAGGTAGATCCAGCAGCGGTCCGCGCCGGTACAGGCCGCCGCCAGCAGCAGGCCGTCAAGGAACGGGTGCGTCTGCTCCTCGAGAATCACGCGATCCTTGAAGGTGCCCGGCTCGCCCTCGTCGGCGTTGCAGACCAGGTAGCGCGGCGCCGGCGCGGCGCGCACCAGTCGCCACTTGCGCGCCGTCGGGAAACCCGCGCCGCCCATGCCGCGCAGCCCGGCCGCCTCGAGTTCGGCGAATACCGTTTCGACCGGCAAGGCACCGTCGCGCAGCGCCTGCAGTTGCCGGTAGCCGCCGCGTGCGCGGTAGGCATCCAGGCTCTCGCCGACGAGCGGCAGGGGCGTGAATGCACCTGCATCGATCAGCGCCAGCACGTCGGCGGCGCTGGCACGGTCGGCGTGGCGCTTGCCGACCTGCACCACCGGCGCCAGGTCGCAACGGCCCATGCACGGTGCGCGCAAAACTCTGGCGGTGGCCGGCGGCAGACGCGCACGCAAGGCCGAATCGAGTTGCAGCGCTCCCTGTAGTCGGCAGCTGAGGCCGTCGCAGACCCGGACGGCGAGCGCCGGCGCCGGCTCCTCGTCCTCGCGGATGTCGAAGTGGGCGTAGAACGTCGCCGTCTCGTAGACCTCGGCAACACCGATGCGCAGCAGATCAGCCAGCGCCAACAGGTCACCGGCACGCAGACAGCCGCGCGTATCCTGAAGTCGGTGCAGATGTTCAATCAAGAGGTCGCGGCGCAGCGGCAAGTCGGCGAGAAGTCCGGCGACGGCGTCCCGCGTGGCGGCATCGACGCGCCGTCCGCGGCGCTGCCCGCGTCCCTTGCGTCGTCCTGTTACCGGCTGCTCGCTGCTGTTCATGCGCGGCTTTCCCGATTCGAAGTGGCCATGCTAACAAACGCAGGCGGCGGCAGCGGGGAAATAAGTGGTCACAACTCCTGGCAGGCGGTCCACCTGGCGACATCAACGGGTCGCGCCAGTGCTCGCCCTGGCACCCTCTCTATGACCCTTTGCCAGGCGATTCATGGTCGCCTCCAATCGATGTCAACAAGACGAAACCTTGGCGTATGCCGATCTGCGTGGGCGGTGCGCCCTCACTTTCCTGCGCTTCCATCCATGATTGCGTGCCCTTGCTGCGACCGGTGACTTGGCAAGGCTGATGTAGAATTGCCCTTTCTGCCATTGCGGCTTGGAATCGTCATGCAGGTGGCGACGCACTGCGCAAGCGGTGCTCGGCGAGCGCTGCCGGGATGGCCGGGAGCAGCGGGTTTGCGCTGTCCGACAGCAGTGAAGGAAGACCAGGTCTCATGACCGAAACCAACGACGAACACTACCTCAAGGCCGCCACCGAGCTTGGCGACACGCAAAACGTGGTCGCCCACCAGCCGATCCTTTCCAGCAACGGAATCAAGGTGGTCGAGCGCGGCGTGCGCGTCGATAGCCGGCTGTTCGAGCGCCTGCTCAATCACCGCTTGCAGGTGCCCATCGACGAAAGCCTCACGGCGGAGCAGGCGGTCACGCTGGACGAGTTGCGCGATCTGGCCGAGAAGCTCATCGACGAGCGCCCTTTCTACGGGCAGCTCGCTGCCCAACTCAGTGATCGCGTCACCTTGCTCGGGGCCATCGGCAGCATTGCCCTTCCGAAGCCGATCGCCTTCAGGTTGACCGTCGCCCGTGATCGCCGCAGCGCCATCTTCGGCCACAGCCTGCAGGTGGCGCTGATTGCACTGCACCTGGGCATACGCCAGGAACTCAAGGTGGCCGAGTTGCGGGCGCTGGCGGCGGCGGCCCTGCTCCAGGATGCCGGCATGTTGCATATCGACCCGGCGATGCTCCAGGCGGAACACAGGTTCGATGCCGCCGAACGGCGACAGCTGCATGCGCACCCGCTCACTTCCGCGATGATCGTCAAGCAGCAACCGGAATACCCGCAGGCAGTCGGCAGAGCCATTCTCGAGCACCATGAACGGCACGACGGGAGCGGCTATCCGCGCGGACTCAAGGGGGCCGAGATCAGCGTGATGGGCCGCATACTGCTGCTTGCGGAGGTCGTCGCTGGTGTTCTGGACAAGGACATCCGGGCACCCGAGAGACGCCTGTCGCTGATCCTGCGGCTGAACCACGTCAAGTTCGATGCCCAGATGTCGAAAGCGATATTGCGACTGCTCGAGCAAGGCGCCGTCGACGCGAGCGATGTCGAGCAGGACCGCCGCAACGCCGAGCGGCTCAAGCGCCTTGATGAGGACTTCGGCGAATGGAGCCAGGCCCGTTCAGAGTTGGTGAACTACGCTGCAGGCGCGCCGACGGTTGGCGCTTTTCTGACTGATCGCGTCGTGGCACTGGAGCGTTCACTGGCCGACGCCGGTCTGCACCCTGATCAGCTCAAGTCGGTGTGCCTCGACATCGGTGACCAGCCGGACGCGCTTGGCGAAGTGGCCATGCTAGCGCGTGAAGCGGGTTGGCAGCTGAACGCGATCATCCAGGATGTTTTCTGCCGCTTTCCGACACTGGAGAGCAGCGAACAGCCAGGGGAAGTCGCGATCCGGGACTGGCTTCTGCGGCTGAGCGGGCGCTTGCAGTAAGGCGCCCGATGGCGGTCACCGTTCGCGCTTGCTTCGGGCCGGCGCGACCTTGCCAGGCAGGTGCGCTTTCTTGCTCGGTCAGCCTTTGGCTTGCGGCAGGTCCACTTCCAGGGTGTTGCGGTTGACCTCGCCGTGGCGCTGATAGTCGAAGCGATCGACGCCCTGCAGGGCCAGGAAAACGCCCAGCCCGCCGATTTCCCGGTCGGACAGGGGTTTGTCGAGGTCTTCGGCAGTCGGCATGCCCTGCGCACGCGGATCGTAGGCCACTCCCGTATCCTCGAGAAGCACGCTCAGCCGCTGCTTGCTGGCGTCGATGGCGATGGCAATGTCGCCCGTCGTTCCCTGCTCCTGGTAGCCGTGGGTAATGATGTTGGTGGCAATCTCGTCAACCGCCAGAATCAGGCGATAGCTGGCTGCGTCGTCCAGGCCGGCCTCCCGGCAAGCCTGCGTGAGCAGTTGGCGGATGGTCGACAGCGCCGCCAGGTTGGCTGGGATGCTGTACCGTGTCATGAGCGATCAGGAGCGTACGTCCGCCGGGCTCAGGGGTAGCTTTCCTGGACGTACACAGACTGGTCGAAGCCGCTCATCTGCAGGGTGTTGAGCACCGGACCGCCGGCGCCAACGACGTAAATGCTGACGTCGCGTCCCATCTGCTGCTTGGCGAATACGATTACCCGCAGGCCGGCGCTGGCCATGAACTGCAGCTTGCTGACGAAGAGGACGAGCTTCTCGGGTTTTTGCTCTGCGACCTGCTCGATGGCCTGGCGGAACTCGCCAGCCACGGCGGCGTCAAGTTCGCCTTCGAGGTCGATCCATGCCTCGCGGCCCTTCATTTCCACACGGGTGCTGAATGTCATGTTTGCTGTCTCCACGGATTGGTTTATTGGTCAGGCTGGCAGGCGCGGGCGCCCGATGAGTATGGCCACCGCGCGGCCGCCAACCAGGAAGCTCTGCAGATTCTCCTGCAGCGGTATTTCCTCGCCGGGTTCCCGAATGTCGTCGGGGGCCGCCAGGCTGGTATTGGCAAACAGGTGCCAGTGATAGCCACTGGGCAGTTCGGGTAGTTCGAAGGGCAGGGCGTCCCAGAAACTGTTGATCGCCATGTACAGGACCGGCGTGGTATTCCCGCCTTGACCGGCCTGACGTTCGCGGAGCAGGAAAGCCAGGGCGCGCGAGTCTTCCGACCAGTCGGCTTTCCACGCTTGCGTACCGTGCCAGATGATGTCGGCCGGCGAGCGGCTGGTTCCGAAAAACTCGCCGGTACGCAGCAGCGGGTGTGCCTTGCGCAGGGCGATCATCTTGCGCGTGAAGTCGAACAGGTCGCTATTGCGTTCGCGCAGCGTCCAGTCGAGCCAGTTCAGCTCGTTGTCATGGCAATAGGTATTGTTGTTGCCACGCTGCGTGCGGCCCAGTTCATCGCCCATCAGAAGCATTGGTACGCCGTGGCTCATGAGCAGGATGGCCAGGGCATTCCTGATCATGCGCTGGCGCAGGGCATTGACCTGCGCATCGTCGGTTTCGCCTTCGGCGCCACAATTCCAGCTATGGTTGTCGTTGCCGCCGTCGCGATTATGTTCGCCGTTGTCGTCGTTGTGCTTGTCGTTGTAGGTGAACAGATCGTGCAGCGTGAAGCCATCGTGGCAGGTGATGAAGTTGATCGACGCGGTCGGACCGCGTTCGTTCCAGCCGTAGAGATCGGGCGAGCCCTGGATGCGCTCGGCCATCACCGGCACCATGCCTTCGTCTCCTTTCAGGAAACGGCGAATGTCGTCGCGGTACTTGCCGTTCCACTCGGCCCAGCGTCCGTAGGCCGGGAATGAGCCGACCTGATACAGGCCGCCGGCATCCCAGGCTTCGGCGATCAGCTTGCACTTGGCGAGCACCGGGTCGAAGGCCAGGCTTTCCAGCAAGGGCGGGTTGGGCAAGGGGGCGCCGCTCGGCGCACGGCCAAGGATCGAGGCCAGGTCGAAGCGGAAACCGTCGATGTGGTATTCGGCCGCCCAGTAGCGCAGGCAGTCGAGAACCATGTTGCGGACGACCGGGCTGTTGCAGTTCAGCGTGTTGCCGCAGCCGCTGAAGTTGTAGTAATAGCCTTCCGGTGTCAGCATGTAGAAGGTCTGGTTGTCGATTCCCCGGAACGACAGCGTCGGACCGTTCTCGTTGCCTTCGGCGGTGTGGTTGAAAACCACGTCGAGCATCACTTCGATACCGTTGCGGTGCAGCTCCTTGACCAGGTTCTTGAACTCGTCCACCTCCATGCCGAAGGGTCCGGTGGCGGCGAAGCCAGCCTTGGGCGCGAAGAAGCCAACCGTGCTGTAGCCCCAGTAGTTGAGCATCATCTCGCCGGTTTCCGGGTTGGCGCGGCTGTTCTCGAACTCGTCGAACTCGAAGATCGGCATCAGCTCGACGCAGTTCACTCCCAGTTCCTTGAGATAGGGGATGCGCGCCGCGATGCCGGCATAGGTGCCGGGGTGCTTGACGTCGGCCGACGGATGAGCGGTGAAACTGCGCGTGTGCAGTTCGTAGATCACCAGGTCGGCGAGCGGCGTCTCCAGAGGACGATCGTCTTCCCAGTCGAAATCCTCGAAGATCAGTCGCGCACGCTGCGGGTATATGTCGTTCCAGTCGGGTGGCTGGCCCCAGTGCGTCCGCCCGCCGATCGCCTTGGCGTAGGGGTCGAGGAGAACCTTCGAGCGGTCGAAGCGGTGTCCGGCGCCCGGGTCCCAGGGGCCATCCATGCGGTAGCCGTACTCGATGCGCTCGCATTCGAGGTCGAAGACGACCATGCACCAGACGTTGCCGACGCGAAAGGCCTCCGGGAAGGGGATCTCCACGAATGGCTCCGGCGCGCCTTTCTCGAAGAGCACCAGGGTGCACGCGGTGGCGTGGCCGGAGCTGATCGAAAAATTGACGCCGCCCGGCACCAGCGTGGTACCGAAGGGATACGGTCGCCCGGGGCGCAGTTTGTAAGCACCGTGCTGGTTTGTCGGATAGAAATCGATACGCGTATCCATCTCACACTTTCTTGAGCGTCTGCAGTGCCTCATCGACACTGTTGGCGACGGTGAAGAACTTCAGGAAGCCGGTGATCTCCATGGTGTCCCTGATCGATTCGGCGAGCCCGGCGATGGCCACCCGGCCATTGTGCGATGCCGCGTGGCGGTAGAGCAGGAGCAGCATGCGCAGACCGGCGCTGGACATGTAGCTGACCGCGCCGAGATCGAGGACCAGCGCGCTATCGTTCTGCAGCAGGGGCAGGATCTTCTCCTGCAACTTGGGCGCGGAGCTGCCGTCTATCTCGCCCTTGACGACGACGACGGTCATCCCGTCGCGGGGGAATGCTTCAAGCTCGATCGACATGGGGCGAAATCCTTCGTTGAATTGAGGGCGGGGCTACTTGACGGGGGTCAGAGTCACCTTGACGCGCACATCCTGGCGCGAGTCCGGCAATTGCACCGACAGTTCGTCGGCGTCGAACGCCGTGTACGGGCGACCGTCGATCTCGACCGCCGTCAGGCGGACGCTGCCCCTGGGCAGGATGTCCGGAGCGACGCGCAGGACGCGGCCAGGGAAACCATCGGGCCGTGGCTTGAAGTACAGGCACATCGGCTCTTTCTTGATCAGCAGGTTGATGTAGGTTGCTGACAGATAGCATAACTCGGTCGAGTGATAGGCGCTCATCGAATGGCTACCCTTGAGTCGTTCGTTGCCGAGCAGATAGGGCAGGCCGTTGGCCAGGACGTTGAAGTAAACGCCGCCGTCGTCGTGATCGAGGAAGAAGGCGTTGTAGAAAGCGGCCGCTTCGCGGCCGTGCTTCTCGTAGTCCTTGTCGCCCAGGCAACCCTGCAGAATGAGGTAGGCGAGGATCGCCTGTTCCTGCTGCCACCAGGCCTTGCGATCATGCCAGACGAAGCGGTGCGCTTCCTCGCCGGGAGCCAGCGTACGTTCCACAACGTCGTACCAGCCGCCGCGCAGTCGGTCGGAACCGACGTCGGGCATCAGCTGGGCGATCTTCTCGGCCAGTTGCACGTAATCGTCATTCGGACGAATGCTGTGGATACGCATTAGATTCCAGGCAATCTTCAGGTTGTGGCCAACCACCGCGCGGTCCTGCTGCCAGTTCCAGGTGCTGTCGTGGCTCCAGTCCTCGTGGAAACGCTCCTGGACAAACGGCGAATGCGCGTAGTCGGGGAAGTGCTTGACGATGGTGTCGGCGGTATCTACCAGGAAGTCGAGGTGCTTTTCCTCGCCGGTGGCCAGCCACAGGTTGATCAGGTAGGCGGGCGCGTGGTCGCCGACCGAGTTCCAGTTCTTGCGCGCGCGGTTGTTGCCCTTGTCGAGCAGGGGCGAGCGCGGGTCGAGGCTGATCGGATCGATATGCGAGAAATAGCCGCCTTGTTCGTCGTCCTTGTAGAACTTGTCGAAGAGCTCGATCGTCTTCTCGATGTCGTAAAGGATGCGCGGATCGCCAGTGAGGCGATAGGTTTGGGTGGGTCCGGCGAGCGCGTAGATCTGCTCGTACATGGGCAACGAATCGTAGTCGTCGCCGAATTCCGAAGTCAGCAGCTTGTGCTCGCGGTCGCCGGAAACCTGGACGCCGTGGTACCAGTAGATCAGGTCCTCTTCGGCGTCGCGAAAGCGCATATGGCCACGCAGATACTCGGTGCCTTTTTCGGCGGCCTCGAGGAAGCTCTCTTCGCCGGTCAGCATATACGCCGAGGCCATGCCGTAGACCATCCGCGAAATGGTGTCCGTCTCCTGCAGGTAGTCGCCTTTCTTGCCGCCGGCCAGATGCAGGATGGTGCGATAGTTGCGGTAATCGATCGACTGGCTGGGGTAGTTGAACTGCCAGCGCAGGTAGCTATTGGCGATCGAGCGGATCTGCCTGATCCACCAGTCCGGCTCCTCGTGCCGGTACACCCCGGCGCCTTCGCCCGGGAAGACCATCGATTTCACCTCGGCGCGCAACTCTCCGGCTTGCGGATAGAAGACGCAGTAGGCAAAGACCTGCTGCCCCGGTTGCAGCATTTCAGCCATGCGCCCGGTGCAATCCTGGTACGAGTCATCGAGGTTCTCGGCAATGCGCGCGTAGGTGTTCGGCGTGAGGTAGGCGCGGAACTCGCCTCCATTGCTGGTCTGGAGATCGAAACTGCGCGCGGCGCGATCGACTTGGGTGACGTAACCGGCAATGGTGTCCGAATAGGAATATGCTTGCGTCTTCATGACTGCTCCTCGCGATTGTAGAATTTGTTGTTCAGTCTGAATGCCGCAGCTACCTTAGCCGCGACCCCGATGGGCGGTCAACTGCTAATTGTCGATTGCCGGCCGCACTCGCTTGCATCTATAAATCATGATTTTCCCGATTCGCTGGCCGGGCGGCCGATCTGCCTGCCGGTGGCCACGAAGCGCATACTCGAGGACCTGCATGCCCGCTGACGATAGCCAGAAGCTGATCACCATGCTCGATGACCTGGGCATTGTGACCCGCAGCGTCGAGCATCCGCCGCTGCGAACGATAGACGACAGCAAACGCCTGCGCGGCGATCTGCCGGGAGGCCATGCCAAGAGCCTGTTTCTGAAGGACAAGAAGGGTGGCTACTGGCTGTTGGTGGCCTTGGAGCAGACACGCGTCGACCTGCGCAGCGCGGCGAGCCTGCTGCAGGCGCCGCGTTTCTCGTTCGCCGGAGAGCGGGAGCTGGCTCGCCTGCTCGGCGTCGTTCCCGGCGCCGTGTCGCCCTTCGCAGCCATCAACGACGTGCACGGCCAGGTCTGCGTGGTAATCGAGCAGCGTGTGCTGGCCTGCGGCCTGCTCAATTGTCACCCGCTGAGAAACGACCGCACGACGACCATCGCCACCAGCGACCTGCTGAAATTTCTCGAGCAGGTAGGGCATCCGCCGCGGATCATCGATCTTCCCGAGGTGGCGACGAGCGCGTAGCGAGCGCGGCGCGTGCGGTGTGTGTTGAGCCGCCCGCTTCGTCACGCATTGCCGCCGAGCGCGCCTGAGCTGGTGCCGTCGCTGGCGTCGTCAGGCAGCGTCTCCTCCGCCACCGCGGCAAGCGCGCCGCGGGCCGCACCCTGCCAGCGCAGCGCGAGCAGGGTGATGTCATCGCTCTGCGGGTGGCTGCCGACGAAAGCGTGCACGGCATCGATCACCTTGGCGATGATCGTGCGCGCCGTACAGACGGCGGATATCGCGCCCAGCGTCGTACCCAGGCGTTCTTCCTTGAACAGCTCGTGTTCGCTGTTCATCGCCTCGGTGACCCCGTCGGTATAGATCACCAGGGCTTCGCCCGGCTGCAGGCGGATGACGTCGTCGCGGTAGACCGAATCGGCGACGAAGCCGAGCACCAGCCCGCCCTTCTTCTTGGCGAGCATTTCTGCGCGGCCATTGCGTCGCAGGACGAAAGGCAGCTCGTGGCCGCCGTCGCTGCAGGTGATTTCACCGCTGTCCAGATCGAGGATGCCGGCAAAGACGGTGACGAACATGCCTTCCGGATTGTTCTCGCAGAGCGTTCGATTGACGCGCTCCATGATTCCGGCGACCGAGTTCGAGTCGCGCTTGGCCTCGACCGTGAACAGCGTCTTGGTGACGGCCATGAACAGTGCCGCCGGAACGCCCTTGTCGGAGACGTCACCGATCAGGAAGAACAGGCGCCGCTCGTCGAGCGGAAAGAAGTCGAAGAGGTCGCCGCCGACCGCTTTCGCCGGTACGAGCAGCGCATGCAGGTCGAAGCGGGCGTCCGGCGGCGAGCCGAAGACGCGCGGCAGCATTCCCATCTGGATGTCGCGCGCCGCCGACATCTCGCCTTCGATGCGCTCCTTGGCGGCGGTCGTCGCCTTGAGGTCGGCAATGTAGGTTTTCAGCGTGGTGACCATCGAGTACAGCGCGTTGCCCAGATAGCCGACCTCGTCCTTGCGGTTTTCCGACACCTTGAGCAGTTCGGCGTGCATCTCCTGGTCGGGATCGAAATTGTGCTCCACCAGGCGATGGGTCTGCAGGGTCAGCTGCGACAGCGGCCGGACGATACGGTTGAGGAAGGGCAGAGCCAGGGTCATGCCGAGCAGCAGCAAGCCGATGGTCACGCCGCCGCCGACGCGCAGCAGCGAATTCATTTCCGCCGCCATGTTGACCGGCAGGCGCATCAACGCCGCGCCGTTCGGCAAGCCGTCGGCTCCGAAAATCGGCGCCGCAACGTACAGGAACGCCTGCTGGAAGAGCGCATTGTGGAAGCCGCTGTTTTCGAGAAACGAAGCCGGCGCGCTGGTGCTGATGACCGCTTCGACGAAGCTGCGTTCGGCTTCGCTCAAGTGGGTCGTCGTGTTCGTGCGCGGGTCCGAGGTGGCGGCCAGAGGCTCGAGCTGGCTATCGAAAATCCAGATCGTGTCGATCTGTGCCGCCGAGAGGACGGTCTCCACCATGCGCTTGAGGCCGATGCTGTGGATGATCCGGTTGGCGCGACTCGGCAGGCGGGCGATCAGCGCCATTCCCTGGCGATCCGGCGTCGCAACGGCGCCATAGTAGAGTTCCCGATGGTCGAGGTCGCGGATCTGCAGATCGCTCGATACGCTGAATTGCTGCCCCTGCAGGAGCGGCTTGAACACTGGTAGCAAGGTCAGCCCGGAGTCGACGGCGATGCGCGCATCGATGTCGTCGAGTGACCAGAAGAGGGGGGTGCCGCGGGCGTCGCTGACCCAGATTTCCGGAATGCCATTATTCGCCGCGATCGTCCGCAGGGCGCGGTTGATATCCTCGGCGGACGCATTTTTCCGGCGGGCAAGATGCGTCAGCTGGGCCACCATGTCGGCCTGCGTGCGCACCTCCTTGTCGACGATCTGGTTGATCACCGCCGGCACCTGCTGGATGAAGGTGACTGACTGGGCGAGGGTCTGGGCGATCAGCGTTCCCTCGCTCTCGGTCCGTTGCAGGACGGACTGCCAGGAGACATAGGCAAATACCCCAGCGGTACTGGGCAGGCCGATGACGAGGATCGTCGTGACGAGGAGGAAAAGGCGGCGGCGCAGGGTCATGGCGAAGGCCCTACTTCAGCCAGATGATCGACGCGGACAGGCGTTGGGCGACGACGTAATCGAGCGGGAAATAGACGACGCCGCGTGGTCCGAACCATTTGTCGTAGATCTCGAAATAGCCGCCGCGGTACTGGTCGACGCCCTCCAGGAGGTCGGCAAAGACCTCATTGACGAAGGCGCGCCACTCGGAGTCGTTCTGCGGCAGGCTGCAGGCCATCGCTTCGTAGGACAGCTCTTCGGTGCGCGGCAGCAGGGTGACCCTGCTCTTCAGCGGGCTCTTCTCGACCATCGCGCGCAGCACGATGCCGATGTTGGCCAAGCCGTCGAGTTCGCCGCGGGCGAACATCTCGAAGCCGGTGGCCATGTCCGGCACCTCGACAATCAGCGCAGCCGGCACGTGCTGTTTGAGAATTCCTTCGGTGGTGGTTCCGGCAGCGACGCCGATGCGTCGGCCGTTCAGACTGCCCAGGTCCTGACCACTCGTGCGCAGGACCATGATGCGCGTGCCGTTGCCGAAGAAGGGAATCGAGAAATCAACGGTTTTCTGGCGTTCCCAGGTGGGTGTGGTGATTCCGCACTCGATGTCGATGGCTTGGCTGGCGACCAGCTCCATGCGGTCGCTGGCGGTGGTCGTGCGCAACCGGGTTTCGATTTCGCGACCCAATTTCTTGCTCAGCTTCTTGCGGATTTCGTCGATCAGGTCGACCGAGAAGCCGACCAGGCGCTCCTTGTTTTCACCGGCCACCTTCACCCGGTAGCCAAAGGGAACGGCGTCGGCGCGGGTGCCGGCGTTGAGGACGCCGCTGTTCCTGATGCGTTCGAGGACCGGCTCGGCGTGTGCCGGGCCCTGCACGGCGAATGCCAGCAGCGCTGCCCCGGCAAGGGCTGGCAGGTGCACAGTGGCAGCGCGAAGAGTGGCAGCAATCCGTTTCAATGTGTTCCCCAGAAGTTGCTGGCGGTTCAAGACGCTGCCGCCTCGATGCGTGCCAGCAGGCGCTTTCGCGCGTAGCCCATTGCCCAGTTCAGCGGCAGGCAGAAGAGCAGGAAGTAGGCAATCGCGTAAGTGTACACCCAGAGCATCGTTTCATCGCCGCCGACGGCGGCGATGACCACATTGCAGCGCGAGACGATTTCCCCGACGCCGATCACCGACGCCGTGCTCGAGGCCATGACGATGATCAGCAGATAGGTCGTCCAGCTGGGAATGAACAGCAGCGCCGCCGCGTGGTTCCGGTCTTGCCGGTGCTGCAGGGCGACGAAGAGATTGTCGGAGACGAAGCCGATGACTGCCACCGAGAGCGCCAGCGACGCCTTGAGCCAGACCGGAAAGGCGTACAGCTCGCCGGCAATGGCGAATTCTGCCGGAATCAGGAAGGCCAGATAGAACAGAAATACGAAGGTCGGGATGTTGCGCGTCAGTTCGGTGAGCAGCAGGCTGGCGTGCGCCAGCGGCCCTGGCCCGGAAAGGCGCAGGCGGGCAAGAATGGCGCCGAACAGCGTGCCGATGAGCATGGCGACCAGTGAAACGAGGATGTTCCACGCGAAGCCGCCGGCCAGGAAGGGCGTCCACGTCCACAGCAGGGCGACGATCTCAGTGCTCGCCACGGCGCAGAATCCTCCGTTCGAGAAGGTTGAAGAACTGGACGACGGCCAGCACGAGCAGGAAATAGGTGATCATCAAGACGTTCATCATCACCGCCGCGTTGCCGCGTTCGGCGACGATGGCCGTCGCTGCCGAAACCAGTTCCGGGACGGCGATGACGCTGGCCATGCCGGTTGCCTTGACGACGTTGATCAGCGAGGCGACGACAGGCGCGTAGGCCAGGCGCAGGGCCTGCGCCAGCGTCCACCAGCGCAGGGCGAAGCCGGCCTGCTGTTCCCTGAGGACGGCGGTCGCGTCGAGCAGCGCGGAGACGATGGCGCAGCCGGTGTACGTCGACAGGCAGACGATGGCGATCGCCGCGCCGTCGAAGGTCCAGCCGAAGCGACTGACGATGACGTGGCCGACGCCGAAGAAGACCAGGTAGATCAACAGCAGTGGCGGTGTCATGCGGGCGAGCGCGGCGGACGAGCGGACCAGACCGCGCAGCCAGGGCAGGCCAGCTTCCGCCGCCAGGGCGCCGAGGCAACCGACGGCGAGGCTGCCGGCAACGCAGGCCACCATCAGCTGCAGCGTTACCCACAGGCCATGCAGGAAGAGGCTGCGGTCGTAGGCGTCGTGGATGATGCTCACGTCGAAGCCCGCCCGTTCCTTGAGCAACAGGCCGAAGCGCTGGATGCCGTCGACGTCGGCCGAGCTGAGCAGGAACCTGTTGCGGCATTCTGCCGGCCATTGGTCGCCGCTGGCGTTTCCGGCCTTGCTCTGGCGGGCGCAGAGCGGGCGCCCGTCCGGTAGTTGCCTTGTCCACAGTTCGCGCATATCGACCAGGAAGCGGCTGGGTTTGATCGCCCAGCGCTGCTCGGCGGCAATCAGCCAGCCGCTGCGGTGCCAGTCGGCGATGGTATCCGAGATGACCTGCTCGAGTCGGGCGCCGCGCTCGCTGGCAGCCAGGGCAATCGCCCACGGCGAGACCATCATCGACGGCAGCGGCGTCTCGTAGTTTGCCAGGTCGCTGTCGGCGAGCAGGCCGACGATGCCGGTGTCGTCGTAAAGCCAGGCGTCGCAGCGCCCGTCGCGCAGCGCCAGGCGAGTGTCGCGCGTTCCGTTGAAGACCTGCAGTTCGAGCAGAAAGCGCTGCGCCATCGGTCGATTGAAGTAGGCGCCCTGCGTGGCACAGACCTTTCTGCCGCGCAGGTCGGCCCAGGTCGACAGGTGGCTATTGGGCGGCGCGACGACGGTCGCACCGCTGGCGTAGTAGCTGGGCTCGACCAGGGTGGCGATTTCGCGGCGCTGGGGGGTGTCGCCGAGCGTGGCGATGACCACGTCGATGGCGCCTTCCTCGAGCTTCTGCAGCCGGTTGGTGGATGTCACGGCAACCAGTTGCAGGCGTACGCCGAGACGACGCGCGAGTTCGCCGGCCAGGTCGGCCTCAAAGCCGATCAGGCGGCCGTTGCCGTCGCGCATGCCGAACGGCGGGTAGTCGGATTTGACGCCAGCAATCAGGGCGCCGCGCTTCTCGATCAGATCGAGTCGGTCGGCCGGCGTTGGTGGCGCTGCCAGCGCGGGGCGTCCGCAGGCGAGGGCCAGCAAGGGAAACAGCCAGACGGCAAGAAGCAGCAGGCGGCGAGCCATTACCGCGGCTTTACTGCCGTTGGCCGGGTGCGGGTGGCTGCGCCATCTGGGTGCTCTCATCACCGTCAACGCTTGCTTCGGCGACGGCGAGAAAACCGTAGGCGTAGCGTAGTGGCAGGAGCCTGGTCAGCAGGCAGTCGAGCTTGTGCAGCACCTTCGAGCGCACGACGCCACTTTCCGGCAGAACGCTTTCGGCGCCGACGTGAAGGATGCGAAATCCCTGTTCCTCGAGCTCCTTCACGAACTCATCGAGGTCGTACAGGTGGTAGTACATCTCGACCACCCCGTCAGCGGAAGTCCGTTCGTAGAGAACGTCGCCCAGCTCGAGGTGTCCCGCTTCGACCAGCTTCCGGGCCACGACCTGTTGTCGGGAAAAACGCCGCCCGGCGTTCGGCACGCTGACCACGATCCGCCCGCCTGGCCGGAGCAGCACCCGGATGGTGGCCAGGGTCTGGCGGCGCAGGGCGCGCGAATAGATATGCGCGAGCACGCCAAAGAGCATGATCGCCAGGTCGAACTTGTCTTCCGGATCGATGCTCTTCGCCACCACCGACAGGTCGCCGAGAACCGGGCGCAAGCGTCCGCTCGCCACGTGGCCGGCGTATCGAGAAGACAGCTCGTCGATGGCTTCCCGGCTGACGTCGCAGGCGACGACCGACAGCGGCGTCCGTTCGAGCAGCGCTTCGGCATAGCGGCCGCTGCCGCAGCCGATGTCGAGAACGCTTCCGCCCTGCGCACCGACCTGGTCAAGGACGATGGCCAGCGTCGACGGGTTGGCCTGCGGATAGCGCTGCTCATAGAGCCGGCTGGCAAAGTACCGGTCGTAGCTTTCTACGAGCGAGACGGGCGGCGGCATCGATCGCTTTCTTGGGCCGGACCTGTGCCGTCAGCCGCCCTGCGCCCGGCGCGGCCGCGGTCGCTCGCGACGAGAAAGACGGCGAGCGGGCGCGACAGGAAGCGGGTCAATCCGCTTTCTCGATTTCGCTCAGGAAGCGGCTGATGAACTGTTCGGTGATCCCCGGATGCTTGCCGGTGATCAGGTTGCCATCGACGACCAGATCGACGGTTCCCTCGGGGCCATAGACGACTTCCGCGCCGGCGTTTTCGACGTCACAAATGATGTTGTGGGCACAGGTGACGCGGCGGTCGTGGAGCAGCGCGCGGTCGGCGCAGAGCAGCCACAGGCTGTGGCAGATGGTGCCGATTTTGACCTTCGGCGCGGCCATCGCCTGGCGCAGGAAAACGACCGCCGGCGCCTGGTTCGCTTCGCCCTTGCGTGGCGCGACCTGATAGCGCAGGCGGTCGCTGGCGTAAGCGCCGATGACGATGATGCCCTTGAAATCGTCCGCCTTTACGGAATTGATTTCGGTCTCCACCAGCACGTGCTCTTCGACCCAGCCGTTGTCGGGATTGGAACCGAAGGTCAGGTTGGCGTTGCCCCACAGGTGCGAGAGATAGACGACCTGGTAGCCGTGCCTGGGGAACAGGTCGTTGAAAAGGCGATACTCGGTCATGTCGAAGTGCTCTTCGACGAGGACGCCGATCCTGCCTTTGGTCGCTTCGCCAACGATGCCGCGCAGGGGAGGGAGGGGGGAGGTTTCGGTCATGGCACGATTCCTTGAGTAGGGTGGAACTCAGTCATGGATGGCAAACAAAAATATTGCCGCGTTCGGCAGCCACGCGCGCCCCTTTGCAGTTGCCCTTGATGCCAGGCACAGCGATGTCGCTGCGGGTGCGGCGCGATCCGAAGGTGGCTGGCGCAATGCTCAGCGGAGGCAGCAGCGGGATGGCGTGGCCTGATAGCTGTCATGTCACAGTCAAACGGACGCTCGGGCTTCCCCGAACACCAGGCGGCGATAGACAACGAGAACGGTGGTCAACAGCCAGCCGGCACGACAACGTCTGAGTATGCCGCAGTGGTGGCCCCGTTCCAGGAATGGCTCAGACAGCGTGCGACGCCGACCGATGGTACGCGCTGGTTCCCTGTTCTGCAAATGCCGTACACGGGCAGCGGGCAGACCGACGGACGGGGCGAGCACCGGTGTCCCTGCCGTCCGTCGCGTCGCGACTTTCCGGTGCCGTGCTTGCGCTAGGACTTGGCGTCAAGCAAGTCGTTGAGGGCGGCAAAGCAGCCAACCATCTTGTTGAAACCCGCATAAACGGTCAGGAACAAGAACAACTCTTCGATCTCTTCGCGGCTGGCTCCTTGCGCCATGGCAATATGGACGTGCGCGGCGAAGGCGCTGCCAGAACCGCCCAGCGGACTCTGGTTGACGACGTCCGTCGTCAGGGCGATCAAGGCCTTGGTCTTCTGGTCGAGCAGGGGAAGGCCCCACACTTCGCCAGCCACCCGGGTCACCCAGGGACCGTACTTCGGGTTGATTGCAGCCAGTTTTTCCTGAAGATCCTTGTCGTCGAGAACGGCGTTCGCGTAGGGCGTGGTCATGATTGTTTCCCTTTCGTGATCAGGTTGGGCAATTCTTCGGAAGTCCAGCCTGCCAAGCCGGACTCGATGGAGTCCGGCCGTCGGAAATTAGTTCCTGGTAATCAGTTGCAGCAATTCGGGAGATGAAAAGACGTCTCTATAGAACGTCAACTGCTCACCCTTGAAATAGCAGCCGCCTCGATGGCCTCGCCTGACCCAGGAAACGCTCCCTTTGGCAAGCGTTTCACTCGTATGATCGTCGATGCAGTTCCATTCGAACCATACGAATTCTCCATGAAACATGACGATCGGCCAGGCCATGCACACGCCGGGCTGCGCGATTAACGCCCACCAGTGCTGTTCCCTGACTTTTTGTTCTTCGATGCCGTAGAACGGTCCGTCCTGGCAGAAATAGACCAGCTCCTGCCGGTATTCCCCGGTGAGGATATCCCCTCTTCCCTGTCTCAATGCCTCGCAATGCGTCGGCCACCACTCCCTGTTTTCCTGTTCGATTCTGGCCATCGTATAGCCTTCGTCGATTGCCGGTAGCGACTTCTCCTGCATCTTGTTGATATTCAAGGCAAGTTCGATCAAGTCACCTTTCAATGGCTCCTCTACCAGACCGGGTCTTGAATAGTCGGCCACGAGATCCTGATAATAGTTCGTCCTCTTTTTCATGCTGGCTCCGGGTTGTCTTGAAAAACGTGCAGCACGATTACAGATCGTTGGCGATTATATTTTCGATCGATCGCTCGGCAAAGGCTGCGATGGTCAGTGCGGGATTTGTTGCAGCAGTTGACCCGGGAATGAATGCGCCATCCATTACATACAGGCCGTCATAGCCCATTACTCGCCCGTAGTAGTCGCACGCCTTGCCCATCACGACTCCGCCGAGTGGATGGGCGGTGATCCCGTTCACGGCCTGCGTCGTGGGGTGTGTGCGGCCATTGCTCGTCTGTCCGGAGTCCTGCGAATCGGGTGCCTCGGCCTCGATATCGATACAGGCATCCATCAACGAATAGGTATGATTTACGCCGTCAAGTACCTTCCTTACGCCTGGTGAGTCGATCGGCCAGAATAACTTCACGGATTCGTCACGATCATCGTATCTGAACTCGCCATGGTCCTGCGGAATGCTCATTCCAAGCGAAGTCAGCGTGCCCTCTGGCGTATCCCATTGCGGGTAGACGATTATTGTCTGCGGTGAAATCGGGTTGTCGTGGTGTTTGATGACCACGCTTGCCGGTCCCCCCTGGCCAGGGTTGGTCTCCGTGCCGACGTTTCTCGTGGCAAACGTGTCGCCATTGTCGCCCCAGAATTTGCCGACAAAATCGTTCAGTTTCGGCAGCGTTCCCTTGCCCTTTGCTTTGATCAATAGCCTGGAAGTGCCAATGGACCCGGCGCCAAGAAAAAGACGTCGGGTAGTGATGGTTCCTTCTTCGAGCGATTTGCCGCTGCTGTCGATTCGCTGATAGTGAACAGCAAAGCCATCGGAATCATCTTCGCGAATTCCGGTCACGTTGTGCAGCGGGCGAATTTCCAGGTTGCCGGTTCTCAAGCCGATGTCGAGATAATTCCTGTCGAGACTTTTCTTCATCCCGCTGTTTATTCCGTACCAGATTTCCCCGTCTATCGCGGAGGGCCTCTTTTCGCCGCTTATTTCCTGTTTCGCAATATCCCAACTCGAGGCGATGAAAAGTTTTTCGGTATGAAGCCCCGCCTTTGCTGCTTGCTCGAGGAAGACCCGCGAGGACAGATAGTAGTGCGTGTTCAATACTTCATCGGGTATCTGTTCCGGTTGCATGACCGCATAGACCCGGTCGAAGTACTTCACGAAATCGGAATATGAAACCTCACTGGCGAAGACTTTCTCGAAGTTTTCCTGGGAGGGGCGTAGCAGGACGGTATTGTAGACCAGCGACCCGCCACCCACTCCGGCGGCCACCCATACCGTTATTCCATCCTCGACACATCTTTCTACCAGCCCGGTGAATCTGGCAATGGGCTGCGGTTCAAAGAGGACGGTTTCGTCGCTCAGCCAGGCCGAACGACCATCTGGATGACGATAGCTCGAAAAAGTGTTCTGCTCGTCGCTTGTCTTCCATTCCTTTCCCCTTTCCAGGAGGACGACCTTTTTTCCCGCCGAGGAAAGTCTTGATGCCGCAACGGATCCGCCAAACCCACTTCCTATTACAAGGCAATCCACTTGTTCGCGTTGCAGCATCATCGACTCCTCAAACGGCAGACAAAATCCGGCAATGCCCACATCGGAAAATTGACCGGGGAGAAAGGGCTTATTGGCTTGTCACCCATGACGCGGACCGGACCAGGACATCGGGATATGACAAAACGGGCGCTCGGTGGCGCCCAGCAGAGTATCGTTGAACACCGCAGCGCGGTCAACGCATGCTCCGGGGCAGGCGCGTGAGAACCTTGCACAAGACCCGGCCGTCTGGCGCGCCAGTCACCTTGCCGGACATCGCGTCATCGAGCGGCAGCGGTGGCGGTCAGCTCGGCGGACCGCTTGGCGAGGGAATGGCGCCGTTGCCGTTGCCGTTCGACAGCTTGCTGACCAGCTTTTCGTAGCCGTTCACCCCGGCACGGCGGTAGATCTCCTTCACGTAGTCGCGCACCGTGTGCGGCGAGAGGGCGAGGATTTCGGCGATCTGACGCGGCTCGTAACGCTTGAGCAGGAGGATCGCGACACGTTTCTGCTGCGGCGAGAGATGGAGCCCGAAAACCTCGCCGCGCACGGCGTCGTTGACGTCGAGCTTCTCCAGGGTCACGGCAAACTCTCGGCGCTGCTCGCCTTCGGAGACCCTCAGCCGTTGCGCGAGCCGGTCGATGGCGGCAGAATCCGGCACACGAATGGCATGGCCCAGGCCGATGAGGCTGGCCGGGTCGACGCGCCGGGTGCTGACGACGAAGACCTCGCTGCCACAGCGCCAGATGCGCGAAGCATCGCATCGTCCGGGCAGAATCTGGGGCTCTTTCTCAGGCAGGGATTCGACGATACGTTGTGCTTCCGCGCTCAGCGCCTGGATCTTGCCTTCGCGGCTCATCACCAGTACCGCTGGGGGCCGCTGATCATCGCGTTGGCGCCGTAGCGAGAGGTAGTCGATTGCCGTCGTGGCATGGCCCACGAACCACTGAAACAGCGCCATCTCGCGCGGGTCGAAGTCGCGTTGCCGACGCTGGCGGTGCACCGAAAAAGCACCCAGCGGCACGCCGTTCAACTGTGGAATCACCGCCAGCGCGTGGAAATAGGGGATGCGGTTCATGAACTGGCCGAACTCGCCGCGCACCGTTCTGCCGATATCGGTGACGTCCGACAGGCGCACCACGGCGTCCGGGTTGTTGAGTGCCGGTTGCCAGATAACGTAGGGATCCAGGATCTGGTAATGCGTGAGGTAGTCGCGCATGTCGTGCTGATCGCAGTCGTGCGTATAGCCGTGGCACAGCGCGCCGCCAACCGGGTCGATGGGCATGAAGACACCCGACGAGAAGGGGAGCAGGCGGCGCAACGCGTCAAACCACTCGGGCATCAATGCCAGCGGGTCGCGGATCGGCGTCTGCCGCCTGTAGATGATATCGATCAGCGCATACAGACCGCTGTCTAGCCTGTCCGTCGTCATCTCCCCTCCGACGGCAATGCTAGCACCACGGCGGCGGTATCCGATACCCCCCAGAACCGGGCTTACCTTTTCCCAGATCTCCGCTGGACACCGTAGCAACTTTTCGCTATGGTTTCGCCTATGGATATGGCGAAGCGGCTGTGGGAAGGTGATGCCCTGGCGTACGTACGGGAAATGGCCGCGCGTATCGGCATGACGCGCACGCGCTTGTCGCAAGTCGTTTGCGAAGCCTTCGATTTTCGGGACCCCTTGGGGCGCTTGCGCGAGATGACGTGTCGCAAAGTTCTGGCGAAGATGGCAGCGCGGGGGGATGTCGTTCTGCCGGGGACGCAGCGCAGCATTCCAGCGCGAGGAGCGCTGGCCGTGGTGGAGAGCGGCGCGGTGACCTGCGAGTTGGCCGAACTGGGTCGGGTCGAGCTGGTCGACGTTACCGGTGAGGCAGCGCTGTCGCCGGTGTGGAATGGCCTCATGGACACTCACCACGAACTGGGCAGTGGCCCGTTGTGTGGCGCACAGTTGCGCTATCTGATTCGCTGCGAGCACTTCGGCTGGCTCGGTGGTCTGGCCTTCTCGGCGGCCGCCCGCCGTCTGGCAGACCGAGAAGCCTGGCTGGGCTGGAGCGAGGACGAGCGTCGTGAGCAACTCCAGCACGTGGCCTGCAATTCGCGCTTTCTCATTCTTCCCGGGATTCGCGTGCCCAACCTGGCTTCGCATGTGCTTGGCTTGGCCGTCCGACGCTTGGTCCGTGACTGGCCGAAGCGTTACGGTATCGCCCTGTGGGCGCTCGAGACCTTCGTTGCCCCGCCGCGTCTGGGCACGAGCTACCGCGCCGCGAACTGGCGCGAGATCGGGGAAAGCCGCGGTCGTGGCCGGCAGGACGGCCAGCATACGGCCGAGCGGACAAGGAAGCGGGTGTTTCTCCATCTCATCGAGCCGCGCCGCTTTCCGCGTGCCGGACCGCCCGCGACACCAGAGACCGATTGGGCTGCCGCGGAGTTTGCGGGCCTTGAACTGGACGCGCGTTTGCAGCGTCGTACAGTGGCCCTGGCGCGCCGCTTTCAGGCCCGTCCGACGGCCAGCCTGCCGCAGGCCTGCGAAGGCCACCTGGCCGAGCTCAGAGGCGCTTATCGCTTGTTCCAGCACGAGAAGGTCACCATCGATACCCTGCTTGCTCCTCATTATCAGGCCACCCAGGCACGCGCTGCCCAGGAACCGCTGGTCCTGGCGGCCGTCGACAGCTCGGCGTTAAATTACTCGGCTCATCCGGCCACCGACGGGCTGGGACTGATCGGCACGACGGTCAATGGGCCGGTCGGACTGTGGCTGCATGAGACCCTGGTCTTTACGCCCAGTGGCGTCCCGCTCGGGCTGATCGACGTCCAGCATTGGCGGCGTGACCCGGCGGAGCATGGCAAGAAGCGCACGCGCAAGAAGCGGCCGATCGAAGAAAAAGAAAGCGGCAAATGGCTCAAGAGCTTCGACCGGATAGAGGCCGCCCAGCGCGCTTGTCCGCAAACCCGATGGGTGATGGTCGCCGACCGCGAGTCGGACATCTATGAATTCTTTGTCAAGGCCAGCGACGCCACGGCCGGCGTGCTGGTCCGGGCGCAGACAAACCGCCATCTGTGCTCGGACGAGCAGGCGCATCTGTGGCCGGCCCTGGCCGCCGCGCCGGTCGCCGGAACCTTCACCGTGCAAGTCGCGGCCGGCAATGGCAGGCCAGCGCGCGAGGCCACCCTCACCGTGCGTGTGCAGGCCGTCACCCTCAAACCGCCACGCGACCAGACGCGACTGGGAAACGTGCCGGTGTCGGCCATCTGGGCGCACGAAGAACATCCGCCCGAGGGCAGCTCTGCCCTGGAATGGATGCTGCTGACCACCGTGCCGACCCGTACCTTCGATGAAGCCTGTAGCCGTATCGAGTGGTATTGTCGCCGCTGGGGAATCGAGATTTATCACCGCACGCTGAAAAGCGGCTGCCGCATCGAGGACCGCCAACTCGGCTCGGCCAAATCACTGAAGGCCTGTCTGGCGATCGACATGGTCGTTGCCTGGCGGATCTTCCACCTCGTCCATCTCTCCCGCCAGCACCCCGACTTGCCCTGCACCACCTATTTCGATGACGATCACTGGAAGGCGCTCTACGGCTTCGTGCACCGCACGCCCATCCCCCCGGACACGCCACCGACTCTTCATCAGGCGGTGCAAATGGTCGCTCGCCTCGGTGGTTTCCTCGGCCGTAAGAGCGACGGCGAACCCGGCGCTCAAGTCCTCTGGATCGGCATCCAGCGACTCGATGACCTGACCAGCATGTACCGCGTCTTCGCTACACCTCCACCACAAGCTCCTTGAGCCCCGCGCCAACCCATGCCCAGTCACCTTACAGACCAGCGTAATAACAACTCGCTACCGTCTGCTGGCACGATGTGGGTAAGGGTAAGCAGAACCGGGGGGGGGGGGGGGGATTAACGCTGCTGACTGAATTTGCTAGGGTTTGGGCCGGCCAATTGATGTCGTCACACCGAGTATGCTTCAGGGGCAAGGGCCAGCGAAGTGACGGAGGGCCAAGTCTTCACTTTTGCCTTGGCTAAGGTAGGGTTTCACGCAGTAGGGATTATAAGAATGCCAGCGGCGGCTTGGTTTCAAGCGGCTGTCAGGGTCGCTGAAAGTCTCATCAGGAATGCAGCGCTGCACCATACTCCGGTGATCAGCAAAATCGAGGGCGGCGACGATCTCGTCTCGCTGCGGCGCGAGGTTTGGGGTCTATGCCGTTTTGTGTGGAACCTGCCTCCAGACGCCCTCGATCGCCACCGATGCAGGGCAACCCCAAGCCGCATCGCCGCGCGCGTTGATGGCGCTGTCAAGGGCGGGCGAAGCCCGGCGAAGCGAACCCTTTACTGCGTCAGAAACGCTAATACGCTCAAGGGCTTGGGGCTGGTTGCGGCTTCTCGCGGCCAGCTCCCGAGCCCGTCCGGCGGCGAGGACTTCCCCGCCCTCGGGGCGGGGTTAGGGGTGGGGCGCCCGAAGGGCTCAGCTGGGGGGACCCGGGCACCGTTCCACACGAAACGGACTAAACCCGAGGTTTGCAGCCCTGCTGTCAAGGCGCTTTTCCGGTAGTCCGGCGAGCTGCGGAGTGAGCACGACGTTGTGTTCTCCCGCGACCTCGAATACGGGAGCGAGCGTCTGAGCAGCTTGCCGATCATCGCCCCAGCCGGTCCGCAGTGATGCTGAGATTGGTCGCCTTCTTCGGAGCCTGGGTGGTTGTAGGCGGCGTGCATTTTCCGGCGCCCTGTTCGTGATGCGCATGGTCTATGCGCATCACGATGTGCAAGCGGAGGAACGTGGCGGAGTTCCGGCGCGGCCTCGTCCTTGCGTCAGACGTTGAACAGGAAGTTCAGCACATCGCCGTCCTTGACGACGTATTCCTTGCCTTCGGCACGCATCTTTCCGGCTTCCTTGGCGCCCTGTTCGCCCTTGTAGGTGATGAAGTCGGCGAGGGCGATGGTCTGGGCGCGGATGAAGCCTCTTTCGAAGTCGGTGTGGATGACGCCGGCCGCCTGCGGGGCGGTGTCGCCGACATGGATGGTCCAGGCGCGGACTTCCTTGACGCCAGCAGTGAAGTAGGTCTGCAGGCCGAGCAGCTGGTAGCCGACGCGGATCAGGCGGTTGAGGCCGGGCTCTTCGAGTCCGAGGTCGGCGAGGAAGGCGTGCTTGTCCTCGTCTTCCAGATCGGCAAGCTCGGCTTCGATCTTGGCGCAGAGGGCGACCACCGGCGCGCCTTCTTTGACCGCATGGGCGCGCAGGCTATCGAGATGGGGGTTGTTCTCGAATCCGTCCTCGAGGACATTGCCGACGTACATCGTCGGTTTGATGGTCAGCAGGCAGAGCGGCTTGAGCAGTGTTTTTTCGTCGCTGGAAAGCGTCAGCGTGCGCGCCGGATGGCCTTCGTTGAGGTGCGGCAGCAGGCGTTCGAGAACGGAGACCAGTTGCTGCGCTTCCTTGTCGCCCGAGCGCGCTTTCTTGCTGTCGCGGTTGAGCGTACGTTCGACGGCGGCGAGGTCGGCGAGCGCCAGCTCGGTCATGATCGTTTCGATGTCCGAGAGTGGGTCGACGCGGCCGGAAACATGGACGACGTTTTCGTCGTCGAAGCAGCGCACGACATTGACAATGGCGTCGGTCTCGCGGATGTTGGCCAGAAACTGGTTGCCAAGGCCTTCGCCTTTCGAGGCGCCGGCAACCAGCCCGGCGATATCGACAAACTCGACGATCGCCGGCTGTACCCGCTGCGGTTTGACGATGGCGGTCAACTGCGCGAGGCGCGGATCGGGCACTTCGACGATGCCGACGTTGGGCTCGATGGTGCAGAAGGGGTAGTTCTCGGCGGCGATTCCCGCTTTGGTCAGGGCATTGAAGAGGGTCGATTTGCCGACGTTGGGCAGGCCGACGATACCGCATTTGAGGCTCATGCTCGGATTCCTATGGTGAGACGGTCTTGACGTGCAGCTGTCGTTGCGCGGCCGCGTAATCGCCGGCGGCGAGGTCGGGCCAGGCGAGCAGACAGCGGTCGAGGGCGCGGTCGATCAGCTCCTGCTCTTCGCGCCGGGGTGCCTTGAGGACGTAGTTGACGACTTCGGCGCGCTCGCCGGGATGGCCGATGCCCAGTCGCAGGCGCCAGAAATCGGGCGTCGCCAGGCGCGCCTGGATGTCTTTCAGACCGTTGTGCCCGCCGTTGCCGCCGCCCTGCTTGAGGCGGATGCTGCCCGGTTCGAGGTCGAGGTCGTCATGGACGACCAGCGTTTCGTCGGCGGCGATCTTGTAGAAGCGCGCCAGCGCAGCAACCGCCTGGCCGGAGAGGTTCATGAAGGTCATCGGCTGCAGCAGCCACAGTTCTCCCCGGCGGGAGGCGCGGCCGAGGAACTTCCCCTGCGCCGTCAGCGGTGCCTGCAGGCGAGCGGCGAGCTGGTCGACGAACCAGAAGCCGACATTGTGCCGGTTATCCTCGTATTGGCCGCCGGGGTTGCCTAGGCCGACAATCAGGCGGGGTGGGGGCATGACATCGATGGCATGGGTCAAAGAAAAGACCGCCGTGGGCAGCGAGTGCCGGACGGCGGCCTGGGTCTGGCTGGACGCCGGGCTGCTGGCCTAGTCGTCCTTCTCGTCCTTCTCTTCCTCGGCGGCTGCCTCGGCGCCTTCCTCTTCTTCGCCTTCGACCTCCTCCTCCTCGACGACCTTCGGAGCGATGATCGAGACGACGACCTGGTCGTCGCCGGAAACCACCGGAGTGACCTTGTCCGGGAAGACGAGTTCGGAAATGTGGATCATGTCGCCGAGCGCGAGTTCCTTCAGGTCGACTTCGATGAACGCCGGCAGGTGCTGCGGCAGGCAGCTGACTTCGATATCGTTCAGCGCCGCGGCGACGGCGCCGCCTTCAAGCTTGACGCCTGGAGCGATTTCGCCGTTCAGGAAGTGCAGCGGAATGCGCTGATGGATGGCATGCGTGGCATCGACGCGCAGGAAGTCGCAGTGCAGAACGAGCGGCTTCCAGGGGTGCACCTGGGCGTCACGCAGCAAGGCCTGCTGGCGCTGGCCATCGAGCTTGAGCGTCAGAACCGACGAGCGAAAGCCTTCCTTGCGCAGGCTGAGCAGGATTTCGTTGTGGTCGATGTCGATCATCTGCGGGTCGGCCGTGCCACCGTAGACGATGGCCGGGACCCGGTTTTCGCGGCGCAGGCGGCGGCTCGCTCCGGACCCCTGCAAAGTGCGCTTGCGCGCTTCAATTTCAAACTTCATGGACAGCTCCTGGTTGATACAAAAGCCCCGCCCGCGACCAGGCGAGGGGTTGGGAAATGCTTCTGATGCTTTGTTCGCGTAGCGTTGCCTGCGCCGCGCCCGCTGCCCTATTCGATGAACAGGGACGAAACCGAATCCTCGTTGCTGATGCGGCGAATAGTCTCGGCCATCACTTCGGCGACCGACAGCTGTCGTATGCGTGGTGAATTCTTTGCGTCGTCACGCAGGGGAATGGTATCGGTGACCACCAGTTCATCGAGATCGGAGGCGTTGATCCGCGCCACTGCCTGGCCGGAAAGGACCGGGTGGACGCAGTAGGCGAGGACGTGCCGGGCGCCGTGCTCCTTGAGCGCGGTCGCCGCTTTGCAGAGCGTCCCGGCGGTGTCGACCAGGTCGTCCATGATCACGCAGGTTCGTCCCTGGACTTCGCCGATGATGTTCATCACTTCCGAAACGTTGGCCTTCGGGCGCCGCTTGTCGATGATCGCCAGGTCGCACTCGAGACGCTTGGCCAGCGCGCGTGCGCGCACCACCCCGCCGACATCGGGCGAGACGACCATCAGGTGGTCGAAGTCCTTCTTCCAGACGTCGCCGAGCATGATCGGCAGCGAATAGATGTTATCGACCGGGATGTTGAAAAAACCCTGGATCTGCTCGGTGTGCAGGTCCATGGTCAAAACGCGGTGTACGCCGGCAGCGGCGAGCAGGTCGGCGACCAGCTTGGCGGCGATGGGCACCCGCGCCGAGCGCACGCGGCGATCCTGGCGGGCATAGCCGAAATACGGGATGGCGGCGGTGATGCGGGCCGCCGAGGCGCGCTTGAGCGCGTCGACCATCACCAGCAGCTCCATCAGGTTCTCGTTGGTCGGCGCGCAGGTCGATTGCAGGATGAACACGTCCATTCCGCGCACGTGCTCCTGAATCTCGACGCTGATTTCACCGTCGGAAAAGCGACCAACCTGTGCTCGGCCGAGCGAGATGTTGAGGCGCTTGACAACGTCGGCAGCCAATGCAGGGTTGGCGTTGCCGGTGAAAACCATCAGGCTGTCGTAGGCCATGGTGCGCTTTCCAGAGGCGCCGCAGGAGCGGCGCCGTATAAAGCAAGACGGGCAGGTGAGGCAGCCTGCCCGCTTTGACAGAAATGGAGTGGCTGGGGAAGAAGGATTCGAACCTTCGAATGCCGGAATCAAAATCCGGTGCCTTGACCAACTTGGCGACTCCCCAGCTGTCGCTCGCATCGCCTGGCTGGCGAACGAGGCGCGCATTATACCCAGGATTGCTCAGGAAAAGAAGCGCGAAAGCAATAATTCTGCTGACTGGGTATCTCTTACCCGCTCGCCAGCGCACGCAGGGGATGCTCGTCGAGGCCTGCAGCGACCCAGCCACGGAGCTTTGCGGGAAGTTTTCGCAGCGCTGCCTCGGCCTGTTCGGCGCTTTCGAATTCAGCGAAAACGCAGGCACCCGAGCCGCTCATGCGCGCCGGGGCGAAGGCCGACAGGCTGGCGAGGTGCTCGGCAATGACCGGAAAGCGGGCCGCCACGACGGTCTGCAGGTCATTGCCGCCGAACCCGGGGTGCCATTGCTCGGCGCGGATCGGCAAGGAATCGCGCTTCAGCTCCGGAGCGCCAAAGATGGCTGCCGTGGCCACTGCCAGCGGCGGCTCGAGGACCAGGTAGCCGCACGCCGGCAGCTCGACGGCCTGCAATGCTTCGCCGACGCCCTCGGCAAACGCGTTGCGCCCGAAAATGAAGAAGGGCACGTCGGCACCCAGCTGCAGGCCAATTTTCTGCAGCTGTTGGCGAGGCAAATCGAGTTTCCAGAGGTGGTTGAGCGCGAGCAGGACGGTGGCCGCATCCGAACTGCCGCCGCCCAGGCCGCCGCCCATGGGCAGGCGCTTGTCGATACTGATGTCGACGCCCCGGCGGCAGGCGCTCGCCGCCTGCAGCAGGCGCGCGGCGCGAAGCGTAAGGTCGCTCTCCGGCGGCACGCCCGGCAGCGGCGTCGCCAGGTGTATGGCGCCGTCGGCGCGCGGGGCGAAGTGCAGGCGGTCGCCGTGGTCGAGGAAACGAAACAGCGTTTGCAGCAGATGGTAGCCATCGGCTCGCCGACCGACGACGTGCAGGAAGAGGTTGAGCTTGGCCGGCGCGGGATAGGCGCTTTGCCAATCCCAAATCTGGCGGCTGGCGGTCATCGCGGTGATGGCGTCGATGGCCTTGCCAGGGGCAGCCATTGGTCGATGCGCAGGCGAAGTTCGAGGAGCGTCTCGCGCTCGACGAAGAGGCGGCCAGGAAGCGCCTGCGGGTCGTCGCTGTCGTACTCGTAGGCGATTCGCCAGTCTTCGTAGTGCAAGCGCGAAGGACGGCTCCAGGCGTCGACGGCCATCACCCCGCCCTGCGGGCTGCGCCCGCGTACCCAGTCGGCCAGCTTGTC
The DNA here is from genome assembly GCF_907163205.1 of Candidatus Accumulibacter sp. ACC007. Classification (NCBI taxonomy): domain Bacteria; kingdom Pseudomonadati; phylum Pseudomonadota; class Betaproteobacteria; genus Candidatus Accumulibacter; species Candidatus Accumulibacter sp. ACC007. The sequence goes on along the minus strand of NZ_CAJQUD010000001.1, from coordinate 1,731,117 downwards.
CAGGGGCAGCGGGTAACCGAGGACGGCCTGCAGCAGCTCGTCGGCGCTGGCCGCGCCTTGTGTCTTTCCGTCAGCACTGGTCAGGCGGGCGCCCGCAGCGTTGCTGACGATTTCGGCCATGCCTTGTCCGAGCGGGGACGAAAGGAGCAGCTCGTCGCCGTCGTCGGCGTGTCGCCAATCGAGCCGGCCGGTGTAGCTTTGCTCCTCCTGGCGCAGAGAGAAGCGGCCGGCGAGCGAGAAGTCCTGCAGCTCATCGCGCTGGGCAGGCAAGGGCAGGCCGGCAGGCGCGGGCGCGGTGCTGCACGCGGTCAGTGCGGTCAGCGCGAGCACCAGCATCGCGGAGAGCAGCGCGCGACGAGGGTCGAGCCTGGGCGTGCCCGCTGCCGGAGAGAGCGAAGTCAGGGTCAGGGCGCGAACCTCTGCAGCACTTCCTTGATCTCCTCGCTTTCCGGATGCCGCTTGAGTGCCTCATTCCAGGTGCGCAGCGCCTCGTCCCGGCGCTCGAGTACCCACAGGACTTCCCCGATGTGTGCGGCAATCTCGGCGTCGGGGCGCTGCGCGTAAGCGCGCTCCAGATGGCTCAGCGCGCCATTGAGGTCCCCCTGGCGAAAAAGTACCCAGCCCATGCTGTCGAGAATGAAGGGGTCGTTGGGCGCCAGCTTGAGCGCCGTTTCGATCAATTGACGGGCTTCGGCCAGCCGCGTGTTGCGATCGGCGTATGAGTAACCGAGTGCGTTGTAGGCCTGCGCGCTGTCCGGTTGCAGGGCGATCAGCCTGCGCAGACGGCTTTCCATGACTTCCAGGCGGCCGAGTCGCTCGGCCAGCAATGCCGACTCGTAGAGCAACTCGGGCTGATCGGTTTGCTCGCCCAACTCGTGCTCCAGCAAAGCCAGGGCGGCGGCTGTCTGTTTGGCGTCACGCAGCAGTGTCGCTTCGGCGATCAACATCTGCACGCGCACTTGCGGCTCTCTCGCCGCCGCCGCGTGGAGCTGGCTTCTCGCCTCGTCGAGTTTGCCCTGCCGGGCAAGAATGGCAGCGCTGCGGATCTGCGCCGGGAGATAGTGTTCGCCAGGGCCAACGTGCTGATAGTAGGCCAGCGCCTGGTCGCCACGCCGGCTTTCCTCGGCGATCTGGCCAAGGTAATAGAAAGGCGCGCTCTTGTCCGGGAAGTCGAGGGTTATCAGGTGCTTGAGTTGCTCTTCGGCAAGCTTCGTGTCGTCTTCCTGGAGGGCAAGGATAGCCACCGGGAAGACGACGTCCGGGTTGTTCGGGTAGGCCTGCAGCAATTGCTCGAAGATGCGTTTGGCCTCGGCATAGCGTTTTTCGCCAACCAGGGCACGTGCCAGGTGAAGCTGTGCGTCGCGCGCCTCCGGATTCCTGTCGACAAAGCTTTGCAGCGAAGCGATGCCTTCGGCCGGTGATTGGCGCGTCAGCAACTGCGCTTCCAGCATCGCGCCGATCTGCCAATCCCGACGCAGCGCCATCGCCTGTCGTACCTCGGCCAGCGCGCGCTCGTTTTCACCGGCAGAACTGGCTGCGACGGCGATCGCGTAGTGCGCTTCGGGAAGGTCCGGAAAATGGCTGCCGATCTGGGTGATCAATTGCAGGACGGCCTTGCGATCCGGGCTGCGGGCAAACATCCGATTGAGCGCCAGCAGATTGCCGGGGAGTGCCGGCTGGTCGGCCTCGAGCATGTTGATCAACTGGGGCGCCAGTCCGGCGAGCTGATTGGTCAGCACCAGTACGCCGACGAGGACCTGCTGCGCACGTTTCGAGTCCGGCTCGATCTGCACCCACAGGCGTGCGAGCTCGAGGACGCGATCGAAACGGCGCGCGTAACCGGCTACCTCGATGGCCCTTTCGAGGATTCCGGGGTCGCGCGTGCGCACTGCCAGGTCGGCGTAGGCCTGGCTGGCGAACTCGCTGCGACCGCGCTGCAAGGCTACTTCGGCGAGCAGTACCTGGTAGACGATCTGGCCGGTCAGCTCGGTGCTGTCGGTGGCCTCGGGATGCGGTGCGAGCGCCGGTGGCAAAGCACTCTTCGGCGCACGCTTGCTCGCCTTGTTCTGCTTCGTCGCTTTGTTCTGCGCGGCGGGCGCTGCCTCGTTGGCCGCCTGGGCGGGCATGCCGAGGGCGAGCGACAGCGAGACGCAGAGGAGAGTGCTGATGATCGGTTTCATGGTTTCCTTGCTTGCTGCAAACGGTTGCAGGAGCTGACGGGGGAGATTGCGTCATAATTCCTGCTGCGCATGTTATGGACTTTTCGGGGTAGCAGCAATGCCGGAACTGCCTGAAGTCGAAGTGAGTCGCCAGGGTTTGCTTCCCTATCTGCCCGGGCGACGCCTGGTCGGTGCGGTCGTGCGCACGCCGGCCTTGCGTCACGCGATCCCGCTCGGCCTCGATGCGCGGCTCGCCGGCCTGCGTGTTGACGCCATTCTGCGGCGCGGCAAGTATCTGCTGCTCGACTGCGCCAGCAGTCGCGGCGGCGGTTGGCTGCTGATCCACCTCGGCATGTCGGGCAGTCTGCGCCTCGTGCCGCCGGCGACGCCGGCGCAGAAGCACGACCACGTGGACCTGCTTTTCAAGCATACCGTTCTGCGCCTGCGCGACCCACGCCGCTTCGGTGCGCTGCTCTGGCACGAAGGTGTCGACGTCGAAGCCCATCCGGCGCTCGCTGTGCTGGGTCGAGAACCGCTGGCCGATGGCTTCTGCGGCGAGTGGCTTTATGCTGCCACGCGCGGGCGGCGGATGCCGGTGAAGCCGCTGCTGATGGACAGCCACCTGGTCGTTGGTATCGGTAACATCTATGCCGCCGAAAGCCTTTTTCGCGCCGGTATTTCACCGCTGCGTCGTGCCGGCAGGATCAGCCTGCAGCGCTACCGGGTGCTGGCGGAGGCGATTCGTGCGACGCTTGCCGCGTCGATCGCTGCCGGCGGCAGCACGGTTCGCGACTACGTGCACAGCGATGGCGGTGCCGGTTGCTTCCAGCTTTCCTGCGCAGTCTATGATCGCCAGGGCGAGCCTTGCCCGGTTTGTGCGACGCCGATACGGGTGCTTCGTCAGGCCGGTCGATCGACTTTCTACTGTCCGGCGTGCCAGCGTTGACCGCCGGCGCCACCGGTCTTTCGCGGTCGCTATGCCATGTCACTGATTGCTCTGGCTTTTGTGATAGAGTCCAAACCTTCTTCCTGAGCTGGAACTGGTCATGACGCTTGCTCAACATCTTGCCGCCTATAGCGAATGGCGTTGCGAGCTCTCCACTGCCCTGGCGAGGTTTGCTGGCTGGCTCGTCGAGAACGAGCTTACCGATGCCCAGACTGATCGACGAATTTCGCAACTGCTCGACAAACTGCGTGAAGATCGCCTGCATGTGGCATTTGTCGCGGAATTCTCACGCGGCAAGTCGGAACTGATCAACGCCATTTTTTTTGCCGATTACGGTAATCGAATTCTGCCTTCGACCGCAGGTCGCACGACGATGTGTCCGACCGAACTGATGTTCGACGCCAGCAAGGCGCCGTCGATCGAGTTGTTGCCGATCGAGTGTCGCGAGTCGAATACCAGTATCAGCGAGTACAAGCGCTTTCCCGACGAATGGACCGTTCTCCCGCTTGATACCGCTTCGGCGGGGTCGATGCAGGAGGCGCTTCGGCACGTCGGCGAAGTCATCCGGGTGGACCGCAAGGTCGCGGAACGCCTCGGTTTCACGATCGTGGACGGCGATACGGCCGTTTTCCGCGTCGATCACGACGGCAGCGTCGAGATTCCCCGCTGGCGGCACGCAATCATCAATTTCCCGCACCCCCTGCTGCAGCAAGGGCTGGTGATTCTCGACACGCCGGGCCTCAATGCGATCGGTACCGAGCCGGAACTGACCTTGTCACTGCTTCCCAACGCGCACGCCGTGCTCTTCATCCTGGCTGCCGACACTGGCGTCACGCAGTCCGATCTGACCGTCTGGCGAGACCACATCGGCAGCGCGGGTCGGCGCAAGAAAGGCCGCATCGTCGTTCTCAACAAGATCGACAGCCTGTGGGACGAACTCAAGTCGCCGCAGGAGATCGACGCTGAAGTGGCCAGGCAGGTCGACAGCTGCGCGTGGACACTGGACCTGCCGGAAAGCCAGATCTTTCCCGTTTCGGCCCAGAAGGCGCTGCTCGCCAAGATCAACGACGATCAGCCGCTGCTCGCGCGCAGTCGGCTGTTAGAGCTTGAGCGCGCGCTTACCGACGAGCTGATCCCGGCCAAGCAGGAAATCGTTCGTGACAACACCGACAGCGAGTTCGCCGATTGCTACTTGCGCACGCGCAGCCTGCTCGACTCGCGCCTGCTTGGCTTGCGCGAGCAACTCGTCGAACTCACCGAGCTGCGCGGCAAGAACAAGGGGGTTGTCGAATACATGATGGGCAAGGTGCGTCTCGAGAAGGAGGAGTTCGAGACGGGCTTGCAGCGCTACTATGCGGTGCGCAGCGTCTTTTCGCAGCTGACCAACAAGCTGTTTGCGCATCTCGGCCTCGATTCCTTGCGCCTGCTGACCAACGGCACGCGTGAAGCGATGGTTGCGGCGACCTTCTCGAAGACGCTATCCACGGCGATGGCGCAGTTTTTCGCCAGTGCGCGTGGCAACCTCGGCAGATCGCACGCTGAGGTCACCGAAATCATGACCATGATGGAGGTCATCTACAAGAAGTTCTCCGTCGAGCACGGCCTGAAGCTGGGTACGCCGATCGCATTTTCGCTGCGGCGCTACGAAAAGGAGATCGATCGACTCGACCAGTGGTGCGACACGCATATCAATACCATGTTCCAGTTATTGACTCACGAAAAGTCGCAGCTCACGCAGCGCTTCTTCGAGGAGGTTGCGGTGCAGGTGCGCAAGACTTTCGAGCACGCCAACCGTGATGCGGAGTCATGGCTGAAGGCGATCATGGCGCCGATGGAGATTCAGATTCGCGAGCATCATATCCAGCTGAAGCGCCGCCTGGAGAGCATCAAGCGAATTCACCAGGCGACCGACACGCTGGAAGAGCGTATCGAAGAACTGGTGCACGTCGAGAACAACCTGCTGTCGCAAATGAAGGTGCTGACGGAAATCGGCAACGGGGTTCGTGACGTCTTGCAGCAAACGGTGAGTATCGAGGAAGTGCGCAGCGCCGCCTGAGGTCGGCCCGTCGACTTGGCCGCCGGTAAAGTGTTGCATTCTTGATGGTACTTTTCGCGATCATCACATTGGCGTGGAAGCCGCTGGGTGACTGGATTTCACCTGCTCCATAGTGCTGCCCTGGTCGCCAAATCCGGGCAAGCATTTCCCAGCCCCCGTCGTGGGGCCAGTAAGTGCGTACTATTTCACGTCGCGTTTTCTTACACATCGCCGTCGCCGAGCAGTGCTCAATGGACGGCTGGTGCGCCGGCCAGAAAGGCAAGTGGCTGAATTGCAAGCCACCGTTTCCGATGGATTATTAGTTGGCACGATATTTGCTGTTTGTTGCCCAGGAGTGGCGCGAGAACCCTTGAGCGGTCAGGGGATCTACGCGAACCCTGGCCGACCAGACCCCTGGTCGCTGCCCAATCCAATTATTCGTCAAGGAACAGAAATGCAAGGATCCCTGCTGCGTCCGCAGCTTCTCGCTCCCAAGCAACTCGCAATCATCCTGGCCAGCCTGGGAATGCTGACCTCGCTGCCGGCAGCAGCGACCGTCGTCGACGGGCTCAGCGCCCAGGGCATGGCCCAAGTAGGCGTCACTCCGGTGCAAGTTTCGGGGCCAATTACGAGTCTTCCCTATGCGAGTGCCAATGCCACTGCCAGCGACGCCGATTCGAATGCCAGCGGCGATGCCTGGGGTCACGCCAACGGACCCTACCGCGCGAGCGCCGACGGCGTCGGAGTATTTGACAGCACCGGTCACTTCATCCGCTCGTGGAGCATTACCAACGACAGCGGCGTCGCGCAGCACTATGCTTTCAATTTCTTCATCTACTACGGAAGCATGTTTACCGATCCTGGAGCGGGCGGTACCGGCTACGCCGAATACGCGGTCAATATCAATCGCGACGGTTCGAGCACCCCGCTGTTCAGCAGTAGCGCCCGGATCGCAAGCAATGGCGATCTGACGCGGGGTGGGAGCGAACTGGACGGAGCATCGCATTCGGGTACCTCCTATTCCTGGGGCGGCACCTATGTGAACATTGATCTCGGCATTCTGGGCATTGGCGAGTCGACTAGCGTCGTTTATGATCTGGTCAGTCACGCCTACGGTGATTACACCATTGGCACCGGGTGCAGTGGTGGCGACGGCTATGGCAACGGCAACGGCTATGGCGACGGCTACGGCGACGGCGACGGCTACGGCGATGGTGACGGCGTTGGTGTCGCTCTCGCAGTTTCCCCCTGTACGTATACCGGTTCGTCGTATTCGTCGCTGGGCGATCCGGACAATCTCAATAACACGCCGCTCCCCGGTCCGCCTGCCATTGAGCTTACCGCGGTGCAGGTACCCGAACCTGCCACCGTTGGTTTGCTGGGCATGGGGCTGGCAGCGCTTGGCCTGCGGCGGCGCAGACAGCGCCGCTAGGCGAGCAGGTCTTGAAACGCAACGGGCGCCTGGTGCCCGTTGTTTCCATGAGGAGCAGCGGCTGAATGGCGACCATCGTCTTGAACTGGGAGCTCGGAGCTGCCCTGGGGCACGTCGGGCGCTATCTGACAATCGCCCTCCAGCTCAGGGCGCAGGGACATCGGCCGGTACTGGTTCTGCGCGATATTTCACGTGCGGAGGCCGTTCTTGGTCCGCATGCCATCGAGTTCCTGCAGGCGCCGGTGTGGCTCACTCCCGTACAGGGTCTGCCGCCGGACCTCAACTTCACCGAGACGCTTTTCCGATTCGGCTTCCTCAAGGCGGCCGGGCTGTTGTCCATCGCTCGCGCCTGGCGTTCGCTGTGGACGCTGCTGCAGCCCGACCTGATGCTCTTCGACCACGCCCCGACGGCGCTGCTCGCGGCCCGGGGCTTTGACGTTCCACGCGTGATCGTCGGCAACAGCTTTGCTGTTCCGCCGCGTGTTCGCCCCTTGCCGCGTTACCGCTGGTGGGCCAATGGCGCGGGCGACCATCATCGTCTGGCGGAAACCGAAGAACGCACGACCCGCAATTGCAACGCGGTGCTCAAGGAGCTCGGCGCGCCGCTGATCGCGCAGGTCGCGGATCTCTTCGAAGCGGAGGCGACTTACCTCTGTGCGCGACCGAGACTCGATGTCTATGGCGAGCGAGCCGACGCCAACTATATTGGGCCGGTCAACAGTCTGAGCATGGGCAGCGGGCCGGTTTGGCCTGCGGGCGACGCGCCGCCGGTCTTCGCCTATCTCAAATCGGACTACAAGCACCTCGACGCCGTTCTCGGTGCCATCGGCAAGAGCAGGGCGCGCTATCTGATCTACGCTGCGGGCTTGCCCGAACAATTGCGCAAGCGTCATGAATCCGCGCGTGTCGCCTTCAGTGCCACGCCGCTGCAGATGAGCGAAGTGGTCAAGCAGTGCACAGCGATCATCTGTCACGCTGGGGGCATGAGCGACATTGCGCTCGACCATGGCAAGCCCTTGCTGCTCCTGCCGACGCAGATGGAGCAGACGATGACCAGCCATCGCGTCGAGGCGCTTGGCGCCGGCATCCTGCTGGCGCCCGACGGCAATCCGGCCCTGCTTCCGAAACTGCTCAGGCGGCTCCTGGACGACGAGAGCCTTGCGGCGCGCGCTGTTGAGTACGCGGCGCAGTTGTCCAGCATTGATCAGTCGCTTGCTGTCGGCCGGCTGGTCGAGGGCTGCGAGGCCTTACTTTCCGGTGGCGCCAACGCCGACGCGAAGGCGCGCTCTCAATAGGCGAAGCGAGCAGGCGGCACACTTCCCGCCAGCCCACCAAGGCGATGGCAAACCCGGTCAGCGCAGGACGTCGCCGAGCAGGCGGGCGACGCGCTCATCGGCATCGGCGGCGAGGCAGTCGACGACCTGCGGGCGCAGCGTGTTCTTGAGCCAGGTGAGCTGCCGCTTGGCCAGTTGGCGGGTCGCGTAGATGCCGCGCTCGCGCAATTCGTGCTGCGGCAGCAGGCCATCCTGCACTTCCCACACCTGCCGGTAGCCCACGCAACGCATCGCCGGCAGCGCGGCGTGCAGCGGGTAGCGTTCGCGCAGCATGGCTACCTCCGCTTCCAGGCCGGCGGCGAGCATGGCGGTAAAGCGCTCGGCGATACGCTGGTGCAGGACTGCGCGGTCGGATGGCAGCAGACCGATGGTCGTGAAGGCGTACGCGGCTGCCTGCGTCTTGCCAGCAGCAAGTAGGGCCGACAGTGGTCGACTGCTCAGGCGGAACACTTCAAGGGCTCGCTGGATGCGTTGCGCATCGGTGCTGTGCAGACGCGCTGCCGTGGCCGGGTCGATCTGCGCCAGCTCGGCGTGCAGCGCCGGCCAGCCGCGTTTCGCGGCTTCGCCGTCAATCGCCGCACGGGTCGCAGGATCGGCCTGCGGCAGCTCGGCGAGGCCTTCGAGCAGCGCCTTGAAGTAGAGCATGGTGCCGCCGACGAGCAGCGGCACGTGGCCACGCGCGCTGATCTCGGCCATCACCGCCAGCGCGTCGGCGCGAAAGCGCGCCGCCGAGTAGGCCTCGGTCGGTGGCAGCACGTCGATCAGGTGATGCGGGAATTCGGCCAGCGTCGCGGCGTCGGGCTTGGCCGTGCCGATATCCATGTCGCGAAAGACCTGCGCCGAATCGACGCTGATCAGCTCGACGGGAAAACGGCGGGCCAGCGCCATGGCCAGCGCCGTTTTGCCGCTGGCCGTCGGCCCCATGAGCAGGATTGCCGGTGGCAGCGCCGCGTGATTCTCGACGGACACGCTCAGCGGCCGCGCAGGAAGTGGCGGTCGAGGTCGGCCATGCTCAGCTGCGTCCAGGTCGGACGGCCATGGTTGCACTGGTCGCCACGTTCGGTTTCCTCCATCTGGCGGAGCAGCGCATTCATCTCGGCGATGGACAGCAGGCGGCGGGCGCGCACCGCGCCGTGGCAGGCCATGCTGGCGAGGAACTCGTTGCGGCGCGCGGTGAGCAGCTGGCTGACACCGTGCTCGCGTAGCTCGTCGAGCAGCGAGCGCGCCAGGCTTGCCGGGTCGGCGGCCTGCAGCAGTACCGGCACCCGTCGCACGGCGAGTTGGCGCGGGCCCATCGGCGCCAGGTCGAAGCCGAGCTGCTGCAGCACTTCGGCGTACTCCTCGGCAGCGGCGACGTCGACCGCTTCGGCGCTGAAAACGGCTGGAATCAACAGCGCCTGGGTGGCCACTTGCTGATCGGCGAGCGCCTGCTTGAGCTTTTCGTAGAGGATGCGCTCGTGCGCTGCGTGCATGTCGACGACGACCATGCCCTGGCTGTTCTGCGCCAGGATATAGACGCCGTGAAGCTGCGCGAGCGCGTAACCGAGCGGTGGGACGCCGGTCGCTGGCAGGGTCGAGTCGGGCAGCGCGCCGGGCGGGCCGCCATCCGCTGCCTGGACACCGCCGACGAAGGCGACGTACGCAGCGGTGCTGCTGGCGGCACTCGGCTCGCCGACGCGCAGCGACCCCTGGTACGGCACACGCGAGGCGTACGAAGATTCGTCGCTCGCCGGCGCCGACGGGGCGGCGGGGCCTTGCGGCCAGCGCGCCTGCTCGGCCCCGGGCTCTGGCCGCGCTGCAGCGCCGGTCGTGGCCAGGAGGGGACTGGCGAGCAGACGCTGTACGGCGTGAAAGACAAACTGGTGCACGGCGCGCGCATCGCGGAAGCGGACTTCGGTTTTCTGGGGATGCACATTGACGTCGACGGTCGCCGGGTCGATCTCCAGGAATACGCAGTAAGCCGGGTAGCGGCTGCCGTGCAGCTGGTCCTGGTAGGCCTCGCGCAGCGCATGCACGAGCAGCTTGTCGCGTACGAAGCGACCGTTGACGTAGCCGTACTGGGCGTCATTGCGCGCTCGCGAGTAGGCCGGTAGCGCGCAGAAACCGGAGACGCGCAGCGGCCCGGCGAGCGCGTCGAGCGGCCGCGATTCGGCCAGAAAGTCGTCGCCGAGGATGGCGCCGACACGAGCGCGGGCGTCGCTCTTCTTGAGGTGCAGGCTGACGCGGCCGTTGTGCGTCAGCGTGAAGGCGACTTCAGGGTGCGCCAGCGCGATGCGCCTGACGGCCTCGGCGCAATGCGCGAACTCGGTCGCGTCGGACTTGAGGAATTTTCGGCGCGCGGGCGTGTTGTAGTAAAGGTCGCGCATTTCGACCACCGTGCCGGCGAGCAGGGCGGCTGGCTCGGGTGTCGCTCCTCGCTCGGCACCGAGCCGCCAGGCGTGCCCTGGCGCGCTGCCGTCGCCGCGCTCGCCACGCTGGCGACTGGTCAGCGTGACCCGCGCGACGCCGGCGACCGAGGCCAGCGCTTCGCCACGAAAGCCGAGCGTGCCGACGCGTTCGAGATCCTCAAGCGAGCCGATCTTCGAGGTCGCGTGGCGGGTGAGGGCGAGCGCCAGTTCGTCGCGCGCGATTCCGCCACCGTCGTCGCTGACGCGGATCAGTTTGACGCCCCCTTCCTCGAGCTCGACCTGGATCGTCGAGCTGCCCGCGTCGAGGGCGTTTTCGAGCAGCTCCTTGAGCACTGAAGCGGGTCGGTCGACGACTTCACCAGCAGCGATCTGGCTGATCAGCAGATCGGGCAGCAGGTGGATGGGGGTCATGGCGGGCGTAACGGGCGTCGCGGACATCAGCGGATTATCCCACGCTCGTCAGGACGGAAGTGAATGGCCCGCTCGCCGCGTCGGGCAGGCGGCGAGCTGAGCGAAGCGGTGTGCTTCTACTTCGGCAGTTTGCCCGGGGCGATAGCGAGCGCCTTGGCGACGCCTTCGCCGTAGGCCGGATCGGCTTTGCAACAGTTGCCGACGTGGCGCAGCTTGATCTCCTCGGGTGCATCGCCCATGGCCCTGGCCGTGTTGTCGAAGAGCAGCTGTTGCTGCTCGGCGTTCATCAGGCGGAACAAGGCCCCAGGCTGCGAGTAATAGTCGCCGTCGTCGCGATGATTCCAGTGCTCGGCCGCCCCTTCGATCGACAGTGGCGGCTCGCGGTAGTCGGGTTGCTCCTGCCATTCGCCGAAGCTGTTCGGCTCGTAGCCCAGGGTGCCGCCCTGGTTGCCATCGACGCGCATGGCACCGTCGCGGTGATAGCTGTGGAAGGGGCAGCGTGGAGCGTTCACCGGGATCTGGTGGTGATTGACGCCGAGCCGGTAGCGTTGCGCGTCGCCGTAGGAGAAGAGGCGCGCCTGCAGCATCTTGTCGGGCGAGAAGCTGATGCCGGGAACGACCGCCGCCGGGTTGAAAGCCGATTGCTCGACTTCGGCGAAGAAGTTCTCCGGATTGCGATTCAACTCCATGACCCCGACTTCGAGCAGTGGATAGTCCTTGTGCGGCCAGACCTTGGTCAGGTCGAAAGGATGATAGGGAACGTTTGCCGCGTCTTGCTCGGGCATGATCTGCACAGAGAGCGTCCATTTCGGGAAATCGCCTTTCTCGATGCTTTCGAAGAGGTCGCGCTGGTGGCTCTCGCGATCCTTGCCGATCATCGCTTCGGCTTCGGCGTCACTGAGGTTCCTGATCCCCTGCTGGCTGTGGAAATGGAACTTGACCCAGTAACGCTGGTTGGCAGCGTTGATGAAGCTGAAGGTGTGCGAACCGAAGCCGTGCATGTGGCGGTAGTTGGCGGGGATGCCGCGATCGCTCATGACAATGGTCACCTGATGCAGGGCTTCGGGCAGCGACGTCCAGAAATCCCAGTTGTTGGTGGCGCTGCGCATGTTTGTGCGCGGATCGCGCTTGACGGCGTGGTTAAGGTCGGGGAACTTGAGAGGGTCGCGCAGAAAGAAGACCGGCGTGTTGTTGCCGACCAGATCCCAATTGCCTTCCTCGGTGTAGAACTTGACTGCGAAGCCACGGATGTCGCGTTCGGCGTCGGCGGCGCCACGCTCGCCGGCAACGGTCGTGAAGCGTGCGAAGAGCTCGGTCGTCTTGCCTACCGCCGAGAAAATCCTGGCGCGAGTGTATTCGCTGATGTCGTGGGTGACGGTAAAGCGGCCGTAGGCGGCCGAACCCTTGGCATGCATGCGACGCTCAGGGATCACTTCGCGATCAAAATGGGCGAGCTTTTCGAGCAGCCAGATATCCTGCATCAGGACCGGGCCACGCGGGCCGGCGGTCATCGTGTTCTGGTTGTCGACTACCGGCGCACCGGCAGCGGTGGTGAGTTTCTTGATGCTCATCAGTCGTACTCCTTTGGGTTGGTTCAAGCTGGACCGGGCGGCGGCATGTGAGCGTGTACCGGGGCCCGATGAAGCCAGTCTAGGATCTGGCGAACCATTGGGCTAATTGATTCTGGGTATATTTGCGATTGTTAATGGCTATGGATAGGCCGCAGCCAGCGGCGGCCATCGGGAGCCGGGATCGTTGCCGGGCGGCCGCTGATCGCCGTCGGGCGACCTTCTCCAGTAGAATGTGCCGCCAGACAACCCCAACCGGATGAAGAGCAAAGCGCATGGAACTCGCGGGAAAACGCATCGTCCTCGGCGTCAGTGGTGGCATTGCTGCCTACAAGGCGGCGGAACTGGTCCGCCTGCTGGTCAAGGACGGCGCCAGCGTGCAGGTGGTGATGAGCGAAGCGGCAACGCATTTCGTGACGCCGGTCACTTTCCAGGCGCTCTCCGGTCAGTCGGTGTTCACCGACCAATGGGATCCGCGGGTGGCTAACAACATGGCGCACATCGATCTCTCGCGGACCGCCGATGCGCTGCTGGTCGCCCCCGCGTCGGCAGACTTTCTCGCCAAGCTGGCCAATGGGCTGGCCGACGATCTGCTCACCACCCTGGTGCTGGCGCGCGACTGCCCCTTGCTGGTGGCGCCGGCGATGAACCGGCAAATGTGGGAGAACCCGGCCACTGCGCGTAACGTCGCCACCTTGCGTGGCGACGGCGTTTTCATCGTCGGTCCGGGCCGTGGGGATCAGGCCTGTGGCGAAAGCGGCCCCGGGCGAATGCTGGAAGCGGAAGAAATTCGCGACACCCTGGTGGCGTACTTTCAGCCGAAGCTGCTCGCCGGAAAACGCGTACTGCTCACCGCCGGGCCGACTTTTGAAGCGATTGATCCGGTGCGGGGAATCACCAACCTGTCGAGTGGCAAGATGGGCTACGCGATCAGCCGCGCGGCATACGAGGCGGGCGCTCAGGTAACGCTGGTCTCCGGGCCCGTGAGCCTGCCTTGCCCGGTCGGTGTCAGGCGCATTGCCGTGACCAGCGCCTTGCAGATGCACGCAACCGTTCACCAGCACGTGGCTGCTCACGACGTTTTCATCGCCGTTGCTGCGGTCGCCGATTACCGGCCGGCTCAGGTCGTCGAACAGAAAATCAAGAAGCGCCTGCAGGCATCGCCGCCGTCCATCGAACTGGTCGCCAACCCGGATATCCTCGGCGAAGTCGCTGCGCTGCCGACTCCGCCGCTGTGCGTCGGCTTCGCGGCCGAAAGCGAGAATCTGTCCGAGTATGCGGAAAGCAAGCGGCGCAGCAAGAAGATCCCGCTGATCGTTGGCAACCTCATTCAGGACGGTTTTTCCGGCGACTGCAACACACTGATTCTGTTTGATGATGACGGTCAGCATCCGCTCCCACCTGCACCCAAGATCGATCTGGCGCGGCAACTCGTGGCGCGCGTCGCGCTGTTGCTGGAGAAAGCCTGATGAACGGGGCTGGGGTGGTGTCGGTCGACGTCAAGCTGCTCGACTCGCGCCTGGGCGACAGGCCGCCGCAATATGCCAGCGCCGGTTCAGCCGGACTGGATCTGCGCGCCTGCATCGCCGCCCCGATGGAAATTGGGCCGGGCGAAACGGTGCTCATTCCGACCGGAATGGCGATCCATCTTGCCGATCCCGGTCTGGCGGCGATGATCCTGCCGCGCTCGGGTCTTGGCCACAAGCACGGCATCGTCCTTGGCAATCTGGTCGGCTTGATCGATTCCGACTACCAGGGTGAGCTGATGGTATCGACCTGGAATCGCGGCCGCAAAGCATTCACCGTGCAACCGCTCGAGCGTCTGGCGCAACTGGTCGTGGTCCCGGTCTTGCGGGCGGCGTTCAACGTCGTAGACGATTTTGCCGCGAGCTCCCGCGGCGACGGCGGTTTTGGCAGTACCGGCCGCTCCTGAACGAGCGCGGCGGTCAGGGCCGGTGGCCCTTTACGACCAGTTGCGCGGCAGCAACCATGAAGGCCAGGAAGCAGACAATCGACCAGTTGGCCATCGACAGGCCAAGAAAGACCCAGTCCTTGCTCGAACAGAAACCCGTCGCCAGGAAGAGGTCAGGCCAGCGCACGCCAAACCAGTTTACGATCTGCTCGATAACGGTTGGCTCGCCGAAACCGCAGGCCAGGCTGCTCTCGGGATTCTGCTGCAGCCAGGTCTGGTAGCTGGCGGTGGCCAGCCCGCCGGCCGCGCTCAGGCCCATCAGCACTCCCCAGAGGCGCCACCAGCCGGGCAGCAGCACGCCGCACAGGGCAAGGCCGGCGATCAGCAGATAAAGCAGACGCTGAAAGATGCACAAGGGGCACGGCTGCAGCCGCAGGAGCTCGCCAATCAGCCAGCCGGTGCCGGTCAAGCCAAGGGCAAGCAGCGCCAGTACGCCGAAACAGGCACGCAGCGAGAGGCGCACTGGGCTCTTCGTCAGGCCGGAACGTAGCTGCGCAGGCGCATCGACAGTTCCTGCAACTGGCGGACGCCCGAGTTTTCGGCACGCTCGCACCAGTCCTGCAATGTCTTGAGCAAATGCTCGCGGGAAGCGTTCGAGCGCTCCCAGATCGCCACCAGCTCCTGGCGCATGGCGTAGAGGGTGTGCAGCGCGCGGCTCTCGCCGCGCAGCAACTCGAGCCGCCCGCGCAATTCCTGCGGGACGTCACCGGCATGTTCCGCTAGCCAGGGCTTGAGCCCCTTGAAACGACTGCCGTCCTGGCGCTTGCCGATTTCCTCGCGATAGACCTGCTTCAGCGAGTGGGTGTAGCGCGAGAGGACGTCGTAGCGGTTGGCGATCACCGCGTGCAGGGTGTCGAGGTCGACCACCGGCCGCAGCGTTCCCAGGCGCGGTCTTGGTGCGACCTTTTTGACCTGTGCCAGCCCCAGCGCCGCAAGGATGCGAATATAGAGCCAGCCGATGTCGAATTCGTACCAGCGATTCGAGAGCTTGGCCGAGGTCGGGAAAGCGTGATGATTGTTGTGCAGCTCCTCGCCGCCGATCAGTATGCCGAGCGGCGAGAGGTTGGTGCTGGCGTCGTCGGTGCTGAAATTCCGGTAGCCCCAGAAATGGCCGAGGCCGTTGATCACGCCGGCTGCCCAGAACGGAATCCAGGCCACTTGCGCGGCCCAGATCAGTGGTCCGGCAAGAACGCCGAAGACGGCGATGTCGATGGCCAGCATGATCACCACGCCGAGCTTGTGCCACGGACTGTAGAGGTGATTCTCGATCCAGTCGTTTGGCGTTCCATGACCGTAACGCTGCAGGGTCTCGGTATTTCTGGCCTCCTTGACGTACAGAAAGACGCCCGCCCAGAGGACGCGATGGATGCCGTACACCTGGGGGCTGTGTGGGTCCTCGGCAGTTTCGCACTTGCCATGGTGCTTGCGATGGATAGCCGCCCATTCCTTGGTCACCATTCCGGTGGTCAGCCAGAGCCAGCAACGGAAGAAATGCGCCACGAGTGGATGCAGATCGAGCGCACGATGCGCCTGATACCGGTGCAGGAAAATGGTTACCGAGGCGATGGTCACGTGGGTCAAAGCCAGCGTTGCAAGCACGTAGGCCCACCAAGGCCAGTCGACTAATCCAGCGTACATAGATCACCCTCTCAAGATCGAACCTGCGATTCTAAGCCAATAGTGGCGCTGCGCCAAACAGCCCGCCAAGGTGCAGCCAGCGCTCTGCGCGCAGTGACGCTGGCCCTGTTTCTCGGGGCCTGCAGGCCTTGCCGGTGCCGATCGTCGACGGGCAGGTTCATCCGCGGCCGACAAGCCGTTATCATTGGCGGATGAAGACACGAATCCTGTTGGTCGAGGACGAGGAGCGCCTCGCCGAGCTGACCGCCGAGTACCTGCGCAAGAACGACCTCGAGGTCCTGGTCGAGGGGCACGGCAGCAAGGCCGAGGCACGCATTCTTGCCGAGCGGCCCGACCTGGTCATTCTCGACGTCATGCTGCCGGGCAAGGACGGCTTCGAGATCTGCCGGGCCGTGCGGGCGCGTTACCAGGGGGTGATCCTGATGCTTACTGCCCGTGACGAAGACTTCGACCAGATCCTCGGCCTGGAACTGGGCGCCGACGATTACATTGCCAAGCCGGTACAGCCGCGTCTGTTGCTGGCCAGGATCAAGGCCCTGTTGCGCCGTTCGCCGAGCAGCGCTGGCGGCACCGGTGAGCGTACGGAAACGGGCAGACCCGCCGAACTTGCCTTTGGCAGCTTCCACATCAGCCAGGCAACGCGCACCGCCTGTCTGGGCGCGGACTGTATCGACCTGACCACCGCCGAGTTCGATCTGCTTTGGCTCCTTGCCCGTCACGCCGGCAGCGTTCTGTCACGCGACGACTTGCTGCAGGAGCTGCGTGGCATCGGTTTTGACGGCCTCGACCGGTCGATCGATGCACGGATTTCGCGCTTGCGCCGCAAGCTTGGCGACGACTCCGAGAACCCGACCCGGATCAAGACCGTCCGTGGCAAGGGCTATCTGTTCAGCAAGCATGATTGGCAATAGCCGCAAACTGCTGTCGATCCTCGGGCCGTACACGCCGGCGCCCTGGCGCGAGCACTACAGCCTGTCGCGGCTGTTCTTCAACTTCTACCTGCTGGTCATGGGTTCTTTCGTGGCCATCGCCATCTTTGCCGATTTCGTGATTTCGACGGCGGTCAAGGGCATCACCGACGACTACACCAGCCGCTTCATGCACGGCACCATCGTGCTCATCGAAGACGAACTGTTCCGAAAGCCGCGTTCGAAGTGGCCACAGGCGGTCGCCGCTCTCGACCAGAAGTTTGCCTATCGGCTCGATATCGTCGACCGCTGGACCTTGCATCTGCCGCCGAAACAGGCCGAGAAGCTCGACAACGGCGAGCTGGCCATCGACGCCAAGGGTGACGTTCTCTATCATCGACTCAAGCAGACCTCGCAGGTCCTGGTCGTTGGCCCGATCTCGCCCGACCGCAACCCCGAGTACCACCGGGGCATGCCGCTCGATCTGCGCATCAGCCTGCTGACCTGGAGCCTGATCGGAGTCTGCCTGGCGATTGCAGTCTGGCTCTGGGTCCATCCCGTCTGGCGAGACCTCGAAGCCATGCGCCAGACCACTCGCGCGCTGGGGGAGGGGCTGTTCGAGGCGCGCGCGCCAGCGATGCGCAGCAACGCCTTCGGGCCACTCGCCGAGACACTCAACGGGATGGCGGAACGCATCCAGCGGCTGATTGCCACGCAGAAGGAGCTGTCGAGCGCCATTTCGCACGAGTTGCGCACGCCCATCGCGCGCATCCGCTTTGCGCTCGAAATGCTGGCCGACTCCGAAGTGCCAGCTGATCGCGAGCGCCTGTGGCGCTTGATGGAAGGCGACCTCGACGAACTCGACGGCCTGATCGATGCCAGTCTGACCTACGCGCGCTTCGGCCGCGAACAACCGGACCTGCAGCTCACCGCCGTCGAGCTGGCGGTATGGCTTGACGAACAGGTCGAGGCCAGCCGCCTGCTCGAAGGCAAGCTAGACCTGCAGGTCGATACCGCGACCCTGCCGTCGATGCTCTACGTCGAGCTCGATCGCCGGACGATGCCGCACGCGATCACCAATCTGCTGCGCAACGCCATGAAATATGCGCAAGGGAAGATTCGGGTCAGCGCGCAGGTCGTCGACGAGCAAATCCTGGTGCACGTTGACGACGACGGAATCGGTATCCCGGCCGACGAACGAGAAAGGATCTTCTCGCCGTTTACGCGCCTCGATCGATCGCGCGACCGTTCGACCGGCGGTTACGGTCTCGGGCTGGCGATCGTGCAATTGGTCATGGAACAGCACCACGGCACAGCCAGCGCCGCCGAGTCTCCGCTTGGCGGCGCCCGTTTCACCCTCGCCTGGCCACTGTCACAAAGCGTCACCGAAAGCTGACGCAATGACTGCAGACGAGCCGGCTGCGCGTCACTATCATCGGCCGCTGTTCCTAAATCTGCCGAGAAAGACAAGAAAATGAACGAGTTCAATCTCAGCTGCGAGCAGTTCTTTGCCGCGACGCGCCGACATTTCTTCGCTCGCGAAGCCGCTTGCGCTTGCCCGGGGGGCCCTGAGCAGGAGGACTTTCATTGCGCTGGCTGCGGCGAGGCAGGGCAGCACGCGCCCTTCGCCAACTGAACGTCTTGGCTGAACCGCCCGCCTCTGTACCGATCACCGAAGGCGTCGGTATTTTCGTCGGGATCGTCGCCTGGGATCTGCTCAGCGCCGGCGAAATGGAACTGCTCAAGGCATTGCTGGTTTCCGCCGGAAGTGCTGCGGTCTGGTATGGCGCGCGCTGCTGGCAGTGCAGTCGCCGCAAGGATCGTTGAAGGCCCGTCGTCGATCGGTTGATGAAGTGGCAGCGCTGGCCCGGTCAAGCACCCGCGTCTCGGTCGCGCCGGCCGGCAAACAAGTCATCCTCGCTGACCGCCCATCCACGACGATGGGCTGTGCATCCCGCAGTCTTCAAGCTGCGGGTTTTTTTTGCGGGCCCGGTTCATGCGCCTTGCTCGCCGGCCTCAATCCGCCGCTGCCGGTGCCGCCGCCGCTGCTGGCAAGCCACCCACCAGTCGCACTTCGCGTTGCGGGAACGGAATCTGGATGCCGTGATCGCGAAATGACCGCCAGATCGCCAGGTTGATCGCCGAGCGGATACTGCCGGTGCCGTTCTGTGGGTCCGAGATCCAGAAATTCAGATCGAGATTGATGCCGCTTTCCGCAAAAGCCATCAACAGCACCTGTGGCGGTGGGTCGGCGAGGACTCTCTGATTTGCCAGCGCCGCATCGTGCATCAGGCGCATGGCGACGTCGAGATCCGTGCCATAGGCGACCTGAACGCTCAGAATGAAGCGCACGCGTGAATCGGTGAACGATTCATTGCGCACGATGTTCGAAACGAGGTACTCGTTGGGGATGATCACTTCGGTTCCGGTCAGCGTGCGCACCACCGTGTAGCGGGACGTAATCTGGGTCACGACGCCGGTGGTCAGGGGGTCGATGGCCACCACGTTGCCGAGGCGTATCGAGCGGTCGAGCAGGATGATGAAGCCGCTGACGTAGTTGCTGGCGATCTTCTGCAGACCCAGGCCGAGGCCGACGGCCAGCGCACCGCTGAACACCGACAGGGCGGTGATGTCGATGCCGACGATCGACAGGCTGAGCAACAGGGCGAGTACCGACAGCAGCGCCTTGACCAGTCGGCCAAGAACCACCCTGATGCTTGCGTCAAGGGTTTCCCGGGCCATCAGGCGTGCTTCGATGATCCCGGAAATCCAGAGTGCGACCAGCACGGTCACGCAAATCGTCACCAGGCCGTTGATCAGCGTCCACAAATCGAGCTTCTGCTTGCCGACGTTGAAGCTCACCTGTTCGAGCATGTCGATCAGTGGCGCAGAAAGTCCGCTGAGATAGAGCGCCAGACCGATCCAGATGCTGGTGGCGATGAGGCGCTCGGAAGTGGCCAGGAAACTGCTCGGCGCGAAGGCGTGGTGCACGACGTAGATCGCTGCGCGTACCAGGGCCATCGACAGCAGAAGGGGCACCGCCAGATCGAGCAGGCTGACCGGTCCGAGTTCCCAGTGGCGGAAAATCTTGCGCACGATCAGGACCAGCAGCAGCGACAGCAGGGGGAAGGCGATGCGCTTCAGGCTGCCGGTCCCGAATGTGCGCAGTACGCCGTGATCAGCGCTCGAACGCGCGTGTTTCTGCCGCAGCCAGTAGCGCGACAGGCCCCAGGCGACGAGCAGGCAGAGGGCCAGAGCCAGGATTTGCCAGAGGAATCCCGGTTCCTGGACATCCCGCCAGAGATCCCGAAAAAGCCGCGCAAAGGCCGCCGTGCCGTCGGCAGCCTGTTTTATCGCTTCGCTGGTCGCCTGCTTGGTCGTTTCGTTCATCGCCGCTCCATTGCTGCCGCGTAGAAAGCATCGGTTCCGTGGCGGTGCGGCAGCAAGCGTAGCTGCTCGCCACAGTCGATGGCTATGTCCTGTTTGGCGAATATTTCCTGCGCCGAGCAGAGGGCAAACTCCGCGTGCTGCTCCAGGAAGGCGCGCACGACGGCCTCGTTCTCCTCCTCGAGGAGGCTGCAGGTTGCGTAGACCAGCCGGCCGCCGGTCTTCACCAGGCTGGCGGCGGCGGAGAGAATTGCCGCCTGCCTGGCGCTCAGCTCGGCGACGCTTCCCGCCGTCTGCCGCCACTTCAGGTAGGGGTTGCGGCGCAGGGTGCCGAGGCCGGAGCAGGGCGCATCGACCAGGACGCGATCGAACTTGCCTGCCAGGCGCCGGATCTTGATGTCGCGCTCGGAATCGATGCGTACCGGATGAACGTTCGACAGCCCGGAACGCGCCAGGCGAGGTTTCAGGCGGGCCAGCCTTTGCTCGGCAACGTCAAAGGCATAGAGCCTCCCCTGCGAGCGCATCAGGGCGCCAAGCAGCAAAGTCTTGCCACCCGCTCCGGCGCAGAAGTCGGCGACCATTTCGCCACGTCTGGGCTGCACCAGGAAGGCGAGCAGCTGGCTTCCTTCGTCCTGCACTTCCATGCTGCCGTCGACGAACAGGGGGTGCTTGGACAGGGCAGGCTTGCCGGCCAGGCGGATGCCGAGCGGCGAATAGCGGCACGCCTCGGCGTTCAGTCCGTCGGCTTGCAGCCGTTCGAGGAGCTCCTGGCGTCCGATTTTTAGTGGATTGACACGCAGGTCCAGAGGCGCGGGCTGGTTCAGCGCGGCGACCAGCGCTTCCATGTCTTCGCCGGCAAACTGTTCGCTGAGCAGCGCATGCAGCCAGTCGGGCAGATCCAGGCGCACAGCCGTTGGCAGCTCGCTGACCTGCACCCCCTTGGCGTGTGCCAGCCAGTGGCTTTCGGCCTCGCTCAGCACGGCGCCAAGTTCGCGCCGGTTCATTCCCTGCAGGCAGGCCAGCGCAGCGAGCAACAGGCGGCGTGAGGTCAGCTCGCCGGCACAGCGCGCGGATAGCGAGCGCTTGCGGCGCAGGACGGTGAACACCGTATCGGCGACGAAGCCACGATCGGCGTGGCCAAGTTCGCGGTGTTGGCGGAAATAGTCGGCAACGACACGGTCGGCAGCAAAGTCCGAGCGCAACAGTTCGGAGAGCAGCTTCTGGCCATGATGGAAAAGGGCCGGGGTGAAACGGGCCGCGGTAAGCCGGGGCGGGCTGATTCGGGTTTCGGTTGGACGCGCGCTCATGGTTCCTCGCTCAATTCGATGGCCGTCGCGGTTTCGACGAAAACGGCGCCTTTATGGTCGGTATGGAGAATTTTCACCGGCAGCAGCGAACGATCGTAGGCCAGCCACACTTCCGTCGGTGAGACGCCCGCTACCCGCAGGTGCAGCGAGCGGAAGTTTCCGGCGGGGGTCTCGACGTCCTCGTCGCCGAGGACCTCGAATCGGTACTGCTCGTATTTCTTGCCGGTGGCCACGGGCATGATCGTGCCGCTGGCCAGATCGGGAAGCAGTCCCAGCTGGTAGTGCAGGGAGAGGAGATCCTGGGCGCCAGCGTCAAGCGCTTGCTGTGGCCGCTGGCCGACGCGCACCTGCATCTGCAGCCAGTCGAATTCGGCCTGCTCGCCGGTTGCGCGACCCTCGCGGCGGGTGGAGAAGCGTTCCGGGACCAGTCCCGCAGAGGTCAGCTTGCCGCGGCTTTCGAGTTCGATGCGCAAGGGCTTGAACAGCGCCACCAGACCCTTGGTTTCGGTCACCGCGGTAATCCGGTAAACGCCGTCGACGATCACCCAATCGTGCGTCGACTCGCCAATCATGAAGCCCTGATCGCCGCGGTCAACGCGATAGCGAATCATCCCGCGCGCCGGCAGCCGCGACGAGCTTGCCGCGCCTTCGGCGATAGTCGAGGGCGTCGGAAGCGCGAGCGGGCCGATCGGCACCGCTGCCGGCCCGGTGCTTGGGTTCGCTGTCGTGGGCGCGGCGACCGCAGTCGACGAATCGTCTACGTTCAACACGGGTGTTGCCGTCGGCGCGGGAGTGGCGTGGGCTTTGATACGCTTCGCCGGTCGTTTTCTGGCCGCCGCCGTCGTCACGGGTTTCGCTGGCGGCTCGACGGGCGGTTCGATCAGCGGCGCTGGCTTGAGCTCGGCGAGTAGCGGCGGTGGCTCAAGGAAGGGGGGCAAATCGAACTCCGGACCGAAAAGCAACAGGGCATGCGCACCGAGCGAGGCCGCGACGGCGATGAGCAGGGCGATCGGCATCGGCTGGCCGACTCACCTCGCCGACGTCTGGGGTGCGATCAGTGCGCCGCCATCAAGCTGTGGCGAGTCGAGGACGACGCGTCCGGCGCACAGACGCAGACGCCCTTCGGAAAACCAGCGTACCGCGAGCGGATAAAGCTGATGCTCCTGCGCCAGGACGCGTACGGCGAGGGTCTCTTCGTCGTCGCCGTCGAGGACCGGCACGGCGGCCTGGACAATGATCGGGCCGTGGTCGAGATCGGGGGTCACGAAATGCACCGTACAGCCGTGAATACGGACGCCTTCGGCCAGCGCTCGGGCGTGCGTGTGCAGGCCCGGAAAGCTTGGCAACAGCGAAGGATGAATATTGATCAGGCGGCCGTGGTAGTGGCGGACAAAGGCAGCGCCGAGAATGCGCATGAAGCCGGCAAGAACGACCAGGTCGGGGGAAAAAGCGTCGATCGCTGTCGCCATCGCGGCGTCGAAGTCCTCGCGCGTGGCGAACTTGCGGTGGTCAACGACGCGGGTCGGGACACCGCATGCGGCGGCTGTTTCCAGCCCGCCCGCGTCGGAGCGGTTGGCGAGGACGCCAGCGACGCGCACCGGCAGCGTTCCGGCGTCGGCGGCGGCGAGCAGCGAAGCCATGTTGCTGCCGCGTCCGGAGATCAGAATGACGACCGATAGCATGAGCAGATCCTAGGCCTGGGCCTCGGCCTTGCGGTGCTGCAGCCAGCCGATGAACAGGGGGACAAGCGAAATGGCGATGATCGCCAGAATCACCAGCGTCAGGTTCTTCTGAATCCACGGCAGATTGCCGAACAGGTAGCCGGCCAGCGTCAGCGAACCGACCCAGGTGATACCGCCGACCAGGTTGAAGAAAGTGAAACGCGCGTAGGTCATGGCGCCAATTCCGGCGACAAACGGAGCGAAGGTGCGAAAGAGCGGCAGGAAACGCGAGATGACCAGTGTCTTGCCGCCGTGCTTCTCGTAGAAGGCGTGTGTCTTGTCGAGCGCCGCCCGGTTGAAGAATCGCGATTGCTCCCAGTGGAAGACCTTGGGGCCGAGATAGCGGCCAATCTGGTAGTTGAGGGTGTTGCCGAGGATCGCCGCCGCCATCAGCACGGCGATCAGGACGCCAAGGTCCATGCCGCCGACCGCGGCCAGTGCGCCGGCGACGAAAAGCAGCGAATCTCCGGGCAGGAACGGTGTGACGACGAACCCGGTTTCGCTAAAGATGATCACGAAGAGGATGACGTAGATCCACTGCCCGTATTGTTGAACGAGCATCGCCAGGTGCTTGTCGAGGTGCAGGACGATGTCGATGAAGTAAGCGAGGTATTCCATTGGCGGCAGGGGTGGTGGACGGTAAGGCGCGATTCTACCGGAAGCCAGAGCGCATGGCTGTGCAGCTTGCCGCACTTCAGGGTGTCTGGCGGTCGGACGAGGCGCTCTTGCGTTTGCCGGGGCACGCCCCCCTGCTTGTCGCCGCCCGCACCGCTCAGTAGGGGCGCGGCTCGCCCGGCGGCCGGGTCTTGAAACGGCGATGGACCCAGTAGTACTGCTCGGGCATGGTGCGCACGGCGGCTTCGATCCAGGCGTTCATGCGGCGGGTATCGGCCTCGACATCGGCGCTCGGGAAATCCGCCCACGGTTCGCCGACCTCGACCGCGTAGCCGGCGCCACCGGGCAGGATGCGCGTCACGCAGGGAACGACGGTGGCCCCCGCCAGCCGCGCCAGACGGGACAGGCCGCTGATCGTCGCCGTCTGGACGCCGAAAAAAGGGACGAAAATCGACTCCTTGCTGCCGAAATCCATATCCGGCAGGTAGTAGAGCGGCCGGCCCGACTTCATCGCCCTGACGCTGGCGCGCACGCTTTCCTGGCGCGCGAGCAGCAGTTGATCGCCAAAGCGCAGCCGGCCACGGTGCAGGAGGTGGTCGAAGACCGGGTCGGACTGCACGGCGTAGATGCTCGCGCTGTCGAAGCGCATGGCGATGGCGGCGCCGCCCGCGTCGAGCCCGACAAAGTGCGGCGTCAGCATCAGCACCGGGCGGCCGGCGTCGAGCAGTTGGCGTATCCGCTCCTCGCCTTTGACCTGCAGAAGCGGCGCCAGCCGCTGCGTACCTGCCCACCACAGCAGCGAGCGTTCGAGCATGCTGCGCCCGAGGACCTTGAAGTGCTCCCTGGCCAGGCGTCGTTGCTGTGCGTTGTCGAGTTCCGGGAAACACAGGCGCAGGTTGACCAGCACGATGTGCCGGCGCCGGCCGGCAAGGCCGAACAGCAGCAGGCCAAGTGTCTGGCCGACGAAGGCCAGCGCCGGCAGCGGCAGGAAGTGCAGCAGCCACAGCACGGCGACCAGCAATCGACTCAGCATCGGCGTGCTGCTCGCCAGTCTTTTGCCGGGTGCGGGTGGTCTTGGGCGAAGTGGATCATCAGATGAGCGGTGACGCAGCGGGTCGCTGGTCAGATCGGCGGGAGAACAATGGGAGGGGACCGTGTATTGTACTTTCATTCGCTCCCTGTCTGGCCGTCTGGCGCGCTCATCGCGCCCCCCGCAGTGGCTTGCCCATGGAATTTGGCCGGACGGACCCGGTCGAAAGTGCTTCGTAAAGGAGATTCTCATGCCCGCTTCGGCGCGCCGTCGCTTCCCGCTCGCCACCGCCCCGGTCAGCGGCCCCTCGTTTGCCGTTCGCCCCTGCGCCCGCCTGTGCTGCGCCGCCGCGCCGCCGCCGTGGCCTGGGCACCCGGCGGCCTGAGCCGTGCCCTGGCTGCGGCTTGTCGATTGCCGTGCGGGCGAAGGGCGAGCCCTTTTCTGGTCCTTTGCCGCTTTCTTTCTGCTCCTGGCCGGGTATTACGTGCTGCGCCCGGTGCGCGAGGAGATGGGCGTCCAGATCGGGCCGGACAAGCTGCAGTGGGCATTCACGCTGACCCTGGTCGGCATGTTGGCGATCGTGCCGCTCTATGGCTGGGCGGCCGCCCGCTTGCCGCGGCGTGCCTTGCTGGCCACCGTTTTCGGCATCACGGCGCTGCTTCTGGCCGGCTTTCGGGCCTGGATAGCCGGCGGCGCCTCGCCCGCGGCAGCGCTCGCCCTCTTTGTCTGGGTAAGCGTTTTCAACCTGGTCGTCGTCTCGCTGTTCTGGACGGCGATGGCCGACAGCTTTACGCACGCGCAGGCGCGGCGCCTGTTCGGCGTGATTGCCGCCGGCGGCAGCAGCGGAGCCTTGGTCGGCCCGGCGATCACTGCCCTGTCGGTGCACTCGGTTGGCGTTCATGGCCTGTTGCTGGTTTCGGCGGCCTTGATGATGCTTTCCCTGCTCTGCATCCTGCGCGTGCTGGACGGCCATCTCCAGGCCGAGCTGCTGCAGCCGCTCGGCGGCAGGGTTCTGGCCGGCCTGGCGGAGATCGCCTCGTCCCCTTTTCTGGCCATGATTGCGCTGCTGATCGTGCTGCAAAGCGTGCTCGCCACCTTTGTCTATTTCGAGCAGGCGCGTCTGGTCAAGGAAGCCGCCCTGAGTACCGAAGCACGCACGCAGCTCTTCGCGCTCATCGATCTGGCGGTGAACCTGATCGCCCTTGGGCTGCAGGCGATGGTCGCCGGTCGCCTGATGCAGCGACTGGGCGTCGGCATCACGCTGGCGGCGGTACCCGTGTTGCTGGTCGTTCCGCTGGCCGCGTTGGCCGCCATTCCGCTGCTGATCACGGTGCTGCTGATCCAGGTCATTTCGCGCGCCGGTGGCCACGGGCTGCTGCGCCCGGCGCGTGAGGCGCTGTTTACGGCGGTCGGGCGGGAATCCCGCTACAAGGCCAAGAACGTCCTCGATACCGTGGTCACCCGGGCCGGCGATGCCTTTGGCGGCTGGTTGCACGCCGCCGCGGGGATGGGCACCTCGGGCGTCGCCCTGGCGGCAATTCCCGGCGCTCTGGCGCTGGCCTGGTTGGCAATCAGGCTCGGCAGGCGTTATCAGCAGCAGGTGGCGGAAACGGCGCCCGGACCGGGTGCGGAGAGGGCGCGGCGGGGCGCGCGGTGAGCGCGCAGCGTCGCCCGCGGCAAGACGAAAGGAGACGGTGATGAAAGCCAGGGATCGAGGTTCGGTTGTTTACGGGCGGCGCGCGCTGCTCAAGGCGATCGCCGCCAGCGGCGCGGCCGTGGCCGGAAGCGTACTCGGTGCGCCATCCGGCACGCCGGAGGGCGGCCTGCTCCGGCGACGCATCCCGTCGTCCGGCGAACTGATCGCCGCCGTCGGGCTGGGTACCTACCAGACCTTCGATGTCGCCGATTCCGCCAGCACGGCCCTGGAACCGGTTTTGGCGCGTTTCGTGGCGCTCGGCGGGCAGCTGGTCGACAGTTCGCCGATGTACGGGCGTTCCGAATCGGTGCTCGGTGAACTTGCGGCGAAGCTCGGCGTGCGCGACCGGCTGTTCCTGGCGACCAAGGTATGGACCAGCGGGCGCGGTGAAGGCATTCGACAAATGGAGGCATCACTCAGCCGCTTGCGTACGCAACAGCTGGATTTGATGCAGGTACACAACCTGCTCGACTGGCAGGCGCAGCTGCCGACCCTGCGCGAGTGGAAGGAGCAGGGACGAATTCGCTATCTCGGCGTCACGCACTATCACGAAGGCGCCTACCGCGAGGTCGAAGCGCTACTGCGCGCCGAAAACCCCGATTTCGTGCAGATCAACTACAGCATGGCGGAACGCGACGCCGAAGAGCGCGTACTGCCGCTGGCCCAGGATCTGGGGATCGCCGTCATCATCAACCGCCCCTTCGCCAAGGCCTCGCTGTTTCCGCGCGTGCGCGGCAAGCCGCTGCCCGAATGGGCGGCGGAATTCGACTGCGCCAGCTGGGCCCAGTTCTTCCTCAAGTTCATCCTCGCCCAGCCGGCAGTAAGCTGCGTCATCCCGGCGACCAGCAAGGTCAAGCACCTGGAAGACAACCTCGGCGCAGCGCGTGGGCGGCTGCCCGATGCCCGACAGAGAGCGAGGATGGCTGAGTATCTGGCGCGGATTTGAGCGCCGGCCTTGCTGGCCGCCACGGGAAGGGGGTCTTGCGCGTGCCGCGACCACAAAACACCGTGGCCTGAATCCGCGATTGACTGTGGCGGCTTGCGTCAGTGATACTTGTCAATGGCGTCAGTGTGTTTGACTCTTCGCAGCTTCATTCAGGCCGAAAAGCAGAGGACTATCAACATGTACAAGACTGTTCTGGTACCCATCGACATGGCACACCTCGCCAAAGGCAAGGCCAACGTCACTCTTGCCGCAAGCTACGGTGCGCAGGGTTCGAAGATCATTTTGCTGAACGTAGTGGAAGACATTCCGAACTGGGCGGCGGTCGACCTGCCGGCAGGCCTGCTCCATAAATCAGTCGAAGCGACAAAAACGGAACTGACAGCGATAGCCAAAGCCAGTGGCATGCACATGGATGTCGATGTAAGGACCGGCCATTCCTACGATACGATTCTCGATGTGGCCAAGGAGAACAAGGTCGATTTGATCATCATCGCCTCACATCGTCCCGGCTTGCAGGATTATTTTCTCGGCTCGACCGCGGCCAAAGTAGTGCGCCACGCCAACTGTTCCGTATTGGTGGTTCGCTAGCGCAGCTGACTTCCGGCTTTCGCCCGATTCATCGGGCGATCACGCGGGCTGAGGTAGGCCGATACCCGTTGCACCAGCGCCGCGCGGCGCAGCGCTAGCTCAACACCCAGGGAACAAGCACCGGCAGCAGGAGTGCCGTGGTCAGGCCATTGAGACCCATCGCCAGGGCCGCGAAGGCGCCCATTTGTTCGCTCTCCTGGAAGGCGCGTGCGGTACCGATGCCGTGCGCGGCGATACCCATGGCGAAGCCGCGCACGCTGTCGTCTTCTATGTGCAGGGCGCGGTAGATATAGCGCGCGCCAATCGCGCCAATGATGCCGGTGGTGATCACCAATACGGCGGTCAGCGACGGCAGGCCACCAATGCGTTCGGCGATGCCCATGGCAATCGGGGTGGTCACCGACTTGGGTGCCAGCGACAGCAGTGTCGCCTTGCTGGCGCCGAGCACGCCGCCGATGGCGACGGCCGAGAGCGCGGCGCTCAGCGAGCCAACGAGCAGGGCGCCGAGCAACGGGATGGCAAGGCGTTTCAGGCGGGCGAGCTGAGCGTAGAGGGGAATGGCGAGGGCGACGGTCGCCGGCCCGAGCAGGAAGTGCACGAACTGCGCGCCGTCGAAGTAGGTGCCGTACGGGGTGTCGGTAATCCACAGCAGGCTGACCAGCGTGGCCACCGCCAGTAGAACGGGATTGGCCAGCGGATGGCCATTGCAACGTCTGCTGACGTGGACCGCGCTCTGATAGGCGAGCAGCGTCAGGGTCAGGCCGAGCAGCGGCGAAGCGGACAGGTAGACCCAGATCTCGTCAAGGCGGGCGTTCACGGCGCGTCACTCTGCCGGTCTCGGCGCCGGGAAAGAAAGCCTAGCGTCAGCGCGGTGACCGCGATGGTGATCAACGTGCTGCCGAGCAGGGAAAGCGCCAGCGCCAGCCATTCGTCTGACATGCGCTGGAAGTGCAGCATGACGCCGGTACCGGCAGGGACGAAGAGCAGCGAGAGGTGCTGCAGCAGTCCCTGCGCAGTATTGCGCAGTTCGCCGGAGGGGCCGCCGCGTGCGACGAGCGCGGCAAAAAGCAACGCCATGCCGATCACCGGCCCCGGGATCGGCAAGGCCAGTGTTCTGGCGAAGACCTCGCCGATCAGCTGAAAAACCAGGAGCAGGGTGATGGCACCGATCATGCTGGTGGCCCGGGCGGAGAGGTGGCGTGGCCGCCAGTATAGCGGAAGCGCCCGCGCGGGCATCCGCCATCCATGCTCGGACAGGCGCGGGCCGGAGCGAGGACGAGCACGGGCAAGTGATCATGCGAACGAGCCGACCCGGACGCTCTACTCCTTCTTGTCTTCGCTCTCGTTCTCCAGCGTCTCCTCCAGGCTTTCGAGATCCTTGCGATTCAGTCGAAAAAAGAGGCGCAGGCCCCACACCAGGCCTGCGGCGATGATCGCCAGCAGGGCTATGGCTCCCCAGTCGATGCCGAGCGCCGATTCCGGCTCCATCAGTTTCTCCTTTGGGTGACGAAAGCCCGTGGCGTTTTGGTGCGCGCCGCTCCTCCGGGCCAGGCGGCGGCGCTGGCGGAAAGGGGGGCGGCGCTTGCCGCGGCATCATCGCCAGAATGCCGGCAAGTGGACCCCGGGAATCGGGGCGCGAATTCTGCTTTGACCTTGATATGGCAAACGGCAGTAAAATCAATTATGCTGGTCTCTCCAAAACACGAATAAATACGGAGTTCGACGTATGACTAATAAAGGGCAACTTCTACAAGACCCGTTTCTCAACACATTGCGGCGTGAACGAGTGCCGGTTTCGATTTACCTGGTCAATGGTATCAAACTGCAGGGTCAGGTTGAATCCTTTGATCAGTACGTCGTCCTGCTCAAGAACACGGTCACCCAGATGGTCTACAAGCATGCGATTTCGACGGTTGTGCCCTCGCGTCCGATCACCATCCAGCAGGATGCCAACGGCGAGGGCTGATCGATTACCGTCCGGCTGCTGCGGCTTGAGTCTGCGCGCCAATTCCCCCTGTTCCGACCTTCTGACCTGCTCCGATCTCTTCACGGCGGAGCCAATTCTCCCGGAATATCTGCATGCATGAGCGTCCCTCAGCCGAGGAAAGGGCGGTCATCGTCCAGCTCGACTTCGGCCACGACGACCTCGCCGAGCAACTTGAAGAAGTCCGCCTGCTGGCGCTTTCTGCCGGTGCGTCGATTTGCGCGGTGGTCCATGGTCGTCGCCACAGCCCGGACGCGGCGACTTACGCCGGCAAGGGCAAGGTCGGGGAGGTGGCCGCCGAGGTGCTTGCGCACGAGGCCGACCTGGTGATCTTCAATCACGAACTGAGCGCTGGCCAGGAACGCAATCTCGAGCAGGCACTGCAGTGTCGCGTCATCGACCGGACCAGTCTGATTCTCGACATCTTTGCGCAGCGGGCAAAGAGCGCCGAAGGCAAGTTGCAGGTCGAGCTGGCGCAGCTCGAACACCTGTCCACGCGGCTGGTTCGTGGCTGGACACACCTGGAGCGGCAGAAAGGGGGTATTGGTCTGCGCGGTCCGGGAGAGACGCAGCTGGAAACCGACCGTCGCTTGCTCGGTATTCGGGTCAAGTCGCTCAAGGAGCGCTTGGTCAAGCTCGAGCGCCAGCGTGGCGTTCAGCGCAAGGCACGTGGACGGGGCGAGTTGCTCAACGTGTCGCTGGTTGGCTATACCAACGCCGGCAAATCGACCCTGTTCAATGCGCTGACCCATGCCGGCGTTTTTGCGGCCGACCAGCTCTTCGCGACGCTGGATACGACCACGCGCAAGCTGTGGCTGGCCGAGGCCGGGCATATCGTGCTCTCCGATACCGTCGGCTTTATTCGCGACCTGCCGCACTCGCTGGTGGCCGCTTTTCACGCCACGCTGGAAGCGACGGCCGAGGCGGATCTCTTGCTGCACGTGGTTGACTCGGCTAGTCCGGCGCGCGACGAGCAGGTGGGCGATGTCAACAAGGTGCTGGCCGAGATCGGCGCTGCCGGGGTTCCGCAACTGATGGTACTCAACAAGCTCGATCTTACCGGCCTGCCGCCGACAGTCGAGCGGGATGAATATGGTACACTCCTGCGGGTTCGCGTCAGCGCCAGACGCGGCGACGGCTTGTCGCTGCTGCGCGAGGCGCTGGCCGAGGTGGCTTTGGCCAAGACCCGGAATCTGCGCCAGCAGTCATCCGGTGATGCTGACTTACAGGATATCGATATGGTTTTTGATTCAGATGGTTCGGCATGATTTCAATCCCTGGAGTGCGTATGTCGTTGAATGATCCGCAGTGGGGAAATCGCGGCAACGATAACAACGATGGCGGCGGTGGACGGCGTCCCAATCAGGGGCCGCCGGACCTCGATCAGTTGTGGCGCGACCTCAATCGTCGTTTGTCGGGAATTTTCGACAAGAAACGGGGGGGCGGCGACCGCGGTGGCGACGGTGATGGCGGCGATCGCCCACCGGTCCAGTTCAGTCCAAAATTCCTCGGTGGCGGCATCGGTGTGCTGCTTGTCCTGGTGCTCATCGTCTGGTTGGCTAGCGGCTTCTACATCGTCGACGCCGGGCAACGTGGTCTCGTGCTCCAGTTTGGTCGCTACAAGGAAAGCTCTGATCCGGGTCTGAGGTGGCGCCTGCCGTACCCGATCCAGTCGCATGAGCTGGTCAACCTTTCCGGCGTGCGGACGCTCGAAGTCGGTTATCGCGGCACCGAGAGGAATAAGGTTCTCAAAGAGGCGCTGATGCTCACTGATGATGAAAACATCATCAATATTCAGTTTGCCGTGCAATACATACTCAAGGACCCCGTTGACTACGTCTTTGCCAACAGAAATCCGGACGAGGCGGTGATGCAGGTGGCTGAGACGGCCATTCGCCAGATCGTCGGCAAGAACAAGATGGACTTCGTTCTCTACGAAGGTCGCGAACAGGTGGCGGTCACGGCCTCGCAGCTGATGCAGGAGATCCTTGATCGCTACAAGACGGGGATTCTAATTTCGAAGGTCACCATGCAGAACGCGCAGCCGCCAGAGCAGGTTCAGGCGGCGTTCGATGATGCGGTCAAGGCTTCGCAGGATCGTGCTCGGCAGAAGAATGAGGGCCAGGCCTACGCCAATGATGTGATTCCGCGAGCGCGCGGGACGGCGGCACGCCTGTTCGAGGAGTCCGAAGGCTACAAGCAGCGCGTCATCGCCAGGGCCGAGGGTGATGCCAGCCGCTTCACACAGATCTACACCGAGTACGCCAAGGCGCCCGAAGTGACCCGCAGTCGCATGTACCTGGACACCATGCAGGAGGTCTATGCGAATACCAGCAAGGTGCTGGTCGATAGCAAGGGGCAGGGCAATCTGCTCTATCTACCGCTCGACAAGCTGATCCAGGCCGCCGGGGCGGTCGCGGCGTCGCCTGGTGGCGCTGCCAGCAGCCCTGAAACGCCTGCGGTGGCGGCTCGTTCGTCGCCGCCGATATCCAACGAGGTGCCGCCGCAAATGAGCGAAGGCCGTTCGCGCGAAACCCTGCGCCAGCGTGATCGGGAGGCCCGTTGATGAGAGCGAGCATTAATTTTCTTGCGGCCGTCGTGGTGACTGCGCTGGTCGTTCTCGGCGCGACGATTTTCACCGTTGATCAGCGCCAGCACGCCATCGTCTTTCAGCTTGGCGAGGTGCGCGATGTCATCGACGAACCCGGTCTCTATTTCAAGTGGCCGCTGATCCAGAACGTGCGCTACTTCGACAAGCGCATTCTCACCCTGGACGCTGCCGAGCCCGAGCGCTTCATCACTTCAGAGAAGACGAACGTCCTGGTTGATTCGTTCACCAAGTGGCGGATCATCGACCCAAAGCTTTACTACATCTCGGTGGCTGGTGACGAATCGCGTGCCAAGACACGACTGTCGCAAACGGTCAATGCCGGCCTGCGCGAGGAGTTCGGCAAGCGAACCGTGCATGATGTGGTTTCGGGTGAGCGCGATCAGCTGATGGAGTTGATGCGCGAGAAAGCCGATCTTGATGCGCGCAAGATCGGTGTGCAGATTGTCGACGTGCGTGTCAAGCGCGTTGAACTGCCAAGTGACGTCAGCGAATCGGTCTATCGGCGGATGGACGCCGAACGCAAGCGGGTGGCCAATGAGCTGCGTTCGCAGGGCGCTGCCGAAGCCGAGAAAATACGCGCTGACGCCGACAAGCAACGCGAGGTGATCGTTGCCGAAGCGTATCGCGACGCGCAGAAGATGAAGGGTGAGGGCGACGCCAAGGCGGCGGCGACCTATGCCCAGGCGTTTCAGCGGAATCCGGAGTTCTACGCCTTCTATCGCAGTCTGGAGGCCTATCGCAACAGCTTCAACGGCAAGAGCGACGTGATCGTCGTCGAGCCGAGTTCGGATTTCTTCAAATACATGAAGACCATCGGCCGAGGCGGCGACAACACCGCCAAATGACCGACAATCTGTTGCTTGCTCTTGCCCTCATGCTGGTGCTTGAAGGACTGGTTCCGTTCGTCGCGCCGAACGCCTGGCGTGAGACATTTCGTCGCCTGATCCGTTGTTCCGACGGGCAAATCCGTTTCGTTGGCCTGACGTCGATGTTGATCGGGCTGGTTTTGTTGATGGTCTTCCGATGAACTGGCTGCTTCCCGAACATATCGCCGACGCGCTGCCGTCCGAAGCCGCGCAGATCGAACGGCTGCGGCGGGCGCTGCTCGACCTTTTCCGCGTCCATGGCTACGAGCTGGTGCTGCCGCCACTGCTTGAGCATCTCGATTCCCTGCTCACCGGTTCGGGGCAGGATCTGAAGCTGCGCACCTTCAAGCTGGTCGACCAATTGTCGGGCCGCACGCTCGGCGTGCGCGCTGACATGACGCCGCAGGTTGCCCGCATCGACGCCCATCTGCTCAATCGCCAGGGGGTCACCCGGCTTTGCTATTGCGACAGTGTTCTCCACACCCTGCCGGCGTCGCTGGCCGCGAGTCGCGAACCGATACAGCTCGGGGCCGAGGTTTTCGGGCATGCCGGACTGGCCGCTGATCGCGAAGTGATCCGCTTGATGGCCGATGCCTTGAACGCCGCTGGCGTTCCGGCCGCGCGCATCGACCTCGGTCATGTCGGCGTATTTCGCGCGCTGGTGGATGCCGCTGGTCTCGATGGCGAACTCGAGGGGTCGCTGCTGCAGCTATTGCAGGCCAAGGACGTCCCAAGACTGCGCGAGCGGTGCAGTAGCATGGCCGAGCCCTGGCGCTCGGCGCTGCTCGCCCTGCCCGAACTCTACGGCGACGTCACGACGCTTGCCGTTGCCGCTCGCGTCTTGCCGGCCCTGCCGCCAATCACGGCGGCTCTCAACGCCTTGCGCGAACTGCGGGCGGCGCTGCCGGACCTGCCCCTGTCGTTCGACCTGGCCGATTTGCGTGGCTATCGTTATCACAATGGTGTTGTCTTCGCCGCCTATCACGCGGCCTTTCCGAGTGCTGTCGCGCTCGGCGGGCGTTATGACGGCGTCGGCAAGAGCTTTGGTCGGGAACGGCCAGCGACCGGTTTCTCGCTGGACCTGCGCGAGCTGGCGCGGCTGACGAGCGCGCGTGGCGAACAGGCGGGGGCAGTGCTGGCACCTTACGCGGCTGAATGCAGCGCCCTGGCCGAAGCGATCGCGGCTTTGCGGGCGCAGGGTGAGGTCGTCGTCGAACTTCTGCCCGACGAACAGGGCAGCGCCGGACCGTTGTGCGACCGGCAACTGGTCGACGCCGACGGGCAATGGGTAATCAAGGCAATCAACAGGGACGGATAACAAGCATGGCCAAGAACGTCGTAGTCGTGGGCACGCAATGGGGCGACGAGGGCAAGGGCAAGATCGTCGACTGGCTGACTGATCGCGCGAAGGGGGTCGTTCGTTTCCAGGGAGGGCACAACGCTGGCCACACCCTGGTTGTCGGCGAGAAGGTATACAAGCTCAACCTGGTACCCTCGGGAATCGTTCGCGAAGGCGTCGACTGCTTCATTGGCAACGGAGTGGTGCTCGACATTCACCACCTGATCAGCGAGATGGAAGTGCTCGAGTCGGGAAATATCGACGTGCGCTCGCGCCTGAAGATCAGTCCCGGTTGCCCGATCATCCTCGGCTACCATTCGGCACTGGATCATGCTCGCGAGGCGGCCAAGTGTGCGGATCTGAAGATCGGCACGACCGGCAAGGGTATTGGCCCGGCCTATGAAGACAAGGTTGCACGCCGCGCGCTACGCGTTTACGACCTGTTCTATCCAGCACGCTTCGCCGAGCGCTTGCGCGAGAACCTGGACTATCACAACTTCGTTCTGACCCACTACCTGGGCGCCCAGGCCGTCGATTTCGACGCTGTGCTGGCGCAGGCAATGGCTGACGCCGAAGTGATCAAGCCTCTGGTAAGCGACGTCTCGGCGGCGCTGCATGCGCTCAACAAAGCCGGCCACAATCTGCTTTTCGAAGGTGCCCAGGGTGCCTTGCTCGACATCGATCACGGCACTTACCCCTTCGTGACCTCGTCGAACTGCGTCGCCGGCCAGGCTGCTGCCGGGTCCGGCGTCGGCCCGGGGATGCTGCATTACGTTCTCGGAATTACCAAGGCGTATTGCACACGCGTTGGCGGTGGTCCGTTTCCGAGTGAGCTGGATATCGAGAAAGAGGGTCTGCCGGGCTACCAGATGTCGCAGAAAGGCCGTGAATTCGGCACTGTTACCGGGCGCAAGCGCCGCTGTGGATGGCTCGACGTGGCGGCGCTCAGACGTTCGATCCAGATCAACGGCGTGACCGGGCTGTGCATCACCAAGCTCGACGTCCTCGACGGCTTGTCCGAGCTGAAGATTTGCACCGGTTATCTGCTCGACGGAAAGCCCGTAGACCTGCTGCCGATGGGGGCCGATGACGTTGCGGCGTGCGAGCCTGTGCTCGAGACCTTGCCCGGCTGGTCGGGGTCGACGGTCGGTGCGAATACGATGGCCGCGCTGCCAGCCACGGCACGCGCCTACCTGGCGCGCATCGAGGGGCTGTGCGAAGTGCCGATCGATATTGTGTCGACCGGTCCGGAGCGCGGCGAGACCGTGGTTCACCGCCACCCGCTGGGCTGATTCCGCCCCTGATCTGAGCTCGGCGCGCGTCGCCCGCCGCCACGGCCCTCTGCAAGCGCTGCAAGCTCCGCTAGGCCGGCGTTCAATCGGCTTGGGGAAGCGGGTCCATGTCGCAGCGAGGGCGGTTCGTTCGAATCGCCTGACGCCTTCTCGTCGTCCGATTCGTCAGCGGCGTCTGGACATCGCTTGCGTCCTTGATATCATGCCGCCAGGTTTCGCTACCGCAGGAGGCAGGCATGGGAATTCTCGACTGGTTCATGAACCGGCCGGCGCAATTCGATACCGATCGTGTATCGGAGGCAATGATTCGCGGGGCTACCGAGAAAGCGATCACGCTGACCAACCCGCGCCTGAGCGTACTGCCCTCCTGCCATGCGCGCCTGGCGCCGGCGGTCGATACGACGATCAGGTATCTACGGGCGATGGTCGAGGAACTGCCCGGTGCCAGGCTTGTGTCGTCGGCCACCTGGTCTTCCGATCGCGCCTTGCGGGCGTTTTTTGTCGCGCCGTCGGATATCCCGACGGTTCTCGGTCGTTCGGAAAACCTGCGCACGCTGTTTGACAAGTATCCCGCCCTTGATGAGGCCTGCGTGCTTCTGGGCATGAGCTTCAACGAGCAGCGCATTTTCGGGTTAGCCTTGCACGGCGAACTCGTCCGCCGTGACGTGGTGCAAACGAGCGTCAGCTTCTCGGACCATCGCGCGCATGTCTGTGCCCAGGACGAGGGCGAGTTGCGTCGCCTGATCGGGGTGCAAGCCTTCGACTATCTGCTCGCGCAGGCCCTGTCGGAGATCGGCGAGGACAGGGCCGAGCGGCAGGAGTTGGAGGGTAATCGCGCACTGATCCGGGCGCGTCTGCGCCTGCTTCGCAGGCAGGGGCCGGGCCTGGGGACAATGTTCGGTGGTGCTCCGGGCGAAGTGTCCGAGCAAGCCGAGCTGCAGGCGAAGCTATTGGAAAACGGGCGCCAGCTGGAGGCCGTCGGCGATAGTCAGGCGGCGCTCGAAATGGAGCTGGCGTGTCTGAAGGAGGTGCTTGAGCATCCACAGCGCTGCCTGTGTGTGGCGCAGAAGACTTTGCGTCTGAACACGATGAACGTGCTGTGCGACGAAGCGAGCGCAGATCTTGTCGCCGATGTCGACTTCTCGCTGGCGGAATTGACGGGTGCTCCGCCGGTACGGCGAGCTTTCGTGCTGGCGCGCTTCGCGCGCGCAGACCTTCCTTCCCGGACAATCAATTTCGACGCCGCCGCGCGTTATCTCTAGCGCATGTACGCCGTTGTCTGCAGCGGAAGGCCGCGCAGCCCGCTTCGATTTCGCTGTTCATCGCGGTGGCGACGTGTACAATCGCCCGGGCAGCGATATGCCGTCGCATATCGGCCAAGCAAACAGGAGGATCAGGCATGAATCGAGAGGAACTCCGTGACCAGCTGCTGGCGCCGGTTCTCCAGTGGACCCGCCTGGGGCGGCAGACCAGCCGCCTGATGACGGCGAGTACCGCGGTTATCAGTTATCGAAGCCGCCGCCTGCTGCGCGCGGGAGCGCTCACCCGACGAGCAGACTGGGCCGAGGCGGCCCTGATGACTCGCGAGAAGGTCGAAGTGCCTCTGGAATCTGCGACCGCGATGGCCGCGGCGATGCTTCCTGCCATGCAACAGTTCTGGACGCACGCCGGGCAGTCGATGCTGGCCTGCACCAGCGACAGCCTGTCGCTGGTCTGCAGTCGCAATTCCGAACAGTTCCGCGAGCGGCAGGCGGAACTGGGCACGACCTTGATCAATGTCACCGTCGGCTGGTTTCGGCTGCTTGGCAGCGTTGCCGACGTGGCGAGCCAGGGCGTGGCGCCGGTGCTTCGGCAGGTGCAGGCGAATGCGGCGAGGCTGGAAAAGCGCTGAATTGTTGACCGCCGCTGGTCTGCCGGGTTTCCCGGCGCGCCCGCCTGTCCTGCCCGCGCCGGGATGCCATCCGCTTGTATCTCGTCCCCACCTGGCCGGGTGGCGCAAAAACCTCTGCTAATCAGCCACTCGTCGAGCCTTGGGAAGGGGCTGGCGTGCTAGAATCAAGGGCTTGATCAAGACGATGACATTCCTCCGGAAGTCACGTTGCCAGCGGAAAAAAGATGGAAGCCTTCGCCAAAGAAACCCTGCCCATCAGTCTCGAAGACGAGATGCGTCGATCGTATCTCGACTACGCCATGAGCGTGATCGTCGGGCGTGCCCTGCCCGACGCCCGCGATGGCCTGAAGCCGGTGCATCGCCGCGTGCTGTTCGCCATGCACGAGTTGTCGAACGACTGGAACAAGCCTTACAAGAAGTCGGCACGGATCGTCGGTGACGTCATCGGTAAGTACCATCCGCATGGCGATATCGCGGTTTATGACACCATTGTGCGTATGGCGCAGAATTTTTCCTTGCGCTACATGCTCGTCGACGGGCAGGGGAACTTCGGCTCGGTAGACGGCGACAACGCCGCGGCGATGCGCTACACCGAAGTGCGCATGGCGCGAATCGGCCACGAGCTACTGGCCGATATCGACAAGGAAACGGTCGATTTCGGGCCCAACTACGACGGCTCGGAGCAGGAGCCGCTGGTCATGCCGGCGCGCATTCCGAATCTGCTGATCAACGGTTCCTCGGGTATCGCAGTGGGAATGGCGACGAACATCCCGCCGCACAACCTTGGCGAGGTGGTGGACGCGTGTCTGGTCCTGCTGGCGAACGCAGAGGCGACGATCGACGAACTGATCGCCATCATGCCCGCCCCGGATTTTCCGACGGCCGGCATCATCTACGGCATCGCCGGTGTCTGTGAGGGCTATCGTACCGGGCGCGGGCGGGTGGTGATGCGTGGCCGGACGCACTTCGAGGATCTCGAAAAGGGCAACCGGCAGGCGATCATCATCGACGAACTGCCGTACCAGGTGAACAAGCGGACCTTGCTCGAAAAGATCGGCGAACTGGTCAACGACAAGCGCATCGAGGGTATTTCCGATCTGCGCGACGAGTCCGACAAGTCGGGTATGCGCGTGGTAATCGAGCTCAAGCGCGGCGAAGTCGCCGAGGTGGTCCTCAACTGCCTGTACAAGCAGACGCAACTGCAGGACACCTTTGGCATGAACATGGTGGCGCTGGTCGATGGTCAGCCGCGGCTGTTGAACCTCAAGCAGATGCTCGAGTGCTTCCTCTGGCATCGCCGTGAAGTGCTTACCCGACGTACGGTTTTCGAGTTGCGCAAGGCGCGCGAGCGGGCGCATATCCAGGAAGGTCTGGCGGTGGCCCTCGACAATGTCGACGAAATCATCGCCCTGATCAAGGCCTCGCCGACGCCGGCCGATGCCCGCCGAGGCCTGATGGCGCGGCCGTGGAAGTCGCCGACGGTTGCCGAGATGCTTCGCCGCGCCAAGCTTGACGCGACCCGGCCGGACGGAACGGGGCTCGAATTCGGCCTGTCGGAGAGCGGTTACCAGCTTTCGGAAGCGCAGGCGCAGGCGATCCTGGAACTGCGTCTGCAACGCCTGACCGGCCTAGAGCGCGACAAGATCGTTGCCGACTTTGGCGAACTGCTGGCGCGTATTGCCGATCTGATGGATATCCTGGCGCGACCCGAGCGGATCACCGAGATGATCGTCGAAGAGCTGACCGGGATCCGCGCCCAGTTTGGTGACAAGCGGCGCTCGGAGATCGTCATCAGCACGCAGGATCTCGGCATTGCCGATTTCATCACCCCGGTGGACATGGTGGTGACGCTCTCGCATACCGGCTACATCAAGTCGCAGCCATTGGCCGACTATCGTGCGCAACGGCGCGGCGGGCGCGGCAAGCAGGCAGCGGCGATGAAAACCGACGATTTCGTCGATCGCCTGTTCGTGGCCAATACTCACGACTCGATTCTCTGCTTCACCAATCGCGGCCGGGTGTACTGGCTGAAGGTCTACGAAGTGCCGCAGGGGACGCGCACCAGCCGCGGCAAGCCGGTGGTCAATGTCTTCCCCTTCGAGGACGGCGAAAAGATCAGTGCCATCCTGCCGATCAAGGAGTTTGCCGACGATCGCTACATTTTCATGGCCACGTCGCAGGGAACGGTGAAGAAAACGCCTCTGTCCGATTTCTCCAATCCGCGCAAGAACGGCATCATTGCCGTCGCCCTCGACGACGAGGATTTCCTGATTGGCGCCGAGGTCACCAATGGCAGTCAGGACGTGATTCTCGTCTCCGACGCTGGCAAGGCGGTGTGGTTCGACGAGGAAGACGTGCGGCCGATGGGGCGCACCGCGCGCGGCGTGCGCGGCATGCGACTGGTGGACAGGCAGCAGGCACTGTCGCTGCTGATCGCCGATAGCGACCAGCAAACGGTTCTCGTGGCCACCGAGAACGGCTTCGGAAAACGCACCGCGCTGGCCGATTTCCGCCATTCCGGACGGGGTACGCAAGGCGTCATCGCCATTGCCGCCAGCGAACGCAACGGCAAGGTGGTTGCCGCTCGGCTGGTCTCCGACGACGACGAAATCATGTTGATCACCACCGGCGGCGTGCTGATCCGCACCCGCGTACGCGAAATCCGTGAACTCGGCAGGGCCACGCAGGGTGTCACCCTGATCGCGCTTGACGCCGGCGAAAAGCTTGCCGGTCTGGAGAAAGTGGTCGAGAGCGAAGATGACGCCGACGTTGGTGAACTGGATGAGCACAGCAGTGCGCCGGGGGGGCAGGACGCCCCCGCTGATCCAGAAGAGGAGTGATACGCATGGACCGCGTGTCTGATCGCCGGTGTCGAGCTCTCGCCCGGCAGTTCGCGTCGGTCGTGCGGCTGCCGCTGGCGCTGGCTGGGCACGCGGCGGCGGCGTGATGAGCGACGACCTGCAGCGCGAACTCGCGCTTGTCCGGCAGCAGATCGATAGCGTCGACGGGCAGTTGCTCGGACTGCTCAATCAGCGTGCGCGTTTTGCCCAGCAGGTTGGCGAGATCAAGGCGCGTCACGGTGAGGCGGGTTTCATTTATCGCCCCGAACGTGAAGCGCAGGTCTTGCATCGCATTCAGGAAGAGAACCCGGGGCCGCTGTCGAACGAGACCGTGACCTGGTTCTTCCGCGAGGTGATGTCCGCCTGCCTGTCGCTCGAGCAGCCCCTGGGAATTGCTTTCCTGGGCCCGCTCGGGACCTTTTCGGAAAGCGCCGCGACCAAGCACTTCGGCCACGCCGCGCGTCTGATGCCGCAGATTTCGATTGATGATGTCTTTCGGGAAGTCGAGGCCAGCCATGCCGATTACGCAGTGGTCCCGATCGAAAACTCAACCGAGGGGGCAATCGGGCGCACGCTCGACCTGTTGTTGACCACACCACTGAAGATCTGTGGCGAGGTGGTCTTGCGCATTCATCAGCATTTGCTGTCGAACGAGGCTTCGCTCGGCGAGGTCAAGAAAGTGTATTCCCACGCCCAGTCGCTGGCGCAGTGCCACGAGTGGCTGAATCGCTCGCTGCCGCAGGCGCAGCGCATTTCGGTGGGCAGCAATGCGCAGGCGGCGCAGCTGGCGGCCGCCGAAGCGGGCGCGGCGGCGCTCGCCGGCCAGGCTGCTGCCGAGCGCTACTCTCTGCCGCAGCTGGCGAGTAACGTCGAGGACGAACCGAACAACACGACGCGTTTCGTCGTTCTTGGCCGCCAGGACGCCGGGCCTTCGGGGCGCGACCGGACGTCGCTGATCATGTCGGCGCATAATCAGACCGGCGCGCTGAGCAAGCTGCTCGCGCCGTTCTCCGATGCCGGCGTGTCGATGACCCGGCTCGAGTCGCGGCCGGCACGGCATACCCTGTGGGCCTACGTCTTCTTCGTCGATCTCGAAGGTCACCGTGCCGACGCGGCGGTCAGGACGGCGCTTGCCGAGCTTGCGCGGCGTGCGCCCTACCTGAAGATTCTCGGCTCGTACCCGATGGCCGCCACTTAGGCCGATCGACTTTTCGCGGAACGCAGATGCCACTCGACGAACAATCATTGCCGTACATTCGCTCGATTTCACCGTACCAGCCGGGAAAACCGATAACCCAGCTGGCCCGGGACCTGGGCCTGCCTGTCGACAGGATCGTCAAGCTGGCGTCGA
Organism: Candidatus Accumulibacter sp. ACC007; assembly: GCF_907163205.1. NCBI lineage: Bacteria > Pseudomonadati > Pseudomonadota > Betaproteobacteria > Candidatus Accumulibacter > Candidatus Accumulibacter sp. ACC007. The sequence continues at coordinate 1,688,842 of NZ_CAJQUD010000001.1, read as the reverse complement.
ACGAGAATCCGCTCGGTATGAGTCCCAAGGCGCAGGCAGCGGTGGGTGTGGCGATCGCTGGCTTGTCGCGCTACCCGGATGACTTCGCCTTGAAGCAGGCGCTCGCTGAGCGTAGCGGTCTGGGAATGGAGCGCATCGTTCTCGGTAACGGGTCGAATGACGTGCTCGATCTGGTCGCTCGTGTTTTTCTCGCCCCGGGCCGCTCGGCGATCTTCGCTCAGTATGCTTTTGCCGTCTATCCGCTGGCGACGATTTCCACTGGCGGCGAGCCCATTGCCGTCGCGGCCAGCGACTACGGTCATGACCTGGAGGCGATGCTGGCGGCGATCAGGCCCAACACGCGATTGATCTGGATTGCCAACCCGAACAACCCAACCGGTACTTTTCTGCCGTATGCGCAGCTCAAGGCGTTTCTGCAAGCGGTGCCGTCGAACATCGTGGTGGTCCTCGACGAAGCCTATAACGAATACCTGCCGCCCGCCGAGCGCGTGGATACGACCGCCTGGCTGTCCGGGCATGCGAACCTGGTGATTACGCGCACTTTCTCGAAGATCTACGGGTTGGCCGGTCTGCGCATCGGCTACGCGCTGTGCTCGGCGGAAATTGCCGACCTGATGAATCGCGTTCGCCAGCCGTTCAATTGCAACAACCTGGCGTTGGCGGCGGCTGTGGCGGCGCTCGACGACCATGAATTCGTCGCCAGGAGCTACGCGCTGAACCGTGCGGGCATGGAGCAGATCATTGCCGGCCTGAAACGACTCGCCTGTCGCCATATCCCGTCACACGGCAATTTCCTGACTTTCTGCGTGCCGGAGGCGGCAGCGGTAAACCGGAAGCTGCTCGGGAACGGGGTGATCGTCCGCCCGATTGCGGCTTACGGCATGCCCGACTGGCTGCGCGTCACGATCGGCACCGAGAGCGAAAACAGCCGTTTCCTGGAAGCTCTGGAGGTGTCCTTGTGAGTGATCTTCGCGTGGTTTTCCTGCCGTGAGCGACACGGCTCCGTTGGGCAAGGTCGTCGTCTTTGGCGTTGGCCTGATCGGTGGCTCCTTTGCGCTGGCGCTGAAGGCCGCCGGACAGGCCGCCGAGGTGGTCGGTTTCGGACGGACTCTTGGCTCGCTGACCCAGGCGCTGGAACTGGGTATCGTCGATCGCGCCGGCTTCAACGTCGGCCAGGAAGTGTCGAATGCCGACCTGGTGCTCATCGCCACCCCGGTCGGGACGACGCCGGAGGTCATGGCGCGCATCGCGCCATGCCTGGGGTCGCAGACGGTGGTGACCGACGCCGGCAGCACCAAGGAAGACGTGGTCAAGGCCGCGCGCGCCTGTTTTGGCGAGCGCATCGGACAATTCGTCCCGGCGCACCCGATCGCCGGCGCCGAGAACAGTGGCGCACTTGCTGCGCGGCCTGACCTCTATCGTGGAAAGCAGGTGGTGCTGACACCCTTGGCAGAGAGCAGCGAGCTGAGCATTGCGCGCGTACGTTCAGCGTGGGAAGCTTGTGGAGGCGAGATCCGGGAGCTTGCTCCGGCCGAACACGATCGCGTTTTCGCTGCCGTCAGCCACTTGCCGCACCTGCTGTCGTTTGCGTTGGTGCACGATCTGGCGCGTCGTGACAACCGCGAGCTTCTCTTCGCGTACGCGGCCAGCGGTTTCCGCGACTTCACGCGCATTGCCGCCAGCCATCCCGAAATGTGGCGCGACATCTGTCTGGCCAACCAGAAGGCCCTGCTCGAGGAACTCGATCGTTACCGGGAGCAGCTAGACGAGCTGCGCGACGCCCTGCAACGCGGCGACGGCGCCAGTCTGGAGGCCACCTTCGACGTCGCCCGCACGGCGCGGCGCGAGTGGGCGGAGAGCAAAACAAGGAATTGAACGTGGACTTCATCGATCTGCCGCAGCTGCTCGCTGCCCGGGGCACGCTGCGCCTGCCCGGTTCGAAGAGCATTTCCAATCGCGTCTTGCTCCTGGCCGCGCTGGCCAGCGGCGACACCGAGCTTCGTGACCTGCTGCAGTCGGACGATACGGCACGAATGATCGATGCGCTGCGAACACTTGGCGTCAAGGTCGAGGCGCTGGCCGACAAGCGCTTTCGGGTCAGCGGCGTCGGCGGCGTTTTTTCCGCTTCGCCAGGCCGATCTTTTTCTCGGCAACGCGGGAACGGCCTTCCGTTCGTTGACCGCGGTACTCGCTCTGGCTGGCGGCGATTATCGACTCTCGGGCGTCGCGCGCATGCACGAACGACCGATCGCCGACCTCGTCGATGCCTTGCGCCAGCTCGGGGCCGAGATTGCTTACGCGGAGCAGGGCGGTTTTCCGCCACTGCTGATCTCTGCACCGACGCCGTGCCCCGTCGAGCTGGTCCGAGTGCGCGGTGACGTGTCGAGCCAGTTTCTCACCGGTTTGCTGATGGCCTTGCCACTGCGCGGCGTTGCGACGACGGTCGAAGTCGTTGGCGAGCTGATTTCCCGACCCTACGTAGACATCACGCTGGCCAGCATGGCGCGCTTTGGCGTCAAGGTGCTTCGCGAGGGCTGGCAGCGCTTCACGGTCGCCGCCGGTAGCGCCTATCGCTCGCCGGGGGTGGTGGAAGTTGAAGGCGATGCCTCGTCGGCGTCATATTTTCTTGCCTTGGGAGCGCTTGGCGGTGGTCCGCTACGCGTCGAGGGCGTTGGTCGCGACTCGCTTCAGGGCGATGTGCGCTTCGCCGATGCACTGGCCGGGATGGGGGCGAGAATCACCGTTGGCGATACCTGGATCGAGGCCGCCGCCGCGGACAACGGCAGGCTTCGGGGTGTAGATCTGGACTGCAATCACATTCCCGACGCGGCCATGACGCTGGCCACCGTCGCGCTGTTCGCCGAAGGGCCGACGACTTTGCGCAATGTCGCCAGCTGGCGCGTAAAGGAAACCGACCGCATTGCGGCCATGGCCTGCGAGTTGCAGAAGCTGGGTGCAAGCGTCGAAACAGGCGAAGACTTCATCCGCATCGTACCGCCGGCCCGAGATCGGGGTCTTCGTCCGGCGGCAATCGATACCTACGACGACCATCGCATGGCGATGTGCTTTTCGCTGGCGGCGCTGGGTACGCCATTGCGAATCAATGACCCGGCGGCCGTCGGCAAGACTTTCCCGGACTACTTCACGCGGTTCGCCGCAGTCACCCAGCCAGTGCCGGTGGTGGCTATCGATGGCACTTCGGCTTCCGGCAAGGGGACAGTCGCTTCGCGAGTGGCCGCGGCGCTCGGCTGGCATTATCTGGATTCCGGCGCGCTCTATCGCCTTACTGCACTGGCTGCCCGCAGGGCCGCCGTCGGCTGGGACGACGAAGCGGCTGTGGCGGGGATTGCTGCCAGTCTCGACGTCGACTTCGCAGGCGGGGTAATCAGGCTCTCCGGTGAAGATGTCGGCGATGCCATTCGCAGCGAGGAAATCTCGGGCGGCGCGTCGCGGGTCGCCGCGCTGCCTGCATTACGTGCCGCCCTGCTCTTCCGGCAGCGGGCTTTCCGCCGCCCGCCCGGACTGGTGGCCGACGGGCGCGATATGGGCGCGGTGGTATTCCCTGATTCGATGACCAAAGTCTTCCTCACGGCGAGCGTCGAGATACGCGCCGAGAGGCGCCATAAGCAGTTGATCGAAAAAGGAATCGCTGCTAGTATTGCAGCCCTCTTGCTGGATCTGCGCGAACGTGACGAACGGGATAGCCAACGTAGCGTCGCTCCGATGCAGCAAAGTGCGGATGCTGAATTGCTCGACACGACAAACCTGACCATAGCCACCGCGGTGGCGCAGGTGCTGGACTGGGTCAACAAGGTCTCCGAAAGCGGGTGAAACGGCTTTGCCGTTCGCCAAAGGTGTTGTCAGTTCCACACGTCATTCCGTCGGCACAGTGGCCGTTCCCTCCGGGGTCTGCCAGTGCAGTGTTCGTGCTCACCGCTCTGGTGCGCGATGCGGAGTGCTCGGAACTGGTGATCGTTTTTTAACTCACCCCGCAGCTCTGCGGTTAGGTAACTCAATTCATATGTCAGACAATCCCACCATGGAAGAAAGCTTTGCCGACCTTTTCGAGGAAAGCCTCGGCCGTCAGGAGATGCGCCCCGGCGAGGTCATCACTGCCGAAGTCGTGCGTATTGACCAGAACTTTGTCGTGGTCAATGCCGGCCTCAAGTCGGAAAGCTACATTGACCTCGAAGAATTCCTGAGCGATCAGGGCGAGCTGGAAGTCGGCGTTGGTGACTTCGTGCAGGTCGCCATCGAGCAGCTCGAGAACGGTTTTGGCGAAACGCGGCTGTCGCGCGACCGCGCCAAGCGGGTCGCGGCGTGGAACGCGCTTGAACAGGCCTTGAACGACGGTAGCCTGGTGTCCGGTACGATTACCGGCAAGGTCAAGGGTGGCCTGACGGTCATGACCAACGGCGTGCGTGCCTTCCTGCCCGGCTCGCTGGTCGATATGCGTCCAGTCAAGGACACCACCCCGTACGAAGGCAAGACCTACGAATTCAAAGTCATCAAGCTCGACCGCAAGCGCAACAACGTCGTCGTTTCGCGGCGTGCCGTCCTCGAGGCGAGTGTCGGAGAAGAGCGCGATGCACTCCTTGCTGCGCTAAAGGAAGGCAGTATCGTCAAGGGTGTGGTCAAGAACATCACCGACTACGGCGCTTTCGTCGACCTCGGTGGTATCGACGGCCTGCTGCACATTACCGATCTGGCATGGCGTCGCGTGCGTCACCCCTCCGAAGTTCTCGCCGTGGGCGACGAATTGCAGGCCAAGATCCTCAAGTTCGACCAGGAAAAGAACCGCGTTTCGCTTGGTCTCAAGCAGCTGGGCGAAGATCCCTGGGTCGGTATTTCCCGCCGTTACCCGGCGACGACTCGCCTCTTCGGCAAGGTTACCAACCTCACCGATTACGGTGCCTTCGTCGAGATCGAGCAGGGCATCGAAGGGCTGGTCCACGTCTCCGAAATGGACTGGACCAATAAGAACGTTCACCCGTCCAAGGTCGTTCAGCTGGGTGATGAAGTCGAAGTGATGATCCTCGAGATCGATGAAGACCGCCGCCGCATTTCGCTGGGTATGAAGCAGTGTGCTGCCAACCCGTGGGACGATTTCTCGATGAACTACAAGAAGGGTGACCGCGTGCGCGGCGGCATCAAGTCGATCACCGATTTTGGCGTGTTCATTGGTCTGCCCGGCGGCATCGACGGCCTGGTTCACCTCTCTGACCTCTCGTGGTCGCAGCCAGGTGACGAAGCGATTCGCAACTTCAAGAAGGGCGACGAGGTGGACGCGGTGGTGCTGGCGATCGATACCGACAAGGAGCGGATTTCCCTGGGTATCAAGCAGCTTGATGGCGACCCCTACACCAGCTATATCGCTACCCACGAGAAGAACAGCGTTGTCCGCGGAATCGTCAAGTCGGTTGACGCACGGGGCGCGGTGGTGATGCTCGATGGTGACATGGAAGCCTATCTGCGTGCCTCCGAAGTCTCACGCGATCGCATCGACGATCTGACCAAGGTGTACAAGGACGGTGACACCGTCGAAGCGATGATCATCAATGTGGATCGCAAGACGCGTTCGATCAGCTTGTCGATCAAAGCCAAGGATCAGGCCGAGCAGCACGAGGCGATGCAGAAGTTTTCTGCGGACAGCAGTGCCAGTTCGGGTACCACCAACCTTGGCGCCTTGCTGAAGGCCAAGCTCAACAACCCCCAGTAGGGTTAGAGAATGACCAAGTCGGATCTTATCGGTCAATTGGCCGGGCGCTTTCCCCAACTGGTCGCAAAGGACGCTGATTTGTCGGTGAAAACGATTCTCGATGCGATGTCCGAAGCCCTGTCCAGGGGCGATCGCATCGAGATTCGCGGCTTCGGGAGTTTTGCGCTGAATTACCGGCCACCGCGTGTTGGCCGGAACCCAAAGTCCGGTGAGAAAGTTGACGTTCCGGAGAAATGGGTGCCGCATTTCAAGGCCGGGAAGGAATTGCGGGAGCGCGTCGATGGCTCGCTGGAAGTGATCTGAATGGTCAGGCTATGTCTTATTGCGGGCGGCAACGAGTGTTGCCGCCCGTTTCCTATGGGAAGCTGATGATGCGTTGGTTGTTGTGGATCCTGAGATTTGCCCTGTTTCTCTTTCTTCTTGCGTTTGCGCTCAGAAACACGGATCCAGTCGGCGTCCGTTTCTTTCTTGATGCCGCATGGCAAGCTCCTCTGGCGATCGTTCTGTTCGTTTTCTTTGCTGCCGGTGTCGCCTCCGGCATGCTCTTTCTGCTCGCTTCCCTGCTTGGTCGGCGTCGCGAGGTGGCCAGATTGAAGCGCGAGTTGGGCCAGGCCCGGGCACGCCTCGTCGGCCATCGCGAGAGCCAGATGTGAGTCTGTCCGGAAAGCTGGCACAGGGTGAGCTGGCGATCGCCAGGCGCCTCCTCCATCTGATGATAAGCGGTGCGCAGTACTGCTCCCCGCATGGCGTGGGAAGCGCATGCGCCACCTTCACTCCTTGCTTCAGCGGCGGGTGTGCGCCGCCGCTGCGCTCTCCGGATGATTGAGTTCGAGTACTGGCAGCTGCTGCTTTTTCCGCTCTTCTTCGGGCTGGGGTGGGCCGCGGCGCGTGTTGATATCCGGCATCTGGTCAAGGAATCGCGGACCCTTCCACGTTCGTATTTCGAGGGCCTCAACTTCCTGCTCAACGAGCAGCCCGATCGTGCGATCGAGGCCTTTGTCGAAGCCGTCAAGGTCGACCCGCAGACGATCGAAATTCACTTTGCGCTCGGTAGCCTGTTTCGTCGCCGCGGCGAGACCGAGCGCGCTATTCGCATGCACCAGAATCTCGTCGAGCGCGACGATCTGCCGCAGGATTTGAAACTGCAGGCGCTGGCCGAACTGGGTCAGGACTACCTGAAAGCCGGGCTGCTCGACGGCGCGGAATCGGTGTTCGAAAAGCTGCGCGACTCGGCACTGGCTGAGGACGCCAAGCGCAATCTGCTCGAGATTTACCAGCTGGAGAAGGACTGGGAGAAGGCGATCGCGATCGCCTCGGAGCTGCCGGATTTTGCGTCGCACAAGGAAATCGCCGAATACTACTGCGAACTGGCCGCCGCCGAGATGATGCGTTCGCGCCCGGATTTGGCGGCAAGCTTTCTGCAGACGGCGCTCGAGCGCAACCGCAAGTGCGTCCGCGCCAGCCTTCTCCTGGGCGATCTGCAGTTCCAGCAGGATGAGTTCGCCGCCGCTATTGCGTCATGGCAGCGCATTGAACAGCAGGATCCTGTCTATCTGGCGCTGGTCGCCAAACGCTTGCTCGATGCCTTTCGCAAGCTGGATCGGCGTGAGGCGGGCCTGCAGCTGCTGCGCGGCTATCTTGATCACTACCCGTCGCTCGACCTGCTCGACGTCGTCTTCCAGCTGGAACTCGAGAGCGGCGGGCCAGAAGCCGCTTACCGGCTGGTTCGCGACGAGTTGAGGCGCAATCCGACCCTGCTTGGCTTTGACAAGCTCCTCGAGGCGAGGCTGCTTTTTGCCTCGCCCGACATTCGCCCCGACCTGGATCTGGCGAAAGGGATCGTGCATGGCTACACGCGTCGCCTGGCCCGCTATCGGTGCGATAATTGCGGCTTCAAGGCGCGTCAGTTCTACTGGCGCTGTCCGGCCTGCGGCGGTTGGGAGACCTACTCGCCGAAGCGGACCGAAGAGTTCGACCTGACACCCTAGGAGTTCTATGTTGCCTGCCACCGTGCTGGCTACCGGGCAAGCCAGTTCGGCGAGCCCAGTTTGTCTTGCCGATAGGGACCGTGATGCCATTTGCTAGCGTGGCGTCCGCACGCTTGCTGATCGTCGGCGATGTGATGCTCGATCGCTACTGGTTTGGTGAGGTCGCTCGCATCTCTCCCGAAGCACCGGTTCCGGTGGTCAAAGTGTCGCGTAGCGAGGAGCGTCCGGGGGGCGCTGCCAACGTTGCCCGCAATTTGGCCGCGCTGGGGGCACGGGTCAGCCTGTTGTCGGTCGTCGGCGACGACGAAGCCGGGCGGCAGCTGCAGCGCCTGCTCGAAGCCAGCGCCATCGACGTCAGCTTGCATGTCGACGCGGCGATCAGCACGACGGTCAAGCTGCGCGTCATTGGCCGCCAGCAGCAGCTCCTGCGTATTGATTTCGAGACCTCGCCGTCGCACGAGGTGTTGCGCGCCAAGCTGGTCGAGTTTGAGTCGCGTCTGGCCGATTGCGATGCGGTGATTCTCTCCGACTACGGCAAGGGCGGGCTGGCGCATATTGCCGAGATGATCCGCATGGCACGTGCTGCCGGCAAGAAAGTTCTCGTCGATCCTAAAGGTGACGATTTCTCAAAGTATGCCGGGGCGACCATCGTCACCCCGAATCGTGCCGAGTTGCGTGAAGTCGTCGGTCGCTGGCAGGACGATGACGGCCTTGCCCGGAAGGCCGAGGCGCTGCGCCGCGAGCTGGGCCTGGAGGCCTTGCTGGTGACACGCAGCGAGGAGGGGATGTCGCTCTTCCACGCGGCAGGAGCGGTTCACGAGCCGGCGGTGGCGAGGGAGGTCTTCGACGTTTCCGGCGCCGGTGATACGGTCATCGCGACGCTTGCCGTGATGTTGGCGGGAGGGGCTGGCTGGGCGGATGCGGTGCATGCGGCGAACGTCGCCGCCGGCGTGGTCGTGGGTAAACTCGGGACGGCGGTGGTCGGCCGTGACGAGCTTGATGCTGCATTGAAGTGAGGTAGATCCATGTACACCATCGTCACCGGCGCCGCCGGTTTCATCGGCGCCAATCTGGTCAAGGCGCTCAACGAACGCGGCGTGCGCAGGATCATTGCGGTCGACAATCTCAGCAAGGCCGACAAGTTCAGGAATCTCGTCGATTGCGAGATTGCCGATTACATCGACAAGAACGAGTTCATCGACCGTATGATTGCCGGCGATTTCGATGGCGATGTCGATGCCATCCTCCACCAGGGCGCGTGTTCCGACACCATGGAGAGCGACGGTCGCTACATGATGGAGAACAACTACCGCTACTCGCTGGCGATTCTCGACTGGTGCCTCGATCAGGAAGTGCAGTTTCTCTACGCTTCGAGTGCGGCGACCTATGGCGGCGGCGGCGTGTTCAGGGAAGAGCGGCAGTATGAGGCGCCGCTGAACGTCTATGGCTATTCGAAGTTCCTTTTCGACCAGATCGTTCGCCAGCGCCTCGCGGCGACCGACGCGTGCAGCTCGCAGGTGGTCGGCTTTCGCTATTTCAACGTCTACGGACCACGCGAATCGCACAAGGGGCGGATGGCGTCGGTCGCCTTCCATCACTTTCACCAGTATCAGCGCGAGGGCCGGGTCAAGCTTTTCGAAGGTTCCGATGGCTACGCCGACGGCGAGCAGCGGCGAGATTTCGTCTACATCGGCGACATTGTGCGCGTGAATCTGCACTTCCTTGATCATCCGGACAGGTCGGGAATCTACAACGTCGGCAGCGGTCGTGCGCAGACTTTCAACGAGCTGGCCGTGGCCAACGTCAATGCCTGCCGGGCGCTGGCTGGACACGAAGCGCTGCCGCTCGCCGAACTGGTCAAGCGAGGCCTGATCGAGTACATCCCTTTTCCGGCGGATCTGCGCGGCAAGTACCAGAACTTTACCGAGGCCGATCTCTCGCTACTGCACAAGGCCGGCTACAAGCACCGCTTTTCCAGCGTCGAAGAAGCGGTGCCGCAGTACGTCAAATGGCTGGGCGACAGTGTATAAGACGCTCGAGAACAGCGTCGGCGACACCCCCCTGGTGCGCCTGAAGCGTTTGCCGGGCGCCGCTTGCGACGCGCGCGGGAACATCGTGCTGGCCAAGCTTGAGGGCAACAACCCGGCGGGTTCGGTCAAGGATAGGCCGGCGCTGTCAATGATCGTCCACGCCGAGCAGCGTGGCGATATCAAGCCCGGTGATACGCTGATCGAGGCCACTTCCGGCAATACCGGCATTGCGCTGGCGATGGCGGCTGCCATGCGCGGCTACCGCATGATCCTGGTCATGCCCGAGAACCAGAGCGTCGAACGTCGGCAAACGATGCGTGCTTTTGGCGCCGAACTGGTGTTGACGCCGCGCGATGGGGGCATGGAAGTGGCGCGCGACGTCGCCGAAAGCATGCGCAACGATGGGCGCGGAATCATCCTCGACCAGTTCGCGAACCCGGACAACCCGCTCGCCCACTACGCCGGGACAGGGCCCGAGATCTGGCGCCAGACGGAAGGTCGAATCAGCCATTTCGTAAGCAGCATGGGGACCACGGGAACGATCATGGGCGTCTCGCGTTTTCTCAAGGAGCAAGACCCGGGCATCTGCATCGTCGGTTGCCAGCCCGAGGATGGTTCGCAGATTCCGGGTATTCGTAAATGGCCGGAAGCTTATCTGCCAAAGATTTTCGACCGCGCTCGCGTCGACCGTATCGAGTCGGTTTCGCAAGGTGAGGCCGAGGAGATGACCCGGCGGCTGGCGCGCGAGGAAGGCATTTTCGCGGGCATCTCCTCCGGTGGCGCGCTGGCCGTTGCCTTGCGCCTGGCTGGCGAACTCGAGAACGCGACCATCGTCAGCATCGTCTGCGATCGCGGTGATCGCTACCTGTCGACGGGCGTCTTTCCCGCGTGAAGCCGGTCGCCGGCGGTGAGCGCAGTTACCGCCTGGTCGTGCGCGTCCCGGTGCCTTCGCCGGCCACGGGCGCCGAATGTGCTGACTGTGCCAGATGAAACCCGTTCTCGCCTTTGATATCGAAACCATCCCGGACGTCGCAGGTCTGCGGAGGCTGCACGATCTCGACGCGGCACTGTCCGACGACGAGGTTGCCGAACTGGCTTTCCAGCACCGTCGCGCCACGCACGGCAACGACTTCCTGCCGCTGCATTTGCAGCGGGTGGTGGTGATTTCGTGTGCGCTGCGCGCCGGCAGGGACTTCCGCGTCTGGTCTCTGGCCGAGCCCGAGCAGGGCGAGGGCGAGATCATCCAGCGTTTCTTTGACGGCGTCGAGAAGTTCACGCCGCAGATCGTTTCCTGGAATGGGGGCGGCTTCGACCTGCCGGTGCTCCACTATCGGGGGCTCATCCATGGCGTCATGGCGCCGCGCTACTGGGACCTCGGTGACGGCGATTACGCCGATAGCCGCGACTTCAAGTGGAACAACTACATCAGCCGTTACCACTCGCGCCATCTCGACCTGATGGACCTGCTGGCCATGTATCAGCCGCGGGCCAGCGTTCGTCTCGATGAACTTGCCAAGCTGATCGGTTTTCCCGGCAAACTGGGCATGGACGGCGGCAAGGTGTGGCAGGCGTGGCTGGCGGGTGGAATGTCCGACGTGCGCGACTACTGCGAGACAGACGTGCTCAATACCTACCTTGTTTCGGTCCGCTTTCGTCTGATGCGTGGCGAGTTGTCTCGCGCCGAGTACGATGCCGAGATATCTTTCGTGCGCGGCGAACTGGCGAAGATCGGCAAGCCGCACTGGCAGGAGTTCCTCGCCGCCTGGGAGTAGCGGCGGGGACGCGCGGGAACCACCACCATTCAAGCGGCGGCCGCTGCGCCTTGTTCGTCCTCTTCAGGGGCGACGATATCCCGATACGCATACCATGTGGAGTGTCCGACCAGCGGCATGGTGATGATCAGGCCGACAAAAAAGGTCGCGAAGCCGATGATGCCAAGGATTCCGATGCACGTTCCCCAAAGCAGCAGCGGGCCCGGGTTGCGACCGCAGGCGACGAGGCTGGCGATGGTCGCGGTGACGGCGTCTGTCTTGCGGTCGAACATCAGGGGTACGGCGATGACGCTGATCGCAAAAACGAACATCGCGAAGAAACCGCCGACGGCAAAGTAGACCAGCGCGAAGTCGAGTTGCTCGAAAGTCAGAACGGTATGCACGACATTGCCGAAGGTCGGAAACCCGCCGGTAAAGAAAAGGGCAAAAACGATGATCGATGCGCGTGCCCAGACGAGCAAGACGATGGCCAGAAGGGCGGCAAAGAGACCGACATTGGGCAGGTTCGGACGCCAGGCGGCGAGCGTCGGTAGCAGTCGCGGGGGCGTGCCGAATTCGATCCGTCGACTGAGGTCGTAGAGTCCCAGCGTAAGGAACGGGCCGACCAGCAGGAAGCCTGTCGTCAGGCCTGCGAAGAGCGCGTAGGCTTCGGCAAAAACGATCTGCATCAGCCAACCGGCGATAGCGAAGCAACTGCCGTAGAACAGGCTGGCCCGGCCTCCTCGGCGAAGGTCATGCCAGCCGCCACGCATCCAGCCGATGACGGCGCCGGTTTTTACGCTGCGGATGACCGGGAAGCGGCTGGCACGGTTCTCGCTGGCTGGCGGTTCAGTTTCGCTCATCGACGGCTCTCCTCTGGCTTGTTCCTGGTTCGTGCTCCCCTGCAGCGATGGCTCTCCGGCTTCTCTGGCCGAATCGCCCCAACATCCTCGGGCTGGCGGCCACTCCTTACAGGATTTCGCGGGAACCGCCCAAGGGCTGCCGAAGGATTGAATGCTGCGTATACCGTGACGCAATGAACGGTGCGTCGTTTATATAGCACACTGTGCAGCGTTCGTAACCTTTTGCCGAGACCCGCGCCGCAGTGGCCGATCGTCGCGCTGCTGGGGGGTGGCGAGCAGTAGGGCACGCCGTCGCGTGCTTCTCTCCTTGACTCCGGACGGGCCTCGCTTACAATCGGGCCGGTCGGCGCCCTCTCTACGCTTCGCTGACGGTGCTTTCTCGGTCAGCGAATCACGTCGCTTGTTCCTCTCATGATAGGGCAACGCAATTCGTTCTCCACGCAAAAAAGGGTAAAAAATGGATGGTCTTCTGCTGTTGTTGGGGCGCGCGGTCGGCTTCGCTGGCCTGCTGCTGTGCGTCGTCTCTGCTGTCGCGCGTCTGCTCGGCAATTACTGGCTGGCGGGCTTCCAGTTGGGGACGCTGCTGCAGGCAGGCATTGCCGCCGTCGTCATTGGCTGTTTCCTGCTGCTCGTCGCCCAAGGCGGTGCGGGCGGTTCCGGGCGCTTGCGCCGGTGATCGCGGAAATCCCGCGCGGGAATTGGCGCCGGACGACTGCGCGCCTTGCATAAGACCTGAATCGCCCCGGGCTGACGGTATACTGGCGGGCTACTCAACATCACTGGTCTGCCATGTCAAAGCCGAAAAACATCGGTTTCGTTTCGCTGGGTTGTCCGAAGGCTCTCGTCGATTCCGAACAGATTCTCACCAAGCTGCGTGCCGAAGGCTATCTGATCTCGCCTTCGTATGAAGGCGCCGATCTGGTCGTCGTCAATACCTGCGGCTTCATCGACGCTGCCGTCGAGGAGTCGCTCGACGCCATTGGCGAGGCGCTGACCGAGAATGGCAAGGTGATCGTCACCGGTTGCCTGGGGGCCCGGGAAGAGGTGATTCGCAAGGCGCATCCGCAGGTTCTGGCGGTGACCGGTCCGCATGCAGCCGACGAGGTCTTGCAGCACGTGCATGCGCACCTGCCACAGCCGCACGACCCGTTCGTCAGCCTGGTCCCGCCACAGGGCATCAAGCTGACGCCGCAGCATTTCGCCTACCTGAAGATTTCAGAGGGCTGCAATCACAGTTGTACCTTCTGCATCATCCCGTCCATGCGCGGCCCGCTGCTCAGCCGACCGATTGGCGAGGTGTTGCAGGAAGCAAGGAATCTCGCCGACGCGGGTGTTCGGGAGTTGCTGGTCATTTCGCAGGACACCAGCGCCTACGGCGTCGATGTCAAGTATCGAACCGGATTTGCCAGCGGCCGGCCGCTGCGCACCCGGCTGCGCGAGCTCTGCGAAGCACTGGGGGAACTCGGGATCTGGGTGCGTTTGCACTACGTTTATCCTTACCCGAGCGTCGACGCGTTGCTGCCGCTGATGGCCGAAGGAAAAATCCTGCCGTATCTCGACGTGCCTTTCCAGCACGCCAGTGCGCGCGTGCTGAAGGCGATGAAGCGACCGGCGAGTGCCGAGAACAATCTCGAGCGGCTGCGGGCGTGGCGGGCGGTTTGTCCGGACATCACGGTGCGCAGCACTTTCATTACCGGTTTTCCTGGTGAGAGCGAAGCCGAGTTCGAGGAATTGCTGGCTTTCATCGCCGAGGCTCGCCTGGATCGCGTCGGTTGCTTTGCCTATTCGGCGGTCGACGGCGCGGCGGCCAATGCGCTTCCCGGCGCGGTGGCGGAGGAGGTTCGCGAGGAGCGCAAGCGGCGGTTGATGGAGCTGCAGGAGGATATCTCGGCCGAGTTGCTGGCAGCGAAGATCGGACGAGAGATCGAGGTCCTGGTCGACGAGGTCGATGACGACGGAACGATTGCCCGTTCGGCGGCGGACGCGCCGGAAATCGACGGCCTGGTTTTCGTCAACGAGTACTTCGACGCCGAACCCGGCGATTTCCTGCGCGTGCGTGTGGTCGACGCCGACGAGCACGACCTGTACGCCGAGATCGTTGCTCGCGCCGCCTGACGATCTGGCCGTCCGCTCGTCCTGGCGGTCAATGAAAATTGCGACTCGCGGTTGGCAGGCGGCCAAGCAAGGAAGACAGGTCAACAAGCCGTTTGGCCACCAGATGGACGACCTGACCTTCGCGCTGTACCTGCCCGAGAACGCCGAGCAGGCGGGCGCCGAGCAGTTCGTGGCGCTGCTGCTCGACCAGCCGCGAGTGCACGACGATGTTGGCCAGCCCGGTTTCATCTTCCAGGGTGACAAAAACAATGCCGCTGGCGGTGCCTGGTCGTTGCCGGCAGGTGACGATTCCGGCGGCGCGAGCGAGCTGGCGGTCGGGCGCATTCTGCAGCTCGCTGGCGGAAACGAAGCGCTGCGCACTGAGTCGGTTGCGCAGCAGCGTCAGGGGGTGGCGACCGAGGGTGAAGCCGGTTGCGGCGTAGTCGGCAATCAGCTCCTCGGCCTCGGATGGCGTGGCGAGCTCGGCAGCCTCTTCCGGCGGCGGTATGCTGCCCAGCAGGTCGCGCTGCAGCTTGGCGCCGGCGGCTGACCAGGCGGCTTGCCGACGATGGCCGGCAAAGCTGGCCAGGGCGCCGGCGGAGGCGAGCAGTGCGAGATCCTTGTCGGTCAGCTGGGCGCGTGTGGCGAGCTCGGCAACGCTGCGCAGCGGTTGCTGCCGACGGGCTTCGAGCAGACGCGCGGCAGCGGCCTGCGGCAGGCCGGAAATACTGCCCAGACCGAGGCGGACGGCAGGCATGCTGGCCACCGTTCCCGCCTCACCGCCGGCGCTTTCGAGTCGCGCTTCCCAGGCGCTGTCATTGACTGCCACCGGCCGCACATCGACGCCATGCCGGCGCGCGTCCTGCAGCAATTGGGAAGGGGAGTAGAAGCCCATCGGCTGGCTGTTGAGCAGTGCGCAGAGAAAAGCCGCCGGATGATGGCGCTTGAGCCAGGCCGAGACGTACACCAGCAAGGCGAACGAGGCGGCGTGTGATTCGGGGAAACCGTATTCGCCGAAACCGCGAATCTGCGCAAAGACGCGCTGCGCGAAGGCTTCGTCATGGCCACGCTGGCGCATACCGGTGATCAGCTTCTCTTCGAAAGGGTCCAGCCCGCCCTTGCGTCGCCAGGCGGCCATCGCCCGACGAAGTTGATCGGCCTCGCCGGGAGTGAAGCCGCCGGCGACGACCGCCAGTTGCATCACCTGTTCCTGGAAAATCGGCACGCCGCAGGTGCGCCCGAGGACGGCGGCAATTTCCGGACGCATCGGCTCGATGGCTTCCTGGCAGTGCCGGCGACGCAGGTAGGGATGGACCATGTCGCCCTGGATCGGGCCCGGCCTGACCAACGCCACTTCGATGACCAGGTCGTAGAAACTGCGCGGTCTGAGGCGCGGCAGCATGGCCATCTGCGCACGCGATTCGATCTGAAAGACGCCGATCGTGTCGGCAGCGCAGAGCATGTCATAGACTGCCGGGTCTTCGGGCGGTACATCCGGCAAGTGAATGCCGACCAGATCCAGCGCCCGGTGGATCGCCGAGAGCATGCCGAGGGCCAGGATGTCGACTTTCAACAGTCCGAGTGTGTCGAGATCGTCCTTGTCCCACTGGATCACCGTACGCTCGGGCATGGTGGCATTCTCTATCGGCACCAGCTGTGCCAGTGGGCCGCGCGAGATGACGAAGCCACCGACGTGTTGCGAGAGATGGCGGGGAAAACCGCGCAGCGCTTCGGCCAGTGCCAGCCACTTGGCGACGCGCGGCGCCGCCGGGTCGAGGCCGACTGCGCGCAGGCGTTCGGGCAGTTGCTCGCGCTTGTCCCACCACGCCAACGAGGCGGTCAGTGCGTCGATCTGGGCGCTGCCGAAACCGAGGGCGCGGCCGGCGTCGCGCATAGCGCCGCGTGTCCGGTAAGTGATCACCGTTGCCGTCAGTGCGGCGCGTTCACGCCCGTAGCGCTGGTAGAGGTACTGAATCACCTCTTCGCGCCGCTGGTGTTCGAAATCGACGTCGATGTCCGGCGGCTCACCACGTTCCCGCGAAATGAAGCGCTCGAAAAGGAGCCGCGAACGTGCCGGGTCGACTTCGGTGATCCCCAGGCAGTAGCAGACCGCCGAGTTGGCGGCCGAGCCGCGTCCCTGGCAAAGAATGTTCCGGCTGCGGGCAAAATTGACCAGGTCGTAGACGGTCAGGAAATAGGCTTCGTAGGCGAGTTCGCCGATCAGCGCGAGTTCGTGTTCGACGCGCTCGCGCACCGCTGCTGCTTCCCCGCCCGGATAGCGTCGGCGCAGCCCTTTTTCGACTTCGGCGCGCAGGAAAGCCGGCGCCGTCTGGCCGGCCGGTACCACTTCGTCAGGGTATTCGTAGCGCAGTTCGGCCAGCGAGAACTGGCAGCGCGCGGCGATGGTCAGTGTTTCGGCGAGAAGCTCGGGCGGGTAAAGCCGTGCCAGTCGCAGACGGTTGCGCAGGTGGCGCTCGCCATTGGCAAAGAGTGCGTGACCGGCGGCAAAGAGAGTGCTCTTCAGGCGGATCGCGGTCAGCGTATCCTGCAGCGGGCGGCGCGCGCGCCGGTGCATGTGCACGTCGCCAGCAGCGACTGCCGGCAGGCCGCTGGCCGTGGCCAGTTCGAGCAGCATGGTCAGGCGTGTCCTGTCATCGGGCCCCGCATGCAGTTCGACGGCCAGCCAGGAGCGGGCCGGGAAGCGCGCCGCCAGCCAACGACCGTCGGCCACACTGGCGCCAGCGCCCGGGATCCACAGCGCCAGGCAGTCGGGCAGGGCGCCGCTGCTGCCGGCAAAATCGCCGGCGGTCTCGAGGTCGCCACGGTAGAGGCGGTATTGGCCCTTGGGTGAGCGTCGCCGCGCCAGGGTGATCAGCGTCGAGAGCCTGCCGTAACCGGCTCGGTTCTGTACCAGCAGGACCAGCCGGAGACCGGCGCCGGCTTCATCGGAAAAATGAAATTCGGCGCCGATGAGCAGCGGCAGGCCACACGCGCTGGCTGCCCCGTGCGCCCGCACGACACCGGCCAGCGATGCTTCATCGGTGATGGCCAGCGCGCTGTAGCCGAGCGCCTGCGCGTGTTCGACCAGTTCTTCCGGATGCGAGGCGCCGCGCAGGAAGGAAAAATTGGAGCAGCAGTGAAGTTCGGCGTAGGCAGGCAGGCAATCAGACATGGCGGGAGACGGCACAAAAACTGTATAGATACACAGTATATCGTCTGTCCGGCGTCTTTCCGCAGGCGCTTACTCGCTCTGCTGTCGGAGCGTGGGCCGTGCTCGCAAGGCGCGCATGCTTTTGTGGGCAAATTGACGAACGAGCAAGCCAGGCGGCAGGCGCAGCCATTGGTGGCGGAGCGAGCCCAGGCGCGCAGCGGTGCGTCGCGAAATGCCCGCTGGCTGATCCGGAATTCGCGGTAGGGTGCAGCGTGGGAAGACCCAGTCAAACAGTCGAATCACTGCTGCCGGCGGGGTCGCCAATGGCAGAGCCTCGGGAACCGGCGTTGCCAGCCAGGCGCGACAGTAACGCAGCGCGTACCACAGCGGGCGCTCGACCCGGTGCTGAACGGCGCGTGCCGCGAGCGCCTGCCAGTCGTCGTGCGAATGAACGTGGGCGCGAAGCAGTCCGTCGATATCGACCAGGTCGCGCAGATGTGCCTGTAAGTCGGAATCCTGGAACAGATGAACCGCCGCATGCAGGATCTGATCGAGCGGGTGCAGTACCAGGAAGCGCTCGCCGGGGAGCGCTTGCAAGTCGGCAAACAGCAGCGTCGTGTCCGGCTTCAGTCGACCGGTCACCGGGGTGATCGTGTGGTGCAGGTCGACTTCGAGCGGATGTCCGGGAAAACGCAGCGGCGGCAGTTCGTGGCTCCATTGGCGATAGTAGCGCTCGGTATAGGCGTCGATTTCTTCGAACTCCCAGCCCGCACTGCGCAGCGCCGCCTCGGCCCGGTCGAGGTCGCTGTGAGCAACCATCAGGTCGACGTCGCTGGGCAGGCGGCCACGTGCCAGGTCAAGCTTCTGCAGCATGTAGGCGGCCCCCTTGAGGACGACCACCGGCAGTTCCGGGGGCAGTGCCTTGGCCAGGGCCGTCAACTCCATGTGCAGCAGGTGCCCCCGATGCGCCGAATAGACCGTCGCCGAGCGCAGGTGGCCGAGGACGCACTCGGGCACCGCCGACAGAAGTTCGTCGTGCGACTGGATGCGCTGCGCGAGGACGCCAAGTAGCCTTGCCTGGCGAGCAAGACGAATCGTCTTGTCCCAATCCGGTAGGCCAATACTGTGCACCTGGTGCGGGTCGGCGAGCAACGCCAGCAGCGTATGCACGCAGGAGTCGGCGGGCCCCAGAGCGATCATGCGGCCACCGCATCGCTGGTCGATTCGGCGATCATCGTGCGTATCGCTTCGATGGCTTCGTCAAGCTTGCTGTACTCCAGCGCAAAGGCCGGACATGCCGCGACGACTTCAGCGACGGCAGCGAAGGAGATCTGGCCGAGGAGGGCGTAGTTGAAGCTGTTGAACGCCACGCGCGCGAACGCTTCTTCGCCAGGCAGACGTCGGATGTTCAGCGTGGCGCCGTCGCGAAAGCTTGGGAAGAGCAGCAGGCACGGTCGAGCGGGCCGCTGTCGCGCGTCCACGCTGGCCGCCAGCGGGGCCAGATGCGCAACGTCACCTTTGCGCGTTCCCTTGTAGAGCGGGCCAAGAATCGCGTTATCGGCGTAATCACGGATCACATCGACCGCCCGGTTCTTCAGCGCCACCGGCTTGAGCATCGGCCACAGCTTGCCGGTGCGTGGGCAGAGTACTCCAAACTCGTCGGACAGCATGCGAAACCCGCGCAGCATCATCGCCGCGGTCAGCGTGCTCTTGCCGGCACCTGGCGGCGCGGCCATGATCACCGCGCGATCGCCCAGGGCCAGGGCGCCGGCGTGGAGCAGTACGTGCTGGTTGAAGCGTTGCGCAAAGCACCAGTTCACGCCCCATTCAAAGTGCGGCAGTGCCTGCGCCTTGGGAAAGGGGTCAAAAGGCTGAATGCCGTCGATCAGGAAACGGGATTGCGGTCTGAGGAAGGAACGCAGTCCCTGGCCGCCGCAGACTTCGGTATGGAAATCCGCGAAGGGGGGGGCGTCGGCCACTGCAAACGCGCCATAGACCTGCTGGAAATCACGCACGAAGACGCCGAGGCGTGAGCGAACCCTGACGATTGCGGCGCCGTAGTCGAGCGCCAGAGAGGCCGTTGAAAAACGCTTTTCGAGCAGGGTAAGGGGCAGATCTCTGATGCGGGTGGGCTGGGGGTGCTGCGGTTCCTGCGGTTGCTGGCTGGTCATCCAGCAAGCATGCCCATCTCCTGAAGAGAACGCAACACCTGTTGCATTTCCGGGCTGCCCGGGTCTACATCGAGCTCTTCGCGAAGCAGCTCGAGCGCACGGCTTTCTGCTATTGCCTGACCATTGCCGGCTTCCGCAAATACTTCGAAAATGACCGCGGCCGCCGGGGTGAGAATATGGGTATGCCAACTCGCCGTGTCGAATACGACAGCACCGTCGCCCAGTTGGCGGTAGAGCAGGCGCGTCATCGACCTAGCTTGGCGATGCAGAAAATCGTCGGGTTGCTCAGCTAATCAGATTATCGCCGTTGGCGAGCGGTCCGCCCGGGTGGACCGAGTTCCAGCATGACGCGGTAGCCACCGGTTTGCCATCGACGAACTGCAGATAGTTTCCTGCCGGAGGGTTGTCGTTCGGACCGGCGGCCTGAAAACGTCGTACCCACTGGTCGTGGCTGGCCGCCGGGATCGGGTTGGCCGGAGTTGCAGTGCCCGGCGGGAAACCCCTGGCAACGCAGGCGTTCAGGCTGCTGTTTGCCACTTCTGCGCCGGCAGGAAGGACGAAAATTGCCGGTACCGCAGCCGCACTCTTGAGCAAGCGCCGCCGCCGTAGCTTGGTTCGTTCCGATTCGGTCATTGACATGTGCTTTCCTTGAGATCGATTTCTGCTCTGACGCTCGTATGTTAGCTTTCGTGCTCCGGAAGCATTGCGGACAAAATCACACAGTTGCCAGAGAAGCAGTCTTTCTCCGACCTCGGCATTCAAGCTTCCATCGCTTTAAGGCGCTTGAATAATGTTTAAGCAAATTCTGTACCAGGGCTTTGTAGGCGCCCAAATCACCTTTTAAAGCATTGAATTGGAAGAAAGGCTTGGTTTCATGGCATTGTTCAGAATGGTCATGTGTAAAAAAAACCGACAGTCGATCTCCGTCCCCCCATGTCGAGGCGGTCATCGCTTTTCTTGTTTCGGGTAGATTTGCGACACGTGTCTTATCTCCACGCGCCGAAGGCGAGCGCTGTTAGAGTTTCAAACGCTCCAGCAACTCGGTTTCCAGCTTGATGCGGCTGGCCGTCATGCCGAGGTCGCCGCCGCTGATCAGAAAGGTATCCTCAACCCGTTCGCCGAGAGTGGAAATCTTTGCTGTATGTAGATTAGCACCATGTGCGGCCAAAGTCATGGCGATCGTGTACAGCAGGCCGGGGCGGTCGGCAGCGCTCACCGATAGCACGTAATGCGCGCCTTTCTCGTCCGGTTCGATGGTCACCAGCGGGTGTATCGGGAAGTGCTTTACCTGTCGCGAGATACGCCCGTTGCCTGGGGCCTCGGGCGGAGCCGGGCGACTCAGCCGTTCCTGCAGTTCGTGCTCGATGTAGCTGATCATCGCGCGATCGCTGCCAAGTTCGCCAAGGTTGAGCAGCATGAAGCTGTCCAGCGCGTAGCCGTGACGGGTGGTGTGGATCTTGGCGTCAACAATGGTATAACCGGCGCGACCAAAAAAACCGACCAGACGCGCGAAAAGATCGGGTTGGTCCTGCGCGTAGATCATCACCTCCAGGCCTTCACCCTGCGGGTTGATGCGCGCTTTGACGACCGCTTGTTCGACCACCGGCCGATAGTGCAGGGCGCGCGTATGCCAGGCCACCTCTTCCGCGGAGTGGCGCAGGAAGTACACGGTGTCAAGCTGTTTCCACAGGCGTTCGTGTACCGCGTCGGGAAGTGCAAAATAGCGCAGCAGGCGCAACGCCTCTTGCTGGCGTTCCTCGATCAGGCCCTGCCTGACGGGCGCTTCACCGCCGGCCAGCAGCGCTCGGCAGGTGCCCCTGAACAGTTGTTCAAGGAGTTGGCCCTTCCAGCTGTTCCAGACCTTCGGGCTGGTGCCGCGAATGTCGGCGACCGTGAATAGGTAGAGCGCAGTGAGGTGGCGCGGGTCCTTTACCGTCGCCGCGAATGCGCCGATGATTTCGGGGTCACCGATGTCCTGCTTTTGGGCGACGGTGGACATCAGCAGATGCTGCTCTACCAGCCACACGATGAGTTCACTGTCGGCTGCAGCGAGGCCGTGGTCGGTGCAGAACCGGGCCGCATCAACGGCGCCGAGGCGCGAGTGGTCGCCCCCTCGTCCCTTGGCGATGTCGTGGAACAGGGCCGCGACGTAGAGCACCCACGGACGGCGGAAATCGCTCATCAACTCGCTGCACAGCGGATACTCGTGGGTGAACTCGTCGGCGAGAAAGCGTCGCAGGTTGCGCAGGACGCGCAGGATGTGCTGGTCTACGGTATAGACGTGGAACAGATCGTGCTGCATCTGGCCGACGATCTTGCCGAAATTCGGCAGGTAGCGGCCGAGAATGCCGAACTGGTTCATGCGCCGGAGTTCATGCAGCACGCCGCGTCGCTGTTGCATGATCTCCAGAAAGCGTGCGCGATTGGCGGGATCGCGGCGGAACTCGTCGTTGATCAGCGTGCGCGCGTGCCACAGCGCGCGCAGTGTGCGTGCTGTCATGCCCTGCAGTGCTGGATTCTTTTCCATCAGCAGGAAGGCTTCGAGGATGGCTGCCGGTTCGCGGTGGAAGATCTGGTCATCGGCGACGTCGAGAAAGTCGTGCGTATTCTGGAAGCGTTCGTTGATTGGCTGTGGTGGTTGATCCGGCAGCGGCGATATGGCGGCACCGATATTCAGTAGCAGGATGGTGTTGATCTGGGTGACTTCTTTCGCCGTCCGGTAGTACTTCTGCATCAGCAGTTCGCTGGCCCGCCGGGTTGCGGTTGCCCGGTAGCCAAGCTGCTCCGCGAGGGCGGTCTGGTAGTCGAAGAGAAGTCGATCTTCTCGGCGGCCGACATGAACGTGCAGACGGGTCCGCAACTGCTGCAGGAACTTGATGCTCCGTTGCAGCTGTGCTTCTTCTTCGTGGGTCAGGAAACCGTATCTCGCCAGTTCGGCCCACGTGGAACCGTAACCCGCCGCACTGGCAATCCACAGTATCGTCTGCAGGTCACGCAGCCCGCCCGGACCTTCCTTGCAGTTGGGTTCCAGGCTGTAGGGGGTATCGTCATAGCGCAGATGGCGCTCGTCCTGTTCGCTACGTTTGGCTTCGAAAAAAGTGAGTGGATCAAGGATCTTTTCGAGTCCGGTCGAGAACTGTTCGAAGAGCTGGTTGCTGCCAATCAGCAGGCGCGCTTCGAGGAGCGCCGTCTGAATCGTGAGGTCGCTTGCCGCGGCCTGTGCGCACTCGTCGACGGTGCGCACGCTGGGAGCGATTTCCAGGCCGATGTCGTAGCAAAGGGTGACCGCCTGTTCCAGTTGCGTGGTCAAATTGCCGTCGGGCGGTGCGGGGAGAAGCAGCAGCAGGTCGACGTCCGACGCTGGATAGAGCTCGCCACGCCCGTAGCCACCGACGGCGAGCAGAGCCAGGGACGCCGGCAGGTGCAGCGATTGCCACAGGTCGCAGAGCACTTCGTCGATCAGAGCGCAACGCTCGTGCAACAGGCGCGGCGCGTCGCTGCTGGCGAGATAGCGCTCGCGAATCGCCGCTTGGCCCAGTTGCAGGCGTGAGCGGTAGTGCGCGACCAGCGCCAGCGGGTCGACGATATCGGTGTTCACTGCCTGTGCCCGGGGATTCCGTCGGGTGGCGGGCGCGTAGCCGCGGATACGGTGAGTACTTCGTAACCCGTTTCGGTCACCAGGATGGTGTGCTCCCATTGTGCCGACAGGCTGTGATCCTTGGTCACAATGGTCCAGCCATCGGCCATGGTCCTGATCGGCGCCTTGCCGGCATTGATCATCGGTTCGATGGTGAAAACCATTCCCGCCTGCAACTGGAGGCCCGTGTGCGGGCGACCATAATGAACAACCTGCGGTTCTTCGTGAAATTTGGTGCCAATGCCGTGACCACAAAACTCGCGGACTACCGAGTAGCCCGATTTTTCGGCCTGCTGCTGAATGGCATGGCCGATATCGCCGAGGTGCGCACCGGCGCGTACCTGCGCGATGCCGAGCCACAGGCATTCAAAGGTGATCTCGCACAGTCGCCGCGCCTGAACCGAGGTTTCCCCGATCTGAAACATGCGGCTGCTGTCACCGTGATAGCCGTCCTTGATTACCGTGACATCAAGATTGACGATGTCGCCGTTCTTCAGTTGGCGATCGCCGGGAACGCCGTGACAAACCTGGTGGTTTACCGAGGTGCAGATCGACTTCGGGTAAGGCTGGTAGCCCGGCGGAGCGTAGTTGAGTGGCGCCGGAATGCTGCCCTGAACATCGACCATGTAGTCGTGGCAGAGGCGATCAAGCTCGCCGGTCGTGATTCCCGCTTTGAGGTACGGCGTGATGAAGTCGAGCACTTCGGCCGTGAGCCGGCCCGCGACGCGCATTTTTTCTATTTCCGGGGGAGTTTTGAGTGTGACGCTCATGCGTTCTTGTCGCCGCCAAGTGTAGGAGGAGCAAGGATAAAGGAAGCCACCCGCTTAGGCAATTTGCCGAGCGCTGACAGTGCGGCGTGAACTTTTCTTCGGCGCGGCAGATCCGCGACCGGCGAACGACCTACGACGTCAATTGAACTACAGGCGCCATTGATGGTAGTATCGCCCGGTTTTGCTGGCCGCGGTCAGCAAAGCAGGAAGGCGTGCCGCTGTGCTACGCCGGGTGTGCCGACCGCGGCACGCTTCATTTCGCACATTCGCCTGTTCAAGGGTGCCTGCCAACACAACACGGCAGGCTGTAGCTGGGCGAATGGTGGTCCAACCCTGATAGTGAGAGTAAAAAAATATGTCTACAACGATGCGTCAGATGCTCGAGGCCGGCGTTCACTTCGGCCACCAGACACGATTCTGGAACCCCAAGATGGCGCCCTACATATTTGGCGCCCGCAACAAGATTCATATCGTCAACCTGGAAAGGACGCTTGCCAAGTACAACGAAGCCATGACCTTCGTTCGCAAGCTGTCCGCGAACAAGGGCAACATTCTGTTTGTCGGGACCAAGCGCCAGGCGCGCGAAATCATGGCCGAGGAAGCCTCTCGTTGCACTTCGCCGTACGTCGACCAGCGATGGTTGGGTGGAATGCTGACCAACTTCAAGACGATCAAGCAGTCGATCAAGCGCCTCAAAGAGATGGAAGGTATGGTCGAAGATGGTTCTCTGGAGCGCCTGGGCAAGAAAGAGGCGCTGATGACCACGCGCGAACTGGACAAGATGCTCAAGTCCATCGGTGGTATCAAGGATATGGCGACCTTGCCCGATGCGCTGTTCGTGATTGATGTCGGCTACCACAAGATCGCCATAACCGAGGCCAGCAAGCTGGGTATTCCGGTGGTGGCGGTTGTCGATACCAACCATTCGCCGGACGGCGTCGACTACGTCATCCCGGGTAATGATGATTCTTCGCGCGCCATCCGTCTGTACGCGCGCGGTGTCGCCGATGCCGTTCTCGAGGGGCGCAGCCAGTTTGTCGAGGAGGTCATCGAAGCGGTTTCTGGCGATGAGTTCATTGAAGAGGCCAGCGACGACTGATCGTCGCTTGCTGCGGCCGAGCGGCGTGCTGTCGCCCCCGGCCTGTGTGTCCTGAACTGTTCAGTGAGGCGCGGCCGGCACTTCCGGCCGTGTCCACAAGTGGAGATTGCAATGGCGGAAATTACCGCAAGTATGGTGAAAGAGTTGCGCGAGAGAACCGACGCGCCGATGATGGAGTGCAAACGGGCGCTGACCGAGGCTGCTGGTGACCTTGGCAAGGCTGAAGAAATTCTGCGCGTCAAGCTTGGTTCGAAAGCGAGCAAGGCCGCAAGCCGAATTACCGCCGAGGGTGTGGTGGCAGTTCATCTGTCGGACGACGGCAAGGTTGGTGTTCTGATCGAAGTCAATTCTGAGACCGATTTCGTCGCCAAGAACGACGAGTTTCTGAAACTGGCCAGCGATAGTGCGGCGCTGGTCGCCAGCCACGATCCGGCCGACGTGGCGGCCTTGTCGGCCTTGCCGCTGGGTGATGGGACCGTCGAGTCGACGCGTACCGCCTTGGTCGGAAAAATTGGCGAGAACATGTCGATTCGGCGCTTCGTGCGCATGCAGGCCAAGGGCAGGCTCGCTACGTACATTCATGGTGGCGCCAAGATCGGCGTCCTGCTCGATTTTCAGGGTGGTGACGAGCAACTGGGCAAGGATCTGGCAATGCAGATCGCCGCCGGCAAGCCGAAGGCGCTGGATTCGACGGGGGTCGCCGCTGATCTGATCGAGAGCGAGCGGCGCATCGCTGTCGAGAAAGCAAAAGAAGCCGGCAAGCCGGAAGCGATGCTGGAGAAAATCGCCGAGGGCACGGTGCAGAAATTCCTCAATGAGGTGACCCTGCTTGGCCAGGTCTTTGTCAAGGCCGAAGACGGCAAGCAGACGATCGCCCAGTTGCTCAAGGCCAAAGGGGCATCGGTTGAGGGTTTCACGCTGTTCGTCGTTGGCGAAGGCATTGCCAAGAGGAGCAACGACTTCGCGGCCGAGGTGGCTGCC
This sequence comes from Candidatus Accumulibacter sp. ACC007, assembly GCF_907163205.1. NCBI lineage: Bacteria > Pseudomonadati > Pseudomonadota > Betaproteobacteria > Candidatus Accumulibacter > Candidatus Accumulibacter sp. ACC007. Next base: position 1,662,588 of record NZ_CAJQUD010000001.1, on the reverse strand, counting down.
CAGGCCGCTGCGGCCCAGAAGTAAGCGAAGACCCGTAGCCACACCGACCATGGAGCCAGACGCCAATGTCCAATAAATCGCCAAGATACAAGCGCATCCTGCTCAAACTCTCCGGTGAGGCCCTCATGGGCTCTGATGCTTACGGCATTAACCGGCAGACGATTTCCGGAATCGTTGCTGAAATCAAGGTGATCGTCGACATGGGTGTGCAGGTCGGCGTGGTGATCGGCGGTGGCAACATCTTTCGCGGTGTTGCCCCCGCCGCGTCCGGCATGGACCGGGCTCAGGCGGACTACATGGGGATGCTGGCGACGGTGATGAACGGCTTGGCCCTGCACGATGCCATGCGCTCGGCCGGAATGGCCTCGCGCGTTCAGTCGGCACTGAACATTGAGCAGGTCGTCGAGCCGTACATCCGTGCCAAGGCCATTCGCTACCTGGAACAGGGTCGGACGGTGATCTTTTCCGGTGGCACGGGAAACCCCTTCTTCACGACCGATACGGCCGCCGCCTTGCGTGGCGCAGAAATCGGTGCTGAAATCGTGCTCAAGGCGACCAAGGTCGACGGCATCTACTCGGCAGACCCGAAGAAGGATCCTCTGGCCATTCGCTACGACCGGATCAGCTTCGACGAGGCGATCGCCCAGAACCTGGCGGTGATGGATGCCACTGCTTTCGCGCTCTGTCGAGACCAGAAATTGCCGATCAACGTCTTCTCGATTTTCAAGACGGGCGCTTTGCAGCGGGTTACGATGGGGGAGCATGAAGGCACCCTGGTGTATTGCTGACGGAGACCAAGATGTCCATAGCAGATGTAAAGAAGGCTACAGAGAAGAAGATGCAGAAGTCCCTGGAGGCGCTCCGGGTGGACCTCGCCAAGGTGCGCACCGGGCGTGCTCATATAGGGCTGCTCGACCACGTGCAGGTCGAATACTATGGTTCGATGGTGCCGATCAACACTGTCGCCAACGTGACCTTGATCGATGCCCGTGCGCTAGGTGTTCAGGCCTGGGAAAAAGGCATGGCGGCAAAGGTCGAGAAGGCCATTCGTGACTGTGATTTGGGGCTCAATCCATCGTCGCAAGGGGATCTGATCCGGGTGCCGATGCCGGCGCTGACCGAGGATCGGCGGCGCGATTTGATCAAGGTGGTGAAGGCCGAGGCCGAAGGTGCCAAGGTGGCGATTCGGAATTTGCGGCGGGACGCCATTGCAACACTGAAAGAAATGCTCAAGAACAAGGAGTGCTCCGAAGATGAAGAGCACCGCGCTCAGGACGACATTCAGAAACTCACCGACCGCCATGTCGCGGAAATCGATCAGCAACTCAGCCACAAGGAAACCGAGTTGATGGCTATCTAGGGCTAGCGGACCAGTTATAGCAATGGCATTTTTCGCCAGTTCCACTCGCGGTGTTCCGGCAACGTCGGCGGTGCCGCGGCATGTGGCGATCATCATGGATGGCAATGGGCGCTGGGCCAGGAAGCGTCTGTTGCCGCGCTTTGCGGGCCATCATCGTGGCGTCGAAACCGTGCGTGCGACGGTCAAGACCTGTCTTGAGCGGGGCGTCGAGTTTCTGACCCTATTTGCGTTCAGCTCGGAGAACTGGCGTCGTCCGCAAGAAGAAGTTTCCCTTTTGATGCAGCTCTTCGTAAGGGCGCTGAAGGATGAAGTCAGCAAGCTGCATCGCAACGGCGTTCGCCTGCGGGTGGTCGGCGATCTGTCACGCTTTGATGTGGACCTGCAGGCGCTTATCCGTAGCTCTGAAGAGCGAACGGCAGGCAACACTCGGCTGATCCTGACCGTGGCTGCGAACTACGGCGGGCGCTGGGACATTCTTCAGGCCGTCAACCGCATGGTGCTTAGTGAGCCGGAAAAGAACGGCGAGTGGGCCGAGAGCGATCTCGCGCCACACCTGGCGATGAGCTACGCGCCGGAGCCCGATCTGTTCATCCGCACGGGTGGCGAACAGCGGATCAGCAATTTCCTGCTCTGGCAGCTGGCGTATTCCGAGTTCTACTTCACCGAAATGCTCTGGCCGGAGTTTGATGCCGCCGCTTTCGATGCCGCGCTGGCCTCCTTTCAGCAGCGCGAACGCCGCTTCGGACGAACCAGCGAGCAACTGGTTGACGGTTCTCCGGCGACCAACGCAGCTGCGACGAGCCGGCGCATAGATGCTTAGGACGCGGGTAATCACCGCGGTCTTCCTGTTCGCCGCTTTCTTTTCCGCCCTTTTCTACCTGCCGCCCGCGGGTTGGCTGGTCTTCGTCACGGCGATAGCCGCCGTCGCCGCCTGGGAGTGGGGAGCGTTGATGCGCCTTGCTGCTGTGGCACGGATCGCGCTTGGGGTTCTGGTCGTCGCGCTGTGTGCCTTGCTGAGTGCCATCGAACCGGCTGCTGTCGGGCTTGGCGCGGGTTTTTCGCAGCCGGCAGCGTGGCGTCTGGGTGCCTTCCTCTATTTGCCCGCGGCCGCTTTCTGGCTCCTCGCGGTACCGACCTGGCTCGGCCGCCGTTGGCCTTTGTCGAACGCGCTGCTTGGCCTGCTGACCGGTATGGTTTTGATTCTGCCGACGTGGCTGGCCCTGGTGCAGCTAAGGCAAGCGGGGGCGCTGGCCTTGCTGGCGATCATGGTCGTCGTCTGGCTGGCGGACATTGGTGCCTATTTTGCCGGCCGCCGTTTCGGGAAACACAAGCTGGCGCCCAGTATCAGCCCGGGAAAGACCTGGGAGGGGGCAGTCGGCGGCGGCCTCGCAGTCCTCGCTTATGGCTTTCTGTTGTCGTCGAAACTGCCTGTGGCGCTGGCCCAGAAGCCATTTCTACTGCTCGTGGTACTGGTCGCTCTGACCTCGATCAGCGTCGTTGGCGATCTTTTTGAGTCGTTGCTCAAACGCCAGGCAGGCCTGAAAGATAGCAGTAACGTCTTGCCCGGGCATGGGGGGGTTCTTGATCGTATCGATAGTCTCACTTCGACGCTGCCACTGGTTGCCTTGGTCTGGCTGGTGACGTTTCCATGAGTGCGGGCAGCGCCGTGCAACACTTGACGATCCTCGGATCGACCGGGTCGATCGGGGTCAATACCCTGGACGTCGTACGTCGCCATCCGCAGCGCTATCAAATGGTGGCCCTGTGTGCGCATCGGCAGATCGATCGCCTGTTCGAGCAGTGCGTCGAGTTTCAGCCACGCCATGCCGTTGTCGGCGAGGCCGCCCTGGCTGCCGAACTGGCGGCGCGCTTGCTCGCCGTCGACTCCAGGACCGAGGTTGGCTATGGCCCTGATGCGCTGTTGCGCATGGCCGCGCTGCCCGAGGTTGACACCGTCATGGCGGCCATCGTCGGTGCGGCCGGTTTGCCGCCGACCTTGGCAGCGGCCGTCGCCGGCAAGAAGATCCTGCTCGCCAACAAGGAAGCATTGGTCATGGCCGGCGCGGTGTTCATGCGCGCCATTCGTCAGAGTGCTTCCATCCTGTTGCCGATCGATAGCGAGCACAATGCGATCTTTCAGTCGTTGCCGAGTGGTTATTCGGGTGATCCTGACGACGGCGGGGTGCTTGGTCTGTATCTCACGGCCTCGGGCGGTCCGTTTCGTCTGACGGCGGTTGCTGACCTCGCTTCGGTCAGTCCGGAGCAGGCCTGTGCGCATCCGAACTGGGTGATGGGACGGAAGATTTCGGTGGACTCGGCGACGATGATGAACAAGGGTCTCGAGGTGATCGAGGCGCACTGGCTGTTCAACGTCCCGGCCGAGCGCATCGAAGTGGTGATCCACCCGGAAAGCATCGTCCATTCGCTGGTTCAGTATGCTGACGGCTCGGTGATTGCCGAACTGGGCAATCCGGACATGCGTACGCCGATCGCCCATGCGCTGGCCTACCCGCAGCGTATTTCCGCCGGTGTCGAGCCGCTGGACCTGTTCAAGGTGGCGTCGCTGCATTTCGAGCGACCCGACTTGCAGCGTTTTCCCTGCCTTGCCCTTGCCTATCGTGCGCTTAAGGAGGGCGGTTGCGCGCCAACGACGCTGAATGCGGCCAACGAAGTGGCGGTCGAGGCTTTCCTCGACGGGCGGATCGGCTTCACGGCGATTCCCCGGGTGATTGCCGGCGCCATGGACGAGTTGCCGGCAAGCTGCGTGCCAGGCTCGCTGGCCGAAGTCCTGGCCGCCGATCGAATGGCGCGCATCGCCGCCGAGCAATTGGTCGTCGTGCTAGGCCGACAATGAGTGACTTTCTGTACTACCTGGCGGCGTTCGCCCTGGTCCTCGGAATTCTCGTCGTGGTGCATGAGTTCGGCCACTATCTCGTCGCCCGTTGGGTCGGCGTCAAGGTGCTGCGTTTCTCGGTCGGTTTCGGCCGGCCGCTGTGGTCGAAGCGCTTGGGGGCGGACGGCACCGAGTGGGCGATTGCCGCCTTTCCCCTCGGCGGTTATGTCAAGATGGTCGACGAGCGCGAAGGCGAGGTTGCTGTCGAAGACTTGCCGCGCAGCTTCAACCGGCAGCCGGTACTGTCGCGAATTCTCATCGTTGCAGCGGGACCCGCAGCCAACTTTCTGCTGGCTATCGTGCTGTATTGGGGACTCTTCTGGCACGGCACCGAGGAGTTCAAGCCACTGCTGGGTGCACCGGTGGTGGCCAGTGCGGCCGCTGCAGCCGGACTGGAAGACGGCGAGTTGGTGCTCAAGGTCGCAGGGGAAAAGGTTCAGACCTGGCAGGACATGCGTTGGTTGTTGCTGCAGCGGGCGGTCGATCAGGACCTGATCGACCTTGAAGTGATCAATGCACGCAACGAGATCAGCATCCGTCGTCTCGATGTGTCGCCCGTCCGGCAATTGGGCTGGGACGGTGACGCCCTGGCACGCCTCGGTTTGGGCCTCTACCGTCCGCATCTGCCAGCGGTTTTCGGAACGGTCAGTGGCAACAGCGCTGCAGCCGACGCCGGTTTGCGTTCCGGAGACGTGGTGCTCGGTGTCGATGGGCAGGCCATCGACAGCTGGGCAGACTTCGTGCGCATCGTGCGCCGCTCGCCGGGGAAGCCGCTTGCGCTCAATCTTCTGCGTGACGGCCAGCGAATGGCGATCACCGTGACTCCGGCCGCGGTCGACGAACAGGGGCAGGAGATTGGCCGCATTGGCGTCGCCGTCAGCGATGGCGATCGGTCGCACGCCGCGTTGATGGTCACCATCAGCTACGGCCCTCTCGTGGCATTGACCAAGGCGGTCGTGGAGACTTGGGAGAAGTCGACCTTCACCCTGTTGATGATCGGCAAGATGATCACTGGCGAAGTGTCGTGGCGAAATATCAGCGGGCCGGTGACCATTGCTGACTACGCCGGCCGATCGGCGAGGCTGGGGCTGGACTACTACATCAAGTTCCTGGCGCTGGTCAGCATCAGCCTCGGCGTCCTGAATCTATTGCCAATCCCAATTCTGGATGGGGGCCATTTGTTGTATTATCTCGTCGAAATCATCAAGCGTGGGCCCGTTTCCGAGCGCAGCATGGAAATCGGTCAGAAGATCGGCATGGCGCTCCTGTTCATGTTGATGGCTTTCGCTTTCTACAACGATATCAATCGACTGTTTTCCGGCTGAACTCATGAACAAATCCCTGCTTGCAGGTCTGGTTGCCACCTTTTTTGCGACTGGCGCCACGGCCATGCAACCGTTTACGGTCAAGGACGTTCGTGTCGAAGGCATTCAACGCGTCGAAGCCGGCACCGTCTTCAGCTACCTGCCGGTCAAGGTCGGCGAAACAATGAATGACGAGAAGGCGGCGCAGGTCATCAAGACCTTGTTTGCGACCGGATTTTTCAACGACGTCCGCATAGAAATCGATGGTGACGTGCTCATCGTCGTCGTTCAGGAGCGACCGGCAATTGCGCAGATCGACTTCGTCGGCCTGAAGGAGTTCGACAAGGAGCAGTTGCTCAAGGGCCTGAAGGAAGTGGGTATCGCCATATCACGCACCTTCGATCGAGCGACACTCGAGAAAGCCGAGCAGGAACTGAAACGCCAGTATCTGTCGCGTGGCAGGTATGCGGTGACCATAACCACCACCATCACGCCGCTGGACCGCAATCGCGTGGCGATCAACTTCAACGTCGACGAAGGTGACGCCGCCAAGATCAGACAGATCAACATTGTCGGCGCGCATGCCCTCAAGGAAAAGGATCTTCTTGGCGTGCTGGAACTGAAAACGCCAAGCTGGATCAGTTGGTACACCAAGAGCGACCAGTACTCTAAGCAGAAGCTTGCTGCCGATCTCGAAACGCTGCGTTCCTATTACCTCGACCGTGGCTTTCTCGAGTTCAACGTCGAGTCTACCCAGGTTTCGATCAGTCCCGACAAGCAGGACATCTACATCACGATCAGCATCAACGAGGGGGATCGTTATCTTGTCTCATCGGTGAAGCTGGCCGGTGACCTGACCCTGCCGGAAGACGAGTTCCGGGCGTCGGTCAAGATCAAGCCGGGCGACGTTTTTTCCCGCGAGAAGCTCAACGAGAGTACCAAATCGATAAGCGACAAACTCGGAGCGCAAGGCTACGCGTTTGCGAACGTCAACGCGGCGCCGGATGTCGACAAGGAAAAGCATCTGGTTGCCTTCACGATTTTCGTCGATCCCGGCAAGCGTGCCTACGTCCGGCGGATCAACATCACGGGAAACACCAAGACGCGCGATGAGGTCATTCGTCAGGAAGTTCGCCAGATGGAGGGCGCCTGGTACGACGCAAGTCGGGTTGTTGCATCCCGTGAAAGGGTCGATCGGACCGGCTACTTCGGCGAGGTTAACGTTGAGACGCCGCCCGTACCTGGCACCATTGATCAGGTTGACGTCAATATAAATGTGGCCGAGAAGTCGACCGGCAATATCTCCCTCGGTGCCGGCTACTCGAGTGCGGAGAAAGTGATTCTCTCGGGCTCGATCTCGCAATCAAATATTTTTGGTAGCGGCAAGTTCCTTGCCCTGCAACTGAACACCGGCAAGTTGAACCGGACTCTCGGAATCAACTACACCAATCCCTACTTCACCGTCGACGGTATCAGTCAGGGTTTCGATCTCTACTACCGCACGCTCAACCCGACCTCTCTCGGCTACGCATTTCAGTCAACGTCATACGGAGGCGGTATCCGCTTTGGCTATCCGATCAATGAAAAGGAGACGATCAATCTAGGGCTGGCGATTGATGAGACGACGATCGACATTACGCCGGTTACCGCTGCAACGCCGATCCAGTATGTCCAGTTCCAGGCCGAGCACGGCGACTCCAATGTGACTTTGCCGGCGACGGTGGCCTGGGTCAGCGACACTCGGGACAGCGCCATCTATCCGACCAAAGGGGGAACCCAACGAGCCGGAATAGAGGTGGCAATTCCCGGGGCAGACCTGACTTTTTACCGAGCGACCTATCAGCATCAGCGCTACTTTGAGATCGTCAAGGATATAGTGCTGATGGTCAATTTCGACTTCGGCTACGGGGGCGGTCTCTCGGGCCAGACCCTGCCGTTCTACAAGAACTACTTTGCCGGTGGCGTCAGTTCGGTACGTGGCTACGACACAGCCAGCCTCGGCCCGGTCGATCCGCAATATCCGGATACGCGCCTCGGCGGTACGCGCAAGGCGGTGTTCAATACGGAGATCCTGATGCCGTTTCCGGGCATCGACAAGTCATTTCGCTTCGGTCCGTTTTTTGACGCCGGCAACGTTTTTACCGACAACTATACCTATGCCGAAGAAGGATTACGGAGTTCGGTCGGGCTGGCTGCAGCCTGGATTTCGCCCCTCGGGCCGCTGAAATTCAGCTATGGTCAGCCGATCAACGAGCAAAGTAGTGATAAACTCCAAAAGTTCCAGTTCCAGTTTGGAACGACTTTTTAACTCAGGAGAATAAGCTTGAAGAAGACGATTGCCAGACTGCTGGTTGCGTTGATGGCTTCGCTGCCAGTGTCCTATGCGTCGGCGGTGGAACAACTCAAGGTCGGGTACGTCAATACCCAGCGTCTTTTCCGTGATGCACCGGCAGCCGTGCGAGCGGCCAAGAAGATCGAGCAGGAATTCTCCAAGCGCGACCAGGATTTGCAGCGTCTGGCGAAGCAGGTGCAGGGCTTGCAGGAGACGCTCGAGAAAAATGGTGTGACCATGGCCGAACCCGATCGTCGCGCAAAGGAGAAGGACCTTGGCGAGTTGTCGAGAGAGTTCCAGCGCAAGCAACGCGAGTTCCGTGAAGATCTGAACCTGCGCCAGAACGAAGAGAACGCGGCGATCATCGAAAAGGCCAACAAGGCGATCAAGCAGCTTGCCGAGAATGAGAAATACGACCTGATCGTTCAGGACGTCGTCTGGGTCAGCCCGCGACTCGACATCACCGACAAGGTGATCAAGGCCTTGTCCGATCCCAAGGACGGGAAGTAAGCCTAAGCTCGCCGAGCCACGGAGTTGAGGTGTCAGGAGGTCTGCGGCTAGACGAGATCGTTGCCTGTCTCGGCGGCGTCCTTGTAGGCGATGGCTCGGTCGTCGTCTCGCAGGTTGGCAGCCTCCTTTCGGCAGGCGAGGGGCGCATCGCCTTTCTCGCCAATTCCAGATACCGCCAGCAACTGAAAGGAACGCGTGCGGCGGCGGTGATCGTGCCGCCGCAGTTCTCGCAAGAGACCTCGCTACCGCGAATCGTTCATCCCAATGCCTACGCCTACTACGCGCGCGTTGTTGCCCTGCTCAATCCGACTCGGCAACGTTGCCCGGGCGTCCATCGCGGCGCAGTGGTCAAGTCGGACCTGCCGCCATCGGCGAGTGTTGGCGAGAACGTCGTCATCGGCGAGCGCGTTCGCCTTGGCGACAATGTGACCCTCTACCCCGGTTGTGTAATCGGTGACGATGCCGCGATCGGCGACGATTCCGTGCTCTACCCGAACGTCGTGCTCTATGACGCCTGCGTGATTGGCAAGCGGGCGATTATCCACGCTGGTGCGGTTCTCGGTGGCGATGGCTTTGGCTTTGCCAAGGAGGGTGAGCGCTGGGTAAAGATTCCGCAGATCGGCCGGGTGGTGATTGGTGACGATGTCGAAATCGGGGTCAATACTTCAATCGACCGTGGTGCGCTGGACGATACGGTCATCGGCAGCGGCGTCAAACTCGACAACCAGATTCAGATTGGCCACAACGTCAGTATCGGCGAGCATGTGGCGATGGCAGGCTGTGTCGGGATCGCCGGCAGCACCCGGATAGGCCGTCGCTGCACGGTCGGTGGGGCAGGGATGATCATCGGTCATCTCGAACTCGCCGACGATGTGCACATCTCGGCGGGTAGCATGGTAACCAAGAGCTTGCCCAGAGCGGGGCAATACACCAGCATCTTTCCGCTCGAAGGGCACCAGGAATGGTTGCACAATGCAGCACAGATCAGGCGTCTGGCACGACTCGCCGAGCGGGTCGCCGACCTTGAAAAGAAACTCGAACTGAGGGAGAACGCGCCTTGAACACAATGGATATACACGAAATCCTCGAGCATCTGCCGCATCGCTATCCCTTTCTCCTGGTCGACCGCGTGCTCGATTTCGAGCTCGGCAAGTCTATCCATGCTTACAAGAACGTGACGGTCAACGAACCGTTTTTTGTCGGCCACTTTCCGCATCACCCGGTGATGCCGGGCGTGTTGATCATGGAGGCTCTGGCTCAGGCGGCCGGAATCCTGTCTTTCAAGACGATGGGCGCCAAGCCGGACGCGAATTCCGTCTTTTATTTTGTCGGCATCGACGGCGCGCGCTTCAAGAAGCCGGTGACAGCGGGTGACCAGTTGCACCTGCACGTACACATTCAGCGCCAGATGCGCGGCATCTGGAAATACAAGGCGGAAGCCCGCGTCGACGGTGAAATTGTCGCCGAGGCCGAGCTCATGTGCGCCAAGCGCGATGTCGGCGGAGTCGGCGGATGACGGGTGCCATGATTCATCAAAGTGCACTCGTCGATCGCGGCGCGCAACTGGGCAGCAAGGTTTCTGTCGGCGCGTATTCAATCATCGGCGAGCATGTGGAAATTGGCGACAACACGGTGATCGGTCCGCATGTGGTGATTTCCGGGAGGACGCGCATTGGTCGGGATAACCGCATCTTCCAGTTCAGTTCGCTCGGCGAGGTCCCGCAGGACAAGAAGTACGACGGCGAGCCGACGCGACTCGAGATTGGCGACCGCAACACGATTCGTGAGTTCTGCACTTTTAACCTGGGCACCGCCCAGGATGTCGGCATCACCCGCATTGGTAATGACAACTGGATTATGGCCTACGTCCATGTTGCGCACGATTGCCAAGTGGGTAGCCATACCGTATTCGCCAACAATGCACAGCTGGCCGGCCATGTGCACATCGACGACTGGGCAATTCTCGGCGGCTATACCGGGGTGCATCAGTTCTGCCGGGTCGGCGCGCACACCATGACCGCCGTCGGGACGGTGGTTCTGCAGGACATCCCGCCTTTCGTAATGGCGGCTGGCAACACGGCCAGTCCCTTCGGGATCAACGCCGAGGGACTCAAGCGGCGAGGCTTTTCTCCCGAGGCGCTGCTGGCCTTGAAGCGTGCCTACCGGACGCTCTACAAATCCGGGCTGATGCTTGACGAAGCGCGCGCCAAGCTGGCTGAGGAGGTGCTCGTTCATCCAGAGATCCAGCCGCTGCTGGATTTCCTCGCGGCATCGAAGCGCGGCATCATACGATGAGCGTAGCAGCACCGGTGCGGATCGCCATGGTGGCTGGCGAAGCCTCGGGCGACCTCCTCGCCAGTCAGCTGATCCAGGCCTTGCAGGCGAGGCTTCCTGGGGCCGTGTTTTTTGGTGTCGGTGGCCCGAAGATGCTTGCCAAGGGGTTCCAGGCCTGGCATCCGCTCGAGAAGCTGGCCGTCCGCGGCTATGTCGAAGTGCTCAGGCATTATCGCGAGATTGCCGGTATCCGCCGCGATCTCAAGCGCCGCTTGCTCGCCGATCCGCCGGACGTGTTCATCGGCGTAGACGCACCGGACTTCAACCTGTCCCTGGAAAAGGCCCTCAAGCGGCACGGCGTTGCCAGCGTTCACTATGTCAGCCCGTCGATCTGGGCCTGGCGCGGCGAACGCATCCACGCCATCGGTGCAGCCGTTTCGCGGGTGCTGACGCTTTTTCCTTTCGAGACGGCGCTCTACGAGAAGCAGCGCATTCCGGTGACCTATGTTGGCCATCCGCTCGCCGACATGCTGCCTCTCCAGGACGGCCGCAATACGGCGCGGACGCTGCTCGGCATTTCGCCATGCGTACCGGTCTTCGCGCTCTTGCCCGGCAGTCGCCAGTCCGAACTGCAGTACATGGCGGAGACCTTTATCGAAACCGCCCGCCGGATGCACGAACAGATTCCCGAGGCGCTTTTCCTCGCCCCGCTGACGACGCGCGAGACGCGTGTACTGTTCGAAGCCGCGTTGCATCGCCGGGGCGCGAAGCAGTTGCCTATTCGATTGCTGTTTGGGCACGCGCATCAAGCGATGACGGCCGCCGATGCGGTGCTGGTCGCCAGCGGCACTGCTACCCTCGAGGCGGCTCTGCTCAAGAGACCGATGGCCATTGTCTACAAGATGGCGCCGCTCTCCTACCGGATGATGCGGCGCATGGGTTACCTGCCCTATGTCGGCCTGCCGAACGTGCTCGCCGGCAGGTTCGTCGTTCCGGAGTTCATCCAGGATGAAGCGACCCCCGAGAACCTGGCGCAGGCGCTGCTCAATCTCTATGCGGACAAGGCGGCGTGCGAACGGATCAAGGCCGTGTTCACGGATATTCATCGGCAGCTGCGGCAGAATGCTGCCGAAAAGGCGGCGGTAGCAATCATTGCCTGCTTGCCAACGGTACTGCGCGGCGATGCCGTTCCTGCTGCCGGCTGAGGGTCTCGTCTGCGGCGTCGACGAGGCTGGCCGCGGGCCGCTGGCGGGGCCGGTGGTCGCCGCCGCAGTGATTCTCGATCCAGACCGGCCGATCGCCGGCCTGAACGACTCGAAAAAACTTTCTGCCCGCAAACGGGAAGCGCTCGCCGAGCAGATTCGCGGCACGGCGCTGGCCTGGGGCGTTGCCGAAGCAAGCGCCGCGGAGATCGATCAGATCAATATCCTGCAGGCCAGCCTGCTGGCCATGCAGCGGGCTGTCGCGGCGCTCGCTGGCGCGCACGGTCGTGTGTCGCCGAGCCGTGTCCTGGTCGACGGCACGCATTGTCCCTCGCTGTCGTGCCCTGTCGAAGCCATTGTCGGCGGCGACGGTAAGGTCGCCTCAATCGCTGCCGCGTCGATTCTCGCCAAGACGTTCCGCGACGCTGGCATGCTCGTGTTGCATGCCAGCCATCCACAGTACGGCTTCGATCGCCACAAGGGCTACCCGACCGCGATGCACCTGCAGGCACTGCGCGAATATGGTGCAAGTGTGCAGCACCGGCGCAGTTACGCGCCGGTGGCGCGGCTCGGCGCCTCATGAGACGGATCGGCTCGCGCGACAATGCCCATTACAAAGTGCTGCTGAAGCTTGCGCACAGCAGCCGTGAGCGGCGCAAGAGCGGGCGCGTGTTGCTCGACGGCATGCACCTGATCGAGGCATACGAGCAGCACTGTGGGAGCCCTGACGAGGTGCTGGTCAGCGAAAGTGGCGCCGACCGGCCGGAAACCGCCCGCTATCTCGAGAGTCGGGCGTCGCTTGCCGTTACCCGACTGGGCGACGCGCTGTTCGACGCCCTGGCCGTGGTGGACACACCGAGCGGGATCATGGCCATCGTCTCCCAGCCGCAGCCGGCATGCAGCCTTGATCATGATCGGGACGCGGTCCTCCTCGACGGCATTCAGGATCCGGGCAATCTTGGTTCCATTCTGCGCAGCGCCGCCGCCGCCGGTTTCCGCCAGATCCTGCTGTCGGATGATTGCGCGCAGGTCTGGTCTCCGAAGACGTTGCGGGCAGCGATGGGCGCTCATTTCCAGCTTGACCTCCATGAACACAGCGATCTGCCGGGTTTCCTCGCAGTCTTTCGCGGCCAGTCAGTCGCCACCGTGCTCGCCGGATCGAGCAGCCTTTATTCGGCCGCTCTTCGACAACCACTGGCCTGGGTGTTTGGTAGCGAAGGGCTCGGCGTGAGGCCGGCAGTCGCCACTGCAGCCGATCTACGATTGCGCATCCCGATGCCCGGTAGCAGTGAATCGCTGAATGTTGCCGCAGCTGCTGCGGTCTGCCTGTTCGAGACGCTGCGCCGCCGCCAGGCCGCTCAGCGATGAGCGGCGGAAAGCCGACCCAAAGCGGCATTTCGTGGCCGCCGGCCGCGCACGACGCGTTTGGTGTTGGCGTTGCCTTCTGCTAGAATTCGCGGTCTTCCGGAGAGATGGATGAGTGGTTTAAGTCGCACGCCTGGAAAGCGTGTTTAGGATAATATCCTAACGCGGGTTCGAATCCCGCTCTCTCCGCCAGTAGGTCATAGTAAGTGCCTGAAAAAGAAAAAGAATACGAATAGTGGCCAACAGCGACCCACAAAACAACCCACAAAATAACATGCGCCAACGAATTCTCCCCTGCCGGGAAACGGTGGCCACTTAGTCTGCTTCTGTACGTAGCTTGCCAGGGTGACTCGGACGGAGATGCGTGCGAGGTTGCAGAGCCCAGAGGTCGGCTCTTGTCCTGCAACGACAGTGCGCCATGACGAGCCGGGTGATCGAGGCCTTCGGCAAAGAATACGTTCTTGGTTCGTCGGTCAGCTACGAAGACAACAGGGCGTATCAAGGCCAAGGCGGGAATGATCGCGCCAATACTCACGATCCGGCAATCATTCTCCGGCGGTTTAGTTGCCCACGCGCATGTGACTGTTCGCATAGATGACGCTGACCGGGTGGCACAAGGCCCGCAGTTGTTCAGCGATGAACGGAGGCTAAACCCTACCCCGTGCTTGTTGCGTCGATCTCCGTCCGCGCGTGCCTATGGATGACGGGCAGGGACGCTTGGGCCAGAGCCGTGTGCGGCGCAACGGCTGTCGACTCAGTTTTTGGCTGGCGCTCGAGGTGCTTGTGCCTGTATAGGGTCGCGGCCAAGGGCCAAGGACAAAAAAAAGCAAGCAGCTTCGGCTTGGCGTGTACACGGGCACTGAGCGTTGGAAGCGGGACAACGGTAACTGCTTCCTTCAGAAACCGGTTGGGGGGCTTTCTACTCGCCTTCGGGGAGCTTCACCCGAGTGTGGTCCGTCGGAGAATTCTCAGTCTCCACCAGCGGACCCTCGCTCGCGTCAGCCACCGTCTCGCTCGCCGTCTCCTTCCGCCGTGCCGCCAGCACCGCGCGCGTGGCGACTTGCCGGATCTGCCCCGCCAGCCGCAAAATCCGCCGCTTCCATTCGTACACTCCTCGCGCGTATTGGCTGTCGCTGATGACGCATGACAGCCAGAGCGCATCCAGATGGGTCATCATCGCGTCGAACTCGCGGATGATCGCCAGGTACTTGATCGCGCGCGGCGAGGTGATCTGTACATCGATGGTCTTGGCGCTGGTGTAGCCGATCGCGGTCTCGATGCCATTGCCCTCAGCAACTTCCTTCAGCCGCAGCGACTCCTTGCGAATCTCCTCCAGGCCCTGGTCGATCTGAGTATCGACCAGGGCATCGACTTCCTGCGCCTGCGCTTCGCTCCCGATAAATCGCAACACCACGCTCAACGAGAACAGCGCGTTGGCGCACATCTCGTAGCCACGGTCGAATATCTGCTGTGCGTGCAGCGAATTGAGCAAGGCCTTCTGCGTCAGGAAGGGCCGGCTGTTGTCCTGCCGGACCGATGGAATGTGCGTCGAATCGTTCCTCTGTCGCTGTGCCATCTGCCGTCTCCCGGAGTGTCGATCAAGCCCAGCGTATCGCTTGCACTGCGAGCGCGACCTTCGAAAAGCGCCCAGACGCGACGCATTTCAAACTCCTGCGACGACCGTGGCGGCAGAGAATTCAGCCATCTCTCGTTCCGTCTATGACGGTCGAAGTGAAGGTAGCTGGCCTTCTTCATAAACAGCATTCTCTCCAACCCCCGGCGGGGTAGCCCCGTCAGGATACGGCGGCGTCCCTGCCTTCATTGTCAGGAGGCAACATGCCATCGTTGAACAGAGTCACCCTCATCGGCCATCTCGGAGCCGACCCCGAGCTTCGCTACACGCAGAACCGCGAAGCGATCGCCACGATCCGGATCGCGACGACGGAGATCAGCAAGGATAAGTCGTCCGGTGAGCGCAAGGAAACCACCGAGTGGCACCGAGTGATCTTCTTCAACCGTACGGCCGAAGTCGTCGGCGAGTACCTCAGAAAGGGCTCTCCGATCTACGTCGAAGGTCGCATCCAGACCCGCAAGTGGCAGGACAGCGCAGGTCAGGATCGCTACGTGGTCGAGATCATCGGCAGCGAAATGCAGATGCTCGGTGCTCGTCCATCGGCGGCGAAGGACGCCAAGGCATCGGGTTCCGTCCCTCGTCGCGCCGACACGGGTTCGTCTGATGAGCCAAGCAGTACAGCTGTCGACGAGTTGCCGGTCATGGATCCGTTCTGAGCAGATCGTGACTTCTTTCCCCCACCGGGCGGTCATTTTCCCGGGCCGGGAGCCGACCGTCCTCCACCTCAGGAGGTTCGCTCATGGAACGTGTCATTCTCGTCCTCGCCATGCTGGCAGGGCTTCACTTGCTTCTGTCGTTTCTCCGTTGCTCAGCACAAGGCCTCAAAAGCTTGTTGAACCGTAGACCCGAAGCGACGGCAGCGTCCGAGCCGGCAGAAGTTATCAAGGTCACCAGCACCCATTGGCAGCAATACGACCGACCGGCTTACCAGCGCCGGACCGGGATCGACATCGATCCCGCCAAGAGCGATGAGGCTTCGTTTGAAGTGATCGCCTGAACGCTCATCCCCCTGCGGGGCATCGCCTCCGCATCAGGGGAGGGATGCCCTTTATTTCTTAATGGAGGCATCTCATGGCACTCGTTCTTCTTTCTTGCTGCATCACCGGTTGGATCATCAGCCGTCCGATCATTCGCGCGCTGGGGCTCTGAACATGGCTTTCGACCCCGCACACGATCAAGTCGTGCAATCCAATCCGCTTCTCGTTCGGCTCTTTTCGGCGCTCTCGATGGCGCGTGCTTGCGATCTCCACCAGAGACTACAGGCAGGGCGCACCGACCCGGAAACTCGCCAACTGCTTCGACGGGCTCTAAGCCTATCGAGGCAAGAACAAGCAGCGAACTGAACCACGCCCCGGCTTGCCGGGGCTTTCCCGAGTGCGTTTCCAAAGCGCCCTCCGGAAAGCAGGCTTTGATCGAGCGATTCTTCGCCCGAGCAAGTCGCGGTAGCTGGCCGCACGAAACAAACAGCATCTTCATCCACCCAGCCGGGGAGGCCCTCTCCGGAAGGGGCTGGTGACTCCGGCTTTTTTCTTCTGGAGGCACCATGGACGTCAGACATCCTGGCCTGCTGCGCATGCCGGCCAAGCAATACCACGCGGATCAATCGATCGGCCATTCGGGAATCATCAAGCTGCTCAAGAGCCCCGCGCATCTGCGCGAAGCCCTCGATCATCCGTCGCCACCCACGCCGGCGATGGCGTTTGGGTCCGCGGTTCACACCCACGTCCTCGAACCGGATCGCTTTTCCGAAGAGTTCGCGGTGGTCGAGAAATTTGATCGCCGCACGAAGGAAGGCAAGGAAGCCGCCGCCCGCTTCGAACAGGAGAATCAGGGCAAAACCCTGATCACTTCTGACGACCTGGCGACATTGACCCTCGTGCGCGCCGCCGTTCACGCGCACGAGGGGGCGGCCCGCCTGTTCACGCAGGGAGAAGCCGAGCTGTCGGCGTTCTGGACAGACCCGCTCACCGGGATCCCCTGTCGCTGTCGTCCGGACTGGTTCAACGGGACGGCCGTGGTGGATCTCAAGAGCTGTGTCGATGCCAGCAGCCGCGGCTTTTCTCGCGCCATCGCCAACCTCGGCTACGACATTCAAGCGGCGTTCTACGTCGATGGAATGAAAGCCGTGACCGGCACGGAGCTGCCCTTTCTCTTCGTCGCCGTCGAGAAGGAGGCACCCCATGCCGTGGCGCTTTACCGGGCTGACCCCGAAATCATCGAGGTCGGTCGCAAGAAGTACCGGGCAGCACTACAGCTTCTGAAGTGGTGCCAGGATGCAGGAAGCTGGCCGGCTTACCAGCCCGGGGGTGAGATCGAATTGATCTCGCTACCGCGTTGGGCAGCCAACACCGACGCTTTCGAGTTCGACGCCGCCTGATCGGCGGCCATTCTTAGTTTATCAACCCCGGCGGGGAGACCAGTCCCCGCTCCGGGAGGCATGGTGTCTCCGCCATTTGTATTTGGAGGAAACCATGTCTCAAACCTTGCATAACATCCAGAGCGCCCGTCAGGGGAAACCGACCAGCGTGGTGTCGTTTCCAGCGATGTTGGAGCGATTCAAGGGCGAAATCGCCCGTGCGCTGCCCAAGCATCTGAGTCCGGACCGCATGGCGCGGATCGCACTGACTGCGTTTCGGATGAATCCGACGCTGTCTGAAGCGGATCCGCGCAGTGTCTTCGCGGCGGTCATCCAGTCCAGCCAGCTCGGTCTGGAAATCGGTCTGATGGGTGAAGCGTACCTCGTGCCAATGGGTAGCCAGTGCCAATTGATTCTCGGCTATCAGGGGCTCGTAAAACTTGCGCGCAACAGTGGCAGCGTGCAGGACATCTATGCGCACGAAGTGCGGATCAACGACAAGTTCGACATCGTCTTGGGCCTCAACCGTTCCTTGATACACGAGCCGTTGAAGAAGAACGGCTTCCCGGCGTCCGACGACGAGCGCGGAGCGATCGCCGGTTTCTACGCCGTGGCGGTGTTCAACGATGGCTCACGCACCTTCCACGCTTTGTCGAAGGAGCAGGTCGAGTGGGTACGTGACCACTCTCGCGGTTACCAGATGGCGAAGAAGAACCGAAAGGAGAGTCCGTGGGACACGCATTTCGTCCCGATGGGCCTCAAGACGGCCATTCGCCGCCTGTGCAATCTGCTGCCGAAATCGCCGGAGCTGGCCATGGCACTGGCCATGGACGACCTCAACGAACGCGGAAAGACCCAGAACATCGGGATGGCCGAGGCGATCGACGGCTCCTGGGCTCCGATCATCGACGACGAGTCGAGTGACGTGAAGGAGACGGGGGCGGGCGACCAGAAATCCGGTCGTGAAGGTAGCAAACCGCCGCTCGATGCGCTCCTTACCAGCATCAGCCAAGCCGCATCCGTCGATGATCTCGACGAACGCTATGCCAAGGCCGAAGACGCCGCCGACGACGGCGATCTTGAGCAGTTGCTTCGCGCCTATCGCAGCCGTAAGGCAGTGTTGACCGACACGGCTTCACCGGTCAATGCGATTGTCGGCGTAGCGAAATGAGCGCCCCGCGAGGAAGTGATCACGGTGTCTTTATCCATGGCCGATGGCCCGAGGCCACAACAAACGGCTGCGGTCCGCACCGAGCGAGCAGAAACACCTGGCGAAGGTTGCCCGTGGTCTGACGATGACCTCGTCAGGCTCCACAGGCGCCTGCTTCACAAGTCGCTGCGCGCTCTGTTCGATTCGAGGGTCTGCGCCGCCACACGGGTGGAGATCCTCGACTGGCTGCTGTCCCCGAAGGATTGCTCGAACGCCTTCTCGTACCACGCGTGCTGCGCGCTTTCTGGCCTCGATTCCGAAGTGATTCGGGATCGGGTGCTGGAACGCTACCGGCGACGCGATCCCCGATAAACCCCCGGCGGCAACGCCGGGCTTTCCGCAGAGGGTTGACGCAGCCTTTTGCGGAAAGCCGATCTTGGCGTTGGCGCCAGCGGGTCTGTGGAATGCTTAGTGTTGCTGCGAGGCGTTTGCCTCAGGCTTTTATTTCGGGATGGACATGACCCTGGCCAGAGCTCTTGCCTGGCAGAATCTGACGACAGCCCGAACTGCGGCCGCGCGGTGAACAAAGGCGGTCAGACTCGACACTCGCTTGTTGCCGCGGGTCGGCACGAGCGGCTCGACTTCCTACGACGTGGGTCGTGACGCGAACGGCCGCTGTACGACGTAAAGGAGGCCCGTGCGCTGCCGGCTCCAATGACTCCTTTTCGGCCTGAGCGGGCGTTGACGGCAGCCGGCGTGAACGGCCGGTGTGAGATCCTACAGCAGCTGTTCGTGGCGACAGGTAACAGGTAACCGGCAAGTTGTCGGCCGAAACAGTCGTTCAGGTTCCGCCGCCCGAAGCGCTGCCGTGCGCTCCGCGGTTGCCGTTCATCATGCTCGACGGTTGAACGTTAGCAGGTGTAGGTCGGGCTGCCCCCTGTGCCGACTGGAACCCTTCAAGCGCCTCTGCAGAACGATCACCAACCATCTTCCTGGCGTTCTCAACGGTTTCCAGGCAGGCAAGCACAACGGCCGAGTCGAAGCGATGAATCGAGCGCTTCAGGAGGCTCGCGCTCGGGCACGCGGCTATCGCCGCGTCGAGAACTTCATCGCTATGGCTTACCTCATCGCTGGAAAGCTCAGCCATTTGCCCGTCTCGCCATTCGCCCGGATTTTGCCCTTTCCACACGAAACGAACTAAACCCCGATTAACGGCTTCACCCGGCGTCAGCTATAAAGAAATTGTATTTCCCAAAAGTGCATTGGATTTCCTATCCTTTATTCGTTCTGCATCGTCCTCGCACCAACACTATCAAAAACAGGGAGGCGTCAGCATGGCTGAAGTAAAGCTCTTGCTGAAGGAGACGTTCGAAGGCGGGGATGAACTGCGACTGGACCTGTTCAACGAGCCGTTGAAGGTCGACGATACTGGTGAGATTACGGTAGACGTCACACTGAACACGCCACAGTTCAAGTGGGCCTTCGAGGCTGGAACAGTGTTGCCGGATCTTGGATTCTCGCGCCGAGTGCAAGCGAGAGCCAAGTTGCTCGGCGCGGCGTTTGAAGCGATTCCGGAGATCGACGTCGAACTCGGGATTCGGCGCGACAGCAAAACGGTCGCGACCATCACCGACCTGCTGGTCGTGAAAATGAACGTCGGCGGGGAAGGCTTCGACTGGAAGGGCCTCCAGGTCTATCAGTGCAAGGCGGAACTAACACTCGGTGCCCAGCCCTGCCAGCTGAAGCTGACGCCGCCTAGTGAGGACGATCGCGTTGCGTCGTTTACGCTTCTGGGGGCCACCTTCTATTTCGTCGGACCGGAACCGCTGATCTTCTCGGCCAATGGCGTTTGTGGAAGCTGCGAGGCATCGCAGCCGACCTGCGACGCGCTCACGAAGGAGCTTAATGGTCTCTTTGGGGCCAGCGTCAGGGTGACAGCGATCAACAGGTGCCACGTAGCCTTCAGCGAAGATTGTTGGTCGGTGAACCTGCACATCGCGTTCAACGTTCCGTTCTTCGTAGGCGGCGACGGAGAGCTGGAGATCACGGCTTCGTGCGCAGCGGGCACCGGGGCTTGGAAGATCGAGTCGGCGGTAAAGCTGAGCAATGTCACGCGGTGGACAGATCCGCACGGCTGGTTCCAGATCGAGAAGCCCAGCATCGACATCCGCTTCACGGCCAGCGACAACACCTTCACGCCAAGCACCGCGCTCGGCGGGAAGCTGACCTTTCTGCCCGGCTCGCTTGATCGGTTGGACAAGAAAGTCGCGGACTGGTTCGGCGATCTGTTCGACGGCATGGGCGCCGACTTCGACTGCAACTTCGACGGAAAGCTGCCGACTATCGCACTGAAGCCGCTCTCGCCGTTCAAGCTGAATGCGCTGGACATGTTCCAGCTGCAGGTACCGCGGATCGACCTCAGCTTCGCCAGCACCTCTCCGACCTTCGACCTGAAGGGCATCGACCTGCGCATGGACATCGGCGACGTCGGCCTGCGCGGGACCCTGCCGACCATCACGTTCGATCCTTTCACCGGCCTTGGCCTCACAGGCCGCAACGAGATCTCGGTCGACATCGCGTTGTCGGCGCCTGGAGGCGTCAAAGGAAGTGCCAAGATCGCCTACCAAGACACCGAGGTGCTGCGCTATCTGGAAGGCACCGGGCAGATGAGCACGCCGACTTTACCGGGCGTCGCCGTTGCCTTCCGCGTCGGGCAGTTTCGACCGGCGCCGAACAGCGAATGGTTTCCAACGGTTCTGCTGTACGCCGACGCGCCTGCCAAGATTCCACTGTTCCCGATGGTCATAGTGCAGCGCATCGGACTCGGGATGGGCATCAACTGCGAGGTGCAGGGTACCTCGCGTCTCACGCTTGCCGAAGCACGCAAGCGCGTACAGGAAGGTCTGCCCGACGTCAGCAAGCCGGAAGTCTGGGCGCCAACCGAACACACGGCGTTGACATTGCTCGCCAGGCTGTTCGTCGGTCCGACTCCGGATGAGAACCTTGTCGGTTTCTACTCCGCGGACATGACGCTGATCGTCACCTCCGAGGCACAGGCTGCGGTTTTCGGAAAGCTGTGGCTCTACACGAAGACCCTGGATGCGCGCAAAGCTGCATTCCAGCAGCGTCCGGCCGCGCTCGCGCTTATGTTGCTCGATGGCCAGGAGCCATCGCTACGCATCGCGGCACAGACCACGGGCAACGGGCTCACCAGCCTGCCGTCCGACGGCCTGGCTGGCAAGCTGATGGGCTTTGATCTGCCTGCGATGCGCCTCGCATTCGAGGCCACCCGCAACGGCATCCTGCTGGTGCTAGGGCCCAACGAGATGGCGGGACAGCTCGGGCCGCTGAGCGTGCGCGCCACGTCTCTGCTCGCGTTCCGGGCGTCGACCGATGGCGGCGACTCGTACGTGATGTCCAAGTCCAGCCTGCGCGCCGTGTTCGACTGGAGCGCGTCAGCGTCGATCGGTCCGGTCAGCCTCAGCGCCAGCTTCAATGCAGGTTTCGCGGCGGATCTGCTGCTGCTCGGCGCCTTCAGCGAGGGCAAGCTGCTGCTCTACGGCAATGCTTCGCTCGTCATGAACGCGGCGCTGTCCCTGCATGCCAGCGTGGGCTTCAGCATTAGGATCAACTGCTTGTTCACGAGCTTCACGATCTCCTGGCACGTCGACTACGACTTTCGCCTGGAGGTGCATGTCGATCTCGGACTCGAAGTGGCCCTGGCCACCCAGGGCACTGCACTCGGCATGCTGGGGCATGCCAGTGCCACCGTGAACGTGCTGGGAATCTCGGCCTCCCTCAGCATTCCGCTCTCCCTCAATACCGAAGTCGTTGGAAGGGCATACAAGGAGCGCGTGCGAATCGAGACGGAACTGCGCAAGACTCTAGGAAACTGAGGCGACATGGACAACTTATTCCTGAAGAGGCTCGATGGCAAGCATTGGCTCGGCCTGCGCCTGCCCGCGGATATGAACATCGTCACGGGCGAGGACACCAAGCTGAAAGTCACCCGGCAGCCGCAGCTGGGTGACATGCCGCCATTCACATGGGACGACGCCATCTTTTACTGGCCGGGCACGGAACGCGACGCGTCCAAGGAGCCGAAGCTCACGTGGTGGAACCACGGAGGAGATCGCCCGTCCGGCGACGCGTATGCGGGCGTCATCGATGATCTGGAAGCCTGGAGTTTGAGTACTGGCACCGACATGTTCAGGGATATCATCGACAAGATGCGGAAGGCCCAGGAACTGTCGGCGGTCTCGCTGCCACTGCGCTGCTATCGCGCCTACATCGACATCCAGGCGACGACCGATGCGTCGCGCAGCATCAAAGACTGGATCCAGGTCTGCCTGAACGCCTTTTCACCACGCCCTGGTGAGGTGCCAATCGAGGCGTTTGGGGGCCTTCTTTTCCTCGTCGAGACAAAGGACGCGGCGCTGCCGGTCGCAGCCGATGCAACGGTTTACATCGACCCGGTGCTGCCCGGTACCAAGCCAGACGGACTACAGCTCAAGGCGTTTCAGCACAGCGCGGGCATCGCGTTCGAGATGGACGAAGGCACAGGCGGGGCGCCCTTTACCAACAGCAGCATCCAGAGTCACCTGAACCGAGGCACCGATGACCACCCCGGGTTCTCGGGCTACTACCGGATCACACGCACGCTGGGCGTCGTCGAACGTCCGTCGCGGCGCAGCGGGCTCATCGTCATTCCAAGCGCGCTCAGGGAGACGCCCAGTGATGTCACCGTTGCGGCCGCCATGCCGGCCAACATGCCATGGAGCGACCGTCTGTTCCGTCCCGCAGATCGCCTGATGCCTGACGAACTGATCGGTGAGTTGCTGAACTACCGCATCGAACTCGTCAATCCGCATGGCAGCGTCGTGCGCGCTGGCCGGGTGATGCTGCAGCGCCTGAGGCTCGATCCTCCGGCGGCACCGGCGCGCGGCATGGCCCGACTTGTGCGCACGGGCGACAAGGCCACGCTGGTCGTCCGCTTCGATCTTCCGCCCACGGAGAAGGATGATGGGCGTGGCCTGTCTGCTGTGCTGTACCGGATCGAAACTCCGGCGCTGCCCACTGGCTTCTACGCCGACGCCGACGACGCGGCGATCCAGGTCGCGCGGTTGCTGTCCGACATCGATCCGATGGCCGTCTCGGACGTGCGGGCAACCGATCAGCTGCCGCCGGGCGCGTCGTCGCAGACCTCACAGACGAACCTGTCGAATCACGGGCTGATGCCGTATCCGACTGAAGACGGTATCGCGCTGGCCATGCTCACGCAGCGAGAGACGCCGCCCGCCGCCGGCGCGGGAGATGACCCATGGAACCAATGCCGCTGGCAGTGGGAGATCAAGATCAATGAGGACGACAAGGACGACAAGGACGACAAGGACGACATCATGCGTGCAGGCAGCGCGGTCCGGCTGATGCTCGCGCTGCGGCGTATTGTCCCGCCCGACTCGGCAGGCGCGGCCTACGAAGGTGTCATCCCCGAGTCACCGGTGCTCGAATTGCAGATGGCGATCGGGTTCGACCCGGACCGCACCGATGGCGACTTGAGCGTCGTGCACTTCGAGCGCTTCTGGAGCGACACTCACGAAGAAACGCCGCTCCCCTTGCTCGACGTGGACCGGGTGTTCTTCTCTGAAGCACCGGAGGATGATCCGCCGGAACCCTATGCTCGTGTCCGGATGCAGTTGCAACACCTTACTGACCCAATGGGCCAGGGCGAGCCGGTCGGCGGCTACCGGATCTGGATGCGGGATATGCCCGCCCCCCACGTGGAGGGCATTGAGTTCGAGGCTGTAGCGATCGTGCAGGCCGTACCGCAATTGGTGAAGGCCTATGCGCCCATCGAGGTCGGTCGGCAATGGTGGATCGAAGCGACGGCGCCCAAGGGTGAGCCGGGCATCGATGCGGACATTGCGCCGAGTCGGTTTCTGACGCCTCACGCCGCCATGATCCGACGCGAGGAGGAAAGCAAAAAGGGCGATTTTAAGAATGTCACGACCCAACTCGACGAAGAGATCGAGCGCGACAAGATGCTCGACGACAAAACCAAAACACGCGCGCAGGCCCGAAGTGCGCTCAGCGCTGGCCTGCTTTTCGAAGCTTGGCGACTTCTGAACGTCGACGATTGTACGGAAGTGGTGTTGACCATCGCACAACGGCGCGATCTGTCGCGCGGACATGTCGATGCATGGATGGCGGGTACAGGCTCCCCTGGTAACTGGATCCTTTTTCGCGACCAAAATGGCGGCTATCTGGGTCGGGCCTGGACCTTCAAGGGAACGAATGCGCCGTTACTGCGCCGCTACTATGTGCTGCGGGAGATTCCGAACTTCCAGGACACGGTCGCGATCGACGACTTCGGGCAGGTGACCTGGAACTGGGCGGGGCTGAAAGACGGCTGGCACCATGAGCTGGAATGGGCCGTCGAACCGCTGTCGCGCTATGCGCCGCTGCGCCGGCGTGCCGTCACCCTGTCCGATAGGCCAGCATCGGATACTGCATCCGCGCAGCGCCTCCCTCCCCCTTCCTGGCTGAGTCCCGCAGCGCCCATGGTCGACCGGTATATTCACCGCCATGGCGTGCAGCGACGCGAGTCGTTCGAGGGCCGGCGCATCGGTCTGATCCAGGCGACGAACCCGGCTCAGGATGCATTCGTGTGGAATGTCACCCTTCCCGCCGATTTCCGGCGCTCCACCCACAACACGCACGCGCGCACGGCGCTCGGCGTGCTACGCGTCGAGTTGCTCTCCGTGCGGACCGAGTCGGTGCTGGCCGAGCACTACAACGTCGGCCAGCTCGCGCCGTTAATTCCGGCCTGGTGCGCCGCCGCTGGGCGACCCGCTGCAGCTGTGGCCTCTGAGCTGGAAGCGCTGCAAGAGGGCCACGAAATCGTCATCCATCAGCCGGCCGCCTTCAAGGTAAGCCTGACCGTGAGGCCGCGTGCCGACGCACTGGTCGGCGACGAGACGCACATCGTCCCTGCTGCGCAGCGCCAGCCGCTCGCGTTCTCGAACCGTGACGTGATGCTCTCGGACCATTGCTTCATGACCAAAGAACGCGGAGAGCTCGTGTTGCCTCTAGCCCGTCTGGATTGGAGCTATACCGGCCCGGCTAAACCGAGCGTGAACGAGATTCTCGGGACACAACTTGAAAACGAGGATGCGGGAAATTCGCCGGGCTTGCGCTTGCCAGATCCGCACGTCTCGGCGACGGTCTTCGTGGAAGATACCGATGATGTGCTGCGACCTTGCGCCTACTTTTACGGCCCGGCGATCGAGGAGAACGAAAAGCTCATGCGGCCGTCGGGCTGGAAACGCAGCGATGCCGACGTTGTCTTCGGCTATGCCTACGTGGATGGGAACGTGGTCACCAAGGCCGAGTTCGACGCCGACGGCGGCGGCGATCATCCCGGACACCTGGGGTTCAATCTGAAGAAGCCCAGTGCCGCTCAGCACTTTCGCGTCCTCTGGAAACGTGAAGGTAAAGCGTCCGAACTGCTGATCCCGCTTTAGCTCACCTGAAAGGAAGCGACATGGCTGCCGAGAAGTTGCCGCCGCTGGAAGCCGCCAAGCCAGACGGTGTGGTCGAGAACGTCGTATTCACCGGCTTCGACAATACGTCGTGGACAGCCAAGTACGCGTATGTGTCGGGAGGTCGCTTGCAAGCCCTCGCCGGCGCTGACAACACCACCATCTATGGCAAGCTCGAAGACGATGGTGTCGTGGCACGCGGCGAGGCGCGCTGGGTGGGCAGCGAATGGCTAATCAAGCGCGATAGCCTGATGACGCAAGTCAAGACAGCGATCGGTCCCACGGCCGAGACCGGGATCAATGTCGACGGCATTCTGATCGACGACGCCGAACTACTGGGAACCTCGCCCGAACCTCCCTTCGAGAACGACGCGGACGACTGGAAAGCCGGCATCGTAGGTGCGCTCGTCGCGCAAGTTCTAGGCAGTGCGGTTGCGATGCGTCCCGAGGCGATGGCGCGCAGGAACTCCCTGGTCACGTTCTCAGAACGCGGCGTCCGGCCCGAAGACGATGACAGAAATGACTTCCTGTCGGTGAAATGGAACTACGGCGAGGGTGCGGCCGCTATGCAGCACAAGGAAACGACGCTCGAATCCAAAGCGGCACTGCTGATGGACGAAGTGGCCGATGGTGCCTGGGAGACAGGCCAGCCGCTCTGGATCAGGAGCGACCAAGGCTTCCTGCGTTGGCATTCGGAGGCCACGGACCTGTCGTACCACTTCAGATCAGAAAGCCGAAGCATCGACATTACCGCTTGGCTGCCCGCAGGCCCGGTCGGCGGCTTCGCCCGGCTGCTGTTGGATCAGAGCGGCACCAAGACGTTGATCATCGACACTGCGACAAAGCTCGCCACGCTCGAGGTGAAAGCGCCTGCAATGCTGGTGGCCGTGCCCGGCGAGTGTTGCGACGGGCAGCGACTCGCGGCGGCGCTGTTGCCACCCGACGATGCCGATGTCGACGGCACGCTCTGCGTGGTTAGCCGTGCACTGTGTCGCAAGGACAAGCTATGCACCACGGCGCTGCGCATCGAACATGCGCTTGGGGGAGTGAGCGCGACATTGGTCGTCGTTGCCGAACAGCCCGCCGCATCGCGGTCTCGCTATTTCGCACCGTCCGAACAGTGGGTGCGACCCGCGGAGAGCGCGGCGAACAGCCCAACCGGCATCGCGCGTGCGCGGGTGCTGCTGCCCCACAAACTGTCGTCCGAAGGCATCAGACTGCGATGGGCGCAGGACCTGCAGGCGGAGAACCCCGGTGATCTGGACTGGAATGAGGCGACGCTCTTCGAATCACGGGGCGTCGATGGCAGCACTCTGGTTGTCGACGGTCCGCTCGCGAAATTCGCCATGCCTTCCGACAACCGAGACGACTACGGCGGCGAGAGATGGCAGCCCGAGCCCGAGCTTAAGGTAGAGACCAGCAGCGAACCCGCCGTACTGCGTGCGATCTACAGACGTTCCACCGCGTTGGGCGCGGATGCCTTGGAGGCGTTGCCACCCTATGCCGCGACGCGTGTCGGTGGATCGAAGGCCCCACCGAGGGAGACGACAAGGGATGAGTTGCGAGGCGAAGATGTGCGGCTGCACGTGTACCGCCCGGCGCCCACCAAGGAAGTTCAGAAAGGTCGACGATTTACCGCTGGTGCTGTTCGCGCGCGTCGCGGCTGGGCCGATGACATCAACTTCCTCGGGCGCCCCGACCTCAAGTACGGCCCGATCGACTATCTTCAGTTATTGGGCGACGAGACGCATGCATGCAGCTGGATCCGTCTGAGCAACGATACGCTTGTCCCACAGGACGGTATCGCGGCGGGAGCCGGTGGCGCTGCGGTTACCTCGCCCGAGTTCTACGACTTCGCGACCTCGAACGTGCAGTCTTTCAGCACGACTCTTGGCCACGAGGTAAAGCAAGAGCAAACCGGCACGCTGGCGTTGTTCGAACTCGTGGAATCGCTGTCGCTGACCGAGGGTTCGCCTTCGACGTTTGTGCTGAACCTGAAGGAGAAGGACAAGAGCCCGATCAAGATCTGGGACGGCCCAGGAGACGTAATCAATCGGCTGGTGATTGCCAAGGCCAATCCTCTTCCTCCGCCCGATGAAATTAGCGGGAGTGTAGGCGACGCCTGTGCGCTGATCCTGAAGAGGCTCAACCGCCTGTATCTAGAATTGGAGCGCGACGGGCCGCACTTCGTCGTTCGTCGCGCGATGCTGGGATGGAATGTGCATGGGGCGTTCGGGCTGAAAGCCACGGAAATCGGCCTCGAAGTCACCGAGCTGTTCGAACCGGTCCATGGAAGACTGACACGCACCGTAGAGTTCAACGGCGCCCTGGCGGTGACGTCGTCGGAGCTGACCAGCCCTCCCAACCGCTATTCCCTGAAGGCCTTCTTCTGGGCTGCGACCTGGACGCATACTGATGCCGAAAAGTCGACGATCCGAGTGATCTGCGACCACCTTTGGCAATTCGGGGGCAAGTCGCTGCCTTTCACATCGGTGCAGGACGCGCGCTGCGCAGGAGGTCGTTTGGACCTGTCGGCCGACATTCTCGTGCTGCGGTCCTCGGCGCTCCCGCCGACTACCGAGCGCGGTGCGGAAAGCCGCTGGCAGCCGAGCCGGCGCAATCTCTTCACCGTGGTGCTCGACGCGGCGCGCGAATCCATCGGCAAGACATCGAACGAGTTCGTCGCGTTCGTAAAGATCCGGCATGTGAATGCGCCCAAGCTCGAAATACTGGATGCGCCGCCGCTTGCCGAGCGCGACGTACGCATCATCCCCGACTGGCGTACAACTGAGCGCGACATCGTTCCGAGATTCTCCGATCTGCCGCGACCGGCACGGATACGGCGCCACACCTGGCTGCGCAGCGCCGAGGGCGCGCCACATCGCCTGGGCACACACGGCACCGGCACTGTCGCAGCGGAACTGAGTGTGGTGATAAGCAGAACCACGCAGGATCTCACGACGATCGCGAGCCTGGCAGCCTGCACTCTTGTCCGGGAACTCGAGATGGCTCCCGGAATCCCGCGGTGGATTCCCTCGCCGTTACAGCTGGTGCGCTCGTCCACGGCAGCAGCACCGACGCCCGGGCCGGCCTCGCCACCGCGCGCTATGTGCCGGCTGTGGCTGTTCGATGGCCCACCACGCATGGTGGCCGAATGGGCAGCCACGGACGATCCGCTTCTCGACGCGAAGTTGAGCCTGAGGCGCATGGGCTGGACCCGCGAAGCGGTGCTTGAAGAGGAGCTAGGGACTGGGCAGGACGCAGTTACCTGGAAGATAGTCGACTCCCCGCTGCTCAACCGCGAAGCGAGCATCGGCTGGTTCGCGTGGCCGCTGAAGGAGCTTGGGGACCAGAGTTTGAAGACCACTTGGCCCTACGACGTGCTGCCACGGACGCAGCAGGTCGCGCAGTGCCGAGCGCGAGCGCCGCGCGCATTCGCCGTGGAAACAGCCTTCAATCACGACTTCGATAGCAAGTCGAGTACGCACGTGGAGCGGCTTTTCATGGCCGATCTTTCGGAGGAGCCGGATGAAGACGCTGAGCAGGTCTCAGCGGAGTTCCGCAGCGCAGGGCTTCGCGCAGGGGCATGGCACCGTATCGTCGACTACGCGGGCAAGACGGTCACGCGCACATTGCAAGCGCCGACCCCCTTGCCGTCTCCAAGGCCCGAGGTGAGCCTGGTCTCGCAGAATGGAAAACTGGTTTGGGACCGGCAACCCGCGCATGATGATCTCATCACAGAGGGCGAGCGTGATGACGGTGGCGGGAGGACGTTCCAGGTCGCACTGCCCGCCGCCGCGTGCACCGGAGTCAAGGTGTTGAAGTCCTGCGACGACCTGCGCGTCCAGAACAGCAAAACCAAGGCGTGGGAACAGGTCGACTCGAAGAAGCTCTACGCCCCGAACGATGATGGTGGCTCGCGCACCTTCAACATCAGCATGCCCAAGGATCAGCCGTTCAAGGCACTGCAGTTGGAGATCTATGTGGATGGCCAGGAGAAGATCCCCCAGGAGCGGCTTCACCTCTTTCAGGGGGGCATCGAGCGGCTCGCCGGGATCTTCGACTCCGATCGCCGTCTGCAGGCATTCGGGACCGAGGAATTGAGCTTTCGTCCTGACGAGAATGCGGGGGCGGTCGCTTCGATGGTGCAATGGTGGCGTTCGGCCGAATGGCAGCGCTTCGCGAGGCCTGGGGTGGTCCAGGCGGAGATGACAAACTGGTATGTCGTGACCGTAGACATTGAAGGCCAATTCACGATCTATCAATAGGGTTCGCGACGGCTAAGACACCATTCTGCCGCCGCGCCGCCTTGGTTCGCAGTTCCGAGATCCCGCTGCTCACTTCGCCGATGGCCCGAAGCCGAAAGCTGGTGCGGTCGTTCTCCACCGTTGGCCTGGTCAATGCGTGGGAGCCTGAGAAAGCAAAAAGAGGCGCGCCGCGCACAGCGGGGCTCCCGGATTCGACGTGCGCCGTGCTAAGGCGGCGCTTTTCCCGTGGGTGCGAGCGGAACGTATCAATGACTTTGAGACACCGATGTACATTAATTTGGTGAGCATGGGTCGTTTTTTTCGTCCGCGACCAGCTATTGAATGTCCTTTATTAACCTGTGCCGGATCGGGTGCTCACTTTGGTCTTATCCGGCTTAATTCAGGAGAAGCTACCATGACAACCGATTTTCAAATCCTGTGGGACGCGTACCCAGACGCAGATCGTGTCGAGTTCTTTCAGGATTTGGGGGGTGGATGGCCAGCGCTCATCGGAGATCCGGCATTCGAGAACACTTGCGCCTTGCGCCTTTCCGTTGCCTTGCGTGCGACAGGGAGCGCACCCCCTGCCGAACTGGTCAAGAATGACGGCAACCTGAAGGACGGACAAGGGAACTCCCTCATCGTGCGAGTGGCCACTGCAAAAGCTTGGCTTGAGTCTCTCCTCGGACCATCTATGTGGGGCATTAGTAAGCAGGTCGGGGCCGACATTGGGGATGGGCTGATCCCAGCGTGGAAAGGAATTCTGCTATACCGTGTGCCAAACGCGGCCGATGCGAGTGGGCACGTCGATTTGTGGAATATAAGCAAGTGTCGAATCGACTGTCATAGCCACTTCGCGCGTTCTGCGACAAGTGTTGAGCTTTGGCGTCTGCTGTGAGGCTCTTGGCGATACGGATAAATGGCGTCTTGATGCCCGCATAAGCGGTCAGCAAGAAACTCATCCGATAACACGAGCCAACGCCGTCCAGGATTCTAGCGACATCTGCCTGAAGCTTGACGACGGTCCGTGACACAAACCCAAACATCAACACTCACAACTTCACGGACTGGAGCATTACGAAGGACGGCATCAAGGTCGACCTTACGGAAGAGGAACGGAAAGCCTATTGGTGATGTGAGGCTAACCTACCAAGAGAGATCCACCGGCTCTGCCGGGGTGGCAGTAGCAGTTTGACATTTCCTGGAGTCGTCCAAGCTGCTTGTTAGAGCGCTTGTTTCACTCGTAGCGGTCGTGACGGCGGAGCTTTTGACGTTGGATTGCGATAAGCCCCCTTTGAGGGGGCCGCAATCCCGAAAGCCCCCGGCTTTGCTGAGGGATGGTTACTTGCGAAGTTCGGCGTGCCCTCTCGAATTCCCAGAAATAGCGACGGCAATATTCTCGCTGAACGTCTGCAATGGAGGTGTCGCCATGTCTGTTTCGGGTCGAAAGGGTGAGTAGCGATTTTCAGTAAGCGGTCATCCGGACTCGCCGACCCAGCATCTTTTCGTGAACCCGGTCGAATGGCGGCAACGGGGACCACAGCCGACGCTCATGGCGCACGTCCCCAGTGACCGCTCTGGCCGACGACCAGACGTAGAGCGCCTCGTTCCGAATGCCCGCTTGAAGGCAAACACCGGACGCTGATTGTTGTCGCTGACGCCGGCACTCATCGCCGCCAATTTTTGCCACCAAATTTGTGCGGTTTTACTCTGCCGCTAGCGCTGTTCCCTGGCGCTGGCAAAGCGAGGGCGGTTGGAAATCGCATCCAAACGCGCTGTTCGGCCGTACGCACCGAGATGCCCTGTCGTCGAATTCGATCCGATCAGGACGCATTTCGCCCGCCGTGGGCCGAAGTCTCTGCGTAACATCGTAGCTGTTTCCTCCCCTGCAGCACTTTCCCCGGCCACCGTGCCGGGGCTTTTCGGAGGGGGTTCGGTGAGCCTCTTACGAACAGCCTATTGAGTTTCGATCCCGCACCGTAAGGCGCAGGATGGACGTGTGGTAGCTGGCCACGAAAAAACAAACAGCATCATGACCCCGCCGGGGAAGCGTATCCCGGCAGGGCTACCTTCATGCCGCGCGGAACGTTCCAACCGGCCTTGCCGTGGCCTTCCCCAGGATCCCGGCATGGGGTGCTTCGGAAGGTCCCGACCGGGACATTCCATGGAGGCACCTGCAATGAAACAGGCGTATCAAGCACAGTGCGTCAAGGACGACGCACGCGGGCGCTGGGAGCGGCTCCTGCCCGATCTGGCGCCGGCGTTGAAAGAGGCTGTGGAGCGGCGAGGGAAGCATGTCCCTTGCCCGGTCCATGGTGGTCGGGATGGCTTTCGGGTTTTTCCTGACGTCGATCAAACCGGCGGTGGCGTTTGCAACACCTGCGGCTTTTTCGCCGACGGCTTGTCTTTGCTGATGTGGGTCAACGACTGGGATTTTGGTCGCACGATCCGCGAAGTGGCAGAGCATCTCGGGGGCCAGCCCCTCAGTAGCACACGCAGGCAATCGCCGGCGGTCGGAAGTCGTTTCGCCGACGACGCCACCCGCCGCGAACACCTCAATCGCACGTGGCGGGAATCCCTTCCGCTGACCCATCCGCAAGCCGAGCCGGCGCGTCTTTATCTGGCGCGGCGCGGTCTGTCCGCAACGGCATTACAAACCCTGCGCTTTCATCCCGCGCTGGGTTACTACGCTGATCGGTGTCTGGTGGCCCGCTATCCGGCCATCATCGCTCAGGTCACCGGGCAGGGGGGCAATGCAGTCACTCTCCATCGCACCTACCTGACCGTCGATGGCCGCAAGGCCCCGGTCGACGCACCCAAAAAATTGATGCGCCATCCCTCGGCGCGACAGCTGACCGGCGGCGCCATTCGGCTGATAGCCCCTGGGAGTCGCCTGGCGGTGACCGAGGGCATCGAAACCGCGCTTGCCGTCATCGAAGCCACCGGTCTGCCCGCCTGGGCGACCGGAAATGCCCATCTTCTGGAAGCCTTTGTTCCTCCTCCAGGAGTGCGCCAGGTTCTGGTCTTCGCCGACAAGGACCGGCCGTCGCGACAGCACCCGTCCGGACACGGACAGGAAGCGGCGAGGGCATTGGTGACTCGGCTCTGGGCCATGGGGATTCAAGCCGGTGCGATTGCGCCAGCGCTCACGATTCCCGACGGCCAAAAAGGGGTCGATTGGCTCGACGTGTTCAATTTCGCAGGGAAAGCAGGTTTTCCCACGCTCGGCAGTGTCGACAAGGCACTGACCCGGGCCGCCTGACGAGGAGGTGACCATGTACGGCGTCATCGACTTCAGCCGGATCACTACCCGGCCGGGTGGTTTCGGGCCTTTTGCTCCGCCAGTCGGATGGCAGGGCGACTACCGGCAATACCTGCAAACCCGCTTCGATGGGGACATCGGTGTGCGACAACAGATCCTCGTCGTCGGCCGAATCCTCGTTCGTCAACCGGACGGTACACGCGCCAGGTTTCTCGGCCCGCATGCCGTCGAGGCACGGAAATTTGCCCTTTCCGCAGGCTCATCAATCAGCCGCTGCTAACGCAGCAGACTTTCCCGGCCTTGGCCGGTTTTTCCATCCCACGGGGAGTGTATCGCTCCCCGACGGGGACGGTGCCTTCCCGTTTTTCACTGGAGGCACCATGTACGACAAATTCGCACCCCTTCTCGAACAGGCCCTCACCGAGCCAGGGATCGTCAGTCAGGCTTTCCGCCGGTTTCACCGCTTCAGTATCGGCAATCAGATTCTGGCGGCCATCCAGCTTCGGCAAAAGTGCCTGCCCCTGTCGCCCATCGCGAGCTTCAGTCGATGGAAGGCGCTGGGTCGGTCCGTCTGCAAGGGACAGAAAGCACTCTCGCTGTGGATGCCGATCACCGTTAAACGTCACGGCACGAACGCGGTTTCTGACGACTCCGGCGATCCCGGCGGCAGCGAAGAGGTATTTACGCGCTTCAAACTGGCGCCGCGCTGGTTCAGCCTGGAGCAGACCGAAGGTGAGGCCTACGCTGAGCCTGTCGAATCGCCCCATTGGGATGCCGAAGCTGCTTTGGCCGCGCTGGACATCACGCAGGAGCACTTCGATTACCTGGACGGCAATGTCGAGGGCTATGCGGTTCAGCGCCGCATCGCGGTCAGTCAGTTGGCCGAGCATCCCCACTCGACGCGTTTTCACGAGATGGCTCACGTCGTTCTCGGGCACACCCTGGAAGGCGACTGCCATGACGCCCCGGCGACGCCACGAAGTGTTCGTGAAGCCGAGGCCGAAGGCGTGGCCTTTCTGCTCTGTTCGATCCTCGAGTTGCCAGGCCGGGATGAGTCGCGAGGCTACATCCAGTCGTGGCTCAAGGGCGGCGAGCTCCCGGAAAGGTCGGCGCAGCGGATCTTCAGCGCCAGCCAGAAAATTCTCGAAGCCGGCAGACCCGTTAGTCGGCCGACCGTAACGCATTAAGTCGCAATCTTTGAACCCCGCGGGGCGTGCATCGTCCCGCAAGGGGAGGGTGCCGTCCCGCTTTTCTATTGGAGGCACCCCAGATGATTCATTCAAGCAACCGCGAACTTCTTGCGATCGTGCTTGGTGACGAGGCAACATCGCTCGCCACGCGCTCGCTGGCCGAGCTTTTCGGGCTGCGCGCACTTCGGCACAGCACGACCCTTGGCGCTGAACAGGAGGTTCACATCTATGCCGTGCCTGACCGACTGCTGGCGGCACGGGAACTCCTCCGGCGCGCTTTGGAAGAAGAGCTTTCGGAATCGGCTGTCGGCATGACTTCACCGGCGGAAGTTCGCGATTACCTGCGGCTGTTTCTCGGTGGGCAGGAGTACGAAAGTTTCGTCGCGCTGTGGCTCGATGGGCAGAACCGGCTGATCGCCGGGATCGAGCTCTTTCGTGGAACGACGACGCAGACGTCGGTCTACCCCAGGGAAGTGGTCAAGGCCGGCCTGAAACACAACGCCTGTGCCGTTATTCTGGCGCACAACCACCCCTCGGGGCATCCCGAACCGTCGCGCGCCGACGAGTTGCTGACCAGCGAGCTCAAGAACGCCTTGGCGCTCGTCGACATCCGGGTGCTCGACCACTTCATCGTGGGCGACACCGCCGTCATGTCCTTCGCAGAGCGGGGACTGATCTGACAAAAAAATACCCGCCGACCTGGCGGGTATTTTTTTGTCAGCAGCAGGCTGCAGCCGAATGGTCGAAAGTAATAGTCAATTATGAAAACGCTCGGCGAACGTAATGATCAGCGTAGCCGACCTGAGAAGACCACTGTGCCGCGGATCATGGCGTCGTGCGGCAGACGCATGATCGCTGTTGGCCAACCGGGATTGAGCGTCTTGAGAAAACGGCCTTCCGGCGTGAGCACCAGCCGCCGGAAGAGCGCGGTTTCGCCATTGAGCACCACGACATCCTTACCGTGCACCGCGGGAACGCGCGGGTCGACGAAGAGAATCTCGCCTTCGCGGTAGCCGTCATTTCCGTTCATCGCCTCGCCGAGCACTGGAAGGGCGAAGGTCTCGTCGCTGTGGTCGACGGGGCAGGCCAGCCACGCACTATGACCACCGTCTCCCGATGAGTCGGTGGGCAAGAGCTGTTCCCACCTCAGCACCGGCACCACGCCCCTGGCGAGCATGTGGGCGGAGATCGGCTCCCGGCCAGCCAACTGATCCGGTGTGACGCCCAGCTCGGCGGCGAGTTTTTCGAGCGTGTCCTGCCGCGGATGTTTGGCCTTCGAGCGCTCCCTGAGAAGTCGGTTGATGGCCGGCTGCGAGACACCCGAACGATGGGCCAACTCGGTCTGATTCAGGCGATGTTTGCTCATCAGCGCTTCAAGGATTTCTGCCACCGGGCTGTTGCTGGCGACTGTTCTGGGGTCGGTCATCATCATGGATCATCCGATTCGTGGTTGTGCCATGCCTAAAGTGTAATATATAATGCGTGCATGTGGCAACTTTATGATTGTCTATCATGGAAAAGCGCGACGTACTCAAAATCAACAGGCAGTTTCTGTTGCTCACGCGCCAGCTGGCGCGTGAGGGAAGGGCGGCAGAGATCATGACCGGCTTACCCCGTGCCGTGATCGAGAAGGTGGCCTCGCTCGACATGGACGAAATCGACGAGCTGGCGGAGACAGTCCCCGTGTCGCTCTACACCTTCCGATTGACCGACTCGGCGCTTGAGCGGCTGCTGCAGATGCCCAGGGACGCGAAGAGCACCTACGCCGAAGCGACGCTTCTCTGACGGTCATGTCGGCGCTGCTTGGACCTGATGACTTGGAAAACAGCCGGGTGGCCCATGAGCTGATCCATTTGCGGCTCCGCGTGCCGATTGTGCATTACCTGACGAACATCCATCCGAAGCCGCTGCGGATGCGCTGGCGGCAGCTCCATGGCGAAAGTCCGCCCAACGGCAAGCTGCCGGATTCCGTGCGACCGTTCATCACCAACCCGCTGATGCTGGCCAATCTCTCCAGCTTCGTTGCCCTCTACAACCGCCTCGACGAGGGGGATGGCCGGTCGGTCACGGCAGCGATGTTGTTGTCGGCGTGGGAAGTGCATGGTCGTGTCGGCAGCGCTGGCCTGGACATCAACGCCGCGTGGTACGCGATCAGGGATGTGCGATCGCGGATCGTCGGCTGGGAGCGTTGTGCAAGGTGTCAAGCCATGTACATCTATGAGCCCAATGTGTCGCATGCGCGCTCGTGCCCGTTTTGTCGGCTGGCCAGGACGCGATGCTGAGGCTTTTTCTGCAAGGCAGACCGTCGGGTGGGTGAGTGTAGTGTCGCGCCAGGTCCTCGTATCCTCCTTTGCTTCTGCAAGAGGTCGCGTCGTCACCAGCCTTCTGGCGGCCAGGCTGCGATCCGGTCGGGATGCACAGGGCCCGTTCTCTGGCGTCACCACGCAATGGACCGTTAGCGGAGAAGGGCCGGTCCTCAGACGGTGTCGGCACTGCTGGTGGGTAGCAATTGAACCGAAGGCAACGCGCGCACCGGGGCATCTCGTCGAAAAACGGTACCAAGAGTTCGAATCCCCGGCGTCCCGCCAGGCCAGTAGTCCGTAACTCTCTGCCGCAAAAACGAACACCCCGCTGAACGCCTTGTTCCGCGGGGTTTTTCGTTTATACCTGTTGACCTCGCCTACCCCACAAATGTCATTTTTTGCCGATTTTGGCGTCTTACGGGCCGTTTCTCTCGAAACCTCGTGACTTCGCGATTTTAGTGCAGAACTTTTAAGCCATTGTTTTAACGGTGTTTTTAAAGACAGCCAAACGGGAGTTTTCCGACGTTCGTCTTGGTTCAGACAGATACGCCAACGCGAAAAGAGGCTCATCTGGTGCGCCACGAGGGTGCGATAATGATCTCGCTGGAGACTACGCGGACAACATCATCGACGGAGCAGAGAAGAGGCGCTCCCCCGCGTTGTACTGGCACTGCTGGGGACACATACGGAGGTGTGTCACCAGTTCAGCGACAGCTCATACGTCAAGCGGTGGCTGGCAGATATGGTTCTTGGCGCTACTTATTGCCCGATAAGCAGCCGCTGGAGGTAGACAGACCGGGCGCTGGAGCGAGTTAGGGAGGCCGTTTGATTGCGGGCAAGCAGTTCGCGCGCATGAAAGCAAAGCCATCGAGATGTGGTCGAGTATTACTCGGCAAGAGACTAGTCGACGGAACAGGGACCAGAGATGCCGGGTTTCAGATCTGACCACATCAACCTAATTGCGGCGAATCTCCGCGATCGTTACAAGTCCGGTTTTCCGATCCTCAAGGAACTGATCCAGAACGCGGATGATGCGAAGGCTCGCGGCCTAGTGTTTGGCTATCACCCAGGTTTTGCCGGGCAATCCTCACATGCCCTGCTGCAGGGGCCAGCGCTTTGGGTGCTGAATGACGGCGAATTCAAGGATTCTGACAAACGGGCGATTCAGTCATTCGGGCTGAATAGCAAGGCAGGCGAGTCCGGCGCAATCGGCAAGTTCGGCCTGGGCATGAAGAGCGTGTTCCACCTATGCGAGGCATTCTTCTACGTCGCGTTCGATGGCGTCCAGCCGCATGGTGTGATTCTCAATCCGTGGTTCGACCCCGATGGGGAGGATGTCTTCCACAATCGCTGGGAGGAGGTGGCAGTCGAGGACTTCCAGCGAATGCACGCGATTGCCGCCGGCCATCGGCACGTCGAGCCGGGGAAGGGTTACTTGCAACTGTGGTTGCCACTGCGGATGCGGCAGCATGTGCCGCAACTCCATGGCAAGCCGTACGGCGCGATCATCGACAAGTTTCCAGGAGATGATCCGTCGCAAGAACTCGCGTTTCTGCATGAATCGACACTACCAAGCCGCGTTTCGTCGATTCTTCCCTTATTGACAAAGTTGGAGGCCGTGGAGTTCGCGGGCAACGAGACGGGACCGGGCTTTGCGCTGCACCTAGAACTCGACTCGGGGTCGAGGCGCATTGATCACAAGTCGCACGCGATGCTTGCATCCGGCGTCGTTAAGGACAAGTCTTCGAGCAAGGAACTGCTTACGTTCTACGTGCGGCAGAGCGCACAGCCGACGATCGCGCCATTCGCAGCTTTGAGGCGCCTGGATAGCTGGCCCAAGACGATGCGCCAGAGCGAAGACGGCACCCGCGAGCAGGTGGCGGACAAGTCGGAGGCGGAGGGTGCGGTAATGATCTCGCACGCCGACGCCGATGTCGGGCACTTGCAGTTGCGGTGGGCTGTCTTCCTGCCGACCGAAGAGGGCCTCCAGACGTATGAAGCCATCGCGAGTACGGGCAAACGCCGCTATCAGATCGTGCTCCACGGCCAGTTCTTCGTCGACGCCGGTCGGCGTGGCATTGGGGGATTCCGGCATCTTGCTGAGTCTTCGTCACAACTCAGCCAGCGATCCGACCTCGACGATGCCGAACTGCATGTTGCGTGGAATCAGGCGATCGCGCAGCTCGTGGTCTTGCCGGGGGTGCTCCCTGCACTATCCGAGTACGTGAACAAGAATGGCCTGTCCGATGCCGAGATCGAGGAAATCACAGGCTTGATCGCCCGTTCGGCGTCGACCGAAGTTGGTGGAGCTCGCAGTAGCTTTTGCTCGATCTACCGCGACTACCTCTATGTTCGTCACACATGGATTCGGGAAATTCTCCCGACGGGACCGCAATGGCGTTT
This sequence comes from Candidatus Accumulibacter sp. ACC007, assembly GCF_907163205.1. Classification (NCBI taxonomy): domain Bacteria; kingdom Pseudomonadati; phylum Pseudomonadota; class Betaproteobacteria; genus Candidatus Accumulibacter; species Candidatus Accumulibacter sp. ACC007. Next base: position 1,623,263 of record NZ_CAJQUD010000001.1, on the reverse strand, counting down.
ACTCAATCAGGATCACGAACGACTGCTCCTGAAACTGCCACCGCCTCGCACGAAGGAGTTCATTAAGCCTTGGGCGGTCATGCCGGGCCTCAGGCAGATTCAGAATGCCATCTACTGTGATGCTTCGGCCAGTGCTCTGGTGCCTCGTTTCGATGACTGGAACGAGGAGCGGCTATTGACCGTCCTGCAGGCCGATGTCGAGGCGGGTTTGTGCGATTCATCAGGCCTGGATTACCTCACGGAGTTCTTGCGCACAACCGGGCATATCTTCCTTGATACGTATCGAGTCCAGACGGCGCTGGTTCAACTCATTCAGCGTGGCTTGCGGACGCGCCGGCTTGACGAATTCAGGAAGGTGAGGTCGGGCTTCAGCAAACTGGTCGCACTCGTCAAACCGGAACATCGGGTGTCCCTTGGGCCTGCCAATCCCGCGGCAGCGGGGGCAGTAGATGCCAGCACCTTGGCCTTACTGTTCAATTGTGAGACAAGGATGTTGATCATTCCCGGTGACCTTGATGCAACCGAGGTCCGCGCTGCAGGAAAGCCCAGTGACGAAGATTTCGCGGCTTGGCTTTTGGCCATTGACCGCGATATATGCATGCACCTGGTGGCAGACGATAGCGCGGTCGAGGAACATTCGAGTCGGATGGCCGCGCTTCTCAAGGTGGCAACCATCGTTCTCAGTTTGTGTGGTCCTAAAGTCGATACCAAGGCACAAGAAGCCAGGGCACGAATGGTGCGGCTTTACCGCCGGGCCAGAATTCTGCCGGCACTCGACGTACGGACTGGCACCGAACACGCTGAAAGCCTCGAATCCCTGGAGGCCATTCATGGTATGCGACGCCTATTCAAGCAAATAACGTTCAAACAGATCGGAGCCAAATTCGACAAGTTGGGGCATGCGAAGTCCCTCTCCGAGGCATTGAACGACGAACGGGTGTTGCTGATTTCTTCCGAAATCGCTGGTTTTGTTCAACAGGATCAGTATCCCAAAGTTCCGGACGCAGATGACAAGAACGCGATTCTTGAGGCGTTGGGTAAGCCGGGCAAAGCAGTCGAATTGTCGGGCGTCGAGGCGCGGCGGGTCCTTCTAAAGGCGGTGCGTGGAAGTGATGTTGCGGGGGACGCTCGTCGCGGCCTGCGTTATTTACTGCATGGGGCTCCTCAGGGGTTCATGATGGATGAGGCCAGGCTTTGGATCGACCCAGGCAGCGGAGACTCTCCGTGGATCAAGTTGTGGCGGGAAATAGAACCAGGCTCTTGGTTCGTTTTGGCAGAAAAGATCGCCAGCGACGTCCCATCAAATGACTGGGAAATGCTCGGCATCAGTCAAGTTCAACAATCTGACGTCTTACACCGGTTGCAAGGTGACATTGATTTCTCGAAGATCAACGGAGCTAATTTTTCCGATGCCGCACGCGAAACTATTCTGGCCGTGGTCGAAGACGAACATGTCTGGCGAGGGTTGCCACTGCACATCGATACCGAGGGAACGATCGGGTGTGCTGATGTGGATTGCTTTCACGATACCGGCCGGGCGGCCCCGGCAGAGTTGGCCGACAGTTGTCGGTTCATTCGGCGAGCGCATTATCGCGAGCACCAAGAAAAGCAAGAGCGCTGGATTCCAAGATGGACCAGCGAGACCACGATTAGATGTGCCCTGAAAAGCGAGGACCCGCAACGACACTGGCGCGTGATCGTCGATGAAATCGGCAATCTGTCGCAGAGTTCTCGTGACGATTTCATCGAATTGCGCTCGGTGCAGTGGCTGCCGCTTGCTGGCGGTGGGGTGATCAGTCCTGAAGACGTTATCGATATCGGGGACATGGCCAGCGAGATCGACCGGTTGTCGTCTTGCTGCGGATATCCGTACGCCGGCATCGCCGGCCTACACCAGGACGTGAAGGCGCATACGGAATTCGATGCGCTTCGACCGCTGTTCTCCGCAGGGAGCGAAGGCCTGCCGTGCCTGGGTCAGTTGATGTCCGAAGTGCCTGGATACAGCGTCGGCTCGATCGGCAAAATCAGCAGCGACGAGTTGCTGATCGTCGCCGAATCGATGTCGAACCTGCCAACACTGCCTGCTTGGGCGATCGTGGCCAAGGCCATCCGGGTTTTTGATGCTGCAATGGTTGGTGACCAGCTGCTCGACGAAGTCACCAAGCCGCTCAAGGTGTCCGACATAACGGCTACCCTGCGGGAAATTTCAAATTTAGGAACGGGCCAGAACCACCTCCTACCCTTCAATCTCTACCTTCGGCAATTGGCCCAAGCGGGGACTGAATGCAGGAACGACATTCGCCATCTGCGACTGCTATCGAAGGCCGGATCCTGGCAGGATGCGGGCCGCCTGTGTGTCGGCGCGGCTGGCGTGGTGCGCCATAGCCAACTGCACGAGGCGCAGGCCCAGATTCTTGCTGGGCTGATTTTCGACAATTCGGGGCCGACGGCAGCCGTAAGGGCGCCGCAGCCTGTCGGTCCCAACGACGCGTTTCAGCACGGCGAATCACTTGAAAAGCTTCTCGAGGCATATTTCCGCCCCTGGAGCGACATCATGCCGACGCCGCCGATTGGCGCATTCCTATGTTTGCTGGGGCTGAGCGCTCGCAGCTTGGGGAGAGAACTTCTCAAGCCGCACAGTATGGGTTGGCTCACTGAACGAATCGGATGGGTGGATCCTGGACAGGAGGCAGGCGGTAAGTGGCGCTGGATGAGCCGATTGACCGCTACTGAGGCGCTTGACATCCTTGATCCACGCATCAAGGTGTCTTCCGATTCCCGCGTCGAGGTAGTGATGATCACCGGAGACGCCTTGTCGGTCGACCTCGACACCGCGATGGACACCATCTTTGCTGGCGCCTTGAGTTGGCAGGGCGGCTACGCGGTGAATATCACTCTGCGCTGTATCCCGAATTTGCTGGATCGGGCGCCGCAAGACCTGTCCCAACTGCTAAAACGCAGCGCCTTGTATCTGCTCCAGTTTGCTTATAACCAGCATGTCTCCGGCATTGCGCCGCTTTGGGATGAGCTCGAAAAGAGCGACCAATTATCCTTGGAGGTTGCTCGCGACCTAATTCTTGAGAACCTTCCGTTCTATCTCAAGCAACTCAAGGTTGCGAAACGCAACCAGGTCTTGTCCGAGGCCCTTGCGAATTTAAAACGGCTGCAACACGAAAAGTCCGAAGCGGCGAGCACGAATCAAGCTGCACTTCCTGCGCTTGAGCACAAGGTTTTTGACGCCAAGAAGCATCTTGCCCGCCTCATGGTGGACGACAAGGACGTTCAGAGAGCCGTCCTGTCTGGTGTTCGCGATCGAGTCGAACAGAGTCAGTACGAACTGTCGAGCATTGCTTTCGAATTGTTTCAGAACGCCGACGACGCCGTTTGCGAAATGCAGGTGCTTCAAGAGGGCTGCGGTCTGAAGCCGTTTCTCCCTTGGGCGATCGGGCGATTCGTCGTCGAGAACGACGAAGAGATCTTGCGCTTCATTCACTGGGGGCGGCCGATCAATTTCACTGGGCCGGGCAGTAATGCCAACCCCGCATATGGGGATGACCTCGAGAACATGCTGATCCTGTCAGCATCAGACAAGGACGGTGCTCAGCCGGTGACAGGCAAGTTCGGTCTGGGTTTCAAGAGCGTCCTGCTGGCGACAGACAGTCCGCGCATTTTAAGTGCGGACCTGCGCACCAGAATCATTGGGGGCTGTCTGCCGGAGCGCTGGACCGGTCCCGAGGTCGAGCATGCGATGGGGGCTGTCGAACGTAATCGACGCACAGACGGGCCGCGCCTGCGCTCGACTTTGATTGAGTTGCATATCGAAGACTCCGCAAAGCGTCAGGAGATCCTCGCGCGCTTCGAGGCACTCGCCGGGATGCAGGCGATTTTCAGCAAAGCGATTCGGCGCATCTCGGTTCAAGCGCAGGAACGCGAATGGCGACCGGAGCTGTTGATCGACGGAATGCCGAGCTTCGAAGTCGGAACGGTGCAACTCCCGACAAAAAGTGGCTTTGCTCCCGGTCGACTCCTCGTCTGGCGCGGTCGCCAAGCCGCCGTTGCGATGCGCCTGGACTCCCGTGGGGTGGTCGCCTTCGAAGGTAACAGTTCTCACACATTGCCTTCTATCTGGGTGACGGGACCGACGCGCGAGACCCCGGCGAGCGGGTTAATCCTCAACGCGAACTTCGACGTGGATGCGGGGCGCGGTGCGCTCGCTCACGGCACGGGTGGTCAACTGAACCGCGATCTTTGCGACCAGATCGCCAAGGACTTCGCACGTGACCTCAAGCTTGCGGTGCAGGCCACACGCGATGATTGGGGGACGGCGCGAGGCAGGCTCGGGCTTGCCGAAGGCGTTTCTGCAGCCGTTTTCTGGGCGAGCTTCTGGAAGCATGCGACGCAGACGGATATCGATGACGACGCGTCGCAGTCTGCAGAGCTCCTGCATCGAATGGGCATACGTCTGCTGGATCACTTCAGCACTCTGGCCAGGGAAATTCCGAACGGAATGCCCGACGGTCTGGCGGATTTTGTCGCTCTGGACAAGATCTGCCTAGTGGTGGGAAGCCGCTGGTTTTCTGCGCTGACCCACCTGCGTGGATGGTCAGATTTGGAAGGCAGCTATCCAGCATCGGGTTGGATCGATGAAGGCGTGGCGAAAGCGCTCGAAGCTACGAAGGGTGCCTTGAATGAGCGCGAGATTCCCAGTCTGAGTGTCGAATTGATCAAGAGCTGTGTTCCGAACTCGCACTGCTCGCCGACAACGGCCACCACCCTGTTCTTTGTCTTGGCGAACGCACATCCCTTCGACCAATTCTGGATCGGCAACAGCCTGAGTACCTTGATGTTCTCGGCCGAGGACGGATCATGGCAGCTCGGTGTCGATCTCCTGAAGGATAGGAATGCGACGGAGGAGGGTTTGTGCATGTCTTTCGCCGCCAGCCGGAACCTGCTCCACAACGGCTATACGAGCACGGCGCGAAATTTCGTCATTGACCGCGGTGGGCGATGGAACGCTGCGCCGAACACGATCGCCAGTTGGATATTTTGGGCGTCCAGTCCCGCGGCGCGAGAGGCTGGCTTGCGCTATCTCCTGTTCGGTGCCCAGAGTTATGCGGTGCGCGAGCAATTGCGTGCTGGCCTCGTGGGTACTTGGCTGGAGTCGATCGAAACCGATTCAGCAGTACTCACCCCGTTTTCGCCGGACGAGAGACAGCAACTCGTCGCGATGCTGAATCCTGGAATTCACGAAAGCCCGCAGCCACCGATCGAACCGACGATTACATCGGTTCGTCATGAAGTAGCGCTGGAAAGGATCTTCGAGTGGTGGAACGAGGAGCGCGACGAGCACCTGGCAAAATACGAGAAGAATTTCTGGCCCGGTAACGTCCCGCGGCGCTTCGATGGTATCGATGCAGACCGACAATCGTGGATGACCCTGTTTGCGCTCGGACTGATGCAGCGGCTGGGTCGGACGAGGGATTTCCAGCACCGTGGTTTCATCGATTTCAGCGATTCCAAGGGATGGTGGCCGGTGTTCTGCAACGTACGGCCCCAGGACGATTCCGACGCTTGGATGAACATCTTGAAGGACTACGCCGAGCAACCGAGAGCGGACGAGAAGTACATTCGTTGGATGGACTGCTTTCCGAGTCTGTATCGGATTGCTCGGTGGATGGAGGCCTATTGTCACGTCTTCCTGAGTCTGAATCAGCGAACTCCTCGCGAACTTGCAGCATATCTCGCCCCGAATGAGGATCCCATCCTGGACGGCTCGGACATCCATGCGCCGTCGCTAAGAAACAGCCTGCGGCTCGGACAGCACATCGTTGTACGCGAACTGCTACGTGCCGGCGCCTTGAGGTCTGACGCGGCCCGGAGCCTTGCCTACATGCCGAACTTCCGCGTCCGAACGCTGTTCACTCAGATCGGCTACCCGACGCCCGACAACGGCATGGCGCTATCGCGAATCGTGGGAGACGCGCTTGGAGAGCGCGCGGATTTTCACGGCGACTACGACATTCCGCTGCTGATCCTTGCAGGGAGTCCCGAGCTACAAGCGCAAGTTCTCGATCTCCGGAACGATGAGGATGAGTTTTCGGACATGAGCGGTCTGTACGACGTGGAGATTGGTGATGAGTCGTTTGTCTGAGGGTTGCCGCGTCACGCACCCGCGCCACGGACCGGGCGAGGTACTCTTCGACCGCGGCGAGACCGTGGTCGCCCGTTTTTCGCATGGACTCGAAGAGGTCAAGTCAACCGAATTGGTCCGAGTCTTGGCCTTGTCATCGGCAATCGAATTGGGAGAGGATTCGCCGGCTGACACCACCGTACTGCGCGCCCAAGCCGCCGCGATTCGCTCGGTCAATGACGCCTGGGGTGTCTTTTCGCGTTCGCGTATCGCCCTGTTGCCGCACCAACTTTGGGTTTGCCATAAGGCGTTGCGACAGTGGCCGATCCGGCTCTTGATAGCTGACGACGTAGGCATGGGAAAAACGGTGGAGGCTGGTCTCGTGCTATGGCCTTTACTTGCCAAAGGTGCGATTAAGCGGCTACTGGTGCTGACGCCGGCAAAGCTGGTGGAGCAATGGCAACTCCGTCTCCGCCAGATGTTCGACATTCGGCTCGCAATATACACAACGGACGCCGATACGCCCCGCAGCGACTTCTGGAACACACAGGACCGTGTCGTCGCGTCACTGCCGACGCTTCGGGCAGACAACAACGGCAGGCACGAACGGCTGCTGTCTGCGCCCGAGTGGGACATGGTCATTGTGGATGAGGCGCATCACCTGAATGCCGATGAAAACGGATCGAAGACGCTAGGCCTGCAGCTTCTAGAAAACATGGAGGCACTCGGCAAGATCTCATCCTGCATCTTCTTCACCGGCACTCCGCATCGAGGCAAAGATTACGGATTCTGGTCGCTGATGCGAGTGCTTGACCCCCAGATCTTTGATCCCAGCAAGTTGACCAGCAGCATGCTTGCAGAGCTACCTCGCTATCTCATCCGGAATGCCAAGCAAAGGGCAACCGACATGAGCGGCAGGCGCCTCTTTCAACCGGTGAAACAGTACCCAGAGACTTTTGATTACACACCGGAAGAATCGTCTTTTTACACCTTGATGAGCAGTTTCATCCTTGCAGGTAAAGCCTACGCATCAAGCTTGACGAAGGCACAGCGAGGCCAAGTGATGCTGGTTCTAATTGCGCTTCAGAAGCTTGCCTCCAGTTCGGTTGCCGCTGTTCGTTCCGCTTTGGAAACACGTCAGATGCGGTTGCGTGGCTTAGCGACTAAGTATCGGATTGAATTGGCGGAGGAAACAGAAGATCCAGATTCCGATGAGATGGAGCGTGCGGTATGGGAATGGTCACGCAGTGACCGGCAGGGCAGAATCTTGCTGATGGAGGACGAAGCCGCACACTTGAACGACCTGATCGATGCCGCTCATGCAGTCAAGGTAGAGACACGCATTCAGCGTGTAATCGAGATCATCGGAACCAGGTTTTTCGGGCGCCGCGTTCTCCTCTTCACCGAGTACAAGCGGACCCAGGCACTTTTGATGTCAGCATTGATCGAGCGATTCGGCGACGCCTGCGTCGGTTTCATCAACGGGGACAACAGACTGGACGGTGTTACGTTGCCAGACGGGCAGGTTATCAGTAAGAGCGGGCGACGCGAGGACGTGTGCGATGCATTCAATTCCGGAGGTATTCGTTTCCTAATTTCTACCGAAGCCGGCGGAGAGGGCATAGACCTGCAACATCGGTGTAGCGCGCTGATTCACGTGGATCTTCCCTGGAATCCAATGCGGCTGCATCAGCGTGTCGGCCGCCTTAACCGTTATGGGCAAACGCAGACCGTGGAGGTGGTGTCGCTCCGCAATCCAGATACCGTCGAGTCGATGATATGGGAGAAACTTGAGGAAAAGATCGGCAACATCATGTCGGCTCTCGGGTCTGCTATGGACGAGCCTGAAGATCTCCTGCAGTTGGTACTTGGCATGGCAAGCCCGGGGTTCTTCGAGGAGCTGTTCGTTGGTGCCACTAATGTCCCGAAGGAGCGGTTGGCGAGCTGGTTCGATTCGCAGACACTGACGTTCGGCGGCGCGCCAGCGATAGACACGATCAAGACGCTTGTCGGCCACGCCCAGAGTTTCGACCTTTCCGGCCTGAAGAACGTCCCTCCGCTTGATCTTCCGGACCTTCTGCCTTTTTTTCAAGCGGCGTTGGGGCACAATGGCAGGCGAGCTAAGGTTGAGAACGGTTTACTCTCCTTCAAGACACCTGATAAATGGCTTGATCACCCAGCAATCAAACGCGACTACAAAAATATGAGCTTTGATCGAGGCTCAAACGTAAGCGGCGAAGGTGGGCTGATCGGCGTTGGCCATCCGATGGTCAACCGGGCTCTCGACCAAGCCGATCGGTTGGTGGCAGTGTTGTCCTATGTCTATGGATTAGGGACCCCTCTGTTGCTTCTTCTCGCGTCAGATCGCGTCACCGACGGCGGTGCTTACGTGCGACGTGCTGCTATGGGGGTGGTTCAGGAATCGGCTGGTCTGAAAGTCATCCGCGATTGGGAAGTGCTGAGGCTACTGAATCGATTGGAAAGTCCGCGAATGGCTGTCGACAAGACAGCAATTGAGTCTAAACAGATAGAAAGTTGGGTACAAGAGGCGAAACTCGCTGCGACAGAGCATCTGCCGCAGCTCGATCTACCGTTTTCTGTCCCTGAACTCACGGAACTGCTACTTCTTTGGCCAGTGAAAGCAGATTTTGAAGTGGGAGTGGGAGCATCGTGAGGTTGTCGGCCCTGTTCAGCTCGATTGTTTGGGCACTACGCTGTGTTTGCCATCGAGAATGCTCACCGTGCTCACCGTTACCCGTTCCACCAGTAATTGAATGATCCTGGCCTGCTCGGCGGGGAAGAGTTCGTCCCACACCGGCTCGATCTCGCCGAAACTCAGCATATTCATCGCTGGCTCCTTGGGAGGAAGGTAGGTCCAGTATAGGAAACCAAGCCAAGGAGCGAACGTTAACCGCGCTGTCTGTTGGGCAACCACGGAACAAGTCCGTCCCTGTCCACAGAATGCGCTGGCAACCCTGTGGGTAAGCGGTGGACAAATGGTGGAAAGCTGCCTTCGACGGGCCTCCGGCAAGGGAAACTCTCCGGTGCCCAAGAATTAGGCGTTGCCAACAGCGAACGGGGCAGCGCGGTGGGTCGGTCGAGACGCGCGGGAAACACGTCCTTCGCCAGTGCTCGAGGGCCTGCGGGAGCTCGGTCCAGTTCAGGCGCCGACGGCCGCATCGAGGCCTTCTTTCCGCCGCTCATCGCCGCAGAATGCCTTGACCTATTTGGGGATTACAGTCCATGAGTCAGCTTGCGAATGATTGTGTTCGCTGACTTCTTCCGATCCGTCGCGCCTTCCTCCGTCGGGTTCTGCGAGTTCGAAACCGCCTGATCTCGCGACGGTCCCTGACGCAAGTCCCTCAAGCCGATCATCGCCAGCACTCTGAGCCGTTCCGCCCGTGCTCGTGTCGCGACGGTACCAAGATCGGCAAGCAACTCCGGGTAGGTGCCCGTCGGGATCTTCACAACGATGCGCAGCGACGACATTTCAAGCGCCGATCCGCCAGAACCCGCGCACGTTCGCAAAAACCGGCGCCTCCGGCGTCGACAGCTTGAGCTGCGGGAAGGCGTCCTTGAGCGCCTCCTCAAAGAATCCCGCGCCGCCGCCTACCAGCAGCACCAGGTCAGCACTCGCGTTTTCCTTTCGAAGCGATTCTCGTAACCGGGTGGTGACGATCGGCCCGACCTTGTCGGCAGCCTTCTTCAGGTAGGGCGCGATTTCGACCCGCTCGCCGAGAAGACGGACCTGCGCGTGTCCCTTGCGGAGCGTGTGCTCCAGACGTTCTCTGCCAACGTTTCCCCCAAAATCCTGCGCGATCAGGCGAACGGCTTCATCAAGGATCACCGAGGACGCCTCCAAGCTCGTGCCACACGACTGGCGCCGCAGTTCGCCGTTACTGATCAGGACCCAGTCGACCGAGAAGAATCCGGGGTCGACCACCAGCACCCGGCTGTCTTCGATTTCCGTGGCATCCGGCAATCCCCAGACGTAGTCGACGAAGCCTCCCACGGGCTGCGGGACAACCTTGACCTCGCCCACGGTGATCTTTCGCCGCGGCGTGATCTGGTGCTCGCCCCGCATCTGCCCGGCCAAACGCTCGCGCAACTCGGGGTTGAGATATTGAGTGACCGGTAGCCCGGTAACAAGCCGGTCGATCTGGTCCAATTCGGCAAGCAGAAGCCCGGCATGGAAGAGGGCGCGATAAGAGGCCGTCGACGGGTAGTCCTCGTGCAACTCGCGACTCCATAGCTCGGCACGATCCGGCGATAGACCGGCGACAAACGGTTCCCCGCTCACCAGCACACGCAAGAAATCTTCCTCGCCGTTGTTGGCAATCTTTTCTCCGAGCCGATCGGCCGGCGCAGCGCCAGCGGGTCGCAGCACAACCCGGGGCTCGCCACCGGGGTCTCCGCAGGCCAACTTGAGGTTGGAATAGCCGATATCGATTCCGAGAACTGTCATGTCAGGTCTTCTCCTGAGTCACGTCATTGACCGCCGCACCCGGGAGTGGGCAGCGAAGCCTGGCAGACGCACTGCAGGAAACCTGCAGGCACACAAGAGGAGCGTTCAATGTTCCTTCGCGCGTTCAGTGCGCCGCCAGTGCACCGGATGCTATGGAAACGGCCGGCCCAGCAGCATCCGAAAAGCGACCACGGAGGACGCATTTCGCCGAGGCAGGGAAGGGTTCTTCAGCGGCCAGCCGCCTGCATGCACCGCAGCCTCTCCCAGCTTGACGGGCGCGTTCACGGCCAGGTTGTGAAGATTTGTTCACACCCCTGAAGAAATAGGAACGTCCCGTTAGAAAAGCCGCCGGCCCGTTACGAAACTGCCCCCGCGCCGCCTTTGAACCCTCCACGGCACTTGGACGACCATGGATTCCATGCCGAACCGGGGTGCGGACCGATCTTCCCGACCCCACGGCGGGGCAGTGACCCCTTCCGTCGAAGATCATCCTGTGGGGAGAAACATCATGTCGGAACAGCTCACCAAGATCGCTCAAAGCGTTCGCAGTGCCCTGGGTTACTCGGCTGCCGGTGTGGGTCGAGTGGCGACCAGTTGCGGCAGCGCCATCCGTCATCGCGCCGTTGGTCTCATCGCCTTCAGCGTGCTGGCCGCCAGCGGTTACGCCCTCTACACCAATCCCCCGGTGCAGAGCATCGGTCGTGGTGAAGTCGGCATCCGCCTCAACCAGTTTACCGGCGGTTCGGTCGAGGTGCGCGAAGGCGCAGCGCTTGTCGTCCCCGGCTTGCACCAGCTGCGCCGCTTCTCGCTGCGCGACCAGGTCTATCGCCCGATCGATGGCCTCGAAGCCAACGGCCCGGCGCCTTTCCAGTCGGTGGAGGGGCTGTCGCTCGGCATCGACATCGCGGTGCGCTACGCGCTTGACCCGAAACAGATCGCGGCCATGGCCAGGAACCTGCCCGAGGACCTCAACGGTGAGATCGTCGAGCCAGTGGTGCAGGGTGTGCTCTACAAGACCCTGTCTCGCTACACGGTACGCGAGATCTTCTCCAGCAAACGCCAGGACATCCAGGAGTCCATCGAGCGCGAACTCAAACCCCGCCTGGCGGCCGACGGAATTGTTCTGGAATCGGTGACCCTGGGCAAGGTGGACCTGCCGCGCGACTACCGGGCGGGCATGGAAACCCTGCTCGCCGAAGAAATCGCCAGCGAAAAAATGCGCTACACGCTGGAGCTCAAAGACAAACAGGTCAAGCAGAGCGAACTCGAAGCCCTGGCCCAGAAAGTCCGTCGGGAAACCGCCGCCGAGGCCGCCGGCCAGGAGCAGATCATCGCTGCCAAGGCACAGGCCGAAGCGATGAAACACGTCCTGCCCTTCAAGCAGAAACAGATCGAGCAACGCGGGCTCGAAGCCGAGGCCGAGAAGGTGACCCGAATCAAGCGCGCCGAAGCCACCGCCCAGTCGCGTCGCATCGAGGCGGCCGGCGAAGCCGATTCGCGCCGGCAGCTGGCCGACGCCGAAGCGTATCGGCAGGATCGCATGGGAAAGGTCGCCAGCGAACAGCTGGCGCGTGACGGCGCGCTGATCGACAAGCATCCGCTACTGATCCAGAAAACGATGGCCGACAAGCTCTCCGACAAGATTTCGGTGATCATCGCGCCACCACCCCGCGACGGTGGCTTCATCGGTGCCGCCCTGCTCGGTAGCGGCCGAGTGCCGCCTGCGCCATCAGGACGCTATGTGGCGCCCGACGGTCGGGCAGCGGACGACCGTTTCGAGGGAGGGCAATGACCATGCTGGCCACCGCACTCACCATCATCGCCATCGTCACCCAGGATCAGGCCGGCCTGCGTGCCGCCCCGCGGGAAAGCGCCGCCCAGCATGCCGTTCTGTGGCAGGGTGACAGTCTGGAAATCCGTGGCACCAAGGGCGACTACCTGCAGGTCTACGATCATCGTCGGGACCGTGCCGGCTACGTCCGCGCCAGCGAGGTTCGGTCGCAGTCGCTGAAACCGGAAAACGCGCCCGAACTGCTTGCCGTGGTCCGTTTCCTGCGCGACACGCCCGGGGCGGAAGCTCTGGGCATCAGCTATGCCGCCGCCTATCTCAAGGCCGCGCCGGCGGCAGCCATCGATGGCGAAGTATTCGACGCACTCGGCACCTTCGCCGAACGTCTCGCCCGAAGCGCCACCTCGCGCCAGGCGAGGAGACCCGACAGCGCCGTTGGCGAGCATCTCGAAGTCGCTGCCGCTTACGGCGTGACCATGGTCAGCGTCGAGCGCGACGACCAAGTCCAGCTCTGCTACGAGGGCGACGCCTTCCGCCGCGTCCTCGCGCTGTCGGCGACCGATCTGCAGAAAGCGCTGGCAGCGCTGGCACTTACTCGTCACGATTGCGTTTCACCGAGGCTAACGCCGGTCGAGCGGTTCGCCCTCGACAACTGGCGGGCCGAAGTGCTGGACCGGATCGACACGTCCCGGCTCCCGGAGGTCCTCAAGAACCGCCTGCACCTGCGCAAGGCCGGGGTGTGGGCAAGTCTCGCCTGGCAACGGGCGAGACGGTCCGAACTCGGCACGGTGGCCGTTGCCGAGGCAGGTAACCGCGCGGTGGACGAACTGGCGGCGATCAACAAACACGAGTTGGCGGAAAGCGATGCCGCGACCTACAGCGACGCCGCGATTCGTGTGGGCGCTTCGCGCTGGGCCGCCGAGCCCGGGCTACCCTTCGACGCGATCAAGGCGCCGGTCGGTCTCGGGATCGTCACCACTGCCGGTGAGCCAGGCGAGACCTGCGTTCATCTGGTCGATGCGCGACACGACGTGAAGAACTCGCTTCTCAAGCGCTGTACCTACGGCATCGTCTGGTCGGCGTCGGCCGTCGCCCACCCCGAGGGTGCCGCCTTGACCCTGGCCGTGCAGCCGCTGGACACCTGGCGCGAGATGTGGGTCTTTCGCCAGGAACCGACGGGCTGGATCCTCGATGTCGTACCGCCGGCGACCGACACCCCCGAGCTTGCCTACGTCGAATTCGCCGGATGGGTGCCGGGCCGCACGAAGATGCTCGCCGCCCGTGAGGCGAAGGTGGACGGCCGTTACAAGGTCAGTTTCGAGTTGCTGAGCGTGTCCAGCCTCGAAGTCGAGCGCTGGGCCGACAAACCGACGTCGCTGTCGGCCTTCTACCGGTGGCAAGCGCCGACGTGGAAGGCGCGGACAGTGAGCATTCGCTGAGCTTTTCTGGTGGTGCCTCTGCGTTGGCCCGCAGGTGGGGTTCCGGGGCATCCTCCTTCAGGCGATGGATCGCGGACCCAAGTGGTTGCGGTCCATCGCCTGCTGCACGTCGGCAGGCTTGAGCCTTGTTCGTTACGCCGAACAGCGTTGGTTCGGTAGAGGGGATGACGCTTCACTTGCCGGAAGCGGGAGCAGACACTCCGCTGATCGGCGAACGGGCGCGGGTTGCGGATAACCGCGGCCGAAGGCCCCGGGGGGCAGGGCCTCGGCACTCGGCTGTCATAGTCTGATGAGACCCATGATCTTCACCCGAAAGTCGTCATCCCAGGCGGCTGCCTTGCGCTTCAGGCGCAAGCTGGCTTTCTTCTGATCGGTAGTATCCAGGCGAATCAGATTGAGAACGATCTTCTTCACGAGGGAAAGATTCTGTGGGGCGTTATCTTTACGTACGGTGCTGGCATCCTCACCGAAGCTGACGTCGAGTACCCAGTGAAGTCGATTCTCCACGGCCCAATGGCCTCGCACCGCGACGGCAAGTTGCTCGGCGGTCAACTCGCGAGAGCTGATGTAATAACGCCGCTCGAAGTTCGATTCTTCGTCGCCGACCTTGCGCAGGGAGTCGACCAGACCGATCGTCTTGCACTTGGGCCAATCGGCCAGGTCAACGGTCCCTGCTGCGGGCAGCACCGAGGCGATTTGGCCGACGATCCGACCACGGGATTTATGAACTTGGCGGTGGCGGTCGACGGCTTCCGACTGGTATTGGTCAATGAAATCAGTCTCGATCGCTTCCAGCAGCGCCGGTTGGTTGCCTTTGACGGCCAGCAGGTAGTCACCGCGCTGGTCGGTGATCTGACGGGCGATGTTCCTCTGGCACCCCATGGCGTCAATGGTGATCAGCAGGTCCTTGATATGCAGTGCATGGAGCAGTTCCGGGATGGCGGTGATCTCATTACTCTTGGCGGCGACCTTTTCCTGGCCCAGAACGACGCCCAATTCTGTAGCGAAGGCACTGACCATGTGAATGGCCGTTTCACCGCCGCTGCCCGATCCACGCACCGTCTTGCCATCGAACGCAACGCTGCCTTTCAAGGTGCCGACCACCTCAGCGACCCAACGGCGAAACGCCACCTCGAATTGCTTCGGGTCCAGCGCCGGGAAGATCCTCAGAAACGTCTTCTCGGAAGGGACGCCGTTCTTGAGCGGCAGGAACTGCCGCAGCCAATCCTCCTTCTTATACGCCCAATAGGCGATGTCTTCGACGGTGTCACAATCTGAGAGCACAGCGGTCATGGCAATCACCAGAATCTCAACGAAGTCATGCAGCGTCCCATTGCTGGGTTTGCGCGGATCGTCTACTTCCCTCAAGCAGCACATCAGGCTGGCTCCTTTCGTCACAGTCATTTCGGTTGCCCAAAAGACGAGAGTAGACCTGATTCCAGAGGGGTTTACAAGCTCTTGTCATAAGCCCATGAAAGTTAACGATTTTTCAATTGCCGAGTATGACGAAGGAAACTATGCTATCCGAGTGCCGAGGCCCTGCCCCGGGGGGCTATTCCCGCTGGTCATGAATCATGGCGCATCCTGATTAGCAACGAACGTCAGCCGGGCTCATCTGGCGAGCCTGCTGACCCGTAAAGTGATCGCTATCAACCAACGCGGGGTAGCGATTATGGCGATGAACCGAATCCAATTCCAACCAGGGCTGTCGATGCCGGAATTTCTCAAGGGGTATGGAACCGAGGTGCAGTGCGAGCAAGCGCTTGAGGCTGCTCGCTGGCCGGAAGGCTTCCACTGCCCGCGATGCACTGGAACGGCGCATTGCGTCGTTCGTGACGGCGCGCGCAAAGTCTTTCAATGCACCGCCTGCCGGCATCAAGCCTCGTTGATTGCCGGCACTGTCTTTCAGGGCACGAAACTGCCGCTGACCACCTGGTTCCTGGCGATCTACCTGATCAGTCAGGCTAAGACCGGGCTGTCGGCTTTGGCATTGAAGCGGCAACTGGGCGTGAGCTACCCCACTGCCTGGCTGATTCACCACAAGCTGATGCAAGTCATGGCTGACCGGGAGGAGCGCTATGTCCTTGAAGGGCATGTCCAAGTGGACGATGCCTACCTGGGCGGTGAGCGCACGGGGGGTAAGGTGGGGCGAGGTTCCGAGAACAAGGTGCCGTTTGTAGCCGCAGTTTCCCTGACCGAGGAAAACCGTCCCCTGCGCGTTCGTTTCACGCCGGTTTCGGGATTTACGAGCGAGGCCGTGCTGGCGTGGGCGAAGGGTAATGTCGCTCCCGGGAGCACCGTTTTCTCTGATGGATTGGCTTGCTTTGGTGCCGTGATGGGCGCCGCTTGCATTCACCATCCGACAGTAATGGCCGGACGGAAGCCCAAGGACGTGCCCGAGTTCAAATGGATCAACACCGTCCTCGGCAATCTCAAGACCAGCCTTTCGGGTAGCTATCATGCGTTCGACTTCCAAAAGTATGCTGCTCGCTATCTCGCAGCCTTCTGCTATCGCTTCAACCGGCGCTTCGATCTGCGCACGCTTCACCAGCGCCTACTCATCGCAGCCGTCACCGCTATTCCTCGTCCCCTGCGATCAATTCGCGTAGCTGACGTTCGTTGCTAATCAGGTGGCGCATTGATACCGGTCGACAGATACGGATAAGGCGGCGTGTTCCTGTGTCGCGCGCTCGCCCTGGGCTTCGAGGACGGCCTTCAGGATGCCTTTGAGCACAACGGGGTCGAGTGCCCGTGTTTGCGGTCCTTCGGCACCGCCGGCTCTGCCAGATGCTGTGCCGTAGGCCGCGAGGACTTGGGCCGAGACGCGTCGGCCGCGTTCTGTCGCGAGCCAGTCAACGGTGATGCCGCCGGCGACGGCAATGGCCAGCGCCTTGTCCAGCGGTGGCATTTGTCCGTCGTTCTGGTACGTCCGGAGCACAGACTCCGCGATCCCGCACTGCCTGGCAAAGGCCGCCACGGAGTGGTGTCCGATGAAGAGCTTCAAACGGGTCCAAGCGCGCTCGATTCGACTTGAGGAATTGAAAGGCTCTCGTGCCCTCGATCGGACGTCATTCCATCGGGTGGCGATTCTCCAGGGGTTTCGGCCTTGCTCATCTTGGTCCTTTCACAAGCGGCGCTCTTGAGGGCGGGAAGCCAGAGGGTCCGGCCAGGCGCAGTCGAGGCGAGGGCTGGCGGTCGTTGGTGTCCTGCACTAATTTCCACGCACCATGCACTCGCAAGCGCCCTGATCATCCCCGTCCGGGATGATCGGTCAAGGCCGGTGCTGGATTCTCGGCTCCGCACCAGCGCTCCGGCGCGGCGGCAGAAGCACGCGATCTCCTGCCTGGAACCCGTTGGCGGACCTTACTGAGTCCCTCCAACCCGCATTCGCTGCAGCGTCAGCAAGAAACTCACGCCATCTTCCACGTTGCGAACGTTGATCGTCCCGCCCATCTTCGCCATGTACGTCTTGGCGACGAAGAGACCTTGGCCCCGGTTGCCGTTGGCGCCGGCTTCCGCGTGCTCGGAAACGCCGTACTCGAAGATCTTGTCCAGGAAATCCTCAGCAATGGACCGGCCGACATTGTGAATGGTCACCGTCGCCGTAGTCTCCGTGGTCTCCAGGGTGAGGGTGATCGGCGTGCCGGGCTGACGGTAGCGATCGGCGTTCTTGAGGATGTGCGCGAAGACGTCTTCGAGGGGGAACTCGTCGGCGCGTACCCACACCGGTTGGTACGCAGCGGCGCAACGCACGTCGACAAAACCGGCGTTGTCAGCGACATTTCGTAGAAGCTTGGCAATGTCGATCGCCTGCACCTGCAACGCCGAGGACTGAAAGGCTTCGCTCGGACTGGCGTTGCCGTAGAGCACACGCACCGCCTGCTGCATGCGATTGATGTAGCGATAGCTGGGGTCGCCGGCGTGGCCATGCAGCACCAGGAGCGATTGTAGCGGCGACATGATTTCGTGACCAACGGCGTGCCACATGTCCCGTTCCTGCTCGGCGCGTATCCTTTCCCGCTCGGCGTCTTCCTTCACACGACGCAGGAGGTCGTTGAGGCAGTTGGCGAGGATCCCCAGCTCGTCGCTGCCGCGGAGATCCGCCAGATCGAAGCGCTGTAGGCCGCCTATGCCCTTCACGCTTCTGGAGAGCGCGCTGGAACGTCGCGTGAGACGGGATATGCGCCGGACGACGCCGGTCTCGATGACCAGCCACGCCAGCGCGATGGCCAGCAGCATGGCACCGACAAACCAGGAAACGCGCGAGGCGACGGCGCTCAGGATCTTGTTCACACTGCGCGCATCACCGTGGAACAGAATTCGATAGCTGCCCATGGGCGTCACCACCTCGTCGGCGAGTTCGACCGGGGCGTCGTAACGTTCCACCGGCAATTTGCGAATCAGGCGGGTGAGTAGTGGCGAAGGCTCCTCCAGGACCTCGTCCTTGCCGTGTAGTTGCACCAGATTGGTATGCTCACCGCGGTCAGCCTTCTGAATCGTCAGGGTTTCGCCGGGCAGAAGAAGGCCTGTCAGGTCGTTGAGGGAAAACGGCGGGACGGCACCGTCCTCGTTGCTGTCGAAAATCGCCGGGCCGTCCCCGGGGGGTAGCACTTCGACGCGAACCTGGAACTGGTCGAGGTCGGGGGGCGGCCACTGGGGCTTTTCCGGTTGGAAGAGCGCATCGCGCAGAACTTCGATCGGCAGGCGTAGCGAGAAGAACGATTTCTTCTCGCAATGCTCGTCGCTCTCCCGTGTGGCGTCGAGGCACCTGCCGCTCTGCCATACCCAGCCGCGGAATTCTTTCACCGGCATCTCGCCGGTGTAGTCCCGGTCGTCCAGCTCCACGTAACCGGTAAAACGACCCCGCATCCCCGACGCTCGTCGACGCTCGTCACGGCTCGGGACTTCGAAGGGCGCGACCCAGCGGTACATCTCTCCGCGCAGGCTGACCATTACCCGCAGGCGGTGAGCGCCATCGAGGAACTCGTTGCCGATGCGGTGAGGCAGCAGCGTGTTGCTGACAAAAGTGCCCGCCGCATAGATGAAGCCGCCGGCCCAGGGGTTGTTGGCAATCGCGATGCACAGGCTGCCGTAGTTCTTGTATTGGACCAGGCAACCGGCCATTTCCACGGCATGGCGGACCTTGCCCTGGTCGTCGAAATCGATGGCCGAGAAGGGCAACATCACCGGGCGCAGCGGTGTCACGGGACCGTCGCCGCGCGGCGGGTTGAGAAGTGCCAACTGGCCAGCCGGGTGGCGCAGGCGGGCGACGATCTGTTCCTTGGTCTTGGCGAAGCTCGCCTGATAGTTGTCGTAACTGCGCTGCTTTTCCTCCTGCAGCACTGCGACTGCCATGGCCACGACGGCCAGCGCCAGCAGCAGGAAGGAAGTCCGAAAGAGAATGCGCAGCCGGAACGACGCCAGCCAGGCCAGCGGTTTCATTCCTGAGACCTCACCGAAGAGGCGTAGCGATGCACCGGAGCGCCGCGGAGGAACACGCTGCTGTCCATCGCCCGCTTACCGATCGCTTGCGCCGGTGGAGATCGGGTCGGACCATCGGAAGCCGCGCATGGGGATGTTCTCGATACGGTCGAACGCCTCGTCCAGTTCGCGGAAAGCCTCACGGATGCTGCTGATGTGTTTACGGATGTTGTCCCGACTCCGGCCGCTCTTGACCACCTGGGACAGTTCTTCGTAAGAGACCACTTCGCCCCGTTTCTCATAGAGCGCGGCGAGGATGCGCTGGGCGGTCAGTGGCAGGTTGATTCGTTGTCCCCGCCAAAGGGGCGTGCTCTGCCGCAGGGGGTCAATGGAGAGTTCATCGCTGGCAGCCAAGGGCGGCTTGACGCTTGCACGCTGTCGGACGGCGCGCAGGATTTCCAGGAAGGTATCGATGAACTCGGCTTCCTCGAAGGTGGCCTTCTGCAAGTAATCCCAGGCATCCAGTGCCTTCATGATGCCACGGTAGATGGTGGCGGGCATCGCCGAGACCACCAGCACCGGTGTACCGCTGGTGCGTTTGTTGATGGCGTTGATGATCGCAACACCCGCGTGACGCTCCCGCCCCAGTTCGATATCCAGCACCACCAGGTCGTATTGCACGCGAGCCAGGGCGGCTTCCGCATCGTCGCGGGTGAACCACTGCTCCACGGTGATGCCCGGGTGCGCGGAAAGAATCCATTCCTTGAGTTGGTTGCTGGTGGGAATGTCGTCTTCAATGACGGCCACTTTGAACATGGAGCGCTCCGATCCTCTTTTCCAGAAGTATCGCTATTTTTGGCGGAGAAAGCACCGCCGTCGTGTGAAGGTTTCTTCACACGTGTGACGGTTTGTTCACGCGTCGGAAGAAGCGCGAATGTTGCGGAAGAAACGGGTTGGGCTGACTACCGAAGTCGCCCGGTGGCGGCATGGAATCCTCCACCGTATGTCCTGCACCATGGGGGCCATGAGCAAACGGAAGGCATCTGGATCGTGCCGCCGAAAGAGGGTCAAGAACCCACGCCCCAAGAAGCATGACAGGGAAGGTAGCCACCATGTCGGATCGTCTGAGGAACCTCGTCTTCATCCCGCTTTACATCCCGGCAAGGCCGGCCGTTGCCGTCTCTCGGGCAGGCAGATGGCCTCTGTCGTTGATCAGCGCGTTCGGGATGGGGCAGCGAAACGGGGCAGTGGTACCGCAGGAACCCTGCAGCGATACCTCTGGGGTTTTGAGCATTTTTGACCACGATCTGTGCACCGCCAGAGCACCTGGCCGCATGCGAATCGAGCGTGCTCGGTATCAGGTTCGAAATGCGACCGGGAAGGACGCATCTCGGCCGCAAGGGGAGGCGGCTGGTGCCTACGATTGCACCCACCATGCCCTATTACATAAGGATTGGTTGGGCTGCAGCCTTATGGAAGAAAAAAGCCTGCTCATTGGCCTGGAATTACCCCCTGGGGGACGTCCTGCGAGGCCCGGAAGCCGGCCAAATAGGCGAAATGGCCGTCCTTGGTAACCGGGAAAGGCGCTTGGCTTCGGTCACAACGAGGGTTTTGCGCTATCCGGGTGTCGGCGTTTTGGCCGATTTCTCATAAGGATTGGTGGGGTGACGAATCCTTATCTTTAAGAGGGGGCACGGACTACCGATGGAAGACCGGATCAGGGACGTACGAGCACTGCTGCAAGCTCAGCTGAAGGACGTGTTCGAGCAGGCCAGAGACCTGGGTAATCGCTACCTGCAGGAAGTCATGGAGGCGAACACCGGCAAGGACTGGAGCCAGAAAAACACGTTGCAGTTTCGGGTTCGGCAGCGGGGCAATGCGCTCTCCATCGAGTGGTACCTGGTCAATTGGTACGGCAGGAAGGCTCAAGGTCGCGAGGCGCGCCGAACGTACATTCCGAAGCGCAACAGCAGTCGGCGTCGGGATGCACAAGTATTCGGCTACCGCCTGGAGGACCTGCTTCGACACACCTCGGGGTGGGACGATGACCTTGTCACTGCCGTAGAGAGCGAGGCCAGCGCGTATCGTCGTCAGGCGCATTACCTTGCCGACATGCTCGTGACGCTGGAGCGCCTGGAGCGGTTTTCGAAGACCGCGACGCAGTCGCAGGGCGAGCGGAAGGAGTAGGCGTCATGAACAAACCCCCTCGCTATTTGGTGACCGATCAGTTCGATCTCGGGATGCTGGCCTCGCTGACCGCGGACATCACGCTGACGGAGATTTCCCTCGCCGACGTTTGCCAACGCATCGAGAATGCCGAGCGCGAGCAAGAGATGGGGCTTCATGGCGGATGGGCTGCTGCTGTGAAAAACAGAGCGGCGGTCACGCTGGTGCCCAACGGGCCGATCTTGCTACTCGCCCGGCGAGTGGAAACCGATTGCGGGGTGATATTCAAATGGGTGCAGGTCGAAGTTATCAACTGACTTTCTTGCGGTGCGGCGGGCGATGTTGAGCGACTGGTCTGTCGTCCAATGGCGTAATCGGGGAGAGGCGAGAACTGCGAACCTGGGCCAAGCTTGTCAACGAAATATCGTTGGGGGTGTGATCCATCGAGTTTCGTTCGGGTCAATTCGTTGAACTGACCTGGGCTAATCGGTTCAAATAGGCGTTTATCGTATTGAATCAGCCCGCACTCGATTAAAATCCCGTCAGTGGCGCCTTTTCGGCGTTTCACATTAACTAGCAACCCCTCTCAGGAGATTCCATGCCGAACTACCAGGAACTGCTTGCCGAACGCGACGAACTCAATCAACGGATCGACGAAGCCCGTAGAACTGAAGTGGCAGAAGCGATTCATCGGGTGAAGGACATTATCCAGGAATACGACTTGACAGCGGCCCAGTGTGGTTTTAGCGCAGGCGCTGCAGGTACCCAGAAAGCGCGCGCCCCCGTCAAAGCCAAATACATCACGCCCGACAAAAGAGTGACCTGGAGCGGTCGTGGGAAACTCCCGAATGTGTTCAAGGCGCTGGTTGAAGCAGGTCACCGAATGGAGCACTTTTTGCTGAAGTGATGGCGCTCTACGATCACTCCGTGTCAAGCGCGTAGTGGTTGTCAGGCACGGGTGCACCTCCGCAATGGCAATATCCATTACAGCCAGAGGATGACCGCGAGTCGGTAGAAGCGATCGCGAAGATCAGTTACCGCAGAATGGGAAGCGAAGAGACTCACTGGTACTGCTGTGGCGCCTTTCCCTCTTTGGCGAGGACGGCAGGTTCTGCGCCGGTTTCCGACGCATCCAGCTTCTCCACCAGCACGTTGAAGCGCCAGTCGTCGCCGAAGTCATAGCGGAATTCAACAAGTTGTCGGGGAGACAACCCGGCTTCTCCCAAGGTCACTTCGTCAGCATAATCGTCATCGACATCGCTGCCGCTGGGGTCATCGAGTGTGCGCTGGGTCGCGTACTCGTCCTGGTAGCGAAACTGATACAGGTGTTCGTGATCAAAATTGAACGCGTCGAGGATGAATTCTGCGAGGTCCGCGAAGTCGCTTTGGGCAGGCATCACGATGCGGCGCCAGACACCTTGGCCGAGCGCAACCTTAAATGTCACACTCCCTCGGAACGGTTCGACGGTCTCCGGTTCTCCCAGAGAACTGCGCCAGGCGGGAAAGAACGGGATCACCGCGTCTGCCCAAGTAAAGAAAGGAGGGCGATCCAGTTCTTCTTCACTTGAATCTTCCTCTTCGACCGAATTCTCACCCGAAGGGTTAAGCAAATGCTCCAACAATTCGGTAGAGGTGTAGCGGAACGCGCGAAGGTAGGTGGCGCTGGCCGACAGTCCCCACGGTGTCGCGACCATCCGCTTGATCTGCCAGCCTTTACCTGAGACGGCCTGATCGGACACGATGTCGAGCAAACCGAACAATTGCATCATGGCGATCTGCTTCATGCCGAGCAATGCCAGCATGGCCACTTGCCACTTTTCGTCTCGCTCTTTCGCACGGCTGCCAGGACGGTGGCGCTTCAGGAAGGTGCAACGATATTCTGCCATCCTGTCGGCTGCTGCCAGGCCGAAACGGTCCGGCCCGAAATCGGCGAAGCTCCACCAGCGTTCGAGCAGGCTGAAATATCGTTCTGTCGGATTGAGCAATTGCCACTTGGCGGCCATTTCCGTATTCACGACCATCCGCGGCGTGGTGGCGAAACGATCAACTTTCCCCAATCGACTGAAGCGCAAGAGCAGGTGAAACCCATCCACGTTGGGGTACGACGTCTGCCTGCCGCGGGGGAGGCCGATCGGGACGGGGTGAGTAAGCAAGGCATTGAGTTCGGGCAGGCGTGCGATGGCAAATTCGCTGGTCTTTGGCGAAACCGGGATACCGTCCGTGCTCAGGTAGTCCAGAAGCGCGTCGAAATCACGCACGACGGCGCCGGGAGGTGCGTCTGCGTTGGCAACGCGAGCGAACACGGTGCGCTCGGCATCGGTGAGGGAGAGAGTAGTCATGTCGGTTCTTTCTAATGCCGGGCTCGCGCCGCGCGATCACGCACGAAGATAGCAAGCGTGGTGGCTTCGTTCAGTATCACCGGCCAGGGTAACTGGGGTCAATCGGCGCCAAAGCGCAAGCAGCCTTCCGGTCGGCCCAACGCCTCCCGAGGCGGTGCAATCATTTGCACTGAGGCGCTGGTGAAACGAGTGAAGCCGAAGATGTCGTCGGCTCGTTTGGGCGATCTCTGGGTCTTCAAACTCATCGAGAAGAGTCGGGGCGCGGGGATCGATGAGGTCGCGAAGGAAGCGACGGAGGTGCTGTGTGAACGCTTGCGACTTTATCGCGCTGATCGGGCTAGCCACGCGGACGACGGCCAGAGGCGCTGAGCGAAGCGGCATGCGGATGATTCTTCAGGGGATACCGGGAGAAGATCGCAGATTCACGCCGATTGATCGGCGTTCATAAACTAGCCTGCCGTTGACGATTGCTGTAGGTTAGAACCGTCGGGCTTCCTGCCCGCTAACGTAAGGAGAGCAGTCATGGCCATTTTCGCAAAATACGATGGAATCGATGGCGAGTCTCAAGATGACAGGCACGGCAAGTGGATCGACGTCCTGAACGTCGATTGGGGAATGCATCGCGCCGGTGGGGGCGCAACAGGCCAGAGCCGCCGTCGCGGCGCCGCGATCGTCGAAGACTTGACGCTGACGATCGCATACGAAAAGGCTTCCCCGAAGTTGCAGGAGACGTGCCTGACGGGAAAAGTCATTCCGAAGCTGGAAATCGAGCAGACCGCGACCTACGGCGGCGCTCGTGAAACCTACCTCAGGTACGAATTGAAGAACGTGATGATCACCAATATTCAGGTGAGCGCCTCGGGCAACGACGATGATGGGCCACCGACAGTCGTCATCGGCAACAACTTCGAGAAAGTCAAGGTGACCTATACCGAGTACGACAATACCGGCGGCGAGAAAGGGAACATCGAGTACAGTTGGAAAGTCGAGAAGGGCGCCAAGTAGTTGCCGGGGTGAGCGCCTCGGGGCCGGAGTGGTGGGCACGGAACGAAAAGTCCAGCGTACGTGCAAACGCCACCGTCACGCACCTATTAAGCCGAAGACAACTCCCTGCGGTCACGAAGCGTCCTACCCGCAGCACTCCATGTGCGATCGCTAGTCGGCTGAGCTTGACTGCTGAGCCGGCCCGTCAACGTGGCACCTTCCACAACGAGGAGAACGCTTGGCGGGTCATGCCATGCGAAAGGTGACTGACCGGATAGGACCCAAACCTGCCAACTGACGCTGGCAAATGTCTTGGCAACCTGCTGGCTACAAAGTGGTCCATTCCCCTGCAATTTGCGATGGTCTGCGTTTTCTGAATCCAGCGCGGGTACGTCTCAGGGAACAAGCTTCTGATCGCGCAAAGTGCGACGGTACGCTCCAGCCGCGATTGCGAGCGCGACGACAAGCAGCGCAGCCGCGACCGAGAACGTGATGCGCATCCCGCTGGCAACTGCCTCGGGGCTTGCCGTTGTTATGTCGGTCGTCGCTGATGCGAGGGCGAACACGGCGCCCATGACTGAAGCCCCGGTGATCAGTCCCAGGTTGCGTGACAAGTTGAGCATGCCGGAAGTAGCGCCGCGCAGGTCCGGGCGGACATCCGTCATGACATTGGTGTTGTTGGCCGTCTGGAACAGCGCGTAGCTCGAGGTGATGACGACGATTGGTGCGATGTAGCCAGGGAGTCCGAAAATCGTCGGCAGCATGGACAGCGTGAAGGCGCCCGCTGCCATTCCGAAGAGCCCGATGGTGGTCATGCGTTGTGGTCCAAACCGGTCGGCAATGCGTCCGGCTGGCACGGCGGTCAGCGCAGCAACCAGCGGGCCGACGGACAGGACAAGTCCAACCAGCGCGGCGTCGAGCCCGAGGGTACGCGAGAGATAGAACGGCCCGACCACCAGGGTCGCCATCATCACCGTCGAGACGAGCATGCTGGTGGCGAGACTCGAACTCAGCACGAGATTGCGGAACATCGCCAATCGGATCAACGGTGACGCTGCGCGTTTCTCGGCAAGCACGAAGAGGCCGGCTCCAAGGACAGAAGCCAACAGCAGAGCGACGTTGAATGGGCCAAAACTGCCGCGCCCGGTCGTCATGGCTAGCGCATATGCCGCGAGTGTCAGGGCCAGCAGCAGCGTGCCCAAACTGTCGAAGCCGGGGCGCTCTGCTTTCAGTCGCTTTCGATCATTCGGCAGGTAGCGATGGGCAAGGAAAAGAGCCAGGACACCCAGTGGCAAGTTGATCAAAAAGATGACCCGCCACCCGAGTTCGGCGATCAGAATGCCGCCGAGTGATGGGCCGAGCGCGGTACCTATCGCAGACATCGTTCCGAGCAGCCCAATGGCGCTACCGGTCTTTGCCTTGGGAACCGTTTCACCGACCAACGCCATGGTGAGGGCCATCATGATGGCTGCGCCAAGACCCTGCAGTGCACGCGCAGCAATCAGTAACCAGAGCGTGGGAGCGACGCCGCACACGCTTGATGCCAACGTAAACAGGAAGATTCCGGCAAATAGCAGCCGCTTGCGGCCGGTAATGTCACCGAGCCGTCCGACGCTGACGATCGTGGTGGTGATGGCTAGGAGATAGGCGAGGACGATCCACTGGACCTCCTGAAAGGAGGCATTGAATGCCTCCGCAAAGTTTGGCAATGCCACATTGGCGATGCTCGTGCCGAGCGAAGATAGCAAGATGGCTAGCGAAAGGGTGGCGAGCGCCCAGCGCACCGAAGGGGCCTGTCCAGCGCTTCGATAGACGGCCTCATCTTGTCCTGCAATGATTGCGTTCATCATGAACTCCTTGTCGTGACGGTTCCCGAATCGGAACTGTCACCAACATAAGCCTTCACGTGCCATGGCGGAAGGCGCATCATTTACACTTTATTCGTGCGTTGGACGCCATATAATGACCAGGCCGTCTTAGGACTCAATAGATGTCGACACCCGATCTGAATCTGCTCGTCACACTTGATGTGTTGCTCGCCGAAGGCAGCGTTGCGCGCGCTGCCAGACGGTTGCGGCTCAGCCCGTCGGCGATGAGCCGGGCACTGGCGCGATTGCGAGAGACGATGGGTGATCCGTTGCTGGTCAGGGCCGGACGCGGTCTCGTTCCCACGCCACGGGCGATCGAACTACGCGAGCGGGTCAGCCAGCTCGTGGAGGATGGAAAAGCCGTGCTGCGCCCAACCGAGACGCTCAACCTCAAACAGCTGGATAGGACGTTCACGCTCCGGACCAGGGAGGGTTTTGTGGAGAACTTCGGACCGGAGCTCATTGCCCGCGTCGGCGAGGAAGCACCCGGTGCGCGGCTTTGCTTCGTGCAGAAGCCCGACAAGGAAAGCACGGCACTGCGCGACGGGATCGTCGATCTGGAAACTGGCGTTGTGGGGAAGACGACGGCTCAGGAACTGCGTGTGCAGACATTGTTCCGAGACCGCTTCATTGGCGTCGTGCGAATGGGGCACTCCTTTAGCCAGGGTGAGATTTCGCCCTCTCGTTTTGCGGCCGGCAGGCACATCGGCGTTTCGCGCAGGGGACTCGACGAAGGCCCGATTGACGAAGCATTGAAGCCACTTGGGCTGGGACGGCAGATCGTCACGATTGTCGGAGGCTTTTCGACCGCGCTGGCCTTGGCTCGAGGCTCCGACTTGATTGCCACTGTTCCCGAACGACACACGGGAAATCTACGTGCCGGAATGCATAGCTTTCCCCTCCCGGTGACCACACCGGAGGTCACGGTCTCATTGCTCTGGCACCCAAGGCTGGATGCCGATCCAGCACATCGTTGGCTGCGCGGCCACGTCAGGGCTGTCTGCGCGGCGTTTCGCTGAAATGATTGGGGCGACGGCCAATCGAGTCGAACGGCGGGTTCCGGATTGGCTTGCTGTCGTTCACGGCAGCCGCACTTTCGCTGCCACTACGTCGCCCGCCGGCCGACAGCTGCCGCCGACCGCTGACCTTCGCGACGTCGAAGGCAGAAGGGATGGTGGGGTCGTTACGGGAAATTCTCGTTGCGGTGAACTCCCGCCGGCGGCGACAGCCAACGCCAGTCCAGACGTTAAAATGCTGACTATGACTCGCGCTGATCTGATCGCCGCCATCGCCTCCCGTTTTCCGACGCTGACGGTGAAGGATACCGACATCGCCGTAAAGGAAATTCTCGACGCCATCGGGCGCTCCCTGGCGCAAGGTGATCGTGTCGAAATCCGTGGTTTCGGAAGTTTCCGCCTGAACTACCATCCGGCGAGGGCGGGGCGCAATCCACGAACCGGAGTCGCGGTTCCGGTCCCCGAAAAGTACGTGCCCCATTTCACCGCTGGCAAGGAACTGCGGGAACGCGTAGAGGCGTCACTCAAGGACGCACCGCTTCAGCATGCCGCCTGATGCACACCCTTGGCAGACTCGACGCAGCCGGCGCTAAGCCCGTTCGCAGTCGCTTCGCGCGCCGCCTTGGGTAGCCTGACCACGCCCCT
This sequence comes from Candidatus Accumulibacter sp. ACC007, assembly GCF_907163205.1. Lineage (NCBI taxonomy): Bacteria > Pseudomonadati > Pseudomonadota > Betaproteobacteria > Candidatus Accumulibacter > Candidatus Accumulibacter sp. ACC007. Next base: position 1,595,001 of record NZ_CAJQUD010000001.1, on the reverse strand, counting down.
CCATGCCTGACGCCGCCGAACTCGACCGTCTCGCCGGCCTGGTTGAACGCGTCACCTTCCACAACGAGCAGAACGGTTTCTGTGTTCTGCGTCTGAAGGTGAAGGGCGAGCGAGAACTGATCACCCTGATCGGCCACGCCCCCGTCGTTTCCCCTGGCGAATACGCCTCTGCTTCCGGCAACTGGGTCACCGATCGCGAGCATGGCCGGCAGTTTCGCGCCGTATTCGTCAAAATCTCGCCGCCGACCACCTTGACAGGCATTGAGCGCTACCTCGGTTCAGGGATGGTCAAGGGAATCGGCCCGGTCTATGCCGGCAAGCTGGTGAAATCCTTCGGTGCGGCGGTGTTTGATGTCATAGAGCAATCTCCCGAACGTCTCCGCGAAATTCCAGGCATCGGGGAAGTCCGCGCCAGGAAGATCACCTCCGGCTGGGCCGACCAGAAGGTCATCCGCAGCATCATGGTCTTCCTGCACGCGCATGGCGTCTCCACGTCCCGAGCGGTGCGCATCTTCAAGACCTACGGTCAGGGCGCCATCGAGATCGTCACCGAAAACCCCTACCGGTTGGCCCAAGACATTCGCGGCATCGGTTTTCTCTCCGCGGATACCATTGCCCAGAAGATCGGCATCGCCAAGGATTCTCCCCTCCGAGCCCAGGCGGGCATTTCCTATGCACTCACTGAAGCCTCTGGCCAAGGCCACTGCGGTCTGCCCTACGCTGAACTGGTGCCCTTGGCGGTGAAGCTGCTCGACATCCCGGAATCGATCATCGAGACAGCGATCGCTCAGGAAATCACCAACGAAGTGCTGTTGCCCGATACCGTCTCCGGCCAACCCTGCGTGTTCTTGGCACCCTTGTACTACGCCGAGCAGTCGATCGCTGCCCAGATTCAGCGTCTTGGTACGGGCGGAACCACCCTGCCGGCTTTCGATGCCGACAAAGCCATTCCCTGGGTCGAGCAGAAGCTCTCCATCCAATTGGCCGACAGCCAAAGGGAAGCAATCCGTCTCGCACTGACTTCAAAGCTGCTGGTGATCACCGGCGGCCCCGGCGTTGGCAAGACCACCTTGGTGAATTCGATTCTGACCATCATGACCACCAAGGGCGTCAAGCCCCTGCTGTGTGCGCCGACGGGAAGAGCAGCCAAGCGTCTGTCCGAATCGACAGGTCTGGAAGCCAAGACCATTCATCGCTTGCTGGAGGTCAATCCGATCAATGGCCAGTTCAAGCGCAATGCGGACAATCCTCTGGAATGCGACCTGCTGGTGGCCGACGAATGTTCGATGATCGACGTGCCGCTGGCGAATCAGTTACTCAAGGCAGTCGCTACAAGTACAGCGATGATCCTGGTCGGCGACGTAGATCAACTGCCCTCGGTCGGCCCCGGACAATTTCTCACCGATTTGATTGACTCGGGGGCAGTTCCCGTGATTCGGCTGACGGAAGTGTTCCGACAGGCAGCGACCTCGCGCATCGTTCGCAGCGCCCACCAGATCAACCGGGGCGTCTTTCCCAGCCTGCCCGAGAAGGGAGAAACGTCGGACTTCTATCTCGTCGCTGCCGAGGAACCGGAAGTCATCGCGCAAACCGTGGTGGATTTGGTGCAGACCCGCCTGCCAAGAAAGTTCAAGGTCGATCCGATCCGCGACATTCAGGTTCTTTGCCCGATGAACCGGGGAATCACCGGTGCCCGCGGCATCAACGAAGCCTTGCAGGCGGTGCTGAATCCGCCCGGCGAACACAGTGTCGATAAGTTCGGCAACCGCTTCAGTGTCGGTGACAAGGTGATGCAGATCGAGAACAACTACGACCGGGATGTCTTCAATGGCGACATCGGCTTCGTAACCGGCGTTGATCTCGACGAAGAAGAAGTCGCCGTGGCCTTCGATGGCCGGGTAGTCACCTATCCGTTTGGCGAACTCGACGAACTGGTGCTCTGCTACGCGACGACGATCCACAAGTCACAGGGTTCCGAGTACCCAGTGGTGGTCATTCCGATCTCGACCCAGCACTACATGATGCTCAAGCGCAACCTCATCTACACCGGGATCACGCGTGGCAAGAGGCTGGTGGTGCTGGTCGGGCAGAAGAGGGCGCTGGCCATGGCGGTCAAAGGTAAGCAGGTGGAACGGCGCTGGTCGAAGCTGAAAGAACGGCTGGTGGCGACGAAACGGTAGTCGCGTAGCCTCTTTAGCGTTACCAGGAAACACGCCTGCGGGCGTCGCTGCGGCGGTCAAGGACTGCTCCCGGCCAGGGGAGCAGACGGTCGCGGCTTTTCTTGAAAGCCGCCGTTGGCTTGGAGCGATCAGCCGTAAGCGGTCATTCGGCTGCGCATCTCACTTTTTTGTCTGACCGCCCGCTACGTGGCGCAAAGCAGCCGGTGGGCGCAGGATGACGTCGGTCGGCAGCCGGCCAATTGCGGCCGGTAGAGAGGTTTGTCAAAAGCAGTCATTGAAGCGATCTGGGTGTATGCTAGAAAGCTATACTGGGGTCATAGCGATGACGAAACGCAGCAGGGTAGTGATTTCAAAACACCCGAACTCACTCACTGTATGAAAGCACGGCACCTTCCCGAACATCCGCAAGAGCGCTGATATGTTGATATACGTCCTTAGATTAAACATATCCGCGGACGATGGTTAACGTCAGGAGGTTAACTTACAAGTTGGGCTTCGCAAAATTGAGGATCTCTGGATGGACGATGATGGCGTACAAACAGCATTTGAGCTTATTTTGGAAGAAATCGGAAGCGTATCAAAAGAGCTGAAAGAGAGTGCCAAAAGGCTTGTTGACAAGGATGATTTTGATTCCGTATCCGCGCTTATGGGAACGGGCAAGCGCCTGGATACCTTCCAGTTAAAAGTGAAGGCGTTACAAAAAGAATGGGTTGAAGCATTTGATCCAGGAACAAGGGGCAGGACCCACTATGAGCCGGTAGCATTTGAAACAGCTACTACCCAGTTATTACAATTAACAATGACATATGCAGAAGCCTGGGCAGAGGCGGACTGCATTGGGCGCGAAGTCACGATACTCGCTGGCTCGTTTGTTCGTAAACAAACATTTGAATCTTTGCATGCAAACGTCCTACAGCGCCGGAAGGACGCCGAAAAGAAAGGGATCCTAGTGCTATGCAATAATCCAGAGCTTCTTGAAGTCAAGTCCGCGGCCGCATTCACAAGCCCATCCGCTGCCGCGCAATTTGTCGCCGGTTGCTCTGTAAGCGGCCCACGAGAATGGCAAGTAAAAGGAAAGGGTGTGTCACTGAAACATTGGAAGGCGAAGCAAGAATAGCCCAACATGTCGCTCAACCTCGTTCCCTTCGGTCGCTGGCCGCTGCGCAACAAAGCCGCGCACTGCCGGTTAGCTCTACGTTAGACAGTACAACATCGCCGGATTTCTATGAAACAAGAAATAACTGCCCGGTTTTTACTGAACATCGCTCGAGTAAAGAACCTAGTGGCCATTTATACAAATCAGCTAGCTGGTTCAGGCAAAGGAAGGCGCGGCCACCAAAAAACAGACGTATTGCGGGCAGCTACGGTTCTTTTGCATGCATCGGTCGAAGATGTTTTACGCAGCCTTGCCTATTGGAAGTTGCCTGTTTCTACAACTTCCGTTCTAGATCAGATTCCGTTTGTGGGTGGCACGGCAATGAAAATCACCCTCGGAGCGCTATCTGCGCAACGCGGGAAATCGGTTGTAGACGTTATCAAAGAATCTGTAGATGCCAGCCTTGAGCGCTCCAATTACAATAACCCCGGTGAAGTTTGCTCACTACTTCAATCTATTGGCCTCAGTACCGCAGCAGTTCAGCCATATCTGCCAAAGCTGGAAGATGCAATGAAGCGCCGTCATCAAATTGTGCACCGAGCAGATGCGAACCTCAACGTTGGCCAGGGCAATCATAAGGTTGCTTCCATAAGCCCAGCGAAAGTGAATGCATGGGTAGCAAATACAGAGCAGTTCGTTAATGCTGTACTCGCACAAGTCTGAAATGCTGTCTTACCCTTCAGTCGAGAGGGACAGCCACAAGCTGCGCTTGTGGTTCCCTCCGCTTAGCTCCGGCTGCCCCTCACTTCTACGTTAGCCAACTAGGAAAACTTATGAGGACACCGCAGGAAGTAAGTGGCCTTTTTCGCCGTGCAGAATCCGCAATCTCGGAATTTGAGCAGAACACTCGTTTCTCGGTTTCAGCTGCTAATGAACTTAGATACGCTGGACGGCATCTCGCTGATTACATCGCGTTAGAGGACGAAGAACGAAAACAGGCATGCCTAGAAAGGGCCGCGCAACACTGCGAACGTGCAATCGACGATTCGTTAAAATTGGTCAATATGCAAGTAGTGAGCTCCATTAGAGATAAAGAACGGTTGTATTCTCTCGATCGTTTAAAGAACTATTCGGCGCTTGCGTTCGGAATCGCCAGCTTAATCGCAGCACTGCTCTCATTGATTGGGGGGGCATGAGATGCAGCTTGACCTTCCCATTACGTCTGAGCACATTGGCATCGCGTCCGTCGTTCTAACAATCATCGCTTTCGTAGTGACAGTTGCTTACTGCAAGGTAACTAGTACTAGCATTTCGCTTCAGGAGCTAATGGTTCGTTCGCTGGCGGCAAGCGCATTACCCACTGCCGTAGTCATCCTTGCATGCGCGGTCGATACATCGCTCCTAACAAGACTCGGAGGCATACTGCAAGTGTATATTGCACTTGCCGGACTGTCGCTCGCGTACGTATCTCTCGTAGCGCTATTTAGTCCCATAAAAGTAGATGAAAGTGGCGACTAGTGAGCTAACAAAGCAATGAACCCGGCAGCTTGCAGCGAGCCTTTTTTTTGCGCACTACTGCGCCATTGTCGTTTACAAGAAGCTCGCTGTAATCTGCAGGTTATCGCGACGTTGAGCGGCAGCTTTTCAATTCGAGCTACTTCCGCTTAGGGTCGATCGCTGCCAGTGGCCTGAAGAATCTGAACGACGGCTCTCAGTCAGGTCCGGCCTTTGGCGCTCGGCCTCAGCAGTAACTGTTCTGGCTGGCCGCTTGTGGCTTGGGAGCGGCCACTGAACTTTCGTGGTTTGGTGACGGCAATCGACCCAATCCGGACCTTCAGCCAGCCGCCTGCTGAATGGCGGGTAACAAAGTCGAGCGGCCGTTCCAGCCGACTGCTTACTGGCAAGTTCTCGGCCATTCCTGCCGGTGGTACTTCTGCTTGGTTTCGGCTGCTATACGTTTTTTAGCTGACGCGCATAGACACTGCCTCCAAGCACTCGCGCATGAGTTCTTGGGAGGCCCTACAGGCCCGAAAAATGTATCGATCTTAGCGGCCCTTCCTGCCGCGAAGTTGATGCTCAGCGACATCCCGCGTGATGCGAAGTAGGGGGAACATGACGTTCGACGTTTAGCGGGAGTAGCCGTGGGGCGAGTAGCGGCTTGTCATGCGCACGGGGTAGTGTAGTGTTGCGCGCAACGCGGAACCTATGAATTGCAGCAGCGCGAGGATTCAGCGCCGATTCCACGTCTGCCGAAAGCGTCTCCATCTTTAAGAAAGCAGCACTACATTTCTCTTCGAGATTATTTTTGACTTTCCTCTGCGTTGCAGGACAATCCCCAAAATACCAATAGATCCCAGCTAGTGATTTCCGCCTACCACACCAAATATTTTGCCTACGAGCTGACGCGCCGCTGCCCGCTGGATAGCGTCGAGAAGCTGGCCGGAGCGTTGGTCGATGCTCAAGTCGATCTCAACCCGCACCAAGTGGATGCCGCTCTGTTCGCATTCAATTCGCCGTTATCGAAGGGCGCCCTGCTCGCCGACGAGGTGGGCCTCGGCAAAACCATCGAGGCGGGTCTAGTGCTTTCGCAGAAGTGGGCCGAGCGGAAGCGGCGCATTCTGGTGATCACCCCGTCCAATCTGCGCAAACAGTGGTTTCAGGAGCTGGCTGAAAAATTCTTTCTGCCCTGCCGGATTCTGGAAGCCAAGCCCTATAACGCTGCGATCAGGCAGGGCCAGCTCTGCCCCTTTGAAGCGCCAGAAATCGTTATCTGTTCCTACCAGTTTGCCAAGATCAAGGCCGCCGACGTTCAGGCTGTTCCGTGGGACCTGGTGGTAATTGACGAGGCGCATCGGCTGCGTAACGTCTACAAACCGTCGAACGTCATCGCCAATACACTCAAACTGGCACTGGCCGGCAAGCACAAGCTGCTGCTCACGGCGACGCCCTTGCAGAATTCCTTGCTGGAGTTGTTTGGCCTGGTAAGTTTCATCGACGAGCACACCTTCGGCGACTTGAAGAGCTTCCGAGAGCAGTTCGCCAATCTCAATCAGGAGCAGGTATTCCAGACGCTTAAGGCGCGCCTCAAGCCCGTCTGCCACCGCACCCTGCGTCGACAAGTTGTGGCATACATTCCCTATACCAAGCGCTTGCCGCTGGTCGAGGAATTCACGCCAGAGGAAGGCGAAGACCGGCTCTACCATCTCGTCTCCGACTACCTGCAACGGGACAATCTTCAAGCGCTGCCGCCCAGCCAGCGCAGCCTGATGACGCTGGTGCTGAGGAAGCTCCTGGCCTCATCCACCTTCGCCATTGCCGGGGCGCTTACCTCGATTTCCAAGCGCCTCAAGGCCAAGTTGCGCAAATACCAAGTCGCCGAATCGCTTGCGGACGAGCTGGACCAGGACTACGAAGCACTTGACGCAACGGCCGAGGAATGGTTAGACGACGAACCGCTTGAACTGATCACCGAAGACGACCGCCGGTCGCTTGAGCAGGAAATCGCCGACCTCGATGCCTTCGCGCAACTGGCCACCTCCATCCAACACAACGCCAAGGGCAAGGCGCTGCTCAAGGCGCTGCGCATCGCCTTCGCCAAGGCGGAAGCGATCGGCGCTGCGCAGAAGGCCATCATCTTCACCGAGTCGCGCCGTACGCAGAGCTACCTGCTGCGCTTGCTGGCGGACAGCCCGTTTCGCGAGGGCATCGTCCTGTTTAACGGCTCGAATACTGACGATGGCTCCAAGCTGATCTATAGCCAGTGGCTGGAGCGCCATCAAGGCAGCGACCGGCTTACCGGCTCGCGCTCCGCCGATATGCGCTCGGCGCTGGTGGATTATTTCCGAGAGCAGGGCCGCATCATGATCGCCACCGAGGCCGGTGCCGAAGGCATCAACCTCCAGTTCTGCTCGCTGGTGGTGAACTACGACCTGCCCTGGAACCCGCAACGCATCGAGCAGCGTATCGGCCGCTGCCATCGCTACGGCCAGAAGCACGACGTGGTGGTGGTCAATTTCCTCAACCGCAAGAATGCCGCCGACCAGCGCGTGTTTGAGTTGCTATCGGAAAAGTTCCAACTCTTCGAAGGCGTCTTCGGCGCCAGCGACGAGGTGCTGGGCGCTATCGAGTCCGGCGTCGATTTCGAGAAGCGTATTGCCGCCATCTACCAGAACTGCCGCAAGCCCGAGGAGATCGCCACCGCCTTCAATCAGCTCCAGTTCGAACTGAGCCTGGAGATCAACGAATCGATGACTCGCACGCGCCAGCAACTGCTGGAAAACTTTGACGACGAAGTGCGCGAGAAACTCAAGGTGCGCGACGAAGCTTCCCGGGCCTACCTCAATCGCTACGAACGGCTGCTCATGCAGCTCACGCGGCATGAACTGGACGGCCAGGCCGAATTCATCGGGGATGCAGCATTTCGCCTGGTGACCAACCCATTCCCGCAGCAAGCCGCGGCGATCCCGCTAGGCCTGTATGAACTGCCGCGCCGCTCCGGCGACGCCCATCTTTACCGCCTCAAGCATCCGCTGGCCGAAACCTTGCTCGCAAACGCAAAGAGCCGCGACTTGCCGGCTGCAGAGATTCAGTTCGACTACGGCCAACACGACGGCAAGGTCACAAGCCTTGAACCATTGATCGGTAAGAGCGGCTGGCTTACCCTTTCGTCGTTCAGGGTGGAAGCGCTCGACCAGGCAGAGGACCACCTGATCTTTTCGGCCCTTACCGACGACGGCCAGATATTGGACGAGGAAGTCGCACGGCGCCTGCTGACACTGCCTTGCGCATCTGCTCCCAGTCCTCTTGGAGCCGTGAATACGGTTCAAGGAACACTTGATGCCGTCGCTCAAAGTCGCCAGGCAGCGATTCAGCGCGACATTTCCGAGCGCAACGCGCGCTTTTTTGAAGCCGAGGCCGACAAACTCGATGGCTGGGCCGATGACCTGAAAGTGGGACTGGAACGCGAAATCAAGGAAATCGACCGCCAGATCAAGGAAGCCCGCCGTGCCGCCACGACGGCGCTGACCCTGGAAGAAAAGCTCGCTGGTCAGAAGCAGATCAGGGCCCTCGAAGCTCAGCGCAACCAGAAGCGGCGCGCCCTGTTTGATGCGCAGGACCAAGTGGACAGGCAGCGGGACGAGTTGATCTCGGCCATCGAGGACAAACTGAATCCGGTCACGAGCATGCAGCTTCTATTCCTGCTGCGCTGGACGCTGAGCTGACGCGATGCCGACGCGAGACGAAAAAGTCGCCCAGATCGAAGCCGCCCTGCGAGACCGCTTCTTCGCCAGCGTTCCCAAGGTCGTGAAAGTTGACCGACAAAACTGGACCGAAGGGCAGCACGACCTTGACCGTCTGTCTCGCGCCCTCGCGGCCTACGCATTGGTGGGCCAGTGCGAGATCGATGACGCGACAGCGATCGGGGCGATAACGGATGGCAGCGACGATGGTGGTATCGACGCCCTGTATTTTGACCGCCCCGGCAATCGGCTGGCCTTCGTGCAATCCAAGTTCAAGCGCACGGGGGCGGCTCCGTCCCAGGCAGACGTCCAGAAAACGATCAATGGCATCAAGGCTATACTGGCAAGGCAGTTCAATGGATTCAACGAGGCCATACGCAACCGGCTGGATGACATCGAAGAGGCACTTGATACGCCGGGCGTGAGGCTGGAAGCGCTGGTGGTCTTTCTCGGGGATGCCCTTGGAGCGCATGCCACCGCCGATCTGCATGCCTTTCGGGATGTCGTCAATCGTTTCGGGCCACTCATGCAGTGGCACTCGGCGGGCCTCGAAAAAACCTGGGGCTGGCTGATCGAGGAACAGGCGCCTGCGACGGTCGATGATCAAATCATCCTGGAACATTGGGCTGGCATCGTCGGGCCGCGCAAAGCCTTCTATGGCCAGATTAGCGCGGCGGCTCTCGCCAAGCTGGTGGAAGATCACGGCAATGCATTATTCGAACGAAATATCCGGCACTACCTCGGGTCGGTTGGCGTCAACACCGCCATCGAGAAGACCGTACGCAGTCGCCCCAGCGACTTCTTCTATCTCAACAACGGCATCACGGCCGTGGCCGAAACCATCACGCCGGCGGCGGGAAGCTCGGCTAGGTGTACCTTCGGCTGCAAGAAGCTCTCCATCGTCAACGGTGCGCAGACGGCGGGGGCTATTTTCAGCGCGACCTTGGCCGGGGCAATCTCACCGGATGCCAAGCTGCTGGTGACCCTCATCGAGATCGGTAACGGCGCGGACGAAATCGGCCTGAAAATCACCCGTGCCCGCAATCACCAGAACGTCGTACGCGGCGTCGATTTCGCCGCCCTCGATCCCAATCAGGAACGCCTGCGGCAGGAACTGGCGGCGACGGGCATCACCTATTACTACCGGCCTTCGGCGGATGCGCGGGTGCGGCGGGACGATGCCTTTACCTTGGAGGAAGCCGCCGTCGCCTTGGCCTGCCTGGGCTTCAAGGTCAGAAGTGCCGCCGAACTTCAGCAACACCCCAGGCCGACCAGCGCCATCGACTTCGTGGTGAGCGCCAAGAAAGAAATTGGCCGCCTGTGGGAACAGGACGGCGCGCTTTACGGCCAACTCTTTCCGGCAGGCTTGTCGGGCGTGCGGGTCTGCCGGCTGGTGCGTGCCTATCGCTTCATCGACCGTATCCTCGCGGACACCGAACGCTCGGAAAACATATACAGCCGGCGCATGTTCTTTAGGCACGGCCGCTACCTCATCATGGCCTTTGTTGCGTTGCGCTCCGCCGATGTGCTTGCCAAACCAAAATTCGAACTTGCCGCCGAGGATCAGACGCTCCTTTCCCAACGCACCAACCAGATTTCCGAGCTGATCTACGCAAGCTCGGAACCGCTTCAGGCAATGCGTGGCTATCGGGCGATCTTTGGCAATCTCACGGATTCGCAGCCACTCGCCAACAATGTGTTGCAGCGACTGGCCGAGCAGGATGCCAAGCAGCAGGTTCAGGCGCCGCCTCAAGGTGCTTGACCAAAAAATATCGAGAAGAGCAATGCAATGAGCAAAAAACAAAAACTCGAACTCACTTGGATCGGCAAGGAGAACCGGCCGCGGCTGGAGCCGCGCATCTTGCTGGAAGACCTGGCCCGGAGTTATCACGCCGCCCATCGAATGAGCGATGAGGACATCTTCGACAACCGGCTGATCTTCGGAGACAACCTGCTGGCGTTGAAGGCGCTGGAGGCCGAGTTTTCCGGCAAGGTGAAATGCGTCTTCATCGACCCGCCCTACAACACCGGTAGCGCCTTCACCCATTACGACGATGGCGTCGAGCATTCGATCTGGCTGTCGCTGATGCGCGACCGGCTGGAGATTATCCGGCGGCTGTTGTCGGAGGACGGTTCGCTGTGGATCACCATTGACGACAACGAGGCGCATTACCTCAAGGTGTTATGCGATGAGGTGTTTGGGCGGGCGAATTTCATTACCTCTGTGGTTTGGCAAAAAATTTACACGACGAAGAACACTGCCAAACATTTTTCTGGAATGCATGATTACATTCTCGTTTATACAAAAAATGCAGAGAAGTGGCGGCGGAATGATCTTCCAAGAACGGCGAAACAGGACGATGCCTACAAGAATCCAGATAGCGACCCTCGTGGACCTTGGAAGGCGACCCCGATACAAGCTCGAAATTACTACGGCAAAGGTTTGTATTCGATCAAATCCCCCTCTGGCCGAGTAATTGAAGGCCCGCCAAAGGGAACTTACTGGCGTATTTCCGAGGATAAGTTTCTTGGAATGCAGACCGATAACCGCATCTGGTGGGGCGAGAAGGGCGGCAATACACCTGCACAAAAACGGTTTCTATCGGAAGTTCAAGGCGGTGTTGTTCCATCGACCTGGTGGTCACACGATGAGGCGGGACACAATGCTGAGGCAAAGAATGAACTGCGTGCGATTTCAGCTGACGCCGACGAAATGTTTATTACTCCGAAACCAGAGCGGCTGATCAAGCGGATTCTAGAAGCTGCTTCCAACCCCGGCGACCTTGTCCTAGACTCCTTCGCCGGCTCTGGCACCACCGGTGCCGTCGCCCACAAGATGGGCCGGCGCTGGATCATGGTCGAGCTGGGCGAACATTGCCACACGCACATCATTCCGCGCCTGAAAAAGGTCATTGACGGTGAAGACCCTGGTGGCATCAGCAAGACGGTGAACTGGCAGGGCGGCGGCGGTTTCCGCTATTACCGTCTGGCGCCATCGCTGCTGGAAAAGGACAAATGGGGCAACTGGGTCATCAACCACGACTACAACGCCGCCATGCTGGCCGAGGCGTTGTGCAAGCTCGAAGGCTTCACCTATGCGCCTTCGGACGCGGTGTATTGGCAGCACGGCCGTTCCACCGAGCGGGACTTCGTCTATGTGACTACCGCCAGCCTGACCCACGAGCAATTGCAGCAACTCTCCGACGCGGTCGGGCCGGATCAGTCGCTGCTGGTCCTCTGCACCGCCTTCCGTGCCAAGGCCGATGCCTATCCCAATCTGACGGTAAAGAAGATTCCCAACCAGGTGCTCGCCCGTTGCGAGTGGGGGCACGACGATTATTCCTTGCAGGTCGAGAACCTGCCCAAGGAGCCACCCAAGCCCGGCCAGCAGAACCTTTTTGATGAGGAGGAGGCATGATCGGCGTGGAGAAAGTGGCACTGCGTCGCCGCACATGCCTGCACTATCTGCAACTGATGCTGGCGGCGAATTCCGACGCAGCGTGTCGGCAATCAGTCGGAACGGGCGGGCTCCTGCCATGAAAAAAATTATCATCATTGCCGGGCCGAACGGTGCGGGGAAAACGACCTTCGCGCGTGAGTTTCTGCCCAATGAGGCGGGATGTCCGCAGTTCATCAATGCTGACCTGATTGCGGCGGGATTGTCGCCGTTTGCGCCTGAGGTGGCGGCGGTCAAGGCGGCGCGCATCATGCTGGAAAGCATGACCGAGCTTGAACGACGTGGCGAGAGTTTTGCATTCGAGACGACGCTTTCCGGTCTGGCCTATGCGCGCCGCGTTCGCCTTTGGCGCGAGGCCGGCTATCACGTCACGCTGTTTTTCCTGTCATTGCCAAACCCGCAAATGGCGATTGATCGGGTGGCAGAGCGCGTGCGTCAGGGCGGGCATGACGTGCCGAGCGATGTTATCCGTAGGCGTTTTGTTGCGGGGCTACGGAATCTTGAGCAGGTCTATCGCGATGCAGTGGATGCCTGGGCGATCTATGACAATGCGGGCGATGAGCCGGTGCTGAGCAATTGGGGAGAAAAACCATGAACCAGAAAAAAATAGAACTCGCGAAAGACCCTGATCTGGCGGCTTCCTGGGTGGCCATCCGCCGTGCTGCAAAACGGGCGGAGCAAGTGGCGCTTAGTACGAATACCGAGCTTGTCGTCCAGCGCAACGGCGAGTGCGTGCATGTGAAGCCAAACGCAAAGCCAATGCCCCGATGAACCGCCACGTCAACGCCATTGCCGGCCGCCTGAGCCTGCGCCATCCGCAGCGCCGCTCGCTGGAAATACTCGACCGCATTACGGAGATTGCTCCGCCCGGAAAGCGCGCCGATGTCGCGGCAATGCTGGAGGCCATCCGCAGCGAGTTTCCTTCGGTGACGGACTTCGAGCGCGACTTTCCTTCGCTGTGCTTCGCGCTCGCCACAGGCGTGGGAAAGACGCGGCTGATGGGGGCTTTCATCAGCTATCTGCACTTGGCGCACGGCATCGACAACTTCTTTGTGCTGGCGCCAAACCTGACCATCTACAACAAGCTGATCGCCGACTTCAGCGACCGCAATCATCCCAAATACGTGTTCCGGGGTATCGCGGAATTCGCCATCGACGCACCTTCGATCGTCACCGGCGACAACTACGACCAACGTGACCCGCGTAGCGGTACGCTCTTCGGCGGCGTCCGGATCAACATCTTCAACATCGCCAAGATCACTTCCGAGGTACGCGGCGGCAAGTCGCCGCGTATCAAGCGGCTTTCCGAGTACATCGGCGAAAGCTACTTCGACTATCTGGCTGGCTTGCCGGACCTGGTGATGCTGATGGATGAATCGCATCGCTACCGGGCGAGCGCCGGCATTCGCGCCATCAACGAGTTGAAGCCGATTCTGGGGCTGGAGCTGACCGCCACGCCGTTCGTGGAGACGCCGCGCGGTGCGGTGGCGTTCAAGAACGTGATTGTCGACTATCCACTGGGTCAGGCGATGAAGGATGGTTTCGTCAAGGAACCGGCGGTGGTTACGCGCAAGAACTTCCATCCTGCGGGCATGTCGGTTGAGGAGATAGAGCGGCTGAAGTTGGAAGACGGCGTGCGCCTGCACGAAAGCGTTAAGGTGGAACTGGAGACCTATGCCCGCGAGAGCGACAACGCCATAGTCAAACCCTTCCTGCTGGTGATTGCCCGCGATACCACCCACGCCGGGCAACTGACCGAGCTGATCAAGTCAAACAACTTCTTCGAGGGGCGCTACCGCGACAAGGTCATCCAGGTGGATTCGAGCAAGACCGGTGCGGAAGAAGAGGAGATGATTGGCCGCCTGCTCAAGGTCGAGCGCACAGACGAGCCAACGGAGATCGTGATTCACGTCAACATGCTCAAGGAGGGCTGGGACGTGACCAATCTCTACACCATCGTGCCGCTGCGGGCGGCCAACGCCCGCATCCTCATCGAGCAATCCATCGGGCGCGGCTTGCGGCTGCCCTATGGCAAACGCACCGGCGTAACGGCGGTTGATCGGCTGAACATCGTTGCCCATGACAAGTTCCAGGAAATCATCACCGAGGCCAACAAGCCGGATTCGGCCATTCATTTGCAAGCGGTGGTGCTGGATATGGATACGCTTGGGCAGAAGACGACCACGGTGGTGTCGCAATCGCACCTGGCCACCAAGCTGGGCTTAAGGCCGGCACACGCGACCAGCAGCACGACGGTTGCCGGGCGGGATCAGGCGCCGGTATTCACGAAGCCGGCAGAGCAGAAAGTGGCGCAGATCACCTATGAGATCATCCGCAAGCTGGAAAGCCAGCCGCAGACCGTGCCTACCATCGAGTATCTGAAGAAACCGGAGATTCAGGCCGCCATCGTCAAAGCGGTCGAGGAACAGCATCAGCCGACCCAATTGGAGCTGGAGGGTGTGACGGAGAAGCCGGACTTTGCGGCTGTGGTGGCGAAGACCGTCGAGTTGGTGACGCAGCAAACCATCGACATTCCGCGCATCCTGGTGGTGCCAAAAGGCGAAGTTAAATCCGGGTTCAAGCCGTTTACCCTGGATCTGGCCGCGCTGAAATATCCGGCGGTATCTGACGAGCTATGGATTCAGCACTTGCGCACCAATCAGCTGGATGTCGTGTCCCTGGGTCGTGGCGGTTTCGAGGAAGCCCGCGTCGAAGACTATGTGGTCAGTGGCCTGGTGGACTTCGACGACATTTCCTACGACAAACACGCCGACTTGCTCTACGACCTGGCGACGCAAACGGTACAGCATTTCAAGGCTTACCTGTCCGAGGACGATACCCGCAAGGTGCTGCGCTGCTACCAGCGCGACATTGCGCGCTTCATCCATGCCCAGATGCAGGCGCATTACTGGGAAGACGTGGCCGGCTACGAAGTGAAGATCAGCAAGGGCTATACCGAGCTGAAGCAGAGCGCCTACACCTATTCGGTGCAGGAAGCGCCTGCCAATTACCGGGTGGAGCCGGCGGACAAGAGCAACATGGCGAAATACTTGTTCGGCGGCTTTGCGAAATGCCTTTACCCGCTGCAGAAGTTCGACTCCGACTCGGAACGAAAACTGGCCGTGATTCTGGAACGCGACGCTCTCAAATGGTTCAAGCCGGCCAGGGGCCAGTTCCAGATCTACTACCGGAACGGCGCGGATGACTTCGAATACCAGCCCGACTTCGTTGCTGAAACGGCTGCGACGATCTACATGCTGGAACCCAAGAAACGCACAGAGCTTACAGACCCGATTGTCATTGCCAAGAAGGAAGCCGCCGTCAAATGGTGCGCTAACGCCTCAGATCATGCGGCGAGCTATGTTGGCAAGCCGTGGCGATACCTACTGATACCGCATGACGAGATTGTGGAGAACATGACGTTGGATGGTCTGGCGGTGCGGTTCGGTGGCAGAAGCTAACAATCGGCGCTGCTGCGGCAAGCCCTAGGCTCGTAAAGCGTCCGCCACGCGATTCATCGCGGCCTGAACCGGCTTGAGTAGCCAAGGTCCGCTCTGGTGAGTTGTGTACATTGGCCCTCTGGCAGCTTGCGAAGTACAGCAGCCGTTCAGAGGGCTGCTTGCCGGAGTCATCGAACGACAGCAGTTGGCCGGCTGCCGACCGACGTCATCCTGCGCCCACCGGCTGCTTTGCGCCACGTAGCGGGCGGTCCGACAAAAAAATGAGATGCGCAGCCGAGTGACCGCTTACGGCTGATTGCTCCAAGTCAAGGTTTTTAAGCAAAGTCGCGGCCGGGTGCTCCTGACCGTGACCCGGCCCGTGTCGATCAGCGTTGCGGGGTGCTACTGCTATTCTTTCAGCCCGAAATCCACACGGTGGCGCAACCAATGGCCGCCAGCTCTCATGCGACTGAAGACAGCGCCATCTTGATGCGTTTCAGGCCACTACCGACGGTCTCTGCCAACTTGGCCATGCTTGGATCGTCGAAAGACTGGTGTCTACCGTCCATTCGCAGAAGGCAGCCATGTACGCGGCGCGGTCGACAGAGAGTCGTGAGTCGGCCAAGCCAGCCTCGATAATGGGGATGAGCGCTGCGGCGGCTCTGAGGCGACTGATTTCGGGGGGCGAGGGCGGGATCTGTTTGGGCATTCCAATATTCTACCGAGGACCAAGGCTCAAGGAGCCTCGGTGTGGTCGTCAAACACGACACTTCCCGCAGCGATCGCGCCGCGCCCGTAAGTTCAGGGGGTGGTGCCTGTGCTTACTGCTGCTCAGCGTTGCCGCGCCGCGAAGCTCCTGGGTGACCGAGTTCAGCGCACGTCATTGTTGGGTGCGCCCAAGTCGTGGCTCAGCCGACGCCTGCGCGTCAAGGCAAGGATTTCCAGGAGACATGCTTCAACCGCATCCCGATTTCTCGAAGCCCGACACTTAAGGCGTGCGCGCTCTTCCAGCTGCCTGACGCGCTCCCTTGTGACGCTAAGTTCATCGCCAACTTCCTGCAACGTGGCCACGTCGCCGTCCAGCCCGAGGCGGCGGGACAGGACAAGGAAGTCGCGGTTTCCAGTCCGGAGGCCCTGAAAGCACGTATTCACCGCGTCGACCACCCCGTCGCACGCTTCAGCGACAGCGTGTTCCCGGAAGTGTCCGATCTCCTGTTCGCTCGCGCCGAGTCGTTCGAGCACGACGCTGAGTCGAGTGTCCTCTCCATACACCGCGGCCAACAAACCGTTCACCGCGGTCACTCGCTGCCGTAGATTGGCCGCCATCACCCTTGAGTCCTTGTCCCCTTGGTTGTGCAACGCATGGCGCTGATCCGCCGCACTGGAATCACCCCGTCTATCGGTTCGTTTTTGTGCTCGCCGCAGACCGCATCGAATGCCGGCGCGGAGTTGGTGCCACGCATGACGATTGTAGTGGGCGACAGAGCGTCGTCAAGACGTGTTGCTCCGTGAGGCTGGAGCCCTGCCAGGTCCTCCCATCGCCAAGCTTTCCGATTGGCTGGGTGACTGGAACGACTCGCAGCAGCGCGCGGCGAAGAAGGGTGTTTCGATCGAAAGGGTGCCGAATGATCAGGCCTACAGCGAAGACAACCGAGCCCCGCCTGTATGACGAATATGCAAGCGGCTGGCCGCCACGAGGAGCCCTGTTTTCTCGGCCGTGACGTCGGCCTCCGGGTAGAACAGCAAGGTTTCCTCCAACCGCTGGCGAAAGCGCTTCTTGAAGTCTAGCAAGCCGCGCGGGGTATCGCTGTAGTCGGCGCCGAATTGCCGCTTCAACGACTGCCAGGGGATGAGGGCATTGGGGTGACGGGTGACGCGCAGGACAAAGATGCGGTAGACGAGCCAGGAGTAGATGTCCATCGCCAGCGGCGACTGGGAGAGCGCGTGCAGCACACGCATGTCGATCGGTACCGGCGACTCGGTGATGTTGCGAAAGAACGCCCCCGATAGCTTGAGGGTGCTCTTCCAGCGCCTCTGGTCGTCAGGCCGTGCCGGATCCCAGAAGAAAAGAGCCTCGTCGGCGATCGCCATGTTTCTCAGACAGAATCGCCCCTGCCGTTGAAACGTGATCGATAGCACCGAAGAAAACAGCTTCATGGACTGCTCGCGCAGCCGCTGACCGTCGCGGCCATCGGTTCTCATGCCGAGCTTGTACAGGAACTCGTTCTGGCTTCTTCCGAGATCAAGCCTCGGGGACTTCGTCTTCACCGCTTCGGTGCAGATCCACGCCAGAAGAAGCCGGGGAACCGTGCCGAAGGGCAGGCCGATTTTCGGGTCGGCGATAATCGAAAGAGAGACGGCACCGCTCGTCCGCTCGAAGGAGGACACACCGGGATCGGTGTGCGGCAAGGTGGTCTGAACCAGCGCCTGGCCCATGAAAGCGAGCGACTCGGCATCGACCTCGACATCGCTGATCTCGGAAGCGAAGGACATCAGCTTGTCGGCGCGCGCGACCCTGGTCACGGGAATAGCGCTCCCTGGATGCCGGACGGAACGTGGGGCCGCCGGGATGGAATCCTGAGAAGGGGGGATTGGGGGCTGGTTCGCATGCCGTCACTGTTGCACCCTGCCGGTCCTCGGTGCAGGCGAAAAGCGTCCAGAAAGGTGACTTTTTGGACGCAAGGCGTGGGAAGACGTCAGATCGCGAAGGGCTATGGGCCGCGGAGCTACGGTACGTGGCAGCCTGAATCGCTGTGGAATCGGACGATTCGAAATCCACAGTCGAGATTCCGGGTGGTGACGGTGCGTGTGATGGACGCTGACGCTGATCGTTTGCCCCTCGTGGGCCATACGCGCAGCGAGACGTCTTGCACGGTGGTGGCGTGAAGGCCTCTCAGGCAGCACGTTGCACGGTGACCGTTTCACACCCTGCACAACCCTGCCGCGGTGAGGTACCGATCTGGCCATCCCCGCCTGATTGCCACGACCGTGGTTTTTCTCCTGGTAAGCCGCTTTTCGCTTTTTTTGCTCTTTTCGCCCTCGACTCCGCTGCACTGCGGTCGGCGCGTTGCTCCTTCTGCGGCTCGAGCGGCGCGCCGCCACGTAGTTATCCACAGGCGCGACCGCCCCTTACTTGTAAATTACTTGAATTTACTTGTTTACTACTTGTAGACCCCCCTCAAAGCCTTGCCACGCAAGGCCTGCAGCCGAGGTCGTGAGACAGGTTTCACGTCGTTATGAGACAGGTTTCACGTTAACTGAGACAGGTTTCACGTGGACAACTTTTCCCCTCCTCTGGAAGCCCCTTATAGCCTGGGTTTGCGGCGAATGGCGTTTGAGACAGGTTTCACGTGGATAACTTCCCTGAGGGGCATTTTCTGTGGATAACTTTTTCCGAAAAGCGGCCCGAAAGGACGCTTTTCGGGGACTTGCATTTTTTCAGCCATCCGTAGAATCGTTCTGGATAGCGTCCCGATCGGCGCCGCTCGCGCTGGGTCGGGACGTTGTAGGGCACTCATTACGGAGGAGGAGAACATGCGCGACGAACAATCCGGACTGATCACATCCCTGGCGTCGCATTGCTGGCGCCTCTTGAGTCTTCGTAGTGACTGGAAATCGATACCGGATTCGGCAGGCTTCGTCTGGTTGGCTATGGGCGCGACACTTCTCGGCGGCCTGACGGAACAGCTCGTCAGGGGCCGGTCGCTGGACGTAGCCGTTCTCAGCGCCGTGGTCTGGCTGGGATTCATTCTCGCCGTGTCCAGACACGGCGGAATTTGCAATCGTCGGTTCGCCGGCGCTCTCGCCGTGCTGTCGATTGGAATCGAGGGGCTGCTGGTGCTCACGATCTGGATTCCAGCGGCCGAATGGCCGGTAGCGATCTGGGCCGGCGTTGCCGTCATGCACCTGCTTTTCCAGGCCAACGACGCGGGTGCGGCGGCAGGGCGCTGACGCCGTCCAGCATTGAGCGCCGTTTGCCTCCGATGAAAACGCCGGTCATCGATCTCAGTGCCATGATGCGCACAGGATCGGGCGGCCAGTTCCCTGAACCGCTGCTTGTCAGGGATGACGGCGACGCCAATCGCTGGCCCGACCTGGATCAGTCCATCGCCTTCGCAGCGCCGACGATCCAGCCAGACCAGACGTTCGATCCGGCGAAACGGGTCACGGCACACGCAAAAACGCGCGACAGAAGAAAGCGTGCCGGCCATCCGTCGGCGCCATCGTCGAGCAGCGCATGATGGCCGTCTCGTCTCCCTACGACTTCGAGGTCCCGTGGCGCCCCAATTTTGAAGCCAAAATGGCGCTGGTCTGGGCGCTCGCGTCGGCCCTGATCATCGCCTTCTCCTGGGCGGTTCCGTTGTTCTCCCAGTTCTCGGCGCTGCTTGCCGTCGGATGTGCTCTCGCGGCGGCCTGCCGCGGTTACCAGGCCTACCAGCGGCTGCTGGATGCCTCGCGTCTGCGCTCGTTCGGCAAGGCGTTCATTGATCTCGGGGAACTCGAAAAGAAGGCTCACCAGGCCGCTCAACGGCAGGCGCTCTGGCTGGGCACAGGCTTTCCCTGGACCGACATCGAGGCGAGCAAGCTGCATACCCTGATTTCACTCGGCGTCGTCAGGACGCTCGGCAAAGCCGCCCAACAGACCGAGGGCGCCTACTGGGTTCACGGCCTCGCTCCCGAAAACGATCTCTATTCGGAACTCGCCCACCTGGTCGGGCACACCCTGATCGTCGGCACGACCCGTGTCGGCAAGACACGCCTGTTCGATCTGCTCATCGCCCAGGCGATCTTCCGGGGCGAGACAGTGATCATCATCGATCCGAAGGGTGATCACGCGCTCGCCAGAAATGCCCGCGCCGCGTGTGACGCCAGCGGGGCAGGGGAGCGCTTCGTGTATTTTCATCCGGCGCATCCCGACCGATCGGCGTGCATCGATCCCTTGCGCAACTGGAACCGCAAGACCGAGTTGGCCAGTCGCGTGGCGGCGTTGATCCCCTCGGAAACCGGTGCCGACCCGTTCACCGCCTTCGGCTGGAAAGTGCTCAACGACATCACCAACGGCATGATTGCCACTGGCCATCGTCCGAACCTGGTGCAGTTGCGACGGTATGTCGAAGGCGGACCCGAGAGCCTCCTGCAGCGGGCGTTGAAAGTTCATTTCACCCGCCAGGTCAAGGACTGGGAAAGCCGGGCTGCGTCCCATATCCGGCGTTACAAGGATCGGCTGCTGGAAGCCTACATCGCCTTCTATCGGGAGATCGCCATCCATGAAGCGCAGTCCGTGGATCTCGATGGCTTGATCTCGACCTACGAGCACAATCGCGAGCACTTCCAGAAGATGGTGGCGTCGCTAATCCCGATTCTCTCGATGCTCACCAGTGACCCCCTGCAGGCGCTTCTGTCACCGGATTTCGAGCCCGGTCACGAGCGGCTGGTGACCGACATGTCGAAGATCATCCACGGCAACAAGGTGGTCTACATCGGTCTGGATTCGCTGGCCGACTCGACGGTGGGCAGCGCGATCGGTTCGATCCTGCTGGCCGATCTCGCCGCCGTGGCGGGCGACCGCTACAACTACGGCATTGATTCGCTGACGCCGGTCAATCTCTTCATCGACGAAGCCGCCGAGGTCCTCAACCAGCCGGCCATTCAACTCATGAACAAGGGCGGCGGCGCGGATTTCCGAGTGACCATCGCGACCCAGACCTTTGCCGACTTTGCCAGCCGACTCGGTGACGAAAACAAGGCCCGCCAGGTGCTCGCCAACACCAACACCAAGATCGCCCTGCGCGTTCTGGATTCCGAAACGCAAAAATACCTGGCTGAAGGCATGCCGCAGATCAAGGTACGGTCGATGGCACTGCGCTACGGGCACAATGTCGATAGCCACGTGCAGGACGAATACACCGCGTCCTACCAGGAACAGATCATGGAGGCGGAGGCGGAATTCTTTCCGGCGGCGATGCTGGGTGAACTGCCGCCACTGCATTTCATCGCCCGGCTTTCGGGCGGCCGGACGCTCAAGGGACGGTTTCCCATCCTGCTGACGCAGCCATGAGGCCTGCGCGCACCGACAGCGCCTGGAGTACCTTCGTCGCCGTCGCCCTGTTTCTGCTCATGGCGGCCACCTGGGCGTTCATTCCGCCGGTAGTGATCCGCAATGCCTGGATCGCCGAACGGGCGGAGGTCTACGCGATTGCTGGCAAGGGTGAGAGCGCTGTCTACGGTCGTACCCTGGACGATATCGAAAAATCGCTGGCGTCGGATTTTCGCAGCTTCATCATCGACGCTCAATCGACAGGGCAGGGACCCTTTGGGAGTTCCGACCTCAGCGCTTGGGCGCAGGGCCGGATCGTCGCGACCTGGTTGTGGATCGGCCTGGTCGCCTACCGCCTGCAAGTGTTGATGGGATGGCTGGTGCCAGGGATTCCCTTGGTGATGGCGGCCTACAGCGACGGCCAGCTCGTGCGGGAAATCCGCAAGTATTCCTTCGTGGCCCAGAGCCCGATCCGACACAGCCTCGGGGTGCGCGTCCTGTGGACCGTTCTGGTGGGGCTCGCCGTCTGGATGATTGTGCCGTTGCCGATGCCCTCGCTGCTGCCACCCTTGTTGATCGTTTCGATCTCGTACGCCCTGTGGCTGTGGGTGAGCAATTTGCAGAAGCGGCTTTGAGGCGATTGCCTGAGGGAGACGTCAGCTTCGTCAGAGCGGTACGGCTCGCAAAAGGGGGCGTGCTTGACGGTTCCTGTCGTGGCCCAGCAAGACCTTTTGAGGCAGCGCCAAATGTCCTATGCTTTTCAATTGATGAGAAAAGAACAGCAACTACCCACTGGCGCCGCCACCATTCGGCGCAACCTCTGCCAGGACGGCCTGCCGGGCTCAGCCATGCGGTGGCCGGTCACACCTCTCAGCACATTCGGTTTCGCCCGAATACCTCCACAAGATGTCGGCAGGCGTCTGCAACATCAAACAGCGGAGGTGCCTGCAATCGGCTTAGGGCGTGCAGGCCAAGCCGGTGACTTCCCGTATCGCCGGCACCTGATATGAGCGGCGGCAATCTTCCCCCATTCATGGGCTATCTGCCACCCGTGGTGGACGGCACGCTGCTGGAACTGATGAACATGTCTTACCCGGACTATCCGCCGCGCGCCGGCAGAACGGGAGCGCAGCTTTCGGAGTCCCGGCTACTGGCGCTCGATTCGCTGCGCCTGTTCTTCAAGGAAAAACCGCATCAACGCGCTGCCGAGATCGTGGGGGAAGCCGTGCTCAGACAGACACCGTTCTGTCTTTATCTGCGCAATTTCGGCCTCGGTCCACGCGTCTATGGCGCGCGCAACGACCCGTACGGACTGCCGCAGGTGGTGACCCTCGCCGGGCAGTTCGACAACCACATGCAGCGGCGCCTCCAGGTGGCGGTGGAGCCCTCTCTGCCCGTGTTGGGTATCCAGAACCCGGCGGGACAGAGCGGGCCGTTGCCGGCATTCGTGCTGGCCGACGAGGAGTGGGAATCGCTGGCCTCCTTACTGGTTCGCAACGCGGGCATGATCGTCATGCACTTCCTCGGCTTCACTTTGGGCGTTCTGAAGGAACTGGAACTGATCCGTGCGGCGGGCAAGCAGACGTCGACGCTGGTGGTCATCGAGCAGGAGGACCCATTCGCCGCGTTGAAGGATGTGGCTTTGCTCACCGGCGCCAGGCGCCAGGAGCCCGTGTCGATAGCGGGATCGCTCGACGACTTTCCCCATCGTCTGCTTCGGCAAGGCGACGACGGGTGGGAGGCAGTACAGGCGAAGCTGGCCGCGATGGCGCGCGAACCGCATGCGCCGCCGGTAGATCGCGCCTTGTCTTTGCCGCCCGAGTTTCTGCCTCCCGAGCCGTTGCGCAACTACTGCACCGATCGGTCCACCGAGGAATACGACAGGGCGCATCAACTGATGGACGAGAAGCGTTTCGACGAAGCCGAGGACGTCCTCTATCGCGCGGTCGCCTACGCGCACTGGGCACGGTACCCCCTGGGGCGCGTGATGACCTTGACGGCACTTGGCCAGTTGAGCCTCATCGGCTTCGGCGCCAAAGGGGATGCTGGATCGCTGTTCGAGATGGCTCTCGACACCTGCAACGAGATTCGGACGACGAGTCGGACGGCTGCCCAGATGTATCCGGCAATCGAGCAGGCACTGGGAAGGTTGCGAGCAGAGGCGGAGGCGGAGGCCAAAGGGAAGCGCAAGATCGACGCCGCCGGGAAGTAGGGCAAGCAATCGGGCGGATGGCCACCGTGGCCGCTAGCAACGATCGTGGCGCTGTGACTGTCATCAACGACGCGAAGGTCAGCAGCACCACGGACAGCCGACATTCAGGAGGGAGAGCGAGATTTCGGCTACTCGGCCGTCTCGGACTTCATCTCCAATCCTCAACCTGCAATCCGCTGACTCGTTTGAACTCGCCAACATTCGATGTAACCACCACCAACCCACGCGCCAGCCCTGTGCCAGCTATCAGGACATCGTAAGCGCCGATTGGCTGACCCTGGGTCTTGAGCGCCGCACGAATTGCTGCGGCTGCCTGTGCATCAGCTTCATCAAACGGCAGCGTGGCGATGGTCGAAAAAAACGCGTCCAGTATTGGTGCCAGCTTCTTTGCGCGCTCGGTGTTGAGCGCCAGGCCGTAATCAACCTCCATGCGCATAAGCGCAGATACGCCAATCAGATTCGGCGGTGTGGCTTTGACGCGCGCCAAGACGCTGGGTTGGCCTTTGACGAAATCAGAGACCGTACAGGTGTCGAGCAGGTACTTCATGCCAGTGGGTCAGCTGCCGGCGGCTTGAGGCGGTCCCTGCCTGCTTCAAATAGCGGCATGTCGGCCATACCCTTGAAGGCAAGTAGTTCAGCCGGCCATTGGGGTTTGCCGCGCCTCTTCAGCCACTCGCTCACTGCCTGGCGAACCAGCGCATTCCGGCTTTCGCCAACCTTTTTGGCAACTTCGTTGAGTTGCTGACCAGTTTCGTCGTCAAGGTAGATGTTGAAGTTCATGGCAACGGTGTCCGGCTTGAATTCTGGCCGAAGCAGGCACGCTGCCCCATGAGGCAGCGCCAGTCGTGTTGTACGCAGATAATGGGTGATTTAATAGAAAATCGGCAGGTGCGCAATCTAACCGCTCTACGGAACGGACAATGGGTCGGCAAGAAATATCGGAAAACCGCTTGACAATAGTTTAGCAAAATGCTCGCAATTTGTGCTGTACAAACAACAGCCTATTGGAGCCTCGTGTGGATACCGAACGATTAACTGCAGTCATGGATAGCCTCATGAATCAGACCGTCTTGGGGGAATTGTTGGCGCCGGTGGTTCATGCCTTGGCGCAGGTACGCGATACCGGCGCAGTATCGCGCGTGTTGAGTATGGCGGATTTTATCGGCTTGGGAGTACTGCGCCACCTGCAAGGCATGCGCACGCTGCGCGAGCAGGTGCAGTCGCTGCTGCATTGGGAGCCGGGTACGGCGCTGCGCGTCCCGCTGGCACGTTCCACGTGGTCGGACGCGCTGTCCTCGCGCCGTCGCCGGGCGGTCTTACAGGCGGCCATGGCGCCGTTGCTTACCGAGGCCCGAGCAGCGCTGCCGGATCGTCTGGTGCAATTCCCTACCTTGGAAGGACGCCCGGTGTATGCAATGGATGGAACTTATCAGAGCGAAAGCGCCCACTACGGGCGGTGTACGCCCCGCCAGGGCGGGGACGACAATCCCAAAGGGCACGCGCTGTTGAGCTTTTACGACGTGCGCCTGGGTTGCCCCGCCGACGTTTACGTCGATACCCGCAGTCGCCATGAGACGGCGCTGTTGCGCGACTACGATCAATCCGCGCAGGCCATGACCCGTCACAAGGGCGCGCTGTGGCTGGTCGACCGCGCGTTCATCGACGCGGCGTTTTGGGATGGTCGGAAGAAGCGCTTGGGCGTGACCCTGATCACGCGCATGAAAAGCAGCCTGTGCATCGATTCGACCGAGGGCTTGCCGGTGGCGGACGAGCCGGTTAACGAAGGGGTGCTCACGGATCTGCGCATCACCTTGCGCAGTTCCCGTCAAAACTGGCGCCTGATCACCTTCCGCAGCCGGCGTGGGCATCTCGTGGAGTTTCTGACCAACGAGTTCAAGCTCGAACCCGGCCTCGTCGCCTTCCTCTACTCCCGCCGCTGGGAGGAGGAGAAGTGTTTTGACACCTGGAAGAATGACTTCAGCCTGGCCAAGGCATGGGGCGCAAGTGTGGCGGCCATCGACAACCAGGTCCGTCTGGCCATTGTCACCAGCCTCTTGGTGGCCATGCTCTTGCACCGCAGAATGGGTCAGCACGGAATCGAGGACGAGAAAGCGCTGCGCAAGCAGGACCGGCGCCAGACCTCCGCGACCGACGGGACCGATCGCCCCGACTGGAGCACCCCGGTATTTCGCTATACCTCCAAGGTGAGCCGCCAAGTCCTGCGCTTCTTCAAGCACTGTTTTCACAAACCGGCCTCGCAGGCGCTTTATGAGGCCCAGTTGCGGCCATTGTTATTGGCATACCTATGACGCAACCGGACACCGTTGGTTCATGGTTACGGCCTCCACACGCATAACTGCTTTATATGTTATGTGAAGGCGGTTTGAATTGGAAGGTGTCCGAGTGTGATGGCGTAACCACGACTATGGAGTAGCAATCTTGACAGGCCGGTTGACAGCCGAAATTCAGGCGGGGGATTCAAGGTGAACTTGGTTCAATGGCCACTTACGAGAAATAGCGCTGGTCCAGTGTACGCAATGGAGGCGCGATGGGATGGCTGCTGCCGGGCATTCCCTTGGTGATGGCGGCCTATAGCGATGGCCAGTTCGTGCGGGAAATCCGGAAATACTCCGTCGTGGCGCAGAGCCCGATCCGACACAGCCTCGGGGTGCGCGTCCTGTGGACCGTTCTGGTGGGGCTCGCCGTCTGGATGATTGTGCCGTTGCCGATGCCCTCGCTGCTGCCACCCTTGTTGATCGTCTCGATCTCGTACGCGCTTTGGCTGTGGGTGAGCAATTTGCAGAAGCGGCTTTGAAGGGTGTGCCGTTCTTCGGGAACTATGGTTGTGGTGTGACGGCTGGTCGAAGGTGGCGCGTCGTGCTGCGTCGACCACGACCTGGTCATTGTCTTCGCGAAGAAACGGGACTTCTGAACGGCCGCTGCCACCTTTCAATGGGACATTTGGCGGTGTAGCCTCAGGGGCAGGTTCTCGGCCTGAGCGGCCATTGGCGGCGCATCGCGCGGACGGCCGGTATAGATCCCTTACCGGCCGTAGGGCAGGGAATCGCGCCGAGTGGCTGCTTTGAACTTTTCGTTGCGGCAGAATTCGACCCAAAAGGCATCATTCCTCCTTCGATGCTCTCTGGAACTCCGCTATGTGACGTTCCCCCAGCGGCCGAAGAGACCTCCGGCACGGGTGCTGCCGACCGCATCGACGCGCTGGCGGCGGACGACCTGCACAGCCCCTTTCATCGTCTCAAGGGTAGCGGGTCGTGGTCGTTGCAGAAGCGCATCGTTTCCCCCGGGAGCAGCGCGTCGAGCGCGCTGAAGATTGCCGCGTGGCGAAACCTTTTGGCAACGCCGCGGGCGTCCAAAGGATAGATGGCTTCACCAGTGGGCTGATGGCAAGGGTGCATAAGGCTCTCCGCGAGAATGATTGGGGAAGCCGAATGGTCGGGCGGATTGCCTGTCTTTGGTCTGCGTGACGGCGCCAGCTGATTCCGCTCTCTGCAGGCGAGTGGCTGCGCAAGTCATCGGCAAGAAGCACAGGCAAGACTTCGCAGTGGATCATCGAAAAGTTTTATGGTTCGGCCGCTGGGCGTAGTCTAGACTGCGTCGGGTTGAAGGCCCGACGTAAGCAATCATCCACCTGGAGAGTGAGTCCAGTCATGTCGTTCAGAAGAACCAACGGTATCGTCACGGACTCTGATTGTTCGGATCCCCGGAAAGAAGCGGATGTGATCATGACCGCAGCGGCATTGGGGTTCGCCGCGTCGCACGTCGTGAACGGCACCCCGCTACGGTTCGATATTGATCCCAGAGATCGGGCCAAAGACTTGACGGGGTTGCAGGCGGTGGTCGGAAAGATCGAAAGAGCGGTCGTGGACTACCTGAAACGACATAACCTGGAGCCGGCAGGCAAGGTCAACGCCGGACTTGCCCCGGACTACAGCAAGGGCGCAGTCATCATGGGGGTCTATGCGTTGGCAAACCAGTCGGCCCCCGTCTCGGTCTCCGATCCCGTGTTGTCCGCCAAGGGCCAGGCGTTGTACGACAAGATAAAAAACCAGGAACTCACCCAATACACGGGGAGGGGTGCGTATACTGGATTTGTCGACAATAGGAACACCGAAGGGAACACCGACCCGGTCGGCCCCCGACCCACCGCGCGCTTTCTTACCACGGACCCGGATATCGTTCCCGCTGACGACCCGACGATGGGCGGGCTACACCCGCGATGGCTCCCGCGAACCGGAAGCGCTTCCTGGATCTCGCGCTTGCGGAGGGGAACAACCGACTCGTATGTTCCCTGGGGAATTATCGGCGGAGATGTGGCTGGAAAAGGGCCCGACTCAACGATGCCCAACGTCACCCGTGCGACAAACCTGGCCGACCAGATCACCGGGGAAATGGGCGCCACGGATAAGATGGCATTCAACGGCGAGCCCGGCGCTTGCGACATCGCGGCCTATACGCACGGGATGATTCAGGCCATCTACAAGGGGTACTCCCTCGGCCCCAGCTGCACTCCGTACGAGATCGCAGTAGGCGCGGTCACGACCAAGATGGCCTCATGTCTCCCCTGCACCCTGTTCATGGTTGCGCAAGGGTATCCCCCGACCTCCATCCATCTCGGTAGAGGAGAGTCCTGGGCGCCCTTGTACCAACCCTATAACCCGGGCAGCGAGGCCGAAAGCAACGAGCTCGCGGTCATCCGGGACTTGAACAATTCCTGGCGCGCCAAATGCGCAGAGTGGCTCGCCCTGGGGGTGCAGATACTTGACGACGCTCACATCGCAGACGATCACAGGGCTGCGAGAGATGCGCTCCGCAGTTATTTGTCGAGCAATGGCTCGGACAAGACGGTCGCCGCGACGCTCGTGCTGGATGCAGTCACGGTGCACGAAAGCGAGTCGGTCCGAATTGGCAGGACACTGAACTAGCCCTCGTTCAATGCGCTCATAGCTGCACGCACTTGGCGCGGCAATGAGAATAAGTTGGAGATACGTGCTTTGCATGGGTCAAGGATCCGACCCTGCTTGTTGGCACTTTTGACTTTTCCATGGAGGAACTACGTATGACAACCGAAAGCGGCACAAATCTACCCGTACTGTCCGGAGGAACGCTTTGCCCGGTGACTCTTTTCGACGGCCAGACACACTTCGGAGTTGCGGTGGCAGTAAAGGCGGACGGTAAAGAGTCTTATCTCATGATTCCCGACGCAACCAATATCACTAAAGGACAACCGGTCTATATAACAAAACCGGTAACGATAAAGGGAGAACATCTGGCGGCTTACTTACAGGGCAAGAACGTGTCCATGCCGGATCCGGTGAAGAATCTTCTAAAAACAACTTCGATCTCCTGCGACGCTTTCTACTTTTCGAAAAACGAACGACCATTAACTGACACGGAAAAAGGTGAGTGGCTTACAGCTCACGACAGCGACCCCGACAAGGCCAGCAAGGTAACGAAGATCAAGGTCGACGACGGAGCTTTGCTGATGATGTTCGAGCTGAAATTTAACGACGGCTTGATTGGCGCTTTGACGGAGGATGAGGATCTCGGAAAGTTGTTCGAGATATCCGGTGCGAGTTTGAGGGTGCTCCGATGTCGCGATTCTTCCAAGACGATTCTCGAGGAGTACGCGAAGCTGCTTGGTGGAGAGTGAGGCCATGGCGGTGGCTAAAATTACCCTGGCCGCCGCTTCTACGGCCCACACCAGGATCCGGCTGCGGGCAACTGTCCTTGCGGTTGCCCGCCCCACGGGCGCGTAGGAGCCGAAGCGTCCCCGGCTGCCCGGCGAGCGGATGGTTTATGACTGGGCTCGCGGGCTCGAAGCGCGAGTGCAGCTCGGGCGGAAGCAAGTGGCAAGCGGCGAGTTGATGGATGGCGGGTATTTGGTTCGGACGCGGCTCCCTGCGCAGCCGCGCCCGTCATTCCGCGCCTCGTCGCTTGTGTTCAGGAGGCGTGCGACATGGCAGAACCGTTGGCGGAATTCCTCGAAGCGAATGGCATGTCCGTGCCCGAGTGGTTGAGACCTCTCATTGAAAAAAACCCGAATCTCTCTTATGAAGTTCTCTTTCCCCCCACCAAGGCGCTGTTGGCAACAGGCGGGAGATCAGCGCTACCCGATCAGGCGGAGAACGGTGCCCTTCTCGTGTGGGTCAAGCCGCAAGGCGATGGGCACTGGATTGGCGAAGTACCCGGGCTGGAGGGAATCGAGGATCTGTTTGCCGTGATGGACCTTGCGAGTGTGCGGGCGCTTCGCTGCCCCGCGAGTTCCCGACGACTGCTGGAGCAGTACTTCCGAAAACGCGCTTCGAGCTGAGACGCGGGCCGTGACTATCAGGATTGTCCGCAAAGCATCGCAGCCGAATCGACACAGGTCGCGCTTGTTCCCGATCTGCGGGGGAAGCGTGCTCACTACGTTCGCCGAACGTGGCACGGGAGGGGGCCTCAGCTTGACCGCATCAATCCGGAAAGCGTCACTACATGAATAAGGAGCGCAAGGAGCGCTTGCTCGAGGCGATCCAGCGAGCGTCGGAGTCGACGCAGTTGGCACTCATTTGCGATGCGAGATTGGCGGGGGAACCCGTCGATTTGAGCGCCGAGTATGACGGTTCGGGCTGGAGGCTTGGCTGGCGCTGGGACTTGGGGGAGAGAACCCTCGGTGATGTGGTCAAACAAGTGTTGCCGAGTCTGGGCGAATTGCCGCAGGTAGGCATTGAAGACATCAGGCTGGGCAGTATCTACGCCGAGTGCTTCTCAGGCAACGAATACAAGGGTCTGTCTTTCGGCATCGCGGATCTCAGCGTCCTCTACGTCAAGGTCTCGAAAGGGAGTGAGGCTGCCACCTTATGGGGCCTGATTCACGAAAAGCCCATCGCGATCCCGGCCTCCGGGGTGGTTGCAACGCTGATCGGCAAAGGGCTGACCCTGAGCGATTTGCGCATCGGGAGCGTCTCGGGCTTCACCCCGGACATGCGCCGTGCGGTAATCGGCCAACTTGGCCAGGCCAGGCTCCTGCTTGACTCCGGGGGTACGGGCTTTGTCGCGGGAATTGCCATCGGGGGAATCGGCGCCAAGCCGATCGCGGTGCCCTTGGTTGGCCGGCTGGCAGAGAAAACGGCCGCGAATTCCGCACCGTCGGGATCAGCCGTAAAAGCGGCTGGCGGCGGATCGCCGACGGCTGCTGTGGACTCGGCCGATGGAATGCGCAAGTGGTTCGTGGTCGGCAAGACGATCGGCCCGCTGCGCCTTGGGCGCGTGGGCTGCGAGTGGAAGGACGGCAAGATCGGACTGCTCCTCGATTCGGCCGTTGACGTCGGTGGACTGCATCTCGGTCTGACGGGGCTGTGCGTTCGCCTGCCGCCGTCCGATCCGAAACCGGCGAATCTGGAATTGGCGCTGGACGGCATCGACCTGGCCTATCGGGGCGGGCCGATCAGCATCAGCGGCAGCTTCCTGAAGAGCGAGATCTCGCTCAATGGCCAGAAAGCGGTCCAGTACGACGGCATGGCCATGATCCAGGCCGCGAACTTCGGCATTACCGGATTTGGCTCGTATGCCTCGGTCGACGGCAGGGCTTCGCTGTACCTATTCGCCATCCTGCACCTGGAACTGGGCGGGCCGCCCTGCTTTCGGGTCAATGGTCTGGCGGCGGGATTTGGCTACAACCGCAAACTGACCCTGCCGCCGATTGAAGAGGTCTACAATTTCCCGCTCGTGCGCGCCGCCCTCGACCCGGATTACCTGGCCTCCGGAACGGGTAGCCTGATTCAGGATGCCATGGGGAAACTGCAGAAATTCATTCCGCCTTCCCTCGGCGATTACTGGTTTGCGATTGGCATCCGTTTCAGTTCGTTTGAAATGATCCAGGCGTTTGCCTTGCTTTCGGTCTCCGTCGGGAATGAGGTGGAGATCGGGCTCCTGGGCTTGGCAGCGGTGACGATTCCCAAAGGCATCGAGCGCGGCAAGGCGGTCGCCTATGCGGAGCTGGCGCTCAGGGTGGTGATCAAGCCAGCCGAAGGCACGATCAGGATGGAAGCCCGGCTCACCGACGAATCGTACGTCTTCTGCAAGGACTGCCACCTCACCGGCGGCTTCGCGTTCTACATCTGGTTTGGCGGAGCGCTGGCCGGTGACTTCGTCCTGACGCTGGGAGGTTACCACCCGAAGTTCATACCCAAACCGCACTATCCGATCGTGCCCCGGCTGGGAATCAACTGGCAGGTCACCGGGGAAATGAGCATTACAGGGGGCATGTACTTCGCGCTCACCCCTTCGTGTCTGATGGCCGGCGGCAAGCTTTGCGCCGTTTATCAATCGTCCCGCGTCAAGGTCTGGTTTATTGCCTACGCCGATTTCCTGCTGAGCTGGAAGCCGTTCTATTACCTGATAGACATGGCAGTTTCACTCGGTGTCGAAGCCGATCTGGGTGTCTTTTCGATCAGGATCCACCTTGGTGCGGAATTGCACCTCTGGGGCCCGGAATTCGCCGGGCTGGTCCAGATCGACCTCACCGTCATCACCCTTACCGTCCGCTTCGGTCCTGACAAGCAGCCGCCTCCGACGCTCGAGGCGAAGGATTTTGTCGAGTCCTTCCTGCCTCCAGCGCTGGAGGGCAGCCCGGACAACAGCAATGTGCTCGTAACCCAGATCAACAGCGGGCTCATCCGTGAGGAAAAAACAAAGAGCGGGACGCTGCTTCGCGTCGTCAATGCGCACGCTTTGGCGTTGAGCACCCAGTCGCTGATTCCCGTATCCGAGTTCACGGGGCTGAAACCGCAAGACGCCCTAAGCGCAAGTCCGCCAGAACTAGGCATCCGTTCGATGGGCAAGACCGCGTTAAGGTCAAGCTGCAAGGTCACCATCAACGGCAAGACTGAGGTCCGAGAGAATACGCGCACCTTGCTCGTCAAGGCCGCTGTTCCGGATGCGCTCTGGGGAAAAAGCCGCGAAGAAGGCAAGGTGCCCTTGCCGGAGGAGCCCACGGCAATCACGCTCCAGGCCTGGGCGGGTCTTCGGATCTCATTCGATCCCATTCATCCCCAGGGCGCGCTGCCAGCGATGGCGATCGACAAATTTGCCTATGAAAACTTTAACAAGCCTATCCCGTGGGACGATCAATTGCTGGTTGCTGGAACCATTGCGGCGACAGAACGAAAGGAGATCTGGACGGTGATGGATGACGTTTCCACAAAAAGGCGGAACGCGGTGCTTGCCGTTCTCGCCCGGGAGTCGCCCTTTGATCTGAACAAGGCGAATCTTGACGAGCTTGGCAAGGCCACGGAATCTTATTTTCAGGCCAACCCGGAAATCTGCCGACTCGGAGAGGCATTTGTCTAGATGAGCGAACATCAAACAAGACTCGCCGCCGGCGAGATTCAGTTTCACCAGTGGTGCGAGCCGCCGCTCGAAACAGGCGACTACCATGTCGAAGTCACCCAGACCGTGCAAGAACTGGCCGACGACCCCACTTCCAAGGGAAGCTACCGCAGCAAGTTCAGCTTTTCCGTGGCCGGTCCGCGCTTTGCGCTGAATCCGGCGGATGTGTACTCCGTGTATCCTCCCAAGGGGCAGATTGGAGATTTCGCAAACTCCCTCCCGCACGTCGTTTTCACTCGGCGCACGCTGCCTTGGGAGCGCAGCCTTGGCCCCCAGCGGAGCAAAGGCGACACGCGGCCGTGGATGGCGTTGCTGGTTGTTAGTGCGGCAGATTTTCCGGCCAGGGAGTTTCCGGAGACCAAGACGCGCAAGCTTGGTGAATTGATCAAACCGGCTGCGGACGAAGCTTGCGGCCCGGAAGTTGCACTCGCCTCCTATGAGTCAGAGGATGATCTGTGCAATACGATCGACCTTCCCTGGGAGGTATTTCAGCGCGTCGCGCCTAGTTCGGATGATCTTGCTTATCTTGCGCATGTCCGGGAGGTGAATACCGGGGCCAAGGAAACGATTTCCTTCCTCGCCGATGGGTGGTTTTCGGTGGTTCTTGCCAACCGTTTTCCGCTACCCGACAAGAGTCCGGCGCTGGCGCTCGAGAACCGGGCTTACCTCGTCTCCCTGGAAGGGGTGCAGGATTACCTTCCAGGCTCCACGAAGCCGGCGGCAAACAAGCCCGTGCGGCTGGCCGTGCTTTCGAGCTGGAGTTTTCACTGCTGTGGGGCGTTCTCGTTCAAGGCGTCGATGGACAAGCTCGAAGTCCGCTTGCTGCGTGTTCCGTGGCAAGCTGACGGCGCCGCTGGGCCAGCGGAAGAACAGGTCCGCAGCGCCTGGGATCTGGGCTACACGGCCTTGAACCACAGCACGCGGCTCGGGGAAAAGACGGTCTCGTGGTATCGCGGCCCGCTCGTGCCGCTTTATCTTTCCAAGGAAACCAAATACCGTTTCCTGCCCGCGGCCGACGCGGCCCTGCGCTACAGCCCGCTGGACGGAATGATGGATGTCACCTACGCAGCCGCCTTCCAGCTTGGCCGTCTGCTGGCCCTGCAGGATCGGCACTTCGCCACCGCGCTCTACGCCAATCGCAACAGGGTACGGCGGCAGATCAATGAGGTGCTGGGCCGGAACCGGGTCAGGGAGTTTCTGGGCGGCGCCGGCGACGCCGAGAGCGATATCATGAACTCCTGCGTCCAAGCGATGACAGACAGCCAGACCAGGCCAAGCGGAAAGGCCGACTGGGCAGACCTTCCACCCGACAGCGACGCGTTCCAGCGGGAGGCGGCGGACGAGAAGACGACGCAAGCGGGGGAGTTGCAACTCAGCACGGATTTCGACCTGACGATCCCGCAAACGGTCTGTCAGTGGCTGGCCCGGCTGGTGCTGCTCTACCGGGTTCCGTTCACTTATCTGGTTGCCGATGAACGGATGCTGCCGCCGGATAGCATGCGCTTCTTCTACCTTGATCCGGGCTGGCTCAAGTGCCTGCTGGAAGGAGGCTGCAGCGTTGGCAGGAGCGTCGCCCACGATGAACTGCTGGACGAGTACTTGCGCGACAAGTTCCTCGATTTCGCGATGGTGCAGTCGCTGGAGGTGCGGACGAAGCCACAGCTGATCGTTTCGAACTCGGCGGCCAATCCCACGGTGGTGACGACCCCTGTTCCGCATGCACTCAAGAACAACGACCGGATTTTGATTTCTGGCGTGTGCGGGTCAACCGCGGAGATTAACGGTGAGCACTGGGTGACCTGCCTTGGACCGACGACTTTTTCCGTGCCCGTCGATGCGAGTGGGCACGCGGGCCAGGGCGGATCGTTTGTGCGCTCGCAGTCGTCAGACATCGCCGTAAAACAGCCAGCCGAGAGGCGCCCGCAATGGCCGCTCACCGGCTTCCTTCTCCGCTCACCAGCGGTGGAAGGCTGGCAGGGGCTCGAGATGCGCGCGTGGAAGGATAGTGGCGATAACGCAGAGGATCTCCTCGATCCGCTGCGCATCGACCGCCTAGCTCCCGACATCATGCTCTGCATCTTCAATGGAAAGGTTGATCGCATCGAGCTCAGGCAGCCGCCCGAGGGCATGCATTTCGGCGCTTCCGTCGAGGGCAAGGGCTTCAGGAAATCGCATCTGCGGCGGCTCAATGACAGCCCTGAGCATGACGAAGAGGACGGTGTCGCGCCGGGACCAGGCCATCAACTCACTGATGACTCCCAGGTGCCGATTCCGCTGCGAAGCAATGCGTCGCGTGTCGTGGAGGTGGCGCAATTGGCACAGACCCTGAAGGACAAACTCGAAGCACTGAAAGTAAGGGACGCGACGAAGGAATTCACCTCCGCCGACTTCGGGGTGGAGATGGTAGAAAGCCCGGGCCGGGTCGTTTTTGACGTAGCAAACCCTCAGGATACGGACGCGCGATGAGCAACGGAAACGAACCCTCCAGATTACTGGTGCCCATCCACATCGATGGACTGGTGGTAGGAAGGTTGCTCCCAGCAGAGGACATGTTTCAATGGACCAATCTCGCCCCGAATTTTGCGAAGTTGAGGGACAACAGCTACCGCTTCGGGGTGGAACTTGGCGGTGACAGCGATAGTGATGGCAATCCGTTCAACCAGGCGGCTGGCCTGCAGCCGGGGATTCATCTTCACTTTCGGCTGCCGCGTGTTTTGACCCATGGCAGTCAGTCGGGAGCCGAAAGAATTTCCTTTCCCCCGATTCCGAATCGCTGGCTGGTGCAGCGCTGCGGCGGCGCAGCGAACGGCAAGCTGTCGTACAAAGCCTGGCTAATCAAGAGCGATGCTCAGCCAGCCGACCCTACGAACGGAATCAGCTGGCCGAAATTTCACAAGGACAGACCGGCAGAATTCCAGGAGATTGGCGCCTGCACCGAAGTGACGGGACCCCTCGCAGCAGAGGACGAAGCAGCGTTGCTGCCTATCACGGCAATCGGTCCGGGGGATCCGGCCTTCAGCGCTTACTATCCCGCGTGTCGAGGCGTGCTTGGTTTTTATGACCAAATGGCAGATGTCCCCACAGGTGCCGGCCTGTCCTATCTCGTCACCGGCTGGTATTCCGACCCAAGAGATGATCCACTGGCCAGGTTTTTTGCCGAGTTTCGCAGAAACAATTCCATTCCACCCGGGGACCTCACTGAGGAGCAGCAAGACAGGTATTTCACTGAGCTTCGGGCATGGGCCACGGAGCAGGCCTGGACCATTTCGGAGATCGAGCCGCAACCTTTGCCAGCACGCCTTCTCTGCCACGGTTTGGTGAGAGGAATCACCTGGCAGGGCGCGACGCACAATTACATGCAGTCCCCGACGGGTGCTGCTGTGAGTCAGCCCGCTGTTTTTCCCGCCAATCCGGACAACCACAAAAAGGCTTACAAGCTTGCGCTGGGTAATACCGCAGCGGAAGCGGTGGCGGCCCTGCTCGCGCCGGGAGAAGTTGATCAGGATCTGCTCACGGCCTTGCAGGGCGACCTGCTGTCGCAGTCCGTTACTGCCGCGGAGCTTCAATATGAGCTGCATGAACGCCGCTTCAATGGCGTTCGCGGCGGCAACCTCTTTCTCATTCGCCCGGAACCCGATCTACCTGGCACCAGCAACGCCGCCGAGCCGCCACAGGCGGGTCGCGCGAACTCGATTCCGGCAGGCCTCCGGAAGTTACTGCGTGAACTGAATGCAAAGCAACAACGCTGCGATGACTTCTCTCGCCGCGTGGGGGACTTGCGCTGGCAGGTCTATGCGCTCTGGTATCTGTGGACCGACGCGATCAGGGGCGGCGTCAACGAGCGGGCAAACGAGCTGGACAGACAGCTCGGCGTCGCCAAAAAAGCTCTCGCTACCGAGCGAACCGCCTGGGATGGCGCCAGGGAAGAGCGGGATGCCAGCGAGAGAAGCCTCCATGACGCGTTGGGCAAGCAATTCAAGACTCAGCCGGATGGAAGCCCGAGCTTGAACGCTGGAGAGCGGGCGTTGAAATACCGTTTGGCGTCTTTGCCAGCGCCACCATTCCAGCAGCCCAGCGAGCCGGCGATTGCCCTTCAGGGGCCCGCCATGGCCCGGCTCAGAACCTGGTCGGCGGCCGATGAACTGCGGTGCCGCCTCTCCGGTCAGGAGGTCACGGGGATCGTGCTGGCAATCCCTTCTGGCCCAGTCGCTACGGTCGAGGGCGAGCAGTTGATCGCTAAGCTGTTTTCTCAGCCGAACACGCTGCCTGTCGCAAGCGGAATCCATCACTCGCTGCTTCTCGAGGCGCTCGTGCTCGATGAGGGAAATGCTGCCACCATCGCCGGCATGGCGTCCAGGCAGCACCAGAATGAGCTGGGCGATACCGTCAAGGCCTTGCAAAATCCAGGAAGTACGGCGGCACAGCAGAAGCCAGCCACGCCTCCCAACGCGTTGATCGGTCGCCTGCCCGACCAGAGTTTCCCCATCGAATGGGATGGCAACCCGTGGATTCCTCTCTTTCTCGTATGGGAAGTTTCGTGGCAGTCCGATTACGCGTCAGCCGCCGCGAGCCATGACGCCCTGCCGGAAGACTTGCTGACCAGCCTTTGGAACCTCGGCGACAGCACGGGGGGCGATCTGACGCTGAAAGGCAAAGGACCCTACCCGGCTGCTTCGGCCGCGAAAGCAAGCTATCAAGGCTATGCAATCCTGACCCCGAGCACGGCAAACAACCTGGCAGAACGCCTGGAGACCTTGAACAAGTCTCACCCCCTGGTCAATATCCTGAAGAACCAGAGGGTGTTGGCGCAAAGCCTCGACGGTTTCAACGACGCCCTGCTCTTGCAGCAGCCCGGCATTCAACTGCCGCCGCTCGATTTTGACAAGTGGTTCGACAGTCGCGGTCAGTCCTGTGAAATTGCGGCGGTCGATGCCGCCATCAATGACGGGTTCGATGAGCGGCGCGACACCTTCCGTACGGCGCCGCGCCTTGCTGGCGAACCCGAGCCTTTCCTCCCGATCCGTGCCGGGCGCCTGGGAATCACGCGCCTGTCCATCGTCGACGCTTTCGGCCAGACGCTGAAACTGCCGATCGTTCAGATCAACGACTCTGCGGCGGGCGATTGGCCGCACCGGATGCTACGCCGCGCGAGCGCGTGCGTGCTCGGCTCGACTGCGGCTGCGCCGGACGCGAAGTTCGTCGAGCTGCGTCCCCGCTTCGTCCAGCCCATGCGCTTGCGGTTTGACTGGGAAGACGCTTCCGGCCATCCGGAGGAGAACAGCGGACCGGTCTGTGGCTGGGTCCTCCCCAACCATCTTGAGAAGAGCCTGACGATCTATTCCGCCTCGGGCAAAGCGCTGGGAGCGCTGCAAAAAAAGCTTGGCCTTGCTCCCGGCAGCTCGGCAGCCGCGTTCTATTGGCTGGACGTCCCCGGAGTCGAGCAGGCGACCATCGACAACCCGCACCTGCGTTATTTCTGCGACTGGCTCCTGGGCCTCACGCCTGACGACGCCGCCACCTTTTCCGCCTGCATCGACCATGTGATGGCTTCTGCGGATGAGCGCATTCCAGAAGCAGACCCCGGTGTCGCCGTCCTTGTCGGACATCCGCTGGCGCTGGTGCGGGCGAGTCTACAGTTCGAAACGGCCGGCCTGTCCGCGCATCGCCCAGAACTACGTTCCGGCGCTACTCGCGGAGCAGCCGTCGACGGTCTCCTTGAGACGCTCGGTTTCAAGCAGATCAAGTGGCCGCTGCGTCTCGGAGACCTCCACGCTGGCAATGACGGGCTGGTCGGTGTCTTCCGATGCGCCGCTGCGGCATCGGGCGGCAGGGTCAGCACCAGCGGTGCCTTCTACCCGGCCTGGGGCGAGGACACGCGCGACGTGGACAGGAACGCCGTCCGGGTTTTTGCCGTCCAGGATTTCGCCATCGATTGCATGCAGCCGCTGCAGGTAACGATGTTGATGGATCCGCAGGCGCGGGTCCACGCCACGACCGGAGCCTTGCCGCGAGCCTACCTCGAACTGCCGCCGGAGGACGCGACTGGCGCGAGACGCGCGCGCGAGGTCTACTTTCAAACGGCGCCAGTCCTGGGTCTCTCTTCCACGCCGGAGATGCCCAGGCCATCGGACGATTATGGCGAATGGTCGTGGGCCTATCGCCCGGATGTCACCCAGTGGAAACTCGACCCCGCGATCGTGGAAGCCACCGACCGGGCTTCATTTTCAGATGCCTGGCCGGCCATCTCCGAGGGTTGGCTGAAACTCGCCATCGCTCCTCTCATCCAGAGCTTTTGGGTGCGTGAAGGCGCCGACGGAGTTGCCAGAGGGGCACGAATTCACCTGGCATGGTCGCTGCAGGGGGCAGAGTCATTGAAGTTGGAGCAGATAAAGGAGGACAGGAGCAGCACCCTCATCGCCAAATGGGATGCGCAGCCTTTACTGCGCGAGTACGGCGTGACCGTCGAGGCCGAAACCACCTATCGCCTCACTGCCTACGCCGAGGACGCGCCAGCGAGCGCAAAAGTACTCACCATCACAATCGGCGACGCATCGACCGCAGCACCCTAGATTCGTAAGGACTTCGCATGAACGACTTCACAATTGTACCAACTGCTGAGACGGCGGTAAAAATTGGCGACTCCCATGCTGCCACCAATCAGGTCGGGATTGAGGTAAACGCCAGCCCGCAGTGTCCGGCAGGAACCAAGGTCAGGGTGACCGTCACAGTCGGCTGCGGCGCAAATGAAGCTGACCTGTTGGCTTCGCGAGACGAATTCGTGAAAGTCACTGGGCAATCTTCTGGAAAGACGGCGAACATCATTCCGGTGCAAAACCCACCAGCCGGTATGAAAGTGTGGAATACCGGGGTTTTCCCAACCGCCCTGCCGGTTTCGATCTCACTGGCAGGCTTCGTGTCCAACACGCCGCCGGGCGACGCCAAGATCGAAATCCTCGTTGAGACCTCGACCGGCAGGCAACAGTGGTCACCAGGTGAGAATTATTCAATAACGGTAAGGAAAGAACTGGAACGTCGGGGAAAACCCGGCATTCGCTATTTCACGGTCAATCCCAACTACATTCTGCATGCCGGCCAGACTGCAGTCACGGTGAGCTTTTGCGCAACCGACTACGAAACACTGACCCTGTTTCGGAATAACGAAGAGGTGGGAAACTGGACCGACCAAGATGCCAAGAACAAGATCATTTCTGGTGTGTTCCCCGTCCGGGGTAAGTTTCCCGAGACGGAAAAACCGTCCATTACGTCTGTTTACCGCCTTGAGGGTAAATACAAGCAACCAGCAAATCAGACCGAAGTTCGGAACGCTCTCGACCGAACGGTCCAGGTCATTTCCCCGGGCTGGAACCGGATCGCGCTTCCCCAGGGATCGCCGGTTCGGCTCTTTGTCGCGAACGACTTCAGCGGCAGCGGCTCGGACCGGTTGTACGCCATTTTCAAACACGGACGGGGCACCTACGCCCTTTATTCCTCGGCCACGGGCGTAGATGCCTGGCGTCTTGAGCCCGGCGACGTTCCGCAACACATGGCGACGAGCCCAGGCGTTTACTACAAGAACAAGCTGTGGCTGATCGGCGGTAGCTCGGTCGACCCAGATAGTTTGCTTAATGAGGTCTGGTGTTATGAAGCGGACCAGTCTTGGAAAAGAAAAGGGGATTTTCCTTCTACAATGCCGGCGCGCATGGGCCACGCTTGTGTGGTCTTCGAAGATGCTATATGGGTCATCGGAGGTTACAACGGTGTCAATACTTGTAGTGATGTTTGGCAGGGGAAGGAGAAGTCAGATACGCAACTCGCGTGGCATCCCTTGCAAGAGCACTGCAAATGGGCCGGCCGACTCAATCCCGCCGCCGCCATGTGGGCGCCTCCCGATAGTCCGCCCGAGGTCTGGATGTACGGGGGCAGCAAAGACCCGCAAACGTTCGATGCGCTGCGCGACTACTG
This sequence comes from Candidatus Accumulibacter sp. ACC007, assembly GCF_907163205.1. Lineage (NCBI taxonomy): Bacteria > Pseudomonadati > Pseudomonadota > Betaproteobacteria > Candidatus Accumulibacter > Candidatus Accumulibacter sp. ACC007. Next base: position 1,553,987 of record NZ_CAJQUD010000001.1, on the reverse strand, counting down.
GTCAACGCGCGATGGAAAGGATTGGAAGAAGATGGATGAAAATCAGCTTCCGCCTGTTCTGATCATGCCGGATCCCGGGGCGCCACTCGCCTCGGCACTAGTCGCTTTTCGGCAGACGGAATCCTCTGAAACAGCCGACTCGGATCGGCTCCTCCTTATAGGCTCATTCAGGGAGGTGGCTACGAATGGGAACGGTAAAGATCAAGGAAACCGGATTTTCTCTTTCCTGTTTGAGTGGCATTCGGGCACAGGCTTATGGGAGGGGCGCCCTGTCATAGACGGCTGGCAGCAGTTCCAGGGCCAGAATTACTATTTGCAAGCCGTTGTCTTTAACCGTTTTCTATTCTGTTGGTCGCTCCAAAACGACCCAAAATTCATAGGCAGGTTGAATATCCTGGTATCTCACTGACCATGCACGGAGATTCTTTATGAACAAATCTTTCTGGTTGTCGACAGGCCGCAGATTCTGGTTCAACATCGGTAGCGTTTTCTCAATTTGCTTTCTGGCGCTCTTGGCATTCGCAACTCCTGCGACATTGGCGGCAGACCAGTTAAGAAGCGTCATTACGCTCATTCCAACTGAGGTTCTTCCATCAAAGGCAGAAACCGCCGGAATTGCCGGAGGTCAATTTGGCAACGAAAAGATTCTCCTTCGTTTTCGAGCGAGTTCGCTTCCAGCCCATGCCAACCTTACAGCCGCTCGCCTAAGTCTTGTTTCGAGTGGGCACGCGACAGCGCAGCAGACCGTCAACGTAGTCGCTGATACCACGTTGACGCAAAAGCCGGATACCGGAACTCCTTTCGGCAAGAGTAGAACACTCAAGTTCGCGAAGGACGAGCGCGTATACTGGGACGCCGGGCAGGATTTTTTGGGTACGATACAAGCCCAAGGCGGAGAAAGGAAATTCTCGCTTCTTCTGACAACACCGTCCAGTGCCAGTAGCACTTGGTATCTGACAGGCGCAGCCGACCTCAGTCATTGGCCGCGACTGATCCTCGAATATGCAGTGGCTGATCAGCCAGCGCTGACTCAGTCGGACGGCCTGCCAGCAGTGCAAAGCGCTCGGCCATTTCTGCCCACGGCGAGATTTGGTGGCAAGGATAGCGGTGCGTTTTCCTATGTGACCAGACCGTTCTCCAACGCGTGGTCCGAGACGCCCGTGTTCCACAATGGTCTGGTTTATCTCATGACCGACGACATAGGAAAAAAGGCGCTGCACGCGCTGAATCCGCTTGGTGGCAAGCCTGTTTGGACGATCGGCGTAGATGGCAACCCGGGCCAGCATCTGCTGGTCTCGCCGTCCGGCCGCCTCTACATCGTTGGCAATGGCAGGATCATTGCCTACCAACTCGGCTCGGGCAACCCGGCTCAGGCTCCAGTGGTCGTCCAAGACCTCAAGCTCACGAATCTCGACCCCGCCAATGCCCCCTCGCTCGGTCCCGATGGGAGCCTTTATCTTGTAAAGGGCCAGGAGGTTTACGGCTTCAATCCGGATCTCCAGGAACTGTGGAAGGTGACCTTGGCCGACAAGACGACCAGCCGCGTAACGGTCGGCCCAAGCGGCCGATTCGTCTACCTTACGGCCAAAAATGAAGGACTGGTCGCCATCAACGCGCAGACGGGCGAATATTTTACAAACCCTCTCCCCAATCAGGATCATCTCAAGGTGGCCGGTAAACCTTCGCTCCATGCCCCTGTGGTGATCCTGCACCCCGATGGATCCGAGAAGATTTACGTCGCCGCCAATTCCGTAAACGACGGCGTGCTCGCGTGCTTCAACAACCCTTTTGACGACCATTCGGGAAAGATCGCTGCTGCGGAGAATTGGCCGCCCCTGAAAGGGCTGTGGAGCCAACCCATACCTGATCAGCTGTCGCCTGGCACTATGCAAAAACCTGCCTCCGGAAAGCAGATCTACGCGGTGCGAGTCGCGGATGAACTGGGCACACTGACTGGCATCGACTGGTTGACGGGGGCAACAAAGGCCATGGCCCCGACCTTTACGGTTGGCGACTCGCCGGATCTGCTCAACGGTGGCAATCTAGCGTTGGATCAGGCCGGCACTCGCTTCGTGTGGAACGGGGCGGGTGACGTTGATCTGTTCGCGTTCGGCTCTGCCTTTTCCGGCCGTCTGCACTCGTCGACTGCCGTCATTCCAATGCGGGCGCAATTGCTCTTTGGCGGCGATGGCACCCTGTATGCCAACCCCGTCAAAGGGGATCGAGTTCTCCGGGTCATCGTGCCTAAATACACCCTGAGCGCAGGCTCCGACGCGAACATCTACAGTCCCACCCACCTGTGGGTCGACGGACTGGCCGACCAGACGACGGTGCTGAAAGCAGCTGGGAACGTGCTGCTCGGACCGGGATTCACAGTCAGGCAAGGCGCCACCCTGACAATCGCGACCGGGGCGCCAAGCCCATGACGCATGGACCCTGCGCAACCCTGGAACACAAACTGTCAACACACAGGAGTCAATGCAACCCATCCCCAGCCGAAACCCATACTGTGACGGCAGACCATCCAACTCCGGATCTACAACACCTAACCAGGAGAAAATCATGACTGAACAGTTTCGCCGTGATCTGCAAGCGGAGCTGGCTGTCGTCCGGACACGGCCGGGCGAGATCGAAGCCAGACGGAGCAGCTCCAAGCTTGCCAGCAGAACCGCGCACAGCCACGGTTTTTCAAAGCCCTTCGTCTTCGGCTTGGTGCCGCTTTTCGGCTGCCTGGTTTTTATGGGTGGCACGGTAAGCGCCGACGATGCCTTGTTCATCGACCCGCAAGGTTTGGTCGGTATCGGGACGCCGGATCCCGGCGAGAAACTACAGGTCAGCAAGGGGAAGATTCAACTCGACGGCGACCAGCAGATCAAATTCACAAATGCTGATACGTCTAACAACCTGAAATTGCAATTGTGGAGCGGGTACGGTCTGGGCATCAACGGCCGCACGTTATTTTATGCGGCCGACGGCAACCACTCATGGCGCGACAACTATGGCGCGAATGAGCGGATGGTCTTGACGACCGCGCCCGATGGCGGGTTGACCGTCACGGGAACGGGGAAATCGTCCTTCGCCGGCGACGTCGGCATCGCGAAAGATCTGGCTGTCGAGGGGAAGGGGAATTCTTCCTTCGCGGGTAACGTTGGCATCACGAAGGATCTGACCGTCAACGGCACAGGGCACTCTTCATTCTCGGGCAACGTCAGCATCGGGACCGGGACTTTGCCCCCGGTCGATAAGCTTGATATCGCGGGGAATCTTCGTGTTCTCACCGACTCCAATCCGATTCGATTTACCGCTAAGTGGAGCAATTTTCCTCACACGGAAAAAAATGGGGCGGAAATTTCCAATGATACCGATGTATATAAAGCCTTGATGCTCGTTGGCAACAGATCAGGGAATGGAAATATACGGCGAGTGAATATTTGGGACCAACTCATTGTCTCGGGTGATCTTTTCGTGACCGGCCGTTTGGTCTATAAATCGAACGAATCGGGACGGGGTGGTTGGAAGCAAGTCTATCAGGAACGAAATGATTGGGCCGGTTCTCGAGCCACAACCGGGCCGGATCCGGAGCCGTCCGATCTTCGCCTCAAGAGCCAGGTACAAACGCTTCCCACGTCACTAGAAAAAATTATTCATCTGCGCGGAGTGAGCTATAGATGGAATGATGAAGCGCTGAAATACTTTACCAGAGACATCGAAAAAAACCTCTCGGCCGGACCTGATGCGACCGAGGCTGATAACCAGAAGCTCTGGAAAACCGAGCGAGAAAAGCGCTACAAGGAACTAGCTACGAATCAGGTTGGCGTCGTCGCCCAAGACGTCGAATCGGTGCTGCCCGAAGCCGTGACCACGAATGAGGCGGGATATAAAGCGGTGCGCTATCACTATCTCATTCCGCTTCTGATCGAAGCCCTCAAAGAGCAGAACAAGACAGTCAAGGACCAAGCCCAAATGCTTGCCCGACAACAGCAGGAGATCGCGCGTTTGGCGGCGACCAACCTGGCCGTGGAGCAGAAACTGGCGGAACTGGCCGCTGTGAGAGAGCAAATAGCGCGGCTTGAGGCCACGGTGCAACGGGTCGCCGCGACACAGGCCTTCGGCACTATAGACGCGGTGGCGCAACTTTCCGAGACCAAAACCAGGTAATCGCACATTAAGCAGTGAGCAAGCAGTAACACCAGGAAGACGCAGATTAGCCAACGCGGGCCCCCCGGTTCTGCCGGGGAATCGGTACTGCCAGAAGGAGGAAAAGACCATGGAAGTGATGTATAAAGCAAAAGATCTGGCAACGATAAGGAACCAGAACGTGGAAGATAAATTCGTGGACATACTTCGGGGTATTAAATTGGGAGGTGCCGGACTAATCCGGGAAACGACAAGCGAATCAGACGTGTACCTAGTTTCCGGGGACCTTCGTTTATTATCCCGCAGAAACACCGACCCACGCGAAATCATACTAGCCAAGCATTCTGGGAGTGGTCCAAGAGGCGGCAGTTACAAAGAAGCCAATTCAGGACAGCCAAGCGAGGTTAGCGATATCGATGAGCTTATAGCAGACTTTTCATGACTCTATTGCCCTACGTGCTGGTGCACGCCACGCTATCGACGCAGGTCGTCTTGTCGCACAATCCATGGAGCATTCGGAGAAAGACCTGGTTCGCGGGTGACCGTCGCTGCCGCATCCTCCGCAGTACCCTGGTCTGAGTGACTCTGATGAATTTCGGCCCCGCGGCAACACTCGGCTCGCCACGCTCTTGCGGTTCGCCTTCACGATCCACTCCGATCGCGTGATTATTTAGGGTCGAGTGCACGCGAACGGCGGTCCAGATTTGATCATGATCCACGCATCTCGTCAGCGAGCTCGTCCGCAGGGAAGCCCTTGGGACTGGGCGCCAGATGCAGCACAACTTTGGCGAGGGGGCGCATGCGTGGCTTCTGGAGATCGACGCCGGGCAAGCGATAGCGCCACGCTGACTGGGTTCAACGGGGGAATCGAGCAGGCCATCCGCAAGGAAACTGATGTGTGTGGTGGGACCACCGCCCGCGCCGGCCAAGCCCCTCAACTGGAACCTCAAAGGTGACGGGAGAAAGAAAATGGCAAGAACATGGAAAGGACAAGCGCTGACCGGCCTGCAGATCGGGCGCGGCGTCTTGGCGGCAGCGCTGGTGTTGCTGCTCGTTCACCAGGCTACGGCGCAGCAGCAAACCGGCCTCTTCATCGACAAGGCGGGAAACACCGGAATCGGGCAGGAGGCACCGGTCGCGCCGCTGGATGTCGGTCGTCAGAAGCGCTCCGGCACCCACCCTCCCCGTGTCAATGGGTTGTACGTTACCGGCGAGTTTCCGGCAGGAAGACCAGCCGAGGGCGGCACGCCGGGCGTCGAGTTCCGCCACAGCAATGGAACACAGGGAATCGGGTTCGGCCACAACGCGATCTATGCCACTGGATCGAATGACGACCAGGATCTGAATCTCGAGCCGCGCGGAACGGGCAAAGTCAGGGTGAACGGGCCTTTAGAGGCCGAAGGTGCGATCACCGGCCTCGGCGCCGTGCCGGTCGGAGCGATCATGATGTGGTCGGGCGCCCCCCAGAACCTGCCCGATGGCTGGAAGCTCTGCAATGGCGATAACGGCACGCCGGACTTGCGCGGCCGGTTCGTGGTCGGTTACGACCCGAACGCTAGCGACTACAAAGAACCCAATAGCGAGGGCAGCCGAAAGAGCAACCAAACGACTGTCACGATCCTCCGTCACCGCCACCTTCTCGGACGTCCGATCGATGTGATCGGGACACACAGCCACACAGGCGCTGGTCTTGGGGTGACTACGGATAGGGCGAAATCTCGTGGAAAGGCGCTTGAGAACTACGACGACTATGCTGGCCGAGGCTTTGGAATGACGGAGTGGTCAGGCGACGACCAGATACTTGACATTCGCCCTCCCTACTACGTCTTGGCATATATCCAGTACAAGGGGATCCATACGGTCAAGCAATGATCGGGCCCCGGATCTCCCAGTTGTATTCTCCGAATTCGACGGACAAGGCCCCGTGGCGCGTTGCCGTTGCTGGCCGGCCGCGCTCTTCGCGGGTGGCGCTCAAAAATAGGTAATTCCGCCCGGGAAGCCGCCTCGCTCTGAACACGCAGTTTACCCGAGGCCAATTCGCGACTTTCGGATGCGGCCGCTCATCGGCGACGTTGACCCGATCATCCGTTGGCACCCGCGAACGACTGCTGTCGCCGGCTGATCTGCTCGACGAGATCGGCGAATGTCTGTTCCCAAGGTGGCCCCGTCAGTCGACCAGCGAGTTTCCACAGACCCCTTTGGATCGAAATGGTGAGTTCGCGTGTTGCGAAAGCTGTCGTTCAGAGAGCTTTCCCGGCCAGCGGCCGCTGACCACTCCGTACCGGCCGTCTCCGTCGTGTTGCGCCAACGACGGCTCAGGCCGAACTGCAGCCCTCCGGCAAACCTACGCGAAGGTCTGCTGCATTCGGCGCAGCCGACCTTCGAAGACGAACCTCTGGGACGTCCCTTTTGAGCCGTAGGGCGCTGTCCGACGCCGCGCGAGCCGACCCCCGAACGCTCCGCTAACTGAAATGCGCCCTTAACGGTCACATTTCAGCGACGCAGGAACCGTCTGGCTTCCTACCATGGCAGCCATGACTCGCGCCTTCCTGACCATCCTCCTGCTGCCCGCGGCCTTTTCCGCGCAGGCCGCCTGCTTCGAAGAAGCCGGTCGCGGCTACGGCATTCCGCCGTCTCTGCTCAAGGCCATCTCGGCCGTCGAGTCCAACTCCAACCCCGCCGCACGCCATCGCAACCGCGATGGCTCGGAGGATCTCGGGCACATGCAGATCAACAGCCGTTGGCTGCCCAAGCTGGAGTCGTATGGCATCGGCCGCGATCAGCTTTTTGATCCCTGCAGCAGTACGTACATCGGCGCCTGGATTCTCGCGCAGAACATCCGCCGCTTTGGCTATGGCTGGGAAGCAGTAGGGGCCTACAACGCCGCCTCTCCCGACAAACGCGCGGCCTATGCCCGCAAGATCGCCTCGCAGGTCAAGCCATGGCGCTCCTGAACCGTGTCGCCATTCTGCTCTTCACGACCTCGCTGCTGGTCGGGTGCGGGAGCCTGCCTCCAGCGCTTCCTCAAGCGCTGCCCGAAGGGAATCCCAAACCGATGGCGAGCGACAGGATCGCCTGGATCGAACGCCAGTTCAAAACCTGCCGCGGCACCGCCTGCCCGATGCCCACACGCAAGACGCTGGCGGTCGTCGCACTTCCCGTTGCTGAGAGTGATCCAGCGCCTGCCGTTCCTGGTGTCCAGCAGACTCCCACACCGGTGCCCTCTGCTTCTCCAGTCGCCACCGCTGCCGAGCCGGCAACCGCCACCATCCTCTTCGAGTACGGCCAGGACACTCCCACCGCCGACGGGCAGCGGGAGCTGGAGCGCCTGGCAGCCATTTCAGCGGCGTACAAGCGCATCGAGCTCTACGGACGAACCGACGATATCGGCGGTAAAGCCTACAACGACCGGCTCGCCAGACGGCGTGCCGAGTCCGTCCGCTCATGGCTCCTCGACAAAGGCGTCGAGGCCAAGATCGTGGTTCGTGCCGAGGGCCTGTGCTGCTACCTGGATCCGGCACCTACCGAAGCGGCACGCCGAAGCAACCGCCGCGTCGAGGTACGTCTCGCCGGCCCGCGTGACGGGCTCCATGACAACGATCGCAGCAACAATTACAGCAACAACCGCAAAGGAGCGCAGTGACGTGAAATTACCGCATACCCACAGTTTCATCCGCGACGTAGTCATTACCGGCGGTTTCATCGCCATCGGCATCCTCGCCCCGGGTTCGCCGATCGAAGGCGGGTTCGACGCCCATCTGGGCGGCATCGCCGTCGGTCTCGGCCTCGGATGGCTCATCAAGTCTTGTGTTGATCTCAAAGGGAATCGTCATGGATAGCCGTCGTAACTGGATCAAGGGAGCCCTGGCGCTCGCTTTGCTGACCGCCGCCACCGGGGCGTTGGCGGGAACCACCGGCACCGAGTTTCAAAGTCTCTATACCTGGCTGACCGGCATGGTCCAGGGCTACTTCGGCAAGGCGGCTGCCATCGCCGCGATCGGCTTGGGCGCGCTCTTCTCGCTGGCGAGGCTCAACCCGATGCCGATTCTTTCCGGGGTCGCGTTCGCGGTGTTCCTGCAATACGCACCGACGATTTCGACCGGCATCCTGACCGCCACGATCTGAATCCGGAGAGCGCACCGTGGACGAGACCGGTTACATCCCGAAGTCACTCGAAGCCCAGGAACGTTTCCTGTGGTGGGATTTCGATCAGGCCATCCTCTTCCTGCTGATCATGGGGACGGGCGTGATCTCAGGCGCCATGCTGGCCGGGATGATCTGCGGCGCGCTCCTCGCCTGGCAGTACGGTCGGATCAAGACCGGCAAGCACCCGAAGTTCGCCTTGCACGCGCTGTACTGGTGGCTGCCGAGCGGGATCGTCGTCCGCCTGCGGGCGACCCCGCCTTCGCATCTGCGTTTCTTTCTCGGCTGAGCCATGCGCCTTCGAACCTTCACCTCCGAGCGGGACAATCATCGCGCTGAAATCACCTTCATGCGCATCGCCGTCGGTGGACTCGTCCTGGCGCTGCTGGCCAATGCGGGCGCCTTGCTCGGCGTGGCCGGTTCGGAAAGAACCGTGCTCGTGCCGCCGGAAGTGCACAAGACCTTCTGGGTCAGCGGTCAGAAGGTCTCCGCTGATTACCTCCAGGAGATGGCGTACTGGTACGCGGGCTTGGCGCTCAACATCACGCCGCACGTCGCGGAGTACCAGAAGAACCTCTTCCTCAAATACGCCGCCCCCAGCGAATACGGCCGTCTCCAGGCCGAGTTCGGCGCCCGTACCGATTTCATCCGCAAGAACAACGCCTCGACCCAGTTTTCTGCGCAGTCGGTGATGCCCGACGAGACCGCCATGAAGGTGGCCCTCGCCGGTGTCCTGATGACCTGGGTCGGGGACAAGAAAGCTTCCGAGAAGCAGACCACCTATGTGGTCGGCTTCCGTTACCGCAATGGGAGACTGCATGTATCCGAATTCAGGGAAACCAGCGATCAGGACCCGTTTGGCGCTGACGTTAGTCCTCGCTAGCGTCGCGTCACCGCTCTTAGCCGCGCAGCTCCTCGAGGGCCGTCCGGACGATGCGCTGACCGCCACGGTCTCGCGCAACGAACCGAACCTGATCCGCGTCGATGGCGGAAAGATTCGCCGTATCCACGGCGTCGAAGGCGAGTTCGTCGTCAGCGCCGACCGTGAAACCGGCGCCGCCTACCTCAAACCAACGACCGAGCAGCCGCAGCTCAGCGTCTTCGTCGCCGACGATGCCGGCCGCCACTGGAAGCTGCTGCTCCATACCGCCGACATCCCGGCAGAAACGCTGGTCATCCGCGATCGCAGTCAGGCACGCAGCGAGGGCAAAGCCATTCTGGCCGACGACTCACGCCTCGGGGCAATCCGCCGCGTGATGCTCGCGCTGGCGCGCGATGCCGAACCCGAAGACATGACCGCCCGAAACACGCTGGAGATCGTCCCCCTCTGGAACGAAGCCCGCCTGATTCTGGTAAGGACGCTGGACGGCGCCTTGTTCGGAGAGAAGTACCAGCTGACCAACGTCTCGTCGTCGCGGATGGTGATCGACGAGCGTGAGCTCTACCGACCGGGCGTGTTGGCGGTGATCGTCGACTCGCTCGAACTCGAACCGGGTGAAGCCACGGACGTCCTGGTCGTCCTGGAGGGACGTGATGGCTGAGTCACCCGGCAACCGGATCGCCTCGACGATCGCCAGGCTGTCCCCGAAACAGCGGCAGCTCCTGATCCTGGGGCTCGGGGGTTCGGTCTTCGCAGTGCTCATCTTCGGCGGTGTGGCGTTATGGGACCAGCCGACCACGCTTTCCGAGGGAACGTCGCCGGCGCGCCCGCAGCCCTTGCCGATCAGCGCCCCCGGCGCCCAGGCCGACCCCCGAGAGATCTGGATGAGCAAGTCCAGCGAGCAGATGCGCCAGATGGAGGAGATGATCCAGGGGCTACGCCAGCAGGTCGACCTGATCGAGCGGCAGCCGCCGCTTTCGAATCCGGTTTTGCAGGTACTGCCGCCGCCGCTGTCCTCGCCACCACCACCGGTGGCCGAGCCCCTCAACCTGCCACCTCTGCCACCATTACCCCCGCTGCCGACGAATCCGGGCGCAGGGATGAACCCGGACGGAGCGCCGGTGTTGCCCCGGCCACCGGGGATCGCGACCTTCGAAGTGAGCGACGCCAAGGTCAGCGCACTCGCGGTGGGCGGGCAGGGCGCCGACCAGAAAGACGCCCGCAGCTACGTGCCATCGGGATCGTTCTTCCGGGCGGTATTGCTCGGCGGTCTTGACGCGCCCACCGGCGGCCAGGCGCAAAGCAACCCGCACCCGGTTCTCATGCGGGTCCAGGACAACGCTTTCCTGCCGAACCGCTACCGCTTCAAGATCAAGGAATGTTTTGCGCTGGGTGCCAGCTATGGCGATATCAGCGCCGAGCGCGCCTACATCCGGCTCGAATCCTTGTCCTGTGTGCGTCATGACGGCAAGGCGATCGATGTCCCGGTCAAGGGCTACGTAGTCGGTGAAGACGGCAAGGCCGGCATGCGTGGCCGCCTGGTCAGCAAGCAGGGGCAGGTGCTCGCCAACGCCTTGCTTGCCGGCATCGGCGCCGGTATCGGCCAGGCTTTCCAGCAGAGCGCAATGACGGTCTCGACGAGCCCCCTCGGGTCAATCGGGTCCGTCGATCCCGGGAAACAGGTCCAGGCCGGTCTCGGAACCGGTGTCGGCAAGGCGCTCGATCGTCTCTCGCAGTACTACATCACGCTCGCCGAGAAGATGTTTCCGATCATCGAGATCGACGCCGGTCGCACCGTCGAGGTGGTGTTCACGAAAGGCTTTTCTCTCGCCGGCGGATCCGCGGGCGGCGATTCCGACAGCTACACCGACATCTGGCGGCGCGGCCGTGAAGTCCAGAAGAAACCCCTCGAACCTTTCAAGGAGTGATCCATGTCGTTCAAACCTCTACTGGTCCTGCTTTCCCTGAGCCTTTCCCTGGCACACGCCGACGAGAACGTCGAGGCGATGACCGCGCGCCTCAAGGAGAGGTATCCGGCAACCAGTATCGAGCGCGTGGACACCTCGGAGATTCCTGCTCTCTATGAAGTCGTGATGGGGCAGAACTCGGCCTATACCGACGCCTCCGGGCGCTACTTCGTCTTCGGGCATCTTTTCGACATGCAGACACAGCGCGACCTGACGGCCGAGCGCCTGGAGAAACGGCAACGCGTGGCGTTTTCCGAGCTGCCGTTCGCCGATGCCATCAAGACGGTTCGTGGCAAGGGTGAGCGCCTTCTGGCCGTGTTCTCCGATCCGGACTGCCCGTACTGCCAGCGGCTCGAAGGCGAACTCGAGAAACTCGACAACCTCACCCTGTACACCTTTGCCTATCCGCTGGAAAGCCTGCACCCAGACGCGAAGGACAAAGCGGTGTCGGTCTGGTGCGCACCCGATCGTGCGCGTGCCTGGGCCGATCTGATGAAGACGGGAAAGGCACCGGAAAAGCGTACCTGCGATCACCCGGTCGATCGCAACATCGCACTGGCTCAACGGCTGGGGATACAGGGCACGCCCACGCTGCTGTCCGCCGACGGGCGCGTGCTACCGGGTGCCGCGAGCAGCGAGCGGATCGAGCAATGGCTGGCGGAGATGCGGCCATGAACCGGGCAGGCGTCTTGGGTCCGTTCATGCTCGTGCTCGCTCTCCCGGCATTGCTCGCGGGATGCGCTGGCACGATGTCCGGGCTCGACGGGCAAGGCAAGTTCTCGTGCAAAGCGCCGGACGGGATCGCGTGCGCTTCACTCGCCGGGGTCTACGCCAACGCGTTGCAGAACAACCTGCCGGGGCAAGAGCCGCCGGCAGAAACAGCCACGACGCCAAAGGTCGTGAGCCCTGGCCATACTCCCCCGGCGACGATCACGCGTCCCGTGCCCAGCTCGGGCGAGCCAATCCGCAGCGCCCAGACAGTGCGACGGATATGGCTCGCGCCCTGGGAGGACGACGAAGAAGTGCTGCACGACCAGTCGTATGTCTACTTCGTCGTCGATCCCGGCCGCTGGCAGCTTGCACACACGCGACGCAACGCCAGTGAGGCGTATCGGCCAGTAGTGCCGCCAACGGCCTTCAACCCCGCGGCCACGAATCCCGACGAGCGTCCGGTTTTCCGAATGGAGCGAGAGGCTTCAGGGTCGGCAAGTCCGCCGTCGCTTCCCCTGCGGGGGCGCGAGTTACTGCAGCCGCGAAGCGCCTCGGAGGGTAAGGAATGAGCCTGTCCGATGCCCTGCGCGAGGCTTTCCTGCCGGAGCGATCGGCGCACGCCGATCGTCTGCCACGGAGGCTGTTGCGCGAGATTTCCCGGATGCCGCGACTCACCGGCATCCTGCCCTATGTCGCCTGGCAAGAGGAGACGCGACTCTTTGCGCTGGATCAGGGGGCCTTCGGAGAACGCGAATCGCAGGCCATCGGTTTTTGCATCGAGGCCTTGCCGCAAACCGGCGCCAACGACGAAATGGAGAAGGTGCTGGCCAGTCTCTTCGTCTCCTGCCCGCCGGGAACCGGCATCCAGGTCACCTTGTACGGGAGCCCGGACATTCTCCCGGTCCTGCAGGCGCAGGTGAATCTCCTGCCGCGGTCGGGCGCCAATGCCACAGTCGATCATTCGGGCGGCTGGGAAGATCGCCGTCACAACAACATCTTCCGGTTGCTCGCGCGTCGACGTATCGATCACTACCTGCAGGGCACCGGCCAGTCAATCTTTTCGCATCAGACCTATCTGCTGCGCGATTTCCGGGCCGTGATCTCGATCACCCTGCCGCTCGACCCCGAGGTGCCGGCCGACGTCGACGAGGCGCTGCGGGTTCGGGAAAGTGTCCACGCCACGCTCAAATCGGCGCACCTGCCGGGCTACGACTGGGGACCCGAGCAGCTACTGCACTTTGTCGCGCCCTTCTTCGATCATTCGTCACTATTCACCGGTCGGGGCCTGCGCCCGATCGAATGGAACGAGGCACAGCCGCTGCGGGACCAGGTCTCGCACCACGAGATCGCCTCGCGGCTCGGCGATAGCGACATCCGCTTCCGGCAGGCCGGCGGCGACGAATCGGTGCTGCAGCTCTTCTCGGTTCGCCAGTACCCGCGTTACTTTCGCCTCGCCGGCATGAACACCCTGATCGGCGACCCCTACCAGCTCGCCCTGTCGATGCCGTGTCCGTTCCTGATCACCATGGGGGCCGTGGCGCTCGACTACGAGGGGGCTCGGAGCAAGGCGCAGATTAAAGCGACCCGCGCGACACAGAGCGCCGGCTCCTACATGGCGCACTTCCAGCCCGATCTGCAGGAACGCAAGCGCGACTGGGACATGGTGCTGAAGACCTTCGACAGCGGCCGCACGGTGGTCGGGATGTATCACCAGATCTGCCTGTTGGCCAAAGCCACCGAGGGCGCCCGCTGCGAGCACGCCGTGCGAGCGGTCTGGCGCGCCCGCGGCTTCGATCTCACCAAGGATTTCTATCTGCAGCATCAGGCGCTGGCGGCGGCCTTGCCGATGACGCTGACGCCCGCCCTGCAGGCGGACCTGCGTCAGTTCGGTCGGATCAGCACAAAGACCGCCGACAACGCGGTGATGATGTCGCCGCTGATCGCCGAGTGGAAAGGCACGCCGACGCCGGTCATGACTCTTTTCGGCCGGCGCGGCCAGGTGCTCGGATTCGATCTCTTCGACAACACCGGCGGCAACTTCAATTTCGCCGTCGCGGCGCTGTCGGGTTCCGGCAAGTCGGTCTTCGTAAACGAGATGACCTATCGCTACCTTGGCGCCGGCGCCAAGGTCTGGATCATCGACGTCGGGCGATCGTACAAGAATCTCTGCGAGTTGCTCGACGGCGAGTTCATCGAGTTTTCTGACGAGCGGCGCAACACGCTGTGCCTCAATCCGTTCTCGATGATCATCGACATCAACGCCGACATGGAGATGGTCCTGCCGCTCCTGGCCCAGATGGCGAGCCCCCGCGAACCGCTGGACAACTACAGCTACACCGCGCTGGGCTCGGCGATCAAGCGCGTCTGGGACGCCAAGGGACGATCGGCGACGATCACCGACATCTATACCCTCCTGCAGACCGGCCGGCTGTCGAGCGAAGGCGAGTACGAGCGCGACCTGAGCCGCCTGGCGACTGCCCTGGAGCCCTATACCCGGCACGGCGTCTATGCGAGCTACTTCGAGGGGGACGCCAATATCGCCTTCGACCGGGACCTCGTGGTCCTCGAGCTCGAAGAGCTGAAGGCCAAGAAGGATCTGCAGTCGGTGGTGATGCAACTCATCATGTACCGCATCACCCAGGAGATGTACCGCGACCGCTCCCGGCGCAAGCTGGTGATCATCGACGAAAGCTGGGATCTGATGGGCATCGGCGCCAGCGGCAGTTTCATCGAGGCCGGCTATCGCCGCGCCCGCAAATACGGCGGCGCCTTCGGCACCATCACCCAGTCCGTGGACGACTATTACAAGAACGAAGCGACCCGGGCGGCGATCAACAACGCCGACTGGCTGTTCCTGCTGCGCCAGAAGCCGGAGAACATCGAGCGCCTGGGAACAGAAGGGAAACTCGTGCTCGACCAATGGCTGAAGCGCCAACTCGCCTCGGTGAGTACCGAGCACAGTCACTTTTCTGAAATCTACATCCATTCGCCGGTCGGCTCCGGTCTCGGGCGACTCCTGCTCGATCCTTTCTCGATGCTCGTCTACTCCACCCGCGCCGAGGATTTCCAGGCGATCAAGCGTCTGCGCGAGCAAGGGCTATCGGTTTCGGAAGCGGTCGAGCGCCTGGTCATCGAACGTGCGTCACGGTAGGGCAGAGCGGTCATGAGTCCTTTCAGAACACAGTTGCTCACCGGCGCTCTGACGCTGGTGCTCGGCGCAGGCATCGTGGCGTCCTGGCTGCACTTTCGGCCTCTGGAGATTCCGCGATTCGCGCGCGTCAATATCGGGGCGCTTGTTGCCCAGCAGCAGCAATCGCTGGTCGAGCGGGTCAAGCCGGGGATGGACGCGACGGAACAGGCCAGGCTCTTCGAGGACGCCAAGGTCTTCGGGCTGCGGCTCGACGCTGCGCTCGACCAGGTCGCGCAGGAGTGCCAATGCGCGCTGATCAATTCAGCGGCCTTGCTCAAGGCCTCGTCGGCCGCGGCGATTCCGGACTGGTCCGCAAGGGTGGCGGAAATCGTTGGCACGGCGCCAGCAAGCCCGTCGGCGCAGTGATCGATGCGATCCTTGGTGATTGCCGCGTGCTGTCTCTGCTTCGGCAGCGCTTCAGCGAACAGCGGACTGGAATACCCGTCGATGTGGATCTGTGACGAGGATCGGTTCAACTGGTATTGCGATCTTCCACCGGACGTTGAGCAGGCGGAGCAGTCGACGGACAAACCGGTCGAGAAGCCGCCGGCGACCGACGAGGAAGACGAAGCCGTCGCGGCCCTGAAGGCATTGCGGGAAGACGTCGAGCGGAAGAGGGCGCTGGCGATCATCAAGCCGACGCCGGAGAACCTCAAGCGCTACATCGTCGCACAGGAAGCGCTGATGGATCGGGCGTCCGTCTTCTCGGACGTCTGGCGGCGCGTCATCTGGGCCAATCCCGAACTCAACTACCAGTTGCGCAACCCGTCCAACAACGCCGCCATCCAGGTCCGTGATAGCCAGCGCTCGCGCAAGGCAAGCGAGACGCTGGCCGGGCTCGCCGGCGAGTGGGGGCTATTTTTCTTCTTCCGTTCGGATTGCCCGTATTGCCATCGCATCGCGCCGACCCTGAAGTGGCTCTCCGAGCAGTACGGTATCGCCGTCTTTCCGATCTCTCTCGATGGTGGTGGACTACCCGAGTTTCCGCAGCCCTCTCGGGACAACGGCATGGCGGCGACGCTGGGCGTCAGCGTTGTGCCTCTGGTGGTGCTCGGTAACGTCAAGGATCGCCGGCTGCTCCCGATCGGCTCGGGCGTGCTCTCGGCGCAGGAGATCGTCGAGCGCATCTACATCCTGACGCAAACGCGCCCCGGCGAACTCTATTGAGGTTGACCGTGAATACTCCAGGATTTCGGCGAACGCTCGCCGTCACACTCGTCTTCGCGACCCTGACCAGTCAGGCGAGCGCCAACGTCTCGCAATCGATGCAGGACTGGTTCAACGACATCGGAGCCTACGGCAACGTGACCGGTGCCAACGCCTACCGTGGCCAGACGATGAATTTCTATACCGGCGGCAGCCTGTACATGCGCACGCCGGTGCGCAACTACCCGCTGGCGAGCATTACACCGCCGTCGTTTCGTGCCGGCTGTGGCGGTATCGATCTTTATGCCGGATCGTTCTCTTTCATCAACAAGGACCAGTTCGTCGCGCTGCTGCGAAACATCGGCAACAACGCCATCGGTGCCGCGTTCAACATGGCGCTCTGCTCGATGTCCCCCGACCTCTGCGACCTCTTGAAATACCTGCAGGACCAGGTGTCGAAGATGAACAACCTCAACATCAACTCCTGCCAGGCCGCCGAAGGAATCGTCACCGCCGTCGGGAGCCAGTTGACCGATCGCACCCAGGAGAAGGAAGGCAAGACCGCCGGCGCGAGCCTGAACCTCTTCGGCGATGTCTTCGAGTCCTGGGGCGAGTGGAAGAAGAGCCGGGTCACGGCCAGAAACATCCGCACGGCAGCCAGGAACGCATCAGCGGGCTATCGCGAGCTCTTCGAGCCGGGCAACGTCGTCTGGCGATCGCTGTCGCGCGTCTCCGGCGTCACCGATGAAACCAAAGAACTGCTGATGAGCCTGACCGGCACGATCATCGTCACTCCGCCTGGTGAGAACGGTGACGAGAAAGCCCGGTGGACCTACCTGCCCGGCGGCAAGCTCACCTTCCGGCAGTTCGTCGGTGACGGCGGGGCGACGACGGTGACCCTGCCGGGCCTCAAATGCGGTGTCGATGTTGCGGAGTGCATGAGTCCGACCTTCTCGGAGACTGCCTTCACCGTGACGCCGTTCTCCCGGCAGGTCAGGACCCGGATTGCCGTCATGCGCGACAAGATCGTCAACCGCGATGCGTCCGGCCAGTCGAACCTGGATACCGCCCTGATCGGCACCTCGTCGCTGCCGGTCTGGAAGATGCTCGCGGTATCGAGCAGCATCCCCGGTGGTGACCGGATCACCGAGGACTACGCGCAGCTCATCGCCGTGGATGTGGCCTACGCCTACTTCACGAACCTCTCGAAGACGCTGCGCAACGCGCTGCAGAACGAAACCGGCAAGAGTGGCCCCGATGCCGTCGCGGCGGCCGAGAAGATTTTGATCCGCCTCAATGAGATCGAGCAGGAGGCGCGCGACATGCTGCGCGCCGAGTACCAGAAGGGCATGCAGGTCGTCGAACTGAGCCGTTCGCTGCAACTCCTGCATCAAAGCCTGAACGCGGGGATGCCGACCAACATCTTTCAGTCGATGATGGTCTTCAACCGGTAGTCACGACGGGTACAAGCGGCAGGGGAAAGCAAACATGTACGAGGTCTATGCCTACTGGAATGTCGCCGAGCTGGAGGCGATGTTCAATGCCGTCGCGGCGATCTTGGGCAGTGGCGACTACCTCGGCTTGCTGCGCACCATGGCGATCGTCGGGGTGATCGTCGTCGTCATCGCTACCCTGAGCGGACGCGAGCGGCTCGACGGGATGTGGAAATGGCTCTTCTTCCTGGCCATCTTCCAGGCGCTCCTGCTGGTGCCCAAGGTGACAGTGACGATCATCGATCGCACCGGCAACGAGCCGCCGCGTGCGGTGGCCAACGTGCCGATCGGGCTGGGCGCCTTCGCGCACGCGATGAGCAAGGTCGGCGACTGGCTGACCGGCGCTTTCGAAACCGTGTTCTCGCTTCCCAACGATGTGCGCTTCCGCAAGAACGGCACCCTGTTCGGCCACCGGGTGTTGGCCGAGCGGCTCGCCGTGAAGAGCGGCAATCCGATACTGACCAGCAACCTGCTGGAGTTCTACCGCGAGTGCGTCGCTCCCGATGTGGCGACAGGCTACATCCGCATGAAGGAAGACATCATCGAGGTCAACAACGTCTGGGCCAGCCTGAACGGCAAGACCAACCCGGCGCGATTGGTGACCGTGCGCGACATCAGCGATCCGACGCTGCTGAACACCGTCGGTTGCGATGTCGCCTATCAGAGCCTCAGCACGCAGCTCGCCGCCGAGTCGAACCGCCAGCTTACCTTGCTGGGTTCGCGCCTCTACCCAAAGATGAGCCAGGCCGACGCTGGCGCGGCGATCGTCGCCTCGCTGGCTACCTCGACCAACTATCTCCTGGGCGTCGCGGCCTCGGCACAGGACACGGTCAAGCAGGCGATCGTCGCCAACTTCATGATCGATGCGCAGTACCTGCTCCCCGCGCAGCTCGGTGACGCTGCCAGCGCGCAAACCAACCTGGCGATGGCGCAATCGCTGCGTTCGACCAGCGACTCCTACAAGCTGATGGCGCGCATCGCGGAATCGACGATGCCCAAGGTGCGCAATGCGATCGAACTCGTCCAGTACGCGATCTTCCCGGTGTTCCTGCTCTTCGTGGTGATCAGCGGGCACCAGGCTGGGGGCGTCATCAAGTCCTACGCCGCGAGCCTGTTCTGGATTCAGCTCTGGGCGCCGCTCTATGCGGTAATGAATTTCATCATCACCATGTATTCGCGCAGCCACTACACCAACGGCAGCGCCGGCGGCGGCCTGGCGATCGAACAGATGAGTTTCCTCAATACCGCGATCATCAGCGACCAGGCGATCGCCGGGATGCTGGTGATCTCGATCCCGGCCATTGCGGCGGCCATCGTCAAGGGCGGCGAGGTCGGCCTGCAGGCCGTCGCCGGTCTGGTGGCACCGCCGCGCGACCCCGAGAAGATCGCCAGCGCCCTGGCCATGGGCAACATGCAGATGGGCCACGCCTCGCTCAACAATGTCAGTCACGATACGCAAAAGGGACTGACGGTAGACATGAACCCGAGCCTTCGGCAGGGGATGACCAACTATCAGGCGCGCGGGGGGTTCGACTACAGCCACTTTTCTGGTGGCGGCTTCGTCGTCCGGCAGGGAAAAAGCGACGTGCGCGCCGACATGGCGCTCAACGATTCCCTGGGCGCTGCGGCGAAGGAGAATTACGAGCATTCCCAGCAGGCCACCCGCCAACACTCCGCGGAGTATGCCGAAAGCGCGCTCGCCGCGCTCAAGCAGGAGGCGGGATTCGAGCGCAGCCACAGCCAGGGCAGCAGTGACACCACAGGCTACCGCCACGGCATGGGCTCGAGTCGCCACCACGAGGCGAACGACAGCCTGCGCCAGGTCGATCAGTGGGCCAAAAAACTCGGCGTCAGTGAAAAGGTGGCGATGGAAATGATGATCGGCGCCTCAATGGGCATGAATACACCGAAGCTCCTCGAGATCGCCGGCCTTCGTGGTGGGGTGGAGCTCTCCGCCAAGCTGCGCAACTCTGCCGACGCCTCACGATCGCTGGAGGAGATGGCGCAGTTCGCCAGTGAATCGAGCTTTGGCAAGAAGGTCGGCACCGTGCTCGACAACGGCTGGGAGCGCAACTATCGCAGCGCCGACGAGGGCCGGACCTCCGGCAGTGAGGGGATGCGCGCGTCGCTGGACCACGCACGGCAATCGCGCGAGGCCTTCAGCGCCTCCTTGCAGGAAACGGAAGGGCATCGGCAGATGTGGGAGCTGTCGCACAGTGGTCAGCTGGGCTCGAATCTGCAGCTCCAGGACCACTTCATCAAGGATTTCCTGCTGCCAAAGGTCGATTTCAACTACGAGACGTTCCAGGGGATCATGGGCGACCCGTACAAGCTGCGTCCCTACATTGCCGAATACACCGCGCAGAACTACGACCGGATGCTCGGCGAGATGGCCGGTCAGGTGCAGGGGGCGGATGCGGTCGGCGCGCGCCACGAGGCGGATCGCAGCAGCGTTCCGGGTGCCGCTGCGGTCGGGCAGGCGGGCGGCGGGTATCTTGGTCAGGTGACGGGCAGGGCGGCAGGTGCCGGGGTCTCGGCCCAGGGGCGCCCGAGTGATCAGACCGCGCATACGGCGATGCGTGAATTCTCGACGAACGCGTATGCGATACGAGACCGCAAGGAGGGTGCAGCGCAGACGCACCAGGAGAACGCGACACCGACCGATTTCAGCAAGCTGGAACCGGTGTCACCGGTCGGCAAGGGCGCGGCGGTTGTCGGTGAGGTCGGGAAAACAGCGGGACGGGTGGTCGAGGGGCTGAGCGGGGATGATCCCGGTCAGTATGTTCGGGACACCCTGGCCGGGAATAAGAAGCCTTGAGCCAAAGCTCGAACGCTGCAGCGAAAACCGCATCGATCTCATGCTTACAAGCCCATATGATGGAGTGCTTAATTGCGAGGATTGATTGGACATCGACGTCTTTGCCGAATATGAGTGTCGGCATGGATTCCTTCGATCGTTGGCCAAATGCCTGAGCCTTCTCGGGAGCGTCAATGCCAGAGAGGCGAATCTTGTACTGTTGGTGGTCAGCATCCAAGACCGTGACCGTATCGCCGTCCGCTACGCCGACCACTCTTCCCGAAAGCGTATCGCCCCATGCAAAATAGGCTACGATCCACAGGGTAATAGGCAGGAAAAGAAGCCATGAACGGTGATTTTGTACCAGAGACATTTCGACCCTCCTGAATTCCATGTACGCCATCTCCCGACACGAACGAAGACCGGGCATCTGGTACTGGGCGGTGATGTTCACCCGTCAAGGAAAGCGGTACTACCAGTCGTTCTACGACTTTAGCCGCGGCGGTCCGGAGAACGCCCTCGCCGCTGCGATAGCCTGGCGTGACGAGCAGTTAGCGAAGATCAGCGTGCTGACCAAGCGGGCTTTCTGCCAGATTAAGAGAACGTCGAACCGGACCGGCGTACCAGGTGTGCATTTCATTCGGCCGAAGAACCAACCGCAGGGCTCGTGGGCAGCGAGGATCAAACTGCCCGATGGTCGACAGCGGACCAAGGCGTTCGCAGTCAAGAAGTATGGCGAGAACCGGGCCTTCTCGCTTGCCGTCGAGGCCCGAAGCCAACTGCTGGAGTTGGTCGAGGACACGCCCTTTCTTCACGACCAAGTTGCCAAGAAGTTCGCCAGTTGATGGCCCCGCGCACGATCTTCCAGCGAGGCAGGCCGAACGGCAGCGGGACGGCGGGTCGTAGGACGCCTTCTACCGTCAAGCCCGCCATCGTCGCTATTCGCTCTGTCGAGATCAGCGAACGCGGTCGAGAACTGCCAATTTCCGGTATCGACCCCTATGCACAGTTCGCAACTATGCACAGGTGGTCCCACATTCGATGCGCTGGCAGCCTTTCAGACGGGTGTGCTGCACATAGTTTGGGCGTTCGCTGGCATGGCATGAATGCGTCATGGGCACAGATTCTTTTCAAATGAAAGTTGTGGCGTCTGGGATCGTAGTCCCCTTTTTTTGATCCCAAAGCCTGCCGACGCAAGCTGTCGGAACCTGAACTGCGCTTGAGCTTTCAAGTCGATAACGAACAGCTTGAGTAGAGCATTGGCCTGGTCCAAGTGCATGTCTTTGCTCGCGGCTGCGGAAACTATGTCCATATTTTTCTTGAGGACCTTGTCCTAGCGCCTTGCCCTGCCTGAATATCGCTCGGGTCCCCCATCCGTCCTGCACATAGTTGTGAACTGTGCATAGGGGTCGCTATGCAAAGCTTTACATAGCGACCCAAAGGTGACCTTCGTCTTGGCTGGGAGCGGACGTCCAACAAACGGGTCACATGGTGGCTTCGCGCGATCTACCCTTATTCCTTAGGCGTCTCTCGCGACACTTATTCGCCGACTTGCGCACTTCGTCTTCCGAGCGTTGCGATGATTCGAGAGAGCGTACTAATAAGCTCCCACTGTCTGAGAATGTGAAACACTTGCGGAGCTACGTCAAAGGTTTCT
Organism: Candidatus Accumulibacter sp. ACC007; assembly: GCF_907163205.1. Lineage (NCBI taxonomy): Bacteria > Pseudomonadati > Pseudomonadota > Betaproteobacteria > Candidatus Accumulibacter > Candidatus Accumulibacter sp. ACC007. Next base: position 1,531,866 of record NZ_CAJQUD010000001.1, on the reverse strand, counting down.
CCTCGGACGTTCAGGTGTCGAACTGCGTTTGCAAGTCTCGCTAGCCGATGAGACAAGTCGCGATACAGCTCGCCTATCGGTATTTGGCCCCGGTACGGAAAGCGAAGATCGTAGAGGTCTTCGTCGACAAATCTTCTCCATTGTCCGTTGACTCCAGCCAATTCCAGCTCCGATCCAGTCAGACGCGGGGTTGTCTCTCCCGACAGGCTTTCAGCGACCCGCTGATAAGTCTTTCCGGCTAGCTCTAGGTGCTCGGCAGACTGGTTCAGATCGAATTGACTCACTTGGTCGGATTCTGATCGCGACTCCATGTCCGCAAGGATCCGAAATATTTGGGAAGCTGCCTCAAGACTCTTTTTCCCGGCCTCTTTCGTCTCTTTTTCGTGGCGAGGCCACGCCACACCCGAGTTGGCAAATAGCGTCATTGAATTCCCCTGTTGTCTTCAACGTACTTAATAAATGCTTGGCTATGGAGGGGTTTGACTTCCTCCCATTTGTCCCTGACTTGCTTCTCTCGCATAAGCTCACGCAGGTCTGCGTCAAGGAGTTTTCGTGTCTGATCTGGAAGCTCCAGAACGCTCCGCAACTCAAAGCACGATGCGTAATATCCGATTAGCGTTCCTAAGTACATCTTTTGCCGCTGAGCTTGGTCGCTAGCAGTATTGCCTGGAATGAAGAGTTCCATGAACTTGTACTGCAGGTCTCGCCCTTGAACGATCATCTGGTTGAAGAGTTCAGCTTGAGCGTTCTTCGTGCTGAGGCCAAAGGCATCCGCAGCAGCCTTCAGTGTTCGCCAGGAGAAATAGAAGCCGCCTACGATGGCCACGGTTTGAGCCAAGAGGATCAAATCGCTTGTGCTCAAGGCTTTTAGGTCAAACATTTCTAATTTCCTTGTGACGGTAGCAGCGCACAGCGCGTTCCTGAGACGCCTAACGAAAAGCATTTACCTGCCGCCCCCGAAAGCACCCTGCTCAATCGCTGGCGGCCCGCGGAAGACCACTTTGTGATCCTGCTGCATAAGTCGAGTGCCCCCTCCCTAACTCGACATCGCTTTGAACGCTGGAAGCCTTTCCGCAGGCTCCGCGCATTGCAACTACTTGAGGACCTTGCCAACGATGCGGCCAAGTGATTGACCAGCTGACACCGCCGCGTTGGATGAGGCGCGAGCGGGCTCTGTAACGGAGGCCCCCTTGTCGGGCAAGTTCTCAATCAGAAATTTCTGTGCCATAGGTCCATTCATTGGAAGAAGATTTGCGTTCCCGCACACTGGGCAAGCCTGATAGCGCGTGGTCAGCCGCCAGATTGAGTAGATGATTCCTGGAACGAGGAAGCAAAGCCACAGCACCACTTCAAGTGCGAAATGTCCTTTGGTGACGGTCTTCGTCTCGCCGACATGACCGCAGTTTCTGCAAACGAGTTCTTCTGACATGACCATGGTCCGCGGGGACGATTCGCGGCAGACAAACGTATTGGTTGAACAACGACAACGCTTCGATGGCTAGGCCTACAGCATACACCCAGGCCGCTTCATTGACTGCATTCGTCAGAGTTCTCGACCGTCTCTTCCTGGCCGACAGCTGACCTCCGGCGGCCCCTTAACAGCGCTCCTACCAATAGCAAGCGCTCGAGCTCAAGCAGGCCGAAACGCGCAGCTATCGGTAGTCCTCACCCTCGATCCCTTCTACTGCGGCGTTGTGGATTAGTCCCATCACGCCTTCGGCGATCTGCCCACATATCTCTTCGGGCAGGTTCAGTTCCTGACGCAGTCGATTCATGGCGCCGAAGTGGCGCGTCAGCGCATGATCCATCTGGTCGCGATCGATGGAGGCCACTCCGGGGATCACCTCGATCGTGTCGCACAGGCAGCTTTCCAGCATCTGGATTGAGTCGTCGGCCTGGGAGAGGAAGAAAAACCAGTAGGGCCACTCCTGGTCAAGGCGCTTCAAGTATGCTCGCACCTCTGGAATCTCAAAAAGTTCGCGCGGGTCGTCGTTGTAACCGTCGATTACCAGACTGACGCGACCGCAAAACTCAAGAGCAGCATTTCGGTTAGCGGTCAGGCCGCGCAGACACGCCAAGGGTTCATCAACGTCGCAGGTTTCCACCTGCCGGCGCGAGAACATCAAGACGACGGGTTCTGAAATGGCAGGTCGCAAACGCTGGTTCATACACGTTCCACGAACGTTGAGGAATCGTTGCGGGACGAATTGACCGCCCGGCTCACTGGGTAGGCGATCATATCGCCACATTCGGCGGGGCGAAGCATCGCCCGCAGCGTTTCTGTATCGGTGTTGGCCGGGTCCAGCCATTCGTCGTAATCGTTGGCGGGCAAGATCGCGGGCATCCGGTCGTGGATGGGCATCATCAATGAATTGGCGGCGGTCGTGATGATGCAACACGAGTGGATTTCCTCCCCGTTGGGCGATACCCATCGTTCCGTGAGCCCGGCAAACCCGAACAGCTCGCCTTCATCTCGCGGCCGAATGTAGTACGGCTGCTTTACCGCACGACCAGTTTCCTGCACGGACTTCCACTCGTAGAAACCGTTGGCAGGCACAAGGCATCTGCCGCGACGAAAGGCGGTGCGGAAAGCGGGTTTCTCCGCGACGGTTTCGCCACGGGCGTTGATGAGTTTCGCGCCGATGGTGGTGTCCTTGGCCCAGACTGGAATCAGTCCCCATCGGTAGAGGCTGGCAACTCTCACGCTTGGCGATCCCGAATGAACCAGCAGCGCCTTCGTCGTCGGTGCAATGTTGTAGTGCGGCGCGAAGTCGAACTCGTGATCAAGGTCGAACTGCTCCCGAATGCGGGAGGTCGGACCGTAGAGGGCATACCGACCGCACATCTCAATGGACCTTCGGAACGTCTTCGCGCAGACGACGCCAAAGTGCTTCTATGATCACCAGGGACGCATCATCGGCATTTCGCGTGCCCGTTGATTCCAGCAGCCGTCCGTTTCCCGAATGGAGACCAAGGTTGTTGCGAATCCACGTCCCCAAACCGAAGTGCAAGCCGATGAGATCGGGTTCCGACAGGGAAGCAATGCTTGCTTTGTCGTCGTCCGGCAGGGTGGCGATCACTACGCCGACCGCTTCGTCAATCGCCGCTGGCCACTGCTTTTGAGTCATCGGCGTTGGGCCTTCCGCCAATCCCACGGCGGGATCGGTGAAGCGTCCGCCCAAAGTCCGGCGCGCTTGGCGCGTGCCGCGTGTTCCGCAAATTCATACCGCCCCGCGTCCTCGGCCGACTGATCCTTCGCGTACTTCTCGTACCACCACGCGAGCCCCATCGTGACCTGCGCAAGGCCTGCGTCCAGCGTTTTGGGACAGGTAGGGCAGTCGGAAGGTGCGACCATCACCTTGCCCACGATGCGGCGGTACCGGTCGCGCTTTTCCCAGCGGACATCGACCTCTTTGCCGAACACGAGTGCCGACATGTTTTGCTTGGACCGCTGCCCGTATGGCTGGGCCTTTTCGGGAGCATCCACCCCACCCACCCTGATCTTGTGCTGCTGATGGTCAGCATCGAGAACGGTGACGGTATCGCCGTCGGCCACGCCCACTACCGTGCCAACCAAGGTTTCCGCGCGGGTAGCGATGCTTGCCAGCAACAGAAACGCGAATACCAAATGTCCGGCCTGCATTGTTTTCTCTTCTCCTTCCTCACCGTCGCCTCTGCAACAACCGGGTCATTGAGCTTTCATTCATGACACGCGCTGCGCGAGGCACTTTTCCCGTTGTGGCTTGCTCGCCGGACCGCAAAAGCTCGAACACTCAGTGCTCAAGCGCCAGGTCCACCAAGGCGCGCTCCTCGTTCTCCGTGGGTTTCCATTTGTACTCAGCGCGATACTGCCTCTCCGCCAGATACGGCCCAAAGTCGACGAGCCGTTCGGCGGTGCCTGTCATCCCGAAGCCGAACATCTCCCCGGCCAGCATCAGCTTGCGCGATTGAAGGTCCGCGTCGACCCGCCCTTCCGGGTCCAGCGGAAGCACCATGTAGTCGATGCGGACCACCTCCACGGGCTTGCGATCGGCGAGTTCCACATAGACCATCGCACAGCGAACCCGTTGGCCTGCATACTCAGGCATTGCTTCATTCAAGTCTCCATCGAAGAGGCGATCGAAGCGATGCAGGGGCACGCGGATGATCCGATCACCGTCAACAAACATGACCCGAACGCCGATGGTCATACCGAACTCCCCCTCACCCCTGAGGGCTCAACGTTGCCGCCACGTGTCCAAAGGGAAGTGACCGTTGGACCGCTGACGGCTGCTGGGACGAAAAGTCCCCTCGTCAACGCTGCCCCCGTTCAATTGCCTTACGGATCTCGGCGATCGGGTAGCCGACGATCACCCGCCGACTGCCAGTAGCGTCAAGATATATGAACACGGTATCGTCGATCTGGTAGGTCATGTTCCATTCGATCATGAACCGTTCCGTCGTCTCGATGATTCGATTGGGCAAGGGATCGCCATCCTCAGCAAGCTTAAGCGCCAAACCATCTTCCGTGTCGAGCAGCCATGCGTCGCCGCTTTGAGTCGAGAAGAAGACTAGCGGACCCAGGGTTACCACTCGAGCGTCGCGCTGAAACGCGAGGCGCTGGATATACGAAACCTCACCGGTGACGCTGGCCTCATGTGCAGACAGGTAGCGCGCTTTACTTTGGATGGGCCACTTGCGTGCTTTTTTGCTCATGCGCTTTTACCCCCGTGCCACCCGGGCTTGTTGTCTACGCGGACCGTCTTGTGCCATCAGTCAGCCAGTCGTCCCCGGCGCTCCCGATGGGCGAAAATCTGAGAGGCACTGCCGCCGCGAGACTTGCCCACTTCAGTTAGTGCACCCGCCCCAGCGAAATCTCGCGACAAGCGCCACTCGAATATTGACGGTCTTTACGTCGTTTGTCATCACGACAGCTTCGGGCGCGCGGGCCGGGTTAGTGAGCTGCGGTTCGAGAAGGCAGCAACACTGATCGTCGCCGACCAAACATCCGTGCGCGCCGCAATCGCAAGGCGACTAGCGCCTTCGCTCCGGCCGAGCACCGCTTGCTTCACCGCATGGCTTGCCCGAGGACACGCTCGCGTCTTCCAGACGGCCAGTCCGGCGATCAATCAATCTGGCCTTGGCGTCGTGCCGCGTGTCGTTGCCAGAAGCCGCAGCACCCTGTTCACGCCGCCGCTTCAGCGCTCGGCACTTTCTGGTTCACGACGACAGCCGTCCCCTGGTACGTGACGCGCGACACTCGCCATTGCGATCCGGCCTGGTCATAGTGGGCATTGCTCTTGCGAAGCCCGACAATGGCATTGGCCCCCAGGGCAAGTCCCTGGCGTGCCAGGTCCAACAACGCTTGTTTCTCCGCCAGCCGGTACTCCCAGTCGGATGCCGCTTCGGCTTCGGACAGTGCCTCCACGTAGCCGATCGTTCTGACCGTCCGCTCGCCAGGAACGGCGTTCGTGGTGACCAGCAAGATCTCATTTCTGATGACCTTGAGCTCGCGCGCCAGTTGCTCGAGCTGGCGTTTCGTGGTGGTTTTCGATCGCCGATTCCAGCGGATCATGGCGATGACGACCAGCAGCAGTGCCAAAAGCGGCAACGTGCTGAAGATGGCGCTTGGTGGTGTTGCAGCAGCGATAGGCATGGCGGCCTCCAATTCGTTAGTGACCGATCCAGATTCTCACAGGTCCGCAGAACTGCAAGCGTTTGCCTGCATAACGCTCGTCGCCCTCCCAAGCCTGCACGAATTGTCGATTTCCTTGCCGCTGAAAAGCGTCGCCGCAGGGCGCATTTCCAAATCCTGACGCTTGCGGCGCCGATACAGTGGCGGCATGTCCATTCGCCTTTTCGAGCTCCTGGGACGCTGGTTTCCACTGTTCCTCTGGGTCATCGCCGCCCATTTGGCGTTTGGTCGCGCCTATCTGCTGGCCTGGAACATCACTGAAAGCCTTCCCGGCACGCTCTTCGTGGTCGAGAAAGAGGTCATGCCAGCGCGTGGTGAGCTGATGGCCTTTCGGTGGGAGAACACCTGGCCCTATCCGCGTGGGAGCCTGTTCCTCAAACGCCTGATCGGTTTGCCCGGCTCGCTGGTCACCGCGACAGGCCGAGCCTTCTTCGTCGATGGCGAGCCGGTCGGTCGTGCCAAGGAGCGTGCGAGGACCGGTGAACCGCTGGAGATCGGCCCGGTCGGCACTATTCCCGACGGGCGCTACTACGTTGCCGGCTCACACCCGGACAGCCTCGATTCACGCTACCGGCTGACCGGCTGGGTGAGTCGACCGCAGGTCGTCGGGAAAGCGCATCGGGTTTTCTGACGTGCGACGCACCGGGCCTTGGGGAATCCTCCGCGACTCCGCCGTGCGCGAGATCGCCCAACGCTTAAAGCGCCTGTGGATCGCCGTCCTCCATCAGGCGGTCGAGGATGCGAAGGGCAACACGCGATCGGCCGAGAAGTCGGCTAGTAGCGTCGAAGGCCTGCAGCGGGACGCACTGATCTGGATTTTTCATGACCGGTCCAGGGCAGGCAATTCGTTTCGCGCGATCTGCGACCTTCTTGATATCGACCCCGATCAGGCGCGCCAGCACCTTCGCCGTGCACCTGCGATTCGGCGCGGCTTGCGCCGAGCCCGGCTGGATGTGGGCCAAGGGGAGGGCTAACCGATGCTCGGTTTTATCAGGAAAGCGATTCGGTGGGATCGGCAGGACCAACAACCGGGCGCAGGCCTTCCCTCGACTCCTCCAACGGAGCTGGCCAGGGAAGACGACGAAATCCCACGCTACCCGCCGTTCATGAAGGGCCTGCCGGCAACCCACCCGGACAAACTCATCGAGACGCAGCGGGGGCTGATCGACCAAATCCGCGAAGCCGGCCTTGCGTCGTCGGAGATCTTCGAGCGGTTCTATCGGCAGTCGTTGCGTCGCTTTGCCTCCTATGCCCACCTCCTGCCGGCCAGCCAGACCCATCATCATCGGGGGGCAGGTGGGCTGCTGCGTCACGCGGCCGAAGTCGCCCTGTGGTCGCTACAGTCCGGCGATCGCGTGCTTCTCCCCGGAGAGCAGGCCCCGCGACGTCGCCGCGAACTCCAACCACGGTGGCATCTGGCGGTATTCCTCGCCGCCCTTTGCCACGACGTCGGCAAGCCGGTCACCGACCTGGTCGTCACCAGCCGGGATGGCGCGCTGATCTGGAACCCCTTCGTCGAAGACCTCTACGGCTGGGCCAGCCGGCATCAGGTGGATCGCTACTTCCTGCACTGGCGCGAAAATCGTGGCAAGAAGCACCAGGCCATTTCCGCCTTGATTGCCGAACGCATCATCAGTCCGCAGGGTCTGGCCTGGATCGCCGCGGGTGACACCGAGTTGGTGCTGTGGATGATGGAAACGATCAACGGCTCACCCAGCGCCGAGAATCCGATTCACGATCTCGTCATTCGCGCGGATCAGGCCAGTGTCGAGCGCGACCTGCGCAGTCTTGGCGTCGCGTTCACCGGCTACGAGATCGGCCTGCCGGTCGAACGTTTTCTGGTGGACATCATGCGCCGGCTGGTTCGTGAGGGAACCTGGGGAGTCAATCAACCGGGCTCGCGACTCTGGCATATCGATGGGCATCTCTACCTCGTCTGGCCGGCCGCCGGCGAGGAAATCGCCGCACTGATTCATCAGGAAAAGATCCCGGGCTTGCCGAGAACGCCGAACAGCCTCCTCGATATGCTTGTGGAACGCCAGTTGGCCAGTGTCCGCGAGGATCGTGCCGACGGCCATCGCTTCTGGGTGATCGCCCCGGCGGTGCTGGCCGAGAAGATCCCGAACATCCGACTGACGGCGATTCGGCTTCGCGATGCGGCGCTGCTTGTGGAGCCCGCACCACCGTCCGTACCGGGAAGGCTCCTCGACCAGGAGGAGGCCGTACCCGAGCCGGCCGACCTTTCGGCGCCAAAGTTGTCTCCCGCCGTGAAACTACGCGCTTCACCTGAACAGGGTCGGTTGCCAGAGACGCCTGCCCAGCCCGAGTCCACGCCCAACGCACCAGCGGCACCCACCGATCAGCTCGATGGTGCTGTGGGTGAAGCGCTGCAGGCGCTCGCCCGGGACATTCAGACCGGCAAGAAGTCTGCCGAGACCTTGATCCACATCGACCCCTCCGGCGTGTTGTGTCTGAAGTGGCCGGATGCACTCAGCAGTTGTGGCCTGGACGGCAAAGCGATTCTCGACGAGTTGTCGCACCGAAACTGGCTGGCGGTTGACCCGCTGTCGCCTTTTCGGAAGGTGACCGAGATCGAGGTCGGGCACGGCCAATCGTGGAAAGTGATTCGTCTGCAGCCGGCGATCAAGCAGCTCATGGCCATCGGAAGGCTTCAGCAAGCACCTTCCCCGGTAGCCCCTCCAGTAGCCGCATCGGTTCAGAAATCCACCCCGATCACTGGCAAGACCGAGACCCCCGATGAAGACGAGCGGCTGAACCTGATCCAGGGCATTGTCGCCACCTTGCGCGAAGGCGTGAGGGCAGGCCTACTGCCATCAGAGCGTGAGGGTGCCTTCACCTGGATTCCCTCCCGCCAGGCCGAGCCCCTGCTGGTCGAGCGACTGCAGTTGGCGAGGATGCAGATCCTGCGCCTGGGGAGCGTCGTCCCGGACGTGTTCTTGTGTCAAACGAGAAATCGGGCGCATTGCTACCGAATCCCGGTCCCGCCCGCTGGCGACGGCAGCCAGAAGCGGAGCGCGTAGCGCCGCTGACACGCCGGCAACGGTCGCTGAATGCACCGAGGCGAAATGCGTCCGGGAAAGCCGCATTTCGAAATCCACAGCCGCAGGTGGCAGACCAGAATCGGCCCCATGTCGACTCGCGCCCCACTGCCGTTCTTTGCCCTGCTGCTCGCGGCCTCACTGCCCATCGCACACGCCGAGGATCTCGGTGTCGTCGGGCCGACTTACGACATTGCCGAACCGGATCTGCTGGAAGCCATCGGATCACGTCTCAAACACATGGAGAAGACCGGCGAACTCGCCAGGAAACAGAACGAACACCGTGATCGCGTCGTCGCGGCCGTCGAGAAACCAGCACCCGTCGCCGGGCTCACGGCCACCGTTACCAGGCGCAGTTTTTTCATCGACCCGACGTGGATTCTCGACCGCGACATCCGCAACGCCGAAGGCGCGATCCTGTTCGCGCGCGGACTGAGTGTGAATCCCCTCGACCATGTTTCGCTGCGTGAACGGCTCGTTTTCTTTGACGGGCGCGACCGCCGACAAGTCGCCTTTGCACGACAGGCGTTGGCGAGCCCCGAAGGCGGCGCCAAACCGATTCTGGTCGCCGGTGAGCCCCTGGCACTGATGCGCTCGTGGAAGCGGCGCGTCTTCTACGATCAGGGCGGCAGCCTGACCCGCCGCCTGGGCATTCGTCAGGTGCCGGCGGTGGTCAGTCAGGAAGGCAAGAGGCTAAGGGTCGATGAAGTTCGTCCGTGAGTGCGTTCTCCTGCTGCTGTTGGCGCTGGCCATTGGGCGCGCCGGACCAGCCTTGGCGACGCCAACCTGCACCGGCCGCTTCGCCAATCCGATCACCGATATCTGCTGGCGCTGCATGCTGCCGATCCGCTTCGGCGGCCTGGAGTTGCTCTCGATGGGACAGGAAGACACGCCGAATCCCGGCGGCTCACCGCTTTGTGCCTGCCCCTCCCAATTGCGGGTGGGTTTCAAGGTGAGTTTCTGGGAGCCGGTCAGGCGAGTCGATGTGGTGCGCCGTCCGTTCTGCCTGACCAGTCTCGGCGGACTCGAACTCGATCCCGGGTTCGATGCGCCCCGCGGCTCGCGTTTCAGCCAGGACAGCACGTCGACCTCGTCTTTCTATCAGGTCCATTGGTACGTCGATCCGGTCATCTTCTGGCTGGAAGCGATCTTCGACAACGCCTGCCTGGAGCGGGGCGGTTTCGATGTCGCCTATCTCACCGAACTGGATCCGATGTGGCACGACGACGAGCTGACCTTCATCCTCAACCCCGAGGTCGCGCTGTTCGGCAATCTGGCGGCCCGCGCGGCGTGTGCCGCCGATTGCGCGGCGGCCACCGCCGGCTTCCCGCTCAACACCCTGTTCTGGTGTGCCGGCTGTCAGGGCAGTCTCTATCCGCTGAACGGCAATGTGCAGGCCCATATCGGTGGCGTCCAGGCATCGAGTCTGGAAATGACTCGCCTGATCGCCAAGATGCACCGGGAAGGGCTGATGTGGGCGGCCTCCGGTGACGACGGACTCTGCGCCTACTACCCGCAGCCGATCATGGACAAGACGGGCTACAAGTATCACATGCTCTATCCGATTCCCCAGACCGCACAGATTGCCGGGAAATGCTGCCAGCCGCTGGGGCGATCGACGATCCTGTGGGGCGCCGGGCGCGAGTTTCCCTTCGAGGGCGAGGACTTTGCGTACATGGTCTTCCGTAAACGCAACTGTTGCCAGGGCGCGTTCTGAGGCCATGAGCAAGCGATCACGGGTCCTGCTATCGGCGCTTTGCCTCGGCGTCAGCGCCTGGAGTGGGCCGATGACTTTCGCCCTGGCTCAAGTCCTAGGACCCGCGGACAGCGAGCTGCGGGCTGCCCGCGAGCGCATGGGCTCTCTTCTGGACGCTGTCGAGGTGCCGAAGGCCACTGGCCGTCCGACGGTTCCTGATCCGATCAAGCTGCCCCAGCCCGCGACCACGGGACCTGACATTGCGCGGATGGCAGCAACCTACCGGCAAGCCGCGCCCAGCTCGGCAGCGGGCAAGGACGTCCCGGAGTTGATGGTGTTTGTTTCGTTTTCGTTGCCGAAGGAAACGCTGCAGCGCATCGTCAGCCAGGCGGAAAAATCCGGCGCCGTCTTGGTCCTGCGCGGACTTCACGGGAATTCGCTCACGCGCATGGGTGAGGAGATCGCGCGACTGGTAGGCGACCGTAAGGTGACGGCGATCCTTCATCCACCGGCCTTCAAGCAGTTCAAAGTACGGCAGGTGCCGGCGCTGGTACTGGCGCGATCCGGCCAGGCGTCGAAGATCGGCGAAGACGGCTGCGCCCCGGTGTCGAGCTTCATCCGCGTCGACGGCGATGTCACGCAGGACTACGCGCTCGATCTCATCGAGCGACAGGCGCCGGCGTGGGCGGCAGTTGCGCGCCGCTATGCGGCAAGACTCTCGGGGTCGCGGCCATGAGCAGGCGGTGGGGCTTCTTTACTGCGCTGCTCCTGGCGAGCCGTCTCTGGGCGCAAGGCGATGCTGCGAGCAGCGCGTTTGCCGAGGGTAAAGCGCTGGGCGCCGGCACGATCGACAGCGCCTTTCAGGCAATAGGCAACGGCACTGGCGCCGCGACGGTGCCGGGGTTCGGACTGAACACCCCCCAATCGCAGGTATTCCAAGCGGGACAGGGTCAGTTGTCGGGACCGGGTACGGCCAAGATCATCGACTGCGCCAACCAGGCCCCTGAAGTGGATTCCTACCGGCGGCAGGAGTGTGACGCCGTCAATTTCGTGGCCCGCAATCCGGCGGTACGACCGGCGTTCTCGATCGATCGCACCAACGATCCGCTGATCAGTCGCGCCCGGGCGCTGGCCCGCAATCCCTCGACGAGCGGTACCGGCATCGCCGCCGGGAATCCTGCTGAACCGTGCCGGGTGGTCACCGAGACCCAGCCCGCGTCGTTCAGCCGGGAAACGTGCAACGACTTTCGGCCGGTGAGCAGCGCTTTCTGTTCGACCGCGCGACAGATCAGCGTCGATCAGCATCACCGCTACCAGTGCGTCGAGCAGATGCAATCGGTGAGCAATGCCTCGTGCTTCATCGGGCAACAGATCGCCGTCGATACGCGTTACCGCTACCAGTGCAATCAGACGGTGCAGGGCTACGAATCGCTGAGTTGTCGGCGGGGTGTTTCCGTGACCGTCGGGTTTGGCCAATGCACTCCCGGTGCCTGGCTTGGACGCGCGGCGTTTGTCGATTGCGGCCACTGCGTCGATCCGTACATGGCGATGAACATCTTTTGCGGCAGCGATGGTCGATCGTACGAAGTGGAACCCTACCGTTCCAGCGACGGCGCCAATCGCTTCGACTACCGGACACTGGGCTCTTTCTGGGATGGCAGCTACGGCCGTTTCCCGGTGGCGGTCGCGCCGGGTCAATCGGTCAGCGATCACTACGTCAGCGATCTGGGTTTTGGCTGTCATCTCTACGTCTATTTCAGCGTCAGCTGCAGCGCGACTACCTGTACGCCGTCAGTGCGCAACGTCAGCGCCAATTGCAGCTCTGCCGGCGGCAGCGGCACCGGGGCGGCGTTGCAACTGCCGATGTCCTCGACGGTCAGCAGCTGGCGGTCGAGCGAGTGCGCCAGCTTGCAGCAGCGAGCGCAGTGATGAAGACGTTCCTTGCGATGCTGTTCGTCATGACGCTCACTGGCAGGGCGATCGCCGGCGATTGTCAGCTGGCGAGTTCGACCTGTGTCGATAGCACCGCGAGCAAGACGATCTCCGGCATCGTGGTGACGTTGGCACAGGCCGGCGGTTGCTGGGAATACCAGGACACCTATACCTGCCTCAAGCCCGAGGCGATCGACTACTGTGCCGCACTGGCTACGGCCGCCTGCGGGCAGATCGGCTCAACCTGCAGCGATGCCGCGTTCAATGGGACGTGCAACACGTATACCAAGACCTTTCAGTGCGGCACCGACCAGGGAGAGCCGAGCAACACTCTGCGCTTGAGTAATAGCTACACGCTGCTCACCGATGCTCCCGACGCCAGTGCCTGCAGCAGCCACGCGCAGAACGCGCGCTGCCGGCTGGCGGCGCATGTCTGTGTGGATTCGACGCCGTGCAAGCTGGATGCCAGTGGGGCGACGGTCTGCCTTGCCGGCGTCACGCCGCCGGAAGGTGGGCTGAACTCGACGGCGACCTGTTGGCGCTATCAGGACGACTATTCGTGTATTGCCGACGACCCCCTTGATTACTGCGCAGCGATCAAGGCCACCGAGGGTTGCTCGCTGGTCGCTTCAACGTGCGACAGCACCGCCTTCGACGGTTCGTGCAATCAATACACGCGCGAGTATCAGTGCACCAATCTATCGGCGGTAACTAACCCGCCGACGGTCGTGCCACTCGACACCTCGTACACCATCAGCTCGAACACGCTCGACACCAGCGGCTGCACATCGCTGTCGGCAAGCAGCAACTGCGTCCATGCCGCGCGCACCTGCACGGACAACACGCCTTGCAAGACGATCAAGGGCCTGCAGGTCTGCCTGGACATCGTCTCGCCGCTGCCGGAAGGCGCCCAGGGTGCGGGCGATTCCTGCTGGGCGTGGTCGGAGGACTACACCTGCGCCGCCACAGCGTTGAGCGATGACTGCCAGGAGCTGATCGACCGGGGATGCACCCAGGTGGGCAGCGATTGTGTTGACCGCTTGTCGTCGGGTGCTTGCGACCTGAACGAGCGCAGCTACTCGTGCCAGACCTCGCCAGCGGTCGAAACGCAGCGCACGGTGTGCGATCAGGCGGCGTTCTGTCAAGGTGGTGGCTGTTTCGACACCAGCCATCCGGCCGATCAGGATTTCGGCAAAGTCCTCGCTACGCTGGAGGCGGCACGAGAAGCGGGGGTCTACGGGGGCGATCAGCGGCTGTTCACGGGCGTCACGGAGCAGTGTCGCAAGCGACTCTTCGGTCTGGTGAACTGCTGCAAAAAGGGCGGCGGTCGTGCGGCGAAAAGCAACAACGCGCTGATGTCGGCGGCGATCCAGGGGGGGTATGCCGGTGGGCAGCTGGCAGTGAACGCCGGCAGCAAGTACGTCTTCGATTTCATGTATCCGCAATACGCCGGCTATCTCGAAGCGGGCGCGAAAGCGATGATTTCGTCCGAGGTGCTGTTTACACCGACGAATTTCCAGCCGTCGTTCAGTTTCTATGGGCTGACCTTGTCCACGGGGACGATGACCAGTGGCCTGCTCGGTGGACCGATATTTTCTATCGGGTCGCTGGGCAGCTTCAATTTCTACTTCGATCCTTACTCGTTGGCCGTGGCGGTGGCTCTCGAGTTGCTCTCGGACCTGCTCTCGTGTGAGCAGGCCGAGCAACTGCTGGCCATGCACCGGGATGCCAATCTGTGCGTCGCGGTCGGCTCCTTCTGTTCGGCCCGGGTGCCGATCATCAGGACGTGCATCGAACAGACCCAGTCGTATTGCTGTTTCAACTCGCGCCTGGCTCGATTGATCAATGAACAGGGCAGGGGGCAGGTCGGCAAACCCTGGGGCAGCGGCAAGCATCCGGACTGTTCCGGATTCACCCCCGCGGAGTTCGAACGGCTCGATTTCTCGCGCATCGACCTGGGCGAATTCATCGCGGAAGTCACGGCCAGCGTCCGCCTACCCACTGCGTCGTCGATCGGGCAGAACGTCCGGGGCACCGTCGAGCAGCGCGTCAATAGCTACTACAACCGGTGATGACTGAGCACGCCTCTTTTTCCCGGGAAGCACGCGCTGCCTTCGGACAAGTGGGTGGTGTGGATTCTCTCGGGGAAATTCGATGAAAGTCCTTCCGAAAACTTTTGCGATGGTGTTGTCCGTGCTGGGTCTGCTGGGCACCAGCGACGTTGTTGCTGCGGACTTGAAGCAGCATCTGATCGCGGCGATCGATGCGCCCGATGGGCGGTCCGATGGCGATTTGAGTGGGCGGATGGGGGAGTTCTTCAAAGGGCAGACGCGCTCGTCTGCGCCGGTGCGGGTTCAGGTCAGAACACTGAGGAAGTTTGCCGAGGCCGGTTGTGCTCGCCTGGAGGCCATGCTGATCCAGGACGAAGTGCCGACCAAGGACGGCAAGCGGATTCCATTTGCCGTTCGCTACGAGATCAATCTGTGTCGTGACGGGCAGCCACCGAGCGAAGGGATCGACCTCGATGCGGCGTCGCGCGTGCTTTCGGGTGAAACGCCGGCAATGATGAGAGAATCGGGCCCTCACTGACCAACAAACGGAGAGTAACTCGATGAACAAGTCCGAGCTGATTGAAGCGCTGGCGAGTAAAGCTGATCTGTCGAAGGTGGCCGCGGGCCGTGCCGTCGATGTTCTGCTTGAAGAAATCGTGGCAGCCGTCGCCAACGGCGATTCGGTGACGCTGGTGGGCTTTGGCTCTTTCAAAGCGGTACCGCGCGCGGCTCGCGAAGGTAAGAACCCGAAAACTGGTGCGAAGCTCAGCATTGCCGCCACGACGGTGCCCAAGTTTTCTGCGGGTGCCGTCTTCAAGCAAGCAGTGGCTGGCAAGGGCAAAGCCAACACCTAAGGGGTTCGCATCTTGCCGTAGCCACCTGATGTCCGGAAAAAGATGATCAGCGAGCGTCGCGCTCTTTGCCTTGAGAGTGAGCGCCAGGCTGCGTCAGCCACTGCATGTCGTAGGCCTGCAGACCGATTTTCAACTCGCTCGGCGCGGTCAAATGACGCTTGCTGCGAGTAGTTCGCAAGGACACCGCTGCTCGATCGACCGCATCCCTCGTAGAGCGATTGCCCTCCACCAGTCACCGCCAGCGTCCCGCGACGTGCGAAATACGCTCGAAAAATTCGCATTTCGGCACCGTGCTGCTCTCGTCGTCGTACTAGAGTCGACTCATGGAATCGATTCTTGGCGCGGATGAATCTGGTCCGTCAGACGGAGCGTGAGGTGATGCTATGAATCAACGGTTGATACGTCTTCCCCAAGTCAAGTCCATGGTAGGACTTGGTCGATCGTCGATCTACGACAAGATCAAGCGGGGCGAATTTCCGAAACAGATCAAGCTCGGGCGCTCGTCCGGATGGGTCGAGGCTGAGGTGCAGGTGTGGATCAGCGAACAGATCCGGGCGAGTCGGCCGGAGTCGCCTCGGTCCGTCGAGTACCAGCGGGCGTCGCGTTAGCAGGTGCTTTCTCCGCAAGGATTCTTCCATCTTGCTGCGTAGCGGGCTGCACGCTGTCAGGTGGTGGCTTTTCCTCGAACGGGTGTGACCGGTTTCGCGCTCGGCGTAATCGCGCAGAAGTCGCTCCATTCTTGCATCAGCATCGTCCGCTTGTCGAGCAGGTCGCCGCGCCGGTAGGCCGCCTCCACCTTGTCTGG
Organism: Candidatus Accumulibacter sp. ACC007; assembly: GCF_907163205.1. Lineage (NCBI taxonomy): Bacteria > Pseudomonadati > Pseudomonadota > Betaproteobacteria > Candidatus Accumulibacter > Candidatus Accumulibacter sp. ACC007. The sequence continues at coordinate 1,515,795 of NZ_CAJQUD010000001.1, read as the reverse complement.
CAGACTGTGCGCCAGCGCATGCTCGCACACCTCCCGCGGGAAGTTCGTCGATTCTGAACACCAGTCGCGGAAAGTCGATCGGAAACCGTGGACCGTGATGTCGGCGCGTCCCATTCGTCGCAGTACCGCGGTCAGGCTCATGTCAGACAGGGGTTTGCCTTCTCTGGCTCCGGGAAAAACCACATCTCCCAGGCGCGGCAGTTCTCTGAGTAGAGCGATTGCGCTGCTGGATAAAGGAACGCGATGTTCCTTCTCGGCTTTCATTCTCTCGGCGGGGATCACCCATAGGGCAAGCTCCAGGTTGATCTCAGCCCAGATTGCGCCGCGCACCTCACCAGAACGCGCGGCCGTCAGGATGGCGAACTCGACGGCACGTGCTCCCATGCCGCCCTGTTTCCGCAATCCCGCCATGAATACCGGCGTCTCTGCATAGGGCAGGGCTGGATGATGCACGACTTTCGCGACTCTAGAGGGAGGAGCGAGCAGATTTTCGAGATGCCCGCGCCAGCGTGCAGGATTCTCACCCTGGCGGTAATTGCTGCTTGTGGCCCAATCCAGGATTGACTCAATGCGGCCGCGAACCCGAGAAGCAGTCTCGGTCTTCTTGGTCCAAATCCCGGACAGGCATTTGATTACAAGGTTGGTGTCGATGGCTGCGACCGACAGCTCGCCGATCACGGGATGGACGTAGCTTTGCAGGGTACTCTCCCATTGAGCAGCGTGTTTGGCGTTCTTCCAGCCGGCCCGGTGCGTTTCGATGTATTGCTCGGCGCATTGCTTGAAGGTGATTGCGCGCGCATCGTCAAGACGCTTCGTGAGCTTGGCAGCCTTGCGCTCGTCTATTGGGTCCTTACCTTGGAAAAGCTGCTTTCGGCATTCGGCCGCGTGGCTTCTGGCCTCCGTCATGTTCATCGCGTGTGTTGGCCCCAGTCCCATGGCTCGCGCCTTACCATTAAGCATGAAGCGGAAAATCCACGACTTGGCGCCAGTCGGCCCGATCTGCAGATACAGGCCTGCGCCATCGGGATACAATCCTCGCTTGCTTGCCTTTGAAACCGCTAACGGCGTTAGCCTCTTGATGGTCCTGGCCATTGAATTGACCCACAAAATGACCCACAAACTATAGCCGGATTCTGGCACGCTGTCGAGGATGGCGGCGGAAAAAACAACTATTAACGCATTGATATTTATAAATAATGTGGACTTCTGTGGATGGCGACGGACGCGCTGGCGGCGGACGCTCTCTCCGCCAGTGAAAAAACCGCTGGCCCTGCTTCCCAGGGCCTGCGGTTTTTTTTTTTCGCCTGATGTGGCCGCTTCGTAGCCGTTCCGCTGAGCGGAAAAGCCGACTCGCTGCTTTTCCGCTCTTTCAACCCCGTGCCGGACTACTGCTCGGTGACCAGTTCGCGCCAGGACACGCGACGGGTATCGAGTGGGGTCGCCGCTGTTGGTACGGGCGTGCTGACGGTGCTCGGCGCGTCGGTGCGAACCAGGGCCCTGATTGTGCCGTCCAGCAGGCGGACGATGCTTGGCGAGGCGCTGAGGTAGTCGCCAAGGCGCCGCGCCGCCATGCCATCCGTTCCTTCGACGGCTGCACCGCTGCGGTAGTCAAGGTAGTAGGCGAAGCTTACGCCGACCGGTCTGCAGGCCCCTACGGTTGGCGTGTTGGTGTTGAAGGCCAGGGTGCCAAGCTGCAGGCGCATTTCGGTATTCACGCGTTCGCCGAACACCGGAAAGTCGATGTACCAGCCGTCGTGAGTGTTGAAGTCAACGGCGTTGTTCGAACTGGTCACGATTGAATCGCCACTGGTGCAGTAGGCGTTGCCTTCCGGACAGGTGCCTGCGGTTAGCGTTTGGGCAACGAAAGTTCCCGGCGTGGGTATCGTCTGGGCAGGCGTCAGGGGACGTGGGCTGCCATAGTCGCTATCCAGGAGGCGGTCCTTGATGGCGTACATCGACTGCTTCTGGGTTGTCCCCAGATCATCCGAGCCGAGAAGCTGTCCGGTGGCGACAAACACGACCGGGTGGCTACTGACCTTGCCCAGTTCCGGTTTGGTGGTGATCGGCTGCGCTACGCCGTCCGCATCCTTCAGCGTAGCCAATCGCTGGGCGTCGTAGACCGGTGGGTCGGCGACCAGCGGTATGTCGCCATTCACATCAAAGCGCCACAGGTTGCCGAACTGGTCGCCACCATAGATACGCTGGGTGGTGTTGTTGTTGTCCGGGAAGTTGGCCCAGGCGCTGATTCGCGACAGGCCGCTCGGTGTCGTCGTATCGCCGACGCCGGTGCTGATCGTGCGGATCAAGGCGCCGGTACTGGCGTTCAGAACGAACAGATGTCCGCCGCCGTCGCCGGGGGAGATGTTGTTGTACCCGGAGGTCACCATGACTACCCAGGTTCCATCCTTGAGCTTGCTGATCACCGGGTTGCCATAGCTGTAGCCGAGGTTCTCGTTGGTGTCCTTGGTGAACTCCCACAGGGCTTTTGGCGCGACCGGATTGGTGACGTCCAGGGCGTAGTAGCCACGGCCACCATTGTTCAGGCCACCGACCAGGATCGTCTTCCACACTGCGCTCGAGGTCCCACAGTCGCTGATGCAGATATCGCCCATCACCGGCGTGCCATCGACGGTGAATTGGTGCGCGCCCTCGAGGTGGTAGCTCTTGTCGGCAAGTTTTGCCAGCCTGGGGATGACCACGGCAGGGATGTAAGCCCATTCTTCGGCGCCGCTTGCGGCATTGAAGGCGTGCAGCATGCCGTCGTTGGCGCCGATATAGATCATCCCCGTCCGCGTGTGGTTGGCGGTCCGGAAGGCGCCGTACTGCGCGTCGGCGTAGTTCCACGGCGAAGCCTGCACGTACGCGGCCTCGGAGCCAACGATGTCGCCGAGAATGTGCGTCCGCTGCCGGAAGTAAGCGGACGTGTCGATAGCTGATCCCTGGTTGCTGGTGTCGCCACGCAGGAAGTTCACCAGAGGTTCACCGCTGGCAGCGGTTTGTGTCGTCGCCGTCAGGCAGATCGTGCCGGTCGAACAGAATTGCGACAGGTTGCCGGCCAGCGCGTCGGTCGCAAAGTAGGCCCGTTGCGCATTAGTGAGGTTGGCCCAGGTGAAGAACTTCAAGTTGTTGGCCGCGTCGGCGACGCTTTCGCCACCCGGATTGAAGGTGTAAATCTTGCGGCTGGCATAGCCGTCGGTGGCCACCTTGTTATCCAGCCTTTCCCTTGCAGACCACCCCGGAGAGGCGTGAGCTTCCCCTTCTGCGGGGAGCGCCGAGAGGGCCCCGGTGCTGCCGTTGATCGTTCGCTTGACCACGTCTCCGGACCACTCCCCGACCTTGAACGACACCTCGAAGAAGCCATTGGCGTCGGCGACGAGGTTGGGGCTGACGACCGCAACTGCGGCCAGCGCACCGGCCTGGATTTCGATGTTGGACAGGGCGTCGCTGATCCCGGCGGCCAGCGTCGAAGGGTCGGAGGCGCTGAAGTAAATGCCTCGGCCATTGACGGCGGCGTGCCACAGGTCGTCGATGTTGGTCTGCTTGTCGCTCTCCGGTTTTGGCCAGTTGCAGGGGCCACTTCGTTGCCACGGGCAGACGCCGGTGCTGGGATCGGCGGTAAGTCCTTCCCGGATGCTGTAAAAATCACCCGATGTTTCCGCCCGCGACAGGTAATTGGAGTTGTACTGCATCAGCCCGGAGGCGCCCAGTCCCAGCGTATAGGTGGTCATGTGCTGGCCGGTCGGTTGCGCCTCGGGATCGTTGTAGCAGACGTCGTTGAAGCTGGTCACCCCACCCGCGACGACGGGCCCGCCGGAGCAGCTGCCGGGGATCGTGACACTATCGCGCAAGTCGGTTTTCCAGTAGTACTCGGCGACGTCGGCGAGCGTGTCCGGTGTGGCGCCCAGCGATGCCACATCGCAGGCGATCTGCAGATAGTTGTTGCCGGCAACGGGGTCCTGGCGAGTGCATTGCGCAACGTTGGTTGGACCGCTCCTGTCGGTGCGGCAGGTTGTCCCGACGCCGCCGTTGGTTGCCGCGTCAGGCAGCTCTTCAACGCAGGTGTCGGGCGGGACGAAGTCCACCTGCGGGGGGGGAACGGTGAGGGCGCCGCAAAGCGTGATCAGACCGGTGTTGCTGGTGCCTGGTGTACATCCGTTGGTATCCCTCCAGTCGCTGATCAATCGCGTTGAACACCGGACCGCGACAGCGGGCCGATCCGACTGCGGAGCCGCGGTGCAGGAATTCGCATCGGCCCAGCCGCTCCAAGCGGTGTATTGACACTGCCTGGCATTCGGGACCAAAGGCAAAGCAGGAGTCGTGGCCGTGCAGCTGGAGGTGGCCGTCCAGTCCGTAAAGACGTACTGACAGAGCGTCGTGGCGCTGGGGACGCAGGTCGCGGCGTTGTTGTAGCCCGTCCAGACCTGCTGACACTCCCTGGCAACCCCTTGCCCGGCTGATTGAGGGACCGGCGTGCACGAGCCGACCTGGGTCCAGGGGCCCCAGTCGGTGTAGAAACACTGCGTCTGGATTGCGCCGCTGCTCACCGGGGTGCACGAGGAAACCGCTTGCAGGGTGCCGTTAACCTGGCACTCCACCGGTGGCGGGGTGGCGGAGGAGACGTCTCCGGTGGGCGCGGCCACGGGGACACAGGAAGGGTTATCGGTCCACCCGGTCCAGGCGCCGAATTGACAGAGGACCGAGTTTGCGACCGGTGTGCAGCCCGAAGCGTCGGCGGTCTGCCAGGCCTGGGCCCAACTCGTCTGGCAGTTCCGGGCGACGACCTGGGTGAAGCTTGGCCCGGTCGATTGTGGCTGGTTCGTACAGCTTCCGGGTCCGGACCAGGCTGTCCACCCGCTCCAACTGCTATACCAGCAGATCTCGGTGGCCGATTCGTTGCACGTGGTTGTCGCGTCCTGCCCCTGGGACCAAACCATCGGGCAGGTAACGACACGGTCGACGGTGTAGTTCGGGCCGCTGGACGGCGTCCCGCTGGCGGTGCAGCTGGTCACGTTGGTGGTAGACGGTGAGCTGTAGCGACACTGTGAATCGGTGGTATAGGTGGTCGTCTGGCTATCCGTTCCGGGGTTGTTGATGCGCGTGCCGCCGCTGATCGTCGAGCAGGCGGATACGGCCGTCCAGCCGGTCTGGGCCAGCGTCTGGCAATCGACGCGGTTGGTCCCGTTGGTGACGGGTGTACAGGAAGCGACATCGCTCCACGCGCCGAACGAGGTTCCGCCATTGCTCGAGGTACGTTGCTGGACCTGCGTCAGCTGCTGCTGGAGGAGGGATGTCACCATCTGGAGCTGGCCTGTCGCGCGCCGAAGCTGCGAGGTCTGCACCTCGACCCGGTCCCTGCGGATGATTTCGAGAGTCCTGGTTCTGCTCTGTAGCGGACCGGTCCTGCGCTGCAGAAGGGAGGTCCTTTCCTGCCAGACGTAGTTGTTGGCTTGCAGGATGCTGTTGGTGCGCGTCTGCAGTTCGGAGGTCCGCGCGCGCGTCTGCTCAATTCTGGTGTGTGACTGGGTGGCCAGGGTTGGCGTCCGGGTCCGCGTCGTCTGCGTTCTCGTTTCCTGATCCTGCGGACCGCCACCATCGAGTTGCGGTCGCTCCTCGAGTCCCGGGCCGTCCTGATCGCCGATCGCGGAAGCCCCGTCCCAGCGGAAGCCGGCACCCTCGTTCCAGTAGCCGTCGGTTGACAGGATGGTGACGTTCTTCTGGCAGTAGTACTGAACCGGATCGACCACGGCCACCCCGTTGAACGTGCTGCCGTTCAGCTGCCCCGAATAGAGGCGGCCTGCGTTCGACAAGGCGACGCGCAGAGGCGTGTTGCGGTTGGGAACGGCGGCAAACAACTTGTCGTACCAGGCCCTTTTCTGGGCGGCGGTGAACGACTCGATGTTCTGAAAGTCCGAACCGGTATTGTTGTTGATCGACATGTAGCCGATGCGCTGCCGCTGGTCGGTGGGCTCAAAGGACAGGCTGGTGGCCGTTTTCATCGTTTGCATGCGCGTGCGGTAATACGCCCACCAGTTCGCGTAGTTGGTCATTTCTTCCGCATAGGTGCAGGTGGTGTCCCCAGCACAGTCGGTGCGCTTGTCGCCCTTGGGATAGCTGGTGACGGTCGGGTAGATGATCGTCAGCAGGTTTTCGCCGGGTGCCAGATTGCTGCCGGGCCGGGCAAAACTGGTGGTCGTGAACGACATCGCGTTCGCGTTACTCTGGGTAATTACCGGTGCTGTGCTGTTGTTCAGGGGCGAGGTGACGGTTACGACCCTGCCCGCGGAGACTGCGCGGTAGCCCGCGACTTGACAGGCGCCACTGAGCGCGAAGGAGCAGTCGTTGATTCTGCTCGCGATGTTGGCGGCCATCGTCGTCGAGTTGCTGGTCCCCGTGGTCGCCGCCGAGAGGATGATCCGGCCGTCGACGGTAACGTTGGTGACCGACGTGTTGCTGTTGCCGCTGATGGTGATCGTACTCGTGCGCGGCGACGGCATGCGCGGAAAATCGTACGAGACATTGGTCGCCGTCGCCGGCGGCGGCGGGCTGGGTTCGATCTGCGTTGCCTGGCACGTGCCGTCAGCGGGAGCGGCGGCGACGGCATCGGCGGCGGTCCTGCACCAGCGAAGCCGCGCCGGAAACGGATAGGCGTCGCTCGCCGCGCTGGCGGCGACGCACACCCTGAGGCTTCGATTGGTGCAGTATTCACCGACCACGGTCGCGAAGTAGTAGGCGTTACCGATCAGGTTGACCATGGCGGCGCTTTGCACGCCGTAGCCATCGTCCTTGACGGCTGTCCAGGCGCCGCTTTGCGCAGAGGTCTGGCTGGGGTAGGTAGTGGTGTCGGCTTCTCCGTCGGCAGTGAAATACTTCGGCGGTATGTAACGGACGGCGGGATTGTAGGCGATACCGTTGAAACCGGGGTTGCGGGTCCAGGAGAGGGGGAGGGGGCGTGCCGCGGTCGGCTCGGCCCAGTCCGGCAGGTACTCCTTGGTCATGCTCAGCGAGTCATCGAGGACGAACAGGATGTTGGTCGAGATCTCGATTGACGAGGCGCTGGACATCGGCGCGTTGGCGAGTTGAGTGGGCTGGGCCTGCGCACCGCGGGCAAGGATCAGCAGCGCTGCAGCGGCTATCGCACGCCATTTCAGTGAGTCGGATCGCATGGCAAACTCCTCGTGGGATCTCTGGTAGACCTACAGCGCAACGATCGTCTGGATGTAGGCGACGGTGTTGCGCGGCCCGCGAACGCGGGTGGTGATTCGGTAATAGACCTGGTTGTTGGTGATTGCGGTGACACTGCCGGCGCCGAAGCTGCCGCCGCTGTTGATCGCCGACGGTTGCGTCGCGCAGTTGGCCAGGTGCGGGGCCGTGTTGGCCAGCTCACACAGCCTGTGGACGACATAGGAAACGGTGTTGCCGGCGGCATCGACGGCCAGGTTGGCTGCCTGAGCACCCAGCGTATCGGTCCAGAACTGGTCCCAGGAGTTACCTGCAGGCGGGTCCTGACGGTTGGAACGGTAGCCATTGGCGGCATTGTCGTTGTGAAGATTCACGTCGCCCAGGGCATTGTGTAGCTGCAGCCAGCCGGTGAGCGCCTGTTCGGTACTCCGCTCGCCGGCATGCACGGCCGCTTGATGAAAGGACTGGTTGCCGGCAATCAGGTTGGCCGTATCGACCGAGCGAATGAGTGCCACTCCGGCCAGGGTCAGGGCGACCAGGATGATCAGCGCGACGAGCAGAACGACACCGCGCTGGCGGCTGAGGGGGGCGCCGGCGCAGGCTTGGCGGAGGTGGGGGCTTGGCCTTAGGTACATGTTCCCATCCAGGGCAGGTTGCGAATCGGAATGATGGTTTCAAAGACCTTGTAGCGGTAGTTCTGCCAGTTCCCGGCTGCGCTCAGATCGATCGCCGCACCCGCGCTACCTACCCAAGTCGGCGCCGCGGCGGTGATCTGGTCGCGATCGACCTGGCTGTTGCGGGCGACGATGGCGATACGCAGCGCTGAAGTTCTCGCCCAGAGACAGGCCAGAGTCGCCTGGTTGGCGTTCGCCGGGGTCGTTTGATCCCACGAATCGACACCGCTCACGGCCGTCGAGGCGTGCCCGTACTGCGCGCGCAGGCTGACGATGTTGTTGGCGATGGCCACGTAGTTGGTCGCCACGCTGCAATTGGCGGCGAGGTAATCACAGACCGTAAGGTTGCCGCCGCGTACGGCGTAGGCGAGGAATCTCGGGTTGGCGCCGAGATTGAACAGCGTGCCGCCATCGACGGCACCGCTCGCGTCGGTGACCGTGACGTTGGGCGCTGTCGGTGCACCATTCACCGCCGCCAGGGTGAAGGTGCAGCCCGCTGTGGGCGCTGACGGCGCAGCCAGCACGCGCTGCCCGTTGGCGTAATTCGTCGCCGTCTGTACCGCCAGTTGCAGGCCGTTGACCGCGGTGATCACGTCGCCCTCCGGCGGGCCCTCGTTGCTTCCGTAGGCGATCAGCAAGGTATCCGTGTTGGCATCGCCCGCCGGGACGTCGGCGGTCGGCGGATTGACGATGACCGGCGCCAGTTGCCCAAGCGTACGGCTGGCCGGAGCCGGAAGGACGAGAGGACAGCCGAAGGCGTTGACCGCGTTGAAGCCGTAGCCGCCCTGGCGTATGTCGCGCTGTAGTGCATAGAGCGCCATGGCGCCATTGCTTTGCGCGTCACCGCTACCGGTCGTGGCGCGCCGCTGGCCCTCGGCTGCGGCGAAGACCTGCATCATGATGATCAGGCCGAGCATGCCGATGACCATGGCGACCATCACTTCAACCAGCGTGAAGCCTTGCTCGCGCGGCATTGTCGTTGGCGGGAGAGGTGATTGCGCTTTCATGATCGGCTAGGGGTTCCTGACGACTTGCGAAACGACGACGTGACGGTGCCCGGGTGCGTCGGCGGCCATCTCCGGGGTGCGCCAGAAGAGAGTGATCTCGACCACTCCGGCACCGTCGACGGTCACCGTCGGCAGGGTCGAAACGACGCCCGACGATGCACCGACCACGCCGGGCAGGCCTTCGTCGTCGGAGACCTCGGCAAGCCAGGCGTTGTAGGCTGCGCCATCGGTCGCGAAAACGCTCAAGTCGCCATTGCTCACCCACATGCGCCCGATCAGGCGGTTGGCCAGCAGGGCTGCGTCGGTACGGTACTTTGCGTCGCCAGTGAGCTTGATCGACGTGGCCTGCAGGGCGACCAGCGACAGGATGCCCAGCGAGAAGACCAGGATCGCAATCAAGGCTTCAAGCAGCATCACGCCTGCCTGTTCCCGGGGAAGTTTCGAGTGTTTGTTCATCAGCATGCCTGAGCGTCGCCAGCGGGCAAGGCCGGATCGCACATGCGTATCTGGCCGCCGATCGAGACCTCGACGCGCAGGCAGCGCACGGGACCTCCGGCAGCGGCGCAGGCTTCGCCCGCAGCGCTGGTGAAATTGATGGCAATGTTGCCGCCGGGCAGGGGAGTGGGACGACCGAGGCCATTGAAAACCACCGAAGACTGCCCTGCGGCCACCGTCGTCGCTGCGCCGCCGCTTTCAGCGCCCCGACGCAACTGGATGATGCGTGGTGCGGTGTCGTCGGACGGATCGACGTTGCACTGGCCGACCGGTGAGTCGACACTGACGATCCAGTTGGGGCCGGCGGTGCTCAGCGCGCAGGCGCCGGTGGTGGTATCCACCAGATAGAAACCGACCGTCGTATTGCGGCGCACGGCCTCGGCCCGGGCCAGCTGAAGGCCGTTCAGTGCCGATTCGGCCGTCGTGCGTACCCTGGCGTTGCGCATCCAGTCGCTGAACGCCGGAATGCCGAGGCCCATCAGTATGCCGAGAATTGCCATGCCGACGATCAGTTCGATCAGGCTGAAACCGCGCATGGCGTTCAACAGCCACCTCTACCGGTGACCCAGCAGGCCAACGGTGCCGTTCCCCAGCCACTCTGGACGGCGGTCGTCGCCTTGACGTTGGCGTGAGTGAGTGTGTAGGTGAAACCGGTCATCGAACTCTTGCCGGTAGCGGTCAAGGTATAGGTGGCGGCGGTGAGCGTAGGGCAGGAGAAGTCGAAGTAGCGGCTGGAGGTGGTGTCGTTGCTGCAAGCGGGCGAACTGACCTCCGGGTCGACACCGGCCGCGGCGCGGAAATACGTATGATTGTCCTGAAAGAACTGCTCCATGCGTACCCGCTTTTCGGACAGCCCGGAGGTGGCCTGGGTGATCCGCGAACGGGTCAGGTAATCGGCGTAGTTGGGAATGGCGATGGCAGCCAGGATGCCGATGATGATCACGACGATCATGATCTCGATCAGGGTGAAGCCAGCGTGTCTTTTCACAGCGTTTTCTTTCCTCAAGGACGGCAAGATCGGGCGGGCGGAACGCAAAGGCAACTGCTGCCATCATAGTCGAGGGTCACCGAGGTGCCAATGCGGGGCGATATACGGCGTCTTGCGGCGGACGAGTGGCAGCGCTGGTCTCGCGTCGGGCGCCTAGAATCCTGCTGCTGCCAGCTTTGGCATTCTCTTGCAGAGAGTGGATTTCTTGACATCGGTCTTCTCAGACAGCCTGGCAGGGTGGCCAGGGCGGCGGAAGCTGCCCCTGGCGCTGGGCGCGTCCCTGCTCCTTCATTTGGGCGCACTGGCGGTCCTGCAGTGCACGCTCGGTCCGGTAGCTGACGTGGCGCCGGCACCGGGCAGTGCGGCGACGGTGACGAGCGGCGTACTTCTCACCCTGCGCGGGTCGGCAACGCAGGGCACGCAGGAGAGCGCTGGAGCGCCCGAAGGCAGCGCCGGCAACGAAGCGACTGAAGCCGGCGCCACCCGTGCAGCGAGCGAACCAGGAACGATGGCCAGTGAGGGCAGCGAGCAGCCGGCGGCGACGCCGTCGGTCGAGTCGCCGGTCGCCGCGTCCGCAGCACCGCTCGTGGCGCGGGGCCAGCGCCGGCTGGCCGAGTCCTTGCCGCCGTACCCTGCGCAGCCGTTCTTGCCAGCCTTGCCAACCGGTCCTGGGTATTTTCGAACTTCCGAACTGACGGTTGCGGCGGCACTGCTTGACGAGCCCTTGATTGAGCCGCCCGATGACGGCGCTGGCGACGCGCTTCGTGGCGGCAAGGTGGTGCTGCGCGTCTTCCTTGCTGCCGATGGCGCGGTGATGCGCGTGGAAGTGGCGAGCAGCAGCCTGCCGCCGGCCTATGGCGACGCGGCGGTCGCCGCTTTTTCCCGCCTGCGCTTTCGCCCGGGTGAAATTCAAGGGGTTGCGGTCAGCAGCGAGAGCCGCTACGAGGTCGAGTTCAAAGGTGGCGAAGCCGGCAGCAGTCATGCCAGCGACCGCAAAGGTATCCCTTCGTCGGCTCTTGCGACGAAGCCTCAGTAGCAGCTGGGGGCGCGTCCGGCCATCACGGCGCGCAGGCCAGGCTCACCCCTGCAGCTCGCGCGGCAGCGCGAAAGTGACATTTTCCTCGGCGCCGTCAAGTTGTTCGAGCCTGCTGCTATCGCCCGCGGAGAGTCGATCGACGACGCTTTGCACCAATACTTCCGGTGCCGATGCGCCAGCGGTGACACCGACACGGTTGGCGCCACTGAGCCAGGCGTCGTCGATCTGTTCGGCGTGGTCGACCAGGTAGGCACGACTGCCGATCAGTTCCGCCACTTCGCGCAGGCGGTTCGAGTTGGAACTCGACTCGCTGCCGACGACGACGACCACGTCGCTCTCCCGGGCCAGTTGCTTGACGGCGTCCTGGCGGTTTTGCGTGGCGTAACAGATGTCGTCTTTCTTCGGGCCGATGATCGCCGGGAAGCGTTCCCTGAGCGCGGCGATGACCTGTGCGGCGTCGTCGATCGAGAGGGTGGTCTGGGTGACATAGGCGAGCCGGGCAGGTGTTCTTACTTGCAGTTGCCGCGCGTCGGCAACGGTTTCCACGAGGTACATGCCGTCACCACTTTGCCCCATCGTTCCTTCGACTTCGGGGTGTCCCTTGTGTCCGATCATGACGATTTCCCGGCCATCGTTGCGCATCCGCGCGACTTCCAGGTGAACCTTGGTCACCAGCGGACAGGTGGCGTCGAAAACCTTGAGGCCACGCCCTTCCGCCTCCTCGCGAACCGCCTTGGAGACGCCGTGAGCGCTGAAAATCACCGTGCTGCCGCTGGGTACGTCGGCCAGCTCGTCGACGAACACGGCGCCCTTGCTGCGCAGATCGTCGCAGACGAATTTGTTGTGTACCACTTCGTGGCGAACGTAAATCGGCGCACCGAATTTTTCGAGGGCGCGCTCGACAATGGCGATGGCGCGGTCCACGCCGGCGCAGAAGCCGCGGGGATTGGCGAGAATGATCTGCATGCTGGGCCTCACATGATGGCGATAATCAGGACTTCGAAGCGCACCGGTTTTCCGGCCAGCGGATGGTTGAAGTCGAAGATCGCGCTGCTGTCGGTGAGTTCGCGCAGGAAGCCGGCAAAGTCGCCGGCGCCGTCGGGCGAGCTGAACTCGATCAGCGAGTTTACCTTGAGTTCGACCTCGGGAGGCAGCGCGCTGCGCGCGATACGTTCGATAAGGCGTGGATTATGGGGGCCGAAAGCGTCTTCCGCAGGCAGCTCGAACACCCGGCGCTCGCCTGCTGCCAAGCCGATCAGACAGTTCTCGAGGGTTTCGGCAAGCTGGCCGCTGCCCATCTGCAGGGTCGCCGGCGAGAGATCGAAAGTGCTCACGTAATCGGTGTTTTCCAGGTCGGAGAGGCGGTAGTGCAGCGTCAGATAGCTATCGTGGCCGACGCTGAGTGCACTTTCCGGCGAGGTTGGCGAGTGTTTCATGCGCTTCCTGTCGTGGTTGCGGCAGCGCCGCGGTCACGGTCGTGGCTCAAGTGCGTTTGCCGTGGCCTGATCGCGCGGCACGGTCGTCGCTGTCGTGCTTGCCGAACAGTTGGTCGATAATCATCAACACGGCGCCGATGCTGATCGCCGCGTCAGCGATGTTGAAGGCCGGCCAGTAGAAACCGGCAGCGTGCCATTGAACGAAATCGACGACGGCACCAAAGCGCAGCCGGTCGATGACGTTGCCGAGTGCGCCGCCAAGGATCAGGGTGAGGGCCAGCGAAATCCTGAACTCACCGCTGTGGCGTGGCAGGATGCTGACGATCCATGCCGAGATGGCCAGCGCCATGAGCGTGAAGAACCAGCGCTGCCAGCCGCCGGCATCGGAGAGGAAGCTGAACGCCGCGCCGGCGTTGAAGGTCAGCACCCAGTTGAAGAACGGGGCGACGTAAATCGAATCGCCAGGCTGCAGCTTGGCCAGAACCAGCCACTTGCTGAGCTGATCGAGGACGATGATTACGCCGGCCAGCCATAGCCAGCGTTCGATATTACGCGAAGGCACGGGTTTCGCCTTCTCCGTCCAGGTTGCTGACGCAGCGGCCGCAGAGGCCTGGCCGATCGGCGTGGCTCCCGACGTCGTCGCGGACATGCCAGCAGCGTTCGCACTTGGCGGCCACCAGTGGCGCGCAATGCAAACGCTCGCCGGCGCCGTCGCTGACCTCGATCGCCGTGGCCTGCGAACAGATCAGGACGAAGCGCAGATCGTCGCCGAGCGAGGCGAGGATCTCGTACTTCTCGCCGGCGCAGTGCAGGCGTACCTCGGCCTGCAGCGACGAGCCGATCTTTCCGGCGCTGCGCAGCTCTTCGAGGGCGCGCATGACGTCGGCGCGATAGGCACGGATTTTCTGCCACTTGTCGAGTAGCTCGCCTTCGTCCGCCGGCTCCGGCAGCGCTTCCCAAGTGTGCAGCATGACTGACTGCGCGGCGTCGCCGGTCTGAATCTGCCAGATCTCTTCGGCGGTGAAGGAGAGAACCGGGGCCATCAATTTGACGAAGCTTTGCAGGATATGCCACAGAGCGCTTTGCGCTGAGCGCCGCGCCGGCGAGCTGGCGGCGGTGGTGTACAGACGGTCCTTGAGGATGTCGAGGTAGAAGCCGCCGAGATCTTCGGAACAGAAGGTCTGCAGCGACTGGACGACGCGGTGGAACTCGAAGCGAGCGTAATCGGCTTCGCACTGCGCCTGCATTTCGCGCGTCATGGCCAGCGCGTAGCGGTCGATTTCGAGCCACTGTTCGACGGGCAGCAGGTCGCGCGGGGCGTCGAAGTCGGCGGTGTTGGCGAGCAGGAAGCGCAGCGTGTTGCGGATTCGCCGGTAGGACTCGACGACCCGCTTGAGAATCTCGTCGGAGATCGACAACTCGCCAGAGTAGTCTGTGGCGGCGACCCACAGGCGGAGGATTTCGGTGCCCAGGGTATCGGCGATCTTCTGTGGGGCAATCACGTTGCCTTTCGACTTGGACATTTTCAGGCCCTTGCCGTCGACCACGAAGCCGTGCGTGAGCAGGGCGTTGTAGGGCGCACGGCCGTCCATTGCACAGCCGATGAGTAGCGAACTCTGGAACCAGCCGCGATGCTGATCGGAACCTTCGAGGTAAAGATCGGCGGGGTAGGCGAGTTGCGTACGATGCGATCCGCGCAGGACGCTGGAGTGCGTCGCGCCGGAGTCGAACCAGACGTCGAGGGTGTCGCTCATCTTGCGATAGTGATCGGCTTCGGCGCCGAGCAGTTCGTTCGCCTCGAGCGCGAACCAGGCTTCGATGCCGGATTTCTCGACGCGCAGGGCGACGGCTTCGACCAGTTCGGCGGTGCGCGGATGCGGTGCGCCGGTTTCGCGATGCAGGAAGAAGGGGATCGGAACTCCCCAGTTGCGCTGCCGCGAAACGCACCAGTCGGGGCGTGTCTTGATCATCGCTTCGAGGCGCGCTCGACCCCAGCTGGGGAAGAACTGCGTTTCGTCGACGGCGCGCTCGGCGCGCCAGCGCAAGCTCGCTTCCTCTTCGTTGGCTGCGCCATGTGAGCCGTGTGAGCTAGGTGCGCCATCCGCCGTCGGCGAAGCGTCGCCTGAGGTTGCCCGCTGCTCCATGCCGACGAACCACTGCGTCGTGGCCCGGAAGATGATCGGCGTCTTGTGGCGCCAGCAGTGCGGGTAGCTGTGCTGAATTGTTTCCGAGCACAGCAGGTGGCCGCTGGCGGCGAGTTCCTGGAGGACCAGCGGGTTGGCTTCCCAGACGCTTCTTCCGACCAGTTCGCCGACCGACAGCGCCGGGGTTCCGGCTACGAAGCGGCCGTCGTCTCCGACCGGGTTGTTCACCGGCAGGCCATAGACCTTGCCGATCAGGTAGTCGTCGGTGCCGTGCGCAGGCGCCGTGTGCACCAGTCCGGTGCCGGCTTCGACGGTGACGTGTCGACCGCAGATGATCGCCACGTCGCGCGTTTGGAAAGGGTGACGCAGGAGCACCTGTTCGAGCGCCGCGCCCTTGGCGGAACCCAGCACCTTACCGCTCAGCGCATAGCGTTGCAGGCAGGCATCGGCGAGTTCGCGAACCAGGAGCAGCGCCCCTTTCGGAGTGTCGATCAGCTGGTAGTCGAAGTCCGGGTGCGCGCTGACCGCCTCGTTGGCCGGCAGGGTCCAGGGAGTGGTCGTCCAGATGACGGCGAAAGCGGGGCCACGCAGGTGCGTCAGGCCGAACGCCCTGGCCACCTTGTCGGCGTGATTGGGGTGTACCTCGAAGGCGACGTCGATCGCCGCCGAGCTCTTGTCTTCGTACTCGACTTCGGCTTCGGCCAGCGCCGAGCCACAGTCGAGACACCAGTTGACCGGTTTCAGACCCTGGTAGAGGTAGCCTTTTTCTAGGATCGCCCCGAGCGCGCGGATTTCGTCGGCCTCGGTCGTGAAGTCCATGGTCAGGTATGGATTGTTCCACTCGCCGAGAATGCCGAGGCGGATGAAGTCCTTCTTTTGCCGTTCGACCTGCTCGCCGGCGAAGGCGCGGCAGAGGGCGCGCACCTGGTCGGCAGGAACGTGTTTGCCGTGCAGCTTTTCGATCTGATGCTCGATCGGCAGGCCGTGGCAATCCCAGCCCGGCACGTAGGGGGCATCGAAGCCGGCCAGCGTCTTGGATCGAACGATGATGTCCTTGAGGATCTTGTTGACCGCGTGACCGATGTGAATGTCGCCGTTGGCGTAGGGGGGGCCATCGTGCAGAACGAAGCGTGGCCGTCCCTGCGCCAGCTCGCGGATGCGCTCGTAGAGCCTGCTCTCCTGCCAGGCGGCGACCCACTGCGGTTCGCGGCTGGGGAGGTTGCCACGCATCGGAAACGGCGTGTCGGTCAGGTTGAGGGTTTGCTTGTAGTCAGCCATGGCGGTTCTCAGAACTGGAAGTAGGCTTTCGCGGCTTCGACGTCGTTGGCGATTTGCGCTTTCAGGGCGTTGAAGTCGGGAAATTTCATTTCGTCGCGCAGCTTGTGCAGGAAGCGAACGTTCAGGTGCGCGCCGTAGATGTCCGCACAGAAATCGAAGAGGTGCACTTCCAGCAGCGGTCGCGTTACCCGGTTGGCGCTCGGGCGGTAGCCAAGATTGGCCGCACCGCGGTGCGGGCCGCCAGGAAGTCCCTTCACCTCGACCGCGAAGACGCCTTGCAGCGGAGGTTTCTGGTGTTTGATGCGGATATTCGCGGTGGCGAAGCCCAGTTGCCGGCCGATCTTGTCGCCATGCACCACCCGCCCGTCGATCGAATAGGGGCGGCCGAGCAGACGCGCGGCGTGCTCCAGCCGCCCGTCCTCCAGTGCATCGCGGACCGCCGAACTGGAGGCGCGTTCGCCTTCGAGGGTGACGCTGGGCATGGATTCGACCTGAAAGCCGAGGCGCGCGCCGGCCTCGCGCAGCAGCGCGAAGTCACCGCTGCGGCGAGCGCCAAAACGGAAGTCGTCGCCGACGATCAGATGGCGGACACGCAGCGCGTCAACCAGTACCGTGGCAATGAAGTCGTCGGCGCTCAAAGCGGCGAAGCCGCCGTTGAAATGGCAGACGTAGGTCAGGTCGACGCCGTCGTCGGCGAGCAGTTCGAGTTTCTCGCGCAGCGTGGACAGGCGCGACGGCGCCATTTGCGGCGCGAAGAACTCGCGCGGGTGCGGCTCGAAGGTGAGCACTGCCGCCGGCAGGCCGGCGTCCGCGGCCACGGCCGTCAGGCGGGCGAGAAGCGCGCGATGACCAAGGTGCACGCCATCGAAGTTGCCAATGGTCAGTACAGTGGCGCTGTGCGCTTTGCGAGAGTAACCGCGATAGACGAGCATCGGCAGCAGGCGGGGACGAAAAAACGTGCAATTATAACCAGTTTCATGCACCGTCAGCGCCTATCGAGCGGCATGCGACGGTGGGTAGTGCGGCTGTGCGGGCGTTCTGGCAGTGCCTGGCGGTGAATCGTTCGTCGCTTGCCCGCAGCCTTCGCGTGCCGGCCGTTGTCCGTGCTGCGGCGCGATTGACGGTAAGATGCCGGCAGTTTCCGGGCTGCGCCCTGGATGCACATGCTGCCTTCGAGGCAGCGATCCTTCGCTTCATGCGGGCGCCGGGCGGCGCCCTTTTCTTGTCCCTGGCGGTGATGAACAACAGCAATTGCTACCATTGCGGCCAGCCTGTGCCGGTCGGCGTTGATCTGGAGGTAGGCATCGACGGTCAGCCGCGCGCGATGTGCTGTGGTGGCTGCCAGGCGGTGGCGCAGGCGATTGTCGGCAACGGGCTCGCCGAGTACTACCGCAACCGCGACCAGCTGCCCGATTCGCCGCGCGAGGCGCTGCCGAGCGTCGTCGACGGCCTGCAGATTTACGATCACCCTGATTTCCAGAAAAGCTTCGTGCGCGTTCTCGCCGCGGCGGGCGAAGCCGGTCGCGACGGTGTCGGAGGCAGCGAGCGGGAAGCGTCGCTGATCCTCGAAGGGATCACCTGTTCGGCGTGTATCTGGCTTAACGAGCAGCATCTTTCGCGCCTTGCCGGGGTCACCGCGGTGGACATCAACTACGCCACGCGACGTGCCCGAATCCGTTGGGATGATCAACGCATCAAGCTCTCCGATATTCTGGCGGCGATCGCCGCGATCGGTTATCACGCGCATCCGTACGATCCGGCGAAGAGCGAGGAGCTGGCGGGCAAGGAGCGGCGCAGTGCGTTGTGGCGGGTGTTCGTCGCCGGCTTCGGCATGATGCAGGTGATGATGTACGCGCTGCCACTGTACCTGGCCGGCGACGGCGAGATGACCGCGGACATAGAGCAACTGCTGCGCTGGGCGAGCCTGCTGCTGACCACGCCGGTGGTCTTCTATTCGGCTGCCCCGTTCTTCCGCAACTCGTGGCGCGACCTGCGTTTGCGGCGGGTCGGCATGGACGTGCCGGTTGCCCTCGGCGTCGGCGCCGCCTTTGCGGCCAGCGTCTGGGCAACGCTGACGGCGAGCGGCGAGGTCTATTTCGACTCGGTGACGATGTTCGTCTTCTTTCTGCTCAGCGGGCGTTTCCTGGAGATGAGCGCGCGGCAACGCGCGGTGAGCGTCACCGAAGCACTGGCCAGGCTGATGCCGGCGGTGGCTGGCCGCATTGCCGGCTATCCGGAGAAGCGCGAGGTGGAGCAGGTGATGGCCGCCGACCTGCAGCCCGGTGACGTCATCCTGGTCCGGCCCGGCGAGACGATTCCCGCCGACGGGCGGGTGATCGAAGGCGCGAGCAGTACCGACGAGGCGCTGCTCACCGGCGAAAGTGCGCCGGTGCGAAAAGGACCAGGACTGGTCGTGACCGGCGGTGCGGTCAATGTCGAGAGCCCTTTGCTGGTCGAGGTGCTGCAGGTTGGCGAGGGAACGCGGCTATCGGCGATCGTCCGCCTTATGGAGCGGGCAGCAGCCGAGAAGCCGCGCATCGTCGAGTTGGCCGACCGGATTGCCAGTCGCTTCATCGTCAGCTTGCTGCTCGTGGCGGCGGCGGTCGCCGCCGTCTGGTGGACCATCGACCCGGCGCAGGTGCTGTGGATTACGGTGTCGGTACTGGTCGTCACTTGCCCCTGCGCGCTGTCGCTGGCGACGCCGGTGGCTCTGACCGTGGCCAGCGGGGCGATGGCTCGGGCTGGCCTGCTGGTGACGCGCAGCCACGCGGTCGAGACCCTGGCTCGCGCCAGCCATTTCGTTTTCGACAAGACGGGGACGCTGACCAGCGGGCGCATGCGTTTGCTTGAAGTCATGCCGCTGAACGACCGTTCGTCGGCATTCTGCCTGGCTCTCGCTGCGGCGCTGGAGCAGGCGTCCGAGCACCCGATCGGCGCCGCCTTGCGCACGGCAAGCAGCGGCCAGGCCGTGCCGGTTGTCGACGCACCGAGCAACGAGCCGGGGCGGGGAATCAGCGCCCGCTACGCTGGCCGCCGAGTGCGTCTGGGCCAACCGGACTACGTTCTCGCCTTGCACGGCGAGCCTCTGCCGCCGTCGGCCGAACCCTTGCTGGCCGGGGGCGATACGGTCGTCGCTCTCGGTGACGAGAGTGGCTGGATGGCGCTCTTTCGTCTCGGTGACGAGCTGCGGCCCGAAGCGGCGGCGATGGTCGCCGCCTTGCAGGCGCAGGGCCGGCAGGTGATCCTGCTGAGTGGCGACGCGGCTCCGGCGGTTCAACGGGTGGCGCAGGCCCTGGCCATCGACGAGGTGGTGGCGGGGGCGTCACCGCAGGCAAAACACGACTTCGTTCGCCAATTGCAGGACAGTGGTGCGGTGGTGGCGATGATTGGTGACGGTGTCAACGATGCGCCGGTGCTGGCCCAGGCGCAGGTTTCGGTGGCCATGGGCGGGGGCGCGCAGCTGGCGCGCACGCAGGCCGACCTGGTGCTGCTCTCCGAGAATCTGGATCACCTGCGTCGTGGCGTGCTTGTTGCGCGTCGTTCGCTGGCGGTGATCCGGCAGAATCTGCTATGGTCTTTCGCTTACAACGCGGTTGCCTTGCCGCTGGCGATGGGCGGTTACATCACTCCGTGGATGGCCGGTATCGGCATGTCGGGGAGTTCGCTGCTGGTGGTCCTGAATTCTATGCGGCTGCAGCAAGTCGCCGCGAGATGAGCGCTGATGGAAACGCTATACCTGCTGATTCCGATATCTGTCGTCCTGGTCTTCCTGATCGCCATCGCTTTCTGGTGGTCTCTGCGCAACGGTCAGTTTGATGACCTCGAAGGCCCGGCCTACCGCATCCTTATGGACGACGATACGGTCACAAGACCCGCTGCCAGTGACCCCGATTCGTCGCCAGGCGAGGCTCGGCGTGGGCCCGGTTGAGAGAAATGGTCGGCGGCCAATCTCCACCACTCTTGACCCAAATCAAGACAGACGCGTTTGGGGCCACGATAATTGATCCCATGACGGGCGCCAATGCTCTGGCATTGTGCGCTGCAAGATGCGAAGGGCTTTTTCTCTGTTGGGGTTCGGGTGCGTTTCGGCGCACCCTTTTTTTGTCTATCAGGCCTTGATGGTCGAGCGGCTGGAGTTTGAGCGGTGTCAAGTTGCGCCGCAAGAGGTTAGAATAGCATCCGAAAAGCTAGTGCCCATGCAGTGGGTGAGGGCATTAAGGGCGGTGAGAACCGGTTTACAGTCATAAACGAGGTGAGTCCATGTCGGAAACTCAGTCAACATACAACTACAAGGTGGTGCGGCAGTTTGCCGTGATGACCGTCATCTGGGGCATCGTCGGAATGCTGGTCGGGGTGATCATCGCTGCGCAGCTGGTGTGGCCTGACCTTAATCTGGGCTTTCTGCATTTCGGTCGCCTGCGTCCGCTGCACACCAACGCGGTGATCTTTGCGTTCGGCGGCAGCGCGCTTTTCGCCACCTCGTATTACGTTGTTCAACGTACCTGCCACACGCGAATCTTTTCGGATGGGCTGGCGGCCTTCACTTTCTGGGGCTGGCAAGCAGTGATCGTTCTGGCGGCTATCACCCTGCCGCTGGGGATGACCCAGGGGAAAGAGTATGCCGAACTCGAGTGGCCGATCGATATCCTGATCGCGCTGGTCTGGATCGCCTACGCGGTCGTGTTTTTCGGCACCATCGCCAAGCGCAAGGTCAGCCACATTTACGTCGCCAACTGGTTCTATGGGGGCTTCATTCTCGCCGTCGCCTTGCTGCACATTGTCAATAGCGCTGCCATTCCGGTTTCGCTGACCAAGTCCTACTCGGCCTACGCGGGTGTGCAGGACGCGATGGTGCAGTGGTGGTACGGCCACAACGCGGTCGGCTTTTTCCTGACCGCCGGCTTCCTCGGGATGATGTACTACTTCGTCCCCAAGCAGGCCGGTCGCCCGGTATATTCGTATCGCCTGTCAGTGGTGCACTTCTGGGCGCTGATCTTCACCTACATGTGGGCCGGTCCCCACCATCTGCATTACACAGCGCTTCCCGACTGGACCCAGTCGGTAGGCATGCTCTTCTCGCTGATTCTCCTGGCACCGTCCTGGGGCGGCATGATCAACGGCGTGATGACCCTCTCGGGTGCCTGGCACAAGCTGCGCGACGATCCCATTCTCAAGTTCCTGATCACCTCCCTGTCGTTCTACGGGATGTCGACTTTCGAAGGCCCGATGATGGCCATCAAGACGGTCAACGCGCTGTCGCACTACACGGACTGGACGGTCGGGCATGTGCACTCCGGCGCGCTTGGCTGGGTGGCGATGATCTCCATTGGTTCCATCTACTACCTGTTGCCGCGTTTGTACGGCAAGCCGGAAATGTTCAGCGTCAAATTGATCACCGTACATTTCTGGGTGGCAACGATCGGCGTCGTGTTGTACATCGCTTCCATGTGGATCGCCGGCGTAATGCAGGGCTTGATGTGGCGCGCGGTCAATGCCGACGGTACGCTGACCTACAGCTTTGTTGAATCGGTCAAGGCCTCGTATCCCTTCTGGGCGATCCGCTTTGTCGGTGGCGTTCTCTTCCTTTCCGGCATGCTGATCATGGCCTACAACATGGTCAAGACGATGGCTGGCGGGCGCACGGTGGACGATGCGCTGGTTCTGCAACCGGCTGCCCAGCACGCCTAAGAGGGGATTGAAATGAAATTTACGCATGACAGTATCGAACGCAATGTCTGGCTGATGGTGGTGCTGACCATTCTCGTGGTCAGTGTCGGTGGCCTGGTCGAAATCGTGCCGCTCTTTTTCCAGAAGTCGACCACCGAGCCGGTGGCCGGGCTGAAGCCTTACGATCCGCTGCGCCTGACCGGGCGTGATGTCTATATCCGCGAGGGCTGCTTCCTCTGTCACTCGCAGATGATTCGTCCGTTCCGGGCTGAAACCGAGCGCTATGGCCACTACTCGGTCGCTGGCGAGTTTGTCTACGACCATCCCTTCCAGTGGGGCTCGAAGCGTACCGGCCCGGATCTGCATCGGGTCGGTGGCCGCTATTCGGACGAGTGGCACCGTGCGCACCTGATCAATCCGCGCGACGTGGTCCCCGAGTCGAACATGCCTGCCTTCGCTTTCCTCGAAGGTGCGCCCGCCGATGCTGCGCTGATCGAGACCAAGATGCGTGCCTTGCGCAAGGTGGGGGTTCCCTACAGCGATGAGGAAATTGCCGGCGCCAAGGCACAACTTGAGGGAAAGAGCGAGTTGGACGCCGTCATCGCCTATCTGCAGGGAATGGGCCTCGAACTGAAGAACGCGAAGTAAGCGCATGGACATCAACGATTTACGAGCCATCGTCACCGTCGTCTCGCTGCTGACCTTCCTTGGAATAGTGTGGTGGGCGTACGGCGTGAAAGGCAACAAGAAGCGCTTCGAGGAAGCGGCCATGCTGCCGTTCATCGATGAGGAAGCGGATTGGGCCGAGCTCGGCCTGGATCGCCACGGAAAAAGGAAAGCATCATGAGTGATTTTGTCAATCAGTTCTGGAACTGGTACGTCATTCTCCTGACGGCCGTCAGTATCATTGCCTGTAGCGTCGTGCTCTGGTCGCAGAACATCACGCCTGTCTCCGGCAAGGCGGATACTACCGGTCACGTCTGGGACGAGACGCTCGAGGAGTACAACAACCCGCTGCCGAAGTGGTGGATGTGGCTTTTCCACATCACCGTGGTTTTTTCGCTGGTTTACTGCGTTCTCTATCCGACGCTGGGCAGTTTTCAGGGCGTATTGGGGTGGTCGTCCGACGGGCAGTACGCCAAGGAAGTGGCCAAGGCCGACGCCGAGACCAAGCCACTCTACGACAAGTACCTGGCGATGGATCTGCCGGCTCTGGCAGCCGACAAGGAGGGCGTCGAAACCGGCAAGCGCTTGTACCTGACCTACTGCATGCAGTGTCACGGTGCCGACGCGCGCGGTGGGAAAGGCTTCCCGAACCTCGCCGACAACGATTGGCAGTGGGGCGGCGAACCGGCCGCCATCGTCGAGACGATCAGCAATGGTCGGATGGGAGTGATGCCCGCGCACGCTCAACTGGGTGCCGAGACGATCAAGGACCTCGCCAACTACGTGCGTTCGTTGTCGGGTCTGCCGGCCGATTCGCTGCGCGCCGCCAAAGGCCAGGAGAGTTTCAACAGCGTCGGTTGCTCGGGCTGTCACGGGCCGGATGCGAAGGGAATGCATGCTCTGGGGGCGCCCAACCTGACCGACTCCATCTGGCTGTACGGCGGTTCGGAGCCGGCGATCATCGAAACCATCACCAAGGGCCGCAACAACCAGATGCCGGCCTGGCAGCAGTTTCTCGGCGATGCCAAGGTGCACGTTTTGTCGGCCTACGTGCTGAGCCTCAACAAGGGCGCCGAAAGCAAGTAGCTGGAGTGCTGCCTAGCCTAGTGAGAGCGGCCTCTTGGCCGCTCTTTTTTGATGGCTGGCCGAGATTCGTCGCCAGTCGTCGCTCCGCTGTCGCAATGGATGCGCTGGCAACGCCAATGCGTCATACTCACGTCCTTTCAGGGGAACACGATGAAGAAATCCGCAGCCGTTGTACCTGTATTTCGTCAGCGCAGCATTGCGCTTGCCGGACTTGCCGCCGTCCTTCTTCTGGCGGGTTGCGCGAGCGATACCGCCATCATGGGAAGCGGCGCGATGGTCACCGCCAGCGACAAGACGCGCATGACACAAAGCGGTTTCCTGTCCGATTACGCGCGCCTGAAGCCAGCCCCCGGAGCTGAGGGGGTCGAGTGCTGGCGGGATACCAAACTCGACGCCAGCAAGTACGACAAGGTGCTTATCTCGCGCATCGTCGTCTCGCTCGTCCCTCCCAAGGACCAGAGTGAGCCGCCGACCATCGATCCTAGTGACCTGAAGACGCTCACCGACTACTTCCACAATTCGCTGGTCACGGCCTTGAAGCCTCAAATGCAGGTGGTCGATAAAGCCGGGCCCGGGGTGCTGGTGATGCGCATCGCACTCACCGATCTGGTGCCAACCAAGGTCAGCGACAGCGTCGCCGGGACCCTGATTCCTTACGGTTTTGTCGTCGAAGCGGGTTCCGGTGCGGCGACCGGAAGGCCGGCGGGTTCAACGCCCTACATGGGCGAGACGGGCATGGAAATGCAGTTCCGTGATGGTGGGTCGGGCGCCGTCGTCGGCGAGTGCAGGGACACCGAGATCGGACGCAAATACGCGGCGGACGTCGACGGGAGCACGGTCGGCGCAGCGCAAACCTGGGCCAGCGGCTATCTGAACTCCTTCCAGGCCTGGTCGTATGCCAAGAACGCTTTCGACAAATGGTCGCTGCTGGTGGCCAAGCGCCTCGGCGAACTGCGCGGCGTCAGTCCTTAACCGAGCCAAGGGGCTGTCGCGCAGCCGGCGAGCGGCGACGGCAAACGCTGCGCTTCTTTCGCGTGCATTGGCGGCAGTCGCTTTCGGAAGGTTTCGTTCAGCCAAGCCTCCGGCGCTGCCTAAGGGGCCTGCGGCGTCAGCCGCAGGGCTGCTGCTCCGCTTTTCCGGGACACGGACGCTGGCCTTCGGGTCCAGAGAAGAGTCGCCAGCGCTGCCTCGGCGCGCCCTGTGCCGAGCGCCCGAATCGCTGGCGGCGCTGATGCATATCAAACCCACGTCGGCCGCCGATCGGTAATATCAGCGTTTGGTGTAATTCTGAAATTGATCGGAGCTCAGATGATGAATGAGGCGGCCAGCGGAAAGGCCAAGGCCATTCCCATCAACGTCGAAGGTTTGTACGAGAAGCACAAGACGGTTCACGCCCGTACGGTGACCGGGATGTTCAACAACTGGCGCTGGGCGATGGTTTTCGTTACCCAGGCCTTGTTCTATGGTCTGTGCTGGTTCGAATGGAATGGCCGGCAGGCGGTACTTTTCCACATCGTCGAACGCAAGTTTTACATTTTCGGCATGGTTTTCTGGCCGCAGGACGTGATCTACTTGGCGATTCTGCTGGTGATTTCGGCCTATGGGCTGTTCCTGGTCACTGCCGTCGGGGGGCGCCTGTTCTGCGGCTACGCGTGTCCACAGACCGTATACACGGAAATCCTGATGTGGATTGAACGCAAGATCGAAGGCGAACGTCCCGCGCGAATCAAGCTCGATGCACAGCCGATGAATCCGCGCAAGTTCCGGCTCAAGTTCATCAAGCATTCACTGTGGCTGCTGGTTGCGCTATGGACGGGGATTACCTTTGTCGGCTATTTCACGCCGATCAAGGAGTTGCTCGCCGAAATGGCGTCGTTCCGGATCGGGCCATGGGAAGGTTTCTGGGTGTTCTTCTACGCCTTTTTCCTGTACATGATGGCCGGTTTCCTCCGCGAACAGGTGTGCAAGTACATGTGCCCGTACGCACGCTTCCAGGGCGTGATGTTCGACCCGGACACCTTGATCATCAGTTACGACCCCGAGCGCGGCGAGCCGCGCGGGCTGCGCAAGAAGAAGGGGGGCGCGGATACGCCGCCATTGGGTGACTGTGTCGACTGCAGCATCTGTGTGCAGGTGTGCCCGACCGGTATCGATATTCGCAATGGTCTACAGCTCGAATGTATCGCCTGTGCGGCCTGTATCGATGCCTGCGATCAGGTGATGGACAAAGTTGGCTCGCCACGCGGGCTGATTCGCTACTCGACAGAGAATGCTCTGGCCCAACACTACACGGCGCGCGAGATCCTCGCCCACCTGTGGCGCTTCAGGACGCTGCTGTATACCGGCATCCTGCTGGCCATTATCGTGGCCGCGGCGTGGAGTCTCAGCCAGCGCGTGCCGCTGAAGCTGGACGTGCTGCGCGATCGCTCGAGCTTGTCACGCGAGGCCACCGACGGACGTATCGAGAACGTGTTTACCCTGCGCATTTCGAATACCGACGAGGCGGCGCACCGCTATGTGATCAGCGTCAGTGGCATAGACGGTATTGATATCGTCGGCGAGCGCTTCGTTGACCTTCCGGCCGCCTCATCGGATACCGTTTCTCTCTCGGCGCGGGTCGAGCCGGGGCGCGCGAAGAAGGGCTCCAACCAGATCTTCTTCGAGGTTCGCTCCGAGACTAACGATCAAATCTCCGTTCGTGAAAAAGCAAGTTTCTTCATGCCATGAAGAGTACGCGCGCGACCGATAGCGGCCCATGGTACCGCGAGCCCTGGCCCTGGCTGATCATGCTCGGACCGGCGGTGGTCATTGTCGCTGGTGTCGCGACGGCCTATCTGGCGGTGATCAGCAATGACGGCCTGGTGGCCGACGACTACTACAAGCAGGGACTGGCGATCAATCAACGTGGCGAGCGTGACCAGCGCGCGGCTGAATTGGGGTTGCAGGCCGAACTGATTCTAGGCGGCAACGGCGATCGCCTGCGGGTTCTACTGCGCGCCAACGACGGTACGCCATTGCCTGCGACGCTCGCTTTGCGCATTACGCACCCGACACGGCCGGGATTCGATCAGAGCGTTTCATTGCGCTCCGAAGGGGGTGGCGTCTATGGCGCTGAGCTGGCGCCGATACATGGTCGCTGGCGCCTCGTTCTTGAGGACGAGCGGCAGGAATGGTTGCTGGCGGGCGACTGGGAGAGCGATAAACAGCCCACGCTGAGGCTGACGCCGTCGGCGCGAGCGGCGCCGGCGGAAGAAAAGAATTCAGCAAACAACGAAAGGTAAGCAAGAGATGGCTTGGGATCTGCTGTTTTCGAGCGACTTCGGTCTGTTCAGCGTTTTTGTGATTGTCTTCCTACTCGGCATGTCGGTCTGGTTCCCCTATTTCTTCCGCAAGAAGATGCGTGAGGACGAACAAAGGAAGATGAAGTAGATCGCGGGAGGTGGTCACTCTTGCCCGCTGTATGAGCTAGGCCATTGTCCGGTCCGGGTCAGGTGTTTGCCGCCGCTGGCCGTAGTTCATCTTCGTGGAGCACGAAGCGACCAGCCTTGCGGTCCGCAAAATAGGCCCGCAAGCATAGCGTGACGCTTTGGAAAGCGAGTTCCTGCCACGGCACGCTCTGCTCGGCGAAGAGTGCTGTGTCGAGGGTTTCGAGGCCGGCTGCGAAGCCGGTATCGAGCAGTCGGGCACGGTAGAAGAGGTGCACCTGGTTGATGTGCGGAATGTTGACCAGCGAGAAAAGCCCGCCGAGCTCGACGCGGGCACAGGCTTCTTCAAGCGTCTCGCGTGTGGCCGCCTGGCGGGTCGTTTCGCCGTTCTCCATGAAGCCCGCGGGCAGCGTCCACAAGCCATAGCGTGGGGCGATAGAACGCCGGCAAAGGAGGATTTTATCCTGCCATTCGGCGATGCAGCCAATAACCAGCTTCGGGTTTTGGTAATGGATCGCGCCACAGCACTGGCATACGTGCCGTGGCAGGTTGTCTCCTTCCGGAACCACCAGACTGACCGTCTTGCCGCATTGACTGCAGAAATTCATTTCTCGGAGTCCCCGCGCTGCTTTCGCTGACGCCGCAAGTTTATACGATTCCGGTAGGCGGGACGGTGCCCGCGGCGACGGCAGCGATTTTGGCCCTACGGCGAGGGAAGGCGCGACTTGCGCACGGCGCGAGCGGGCATTGGTCGCGATGCTCGAAACGCGGCAATCTTTCGCCGAATAGGTGCGGCCTTGCTGCTCGAGACGTGTCTGCAACGTGCAATCTGGCTACAATGCGCGACAATGCTGTGTTAAGTCAGCGACGCGCGCCTGAAGCGCGATGACAAAGGGGGGGCTGGATGTTTCTGATTGTTGGCTACGTAATAATTCTGGTGTCAGCGCTAGGGACCTACGCGGTTCACGGCAGCCTGGCGGCACTGTGGGTGCCCCTTGAGTATATTGCGATCGTTGGCTTGACGATCGGTGGCTTTGTCGCCAGCAACGATCTGAAGATCATCAAATCGACGATTGGTGCCTTGCCAGGAATCTTCAAGGGTTCGAAGTTCACCAAGGTTCTCTACGTCGACCTGCTGGCAATGCTCTTCGAGGTCTTGGCAAAGGTGCGCAAGGAAGGGCTGATGTCCATCGAAAACGACGTCGAGAACCCGCACGACAGCCCGATCTTCAGCAAGTACCCAACGCTCGCCAAGGATCATCATGTGATGGAATTCATCACCGATTATTTGCGCATGATGGTCGGTGGAAACCTCAACGCCATCGAGATCGAGAATCTGATGGATATCGAAATCGAAACCCACCACCACGAGGTGGAGACACCGGGGCACGTCGTGTCCAAGGTGGCTGACGCGGTTCCGGCGTTTGGTATCATCGTCGCCGTGATGGGCGTGGTGAACGTCATGGGCTCGGTCGGCGAGCCGCCAGCAGTGCTCGGAAAAATGATCGGTGGCGCGCTGGTCGGCACCTTTCTCGGTATTCTCATTGCTTACGGCTTCGTTTCGCCAGTGGCCAGTCTGCTGGAGCAGAAGGCGCAGGATGGTTCGAAGATCTATCAGGTGATCAAGGTCGTCCTGCTGGCGTCAATGTCCGGCTACGCGCCGCAGGTGGCCGTCGAGTTCGGTCGCAAGACGCTGGCCTCCGGGGTACGTCCGACGTTTGGCGAGCTTGAGGAAGAACTCAAGAATCGCAAAGGCAAATAGGTCATGCCGATGCGGCTGACGGGAGGCGCTGAATGACTGACGATGTACGCCCGATAGTCATCAAGCGGATCAAGAAGGTGGCTGGCGGCCACCATGGCGGTGCCTGGAAGATCGCCTACGCCGACTTCGTTACCGCGATGATGGCGTTTTTCCTGCTGATGTGGCTGCTTGGCTCTACGGCCAGCGGCGATCTGCAGGGGATCGCCGATTATTTCCAGAACCCACTGAAGATCGCTTCGCAGGGCGGCTCGGGGACAGGCGACAGTTCGAGCGTTCTCAAGGGCGGCGGCAAGGACTTGACGCGCAGCGCCGGCCAGGTCAAGAAGGGCGACATCGACGCCAAGAGCAAGACCATCAACCTCAAGGAAACCAACGCCGAACACGCGCGCAAGGTCTTCGAAGAGCGCGAGGCGCAGATGCTGGGGCAGCTCAAGGAGAACATCGAAAAGCTGATTGAAAGCAATCCCGCGCTCAGGCAGTTCAAGAGCCAGCTGTTGATCGACATTACCAGCGAGGGTTTGCGCATCCAGATCGTCGATGAGCAGAATCGCCCGATGTTCGATACCAGCAGCGCCGAGCTGAAGAGTTATACGCGCACAATTCTGCATGAAATCGGCAAAGCGCTGAATGCCGTACCGAACAAGTTGAGCCTCTCCGGGCACACCGACGCCGCGCAGTTCAGTGGCGGCGACAGGGGTTTCTCGAACTGGGAGTTATCGGCCAATCGTGCCAACGCGTCCCGGCGCGAGCTGATCGCCGGTGGCATGGATGAACACAAGGTGTTGCGCGTTGTCGGTCTTGCGTCCACAGTGCTCTTCGACAAGAACGATCCGCTCAGCTCGATCAATCGCCGGATCAGTATCATCGTCCTCAACAGGCGGGCGGAAGAATCCCTGTTGCAGGAAGACGGCAAGGCGGATGCGGTCGAGGTCGGTGGCGAGGGAATCGATGCCGGTGCCATCGCGGCGCCGCCGGGGAGTGGGCGCGGGGGGTAGCGTCCTAGAGCGGCCGATGGCTTGAGCGGTCGCTCACGAAAAGCACGGTCACTCTCGTGAGGAGGACTCGAATGAGAAGGCGTGAACTCCGCAACGGTGTGCTGACCGTTGCACTGCTGGCAGCGAGTGCTGCTTTATCCTGGGCGGGTGATGAATTGGCGGCGGTAGCTGCGGAGAATTCGCCGAAGGTGTCAAGTGCGCCGAGCGCGGCGAGCAGCCAGGAAGCTCGCTACGGTGCGCATGTGGGCGCTGACGGGTGGGTGGATTTCGTCGTCCATGCGCCTGCGGCGACGGCGGTAGACCTCCTGCTGTACGATGATCCAAGGGCACGCACGCCGCAGCGGCGGGTGGCCATGACCCCTGCCGGTGACGACTGGAAGGCCCGGGTTCGCGGCAGCAGGCACGGGCCTGCCCTGTTCTATATGTATCAGGCCAGTGGTCCGCGTGAGATCTCGCCAGAACGGCCCTTCGGCGCCTTGTTCAACCCCGCGTACGTGCTCAACGACCCGTACGCGTATCGCACCGAAAACGTCAACTACGACGCCTTCTTCGCCGCTGTCCCGTTCACGGACATGACCACCCCGGTCTATGCCGGCGGTGGAAAGAGCGTGGTCTACGACCATTCCGGCGACGGTTTTCCGGGGCACGTGCGCATTGCACCCGAAGATCTGATCGTCTACGAACTGCACGTGCAGGACTACACCGCCACCCTCGAAGGACTCCCGGCGGCGCGGCGCGGGACCTATCTCGGGCTGGCTCGCGGTGGACTCAAGACCCCGGGCGGCCTTTCCGCCGGGATCGATCATCTGGTCGAACTGGGCGTGAACGCGGTCGAACTGATGCCGGTCATGGAGTACGACGAGCAGAGCGGCAACCAAAGCGGTCGCCTCAATCACTGGGGCTACATGACCAGCAATTTCTTCGCTCCGGAGGCGCGTTATGCGGCTTCTCCGGGTCG
The DNA here is from genome assembly GCF_907163205.1 of Candidatus Accumulibacter sp. ACC007. Taxonomy (NCBI): domain Bacteria; kingdom Pseudomonadati; phylum Pseudomonadota; class Betaproteobacteria; genus Candidatus Accumulibacter; species Candidatus Accumulibacter sp. ACC007. The sequence goes on along the minus strand of NZ_CAJQUD010000001.1, from coordinate 1,484,999 downwards.
ACAGGTCGTCGAGCTCAAGCAACTGGTGAGGGCTTTGCATCAACGCGGCATCGCGGTGTTCTTGGACGTGGTCTATAACCATACGGCCGAGCAATCCCCCTGGGTGAGCGACGGCCGCCTGGCGGCCAAGTGCTTCAACCTGATGTGCCTGGCGGCCGATCGTGTTTACCGTCCGACGCCGGACGGGCGCCATTACCTGAACAACACCGGTACCGGCAACGATGTCGATTTCTCCGGCGGCAAGCGCTACAGCAAGCAGCTGGTTCGCGATTCTCTCGCCATGTGGCATCAGATCTACGGGATCGACGGTTTCCGCTTCGACCTGGCGAGGATTCTTGCCGAGGGTTCGCACGACGCTGCGGATTGGGTGGACAACGATCCTCGCTATGCGACCGCGCATCTGCATGCCGAACCGTGGGACATGGGTGGGCAGTGGTGGGATTTCATGGACAGCGACGGCTGGGGTGCCGACAACAACCGCTGGGCGAAATGGCTCGGGCACTACCGCGACAAGGTCCGGCGCTTCTCGCAATCCAGCCTGAAAGACCCGGAAGCTTTCAAGCAGCTCATCGAAGGCCGTGGCGCGGTGAGCCGTGGCGATGGACCGGCAGCGTCGAGCAGGCCATGGCGCTCCATCAACCTGCTCGCTGTTCATGATGGCTATACGCTGCGCGATTGCACCTGGTTCAACGATTCCGATGGTTCGCAGAATTGCTGGGACAGCAACCAGGACGAGGATCTGCGCCGCCAGCGCGAGAAGCTGTTGCTCGGCATTCTGCTCACTTCGCAGGGAGTGCCGGTAATTCTGCAGGGTGACGAGTTCGGGCGTAGCAAGGCGGGAGCCGCTGCGCAGGAGGGCGCGCGCAATAGCTATAACTACGAATCCAGTACCGGCGACCTGGCGGTGAACCGGGTGAACTGGATCGACTGGCGGCTGAAGGACGGCGACAACAGCGCTTCGCCCACTGGGCCAGCGTACGGCAAGGAACTGTTCGAGTGGACGCGCGGCCTGATCAGTCTGCGCAAGAAGTGGAGTCATTTCCGCCGCCACGACTTCGCGCGCTACGTGCATGCTGCCACTGACGACCGCGCCGGGCCGATCAACGATGGTGGTTTCAGCTACGTCTGGGAGGGTCCCGCCAGCGGCGAGCCGACGCAACTGGCTGTCGTCTGGTGGGGCAAGGCCGGCGAGCCTGACCTGATGGTGATCTACAACGAGGGTTGGGAGCCGTTCAAGGTCGACAACCTGCCGCACTGGTCGCGGGGAAACTGGAAAATTCTCGCGCGTTCATGGCACGGTCCCGGCCAGGACATGTGTCTTGGCAAGTGGAAGCAGTGCCCCGATGCGGGTGGCGCGGTGACTGTCGCCGGGCGCTCTCTGGCGATCCTGGTCAGCGACAACGACTGATGCCATGAGCGGCGACCGATTGCCAGTGTTCTGCCGCCGGCCGAAAGGCGCGTGCAGAAGCAAGGAGGCCGCTCTGCGGCGGCCTCTCTAGTGTCCAGCAGGCGCCTTCAGTCGTGCGGTACGGTCTCGGCGAAGGCGGAGCGCGCCAGCAGTTTGTCGTAGAGGCGGGCCAGCTTGGGGTGCTGTTCCTGCCAGTTGATGTCCGGGAAGCGGAAGGCAAGGTAGCCCAGGGCACAGCCCACGGCGACGTCGGCGAGCGAAAAATGCATTCCCATGCAGAACGCTTTGTTACCGAGTTCGTCGGCCATGAACTCCAGGCTGCGGGCGATCTTCTCTTCCTGGCGGCTGATCCAGTCGGCGCCCTGCTGAGCGGCCGGGCGTTTCTTTTCGAGGAAGGTCAGCGCGGCGGCATCGCAGACGCCGTCAGCCAGCGCCTCCCAGCGCTTGACTTCAATGCGTTCACGATTCTGGCTCGGCATCAATTTGTTGTTCGGGGCGACATTGTCGAGGTATTCGACAATCACTCGCGAGTCGAATAGGCTGGTGTTGTCGTCGAGGAGAAGGACCGGTATCTTGCCCAGTGGGTTGACGTTGGCCACCTGGGTTGCTGGAGTCCACGGCGAGTCGAGCTCAAACTCATAGTCGATTTTCTTTTCTGCCAGAACGACGCGCGCCTTGCGGACGTAGGGGCTGGTCAGTGATCCGATGAGTTTCATTTGCTTCCTGATCGTAAATATTTGCGCACAATTATAGCATCGCAGCCGTATCCCGATGACGAGCGCCTTCCGCGGACAGGTAAAATAGCGGGCTATCCTGCACACGCCTCAAGGACGCCCGTTATGCCCGATTCCGCACTTGTTTCCCTTTCGCCACTTGACGGCCGCTACGCGGGCAAGCTCGATTCGCTGCGCCCGCAGTTTTCCGAATACGGCCTGATCCATCGTCGTTTGCAGGTCGAGATCGAGTGGTTGAAGGCCTTGGCTGCCGAGCCACACTTCGCCGAGATTCCGGGCTTTTCGCCGGCAACGCTGAGCGTGCTTGACTCTCTGATCAGCGATTTCGATCCGCAACAGGCGGGCGAGGTGAAAGCGATCGAGGCGGTGACCAATCATGATGTCAAGGCGCTCGAGTACTGGATCAAAAAGCGCCTGGCGGGCAACGCGGAAGTGATGGCTGTCGCCGAGTTCATTCATTTCGCGTGCACTTCCGAGGACATCAACAACCTGGCGCACGCGCTGATGCTGCAGACGGCGCGTGACGAAACGCTGTTGCCGATGCTCGACCGCATTGTCGCGCGTCTTCGCCATCTGGCGCACGAATTTGCCGAATTGCCGATGATGTCGCGTACGCACGGCCAGCCGGCGACGCCGACGACGCTCGGCAAGGAAATGGCCAACGTCGCCCATCGCCTCGCCCGCGCCCGCGCCGGGATCGCCCGCGTTTCGCTGCTCGGCAAGATCAACGGTGCGGTGGGCAACTACAACGCCCATCTTGCGGCTTACCCGGGTTTTGACTGGGAGAATCTGGCGCGCGGCTTCGTCGAATCACTGGGTCTGGAGTTCAATCCCTACACCATTCAGATCGAGCCGCACGACGCCATGTCGGAGCTGTTCGACGCCTTTGCGCGCGCCAACCTGATTCTTGTCGATCTCAACCGTGATATCTGGGGCTATATCTCGCTCGGCTTCTTCAGGCAGAAGCTCAAGGCTGGCGAGATTGGTTCGTCGACGATGCCGCACAAGGTCAACCCGATCGATTTCGAAAACTCGGAAGGAAACCTCGGCCTGGCCAATGCGCTGCTGCGCCATCTTGCCGAGAAGCTGCCGATCTCGCGCTGGCAGCGCGACCTTACCGATTCGACAGTGTTGCGCAATATGGGCGTGGCGCTTGGCTATACGCTGCTCGCCTACGACTCGCTGCTGCGCGGCCTGAACAAGCTCGAAGCCGACGCGGCGCGGCTACACGCAGATCTCGACGCCAACTGGGAACTGCTCGCCGAGCCGGTGCAGACGGTAATGCGTCGCTATGCGGTCGCCAATCCCTACGAGAAGCTCAAGGAACTGACCCGTGGCAAACGCGTTTCGCGGCAGGCGATGCACGACTTCGTCGAGTCGCTGGAGATTCCGCCGGCAGCCAAGGCCGAACTGCTTGCGCTGACGCCCTGGGACTACACCGGCAAGGCCGCCGAACTGGCGAGGAGAATCTGATGCGCCCCGATGCCAATGCCGCACCTGCGCCGACGACCCCCGGCGAAGGGCTCGAGCCGATCGTTTGTGGGAGCTGCCAGCGGACGCTGCCCGGTGACTCACGCTACTGCCCCCACTGCTGCGGCACGGACGGTCGGCGGGGAGCGACCGAAGCGGGAATCTTTCTCGGCGCCGTGCTTGGTGTGCTCGCCGGCGGTCTGATCACTGCCGTCTGGTCTTCTGTCGTCGGCACTGAACAAACACGCTGGAGCCATGTGCTGGCGACACTCGCGACGTGCATCATCATCGGCGTGGTGATCGGTATCGTGCGCACGCGGAAGCGCTGAAGATGGCGCAATTTGCCGAGAATCTGAAAAAGCTGCCGGGGGTGTCGCATGTCGCGGCGATCAAGCTCCTCGACGCTGCCGGCGAAGTGCTGGCGGTGATCGAGAACAAGCCAGGCAGTCAGGGCTCACTGGCGGTCTACAACCACCTGGCCCAGACCTATGGGGCGATCACCCCGGAGGCGGCGAGGAAGGGCCTGGAGATGTTTGCCGAGCACACCGAGGACGCGCGTGCGAACCCGGGCAAGCATGCCAATATCGATCGTCTGTTGGAACTCGTCGAGGAGCGCAAGACTTTGCGCACCAAGCACATTTTCGCCGTCTGATCGAGACCGGGCAGTGTGCGCGCAGCCGCGCGCAAGCAAAACTTTCCGAGTTCGGAAAGTTCACACCACGGCGCCGTCCTCGTTGGCGCCTTCGATCTTCTTCTTCGGCCTGACGAACTGCTCGCGTGAGACGCCGAGCCACATCACCAGCGGGCTGGCGACCAGTACCGACGAGTAGATGCCGAAACAGATGCCGATGGTCAGCGCGAGTGCGAAGTAATAAAGCGTCTCGCCACCGAAGATCAGCATCGAGAGAACCATTATCTGGGTCGATCCGTGGGTGATCATGGTGCGCGAGATGGTGCTGGTGATCGCGTGGTCGAGAACCTGTGGCGTGGTCAGGCCGCGAGTCTTCTTGAAGGTCTCGCGGACACGGTCGAAGACCACGACTGACTCGTTGACCGAGTAGCCAAGGACGGCGAGCACCGCCGCCAGAACTGACAGCGAGAACTCCCACTGGAAGAAGGCGAAGAAACCCAGAATGATGATCACATCGTGCAGGTTGGCAATAATCGCCGATATCGAGAATCGCCATTCGAAACGAAACGACAGGTAGAGGACGATACCGATGATCACCACCAGCAGCGCCAGGGCACCGTTCTCTGCCAGTTCTCTACCGACCTGCGGGCCAACGAACTCGACGCGGCGCAGCGTGGCGCCGGGTGCTTCGACGGCGAGGGCCTCGATCACCGCTTCACCGATCCTGGCCGTGTTCTGATCGGCCCTCAGTGGCAGGCGAACCAGAACGTCCTGGCTGGAGCCGAAATGCTGTACCGAGAGGTCGGTATAGCCCGCTTTGCCCAGTCCGTCACGGACTTTTTCCAGGTCGGCTGCCTGCGTGTAGTGAAGCTCGACGAGCGTTCCGCCTGTGAACTCGACGGAGAGATGCAGACCGCGCGCGAAGAGGAAGGTCACCGCCAGCAGGAACGTGAGCAACGAAATGACGTTGAACACCAGCGCATGGCGCATGAACGGGATGTCTTTGCTGATCCGGAAGAATTCCATCGTGGTGCGTCCCTAGTTGACTGCGGCCGAGCCGGCGTTGGCCGGCTTCCACACCTGGCCAATGGCCAGTGCTTCGAGCTTGCGGCGCCGGCCGTAGATCAGGTTGATCAGGGCGCGCGAGACGACCACCGCGGAGAACAGCGAAGTCATGATGCCGAGACAGTGCACCACCGCGAAGCCGCGTACCGGGCCCGAACCGAACATCAGCAAGGCCAGGCCGGCAATCAGCGTCGTTATATTGGAGTCAAGAATGGTGCCGAAGGCTCGTTCGTAACCGGTGTGGATCGCCGCTTGCGGCGATGATCCATTGCGCAGCTCCTCGCGGATACGTTCGTTGATCAGCACGTTGGCGTCGATGGCCATGCCCAGGGTCAGCGCGATGGCGGCGATACCCGGCAAAGTCAGCGTCGCCTGCAGCAACGAGAGCAGGGCAACCAGGAACAGCAGGTTGGACGCCAGGGCGATGACCGACACGACGCCGAACAACAGGTAGTAGGCGATCATGAAGACGGCGATGGCGACAAAACCCCACATCGTCGACTGGAAGCCCTTCTTGATATTTTCGGCACCCAGGCTTGGGCCGATGGTGCGCTCTTCGATGATCTCCATGGGCGCTGCCAGCGAACCAGCGCGGAGCAGCAGTGCCGTGTCGTTGGCTTCTGTGGTGGTCATGCGCCCGGAAATCTGGACACGACCACCGCCGATCTCTGCCCGAATGACCGGCGCGGTGACGACCTCGCCCTTGTTTTTCTCGATCAGCAGGATGGCCATTCTCTTGCCGACGTTATCGCGGGTAATGTCCTTGAAAATGCGTGCGCCCGGCGAATCGAGCGTCAGGTGCACGGCCGGTTCGTTGGTCTGGCCGTCGAAGCCCGGTTGTGCATCGGTCAGTCGATCGCCAGTCAGGACCACCTGCTTCTTGACCAGCAGTGGGGCGCCACCCCGTTCGACATACAACTCGCTGCCGAAGGGTACCTGGCCAGCGAGTGCTGCTTCGACTGCGCCGGGGTTTTCCTCGACCATCCGGATTTCCAGCGTCGCGGTGCGCCCTAGGATGTCCTTGGCTTTGGCGGTGTCCTGCACGCCCGGCAACTGCACGACGATGCGATCGGCACCCTGCTGGGCGATTACCGGCTCGGCAACGCCGAGTTCGTTGATGCGGTTGTTCAGGGTGGTGATGTTCTGCTTGAGCGCGAAGTCCTGAATGCGCTTGATGGCCTCCGGCCGTAGCGTGGCGACCAGCTTGAGGTCGCTGCCTTCGCCCTGTTCGACGAGGAGCAGGTCGGGCTGGTTCTCTTCCAGCGTCAGGCGTCCCTTGCTGCGCTTTTCCTGGTCACGAAAACGGATCACCACGCGCTCGCCTTCGCGGTCGATACCGGCGTGGCGGACGTTGTTGTCGCGCAGCAGGGTGCGCAGGTCAGCGCTGATCGAGTCCAGACGTTTGGTCAGCGCGCCCGGCATGTCCACCTGGAGCAGGAAATGCACGCCGCCACGCAGGTCGAGTCCGAGGTACATCGGTAGCGCGTGCAGCTTGGTCAGCCATTGCGGCGAACTCGACAGGAGATTCAGGGCAATTACGTACTGCGGGTCACTGCTGTCCGGGTTGAATTGCTTCTCCAGGATATCTTTGGCCTGCAGTTGGGTATCGTTGGTCAGCAGGCGAACCTTGACGCCATTGCTGTCGAGAAAGATGCCGCTGTTGGCTATCCCTGCTGCCTGCAGCGTGCTGGCAACGCGTTCACGGGTGCTGGCGTCGACCTTCAGCGTCGCCTTGGCGCTCGAAACCTGCACTGCAGGTGATTCGCCAAAGAAGTTCGGCAAGGTGTAAACCAGGCCGAACAGCAATGCCAGGCCGACGAGGACGTACTTCCAGAGCGGATAGCGATTCATGAATGCTTTTGTGCCGTCAGAGGACGCGGATGCCGCCCGTAGGGCAGGCATCCGGCAGAGGGTTAGAGTGTCTTCAGCGTGCCTTTTGGCAGAAGCAGCGTGACGGCCTGCTTCTGTACCTGGATTTCGACGGTTGTGGCAACCTCGATGGCGACAAAATTCTCGCTGACCTTGGTGATGCGGCCGGCAATGCCGCCGCCGGTGACCACTTCATCGCCTTTGGCAAGGGCTTCGATCAGCGCCTTGTGTTCCTTGGTCCGCTTCATTTGTGGCCGGATCATCAGGAAGTAGAGGACGACGAACATCAGAATGATCGGCAGGAGCTGCATGAAGCCACCCGTCGGGTCGGAGGAAGCAGCGGTTTGGGCGTGGGCGGTACTGATCAACACATCAGTCTCCTAGAATAGAAGGTTTAAATTGAACCAGAAATTATAGCACTATCATTCGGGCTGCTGACAGCGGGCACTGTGGAAGCGGCGCACGCTTTCGGCGAGCGCGCCAGCGGCAATCGCCGTGCGCAGTTCGTGCATCAGCTGGTGGTAGTAATGCAGGTTGTGTAGGGTGCCGAGCTGTGCGCCGAGGATTTCGCCAACGCGGTGCAGGTGGTGGAGATAGGCGCGCGAAAAGTTCCGGCAGGTGTAGCAGTCGCAGCTGTCGTCGAGTGGCCGGGGGTCGGTCTTGTGCTTCGCGTTCCTGATGCGAACGTCGCCATGACGGGTAAAGAAGTGGCCGTTGCGGGCGTTGCGCGTCGGCATTACGCAGTCAAACATGTCGATGCCGGCGTGCACCGCGGCCACCAGATCCTCGGGCGTGCCGACGCCCATCAGGTAGCGCGGCTTGTTCTGCGGCAGGCGCGGCGCAGTGTGGGCGAGGATTCTCGCCATGTCGTCCTTGGGCTCGCCGACCGACAGTCCGCCGATGGCGAAGCCGTCGAAGCCGATCTCGGCAAGCGCGGCAAGCGACTCGTCGCGCAGGTCCTCGTACATTCCGCCCTGGACGATTCCGAACAGCGCATTGGGGTTGGCGAGCTTGTCGTGTGCCGCTCGCGAGCGCTGCGCCCAGCGCAGCGAGAGCCGCATGGACGCGGCCGCATCGCTGTGGCTTGCGGGGTGGGGCGTGCATTCGTCGAGAATCATGACGATGTCCGAGTCGAGCACGTGCTGGATACGCATTGACTCTTCCGGCGTCAGAAAAAGCCGGTCGCCGTTGATCGGCGACTGGAATTTGACCCCGTCTTCGGTGATCTTGCGCAGTGCGCCGAGCGAAAAGACCTGAAAACCACCCGAATCGGTGAGGATCGGGCCATCCCAGGACATGAAGCGGTGCAATCCGCCATGTGCCGCAATGACTTCCAGACCTGGTCGCAGCCAAAGGTGGAAAGTGTTGCCGAGGCAGATCTGTGCGCCGCTTTCGATCAGGTCGCGCGGCGTCATCGCCTTCACCGTGCCGTAGGTGCCGACGGGCATGAAAGTGGGCGTTTCGACAATGCCGTGGGCAAGGCTGATGCGGCCGCGCCGGGCGGCGCCATCGCTGGCGAGGAGTTCGAAGTTCATTTTTGGCGTAAAACCTGCGGGCTGGCTGGACGACTCTCGCCGGCGCTAAGCTGCGCAACGCGACTGGTCGGCTGGCGTGAGCGGGAGAATGGGGAGAATCGTGCTGTTCCTTGTCGATTCCCCGAAAGAAAACACCGCCGGGTTCCGGCGGTGTATTTCCCTGGTCAGGCGGTCTGTTTCGGCCTGACCGAAAGCCGGCCCTGTTCCCGGCGTTCCTGGCGCTGCGCAGGAGTCGTCCGGGAACGAAAGCCGTCTCGTGAGCTAGCTGCGGAGACGCTCAGCTTCCCTCATCAAGGGCCGCCTGCGCGGCTGCCAGGCGCGCGATCGGCACGCGGAATGGCGAGCAGCTGACGTAGTCGAGGCCGGTACGATGGAAGAAGCCGATCGAGGCGGGGTCGCCACCGTGCTCGCCACAGACACCCAGCTTGATTCCCGGGCGCGCCGTACGACCTTTCTCGACAGCCATCTGGACCAGGAGTCCAACGCCTTTCTGATCGATCGACTCGAACGGATCACGCTCGTACATACCGTCTTTCAGATAGCTGGGCAGGAACTTGCCGGCGTCGTCACGCGAAAAACCCATTGCCATCTGCGTCAGGTCGTTGGTTCCGAACGAGAAGAATTCGGCCTGCTGACCGATACTGTCGGCGATCAAGGCCGCACGTGGCGTCTCGATCATCGTCCCGACCATGTAGTCGATCTTCTCGCCGCGCTCAGCGAAGACGGCATCCGCAGTCTTGCGAATGACCCGCGCCTGGGCATTGAACTCGCGGACAGTACCCACCAGCGGCACCATGATCTCGGCCTTGACGTCGACCCCCTTGGCTTTCATGTTCAGCGCAGCCTCGATGATCGCACGCGTCTGCATTTCGGTGATCTCCGGATAGGTAATGCCGAGGCGGCAGCCGCGGTGGCCCATCATCGGGTTGAACTCATGCAGATCGTCGACCCGCATTTTGATCACTCCCAGCGGAACATTCATCTCGTGGGCCATGATCTTCTGGTTGGCTTCGTCGTGCGGGACGAACTCGTGCAGTGGCGGGTCGAGGAGGCGGATGGTCACCGCCAGTCCGCTCATTTCGCGGAACAGGCCCTCGAAGTCGCCGCGCTGCATCGGCAGAAGTTTGGCCAGTGCCTTGCGGCGTCCGGTTTCGTCCTCGGAGAGGATCATCTCGCGGACGGCCTTGATGCGGTCGCCTTCGAAGAACATGTGCTCGGTACGGCACAGGCCGATCCCCTTGGCACCGAAAGTACGCGCAACCTTGGCGTCGTCCGGCGTGTCCGCATTGGCGCGGATGCCCAGCCGCTTGTACTTGTCGGTGAGGTCCATCAGGGCGCCGAAGTCGCCGGTCAGTTCGGCTTCCTTGGTTGGCACCTGGCCTTCAAAGACATCGCCGGTCGAGCCGTCGAGGGAGATCCAGTCGCCTTCCTTGTACGTCTCGCCACCGACCGTCATCGTACGGGCATGGTAATCGACACGCACCGCGCCGGCACCCGAGATACAGCACTTGCCCATGCCCCGCGCGACGACTGCCGCGTGCGAGGTCATGCCGCCACGCGCGGTCAGAATACCGGTGGCGACGCTCATTCCGCGCAGGTCCTCGGGCGAGGTTTCCTGACGCACCAGGATGACCGCCTTGCCCTTTCTCACCCATTCTTCGGCTTCGTCGGCGAAGAAGACGATCTGGCCCGTGGCGGCGCCCGGCGAAGCCGGAAGGCCGTGGGCGATCGAACGTGCCTTCTTGATCGCTGCCGGGTCGAAGACCGGGTGCAGGAGTTCGTTGAGGCGATCCGGACCGACTCGCCGCAGCGCTTCCTTCTCATCGATCATGCCCTGGCGGAGCATTTCCATCGAGATGCGGACCATTGCCGCGCCGGTACGCTTGCCGCCGCGCGTCTGGAGCATCCAAAGGCGGCCTTCCTGGATGGTGAACTCGACGTCCTGCATGTCCTTGTAGTGATTCTCGAGCTTGGTCTCGGCCTCCAGCAGCTGCCGGTAGATGTCCGGCATCAGCTCTTCGAGCGACGGGAAGCGGCTGCGGCGATCGTCTTCGCTGACCATCGCCAGCTGTGCCCAACGCTGGGAACCTTCGAGGGTGATCTGTTGCGGCGTACGCGTGCCGGCGACGACGTCTTCGCCCTGGGCATTGATCAGGAATTCGCCGTTGAACAGATCTTCTCCGGTACCTGCATCGCGCGTGAAGGCAACGCCGGTGCCGCTGTTGTCGCCAAGATTGCCGAAGACCATGGCCTGAACGTTCACGGCCGTTCCCCAGGCGTCAGGGATGTCGTTCAGTTCGCGGTACACTTTGGCGCGGTCGTTGTTCCAGCTCTGGAAGACGGCCATTACCGAACCCCACAGCTGTTCCCACGGATCGGTCGGGAACTCGCGGCCGATGCGGGCACGAATCAGTCCCTTGAAGCGCTGTACCAGTTCTTTCAGATCGTCGGTCGTGAGGTCGGTATCGAGCTCGACGCCTTTCTTTTCCTTGAGCATGTCGATAACCACTTCGAAGGGGTCATGTTCCTCCTTCGACACTGGCTTGAGGCCCATTACCACGTCGCCGTACATCTGGATGAAGCGGCGGTAAGAGTCCCAGGCGAAACGTTCGTTGTTGGCCTTGCTCGCCAGGCCAGCAACGGCCTCGTCGTTGAGGCCGAGGTTCAGAATGGTGTCCATCATGCCCGGCATCGAAGCGCGCGACCCCGAGCGTACGGAGAGCAGCAGGGGATCGGACGAGTCGCCGAATTTCTTGCCCATTTCCTTTTCGATGAACGCGACGCTCTCCCGCACTTCCGCCTCGATCAGCTTGGCGACGGCGTCCTGGCCCTGCTCGGTGTAGACGGTGCAGACTTCGGTACTGATGGTCAAACCGGGCGGAACGACGATTCCCAGGCGGCACATTTCGGCCAGGTTGGCGCCCTTGCCACCGAGAAGGTTCTTCATCGTGGCATCGCCGTCAGTGCGGCTGGCACCAAATACGTACACGTTCTTTATTTTGTTTGACATAAATACCTCGCGTAAAGGGGAAGAAGGAAAGGCGCTTCGAGCCGCGTGCCCGAAGAGTACCCAGAGTGCATGACTGCGGCAAGTTGCGCGCGGTCACTGAATTGCAGCGCTCCCGGTCCTTGAGGGGAGCGGGAGCGGTAGAGCGGGTGCTGCGCAAGCGATCAGATCTCTTCTGCCTCCATCTTGATCGCGCCGCATGGACATTCGGCGACACACATGCCACAGCCCTTGCAATAGTCATAGTTGAATTCAAAGCGCTTGCCCGGGCCGAGCTTGATCACCGCATTGTCCGGGCAGACGCCGTAGCAGTTGTCGCACTCGAAGCAGTTGCCGCAGGACAGGCATCGACGCGCTTCGAAGAGCGCGGTGCTCTCGTCGAGGCCGCCCTGGACTTCGTCGAAGGTCGACTGGCGACGGATGATGTCCAGCATTGGCCGCACCGTTTTCGGCGCGTCGGCGTAGTACCAGGGGTTGAGCTTCTCGAAGACCGCGACTTCGTGCTGCGGTGCCGGAACGTGTTCCTCGCCACGCAGCCAGGCGTCGATATGCCGCGCTGCCTGCTTGCCGTGGCCGATGCCGACAGTGACATTACGCTCGGCGGGAACCATGTCGCCGCCGGCGAAGATGCCCGGATGGCCGGTCATCATGTTCGGTGCAACCTTGACCACGCCGTCGCTGACCTCGAGGCCGGGAACACCTTGGAGGAGTCCGAGATCGACGTCCTGTCCCAGCGCGAGCACCAGTGAATCGGCCTCGATGGTCTCGAACTCGCCGGTTGGCTGCGGGAAACCCTTGTCGTCGAGGGCCATCTTTTCGATGGTCAACGACGACTCCTCGGCCTGGGTGATGGTCGACAGCCACTTGACCATGATCCCTTCCTGAATCGCTTCCTCCATCTCGAAGTCATGCGCCGGCATCTTGTCGCGGGTGCGGCGATAGACGATCAGCGGTTCAGCACCCATGCGCTTGGCGGTGCGCGCCACGTCGATGGCCGTATTGCCGCCGCCATAAACGACGACACGGCGGCCGAGCATTGGCTTCTCCTCGCCTTCCATGCTGCGCAGCACCGAGATGGCGTCGACGATCTTCGCCGCGTCACCTGCGGGGATGCGCGCGCGCTTGCCGATGTGCGCACCAACGGCCAGGAATGCGGCGTCGAACTTGCCCTCCTGCATGGTGGTCAGGATGCTGTCGACCTTGCTGTTCAGTTTCACGGTCACGCCGAGGTCGACTACGCGCTGCATTTCCGCTTCCAGGACGTCGCGCGGCAGGCGGTATTTCGGAATGCCAAAACGCATCATGCCGCCGAGCAGCGGACCCGCCTCATACACCGTGACGCTGTGGCCGAGGCGGCGCAGATGGTAAGCCGCCGACATGCCGGACGGACCAGCGCCGACGACGAGCACGTTCTTGCCCGATTCGCTGGCCGGTGGGGTGAGCTTCCAGCCGAGCTTGAGCGCCTCGTCACCGAGGAAATGCTCGACCGAATTGATTCCCACCGCCTCGTCGATCTGGCCGCGGTTGCACGCCCCTTCGCAGGTGTGGTAGCAGACGCGGCCCATGATCGCCGGAAACGGGTTGTCGCGGGTCAGGTGTCGCCAGGCGCTTTCGTAGTCGCCAGACTCGGCATGAAACAGCCAGCCCTGGATGTCTTCGCCGGCGGGACATTGCTTGTTGCACGGCGGCAGGCGGTCAATATAGACCGGCCGCGAAGTACGCCACGAGCCGGTGTGGTTGGCCAGCGAGGAGCCGGGGTCTAGGGTAATGGCAAAGGGTTTGTCCATCAGTTCGCCTCCTGGTCGAGCAGTCCGTATTTGCGAATATTCTTGTCTGCCGCCGCTTGCAGGCGGGCGATCGTTTCCACCGCCGGCTTCTTGCCGAAGAGGTGCGCGTAGCGCTTCTGCCGTTTGAGGTAGGCCTCGACTGGCTGCTTCCGGCGAATCTTCAGCACGTCGGTGACTTCACCGTTCTCCGCCTCGAAAACCGGGAAAATGCCGGTTTCCTTGGCCAGGCGCGCGAGCAGGATGGTGTCTTCCGAAGCCGCACCCCAGCCCAGCGGACAGGGGACGAGAATGTGGATGTAGCGGGCTCCGCGCATGCCCATGGCCTTGGTCACCTTGTACTCCAGGTCGCGGAGGTCGGCGACCGTGGCCGTCGCGACGTAAGGAATCTCGTGGGCCATGGCGATTGCCGGGACGAACTTGCCCTGGCCGAACTGGTTACCCGGCTCGGGGCCGACCGGCATGGTTGTCGCCGTGCGGGCGGCCGGTGGCGTTGCCGAACTGCGCTGCACGCCGGTGTTCATGTAGCCGCCGTTGTCATAACAAATGTACAGAACGTCGTCATTGCGCTCGAACATCCCGGACAGGCAACCGAAACCGATGTCGGTGGTGCCGCCGTCGCCGCCCTGGGCGACGACGCGGACGTCACCCATCTGGCCTTTTTGTCGTTTTACCTTGATCGCCGCGGCAATGCCGGTGGCGACCGCTGCGGTATTGCCGAACAGTGAGTGTATCCAGGGGATTTGCCACGAGGTCTCGGGGTAGGGGGTCGAGAAAACCTCGAGGCAACCGGTCGCGTTGGCGGCAATCAAACGGCCGCGAGCAGCGTTCATGGCGGCGTCGATGGCGTAGCGTGCGCCGAGCGCTTCACCGCAACCCTGGCAGGCGCGGTGCCCGGAGTTCAGCGAGTTGGTACGTTGGATGTTGGCCTGGACACTGCGTTCCGATGGTTCCAGGAGGCGATTGCCGACGGTGAAGGTGCCGGTCTGGTAGAAATGGACGGGTTGAAAGCTCATCTTGGTTCTCCTCAGCCAATACGCGCGGCAACGACGCCGACGTCGCGCAGCATGCTTTCCGCTGCCGGACCCGAGCGCCGCGTCGTGCGCTCGCGTTCGAGTTGCTTGTTGATCACGTCCCAGTCGAGGTCGAGGAAGGTGAGGCGCTCAAGCTCGCCGCGGATGGCCTTGGCGAACAGCGCGTGCAGTGACTTCATGGTGATCGCCCGCCCGCCGAGTCCGGCGACGACCGTGTGTCCTTCGAGTTGCAGCCCGGACATCGCCATGCGCACATCGGTGGACACGACGCCGCCAATACCAACCGCCAGGCTCTTCTCGAGAACAACGACGCGCTTGGCGTTCTGCAGTGCGGCGCGAACGTTCTCGAGCGGGAAAGGACGGTAGGAAGTAATTCCCAGGACGCCGATCTTCTCGCCAGCCTGGCGCATCTCGTCGACGACGTCCTTGATCGTGCCCAGGATCGAACCCATCGCCACGACGATGGTTTCCGCATCGTCGGTGAGATAGGAATGCGTCAAACCACCGGAATCGCGACCGAATATCGCCTTGAACTCCTTGGTCAAGCGCGGGATCAACTCGAGAGCCTGCATCTGCTTGGCGTGTGCCAGGTAGCGCACTTCGGAGAACGCTTCCGGGCCGACCATCGCCCCGATCGATACGGGATCGGTCGGGTCAAGTACCTGGCGCGGTTCGTACGGCGGCAGGAAGCTGTCGACCTGTTCCTGCGTCGGCACGTCTACCCGCTCGTAAGCGTGCGTGAGAATGAAGCCGTCCATGCATACCATCACTGGCAGGCTGACTTCCTCAGCCAGCTTGAACGCCAGAATGTGCAGGTCGAGTGCCTCCTGGTTGGTTTCGGCGAAAAGCTGGATCCAGCCGCTGTCCCTTTGCGAGAGCGCGTCCGTGTGGTCGTTCCAGATGTTGATCGGCGCTCCGATGGCCCGGTTGGCGACCGTCATCACGATCGGCAGGCCGAGGCCGGAAGCGTTATAGACCGCTTCGCACATGAACAGGATGCCCTGCGAAGCGGTGGCCGTATAGGTGCGGGCACCGGTCGCCGACGAGCCGATGGCGACGCTCATCGCGGCAAACTCGGATTCGACGTTGATGAACTCGCAGTTACTGATCTCGCCGCCCTTGACCATTTCGCCGAGACCTTCGACGATGTGTGTCTGGGGCGAAATCGGATAGGCGCAAATGACCTCGGGCCGGCAAAGGCCGACCGCTTCGGCAACGGCGTGTGAACCTTCAGTCTGCTTAAGCATGTGCGGCCTCCTGGTGACTTGCGCCGGCAATCTGGTCAGCGACGAACCGATAGGCTTCGCTCGCGGCAGCGATGTTGTTGCTGGCTATCTTCTCCGAAAACTTGGCATTGATGGCCTTGATCACCGACTCCAGGCGGATGATTCCCGAGGCTGCGGCGAATCCGGCAAGCAAGGGGACATTGGGCATTGGGCGGCCGACGTGCTTTCGACTGAGATCGGTGGCGGGGACCGTGAGCAGCCGTTCTGCCGGCCAGTCGCGGACAAAATCGCCAAGGCCGAGTTCGTCGAAGCTGCGACTGGTGTTGATCAGGATGTAGCCGTTCTTCTTCAGGCCCGAAAAGACGTCGACCTGGAAGAGCAGCGTCGGATCCTGAATGATCAGGGCGTCGGGCTCCATGATCGGCTCACGGAGCCGGATCTCCTGGTCGGCGATGCGGCAGAAGGCGACGACGGGGGCGCCAGTGCGCTCTGATCCGAAACTGGGGAAGGCCTGCGCGTGGCGCCCTTCCTCAAAGGCAGCAATCGACAACATCTCGGCAGCGGTAACCACGCCCTGGCCACCGCGACCATGTATTCGGACTTGGAACATGTTTTCTCCAGTGTTGAACTTCGGTTGTACATCGGTGTCGTGTTTTCAGCTTGCGCAGCATAGCTCAGTTCGAGTTCATTGAAAACATCGCCCCGGTCTTGATCACTGGCCTTCCGTGATCGTCCTGGGGGAGCGTGGAATCCACAGCTGGCAGCCGGGATGGCTTCCCCTTCTCGTCTGCCGCAGCGCGCTCTGGCGCCGGTGATCCACCCATGCTGCATGCTTTTCTGGTGTTGCCGATGCTGGCGGCGATGCCACCGGCTTTGTGGAGCGAGCTCACCCCGCAGATTACTCCGGTGGTGGCCTGTTTCCCGGTCTTTTCGGCATCAGGACCGTATAGTCGAAGTCAAGGAGCACGCTCGGATCGTAGGTGCCGTCGGCCCCTCGGTACGGGAAGTCAGCACAGTTGCGGTCCTTGGTGGCCACCGTCCGCAAACGGAGTGCGCCAAGGTCGTGGCGGCCAGGCAAGGACATCTGTTCGATGATTTCCGACCACGCGTACACCGTATCGCCTGCGAATGCCGGCGATACGTGCCTGCCGGCATTGATCGCCACGACGCTGAAGGCATTGGCCAGGCCGTTGAAGGACAGCGCGCGTGCCAAGCCGATAATGTAGCCACCGTAGACGATTCGGCGTCCGAAGCGCCCACTCTTTTCCGCATGCTGGTTGAAGTGTACCCGGGCAGTATTCTGGTATAAACGGGTGGCCATCATGTGCTCGCTTTCTTCGATGGTCATCCCGTCCACGTGATCGATTCTCTCACCGACCCGATAGTCGTCCCATAGATCAGTGCTGCCCGAGAGGGTGGTGTCATAGCCTTCCACTCTGATTCCAGCTGGAATGACCAGGTCGCTCGCGGCAACGGCCTCGTGCAGCGCGGGAACTACGGTTTCGGGCGCCGGCGACGCCGGATCGCGCTTGCGAACCATTACCCAGCGGCAGTAATCGAGCGCTATCTGCCCGCGCTGGTTGACGCCGCACGAGCGCACGTAGACGATGCCCGTTTTTCCGTCGCTGTTTTCCTTGAGCCCGATCACCGTCGAATCCGCGGTGAGCGTGTCGCCGGGATAGACGCGGTGGCCAAAGCGCCCGGCGGCGTAGCCGAGGTTGGCGATGGCATTCAGCGAGATGTCAGGCACCGTCTTGCCGAAGACGATGTTGAAGGCCAGCAGGTTATCCACTGGCGCGCGCGGGAAGGAGAGGCTGTGGGCGAAGGTGTCCGCCGAGGTCAGCGCAAAGCGCGAGCCGGTCAGCGCGGTGTACAGCGCCACATCGCCCTCGGTGATCGTTCGCGGCGTCGCATGGGCGATCGTCTGGCCGACGCGGAAGTCCTCGAAAAAGTTACCCCATTTGGTTTTTTCGCTCATTGCCGCTTCTCCCCGCGGTTCTGGATCGCTGCCCTATAGTCCATAGGCTGCCGCCAGGTCCGGATCACGCCGGGCCACCAGTCTGGCCAGGTCGACGATCACCCGCGCCTGTTTCCAGGTCGCGTCGTCCTGCATCTTGCCGTCTATGGTCGCCACGCCACTGCCGTCGGGCATCGCTTCGAGGATGCGTTTGGCGAACAGGACTTCCTTGACATCAGGGCTGAAGACGCGCTTGGCAATGGCGATCTGGTTCGGTGCCAGCGACCAGGCCCCGGAGCAGCCCATCAGGAAAGCATTGCGGAACTGCGCCTCGCAGGCGGCTTCGTCCTTGAGGTCGCCGAAGGGACCATAGAAGGAGTGCAGGCCGTGCGCCACAGCGGCGTCAACCATGCGCGCAACGGTGTAATGCCACAGATCCTGCTGGAAGAAGGCACGCTGCGTCTGGCCTTCTTCGGGATCCGCGAGAACCCCGTAACCGGGGTGCCCGCCGCCGACGCGGGTGGTCTTCATGCCCCGCGAAGCCGCCAGATCGGCCGGGCCGAGGCTCAGGCCGTGCATGCGCGGACTGGCGCCGCAGATCGCCTCGACGTTGGTTACTCCCTGCGCGGTTTCGAGCAGTGCGTGCAGCAGAATCGGCTTGCCGATTGCGTACTTCGCTTCGAGCAGGGCAACGTACTGATCGACGAAGTGGATATCCCACGGTCCCTCCACTTTGGGAATCATGATCACGTCGACCTTGTTGCCGACGTGCTTGATGATCTCGCTGAGGTCGTCAAGAACCCACGGACTGTTCAGTGCGTTGATGCGCACCCACATCCCGGTGTCACCGAAGTCGTTGTTTTTCAGCAGCTCGATGAAGCCAGCGCGGGCGGCGTCCTTTGACTCGATCGGAATGGCGTCCTCGAGGTTGCCGCACATCACGTCACATTTGCGCGCCGTCTCCGGTGCCTTGGCACGAATTTTTTCAATATGCGGGGGAAAGAAATGGATCATTCGCTCCGGCCGTACCGGCAATTCACGCAGAGGTTGTGGCGCACCAATGGCGAGCGGCTTGTAGAAATGGACGGGGAGTTTCATGGCATTTTTCCTGGTGATCAATTGTTTGGCATACAAGAACCGTCAGCGTCTTGATGGCGAAGACTTCAGGCCGGTCCGGCGACCACGCCGGCGTCATGGAGACGGCCAACTTCCGCTTCGCTCATGCCGAGAACTTCGAGCAGAATCTGGTCCGTATGCTGACCCAGAACCGGCGCCGGCACCGCCGGCAGGCGGGGCGAGGCAGTGAAGTCGAGCGGCGTTGTGGGCATCAGGTAGGTGCCGACACCGGGTTGCTCGGTCATCGTAAACATCGGATTGTCGATCGAGCAATCGGGATCGTTGGCCAAGGCCTCGCGAACGCTGCGATAGGGGCCCCAGGTCACGCGGTGTGCATCGAGGATCGCCGCCGTTTCGGCCAGCGTGCGTGCCTGGCACCATGCTTCGATCAACGCAGCGATCTGCTGGCGGGCGCGAAAGCGATTGCCTTCGTCGGCGAGGTCGAGGCCGAGGCGGGTGCCGAGCGCGTCGAGCGGTTCCTTCAGGCCGGTCGCTTTGATCAGGCAACGCCACTGCCTGCCGGTTAGCCCGACGATCATCAGGCGCTTGCCGTCCAGGGTCTCGAAGTCGCGGCCAAAAGCGCCGTACAGGTAGTTGCCCTGTTTGGGTCGATCGGCGTCGTTGACCATCACCTCGGCGATCATTCCGATGTTGCCGACCATCGCCAGCGCGACGTCCTTCAGCGCCAGGCGCACCAACTGTCCCTCGCCGGTCAAGCGTCGGTGCCGTTCAGCGGCGAGCATGCCGATGGCGATCATCTGGCCGCTGATGAAATCCCATGCCGGAAAGACATGGTTGACCACCTCAGGGGAGTTGCTCGGCCCGGTCATGAACGGCAGGCCGACCTGCGGGTTTACCGTGTAATCGACTTCCGAACTGCCGTCCCGACCACCGGTCAGGTTGACCATGATCAGGTCCGGACGATGCGCTTTCAGCGCCGCGTAGCTGAGCCAGCCTTCGGCCGGGAAGTTGGTGCTGAACAGGCCGGCGTTGTCGCCGGGCGCGCAGATCAGCTGGGTCAGCAAGGCCTGTCCCCGGGGATTGCGTAGATTTACCGCGATCGAACGTTTGCCCTTGTTCATGCCGGCCCAGAAAAGGCTCTGCTGCCCGTCACGGCTCAGTGGCCAGCGACCGTAATCGAGGCCCCCTCCGATGGGGTCGAAGCGAATGACGTCGGCGCCGAGTTGGGCCAGCGTCATGCCGCCTAGCGGCGCCGCGACGAAAGCGGATCCTTCGACGACCCGCAAGCCCTTGAGAATTCCGTCCATTCTGGTCAGCTATCCTGTTTGCGTCGCGTGCGACCGCAAACGAATGCGCCCGCTGCCCCACCGCTGGCCGACCGCAGTGCTTCCTTGATGGTCGACACGTCTCTCCCTACCATGCCCACTCCTCCCGACAGCAGAGCCAGAAAGCGACTCGATCCCCGCATCGCGGGTCATCCCCTTGTCAACGCAGAGCGCACAGTATATGGGAAAAGGGGCGTCTGGGCGCACAGATGCGACATTGTTGGCGGTGCCGTGCGAGCATCGTGCACCGGCTTGAGTTTGGCGGGACGCTGTGCTGTACTTGGTGGACGCCCGCGCGCGAAGCGCTCAACAGGATGACATTAATGACGGATGCGGCAGCAGACTACTCGGCCTGGATCGGTCGCCGGGAAATAAGCCACGATGAACTGGCTCTGGCGCCGGCTTTGGCAGCGGCTGCGACGCTGGACGACACGCTGACGCACTTTGAAAAAGGCAGCCCGCTGCCGCCGCTGTGGCACTGGTTTTACTTTCTTCCGCGGGCGCCGCAGGCGCAGCTCGATGTCGATGGGCATCCGCAGCGTGGCGGCTTCATGCCGCCGATTCCCTATCCACGCCGCATGTTCGCCGGTGCCCGCCTGCGTTTCCACCGGCCGCTGCTGATCGGTCAGCCGGCGCGGCGCGAGGCGCTGATTCGCGATATTCGGCAGAAATCGGGACGTTCCGGATCGCTGGCCTTCGTTTCGGTGCTCTGCAGCTTCTATCAGGATGGCGTGTTATGCGTCGAGGAGGAGCAGGACATCGTTTATCGCGAGCCGGGCCCGGCGGTCGCTCGCCCGAGAGTGATCGACTGGCCGACCGTGGACAGCGCGACATGGTCGCGCATCGTGACGCCCGACCCGACGCTGCTGTTCCGCTTCTCGGCGCTGACTTTCAACGCCCATCGCATTCACTACGACCGGCCGTACGCGGTCGACGAGGAGGGCTACCCAGGTCTGGTCGTGCATGGTCCCCTAACTGCCGTCTTGCTGATGGAGTTGCTGCGCAAGAATGCATCGCGACCGGTAGCCAGCTTCAGCTTCCGCGGCCTGGCGCCGCTGTTTGATCTTGCACCCTTTCGCCTGCTGTGCTCCGGCAACGACGGCCGGATGTCTCTTGAGGCGCTGGCGCCCGACGGGGTGGCGGCAATGAGCGCCAGCGCGGAGCTCATGCCGGCGTAGTTTCACCGTCATCTGCTCTGCACCCCATGGCCAGCGGCAGCCGCCATGAAGTTGCCGCCTTTTCGGTGCAGGGGCGTGTTACAGGGGGTTTCCGCGGATAATCAGTAGTCATCAAATTGTTCGTATTATCGCGAACGGCTAATCCCCACAAAAAGCGATTAATAAGTAAATGGTGACAGCGTGTCGCGTGCAAAGCCGATGCCATGTCTGAAAGAAGTCATCGCGTCGTCGCAGACCCGTGTTCGTAGGGGGCGGCGGTCGGGAATCCATGGTTTTTACCTTGAGCAGTCGCCCCTTTGTACCGATTACTTTCGGGCGTCGTGGCTTGGAATAGGCGCTTGCATGTATTTATCGTAAGTACATTTTGTGCAAGGTGAGTAGTCGAGTGCGCCGGAAGCGGCGGAGTCATATGTGAAGACCGTTGCAACCGCAGAGAGCTGCCCTCGCTCGGCCCGCACCTGGGTTGGCGCAGAAACAATGCGCTGTGATTGCCAATTGACGCCATGCCCGGCTCTTTTGTCTTTGAACTTCTATAAGACTAAAGATATTGCTCTGCCGGGTCGTTCAGCGTGTTGCCTTGTGCCACAATCGCCGATAGAATCATTATCAGCGACGGGGAGTAATTGATCACTACAACCGCATAATACTGGTGGATGTGTATTGTGCGCAATTAGGGAGGATAACCATGAAACTCAGCCTCACCCATGACGAAATGGCTGCCTATTGTGGCGAGTTGCGCGCTTCCAATGAGGCGTTCGAGTCCCATTATCCGGCAGATTCCTTCGACAGGCAGCCGGTGCACACGGTTTACGGCGGGGCCAATCTGCTCAAGGCCGGGTTTGCCGCGAAGTTGGGTGAGGTGGCGCTCAAGACCCTGGAAACGTATGCGCCCAGCTATAGTGTTTTCGCCCGCGCGCTCGGTCTGCCGCGCGCCGATACCCTGCCAACCAACGCCATGGAACTGGCCAGTCTGACGCGGGCGCTGGAAGCGAATCCCGACCAGGTGCGCGAGACCAAGCAAGCGGCTTGGCTGGCTTTTACGGTTTACAACCGGGTGGTGAAGAAGCTGCAGACTGAGCCGGTTGAGGACAACCGCATTGATTTCGAGGATGGCTACGGCAATCGCCCGGACGATGAAGAGGATGGCCATGCCGCCTCGGCGGCAGACGAGGTGGCGAAAGGAATGCGCGAGGGCCTGCTGCCACCGTTCATTGGCATTCGCGTGAAGACGTTTTCAGAAGAGTGCAAGCAACGCTCGATTCGCACCCTGGACATTTTCCTGACCCGCCTCGCCGAGCAGACGGGGGGCAAACTGCCGCCGAACTTCATCGTCACGCTGCCCAAGGTCACGACGCCAGGTCAGGTGTCGACTTGCGCGAGGATTCTCGAGAATCTCGAAGCCCGGCTGGGTTTTCCCAAAGAGTCGCTGCGCATGGAGATCATGATCGAAACGACGCAGTCGATCATCAATTACCAGGGCGAAAACACGGTGCCGCTACTGGTGGCCGCCGCGGCTGGTCGCTGCCGCTCGGCGATTTTCGGGACTTACGATTACACGGCGTCGTGCAACATCACCGCCGCACACCAGAACCACACCCATCCGGCCTGCGATTTTGCTCGCCATGTGATGCAGGTCAGCCTGGCCGGAACCGGCATCACGATCAGTGACGGCGCGACCACCAGTATGCCGATCGGGCCCCACAAGGCAGCCAAGGACGCGCTGCTGAGCGCCCAGCAGATGGACGAGAACCGCGTCGTCGTGCATGGCGCGTGGAAGCTTCATTACGACAATATCATGCATTCCCTGCGGCACGGCTACTATCAGGGATGGGACTTGAATCCCGGGCAGTTGCCGGTGCGCTATGCGGCGATGGACACCTTCTTCCTCAGTAGCCTGCAGGATGCCTCGGCGCGCCTGAACGCTTTTCTGAACAAGGCTGCGCAGGCGACACTGGTGGGCAACACCTTCGACGATGCAGCGACGGGTCAGGGTTTGCTGAACTTTTTCCTGCGCGGAATGGCGTGCGGGGCGATCACCGAACAGGAAGTCCTGGCAACGGGAATTACCCTGGACGAGTTGCGCTCCCGGTCGTTTGTGCAGATTGTCAATAACCGGACCCGCAAGTAAGGGTAGCAAGATCCGATCGGGTACGAAGAAAGGGATGAGCCATGACCGAGGTCAACAGCGGGACGCAGGAAGCCGTTCAGCATCTGCAGGCAGCTGATGCACTGATCGAGAAATCGCTGCGCTGGATGAAGCACCAATGCGCCGGTGGAGGGGGGGTCTCGAACGAGAAACTCGACGCCCATCAGATGGCCAGCTTCGACCTTGCGTGGTGCGCGGCGGAAGCGACCGCCGCGCGCTTTGCCGCGGAATATGCCGACAAGGTTGCCGCGGCGGCGACGGGCGACGGCCCCTGCGTGGAGCAGCGCATGGCCCTGGCCTTTTGTGCCGAGGCCTTGCAGAACATCCATAATCGTTTCTGGGCACGACCGCAGAGTTTCGGGGTGAACGCAGCCGACCTGGCCGCTTTCGCGTCAACCGCACTCGCCGGGTTTTGCCAGACGCAGCTGGATGCCGACAATCTCGCGGCTTTGGGCAGGGAGGTCGTGGCCCTGGATGGCGATAGCGGCGCCTATATGCTCGGCGACGATGCCCTGATGATGCAGGACGCGTTCCGCAAGCTGGCCAGCAACGTGGTCATGCCCCTAGCCGAGGACATTCATCGCCACGACCGCATCATCCCGCAGGAAATCCTCGATCCGCTGACCGAAATGGGCTGCTTCGGGCTGTCGATCCCCGAGCGCTACGGTGGCATCCAGAGCGACGATCATGAAGACAACATGGGCATGATCGTGGTCACTGAGGAGCTTTCACGCGGCTCGCTCGGCGCAGCGGGCAGCCTGATCACCCGTCCGGAAATCCTCAGTCGCGCGCTGCAAAAGGGGGGGACAGAGGAGCAGCGGCAGAAATGGTTGCCCCGGGTGGCGATGGGCGACCCCTTGTGCGCCATCGCCGTCACCGAACCGGATACCGGTTCTGACGTCGCGGCGATGCGCCTCAAGGCAAGCAAGTGTGAGGGTGGCTGGCTGCTCGATGGCGTCAAGACCTGGTGCACCATGGCCGGGAAGGCGGGCGTCCTCCTGGTTCTGGCCCGCTCCAACCCCGATCGCTCGCTTGGTCACAAAGGCCTGAGCATGTTCCTGGTCGAAAAGGACTCGTATGACGGCCATGATTTCGAGTATCGCCAGGCGCAGGGTGGCGTACTGACCGGCCGGGCCATTTCGACCATCGGCTATCGCGGCATGCATTCCTACGAGGTCTTCTTCGACAGTGTCTTCGTCCCGGACGAAAACCTGGTCGGCGGGCCGGCCGGTGAAGGGAAAGGCTTCTACTTCACGATGGCCGGATTTGCTGGCGGGCGCATTCAGACGGCCGCACGGGCCATCGGTGTGATGCAGGCCGCTTTCGAACGCGCTGTTTCCTATGCTGGCGAGCGCAAGGCATTCGGTAAACCTATCGGCGAGTATCAACTGACACTGGTCAAGCTGGCGCGCATGGCGACTCTGCTGACCGTTTCCCGCCAATTCACCTACGCCGTCGGGCGTTTGATGGACCAGGGTTCGGGACAGATGGAAGCGAGCATGGTGAAGCTCTTTACCTGCCGGACTGCGGAATGGCTGACCCGCGAAGCGGTGCAGATTCACGGTGGCATGGGCTATGCCGAGGAGTCGCCGGTCAGCCGTTACTTCCTGGATGCCCGTGTGCTGTCGATTTTCGAAGGCGCCGAAGAAACGCTGGCGCTCAAGGTCATCGCCCGCTCGCTGATCGAAGCGGTGTAGTTCCGTCCGATTGCAGACTGCACGTAGTCACGCCAAAAGGAAGATTCCATGAAGCAAGCGATTCGTTTTCGAGCGCAGGCAGAACTGGCTGGAAAAGTGAAAGTGGACCTGCAGCAAGTGCGCTATCCCCACTACGGCCGCTATCTGGAGGAGTTTGTACCCGGGCAGGTGTTTGTTCACCCGCGTGCCTTTACCTTCTTTCCTGCCCAGATGGAGGCCTTTGCCCGGACCTACATGCAGTGCAATCCCCTGTACGTCAACGACCAGTACGCCCGCTCCAGCGGCTTTGCCGGCCTGCTGGCCTCGCCGCAGATGGTGTTCAACGTCGTGCTCTCGCTGGGCGTGCAGAACGATTCGGAAAAGGCGATGGCCAATCTCGGCTACTACGATGCCCAGTACCTGCGGCCGGTCTATCCGATGGATACGATTCGCTCGCTGACCAAGGTCATGGAACGTAAGGAGCGTGGCGCCGGCAAGCCGGGCATCGTTACCATCCGAACCCTGGGCATCAATCAGGACGACCAGGTCGTGCTGCAGTACGAGCGCAAGATCATGGTCGCCGGCCAGGGCGATCGTCCGCCGACGACGCCATTGCCGAGGTCGACGGTGATGCCGGCCTTCCCCTGGGTCGGCGACGCCGAGGTCGCCCTGCCGGATTTTCCGGAGTCGTTCGCTTCCGGCCTGACCGGCCCCAACTCCTACTTCGAGGACTTCGCCGTCGGCGAGATCATTGTCCATGCCAATGGCCGAACCATCACCGATGAACATCTATCGCTGACCTACGCGGTGGGCAATACGCATCCGCTGCACTTCGATCGCGTCTTCAGTTCCGGTCTCTCCGGAAAAATGAGTGGTGACCCGATCGTCTATGGCGGTCTGGTCTTCGCCTGGCTGGAAGGCCTGGCCAGTCGCGATGTCAGCGAGAACAGCGTTTGGGAGCTGGGTTTTACCGAGGGTTACCACACTCAGCCGTGCATCGGCGGTGATACCGTCGCCGCGCTGTCGCGCGTATTGGCTGCCGAAGATGCGCCGGGCGGGCTGGGCAGCAAGCTCGGCATCGTCACTTTTCAGTTGATCGGCGTCAAGAACCTCAGCGCCGCCAACGCCTTGGCCGAATACGGCGAGGACCTGTTCAGCAAGGAAAACGACAAGAAGGCGATGGACAAGGAGAAGATCGATGCGAAGATTTTTGAGATCGAGAGACGTCTCCTGATCAGGAAAAGGGTTTAGTCATGGATTCTCGCCAAACGAAACGCGATCGCCCCTGGTTGATGCGCACCTATAGTGGACACAGCTCGGCCAGGGCGTCGAACGTGCTCTATCGAACCAATCTG
The DNA here is from genome assembly GCF_907163205.1 of Candidatus Accumulibacter sp. ACC007. Lineage (NCBI taxonomy): Bacteria > Pseudomonadati > Pseudomonadota > Betaproteobacteria > Candidatus Accumulibacter > Candidatus Accumulibacter sp. ACC007. The sequence goes on along the minus strand of NZ_CAJQUD010000001.1, from coordinate 1,458,522 downwards.
GCGAAAGGCCAGACCGGACTGTCGGTGGCCTTCGATCTGCCGACACAGACCGGCTACGACGCCGACAATCCGCTGGCGCGAGGCGAAGTCGGCAAGGTCGGGGTGCCGATCTCGCATATCGAGGACATGGATCAGCTGTTCGACCAGATTCCGCTCGATCAGATGAATACGGCGATGACCATCAATGCCACGGCACCATGGCTGTTGTCGTTGTATATCGGCCTGGCGCAGCGACGGGGGATCGATCCCAGGCAGCTGAGCGGTACGACCCAGAACGACATCATCAAGGAATATCTGTCGCGCGGCACCTACATCTATCCGCCGGGTCCGTCGATGCGTTTGATCGCCGACACCATCACCTATACCGTCAAGCACGTGCCCAAGTGGAATCCGACCAATATCTGCAGTTACCACTTGCAGGAGGCGGGGGCGACACCGGTCCAGGAGCTGGCCTATGCGTTGTGCGCGGCGATGGCGGTTCTGGACCGGGTCCAGGCGTCGGGAGAAATCAAGACGGAGGAATTTTCGCAGGTCGTCGAGCGCATCTCGTTCTTTGTCAATGCCGGTATTCGCTTCGTCGAGGAGTGCTGCAAGCTGCGCGCATTCGGCGAGATGTGGGACGAATTGACGCTGACTCGCTACAGGGTCGACGATCCGAAGCTGCGCCGATTCCGCTATGGCGTGCAGGTGAACTCGCTGGGGCTTACCGAGCCGCAGCCGGAAAACAACGTCCAGAGAATCGTTCTGGAAATGCTGGCGGTGGTTCTTTCCAAAGGCGCGCGGGCGCGTGCAATCCAGCTTCCGGCCTGGAACGAGGCGATGGGCCTGCCGCGCCCCTGGGATCAGCAATGGGCGCTGCGCATGCAACAGGTGATGGCTTTCGAAACCGACCTTCTCGAGTACGAGGATATTCTCGACGGCTCGCCGGTGATTGCCGCCAAGGTCAAGCAACTGGTTGAGGGCGCCAGAAAGGAGATCGCCAATGTCGAAGCGCAGGGCGGGATCATTGCCGCGATCGAATCCGGCTACGTCAAGCGCGAACTGGTCGCCAGCCATATGCAGCGCTTGCGCGCCATCGAGTCGGGCGAACTGAAAATCATCGGCGTCAACTGCTTCCAGGAAAGCGCCGAATCGCCGCTGACTCTGGGCAGCGACGGTGGCATCATGAAGACCGATCCGTCCGCCGAGCGCGAGCAGATCGAACGGCTGCAGGCGCATCGGAAAAATCGCAACGACGCCGACGTACAGGCTGCCTTGCAGGGGCTCAGCGACGCCGCCAAAAGCGGTGAAAACATCATGCCAAGTTCGATTCGCTGCGCCATGGCGGGGGTCAGTACCGGCGAATGGGGCGATTCGCTGCGCGCGGTGTTCGGTGAGTTCAGGCCGCCGACGGGTATCGATATTGCCATCGACAACCGCGCCGTACTCGGCAAGAAGGATGAGGTCACCGAGTTGCGCGCCAGAGTCGCCAGTACCGGTGAGGCCGTGGGCCGTCCCTTGAAACTACTGGTCGGCAAACCCGGGCTCGACGGACACTCCAACGGCGCCGAACAGGTTGCCGTCAAGGCCAGGGACGTCGGCTTCGAGGTGGTTTACGACGGCATCCGGCTGACGCCGCAGGAGATCGCTCAGGCAGCCGAGGAGGAGGGCGTACATATGGTCGGCCTGTCGATTCTTTCGGGAAGTCATATGGAACTGGTGACTTCGGTTCTCGAGGAGCTGCGCGCGCGCGACCTGGCGACCATTCCGGTGATCGCCGGTGGGATCATCCCGCAGGAGGACGCCAAGAAACTCGCCGCGCAGGGCGTCAGCGCCGTCTATACGCCCAAGGATTTCAATCTCAATACGATCATGGCCGATATGGTCGACGTGATCCGCGAAGCCAACGGTCTGGCGCGGCTGGGTCCGCTGCCCTGACCACCAGATGACCCCGGCAGCGCTTCCCGATCCCGAACAGTTGGCTTTACGCATCCTGCGCCGGGAGCGTGCGGCGGTGGCCGGAGGCTTGAATCTGCTCGACAACAAGTTGGCGGAAGCGCGCCAGTTCTCAGTACGCTTGCTGGCAGCGCTTTCCGGCGAGCATTCGCTGAATGGGGGCCATCTTATCGGTATCACCGGCCCGCCGGGCGCCGGCAAGTCGTCACTTGTCTCGGCGATGATTCGCGAATGGCGTCGCGCGGGCAGGACGGTCGGAGTGCTTGCCGTCGACCCGTCCAGTCGCCCCGAGTTGGGTGGCGGCGCCTTGCTTGGCGATCGAATTCGGATCAAGAACGCGGCGCACGACGAGGGCCTGTTCATTCGCTCGCTGGCCAATCGCAACCAGTTGGGTGGCGTGGCGACCGAGGTCTGGCCGATGAGCTGGTTGATGCTGGCCGCGTTCGATATCGTGGTCGTCGAGACGGTTGGCGTTGGGCAAACGGAAATCGATATTGCCGAGATCGGCGATACCGTCTGTTATGTTGCGCAGCCAGCCTCGGGGGATACGATCCAGTATCTGAAGTCGGGAATCATCGAGATCCCAGATATTTTCGCCGTCAATAAGTCCGACCTTGGCGCTTCGGCGTACAAGACGGCCAGCGAAATTGGCCGCAGCGCTCCCCGGCAGGATCGCCGGGACGATTGGGATTATCCCGTGTGTCTGGTGAGCGCGACGATGAATATGGGGATCACCGAGCTGCATGGGAATCTTGATAGACACCGAAGCTTTCTCGCGCATGCGGGCCTGCTGCAAAAGTTGCGCACCCGCCACCAGAGCGCCTGGGTAGTGCGTGTGTTGAAAGAGGAATTCGGGACTTTTGGCGTCGAGCTTATCGGTGGCTATGCTGAAATCGGCAAGCGCCTGGAGGCGCAGTATGGCAATCAATTCGAAGAATGCGAGCGAATGCGACAGCAGATTATTTCCAGATTCAAGTCGTCAGATTGATCAAGTAGTTCAACCAACGAAGGAGCATCCTGATGAGCAAGAAACTCTATGAAATAGGTGATATGCCTCCCCTGGGCGAAGTTCCGGAACAAATGCATGCCTGGCTGATTCGCGCCGAGCGCTTTGGCCAGCCAACGGCGGCGTTTCAGAAGGAAGTGGTGACGACGCCGTCGATTGCCGACGATGAAGTTCTCGTTTACGTGATGGCGGCAGGAATCAACTACAACAACGTCTGGGCGGGAATGGGAGTTCCCGTCAATGTGATCGGCGCTCGCAACAAGGCTGGCGAAGCGGAGGATTTCCACATCGGCGGAAGTGATGCATCCGGAATCGTCTACGCGGTGGGCAAGGACGTGACCAACGTCAAGGTGGGCGACGAAGTGGTGATGCATTGCGGCATCTATGACCGCAACTGCCCGTGGGTCAAGAAAGGCGGCGATCCGATGTACTCGCCTTCTTTCAGGATCTGGGGTTACGAGACCAATTGGGGCAGCTTTGCCCAATTCACGAAAGTGCAGGCGCAGCAGTGCATGCCCAAGCCAAAGCACATGAACTGGGAAGAGGCCGCTGCCTATACCCTGGTTGCGGCAACTGCCTGGCGGATGCTGCATGGCTGGGAAAGCAGTTCAGTCAAGAAGGGCGACGTGGCCTTGATCTGGGGTGGCGCGGGCGGCCTGGGCTCGATGGCCATTCAGATTGCCAAGGCGGTCGGCGCGACTTCGGTGGCCATCGTCTCGGGCGAGGACAAGTTCGACTACTGCACGAAGTTGGGCGCCAAAGGCTGCATCAACCGCAATGACTTCGATCACTGGGGCATGTTGCCGCACTGGAAGGACAGCGCCGGCTATGCCAAGTGGCTGAAGGGTGTACGTGGCTTCGGCGCGAAGATCTGGGAAGTGCTGGGTGAGAAGAGGGCGCCGAACATCGTCTTCGAGCATCCCGGCGAAACGACCATTCCGACTTCCATTTTCGTTTGCGAAACCGGTGGCATGGTGGTGGTCTGCGCCGGTACCACTGGTTACAATGCGACGGTCGATTTGCGCTATCTGTGGATGCGGCAGAAGCGTTTGCAAGGTTCGCATTTCGCCAATACCGTGCAGTGCAACGAGATGAACGAGTTGGCACTGAGCGGGCAGCTTGATCCCTGTATGTCGCGGGCGTTTACCTATGAAGAACTGCCGATTGCCCATCAGCTGATGGCCGACAACAAACACCCGCACGGCAACATGTCGGTGCTCATCGGCGCCGCCGAGTTCGGCCTCGGGGTCAGCGGTAAACCGGCGGTGGCGATGGTCCATCCGACGCTGCCCAAGGGCGACGTGCACACCTCGCCGGCGCCTTACCCGATGTCCACCCCGCTGCCTGGCATTGCCGAGGGCGAGCCGATCACGATTGCCGACGACGGCAGCAGGGTTCGCGACTTGATGCATCGTGGCATTATTTCCTGCGCTCCGGACGATAGCGTCGGAGCGGTGGCCAAGATCATGGTCGGCAACGAGATTCATGCGGTGGTGGTCATGGATGCGCAGGGCGCTGCCGTCGGCGTCGTGTCGCAGACCGATATGGTGCTCGCGCGGCAGGGCCGGACTCCGGACCAGGCACGCTCGATGCGGGCCAGCGAAGTCATGACCCCGGGTTGCGCGACCTGCGATGCCGATATGCTCCTGAGCGACGCAGTCAGCCTGATGACCGGACGGCGCATGCATCGTCTGGTGGTCACCGAGAAGGGTCAGCCGGTCGGGGTCATTTCCATGACCGACGTGGTACGCAAGATCATCGGCGACTAGTGGATGGTCGGTAGTCAGTAGTCAGCAGCCACCGCTCGGCGCCAGCTCGATCCACCCTGGCGCCCGGCCTCGTCTCTCCCTGCCCAGGCAGGGAGATCTGCAAAGACCCTTCTCGTCCTTGGCGACGGGGAGGGGCTTTTCTCTGCAACGACGGAGGGGTTCCAACGTGCGAGCCATCGTCTGCCATGAACTGACCGGTCCTGCCTCCTTGCGCCTTGAGGAGCTTGCCGAACCTCGCCCCGGTCCTGGTCAGGTGCGCATCGGCGTGCGCGCCTGCGGCGTAAATTTTGCCGATAGCCTGATTACCCGCGGCCAGTATCAGAAGCAGCCACAACTTCCCTTCAGTCCGGGCTTTGAAGTATCCGGCGAGGTGCTGGAATTGGCCGCTGGTGTGGAAGGTGTCGCCCGTGGCGATCGGGTCCTGGCCATGACGCCGTGTGGCGGTTACGCCGAGGAGGTCGTCGCCGATGCGAACCGCTGCCTGCAGATCCCCGCGGAAATGTCCTGGGAGCATGCGGCGGCATTCCCGGTGGTGTTTGGCACGTCGCATATCGCCTTGTGGCATCGGGCACGCCTGCAGTCCGGCGAGACTCTGGTGGTGCATGGCGCTTCGGGCGGCGTTGGCTTGACCGCCGTCGCCATTGGCAAGCAATTGGGCGCGACGGTCATTGCCACCGCCAGCAGCCCGGAAAAACTCGCGGTGGCCGCTGCGCACGGCGCCGATCATCTGCTTGATTCCAGCTGCGAGGATGTTCGCGAGCGGATCAGGGAACTGACGGCCGGTCGCGGTGCAGACGTGGTCTACGATCCGGTCGGCGGTGAGCTATTTACCGCCTCGCTGCGCAGCATGGCCTTCGAAGGACGCATCCTGGTCATCGGCTTTGCCGGTGGCAGCGTGCCGCAGATTCCCGCAAATCACCTGCTCGTCAAGAATGTGGATGTGATGGGCGTCAACTGGCCGGCTTATGCCGAGCTCAATCCGCGGGCGATGACCGAGAGTTTTCAGACGCTTGTTCGCTGGTATCTCGAAGGCGCCATCAAGCCGCATGTCTCGGCAAGCTATCCACTGGAAGAGGCGCTTGCCGCGCTCGATCAGGTGGTGACCAGAAAATCCACGGGCAAGGTCGTCATCACTGTCGCGTGAGCTGCGCCGCCCCTCTCCGAAGGACGAATTCTCCCGAGGTATGACGATGGAGGCTGCGGTTTGACCAAGGTTCGCGTATCAAGGATACTCGTTTTCGTGTCATCAATATTCCCCTTCCTCGCCACATTCCTGTTCGACCTGTCGGGAATGCTCGAAGAAACTCACACTGGCGCAGGCGATAGCAAGCGCCATTTTCCCTGGGCACGGCGATCACCGTGCTGATAATCACCCTGAAAGGCCTATCATGAATCCCCAGAACGGTTACGATATTGAAGACTTGTCCGTCGGCATGAGCGCAGAAATCGCCAAAACGATTACTGATGCGGACCTGGTCCTGTTTGCCGGCGTGTCCACCGACGTAAATGCCGTGCATATGGACGAAGATTTTGCGCGCACGACGATGTTTGGCGGCCGTATCGCGCACGGCATGTTGTCGGCCAGCCTGATCTCCGCGGTGCTTGGCAATCGCCTGCCCGGCCCCGGCTGTATTTACATGAGCCAGTCCCTGCGTTTCCGCGCGCCGGTGCGTCCCGGTGATACGGTGCACGCCAAGGTGACCGTCAAGGAAGTTTTCGCCGACAAGGGCCGGGTGGCGCTCGAGACTGTGTGCACGGTGGGCGACAAGGTGGTCATCGACGGCGATGCGATGTTGATGCCCACCTCACGCAGCAAGCGCGAAGCGGCCGGCAAGTAAGTCGTCTGGCGGCGCCGGATACCTGGTATGGCGCGCTGGCGAACTGCCTGCGAGTCCTTACCAGTACTTCTCGAAAGCCATCTGGCCGGTCACTCCGCGACGACCGGTGGCAAAGCCGCGCTTGCTCAGCAATTGCCGCAGCGTAAGCGCCATAGACGGGTTGCCGCAGATCATCAGGCGCGACGCTTCGACGCGGAGCGGCGTGCCCGCGGCTTCCTCCAGGTGTCCGTCTGCGAGAAGCTCCGGGATGCGCTTGGAAAGAGCCGTCGCGCCCGCTTCACGCGTGACGACGGGAAGATAGATCATTCTCGCCCTGCCGCGGGCGGAAGTGTCGTCGGCGGCCAGCGCGTCAAGTTCCTCGCGATACGCAAGTTCAGCCGACCGGCGCACGCTATGGACGACGATCAGCCGCTCGAAGGCGAGCCAGACGGCGGCATCGCGGACGATGGAAACGAATGGTCCAATTCCGGTTCCGGTGGCTAGCATCCAGAGCTGGCGACCGGTGGCCAGCTGCGCGGTGGTCAGAAAACCGAAGCTGGAGCGCTCGACATCGATCGCATCGCCCACGCGCAGCCGTTCGAGGGGGCCTGAAAAGGCGCCTCCAGGGACCAGTACGGCGAGGAACTCGAGGCTGTCGTCGGCAATTGCCGAGACCATCGAAAAGGGTCGCCAAACGATCCCGCCGTCGGTGGTAAGGCCGAGCCGCGCGTATTCTCCCGGCGCGAACCGGAATCCTTCGTCGCGAGAGGTGCGAAACGAGAGCAAGGTCGGCGTCCAGTAGCGCACTTCCAGTACCCGTTCCGTGGTCCATTTCTGCGTGTCGGCGGCCGCGGGAAGGATCGGTGTTTGCGGGTCTATGAACAAGCTCATGGTGTACCTCCGGGAGCTTCCACCTTAGTCGACAAGGATTTTGGCGGCGACCGACGCCGCCGGTCGCCACTTCGTGATTGCTCGGATCTTGATTCGTCGTGCCGCGTGACGCGGGCTCGACTGCGCGCTCACAGGCTATGGCATCGCTGAAGATACAGAGTTCATGCGACTCCAGTTGCGAACTTTCAAGCTCCTGTTCCGGCCATATCGCTTACAGTTCGCCGGATCTGGGGGAGCGCTGTCGCGCCGGCAAGGACCCAGGACGACGCTGGCCGGCCAGGCTGGCGCGCTGGGCGTGGCCGACGAGGGTCGCCGCAGTCACTGCCGATCGTCCGGTCGAAGTGCCTTGCCAGCTGCGGTAATGGTCGAGGGTTGAGAAATGGCTGATCAGAGCGGTGCCATGCTTTTCGCAATGCTTCTCGGTGTGCTGCTTGCCGCAGCGGTGGCCTGGGGGGTGGCCGGTGCCTATCGGCGGCACATGCTTGCTCTGATGCGCAAGGGTGCGCCCCCGGACGCAGCACATGCGATGTTCACCGAGCGGGAGACGTTGCCGGCGCGGCACCCGCCAGCACGGCTCGATCTCGCTGCCAATCGGCGTGCTGCGCTGCGCTTCCTGCTGCTGCTTTCCGCGCTCAGTCTGCTGATTGGCGTCAGCCAGTCTTGGCTGGCGCTGCGTTTCGTCTACGACAGCGGTGGCGACTTCTCGCTGAATCGCTTGCTGGTGCTGGGCGCCGTCTATGCGTGGCCAATGGTCATGGGCTGGGGGCTGCTGCTGCGCTGGTCGTGGGGGAGGGTGGTCGCTGCTATTGCCGTGTTCATGCTGGCCATGAGCGTGCTGGTGATGCTCACCTCGAATGCGGCGCAGACGATTGCCGGCGTTGGTGCCTGGCTTGTCGGGGTGGTCGCCATCCCCATGCTGGTGACCCTGGCCATTGCTGCCAGTGGACGGATGCGGGCCGTTGCTCCCTACCTGCTGCCCTTCTTTCTCCTGCTTTCCGGCGCCTCGGTTGCCGCTTTGCAGGCGCTGGCGATCGGCGTCGAATCCGCGCCCGCCTGGCTGACCAGCATGGTCGAAATTCTCGGGGCCTGGGGAACGCTGCTCTTTTTCGTCCTTGCGCCGTGGCTGTTGCTCGCCTGGCCGGTCTATGCCCTGGGCCGCTGGCTGGCGCGTGCCTACCGGGAAAAGCGCTTCTCGGATCTCGGCTACCTCTTCGCTGCCTATTGGTTCGTCATCCTGGCTGCCAGTGCTCTACCCGCTCTACAGGCTGTCGGGCTGGTCGGGCTGACGCAGCTGTTGCCCTGGCTATGGCTGCCGATCGCCTGGCGCGTGCTGCCGCGTTGGCTGGCGCAAGCGGCGCCATCCTCGCCACCGACGCTGCTGGTACTGCGCGTCTTTCAGCGTGACGCGCAGGTCGAGCGCCTCTTCGACCGCATCGTCGAACGCTGGCGGCTGAGCGGCAACACGCTGCTCATCGCCGGCACCGACCTGATCAGCCGCACGCTGGATCCGGATGACCTCTTCGCCTTCCTCAATGGCCAGCTCGCCGACCGCTTCATCGCCAGCGAGGCGGAGATTCCTGTGCGCATGGCGGGCCTGGACCTGCAACCCGATCCCGATGGTCGTTACCGGGTCAACGAATGCTATTGCTTCGACAGTACCTGGCAGCCCGCGCTGCGCGCACTGGTGCAGGCCAGCGACGTGGTGTTGATGGACCTACGCGGCTTCACGCCGGAAAACCAGGGCTGCCGCTTCGAACTGCGCGTGCTTGCCGCGGCTTCCCACCTGCGCCGAGTGCTGCTCCTGCACGATGGCCAGACCGCCGGCGAAGCGGCGGCGGCCGACTTCGCCGGTGCGCCTGCACATCGTTTCGTCTGGCTGGAGGCCGGCCGTTTGAACAGCCGCAAGACCGGCGAGGTGCTGGCGGCCCTCTTCGCCGCCGCTCCGCCGCCTCTCAGCCACCACTCAGCGCCTGCACGATGATCAATTCGCCGCTCGCGTGCAGCGGCTGCGCGAGGTCGCGTAGCTGTTCGCCGGCGAGGAAGAAGCGGATGTGCCGTCGTATTTCCTGCTGCTCGTCGATCATGCGGAAGCGAATCCCCGGGTAGCGGCGCTCGAGGTCGGCGAGCACGGCGGCCAGCGTCGCTCCGCAGGCCTCGACCTCGCCGTGTCCGGTGTACGAACGCAATGCGCTGGGGATGAGGACTTTCACGGGTGCTCGGCCCTACGCCAGGAGTGCGCTTTCGACGGCGTAGATTTCCGGCAGGTGGCGAGCGATGCATTGCCAGTGCAGTCCTTCGTCGCGGCTCATCCACAACTCACCGCTGGTGGTCCCGAAGTAGAGGCCCACCGGGTCGAGGCGGTCGGCGCTCATCGCCTGGCGCTTGACGGTCCACCACGCCTGGCTGCCCGGCAGGCCGGCGTCGAGACGTCGCCAGCTCTGGCCACCGTCGCGTGTCGCATAGACCGCCGGTTTGCCGTCCGGACTGGTGCGCGGCCAGACCGAGGTGCCGTCCATCGGGAAGACCCAGGCGGTGTCGGCATCGCGCGGGTGTACGACGAGCGGAAAGCCGACGTCGCCGACCTCTGCCGGCAGGTTCCTGCCAATGTCCAGCCATTGCTCGGACGGTCGGTCGAGGCGGAAGACGCCGCAGTGGTTCTGCTGATAGAGGCGGTCCGCCTGGCTCGGGCAAAGTCGGACGCAATGTGGGTCGTGGAAAGTCGGATCGGCGCGATCGAAGCCTTCGACGACCTTGAGCTGGTCGAGCAGCGGCTTGAAGCTGAGGCCCCCGTCGACGCTCTCGTGCACGCCGCCACCCGACATCGCCAGGTAGAGATGAGCAGCGTCGCGCGGGTCCACGATGATCGAGTGCAGCTTTGGCCCGTCCGGAGTGCCATCCTGTACGCTACCCATCCACTGCCGGTACTGCGGGTCGTCGTTGATGCACGAGAACGGCGCCCAGCTGACGCCACCGTCCCGCGAACGGAACAGCCCCTGCGGCGAGGTGCCGGCGTACCAGACCTCGGGCTGGTCAGGATTTCCCGGCGTCAGCCAGAAAGTGTGATCGACCGTGCGCCCGGGAAGCCCTTCACCACCTTCCGCCGCGGGAGCGAAAGCTGGCGGGTGCTTCGCTTCGCTCCAAGTGCACCCGAGGTCGTTCGAGCGGAAGATCGTCGGACCGAGGTGGCCGGTCTTGGCCGCCGCGAGCAGCGTCCTCCCGTCGCGCGGGTCGAGCACCAGGTGGCTGATGATGTGGCCGAGGAAATGCGGGCCGTCGACCCGCCAGCGTTCGCGGGCGGCGTCGGCGTGATAGAGCCAGGCGCCCTTGCGCGTGGCGACGAGCAGGACCACCGGGCGCTGGCCGGGCGCAGAGGTGGCCTGCTCGTCGGCGGGAGTTGAGAGGGCGGTGTTGTCATGGGGCATTGGCGATCACTCCTGGTTGACTGGTCTGGTTGACTGTTGCGGCCGGCGGCAGCCGCTCGTTCAGCGCGCGAACGCCGTCGACGAGGCGGACTCACTGCGCGAAAACCCCGCCGGCAGCGGCTCTGCCGAGAGCAGCGCGGTGACGATTGCCTGGCGACTGCGCGCGTTCTGGAAGTAGGAAAAATGGTCGACCTCCTCGCCGCGGTCGACAAACTCCGCGCCGCCCGCTGCGCGCCGCACGCCGCCGCGTGCCGACTCGAGGCTGACGATGCGGTCGTTATCGGCATGGCCGAAAGCCACCGCCGTCGTCGCCGCGCCGACCAGGCGCGACAGCAGTCCGCCCGCCTCGGTGACGCCGCCGATGACCGTTAGCGGCGCCGCGCTGAGCACGTCCGGGCGGTTGAGCATCCGGACCAGTGGAGAACCCGGGTCCTGGACCGCGAAACCGGGGGTCACTTCCGGATCCTGCAGGGCCTGGAACACCGACGACAGGGCGCTGCCGGCCAGGCCGGCCAGCGGACTGAGCAGGCTCATCGCCCCGCGCATGGCCGCCAAGGCCTGCGCCGGCGTTTCGCTGAAAATGCGCGTGCCGCTAGCGGGACAGGCGACGCGCACGAAACGCTCGACGCGGAAGCGTTTGTCGGCGAATACGCTCGACAACTGCTCGAGCATGGCGCGCTCGGCGGCGCCGACGCTCCCTCCCTGGAACAGCGCGAGGTCGCGCTCGTCGAACGCCGGCTGGCCGTCGACGCGCAGCCCGCGCGCAAACAACTCGCCAATCAGGCCGCCGGCGCTGTGGGTCAGGAAATGCAGGGTGGCGCCTGCAGGGAGCGCCAGCGCGAGTTGCAGCGCGTTGTGGATCGGGCTGTGGCTGACGGCGTGGTGCTCGAAGGCAAACACGCGTTCGCCGTAGGACCGCAACAGCGCCCGGCGTTGCGCGTCCGCGGGCGGTTGCCACAAGGCGCCGAAGGTCGCCTCGCTATTCGTCGCCAGGCTGTGCACCAGGATCAGCAAGGGTGCCGACCCGCGTGGCGTGAGGAAAGCGCGCAGCGCGAAATCGCCGTGCAGCGACACCTCGAACAGCCCGGGTCGGGGTACGTTCTTTTCCAGCTGCCGGCACAAGCGCGTACGGAAACCGGTGGCCAGCGAATCGAGCACCCCGGCGTCCGCGGCGCGCGCCGCCGCAGACCCTGGCGTTTCGCCGGCATCGACCGCTCCCGGCAGGCGAAAGGCGGCGATGTGCTCGACGATGCGGCGCAGGCTCTGGTCGTCGAGCCCCTCCGGGCCGGGCAGGGTGACGACCTCATCAGGCTGCATGCCCGCCACGTCATCCCCAGCTCCTGTGTCGGCGGGCACGACGAGCAGCAGCGCCCTGCCGAGGCGGCGGGCGCGCGCGAGTTGGGCGTTCAGCGCTTCCAAGTTGCTGCGGCGCCAGACTCCGACCACGATCAACAGTTCACAGCGGCCGATGGCCTCGCCCAGCCCATCCACCGCATCTACCGCATACTCCGCGAGCACGGCAGACGATGCCCGTGGCCGACCCTCGGTCGTGTCCTCGACCTGCGGCAGGACCCGCCACGGTCCGAGCTGCTTCACCAAGTGCCCGTGGAGCTCTGCAGCGACCGCGGGCAGGCGCGCGTCGGCGACGATCACGCAGGCTCGCCAACGCCCGGCGGCGAGTGATGCGGCGGCGGCGAGCGCAGCGGCGACGGGTACCGCCAGAAACTCGCCGGGCAGGCGCGGCAACGCTTTCTTGGTCATCGCGCGCGAGCGAATCGCCGGGAAGAGCAGTGCCCAGTGGTCGACCGCGCCCGCCGGCATCACCAGTCCGCCCCGGCTGCGCAAGCGCGATTCGACGGGCTCCCGAGAACGCTGGTCTGCCTCCTCCGAGTAGAATTTTCCGTGGACCGCGCGCAGCGCGCTGTACTCGAAGCGGCCCGGATGCGGCCAGCTGATGGCGGGCTGCAAGTCCGGGGCCTTGCCCGGCAGCGATGGATCGAGCAGGCGCGCGCTGGCGTCGAGGGCGACCCAGGGCAGTTTGCCGACGCCCAGGCTGTAGCGGTCCAGGCGCCATACGGTCGCTCCGACACGCACGTCATTTTCGCTGAAGTCGATGCTGCCAATGCGCAGCGCGTGAGTGCTGCGGCCTTCGCCATCAAGCACTTCGAGCTCTTCCCCGTCTGGCCCGTTATCGGGCCAGGCAATCGCCAGGTCGTGCGCGACGAGAGCCACGTTTGCTGCCGGGCGCGCCTCGCTGCTGGACTTTTCTGCGCGCGCGGACAGCGCCAGCACGCTACGGGAAAGTGCCTGCTCGACGGAAGCGGCGACGCGCAAGGCGTACTCGTCACCGGCCAGCGTGCGCAGCACAACGCCGTTGCTGCTCTGCAGCGCGGCGGCGTCGAGGGGTACGGAGGGGGCACCAGCGGCGGCAGTGAAGGCCACCGCACGAACCGTGCCCGATGGGTCGACCAGCTGCAGCCACAGTGGCGTGGTGTCCGGCAGGCGCAGGCGATGGCGTGCGTTGCTGGCCGCCGTCGCTTCATGAAAGGCGAGCTCGAAGCTGCCGTCGTCGCCGTGCTGCAGCTCGATTGCCAGTTCGCGTGCCGGGCGCTTGCGGGCGCGCAGCAACCAGCCGATATCGATCGGAAAGGCGGGCGCGCTGCTCTCGCCGGGGCGCAGCATCCAGCTCGCGCCTTGCACACGCGCGGCGCTGGCGAAGGCGAGCTGACGTGCAGCGTCGGTGCTACGCAGCGCCGTCGAGAAACGTCCCCAGGCGTGTGCCGCCCAGATCGCGACATCGTCGGCTGCCGCGTCGCTGCCGGCGAGTGCCTTCAGCGCCGGGCGCAGGGCAAGCTCTACCGCGTGTTCAGCGAGCGGCTGCCCCGGCGGCTGTTCGAGCTCGATACGCAGCAGTTGCTCCTCGAGACGCAGGGTCGCCGGGTAGTGCGCGTGCGCAGCCTCGACCAGCGCGACTGCCGCGCCCAGCACGGCCGGCCCCTGCTCGCGCAGACCGGCGCGCAGCTCGGGCAGCAACGCGCTCTCGAGCACGATGCCGTCGGCGCCGCGTGACGCCACCAGCGGACCGAACCACAGCGCGGCCTCCAGCTCGGCGCCGTAGCGCGGCAGGAAGCGGCGCCGCGCGGCGCGCAACAACCACGGGTCAATGCGCACCGCCGGGCTGAGTACGCGGGCAAGGGCGAGCAGCGCCTGGTCGTCGAGCGGCAGCTCCGGCGAGCGGTCAGCCGGCGCGCCACTGCGCAGGCGGGCGGCGTCGCGCACGGTGGTCCGTTCGTTCCAGGGCAGGGAGGCCAGTTCGCGAATGGCAGTGGCCACTCGCGCCGTCGGCGGCAGCGGCAGCAGCGCGACGGCGACGCGTTGCTGGCGTGCAAACTGGCGCGCATGGCGCCGCCAGTCGGCCGCCGCCGGCGGCGGCACGCCGAGCGGACGGTAGCCGGCGCCGAAATCGGTCAGCAGCAGCGCCGCTGCTCGCGAGTCTGGCCGCTCGCCGCCAGGTGCGCTGCTGCCGCGGCGTCGGGGGCGGATCTCCTGCGGAGAGCCCTTGCAGCGGCGCAGCAGGACGCGATCGGATGGAAACAGCGTGCGCAGATAGGTCACCAGTGCCTGCTGGTCGGCGTGGAAAGGCTCGAGCCAGGGTGCCCGATCAAGCCAGACTTCCACGCCGTAGCGCAGCGTGCGGCGTGGCCGGCGCGGGAGGCCGCGCAGCGGCAGGCCATGGCTCAAGGTGTGCACGACGCGATCGAGGTCGAGCCCGCCGTCGGCGACGTCCACGCCGAGCGCGGTGGCGAGGATGGCGCGACGCTGCAGCGTCGGCAGCAGTGGATCGGGCGCGCGTGGCGGCGGACTGGCTTCGCTGCGCAAGGCGTCGGTCGACCCGAGCCAGGCGGGAGCCCCGGTGTCGCTCTCGGTTGTTTCCCGGGCGGCGTCGGCGATCGGCTCGAGTTCGCTGAAGACGGGCCACAGCGTCGCTTTGTCCTCGGCCGCCGTCGGTGGCGCGGGTGGCGGCTGATCGGCGTCGGCTTGGGCAGCATCGGCGCCAATGTCGATGTCCGCCACCGGTGTGGCGATCGAGCGGCGGCCGGCGAGCGCGGTCGGCAGGCGAGCGTCGACGGCGAGCTGGGCGCAGATCTCGCGCAGGGCCTCGTCGTCGGGGGCGAGATCCGCGCACGCCCGCAGCAGGTCGGCCAGCCAGATAGCGCTTGAACGTGCCATGTGCGCGTCGTCGTTGCGCTGCGTCAGCGGGCGCCCGGCGCCGAGTCGAGGGCCATCGCCTTGTCGAAGACGCAGCGCTCGACCTCCCGCCACTCCGCGCTGTCGACGGTCAGGTCGAGGTCGGCGAAGGCGTGCAGCGCGTCGAGGTATTCGGCGGTGCCCGGCATTCGCTGTCCCGCCGCTCGGGCGCGATCGCGCGCCGCGATCAGGCGCTCGGCGACGTCGTGGTGGTGCTGCGGGTTGCCTTCCGGCAGCCAGCGCATGGCCACCTCCTCGAACCAGGCGGCATCGGCCTCGGGGAAGCGGTAGGTGACGCAGCGGCGGAGAAACGCGCCGGGCAGTTCGCGCTCGCCGTTGGTGGTCAGGACGACCAGCGTCTTTTCGCGCGTCGCTGTGATCGGCACGTTCTTGACGCTGAAGCTGCGCGTGTCGAGTATCTCGAGCAAGTCATTGGGAACGTCGGGTTCAGCCTTGTCGATTTCGTCGAGCAGGATCAGCGCATGATTGTGCTCGCCCGCTTCGCCGGTGTCGCCAAGCCGGTGCTTGAGCGGCATCCGCGCCCAGCCGCGCAGCGCCGCGGTGTCCGGCGCCAGCGCCCACCACAGCGGGCCGGGTTCCACGTAACAGTGATCAGGCAGTACATTGCGGTTGCGCACGTAGGCGTCGTTGAGTCGGCGCAGGGCGTCGTACTCCCAGAGCAGGTCGGAGGCCTGGGTGCGTGAACTGACCGTCTGCTGGTAGTACCACCAGCCGAGGACCTTGGCCACATTGCGCGCCAGCGAGGTCTTGCCGCAGCCCGGCTCGCCGGCAAGCAGCAGCGGTCGCTTTGCCGCCAGCGCCACGTTGATGGCCAGGGTCAGGCGCGGGTCGTAGACGTAGAGCGAGAGCCGACCGCGCGCATCGGTGAAGCGGCAGGAAACACGGTCGCCGGCGAGGGGTTCCCCCTTGCTGGCCGGATCGAAATGCTTGCGTGTGAATTGCATCGGGGTCTCCAGTGAGCCAGGGTCGGGGTCAGGCGATCAGCCTTGTCGCCCGGGTGAGTTCAGCGCTGCGCCGCAGTTCGTCGCTGTGCTCGAGGGCGGGCTCGACGCAGCGAGCGACGCGCCATTCGCTCGCCAGGACATTCGCGTCGGCGACGCTGACGACGAAGACCAGCATCGGGAAAGCCTTTGCCAGTTCCAGCGCCAGTCCGGGAACGACCAGGCCAGGCAGGAGCACGAAGATGCGCGGCGGCAGCGCTGCGCCGGTCGCTTGCGCGCTGCGTTTGGCCTCGTCTTCGTCGAGCAGCGCAAAAAGGTCTTCGTCGCTCAGTTCTCCCTCCTCGTAGCCGAGAACGTCCTTGAGCTTGCGTACCAGCTGCGCCTCGAGTTCGACCCGGTTCTCGTTGCCACCGCACAGTGGAACGATTTCGGGAACGATGGCGTAGGGACGGTAGATCCGTTCCAGGTGGCGCAGGGGCAGGAAGTCGGGCTTGCTCGCCCGCATGGCGATCAAGCGCGGTGGGGCGGCTGCGCAGGCGGTGGGAAAGAAGGCCGCGGCAGCGGGCAGCACCCAATACGAGGACAACATCGTCAACAGGCGCTGCAGGAGGTCCTTGTCGCCGACTGACTGCAGCGCAGCGAGCAAATCGCGCAGTTCGCCATAACCGCCCAGGTCGCCGCGACAGAGTCGTCGCGCGATCAGGTCCACCAGCGTGTCGTTGCCGCCGACGATCGCCGTCCATTCGGCGTCGCGGATCGCCAGATGGTCGGAAACGTCGGCCAGCGTATGTGGCCTGTCGACCAGGTCGCGCAGAATGTCACCGAGTACGCCGCTGAGCCGATCGAACAGCGTCTGGCGACGGGCATCGATCATCGCCTGCAGGGCCGGGCGGATCTTTGCCGCGATCGTCGCCGCGTCGCCGGAGCGCACGCCCTGGATCTCGTCGAGCGCCAGGGGCTCGAACAGTTTCCAGCGCGCGGGGTAAGCCGCCTTGACCGCGGGTGCCACGACGACGAAGACGCGAAATCCGGGCTCGAGGGCCTGGCGTGCGCGCAGGACGGTCGCCTCCTGAAGCACCCAGTTCGACTGTACGGCTTCGTCGGTGAGCAGGATCAAGGCCGCGTGACAGCGCGCCATCCACTGGAAGAGCTGCGGTCGCCAGGCGTCGCCCTGTTCGAGATGGAGCAGGTCGAGTACCGACTTGAACTCGCCGCCGACGTCCACTAGCAGCCTGTCGGACTTTCCCGGCGCCAGAACCGAACATGCTATAATCATACTTCTTCGAGCAACCGAGTCATCGCATGTCCAACTTTATCGTCGCTGACCGCCAGACCGACTATCTGCTGCCGCCGTCGGTGGACGATTGGCTGAACCAGGACCATCTGGCGCGCTTCATTGTTGAGGTGATCGACCAGCTGGATCTGTCGAAGCTGACGCGTCAGTACGCGGGGCGCGGATCGAAGGCCTACCACCCGGCGACGCTGCTGGCGATTCTGGTCTATGGCTACGCCACCGGTGTCTTCTCGAGCCGCAGGCTGGAGCAGGCCACCTACGATTCGGTCGCCTTCCGCTTTCTTGCCGCCAACCGGCATCCCGATCACGACAGCCTGGCGGCCTTCCGCCGACGTTTCCTTGACGAACTGAGCGACCTGTTTCTGCAGGTCCTGGAAATGGCCAAGGAAATGAAGGTGCTCAAGGTGGGGAACATCTGCCTTGACGGCACGAAGATCGAAGCCAACGCCTCGCGGCACAGTGCGTTGTCGCACGGGTACATCGAAAAGCTGGAAGTGCAGCTCAAGGCCGAAATTCAGGAACTGCTGGCGCTGGCGGAACAAGCGGATCGAGCCGATATCCCGAATGGCGTCAGCCTGCCCGAGGAACTCAAGCGTCGCGAAGATCGGCTGGCGGCCATGGCCGCCGCCAAGGCCACGATAGTCGCCCGGGCCAAGGAGCGCGATCAGCGTGAGAAGGCCGAATACGACGAGAAGATGGCCTGCCGCGCCGCCAAGGAAAAGGCCACCGGCAAGAAGCCGGGCGGCAAGCCGCCCAGGGCGCCCGAGCCTGGACCGCGGGACAAAGATCAGCTCAATCTGACTGACGAAGAGTCACGCATCCTGCCGGTGGCCGGTGGCGGCTTCGAACAGGCGTACAACGCCCAGGCGGCGGCCGATGCGGCAACGATGCTGATCGTCGCCACCGGGGTCACGCAAGCGCCCAACGACAAACAGCAAGTCGAGCCGATGCTGGCGACCCTCAAGGCGCAGGCGGTGGTGCTCGGCGCCGTGGAATGTCTGATCGCTGACAGCGGCTACTGCAGCGAGAAGAACATCAAGGCGTGTGAGGCGGCCGGCATCGATCCCCTGATCGCCGTCGCTCGTGACGAGCACCACCCGGGCTGGCGGCAGCGCCACAGTGAGCCGGCAGCCTTGCCCGACAATGCCACCCCCGTGCAGGCCATGTCTCATCGCCTGAAGACCCAGGCAGGACGGGCGCGCTATGCGTTACGCAAGCAGACCATCGAACCGGTGTTCGGGATCATCAAGTCGGTGATGGGCTTTCGCCGCTTCTCGCTGCGCGGTTTGAACAAGGTCACCGGCGAGTGGACGTTGGTTTGCATGGCGTGGAATTTGAAGCGCCTGGCCGTATTGCGCCTGCAGTAGGGAAAATGAGGGGAAAACCCTCGGAAAAGCCTGAAAACCGACGAAATCCGGCTTTTCTGTCGCGTATGGTGAAACGCGCCGGCCAGGCCGGCGGTCAGTCCGACAGGCTGCTAGTTTCGCGACGTCCTCGGCGAGCTGGCTGTCTCGCGACGAGTGGCTGACGAAGAGGACCAGGCTCACGTGCTCGCGCCGAGGCGGGTTGCGTGCGCTTCCTGGCGCCCGGAGCTGCGGCGAATGGCGTTGTGGCGCGATCGTGCTCGGCGGCGTGCGCAGCCAGGCGCTGGAGGTCGGCGGATGTCGTCGATCACGTCGAACGAGGCGAACAAAGCGAAAATGGCAGGGCCGTCTCTTGCCCAAGCTGCGGCAGGTCGTGGGTACTCAGGTCCGCACGTGTGGCATTTGATTTCAAGCGTGTCGCCCACCTGACTAAACTGGCCGATCGGAAATGCAGCACTGTCGTCGCGAGTATAGGAGTGCCCGGCAAAGGCCGTCAATCGCCTGCGATTGCCTGCGATCGCCTGCCAGCGTCTTGCGCCGCGTGCGTCCGGAGCCGCCCCCCTCGCTTCTCGCGTTCTGCACGCGCTGTGCAGGAAGTCCGCCACGGTGCACTTTCTGCCCGGCGCTCGGTCTTCAGCTGCGCAGCAGCGCTCTGGCGAGCATGTAGAGGCCCAGCGCGAGCAGGCCGACAAAGAACCAGCGGCGAAACGCCTCGGGTTCAAGCCGATCCCTGACGCGTTGGCCGATGACCATGCCGAGCAGCGCCGGCCCAATGGCCAGCAGCGAGGTGCCGGCAGTGACCCACTGATATTTGCCGGATAGCGCAAGCGCCGCAGCCAGCGCCAGGGTGGAGACGGAGAAGAATAGCCCGAGCGCCTGCACCAGCTCGTCCTTGGCGAGGCCCAGCGCGCTGAGATACGGCACGGCAGGGATGGCGAACAGGCCCGTGGCCCCGGCAATCAGACCGGTCATCAGGCCGACGAGTGGAGACAGCCAGCGTTCGGCATTCGCCGGCACGGAAAAGCGGCGCGCGGCGAGAGCAAAGACACCGTACATGGCAAGAAGCGCACCGAGCGCGCCACTGGCCAGGGAAGCCGAACTCCCGGTCAGCACGTCGATGCTCAGCAAGGTGCCGATGACGGCCGTGAGCAGCATGCTGGCCAGACGGCGGACGAGCGTCGTGAACTTGGCACCGGCAAAGCTCTGCCAGACGTTGGTGACCAGCGACGGAGCGATCAACAGCGCGGCGGCGGAAGCGGGCGCCATGACCAGGCTGAGCAAGCCAATGGCGACCGTCGGCAGCCCCATGCCGACAACGCCCTTGACGAATCCGGCGGCGACGAAAGTGAGGGCGATGAGGGCGGTGATGGCAAGCGGGTCGCTCATGGTCTCCTGGCAGCGACTTGTCGAGGCGCCACTCTACCCCAGCAAGACCTCGCCAGATAGCCGCCGCTGCCGTCGCTGCACTATGCACCGCGGCCCCGCCCGCCGCCATCCATTGGTAGAATTGCTGCCGGCAGCGCTGCGCGCGATGAAATCCGTGATCAGGCGCATCTGCACGGCTTAGGCCGCCGCGTCTCCGGCTGCGCCGCTGTCCCGCCGTCACCACGCCACAGCGCCAGGCTTCCTGGTCGCCAACAAAGCCAGAATATGCCCACGCCAGCGCCGCCACCCGCAGCCATCTCTACCATTCCAGCAAGCACTCCGGCAGCCGCCGCAAGCGAGACAACCGCCGTAGCTGCCGACGCCGCCGAGGCTGCCAGCGTCGGCGAGGACCTGCTCAGCACGGGCAGCTTCTTCCGCGCGCTGTGGCTGGGGCCGCGCGCATGGGGGCGTTGGTGGCGGACGCTGGTGCGCGAGATTGACCACCGGGGGATCCTCGAGCAGGTCGAGCAGGACGCCAATTTCTCGTTCAATTTCTGCTTCATGATTGTCGTTGCCGGTGGCATTGCGACCATCGGCCTGCTGCTCAACTCGCCGGCGGTGATCATCGGCGCCATGCTCATCTCGCCGCTGATGGGCCCGATCGTCGGCAGCGGCATGGCCATCGCCACTCTCGACTTCGAGCTGGCGCGAAAAAGCCTGCGTACCCTGGCCCTGGGTACTGCAGCAGCGGTCGCTTTCACGTCGCTGATCGTGCTGCTGTCGCCAGTCAAGGAACTGACGCCGGAGTTGCTGGCGCGTACCCGCCCGAATCTTTTCGACCTGGTGGTGGCCATCCTCTCGGGCGCCGCGGGCGGCTACGCCCTGATCCGCGGTCGCGGTGGCGCGATCGTCGGGGTGGCCATTGCCACCGCCTTGATGCCACCGCTGGCGACCATCGGCTACGGCCTGGTCACCGAACGCTGGCCGGTGGCGCGCGGCGCGCTGCTGCTCTTCTTCACCAACATGGCGGCGATCAGCCTTTCGGTCGCCGCGGTTGCCGAGTGGTACGGCTTCGGCCGCGGTGGCTTGCGCAAGCGCTTTGCCCGCCAGGCGGCGATTTCGCTGCTCGTGCTGGTTCCCCTTGGCGTGCCGCTGTTCATTTCCCTGAAAGCGATTGCTTTCGAGAGCTTCGCGCAGATTCGCATTCGCAACATTCTTGAGGCCGGCGCGGCGTCGCTGCCGGCCGGCCAGCTTGGCGCGGTGGAGGTGTTGTTCATGGACGGCAAGCCACCGCGGGTGCGAGCCATGGTCTTGAGCGCAGAACCGGACAGCGAGCTTTCGGCGCGGCTCGACGAGGAGATCGAACGGCAACTTCGCCAGCCCGTCGACCTGCAGCTGACGCAGCTGCGCACTTCTGAAAAAGTATCGCCGCAGGTGCTTGCCCTCGGGCTTCCCGAGCGCCCGCTCAGCGTCGGCAGCAGCGTCGGCAGCAGCGTCGCCGACAGCTTGCGCAGCGCCTTTCCCTTGCCGCTGGTCGCTTTCGAAGCTGATCCCGCGCAGCGTAGCGCGACACTCGTACCGGAGGCACAAGCGGGAATCGATCTCGCCGCCTGGCGGGCAATGGAAAGTGATCTTGAAAAGCGTCATCCGGAGTGGACCATCCGCTTGCTGCCGCCGCCGCAGGCACTGCCGCCGATCTATTTCGAACCCGGCAGCAAGGCCCTCGATGGCGCCGCTCGGGCGCGCGTCGAGACCATTGTCTGGGCAGCGCAACGCTGGAAGATCGATCGCGTCGAAGTCGTCGGCCACGCCAGCAGCGATCGTGGCGGACCACCGCGCCTGGCTGGTGTGCGCGCCGAACGCGTTGCCGAGGCATTGCGCGCCGGCGGACTCGCGGTCGGGTCGGTGGCTCGTTTTCCGTTACCGAATCAGTTGGCCGCCGAACGAGAACTGGGTGAAGCCGCGTTTCGAGCGGTCTCGGTGCTGCTGCCGGTCACCACCAACAAGGCACGCAAGGAGTAATCATGGACGGTAGTTTTCTTGGCCAGCTACTTGACTGGAGCACTCGCCCCTGGTTTCGCCTGGGCAACACCGACATCACTCTGCTACGCGTCGTCGGTCTGGTGGTCATCCTGTTTTTCTTCTGGTGGTTTGCCTCGCTGCTCGAACGTGCGCTGCGGCAGATGGCGCGTGTCGGCAAGCTGGTCAAGCTCTCCGAGTCGGCGGTTTACGCGCTGACGCGCATCGTTCGCTATCTGGTATGGATTCTGGGCAGTATCGTCGGTCTGGCCTACCTCGGCTTCGATATGGCCAGTCTGGCGATCGTTGGCGGCGCGATGGGCGTCGGTATCGGTTTCGGCTTGCAGAACATCTTCAGCAACCTGGTTTCGGGGATCCTGATCCTGGTCGAGAAGACGCTCAAGCTCGGCGACTTTGTCGACCTGCAGTCTGGCGTCGTCGGCAAGGTGACCGAGATCGGTCTGCGCTACACGCGCGTGACGACCAACGACAATGTCGACGTGATCGTCCCCAACTCGGAGTTCATCAACGGGCGGGTGACCAACTGGACGCTCGACGACCACCTGCGCCGCATCCATGTGCCTTTTGGCGTTGCTTACGGCTCGGACAAGGAGCGGGTGCGCTCGGCGGTGATCGCTGCCGCGCGCGAGGTGGTCGGGACCATCGATTTGCCGGGGCGTGGGCCGGACGTGTGGCTGGTGAACTTCGGCGACAGCAGTCTGGACTTCGAACTGGTGGTCTGGGTCAGCCATGACCTGGCGATGTCACCGGGTCGCACGCATGCGCGCTACCTGTGGGAGATCGAAACCGCGCTTGGCAGGGCCGGCATCGAGATTCCTTTCCCGCAGCGCGACCTGCATGTGCGCTCGGGGCGGTTGACGGTCGATCTGGCCGGTACCACACCGGCGGTTTCGCAGCTTCGCGAAGCCGACCGGGAACAGCGAGAATAGGCGCGACGGGACGCGCCTGGCGCAGCACTGCATGCTCAAGCCTGGCTGACGAGCGCGCCGCCTTGCCGCCCGCTCACTTCCACATTGCCCGCATCCGCGCCGCCAGGTCCAGCGCCTGCTGCTTTGCCGCCGGGTTGGCGACTGGCGTTTCTGCCGGCGGTGGCCACGAGCGCTGCTCGAAGTGAGGCAGCAGTGCGTTGCTGATGAAGCGCGTGCGGCTGGCATAGAGGTGGCGGTCGCCGAAGCCTGCTTGATGGGTGACGTAGAAGCGGTGCGGAACGATGATCTCCAGCTGCTCCCTGGCGCGGGTCATGGCCACGTAGAGCAGGCGTCGCTCCTCCTCGATTTCCGCCGCCGAGCCGGTGGCCATGTCCGACGGAATGCAGCCATCGACGGCGTTGAGAACGCTGACCGCGGTCCATTCCTGCCCTTTCGCCGAGTGAATCGTCGACAGGATCAGGTAGTCCTCATCGAGCAGCGGCGGCCCCGCCTGGTCGCTGGTGGCGTCCGGCGGGTCGAGCGTCAGTTCGGTGAGAAAGCTTTCGGCGCTGGCGTAGGTGCTGGCGATGCGGCCGAGCTGGTCGACGTCGGCCTGGCGGATCTGCGCGTCGTCGTGCAGGCGGTCGATCTGCGTCACGTACCAGCGGCAGATCCGGTCGAAGGCGGCTGGCCAGACCGCGCCCGCCGCTCCACAGTCTTCGATCAGCGCGGCAAATTCAAGCCAGGTGGCGCGGGCGCCTTCAGGAACCGGCTGTTCGCCGAGCAGGGCGAGGGCCGGAGCGGCTGCGGCGACGTTGCGCAGCACCCGGCTGGCGGTCTTCTGGCCGATACCGGCGACCAGTTGCATGGCCCGGAAACCGGCGATCCGGTCGCGCGGGTTCTGCGCCCAGCGCAGCACCGCCAGGACGTCCTTGACGTGTGCCGCTTCAAGAAACTTGAGGCCGCCGAACTTGACGAAGGGGATGTTGCGCCGGGTCAGTTCGAGCTCCAGGCGAACGCTGTGCTGTGCCGTTCGGAAGAGGACCGCCTGGGCCTTCAGTGTGACGCCCGCCTCGCGCCGGGCGAGGACCTGTTCGACGACATAGTTTGCCTGGTCGGCGTCGTCGCGCACCGACACCAGCGTCGGCTTCTGCGCTGACGGGCGCTCGCTCCACAGGTCCTTGCTGAAGCGCTCGGCGGCGAGCGCGATGACCTGGTTGGCGGCGGCGAGGATTGGCTGCGTCGAGCGGTAGTTGCGCTCGAGCGTCACCAGCTGCGCCGGCGGGTCGAAGTGCGCCGGGAAATCGAGGATGTTGCGCACCGTCGCACCGCGAAACGCGTAGATCGACTGCGCGTCGTCGCCGACGACGGTGAGGCCGCTGCCATCGGGTTTCATGGCCAGCAGAATCGCCGCCTGCAGCCGGTTGGTATCCTGATACTCGTCGACCAGCACGTGCACGAAGCGCTCGCCGAGCTCGCCGCCGAGGGCCGGGTCGCTGACCATCTGTGCCCAGTAGAGGAGCAGATCGTCGTAGTCGAGCACCTGCTGCGCCTGCTTGGCTTCGACGTAGGCAAGAAAGAGTCGCTTCAGATCGCTCTCCCATTCGGCACACCAGGGAAAGCTCGTCTGCAGCACCTCGCGCAGCGGCGACTGGGTGTTGACCGTCGCCGAGTAGATGGCCAGGCAGGTTGCCTTGAGGGGAAAGCGCTTGCTCTTCACCGAGAAGCCGAGCTCGTGGCGTACCAGGTTGATCAGGTCGCCCGAGTCCTGGCGGTCGTGGATGGTGAAGGTCGGGTCGAGGCCGATGCGCCCCGCATACTCGCGCAGCAGGCGTGCGCCGACGCCGTGAAAGGTGCCCGACCAGCTCAATGACGGCGCTGCGTTGCGCGTGCTGGTCGCCGCGCGGCGCGTCAGAAGGCGCTCGACGCGGCGGCCCATTTCGCTCGCGGCTCGCCGCGAGAAGGTCAGCAGCAGGATTCGCCCGGGGTCGGCGCCGTGCGCGATGAGCTGGGCGACGCGCTGCGCCAGCGTTGCCGTCTTGCCCGATCCCGCACCGGCGATGACCAGCAGTGGCCGATGCGCAGCAACGCCGGCGGCAGCGCGCAAGTCGCTGATGCCGAAGGTCGCCGCCTGCCGCTGCGCCTCGTTGAGCTGTGCCAGCGGGTCGGCTGCGCGCACAGCTTCCGCCGGTGGTACGGCGGCTCTATCGGGCTGAGCGTGTTCAACGGCTTGCGGCTCACGCACCGGCAGCTCCTTGGTTACTGTAATTATCAACAGTATAACCGAGTCGCCCGCTTCGCCACGTTACGGCCGCGATCAGCCGCCGAGCAGTTTCAGATCGAAAGCGCGCTCGATCAGCCAGATCAGGGCGATGGCCAGCGTCGCCAGGGAACCGCCAATGAACACGCCACGGCGATAGAAGCCGGTGGCGCGCAGCGCGAAGGCCAGTGGCAGGAAGACGGCGACGATGGCCAGCTGGCCCACTTCGACGCCGAGGTTGAAGCCGAGCAGGGAGAGCACCAGCGCCTGTTGCGGCAGGCCCAGCTCGGCAAGCACGCTGGCGAAACCGAAGCCGTGGATCAGGCCGAAAGCGAAGGCCACCAGCCAGCGCCGGCCCTCGACCAGCGGTTTGAGATTGTTGGCCGCGGCCAGCACCACCGACGCGGCGATTGCCGATTCGACCAGCCGCGACGGCAGCTGGATCAGGCCGAGCGCCGCCAGCGAGAGGGTGATCGAGTGGGCGACGGTGAACGCCGTGACTACCCACAGGACCTCGCGCAACGCGTCACGGAAACGCGCCACGCCGCGCCAGCCTCCCTTCTCGTGCACCAGCACGGCGGGCAGCAGGAGGGCGAGCAGGAAGAGGATGTGATCGAAGCCGATCCAGATGTGCCAGATGCCTTCGACCAGATACTGGCCGAACTGCGCCAGGCGCGAACTCTGGCCGGCGACAAAGTGCTGTTCGGCGCGCTCCGGGGCGAGGACGGCGGAATGCGACGTGCCGTCGAGTGTCAAGTGCAGCAGGCCGCGGTGCAGGGCGTCGAGCTCGAAGAGCAGGCGGTAGCTGACGCTCAGCTCGGCGTCGGCGCGCGGGCACGCGCCAGTCAGTTGCAGCACCGCGTAGGCGCCGTCGGTGTGCGTGTCGACGAGGTGGTCGGCGACCCGTATCCGGCAGGCGCCACCGCGCTGCAGACCAAGGCGGCCGAGCGCCCAGGCGTCGATGTCGGCGTGGCGCGCGCGCAGCTCGCCCCAGGTGATCTCGCCGTTGCCGTCGACGTCGAGTCCGAGTGCGAAGTCGATGTCGCGCAGGGCGATGTCCCATTGCCCGCTGACTTCGCTGCCGCTGACCTCGAGCATAAGGTAGCTGTCGCTGGCCTTGTGCGCGAGCGCCGGCGGCGCGAGGAAGAGCAGCGCGGAGAGCAGGCACAGCATGGCGAAAAGACCACGGCGGCAAGTAATCGAAGGCGGCAGTCTCATCGCCGCGCCGACGCCGGTGGCTTGCCTTGTACGCTTGCCGGCGCGGACCTCTGGCCCAGATCGCGCAGCCGCCGATTCTCGAAGCCGCTGTCGCGCAACCAGTCGCGCGCCGGCTGTGCAGCGATCGGGTCGCCGGCAGCAATCGCCGCTTCGAGCAGGACGCGCGCGTCGCGCGGTTCGCGCTGGACGGCGTAGTTTTCTGCGGCCAGGCGCAGGGCGCGTGGTGGATCGTTGCGCAGATGCAGGGCAAAGCGAGCCTCTTCGGCACGGTGTGTCGTATCGCCGCGCTGCCGGGCGGCGGCGAAGCGATCGTCGAGTGTTTGCGCCAAGCGTGCGGCGTCGGGCGCCTTGGCCAGGGCTGCGGCCTCGGCGAGGCGCAGCAACAGCGTGTCGGACGATTCCCAAGCGGCCAGTTCGCGCAGCACTTCGGCGGGCCGGTCGCCGTCGAGCAGGAAATCGCTCCACGCGGCGAGCAGGTAGCCGTCGTCGCGGCCGATGCGCAAGGCTTCGCGATAGTGCTGTTCGGCGACTTCCGGCTGGCCGCGCCAGGCGGCGACTTCGCCCAGACGCGTAAGCAGCCAGAGGCGATTGTCGGGGTCGTGGCTGCTCGTCAGCGCCTGCTGCAAGGCGCGGTAGCCGGCTGCGAGCTGTCCGCCGTAGGCCTGGACGAGGCCGCTACAACTTCCGTAGAGAACGCTTTTTCCCAGCGCCAGCAGGGCACTGCATTCCTGTTGCGCGGCGGGGTAGTTCGCCTGGACGAGAAAGATCGCCGCCCGCCAGGCGTGCGCCTGCGCGAGTTGCGGATCGAGCGCCAGGGCCGCTGCAAAATCGTCCAGCGCCGCCTGAAAGTCGTGCCGATACTGGCGCAGCATCCCGCGTATGGAAAGCAGCTCCGCCGGCAGGGGTTCCGGGAAGCGGGCAAGCACGGCTTCGGCATAGCCGACGTAGCGCGGATCGCCGCGGGCCATGGCCAGGTCGAAATAGCGCTGGGCGAGCCGTCCGGCAGGCAGTGGGTCGTTCTCGGCGGCAGCCATGGCCGCGCGCAAGGCGAGCAGTTCGCGGGCACCGGCGTCGCCGGCGCGCGTCGGCAGACGTTCCAGCACTTCGGAATCGTCACTCGGCTTGCGCGGCGCGGCGTTCGCGGACAGTGTCAGACCGGTCGCCAGCGCCAGCAGCAACAGGCTCAGGATTCGCAATTGCGTGAAACAGGTCAACTTGAGCACAGCCATTCGCGTTAATATTTCCGTGCGTGCCAGATCGGCCGTCACATTCTCCAACAAATCCCGAGGAGTTTCCTATGAGCAAACTACTTTCCCTACTGATTGCAGCGACCTTTGCCACGGTTTCGGCTGGCGCCTTCGCCATGTCGCATGGCGGCGCCCCCAAGGACGAGAAGAAGATGGAAGAGAAGAAAGCCGACACCAAGGACATGAAGGCGGACGAGAAGAAGATGGACGACAAGAAGATGGACAAGAAGATGGACGAGAAGATGGACGAGAAGAAAGACATGAAGGGCGAGAAGAAGACGACGTACTGATCGCAGGGTCTCACCAAAAAAAGCGGGCGTCGGCCCGCTTTTTTTTGGTGCGCTTCTCCGTCCTCTGGCCTGGACGGCAACGATCAATGGCGTCGCCACCGGTCTTGCACGTGTGTGCGGCTGGACGACGGAAGGACATCCTCGCCCCATGCAGGCACCCGTATCACAAGCGCGACGTCCGTGGCTCCTTCGTCTGGTGGCGACACGACCGCGCCTGTTCCAGTCGGCGCTGGTCGGCATTCTGATGACGGCATTCCTCCCGGGAACCGGCACGCGGCACGTGATTACGCAGGCGATCATCGGCTGGAACGTCGGCGCCTGCCTTTACCTGATGCTCGCCGCGCGGATGATGTTCTGGTCCAGCCACGAACAGCGCACGACATATCGCGCGTGGAAACTCCCCGCTTCGGTGCCCGGAAAATTACCTTTTCAGCATCCTTTCCACTTCGCCGGCGGTCAGCACCTTGCCCACCGAGACGACCTTGTCGTCAATCGCCAGGGCCGGCGTCGACATCACCCCGTGGGCGGCAATTTGCGCGAAGTCGGTCACCTTGATGAGCTCCGCCGTCAGGCCGAGGCTGGCGAGTGCCTTTTCGGTGTTTTCCGTGAGGGTGGCGCATTTCTTGCACCCTGAGCCGAGAATCTTGATGATCATGTCTTGCTCCGTCGCTTAAACAAAGAGATACGCATAGGCATTGAACAGGTAGCCGATGAGGATGATGCCCAGCGTAATGATGGTGAAGAACAGGGCCAGCAGCGGCGCCTGGACCACTTTCTTGAGCATTATCAACGAAGGCAGCGAGAGCGCGGTAACCGCCATCATGAACGCCAGCGCAGTGCCGAGACCGACGCCATTGGCGACCAGCGCCTCGGCTATCGGCAAGGTGCCGAAAATATCGGCGTACATCGGCACGCCGATCAGGGTGGCGAGAGGCACCGACCACCAGTTGTCCGGGCCGAGCAGCGATTCGGTCCACTGCGCCGGGATCCAGTTGTGGATGGCTGCACCGATGCCGACGCCAATCAGCACGTAGAGCCAGACCCGTGCGAAGATCTCGCTGACTTGCGTGCACGAAAACTGCAGGCGATCACGGACGGTCAGCTGCTCTTGCGGGAGGTCAAGCAGGGGGCTGTGCATCACGAAGGATTCAACGTAGCGCTCCATCCTCGCCCTGCCGATCAGCGTGCCGCCAATGACCGCCAGTACCAGGCCGACCAGCACGTAGGCGATGGCGATCGTCCAGTTGAAGATGCTGGCCAGCAGGATCACCGAGGCGAGATCCACCAGCGGTGAAGAGATCAGAAAAGCGAAGGTCACCCCCAGTGGCAGACCCGAGCTGGTGAAACCGATAAAGAGAGGAATCGACGAGCACGAACAGAAGGGAGTGATCGTTCCCAGCAACGCGGCGGCAAGTCTGGCGCTGAACCCCTGCATGCCGCCGAGGATGCGCCGCGTGCGCTCGGGCGGAAAATGGCTCTGCACCCAGGAAATGGTGAAGATCAGGACGGCGAGCAGAATGAAGATCTTGATCACGTCGTAGATGAAGAAATGTACGCTGGCCCCGGTGCGGCCAGCCATGTCGATGCCGAACACGTCTTCGACCAGCCGGCCGACCAGCCAGGCCAGCCAGTCCATGCGCAGCAATTGATCGTTCAACCACTTGAAGACGTTCATTTCCAGGTCTCCTGCCTGCCTTTCGGAAGACGCCACACGCGGCAGCGTCGAGTTTGCGATAGCCGACGAACACCAGACTCAAGTTCCCGCCCCTCGGCCCTGCGTTAGGCCTTGGCTTTCCCGGCAGACCGACAAGAGGCGAGAAGCGCTACCGCCTGGCATTGGCGTTAAATCTGCTGCCCTGCGGACCGACGCGGCAAAGGGGGCAGGGGGCAGGGGGGCGGTTCAACTGTACGCAGACAAGCTGTACATCATAGCAGCCCTACATGGTCGCCCCTTGGTTTGCCAAGCATTCAATTGGTGACGGTTTGAAGGGTAAAGATTGCAGCCATACATTCGGACTTTGATCGAGGCGATGCCTCTGTCCCTGATGGAATTCGCTGGTCGATGCCTCATCAGTCGGACGCGCTCGAAGCGCGAGGCTGCTATCAGGTTGAATCGACCACGGTCTTACCTGTCTTGCCATCACGTCATGATCGCCTGAGCAATCGGTGGGGGTTACTCCTCTACAAAAAGCGCTGGTGCTGCGATATCGCAGGGTTGTCCACAGGCGCTCGCGAGCGCGCCTCATACGCTGGCGAGCGAGCGCCTGTGGACAACCCGTGTTCATGCCGCCGACGGTTCATAGGCGGGCTGATAGTCCCGCTCGTGAGCCAGTAGCGCCCAGACGATGCGGGCATTCTTGTTTGCCAGGGCCACTGCTGCCACGTTCTTGTTGCGCCGCCCGATCAGCAGCGCCAGCCAGCTCTGCGCGTAACTCGCCTTGCGCTCGGCCACACGGATCACTGCCCGAGCACCGTGGATCAGCAGAGTGCGCAGATAGGTGTCGCCATGCTTGCTGATGCCCAGAAGCAACTGTTTGCCACCACTGGAGTGCTGCTTGGGGACCAATCCCAGCCAGGCTGCCAGTTGCCGTCCATTCTCGAAACTCTTCGCATCCCCGATTGATGCCACCAGCGCGCTCGCCGTGATCGGACCGATACCCGGGATTTGTGCGAGCTTCTTACTCCCCTCGCTTTCCCGGTGCCAGCTCTGGATCTGGACCTCCAGTTCGCCCACTTGGCGGTCGAGCTCCTTCAGGTGGTCCCCGAGTCGATGCAGCAACTGACGAAAAGCGCCCGGCAGTCCGTTCTCACCGTCCTCCAGAATATCCGGTAGACGCTTGGCGATGTAGCCGATCCCCTGCGGGACGATGATCCCGTATTCGCCCAACAGACCGCGGATCTGATTGGCCTGCGCCGTGCGCGCCTTGACGAAGCCCTGGCGGGCACGATGCATCGCCAATACTGCCTGTTGCTCACTGTTCTTGATGGGAACGAAGCGCATATTGGGCCGGCCCACGGCTTCGCAGATTGCTTCGGCATCTGCGGCGTCATTCTTGTTCGTCTTGACGTAAGGCTTCACGAACTGCGGGGCCATCAGCTTTACCGTGTGCCCGAACGTTTCCAGCTTCCTCGCCCAGTGATGCGCGCTGCCGCACGCTTCCATGCCGATCAGGCATGGTGGCAGGTTGGCAAAAAACGGCGCCACCTGCTCACGCTTGAACTGTTTCTTGAGCACGGGCTTTCCTCGTTCGTCCACACCATGCACCTGGATCACGTTCTTTGCCAGATCGATGCCAACTATCGTAATCTTCATCTCGGTCGCCTCTCCTGGTGGGTGGAAATATCGCATCTCCACTTTGGCACTCAGATGCCGTTTCGGGAAGGGGCGACCATCCCATTAGTCGCGGCCGCAGTTTTTGCGCTACTGGTTGCAGAGAAAACTGACAGGCATCGGGATTGCCTTGGTTGGCTGGTACAAGGCGCCGGCCGTGCGAGGCCCTTAGACGACAGGATCGGCGGCAGGCGCGCCGATCGGGCAGGACTGGCCAAGGCACTGGCACAGGCCGGGTGCGCCACCGATCCGGAACGCGCCTCGAAGCGGGTTTCGATCATCGATAAGCGCTATTTGGCGAACCTGGACGAGCCCCCGTTGGCCGGTCAAATCCCCCATCCTGAAGGGCGCGTGACGGAGCAATAGGGCCCCGTTTTTTGCGCTTTCGGAGTGCTCCGGCAGGACGTTATCGTCCCCCTTCTATTTTCGAGGGGAGTCGGGAGTGAACCGCCACATCTGCAAACCACGGTTGTCACCCTGCGCACCACATTATGACAACGGCGCGTTAGCTTGGGAGCACTGGCACATTGATCCGTCATGATCAAGCCTCGTGGCCAGGAATTCATTCACGGACCCGATTCGCCGCACGGCCTGCTAGCTGAACAGAGCATCATTCTTGCGGGATGAGTGTATAAACAGGTGAGGAGCGGCGCGAACCTTGGGTCATGCAGTGCGCCGGACCGATTCACGCTTATCTAATTGAGGTTGGACATGTCCGGGGAAGCTCCAAAGTGACCATCAGCGACAAGGAGGTTGGCAGGAACGAGGGCAGTTTTCTCGTGCAAGCGACGCAAACAACGCTGGCTTGGTTGGTTGCCGCAGTCCTGCTGGTGGCGCTGGGGGTTCTGCTATCGCTGTGGACGTTCAGGCAGATTGAAGAAGCGGCCGCTGTGCGGAAACATTCCTTCGCCGTAATTTCGGACGCAGGCAACTTTCTGTCGGCATTGAAAGATGCCGAGACCGGTCAGCGCGGCTACCTGTTGACCGGCGACGAATCTTTTCTGGAGCCGTATCTGGCACAGCGCGATAGCCTCAGTGGCCGCCTGCAGGATTTGCGGCACCTGACCTTGCTCCCTTCGGCCCAGCAACACGTTGATGCGGTCGCTCCATTGACCGAAGCCAAATTGGCTGAAATGTCGCAGTCCATCGAATTGCGTCGCCAGCAAGGGCTGCCTGCCGCACTTACGCTGGTACGCAGGGGTCAGGGCAAGACCTTGATGGATTTGATCCGTAGCGAAATGCTCGGCTTTATCGAGACTGAAGAAAACCTGCTGGCGCAGCGCGAAGCAGAATTCCAGTCTGAAATGCGGCGCATGTTTTCACTCATTGTTGCGGCCAGTCTGCTGGCCTTGGTGTTTGCCATTGCCTTCGCCTGGTTGATCTATCGCCAGACACAACAGCGCTTCGAGAATCTGATCCATCTCGAAACGCGGCATTTGCTCGAGATTCAGGAGGAGATGAATCGTCAACTGCAACTGGCCAACGTCGCCCTGAGTGACCGCGAGGAAAAGCTGGCGGTGACGCTTGACTCGATCGGCGACGCGGTGATCGCCACCGATGCTGAGGCACGCGTGACCGTGCTCAACCCCGTTGCCGCGCAACTCACCGGGTGGACGCAGGCGCAGGCCAGCGGTCTCCCGGTGGGCGAGGTTTTCCACATCATCAGCCAGAAAACACGTGAACCCGCCACCCTCCCGATAATCGAAACCCTGGCGCTGGGCACGATCCAGGGCTTGGCCAATCACACCGTACTGATCGCGCGTGATGGCCGCGAGAGCGA
The DNA here is from genome assembly GCF_907163205.1 of Candidatus Accumulibacter sp. ACC007. Taxonomy (NCBI): domain Bacteria; kingdom Pseudomonadati; phylum Pseudomonadota; class Betaproteobacteria; genus Candidatus Accumulibacter; species Candidatus Accumulibacter sp. ACC007. The sequence goes on along the minus strand of NZ_CAJQUD010000001.1, from coordinate 1,425,375 downwards.
TATCGCCGACAGTTGCGCACCGATTCGCGACCGTAACGGTCGGGTGGTCGGTGCCGTGCTGGTCTTCCGCGATGTCACCGATGACTATGCATTGCAGCATGCCCTGGAGGTGCAACAGATCGAACTGGAGATGCAGAACGAGGAACTGATGCGCTCGCGCGAGGCCCTGGAAACTTCGCGCTTGCGCTATTTCGACCTCTATGACCTGGCACCGGTTGGCTATTGCACCCTGAGCGAAGCGGCGGCCAATTCCGGGCTGATCCTGGAGGCCAACCTGACCGCCGCCACCTTGTTGGGTGTGGCCCGGGGCAAGCTGGTCGAGCAAGCCTTCTCCCGTTATATTTCCAGTGCAGGCGCGGACACTTTCTATCTGCTGCGCAAACAGCTCAGGGAGACCGGTGCGGCGGCGCCGTGCGAGCTGCAGATGGTCAGGCAGGACGGCACGCCTTTCTGGGTGCGTCTGGAAGCCACGGCGGCACAGGACAATAACGGATCGGTCACGCGCATCGTGATCAGCGACATCAGCTCGCGCAAGGAGGTGGAAGAGGCGCTGTACAAGGCCGGCGCCCTGCAACGTGCGATTTTCAACAGTGCCAATTTCTCGAGTATCGCCACCGACGCCAGCGGCGTCATTCAGATCTTCAACGTCGGCGCGGAACGCATGCTGGGCTTCGCCGCGATCGACGTGATGAACCAGATCACACCGGCTGATATTTCCGACCCGCAGGAAGTCATCGAGCGCGCACAGGCACTCAGCGCCGAGCTGGAAACGCCGATTGCACCCGGCTTCGAGGCACTGGTGTTCAAGGCCTCGCGCGGCATCGAGGATATCTACGAGCTGACCTACATCCGCAAGGATGGCAGCCGCTTCCCAGCGCTCGTCTCGGTCACCGCCCTGCGCGATGGACAAAACTCGATCATCGGCTACCTGCTGATCGGCACCGACAACACCGCGCGCAAGCGGATCGAAACCGAGCGGGCACGGCTCGATCAGGCTCTGCAGGACAAGAACGTCGAGCTTGAGAAGGCCAAAATCGTGGCCGAGAAAGCCAATCTCGCAAAATCGGAGTTTCTGTCCAGCATGAGCCACGAGTTGCGCACACCGCTCGGTGCGATCCTTGGTTTTGCCCAACTCCTCGAATCCGGCACGCCCTTGCCGACGCCCTCGCAGAATAAAAGCATTGCTCAGATCCTCAAGGCCGGGTGGTATCTGCTCGAGCTGATCAATGAAATCCTCGATCTGGCGCAGATCGAGTCCGGCAAGCTGTCGCTGTCAATGGAACCGGTCGCGCTGAGCGAAGTCATGTGCGAATGCGAGGCCATGATCGAGCCGCAGGCGGAAAAGCGTGGTATCCATCCGACTTTCGAGCGTTTCAAAATGCCCTGTTTCGTCCAGGCCGACCGGACACGGGTCAAGCAGGTACTCATCAACCTACTTTCCAACGCCATAAAATACAACAAGGAGGATGGATCGGTCAGCGTCACGGCTACCTTGGTCGGTCAGGATTCGATTCGTATCAGTGTCCGTGACAGCGGCGCAGGACTGTCTCCGCAGCAGCTTGCGCAACTTTTCAAGCCGTTCAACCGTCTCGGACAAGAGGAAAAAGACACCGAAGGCACAGGGATCGGCCTGGTGGTGAGCAAGCGGCTGATTGAGTGGATGGGGGGCAAAATCGGCGTTGAGAGCACGGTCGGGGAAGGCAGTGTGTTCTGGATCGAATTGAAGCTGATCCCGGGACCGCAGGTGCTCGCCGCTGCGGCCGAAACGCGGCTACCTGACCCCTTGCTTGCTGGCGGCGCCGCACCGCTGCGCACGCTGCTCTACGTTGAGGACAACCCGGCCAATCTGATGTTGATCGAGGATCTCGTCGCGCGGCGGCCTGATATTCGCCTGTTGAGCGCAGCGGACGGCTACCGGGGCATCAAGATTGCGCGCGACGCCGTGCCGGATGTGATCCTGATGGACATCAACCTGCCGGGCATCAACGGACTGCAGGCGCTTAGAATACTGGGTGAAGACCCGGCAACAGCCCACATCCCGGTGATCGCACTCAGTGCCAACGCCAGACCGCGCGATATCGAGAAGGGGCTCGAAGCCGGATTCTTCGGATATCTCACCAAACCGATCAAGGTTGCGGAATTCATGTCTGCGCTGGATGTGGCCCTGCAATTTGCCGCAGACGGGCGCAACAACGCTGCCCATAGGGAACCCGCATGTTGATCACTGAATCAGAGATGCTTGGCGCCAGAATTCTGATCGTTGACGACCAGGAATCCAATGTCAGTCTGCTTGAACAAATGCTGATTGAGGCCGGATACCGCTTTGTGACCTCGACCATGGATCCGCGCGAGGTCTGCGCGCTGCATCGAAAAAACCGCTACGACCTGATCCTGCTCGACCTGCAGATGCCCGGCATGGATGGTTTCCAGGTGATGGAAGGCCTCAAGACCAACACGGCGGACAGTTTTCTGCCGGTGCTGGTAATCACTGCCCAGCCAGGCCACAAGCTGCGCGCCCTGCTGGCCGGTGCCCGGGATTTCGTCAGCAAGCCCTTCGATCTGCTTGAAGTCAAGACGCGCATCCGCAACCTGCTGGAAGTTCGCCTGCTGTACGGGAAGCTCGAAAATTACAACAAGGAGCTGGAAGAGACCGTGCAGGAACGTACCGCCGAACTGCGCGAAAGCGAAGCCCGCTATCGCAGCCTGACCGAACTGGCTTCCGACTGGTATTGGGAGCAGGACGAGAACATGAACTTCACCAAGGTTTCCGGCCCGGTGCTGGAGATGCTGGGAATCCGGGTCGACAAGCTGGGTGGAGATGTCGATGATGCCGTCGGTATGCAATTGGCCGGCTGGAATGAGGCGGAGCGGGACTTGCTGCAGGCGACCATTGCCGCCCGGCAACCTTTCCTGGACTTTGTGTTCACCCGCGTCAATGCCGATGGCTCGCAGCAGACGTTTCAGGTCAGCGGGGAGCCCATGTTCAATCAGTCCTGCCGATTCCTCGGCTACCGAGGAATCGGCGTCGAACTCACCGGCAAGTATTGAAATGAACCCACGCTGTGGGCCCCTGCTCATGTCAAACGCGCATAGTCCGAATCAGAACCATCTTCTCGCCGCCTTGCCGACAGCTGAATTCGAACCGCTGGCTGCGCAACTGGAACTGGTTCCGATGCCTCTCGGGCAGATGCTTTACGAACCCGGCGGACAGTTACAGCACGCTTATTTCCCGACGACCTGCATCGTCTCGCTGCACTATGTCACCGAGTCTGGCGCGACAGCCGAAACCGCCGGCGTCGGCAGTGAAGGCGTTGTCGGTGTTTCACTGTTCATGGGCGGGAACACCACATCAAGCTCGGCCGTAGTGCAAACTGCAGGCCACGCCTACCGGCTGGAGCAACACAAACTGCTGCAGGAGTTCAATCGTGCCGGCCTGCTGCAGCGCCTGTTGCTGCGTTACACGCAGGCCTTGCTGACGCAGATGGCGCAGACGGCGGTGTGCAACCGGCGCCATACGCTTGAGCAGCAACTGTGCCGCTGGCTGCTGATGACGCTGGACCGCCTGCCGACGAACGAGTTGGTCATGACCCAGGAACTGGTCGCCAGCATGCTCGGCGTGCGCCGGGAAGGGGTTACCGATGCGGCCGGGAACCTGCAGCGCGCGGGCTGTATCAGTTACCGGCGCGGCCACATTGCCGTTCTTGACCGATCCGGTCTGGAGACCCGCGCCTGCGAGTGCTACGCCGTGGTCAAGAAAGAAATGAGCCGCCTGCTCTCCGATGTGCAGTATCGCCAGGGAATATAACGGTCGCAAGGCAAACGCAGCCTGACTCCTGGGCAGCGAAGGTCACGCTTTCCGGTCGCCGCTGGCTCCGCCGCCTCCGTTGCCTGCTGGTATCCACCGTCCCGACTCCGGCATGGTAGTTGGCACTTTGACAACTACGCATTCGGCCGATGAGTTGCTGCCTGGCGCGGTGTTGCAAAGTCTGCAGTTGGTGATGTCTCGTTGCCGTCGCAGTGCGCGGGTGGGTGGCGGAGATGAGTACCTTGCCAGCCGGTCTGGACGGACGAAAAATATCATATCGGCCAGGGTCCACTCGCTTGACGGACTGGCCACCGCCCCAAGCAGCGCTTCCCGTACGGCGGGTAAAGGAGCCGTTGCTGACGTCGGAAAGTCATGCGCAAGGCTCGCATTCGGAGCGGAACCAGTGCTCTGTCGGCGTAAACGCTTTCCCGAAGACGCCAGAAAAGGCGCGGAACTCGCCGCGCGGGTGGCACACACCCGCAGGAGAAGACCGACTTGCTGATCGCGCTCGCGTGCTGCGCTGCCGGGCTGACCGAGAAAGCGGGTCTGCGCCGAAGCGCGCTCACCCCGAGTCGTCCAGCACCGAGGTGTCGCCCTCGGGCAGTCCAAGCTCGCGCGTCTTCAGGAGGCGGCGCAGGATCTTGCCGCTGCGCGTACGCGGCAGGGTCGACACAAACGCGATCTCCTTCGGCGCCACGACGGCGCCCAGGCGTTTGCGTGCGTGGCCGAGCAGTTCCATGCGCAGCGACTCGCTCTCGCCGAAACCCGGTTTGAGCAAGACGAAGGCCTTGACCACCTCGCCGGCCACGGGATCGGGCTTGCCGATGACCCCGGCTTCGGCAACGGCCGGATGCTCCATCAGGACGCTCTCGACCTCGAATGGCCCGATCAGGTGTCCGGCCGACTTGATCAGGTCATCGACGCGGCCGACGAACCAGAAGTAGCCCTCCGCGTCTCGCCTGACCAGGTCACCGGTCAGGTAATAGTCGCCGGCAAAGCACTTGCGGTAGCGCTCCTCCTGCCCGAGATAGCCGCGGAACATCGACGGCCAGCCGACCCGAAGCGCCAGCTCTCCCTCGACGTCGTCAGCAATGACCTCTTCGATGCCGCCGCCTGCGCGCCTACGCATCAGGCGGGCATCGATGCCCGGCAAGGGTTTGCCCATCGAGCCGGGCTTGATGTCCATGGCCTGGACGTTGGCGATCATGATGGCGCCGGTCTCGGTCTGCCACCAGTTGTCGTGGATTGGCAGCCCCAGCACCTGCTGCCCCCACCACACGGCCTCCGGATTGAGCGGCTCGCCGACGCTGGCGATAAAACGCAGCTCCGGGTAGCGGTACTGCCGGGCGAGTTCCGCGCCGCCCTTCATCAGCATGCGGATCGCCGTCGGCGCCGTGTACCAGACGCTGACCCGGTGCTCCTGCAGCAAGCGGTACCAGCGCCCGGCGTCGAAGTCGGCCTCGTCGACCAGGCTCGTCGCGCCGTGCAGCAGCGGCGCGATGATGCCGTATGAAGTGCCGGTGACCCATCCCGGATCGGCGGTACACCAGAACAAGTCCTGTTCATGCAGATCGAGCGCGTACTTGCTGGTCGCATAGTGAGCAATGGCCGCCGCGTGGACATGAATCGCGGCCTTGGGTGCGCCAGTGGTGCCGCTGGTGAAATGCAGCAAGGCCATGTCCTCGCCCGAGGTGGGAACGGCCGCGAAATCATCCGTGGCCTGCTCCATCAGTGTCGCCAGATCGAGGGTTCCGGGGATGGCGGTCCGGCCACCATCGTCGCCAATCAGCAGGATGTGCTCGAGCGCCGGCAGTTGGCCGAGAATGCCGGCCACCTTGCGACGAAACAGGGACTCGCTGGTCAGCAGCACCTTGCCCTCGCCGATGGCCATGCGCGTGCGTATCGGCTCGGGACCAAAGGCGGAGAACAGCGGCGAGACCACGCTGCCGTTCTTCAGCGCACCGATCACCGCCGTGTATAGGTCCGGCAGCCGACCTGCCAGAATGAACAGGCGCTCGCCCTTGCCGACGCCGAGTCGCTGCAGCACGTTGGCAAAGCGGTTGGTCTGGCGTGCGAGTTCCTCGAAGCTGACGTCGCGCCGTACATCGTTTCGACTGATGAAGCGAAACGCTACTCGCCCGCGTACCGCCGTCGCCAGGTGCCGATCCACCGCCAGACGGCCGATATTGAGTTCGCCCTGCGCCGCGCCGGTGAGTTCCTGGCGCACAGCCGGCCACGAGAAACACGCGTGCTCGCGTTGCCAATCCGCGAGATGCGGCGGCACACGCCATTCCTGTGGCGACTTGCGGATGAATTCTGGGTGCACCTTGGCGAACGGCTCCGTCGATGATGGCTACAGCGTCAGTTTAGACGCGCGACAGTTTGCGCAGGGGGAATGCTTGTGTAGTATGGCTGAAGCATGCCACCGAAGGCGCCGTGCCACCAGGCGTCGATGGGCTGTCTGCCGTAACGATGACCAGCAAGGCGAGAAAAACCGCCAACGCCATTTTCGAGGACCGCTGCGACGGGCAGCGGTAACAAACTGCATTTTGGGCGCGACTCAGTCTCTGAGCGCCGCTCAGGATTTCCGATGTTGTACCGTGCGGCCGGTCGCCGAGCAGTGTTTACTGGAGCGTAAGCACCATGAATGACCAGGAACTTCGCGCCGCCGTACTCTCCGTCGTGCGCACCATCGCCCCCGAGCTTGATGCCGAGCGCATCGAGGCGGACAAACCCCTGCGCAACCAGATCGATCTCGATTCCATGGACTGGCTCAACGTCATCCTCGCATTGCGCGAAAAGTTTCGCGTCGATATCCCGGAGTCCGACTACGGCAAGGTGCAAACCTTGAACGCGATCGTGGCCTACCTCGGCGCCAGACCCGCACCGCATTCGCCCGGCTGACGATGGCGATGGCCAGATATCCCGCCGAGTTGGTTCGTAAACGCACCCTGTTCGACGGCAGCGAAGTGACGATTCGCCCGATCAACGCGGACGACGCGTCGATCGAGGCCGACTTCGTTCGCCATCTGTCGCCCGAGTCGCGCTACTCGCGCTTCATGGTGACCTTGAAAGAACTGCCGACGACCAAGCTACGTTACCTGACCGATGTCGATTACGACAAGCACATGGCCTTCGTGGCGACGCTGCCGCACGATGGGAAGGAGACGGAAATCGGCGTGGCCCGCTACATCGTCGATCCGAATGGCGCGAGTTGCGAGTTCGCCGTCGCTGTCGGCGACGCCTGGCAGGGTTCGGGGGTCGCGGGAATCCTCATGGCGACGCTGATGGATACGGCTCGCGCACGTGGCCTGACGAGCATGGAGGGGATCATCCTGGCGACCAATCACCGGATGCTGAAATTCGCGCGGCAGTTGGGTTTCACCCCGCATCGTGACTGGGACGAGCCGGATACGGTGCATGTCGCGCGGCCCCTGTAGGACGCTTCACAACGCGCGATCCCGAAGCGTCAAACCCCGATGCGGCAGGCGAACGGCGCCGGTAGCCTGCGTTTCTGGCGATGCCATGAGTAGCCGGGCGGGCGAGGACGGTCACGCCAGCATGACTCGATAGCTGGCCTGTGGTCAATGGCTACCGGGAGGGGATTCCCAGCCGCTGACCTACGCCGCATTGCCCAGCCGCAACCAAGACTTGACCGTTCGCAGTAACAACACCTGAAACGAGGTCCGTTCCATGGCTAGAGCTTCTTGGTACACCAAGTTTGCAAAAGGCGCTTCTCACTTCTGCGGGCGCCCGCGAGTCTTCACACTTGCGGTGGGAGTCATTGCCGTTTGGGTAGTCACGGGCCCTATGTTCAGGTTCAGTGATACGTGGCAACTGGTGATCAACACGGGCACGACCATCATCACGTTCTTAATGGTGTTCTTGATCCAAAACACGCAGAACAGGGACACGGAAGCCATTCAGGTGAAGCTCGACGAACTGATCAGAGCGACCAAGGGTGCACACAATGCGCTACTCGATCTGGAGGAGATCGAAGAGGACACGCTTGACGCATTCCGCACCAAGTACCAAGCGCTTGCCGCGGCTGCCAGGAGTGAGCTTGAACTTGGCAACCAAGACACGGGAACGCCAGAACCATGAAACCGGCTATCGCCATCGGTCTTGACAACGACGGCATAGGCCGAGCGGATAGATGGAGAGGATGGTGATCATCGCTCCCTCGCCCTATCCTCCGGGCCGAGAGCTGACCTTGGGCCAGGGTACGGCAAAGGGGGATTGGCACGCATTCGACCTTACTGGCGCAAACGTCCCGTATGGTCGGGTAGCCGAAATCTCGCTCTCCCTCCTGCATGTCGGCTTTCCGTGGTACTGCTGACCTTCTCGTCGTGACGTGGTCTAATTTCCCTGGACCCCTCGATAGGTGGATGATCCACCTTTGGAGGAACAATTGATGAGTCACAAACGCAAGACTGACGCGGTCCAACTGCCGTAGACAGCATTGCGGCGAAGCCTGAAGCAGTGGTGCGTGGATGCACCTGAGCGGAGTCATCTGCCGGGCAGGTTTCGCCCTGCCCTTGGAGTGCGTTCTTGCTGAGCAGAGGATGGAGCAGGCGATGGTTGGCGGTAAACCAGAATTACGAAACTGGCTAATAAAGGCATTCGCTTTCGTCGCGGTGCTCGAAATTGTCTATCTGCTAGCGGGGAACCTGCTGCTCAATGGCCGCTTCCTGCCGCAGATGCTCAGCCGCGACCCCGATCGTTTGAGCATCGAATGGGTATCCGCATGGACACTCGTGCCGGGTCATCTGCGGGTCACAGGGTTGACGCTGCGCGGTCAGACAACGCAGCAGCAATGGTGGCTCTCCATGGATCACGGTGAGGCCCGCCTGGCGCTGGGCAGTCTCTTCGCCAGGACATTTCGGCTGAAAGGCGTCGAAGTTGACAGTATAACGGCAGTGGTACGCGATCGGCTTGCGCTTGCCCCTGCGCCGGCTACGGACTCCGCTTCAACGCCTGCAACGGCCGGTGAGTTGCCGAGTGCCACTGCGGCGGCGCAAGCGGATGCCACGCCGTCGCTCCCGAAACGACCAGCAAGCACGATTTCGCAGCCGGACACGGCGGCGCAGACGCTGACCCCGCCAGCAGCCGAAGCGGCCAGTGAATGGTCTGGCTGGAGCATTGCGGTGAGCGATGCGGACATGGCACAAATCCAGGAACTTGAAGTCAACGGCTACCACTTCAGCGGCCAGGCGAGGCTGCGGCTCGATGATTTCAATTACCGCCTCGATGGGCCCCTGGCCATGGCGCGTGGGCGGGTTCAGCTGGAGTCCGGCAAACTTCTGCGCGCTTCCGAGTTGCTCGCCTCCGATCTGCAGGGCGATGTCGACCTTGGCGTTGATGAGTTTGTCCCCGGGGAAAACCCGGGAGCCGGAGCGGCCAGATTCGTTTCGGGGCGCATCGGCGTGACCGGCGATCTGACATCGTTTGGCTTCATCGACGCCTATCTCAGCAACAGCCAATGGCTGCAGCTGGATGGCAGCGGTCGCCTGCAGGCAAGCCTGCGCATCGAACACGGCACCTTGATGGAGGGCAGCGAACTGTCCATCGAATCACCGGATTTGACGCTCGTTCTGGATGAGCGCCTCGCGTCCGGTGCCGGCGAGCGTCACCTTGTCCAGGGGGCGGGCAGGGTGCACGGCGATGTCCGGGTTGAGCAGGGCTCGGGGCAAACGCGGCTGCAGGTGGAATTGCGCGATGTGGCGATGCGCAGGCTCCCGCAAAACCAGCTTTTTCTGCAAGCCGAGGGCTTTAACCTCGGCTTGACCGCGGCTCCCGTGAATCTGAGCGAGAGGCCGGGCGAAGCGTCCGTGTCCATGCAGTGGCGGGAAGCCGTGATGCCCGATATCGCGCTCTTGAACAGTTATCTGCCCGGCGGGCTGCCCTTCCGACTGACCTCGGGGAAGGCGCGGCTGAACGGACAGCTCACCTATGCCGAGCGGCAGGTTTCCGGCCGCTTCGAGCTGGCCGGGGAGAAAATCTCCGGAATCGTTTTTGAGAAGGAAGTGGTCGGTACGCTGGCTGTCGATCTGATGATCAAACAGGCCGATTTCAGGAACCGGCGCCTGGATCTTTCCGGTACCCGGATCAGGATGCAGGCATCCGAGCAAGGGCCTGCCGGCGCGGCGGGCCCGGCCGCTTTGCAGACCGAGCTCAAGCTCGTGCGCGCGCAACTGGCATCGGCCTTGTCGCTCGACGAGCTCAGGCAGTATTCCGGACAGCCGCCGCTCAGCGGCGAAGTCAAGCTGGAGGGAACGGTGGCGAATATCGATTTCCTCAACGCTTTCCTCGCTAAGCGCCACGCCGTCGAGTTCGGCGGCGGCGGCCGCCTGCAAGCGGATCTGCACCTGAACGCTGGGCAGCTGGCGTCCCCCAGCAGCGTGACGGTCGAGTCGGATCGCCTTGTCAGCCGGTTTTCCGGCTTCGAGGCGAGCGGTGCCGGTGGCGTATCGGCCGGGATTCGGACGCGGGCCGGTGCGGAGGAGATGCGCATCGATATGGCGTTGCGGGATATGCAGATACGGCAGCTGAAAGGGGGCGCGGTTTTCTTGCGTGGAAAGGGGCTGCAGCTGACCGCGACGAGCCCGCCGCCGGATGGTCGCAGAAGGCGCATCGAGCCGACCGCCGCGTTGACCTGGCAGGACGCGCTGATGCCCGATGTCGCGCTGCTGAACAGCTACTTTCCGGGTCAACCGCCATTCAGTCTGGGTTCGGGTACGGCCCGTTCGAGTGGCCGCCTCGACTACGCCGGTCGGAAATTATCGGGACGTGTCAATCTGGCCGGCGAGAACATTGCCGGCGTGCTGTTCATGGAGCCGGTCGTCGGACAGCTTGCCGTCGATCTGGTGATCAGGGAGGCTGATCCGGCGAGCGGTCTCCTGGACCTCTCGGGGAGCAGCGTGCAGATGCAGGCAGCGGCGGCAGTGGCGGCAGCGGGCGAGGGTGCGCCGCTACAGACCCGCATCACCGTTACCGAGGCACGCCTCAAATCAAGCCCGCTATCGGCCAAGATGGCCCGCTCCGGGCGCGTGCCCCCGCTCAGCGGGGTGGTGAAACTGGAAGGGTCGGTGGCAAATATCGCTTTCCTCAACAGCTTTCTTCACGGCAATCAGGGGCTGGCATTTTCCGGCGATGCGCGCATGACCGCCGAGCTGCGGCTCAGCGAAGGAAAGGTCGCACCGGGAAGCAATCTGAACGCCGAGTCGGACCATCTGGTCAGCCGCTTTCTCGATTTCGAGGCCAGCGGCAGCGGCGTGTTGAAGGCCGCCATTCAGGGTGATCGGGGAGCGCCCGAGGCCAGGATGGAGGGATTTCTGAAGCGCTTCGGGCTGCGCAGGCTCGACGACCAGGTGCCGTACGTGAAGGGGCGTGATTTTCGCATCACGACCGTCGGCAAACGCTTCGATTCAGTGCACGGGCTGCGTGATCTGGAGACGGTGATCACGCTCGGGTCTGCGGAAATCCCCGACATTTCGATCTACAACGCTTATCTGCCGAAAGAGGGCGGTGTCTCGATTGGTGCCGGAAAAGCGACGCTGGCCGCAGATTTCAGGCTGAGCGGCGTCACCGGTAGCGCCAAGCTGGAGATGCAGGCCAGCGGCGTCGAGGTGCACGTCAAGGAGCAGACCATCAAGGGCGACCTGCGCATCAGTACGCGTCTCAGTGAAGGGAATCTGGAAAAGATGAGCTTCGATGCGGCGGGCACACAGCTGCGCATCGACAACGGTTCGCTGGAAAGCGAAGGGAGCGCGCACGACAATTTGTGGTGGGGACAGATCGACATCGACCGCGGCCGCATGATCTGGAAGCGGCCACTGAAACTGGACGCGCAGATCAGCCTGCGCCTGCGGGACAGCGGTCTGCTGGTGCATCTCTTCGTAAAGCAGACGAAGGAGCAGCAGTGGCTGAACGAATTGCTGACCATCCGCGACGTCAGCGGGCACAGTGAAGTTCGCCTCAACGACAAGGCCATTGTGCTCAGCAATGCCCGGATCAGCGGTGAGAAGCTGCTCGTGCTCGCCAATCTGCGCCTGCGAGAAGAGAAGATGCGCGGCGGCCTGTATGCGAGCTATGGGATACTCGGTGTGGGCATCGAACTCAAGGGCGATGAGCGAAGCTGGAAGGTCCTGAATCCACGTCAATGGTATGACCGCTACTCCGCAGCGTTCTCGGCAGAGTAGCCTTGCTGCACCGCTGCTGCGGATCACGGTTCAGCCAAGCGAAGGCAACGGTTTGCAAAAGCCTTCTCAGGTGATGGTGGACAAGTTCATGACGGTGAGGCGAGACAAGCCGGGAGAGGCATTCGGGCGAATCGACGCCGATGCGATGCTGGCGACCGAGCGTTGCCTGGCCGTATTCCTGGGCATCGTAAAATGATGCCGCCTCTTCCCTCGGCGCCGGTAATACTGTCCGTGCCCCGCTCTGCCGCAAGTTTTCCCTTCTTTTCGGGGGTCCCATCCTGATGGCCGCGACAAGCGATCCGACCCTTGAGCAGTGGCAGAAGAAACTCAGCTTCCTTCCCTATAACCGGGAGCTCGACCTGCGCTTCGGCGAACTGACCGAGCGCGGCTGCATCCTGCGCCTTCCTTACCGGCCCGAGCTGATTGGCGATCCGGAAAGCGGTGCCCTGCACGTCGGCGCGATCGCCGCGCTGGTCGATACCACTTTCGGTTACGCGGTCCATCGCCGGCTCAGCGAGCGACGCGGCTTTGCCACCCTCGATCTGCGCATCGAGCATCTGCAGCGCTCCACTGCCGGGCAGGACATCCTTTGCGTCGGCGATTGCCACAAGCTCACGGCCAATGTCGCCTTCGTCAGGGGCAGCGTTTATCACGACGACCCCGGCGCGGCGATAGCCACTGCCGTCGGCATCTACATGTTCACCGGCGGCGCGACACCCATGGCGGCAAGGGAAACTGAATGAAACTGTCCGACGCAGTTCGCGCCGCGCGCGCGAACGACGACTGGGATCGCCTGATCCAGGCTATCCCGTTCGCTGTCTTCCTGCGCGTGCGCATGGAAGTCAAGGGCGAGCGCCTGACCTGTGTTCTCCCGGGCGACGATCGGCTGGTGGGAAACCCCTGGCTGCCCGCCTTGCACGGTGGTGCGACCGCCGGTTTCATGGAATGTGCGGCGATCCTGTTCCTGCTCTGGCACCGGGATTCGGAGGCCATTCCCAAGACGGTCGATTTCACCATCGACTACCTGCGCAGCGGCAAGCTGCAGGATACACGGGCGACGATGCAGATGGTCAAGCTGGGCAGCCGCGTGGCCAATATCCGCGTCACCGCCTATCAGGCGGATCCCGACAAGCCGATCGCCGTCGGCTATGGTAATTTCCTGCTCCCGTCCTGAACGGTGGGAGTGCTCGCGAGCAAGGGCCAACAAACACGGAGGGCAGCATGAGCACCCACAGAATCGCCGTCATCGCCGGCGACGGCATCGGCAGGGAAGTCATGCCCGAAGGCCTGCGCGTGCTCGCCGCGGCCGCCGACAGGTTCGACCTCGACCTGCAGTTCACGACGATCGACTGGGCGAACTGCGACTACTACCTGCAGCACGGCGAGATGATGCCGGCCGACTGGTTCGAGCAACTCAAGAGCTTCGACGCCCTCTATTTCGGCGCCGCCGGCTGGCCAGACAAGGTGCCCGACCATATCTCGCTGTGGGGGTCGCTGCTCAAGTTCAGGCGCGGTTTCGACCAGTACGTGAATTTGCGCCCGGTCCGCCTGATGCCCGGCGTTCCCTGTCCCCTGGCCAACCGCAAGGTCGGCGACATCGACTTTTACGTCGTTCGTGAAAACACCGAAGGCGAGTACTCGGCGGTCGGCGGGCGGATGTTCGAAGGCACGGAACGGGAAACCGTCCTGCAGGAATCGATTTTTACCCGCAAGGGAGTGGACCGCATCCTCAAGTATGCCTTCGATCTCGCGCAGCGGCGCCCGAAGAAACACCTGACTTCCGCCACCAAGTCGAACGGCATGGCGATCAGCATGCCGTACTGGGACGAGCGGGTCGAGGCGATGGCGGCGAGCTACCCGGAGGTGCGCTGCGACAAGTACCACATCGACATCCTCTGCGCGCGTTTCGTGCTCAGCCCGGAGCGTTTCGACGTGGTCGTGGCTTCCAACCTTTTCGGCGACATCCTCTCCGACCTCGGCCCCGCCTGCGCCGGTACCATCGGCATCGCGCCGTCGGCGAACCTCAATCCCGAGCGCGACTTCCCCTCGCTGTTCGAACCCGTTCACGGTTCGGCGCCGGACATCTACGGGCGCAATATCGCCAACCCGATTGGAATGATATGGTCCGGGGCGATGATGCTCGACTTCCTGGGCCAGGGCGATGCCGGCCATGGTGCTGCGCACGATGCGATTCTCCGCGCCATCGAGAGCGTGCTCGTCGACGGCCCACGCACACCGGACATGGGTGGCGCCGCGAGTACCAGTGACGTTGGTCTGGCCATCGTCGACGCCCTCTGATGCTTGCCTGGCGTCGCCTTCGTGACCATGCTCAGGGTGCGCCATTTAAGTAGTTTGAAACGGTCGTCGTGCCTGGAATTCATGGCTTCCACACGGCGTGCAACCCTACCTTAGACGGCTTTCTGTGCGCGTAGCGCCTTTCTTGCTGCCCCATGCACCAGTCGGCTGAGAGACTCCAGCGCTGACGACGCGATCCGCCAGCGATGCCAGAAAAGCGGAATGTCCAGGCAATGCTGCGGCGCGAGCTCAATGAGGTGGCCCGCCTTGAGGTGCGTCTCGGCCAGCTGTTCGGGGATCATTCCCCAGGTCATTCCGCGCAGCACTGCCTCAGCAAACGATCGCGTGGTGGGCAGGTAGTGCGTCGGTGGCTTGATGACGGCGTCGCCGATGAGCCGGGCCAGAAAAACCTGCTGCAGGCCATCCTTCTTGTTGAACATCAGCATCGGAGCCGCGTTCAGCGTTTCGGCATCGACCCCAGCGGCGAAGTAGCGCTCGACATAGGGCGGCGACGCCATGGCCAGGTAGCGCATCACGCCGAGCGGTTCGACCCGGCAGCCCTGAACCGCTTTGGGGCTGGCGCTGACCCCGGCCATCGCCGCGCCTTCGCGCAGCAGGAGCAGCGAGTGATCCTGATCCTCGACGCGCAGGTCGAGGGTCATGGCCGCACTGGCGGCGAGATCATCGAAGACGTCGAGGAACCAGCTATCCAGGGAATCGGCGTTGATCACCATCGGAATACGCACGCTGGATGCGGCGCCGGCTTCGGCATCGACCACCCCCAGTGCGGTGAGAGCCTCGGCTTCCAGCAGGGCAAGTTCTTCCGCGTACCGTAGCAGAGGGCGTCCGGCGGCAGTCGCCTGGCAGGGCGTGGAGCGCTGGATGAGAACCTGCCCAATGCGCTCTTCCAGCAACTTGATGCGCTGGCTGATCGCCGATGGCGTCACGTTCAACTTCCGCGCGGCGAGGTCGAAACTGCCTTCGCGGATGGCTTCGGCGAAGGCAGCCAACTGGGCGTTGTCGATCTTCATGGATTAGCAATTCTAATGAATGATAATGAACTTTAACTGGTTTCGTGTCGTGGCGCAGCATAAGCTGACCGCCTTGCCCACTTCACCGACCCATTCACCGACCCATCATGCCTGCTGATCTGATCGCCGGATTCCTTTCCGGCGCGGTGCTCATCGTCGCCATAGGGGCGCAGAATTCCTATGTGCTTCGCCAAGGCGTCCGCCGCGAACACGTCCTGCCGGTGGTGCTTGTCTGCGCCAGCGCCGACGCGCTGCTGATCGCCGCCGGCGTTGCCGGGCTGGGGGCGGTGATCCAGGCTCAGCCGACCTTTCTCAGCCTTGCTCGCTACGGCGGAGCGCTATTCCTGTTCGTTTACGGGCTGGCATCGGCACGGCGCGCACTCAAACCGGAACGGCTCATCGTCGACGCCGGGAGCGCGGCACCGCTCGGCGTTGCCCTGGCGACCTGTCTCGGCTTTACCTTCCTGAACCCGCACGTCTATCTGGATACGGTGATCCTTCTCGGCTCTCTGGCCAGTCAAAGAGAAGAAGGAAGGTGGCTGTTTGGCACGGGAGCGGTTGGGGCGAGCTTTGTCTGGTTCTTTGCCCTCGGCTACGGAGCGCGTTTCCTGGCCCCGCTGTTCGCGAAACCCGTCTCGTGGCGCATTCTCGACTCGCTGATCGGCATGACGATGTTTGCGCTCGCGGGCATGTTGATTTTCGAGTAGCCGCGATGGGTGGCGCCTCAACGCTCGACGTGACGGGGCGGTGAGAAGGCCCGGCGCGAAGGGCACTGCAAGCGCAGCTTGCAGGCCTTCAGTGTCGACCGCTGCTTCCGCAGCGATCAGGCATGGATTTCCCGCTATTCGACGGTCAGTTCGGCGTAAGTCCCCTTCAAGTCATTGGCGTCAACCATCTTGAATTTTTCACCCTCCGCCAATATCGCAACACATCGATCTTGGGATCGGCCTCGCCACTTCACACACAATTGGCCTTGATCGGTCACCAACCAGGTGCCACTGTCGCTGTTATTCTTGCTCAGGTTGTTGCCATAGAACGCGCCGCCACTGCGGATGTCCCAAACGACTTTGTCTTGATCCATCACGCGGATGTGAATCCATTTCTTGTCGGTGGCAAGCGCTTCGACGTCGGGTTTCGGCAAGAACTGCCGGTCTTGAGCCAACGCAGGCGTCAAGACGGATAGGGCCAATACCGCTGCAGCGATCTTTTTCATTTGCAGAGCCTCCTTGTGGTGTGGAAGAGATAATTTACAGTGGCCCAAGGTTGAAGCTGATCCATCCGCACGGGCCAGGCGCGGCAAGTCGGGAATGAAACGACGGCGTGTGGAACGTCACTCCGTGTGCGTCAAACACCGCGGTGGCAGGGCTTGCGAGCTCGGCGATCGGTTTCGTCGGCCGAGTTTAACCCTGTTATCGGAAACCCATCTGC
The DNA here is from genome assembly GCF_907163205.1 of Candidatus Accumulibacter sp. ACC007. Classification (NCBI taxonomy): domain Bacteria; kingdom Pseudomonadati; phylum Pseudomonadota; class Betaproteobacteria; genus Candidatus Accumulibacter; species Candidatus Accumulibacter sp. ACC007. Next base: position 1,408,615 of record NZ_CAJQUD010000001.1, on the reverse strand, counting down.
TGCATGAAACCACCGCCGGATTCGTGACTCGGTGTCATGCGACATAGTCGAAGCCATCTCGGAGCAGGCTTTTCGCGCTAAGTTTGCGGATTCTATACAGCCTTAAGGAATCGTGTAACTGGGCGTCTTGCAAACGACGCGGATGGTCGACAGTCAGATCACTTCAATGACTGCGCTGGGCAGATATATTCAGTCTTCGTTTCTGGTCGTCAAGGTTGCCGGCCAGTGCAGACAATATCGACGACGAGGTCAGGTGTGGCGATGGCGTCGGGGCCCTCACGAGCCAACACAGCCGGCGCCGCCTAGCGCGGATCGCCTGTGTGCTTTCCAGCCAGGGTGCTGGACACAACGGCCATACTGATTCGTGGCGGTTACTGTCTGCGCCGCGCCGGCCGTCGGCGTAAGTTCTGATTTCCTCTGCATCGCATCGGCGCTGAGCTCGGCGACCACGAGTTGCAGGTTCGAGCTTTTGGCGGCCGTGACGCGCGGCAGAATCGCGAATAGTTGACTAGAGTCAACAACTATTCGGTAGGGCGGGCGTAAAACGTCACCGCAGCCTGGCGTTTTGTCGGCTGCACGGCTCAAAAGGAGGATCTTGCGAAATGACCAATTATCATGGATTGCGTACGGTGGCAGTGTTGTTTGCCGCCACCTTGCCTCTGGCGGTGAGTGGCGCGTTGGCCCAGGAGACTGACAAGAAGAACGTGTCACAGGAGGAACAGAAGTACCAGGCGTCCGGTTCGTCACCGGTCGGTCAGGCAGAAATGCACCAGAACATCAACCCGAAAGCGCCTCCAATGACCAAGGAGGAGTTTGACAAAGCCAAGAACATTTACTTCCAGCGCTGCGCCGGTTGCCATGGCGTCTTGCGCAAGGGGGCAACCGGAAAGCCACTGACCACCGACAAGACGCTGGCCAATGGAACGGAGTATCTGAAGGTTTTCATCAACTACGGTTCGCCCGGCGGGATGCCGAACTGGGGAACTTCCGGGGAACTGACCGAAGCCGAAGTCGACATGATGGCGCGTTACGTCCAGCAGGAACCGCCGGTGCCGCCGGAATGGGGAATGAAGGAGATGATGGCGTCGCTGAAGGTCAACGTGCCGCCCGAGCAGCGCCCGACGAAGAAGATGAACAAGCTGGACCTGGACAACCTCTTCTCGGTGACGCTGCGTGACGCAGGCAAGATCGCGTTGATCGACGGCAAGACCAAGAAGATCGTCAAGATTCTGCCGACCGGCTACGCCGTACACATTTCGCGGATGTCGAAGTCGGGGCGCTACCTGTACGTGATCGGTCGCGATGCGCGCATCAACCTGATCGACCTGTGGATGCCCGAGCCGACCAACGTCGCCGAGATCAAGGTCGGCCTCGAAGCGCGTTCGGTCGAAACGTCGAAGTACAAGGGTTACGAGGACAAGTACGCGATCGCCGGCACCTACTGGCCGCCGCAGTTCGTGATCATGGACGGTGACACGCTGAACCCGCTGAAGATCGTATCGACACGCGGTTCGACGGTCGATACGCAGGAATACCATCCGGAACCGCGCGTGGCGTCGATCGTCGGTTCGCACTACAACCCCGAGTTCATCGTCAATGCCAAGGAAACCGGCAAGATCATGGCCGTCAATTACTCGGACCTCAAGAACCTGAAGATCACGATCATCGACGCCGCGCGTTTCCTGCATGACGGGGGCTTTGACTCGACCGGGCGTTACTTCATGGTTGCCGCCAATGCCTCGAACAAGATCGCCGTGGTCGACACCAAGGAAGACAAACTGGCGGCGCTGGTCGACGTCGGCAAGATCCCGCATCCTGGACGCGGCGCCAATTTCGTCCATCCGAAGTTTGGACCCGTCTGGGCGACCAGCGACCTCGGCGACGAGTTCATCAGCCTGATCGGCACCGACCCGGTCAAGCACAAGGCACAGGCGTGGAAGGTCGTGCAAACGCTTACCGGGCAGGGAAGTGGCTCACTGTTCATCAAGACGCACCCGAAATCGACCAACCTGTGGGTCGATACCCCGCTCAATCCGGAAGCCAGGATCAGTCAGTCGGTCGCGGTTTTCGACATCAGGAATCTGGACAAGGGGTTTGAAGTCCTGCCGATCGGCGACTGGGCCGACCTTGGCGACGATGGCGCCAGGCGCATCGTTCAACCCGAGTACAACGTGGCCGGTGACGAGGTCTGGTTCTCGGTCTGGAGCGCCAAGGACAAGAAGTCGGCACTGGTCGTCGTCGACGACAAGACGCGCAAGCTGAAAGCGGTGATCAAGGACCCGGAGCTGATCACGCCGACCGGCAAGTTCAACGTCTTCAACACCCAGCACGACGTCTATTGAAGAACTGGCCACGAGCAACGGAAGGAGCGGGGGCGAAAGCCCCCGTTCCCGCGTCGGGGCGTTGGGCGGGCGTTGCTTGCCGGTCGATCGTTTTGCCAGCTAGCCTTCCGACGGCGCACGGTCCTGGCCGCTGGTGACGTGCAGGGTACGCGTTGGGAAGGCGATCTCGGCACCGTGGCGGGCGACGATTTCGGCGATCTTCAGCATCACGTCCTGCTTGATCTCGTGGAATTCGACCCACGCCGTCGTCCTGGTGAAGGTGTAGACGAGGATGTCCAGAGAACTCGCCGAGAACTGCTCGAGGTTGACGATCATCGTCTGCTGCTGATCGATCTCCGGGTGGCTGCGCAACATGGCCTTGATGTCGGCGGTGATGGCGGCGACCTTGGCGACGTCGTCGTAACGTACGCCCACTGTTTCCTTGATGCGGCGATTGCTCATGCGCGACGGATTCTCCACGGCAATCTGCGCGAAGATGCCGTTCGGCACGTAGAGCGGGCGTTTGTCGAAGGTGCGGATGCGGGTCAGACGCCAGCCGATCTCTTCGACGGTACCCTCGATGTCCTTGTCGGGTGAGCGGATCCAGTCGCCCACGGCAAAGGGGCGATCGAGGTACACCATCAGGCCGCCGAAAAAGTTGGCGAGCAAATCCTTGGCCGCAAAGCCGACGGCAATGCCGCCGATGCCGCCGAAGGCAAGGACACCGGAAATCGAGAATCCCAGACTTTGCAGACCGACGAGCGCGGCGGTGATGAGCACCGATACGCGCAGCAGCTTGCCGATCGCGTCGACGGTGGTACGGTCGATCGACTCGCCCCGTGCCAGACGCTGGGCGATTATGGCCTCCTGAACATTGCCGATGAAGCGCACGAGAAACCAGGCGATGCAGGCGATTACGCCGATGACACGCAGCGGGTCGATGATCTCGAAGACCGTCGCATCGGTCCCCCTCTCGACGATGCGCGCGGCAAAGGACAGGCCGAGCACCCAGGCGACGACCGTGAGCGGCTGGCGCGCCGCCGAGACCAGGGCGTTGTCCCAGGGGGTCGAGGTCTGCTGTGTGCGAGCCTCCAGGCGGGCAAGCACTCGGCGCAGGATGAAGTTCGCCACCACCACGCCGAGAACGACCAGAAACACCTGCAGAACCAGCAGCAGGGTTGCGTCGTTTCCGCCCACACGGGTGAGCAGTGTCTCCAGCCAATCGACTTTCATTTCTTCCTTCCGGCGTTGTTCAGGCAGCGCATTCTAACGTGCCGGGCGGCAGGCCATCGTTCGAGCCCTTGGGCGCATCGGCTACAATGCTCGCAAACTGGCGACAGGCGTTTGCCTGATCGTTGTCTCGCGCACCGGCACCCGCAAACACCGGAGACATCGCATGCAACTCCCCAGTAGCCGCTCTGTCAGCAGTCTGTTTCTCGTCGGCATGGCCTTGCTTGGCAGCCTTCGCGCCATGCCGGCCGCGGATGCTGCCACGATTAGCGTCGCCTGCTCGGGTGTGGGCCAGGAACTGGAGTTCTGCAAAGGCGCTGCCGACGCGTGGGCCAGGAAGACCGGCCACACGCTGAAGATCGTCACCCCACCCAACGACGCCAGCGAGCGGCTGGCGCTGTACCAGCAGTTGCTTGCCGCGCGCTCCGACAGGATCGATGTCCTGCAGGTCGACGTCATCTGGCCGGGCCTTCTGGGCGGCCACCTGCTCGATTTGCGGCCCTACGCCAAAGGCGTCGAGGAGCAGCATTTTCCCGGCTTCGTCGCCAACAACACCAGCCACGGTCAGCTGCTGGCGATGCCCTGGTTTGCCAACGCCGGTCTGCTCTTCTACCGCAGCGACCTGCTGCACAAATACGGGCGGCAGGTGCCTGTGACCTGGGAGGAACTGACGGCCAGCGCGCGCGTGATCCAGGATGGCGAGCGCGCGGCCGGCAACGAGCGCATGTGGGGCTACGTCTGGCAGGGCCGCGCCTACGAAGGCCTGACCTGCAATGCGCTGGAGTGGGTGGCCAGCCACGACGGCGGCAGCATCGTCGACGCGAGTGGCAAGATCGGCATCGACAACCCACGCGCTGCGCTGGCGCTGAAGACGGCGGCGGCGTGGGTCGGCAGCATCTCGCCGACGGCGGTGCTCAACTACGCCGAAGAGGAGTCGCGCGGCGTCTTCCAGGCCGGCAACGCGGCGTTCATGCGCAACTGGCCATACGCCTGGGCGCTGGCGCAGGCCGAAGGCAGCGTCATCCGCGGCCGGGTCGGCGTGGCGGTGTTGCCAAAAGGCGCTGGCGCAGGGCGGCACGCGGCGACGCTCGGCGGCGAATCGCTGGCCGTCTCCAAATACTCGCTACACCCGGCCGCCGCGGCTGATCTGGTGCTGTACATGACCAGCGCCGCGGTGCAGAAGGATCGTGCGCTGCGTGGCTCGTTCAACCCGACGATCGCCGCGCTCTACCAGGACGCCGAGATCCTGCAGGCCAACCCGTTCATGGGCGAGCTGTTGGGGGCGTTCACCAGCGCCGTTGCACGCCCGACCACGGTTACCGGCGTGCGCTACAACCAGGTCAGCCACCAGTTCTGGAACGCCGCCCACGACACCCTGTCGGGCAAGGCGACGCCCGAGCAGGCGCTGGCCCGGCTCGAACAGTCGTTGCAGCGGCTCAGCCGGCGCGGCAAGTGGCGGTGATTGCCGACCTGCCGCGTGACGGCATGCGCTTGCGCGGCGGGCTCGCCGCGCAGCGCGTGCGCCATGCCTGGTGGATGGCGGCGCCGATGCTGGTCGTTCTGGCTGCGGTCGGCGGCTGGCCGCTGCTGCGCACGATCTGGTTCAGCCTGACCGACAGCGACTTGTCGAGCCTTGGCGACTACGCGTTCATCGGTCTGGAAAACTACGTCGGCGAGTACGGCCTGCTGGCCAGCCCGGACTGGTGGCAGGCGGTCGGCAACACCCTGCTGTTCACCGCTCTTTCGGTCGGGCTCGAAACGCTGCTCGGACTGGGCGTTGCGTTGCTGCTCAACCAGGCTTCGCGCCTGCGTACGCTCCTGCGTGCGGCACTGCTGGTGCCCTGGGCGATACCGACGGTGGTCTCGGCGAAGATATGGAGCTGGATGCTGCACGACCAGTTCGGCATCGTGAACCATCACCTTCTGGCGCTTGGCGTGATCGCCGTGCCGCTGGCGTGGACCGCCGACCCGCAGCTGTCGCTGTTCAGCGTCGTGCTGGTCGACGTCTGGAAAGCCACCCCCTACATGGCGCTGCTGATCCTGGCGGCGCTGCAGATGGTACCGGTGGACTGCTACGAAGCGGCGCGGGTGGACGGCGTGCCGCGCTGGCAGGTCTTCCGCCGCATCACGCTGCCTCTGATCATGCCCGGCCTGCTGGTGGCGATGATTTTCCGCACGCTCTACGCGCTGCGTGTCTTCGACCTGATCTACGTCATGACTTCCAACAGCCGCGATACGCAGAGCATGTCGGTCTTCGTGCGCGAGCAGTTGATCGATTTCGGCCTGGTCGGCTACGGCTCGGCCGCCGCGACCTCCCTGTTCTTCATGATCGCGCTGCTCAGCATCGTCGCCATGGGCTTGCTGGGCAAGACGGTCGAGCGGGCGGCGCGATGAGTGGAGGGAACGCAGCGGAGGGGTCAGCGAGGACCTCGCAGCGCCGTGCAGCGCCGGGCCGGCGTCGCTTTCCCTGGGGTTTAATCGCCTACTGGGCCGCCTCGCTGCTGTTCATCTTCGTCTCGATCTTTCCGCTGCTCTACGCGCTGTCGACTTCGTTCAAGCAGGGCAGCGCGCTCTTCTCTCCGACGCTGTGGCCCGAGGCGCCGACCTTTGCCAACTACAGCGGCGTTTTCACCGAGCAGCCGTTTGCGCAGAACCTGCTCAACTCGCTGCTCGTTGCCGGCAGCGTCGTGACGCTGTCGCTGGTCCTCAGCCTGATGGCCGCGTGGGCGTTCGGGCGGGTCGAGTTTCGCGGTCGTGGACTGCTGTTGATGCTCATCCTTTCGGCGTCGATGCTGCCGCAGGTGGCGGTACTGTCGGGGATGTTCGAGCTGGTGCGCGCCTTGGCCATGTACGACACGCTCGGCGCGCTGGTCGTCGCCGACCTGGTGCTGACCCTGCCGTTCACCGTCTGGGTGCTGGTGACCTTCATGCGCCAGTTGCCCAAGGAGCTCGAAGAGGCTGCGGCGATGGACGGCGTCGGCGTGCTGACACTGGTTTTCCGGGTCTTCATGCCGCTGCTCTGGCCGGCGATGGTGGCCACCGGACTGCTCGCCTTCATCGCTGCGTGGAACGAATTTCTCTTTGCGCTGACCTTCACGCTGTCGACCGAGGCGCGCACGGTGCCGGTGGCGATCGCGCTGATCAGCACGCCGAGCGGCTTCGAGCTGCCCTGGGGCAAAATCATGGCCGCGTCGGTGATCGTCACGCTGCCGCTGGTGGCGCTGGTGGTGGTCTTTCAGCGGCGCATCGTCGCCGGCCTCTCGGCCGGGGCAGTGAAGGGGTGATGGTCATGAGCTGGCGACGAGGGACGAGGCGATGAGCCGCATCGAACTGCGCGGTGTCAGCAAGGACTTCGGCAACACGCCGGTGTTGAACGACATCGACCTGAGCATCTCGCCAGGCGAGTTCTGCGTCTTCGTCGGCCCTTCGGGTTGCGGCAAGTCGACGCTGCTGCGTCTGCTCGCCGGCCTGGAAGACCCCAGCGCAGGCGAGATCGAGATCGACGGCGTGCTGGTCAATCACCTGCCGCCGGCACGGCGAAACGTGGCGATGGTCTTCCAGAGCTACGCCTTGTACCCGCACATGAGCGTCCATCAGAACATGGCTTTCGGTCTGCAGCACCGCAAGCTGCCGTCCGACGAGATCGAGCGGCGCATCGCCGACGCCGTGCGCATTCTGCAACTCGAAACCCTGCTGCAGCGCCGGCCGAAGGAGTTGTCGGGTGGCCAGCGGCAGCGGGTGGCGATCGCTCGCGCCATCGTCCGCCAGCCGAAGGTTTTCCTGTTTGACGAGCCCTTGTCCAATCTTGACGCCGCATTGCGCGTGCACACGCGCCTCGAGATTGCCCGGCTGCACCGTGCGCTGGGCTCGGCGAGCATGGTCTATGTGACGCACGACCAGGTCGAGGCGATGACGCTGGCCGATCGCATTGTCCTGCTGCAGCCTCTGGCTGGCCGCAGGGGCGCGCCGAGCGTGGCGCAGGCGGGCCCGCCGCTGGACCTCTACCACCATCCGGCCAATCGTTTCGTCGCCGCCTTCATCGGCTCGCCGGCGATGAACTTTGTCGACGCCAAGGTGAAGTCGCTGGGCGACGAGCAGGTCATTGCCGACGCGAGCGGCATGCTCTGCGCAGCGCGGCTGTCGTCGCAGGGCCTGACACCCGGCGAGCCGGTGACCCTGGGTATCCGGCCCGAGCACGTCGTGCTCGGGCAGGGGCCGCAGCGCGCGCGTGTCAGCCATGTCGAGCGCCTTGGCGAACTCAGCCACGTCTATCTCGACCTGCCCGGCGCCAGTACGCCGCTGCTCGCCAAGAGCCCGCGCGACGACATCGCCATTGGTGAGCTGTTGGCCTTCGATTTTCCCGCCCAGGTCATGCATCTGTTCCGCTCCGATGGCGTCGCGCAAGCACGCGCAGCGGCTGCAGCGCGACCAGCAGCGGGCGCGTAAAATCACATTGGTACGAACCGTCATGAATTGGCTAACTTGCAATGGAGAGAGGTCTTGATGAATGATTTGTCACGTTCGCTGATTGCCGGAGTGGTCGTTCTGGTCGTCGCCGGAAGCGCTTATCTGTGGTGGCAGGATCGGCAGGAAAAGCAAGGCGCAGAACCGGTTCCGCTCAGGGCAGCAAATACCAGCGTGCTCGAGCCGGCGGCGCCCGGGCCGGCGCCCTTTCACCACCCTATCGAAGCGGTCGCGCCGCCAGTTGCGCAGCCTTTGCCACCCTTGACCGACAACGGCAGCGAAGTGAGCGACGCGCTGGTGGGTCTGCTTGGCCGTGAGCAGTTGTTGTCCTTTGTCGAGGCGAGCGGTTTTGCGCAGCGCGTCGTGGCGACGGTCGATAACCTTGCGCGTGGCCATGCTGCCTCACGCCTGTGGCCCGTGCTCCCTGCGCCGGGGCGCTTTCAGGTCGTCGAGCGTGACGGGGCGACCTACATCGCCGACGACAATCGCGATCGTTACACCGCTTTCGTACGTTTTGCGTCGGCGGTCGATACCGACGCTGCGGTGGCTTTGTACGTACGCATGTACCCCATGCTGCAACAGGCTTACGAAGAGCTGGGTTATCCGGGCAAATACTTCAACAACCGGCTGATCGAGGTCATCGACCAGTTGCTGGCGACTCCCGATCTGCTCAAGCCGATTCCCCTGACGCTGGTCGACGTCAAGGGAGCGGGCGAGACGCCGCGCCCCTGGGTGCGCTACGAGTACGCCGACCCGTCGCTCGAGGCGCGTCCGGCGGGCCAGAAAATCCTCCTGCGCATGGGGCCGGGGAACGCCGGCCAGCTGAAGGCCAAGTTGCGCCAGTTCCGCCAGCGCATCGCCAGCGGTGGCGTGACCGGCTGAGGCCTGGCACCGGCACGGGTGGCCGGCGGGCGCCGGAAACAGCCTCAGCCCGGCGCCCGCCGCGCGAGCGGCGAAAACACGATTCCCTGATAGGGCGCGAAGCCCAGGCCGGCCGTGGACGGCAAGAGCAGGCGACCGTTGACGATTGCCGGCGGCGGGCCGGTGTCGGCGGCCAGCCACGCCGAGGTCGCCAGCCCGTGCGCCAGCCGATTGTCGATCGCCACAGCCAGATGGGCAGCTGCGCTGATGCCGCAGGCGCTTTCGACGCTGCTGGTGACGACGCACTCCAGGCCGGCGCCGAGCGCCCGCTGGGCCAGCGAGAAAGCGGGCAGCAGACCGCCGCAGCGCGTCGGCTTGATCACCAGTCGGCGCACCGGCCTTGCGTCCATGAGGCGCTCGGTGTCGAACAGCGAAGCCGATTCGTCGATCGCTATGGCCAACCTGGTTTGCCTCTGCAGGCTTTGCAGCTGCGGCAGCGTTGGCTGGGCCAGCGGCTCTTCGAGCATCTCGATCGGCAGGTCGGCGCAGGCGTGCAGGAAGCCTTCGGCGGCAGCAAGGTTCCAGGCGCCATTGGCGTCGAGTCGCAATTGAACGCCGCGCGGCAGCAGCGCCGCGACGCGTCGCAGGCGTTCTATTTCGTCGTCGATCGAAGCCACGCCGAGCTTGAGTTTGAGGACCCCGAAGCCCGCATCACAGGCGGCGCGTACGCGATCGTCGGCAAGCCGGGCGAGGCTGCCCAGGGCGGCATTCACCGCCACATCGGTCGGCAAGGGACGGGGCCAACCCCCCCGCTGACTGGCGAGCAGGCAGGCGGCGAGTGATCGTCCGGCGGCCTGCGCGGCGAGATCGAGAAGCGCCATTTCGACGCCCAGGCGCGCCGCCGGTGCGTCGCCGGGGCCGGGGCGGGCGTGGATGGTCTGCAGAGCGTCGCCTGGCGACATGCCGATCAGGCGTCGCGCCAGCGCGCACAGTTGCGACCCGGCGTGCCTGGGCGTTTCCGCTGCGTTCCCCGGCAGTGGCGCACAATCGCCGTAGCCACTCGCCCCACTCTCGTCGTCGAGGCGCAGCAGCCAGCCTTGGCGCGCGCCGAAGCTGCCGGCCGCGGTCAGCCAGCTGGCGCGCAATGGCAGGCGGTAGGGATGGATCGCGGCGGCAGTGATGTTCATCGAGCGAAGGAGGCAGTGACCAGGCGCAGGCGCTGCACACGCACGCCGCACTCCCTCCAGGCTACGGGCGTCGTCGATATTTCGAGAAATCCGGCGGCCGTTTCTCGAGCCAGGCGTTGCGTCCTTCCTGGCCTTCCTCGGTCATGTAGAACAGGCCGGTGGCATTGCCGGCGAGTTCCTGGATTCCGGCCAGGCCGTCGGTGTCGGCATTGAAGCCGGCCTTGATCATGCGCAGCGCCATGGGCGACAGGCGCAGCATGTCGCGACACCAGCGCACGGTTTCCTCCTCGACTTCGGCCAGCGGAACGACGGTATTCACCAGGCCCATGGCCAGCGCCGCGGCGGCGTCGTACTGGCGGCAGAGCAGCCAGATTTCCTTGGCCCTCTTCATGCCGATGGTGCGGGCCATGAGGCCGGCACCGAGACCGGCGTCGAAGCTGCCGACGCGCGGGCCGGTCTGCCCGAAGCGGGCGTTGTCGGCGGCAATCGTCAGGTCGCAGACCAGATGCAGGACATGCCCGCCGCCGATGGCGTAGCCGGCGACCATCGCCACCACCGGTTTCGGGCAACGGCGAATCTGCATCTGCAGGTCGAGGACGTTGAGATGCGGCATGCCCGCCTCGTCGTGGTAGCCGCCATCGTCGCCGCGCACGGTCTGGTCACCGCCCGAGCAGAAAGCCTCGTGTCCCGCACCGCAGAGGACGATCACCCCGACCTCGGGATCGAACTGTGCCTGGTGAGTGGCGTCGATCAGCTGGGCAACGGTTTCCGGCCGAAAGGCATTGCGTCGCTCGGGCCGATTGATGACAATGCGGGCAATGCCTTCGGCAAAATCGTAGCGAATGTCGGAGTAGGCCTTGCTGGCGGCGCGGGGCTGCCAGTCGAGAGCGGGGCGGATCATGGCGGCAGTTTCCTCGGCAAAGGGGGGACGGCGGGCAGTATAGCCGTTGCAGATCGTCAATCGACGATGACGCACGGCGGGGCCCGGGGAGCTTTGTCCCGGATGGCGCCAAGTGCTTTCTACGCGGGAGGGTGGCATGCAGCGAAGGATCCTGGCGGGTGATCGACTGATAGCGGCCTTCCTGGCCGGCTGCGTTCTCTTCAACTATCCGCTGCTGGCGGTGTTCGACCGGCCCACGGAGGTGTTCAACATTCCCCTCCTTTATGTCTATATCTTTCTCGCGTGGGCCGTCGTCATTGCCCTGATGGCCTGGGCCGTCGAACGTCGTCTCAAGTAGCTGGCGGCCATGCTTGAACCCCCCGTAGTCATCGCCGTCGCGCTGCTCTATCTCGGGCTGCTGTTTGCGGTGGCGTGGTGGGGCGACAAGCGCGCGGATCAGGGGCGTTCGATCATTGCCAGTCCGACCATCTACGCGCTGTCGATGGCCGTTTACTGCACCACCTGGACCTTCTACGGCAGCGTCGGTCGCGCTGCCGTGTCGGGAATCGGCTTTCTGCCGGTTTACCTCGGTCCGACGCTGGTCATGGCGCTCGGCTGGATCGTGCTGCTGAAGATGATTCGCATCGTCAAGGCCAACCGCATCACGTCGATTGCCGACTTCATTTCCTCGCGCTACGGCAAGAGCCATGGGCTCGGCGGTCTGGTGACGATCATCGCCGTGGTCGGCATCATTCCGTACATCTCGCTGCAGCTCAAGGCCGTGTCGAATACCGTCAGCCTGCTGCTCAGCTACCCGGAAATCGTCATGCCACATCGCAGCGCGACGATGTCGGTGGGGGCAGACATCAGCTTCTACATTGCCTTGATCCTGGCCGCCTTCACCATCGTCTTCGGGACCCGGCATCTCGACGCCACCGAACGTCACGAAGGAATGGTCGCGGCGATTGCGCTGGAATCGGTGGTCAAACTGGTCGCCTTCATGGCCGTCGGCGTGTTTGTCACTTACGGCATCTACAACGGCTTCGGTGACATCTTCGATCATGTCGAGGCCCATCACGAGCTGCGCCGTTTGCTGACGGCCATTCCCTCGGGGGCAGGCTATACGGGCTGGTTTTCGCTGATCATCCTGTCCGGGCTGGCCATTCTCTTCCTGCCGCGGCAGTTTCAGGTGGCCGTCGTCGAGAACGTCAACGAGGCACACCTGAAGCGCGCGGCGTGGATGTTCCCGCTGTACCTGCTGTTGATCAATGTTTTCGTCCTGCCAATCGCCGTCGGCGGGCAGTTGCATTTCGCCGGGCAGGGCGTCGATGCCGATACCTTCGTTCTGACCTTGCCGATGTCACAGCGTCAAGAGGGTCTGACGCTACTGGTCTTCATCGGGGGATTGTCGTCGGCTACCGGCATGGTCATCGTCGAGACCATTGCCTTGTCGACAATGGTCTGCAACGACCTGGTGATGCCCATGCTGCTGCGCCACAATCGTGCCGCGCTCGCCGAGTCGAAGGACCTCTCCGGCCTGCTGCTCGGTATCCGGCGCGGCGCCATCGTGGTCATCCTGCTCCTTGGTTACCTCTACTTTCGGCTGGCGGGCGAGGCCTACGCGCTGGTCGCCATCGGCCTGATCAGTTTCTCGGCCGTGGCGCAGTTTGCGCCGGCGCTGATCGGCGGCATGTACTGGCGCGGCGGAACGCGTGGTGGCGCGCTGGCCGGTCTGAGCGCAGGCTTTGCGGTCTGGGCCTACACGCTGCTGCTGCCGTCGTTCGCAAAATCCGGCTGGCTTCCCGGTGATTTTCTCGCCCAGGGATTTTTCGGGGTCGACCTCCTGCGGCCGCAGCAACTGTTCGGTCTGACCGGCATCGACGAGATTTCGCACTGCCTGTTCTGGAGCTTCCTTGCCAATATCGGCGCCTACGTCGGGGTGTCGCTGCTGCGCCCGCCCATGGTTGCCGAGGCGACGCAGGCGACCCTGTTCGTCGACGCGCTGTCGGAGACCGGGCAGGGCGGGGCGGTACTCTGGCGCGGGCGGGCGCAGGTCAGCGACCTGCAGGAACTTGTCGGGCGCTTTCTTGGACCGACGCGCGCGCAGGCGGCGTTTGCCGCTTTCGCCCGCCGTCACGGCCGCGACGGCAACTCGACACCGGAGGCCGATGCCAAACTTGTGCAGTTCGCCGAATCCCTGCTCGCCGGAGCGATTGGTAGCGCTTCGGCGCGGGTGATGGTTGCCTCGGTGGCCAAGGAGGAGCCGCTGAGCATCGAGGAAGTGATGCATATCCTCGACGAAGCGTCGCAGCTGCGCACCTACAGCCGCGAACTTGAGCGCAAGTCACGCGAGCTTACCGCAGCGACGCTGGAACTGCAGGAGGCCAACGAGCGCCTCCAGGAGCTCGATCGCGTCAAGGACGACATCATGTCCTCGGTGACGCACGAGCTACGCACACCGCTGACGTCGATCCGCGCTTTTTCGGAGCTGTTGCGCGACGATCCGAAGATGCACCTTGCCGACCGCGAGCGTTTTCTTGGCTTGATCGTCAGCGAGGCCGAGCGTTTGACACGCTTGATCAACCAGACGCTCGATCTGGCGAAAATCGAGTCCGGCAGAGCCGACTGGAACGGCTGCGAGCTCGACCTGAAAGAAGTCGTCGAACAGTCGATCGCTGCCACCAGTCAGCTGGTGCGCGAGAAAGAGGCGCACGTCGAGGTCGATCTGCCCGATAATCTACCGCTGATTCTTGCCGATCGGGATCGCTTGATTCAGGTCATGCTGAATCTGCTCTCCAATGCGGTGAAGTTCCTGACGCCGGGTAGTGGTCGCATTCGCGTCACCTTGAGTCGGCGGGAAGATGGCCTGGAAGTCAGCGTTGCCGACAACGGTCCCGGGATTCGCCCGGAAGATCAGCAACTGGTTTTCGAGAAGTTCCGCCAGGTAGGCGATACGATGACCGCCAAGCCGTCCGGCACGGGTCTTGGGCTGCCGATCAGCCGGCGCATCGTCGAACACTTCGGTGGCCAGTTGTGGGTCGAGAGCGTCCCCGGCGAGGGCGCCACATTTCGTTTCACCTTGCCTTTTGCGCCTGCGCAGCCGCCAGCGGATGAGTCACCGGCCGCGTAGTTCGTTTAGCGTTTTCATTCACGAGCGGAGTGTTGATGAGCAAGAAAATACTGATTGCCGACGACGAGCAAAACATTGTCATTTCGATCGAGTTCCTGCTGCGCCGGGAGGGTTTCGAGGTGCTGGTGGCCGGCGATGGGGAAGAAGCGCTGGCCAAGGTGCGCGCCGAAAAACCCGATCTCGTCCTGCTCGACGTGATGATGCCCAAGATGAACGGTTTCGACGTCTGCCAGGCATTGCGCGCCGACCCTGAGCTCAGCGCCACGCGCATCCTGATGTTGACCGCCAAGGGGCGGGACACCGAAGTCAGCAAGGGTCTCGGACTCGGTGCCGACGGTTACATGACCAAGCCCTTCTCGACCAAGGAGCTGCTCGCCGAGGTGCGCAAGCTCCTGGAGACCTAGGTGCAGCCCAGGCGCAAGCTGTACATGGCAGCGGCGTGTGCCGGCCTGTTTGTGCTTGCCGTGGTGGTTGCGACGGCGACCGTAATGTGGGCCACCGGGGCCGATGCGAGTGGCGGCGGCTGGTCGACCGAGGGCAGGATCTTCGCCCTCCTGATGCTTACGCTGGCGGCGAGTGGCGGCGCTTACCTGGTCATCGCCGCCTCGTACGAGCGCTACGTCAACGCGCCACTGCGCATGGCCGAGGACCTGGCGGCGATGACCGCCCACAGCGGCCTGCGCCTGGCCGAGCCGGCGACGCCCGAACTGCGCGCCCTCGGGCAGGCGGCAAATCAACTGCTCGCCGCACGCGACGCGCTGGAACGCGATGTCGCCGAGCGCGTGCGCGAGGCCCACGCGTCGCTTGAAGAGGAGCGCAGCCGTCTGGCCGCGCTGATGGCCGATCTCAGCCAGAGCGTCGTGGTCTGCAATCTGGATGGTCGCGTGCTGCTCTACAACCAGCGCGCGAAGCAGGAACTTTCTGCCGGGCCCGACGGCAGCCATGGCGAATTGCTGGGCCTTGGGCGTTCAATCTATACGGTATTCGATCGGGCGCTGCTCGAGCATGCGCTGGAACGTTTGCAGTCGGTGAGTCGCGACGAGGCGGGCGCCGATCGCAAGAAGCTGCTCGGCTCGGCGCAGTTTGTCACCGCCACCCGCGCCGGCCGCTTGATGCGCGCCCACATGTCGCCGGTGCTGGGCCGCGACGGGCAACCCGGGGCGCAGGTTGCCGGCCTTTCGATTACCGGTTTCGTGCTCGTTCTCGACGACGTGACGAGCACCAACGAGCGGCATGCCCGACGCGATGCGCTGATCCAGTCGCTGATCGAAGGCGGGCGCGGACCGTTGGGGAGCTTGCGCGCGGCGTCCGAAATGCTTTCCGACTTCTCGGACATGCAGCCGCAGCAGCGTGATCGCTTCCTCGGCGTGATCCGCGACGAGGCGAGTGCACTTTCTGACCAGTTCGAGAAAGCGGCGGCAGCCTTCTCAAACGATCTGCGCGAGCGCTGGCTGCTCGAGGAAATACTGGGCGCCGAGCTCGTCGAAGTGGCTGCCCGGCGGATTGCCGAGCGCGGCAATGGCGGGCAGCGCAAGCTGGCGGTCAAGCCCGAGAATATCGATGAAGGCCTTTGGCTGCGCGTCGACAGTTTCGGACTTCTGCAAGCCCTGAGCTATCTGGCGCTGCGCCTGCAGGACGAGTACGAGGTGCGCGAAGTGCGCCTGTCGCTGAAGCGCAGCGGTCACCTGGCACAGCTCGATCTGTACTGGATGGGGACCTTCCTGAACAATGAATCGGCGATGGTCTGGCTGCAGGACCCGATGAACATCGGCGGCGAAAACTCGCCACTGAGCGTCGTTGACGTCATCGAACGCTGCAACGGCGAGATCTGGTTTCAGCGCGAGCGCGTCTCGCATCGGGCTTTCTTCCGCACCATGCTACCGGCGGCCGAGGGGCCCAGCGACCGGCCGCAGACGATCCTTTCCGCGGCCGAAGGCGAACGCCCGGAATTCTACGACTTCGATATCTTTCGCTGGTCGGCAGGCAGCCACGAGCTCGACGATCGGCCGCTCGCCGAGCTCTCGTACACCGTTTTCGATACCGAAACGACCGGTCTGGAGCCGTCCGCCGGCGACGAGATCATCCAGATCGGTGCGACGCGCATCGTCAATCGTCGCTTGCTCCGTCACGAGTACTTCGATCAGCTGGTTGACCCGAAGCGCCCGCTGTCGCAGCAATCAGTGAAGGTTCACGGCATCACCCGCGAACTGCTCAGCGGACAGCCGGTGATCACGACGGTCCTGCCGACCTTCCACGCTTTTTGTGCGGACACCGTTCTGGTTGGTCACAACGCCGCCTTCGACATGCGTTTCCTGCAGATGAAGGAGCGCCAGACCGGGCTGCGCTTCGATCATCCGGTCCTCGATACCTTGCTGCTTTCGGCGGTTCTGCAGCCCAACCAGAATACGCACCGCCTGGAGGCTATCGCCGAGCGCCTCGGGGTCTCGGTTTTCGGACGCCATACGGCGCTTGGCGATGCGATGGTCACCGGGGAAGTCTTTCTGAAGATGTTGCCTCTGCTCGCCGAAATGGGGATCACGACGCTGCGGCAGGCGCGCGAAGCCAGTGAGAGAACCTACCATGCCCGACTCCGATATTGAGCACAGCGCACGCGTAACCCCCTTCTCGCCCTATGTCGGGCTGCGCCATCTGGTGCGCGGCTTGCCGTTGATGGTCGGACCATCGACCAGTGTGCGCGAGACGCTGCAACTGCTCGACAGAACGCATGGCGATGCGGTGGTGGTGGTCGACGAAGGCAGCCGGGTACCGCTGGGCATCATCACCCTGCACGACGTCGTGCGCCGTGTGGCCATCGAAGCCTGTGACCTGCAGGCGCCGATCGCGGCGGTGATGACCAGCGGCCTGATTACCATGCCGGCCAACAGTACGGCGCACCAGGCCAGTGTGGTGATGGTGCGGCGTGGCGTGCACCATCTCGTGCTCACCGAAGCGGATGGCAGCTACTTCAACGTCGTTTCGCAGACCGATCTGTATACCCTGCCGGGTGCGCAGAGCACCGATCTCGTCAAAGCGATCCTCGCCGCGCGCGATCTGCCGACATTGGTCCACCTGGCCGTCGAGATCCGCGCACTGGTCGGCCGCCTGGTCGCCGAGCGCGTCAGCGCCGACGCGCTCTGCAACCGCCTCTCGTCACTCAACGATCTGCTCACCCTGCAGGTCATCGAGCTGGTCGCCGGCCAGTTCGAGCTGCCCTACGTTCAGTGGTGCTGGCTGGTGTTCGGTTCCGAAGGGAGGCTGGAGCAGACCCTGGCCACCGACCAGGACAATGGCCTGATCTTCGCCGCCGACTCGGACGAGCACGCGGCGCAGCTGCGCAACGCTTTCCTGCCTTTTGCCCGCGCCGTGAACGAGGCGCTCGACGCCTGCGGTTTTCCGCTGTGCAAGGGCGAGATCATGGCCAGCAATCCGCAGTGGTGTCTTTCTGCCAGCGAATGGCGAGCCGCGTTTTCGGGCTGGCTGGAAAGCCCGCAACCGGAAGCCTTGCTCAATGCGAGCATCTTTTTCGATCTGCGCGGCCTGTATGGGCAGGAGTCGCTGGCCGACGACCTGCGCAGCTGGCTTCTGGAGCGTGCGCACAGCTACCCGATTTTCCTGCGTGCGATGGTCGAGAACACGCTCAACTGGGAGTCGCCGCTGAGCTGGTGGAAGGGATTTCGCACCGATCTCGACAAGGAGTTCCCGCACACCATCGATCTCAAGAAGCACGGTTCCCGCCCCTTCGTCGACGCCGCACGGGTCTACGCCCTGGCCCGGCAGATACCGGATACGAATACTATCGAGCGGCTGCGCGTGACCGGTGAACAGACCGGTGTTGGCGCCTACGACATGGCGGCGCTGATCGACGCTTTTCAGCATATCCAGCGTCTTCGCCTGCAACGGCAGGCGAGCAGCGCGGCGGACGCCATCTCCAACCGTGTCGATCCCGACGAACTGCATGAACTGGATCGCCTGATCCTGAAGGAAGCGCTGAGACAGATAGGCTATCTGCAGAAGCGTCTGGTACGCGAGTACGCCCCGGCATAGACGAGCTGGGGCGCCGGCGAGCGTTCAGCCGCCGGCGCGGGTGCGGAAGCTGGCCGGTACGGGCGCCACTTTGCGTGCTGCATAGTCGAAGAAGACGATGCCCGTCTTGCCGCGCGCGACTTCACGCTGGCTGAGCTTCTCGTGCATGCGCCAGGGCAGGTCGCAGCCCTTGCCGGAAAAATCGCTGGCCGCCATGCCGACGACCATCACTTCCCCGTGAAAGGCCTCGGACCTGTACTGCACGGCCGCGTCGGCGATGACGATGCCGACACCCTCGACGTTCAGCTCGGTATAGCCCAGGCTCATGAAAAACCGCGCGCGCGCCTCTGAAACAAGCGACAGCAGCAAGGCATTGTCGAGGTGTCCGGCATAGTTCATGTGGCTGAGATAGAGCGTCATCTCGGTCGAGTAGGCGAAATGCTCGGGGAGGTCGATCTGGATTCTGGGCATCCTGGGGTCCGTGGCGGCTGGCTGTATCCGGAGGGGATCGTACGTCACGCGCCACGTCCTGTCACGGCCCGCACGTCATTGCGAGGAGGGTAGCGCTATGGAGCGGGCGAAATCCGGTCGCCAGGCGGGTTTCACGCTGCTGTCGGGGTCGCTGAAAGTCGCATCAAGAATGCAGGGCTACACACGCGCCGCACTCCCCTCGACTCTCGTGGGCGAGGGGACAGGGGGACGGGGGAGAGGGGGCCAGCTGGGTCAGCTTCAGAGGCCGCTCTTGGCATCCACCAGCAGGGTCCGTACAAACCGCTCGAAGCCTCTGGCTGCGAAATCAAGCACCTTGCCGGGGAAGGCGGTGAAGAGTTCGCGAATCGCGGCGTTGCGCTCGCGATGAGCACGCTCCGTGATCATGGTCATCTGCTCGTAGCTGAGGGGGGTTTTCATTTTGCCTTGTGTTCCTGTACTGTCGTGAAGTGCTGAGAGTCTGCTTCAAGAGCACTGTAAGCAGTGCTCTGTGCTTGCTCGGTGGCCGAAGATCAAACGAAGGCCGAGGTGTCGAAAGTGTTCGGGCGGCTGCCTTCGCTGCTCAGGTGGTATCCGTTCTGCTTCTCTGCTGTTGCTCGCCGGGTGTTCGGGCTGCCTTTTTCCATCCAGTCGAGCACCTTGTGCATGGCGGTGGCGATTGCTCTGCCAGCGGCGATGCTGCGTTCCTTGCGGGCACGCTCGATCAGCATTGAGATCTGGTCATGGTTGAGGTCGGTTTTCATTTGGGTTTCCTTCTGTCCTTGCGTTGTTCCCGGTTCTCCGAGAGTTCGCCGTCACTGTATTTGTTGGCCGCCGCGCCGGCAAACGATCAAATGTCAGCCGATGCATGAGAATATCTCATTCATATGACTTACCGTCTGCCTCCCCTGAGTTCACTGCGCGCTTTCGAAGCGGCTGCCCGCCACCTCAGCTTCAAGGACGCCGCTGCCGAGCTTTCGGTGACGCCAACGGCGATCAGCCACCAGATCCGTGGCCTCGAGGAATACCTGGACTTTCCGCTCTTCAAGCGGCTTACGCGTGCCCTGGAACTGACGCGCGAAGGTCGGGTCATGCTTCCCAAGGTGCGCGAGGGGCTGGAGTGTTTCGCTGCCGCCATCGAGAGCACGCGCCAGGTCGTCTTCGGTGGGCGCCTGGTGGTGACCTCACCGCCGGCTTTCGCCGCGCGCTGGCTGATTCGTCGTCTGCCCGATTTCACAGCCGCGCATCCCGAGATCCGACTGCGCATGGCCACTTCGCTCGACACCATCGATAGCGTCGACGCAGCACATGTCTCGGGCCTCGCGCGCGTCGATGTCCGCGACGACAAGACCGAGACCTTTATCCGCTACGGTAGTGGGCACTACGACGGCTGCCGCGTCGACCGGCTCTTTGCGCCTGCGTATACGGCCGTCTGCAGCCCGCTCCTGCTGAAAGGAATGCGGCCCCTGAACGTGCCGGCCGATCTTCGCCGTCACAATCTTCTCCACAACCAGGCCGACTCGGGCACTGACCAGCACGACCTCGCGACCTGGGACCAGTGGCTGCAGGTGGCCGGCGTCACCGGCATCGATGCCGATGGCGGCACCCAGATCAGCGATCCGGGGCTGCTCCTCTCGGCGGCCATCGACGGCGTTGGCGTTGCTCTGGCGTCGAAACAGCTGATCGAGGGCGAAGTGGCTGCCGGTCGTCTGGCCATGCCTTTCGACATCGTCATCCGCCCGGCGCAGGCCTATTACCTGGTCGTTCCTGAAGCCGTCGCCGAGCGTACGGTGGTCAGCGCCTTTCGCAAGTGGTTGCTCGCCGAGGCCGCTAAGGTGCGCGAGGGGTAGCGCAACGCCAGCGGCGTAGCCGCTGGCGTCGTTTCGCTTTCGGCGCTGCCGGAATGCTGCGCAGCGACGTTGCGAGGACTTGCCGGCCCAGCGGGCAGCCGCCGGACGTTGGTGCTCAGGAAGCGCCGAGCATGGTCGCTGCGTCTTCGCTGACCGGCGCTGACCCGGCCGCCGGCCTGACGGCTGGCTTGGCGCTTGCTTTGGCGACGCTTTTGCTCACCGCCGGCGCGTCATCGCTGCGGGTCAGCTTGCGCACCTCGGTGGTCAGCTGGCCAAGGCGAGCGGCGAGATGCTGGACATCGCGCTTGCTGGCCAGAACCATGAAGTTCAGTGGCTGCAGCAAGCGATCCCTGAACAGCCGTTCGCCACGATCAAAGCTCTCGTTGGCCGTGCTCACCAGTTCAGCCGAGGTTTGCTTGATCTGCCGCCGTGCTTTCGGGCGCAGGGCCTTGCCTTCCTCGACCAGCGTTGCAAACGCCCGGGCGCTGGTCCTGCTGGCCAGCGAGTAGGCGCCAAGGCCACACAGCCACAACTTGCGCACCGATTCCTGAGCGCCGGCAAGAAATTGCTCGTTGCCAGGGCGATCGACCAATGTCGTCTGTCTCTTGCTCATTTCGTTTCTCCTTTGTCCGACGGGACGTGAAATTTCCTGCAACTGCCAGTGCAGCTGACAAAAGCGAGTCTAGCGACGATCGCTAGAGGGCACACACTAAATACCTGGGTGTTTTCCTCTAAAGTGGCGGCTGTTCGATGTTGTATCCTTGCCGCTTGCAGGCGCCGAAGGTGGCCATCGGGGCCGCCGCCCATTGGTGTCTCGGCGCAGAGCACACGAAGGAAGAAGAGTGCCTCGATGAACAAACTGTCATTGCTCGATCTCGCCTTCTTCGTCGCCGAATCGGCGGCCAGCCCGAAACATGTCGGCGGCTTGATGATCTACAAGCGGCCCGCCAGGTCGCCGGCCAGCTTTGTCGCGGATCTGTACCGGGAGCTGCTCAGCTGCAGCGACGTCCAGGCGCCGTTCAACCGCATCATCCACTTCTCGCTTACCGGCATGCCGACCTGGCGGGAGAGCGACGCCGTCGACCTCGATCAACACCTCTTCCAACACCGGCTGCGGCGCGGCCACAATGGCCGGCCGGAACTCTATCGGCTGGTTTCCGAGCTGCATCAACCGATGCTCGACCGTTCGCGACCGCTATGGGAAGTGCACCTTATCGACGGCCTGAGCGAACGGCGTTTTGCCATCTACGTCAAGATGCATCATGCGAGCGCCGATGGCGTGACGATGGTGCGCTGGGCCGCCGATTCGCTGGCCTCGACGGCGAGCGATCTTGAACTGCGGCCGCTGTGGTCGGTTCGCCACGCTACCGCCGACAGCAAGCGGAATCGGCTCAAGGCGAAGGTGACGCAGTCCCTGCTTGGCGACCTCGCGGGTGCCGGCCAGCGCTTGCTGGGAATCGCTCGCCTGGCCGCGATGCTCGCGCTGGAAGGCGCCAAGCTGACCAAGAACGCCATTTCACTGCCTTTTGTCGCCGACGGCAACACGCCGCTGACCGGGCAGGTGACCGCCGGTCGGCAGTTTGCGACGGCCAGCGTGACCATGGTGCGTGTCAAGGAGGTCTGCGCCCGGACGCGTTCGACGCTGAACCATGTCGCCCTGACCTGTCTCGATGGCGCTTTGCACCGCTATCTGCACGATGAAGGCGTTGCGCTGGCCAGGTCGATCACCATCCAGATGCCGGTCAACCTGCGCAAGGTCGGCGAACACGGCACCGGCAACAAGATCGGCATCATCCCGGTCGAATTGTCGGCGCCCACCGACGACCCCTATGTGCGCCTGCGCAATATCGGTTTTTCCCTGCGCAATGTGCGCTCGATGATCGACAGCGTCGCACCCGACGCGATCGAGTCCTACACGCTGATCACCGGCGTCGTTGCGCAGCTCGCCGAGATGCTGGGGCTCAGCGAACGGCTGCCGCCGATCGGCAATACGCTGGTCTCCAATATTCCCGGGCCGCCCGAGTTCCTGTACCTCAAAGGCGCCCGAATGGAGGAACTGCACCCGATCAGCACGCTACCAGCCGGAAATCTCCTCAACATCACCCTGTTCAGCTACGCCGGCCAGCTAGTCTTCGGCCTGATTGCCAGCGACGAACTGCCCAACCTCGAGCGCCTGGGTCTGTACGTGGGCGAAGCATTCAGCGAGCTCGAACAATCGGTTTTCGACGCCCACCAGCCTGTTTCCTGACCAAGCGCCGAGCCCGGTGCACTACAGTTTGGCTCCCGGCTATTCGCCGGCGGGCGGGCAGCGGCGCCGCATCCTTGCCGCCGGTTGACGCGTCGCTGCCTGAAATCCGGGCAAAAAAAGACCGGGCATTGCACCCGGTCAAATGCTCGGCTTTCATCTTGCGGGAGGGTCAGTTGCGGCCCTCAGCACGCCCTTGCTACAGCGCAGCAGCAAGGTCTAGCGCGATTCCGAGCATGACACCAGCGACGTGGTGTCACTTCACCCACTGGAAGAAATACGTAAGAATAAGGAAGCCTGTTTGCCCAGGACCGCCAGTTCCGCCTCGAACTCTTCGAAGGGCATGTCCGTGAGTTCCGGTAAGCGTCGCTCGGCCTTGTGACGGCGTTCTGGCGTTTTCCCGGGCGGACCGATATCGTGCTTGCGGCGGTCTGCTTTGCTGCGTGTTTTCTGTTCGCTCATCCGATGCATCCCTGCTTTGCGTGCTCTGGAAGTGATGGACGAAAGATAGCGTTGGCTGGCCACCCGCTCCGTGAGTAATTTCACGGCATCGATGAATCAGTGCTATCGGGTTGCCGCGCGGCCGCCGCGAGCGTGATCCGGAAAAGCTGCTAGCATGCGTTGGTCGTCGGCATGGGCGTTGCCCGCACGCCGACGCACGCCCGCGACCGACGTGAAAAGAGAAATGAACGACCTGTTTGCCGAGAAGCGTTCCGACGCACCGCTGGCCGAGCGTCTGCGTCCACGCAGCCTGTCCGAGGTCATCGGACAGGCGCATCTGCTCGCCGCCGGCAAGCCGCTGGAGATGGCCTTTCGTTCCGGGCAATTGCACAGCATGATCCTCTGGGGCCCGCCCGGGGTCGGCAAGACGACGCTGGCGCGGCTGATGGCCGACGCCTTCGACGCCGACTTCATCGCACTCTCGGCGGTCTTCTCGGGGGTCAAGGAGATTCGCGAGGCCGTCGCCCGCGCCGAGCTGACGCGCGCGCACAACGGCCGGCGCACGATTCTCTTCGTCGATGAAGTGCATCGCTTCAACAAGGCACAGCAGGACGCTTTCCTGCCCTATGTCGAAGGCGGGCTGCTGACCTTTGTCGGTGCCACGACCGAGAACCCGTCCTTCGAAGTCAACTCGGCGCTCCTCTCACGCGCCGCCGTCTATGTGCTGCAGCTCCTCTCCAGCGAGGAGATCGGGCAACTCCTCGAACGCGCCCGCGCGCAGGTGCTGCCCGAGCACAGTTTCGACGAAGACGCCCGCGCGCGTATGATCGGCCTCGCCGACGGCGACGCGCGACGCCTGCTCAACCACCTCGAACAGCTCGCCACCGCCGCCTCGACGGCCGGCGTGACGACGATCGACGGCGCTTTCGTCGACACCACCATGGCCCAGAACCTGCGGCGTTTCGACAAGGGCGGCGACGCTTTCTACGACCAGATTTCGGCGTTGCACAAGGCGGTGCGCGGTTCATCTCCCGACGCCGCGCTGTACTGGTTCTGCCGCATGCTCGACGGCGGCGCCGACCCGCGCTACCTGGCGCGCCGCGTCGTGCGCATGGCCTGGGAAGACATCGGCCTGGCCGACCCGCGCGCGGCACGCATTGCCCTCGACGCCGCCGAGACTTTCGAACGCCTGGGCTCGCCGGAAGGCGAGCTGGCGCTTGCCGAAGCGGTGCTCTACCTGGCCATGGCCGCCAAGTCGAACGCCGCCTACCTCGCGTATAATGCGGCGCGGAGTTTCATCGCCGCAGACGCTTCGCGGCCGGTACCGGTTCACCTGCGCAACGCGCCGACGCGGCTGATGAAGACGCTCGGCTACGGCAAGGACTACCGCTACGCGCACGACCAGGCCGACGCCTACGCCGCCGGCGAGAACTATTTCCCGGAAGGCATGCCGGTCGTCGAGTGGTACCGACCGGTCGAGCGTGGGCTTGAAATCCGGATCGGTGAAAAGCTTGCGCAGTTGCGCGCGCTCGATCGCCGGGCGAAGGAAAAGAGAGACGACACCGACCAGGCCTAGCGGCCGACCACAACATCATTTCGCTCGCGCGCAGCCGTTCCGGCGACCTGCGCGAGCAGCGGAAGAGGGCGGAAG
Organism: Candidatus Accumulibacter sp. ACC007; assembly: GCF_907163205.1. Classification (NCBI taxonomy): domain Bacteria; kingdom Pseudomonadati; phylum Pseudomonadota; class Betaproteobacteria; genus Candidatus Accumulibacter; species Candidatus Accumulibacter sp. ACC007. The sequence goes on along the minus strand of NZ_CAJQUD010000001.1, from coordinate 1,383,864 downwards.
CGCGCAGCGCGATCGCCAAGCTGAGGACTGAGCATGCTCGACATCCAACACCTGCGCAGCGACATCGACGCCCTCGCCGAGCGCCTGGCAACGCGCGGTTTCGTGCTCGACAAGACGACTTTCCAGAGCCTCGAAAGCGAGCGCAAGACGCTGCAGACCCGTACCCAGGACCTGCAGGCCAGCCGCAACAGCCTCTCCAAACAGGTTGGCATGCTCAAGGGCCGCGGCGAAGACGCCGCGCCGGTGATGGCCCAGGTGGCGGCGCTGAAGAGCGAACTGGAAGCCAACGAGCTTCGTCTCGGCGACCTGCTCCAGGAACTCGACGCCTTCCTGGCCGTGCTCCCCAACCTGCCGGACGAGAGCGTGCCGATCGGCAAATCGGAAGCCGACAACGTCGAAGTCAGGAGCTGGGGGGCGCCGCGCGCCTTTGACTTTGCCGTCAAGGATCACGTCGATCTCGGCGAAGCGCTCGGCCAGCTCGATTTCGCCACCGCGGCGAAGATCGCCGGCACGCGCTTTTCATTGCTGCGCGGGCAACTGGCGCGCCTGCATCGTGCGCTTGCCCAGTTCATGCTCGACACGCATACCGTCGAGCATGGGTATACCGAGGTGTACGCGCCGTATCTGGTCAACGCCGCCAGCCTGCACGGTACCGGACAGTTGCCGAAATTCGAGGAAGACCTGTTCAAGATCATGCGCGCCGACGCCGAGCCGCTGTATCTGATCCCGACCGCCGAAGTGCCGGTGACGAACATCGTTCGCGGCGAGATTCTCTCCGCCGACGCGCTGCCGCTCAAACTCGTCTGCCATACGCCGTGTTTTCGCTCCGAAGCCGGATCGTACGGTCGCGATACGCGCGGCATGATCCGCCAGCACCAGTTCGACAAGGTCGAGCTGGTGCAGATCGTCGCTCCCGAAGCCTCGCTGGCGGCGCACGAAGAACTCACCGGCCACGCCGAAACCATCCTCGAAATGCTCGAACTGCCGTACCGGCGCGTCACCCTGTGTAGCGGCGACATGGGCTTCTCGGCGACCAAGACCTACGATCTGGAAGTCTGGTTGCCGGCGCAGAACGCCTATCGCGAGATCTCGTCGTGCTCCAACTTCGGCGCCTTCCAGGCCCGCCGCATGCAGGCACGCTACCGCAACGAGCGCAACCGGACGGAACTGGTGCATACCCTCAACGGCTCGGGCCTGGCCGTCGGACGGACGCTGGTGGCGATCATGGAAAACTTCCAGCACCCCGACGGCAGCATCAGCGTCCCCGCCGTCCTGCGTCCCTACATGGGGGGGCTGGAGCGCATCGGCGATTCGTGAGCAGGCCGCATGGAGAGCGCCGACAGCGCGCTTCGGGCAGCGCGAAGAATATTGCCGCCGGCGCATCATGCGGCGCTTCTTGTGCTAACATTGCGCCCCGTCGGAGAGGTGGCAGAGTGGCCGAATGTACCTGACTCGAAATCAGGCGTAGGTGTGAGCCTACCGAGGGTTCGAATCCCTCCCTCTCCGCCAGTAGGCTAGCAGTAGCAAGGCTTACAGCCTAGTCAAAAAAAGATGTATGCCTAAAAGTAGGCCTGCTGTGTTTTGGTGGCAGCGGGCAAGGGGCACGGCCTTGGTTACGTCACCGCGTGACCAGGGACCTGACCGCCATTCACCAGGCCCTGCGCATGAACCCCCGTATGCCTGTGGTCTGATGTAAAGTGACCCTCCTTTCACTAGGGATGGTCACAATGAAAACAACAAGCCTGATTCTCCTACTCGCGCTGGCCGGCTGTGTGGCACAGCCCCAGTACCCCGACTCACCAAAACTGCGGCAATGCAAGTTCGAGGCAACGAAAGCCACGGCCGGTAAGAACTTCTACGGTGGCACCGGGGTGATTGGAGGGGCCTACTCGGAACAACTGGCCTACCGCAACATTCTGGAAGCCTGTATGGCGCAGTGATCGCAACCTCTTATGCGTAGCGCCGTGCACCACGGAATGCGGCCAGACCCTCGCGGGCACCTTGGGCGGCCGACCGGCGCACGTCCGGCGCATTGCTGTTGCCGTTGACGTTGACAGTGATGTTGATAGCTTGCGCTTCACCAGACGCCTTCACACCCAACCGGCCAGCGCTGTCCCGCGACAAGGGCATGACAGCTTCAGGGCCAGCCTCACCCATCAGGCCGGCGCCATTGGCGAAGGCGAACAGCCGGGGAGTGGTGACCACCTGCCCGGAATACTGCGACAGGCTCGGCGAGCGATAGACTCCACCATCAGCGTTGGGGATAAGCTTGGTCAGCCCGCTTAGCCAACCAGTACCTAGACCACCTTTGCTCAAGTCGCCGAACAGCCCGCTTAGCCAACCAGTACCTAGACCACCTTTGCTCAAGTCGCCGAACAGCCGCTTGCCGAGATCGGCAGCGGCCGCCTCGGCAATCATCCGCTTGATGGTGTTGCCAAAGCTCTTGAGCATGCCGCTCATGCCGTCCTTGAACGGGTCGAAGAGGAAGTCGGCGAAGGCGCTCTGCATGTTCGTGGCAGCCGACTTGGCGAACTCGTCCATCACGTCGCCGGTTTCATTCGCCTTGTTGGCCATATCGATGAAGCCCTCGCCAGCTTGCGAAGCGGCCCTGCCGAAGGTGTCCATGCTGATGGCGCCTGCGTTGAGCAAGTCGAGCAGTTTAGCAATCTCGGCGTCTAGCGCTTCAACCGGCGTGCGCACTGACTCGAACACGCGCTGCCCTTCAGCAAACACTGCCAGGCGCTGCCGCTGTACGTCGGATTCTTCCTCGGCAGCAATCTTGCTGGCCTTGATGGCGTCCAGCGTCTCGGCGTAGCTGCGGGCCAGCGTGAGATTGCCGGCTGTGGCGGTCCTGTACTTGCCGTCTGCGATGGCGAGTTCCAGCTTTTCTACCTCGCTGAGTTCCTGCGTGGCGCGTACCTGGTCACGGAGTTGATCGACCAGGCGCTGACCATCGTCAATCGCTTTGGCGGTGCGGTTGCCGCCTGTCTTCGGCTTTGGCTTCTCATTCTCGGCAGGCAGGATGCCGGGGCCTTGTGGTTGGCCTTCGTCACCAGGCATGGCCTTTAGCCTGTCGCCATACTTCTTCAGCGATTCAAGTTGGTTTTTGGTTATTTCGATTTGCTTGTCGAATTCGCCCTTCTTGCCATATACCCACTCATTGAGCAGCCCTCCGTCGGCGCCGTCGGCCCGCTTGGCTTTCTGTTGAAGCCCTTTCAGCGTTGCTTCAAGTTCTTTGACTTGCCCTTGGTACGAGAGATCCACAGAGCCCAGCGCCACGTCAAAGGGGATCTTGGCCAGGGCGCCAAGTGCGATGAATACGGCCTCCAGGCCCCGGCCCTTTTCAGCAGCCTGCTGCATGCGGCCGGCTGCCTCATCAAGCGAGGGTATCAGGGGGTTAATCAGCGAGCGTGACGCACCTATGACATTTGTCTGAATGCGCGTAAGGCTGTCGTTGAAGCGCTCTGCAGCCTTCGACGTGGTGGTGTCGATCACGATGCCCAGGCGCTCAGCCTCGTCACCAGCCTCCTTGAGGCCATCCGCGCCGCCTTTCAGCAGGGGCAACAGCTTGTCGAACGAACGGCCGAGAACGTCATTCAGCGCGCTGGCGATGCGCGTTTGATCTGTCGTGTTCTTGACGCGTTCAGCAATTTTGCTGAACGCCTCGCCCAGCGTATCGCCTGCCTTGACGCCGAACCGTGCCAGCGCAGCCGTTGCTTCTTTGGATCCGTCCGCAGCCTCGCCCATGACCTTGTTGAGGCGACCCAGGCTTTGCTGCAGATCCTCGGTGCTGGCATCTGCCAGGCTGCCGGCATATTGCAACTTCGACAGGTTCTCGACCGACTCACCAGTGCGTGCTGACAGCTTGGCCAGGGCGTCGGCGGCGTCGATAGAGCCCTTGATCATGCCCGCGAAGGTGGATGCACCAAGCACTGCTGCAAGCCCGCCTGCGACCCCCTTCACGATGTTGCCGAAGGCCAACTCTATGCCCTTGGCACGCTCTTGGGCGAGTCGTTCCATCTTTTTGGTTTGGGCGTCGGCTACACGGGCAGCCTTGTCCATGCCGGATTCGAAGCCCCCCGTTTGAACGATCAGGTCAAGTGACAATGTGCCGAGGCTTTTAGTCCCCATAGTTTTTCTCTAGCCCTTCAACGCTCAAAATGCGCGATGATGTAATTCATGAATTGGTCAGCACTCACCTCCCTGCCAGGCAGGCCGGGCAGGAAGTCATGTAGTTCTGCCTTGCCGCCCGCGGCATGGTTGGTCATGGTCGCGATGCAGCCTAGCAGGTAGGTCATGCGTGACGCACCGACGCCGCCATGCTTCGCTCGGTAAGCAAACCACTGCAGCGCTTCCCTGTACGTCATCCGCTGCTTCAGTTCCTGAACGGTCCCGCCCAAGGTCATGGCCATTTCCAGCCATAGCTCGTCGGCGGGCGTCAGTTTTTTGGGTCGCCCCCCGCGTTCACCAGGTTGATTGCTTCGAGCAGCTTGGTCGCCAGCGAGACATTGAGGCGTTCAGCGTCGGCCGCGGCCAGGGGTGTTTTATCGTCACCCAGCAGGACGGATGCTGCGATCAGGGCCACGGTCGAGTTCTCAGCCGAGGTCAGGCGCTCAACGTCACCAAACGACAGTTGGCGAATATAGACGTCGAAGTCGTTACCCTTCCAGGCGACGGGCACCTTGACCGGTTCGAGGGGAATGAAGCCGCCAGCGGTGCGAAGTTGTTCGAGGTTCATGTCATATATCCTTTGCGAATGAGCAGTGCAGAAGTGTCCGGTAGAGGTTCGATTCCTCATCCCAGGTGTTGGAATAGAAGGTGATGGTGCTTGACATGTCTATGGCGCGCCTGATAGCCCGACTGACCTCACGGGCTTCCGATGCGGACGAGGCCCATACGTCGATCTGGGCTTTGACCATGTCAGTGCTTGGCGCACCCTCAACCACGTTGAATGGCGTGCCCTGTATCTCTTGCCAGGTGGCGTATGGCACGTCCTCAAGCGTTGGCGCGGTACCAAACTCAAAAAACCTGGTGAATGGGGATCCCAGGAGGGCCGTGCAGGTGGGGTCAGTGCTTACGAGCGAGAACAGGTTCATCCGAAGATCTTCTTTCTCAGTTCTTCAGCAACCGTGTCGAGAACTTCCTGAGCGTTTGCCTCAAGGGCCGGACCCATGAATGGGCGCGCTGGAAGTGACTTCGTGCCGAACTCATGCATGCGCCAGTAGAATGGTGTCTCAGGGTTCTTCTTGGCCCCGCCCTTGATGCCGACTCTCGCGTAGAGGGTGCTGCCCTTCCAATTGGTGAACAGGGCCGTGGATGACTTGATGCGGACAGCATCCGGCTCCGTCAGATCCTCAGGGGCGTTGGCCTGGACTTGCGCACGGACAGGTGCCATGGCTTTGCGTGCAGCTTGGCGCACGGCTGTCTTGCCTGCCTTCGCGCTCATTTCCTTCAGGCGCTGGTTCAGCGATTCCAGGTCGGCTTTGTTGACGGTCAACATGCTATCGTCCTAGTTGGTGGTTGCGCAGGGGACGGTCAGATATTCCCGGCCGGTGCCTGCATCAGCGAGGAAGCCTGCGGGCGTGTAGATCGTGCCGTCAGGGCCAACCAACCGCATGGAGGTATTCAACCCCGACCGATAGCGAATCACGATGCGCGTGCTGAGCTTGCTTTTTTGCGTGTTTGCGGCGATGAAGTCCTTGACTGACAGCGGCTCGATACTGGCGAACACGGTCGCCACGGGGGACCAGGTTGTCGTTACTTCACCCGTTGCCGGGTTCTGGGTCCTTGTCGGTGCCTCGATAACAATGCGGTGCTTGAGGCGCCCTGCTTCTAGGGGTGTTTTATGCATAGGTAGGTTCCCGGAACAGGTTCAAGAGATTCACAACAGATGCACTGAGTGGGTTACCTGACCCTGACTCGCGGTTCTGCCAAAGATCGCCCAGAACCAGCAAGATGGCAGCGTCAAGCGTCTCTATATGCCTCAAGCGCCGTGCGGCTGGTGACTGTGGGTCCGCATGGACCAATTCGTAGGATAAATCTACGAGGTCCTCATAATCGCCATACTGATAGCCGATATAAGCCACTACCAATGTTTTGGCGACTAATAGCTTTTGTTCAATCTCGGCGTCGTCCTGTGTGCCATCAATACGCAAGTGGCGGCGTGCTTCGGTCAAGTAAATCATGCCGGGTTCCCCTGCGATTTACGGGCGTTCAATTCGTCAAGGCTGTAGTACTGCTGCTGCAGGTAGCAGGCGTCCCCACCTTCAACAGGTGGTAGTGACTCCTTGCGGCGTGCTTCGTTTGGCGCCATCCAACCCCCGCCTATGGCGCTGCTATAGGCTGCATACCGTGTGGTGGTATCCATGCGCAGAAGCTGGTCCAGGTCCAGCTCGGTGCGCTGGTTCGGGGGCAGGTTCAGGCCATCGTCAAGGGCCAGCTCTAGGTTCTCGATCAACGCTTGAAGGCAGTCCGAGTAGTAAGCAAGGTTCATTGCTTCCACACCACTATATGGAGCGGCAGGTCCTGCGCCGATTTTCCATGCTGGGACGTGAAACGCGCGGCATACATCCTGTGCCGTGTAGTTCAGTTGTTCAATCAGTTGAGAGTCAATGGCGCTGATAGCCAGTGCCTCGTAGCGTAGGCCATCACCAAGCACCGCCACCTTGCCTGCTTTGTCCCCAGTGAAATTGTCTTGCCAGTGAGCCTTCAACCGGTCGGCTGTGTCGGTGGTAATGGTTCCGGGGGCGGTCAGGATTCCACCTGGTCGGCTGCCATTCTGAAAGAACTTGTTACTACCCTGCTGAATACTCAGGGCCTGCTCAGCGGCTAGGCCTGCAGCGGCAAGCGGACTTACACCGACAAGAGGGTGAAACGGCGTAAATCCACGGTCGTGGATAATCTCACGTGCGGGAACGGTTACATCCAGGGGAATGCCGGCGAGGGCGTTGGACTTCAGGCGGTAGTACACCGCGCCATCATCACTTACGACAGGGGTAACGGCTTTGGGGTCAAGGACTCGTAGGGCCTGGACGACACCCAGGTTATTGCGAGTCTTGAGCACGTAGCTATTGCCGTGCAGTAGCTTCGAGCTAATCCACTCGCTGAACAACTGGGTGCGGTTCTGGTAGATGTTTGGCTTTCTGGTGAGTTGATCATAGTCATGATCAAGGGGCGCCCAATAACCTTCTTTGCGCTCCGTGAAGCGGACAGGCAGCTTTCCTATATCGGAAGCGATCAGTGAGACACAGGCGAAGACTGCCGAATGTGCCAGGGCAGTCTGCGCCTCAATGGTTTCACCACGCTGCCAAGCGCCTGCACTGCTCTCGCTAATGACCGGGAACCATGAATTGCTGGCACCCCCGGAGTAGACAGGGCTTAGTGCCTTCTTAATGCTCAGTTCGAGTCCGAATATCTTCATTTCAAGCCTTCATGCGGGGCGGGGTTAAACCCGCCCCATTTCTCTACTTAGGCGTACTTGCAGGCGCTGATACGATAAACGGCAGTCGGACGGCGACGCGTCCAGGTGATGCCGCGAATCGCTTTGATCGCCACAGAACCCGACTGCCAGAGCGACACCAGGGTCGTTGCTGTCGGCGTTGCGCTGTTGTTGGTCGGTGCGTCGTTCATTTCGAGCGATGCTTCGCGCGATGCGTCGATGCTCAGCCCGCCCTCGGCCAGGAGGATCTCGTTCTGCACGGCCAGGACCACGTCATAGCCCGTTCCCGCACTGCCGGGGACACTCGTTGAGATAATAACGGGCAGGCCTTCGAACGTGCCGCCGGTCACGAAATCAACGCCAGGGAATTCACGTAGGCCGGTGGTGGCATTCGTCATCATCGACAGAGCCAGGGCAGTTGCCGGGTGCATAACCCACACCGCGGACGACAAGGGCTGATTGGCCGTTGAGGCGTTGAGATAGGCGGCTTTAACGTCGGTGCGGACATTGGCGGCGGTCGGGCCAGCCGTGGCGGCGGTCGTTGCGGCATTGGCAATTGATGCTGGTTTGACACCCCCCACGCCCGCGTTGGACTGGTCGATAAAGGCAGCGTCAATGGCAGTCGCTACGGTGTTGATCAGATCGTTTGTTACCATGGCCTCGGCGGCCGGCTCACTGCGTCGGAGAAGTTCCTCGGTGAATACCGCGATGGCGCCGAGTTTATGCTCGCCGATGGAAAGGTCGGTAAATGCAGCGTTGGTGATCGGCGCTGGCTTGCCTTCGCCAACCCAACCCGACGTCGTGCCGGTACTCGTACGCGGCATTTTGATGTTCATCGGCACGTTGCGAACTTGGCTCATTTTCGAGACGATCAAGTTCGGGCGCAGCAGGTCAATAAACTCGCTGGTCATCATTTGCGGTTGAATCAGCGAGGTGAAGTCGGCGCTGGTCGTGGTCCCGGCAGCAACAGCAGCCTTGAGCACGTTTTCGACGCGGGGGCCGTAGTTCAGGTTTTTGGCGACTTCGACAGCCATCAAGGGGTTGCCGCGGCTCAGGGCCAGGGCCTTGGTGTAGCGCACGAAGTCGGTGCCCTTGGGGGCATTGTCGACAACCTGGATAGACTGGACACCGACGGGCAGTGCGGCTTGTGCGCCGCGGGTTTCTGCTTGCTTCAGCCGGGCAAGGTGTTTGTCAATCTGGGCCACTTCAGCTTCGTGCGCCTGGTATGCGGCGTCATCCTCGTCCGCAAGGGTGATGCCCTTGGAGATCAGGCCGTCCATGCTGGCCAGGGCCGCGGACTTCTTCACTTCGAACTGCTGGATTTGTTCTGCAATATTCATTTTGGGTACCATGCTAATTGAAAGGTTGTTACTGCTTTTTGTTGCCAGGATGGCTGCGTGCGGGTTTGCCGGGATTGTCGTCAGCGACAACTCGTCCCATGCCCATTGAGTAAAGCGGGTGCCTGTACCGCCTGCGATGGATTCAGATGCGATCGGCCGAAATCCGACTGACACGTACTTGATCAGGCCCCCACTCACGCGGCGCCATACCTCGGCGATTTGATCGCTCAGATCCTTGGCCACGCGTGCTGTGAACTCGATTCCTTCGGCGGTCGCGACTGCTTCGATAACCTGACCCACAACGTCTTTTCGGTCGTGTTCATGGTGCAGCGGTATTGGCAGCGAGAACTGCGCGCCGAGAGGCTCCACGATGTCCCCGACTTTGTCGGTTGCCGGCGTCGTGGCGATGCCGCGCAGGAGGCCTTCTGTCTGGTCAAAGGACTTGATGGTTAGTTGGGTGAAGGCTTTATTCATATTAGATAAACATCATTTGGTAAGTGGGGACCTTGATGGCCTCGATTGCCTTGCTGGCCAAGCCAAACGCCATGCAGGTGGCCACCATTCCGTCGATTCGGCTTCCAGCTTCGGACTTGTCAAGTTTTCTGTTGCCGGCCGGGTCGCGTGTGACTTTTGCGCCCGATGCGTTCATGGTCAGGACGGGGTGCCCTCCGTGTTGTACGCGCAGGTTCAAGAATTCGGACTCTGCGCTATCAAGTGCCGGTGTCATGTCTTTAAAGCCTTGGCCGCATTCAACCAGTGGTGCCTCGATTCCGATCTTGTCGAACTCCGCGCGCATCAGGTCAATGCGCCAACGGTCATAGGCAATGCCCCTCACCTCTAGCCCGTCGATGATTTCGGCAATGTCTTGGGCGACGACTGCGTAATCGACAGAGGCCCCCGGCGTCGTACGCAGGTAGCCCTGGTCACGCCACAGCGGGTACGGCTGGCGGTCCCTATGAGCGCGTTCGGACAGCCCTTTTGCAGGTGTCCAAAAATGCGGGTGCACGTGCCAGATGCCTTCGGCATCGCGGCCTATCAGGACGAACGCGGTCAGGTCGGTCCTTGCTGACAGGTCCAGGCCACCGAACACTTCCAGGCCATCAAGGGGCTCTGCAGGCTGGGCGCAGGCTTCCCACACCGAGCGGGACATAAACGGGCAGGTGAGCGCCACACGCTGATTCAGTACGAGGTTGCGAAACGTAGCCTCGGCCGAAGGCATACGTTTAGCCTCAAGGGCCTGTTGCTCTACGTCGGACAGGCTGCGGAAAATGCCCAGGGCCGGGTTCGCTGCTTTCCACGCCTCAGGGTCGTCAAGTTTGGCGTCCATTGGGGCGGTATAGAGGTGCGAGACGATGCGGGGGTCCCCGCTTTCCGATGCGTCGTCCAGCCATATGCTGAACAGGTCTGCGGGGTCGGCAGCCTGCGTGCTGATCGCGATCAGCAGCGGGTTTTCGTGTGCGCCTTGACTTGTCGTGATGGCATCGACAAAGGGTGAGCGGGGGCCAGATACCTGACCGATTTCGTCAAGTATGGCGAGCACAGGTGATAGGCCGTGTGCTGTCTTGCCTTCGGCTGCTATCGCCTTGTACTGCACACCCACGGGCAGGCCGTACAGTTCTTTGCGGCTGTCCACGATGCGCACCAGGTCGGTGAGTTCCGAATTCAACCGGACCATTTTCGCGGTCAGGTTGAAGACGATGCTGGCCTGCTCCCGGCTCATGGCGCCGGAAATTATCTGGCTGTTCTGCTTGGCCTCCGGGCCAACCAGGTGAACCAGGACCAGACATGCGATAAGAGCGGTTTTGCCATTCTTCCGCGCGATGGTGAGCAAGGCCTTTTTTGTGCCTGCCGGGTTGTCATATATGGAGGTGAGGAAATCGACTTGGAACGGTTCGAGCCGTATCGGGGATCCCACCAGCGCGCCCTCAGGTACGCGGCAGTACTGCTCTATGAACGCGATCACGCGATCCCCGCGGGTCATTACTTCACCCTCGCGATAAGGTCAGGGGTAGCTTCGATCTTCTGGGCGAGGTCGCGGGCAGCTTCGTTCTTCTTGCCCTGGTGGTCAGCCTTGCCCGTCGTGGATCCGGCATCAACTTGCAGGACGCGTGCAGTATTCGCTGCTCGTCTGGTCGTCCTATCGAGCAGGGTTGTTGCAGGGTTGGCGTACTTGCGGTCACGGTTGTCCGTCAGGATCTGGCCATCGCGTGCGATGTCAGCGGTTAATTCGTCTATTGTGGCGAGATCAAGGGCCAGGTTCTCGGCCATGGCCAGGTCCAGGTCAGTCCAGGCGGTGCGCCTCTTGGCGGTCACGATGGCAGGCCAATAGCGCATGGCCTGTGCGGGCAGGGGGCGCTGAGGTCCGGGCAGGGGTTCTTTCAGGCTGGCCGACACTTCAAGCGCGAACTTGGCGCTGTTCGATTGAGTTCTCATGACTTCTGCCCCTGAGGAATCCCAGGCTGACTTCCGTTCGGGGCTAAAAAAGACTCCGTGGGCGCTGAATAGTTCTCATTTAGGAATGACATTTGAGAGCCCCCCGTGGCCCAAGGTGAGGCGCTGCCATAGCGTTCTATGTGCGCAGCCTTGTATGCCTCGTGCGCCTCGTCAGCGGCCTTGTAGGTGCCTGCGTAGCAGTGATGCGCAATCGCTTGAAAACCACACGGCACGGGCACTACTCCGGGTGGTAGCAACCGCTCAGCGCGCATCCCCACGGCCATGTGGAACTCAAGGTCGCTAATCTCGTGCAGGTTCTCAATACGGTCATCAGTGGCTTGTCTGTTCTTATGCCAAAGGCATGCTTTTGGCCATCTCCCGTGATGCCAGGCCCACACCAACCGGGCCCGGGTGGTTTTTCTGGCATTAATCGTAATGACGTGCGCTGAATCGTCCTTGCGCAAGTGGCCAGCAATCTGGCCAGCACGTGCACGGGGTCCTCGGTCCTCACGCCACACAAGCATGCCGCTCGCCAGATAATCGAACAGCTTAGTAACGTCTTCGGCTGCCACCTGTGGTTTCACTCTACGGGCTGCCTAAACCAAGGGTGCATTGCGTCCAGCGGATTTCCTTCAGCGTCGCAACCCAATAGCGTGCCGCTCTTCTCTTGCCGCTGCTTATGTGAGTTGTGGCAGTGCTCACAGAGAGTCTGAAGGTTACTGGAATCAAAGAACAGCTCTTTGCTCCCGCGGTGTGGAACGATGTGATCTACCACGGTGGCAGCGGTCGTCACGCCAAGTTCTGCGCACAGGGCACACAACGGGAACTTGACCAGCCGCTTGTAGCGGATTTGGCGCCAGGTGTTGCCATATAGATACATGCTATCGTTACCTTGACTCTCGATAGCCTAAGGCTAACACAAAGATAATCGAAAGGAAAGATTATTTGCGCCGCTAATTCAGTGGGTTACGGTGAAGGTCAAAGTCAATGGTATGGATTTTGCTTAATACACACCAATTTAGAGCCAACTACATGCCGGTGATCTGTCAAGTAATGCAAACAGCACATATACAAATTGGCGTGTTGTGCTGTGGGTGCACACTCATAGGTCTTTTTGTCATCATTGACCGATAGTCGGCGATAGGTTCCAATCTGAATTCCTACAACAACCATAAAGGGAGTTCTATTGCGTGCAGGTGTGCTTCGATGGTGTGTAAGGTGCTGAACAGGAAATTATTTAACAACAAGTAGGGAGTAATGAAAATGAACTACAAGTTTTTGGCAAAACTAATGAACACTGAGTTATGGTCTGATTTGCAGAGTCTCATAACTAACGCCAAGGCTCTTCAAGAGAGGAAGCGTTTAATCTTAGACAGGGAGGAAGAGGTACTGACAAGGAAGGAGCACCTGCTCGATAGAGAAGAGGCTCGCCAGATAAGGGGTGACCCAGAAGGGTGCAAGCTATATCTGGTGCGTTCGCCGAGCCCATGCCCCAGTGCACAGGAGGGGTGAGACGGGCGGGCTTGTCGGGCAGGTGGTGGGGGGGGGGGGGGGGGGGGGCTCGTGCCATCTAAACCCGCACAGGTCGCACAGGTGCCGCACAGGTCATTCAACCTGACATGTGCGGCCTGAAACCCTTGCCTTTACTGGGCTTCAGCCTATCCGAACACATGGAACAGATCAAATAAGAATAATAAGAAGAATTATGGTAATTACCCTAATTACGACTGCACACCCTACCACCTGCCCGCACAAGCCTCCCAAAAAAAACGTGGCAATGTTAGGTAGAAAAGCCTGTTCCAGGTGTTCCATGTGTTCGAACAGTCTGAAGCCCAGTAACGGCAAGGGTTTCAGCCGCACAGGTCGAAAAAACGATCTGTGCGGCTGCTCATCGGTGTGTGCGGAGGCGAACCCCCGACCAAAGGATGCCCTAGTACCACTCAGCGGGGGTGATGCCTAGCTGACCCTGAAACCGACCCAATGCTTTCGCAGGGTCGGGCAAGAGGTATCGGCGCTTCCTGTCCCCGCCTGAGGGCTGGTACGATTCCGCGCCTGTTCTAGCGACGAAGACCGGGCCGAACCGGTTTGCAGAGATCGGGCGCACTGACGAAGCGCGGGCATAGGCCACGTACGACGCGTACAAGGTCTGTTTCAATGGACTTGGATACTCCCCCATCCCATCAGCAACCCATGCTTGGTCACAGATTTCTTCGGTTTCCAGGCAGTCGAGGATAAACTGGTCGTGAGCTTCCAGACTCAGCCGCTTCTGGGTCTTAAGCGCCTCAGTCTGAGGTACTTTGCGAAGATTCCACACAGATAAATCAAACTTCTGCAGCAAGGTCAGCAAGGCCCTCAATCCATCCCCCCGCAACTCTTGGTCAATGGCGCCGAAATACTCGGTGTTCTGAATCTGTTCTTCGCCAACATCCAGAACAAAAAACCGGCGCTCATCCTCAGTAGCAGGCACAGCCCATTCGCTGTTAGTCAGCATGATCAAGCGATGGCAGGATCGCATTTCGAAGGCCCCCACGTGCTTAGGCTCGACAGTGATGGTGTTTGAGGTTATTAAATCCTTCAAAGTGCCAATATCAGCATGAGATCCCGCGAAAAACGACTCCTCAGCAACAAGCAGGAGTTTATCGGCTAAGTGGGCAGAGAAACGGCCAACTATGTGTTCAGATTTACTAGCCTTAAAGGCATGGCCGCCGAGTAGGGCGCGCAGGGCGTCAGCAAGCGTGGATTTGCCAGTACCCTTCTTGCCCCTCAGTACAATGGCCACGCCTTTCTTCCGCATAGGGTCCTGAATCATGTCAGCCATCCAGGCCAATAAATACCGGAAGTGGTATCTATTACCGCGGCATACATTGGATTTCAGGTGATGCAGGAAGCGCTTGCAGCGAAATGCAGAGCGAGCAACACCCAAGGGCAACGGCTCGACAGCGAACCCGCGCCAGAGGTTGAAGTAACCGTTTGGCACGTCGCCGGCAGGGGCGCATGTGACGCCTTCATGCGATCGGCGGTTCGGGTGCGTCAGCCACGCCTTAGCGAAGGGGACGTGCCTTTTTTGAAGCTTACCGTCCGGTGTAACCCGTTCCACTTTGAATATTTTATTTTCGTAAAATGTTAAAAACGATGTCTTTGCCATGAAGTTAACTGCACTGCCCCCGAACTCGCTAAGTCCTTCTCGTAGAATGCATACGGTCCCACCAGTGATGACTACAGCATGCTTCGTATTGAACTCTGCAATTTCGTCTACTTCTTTGCTATTTATGCTTACAGCAACCCTGCCGGGATTGACCCAGCCTGCGCACTGCGCCAGCGTGAACACGGTGCGGTAGTGGGTTTTGGTAGGCTTGAACTCAGCCCAGCGTTTACGAGCGTCCGCCTGATCAAATTTGTCTGACCTAGCCGACCAGTTCAACCACAGGTCAAGGCCCGCGGCGTCGTCCTCAAGAGTCTTTAGAGCGTGGCCCGTGCTTATCCAGAGGTCACGCTGGTCGCTATCGAGAAACTGCAGGGCGCTGGCCAGGTGTTTGACTCGGTCCGGGTCCTGGTCCTGGTCCTGGTCCTGGTCCTGGTCCTGGTCCCGCTCAACCAGCTTGCCGGCCATCTTGGATGCCTCACGCATCTTCCGGGGATCCGCGCCGGCCGCCAGGTTCGCCAGCCAGCGGGGCGCCTCGGCGATGTGTGGTGCTTCGTTGATATCAGGCCAATTTAGCCAGGCGTATTGGCCGGCAGGTATGCTGCTCGGCGGCATGACGACGTAACCAGCGCCTGTGCCATCAGGACGCTGTGCGCATCGAAGATCAACCCCCGGCAGGCCACAGACATTGACCGCGGTCCTGTACGGCAGGTGGTCAGACCCTCGAAAGTACCGGTGCTCCCCGCCCGAAGGCGTGGTGGCGGTCAATGTCTGCGGCATGGCGCCGAACTCTGCCTCAAGCTCGGCGATGCTGTCGAATCCGTTCTTGTCGGCTTTGCAGTCGAGGTCCAAGACGAACACCCCGCGGTCAGGAATGAAGCCCATGTTGCTGGGCTGGCCGAACCACTTCTCAACCTGCCCGGGATCCGTCCGTGCCGCGTTTGGCCAGTCCTTCAAACATGTGGCTTTGTGGCCGGCACGAATTGGGAGTAGCCTGCCGGGCAGGTGTTTTGCATACAGTAGTGCTGCGTCTAGAATTGTTGGTGCTGGTGTGCATATTGCTGAAGTCATAACTGATAGTCCCCGACGAAAGGACATCGCATGCCCTGAGGGCGTAGGCTGGTTTGCGTCCTCGATCATGGGCGAGGGAAGCACTCATGCCGGAGTGCTCCGGGATTTTGCCAGCCCTCCACAGGGCTGGCACAGCTCCCAGGCGGTGCCTGGTCGCGTGCGATACAACGCCAAGCCTTCTCACCTAACTGTTTGTTTGCCTTGACTATTCGCACTGCCTGAAGGACAATCCAGAAGTTCCCGACGAGCAGCAATCGAAGCCGATTAAGGATGCCTGGCCTTAATCGGCTTCTCCGTCTACAAGGGCTTTTTGGTTAGCTGTCCAGCGCCTCTCGTGAGCGGAAGGTTCTGACAGGACCCCCGGCAGGTGCAAGGCGATCTCAGCCTCGTCAACAGTCAGGCCAACCCCAAGATGCCGACCGCATATGGCCATGTAGTGGTGAGCGCTAATGATATAGACGGGCAGGTGGTCTGGCCTGCAGTACATGCGACCCTTCAGCAACCCGAGTGCCGTTAAGCCCTGCCAAGTGTCAAACACCCTCTGGTATGAAGGCCTGCCCCCCTGTCTGACAACGTGGACAATATGAGGAGTGGGGAACTCCACGCGCGTGGCCCCCCTCTCGTTGGGCGTGACTTCCTCCGCAACAGGGCCTGCTTCTAGCGTTGCAAGCCACTTCGCCGCCTGCGCTGCAATAGAGTTGGCTTCAACCATACCTAGGAACTGGTCGCGAGCGAGTGCGATATGGGTGCTCATGCTGCTACCTCCCTACTCAACGGCTTCAGAGCGTTGAGCCACAGTTGGACGTCTTCACCCCGCCATGCTGACGCTCGTGCGCCGATCTTTACGGGTGCGGGAAAACTGCCGGCGGCCACATCTCTGTAGATCTGACTTTTCGAGCGCTGGGTGATGTCCACTACTTCTGGCAAGCGAAAAAGCATTTGATGCATGGGGAACCTCCGTGAGTTGATCCCGGAGCCCGGTCATTTCCGAAGCCCCGCGATATTATTGTTTTTGTTATGGTCGCGGTTATGGGTTTGGTTTCGCCATCTTCATGTCACGCCAAAGCGATGGCGCTTTGAATAAGTACGTCACATCAAAGAAAATGAATTGTAACCTCATTCCCACAGGGGCGCAATACGTCCCGCTGCAAAGATGGTGGAAAAAATCGCGCCGAGTGGGGATTATATATAGTGTGGCTGGCTGGTTAGTACAGAGTCACGAGCCTTAGTTAAAGGTGTTGAAGGCTTGTGTATCTGTCCAGTTGGTTATAGCCGCACGGATTGCTTATTATATGGAGCGCTGGACATGTATATTGAAAAAGGCCCTATATAGGGCCTTTGGTTTATCAAGCGGACTTTGCGAGTTTAAGCACCTTGGGTTCGTCGCCCCTTTCACAGTATCTAGCCCAGTCTTCCATTAAGGCTCGGCGCTTATCGAACATGGTCCCGCGAGCATAGGCGGCTTCAGCCTTGTCCTTCAACTGGTGGGCAAGGGCATGCTCGATCGTCTCGCGAGCGTGTCCCGTTGCCACTTCGCCGGCCCAGTCCCTGAATGAGGAGCGGAAGCCGTGCGCTGTGACGTCATACCCCATGCGCTTGATGACTGCGCCGAGCGTGGCATCTGAGAGGGGGCTTCCCTTGGCGCTCGGGAAAACCAGATCAGCGCCAGCGATGCGGGGCAGGGTCTTGATCAGTGCCATAGCGGCGCCTGATAGCGGCACTCGGTGTTCGATCTTGGCCTTCATGCGTCCAGCAGGAATCGTCCAACATGCGCCGGGTAGGTCAAATTCATCCCAAGTCGCGCCGCGAATTTCGCCTGACCTGGCAGCGGTCAGGACGGCAAGCTCAAGCGCTCGCGCTCCGAAGCCCTCGCGTTGCCGTAGCGCAGCGATGAAGCCGGCAATTTGTGCGAAGGGCAGGGCTGCATGATGTTCGACTGCCCGCACCTTCTTGGGCGCAGCTAGCAAATTCTCTAGGTGCCCTCGCCACCTTGCCGGATTGTCGCCTTGACGGTAGCCGCTTGTTGTTGCCCAGTCGAGGACGCTTTCTATGCGCCCCCGCACGCGGCTGGCGGTTTCCGTCTTCGCTGTCCAGATCGGCGCCAGAACTTTTTGGATCAGGGCGGTATCAACGGCCGCCACTGGCAATTCCCCAAGGATAGGGAAGGCATAAGTGGCGAGGGTGTTCTCCCATTGCTGTACATGCTTCACGTTCGACCATTCGGGGCTCTTGGCCTCAATGTATGCGGCTGTTGCTTGTGCGAACGTCGTCAGCTTGGCCTTCTCAAGTCTCGCCCTCAAGCGCGTGGCTTGCTTGTCGGCTATGGGGTCCTTGGCGTCAAGAGGGTTCTTGACTTGTTCCTGAAGCTTTGCCGCGGCCTTCCTCGCGACCGCCAGCTTGACCGCAGGAAATCCACCTAAGCCCATGTTGCGCCGCTTGCCGTCCGGGTCTGTGTACCGAAACACCCAGCCACGGCTAGCGCCGCGTACAAAGAGGTAGAGTCCGCCCCCGTCCCTGTGCCAGCCTTGACCAAGCGACGCCAAGTTCACTGCGCTCAATCTGAGCAGGGCATGCGACCGCTTTGCAGGCTTGCTTGTTTCAACCACCTCAGCACCCATTTGTCTTTCTCCCTCGCCTGGAATGTATGCCTAAAAGTAGCCAAGATACGCGCAATGTAGCGATACGTCAAGGGACGGTAGGAGACGAAGAAATGGCTAGAAGCCAGCAACCACAAGGCTTAGAGGATGGTTTGTGAGACGGCAATGGTCTTGGTGGGACTGGCGGAAAGCGGACTCCCTCTCCGCCAGTAGGCTCGCAACAAGGCACAGTCAGTAAGCGCGCAGTCAGCACAACGATTTCCCCGCCGGACGCCATGTTCCGCGGGGTTTTTCGTTTTTGCCCTGCAAGCTCTGCGCCCCCAGCGCGTCCCCGGAGGCGCACTTCGTAGTCCCTCAAGCGCGTGCGGTAAGCCACCGCTGTTGGCCATGCAGCAGCGCGCTTCGCTCCGTGTACCCGCTCCGCTGATCGCGCGATTGATCCCGCTTGGCCAAGCTCACCGTGTTCGCCCAGTTTACCCACCCAAGAGGTTGCGGTCAGCCCTCGCAAGATCTCCCGTAGCGCGACAGGAATCCCTGCGTAGCCCCAATCTTCCCGGACGACGTCGTGTGGGGAGAAACCCTCCTGGCGTACCGGCAGTGCAAGGCCTGTCGTCAGCCGTTCCGGCCCCGTCCGCAGTACCGCAACCAATGCTTTTGTTCCACCGCCAACGGCTCACCGGTTGCTGCTTGAGCGCTACAGGAAAGAAAAGGCACGCAGGGCTGCGAACGAGCCACGGGTTTCCTCCTGCCTGATCGGTTCGGTGGCGGCGCGACCGTGCGCAACGCTGGACGCCATGACTGCGCGAAACCCTCATTGGGCCGCCTTGCGCCGGATCATTTCCGCCGCCAGCAAGGCTAACTGCTCTTCGACTTCGTGCTGCACGAAGGGGCCGCCGAAGGTCCGCGCGATGCCCGACGCCGGAACGATCTCGGCGTGGTAGCGAACCTCGGTGGCGCTTCCGGTTTCCGACAGTCTCATCTCGCTTTGAAAGCGCTTGGCATTTCCCGAGACTTGGATGGCGACAACCCGCTTCATCGGCTCGAGCTGTACCTCTCGCACGGAAGCGAAGGGGTAGGAAAAGATACCGTACCTTGCCGTACCTTTCTGCATGACAATCACCAAGTTGCCATCGCGACGGACGATCTTGCTCAGGGTCAGGTTACTCAGAATGCCGACCATGTTGTCGAAGTCGGTGAGCACCGCCCATGCGGTAGTCAAGGGCACCGGAATGGCAAGCGTCGCGTCAACCAGGAAGGCCTCGTCGACCTTGTCGATGGCGACCCGAATCTCCGGCTCGGCGGCGAACGCCACGCACTGGATGAGCAGCAGAAGGAAGACGGCGGCGCGTCGTAAATCGGGCATTGGCGGGTCACAACCCATGTCAATTCGAGGCCTTGCAATGACTCGCAGCGGCGGCCCCACGTCGTTTCGCGGACACGTTACCATCCTGCCCGGAAAACCGCTCCGTGCATTGACCACCTGTTGAGTCGCCCTCATGTTCAGAAAAGACAGCATCGACTTCCTCGACGATCTCGCCGCGAATAGTAACCGGACCTAGTTCGAGGAGAACAGATCGCAATACGAGGCCCTCGTACGTGAGCCGGCACGGCAGTTCATCGCTGAGATGGCGCCGCTGCTCGAGACCGTTGCGCCGCACTTTCGCGCCGATCCGCGCAAGAGTGGCGGTTCGCTGATGCGCGTGTTTCGGGATACGCGCTTCTCTCGGGACAAGACGCCGCACAAGACCAACATCGGAATCCAGTTCCGCCACGCCACCGGCAAGGACTTCGCGAGCATGGCCGGCGCTCGCTTTGCCGCCGCCACACCGTTTCTCAGGTTCCTGTGCGATGCGCTGGCGGTCGAGTGCTGACGAGCAGCGCACCTCTTGCCCCGACCACTGCATTTCGGCAGTGCAACGTGCAAGCGCGTCACCGGAGAGCTGCCTTTCAGCTCCTACTGCACGTTGATCACGCGCATGCCGAGCTGCTTGCCGCCGAGGCGATCGAGTACGCGCAGGCTGGCCTGGCGCGGGACGAAGCCGGCAGGCATCGGCAGGCTGCCGTGGGCGATGGCGTATTCGCCGACCTTGACACCGACCGGCCCGAGCGTCACGGTCGTTTCGGTGCCGCCGGCAGTCTTGCCGGCGACGAGCAACTGCAGCACGCCGGCAAGCGGGGCGCCTTGCGCCTGCGGACGCGTGAACACGATGTCGTAGCCGAGGTTGTCGCCGTCGAGCGAGAAGCGCGCTGCGCGAATCTCGATCGCCCCGCCGCGCGGGTCGGGCGACAGCGTGGCGAGCAAGGCCTCGATATCGTCGCGCTGCTGGCCGAGATGGCGCTGGCTGGCCGCCAGTTCGTCGGACAGGCGGTCGTGTTTGGCAAGCGCGTCTTCGAGCACGTGCGTGGCCTGGTCCAGTTCAGCGGCGAGACGCGAACGCTCCTGATCTGCGTCATCCAGGGCAGCGCGCAGGCGAATTGACTCGTCGGCCGACAGCCGCGGTGGCATGAGTTCCTGCTGCACGTAGAAAAACGCCCCTGCGCCAATGGCCGCACCGAAGAGCAGCAGCCACAGCCAGTTCGGAATCATCCGGCGCGAGCGGCGCGATTCATAGCGATCGAAGACAATGGGTTTGGATCGTCCGAACATTGCGTATCGAGTTCTTGCGTTGGGAAGCGGCGAGCGTACTACTGTTCCATGGCGGCGGGCAATGGCTGCTTTCGTGTAGTGACTGCGTGCCGTGGCGGTCGAACGAAAAATGGCGGAAACTGTCTCCCTCGGTTCGGCGCCGGCCAGGGCGCAGAAGCGCTTCGGCTTCCCAGGCGACGCTGGCGGCAGACCAGGCTCGCGCGCGATTCGCGTCGTCGGTGGCCGCCGATTTCATGGATGACCCGACTCAAGACTGCGATGACCATAATTCCCGTAAGCCTCATAGGCGTTCCCACCGACGTCGGCGCCGGAACACCCGGGGCGCGCATGGGGCCGGATGCGCTGCGCGTCGCGGGCATCGTTCAGGCGATCGCTCACTTTGGCGTCGAGGTCAGGGACTGCGGTAATCTGAGCGGCCCCGGCAATCCGGACCTGCCGGCGGTCAACGGTTTTCGGCACATGCGCGAAGTCGCGGCGTGGAACCGCAGCGTGCATGACGCGGTGCATGCCGAACTGCACGATGGGCGCCTGCCGATCATGCTCGGCGGTGACCACTGCCTGGCCATCGGTTCGATCAGCGCCGTCGCACGCCACTGTCGCGAGACGGGGAAAAGGCTGCGCGTGCTGTGGTTCGACGCGCACGCCGATTTCAACACCGCGAGCGTGACCCCCAGTGGCAACATCCACGGGATGCCAGGCGCTTTCCTGTGCGGTTATGGACCATCGCTGCTGACCGAAATCGGCGGCCATGTACCGGCCATCCTGCCGCAGGACATTCGCCAGATCGGCATCCGCAGCGTCGACGACGGTGAAAAGCGCTTCCTGGCCGAGATCGGCATCGAAGTCTTCGACATGCGCTACGTTGACGAGGTCGGCATGCGGGAAACGATGGAGCAGGCGCTGGCCGGCGTGGCTTCGGATACCCACCTGCACGTCAGCCTCGACGTCGATTTCCTCGACCCTGAAATCGCGCCGGGGGTGGGGACCACGGTACGCGGGGGGCCGACCTATCGTGAGGCGCAACTGTGCATGGAAATGATCGCCGATACCGGGCGACTGCGCTCGCTCGACATCGTCGAACTCAACCCGGCTCTCGATCTGCGCAACATGACCGCAGAACTGGCGGTGGACCTGGTCGAGAGCCTGTTCGGCAAGAGCACACTCATGCGCCTGCACCGGTAGCCGAGGCGGGAGCAGGCTGCTTTGCCGCCGCTCGCCTGCACCGGCAGCATCGCGCCGTCAGCAACGACGGCAAACGTCCTCGAGCACTTGTTTTTTCCTCCAGCGAGCCCAAATGAATCCTTCGCCCAACCTGGACGGCCTGAGTCCTGAACGCCGTGCTTCGATGCTCGCCGCTGCCGGCGAGATTCGCGAGTGTTACCGTGTTCTCGAAAAGGCCGGCATCAATCTCGTCGGCGAGGTACTGCGCGGGCAGGGTGAGTTTGTCGAACTCGAACACTATCCGCGCGACGACGTTTTCGACCGCGAAACGCAGGCGCAGTACTACTACCATACGCATCGCGACGGCGAACTCGAACACGGCCATTTCCATCTCTTTCTGCGCGCTGGCGGCCTGCCGCCGGCCTGCCGTCCGCTCGACTACCCGCAGGCCACCGATACCTGGCCAGCGGGCGACGACGCGCTTGCTCACCTGGTGGCGATTTCCATGGACGCCTGGGGCTATCCGATCGGTCTCTTCTGCACCAACCGCTGGGTGACTGCGGAAGCGTGGTACCCCGCCGAGCAGACGATCGCCATGCTCGACCGCTTCGCCATCGACCATGCCTTCCCCAATTGGGCGGTCAATCGCTGGCTGACCGCGATGCTGCAGCTCTTCCGCCCACAGGTCGAGGCGCTGATCCGGCAGCGCGACGCGGTGGTCGCCGAGTGGCAGGCGAGTGCGCCGGGCGCGGACGTCTTCGAGGACCGCAACCTGGAGATCACCGGCTATCTGCCGATCGACGTCCAGGCGCTGATCTTGGCGCTTGAAGCCGCGGCAGGGCAATGACTGCCGGCGCCCGTGGGCGCTGCGTACAGGTGTGGTGAGTGATCGGGACGCGCGGCTGGCCAGCGCGACGTCGCGGCTGCATTGAGTTGTAAGAATTGAAAATCTCACGCGACTGTTAGAAGTATCCCGGCCGTGCATTGGCGGGGGAAGTGTTTAGGAACCGATCGCTGACCGTTTTCGGGGTCGAGCGGGCGTTGGCGATCAGCGCTTGAGCGTGCCAGAGCATTGTGAAATGAAGGATAATCTTGAGCTTTCCCAGCGACGCTTGCCGCCGTTTCGCCGTGCGGCCCGCGGTCATCGCCAACTTACTGCTTTCCCGCTGCACCGCGTGCGATCGCGCGGCGCCTGACGATTCACGACGCTTCGGAGAACACGCATGTTGACTTGCCGGGAGGTCACCCAATTACTTTCCGAGGCGCAGGATCGCCCATTGACCCTCGCCGAACGCCTGCGTCTGCGCGTGCATCTGGCGATGTGCCAGGGTTGTGCGAACTTCAAGAAGCAGATGAACTTCCTGCATGAGGCGTGCCGCCAGTTTGTCGGCGAGCCGGCCGGCAAGGAGCGTGGTGGCGATTAGTTGCCGACGTCGCTGCCCTTGCTGCGGTTCCTGCCGGTAATCAGCTGATGGCGCCGTTCGCTGATCAAGCGATGACCGATGACCGATGACGACACCGGACGACGAACGCCCCTTCCTGTCCTTGATTCTGCCGGTACTCAACGAGGCGACGACGCTCGCCACGCAACTGGCGCAGCTGCAGTGCCTGCGCGCGCGCGGCGCCGAGCTGCTGGTCGTCGATGGTGGCAGCAGCGATGGCACGCCGGCGCTGGTCGCGGACGTCGCTGACCGGCTGCTCGACTCGCCGCGCGGGAGGGCGCTGCAGATGAACGCCGGTGCGCGTGCCAGTCGCGGGGAGGTGCTGCTCTTCGTGCATGCCGATACGACCCTGCCGCGCGATGCCGACGCGCTGATTCGTGCGGCGATCGTCGGCGGTGCGACGTGGGGACGCTTCGACGTGACCATCGCTAGCCGCCATCGCTTGCTGCGTGTCGTCGCAGCGATGATGAACTGGCGCTCCCGGCTGACCGGGATCGCCACCGGCGATCAGGCGATCTTCGTTCGCCGCGAGGCCTTCCTGGCGGTCGGAGCTTTTCCCGAATTGGCGCTGATGGAGGACATCGCGCTCTGCAAGCGGCTCAAGGCTATCGCTTCGCCGGCGTGTCTGCGCGCCCGGGTGAGCACGTCCGGGCGGCGCTGGGAGAAGCATGGCGTGCTGCGCACCATCGTGCTGATGTGGCGTTTGCGGGCGAGCTATTTTCTGGGTGCCGACCCGGTGCAGCTGGCGCTTCGTTATGGCTATTCGCCACGCCAGCCCTGAGCCACGATCGACTGTGCTGCCTGCACTGGCCGTTTTTGCCCGTGCGCCGCAGGTGGGGGCCGCCAAGACCCGGCTGATTCCTGCCCTCGGCGCCGCCGGAGCGGCGCGCCTGCATCGTCGGCTGACTCTGCACGCGCTGGCGGTGGCGAGGCGGGCGGCGCTGGGCAGCGTCACCCTTTGGGTTGCGCCGGACGGCCGGCACCGCTTCTTTCGGGCGCTGCGTGATTGCTGCCGGGTCGAGCTTCGCGAGCAGGTTGGCGCGGACCTTGGTGCGCGCATGGCAGCGGCCTTCGCCGCCCAGGCCGGTTCCCTGCTGTTGATCGGGACCGATTGCCCGGCGCTGCAAGCGGAGCATCTCGCGGCGGCGGCCAGGGCGCTGGGCGAAGAGTCGCCGGAGGAGGGCAACGATGCGGTCTTCATTCCGGCCGAAGACGGCGGCTACGTACTGGTCGGTCTGCGTTGCCCGCAGCCGGGCCTTTTCACAGGCGTCGATTGGGGTAGCGAACGGGTAATGCTCCAGACGCGGCAGCGGCTGTTGGCGCTGGGCCTGCGTTGGCGCGAGCTGCCGCCTCTCTGGGACGTCGATCGGCCGGCCGATCTGCCGCGGCTGGCGACGCTACGCGGCTTCACGGGCGACAGGGGAGCGACCCGCGAGCGGGTTTGAAGCCGTGTTCGCCGCACATTGCCATAGTCGGCCGGCGCCAGCAGCCCTGCTGCCGGCGGTCGGCCTGCAGATCACTTACTGCATCTGCTGAATGCCGGCCAGTGTCCAGCCGCCCTTGCCGTGGCGCGGCTTGACCAGGTGCCAGACCTCGTCGATGGCTTCGGCGGCGGCGTCCTTGTCTTCCCGAATCAAACCGGAGAAGCGGACGCTGACCACGTAGCGGCTGGCCTCTTCGGCGACGTCGAGGACTTCGGCTTCGATGGTCACGACGTCGGTCTCCTGTACCGCGTCGCCGCGCTCGGCGATGGCCATGCTGATCTCGGCAAACATCTCGGGAGTGGTGAACTCGCGAATGTCGTCGAGGTTGCCGGCGTCGTTCGCGGCCTGCAGTCGAATGAAGCTGACCTTGGCGTTGCGCACGAAGCCGGCGGCGTCGAAATCGAGCGGGATGTTGGCGCTGCTGGCGAGCGGCGCTGCGCCGGGGACCGCGGCGGTCGAGCTGCCGGCAAAGGAGGTAGCGGTCGCCGAGGAGGGCAGCATCGGCGATTCATCGAGGCCCCGATTGCTGGGCGCGTTGCCGCTGCCGGCCGCCGCGTATTGCAGTCCTCCCGGCCCACCGACTCCGGCCTGTCGGGCGGCGGCACGGCGGCGCATGATGAAGCCGACGACCAGCACCGCGGCCATCACCAGCAGGCCGATCATCAGCATCGAGGCAAGTTCCTCACCGAAGCCGAGGTGCGAAGCCAGCGCGGCCAGTCCGAGACCGGCTGCGAGACCGGCAAGCGGCCCCATCCACGAGCGCTTGGGCTGCGCTTGCGACGCAGCGGCTGCTGCCGGCGCCTTGGCGGCACCGGGTGCCCCGGCGGCGGACTTGTCGGCGCTGATCGAATCGCGCTGCATACCCGATGATTTGCCGGCGCCGAGGCGCTTGCCAGCGGCATCGGCATCGCCGACGGTCAGTGTCAGGCCGAGAGCCAGCACGGCGGCCAGCAAAGAGAAGGTTTTCATGGTCGTTCCTTGAATCCGGATGGAAGAGAGAGCCACCATAGACCGAGGGAGGGCGACATAAAAGCAGAATTATTTACACTGACACTTCGAAAATAATGAAGTGTGCGCGGGCTTCCGCAGAGCGGCTCAGGAGTCCTTGCCCGGCGACCGCGAGCGGGCGCGGGAGCCCGCCGGCTGAAGCGATGTCTCTGCCTGCTCCTGAGGGGCTTTTCTGGAGCGTCGTGGCGCGCGCGTCGTGGCGCCGAAAACCTGATCGCGTGCCACCTGAATGATGGCAACGATGGCCGGGTGGCTCAAGCGACGCTCGGTGGTGATCGCGAAAAGCTGTTCGGCGATCGAATCGATGCGCCCGATGGCGCGCACGCGATACTGATCGCTGACGAAGGCAGCGATTGCTGTCGGGGCGACGAAAAGGCCGGCTCCGGCCTGCCCGAAAGACTTGAGCAGCGCGCTGTCGTCGAATTCGCCGACGATGCGCGGATGCAGGCGGGAGGCTTCGAACCACTGCTCTAGTCGCAAGCGGATCGCCACGTCGTCGCCGGGCATCAGAAAGGGGGCGCCGTTAAGCATCTCCGGGAAGCTGCCGTCGAGTTTGGCGAGCAGAGCCGGCGCGGCGAAGACGGTGAGGTCGCTTTCGCCCAGCGGGTGGCTGTAACCACGGACATTGAGATTTGCCGGCATCGGTCGGTCGGCGATGACCATGTCCAGACGATGCACGGCGAGGTCGGCGAGCAGGCCGGTCAGGCGCCCTTCACGGCAGATCAGGCGCACCGCTTCGGGCAGATGCAGGACCGGTTCGACGAGCCGCAGGGCAACCGACTTGGGCACCGAATCGGCAATTCCCACGGCGAAAGGCAGGCTCTGGGTCATCGTCTGGTCGCGAGCGACCTCGAGCAGCTCGTCACCGATGGCAAAGATTTCCTCGGCGTAGCTGAGGATGCGCCGCCCCGCGTCGGTGAGTTCCAGGCCGCGGCCGGCGCGGCGAAACAGCTCGACGCCGAGTGAATCTTCCAGCTCACGCAACTGGCCACTGACCGCCTGCGGCGTCAGGTGCAGCTGTTCGCAGGCGCGAGCGATGGCGCCGCACTTGGCGACCATCCAGAAGTAACGCAGGTGCTTGTAGTTGAGCGAGGCCACGGCGATTAGAGGGAAGTGGCAACAAAAATCGATCTGTCGAGACAGTATATTCGATTAGTCGGATGTCTCGTTATATCCTAGACTGACCTTTCCGATCAATGCACGCGAGGAGCGCTTTCATGCACATCGTTACCCGAGCCAGGGGCTTTGATCTCAGCGAGGAGGTCCGTGAGCACGTCCGGCGGCGCCTCGGCTTTTCGATCGACTGGGCGTACGACCGCGTCAGCAGTGTCCTGGTCGTTCTTTCCGATGTCAACGGGCCGCGTGGTGGCAAGGACAAGCGCTGCCGCATTCAGGTCGCCGTCACCGGAGCGGCCGACGTGCTCATCGACGACACCCAGGCCGACCTCTACGTAGCCATCGACCGGGCTGTCGATCGCGCCGGGCGGACTCTGGCCCGCCACGTCGCGCGGCAGCGCCAGCGTCAGCCTGGCCGTAGCAGCGAAGCCCGTGCAGTGCTGCTTGCCGGCGCCCAGTCAGACGTCGCTGCAACGACGGCTTGAGCCGCGTGCGACATGACAGCCGCGGCTTGAAATCCCTTTCCTACAGGAGTTCAGAATGAGTACCTTCAAAATACAAACGGCGACCGGCGTTGCGCAGAGCAGCAGCGAGTCGATCCGGACCACCAATACGGTGATCCGCAACACCTATCTGCTGCTGTCGATGACCCTACTTTTCGCGGCCCTTACCGCGGGCGTCGCTGTGGCCTTGAGGCTGCCGCATCCCGGGCTGATCGTCACCCTGCTCGGCTATTTCGGTCTGCTTTTCCTCACCAACCGGCTCCGCAACAGTGGCTGGGGCGTGGCTTCGGTGTTCGCCCTGACCGGTTTCATGGGCTACACCCTGGGGCCGATCGTCGGTCACTACCTTGGCCTGCCCAATGGTGGCCAGACGGTGATGATGGCGATGGCCGGAACAGCGACGATCTTCGTCGGTCTGTCGGGCTACGCGCTGACCACGCGCAAGGACTTCAGCTTCATGGGCGGTTTCCTGATGGTCGGCGTCCTGCTTGCTTTCCTGGCCGGTCTGGGGGCGATCTTCTTCGAAATCCCGGCGCTGTCGCTGACCGTCTCGGCGGCCTTCGTGCTGTTGATGTCGGGGCTGATCCTCTACGAAACCTCGAACATCATCCACGGCGGTGAAACCAACTACGTGATGGCCACGGTGACCCTCTTCGTCGCCATCTTCAATCTCTTCACCAGCCTCCTGCACCTGCTGGGATTCATGAACGGTGACGATTGAGCCCGGGCGTGGGTAGGCCGGCGGTCCATCTGCACTGACTGAGCCAGGCGGTCTGGGCAGCGCGCTTCCTGATCGCTGCCCTCGCGGCCATCGTTGTTCGGCAGGGCTGCCGCAAGTCCCTGCCGCCTTCCTGCTGGTCACCTTGGGTGGCCAGTTGCGCTGTGCGTGGCGCGTCGGGGTGGGGCAAAGTTCGCTATAATCGGCCGCGAACCGTTCTCATCTTCACCTCTTCTCGCCGCCACAGGCAGGCCCCAGGGAGCCTCTCCCATGCGCAACGAATCGCTGACCCCGGAGGCCGTTCCGGATTCGCTGGTCGGCTTCACCCCGCCGACGTCGCCGGCGAGCTCGCCGCATGCCGACGGGACGCTGGTAGACAAGTACGGGCGCCACGTGACCTACGTTCGCCTGTCGATTACCGACCGTTGCGACTTTCGTTGCAGCTACTGCATGGCCGAGGAGATGACGTTCCTGCCACGGGCGCAGGTGCTGACGCTCGAGGAATGCCTGCGCCTGGCCAGTACCTTCGTCGATCTCGGGGTGACCAAGCTGCGCGTCACCGGCGGTGAGCCGCTGGTTCGCCGGAACGTGATCTGGCTGCTCGAACGGCTCGCCGTGCTGCCGGGATTGAAGGAGCTGGTGATCACCACCAACGGCTCGCAGCTCGATCGCTTCGCACCGGCCTTGCGGGCTGCCGGCCTCGCACGCATCAACATCAGTCTCGACACTCTGCGTGCCGACCGCTTCAGAGCAATCACCCGCGTCGGCGACCTGGCCAAGGTGCTACGCGGTCTCGATGCGGCGCAGGCTGCCGGTTTCCAGCGCCTCAAGCTGAACACGGTCATGATGCGCGGCAGCAACGACGACGAGTTTCCGGCGATGGTCGGGTTCGCCGTCGAGCGCGGAATCGATATTTCCTTCATCGAGGAAATGCCGCTCGGCGAAATCGGCCATGGCCGCCAGTCGACCTACATCAGCAGCGAGGAAGCGATGGCCCGACTGGCTGAACACTTCGTGCTCGTACCGTCCACCGAGAGCTCCGGCGGGCCGGCGCGCTACTGGCGGATTCCGGGGGCCGCGACGCGGGTCGGTTTCATCTCGCCGCACAGTCACAACTTCTGCGACAGCTGCAACCGCGTGCGCATCACCGCGCGCGGCGAACTCTACCCCTGCCTGGGCAACAACGACGCCAGTCAATTGCTGCCCCTGCTGCGCGCGCATCCGACCGATGACCGCCCGCTGCGCGCGGCGATCGTCCACAGCATGGGCATCAAGGCCAAAGGCCACGACTTCAGCAATCAGATGGACGCCCCGCAGGTGGTGCGCTTCATGTCCATGACCGGCGGCTGAACGCGGCTCGCCGCGCGCGCTGGCCCGTTCGGCGCGGGCGTCGCCCAGCACAAGCATCCCCAGTCACCCCCACCCACCTTCGAGGCGAGTCGCCATGAGTCTCACTGCCCGTTTCAGCTGCCTGAGCGATTACGACCCCGACGCGCTGTCGGTCGAGCAGGCGCGAAGCTTCATTCGCAGCCAGCTCACCCCTGTCGGTACGCACGAGCGTCTGGCGCTGCGCAGCGCCCTGGGTCGCGTGCTGGCGAGTGACGTCATCGCGCCATTCAATGTCCCGGCGCACGACAATTCGGCGATGGACGGTTACGCGCTGCGCCATGCCGACCTGGCGAGCGGTGACGCGACGAGGCTGCGCGTGATCGGTACGGCGCTGGCGGGGAAGGTCTTTGCCGGTTCCGTGGGCGCCGGCGAGTGCGTGCGCATCATGACCGGCGCGCTGCCGCCGGCGGGGACCGATACGGTCGTGATCCAGGAGGTGGTCCGGGTCGACGGCGATCATCTCGTCATCCCGGCCGGCCAGCGTGCGGGCCAAAATATCCGTCTGGCTGGCGAGGACCTGGCTTCCGGCAGGCCGGCGCTCGCCGCCGGGCGGCTGGTTCGCCCGGCAGAACTCGGGCTGATGGCTTCGCTCGGCTGTGCAGAGGTCAGCGTCTACCGCCGTCTGCGCGTGGCCTTCTTCTCGACCGGCGACGAACTGTGCTCGATCGGTACGTCGCTTGCCGACGGTGAAGTCTATGACAGCAACCGCTACACAATTTTCGGCATGCTCACGCGCCTCGGCTGTGAGGTGCTCGACCTCGGCGTCGTCCGCGACGATCCGGCAAGCCTCGAGGCGGCGTTCCGCGACGCCACTGCCGCGGCTGACGTGGTGATCACCAGTGGCGGCGTCTCGGTCGGCGAGGCCGATTTCGTCAAGCCGCTGATGGCCCAGCTCGGCGAGGTGCTGTTCTGGAAGATCGCCATGAAGCCCGGGCGGCCGATGGCCTTCGGCCGCATCGGCGGTGGCGAGCGTGCCGCCTGGCTATTCGGTCTGCCGGGCAATCCGGTCGCGGTGATGGCCGCTTTCTACCAGTTCGTCCGTGACGCGCTGTACCTTCTGATGGGTGCCGACCCGGCTCCCGGCGTGCCGCTGCTGCCGGCGGTGAGCAGCGTGGCGATGAAAAAAGCCCCCGGCCGTACCGAGTTCCAGCGCGGCATCGTCAGCCAGGTGGATGGGCACTCCTCTGTTCGCCCGGCAGGCGCGCAAGGCTCCGGCGTCCTGCGCTCGATGTCGGAAGCCAACTGCTTCATCGTCCTCGAACACGATCGCGGTCAGGTCGCCGTCGGTGATCTGGTCCAGGTGCAGCTGTTTGACGGGCTGGTCTGAACAGCGTCGTCAGTCGCGGTGACACCGATCCACTTGCGTAGTCCGCCTGTCTGCTCCCGGTGGTGCCCGGTAGGGGCCCGGTTTGCGCCGGCTGCGGGAGCTGAAGCGGCAGCAGGGATTCGCGCCGCGTGCGCCCGCCGGGCTTCCGTTCTCCGATCCGCGCCTGGCGCGGCGGCTGACTCGACGAGGGCGAAGCGATGGAACGTATCATGAGCAAGATGCTCACGCATTTCTGGCTACCCGAAACAAAATACATCATTGCCGCGGTGCTCATTCTGGCGCTGCTTTGCTTGCGTCTTCTGCCCAAGGAACGTCGGCGCATTGCCAACACCGTGGCACTGTTTGTCGTCTGCGTGGCGGGGCAGGCTTTCGGCGCATGGCTGCAGGCGCTCGACTATTCGCGCGCGGCGGTGATGGTGCACGAGGTTTTCGTCATCGGTTCGGGCATGGCGATGCTTCGCCTTGCCGCCTTGTTCATCTTTCGCGTCATCCTGCCGAAAGTGGGCATCGTCGTCGTGCGCATCGCCGAAGACATCACGGTGCTGGCCGTCTACGTGGCCTTCCTGCTGGCACGGCTGCATATCGTCGGGCTCGATCCGTCGAGCTTGCTGACCACTTCGGCGGTGCTCACGGCGGTACTGGCCTTCTCGATGCAGGATACCCTCGGCAACCTGCTTTCCGGCGTCGCTCTGCAGCTCGACAACTCGCTTCGTGCCGGCGACTGGATCAAACTCGACGACATCAGTGGCCGCGTGCTGCAGACGCGCTGGCGACAGACGACGATCAGGACGCGCAATGGCGACGTGGTCGTCGTTCCCAACAGCCAGCTGATGCGCGGGCGGTTCACGCTGTTCGGCCGCGCCGACGTCCCGAGCTGGCCATGGCGGCGCTGGGTGTGGTTCAACGTGACCTACGAGTCGCCGCCGGCCGCTGTCATCCAGAAAGTCGAGAAAGCGATCAATGGTGCCGAGATTCCGAATATCGCCCGCGAGCCGCCCGCGAGCTGCGTGCTGATGGAGTTCGGCGCTGGCTACGGGCGCTACGCGCTGCGCTACTGGATGCTCGATCCACAGCCGGACGATCCCACCGACTCGGTCGTTCGCGTGCATATCTTTGCTGCTCTGCAGCGCGCCGGGATGCGTTTGGCGGTCCCGGAACAGGCGCTGCACGTCACCAAGGAGAACGACAGGTATCGCGAATCGGTGCACCGCCGTGAAATCGAACGCCGGATCGCTGACCTGCGCAAAGTCGAGCTGTTTGCCGGGTTGCAGGACGACGAACTGCGGACGATCAGCGAGCGGCTGGCCTATGCGCCGTTTGCTCGCGATGACGTCATCTTCCAACAGGGCGACGCGCCGCAGTGGCTCTATCTGCTCACCGTCGGCGAAGCGGAAGTGTGGATGGATTTTCCCGGTCACCCACGGCAGCTCTTCCGGACCATTCAGGCCGGCGGCACCTTTGGCGAGAAAGGCGTGCTGACCGGCGAGGCACGACGCGCCACCGTCACCGCCAAGACCGATGTCGTTTGTTACCGGCTTGACCAGACGACACTGGAAGATGTTATCCGCTCAAGACCAGCCATCGCCGAAGCGATTGCCGAAATTCTCGCCCGCCGTGAAGCGCAGATGGACGAATTCCACAACCAGTTCCTTGACGCTCACGCTGATCGCGCAGCGTCGCCGCCGAAGGCCGGCATGCTCAAGCTGATGCGGAATTTCCTCGGGCTGTGAGGGGCGAGTCGCGTGCTCGCGTGTGCGAAAAGCGTCGTTCCGTGAGCGTCGTGCATGCGCCAAGCCGTGAAAGCGCCACCGTCGGCACGACGTGATCGAGCCTGTGATCGTCAGCGACGCGAAAACCCAAGACCATCATCGGAGCGTCGCTCATGCGGGCAGCGGCGCCGGCACGAAGGGCGCTCGGCCGCTGCTCAGGTAGGCCGCGCAACGCTCGATGTATTCGCTCGTGCTTTTCGGCATTGGCGTACATGCGCGCGCGATATAGAAGACGAGGTCGCGGCCGTTCCGCAGCAGCTGCAAGCCATCGGAAACGCTGTGCAGCGCGCTGCCGCTTCGCTTTTCGCTCGCTTCTCCCGCCGCTTGCGGCGTGAAGCTGGCCAGTCGTTCGCCGGCGGTGACCAGGTGTGCCCAGACGTCGAAGATCCCCGGGTCGGTGCGCAGTGTTTCGGTCTTTATCCTGGCCGCTTCGGCGAAATCTCGAATCGGTGCCTCGACGGCCTCAAAGGTCGGAATGCGGCAGAAGGCGCTGACCATCGCATCCGCGATCCGGTCGATGTCGCGCATGCTCTGGCCGATCTTGACGTAGCGGCTTTCATAGAAATCTTCGACGGGAATCGAAAAAGCCCGGAAAGGTTCGCCCCACAACTCGTCGATTCCTTCCTCGCCGCTGCGGTGGAGAACGAAGCGGCCGAGCTGCATGGCTTCGAGCAGGCATTGGCCGCATTCGCGCATCAGGGCATTGTCACTGCCGACCTCGACGCCATCGGCCTGCAACTCGACCAGCCGTCGGAAAATGTCGGTCGCGCGATTGAAGAGGGCGCCGGCGAGCATCCCGGCCTTGACCCGCCGCCGCCCCGGGTCGGATTCCGCGACGAAACTCTGCCGCGTTTCGCCGAGGCGGCAGCCGGGAATGTTGAGCCCATGCTCGGTGTGGTTGAACAGGCGCCGGGCCAGCGCTTCGATCAGCGACTTCTTTCCCTGCAGTGAATCGGCCGGTACCGGGTAGGTCTTGATCCAGTAACCATCGTAGAGCACACGCTCTTCATCGTCGAAGACTCTTCGCCTTCCCTCGGGCGGCAGTGGGTCAATGGTCGACGGCGGTTCGAGGCGGAAAACATTGTTCATCAGGGTGATTCCCGGAAAGCGGATGTCTTACCCGGAGCAAAAATCGTGCTTGCCTTGCAGCGTTGCTCGCGATTCCCAGGTAACTGCTTTTATGGGCAAAATTTTCTGGGAGGATCGCAGTGCAGTCAGGTGCGCCACGACGAGGTGCATCGCAGGCCGGGAAACGGAATTTTCTGCACCGCGCTGGCGCGTCGCGATGCGCTTGTCGACGACCACTCTCGCCTCGTCGGCACGAAGGGCGGGCAGGGCACGGGTGATCGCCACGCGCTCGCATCCTGAATCTCGAAGCGCGTTGAACGCGCGGACCGCGGACCACTGCTGCGCCTCGTAGTTTCGCCCCTGGGTGATACGATGAGCTGTCGATGTTGCGCCACGGAAGGCAGGCGAAACCATACAGACGGGAGGAAATACGGATGGCCGCATCTTTGATCGTCGATACCTTGCTCGAAGACCCGGATCAGTACGAAGAGTACAAGTTGAAGGCCAAACGCTGATCGAGCAGCTTGGCGGCGGTGGCAGCACCTTTCAAGGCCATCTATGCGAAGGCGTTGTTGCCTGTGGGTTTCGGCGTCGACGGTCAGTCACGTGGGGTAGAGCGGTCGTGGCAAATATTGGATCCGGTTCGCAGATGAAGTCTCGGGCCGCCTCGTGGGAGACGGCCCGCGTGTTTTCCAGTCGAAGGGTTAATCCATGGCTTTCTTGAGCGCTTCGGCCGCCGCCTTCTGCGCCTCCGCCGTCATCTGCGATGGGCCGAGCTTGAAGGTCAGCTTGTCAATCGTGCCGGTGAACTTGAAGGGCAACTCGTAGCTGTCGTCTACTCCCGATCGCGTATCCAGGCCGACGTCCAAGGTCTCGTCGATGGACATGAGGATCGGAATCGTGTGCTTGATCGTCTTGCGATCCAGTTCCTTGCCGTCCACCGACAATACGCCGGTGCCGCCCTTGGCGGGACCGGGGCCGTCATACTTGAAGTCGAAAACGATCGTGTGCTTGCCGGGCTTGAGCGCTTTGCCAAACAAGTCCTGGTCAACGATCGCGCCGACGCCGCCTTCCCAGCGGAATCGTTCGAGATCAAGAAGGTTGTATACGAAGACCGGCCTGCCCTTTTGCAGGAAGAGGCCGTAGCCGCCGAAGCGGCCGCCCAGCGTCACGATCATGCCTTCTGCGCCGCCTTCAGGGACGGTGATCTCGGCAGTGATGGTGTAGTCCTTGTTCAGGATGTTGGGCGCGTTTCCGACGGGAATGCCGGCCCTCTCACCGGTGTAGGTGAACACGGTCTGGCCCGCGGTGGCGCTCGGTCGCGGCGTCAGGAGACGCGGCAGAATCGAGTTGTCCAAAGGCAGCACCTGGTATTTCTTCGCCTCAGTCAGGAACAGGGCCTGCATCTCCTTGAGCTTGGCCGGCTCTTTGGCCGCGAGATCGTTGTTCTGCGAGTAGTCATCCGCGATGTTGTAGAGTTCCCACTTGTAGTCGCTGATGGGCGGCAGTGGCTTGCCGCCGAGGAGCCAGACCGGCTCGGGTGGCGTAGTGCAGGCATACCATCCGTCGTGATAGATGCCGCGGTTGCCGAACATTTCGAAGTACTGCGTGTCGCGTTTCGACGGGACCCTGGCGTTTGCCGCATCAAACGTGTAAGCCATGCTCACACCTTCGATGGGCTTTTGTTTGATGCCGTTGACTTCCTCGGGGGCCTTCACGCCGGTGACTTCCAGGATTGTCGGCA
Source organism: Candidatus Accumulibacter sp. ACC007 (assembly GCF_907163205.1). Lineage (NCBI taxonomy): Bacteria > Pseudomonadati > Pseudomonadota > Betaproteobacteria > Candidatus Accumulibacter > Candidatus Accumulibacter sp. ACC007. The sequence continues at coordinate 1,348,467 of NZ_CAJQUD010000001.1, read as the reverse complement.
CGATATCAATGATGTGATGGAACTGCGTGCGGATGCCGCCCACGTCCTTGATGTGGCCGGGCCACGAGATGACCATGCCCTGCCGGGTGCCGCCGAAATGCGATGCAATCTGCTTGGTCCACTTGAATGGCGTATCGAATGCCCAGGTCCAGCCCACCGCCATGTGCGGGTAAGTCTTAGCCTGACCCCAGTCCTCATAATGCAATAGCTGCTCGGCCTCGGGGAGAGTCAGAATGCCGTTATAGGCGGTCATCTGGTTGAAGGTGCCCTCTAAAGTGCCTTCAGCGCTGGTGCCGTTATCGCCGCTGATGTAGATGATGATCGTGTTATCCAGTTTGCCCATGTCCTCGACGGCTTGAATGACACGGCCGATCTCATGATCCGTATAGGCGACGTAGCCGGCGAAGTTCTCCGCTTCGCGGGCATACAGTTTCTTCTGGATTTCGGTTAGCGAGTCCCATTTCGGCAGCTTCGCGCCGGCGTACTCGGCCTGGCCATCCGGCCACGGGGTGAGTTGGGTGTTCGCCGGAATGATGCCGAGCCGTTTCTGGTTGGCGATGATTTGCTCACGCGTTTTCTCCCAGCCTTGGTCGAACTTACCCTTGAACTTCTCGCGCCACTCCAGTTTGGGCTGATGCGGCGAGTGCGTACCGCCGGGCACGTAGTAGACAAAGAACGGCTTCTCGGGTGCGGCCGCGTTCAGGTCGCCCATGTACTTGATGGCCTCGTCCGCCATGTCGGTGATGAGGTTGTAATCTTTCTTGCCGACGAACGGAAAGATCTGCGTGTGATCGCGGAAAAGATAGGGCGTCCACTGGTCAGTTTCGCCGCCCATGAAGCCGTAGAAATATTCAAAGCCCATCCCGGACGGCCACTGGTCGTAAGGGCCGGCCACGCTGTACTGATAGGTGGGCGTGTTGTGGTTCTTTCCAAACCACGAGGTGGCGTAGCCGTTGTCGCGCAAGATGGTGCCGATGGTTGCCTTGTCGGGAGTGATGACGGAATCGTAGCCCGGAAAGCCGGTAGACATTTCACCGATCACGCCGAAGCCGACCGAGTGATGGTTACGACCGGTGATCAGCGCCGCCCGCGTCGGCGAGCACAGCGCGGTAGAGTGGAACTGCGTGTAGCGCAAGCCGGCCTTCGCGATACGATCCATGGCCGGTGTCGGGACGACGCCACCGAAGGTGCCTGAAACGCCATAGCCCTGGTCATCGGTCATGATTAGCAGCACGTTGGGTGCGCCTTTCGGTGGCACTACCCGGGGCGGCCAATACGGTTTGGAATCCGGGGCGGTTTCCTTGATGACGCCGCCGAACTTCAACGGCGGAGGCGGCAGTTGGTTTCCGTTGATGACTTGCGTGGCGCTGGGCGAACCTGGCGTGCCGGTGATTTGTTGGGCCTGCACGCTGCTCAGCGCCAGCGCGCTCACCAGCGCCGCCATGAGGAAGCTTCTTGTTTTCATATCGTTCCTTTCGTTTTGCCAAGGATAAGTATACCAACCGCTTGCGCGGAGTATCGCTATCGAGCGGCGACAGGTCAATCATAAGTTTTCGGCACGAACAACCCCAAGGCAGCGAAGTTCTTGGTGTCTGTCGTCGCAGGGCATCGTCGATCGGTACAAGTCGCTGGCCGATATCGAACGAGGCTTCCGGGTGCTGACGTCCGAGATCGAGATCGGTCCGCTGTTTCACCGCTTGCCTGAACACACCAAGGCGCACGCCTCCCTTTGCTTCCTCGCGCTGATCCTCTACCGCGTGATGCGCCAACGGCTCAACGCACGCCGACAGCGATCTGTCGCCGGAGCGGGCCCTGGACCACTTGCAGCGTCTGCAGCACCATCAAATCCGCATCAACCCGCCGGCAAAAGGGCTCTATGTCGTTTCGTGTGGAACCGGCGATGGGTTTCGCGTTTTGAGGGAGCGGTGATGTCAAGGGCGGACGCAGTCCGGGCGCAGCCGAACCCTTTACATCGCTGCCCGCTCGCTTACGCTTGCTCCGGGCCGAGGAAGGCAGTCTGCCGCCCTCGGCATGGAGGACAATGGCGGCCTTTCCTCTCGCGACCGGTTCCTCATGATTGAAACGCTGTTTACCCAAGCTCTGGGTCTCGTTGCTCCTTGGCAGGTAGCTGAAGTCATCTTCAAGCCAGAGTCCGGACGGATCGATTTCCAGGTCCGATTTGGCGCAGCCATTCATGTTTGCCCGGCTTGCGGTGCGGCGGCGCAGCCGCTGCATGACCGTTTGGCGCGTTCCTGGCGCCATATGGATTTCTTTCAGTACGAAGCCCACCTGCATGCCGAGGTGCCGCGAGTGGCCTGTGCCGGTTGCGGCAAGGTCACGCAGATTCCTGTGCCCTGGGCGCGTGAAGGGAGCCGCTTCACGCTGCTGTTCGAGGCCTTGACGTTGATGCTGGCGCCGACCATGTCGGTCTTGGCAGCTGGCCGACTGCTGCGCGTGCGCAGTCGCAGACTGTGGCGCGTGATCAATCATCATGTGGGCCGGGCGCGCGCCCAGGAAAGTCATGCCAGGGTTCGCGCGATCGGCGTCGATGAGACCGCCAGTAAACGCGGCCAGACGTATATCTCTGTTTTTTATGACCTCGACGCACAGCGTCTGCTGTTTGCCACACCGGGCCGGGACAAGGCCACGCTCGGGAAGTTCGCCAGCGACCTTACCGAGCATGGTGGCCAGCCCACCGCGATCACCCATGTCAGCATGGACATGAGCGGCTCGTTCCAGGCCGGCGCCGCCGAGCATTTTCCCGCAGCCGAGGTCTGTTTCGACCGCTTCCACGTGGTCGCTCTGAGCAGCACGGCGCTGGACGAGGTGCGACGCGCCGAGGTCAAGAGCGCGCCCGAACTCAAAGGCACCCGCTGGGGCCTGCACAAGAAACCCGCCGACTGGACCGTCAAGCAAACCGACACCATGCACTGGTTGCAGCGCTCGAACCTCAAGACCGCACGGGCCTGGCGGATCAAGCAGGCGCTGCGCTCCATCTACGCCACCGCCACGACACCTGACGAGGCCGAACCCCTGCTCAAGCGCTGGCTCAGCTGGGCCAGCCGCTGCCGACTCGAACCTTTCAAGCGCCTCGGCAGGACGATCACCAAGCATCTTCCTGGCGTCCTCAACGGTTTTCACCCCGGCAAACACAATGGCCGTGTCGAAGCGATGAATCGAGCGCTCCAGGAGGCGCGCGCAAGGGCACGCGGCTATCGCCGCGTCGAAAACTTCATCGCCATGGCCTACCTCATCGCTGGAAAGCTCACTCATTTGCCCGCCTCGCCCTTCGCCCCATTCTTGCCCGTTCCACACGAAACGACCTAAACCCGGCAAAAGCCATCCACGGTATCTCCCGTCTGTCTGAAACACACAACCGCGTATTTGCCGCCCTGAATCCGAAAAAAACCCGCTCAGCCGCAGCAACTTTCTCTGTTGTAGCACACGTTCTTGAACTCCAGTTCATAACGATAAGTCACTTGCGCGTTTAACTGTCGAACTTGGGTGATCAGCGCTTACCTAGGAAAGAGATAAATCGTCCGCTTCTGCCCCGCATGCGCGCGGGCGTTTCGCCGCATCCTCGACGTTGAGGTAACTGCGGTAGATTTTCGAGGCGACCACGCATCGAAAACCGAGGTCCACTCGCCTCGAAGAGTACAGCCGAGTGCTAAGGTCAAACCAGTTGTTAAATGAGCCCCCAATAATATGAGGAGTATGCGGACTTGCGCCATGAAGCACGATTTCCCTGCAGTTTCCAGCTAAGTCTTGAAGGAAGTTATCGTTTTCCTGGGTCTTGAACTGAATGACTGTAGTTGGTTGAGGATTGCCTCCAGACTCCCAGTACTTGGCACAGTTGTGTCTATTTTGATCGGGATTGAGGCCGTGATATGTTTCGGTATAGGCTGCTCGCCACTCCTCTTCTGTGGGAAGCTGTTTACCCAAAGCGGCACAATAATTTTTGGCTTGATCTGCGGTTAAACCGGTGGCGGGGAAGTTTGGCAATGCCATCGACCAGGTTTTCTCGGCCCCTTCCGAAATCGTTCTGTTGGCAGCGTCAATGACGCCGATCCGTTGGCGCCATTCCGAGGAATCGAACGGGCTTTTCCAAGCCTCGTCGAATCTGCCAAACTGATCTGCCGTCACCGGATATTTGTCGATGTAAAACGCATCCAGCCGACCAACTCTCATCAACAACATGACCTTTCCGTCAGGCCACCGAATGGCCTGAGGGAGAGAAGTCACTGCCAGCCGCCCATCCGCCTCGTCGCGCATATATAAGGCGGGAATTGCACCGAAACAGATTCCCGGTTCGACCGGACAGTACTTTACAATATGATTATTTGCGAGGTGGCTTTCAATAAAACGCGCTGAAATTTCTTGTGACATCGACTGCCGCCGCGCGTGGGCTAACGCCACATCAATCGTCTCATCCTCCGCCAATTGTACCAGCTGCTCGTAAAAATCTTTCGTGAACGCCCGTGCCGATATTTCCGACACTGGGGTCTGCATCCCTATCACGTAGGGGACGCCAGCCGCATGAATGGATTGTGCCAGACCGCGGTATAGCCTCCCGAAGGCCACCGCGGAATCGCAGACTTGCAGGAAGACGAGCTGGGGCGGAGTGGATTTCCTGGTCTTCCAGATATCCCGGAACTGATACCCATAGACGCGCATCGTCAGGCCTTCGTCGTCTTCCGCATGCATTCCGCCGGCGTCGCCTTCTGTTTGGGTCGTGCCATGTGCTAGTATATGAACGATATCCCATTCCTTTTCGCAGAGCTTTTTGGCTAGCGTTTCCGGGCTCGCACGCTCTAGACGCGCTGTAGAAAAGGCGCCGTTGCCGGCCTGCTGCAATATCTCTTCGATCATCGCAAAGGAAGTGTCGGAGCCGGTATTCCGAAGCTCGATAGGGTTGGCCGCGATCAGTAGCACATCCAGAATCCCCTTGGGGTCGCGTGCTTTGATCGGATGATCGTTATCATACTGGGGCAAGGTGCGAGTCAAGGAAAACACGTAATCTTCCCGGAGGTAGGATTCTTTCAGGACAAGTTCCCAAGGAAGGTACATTAGCCAATCCAGCGGGTTTTCTTCAATATCCTCCAATACCTCCGCTGGCATGTTAAGAATCCCAATTTCGCATAATTGCCTATAGGTGGGTTGCAAGTGTTCGATGGTGGGCATGATTCTCAGCCGGATGCGCAAGCCGTAGGACTTCTCATTAGCAAAATCGAAGGCGATTTTAAGGGAGCGCGCTAGATGGTTTGCGGGAAGCTCAGCATCGAATAGCAAGCCCCACAATGCCTTGCTCAAACCATCGCGCTCCGTGAGCAGCGGGGCGATGGCCGGCAAGGGAATGAGGGATTCAAGTAGTGAACGGGGTCTAATTTTCGTCCGCAGATCCTCGTCCGGAAGAAAAATTCGGGCATAAAGATCGACACCGATGGCATACAGTTCGAGAGTTAAATTCAGAGTGGATGGCGATTTACGCATTTTTTTATTTCGACCGACCGGATCAATGCGAAAAATCCCGCTGGTCGAACTCCCAGATCATGGGCTCAGGGCCTCGGCACTCGGCTGTCATAGTCTGATGAGGCCCATGATCTTCACCCGGAAGTCATCGTCCCAGGCGGCTGCCTTGCGCTTCAGGCGCAAGCTGGTTTTCTTCTGCTCGGTGGTATCCAGCCGAATCAGATTGAGCACGATCTTCTTCAAGAGGGAAAGATTCTGTGGGGCGTTGTCTTTACGTACGGTGCTGGCATCCTCGCCGAAGCTGACGTCGAGGACCCAGTGAAGTCGATTCTCGATGGCCCAATGGCTTCGCACGGCGACGGCAAGTTGTTCGGCGGTCAACTCGCGAGAGCTGATGTAATAGCGCCGCTCGAAGTTCGACTCTTGATCGCCGACCTTGCGCAAGGAGTCGACCAGACCGATCGTCTTGCACTTGGGCCAATCGGCCAGGTCAACGGTCCCTTCTGCGGGCAGCACCGAGGCGATCTGACCGACGATCCGACCACGGGATTTATGAACTTGGCGGTGGCGGTCGACGGCGTCCGACTGGTATTGGTCAAGGAAATCAGTTTGGATCGCTTCCAGCAGCGCCGGTTGATTGCCTTTAACGGCCAGCAGGTAGTCACCGCCCTGGTCGGTGATCTGACGGGCGATGTTCCTCTGGCACCCCATGGCGTCAATGGTGATCAGCAGGTCCTTGATATGCAGTGCCTGGAGCAGTTCCGGGATGGCGGTGATCTCATTACTCTTGGCGGCGACCTTTTCCTGGCCCAGAACGACGCCCAATTCTGTAGCGAAGGCACTGACCATGTGAATGGCCGTTTCACCGCCGCTGCCCGATCCACGCACGGTCTTGCCATCGACCGCAATGCCGCCATTGAGGGTCCCGACCACCTCGGCGACCCAGCGACGGAACGCCACCTCGAATTGCTTCGGGTCCAGCGCCCGGAAGATCCTCAGAAACGTCTTCTCGGACGGAACGCCGTTCTTGAGCGGCAGGAACTGCCGCAGCCAATCCTCCTTCTTGTACGCCCAGTAGGCGATGTCTTCGACGGTGTCACAATCGGAGAGCACAGCGGCCATGGCAATCACCAGAATCTCCACGAAGTCATGCAGCGTCCCATTGCTCGGTTTGCGCGGGTCGTCTACTTCCCTCAAGCAGCACATCAGGCTGGCTCCTTTCGTCACACTCATTTCGGTTGCCCAAAAGACGAGAGTAGACCTGATTTCAGTGGGGTTTACAAGCTCTTGTCATAAGCCTATGAATGTTAACGATTTTTCACTTGCCGAGTATGACGAAGGAAACTATGCTATCCGAGTGCCGAGGCCCTGATCATGGGCTGCTCCTCGTAATAGGCCGACCACAGGCCATCCCGGACATAGCTTTCCAGTAGGCAGATATCCCTCTTTTCGTCCGGGCTCAAATCCGACCATAGTTCCCGCAAGGCCTCGACCCACTTGGCGATGACCCGTTCCCAGGGCGGGGAGTTGAACCGTACCTTTATCTCGTAGGAAATCCGTGTTTTCTTCAAGCCCTTTGGTATTTGCAGTATAAAGGCAATGACCGGTTTGTCCTGGCTCAGGCTGTCCCGACTGCGGAAACTCCACGTGGCGACGACATCCGGCGGGACGGAGGTACGGATTAGGACATTTTTCCAGACCTTGGTAACTCCTTGAGTGAGTTTGGCCTTTAGAGCGGCGCTGGTTTCCGTCGTTCCGGCTATCCTCGTGCCCTCGGCCAAGTACAAGAATTCGGGCGTGGTAGCGGAAACTTTCATCTGTCCGTTGATGCCGATCTCCAGCGATTGCTCCAGTTTCGCGACATCCTCAATCTCTGTTCTGGGAAAGAGCTCGAAGAAGCATGGCGGTTCCTGCGTCTCCGAATCGTGTTCGAAGTCGCTGCGCAGATTGAATTGCGCTTCTTTGAAGTTGCTACTTTCCACCCGCAAGGGCGCGAAGAAGAAGTAATACGCATAGCGGTCGAGATAGCTGGTGGTATCCAGTGTCGCGCCGAAGGGATTCTTCAGTGTGTTGGCAAGCAGGATCTCAAGCGAGGTTTTGTCGACGATCGGGACGGGCACAACATGGGACGGCAGGCCTAGGCATTGGATGGCCTGTCTGGCCTCGTCAAGCCGATTCCGTTCCGTGGCGTTGAGAGCTCGCGCCGCGCCGAGTATGCCGTGGCGTTCGCGACAGGCAAGTAAGCGGTCAAAAAGCAGTAAAGAACTTGCTGCGCCTTGGTCTATTGGGGGAACTTCTTGATTTGTCATGGGCGTACCTTATCAGTAATGATGGGTCGAATTTATTCCGGTGCCAACGCTACCCTGCCAACAAGATGATGCCTTGGATAGCAGACTGTGGGGCTCGCTAATTTTGGAGGAGGCCGGGTAGGGGGTGATCCAATGCTCCCAACCTAACGCGCCATTGTCATAATTTCATCGAAGGGTGAAGAAACGGGTTGCATTGTGGTCAGGCATCGCGCAGGCTCCGTATCCCATTGATACGGATGTAAAATTTTATATGCCGCGACCTTTATGTCAACGTCGTTGACTCGTTTTCCAAGCACCTCTTTTCCCAAGCTTTTTTAGCCAAAGCGCGGTTGACCGAGAAAGCGTTCTCACGAACCAGCGTCCTCAGCTTTCCCCGCCTGATCGCCTGCCTGCTGGGCGGCTACGTCTCCAAAGTGCAGTCTGAGCTTGACGTGTTCTTCGCCAACCTGGCGAACCGCGCCGAGCTGATGCGGGAAGTCTCGGCGCAAGCGTTTGCCAAAGCCCGGATGCAGGTATCGGCCGCCGCTTTCCCGCTGCTCAACGATCGTTTCCTCGGCTTGGTTGATGACCACTTCGGCTTTCCCCTCTGGCACGGCCTGCGCGTCGTCGCCGGTGACGCCACCGTCCTGCGCTTGACTCTGCTCGGCAAGACCCGCGACGGCAAGCCACTGGTCCGTCAGGTGGTCGACGCCATTGGCTTCGCACTTTACTTACCCGGTATCGAAATGACGCTCGCGGCCAAGCTCTATTCTCCCCACGTGGGCGAGCGTCAGATGCTCTTCGAACATCTCGATGAACTCCGTCACAATGACATCCTGGTGCTCGACCGCGGTTACCCGGCCTACTGGCTCTTCGCGACCTTGTTGCAGCGACAACGCCATTTCTGCATGCGCGCTGACAGCCTCAATTTCAGCGCTATCCAAGCCTTCCGCCGATCCGGCCTGGCCGAGCAAATCGTTACGCTGCCAGCCCCCTGCAAGCAGGAGACACTCGACTACGAGATCGTTGCTGCCCCGAGCGAAGTTCGCCTCATTCGTCAGCTGTTCGGCCACAAGGTGCGCGTTCTCGTCACCTCGCTCCTCGACGTGAATGCCTACCCCGCCGCTGAATTCGGGGCGCTTTATCACTCGCGGTGGCGGATCGAGGAAGCCTTCAAACGGATCAAGCACCGCCTGGCTCTGGAACATCTGTCGGGCCTGTCCTGGCTGGCCGCTCAACAAGACTTTGGCGCAAAAATCCTCTGCGACAACATCAATGCCCTGGCCGTCCATGCCGCCGATGAATGCCTCGATGCCAACGTCCGCGCACGTTACTTCATCAACCGCGGCGACGCCTTCTCGCGCATCAAGCGCACCCTCGGGCGCTGGCTCCTCCAGGGCCGCGAAGCGCTCGACAATACCGCTTCCGTCTTCAACGAACTCATCAAGAACCCAGGGCCTCGGCACTCGGATAGTGTAGTTTCCTTCGTCATACTCGGCAAGTGAAAAATCGTTAACATTCATAGGCTTATGACAAGAGCTTGTAAACCCCACTGAAATCAGGTCTACTCTCGTCTTTTGGGCAACCGAAATGAGTGTGACGAAAGGAGCCAGCCTGATGTGCTGCTTGAGGGAAGTAGACGACCCGCGCAAACCGAGCAATGGGACGCTGCATGACTTCGTGGAGATTCTGGTGATTGCCATGGCCGCTGTGCTCTCCGATTGTGACACCGTCGAAGACATCGCCTACTGGGCGTACAAGAAGGAGGATTGGCTGCGGCAGTTCCTGCCGCTCAAGAACGGCGTTCCGTCCGAGAAGACGTTTCTGAGGATCTTCCGGGCGCTGGACCCGAAGCAATTCGAGGTGGCGTTCCGTCGCTGGGTCGCCGAGGTGGTCGGGACCCTCAATGGCGGCATTGCGGTCGATGGCAAGACCGTGCGTGGATCGGGCAGCGGCGGTGAAACGGCCATTCACATGGTCAGTGCCTTCGCTACGTGCGCCGTGCTAAGGCGCTGTCTTTCAGCGGGTGCGAATCCCGCCCGGCAACTTTCGCTCCGGCCGGTAGCAACTGGAGCAGTCGTGGAGGTAACGAAGCGGCTGAAGCCTCTGGTGTAGAGGGTCCTGTAAGGGACTTGGCGACCACGCAGGCCGTAATGAGTGTGAACACTGAGCAGGCCCCGAAAACACTGAATGCGGAAGCCGACCCGGCGTAGCTACGGGGAAGGCCGTTGTCACAGATGAACGCGAGCGAAACGCAGTCTGTGGTTCCGCCGGGGTATTGGTGACGGCATGTGTGGAAGAGGAAGGCAGACGCAATACGGGAAGCCCCATCACGTGGTCAAGCGCAAGACCAACCGGACGCCCGCGAGGGACAGGTCGGGCGAGGTGGGGTGGCGGAGAGGCCCGTAGTACCGTTGAAGTCGGGTAATGCCGATGGAGGAAAGGGGCCTCAGTTCAAGACCAACGCAAGAAGCGGAAAGGGACAGGAGATTGGGCAACCTGCAAACTCCAATAAGCGTTCAGAAACTGCAGATGGCGTTACATGCCAAAGCGAAGGAAGAACCCGGGTACCGGTTCTACCTCCTGTACGACAAGGTCCATCGACCAGACGTACTCGATCATGCCTACCGAAGCTGCAAAGCCAACAAGGGCGCAGCCGGGGTGGACGGAGTGCGTTTTGAAGACATCGAAGCGTATGGAGAAGAACGCTGGCTTGGGGAACTGGCGGAACGGCTGAAGAAGAAGGACTACCGACCGGAAGCGGTCAAGCGGGTCTGGATTCCCAAGCCGAACGGCAAACGTAACCGGTAACTCCGCGGCGTTCTTCCCAGGCGCGGCGCTGGCGTCGACAATTTCCTCATTGACACGCGAGAAGATGAGGAGGTCAAGATGGCAACGAATCAAGAGAGCCGGCGGGCACGGCGTAGCGCGGACGAGTGGCGGCAGGTGCTGTCGCGATTTTTCGGCAGCGGTTTGGCGGTGGAGGCCTTCTGCGATCGCGAAGGCATCAGCGATACCAGCTTCTACCGGTGGCGGAGCCGGCTGGGCGCGCCGATGAGCTGGTCCGACACCTTGGTCAACTCGGCGTCGGCGTCGGCAAGCTTCGTTGATGTTGGTCCGCTGCAAAGCGAAACCGCGCGGCCGGGACGTCTCGAACTGACCCTGGACCTCGGCGGCGGTCTGCAACTTTACCTGGTGCGCGGCTGATGTTCTTCCCCGAAGGCCAGATCCGGGTACATGTTTATGGCCGCCCCGTCGACCTGCGCAACTCCTTCGACGGCCTGTACGCACTGACTCGCCACGCGCTGGGTCAGGACCCCTTGAGCGGACAGCTGTTCGCCTTCTTCAACCGCCGCGCCACGCAGGTGAAGGTCCTCTACTGGGATCGCACGGGTTTCTGCTTGTGGGCCAAGCGCCTCGAAGCCGGTCGTTTCGTCTCCGACTGGTCGAAAGTGAGCACGCGGGAAACCGACTGGACCGGCCTGAAGCTCCTCCTGGAAGGCATCGAGCCCAAGCGCTTCAAGAAGCGTTACCAGCACCCGCAAAATGGCAAGAAACGGACATAAAATGCATGTTAAACAGCGGCTTGAAGACGACTCCCGCGGTATAATAGCGGCATGAATCCGGCGCTTGCGACCCCTTTCCCAAGCCTCGACGAGGCGGCCGCACTGACCCCGCAACAGATCGTCGAACTGATCGGCGCCCTGCGCCAGGAAGTCACCGCCCTCAAACAGCAACTCGACTGGTTCAAGCGCCAGCTCTTCGGGCAGAAGAGCGAACGACGCATCGAGACGGGTCCGAATGGCCAGATGAGTTTCGGCGAGTGTCTTCCACCGCCGACGCTACCGGCACCCCCGGGCCAGCAGGTAGCCGCCCACACCCGCAAGCCAGCGACCCGCCGCCAGGACGACGAAGCCGTCCCGTTCTTCGACGAGTCACGCGTGCCGGTCGAAGTCATCGAACTCGCGGCTCCGGAAACCGACGGCCTTACTGCGGAAGAGTACGAGGTGATCAGCCACAAGGAAAGCTATCGCCTGGCGCAACGGCCGGGAAGCTACGTGGTGATCAAGTATCGGCGGCCGGTGGTCAAGATCAAGGCCAGTGAAGCGCTCGTTTGCGCCGCCGCACCGGCCGGGGTGATCGATGGCAGCCGGGCGGACGTGAGCTTCGTTGCCGGCTTGCTGCTCGACAAGTTTGCCTACCACCTGCCGCTGTATCGCCAGCACCAGCGCCTCGCCGATGCTGGCATCACGGTCAGTCGCCCCTGGCTGACGCAGATCGCGCAACAGGGCATCGCCCTGCTCGAACCGATCTACGAGGCCCAGTTCGCCTCGATTCGCGAGTCACGCGTCAAGGCCATGGACGAGACGCCGATCAAGGCCGGACAGGCGGGACCGGGCAAGCTGAAGAAAGCCTTCTTCTGGCCAGTCTATGGCGAACTGGACGAAATCTGTTTCCCGTTCTTCCCGAGCCGGGAGATCAAACACGTCGAGGCGGCGCTGGGACTGACGCCTGCCGAACGAGCGGTCCTCTTGTCCGACGGTTACCACGCCTATGCGCACTATGCGACCAGGACCGGGATCACCCATGCCCAGTGCTGGACGCATACCCGCCGCAACTTCTTCGAGGCACAAACCGTCGAGCCGGAAGCGGCGGGCCAGGCGCTGGAACTGATCGGTGCGCTCTATCAAGTGGAAGAATCCATCCGGGAAGAGAAGCTCTCTGGCGCCGGCAAGCGGGACTATCGCCTGGCGCATGCCAAGCCGATCGTCGAGCGCTTCTTCGCCTGGATCGGCGAACGCTTCGCGGCCCAGGGGCTGCTCCCCAGCAATCCGCTGACCAAGGCGCTCGCCTATGCGCGCGACCGACGATGTGGACTGGAGGTCTTCCTCACCGACCCGGACGTGCCGATCGATACCAACCACCTTGAGCGTGCCTTGCGCGTGATCCCGATGGGGCGCCGCAATTGGCTGTTCTGTTGGACCGAACTGGGCGCCAGGCAGGTCGGGATCATCCACAGCCTGATCGCCACCTGTCGATTGCACCAGATCGACCCGTACGACTATCTGGTCGATGTGCTACAGCGCGTCGGCCAGCATCCGGCAGAGCGCGTCCGGGAACTCACGCCTCGTCTCTGGAAGCAGCTCTTCGCTGCCGATCCACTTCGCACGCCTTTGTACCGCCTCGGCACGTAGGGCCTGACGCCGCGTAGTTACCGCTTACCGGCAAACTGCGCCCCTTGGGGATACCGACGATCACCGACCGAGTCGTACAAACGGCGGCCATGCTCGTGCTGGAACCCATCTTCGAGGCCGATCTGCAACCGGAGCAGTACGCGTACCGGGCAGAGCGGGGAGCGCAGGACGCGGTAACAGCGGTTCATCGTCTATTGAACACGGGACACCGGCAAGTGATAGACGCGGATCTATCCGGCTATTTCGATAGCATTCCGCACCTTGAGCTGATGAAGAGCGTCGTCCGTCGGATTGTCGATCGGCACGTTCTGCACCTCATCAAGCAATGGCTGGAAGCACCTGTGGAAGAAGACGATGGACACGGTCACCGGCAACGGAGCACGTCCAACCGGGACACCGGGCGCGGCACCCCGCAAGGGGCCCCGATTTCACCGCTGCTGTCGAATCTGTACATGCGGCGCTTCATCCTCGGATGGAAGACGTTGGGGTATGCGCGTCGCTGGTCGGCGCAAATCGTCAATTATGCGGACGACTTCGTCATCTGCTGCAAAGGCCGGGCAGAGGATGCCATGGACGCGATGCGAGGCATGATGGAGACACTGAAGCTGACGGTGAACGACGACAAGACACATTTGTGTCAAATACCGCAAGCGCGGTTTGACTTCCTGGGATACACCTTCGGGCGGTGCTACAGCCACGAGAATGGGAGAGCCTATATCGGCACCCGGCCCTCGACGAAGAGCATCAAACGAATGGTGGAAAGCATCACTCAGGAAACCGACCGTCGCCGAATCCTCCTGGATGCCGAGGTTGTCGTGGGACGCCTCAATCGGAAACTGACTGGCTGGGCGAATTACTTCTGCCTGGGTCCTGTCAGCCCGGCCTATCGGGCGATCAACACCCACGCCACACAACGGCTCCGCCGGTGGTTGTGCAAGAAACACAAGGTTCCTGGCAATGGGAAAAGGCGCTACTCCGATCGGCATCTCCACGAGCAGTTGGGGCTGGTCAATCTGCCAGCAAGAACCCATGACCTTCCGTGGGCGAAAGCGTGATGTCTTGTCCGAGAGCCGGATGCGGGAAATCCGCCTGTCCGGTTCGATGAGCGGGATGTGGAAACGGGACTATGGCCTGACTACTTGGGCACCGCCAGACGAAAGAGGCGGAAACAGACAAGTCAGACCTACGGCTACCGCGCCACATCTCGACTCTACAGAATTGGGCGTCGTTCTGGGCCAGGAAAAGGTCGCCGCCAAGAGTAATGAGATCACCGCCATCCCGGAACTGCTCCAGGCACTGCATATCAAGGACCTGCTGATCACCATTGACGCCATGGGGTGCCAGAGGAACATCGCCCGTCAGATCACCGACCAGGGCGGTGACTACCTGCTGGCCGTTAAAGGCAATCAACCGGCGCTGCTGGAAGCGATCCAAACTGATTTCATTGACCAATACCAGTCGGACGCCGTCGACCGCCACCGCCAAGTTCATAAATCCCGTGGTCGGATCGTCGGTCAGATCGCCTCGGTGCTGCCCGCAGAAGGGACCGTTGACCTGGCCGATTGGCCCAAGTGCAAGACGATCGGTCTGGTCGACTCCTTGCGCAAGGTCGGCGATCAAGAGTCGAACTTCGAGCGGCGCTATTACATCGTAAGCGTGCAGCGCACCCACCTACTCTTGTGCAGATCAGGCAGGCAGTTTGATTGGCAACAATTCGTCGAGGCGGCGATTGGGCCAGGTGGGAAGTTTTTCCAGCGTGTCAGTAAGCCAGGCCATGGGCTCGATGCCGTTCAGGCAGGCGGTCTGCAGCAAGGACTGAATCACCGCTGCTCGTTTTCCGGCGGCTTCGGACCCCGCGAACAGCCAGTTCTTTTTCCCAAGACAAATCGGACGGATGGCGTTTTCGACGGGGTTGTTGTCGATGGGGTAGATGCCGTTCTCCGCATACCGGGCGAAGGCCGACCAGCGCTTCAGACTGTAGTCGATGGCCTTGGCCAGGGCGCCACCGTTGGCCACCGATTGGCGCGTGTGCACCATCCACAGGTTCAGGGCCTTGAGCAGCGGCTGACTGTGTGCCTGGCGCAGCAACGCTCGTACCTCCACCGTATTCCCCTTGGCCTGGGCCTCGATCGCATAGAGCTCACCGATTCGACGCAGCGCCTCCGCGGCGATGGGGCTGCCGTTGGCCTTATGAAGGTCGAAGAACTTGCGACGGGCATGCGCCATGCAGGCCAGTTCGATCGCCTGGCCCCGAAACAGCCTCTTGTAACCGGCGAAGTCATCGACCATCAGGGCCCCTGTCCAGTCGCCCAGGAAATTCGCCGCGTGCACGCCGCCCCGGCCAGCCTGATAGTCGAAGATGACGATCGGCGGATCATTACCCAGCGAATTGCTGCGGTAGGCCCAGAGATAAGCGTGTTTTGTTTTTCCCTTCCCGGGGTCCAGTTGGCGCACCGGGGTCTCATCGGCATGCAGCATCAGGCCTTGGCGCAGCAATTCGGCGAGGCGGTCGCCGAGCGGTTCGAGCGCGACGCCGATGCGACCCACCCAGTCGGCCAGGGTCGAACGAGCCAGCACCACCCCGGAGCGAGCTGCCTGCTGTTCCAGACGATAGAGCGGCAGATGGTCGGTGTACTTGCTGACCATGACCCAGGCCAGCAAGGCCGGTGTGGCCAGGCCGCCATCGATCACCGACGGTTCGGCCACTGCCGCTGTCACGGTTGCGCAGGGTCGGCAGGCGTATTTGGGATAGATGTGGCGATCGACGAAGAACTCCGCGGGAACGATATTGAGCTTCTCGGTCACGTCTTCGCCGATCAGTACCAGCGCTTGGCCACATTCACCGCAGGTGCACACCTCGGGCTCGTGCCGGTGCTCGATACGTGGCAGGTGGGCGGGCAAGGGCTGACGGCCCGCGCGTTCGCGCTTGGGCTTCTCGGGTGGCGGCTGATGCGGCCCCATTTCGGCCGCTTCGCGCTCTTCGGCCAAGCGCGCTTCGCAGGCGGCCAGATCCGCGGCCAGGGTTTCATCGAAGAGATCGCGTTCAGCCGCGACGAAGGTTTCGCTCTTGACGCCGAATTTCATCCGCCGCAAATACGCCAGTTCGAGGGTGAGTTTCTCGATCTTGACGTCGCGCCAGTGAATCGCGGTGGCGCTGCTGCGTGCTTCTTCGAGCAAGCCACCGACCCGCTTCTCCATCCACGCCAGCAGTTCTGGCGAGGGGTCAAAAGCGGCAAGTTCGGTGGCGAAATCCATGACGGATTATACCAAACGGATGGCTATGAACGTAGGCAAGTGACCGTTTTTGCATGACTTTTTTCGGAAACCTGCGGGCTGCTAGACCTGCCAATGCGCCGGTGCGGGAGCGTCACGCCGTTGCCAGTCGACACCGGCGATCAGCCACTGCCATTGTCCCGGCGTCAGAGCGAATACCCGGTCGCCAGCCTGGGGCCAGGTGAAGCTTCCCCGATGCAGCCGCCGTTGCGATAGCCAGACGCCGGTGCCGTCCCAGACCAGTAGTTTGAGACGGCTGCGCTTGCGATTGGTAAACGCATAGGCGGTGCCATCACACGGGGAGCGCCCGAGGTTGGCCTGGATGCGGGCGGAAAGGCCATCGATGCCCAGACGCATGTCCACCGGTTCAATCGCCAGCCAGATACCTGCCGACGGCGGGGTGAGCGGCGTGGGCGCGATCATGAGCGTCTTCCGCAAAGCTCTGCCAGCCAAACGGCGGGAGGCAGACCCGCAAATTCAAGGCGCCAGCCGTTGGCGATGGTGAGCGACAGGCTCGGCAGCGAAGCCGCCACCTCCGGAACCCGTACCGCGGGAATCAGTGTCAGCGAAGCGCTTCCTTCCTGCGCGTTTGTCCCTCTTGCCAGGCGCAGGTGCCAGTAACTCAGCGAATGGTTCTTTAGCCCGTGCCGGTCACAGTACGCTCTCTGCGTCTCCCCGCTCGCGCGCCAGGCGCCCACATGCCGTTCCCAGTACCTTTCCCGCTCTGCATCTTTGTCCATTTTTGCCTCCCCTCGAAAACATTGAGGTTGAAGCAGATCGACGTCGAATTACAGATGGGCGGGCTGGACGCTTACATTACATCAGCTCTCGCGAGTTGACCGCCGAACAACTTGCCGTCGCCGTGCGAAGCCATTGGGCCATCGAGAGTGTGCCGCAGGCACACAGAAAGGAAGTTCAGTATGGACTGACGAACTGTGTAGAAGCTACACGGAAGATGAGGGTAGGTCCCTCGGGGTCGGCTTTCAGGAGCGGGCCTCAAACCACCCCAAGCTGCTGCGGTCAGGAGTCGTGGTGGTGAGCGTTGGGGTCAAAGCGTCGAGGACGTACCTCGAGCAGGTAAGGATCAGAGAGACGAACGAAAGTGAACCTCCGCTGACGCGTCGTAATCCAGAGACTTGTCGTCAAAACCAGGGGCGTCTCCATCTCCTGGGACAAGCTTGCCGGGCACCTGATTACTGGGCAAGCGGCGGCCGGCGTATAGGAGGCGTGAAGCTGATCCAGGCTTCTGTGTGGAACTGCGGGAACCAGTCGTTCCGATGTCAAGGGAGAAGCACAAGTGGCAGAAACCACGAGGCGAGAGTACCGATGCGGAGCACTGGGACGGACCGACCCGTACGAGCGATGAAGGCTGGTAATGCGGCTGGAGCAAAGGGGTCGGATCAAGCGGTTGCATTTGGCGTTCAACTGTAAGCGGTAACTACGCGGCGTCAGGCCCTACGTGCCGAGGCGGTACAAAGGCGTGCGAAGTGGATCGGCAGCGAAGAGCTGCTTCCAGAGACGAGGCGTGAGTTCCCGGACGCGCTCTGCCGGATGCTGGCCGACGCGCTGTAGCACATCGACCAGATAGTCGTACGGGTCGATCTGGTGCAATCGACAGGTGGCGATCAGGCTGTGGATGATCCCGACCTGCCTGGCGCCCAGTTCGGTCCAACAGAACAGCCAATTGCGGCGCCCCATCGGGATCACGCGCAAGGCACGCTCAAGGTGGTTGGTATCGATCGGCACGTCCGGGTCGGTGAGGAAGACCTCCAGTCCGTATCGTCGGTCGCGCGCATAGGCAAGCGCCTTGGTCAGCGGATTGCTGGGGAGCAGCCCCTGGGCCGCGAAGCGTTCGCCGATCCAGGCGAAGAAGCGCTCGACGATCGGCTTGGCATGCGCCAGGCGATAGTCCCGCTTGCCGGCGCCAGAGAGCTTCTCTTCCCGGATGGATTCTTCCACTTGATAGAGCGCACCGATCAGTTCCAGCGCCTGGCCCGCCGCCTCCGGCTCGACGGTTTGTGCCTCGAAGAAGTTGCGGCGGGTATGCGTCCAGCACTGGGCATGGGTGATCCCGGTCCTGGTCGCATAGTGCGCATAGGCGTGGTAACCGTCGGACAAGAGGACCGCTCGTTCGGCAGGCGTCAGTCCCAGCGCCGCCTCGACGTGTTTGATCTCCCGGCTCGGGAAGAACGGGAAACAGATTTCGTCCAGTTCGCCATAGACTGGCCAGAAGAAGGCTTTCTTCAGCTTGCCCGGTCCCGCCTGTCCGGCCTTGATCGGCGTCTCGTCCATGGCCTTGACGCGTGACTCGCGAATCGAGGCGAACTGGGCCTCGTAGATCGGTTCGAGCAGGGCGATGCCCTGTTGCGCGATCTGTGTCAGCCAGGGGCGACTGACCGTGATGCCAGCATCGGTGAGGCGCTGGTGCTGGCGATACAGCGGCAGGTGGTAGGCAAACTTGTCGAGCAGCAAGCCAGCGACGAAGCTCACGTCCGCCCGGCTGCCGTCGATCACCCCGGCCGGTGCGGCAGCGCAGACGAGCGCTTCGCTGGCCTTGATCTTGACCACCGGCCGCCGATACTTGATCACCACGTAGCTTCCCGGCCGTTGCGCCAGGCGATAGCTTTCCTTGTGGCTGATCACCTCGTACTCTTCCGCAGTAAGGCCGTCGGTTTCCGGAGCCGCGAGTTCGATGACTTCGACCGGCACGCGTGACTCGTCGAAGAACGGGACGGCTTCGTCGTCCTGGCGGCGGGTCGCTGGCTTGCGGGTGTGGGCGGCTACCTGCTGGCCCGGGGGTGCCGGTAGCGTCGGCGGTGGAAGACACTCGCCGAAACTCATCTGGCCATTCGGACCCGTCTCGATGCGTCGTTCGCTCTTCTGCCCGAAGAGCTGGCGCTTGAACCAGTCGAGTTGCTGTTTGAGGGCGGTGATTTCCTGGCGCAGGAGCGCTTCGGTGTTCTCCTGACGGCGCAGGGCGCCGATCAGTTCGGCGGTCTGTTGCGGGGTCAGCGCGGCCACCTCGTCGAGGCTTTTGAAAGGGGTCGCAAGCGCCGGATTCATGCCGCTATTATACCGCGGGAGTCGTCTTCAAGCCGCTGTTTAACATGCATTTTATGTCCGTTTCTTGCCATTTTGCGGGTGCTGGTAACGCTTCTTGAAGCGCTTGGGCTCGATGCCTTCCAGGAGGAGCTTCAGGCCGGTCCAGTCGGTTTCCCGCGTGCTCACTTTCGACCAGTCGGAGACGAAACGACCGGCTTCGAGGCGCTTGGCCCACACGCAGAGGCCCGTGCGATCCCAGTAGAGGACCTTGACCTGCGTGGCGCGGCGGTTGAAGAAGGCAAACAGCTGTCCGCTCAAGGGGTCCTGACCGAGCGCGTGGCGCGTCAGTGCGTACAGGCCGTCGAAGGAGTTGCGCAGGTCGACGGGGCGGCCATAAACATGTACCCGGATCTGGCCTTCGGGGAAGAACATCAGCCGCGCACCAGGTGTAGCTGCAGGCCGCCGCCGAGATCCAGGGTCAGCTCGATACGTCCCGACCGCCCGGTTTCGCTTTGCAGCGGGCCGACATCGACGAAGCCTGTCGACGCCGAGTTGACCAAGGCGTCGCATCGGCCCATCGGCGCGCCCAGTCGGCTGCGCCACCGGTAGAAGCTGGTATCGCTGATGCCTTCGCGATTGCAGAAGGCCTCCACCGCCAAACCGCTGCCGAAAAATCGCGACAGCACCTGCCGCCACTCGTCCGCGCTACGCCGTGCCCGCCGGCTCTCTTGATTCGTTGCCATCTTGACCTCCTCATCTTCTCGCGTGTCAATGAGGAAATTGTCGACGCCAGCGCCGCGCCTGGGAAGAACGCCGCGGAGTTACCGGTTACTGCCGCACGATCCCGCCATCCTTCGACAGGCCAAAGCGTCGAACCTCTCCAGAGAGTTCGGTGCCGCCTTCGGTACGCATCGTCGTCAGATCGTAGAAGACGATCGACAACTCCTGGGTGAGCAGAGTCAGCATTCTCGATGGCAAACGGCCTGTTTTTGATCACATACGTTGATGTGGAGGGGTTATTTGCCATCATCAAACTTGACCAAAAAACTGTGCGTGAAATCAGTGAGATACCACATGTCGCCAGGCACGAGTTGTGCTTGTTGCATGGTGCGCGTGCGGCACACAACGAGCCATTCGGCATGGCGACAAAACACCCGGAACGCAGGCAGGGTCAAGGCTGCGGGCGAAGCCCGCACCCGAAGGGCCTGGCCTTGATGCTGCCGGAGTGGAGGGTAGCCTTGGCGCGATGTTGAAGGGAGAGTGGCAAGAACGCCACCAACAACCATCAAAGAACGTGATCATCAGAACATCAAATCGGGTGACCACACTCATCCTGGTCGATCAAGGGGCGCAAAAGACCGGCCAGGACCTTATCCATCGTCTCTGCGCAGTCTGCCAGCGTATCCATGGTGCGCAACAGATGCTGATGGGTGACCGACTCGGTGGCGACTTCGGGAACGCGGGTGCCTTCCAGCCAGCGCAGGATGCCCAGCTTCGATTCCGGATCGCACAGGCGGTTGAAGACCATCACCCGCAACAAGCGCTCGGCGTCGAACTGGCGGCGGTTGCGCAATACCCGGCGGAAGGCATCGGCGAAGCCCAGTTCCTGCCACAGGGCGGTAAGCAGCCAGGTGTCGCCGACCGACAGCGCCGGCGCGAAGGACACGTCACCGGTGCCCTCTTCAAGGGACGGCTTGCCTGCTGCGCGCAACAGGCCCCCTGTGTCAGACTACTTGTCGCCTTGATAGGATCTGAACCATGGGGGCGATAGTGAGGACAAGAAGTGGCACGTTACGGACAAGCAATGAAGGATCGAGTGTTGGCGCGGCTATTGCCGCCGGAGAGTGTGGCGATAGAGGCCTTGGCGCAAGAGGTCGGCATTTCGGTGACCACGTTGGAGCGTTGGCGGGGTGAGGCGCTGACCAGGCCCGCTCGCGAGCGGGCCTGGTCAGCGGCCGGCCGGCTGGAGGCGGTGGTTGCCACGGCGGCGCTGGATGAGGCGGGACAAAGTGCCTGGTGCCGGGAGCATGGCGTTTATCCCAGCGAACTCGAACGCTGGCGGCAAGGCGCGACCGAAGCCCTTGCCGATCCCGGTGAAGCACGCGCCAGCCAGGGAGAGACGCGAGCCGACAGAAAGCGCATCAAGGAACTGGAACGGGAACTGCTGCGCAAGGACAAGGCGCTGGCCGAAACCGCCGCGTTACTGGTGCTCTCAAAAAAGCTCTCGGCGATCTTCCCGGGGGGCGCGGACGAATGATCCGTCTGGAAGATCGCCAAACTCTCGTGGCCCACATCGACGATGCACACCAGGCCGGCGCCCGGCTGGCCAAAGCGTGCGAGATCGTCGGTATTGATGCGCGTACTTGCCAGCGCTGGAAGGCGGGCGTCGGCCTGCAACGCGGCGATGGTCGGCCCCTGGCTGAGCGACCCACGCCCGCGCACGCACTGACCGAGACCGAGCGTGCCGAAATCGTCAGCGTCGCCAACGAGCCGCGCTTCGCCGCCCTGCCGCCCGCCCGCATCGTGCCTGCCTTGGCCGACGAAGGGCGCTTTATTGCCAGCGAATCAAGCTTCTACCGGGTCTTGCGCGAACACGATCAAGTGCGCCATCGCGGTCGCGCGCAGGCGCCATCCGCTACCCCCAAGCCGCCCACGACGCAGATTGCCACCGGCCCACGTCAGGTCTGGTGCTGGGATATGACCTATCTGCCCACGCAGGTCATCGGACAGTGGTTCTACCTCTACCTGATCCTGGACTTGTATAGTCGCAAGATCGTCGGCTTCACGGTCGAGGTCAAGGACGATTCCGACCACGCCGCTCACTTGGTTAAACGTACCGCTCTGGCCGAGGGAATCCATTCCCTGGCGTCCAAACCGGTTTTGCACGGTGACAATGGCTCAACCCTGAAGGCCACCACGGTCCTGGCGATGCTGCATTGGCTGGGGATCAAACCGTCGTACTCACGACCGCGGGTGTCCGACGACAACGCCTATGCCGAGGCGCTATTCCGTACCGCAAAGTACCGGCCGGAATTCCCCGCCAGAGGCTTCGAGACCATCGAACAGGCACGCCTCTGGGGAAGCGACTTCGTGCGCTGGTACAACACGGAGCACCGCCATAGCGGCATTCGCTATGTCACCCCAGAGCAACGTCATGCCGGCGACGATGAGGCTCTCTTGGCGGCCCGTCATCTGCTCTACGAAGACGCCCGTGCGAAGCACCCGGCACGTTGGAGCCGACACACTCGGAATTGGTCGCCCATCCGTGCCGTGGCGCTCAACCCGGAACAGGATGCCGTCGTGGCGGCGGCAACCAGTACGGCCAAAAGTATGCCATTGGCAGCATGAACTCAGGCGACAAGTATCTTGACATGCACCGCAGGCCATTGACCAGCGAGTCGGCTTCGCCGGCGCGCACGGCTTCGATCCGCCCGAGGGTAGCGATGACTCGTTGGCGGGAGACGCCGCCCGCGTCGCGGTAGGCCTCGACGAGCTTCACGTAGCGCCGCGGCCCCGACGTGGTGATCTTTACGAACATGTCGCTACTGTAGCGCCCAGAAAACCTATAGGCAATAGCCTAAAGGAAATAACGTGTCACTACATGGCCATTCCCGGCAAAACACTAACGCATTGTTTTTGCAAGCCTTGGGGCGTCATTTATGCGTTTAGCACGCGAAAAGTGTCGAACTCGGGGGGTAGGGAAAATTGCGCCCCGGCACGAAGCAAGCCGCGGATAGGGGTCGTTCGGGCCTAAAAACGGCGGGACTAGTCATGCGTACCGCAGGCATCTCGCTTCACGGAGTGCATCAGAAACCCGCCAGTCATGGATTCGATAGCAGCCCAAACAGCTTGTCCATGTAGACCTCGTCGGAAAAACGCTTCGGCATCGTATTTTTCTTTGGCCACAGCACTTTTTCCGATTCGGTGAGCGCTTCGCCAGCTAGGATCTTAGCCAACACTTCGGGCCTATTTCCCCGCGCCACATACTGACTGTAACTTCTCCGGATCGCGGGATCGGAAGCCGAGAGGCGATAAGCGTCGTACCATTCCTTTCCGGCTTCGTCGTCGTAATCGAACGCAAAAAGCAGTGTGGCATAGTTGTGTCGGACAGCCGCCTCGTCATCGCGTGAAAAATTGAACGTCCCCCACAGGGCCAGAATTTGCCGATAGATCTCCATTGCTTGTAAACGCTGTTCGCGGAACTCCTGGCGCCCCGCCATCGAATCGGCGAAAACACGCAATCGCTCATACAGATAGTCGGGCGAGCCTAAATAGGCTTTTTGGCAGGCGATTTCCAGGATTTCTTTCGCGAGGTCGAAACTCCCAGTGCTGACAGCAAGCAGGATCGAATTCCCAAATACTTGGAAATCGGTTGGGGCATTCCTGATGTTGGCACGGATTTTATCTTTTTCATCGTCGCTCAGAACAGCTTGTTGGCCATTCGTTGCACCTAATTGCATAGAAAGCAGTTGGGTTCGCTCGGGCTTGAAATCGGCGCACTGCTCCCTCAGGGTTTCCAATAGTTTCTCCGCGTCACGGTACGAGGACGCCTGCTTTGTGTCCAGGATGAAGCTCACGTAATTCTGCATGTTATTAGGATGATTCGGGCGTAGCTGCAGGGCAAATCGAAAGAGCTGATCGGCGAAGGGCCATACGCGAAAGCGTTCCGCATCGACGGCCATATTCCCGACCTCATCGGCCCGGTGCGAGGGTATGGCCGTCATATCGTCGCCGGCTAATGCGGCGGCTGACAAGTAGTATTCAAGTTTCTTTTTCGGGTCTGGCTCACTCTGCCCAGAATAATAAAGCTGCATGAATTTAGAATCGATGCCTTCCTCGGTTTGAGGCATAAAGTCTGGCTTGTCGAAGCGAAAACTACTTGCCCGAGGCGGAATGGATTCGCTTATAGCTCGATCATTGCTTTCCCTTGGAGCATACAACCAATAGGGAGGCTCGGCGAGAAAGGAAACGAGGCGATAATCCACCGGGTTCATGAAGTGCTCATCCCGATAGGATTCCCGCATCCGCTTTAGCGAAAATTCGAGCCATTCCTTGTCAGGGTCGTGTTGATCCATCTGTGTTTCTGTTTCGTAGGTGCGGCAAATTTCTTCCAGTTGCCTCCAGACGTTGGCCGGCCCGTGGTGGTTACCCAGCACCGATGGGCGAAAATAGTCCTGGTAGAACGACGGCCAACTATATGCCAGAACCTCGGTCTTGATCAGCCTGCGTATGTCGTCGCTGTTCGCCTCTGATTTTTCACCCTGAAATTTGGTCGCAAGT
This sequence comes from Candidatus Accumulibacter sp. ACC007, assembly GCF_907163205.1. Taxonomy (NCBI): domain Bacteria; kingdom Pseudomonadati; phylum Pseudomonadota; class Betaproteobacteria; genus Candidatus Accumulibacter; species Candidatus Accumulibacter sp. ACC007. The sequence continues at coordinate 1,323,920 of NZ_CAJQUD010000001.1, read as the reverse complement.
TTCGGCCGGATGGCATTCAAGAGGCGCTTGATGGCCCTAGGCGTTGCGTGTATCAGGCCTTTCTGCAGGTAAACGAGATTGTCACCGATTTGCCGCGAGACCGAATCATCGTATCCGCCCACGAGACTTTTCACAAAAGAATTTAACGCTTTCCCTTCCAGGTTCCCCAGGGTAATACTGTGCTGCAGATATTTTTCCAAGGCATAATCGGGTTCGTTGGCTAAATGCACCAGTTTTTTTATCGCCTCGAGCAACCAGTTCCGATTGATCGCCAGCACAAAAAACAGGTTGTGCACATCGGCCCATTCGTGCGTGGTCTGCAGGACCCGTTCGACGGTCTCCACGGGACAGCGGTCGAGGTCGTCAATAAAGTACACGACGACCCTGGGCTGCTCCTTGGTGACTTCTGTCTTTCCCAAGAACACATCGGAAAGCAACAAAGGCACTTCCGTCAAGGTCATCAGTGCTTCCGCTGCCTGGCTCGTCGCCTGCAACTTCGAAAGGCTTGCGGCGAACTCAGATACATTTTTGCCCGACGCGTTGTCGAGCAGATGGGCACAAATGGGATGTCCACTTTTTTCCAAGGCGTCGACCAGTCGCAAGGCAAGGGTATGGCGGACGCTGACATTGCTGTATGCATAGGCCGACGCGACATAGGTGGAAAAGATTACTGAATCGCTCTTTCCATGGCTGGCTGCGATTTCCTCTACTTTGACTTTCAGCATCCTAAGAAAACTGCTCTTGCCGGCGCCCCAATCGCCGAATATTCCGAAGGTCATCCCTGGCGCGGGACTATCTTTGTCGGCTAGAGGGGTGGCGATCTGCTGGGCGATATCCCCCAATTGCTGCCAGATCTCACGATCCCCTTCTCGCCATATAGCATCCTCCGAATCCCGGAGAATCGGGCGATCATCAAGAAACCACCACTTCTTACGACTTATCGTCTCTTCGGGCTTGTTTGCGTGGCCGCCGGTGTCCCTAATCACGGAAGAGCCGAGGTCTATTGCGTCTTCGTCTGGCATGATGTTCTCGTTCGGAATTAAAAAGTGACACTATTGGAATAGATTCGGCGGCTGGTATCCTACATGGTCGCCCCTTGGTTTGCCAAGCATTAAATTGGTGATGGTTTGAAGGGTAAAGATGGCAGCCATACATTCTGACTTTGATCGAGGCGATGCCTCTGCCCGTGATGGAATTTGCTGGTCGATGCCTCATCAGTCGGACGCGCTCGAAACGCGAGGCTGCTATGAGGTTGAATCGACCACGGTCTTAGGGTTTAGGTCGTTTCGTGTGGAACGGGCAAGAATGGGGCGAAGGGCGAGGCGGGCAAATGAGTGAGCTTTCCAGCGATGAGGTAGGCCATGGCGATGAAGTTTTCGACGCGGCGATAGCCGCGTGCCCTTGCGCGCGCCTCCTGGAGCGCTCGATTCATCGCTTCGACACGGCCATTGTGTTTGCCGGGGTGAAAACCGTTGAGTACGCCAGGAAGGTGCTTGCTGATCGTCCGTCCGAGGCGCTTGAACGGTTCGAGTCGGCAGCGGCTGGCCCAACTGAGCCAGCGCTTGAGCAGGGGCTTGGCCTCGTCAGGTGTCGTGGCGGTGGCGTAGATGGAGCGCAGCGCCTGCTTGATCCGCCAGGCCCGTGCGGTCTTGAGGTTCGAGCGCTGCAACCAGTACATGGTGTCGGTTTGCTTGACGGTCCAGTCGGCGGGTTTCTTGTGCAGGCCCCAGCGGGTGCCTTTGAGTTCGGGCGCGGTCTTGACCTCGGCGCGTCGCACCTCGTCCAGCGCCGTGCTGCTCAGAGCGACCACGTGGAAGCGGTCGAAACAGACCTCGGCTGCTGGAAAGTGCTCGGCGGCGCCGGCCTGGAACGAGCCGCTCATGTCCATGCTGACATGGGTGATCGCGGTGGGCTGGCCACCATGCTCGGTAAGGTCGCTGGCGAACTTTCCGAGCGTGGCCTTGTCTCGGCCCGGCGTGGCAAACAGCAGACGCTGCGCGTCGAGGTCATAAAAAACAGAGATATACGTCTGGCCGCGTTTACTGGCGGTCTCATCGACGCCGATCGCGCGAACCCTGGCATGACTTTCCTGGGCGCGCGCCCGGCCCACATGATGATTGATCACGCGCCACAGTCTGCGACTGCGCACGCGCAGCAGTCGGCCAGCTGCCAAGACCGACATGGTCGGCGCCAGCATCAACGTCAAGGCCTCGAACAGCAGCGTGAAGCGGCTCCCTTCACGCGCCCAGGGAACAGGAATCTGCGTGACCTTGCCGCAACCGGCACAGGCCACTCGCGGCACCTCGGCATGCAGGTGGGCTTCGTACTGAAAGAAATCCATATGGCGCCAGGAACGCGCCAAGCGGTCATGCAGCGGCTGCGCCGCCGCACCGCAAGCCGGGCAAGCATGAATGGCTGCGCCAAATCGGACCTGGAAATCGATCCGTCCGGACTCTGGCTTGAAGATGACCTCAGCTACCTGCCAAGGAGCAACGAGACCCAGAGCCTGGGTGAACAGCGTTTCAATCATGAGGAACCGGTCGCGAGAGGAAAGACCGCCATTGTCCTCCATGCCGAGGGCGGCAGACTGCCTTCCTCGGCCCGGAGCAAGCGTAAGCAAGCGGGCAGCGATGTAAAGGGTTCGGCTGCGCCCGGACTGCGTCCGCCCTTGACATCACCGCTCCCTCAAAACGCGAAACCCATCGCCGGTTCCACACGAAACGACATAGAGCCCGGTCTTACCTGTCTTGCCAGAACGTCATGATAGCCTGAGCAATCGGTCGGGTTACTCCTCTACAAAAAGCGCTGGCGCTGCGGTGCCGCAGGGTTGTCCACAGGCGCTCGCGAGCGCCTGTGGACAACCCGTGTTCATTCCGCTGACGGTTAATAGCCCGGCTGATAGTACCGCTCGTGAGTCAGGAGCGCCCCGGCGATGCGGGCGTTCTTGTTCGCCACGGCCACTGCTGCCACGTTCTTGTTGCGCCGCCCTATCAGCTGCGCAAGCCAGCTCTGCGCGTAACCCGCCTTGCGCTTGGCTACCCGGATCGCTGCCCGAGCAGCGTGGATCAGCAGGGTCATTCAAATTCACCTTGCCGTAAGGCTTCACGAACTGCGGGGTCATGAGCTCTGCCGTATGCCCGAACGCTCCCACCTTCCGCGCCCAGTGATGCGCGCTGCCGCACGCTTCCATGCCAATCCGGCATAGTGGCAGGTTGGCAAAGAACGGCGCCACCTGCTCACGCTTGAACTACTTCTTGAGCACGGCGTTGCGTCGTTCGTCCACAGCATGTATCTGGATCACGTTCTTTGCCAGATCGATACCAACTGTCGTAATCTTCATCTGAGTCGCCTCTCCTGATAGGTGGAAATACCGCATCTCCACGTTGGCACTCAGATGCCGTTTCGCGAAGGGGCGACCATCTCATTAGTCGGACTTTATGCCGGCTAAGCCAGCATGTTTCACCATGCGCAACAAGAAAGCCGGACTTCCTCGATTTTCCGGTTTTTCCGAGGGTTTCCGCTCCAATGAAGATACCCGTCCGAGTAGCCATTGACTAGAATCGCCAGCACCGTCGCCGGGTGGTAGGATCTGGAACCGCGCCCAGAGCACTGCGGCGTCAGCTTAGAAAGATCCCGCAGATCGATAAGCTCGACAAAGCAGCGGGCCAGATGATCCTGATTCAGCCAATCGACCACCCATGGCGGTAGCAGACAGTCGGTCTGGCGGTCAGCGACGGATACAGTTAGATATGCGACGACGCCGCTACTCGCAGGGGTATGATTATATATTATGCAGATATGCCGCCGGGAAAATATGACAAGATGCTAGCAGCCTGTCGGACTGACCGCCGGCCTGGCCGGCGCGTTTCACCATACGCGACAGAAAAGCCGGATTTCGTCGGTTTTCAGGCTTTTCCGAGGGTTTTCCCCTCATTTTCCCTACTGCAGGCGCAATACGGCCAGGCGCTTCAAATTCCACGCCATGCAAACCAACGTCCACTCGCCGGTGACCTTGTTCAAACCGCGCAGCGAGAAGCGGCGAAAGCCCATCACCGACTTGATGATCCCGAACACCGGTTCGATGGTCTGCTTGCGTAACGCATAGCGCGCCCGTCCTGCCTGGGTCTTCAGGCGATGAGACATGGCCTGCACGGGGGTGGCATTGTCGGGCAAGGCTGCCGGCTCACTGTGGCGCTGCCGCCAGCCCGGGTGGTGCTCGTCACGAGCGACGGCGATCAGGGGATCGATGCCGGCCGCCTCACACGCCTTGATGTTCTTCTCGCTGCAGTAGCCGCTGTCAGCGATCAGACATTCCACGGCGCCGAGCACCACCGCCTGCGCCTTGAGGGTCGCCAGCATCGGCTCGACTTGCTGTTTGTCGTTGGGCGCTTGCGTGACCCCGGTGGCGACGATCAGCATCGTTGCCGCATCGGCCGCCGCCTGGGCGTTGTACGCCTGTTCGAAGCCGCCACCGGCCACCGGCAGGATGCGTGACTCTTCGTCAGTCAGATTGAGCTGATCTTTGTCCCGCGGTCCAGGCTCGGGCGCCCTGGGCGGCTTGCCGCCCGGCTTCTTGCCGGTGGCCTTTTCCTTGGCGGCGCGGCAGGCCATCTTCTCGTCGTATTCGGCCTTCTCACGCTGATCGCGCTCCTTGGCCCGGGCGACTATCGTGGCCTTGGCGGCGGCCATGGCCGCCAGCCGATCTTCGCGACGCTTGAGTTCCTCGGGCAGGCTGACGCCATTCGGGATATCGGCTCGATCCGCTTGTTCCGCCAGCGCCAGCAGTTCCTGAATTTCGGCCTTGAGCTGCACTTCCAGCTTTTCGATGTACCCGTGCGACAACGCACTGTGCCGCGAGGCGTTGGCTTCGATCTTCGTGCCGTCAAGGCAGATGTTCCCCACCTTGAGCACCTTCATTTCCTTGGCCATTTCCAGGACCTGCAGAAACAGGTCGCTCAGTTCGTCAAGGAAACGTCGGCGGAAGGCCGCCAGGCTGTCGTGATCGGGATGCCGGTTGGCGGCAAGAAAGCGGAAGGCGACCGAATCGTAGGTGGCCTGCTCCAGCCTGCGGCTCGAGAAGACACCGGTGGCGTAGCCATAGACCAGAATCGCCAGCAGCGTCGCCGGGTGGTAGGCCTTCGATCCGCGCCCCGCGTACTGACGCGTCAGCTTCGACAGATCCAGCTGGTCGATCACCTCAACAATGAAGCGCGCCAGATGGTCCTGGTTCAGCCAATCGTCCACCGACGGCGGCAGCAGATAGTCGGTCTGGCGGTCAGCGACGATAAAGTTGGACATGCGATGACTCGGTTGCTCGAAAAAGTATGATTATAGCATGTTCGGTTCTGGCGCCGGGAAAGTCCGACTAATGGGATGGTCGCCCCTTCCCGAAACGGCATCTGAGTGCCAAAGTGGAGATGCGATATTTCCACCCACCAGGAGAGGCGACCGAGATGAAGATTACGATAGTTGGCATCGATCTGGCAAAGAACGTGATCCAGGTGCATGGTGTGGACGAACGAGGAAAGCCCGTGCTCAAGAAACAGTTCAAGCGTGAGCAGGTGGCGCCGTTTTTTGCCAACCTGCCACCATGCCTGATCGGCATGGAAGCGTGCGGCAGCGCGCATCACTGGGCGAGGAAGCTGGAAACGTTCGGGCACACGGTAAAGCTGATGGCCCCGCAGTTCGTGAAGCCTTACGTCAAGACGAACAAGAATGACGCCGCAGATGCCGAAGCAATCTGCGAAGCCGTGGGCCGGCCCAATATGCGCTTCGTTCCCATCAAGAACAGTGAGCAACAGGCAGTATTGGCGATGCATCGTGCCCGCCAGGGCTTCGTCAAGGCGCGCACGGCGCAGGCCAATCAGATCCGCGGTCTGTTGGGCGAATACGGGATCATCGTCCCGCAGGGGATCGGCTACATCGCCAAGCGTCTACCGGATATTCTGGAGGACGGTGAGAACGGACTGCCGGGCGCTTTTCGTCAGTTGCTGCATCGACTCGGGGACCACCTGAAGGAGCTCGACCGCCAAGTGGGCGAACTGGAGGTCCAGATCCAGAGCTGGCACCGGGAAAGCGAGGGGAGTAAGAAGCTCGCACAAATCCCGGGTATCGGTCCGATCACGGCGAGCGCGCTGGTGGCATCAATCGGGGATGCGAAGAGTTTCGAGAATGGACGGCAACTGGCAGCCTGGCTGGGATTGGTCCCCAAGCAGCACTCCAGTGGTGGCAAACAGTTGCTTCTGGGCATCAGCAAGCATGGCGACACCTATCTGCGCACTCTGCTGATCCACGGTGCTCGGGCAGTGATCCGTGTGGCCGAGCGCAAGGCGAGTTACGCGCAGAGCTGGCTGGCGCTGCTGATCGGGCGGCGCAACAAGAACGTGGCAGCAGTGGCCCTGGCAAACAAGAATGCCCGCATCGTCTGGGCGCTACTGGCTCACGAGCGGGACTATCAGCCCGCCTATGAACCGTCGGCGGCATGAACACGGGTTGTCCACAGGCGCTCGCTCGCCAGCGTATGAGGCGCGCTCGCGAGCGCCTGTGGACAACCCTGCGATATCGCAGCACCAGCGCTTTTTGTAGAGGAGTAACCCCCACCGATTGCTCAGGCGATCATGACGTGATGGCAAGACAGGTAAGACCGTGGTCGATTCAACCTGATAGCAGCCTCGCGCTTCGAGCGCGTCCGACTGATGAGGCATCGACCAGCGAATTCCATCAGGGACAGAGGCATCGCCTCGATCAAAGTCCGAATGTATGGCTGCAATCTTTACCCTTCAAACCGTCACCAATTGAATGCTTGGCAAACCAAGGGGCGACCATGTAAGGCTGCTAGAGTGTGTTGTCATTCAAGCCAGCCATATTATGGGAGCGGCGAGGGCGACGAAGCTGAGAAGGGTTCGGCGTGCTTATCGTAGCGAGTAGTGACACGGCGAAATTGCTTGATCGCGCGGGAGGAACGTTCGACGATATTGCGGTTCTTGTAGAGATGGTTGTCCAAATGGCGTTGGACAAGGCGGCAGCTGCGGGGCGGAATCACGGCTTCATTGTCGTTGGCGTCGAGATGTTCGAGGATGGCGTCGGTGGCGTAGGCCTTATCCGCGCTGGGCGAACCAACGCCAAGGCTATCGGCATGACTCACGAGTACGCCTTGAATAACCGGATCAACGGCAAGAACCGCAACCGCGAGATCATCGCGCTGAAAAACCATGAATTCCCGGTGCTCGAGCGCAACGGCAAGGGCCTGGGTGATGATTCCAGCATCAGCGTCAAACAGGTGCTGTAAGTCGACATCCCCGGGTCACGCCCACGCTGTTCCTCGATCTGGAGGCGGTGCTGAACGCCAGGGGCTTCGGCAATGATCAGATTCCGGCAAAACTCGAAGGTCTGGTCTGTGGTGATGACGCGCCCATCAGTGGGTAGACCATGCCTGCGCTGTTGATCGGCAACGACAACGATTTCCTGGCCACCAGGCCTGGCGGTCTGGCCAAGGCGAACCACTGGTTCGTTTTCGCCTTCGGCGACACCGGTCTCGGCGGCTCAACCTTCGTTCAGCAGTCGATCCGCGCTCGACGCGAGCGGCCAGCTGGGCGCTGAGGGCCGGCGGCCTGCTCGCGGTGGGCGGCATCCGGCGGCGCCGCGTGCGTCCTTGGGCCCGAGGGAGGCTGGCGGCGGCCACATGGCGGACCTGCGCTGGAGCAGGATCAAGCCCCTACAGTTGCAGGCGGCCGGCGTAGCCGGTCATTTCCAGGTAGCCGCGGCCGCTGAGGCTGCCTTCGAGACGGACCAGGCCTTCCCAATAGACCACCGGCGCCGGCCGGCTGGTCGAGAGTTCCTGGTCGTCGAGTACCGGTCGCGTACGCAGCGTCAGCTCGCCGAGTCGTATTTCGATCTGCACCGGGTAGCTTGCGCCGCTGCGCGGCGACGCCCAGTGGCGCAGCGGGTGGAAGGCGACCTCGCTGGCAGCGAACCGGCGTACCTGGCCACCGGCATCGCGCCAGGCGGCGTGCGCAAAAAGCGTTGCGCCCTGTGAATCGCGCATGCGGAAAGCCATCAGCGCGCCACCGTCGTCGAGGTTGATTCCCACCCAGTCCCAGCCGACGGCGTCGCCGCCGAGGATGGCTGTCGACCACTCGTGATCGAACCAGGCGCGGCCGCTGGCCGCCCGGCGCTGGCCGTCGAAGAGCAGTGAGCCGGCGACCTGCAGCTGCGGCCAGCTGACGTAGTAGCTGGCCAGGGCCGCCGCCTGGCCCTTGCGTGAATAGCCGCCATCGCCTTGCAGCAGTAGCGGCTGCGATGGGGTCAGTGTGAAGTCGTACGAGAATTGCGGGCTGTTCATTTGCAGGCGCAGGACTTCGCCGGTGCTGCGCTGTTCGCGGTTCATCCGCCAGGCGCCGATGTGGATGTCGCAGTCGCTGCTCGAGAACGCGGCACCGAGATTGGCGCGCGCGGCGCGCTCGCTGTGCAGCAGACCCTCGCCGGGGAGCGTCAGAGCGGCGTGGGCGAACAGGATCTGGCGCGCAGCGAGCGGCGATTGCAGGTCTTCGGCGTTGCCCGGACGGCTGCGAAAGAAGGTCAGCTGAAAACCAATGTCGGCCTGCGGTACGTCGAGTGCGCCGGTGACGTACCACCATTCGGTGCGGAAATCGGGATGTGCGCCGTGGTCACGCGGGAAAGCGAGTTTGATGCCGGGGGTGACCGGCGCGTAGGTGACTGGCGCTCGCGCGGGCGCCGCGAGCGTCAGCGTCGGCAGCAGCAGGGGAGTGCACAGGAAGCTGCGGCGGCGCACTGTTCGCTCTCCTTTCGCCTACTGCGCGCTGGCCAGGACCTGCGCGACCGGCAGGCGCGTCGCCTGACGCGCCGCGTGGCGACTGGCGAGTACCGCCGCCGCCAGGGTAATCGCCGCGCCGGTAACGAGCGCTGCCCAGGGAATGGCCAGCGCCATTCGCCAGTGAAAGGCTTGCGGATTGACGACGTGGGTCAGGATGGCGCCGATACCGACGCCGCAGGCGAGGCCGATCAGCACGCCGACGGTGGCGATCAGCGCGCCTTCGAGCATGACCGCGCGGCTCAGCATGCGGCGGTCGAACCCCAGCGCGCCGAGCGTCGCCAGCTCGCGCGCGCGCAGCCAGACACTGGCGGCCAGCGTCACCGCCAGTCCGAACAGCCCGATCAGCATCGCCGCCGCTTCGAGCGCGTAGGTCACGGCGAAGCTCTTGTCGAAGATCGACAGGCTCAAGCGGCGAATCTCGGCGCTGTCGGCGACTTCCAATCCGTACTGGTCAGCCCACGGCGCCAGCCAGGCGCTGGCATGCGCTTCTTCTCCGGGCCGCGGCCACAACGCCAGGTCGGTCGGCTGGAAGTCGCCGCCGAGTTGCTGATAATCGTGGCGGCTGATGACCACTGCGCCGAATTGCCGGCCGTAGTCGCGCCAGACGCCGCCGATGAAAACTTCGATCTCGCGTCCCAGCAGTGGCAGGCGCAGCGTTTGGCCGGGTGCCAGGCGATAGATTTCGGCCATCGGTTCGCTGATCCAGACGGCGGGAATGGTGGCCGGCGGCGCGAGCAGCGGCCCGGTGACCGGCAGTCGTGCGGCCGGGTCGCGGCGATCGATTTCGCGGACCAGCAGCGCGACCTGGGGTCGCTGCGGGTCGATGATCAGCGAAGCGTTGGCCATGCGCTCGACCCTGGTGAACGGCGCATCGGGCTGTGCCAGGGCAGCGAGCAGGTCCTGCGGCAGCGGTGTCGCCTTGCTGCGCAGGTAGAGCGGCGCCGGCAGGACGTGATCGAGCCATTGGTCGACGGCGACGCGGAAGCTGGAGACCATGATCACCATGCTGGCAGTCAGCGCGAAGCTGACGATCAGCCCGCTGGCGGCGACCTGGGCCATCAGCGGCGCCTGCGCGACGTTCTGCAGGGCGATGCGTTGCGGTGCGGGCAGCGCTTGCGCGCTGAGCCAGCCGAAAAGAAGTTGCGTCAGCAGCGGTGCGCTGGCGATGCCCGCGACCAGAACCAGCGCGATCGCCGCATAGCCGGCGAGCGGCAGTGCGAAGAGCGGCGGCAATTGCGCCAGCGCCAACGCGGCCAGCGCCAGGGACAGGGGCAGGCGCAGCCGCGGCAGTCTGGCGCGCGCCGTGTCGGCGTGCGACTGCTGCGCAAAGCCGGTTTTCAGCGCCTGGGCGAGCGGCTGCATGCGGTTCAGGTACGCCGGGTAGCTCGCGCCGGCCAGGCTGGCGAGGCAGCCCAGCGCCAGGAAGACGAGGGCCGGTGCCGGCAGGGGAATGATCAGTGGTGCGCTGCCGGCGAAGTAGCCGCCGCCGAGATCGCCGCCGAGCAAGCGCGTGAAGGCGACGGCCAGCGCGTAGCCGAGGCCGAGTCCGAGCAGCGCCCCCGGTACGCCGATCGCCAATCCTTCGAGCAGGACCTGCAGCAGGCGCATGCGCGGTGACAGGCCGAGGACGCCGAGCAGGGCGAACTGGGTCGAGCGTTGCGCGACGGAGGTCAGCTGCGTGGCAAAGACCAGGAAGGCGCCGGTGAGCAGGGCGACGAGCGCCAGGACGTTGAGGTTGACGCGATAGGCGCGCGAGAGGTTGGAGACGCGTGCGCTGTCGTCGTCGGCAACGCGGATCAAAAGACCCGCCGGGAGTTGCTGCGCCCACTTCTTGCGCCAGGTCGCCAGGTCGCTATCCGGCGCCAGGCGAACGCGGCCTTCGCTGACCGCGTCGACCGGGCCGAAGCGCTCCTGCACCCAGGCAATGTCGGCGACCAGCAGCAGGTCATCCGGACGCGCCGCCGGCAGGTCGCCGGCAAGCGTCGCCGGCCACTGCTGCTCGCCGCGCACCAGGGTCAGCGTGCGGCCCGGGCGCGCGCCCGAGTCGCTGTCTGGCGCGCGTTGGGCAAGTTTGGCGAGCAGCGCCGGCGAGGCATAGACGCCGCCGTTGAAGAGGTTCGGCGCCGCCGCCTGCTCGTTGTGTCGTGGCAGCAGGTCGGGCATGACCGCTGCGGCGCTGAAGACGTCGATGCCGATCAAGGTGACCGGGGTGCGCGCGTTGTCGATGCGTACGCGCGTTTCGATGACCGCAGCGATGACCAGTACCGCCGGGTCGCGCGCGATCGCGTTGAGCGTCGCGAGAGGCACGCTGCCGGCGCTGTCGCGCGCGGCGATCACCGCATCGGGGTCGCCCTGGACGCTCTTCATCGCCCTGGCGAAGTCGGCGAGCGCGGCGTCGTTGATCAGATGAATTGCGTAGCCGAGCGCGACGCCGAGCGCGACGGCGAGCATCGAGAGCAGCGTCGCCGCGCGCCGTGTCGTGAACTGGGCGCGGATCAGCCACCACGAGAGCCTGCTCAGCGCCTGCATCGTGTCCTCGCTGCACTCATTCCAGGAGCCCGTCGGGGGTCAGTGTCAGGATGCGGTCGCAGCATTGCGCGACGTGCTGCGAGTGGGTGACGACCAGCGCGCTGGTGTGCTGCTCGCGGACGCGTTCGAGGAGCAGGGCAAGGACCTCGCCTGCGGTGCGCGGGTCGAGGTTGCCGGTCGGCTCGTCGGCCAGGACCAGCGCCGGATGGTGGACGAGCGCGCGGGCGATGGCCACCCGCTGCAATTCGCCGCCCGACAGTGACGCTGGCCAGCGCGGACCGAAGCTCGCCAGGCCGACGCGCTCGAGCAGCGCGCGCGTGCGCGCTGCATGCTCGCCGGCAGGCAATCCGCAGAGCAGCAGCGGCACGGCAATGTTCTGCGCCACGGTCAGCGTCGGCAGGATGTGAAAGGCCTGGAAAACGAAGCCGATGCTGCGTGCGCGCAAGGCCGCGCGCGCCGTCTCGTCGAGGGCGACGATGTCGAGCGCGTGGGGGCCGATGGCGATCGAACCGCGGTCGGCCGTTTCGAGTCCGGCGATGCAGTTGAGCAGGGTGCTCTTGCCGACGCCGGACTCGCCGACCAGCGCCACGATTTCGCCGGCGGCGATGGTGAAGCCGAGAGCGCTGAACAGCGGCCGGCTGGCCCGGCTGTGCTGCTTGGCGAGGTCGGCAACGCGCAGCATCGATCAGCCTCGGCGTCCGGCGGCTACCTGCCCGCCGCGCTGGCCCGCAAGCTGGTCAGCAGCTTCTGTCCGGCGCGACCATCGGCAGTCATGCCCAGGCGTTGCTGCTCGATCTTGATCGCGTCGCGCGACTTGGCGCCGATCATCCCGTCGACCTCGCCGATCGCGTGTCCGCGGCCAAGCAGCAGGGTCTGCAACTCGCGACGTTCGAGGCGCGAAAGGCCGAGGTCATCGGTCGGCCAGGCGGTGACGAAGCCCTTGCCACCCCTGATCCGATCGGCGAGGTGGGCGATGGCCAGCGCGTAGCTTTCGGCCGCGTTGTAGCCGTAGATCACGTCGAAGTTGCGGAACACCAGGAAGGCCGGGCCCTCCGGGCCGGCTGGCAGGAGCAGTCCGGCGGCGGTATCGGCAGCGGCGAGCGGCTGTCCGTCGGCACGGCGGACGCCGCGCGTCGTCCAGTAGCTGAGCGGACGCTTTTCGCGGCGACCGGAAACGCTGCTGTCGAAGCCGGTCGGCAGCAGGACCTCGTAGCCCCAGGGCTGGCCCTCGCGCCAACCGCCCTTGTGCAGGAAGTTGGCCGTCGAGGCGAGCGCGTCGGGGACATTGCCCATCAGGTCGCGCTTGCCGTCGCCGTCGCCATCGACCGCCAGGCGCAGGAAGGTCGACGGCATGAACTGGGTATGGCCAAAGGCGCCTGCCCACGAGCCGACCAGCTGCTCCGGCTCGATGTCGCCGGAGTCGAGGATCTTCAGCGCACTCAGGAACTCGCCGCTGAAGTACGCCTGGCGCCGTCCGAAGCAGGACAGCGTGCCCAGCGAAGTGAGCAGCGGGCGGCTACCGAAGTTGCGTCCATAGTTGCTCTCGACGCCCCATACGGCGACGATCGTCGCCGGATCGACCTGGTAGCGCTCGCTGGCCATGGCCAGCGTGTCAGCCCATTTGCTGCGCATTTCGAGTCCGTCGGCGACGCGCTCGTCGTCGACCAGGCCGGAGAGGTAGTCCCAGATCGGCGAGCGGAACTCGGGTTGATAGTCGAGAAATTCGAGCACGCTGAGGTCGGGCGACAGGCGGCTCGTCAGGCGCTCGAAGGAGACCGTCGAGATGCCCCTTTTCGACGAGGCGACGGCGCGCAAGGTTTTCATGCACGCGCTGAAGCGGTCGCTTGGATCGCTTTCCTGGGCGGCGACGGCGCTGGTCATCAGCGCCATGGAAAAGGCGAGGCAGGTGATTTTCATGGCTGGTGTGTGATCTTTGAGGGCTGGAAAGGAAGCCTGCGGCCGCGAAGCGCGGCGGGCCGACGGACACCGCCCGCGGCACGCGGCAGCGCCACTGCAGGCTGCGAGTCTGGCAGATACGGGGGGAAGCTCAGCGCTCGCCGGCGGGGGGCGGGCGCCCCGTGGCGCGGCCCTGTTCGCTGCCGGACTGCTGGTCGGGCGTTGTGCTGGCCTGGTACTCGGCATCGCTGATGACTTCGCCCTCGATCACCCGTCCACCGGCCTGCGGCGTCTGATAGCCGCCCTGCCGACTGGCCTCCTCCTGCATGCGCTGGTGCAGGTCGCGCAAGTCCTGGGGCAGGTGGCGTGTCTTCCACTTGAGGTAGGCGAAGACGAGCACGCCGACCACCAGCACGACGCCGAGAGCGAGGATCGAGAACATGAAAGCGACAACCAGCACCAGGACGCCGGCAGCAATCGTCATCAGTCTGCCGAAGACGCTCGTCGGGGGACCTGCCAGAGGCGCTCGGTACGCGGATTGTTGTTCGTTGATTTTCATCGAAATCCTTGTGGATGCCTTCGGTCAGCGATCTGTGCGTTCTCTGCGCAGCCTGTGCATTGTACCCAGCCGACCCAGCCAGGCAGCCCAGGCATTGTAAGGTGTTGGCGGCGAGCCGGCCAGTCCTGGCACGTTCCGGTACATGCTACGCCGGCGCGGTGGGGGCAGTTACGCCGGATGTTGACGACGGGCAAAAAAAGGCCCGCCAAGGGGGGTGGGCGGGCCTGTGCTGCTGCCGCCGCGGCATTCCCAACGAGGGGAGGGGGAGGAGGAACACCACGGCGACGGACGAATACTATCGGCAGCACTGCTCAGGGTCTGTGTGCTCTCTGTTTCACTGTGTGACGGCGTGTAAGAAATCGGCCGATAAATTAAAGTAAGGAACGAAGGAAAGCGTTTAACCTTTTGATAAAAAGATAAACAGCGCTGTTTATCTTGCGGCCAGAGGTGGCTTCCGGCGCGCGCCTAGGTGAGAAAGGGATCGGCTACTCCGTCAAAAAGGCGCCTCAGGAGTTTCTGCTCCTTGGTCTCGATCGACGCCAGGAAGTCGCTTGCCGAGCCCATGCCACGGAAGGCATTGAAGCCACGTTCAAGGAACTGGTGCAGGTCGCCTAGTCCGGCGAGTTGTGCGGGGCGCCGCATCATCTTGAGGAGACTGCTCAGCAGTGGTTTAGCGGCCAGTCTGTCGAGCGCCTCGCCGGTTTCGCGAATCAGCACAATCTGGCGCTGGCGCTCGGCCCGGCAGGCTACGCCGCGGTAGGCCATGGCGTAGCCGACTTCGTTGATCTGCTCGATCCGCCCGGCGCGGCACAGTTCGGCGACCATTGCCGAGTCGAGTTCTTCGGTCAGGGCGTCGAGTTCGACAGCCAGCGCGACGGTGCGCAACGCCGACGCTGGCAGCATCTTGATCAGCAAGGGCAGAATGCGCTCGACTTCCTCGTCGCGGCTGCTGAAATCCTTTGGCCCGTAGAGATCGGAGATGAAAAACTGGGCGGCGGGGCCGAAGCGTGCGCTGGCGAGCAGCTCGGCATGGGTGCGTGCCAGGCGACCGGCTTGCCATTCGCGCAGGTACAGGCGCGCGCGCGCCGCCGCCGGGTCGAAGTTGGCCTGCTGGCGCAGGTGTTTCGCCGCTTTCAGGTGTCGGCGCAGCGCTTCGGCGCATTGCCGTTTCTCGATGGCGGCGGTCGAATCGTCCATGGCGGGAATTATGCCCGGCCGCACGCAGGTTGTTTAGAGGGCTTCGCCTAACGGGAAGCACAGGCGCAACATACACTTTGTCTTGGAAGCAAGTTCAGCAAGGAGTTCCTGATGTCTCATTCCGAGTTGTTGTCCGATGGGTTGGCCGAGCGCTTTGCCATGCAGCAGCGCGCGGCACGCAGCGACCCGAATCCGGATCGCGCGCTGCGCGAACGCCGTCTCGTCGCTCTCGATCGGCTGCTGCGCGACAACGCGGGAGCGATTGCCGAAGCCGTCAGTCGCGACTTTGGTTACCGCTCGCCGGCCGAAACGCGCCTCCTTGAGCTGTTTCCGAGTTACGAAGCGATTCGTCACGCGCGTCGCCATCTGCAGCGCTGGATGCGCCCGCAGCGGCGCGCGGTGTCGCTGTGGTTCCAGCCGGGGCGGGCCGAAGTCCGCTATCAGCCGCTTGGCGTCGTGGGTATCATGGTGCCGTGGAATTACCCCATTTTCCTGGCCGTCGCGCCGCTCGCCGCAGCGCTGGCTGCCGGCAACCGGGCTCTGGTCAAGATGTCCGAGATGTCGCCGAACACCGCTGCCCTGTTCGCCACGCTGGTCGCCAGGACCTTCGCCAGCGACGAGCTGTCGGTGGTCGAAGGTGACGCCAGCGTCGCGCAGGCGTTTTCGCAGCTGCCTTTCGATCACCTCCTGTTCACCGGGTCGACGGCAGTCGGTCACCACGTCATGCGCGCTGCGGCCGACACGCTGACGCCGGTGACGCTCGAACTCGGCGGCAAGTCGCCGGCGATCATCGGTCCAGGGCTGGCGGCGGGCAAGGACTTCGCGCGCGCCGTCGAGCGCATCCTGATCGGCAAGTGCATGAACGCCGGCCAGACGTGTATCGCGCCCGACTACCTGCTGCTGCCTGCCGGCGACGAGCAGGCGTTCATCGACTGCGCCCGCGCTTTCGTGGCCCGCGCCTATCCGCAGCTGGCGACCAACAGCGATTACTCGACGATCATCGACCAGCGTCACTACGCTCGCCTCTGCGCCTACGTCGACGAAGCCAGGGCGAGCGGCGCAAGAGTCGTCGAGCTGGCGCCGGGCGCTGCCGCCGACCCGGCGACGCGCCGCTTGCCGCCGCTGGCGCTGCTCGGCGTCGGCGACACACAGGCGGTCATGCAGGAGGAGATCTTCGGGCCGCTGCTGCCGATTCGGTCGTACCGGCATCTCGACGAGGCGATCGCTTTCGTGAACCAGCGGCCGCGACCGCTGGCCCTGTACTACTTCGACAGCAACGCCGAGCGCATCGACCGGGTGCTCAATGAAACGGTTTCGGGTGGCGTGACGATCAACGATACGATTCTGCACATTGCTCAGGACGACCTGCCGTTCGGCGGCGTCGGCGCCAGCGGCATGGGCCGCTATCACGGCTTCGAGGGGTTCGAGACCTTCTCGGCCAAGAAGGGCGTCTTCCGGCAGTCGCGGCTGTCCGGCATCGGTCTTTTCAATCCGCCATACGGCAGGGTGTTCAAGCTCCTGACGCGGATCATCATGCGATGAACTTCGGGCGTCGGCAGTTCATCCACACCGGCCTGGCGGGCAGCCTGCTGCTGTCTTTCTCGGGTTGGCTCAACGCCGCCGGGGCGCGGCGTTTCAGCGCAGCCGAGCGCGAGATGCTCGGCGCGGTGGTCGACGCCATGCTCGACGGCGTCCTGCCAGCGCAGAGCACGCAGCGGCGGCCACTGGTGGCGCAGACGGTCGATGGCATCGCGACGGCAGTGGCCGGTCTTTCCGCCGCCAGCCAGACCGAGATCGGCGAGCTTTTCGGGCTGCTGGCAATTGCGCCGGCCCGCATGGTGCTTGCCGGCGTCGGCAAGCCGTGGCGCGAAGCGAGCGTCAGCGACGTCGGCGAATTCCTGCAGTCCTGGCGGGACAGCCGTCTTGACCTGCTGCAGGGCGCCTACGGCGCATTGCACGATCTCACCTACGGCGCCTGGTACGGCCGTCCAGACACCTGGGAGGCAATCGGTTATCCGGGCCCCCCGCAAGGGTATTTCTGATGGAAGATCCGATCAGGGTCGGGCTTGCCGCCGGCTGGAAACACGTCGACGCGTCGGCTCTGGCGCACAGCCAGACGATCGATGTCGATGTGGTGATCGTCGGCACCGGTGCCGGCGGCGGGGTCACCGCCGACCTGCTCAGCGCCACCGGCCTGCGCGTCGTCCTCGTCGAAGAGGGGCCGCTACGCTCGTCGAGCGATTTCAAGATGCTCGAAAGCGACGCCTACCCCGAGTTGTACCAGGAATCAGCAGCGCGCAAGACCGCCGACAAGGCCATCAACATCCTGCAGGGGCGCTGCGTCGGCGGTTCGACAACGGTCAATTGGACCAGCAGTTTCCGCACCCCGCCCGAAGTCTTCGCCTTCTGGCAGCGCCACTTCGGGCTGCAAGAGCTGAGCGCCGAGTCGATGAGCTCGTGGTTCGCGGTCATGGAGCACAAGTTGTGGGTGCGTCCCTGGGATACGCCGCCGAACGCGAACAACAAGGTTCTCGCTGCCGGTGCCGAGAAGCTCGGTATTGCCGTCGGCAGCATCAAGCGCAACGTCAAGGGCTGCTGGAACCTTGGTTATTGCGGTATGGGTTGCCCGACCAACGCCAAGCAGTCGATGTTGCTGACCACCATTCCTGCAGCGTTGAACCGTGGCGCGACGCTTTATACCCGGCTGCGCGCCGAGCGTCTGCGCTTCGCCGGCAGCCAGGTTTCGGCGCTCGACTGCAGCGCGCTGCAGCCTGACGGCATCCACCTTTCCGGCCGGCAGGTGCGTTTTCGTGCCCGCCACTTCGTCGTTGCCGGCGGCGCCATCGGCAGCCCGGCGCTGCTCATGCGCAGCAGCGTTCCCGATCCCTACCGCCTGCTCGGCAAGCGTACTTTCCTGCACCCGGTGGTGATTTCCTCGGCACTGATGGACGATCGCGTCGACGCCTACGCCGGCGCACCACAGTCGATCTACAGCGATCACTTTCTGCACCAGGCGCCGATCGACGGCGCGCTGGGTTTCAAGCTCGAAACGCCACCGCTGCATCCGGTCCTTTATGCGACGACGCTGCAGGGCTACGGCGAGGCGCACGCCCGTCTGATGGGCGATTTCACCAAGGTTAACGTCGTCCTGGCGCTGTTGCGCGACGGCTTCAACCCCGCAAGCCGCGGCGGCCGCGTCCGCCTCGGCGCTGGCCGCCTGCCGGTGCTCGACTACCCGCTCGGCGAGGTGATCTGGGAGGCGGCACGTCGGGCCTTGCTGGCCATGGCCGAGATTCAGTTTGCCGCCGGCGCGCGCTGGGTGACGCCGGTGCACGAGACGGCGCCGGGTTATACGAGCTGGGCCGCGGCGCGGAAAGGGATCGCCGAGCTGCCGCTGAGGCCTTTCCTTTGCCGGGTGGTCAGCGCGCACGTGATGGGTGGGTGTGGAATGGCCGATGCACCGCATCGCGGCGTCGTCGACCACCGCGGGCGACACTTTTGGCTCGATAATCTGTCGGTGCTCGACGGTTCGGTTTTTCCGACCAGCCTGGGCGTCAATCCGCAGCTTTCGATCTACGGCCTGGTCGCACGCAATGCCAGCTTGCTGGCCGCCGAGCTGTCGGGCCAGCCGCTTCCCGCCATCCCCTGAAGGAGTCCATACTGCCATGCTCGCACGCGCCCTTCGCCTCTCGCATGCGCTGGAAATAACGCTCTACGTCATCCTGGCGATGAGCGTGTGCGACGCCTCGTTGGCCGCCGCCGTCCCGCTCGCGCTGCTCTCCATGCTTGCGTTGCGCGCGCTGATCATCGCGGCGACCTACGGCTATGCCTGGGTCCATCGTTCGCCGCCGGCGCAGACCGTACAGGGGGAGCAGGCGGAGTGTCCGCCGCATTTTTCAGCCTCCCCGCATTCACCACCGCCACCGCGGCTGACGATCGCCGAGGTGATACGGATGGTGCTTGGCGAGTATCTCAGCTTCGTCTTCAGCTTCCTGATCCTGTTTCCCTTCGAGCGCTGGTGGATGGGCGACGATCGCCTGCGGCCGCTGCCCGCGCCAGTGGGTGAAGGCGATGACCGTCAGCTACCGGTGTTGCTGATTCACGGTTATGGTTGTTCGCGCGGTGCTTGGTGGTGGCTGCGTGCGCACCTCGAGGCCGCCGGCTGGACGGTGGCGACGATCAGTCTCGAACCGATCTACACGAGCATCGACAACTACGTCGATCCGGTCGCTCGCCGTGTCGACGCCGTTCTCGCTGCGACGGGTGCCGAACGCCTGATCCTGGTCGGCCACAGCATGGGCGGGCTGGTTTCACGTGCCTACCTGCAGCGCTACGGTGAGGCGCGCGTCGCCCGCCTGGTGACCCTCGGTACGCCGCATCAGGGCAGCGAGCTGGCGCGCCTCGGCTTCGGCGCCAACGGCCGCCAGATGAGGCCGAACAGCACCTGGCTGCAGGCGCTGGCCAGTCCGCCGGCGGCGGTCGTCACGGTGGCCATCTACAGTCCGCACGATAACTTCGTCCTGCCGGCGGAAAGGCTGGAACTGCCGGGCGCGCAGAGCCAGACGATCAACGGCGTAGGCCACCTGGCGATGCTCTTTTCGCCACGCGTGATCCAGGCCCTGCTGGCGGTGCTCGAGCAGACGCCAGCGCGTGCGATCAGGGCGATGAGGGCGGCCAGGGCGGCGAGTGAAGGCGAAGGCCGGGACGCTTAGCTCAGCCGCAACAGGTGGGCCAGGAAGTCGAAGAACAGGCAGTAGAGGGCAATCGGCAAGGGCAGGCCGAGAAGTGTGGCGATCATGTACTCATGAAAGCGCACTCCCGACAGGGCCAGCGCGTAGTTGAGCGCCGGCACGGTCTGGAACAGCACTCGCAGGAAGACCATGCTGCGGATCGGGCGGGCATCGAGCTGCGCCAGCAAACGGTTCGCGATGCGGCTGTTCAATTGCCGCAAGGCATCGCCGCCGAGCAGGCGGATACTGAGGAAGGTGAGCGCACACGACAGGCACGCGGCAAGGTAAGTGAGCGCGCCGCCCCAGACGCGGCCGAGTGCAAGCACCGCGGCGGCGAGGAAAATCCACCCCGGAATCTGAATCAGATTGCCGAGCGCAAACAGGGCGACAAAGATCAGCAGTCCGCTGAGCTTGTTGTGGAGGAATTGGTCGCGCAGGAATTGCAGGCTGAAGTGGTCGCGCAGCCCGGATAGCTCGAAGCCGGCGAAGAGCACGGCGAGAAACAGGGCCACGGCCAACAGGCGCGGCCAGGGGATTGTGCGCCGCTTCAGCATCGGGTGGATGAACTCATCACTCTGGTTGTCGCAAGAAAATACCTTGGCTCGACTGTAAGCCATCGCCGGCAAGGGACGACAGTAGCATTGCCATCGGCGAAAACCACCCTTCTACTCCCTTCAACGCGAGAACAACAAGATGAACGAGCTGCACGGACTATTCTTCTGGGGTTTCCTGCTTCTGTTCGGTGCAGTGATGTACCTGATCTCGCCGCGGAGCAGCGACGCCGCCGGCTTTTTCCGTGGACACGACGCGCAGGGGCGCGCGCCTTCGGAGTGGGCCTTGATGATGAGCGTTTTCATCAGCTGGATCTTCGCCAAGTCGGTGACCAACGCGGCCAACCTAGGCGCCACCTACGGAATCGTCGGTGGCCTGGCCTACGCGGCCTACTGGCTGTCGATTCCGGTCGCCGGGGTGGTCATCTACCGCCTGCGTACCCGCGAAGGCGCGACTGGTCTGGTCTCGTTTCTGGTCGGAAAATATGGCCGCGGCGCTGCGCTGGCGTTTTCGGTGGCAATTCTCGTTCGCCTGTTCAACGAGGTGTGGAGCAATACCGCCGTCGTCGGCGGCTACTACGGCGAGTCGGGGTCGGCGGCGTTCGTCGGCGCCGCACTGCTGTTCACCGCCGTGGTGCTCTTCTACAGTCTGAAGGGCGGCCTGCGCAGTTCGATCTTCACCGACGTCGTCCAGGCCGTCGTTTTCCTGCTCTTCCTGGGTGTCGTCGTGGCCATCGTGCTGCCGGCGCACACGCCGACGCAGCTGTTGAGCGAAGGCAGCTTCACGCTCGCCGGTGGCGTCGACCTGCTGCTGGTCGCCTTGCTGCAGGTTTTCTCGTACCCTTTCCACGACCCGGTGCTCACCGATCGCGGCTTCATCTCGGACGAGAAGAGCATGTTGCGCGCCTTCATCGTCGCCGGCGTTCTTGGTTTCGTGTGCATTGTCGCCTTCAGTCTGGTCGGCGTGCATGCTCGTCTCGAAGGCCTCGCCGCGGGCAGCAACGTCCCCGCCGATGTCGCACGCGGCCTGGGTTTCGCCGGCTTCTTCGCGATGATCGCGGTGATGATCTCGTCCGCCGCTTCGACCCTCGACTCGACCTTCTCGTCCCTGTCGAAGTCGGTCGCCCAGGAGTTGCCGATGCTCGCCGGACGCCGGCCACTGCCGCGCGCGGTACGTGTCGGCGCGCTGACGATGGTCGTCTTTGCGCTGCTCGGCAACCTGCCACTGCTCGCCGGCACGGACATCCTCAAGGCGACGACGATCAGCGGCACGATGGTCATCGGCCTGGCGCCGATCTTCCTCTTCTCGCGCTGGGTCGGCTACTCGCCGCTGTCCTTCCATCTCGCTTTCTGGAGTGGGATGCTGCTCGGCATCCTGCAGGCCACGCAGCTGATCCCGGCGAGCTGGGCGATCGGCGACGGAAAATACGCCGTCCTGCTCGGCACCAACCTCTACGGCCTGGCTCTTTGCTCGGCGGCGTTCTTTCTCCCCTTGCTGCTGCCCAGCAGGCGCATGGGACGTTGCGGGGACGCGGTGTGAGGTCGTCTTCGCCCGATGAGTCGGGCTCCTAAAGTTGGCTGGTCGTTGGCCAAGTAGGTGATGGACGATGGTGGTGGCTCGAACAGGCGAGGGAATCTTGCCAGACCCGCACGGTGGGTCGATACTGAGTGCGTCTTTCGGCCACGCGACGATTTCCCGATGCCACAGCCCACGCTCCCGGTAACTGCTACGCAAGGCGCAGTGATCGACTGGCACCCTTGCCAGCCGACCCACGCTTGCCTGCAGCCTCGTCACTTACTGGCCGTCCTCGTCGTGGCAGTGACGCTCGGCCTGCTCTCGGCGCTTCCTTCGCTGGCCGGGGAGCAAGAGATCTTCGTCAGCCGCGGCGCCGGCAGTACGGTGTATTCGGACAAGCCGCAGCCGGGCGGCAAATCGCTGACCTTGCCGCCGATCAACGTCGTTGAGCCGGTGCCGATCGGCGACACGAGCGTCGGGCGGAGACCGGACGAGCCCGCCAGGCCGACGCCCGGAGGACCCGCTTATCACAGCTTCCGCATCGTCTCGCCAGAGGACAATGGCAGCGTCCTTGCCAATACCGCGCTCTTCGACGTGCGCGTCGCCGTCGAGCCGGCGCTGCAACTTGGCGCCGGGCACGCGATCATGGTCAGCATCAACGGCCAGCCGGTCGGGCAACGCTTTACCGCCAGCGAATTCACTATTCCTCCCGAGTTCTGGGGCGATGTGCCGCCGCCAGCCAATCAGCGCCACCAACTTGATGCGACGATCGTCGACCGCAACGGCGCGGTGATGGAAACGGCAGCGCCGGTGACTTTCATCCTGCGCTATGCTTCTGGCGGCTATCAGCGGCCGTGGCAAGGGCCTGGCTACGCGCCAGGTTTCGCTCCAGGCTATGGGTCCGTGTACCGACCAAGGCCGATGCCGCTGCCCGAGTCGCGGCCGATCGAGAAGCCGAAGCCACCGCCGGCGCAGCCATTTGACCAATGGGAGAAAAAGTTCGAACAGGAGGGGCTGCGTTTCTACAATCGCCAGGAGCCGCTTAATCAGGAAAAGCCTCTCCGGGAGAAGCCGGGACGTGGCGAGGGTCGTTGACGGCGGGGAGTCGCTTGCCGTCTTGTGTACTCGCCTCGGGTAGTCGCCGTCCGGGGATCATCCACCTGGTGCCCCGCCTGCTCCGCAGCTCTTCCACTGCCCCCGCCAGCACGCCACAGGTTTCGACCCTTTAATTATTGCTGTAGAATCTTGTGCTTTTCGTATGCGACGCGGTGGAGTGACAGCGCGGGCGCGAATGCGAAACCGAAGTGAGGGCACTTTCCCGATGGCGTATTCGTCCGCTGCGGGGATTGGCGAACACTCATCGAGACCGCTTGCATCGTCAACGCTCCTGTTGCTGAGCGTTGACGTAAAGGCAGAATGGTTTCTGCATCTTCGGTCTGGCAGCTCAGAGTCGCATTGTCCGAAGGCGAGGGTTCTTTCGGCCGAGCCAGGAAACATACACCTTTCAGCACGTATCACAAGGATTCTTAATGGAAACGAACGCCGCTAACACTGACACTGACGCAGTCGCCGATACCGGCGCCGCCGCCACACCAGCAGCCGTAAACCCGCTTGAGCGTCGTCTTGACCTGTCGATCGCTCTCGCCGACCTCGACAAGGAAGTCGATCAGCGTCTGAAGCGCCTCGGCAAGAACATGAAGATGCCCGGCTTTCGCCCCGGCAAGGTGCCGGCCAGTATTATTCGCCAGCAATACGGCGACCAGGCGCGCCATGATGCGCTTAGCGAGGCGCTCGGGAGCCTGTTCAGCGAGGAGGTGACGAAGCAGCAGTTGCGTGTTGCCGGCAGCCCGAAGATCGAGGGCAGGAACGGCGACAGCACGACGCACATGGAGTTCTCGGCCGTCTTCGAGGTCTTTCCGGAGATCACCGTCAAGAAGCTGGCGGATATGGAGGTAGAGCGTCCGGTCCTTGACGTTGGCCCGACCGAGGTCGACGGCACGATCGAAATCCTGCGCAAACAGCGGGTACGCTTTGAGCCCGTTGATCGCGCGGCGGCAAGCGGCGACCGGGTGAGCATCGACTTTCTCGGCAAGAAAGATGGCGTGCCTTTTCAGGGCGGGCAAGGCCAGGATTATCAGTTTGTTCTCGGCGAAGGCAAGATGTTGGCTGACTTCGAGAATGCCGTGATCGGTACCAGCCCGGGCGAAAGCAAGTCCTTCGAAATGACTTTTCCGAGCGAGTATTTCTCCACGGAACTGGCCGGTCAGACGGTGACCTTCGAGGTCACGGTCAAGGAAGTCGGCGAACCGCTTCTACCGGAAGTCGATGCTGACTTCGCCAAGGCGCTCGGCGTGGAAGATGGCGACCTGGTCAAGATGCGGGCGGAAATCGAGGCCAATCTCAAGCGCGAGGTGAAGAAGCGCCTGCAGGCGAGGATTACTGGACAGGTGATGGATTCTCTGCTCGAGGCGCATCCGGTCGACGTGCCGGGAGCGCTGGTCGATCGCGAGATAGAGCGTCTGAAGGAACTGGCCCGCCAGGACATGGAACAGCGGGGAATGAAGGTCAAGGATCTGCCGATGCAGCGCGAATGGTTCGTCGATCAGGCGACGCGCCGGGTCCGGCTCGGTCTGCTGCTTGCCGAGATCGTCAAGCAGAACGAACTGCAGGCGAAGCCGGAGCAGGTGCGGGCGCTGGTCGAGGATGCCGCGCAGAGTTACGAACATCCGGAGGAAGTCGTCCGCTGGTACTATGCGCAACGCGAGCGCCTGGGGGACTTCGAGAGTGCGGCCATCGAAGCCAATGTGGTGGCCTGGATGATGGCCGCCGTGACAGTGGTCGACAAGCCGGTCGCCTTCGCCGAATTGATGGGGCAGCCGTCCTGAAAACGCAGAACTCTCGAAGCGGAGGAGCCGAAATGAGAATTGACCACGGCATCAACTGGGATCCGCAGGCGCTGGGCCTGGTCCCGATGGTGATCGAGCAGAGTGGTCGTGGCGAGCGCGCTTACGACATCTACTCGCGCTTGCTCAAGGAGCGCGTCATCTTCCTGGTCGGACCGGTGAATGATGTGACCGCCAATCTGGTGGTGGCGCAGCTGCTTTTTCTGGAGGCGGAGAATCCCGACAAGGATATCCATTTCTACATCAATTCACCGGGTGGTTCGGTGTCCGCTGGCTTGTCGATCTACGACACCATGCAGTTCATCAAGCCGGAAGTGTCTACCCTGTGCATGGGACAGGCGTGCTCGATGGGGGCGTTTCTGCTGACCGCTGGCGCGCACGGCAAACGCTTCGCCTTGCCGAATTCGCGGGTGATGATTCACCAGCCGATGGGCGGTTTCCAGGGGCAGGCTTCGGATATTGCGATTCACGCCAAGGAAATCCTCGCGCTGCGCGCCAAACTCAACGAGTTGATGGCACACCACAGCGGCCAGGCCATCGAGCGCATTGAACGCGACACGGACCGTGATAATTTCCTTTCGGCGCAGGAAGCGGCAGAATATGGTCTGATCGACAAGGTGCTGGCCAATCGGGAGGGGGCTTGAGCTCGCTCCGGGCCGTGTCCAACCGTGTCCACATGGATTGACAGTGAGGTAGGTCGAGATGTCAGAAAAGAAAAGTGGCAGTGAGAAACTGCTCTACTGCTCGTTCTGTGGCAAGAGTCAACATGAAGTAAAGAAGCTGATTGCCGGGCCGTCAGTGTTCATCTGTGACGAGTGTATAGAACTCTGCAACGACATTGTCCGCGATGAGATTGCCGGTGAGCAAGGTGGCAAGGGCACCGATGGCGAACTGCCGACCCCGAAGGAAATCGCGGCTCTCCTTGATCAGTACGTGATCGGTCAGGACCAGGCCAAGCGCATACTCTCGGTGGCCGTCTACAACCACTATAAACGCCTGCGTCATCACGGCAAGAACAACGACGACGTCGAGCTTGCCAAGAGCAACATCCTGCTCATCGGTCCAACCGGGTCGGGCAAGACCTTGCTCGCGCAGACTCTGGCGCGGATGCTTGACGTGCCGTTCGTGATGGCTGATGCGACGACACTGACCGAGGCCGGCTACGTCGGTGAGGACGTCGAGAACATCATTCAGAAGCTACTGCAAAAGGCCGATTACGACACCGATAAGGCGCAGCGTGGCATCGTCTACATCGACGAAATCGACAAGATTTCGCGCAAGTCGGACAATCCGTCGATTACCCGCGACGTGTCCGGAGAAGGCGTGCAGCAGGCGCTGCTCAAGCTGATCGAAGGCACGGTGGCTTCGGTGCCGCCACAGGGTGGGCGCAAGCATCCGAACCAGGACTTCGTGCAGGTCGACACGACGAACATCCTGTTTGTCTGTGGCGGCGCATTCGACGGGCTCGAAAAGGTCATCCGTGACCGTTCGGAGCGCGGCGGCATCGGCTTTGGCGCCGAGGTGAAGAGCAAGGACAACAAGAAGGCAATCGGCGAGGTGCTGCGCAGCGTCGAGCCGGAGGACTTGATCAAGTTCGGTCTGATTCCCGAGTTGATTGGTCGCCTGCCGGTCGTTGCCACGCTCGAGGAGCTGTCGGCGGCAGCGCTGGTGGAGATTCTCGTCGAGCCCAAGAACGCGCTGGTCAAGCAGTATCAGAAGCTCTTCGCAATGGAAGGCGTAGGGCTCGAAATCCGCCCGGCAGCGATGATGGCGATCGCCAAAAAAGCCCTGCAAAGGAAGACCGGCGCGCGTGGTCTGCGCTCGATTCTCGAGTCCGTTCTGCTCGATACGATGTACGAACTTCCCGGTATGGACAATGTCTCAGAGGTCGTTATCGACGAGAATGCCATCGTCGGCGATGCTCAGCCAATCCTCATTTATGCGGGTCAACCCAAGGTTTCTGGCGGCAACTGATGTCCTGGCCGCGGCCTGCGGCTTGAAATTCGGGTTCGCGCCACCATCTGAAGGCACGAACCTCAACCTGAAGGGCATAATCGATGTCTGCAACCCCGAAGTTGGCTACCCAGCCAGTCGAACTGCCGCTGTTGCCTTTGCGCGACGTGGTGGTTTTTCCGCACATGGTGATTCCGCTCTTCGTCGGGCGGCCGAAGTCGATAAAGGCTCTGGAAGTGGCGATGGAGGCCGGCAAGAGTATCCTGCTGGTTGCCCAGAAGTCCGCGGTCAAGGACGAACCGGAAGCCGACGACCTGTACGACATTGGCTGCGTGGCCAATATTCTGCAGATGCTGAAACTTCCCGACGGGACCGTCAAGGTGCTGGTCGAAGGCGCCCAGCGCGCGCGCCTGGAGGCCATTGAATCGCGCGACGAGATGTTCTTCGCGAGCTCGCGCTCGGTGGTCGCCGATGACGGCGTCAACCATGAGGTTGAGGCGCTGCGCCGTGCCGTGATCGCTCAATTCGACCAATACGTCAAACTCAACAAGAAGATTCCGCCGGAGATTCTGACCTCCATCGCCGGCATTGAGGAGGCTGGTCGCCTGGCCGACACCATTGCTGCGCACCTGCCGCTGAAGCTCGAGCAGAAGCAGGAAGTGCTCGAGATGTTCGATATCCGCGCGCGCATCGAGCGGCTGCTGACGCAACTCGAGGCGGAGATCGATATCCTGCAGGTCGAGAAGCGGATCCGCGGGCGCGTCAAGCGCCAGATGGAAAAGAGTCAGCGCGAGTATTACCTCAACGAGCAGGTCAAGGCGATCCAGAAGGAACTCGGCGAGGGTGAAGAAGGCGCCGACATGGAGGACCTTGAGACGAAGGTCAAGCTTGCCGGAATGGGCAAGGAAGGGCTCGCCAAGGCGCAGTCCGAGCTCAGGAAGCTCAAGCTGATGTCGCCGATGTCGGCCGAAGCAACGGTGGTACGTAACTTCATCGAAACGCTGATCGGGCTGCCGTGGCGCAAACGGACGCGGACCAGCAAGGATCTGGCGGCAGCGGGAAAGATACTCGACACCGATCACTGGGGCCTCGAAAAGGTCAAGGAACGGATCATCGAGTATCTCGCCGTACAGCAGCGGGTCGACCGCCTCAAGGCGCCGATTCTCTGCCTGGTTGGGCCTCCCGGCGTGGGCAAGACGTCGCTCGGGCAGTCGATAGCGCGGGCAACAGGCCGTAAATTCGTGCGCATGAGTCTCGGTGGCGTTCGCGACGAGGCTGAAATCCGCGGCCATCGGCGGACCTATATCGGCTCGATGCCGGGCAAAATCCTGCAGAACATGAGCAAGATCGGCGTCAAGAACCCGCTTTTCCTGCTCGACGAAGTCGACAAGATGGGGCAGGATTTCCGCGGTGATCCGAGTTCGGCGCTGCTCGAGGTGCTCGATCCTGAGCAGAATTCGACTTTCGTCGATCACTATGTCGAGGTCGAGTACGACCTGTCGGAAGTGATGTTCGTCGCTACGGCCAACACCCTGAACATTCCGGCGCCCTTGCTGGATCGCATGGAAGTGATCCGGCTGTCAGGTTACACCGAGGATGAGAAGGTCAACATTGCGCAGCGTTACCTGCTACCCAAGCAGATCAAGAACAATGGGCTGCGCACCGGCGAGTTGACCGTCGCCGAGAGCGCGCTACGTGACATCGTTCGCTACTACACGCGTGAAGCGGGGGTGCGATCGCTCGAGCGCGACATTTCGAAGATTTGTCGCAAGGTGGTGAAGACACTGCTGCTCAGAAGGAGTCAGCAGAAAGTTGCCGTCACCGCGCGTAACCTCGACAAGTTCCTCGGCGTTCGACGCTTCAACTACGGCGTGGCCGAGCGTGAGAATCAGGTTGGCCAGGTGACTGGATTGGCGTGGACCGAAGTTGGTGGCGAATTGCTTACCATCGAGTCGGTGGTTTTGCCCGGCAAGGGCAAGACGACGACCACCGGCAAGCTTGGTGAGGTGATGCAGGAGTCGGTGCAGGCGGCGGTATCGGTGGTGCGGAAGCGCGCCGGATCGCTGGGGATCGATCACGACTTCTATCAGAAGAGCGACATCCACATTCATCTGCCGGAAGGCGCAATTCCCAAGGACGGCCCATCGGCCGGCGTCGGGATCTGTACGGCGCTGGTTTCGGTGCTCACCGGTATTCCGGTGTGTTGCGATGTGGCGATGACCGGCGAGATCACTCTGCGCGGCGAGGTCCTGCCGATCGGCGGTCTCAAGGAGAAGCTCCTGGCAGCGGTCCGCGGCGGCCTGGCGCGGGTCCTGATCCCCGAGGAAAACGTCAGGGACTTGGCCGAGATCCCGGACAACATCAAGAACAAGCTGGAGATCATCCCGGTCAGGTGGATCGACCAGGTCCTGGCGCACGCGCTCGAGCGCAAGCCGGAGCCGTTGTCCGGCGAGGCGGCACCGACGCCAACGCCGGCGGTCGCCGGAACGGCATCCGAAGGCACGACTCCGTCCGTGCAGGCGGTGCTCACGCACTGAGTCGACGCGGACGCCGGGCGGGAGAGCTGGAGGTCGGTTCTTTCTGTGCCTCTCCTGCCTTCCTGACCCGGCGCGCAAGCGCTGCGCCCTCAGCAATGTGGTCTGGCCAAGTGGCGATGGATGCGATAAACTCGCGCTTCTTTGCTTGGATCATACGACGGGTGCTTAGCTCAGTTGGTAGAGCGCTAGCCTTACAAGCTGGATGTCGGCGGTTCGAGCCCGTCAGCACCCACCACCAGCAGGGGGTTCTGCAGCGATTGGGAGTGGTAGTTCAGTTGGTTAGAATACCGGCCTGTCACGCCGGGGGTCGCGGGTTCGAGTCCCGTCCACTCCGCCATTGCCAAGAGGGCGAACGAAAGTTCGCCTTTTTTGTTTTCTCGACAATATTTCAATGAGTTAGCGGGCCACAGCCATGATCTTCGATGCCGTTCGCAACAACAAGAGAGTCGTCCAGGTATTTCTTGCCCTGATCACCTTGCCATTTGCTTTCTGGGGTATCGACTCGTACGTTCGCGATACCGGCGCAGGCACGGATCTGGCCAGCGTCGGGGACTCCAAGATCACCATGCAACAGTTTGACCAGGCATGGCGCGTGCAGCAGGATCGCCTGCGGCAGGCAATGGGCGAAGCGTTTGACGCGGCGGCGCTGAATACGCCGGAAGCACGTCTGTCAGTCTTGAACGCGCTGGTGGACCAACGTCTCTTGCTGCTCGAAGCTGCCAAGGGGCGGCTTGTTGCCGGCGACAACGCGCTGCGCGAGGTGATCAGCAAGATTCCGGCTTTGCAGGAAGACGGGCAGTTCTCGATGGCTCGCTATCAGGCCGCGCTGGCGGCGCAGGGAATGTCGCAGCCACAGTTCGAGGCGCAGCTGCGTCAGGACCTCACCTTGCAGCAGTTGGTGGCAGCGATTGGCGATACCGGCATCGTTGGTAGTGCGATGACCGACGAGATGCTGCGCATTCAATCCGAGGAGCGCCAGGTCACCGAGCTGCGTTTCTCCCCGGAGCAGTTCGCTGGCCAGGTAAGAATCGATACTGCGGCGGTCGAGAAGTACTACCAGGAGAATCCGAAACGTTTTGAAATCGCCGAGCAGGCGAAGGCGGATTACGTCGTTTTGTCTCTGCAAGCACTGATGGATAAGCTGACGGTCAGCGATGCTGAAGTGAGCGCCTGGTACGAAAGCCACAAGGATAGATACCAGCGGGCCGAAGAGCGCCGGGCCAGCCACATTCTGATTCTGGTCGATGGAAATCAGGACGAGGAGAAAGCCAAAGCCAAGGCGGATGGCATTCGCCGGGAACTTCAGGAGGCGCCGGACAAGTTTGCCGAACTGGCCAAGCAGTATTCGCAGGATCCGGGGTCTGCGGAAAAGGGAGGCGATCTCGGTTTCTTTGGTCGCGGAATGATGGTCAAGCCCTTCGAAGAATCGGTTTTCAAACTGCAGGAAGGCGAAATCTCTGGTGTCGTGCGCTCGGAGTTCGGCTTTCACATCATCAAGCTTACGGCAACGAAAGTGGGTGCTCAACGCCCTCTGACGGAAGTGCGCCCCGAGCTCGAAGACGAACTGAAGCGCCAGACAGCGTCTCGGCAGTTCGCCGAAGCCGCCGAGGCGTTCAGTAACATGGTCTATGAGCAGCCTGACAGTTTGCAGCCGGTGGTCGAGAAATTCGACCTGCAGATTCAGCATTCCGGCTGGTTGCCGCGCGATCCGAATCCGCAAGCGCTGGCCACTCTGGGTCAGCTCGGTAACCAGAAAGTTCTGACGGCCCTGTTTTCGGCTGATTCGCTAAAGAACAAGCGCAACACGGAAGCCATCGAAGTCGCACCGAACGTGCTGCTGTCGGCCCGCGTAGCAGCCTATCAAGCCGCGAGCAGCAGGCCTTTTGCCGAGGTGAAGGTAGATATCGAAGCCACTCTGAAGGCGCAAGAAGCGGCAGCGCTCGCCCGTCAGGCGGGTGAGAACAGGCTTAGAGCTCTGCAGGCGGGCGCCGAGAGCAAGGCTGACTGGGGCCCGGTCAAGAGCGTCTCGCGGCTGGAAGGACAGCAGTTGCCGGCAGCGGCTCTGCAGGCGATCTTCCGGGCGAACGCTCACAGCTTGCCAGCCTATGTCGGAGCCGAAGTCGCTGGCGGGACCTACGCGCTCTATAAGATCATCAAGGTGGGGCAGCCGGCAACGGTCGATAAACAGCGCCGTGACGCTCTCCAGCGCGAATACAGCACCATTCTTGGCCAGGAGGATTTCGCCGCCTATCTCGCCGGTTTGCGCTCGCGCTACAAGATCGATATCAACAAGGCAGCGCTGGATAGCAAGGAGCGCTAAGTCGTAGGCATGGACTCGGGTGAGGGCGGTGCGCCGGCAGGGCTCCTTTCTCGGCTGTCGGTCCCGATAGAGGAGAGGAGGGCAGCGCGCTCGCTGTCGGCTGACGCGTTGTCTTGCTGAGCCAATTGCCGGTGTCGATAGCAGGTACCAAGTAGTGTGTTCTCCACGCAGGCGAGTTGCAGCCGGGTAGGTCATTCAGCCCGCGAGTTCTACGGGGATTGCGACGCGGTAAATTCCCAACAGGGGATGCACGGAGAAAAAAAACCCCGCCAAAGCGGGGTTTTTTGTTGAGCGGTCAAGCTCGGCCAGAACTTACATGTCCATGCCACCCATGCCACCCATGCCACCCATGCCACCCATGCCGCCACCCATGCCGCCCATGGCCGGCTTCTCTTCAGCCAGTTCGGCGACCATACAGTCAGTGGTCAGCATCAGGCCGGCGATCGAAGCGGCGTTCTGCAGCGCGGTGCGGGTTACCTTGGTCGGGTCGAGGACGCCCATTTCAACCAGGTCGCCATACTCACCCGTGGCAGCGTTGTAGCCAAAGTTGCCGGTGCCCTGAAGGACTGCGTTGACCACGACGGAAGGCTCTTCGCCCGCGTTGGCGACGATTTCACGCAGCGGTTGCTCGAGGGCGCGCAGCACGATCTTGATACCGGCTTCCTGGTCGTGGTTATCGCTCTTGACCGAAGCCAGCGCGCTGCGAGCGCGCAACAGCGCGACGCCACCACCGGGAACGATGCCTTCTTCAACGGCCGCGCGAGTGGCGTGCAGCGCATCTTCGACGCGCGCCTTCTTCTCTTTCATTTCCACTTCGGTGGCCGCACCGACCTTGATCAGGGCAACACCGCCAGCGAGCTTGGCGACACGTTCCTGCAGCTTTTCCTTGTCGTAGTCGCTGGTCGCGGTCTCGATCTGCGCACGGATCTGCTTGACGCGAGCTTCGATGCTGGTCGAAGCGCCGGCGCCATCGATGATCGTCGTGTCTTCCTTGCCGATTTCGATGCGCTTGGCTTGACCGAGTTCTTCCAGGGTTGCCTTCTCGAGTGTCAGGCCGACTTCTTCGGCAATCACCTGGCCACCGGTCAGGATGGCGATGTCTTCGAGCATGGCTTTGCGACGGTCGCCGAAGCCAGGCGCCTTGACGGCACAGGTTTTCAGGATGCCGCGGATGTTATTGACCACCAGCGTGGCGAGGGCTTCACCGTCGACGTCTTCGGCGACGATGAGCAGCGGACGGCTGGCTTTGGCAACCTGTTCGAGAATCGGCAGCAGGTCACGGATGTTGGAGATCTTTTTGTCGAAGATCAGCACATACGGGCTCTCGAGGATGGCGTTCTGCTTTTCGTTGTTGTTGATGAAATAGGGGCTCAGGTAGCCGCGGTCAAACTGCATGCCCTCGACCACATCAAGCTCATTGTTCAGCGACTTGCCGTCTTCGACAGTGATCACTCCTTCCTTGCCGACCTTGTCCATGGCTCTGGCGATGATGTCCCCGATGTCGACATCAGCGTTGGCCGAGATTGCACCGACCTGGGCGATTTCCTTGTTGGTCGAGCAGGGCTTGGAGAGGTTCTTCAGTTCCTCGACGGTTGCCGTTACGGCCTTATCGATGCCGCGCTTGAGATCCATCGGATTCATGCCGGCGGCGACGAACTTCATGCCTTCACGGACGATCGACTGGGCCAGAACGGTCGCGGTGGTCGTGCCGTCACCGGCGATGTCGGAAGTCTTGGAGGCGACTTCCTTGAGCATTTGGGCGCCCATGTTGGCGAACTTGTCCTTGAGTTCGATTTCCTTGGCGACGGAGACACCGTCCTTGGTGACGGTCGGAGCGCCATACGAGCGATCCAGAACAACGTTGCGACCCTTGGGGCCGAGGGTGATCTTGACTGCGTCGGCAAGAAGGTTAACGCCTTCCACCATGCGAGCGCGTGCGCTATCGCCGAACTTGACGTCTTTAGCTGCCATAGAGGTAACTCCTAGAATTCTTTAGTGATTTGAGTCAGAACCGGAATGCCGAATGGCATTCGCGGAGGGGTGCCGAGTTGCCTTGCCGGAGGCTTTAGGCCTCAACGACGCCCATGATGTCTTCTTCGCGCATGACCAGCAGTTCTTCGCCATCGACCTTGACAGTCTGGCCAGCATACTTGCCGAACAGGACCCGGTCACCCACCTTGACTGCGAGGGCACGCACGGAGCCATCCTCAAGCAGCTTGCCATTGCCAACGGCGCGGATCTCGCCCTGATCCGGCTTTTCGGTGGCCGCATCCGGGATTACGATACCTGAAGCGGTCTTGCGCTCCTCTTCAAGGCGCTTGACGATC
This sequence comes from Candidatus Accumulibacter sp. ACC007, assembly GCF_907163205.1. Taxonomy (NCBI): domain Bacteria; kingdom Pseudomonadati; phylum Pseudomonadota; class Betaproteobacteria; genus Candidatus Accumulibacter; species Candidatus Accumulibacter sp. ACC007. The sequence continues at coordinate 1,290,069 of NZ_CAJQUD010000001.1, read as the reverse complement.
ACGCGATCATGCAACGGACGAATTTTCATGCAATTTCTCCTTCGGTTAAGCATATAGGGGGAACATAACCAGCGGACCCTGCCGATACGCTTCCATGAATCGACGGCAGGGTGTTAGCACTCAACGCTAGCGAGTGCTAATAATAGGGCCGGGTCGGACGAATTTCAAGGGCTAGTACCTTCCTTTGTTCGCCAGAAGGGCGAAAGCAGGCGTTCGCGACCCCTACGGTCGCGACCATTGCAGCTGGCCCTTGCCGGCGATTGACCGGCGACGATCGATTCCGCGACAATGCGGCTCCTGCTTCTCAATCAGCTGCGCGCCCGACGGTTCCTGGCTTTCGAGTGCGGCACCCCAGCGAGTCAAGGCGGATCATATGTACTATGGCGAGAAACTAAACGCCTGGACTCACGTTGTTGGCGCTGTCCTTGCTCTGGTCGGTGCGGTGGTGCTGGTCGTTCTCGCAGCGCTTGACGGCGACGCGTGGAAACTGGTCAGCGTGTCCATCTACGGCGTGACCCTGGTGCTGCTCTACAGCTTCTCGGCTATGTACCATAGCTTCCGCGGACGGGCCAAGGACATCCTGCGCAAACTGGATCATCAGGGTATTTATTTGCTCATCGCCGGCAGTTACACGCCGTTCTGCCTGGTCACTTTGCGTGGCGCGTGGGGCTGGTCCTTGCTCGGCACCGTGTGGGGGCTCGCGGTTCTTGGTGGCTTGCAGGAGATCCGGCCGAGAAACGACGCCCGCATCGTCTCGCTGGTCATCTACATCGTGATGGGGTGGGCGGTGCTGGTCGCCCTGGTGCCGCTGCTCAAGGCACTGGGCGCAGCCGGCTTCATCTGGGTCGCTACCGGTGGTGTCTTCTACACCGTTGGTATCATCTTCTATGCGCTGGACACTCGCCTGGCGCATGCGCACGGGATCTGGCATCTGTTTGTAATGGCCGGTAGCGCGGCGCACTACTTCGCAATTCTGTTCTACGTTCTGTGACGCGCACCGGCGGGTGCGTCGTGATGCGATGGAAGTGGGGAGCCTGCGGCCGGCGGCGCAGCCTTGCCTGTATTCTCAGGCGAAGCCGGGTGGCGCGGTGTGCGGCGATGAGGGTGAAATAGGCACACGCCAAAACTCCGCGACCTGCTGCTGCCTGGCTTCCGCGGGTACTCAGCTGTCCGGTTGGCGGGGCTTCCAAACGTCGAATGTGCAAAAAAGCAGGATGACGGTTGACCTGGTGCTCCGAGCTGGCTACAATGCTTCCTCTTCGCAGCACGCAGGCCAGCAGGGCGGTTTCATTGCTCTGCTCCAGGCAGCAACGGTGCGGCGAAGTCGGGGTGAAAATTTTTCACCACCAGTGTCGCGGGGTGGAGCAGTCTGGCAGCTCGTCGGGCTCATAACCCGAAGGTCACAGGTTCAAATCCTGTCCCCGCAACCAGCTCTTTAAAAATGAGACAACCGATAGGTGTGGGTTCTTGATCTGGGACGGTCTGTTTAGGCGGATTGTCAAAAAAGATGGAGTAACTCGCACGGAAGTAAGACTGCTGGTCTGGGGAGACTTGGGCTGGCAGGAAGAACGTCGAGCGAGGGTTTTAGGATTTGAACTGAAGAGTTTGATCCTGGCTCAGATTAAACGCTGGCGGCATGCCTTACACATGCAAGTCGAACGGCAGCACGGGGGCAACCCTGGTGGCGAGTGGCGGACGGGTGAGTAATGCATCGGAACGTGCCCTGAAGTGGGGGATAACGCAGCGAAAGCTACGCTAATACCGCATATTCTGTGAGCAGGAAAGCAGGGGATCGCAAGACCTTGCGCTTTGGGAGCGGCCGATGTCGGATTAGCTAGTTGGTGGGGTAATGGCCTACCAAGGCGACGATCCGTAGCGGGTCTGAGAGGATGATCCGCCACACTGGGACTGAGACACGGCCCAGACTCCTACGGGAGGCAGCAGTGGGGAATTTTGGACAATGGGCGAAAGCCTGATCCAGCCATGCCGCGTGAGTGAAGAAGGCCTTCGGGTTGTAAAGCTCTTTCGGCGGGGAAGAAATTGCTTGGGTTAATACCCTGAGTAGATGACGGTACCCGAATAAGAAGCACCGGCTAACTACGTGCCAGCAGCCGCGGTAATACGTAGGGTGCGAGCGTTAATCGGAATTACTGGGCGTAAAGCGTGCGCAGGCGGTTTTGTAAGTCAGATGTGAAATCCCCGGGCTCAACCTGGGAACTGCATTTGAGACTGCAAGACTGGAGTTTGGCAGAGGGGGGTGGAATTCCACGTGTAGCAGTGAAATGCGTAGAGATGTGGAGGAACACCGATGGCGAAGGCAGCCCCCTGGGCCAATACTGACGCTCATGCACGAAAGCGTGGGGAGCAAACAGGATTAGATACCCTGGTAGTCCACGCCCTAAACGATGTCAACTAGGTGTTGGGAGGGTTAAACCTTTTAGTGCCGTAGCTAACGCGTGAAGTTGACCGCCTGGGGAGTACGGCCGCAAGGCTAAAACTCAAAGGAATTGACGGGGACCCGCACAAGCGGTGGATGATGTGGATTAATTCGATGCAACGCGAAAAACCTTACCTACCCTTGACATGTCAGGAATCCTGGAGAGATTTGGGAGTGCTCGCAAGAGAACCTGAACACAGGTGCTGCATGGCTGTCGTCAGCTCGTGTCGTGAGATGTTGGGTTAAGTCCCGCAACGAGCGCAACCCTTGTCATTAATTGCCATCATTAAGTTGGGCACTTTAATGAGACTGCCGGTGACAAACCGGAGGAAGGTGGGGATGACGTCAAGTCCTCATGGCCCTTATGGGTAGGGCTTCACACGTCATACAATGGTCGGTCCAGAGGGTTGCCAACCCGCGAGGGGGAGCCAATCTCAGAAAGCCGATCGTAGTCCGGATCGCAGTCTGCAACTCGACTGCGTGAAGTCGGAATCGCTAGTAATCGCGGATCAGCATGCCGCGGTGAATACGTTCCCGGGTCTTGTACACACCGCCCGTCACACCATGGGAGCGGGTTCTGCCAGAAGTAGTTAGCCTAACCGCAAGGAGGGCGATTACCACGGCAGGGTTCGTGACTGGGGTGAAGTCGTAACAAGGTAGCCGTAGGGGAACCTGCGGCTGGATCACCTCCTTTCTAGAGAAAAACTGGATCGAGAGCTCACAACCTATCGGTTGTCACAAGCGGCACAAGCGGATGGGTCTGTAGCTCAGTCGGTTAGAGCATCGTCTTGATAAGGCGAGGGTCGTTGGTTCGATTCCAACCAGACCCACCAGCGTATCGGCGGAAGGCGGCGGAAAGTGATTGAGGCCCATCTGGCGGCATGCTGGAGGTGTTGTCACCCGGTACCCGGGGGATTAGCTCAGCTGGGAGAGCACCTGCTTTGCAAGCAGGGGGTCGTCGGTTCGATCCCGTCATCCTCCACCACCCGCAACTTGTGAGATGTCAGGCCTGAAGAGTTTGTGGACTCTTCAGGCCTGACCCCTTACGGGGCTCGTGCTCTTTAACAAAATGGAAGAAGGTAGTATCACCGGTTAAACGCAGTCGGTTTGATGCGTGGAGAGGCCGGTGATACGGTTGTGATTGCATCGATCTCCCTGTTGATTCAGGGAGAGCACAAAGGAGTTGCCTGTAGTCTGGAGGTCTCGCAAGAGAGCTTAAGGTTATAGGATCAAGCGAATAAGTGCATGTGGTGGATGCCTTGGCGATTACAGGCGATGAAGGACGTACAAGCCTGCGAAAAGCTCTGGGGAGCTGGCAATGAAGCTTTGATCCAGAGATATCCGAATGGGGAAACCCACTCCGCAAGGAGTATCCCACGCTGAATATATAGGCGTGAGGAAGCGAACCCGGCGAACTGAAACATCTAAGTAGCCGGAGGAAAAGAAATCAACCGAGATTCCCAAAGTAGTGGCGAGCGAACTGGGAACAGCCTGCAAGTGATAGCAATTGAGTTAGCGGAAGCCTCTGGAAAGTGGCGCCATAGTGGGTGAAAGCCCCGTACGCGAAAACTTGGTTGTGGTACTAAGCTTGCGACAAGTAGGGCGGGGCACGAGAAATCCTGTCTGAACATGGGGGGACCATCCTCCAAGGCTAAATACTCGTAATCGACCGATAGCGTACCAGTACCGTGAGGGAAAGGCGAAAAGAACCCCGGGAGGGGAGTGAAATAGATCCTGAAACCGCATGCATACAAACAGTGGGAGCCCCTTCGTGGGGTGACTGCGTACCTTTTGTATAATGGGTCAGCGACTTACGTTCAGTAGCGAGCTTAACCGAATAGGGGAGGCGTAGGGAAACCGAGTCTGATAAGGGCGATTAGTTGCTGGGCGTAGACCCGAAACCAAGTGATCTATCCATGGCCAGGATGAAGGTGCGGTAACACGCACTGGAGGTCCGAACCCACTAATGTTGAAAAATTAGGGGATGAGCTGTGGATAGGGGTGAAAGGCTAAACAAACTTGGAAATAGCTGGTTCTCTCCGAAAACTATTTAGGTAGTGCCTCAAGTATCACCGACGGGGGTAAAGCACTGTTATGGCTAGGGGGTCATCGCGACTTACCAAACCATTGCAAACTCAGAATACCGTTGAGTGCGAGCTTGGGAGACAGACATCGGGTGCTAACGTCCGGTGTCAAGAGGGAAACAACCCAGACCGCCGATTAAGGTCCCAAAGACATAGTTAAGTGGGAAACGAGGTGGGAAGGCTTAGACAGCCAGGAGGTTGGCTTAGAAGCAGCCATCCTTTAAAGAAAGCGTAATAGCTCACTGGTCGAGTCGTCCTGCGCGGAAGATATAACGGGGCTCAAACTATGCACCGAAATCGCGGATATCCGTAAGGATATGGTAGGAGAGCGTTCTGTAAGCCGTTGAAGGTGTCTTGAGAAGGATGCTGGAGGTATCAGAAGTGCGAATGCTGACATGAGTAGCGATAAAGGGAGTGAAAAGCTCCCTCGCCGAAAGCCCAAGGTTTCCTGCGCAACGTTCATCGGCGCAGGGTGAGTCGGCCCCTAAGGCGAGGCTGAAAAGCGTAGTCGATGGGAAACAGGTCAATATTCCTGTACCTCTTTGTAATGCGATGGGGGGACGGAGAAGGTTAGGTCAGCCGGGTGTTGGACGTCCCGGTTCAAGCGTGTAGGAAGGTCTTTTAGGCAAATCCGGAAGATCAATTCTGAGGCGTGATAACGAGTGGTCTTTGACCGCGAAGTGATTGATACCATGCTTCCAAGAAAAGCCTCTAAGCTTCAGTTACAGAGAGACCGTACCGCAAACCGACACAGGTGGGCAGGATGAGAATTCTAAGGCGCTTGAGAGAACTCAGGAGAAGGAACTCGGCAAATTTGCACCGTAACTTCGGGATAAGGTGCGCCCTGATAGGTTGAAGCCCCTCGCGGGTGTAGGCTGAAAGGGTTGCAGTGAAATGGTGGCTGCGACTGTTTAATAAAAACACAGCACTCTGCAAACACGAAAGTGGACGTATAGGGTGTGACGCCTGCCCGGTGCCGGAAGGTTAAGTGATGGGGTGCAAGCTCTTGATCGAAGCCCCGGTAAACGGCGGCCGTAACTATAACGGTCCTAAGGTAGCGAAATTCCTTGTCGGGTAAGTTCCGACCTGCACGAATGGCGTAACGATGGCCACACTGTCTCCTCCTGAGACTCAGCGAAGTTGAAATGATTGTGAAGATGCAATCTCCCCGCGGTTAGACGGAAAGACCCCATGAACCTTTACTGTAGCTTTGCATTGGACTTTGAACCAATCTGTGTAGGATAGGTGGGAGGCTGTGAAACTGGGACGCTAGTTCTGGTGGAGCCAACCTTGAAATACCACCCTGGTTTGTTTGAGGTTCTAACCATGGCCCGTGAATCCGGGTCTGGGACCGTGCATGGTAGGCAGTTTGACTGGGGCGGTCTCCTCCTAAAGTGTAACGGAGGAGTACGAAGGTACGCTAGGTACGGTCGGACATCGTGCTGATAGTGCAATGGCATAAGCGTGCTTGACTGCGAGACTCACACGTCGAGCAGGTACGAAAGTAGGTCATAGTGATCCGGTGGTTCTGTATGGAAGGGCCATCGCTCAACGGATAAAAGGTACTCTGGGGATAACAGGCTAATACCGCCCAAGAGTTCATATCGACGGCGGTGTTTGGCACCTCGATGTCGGCTCATCACATCCTGGGGCTGTAGTCGGTCCCAAGGGTATGGCTGTTCGCCATTTAAAGTGGTACGTGAGCTGGGTTTAAAACGTCGTGAGACAGTTTGGTCCCTATCTGCCGTGGGCGCTGGAAATTTGAAGGGGGCTGCTCCTAGTACGAGAGGACCGGAGTGGACGAACCTCTGGTGTACCGGTTATGACGCCAGTCGTATTGCCGGGTAGCTAAGTTCGGAAGAGATAAACGCTGAAAGCATCTAAGCGTGAAACTCGCCTTAAGATAAGATTTCCCTGGGGACTTGATCCCCCTGAAGGGTCGTGGTAGACCACCACGTTGATAGGCTGGGTGTGGAAGCGCAGCAATGCGTTAAGCTAACCAGTACTAATTGCCCGTGAGGCTTGATCCTATAACCTTAAGCAGCAACTCAGAAACAAAGCGCAATCACAACGCCCCACATTACCTTCTTCCCCTTTTGCGCACCCCGCCTACCGCGGCGTGCGAAACCGTTATGCTTGGCGGCAATAGCCCTTTGGACCCACCCCTTCCCATCCCGAACAGGACCGTGAAACGAAGGTACGCCGATGATAGTGCATACTTCATGTGTGAAAGTAGGTCACCGCCAGGCTCCCCCTCCACAAAGCCCCCGACAAATACTCGTCGGGGGCTTTGTCCGTTAACGCTCGGCAAGAGCTCCGGATGGCAATAGAGACGGCGGCCGGTCGACGGCGACTGCATGACTTTACGAACCTATGACGAGGCGATCGTTCGTCAGGCCGCGCGCTCTTTCAGAAACTCGGCGCCCTGGACAAGAAGCTCGCCGGAACGACCTGGCACGCGGCCCCAGAGGATTTCGTGGCGAGGCAAGTAATACGGGTCGAGGCCGGCGCCGAGCTTGCGCAGGGTAGTTAGCGTGTAGCCCTGTTCGCGCCAGCCAAGGAGCAGTTTCTCGAGGACTGGAAGTAGTTTCATTCCTTCCAGTTCGGCGTGCAGGGTAAAGACATGGCCGTTGACTGGGGCATCGCGCGTTAGCGCGAGCAGATGTTCGTGGACGTTGCCATCGTCAACGCCGTCGACACCGATCAGTTCGTCGAGCGTCGGCAGAGTCGTCGGCAGTTGGGGGCAATTGACGATTTCGGCATTCCACACGGGCATGAAGGGGTGCCTGCCGCGGCAGTCGGAGCTGTGGCTGAAGCCCAGGCGCTGCATCAGGCGCAGGGCGTGTGGATTCATCTGCCAGCCGGCAGCGCCGTGTACCCGGGCGGCTTCGCCAAAGATCTCCGCGTAACGCTTTGTGGCGAGCTGCAGCTCGCGCTCGGTCCAGCGCGCGTCGGCGTGGCGGATGCCATCCTGCCAGCGGATATGGTCCCAGCAGTGGATGCCCGTCTCGAAGCCGGCTTCGCCGACGCTGCGCAGGATGCCGGCGCAGCAGCGGCCGATATCCGGGCCCGGTAGTAGCGTTCCGTACATCAGGGTCTTGAAGCCGTAGTGCGCGAGCACCGAGGTTCGCGACACCTTTTGCATGAAGCCACGGCGGAAGACGCGCTTGATTGCCCGGCCAGTGTGGTCGGGGCCGAGCGAGAACAGGAAGCTTGCATCGGCGCGGTGGCGGAGCAGGAGTTCGACCAGACGCGGCACACCGATCAGCGTACCGCGGTAGGTGTCGACGTCGATCTTGAGGACGAGTGTGCGCATGGATGATCGGCCTAAGGCCCTTCAGTCCATCAGCCGGCGCGCGCCGGCGACGTCGCTGCGGTAGGCCTCGAAGATGCCGCGCAGGGCGTCCTCGAAGGTCACTTGCGGCGCCCAGTCCAGGTCGGCCATGGTGTTGGTGATCTTTGGTACACGGTGCTGGGTGTCCTGGTAGCCCTTGCCGTAATACTCGGCCGAGGTTGTTTCGAGGACCTTCACCTTGGCGGCAGAGTCGGCGTATTCGGGGTATCGTTTGGCCAGGTCGAGCATCAAGGTGGCCAGCTCGCGGATCGAGTAGTTGTTTTTCGGATTGCCGATGTTGTAAATCTTGCTGTCGGCAACGCCGTCCTTGTTGTCGATGATCTTCATCAGGGCATCGATGCCGTCGCTGATGTAGGTGAACGAACGCTTTTGCGCGCCGCCGTCGACCAGTTTGATCGGTTCGCCGCGCACGATGTGGCCGAGGAACTGCGTGATCACCCGCGACGAACCTTCCTTGGGCGTGTGGATCGAGTCGAGGCCTGGGCCGATCCAGTTGAAGGGCCGAAACAAGGTGAATTGCAGCCCTTCCTGCTGGCCATAGGCGTGGATCACGCGGTCCATCATCTGCTTGGCGCAGGCATAGATCCAGCGCGGCTTGTTGATCGGGCCGTAGATCAGCGGCGAGCTCTCGGGGTCGAACTCCGGATCCTGGCTCATGCCGTAGACCTCGGAGGTCGATGGGAAAACGACCCGTTTCTTGTATTTGACGGCGTGCCGGATGATCGGCAGATTGGCTTCGAAGTCCAGCTCGAAGACGCGCAGTGGCTCGGTGACGTAGGTCGCCGGGGTGGCGATGGCGACCAGCGGCAGGACGACGTCGCACTTGCGCACGTGATACTCGATCCATTCCTTGCTGATCAGGATGTCGCCTTCGAAGAAATGGAAGCGGTCATCGTGCAGCAGGTCGGCGACCCGCTCGCTGTTGATATCCATCCCGTAAACCTCCCAGTCGGTGCTGGCCAGGATGCGTTGCGAGAGGTGGTGGCCGATGAAGCCGTTGACGCCGAGGATGAGGATTTTTTTCATGGTAGTCAGAGGGGGATAGGGTTTTGGCCCAGGCGGGCGGGCAGGGCGGCGGGCGCTAGGGACTCGCCGTCCAGTTCAAGTGAAAGAATCCTGAGCACGCCACCGTCGGCGCAACGGGCCAGCAGATGATCGCCGTCGGTATGCAGCTCGGGTCGCCCGCTCGGGCCGCGCGAAGCAGGCCGCGTCAGGCTGCGGGTGACGACGATACGCCGTTCGCCGATGTTGAAAAAGGCTCCGGGGTAGGGCGGCGCGACGGCGCGGATCAGGTTGTGCACCACTGCCGCCGGCTGCTTCCAGTCGATGCGGCCATCGTCGGGCTTGCGGCCGCCGAAATAGCTGCCGGCGCTCAGCTCGGGTTGCACGTGTGCCGCAGTGCCGGCGAGAAGCGCTGGCAGTACCCGGTCGAGCGCAAGTTCGGCGGCCAGGGTCACCTTGCCGAAGACTTCACCAGCGGTATCGTCGGGGAGGATGGGTACCGCCTGTTGAGCGACGATTTCGCCCGCATCGGGCTTCTCGACCATACGGTGCAGGGTAGCGCCGGTTTCGCGTTCGCCATTGATCAGCGCCCAGTTCACGGGCACCCGGCCGCGGTATCTGGGGAGGAGTGAGCCGTGCATGTTGTAGCCGCCGCGGGTCGGGATCGCCAGCAGCGCAGGCTTGAGCATCAGCCGATAGTAGAACGAGAAGAAGAAATCAGGCTGCAGCGCGCGCAGCTGGGCAGCAAACCCGGGCGTGTTGGCGTCGTCGGGAGTGGCAACGGGCAGGTCGTAATCGCGCGCCACATCGGCCACAGATTCGAACCAGATGTTCTCGGCAGGGTTGTCCGCATGCGTCACCACCAGCGCGACGTCCACGCCGTGCGCCAGCAGCACGCGCAGACAGCGAGCACCGACATTGTGGTAGGCGAAGACCACCGCTCGCACCGCCCGCGGGGCTTGGCTCACTGGTCGCCTTCGAGGATGGCTTCGATCAGGTAGCGTGGGCGGTGACGTACCTGCTGGTAGACGCGGCCGACGTACTCGCCGAGCAGGCCGATACCGAAGAGCGCCAGGCCGATCAAGAAGAACATCAGCGCGAAGAGGGTGAACAAGCCCTCGGCCTCCGGGCCAACGACCAGGCGACGAACGATCAGCAGCACAAACAGTGCCGCCGAGCCAAGCGAGACGACGATCCCGAGCATCGAGAACCACTGCAGCGGAACCAGGGAGAATCCGGTCATCAGGTCGAAGTTGAGGCGGATCAGGCTATAGAGCGAATACTTCGACGCACCGGCCGCCCGCTCTTCGTGTTCGACGACGATCTCCGCCGGGTTGCGGGCGAAGGTGTAGGCCAGTGCCGGGATGAAGGTGCTGACTTCCTTGCACGAGTTGATGGCGTTCACCACCGTGCGCGAATAAGCGCGCAGCATGTTGCCCTGGTCAGTGATGCGGATGCGGGTAATTTTCTCGCGCAGGTAGTTCATCGCTTTCGACGCGCTGCTGCGAAACAGGTTGTCGTGACGCTTGCGGCGAATGCTGCCCACGTAGTCGTGGCCTTCGCGCATCTTGTCGATGACCTTGCCGATCTCCTCGGGCGGGTTCTGCAGGTCGGCGTCGAGGGTGACGATGATCTGCCCGCGCGCGTGTTCGAAGCCGGCCATGATCGCCATGTGCTGGCCGGCGTTGGCGGCCAGGAGAATGGCGCGGGTGACGTCCGGGCGGCGCTCGTACTGCTCGCGGAGCAGCGCTGCCGAACGGTCACTGCTGCCGTCGTTGATGAATACGACCTCGTACGGCGTGTCGAGCTGGTCCAGTGCCGGGTAGAGGCGGGCGAACAGCGTCGGCAGGCCGTCCTCTTCGTTGTAGACGGGAATGATGACGGAGATTTCGGGGGGGATCATGGCTGGCTCGGCACTCCACTACGTCAATGTACGGCACAGGGCGGTGCAGACGCGGTCCACGTCGCCATCGCTCATCGCCGGGAAAAGCGGCAGTGTAACGGTTCGGGCACCGACATCTTCAGCCTGCGGGAACTGTCCGGCGTGAAAACCGAGTCCCCGGTAGAGGCTGAACAGGTGCAGCGGCGGGTAATGTACGCCGACGCCGATACCCTCTTCCTTCATTGCCGCGATGAAGGCGCCGCGATCGCTTCCGGCCGGCAGCAGCGGCTGAAACATGTGCCAGTTGCAGTTGTGGAAGTCGGCCACGGGCAGCGTCAGGCCGAGCGTCGGCTCGATCGTCGCGAAATAGCGTCGGGCGAGCGCGCGACGCCGTTCGGTGAATTCGCGCAGCCGTCTTAGCTGGCCAAGGCCTAGTGCGGCGGCGACGTCGGTCAGGTTGAACTTGCCGCCGAGGACATCCACGTCCATCGTGCCGTCGGCAGCGCGCTTGACGCCCTGCAGCCGTCGGCGCTCACAGAGTCCGGGGTCGACGTCGTGCGGTAGCACCAGCGCGCCACCCTCGCAGGTGGTCAGGTTCTTGTTGGCATGAAAGCTGAATGAGACGAAGTCGCCCATGCTGCCAATTGGCTGCCCGTTCCACGCCGCGCCAAACGATTGTGCAGCGTCCTCGACGACGCGCAGGCGATGTCGGGCAGCAATCGCGTAGAGCCGGTCGCGGTCTACCGGCAGCCCGGCCAGGTCGACCGGAAGCAGCGCCCTGGTGCGTGGCGTGATCGCCGCCTCTGCCTGTTCGAGATCGATGTTGCGCGTGACCGGGTCGACGTCCACCAGCACCGCCGTGGCGCCTACTTCGAGGATCACGTTGGCCGTCGCCACCCAGGTCAGCGGTGTCGTGATCACCTCGTCGCCGGGGCCAACATCGGCCAGGCGCAACGCCACCTCCAGGGTCGCCGTACCGGAGTTGAACGCGCGCACCGGTCGGCCGCCACAGATGTCCGATAGTGCAGCTTCGAAAGCCTGCACCTTCGGCCCGCTGGTGATCCAGCCCGAGCGCAGTACCTCGCCGACCGCGGCGATCGTCTCCTCGTCAATCGACGGGCGGGTGATGGGCAGCATGGGCAGGGGCGGTGACATGGGGGTACTCACGAGTTGGCGACCAGGATCACACCGACGAGAATGAAGCCGATGCCCAGCGCTTTTTGCATGACCAGAATCTCGCCGAACCAGTAGTGCGCGATCAGCGCGTTGATCACGTAGCCGATCGACAGCATCGGGTAGGCAATGCTTACCGGCACCCGCGACAGGGCCATGATCCACACCACCACACTGACCGCGTAGCAGGCCAGGCCGGCGATGATCGCTGGCTGGCCGGCGACCTTGACGCCGATCGGGATGAGGTTGCTCATTGAAAAATCGAAATGGCCAACGGCGTTGGTACCGGCCTTGAGCAGCAGCTGCGCCGCGGCGTTGAGCAGCACCCCGGTGAGCACCAGGGAAAAAGCGATAGGGGTCATCTCAGTGCGGGGCTCCATCGCTGGCGTGTTTGAGGGACGCGGCCTTTTCTGCCGGCGGTGTTTCACCCGTTGCGACGCGACTGTCGCCTCGCATTCCCGGGTCATGTGCAGCCGGAGCACTGGCCGAAGCGGTGGCACGAGCGGCGGCCGGCGCGGCAGTGGGCACGGTGACGGTCGCGGTGACAGGAAGCGCAACAGGAGCGGCCGGCTTCTCGACGATCACGTAGCGCCGGTTGCGGGCGATCTCGGTCATCGGCAGACCCGCGGTTGCCAGACGCTCAAAAACATCGATGGTCATGACCGCGAACGCCTCGCGGTCATGGTGCCAGCGCAGCGTGAACTCGTCGATCGTTGGAATCCACTTGTGCGGCTCCTGCTCGATGCCGAACGACAGTTCGTTCTCCGTGGCGACCATGGTCAGCGTGCGCTTGAGGTAGAAGGGCAGCGTCTGCTCGTAATAGTCCACGCTGTAGAAGGGCACGCCCGGTTTAAGCCGAGGCTGTGCCTGCGCGGCGAGGCCGCGGGTGGAACTGTATGGCGACAGATGGTCGTGCCCGAGCAAGCCGGCACTGGTGCTCAGGAGACCGCCGATGGCCAGGATCGCCGCCGCCGCGCCCTTGCGTTGCGCCCAGGCCAGAAACATCGCCGCCACGATGCTGGCCAGTGATACCGCCGCCGCACCGGTCAGCCAGTCCAGGACCCCCTGCAGCATTTCCAGCGAGTACGAGTCGCCCGCCAGGCGCAGCACCCGTGGCGCCGTCGCCAGTGCGGCCACCCCCAGCGCTGCGAGCAGCGCCAGATGAATCAGCCAGGCGCGGCGCGACAGGCCGGCAATATGGCGTCCGCCGAGCAGTGCCAGGGCCGGGAAGATGGGCAGGATGTAGGGCGCCATTTTCGAGTTGGAGACGCTGAAGAAGGCGAAGGTCGCGATGATCCACACGAGCAGGAAACGGTCGGCACTGAAGCGACCCCCAACCCCCTGGCTCCACGACTTGAGCAGCGTGTGTACCAGCAACAGCGACCATGGCAGCGCGCCGAGCGCATACACCGCAAGGAAATACCAGCCCGGCTCGTTACGCCGGTGCACCGTCGACAGAAAGCGCTCGAAGTGCTCGTGGATGAAGAAGAACTGCGGAAATTCGGGATTGGCCAGCGACACGGCGACGAACCATGGCGCGGCGACGAGCAGGAACAGCGCCAGCCCGCGCAGTGGCGCCAGTCGCCTCCACGGCGAAAGGTCGCGGTTGAGCAGCGTGTAGCCGACCAGCGCGGCGCCGACCAGCACCAGGGCGACCAGTCCCTTGGAGAGCACCGCCAGTGCCAGCGCCCCCCAGGCGAGCAGCATCCAGCGCCGGCTGGAACTCCGCTCGTCATTCTGCGCGAAAAGGAAAGCGGTCCACGCGACCTGCAGAAAGAACGACAGGCCCATGTCCAGCGTGATCAGGTGGCCGAGAACGACGAAGAGCAGCGAGCTGGCCAGGATCGCCGCCGCCAGGTGGCCGGCCACCGGCCCCCACAAGCGGCGGCCGGTCCACCAGGCGAGCAGGACGCTCAGGAACCCGGTCAGCGCCGGCCACAGGCGCGCCGTCCATTCGCTTTGACCAAAAACCTTGTAGCCGGCGGCCGTCGCCCAGTATTGCAGCGCCGGTTTCTCGAAGTACTTGAACTCGTTCAGGCGGGGCGTCACCCAATCGCCACTGGCCGCCATTTCGCGCGGGATTTCCGCATAGCGCCCCTCGTCCGGGCGGACCAGCGCGCGCTGGTCGAGCGTGCCGAACCAGACCGCCGCCAGGGCGATCCAGAGGACCCAGATCAGACGTCTGCTCATGAATCGTTCAGGGCGCGCAGCGCTTCTCGCCGGCGCCGCAAGTGGCCGGCAGGTAACGACCGAAGTCGTTGTCGGGGCGAGGTTTCATGGGGGTGGGCCTGTGTCCTACGCGAGGAGCGGGGTATCAGCGCGACGTCTGCTGCCATCGGGCGGGATTATACACGCACGTCGTTGTCGGTCCCGGCTGCAAGTGACTGACGACGACACGCTCCCCGGTGACGGGGAGCGAGGATCGTCACTGATGTGGGGGCGACTGCTGGCGTCGGTAGGGGTTGAGCGCGACGCGCACAAACGCTCTTGCCCCACTACCAGATCGTCAGGAGCGTCGCGCAGGCACGCAGCTTCTCGTATGCTCGGGCCTCGAGTAGCTCGCATGGTGCACGCGCGCTCAGCATTCGGTGAAGCTGACCGCCAGGCCGCCGCGTGAGGTTTCCTTGTATTTGTCGAGCATGTCGCGGCCGGTGTCGCGCATGGTGCGGATCGCGTGATCGAGCGAAATGGTATGCGCGCCGTCGCCGCGCAGCGCCAGTTGGGCGGCATTGATGGCCTTGATCGAAGCCATCGCGTTGCGCTCGATGCACGGCACCTGCACGAGACCGGCGACCGGGTCGCAGGTCAGGCCGAGGTTGTGTTCGAGGCCGATTTCGGCGGCGTTCTCGACCTGTTCCGGGCTGCCGCCCATGATTTCGGTGAGCCCGGCTGCGGCCATCGCGCAGGCCGAGCCGACCTCGCCCTGACAACCGACTTCGGCACCCGAGATCGAGGCGTTCTTCTTGCACAGGGTGCCGATGGCCGCTGCAGTCAGCAGGAAGTCGCTGACGTCGCTGGCGCTGCTGCCGGACTGGAAGTCCATGTAGTAGTGCAGCACGGCGGGGATGATTCCGGCTGCACCGTTGGTCGGCGCGGTGACCACGCGGCCGCCGCCGGCGTTCTCTTCGTTGACCGCCAGCGCATAGAGATTGACCCAGTCGAGCGCGGCCATGGTGTCGCTGATCAGATTGCGTCCGACTTCGCGTTGCTGCAGTTTTGCGTGCAGCGCCGGCGCGCGGCGGCGCACTTCGAGGCCGCCCGGCAGGACGCCGCCCTGGTGGGCGATGCCGCGGGCGACACAGGCACGCATGGCTTCCCAGATACGTTGCAGCGCCGCCCGCGTCTCGTCGTCGCCGCGCCAGGCAAGTTCGTTCTCGAGCATCACCTCGCTGACGCGCAGCGAATGCCGGCGACAGATGGCCAGCAGTTCGGCGGCGCTATTGAACTCATGGCGCAATGGCTTTTCCGCGATGGCGGTGGCGCCGGCCCTGGCCTGCGCTTCGTCGATCACGAAGCCGCCGCCGACCGAGTAGAAGGTATTCTCGAAGAGCACGCCATCGTCGCCTTGTGCGCCGAGCCGCAAGGCGTTGGGGTGGTAGGGCAGGCTCACCGGCAACAAGCGCATGTCGCGGCCCCAGTCGAAAGGCACGGCGACCCTTGCGGCGAGCAGCAGACTGGCGCTGCGTTGTACTTCGGCGACCGCGGGAGCGATGAAATCAGGATCGATGGTGTCGGCGCGCTGGCCCATCAGGCCGACGATCACCGCACGATCGGTGCCGTGCCCGATCCCCGTGGCTGCCAGCGAGCCGTACAGCCGGACTTCGACACGGCGCACCGCGTCGAGCAGCTTTCTGGCTGCCAGATCAAGGACGAAGTCGTGCGCTGCCTGCATCGGGCCGATGGTGTGGGAGCTCGACGGGCCAACGCCAATTTTGAACAGATCGAGGACACTGATCGACATGGAGATCCTGTTGCGGTAGTGCTGGTTTTGCTAGGGCTAATCCGGAAAAGACAGGCGCGTGTCGATTCGCATTCTGTTGGCGATGGCCGCGCATGGCAATCGATGATTTCTTGTCCGCGGCTCAGTATAGGCCGGCGACGCTGCGTCGCGACCACGCGGCGCTCTCGTGTGCGGCAGAAGACGCTACACTGCGTGGTTGCCGCAGGCTTTTCGAGGTCTGCGCTCGACTGGCTCGCTGACCATGATCGTCTTGTCCGGTGCCTCGGTCGCGCAATTTGCCCATCGCCCTCAGTAGGAACACCAGGAAATGAACACCCCATGAAGACCCCGGCAAGGCTCGCCACGCTCGTTGAAGAAGGCCTCGTTGACGAGGTCCTCGGCCAGCTCATGAGCGGCAAGGAGGCCACCGTCTATGTCGTTCGCTGCGGCGAAGACATTCGCTGCGCCAAAGTCTACAAGGAAGCCAGTCAACGTAGCTTCCGCCACAACGCCTCATATCAGGAAGGTCGCAAGGTAAGAAACAGCCGGCAGGCGCGCGCCATGGAGAAGGGCAGCCGTTTTGGGCGCAAGATGCAGGAAGAGGTCTGGCAGAGTGCCGAGGTCGACGCCCTGTATCGGCTGGCTGCGGCGGGTGTGCGGGTCCCGCAGCCGCATCTGTGCTACGAGGGTGTCTTGCTGATGGATCTGATCGTAGACGCCAACGGTGATGCGGCACCGCGCCTCAACGATGTCGAGCTCAGCGAGGAACTGGCGCTGGAGTTTCACGCCCTGCTCATCAATCAGGTGGTACGGATGCTGTGCGCCGGAATCATCCACGGTGATCTTTCCGAATACAACATCCTCGTCGGCGAGGACGGACCGGTGATCATCGATGTGCCCCAGGCCATCGATGCGGCGGGCAACAGCAACGCCGCCGAAATGTTCGCCCGCGACGTGATCAATCTGCGAACCTACTTCAGCGGTTTTGCGCCGTCGCTGGTGGACACCCAGTTCGGCAAGGAGATCTGGGCGCACTACGAAAGTGGCTTGCTGACTCCGGACCTTGCCTTGACCGGGTACGTCGTTGCTGACGAACGACTGGCCGATGTCGACGCCGTCCTGCATCAGGTCGATCTGGCCATCAAGGAAAATGAAATCCGCCGTATGTGCAAGGAAGATCAATGACCTCCCCGAGCACTCCGAGACCATGAAGCGTTCCGGATACCGCCTTCTACCGTCCTGGCGCCGCAGCGCGCTGGCGCTCGTCAGTGCCAGCCTTCTTTGGGCGCCAGGCAGCACGTATGCGCAAACACCGCTCACCATCCCCAGCGTGCAGCCGACCAGCGGGCCATGGGATAGCGGCGATGGCTTCTCCTTCAAGCTGGGCAAAAAGAAAGACGCAAAGATCCGTCGCTCGGTGAGCGGCATCGCTTGCAGCCGCAGTGCCGTGCAACAGCGCATCTGCCTGTTGGTCTTCGACGAGGGGGTCGAGGCGCGTTACGCCACCCTGCGCGACGGGACCCTGGTGGTCGGGCCGGAGCGGGTTGCGCTGCGCGCCGACGAGGGTGAACTGGACGCTGAAGGCGCGGCCACCGACGGCAGCTACTTCTACGTCACCGGCTCGCACTCGGCGAAGCGTTCCGACTGCCGGAACAACCCGCACAGCCGCCATGTGATCCGCTTTCGCCGCGATCCGGCGACCGGCCGTGCGCTGCGCTCTCCGGGCGGTGACCCCAGCGGGGTGCTGGTGGATTACGCCGACAGTGGACGCCTGTGGTCGATCATGCAAGCGCAGCCCGAACTCCAGGCGCATGTCGGCGAAGGCAAATGCCTGGGCGCGGCTGCTCCCCCCGAGGCGCCGAAGTTGCTCGGGCAGCACGGGGTCAACATCGAAGGCCTGGCGGTCAGCGACGGACGCCTCTATTTCGGCTTTCGTGGCCCGGCCAGGAAGGGCCTGGCCGTCATCCTTGCCGTCGATAGCGAAGCCCTGTTCCAGGGTGGCGACGTCAGGGCCACTGTCACCCGAATCAAGGTCGGCGCAGGGCGTGGCATACGCGACATGGTGGCCGTTCAGGGCGGTATCCTGCTGCTGACCGGAGCGGACGACGACCCGGTCACGCAGCAGCGAGTGAACTGGGCGATTTCCTGGTGGGACGGAAAAAGTAGCAGCGGAGTGGTCACCCCCAAAGCGCTGGCCACCCTCGATCTCGGTGGCGTGGAACTGCGCGAGCTCAAGGCAGGAAAAGCGAACGCCTGCGAAGACAAGGAGCTGAAACCCGAGGCCATGACCGTACTGGACGAGACGCCACAAGCCTACAGGCTGCTGATCCTGTCGGACGGCATGTGCGACGGCGGAGCGCTGACGTTTTCCGTACCGCGCTGAGCGGGCAAGGCCCGCAGAAGCCATCGCCGGCAAGAAAGCGCGCGCCGAATTGCAGCCGGGGCGTGCCGCCGCGCTCGATCTTCGGCGGCACGCCCGGCATGGAGCAGCATTTGCGCTTGTCGCGAATGCTGCTCCGGGCCGGCTAACGAACCGGCTTCAGCACGACGGTCGCCAGCGGCGGTACGGTGACTGCCAGCGAGTGCGAACGATTCATCCACGGCGTCGCGTGGGCAATCAGAGAATCCTGCCCATTGCCGAGGTTGCTGCCACCGTAGAAATGTGAATCGGAGTTGAAGATCTCGGCGTAGGCGCCTTCCTCAGGCACGCCGATGCGGTAGTTCGTACGCGGGACCGGGGTCAGGTTCACGACCACGATCACGAACTCGGATCCGGCGCGGCGCACGAAGCTCAGTATCGACTGCGCGGAATCGTTGCAGTCGATCCACTCGAAGCCGGTCCACTCGAACTCGTGACCGTAAAGCGCCGGAGTGTCGCGATAGAGGTGGTTGAGGTCGGCCACCATGCGTTGCATGCCGCTGTGCAGCGGGTATTCGAGCACATACCAGTCGAGCACGCCGGCGCTGTTCCATTCCAGACCCTGGCCGAATTCGGTTCCCATGAACAGCAGCTTCTTGCCCGGATGGGTAAACATGTAGCTGTACAGCGTGCGCAGGTTGGCGAAGCGTTGCCATTCGTCACCGGGCATCTTGTTCAGCATCGAGCCTTTGCCATGCACCACTTCATCGTGCGAGAAGGGCAGCATGAAGTTCTCGGTGAACGAATAGAGCATGCTGAAGGTCAGCAGATTGTGGTGATATTGGCGATAGATCGGCTCCTGGGCGATGTAGCGCAGGGTGTCGTTCATCCAGCCCATGTTCCACTTGATATCGAAGCCGAGGCCGCCCAGATAGACCGGTCGCGTCACCTGCGGCCACGACGTGGACTCCTCGGCGATGACCAGGGTGCCCGGACATTCGACGTGCGCAACGCTGTTCAGCTCGCGCAGGAATTCGATCGCCTCCAGGTTCTCGCGGCCGCCGTACATGTTGGGAATCCAGTCCTCGCGCGAATAGTCGAGGTAGAGCATCGACGCCACGGCGTCGACGCGCAGGCCGTCGAGGTGCATTTCGCGCAACCAGTACAGCGCGCTGGCGACCAGGAAGTTTCTGACTTCGTTGCGACCGAAGTTGAAGATCAGCGTGGACCAGTCGAGGTGCTCGCCCTTGCGCGGGTCCTCGTGCTCGTAGAGCGCCGTGCCGTCGAAGCGGGCGAGGGCATAAGCGTCTTTCGGAAAGTGTGCCGGCACCCAGTCGAGAATCACGCCGATATGGTGGGCATGCAGGTGGTCAACGAAGAAGCGAAAATCGTCCGGCGTGCCGAAACGGCTGGTCGGAGCGAAATAGCCGGTTGCCTGATAGCCCCACGAGAGGTCGAAGGGATGCTCGGTGACCGGCAGCAGTTCGACGTGTGTGAAGCCCATGCGCGTGACGTAATCAACCAGCCTGACGGCCAGCTCGCGGTAGTTGAGGAATTCCCCTTCCGGTCCGCGCTGCCATGAACCCAGATGCACCTCGTAGACCGACATCGGCGCGTGCTGCCAGTCCCAGGTGGCACGCCTGGCCATCCACTCGCCGTCCTGCCAGGCGTGTTGCGTTTCACCGACGACGATCGACGACGTTTTCGGCCGCGCCTCGAACTGCTGTCCGTAGGGGTCGGACTTGAGCAGGACCTCACCGCTATGGCGATTCCTGATCTCGAAGCGGTAGAACGCCCCCGGCGCAAGATCGGGAATGAAGATCTCCCACACGCCACTGCCCGGACGAACGCGCATCTGGTGGCGACGACCGTCCCAGCGGTTGAAGTCGCCGACCACGCTCACCCGCTCGGCATTGGGGGCCCAGACGGCGAACAAGACGCCGGCGACCCCATCGACTTCGCGGCAATTTGCGCCGAGGATGTTGTAGGCGTGGCGGTGGTTGCCCGCGCTGAGCAGGTGCAGGTCGAGATCGCCGATCTGCGGTGCGTAGGAATAGGGGTCATGGGCAATGTGCTGGCGATGCGCATCGTCAAGCCAGATCAGCCGATAGTGCTCCGGAACGTCGTTGGCCGCCCCGCGCCAGGTGAAGAAATCGCTCTCGCCGATACGTTCCAGGCGACGGTTTCCTTCCAGTATCGATACTTCCACGGCATGCGGGATATAGACGCAGACGTTTACGCCGCCTTCGTCTGGATGCTTGCCCAGCACCTCGAATGGATCGTGATGTCTGGCCTCGATGATCTTGATGTGGTTGTCATTGAGGGTGGGTCGGGTCATCTTCTCTGCCGGTTTCATGTGCTTTCTCGATTTTGCGTTGACGTCGCGGTTCGCATGCGGGCCACGGCTGGGGAATTGTGGGAGCGGTCTGCTGGGCGCGCCAAGAGTCGGCGACGTGCGGTGCCGTGTCATGCGCGCGTCCTTGTTCGTTCCACAACGCTCGGCCTCAAGTTTATTACTTGGCATTTGCTACCACAATAGAAGAGTGGATAAGCGCCTGCATTGAGGGGGCAGCAGGCCGGCTTCCGGCAGCATCGTTTTCACGAAGCTGCTGCGGGGTCGCACCTGGGACGGCGCGGGCAAAGTAGCGATGGTGATGTTCATCGCGGCAGCAGTTCGCGGGCTCTGCGCGCCAGGAACGGTCGCTGCCGATGCCTCCCTTGCTGGCTCGGGAAGGTCGCTGGGCGGGGCAGGGAATGGCGATGTCCTGCAGTGAGGTCGCTCACGCGGGTCAATTTGCCGCATAATATCACCTGCTTGAAACAGCAATGAAAACAAAGCTCGGCATTTCTTGGACGCCTCGCCGATGGAAGACAAGTCCGGCAACAAGCCCTTCCGCATACTTTCACTGGACGGTGGCGGTACGTTCGCCTTGATTCAGGCGAGGGCGCTTGACGATCTTTTTCCGGGTGAGAATGGGCATCAGGTTCTCAGTCATTTTGACCTGGTGTCGGCCTGCTCGGGTGGGTCGATCGTCGCTGCGGCATTGATCGAGGGTTATGCGCCGCGCGAAATCTTTGCCCTGTTCGACAACCCCGCAAATCGCCACGCGCTTTTTGGGCGATTGCCCTGGTATCGGAGTCTATTGCAGTTGCTTACCGGCGTTTTTTCACCAACGAGTGCGGTTGGTCATCGTTTTTCTACCGACGGGAAGCTTGCCTTCTTGCACCGCATACTTCCCCAAATGGGCACCACGTCGCTGCACAACCTGCACGGAGTTCTCAACGACAGTATCGCTGCCCTGCGCAAACAGCGAGAGGAACCGGGGAGGCCAACGTCTTTTCTTTTTGTGACCTACGACTTCGACCGTGACCGGGCGCGCATGATGCGTAGCGATGTCACGAGCCCTGCGGCCAGTTTCCCGCATCGGCAACAGCGCGCGACGCTGGCCCAGGCGGCGCATGCGTCGAGTACTGCACCGATCAACTGGTTCGACAAGCCCGCCGAATTCGACGGTAGCCGTTTCTGGGACGGCGCCATGACCGGCTACAACAATCCGGTGCTGGCAGGCGTTGTCGAAGCCATCGCCATGGGCGTGCCGCGTCACGACATCGGCGTTCTGTCGCTGGGCACGAGCACGGTTTTTCTGCCCGAATGCGGCAGCGAAGGAATCCCGGACCCCTTGTGCCGACCGCGCGCCAGCACCGGCTTTCTCCCGGAGTTGGTCAAGGTCGGCAAGACGATCATCGCCGATCCTCCGGATGCCCACACTTTCATTGCCCACCTCATGCTTGACGGCGGCTTGCCAGCTGACGTGTCATGTTGCCCCTACACCGACACGGCGATCGTGCGCATGAATCCGGTGATTCAGCCGATTATCGACCGGACGACGGGGCTGTGGAGTGCCCCGGCGGGCTGGAGCGTAGAGGATTTTCGCCGCATTGCAGAAATGGATATCTCCGCGCGTCGGCAGGAGGACGTGGACTTGATCAAGCGGCTGTGTGACGGGTGGTTGCGCGATGACTGGCACAATCAGCCTGTCCGGGGTTGCGGCATCTGGGCCTCGCCGTCGTCGGACTCTCCCGGCTTGCCAAACACGGATCGCCTGTGTGAAATCGGCCATCGCTGGTATAGCGATGCCAAATCTGCCTGGACCGCGCTGTCGGCTTGACGATGGCGGACCGAGCCCGGCATGCGTAATCCACGAATTCTGATTCTCAACTGCTATTCCGACAACCACCGCAGCGCGCGGGGGAGCCCGTGGATCGTGCCGCAATCCATTGCCCCCGCCGTACTGGCCGGCACGCTGGAGCCCAGCCGCGTCGATGTCCGCCTCGCCTGCGAGTTTCGCAGCGGTCCTTTCGAGGATTTTGGCGCGCTGCAGTGGGCAGATCTGCTGGTGCTGACTGGCCTGAACCCGGCGTTCGACCGCATGAAGCAGGTTGCGGCGTATGCCAGAGCGCTCAATCCAGGTATTGTCGTGGCCATCGGTGGCCCGTTGGCGCGGATGCTGCCGACTCTCGGCCGGCGCTATTTCGATTACGTCTGTAGCGGCGATGTCGAGCAGATGGTCGGCGTGGTCGACGCGGTCTTTGGCCCCGGCCACGCTGCCGAGGTGCCCACGCCGCGTCATGATCTGTTGCCCGGGAGTCGCATCATCGGCTACGTGGAAGCCTCCCGCAACTGCAACTTCCGCTGCAACTTCTGCTCCATGACCGCCGAAGACCGCAAATTCATGGCCTACGACCTGGACGACGTGCGCCGCCAGATCGAGGCACTTGGCTACCGTCAGTGTGTGATGTTCCTCGACCAGAACTTTTTTGGCGGACCGCGTGCCTATTTCAAGGCGCGCTTGGCACTCCTCAGGGAGTTGTTCGAGCAGCGCAAGTTCGGCGGCTGGGCGGCGCTGGTGACCGCCGATTTCTTTGTCGACGCCGACAACCTCTCGCTGGCCCGCGAATCGGGCTGTATCGGTTTTTTTAGCGGCATCGAATCGTTCAGCCGCGCACAGGTTTCCGCTTTCAACAAGAAACAGAATCTGCTCCTGCCGCAGGAGGAAACCATAGGCTCCTGTCTGGAGGCCGGTCTGGTCTTTCACTACGGCCTGATTTTCGACCTGACTGAGCAAAGGATCGACGACTTGCTGGCTGAAACCGAATTCATCGTCGGCAACCCGCGCATTACCCTGCCGAGCTTCCTCAGTTTTGCCATCCCGATGCTCGGAACGCCGCTCTTCGGCAGCCGGCTGCGCGAGGGCGCGTTTCTGCCGAACGTCAGACTTCGCGACATGGATGGGCGATCGCTGGTCTGTCAGCCTCGTGACGCCATCGACCAGGCGGTCGCCTTTGCGGCACGGATGGACAACGGCCTGATGTCGAAACGCCGCTTGGCGATGCATGCCTGGCGCTTCTTTCGCCGTTATCGCGCTACTCTATCCACTTGGGGACTGTTGAGCGGCCTGGGCAACGCCTGGAGCATGAGCTACCCGCGTTTCGGCAGCAATGGCCGCGACGGCGTTCGGCCCGGTCGGGACGGCTGCCGCAGCTACCTTGCCGGTTGCGAACCCCTCGGGTCGCTGTACCGGCCCCGGATGACGATTCCCGAACGTTACCGCAGGCATTTCGAGCCGCTCTATGTCACTGACCGCGCTGGCGAGCTGCACGAGGACCTGATTGACGATGCCGCCAGCTTGCTCCGCCCGAGCAGGGCGGAAGTGGCGAAGATTGCCACCTATAATGCGATCGCGACTCCCTGACAGCGCCGGTTCCTGGCGTCTCGGGAGACAGGAGGAGTGGATGCCTGCAAACTGCGGGATGAAACGCGTGCTGACCAAGCGACTCTTTAAGTGTCTGCTGCTCCTGGCGCTGCTCGCCTTCGGGTTTCCGCTGGCCTCGCTGGCGGCCAGTACCGCTTCCGCAGGGCTGACCCCCTTGTGGGATGCCCCGCAAGGTCCGGGTCGTTCGGACGATGCCAGCCGTTGGCTGGGGCAGCTGCGCGATTCGGTGTCAACGCCGCGTCCGGGCTGTGAGAAGCGGCAGCTGCCCGACCTGTCACTGACCAAGCCAGCCCGCGCTTTCCAGGTAAGGGTCGACGGTAAGCAGTTCGCTGCTGGATCGCCGATCGTTTACCTGCAGGAGCCGATTGCCGAGTTCTTCATTGTCGTTGCCACCGACGTGAATGGTTGCCCATGGCTGTCGATTTCGGGTCGGGGCTTGCCGTTTGCGCACCGCGACATCGTCAGCCCGTTTCCCTATGCTCGCCTTCCTGCCTTGTCCGAAACTGCGACGATCACGGCGATCGTGCAGGACTACAAGGCCATTCGTCCGTGGATCATGGTTGCCGACGAGACCAGCTTCGTGCGCGACAACACCATCCTGTGGGTGGGCCTGGGGGCCTACAGCGGCATCCTGTTGATGATGATCGTCGTCGCTCTCGGCTTCGACGCTTACGCCGGAAGTCGTGTGGCATTGGCCTATGCCGCGTACTGCGTCGGGCTGCAGGTCTGGCTGGTACAGAATTTCGGCATCGGCTCCGCGTTCGTGCCCCTCTGGCCTGGCCCGCAGTACTTCCCCCTCCTGCAAGCGATCTCGGTGGCCGGGGTGGTCCTCGGTATTGGTTTCGCGGTGCTCGAGTTCCTGCAACTGCGCGGGCGAATGCGCACAGCGATTGGCGGCTCGGTCCTGCTCAGTGCGCTGCTCTTCCTCACTTCGGCTTGGCACGCTGGCGGATATCGTGCCGGGGCAGCCGTCCTCTTCGTCCTTGCCGCGGTCACCATGGTGCTGCTGGTCAGGGGCGTCTTCCGTGGCGACGCCTCTCTGCGGCTGTTCACCGTCGGGCTGGGCGCAACCATCGTCGGCGGGGGGGTGCAGGCGTTTTCGGTGATGGGTAGCGGCGTCGAGGTCAGCCGCCTGGCGGCCTTTGCTTTTCCGATCGGGAGCCTGTTTCAGGCAGCCTTCTGGCTCGCCGCGCTGATCGTCCGACTACGGGACGAGCAACGCGAATTGCGCGAACTCGAAGGCCGCCAGGCGGCGATCATGTGGGCCATGCCGGACTTGATCCTGGTCGTCCACCGGCACGGGCTCTGCCTCGACTACAAGCAGCCTTACGCGACGCGCTTCTTCGTTGCCGGTGACGAACTGCTCGGCAAGCAGGTGTCAGCGGTTCTGCCAAGCGAGACGGCGAGCATCCTTCGCCACGGTATCGAGCTGGCGCTGCAGAATGACGACCTGCAATCGGTGTTCATCGAACTGCCCGTCGAAGGAAGCATTCACCACTACGAGGCGAGGATCGCGCCAAACGGGCCGGACAAGGTGGTCATCGTCGTCCGTGACATCACCCTCCAGAAGCACAACGAAGAGAAGATCCGTCGCCTGGCCTACTTCGACACGCTGACCGGCTTGCCCAACCGGCAGAGCTTTCTCGAACGCCTCGATCGTGAACTACTGCGTGCCCGCCGGACGAATCGCGGGATGGCCCTGTTGTTTCTCGATCTCGACGGCTTCAAGCGCATCAACGACACGCTTGGGCACAGTGCCGGCGACTCCCTGCTGCAGACGGTCGCTGACCGCCTGCAGGGACAACTGCGCGCAGGTGCTTTCATCGCCCGGCCGGCACTCGATGAATCGGGCCTGCACTTCGCACGCCTTGGCGGCGACGAGTTTACCGTCGTTCTGCCCGATGTCGACACCGCCGATACCGCGTGCATGGTCGCGCAACGGATACAGTCGGTCCTTGGACGGCCTGCTCTGATCGGCGAACAGGAGATCACGATCACCTCGAGCATCGGCATCGCGCTCTTTCCAGACGACGGCGACGATGCCGGGACGCTGCTCAAGCACGCGGATACCGCGATGTATTACGCCAAGGAGCAGGGGCGCAATAACTGGCAGTTATATGAACGAACGCTGACCACCCGGACGACCGCACGCCTGGTTCTGGAAGGCGATATTCGCAAGGCTCTCGAACGCGGCGAATTCCGCCTGTTCTACCAGCCGCAGGTGCGGGCCAACGATGGTGCGGTGATCGGTATCGAGGCACTGATCCGCTGGCAGCATCCGCAGCGCGGGCTGGTATTCCCCGGACAGTTCATCCCGGTTGCCGAGGAAAGCGGCCTGATCGTCCCGATGGGTGAGTGGGTGCTCAATGCCGCCTGCAGCCAGGTACGGGAATGGCAGCGGAGTGGCGTTGTGGTGCCGCGGGTGGCGGTCAACGTCTCGGCGCGTCAGCTCGGCACACCGGACTTCCTCGACACCGTGGCGGCGATCATCGTCGCCACGGGCGTCGCGGCCGACCTCCTCGAACTCGAGTTGACGGAAAGCATTCTGATGGATCCCGAGGCCAAGCGCATCAAGGGACTGTTTCGCCTGCGCGCCATGGGGGTGCACTTCTCGATCGACGATTTCGGTACCGGTTACTCGTCGCTTTCCTACATCAAGCGCTTTCCGATCGGCACGCTGAAAGTCGATCAGAGTTTCGTCCGTGGCCTGCCGCAGAACGCCGACGATGCAGGTATCACCACCGCGATTATCGCCATGGCCCGCAGCCTTGATCTGGGCGTCATTGCCGAAGGGGTAGAAACCAGAGGGCAACTCGACTTTCTGCAGCGCGCGCAATGCCCGAAGCTGCAGGGCTACCTGTTCAGCCGGCCGGTGCCGCCGGACGAGATGGAAGCCCTCCTGCGTCGCGGCCGCATCGTCCTGCCCCCGGAAGGGGCGGCAGAATGAGCCAGACGCCGCTGCCATCCCGCGCCGGCCCCGTCAGGAGAGCACCTGAACAGGATGCGCAATGAGTCTGCAATCGGTACGCGACTTCTTTTTCGCCCGCGGCCTTGACCTGCCAATCATCGAATCGGCCGTCAGTACCGCCACCGTTGCACTGGCTGCGCAAGCACACGGCGTCGAGCCGGGTCGTATTGCCAAGACCCTTTCCTTTCGCCTGGCTGACGGCCGGGTGATCATTCTCGTGGCCCGTGGTGACGCCCGTATCGACAACCGGAAATTCAGGGAAGCCTTCGGCAAGGGAAAGATGTCGCCGCCGGATGAGGTCGCCGAGTTGACCGGGCATCCGGTTGGCGGTGTCTGTCCCTTCGGTCTGGCACACCCGCTACCGGTCTTTCTTGATCGGTCCCTGCGGGATTTCGACGAGGTCCTGCCCGCTGCCGGAGCTATCCACGCTGCGGTACGGATCAGTCCCACCCTGTTGGCCGCCGTGACCCGCGGCGAGTGGGTTGATGTCTGTCAGCTGAGCCTTCCCTGATCCGACCGCGTTGCCGAGCCAGGTGAGCGCGAGTGCCGCCCAGAGGGACAGCGGCTGCCTTTGCAGCCTGTCCAGTGCCGCGCTCCGACCGAGCACGAGCGGGCGGATATCCTCGCCTTCGTGCGCCAGGCCATGAAATCCGGCAACCTTGCCGGCTTCCACCGTCGCGCAATAGAGATACAGGCGTTCGCTCGACAAGTGAGGCGCCGTGAGATAGACGCCTATGGGTTCGATCGCTGTCGGCGTCAGTCCGGCTTCCTCGGCGATTTCGCGCCGGATCGTAGCGAGCGGCGTCTGCCCGGCCTCCATGCGGCCAGCAACAATGTCGATCAGCCAGGGGTTTTCTCCCGCCAAGTGCGCGCCGGCACGATACTGCTCGACGAGGACCACTTCATCGCTGCTGGCGTCGTAGAGCAGGGCTGCAGCGACGTCGCTGCGATGCAGGACTTCCCGCAGCAGCGGGCCGCTGTTGCCGCCGTCGAAACGCTCGTGTTCGACGGTGAGGCGACGAAGCTGGAAGAATCCCGTGTAAGCGGCTTCGGACTGCAGAATCTTGGCTTTCATCGTCCTGCCCGGCATTCGCCGATCATTTCATGCGCGTCCGAGCTGTAGTCGTCGTCGATGGCGCAGCGCCGTTCAGCGCGGCACCGCACCCCAGATGCGAACGTCGCCGGTGTCTACGTGCACAAAGTCGGATTTCGCGTAATAACCGACGCCACCAAGCCCGAGGTCCACTGCCGCGTCGCGCAGACGCGCGGTGTCGAAGCCGACCAGGCGCACGTCGATGGCCCGCCCATCCATGTGCAGGCTGTGCCTGGCCACGCCGCGGCTGCGCTTGCGCAGGCCGGCATTGGTGACCGGCGAGCGGTAGGCGGAGACGATTTCGAAGGTGTCGCCGCCGCAGCGTGACTTCAGCGCATGCAGAATGTCGAACAGCTGCGGATCCATGCGCGTCATCTCGCCGGAGCGGAGGTCGCGCAGAAGCCAGTTCATACGTTCGATTGCTGGTGCGACGTAGCCGCGGCCATCGCGAAAAACGACGTCGAGCATTTCGTCGCTTTGGGTGTGGCGAAATTTCAGTTCGTACCGGTCGCTGCTGGCGCCGGCTGGGCGGAAAGGAAAGGCCAAGGGCAGAGCGGCCAATCCCTTGAGGAGCAGACGACGCTGTGCTGCGGACTTGTGCGGCGTACTGCGACGGGTGTTCATGGAGTTCTCGAGCATGGGTCTTTTCAGTCCGGGAAAACACGTGAAGGCCGCATCCTACCCGATCTTGCCCCTCTTTTGACCGCATCGCGCGCGCCTGGCTCCATTTAGGCGGCGGAAGTGGAGAACTTCGTGCCGCCTTGCGTCTCGAAGGCATGGTATAGGTTCGCCCGTCCGGCGTTCGGGAGGTGAGAAATTCGGGCGGCAGCAAGCGAGGTGAGCGGTTGTGTAGTAGATTTCGTGGATTTTGGCGTTCGTGGCGTTGCTCACGCGAATGCTGGCCAGGGCAGGGGGCGTTCGCCGACCAGCGACGCGACACGCTGTTGCAGGTGTTTTAACTCTCGGGGATGGAAAGAAATGCGCTTTTGGAACAATGACTTGTTGGCTGACGGGACGGCCGTCAGGAGTCTGGTCATGGCTGCGCTGCTGGGCGTGGGTAGTTCGCCCGCAGTGGCCTCGGCGGGTGATGATTCGGCGCCGTTCGAGAGCCGGCGGGCGCCGGTTTCTGTTGCGCAGCAGACGGCCATGACACTGCCTCTGCGCATCGAGCAGGCACTGCATGAGCAAGTCGGCGAGGGCTGGTCCGGCGGCTCGGGCGAGGCCGCGGTGGTCCGCCTCTTCTACTACGGGCGAGGCTATAGACCGGCCTGGACTGGTAGCGCGACTAGAGGCGAACTGATCGCCGCAGTCGAGGCCAGCCGGGCGCATGGCCTGGCGCCAGACGATTTTTCCGTTGCCGCGCTACGCGACGTGGCTGCCCGCGGCGACGATGATGCGCAGGCGATCGTGCGGCGGGAACTGCTGTTTACCGACGCTCTGGCGCGCCTGGTACGGCAGCTGCGCTACGGCAAGGTCGATCCCTCCACGCTTTATTCAACGTGGAATTTCTCCCCGCTACCCAGCGTACGCGAGCGCGCGCAGACGCTGGCCGAAGTGCTCGCCGCCGCCTCGCTGCCGACGGCATTGGCGGCACTGGCGCCACAGGACGCGGCTTATCAAGGCTTGCAGAAAGCGCTCGCACGTTTCTCCGCCCTGGCGGCAAAGGGCGATTGGCCAACCGTTCCCGCCGGTCCGACTCTTCGTCCTGGCGAGAGCGACTCGCGCGTGCGCGCACTGCGCGCTCGGTTGCAGGCCGAAGGTTGGCTTGCCGACGCAGGCACGGGTGGCAGGGCTGCTGCCGCCCGCAGCGACGCCACGCGTTACGACAAGGCGCTCGCCGATGCCGTGAAGCGTTTCCAGAGTGGGCACGGACTGACGCCTGACGGGGCGGTGGGGAGCAATACCTTCGCTGCGCTGAATGTCAGTGCGGCCGAGCGCGTGGCGCAGATCCGCGTCAACCTGGAACGGATGCGCTGGGTGGCTCGTGACATGAGTACGGATCGTTTGCAGGTGGACATCGCCGGCTACACCGCCGAACTCCAGCTCGACGGGGCACGGGTTTGGTCATCGAAAGTGGTGGTCGGGCGTCCGGCCCGCGAAACCCCCGTGCTACTCGATCACGTCCAGCACCTGGTGCTCAATCCGAAGTGGGTGGTGCCACCGACGGTCCTGCGCGAAGACGTCATTCCGGGGATGGTGCGCAATGCCGCTTACCTGCAAAAGCACGACATGCGCGTCGTGGACCGCGGCGGGCAGGCGGTCGCCGCCGAGCAGATCGACTGGAGCAGTGCCAGCCGCAGCGGTTTCCCGTATCAGATCGTGCAGCAATCCGGTTCACGCGGAGCGCTCGGCCAGGTCAAGTTTTCGCTGTCCAACGGCTACGCGATCTATCTCCACGACACGCCGTCGCGTTCGCTCTTCGGCAAGCCGGCACGGGCGCTCAGTTCGGGTTGTGTGCGGCTCGAAAAACCGCGCGAGCTGGCCCTGCTGCTGCTCGACGATCCGCAGCGCTGGAACGAGGAGGCGCTGGCCGCTGCCATTGCCAGTGCGCGCACGCAAACGCTGCCCGTCGGGAGGGCGGTACCGGTCATGCTGCTTTACCGCACTGCGGTCGCCGATGCCACGGATAATGCGGGGTCGGTTTTCTTTCGCTTCGATATCTACAACCAGGACGGTCCGCTACTGGCCTTGCTCGATAGTCCCTCCCGGCTGCGACCCTGAGTTCTGCCGTGCGCCGCAAAGCCGCTGTGCTCGCTCAGGAAAAGCCCCGGAAATGGTCGATTGAGACGTTCCTGGCGGCGTAGGTCTGACCGACCTTCTGGATGTCGCCGATGTTTTTCACCGAGTCCATGATCTGCACTTTCCTGGCGTCGATGCCGCCCAGGCCGAGCGCGTCGATGCCGGCCTGGCTGACGTCGGGGTCGTAGCGGAGGTAGGCAAACTGCTTACCGGTACTGGCATTGGCGCTTGCCCCCGGGGCCATCACCATGTCCCCGAACTCGCGATCGATGTTCGGACCGAAGCGGCATTCGCCCAGCGTCCGGCAGGCCATGTCCCAGCCTGCCGAAGCGGCGTTCATCAGTGCGCCGGGCAGGTTCCTTGCGTTGTCGAGCAGCCACAGGTCGTCGGCCTTCAGATCCGGGCGGGCGTTGGCGGCGTTGCCCGTTCCGACCGACACGATGAGCAGGTCTTCGCGGCCGGTTCTCCAGCCAACCTGATACGGCGCCGCGGTAACCATCTGGAAAGCCAGGAACGCCGGGTTATTGTAGGTGGTGACGCCGCCGTCGACGAAGACGAATTGATATTCCCTGTCCGTACCGCGGGCAAAAGTGACCACCTCGGGCGGAAAGAAAGTCGGCGCTGCCGTGCTCGCGCGCAGCAGTTGCCAGAGCGGCAGCTGCAGGTTGCAGTCCTTGCGGTCGAGCTGGTTGTACTTGGCGCGCGGGTTGTTGGACACCGGCCAGGGGGAGTCGGTGGTCGCGTTGCGCATGACCATCATCAGCATGCTGCGCAGATTGGCGTCGCCGAGGGTGGCATTCGGCTCGCCGGGCGTGGGCCGGTGCTTGAGCTCCGCGTCGAGTTCATGGCGCAGCTTCGCGGCCAGCGGCTCGTCGTTGTAGCTGTACTTCAGACGGTTCAACAGCGACGCCTTGTCAAACATCTGTTGGCCGCTCTCGACGTAGAACTTGCGGATCCGGTCCGTGGACATGCCCGCCGAAATGCAGGCCGCCACCATCGCCCCGGTGCTCGTTCCACAGACGAAGTCGAAGTAGTCGGCGAGGACCAGGTCGGCCTTGTCGAGCTTGGCGCGTAGCTCGGCTTCGAGCCTGGCCAGGATCTCGACGCTGATCAGGCCCAGAATGCCGCCGCCGTCACAGGCGAGGATCTTTTTCTGACCGGGGCGGTCGATACGGTCAAGAAGTTTCTGGTTCATGGCACTTTCCTTTCGTCGGTGGGTCGTTCAGCGGGGAGCGGGGAGCGGGGAGCGGGGAGCGGGGAGCGGGGAGCGGGGAGCGGGGAGCGGGGAGCGGGGAGCGGGGAGCGGGGGTCAGCCGGGGTCAGTTTTCCGTCGGGCTCCTGTGTGACGCGTACCGGCAGCGGTTGCGAAACGTCGAGGTGGAGGTCGCGCTGCGGGAATGGAATGCGGATTCCCGCGTTGCCCAGACGCTTCTCCATCGCGTAGCGCAGGTCGCTGTCCACCCGCCGCCCCATCAGGCTCGGCCCCAGCTCGACCCAGTAGACCAGCACCAGCAGCAGGGCATTGTCGCCGAAGTCCTCGAAGAAGACCTCCGGCTTCGGGTCCTTCAGGACCTGTCCGTGATCGTCGGCGCAGCCGCAGACGATATCGGCCGCATCATGTACCGGCGACCCATAGGCAACGCCGATCCTGATCTCGCGGCGGATACGGGAATTCGAATAGGTCCAGTTGACGACCTGTTTTTCCAGAAAGCTCGAGTTGGGCACCAGCGCTTCGACGCCGTCAAAGCCGCGCACCGTCGACGCCCGCAGGTCGACCTGCGTGACGTAGCCGGTTACGCCGTCCAGGGCGATGATGTCGCCAACCCGGATTTTGCGTTCAAACAGGACGATGATGCCGCTGATGACGTTCTTGATGATCGTCTGGGTGCCGAAACCGACGCCAATGGCCAGCGCGCCACCCATGAACGCGAAGACGGTCAGCGGAATGCGCGCCAGATTGAGGATGACGATGATCAGCACCACGGCCAGCGCGATCATTGCCCAGCGGCGAATGACGCTGGCCACCTGCTCGTCTACCCGGAAGCGGCTCACCATGAGTCTCTGCAGGTGCGCCGAGAGAAGCGAGAACAGCCAGTAGCCGACGACGAACAGAGCGAGCGCACCAATGCTCTTGCCGACGGTCACCCCGTAGGCGACGGTCACCGTTCTGCCGTCAACGTGGGTCGAATCCTCGACCGCAAACATTTCGAAGTCCCACACCCCCTTGAGCACCTGCACGACCTGCAGCGCACCGAGTTTCCAGTTGTCCAGGCCACCGCTTTCGGCGCTGAATCCGAAATCGTCGAGCCAGCGTTTCAGTTGCCGGTCCAGGCGGGCGCCAGCAACTTCGACGCGCTGGTAAGCCTGCACGCGCTTTTTCAGGGTGTCGAGGATGGCCGATTCCTGGGCCGCGCTGGCGGCGTCGAGGACGGCGCCATCCAGGCGTTGCTCCTGTTGCCTGACCTCGATGCGCGCGCTTTCCTGAAGTTCACGGAACAGGTCTTCGCGGCTGGCGAGATCGCGGCTGGCCTGGCTCAAAGCCACAATGACCGCCTGGCGGGTTGCTGCGTCATCCGAGCTGAAGGCAACGTAGCGCTGTCCCCACGCGTCGCTGGCGAGCTGAATCATTCCCTGCAGCCAAGTCAGCGTCATCAGGCTCAGGCGATCGGTTTCCATCTGCTTGTCAATCAGCTGCAAACGCCGTGCCGTCGCACCCTGCGGGTCGCTGGCCTGCGGCAGTGCGGCGAGTCGTGTGTGCTCGGCCGCGCGTTTGCCGTTTTCGGCGACCATGCGATCGACTTCCGCGCTCACTTTCGCCAGCATTTCGCGCAGCTGCGCCTGCTGTCGTTCGAAATCCTCCTTGGCGAGACGCTGCTTGGGCAGCGCCTGCGCCAGCAGACGCAGCATTTCCTGGCTGATCGGCTGTAGCTTCTGCTGTTTCAGATGGACGAGATCGAGGCCCAGCGCAACGGTGCTCAGCTCGGCTTCGGCCTGCTGCCGACGTAACTCGGCGAGCTCACGGTTGTAGCGGTCCTTGTCGACCCGGTTTCCCCCGTCGGCACGCGCGAGCCGGTCGTCGGCCAGCCGCACAGCCTCCGCGGCTCGTTGGCGTGCATCGATCAGGCCAGCCTGTTGGGTTTCCAGCGCGCGCGCTGCCGAGGCCAGGCTTTTCAGCTGCTCGCGCAAGGCATCGTGTTCATCGCGGAGCGCATCGGTGCGCATGGCGGAGTAGGGCGGTGGGCCGGCCAGTTCCGCCAGCAGCGCCTTCTGGCTTGCTGTTTCGAGGCCGGACTTCTTCACCGCTTCCAGTTCGTCGAGCAGCTTCAGGCGCTCGCCGTAGAGCAGGACCAGGCGGTCAAGAAGGCGCTGGCGCGCAGTTGTTGGCCGTTCTTCGCCAGACTCTTGCGTGTCCTTGAGCCGCTCTGCCTCCTGCGCACGGCGTGCCTCGGCCAGCTGCGCCTTGGCCTGGGCGCGCGGGTCAGCCAGTGCTGTTGCGCTTGTGGATTCGGCGGGAAGCGTTGCCTTTGGCGTTGCTGTGACCTGCTTGGGCAGGGCAAGCTGCGCGTAGGCGAGTGGGGCGAGTACCAGCATGAGCAAGGCGACGAGCAAGCGCCGGAAAGTCATCAAGTCCTCCTTCGCCTGGCGCGTGAGCTGCTCGTGGAGGTGAAGCACGCTTGTCTGGCCAGGGTCGCAGCAAGTGGCCGAAGCCGACCGCTTGCGGCTGGGTGTACGCCAGAAAATGCCGAATGAACGACAAAACTTCCCACAGAGTCTCCTTCAGGGTAGGGGCGTAGTATCGAACGTGATGCCGCCGACGTCCACCGGTGATGTCGGCTCGGGGCTTCAGTCGTGCCGCCGTGGAGGTGGTTGCTGGCGTCGATGCGCCACGCGAATCCCGACCTTATTGGTCGGCTTTTTGTGCCAATGGCGCCAGAAGGAGCTAGACTCGACGCACGTCTCCCGGAGCATTCCCATGATCCCCGCCGTCGAATCCCTGCCCGCTGGCAGCCACGACCTGGAAGTGATTTCGCTGGTCGGTTTTGCGCATGGCGTTTCGCACTTCTTCCATTTGCTGCTGCCGCCGCTGTTCCCGTGGCTGATGCACGATTTCGGCCTGAGCTTTACAGGCATCGGCGCGACGATGACCATTTTTTTCGTCGTCTCGGCGCTTGGCCAGGCGCTGGCGGGCTTCCTGGTCGATCGCTTTGGCGCGGCCAAGGTGCTTGGCGGCGGCATCACGTGCTTCCTGGTGGCGGCCCTGCTGCTGTCGGTGGTCGACGGCTACCTCGGGCTGACGCTGGTCGCCGCGCTGGCGGGTCTGGGTAACAGTGTTTTCCACCCGGCGGACTTCACGGTGCTCAACCGCCATGTTTCACCGCACCGGCTCGGCCACGCTTTCTCGATGCATGGCCTGGCGGGTAATCTTGGCTGGGCGCTGGCGCCCGTGTTCATGACCGGAATTGCGGCGTCTGCCGGCTGGCGGGTTGCCGCGCTGGCCGCTGCGGGGATCGCCGCGCTGGCGCTGCTGCTGGTTGCGTGGCGTCGCCGGACGCTGGCCGACCCGCCGGGCGCGCTGGTCAGCGGCGTGGCGGGCGGGCAGGCGGTCGCGGCCTTCGCTTTTCTGCGCTCGCCGGCGGTGTGGATGTGCTTCCTTTTCTTCCTGCTGATTACCACCGCGTTTGGCGGCATCCAGAATTTCGCGACGCCGATCCTGCAGAACCTGCACGGTCTGTCGCTGGCCGCCGGGGCGAGCGCGCTTTCGGCGTATCTGCTCGGCGGCGCCGGCGGCATTCTCACCGGCGGTTTTCTGGCACTGAAGGCTGAGCAGGAAAGACTGATCGCTGCCGCGCTCGGCGCCGGGGGCTTGCTCGCTGTCGCGCTGGCGATTCTGCCGCTGCCGCAATGGAGCGTGCTGCCGATGATGGTCGGTATTGGCTACTGCACGGGAATCGCCGGTCCTTCACGCGACCTGCTGGTGCGCCGGGCGGCGACTTCGCGTTTCGGGCAGGCGGCGTACGGGCGCGTCTACGGCTTCGTTTACTCGGGGCTCGATAGCGGCCTGGCTTTGGCGCCGCTGGTCTTCGGCAGCTTGATGGACGGCGGGCGTTTCGCTGCGGTGCTGATTGGCATTGCCGCGCTGTGGGGGCTGTCGATCCTGACCGCGTTGCGCGTCGGTGGCGTTACCCCGCAGGTGGCTGCCTGAGGGCCGGCACCGACCGGGTCAGTGATCGACCAGACGCCGTCGCCGTTGGCCAGCAATGGCGGTCAAGCGCCTGCGGTCAAGCCGACGTCGTCACCATTGGTCACGCCGCAGGCGGGCCAAGGGTTCAGGCAATCCCCGTGCGCTCGAGGGCCGGTCGCCAGCATTTCGCCAGGCGGTTGAAACCACGCACGGTCGGGTGTAGCTCGTTCTCCCAATCGTCGTCGGACTTCAGGGTATGGCGCCCGTCGACCAGTTGCAGCGTCGGTGCCTTCGCCTGCGCCTCTTCAAGGCACAGCCAGAACTGGTCGATCAGCAGTTTGACCACCTCCTGTTGCAGATCGCGGTCGACCTTGGCGTCGTCCATTGGAAACTGCAGCCACTGCCCAAGGCCGAGGAAGCCTTTGCCGTTTGCCGGGGGATAGTCGTAGCTATGTACGAAGACCGGCGTGCCGGGAATTTTCCTCTCGACCAACTCGACAACGCTGAGCAGCGCGTCGATGACCGCTTTGAAAAGGACCTCTGGCTGGCCGTTACGCAGGCAGGAGACGGCCGAGGTGGCGTCGGAACAGTCTTCGAGGAGCAACTGCCCGAGATCGTCCCGGCCCGCAAAATCGTTGCCGCCGCCGGACAGAAAAACCGCTTTGATCGTCCGGCCATAGCCTGTCTTGCGGTCGAGGTCGCGTTCGATCTGCGCACGAATGGGGCCCGACTGGTACTCGACCGCTTCGGCGCCGTTGTGGCCACGTACCAGGATGATGTGCCGCTTCTTGCGGTTCAGTCGCTTGTGCAGTTGGTTGAGAAGATTGTTTTTCGGGTACCAGAACCATGAATCGCCAATGGCCAGGACAGTCGGAAACAGCCCATCCTTGGTCAACAGCGATTCGTCCCATACCGGCTTATTGATCATTTCATCCCCTCCAGTCGATTGTTTTAGCTTGTCTTGCGCATACGGCAGCGTATCGCGAGCAGATAGTCGCATAAGGTATGGACGATCTGCAACGACCTTGATTCAGCGCCGGCGCCAGCGCTTGCGCGGGGCTCGGCCGGCCAAGGCGAATCAGGCCAGGGCGCTGGTGGCCGCCGTGCGGGCACCTTCCTTGACCACTACGGCGAAGGAACTCTCAAGTAGGTGTTAAAGTCGGAGAGTGACTTTGCCGGGCAGGTCCCGGCAATCGGCTCGTCGCTCGGCACGACCAGCGAATCACAGGACAGAACAAGGAAGGATGGAGATGATGGGCAGCGCCCGGTACTCGCTTCCAGCAATCGCTCTGCACTGGCTGATGGCCGTGCTGTTGATCGGCCTGTTCAGCCTGGGCCTCTACATGCACGATCTGCCGCTGTCGCCGGACAAGCTCAAGCTCTACTCGTGGCACAAATGGGCAGGTGTGACCGCCTTCATCCTGGCGCTACTGCGCCTGGCGTGGCGGGTCGGGAACCGGCCGCCGCCGTTGCCGGCGGCGATGCCACGCTGGCAGAAGGCAGCGTCGCACGGCATGCACCACCTCTTCTACGTGTTGATGCTCGCCATCCCGCTCTCCGGCTGG
The DNA here is from genome assembly GCF_907163205.1 of Candidatus Accumulibacter sp. ACC007. Taxonomy (NCBI): domain Bacteria; kingdom Pseudomonadati; phylum Pseudomonadota; class Betaproteobacteria; genus Candidatus Accumulibacter; species Candidatus Accumulibacter sp. ACC007. Next base: position 1,252,516 of record NZ_CAJQUD010000001.1, on the reverse strand, counting down.
CTGATGAGTTCCGCCAAGGGCTTCCAGACGGTCTACTTCGGTGTCCTGCCGCTGCCTGATCTGCTCGCCAGGGACAAGGAAGTCGGTGAAATGTTGCAGACCGTGCACGAGTACCTCAACCTCACTCTGGCTGCGCTGGTCGTTGCGCACGTCGGTGCGGCACTGAAACATCATCTGCTCGACCGCGACGATGTTCTTTCGCGCATGCTGCCGTTTCGCGATCGCGCCTAACCGTCGCCGCCAAACCGCGGGCAGGGCCAAGCTCCTGGCCCGTTCGCTGCACCTATGGGGAAATCATGAACACCCTTCGCCTTATCCTGGCCACCCTGCTTGTTGCCAGCGGCCCTGCCAGTGCGCGCGAGTTCAGGCAGTTCCAGTTCGACAAGAGCACGCTGCATTTCGTCTCCAGGCAAATGGGCGTAGCGGTCGATGGTCGCTTCAGGAAGTTCTCGGCGACTCTGGCCTTCGATCCGGCCAGGCCGGCGGCGGCGACTGCCCGGCTCGACGTCGATCTGGCCAGTGTCGATGCCGGCTCGCCGGACGCCGATGACGAGGTGGTCGGCAAGCCGTGGTTCAACGTCAAGCTCTTTCCCACCGCCAGCTTCGTTTCCACGGCGATTCGTCCGCTCGGCGGCGACAGATTCGAACTCGTCGGCAAGCTGACGATCAAGGGCAAGACGCAGGAGGTCAGTGCGCCCTTCACCTTCCGTCAGGACGGCGGCTACGGCGTCTTCGACGGCGCTTTCGTCCTCAAGCGCCTCGATTTCGGCGTCGGTGACGGCGTCTGGTCCGACGTCAGTACGGTCGCCAACGAAGTCCAGATCAGGTTCCACATCGTTGCCTCGCCGACTGCCTCCGGCAAGTAAGCCGTTTGCAGGCACGACGCAAGCAACGCTCTGCACGATCGTATTCCATTCCATCTCAAGGAGTTAGCGCATGATGAAGCAAGCCGCCCCCGTTTTGATTTTCGCCCTCGCCGCTCTCTTCGCGGCACCGGGTTTCGCCGCCCCGGAAACCTACGTGGTCGACCCGACACATACCTATCCGCGCTTCGAGTACAGTCATTTCGGATATTCGAACCAGATCCAGCGCTTCAACAAGACCTCCGGCACCATCGTTGTCGACCGGGCGGCCAGGACCGGCTCAGTGCACATCAGCATCGACGCCAAGTCGGTTGATACCGGCTATGCGCTGTTCAATGAACATATTCAGGGCGAAGACTACTTCGACACCGCGAAGTATCCGACCATTACCTACAAGTCCACCGCCGTCAAATTCGACGGCGACAAGCCGGTGGCGGTGGAAGGTCTGCTGACCGTCAAGGGGGTCACCAGGCCGGTCACCCTGACGGTGACCTCATTTCACTCGATGCCGCACCCGATGCTCAAGAAGGACGCCATCGGTGCCAACGCGGTGGCCAGGATCAAGCGTTCCGAGTTCAACGCCGGCAAGAACGCACCGTACGTCAGCGACGAGGTGACGCTTACTATCGCCGTCGAAGCGCTGAAGCAGTAGACTGGCTGCAGCATGGGGCAGCGGGCCCCGTCCACGTCCGCCACGTCGGCGGGCGGGAACAACCTGGAGACTGCGATGAGCGACAACCATCCAAACGTTGCCCAACCGGCGCCTTACCCGGTCGAGGTCGAAGCCGGTAAAACCTACATGTGGTGCGCCTGCGGCAACAGCAAGCAGCAGCCTTTCTGCGACGGTAGCCACAAAGGGGGCCCGTTCCTGCCGCAGGAGTACACCGCTGAAGCGGCCGCGAAGCTCTACTTCTGCGGCTGCAAGCACAGCGCCAACAAGCCGCTGTGTGACGGTAGCCACAAGAAGCTGTAAAGAGAGCGACAAGAAAAACGAAAACGGCGAAATACTGCTCCGGTCATCAACAAGCAGATTCGTCGGCGCCCGTGCGAACCCCTGGAGGAGCGACAATGACCACAAGCCTGAGCGCTGCAGCGCTCGACCAACTATTCTGCGAGGCGCGGACCCACAACGCCTTCGCCCGGGAGCCGGTTCCCGAGGCCACACTCCGTCACCTGTACAGCGTGATGAAGTGGGGCCCGACGTCGATGAACTGCCAGCCGGCGCGGCTGGTGTTCGTGACCAGCGCCAAGGGCAAGGCACGGCTGGCACCGGCGCTGTCGCCTGCCAACCTGGACAAGACGCTGGCTGCCCCGGTGACGGTCATAGTGGCCATCGATACGCGCTTCTACGAGCACCTGCCGACGATGTTCCCGGCCTACGACGCCAAGCCGACCTTTGCCGGCAACGCCGAGCTGGCCGCCAGCACCGCAGCGCGCAATGGCACGCTGCAAGGCGCCTACCTGATCCTTGCCGCCCGCGCCCTGGGACTCGATTGCGGCCCGATGTCCGGCTTCGACGCCGGCAAGCTCAACGCCGAGTTCTTCCCGGACGGGCGTTACCAGGCCAATTTTCTCTGCAACCTCGGTGTCGGCGATCGCGCCGCCCTGCACCCGCGCGGTCCCCGCCTGACTTTCGAGGAAGCCTGCGAGATCGCCTGACGGGAAGGAGGGTGGTCGGGCTGAGTCACTGCCCGAGTCATCGTGCGCCATCTCCGCGGGCAGCTGCGCAATGAAGCAGCGCGCGTTCTCGCGAGGGGGCTGCGACCGCGGCGAAGGATCGCAGGTGTCGGCGCCGCCCGGCATGCGCTTTCCCGGTATTCGTTCCGCTGCACGCATGAGGTCGAAAAGCGTACCGGGCAATTCCCTGACGTCTGGAGAGTTGATTTACACGCCGCAAACAATCGTGTACAAAGATTCACGCTTTCCATGTGCAAGCGCAATGCTGGTGACACGGAGGACACATCAATGTTCAAGGCGCTGGCTGTTACGGTCTCTCTGATCCTGATTCCCGTATTCGCAGTTGCCGCACCGCCGCCGCAAGCGGGCGCCGCGGCCACCGGTCGAGGCTCCACATGGAACCTGCCCTACGCTGAGAAGCAGGCGGCGCTGACGCTGATGGGTCATGCCGAGGCGGGTGCGGAAATTTACCAGGCCCAATGCGCCGCCTGCCATCTGCCGACTGGCGGCGGAAATCCGGACGGCAGCACCCCGCGCTTGGCTGGCCAGTACACCACCGTCCTGATCAAGCAGCTTGCCGACATTCGCGCCGGGCTGCGCGAAAACCCGACGATGTATCCGGTTGCCATGAGCCTCGCCGACGCACAGGCGATAGCGGATCTCGCTGCGTATATCGAGACGCTATGCATTCCGCGTGGTGCGGGGCAGTACGAAGCCCCTGACGCCGCCAAGCAGATCGCCTACGGCAAGGCGCTTTTTGCAGAGAAGTGCACCCTCTGTCACCTGCCGAGTGGTGACGGCATCAAGGAGAAGTTCTACCCCGTTCTCGCCGGCCAGCACTATGGCTATCTGCTACGGCAACTGGTCGACATTCGCGATGGCCGGCGCGGAAACGCCCACCCGGGGATGGTCAAGGTGGTTGCCAAACTCAACGACGTGCAACTGGTGGCGCTCGCCGCCTATCAGGCAAGCCTGGCTACGCGGGTGCGCGGCTGGACACTCCATCCGCGCTTGTGCCAACCTGACTGACACGATGAGGCGGCGTCGGTGCGGGAGTCTGCTGGCGTCCCGGCATCGGCGCTACCAAGTGGCCCGCGCGAGGAATCCGCTGCGCTCGCCTCGACACACCCGAAATCGGGCGACAACTGTCTCGTCTTGCCGTTTAGCCTAACAGGCCCTTTCGCCGTCGTCGCGAGAGCAGCCGGTTTTCCCCGTGCGCTATGCAAATTGCGTCGATAGTACCCATGGCGCCTCAAGTTCGGGTGCTGCCGCGTGCGTTTTATCGTCCCTGACTTGCGCGCAAACCTGCGAATTCCCTGAGACCGATTGGCGATCGCTTCGAACCACCGAAGATTATTCAGAGGTGCCCCTGTGACCCCATACGATGAAAGCCGGGCAGACGCTGCGCGGGCCCTGGCCCATTGGTCGCTCCTGGCGGAATGGAACGGGACACCGCCCGAAGGTTTCAAGGCGGCACCGTTCAGCGGCTCGGTCGCCATGCTTGCCCACCATTCGTTCTTTGTCGCCTCGCCCTGGGGGGCGCTTTACCGCTCGGATGATTCCGGCAGGACCTGGGCTGAGATCACCGATGACAAGTTCAAGGGGGGTGTCAGGGCCATCCTTGCCGTTCCGCCGATCAATGCCCTTGTGGCGGCCAGCCAGCACCTGGTCGACGACCGGTTCCAGGGGGGTAGAAGGCGTTTTCGTCTCGCAAGACGGGGGCGCGAACTGGACATCGCTTTTCAGATCAGTACCCGGCATCGGGTCCTCGACGGGTTACGGCGCCGGCACCCCGCATATTCTGGCCGTGACGCCTAGCGGCGGACTTGTCATCGGGATGAACGCCGGCATCAAGGACGCGCCATTCTCGATTTACAGCTCGTACGGGATGTTCTTTGGCGACTCAAAGCCGGATTGGGCCCGGACCTGGAACGTCGACAAGTGGCGGGGCGGCTGGAACGAGATGTTTCCACCGACGAACACAGTGACCGACACCTCGGCCACTCAGGTGATAACGGCCTTGGCCTTCGGCGGCGAGCACATGTTGGGGGCCACAAGCGCGTCGCGCGGTGGCGCCGACCGTTTTTATGGCCACGAGTGGCAGCTGCAAGCGGTTGGCGTCGAACTGGGCAGTATCACCGCAATGGCGGCCACGGCGGACGGCGCGATCCTCTATGCGGCGAACGCCGACAACGTTCTCTGGCGCTCTGAAGATGCCGGCAAGCAATGGGTTGCGTTCGACGACAGGATCGCCGCGCTGGCAGGGCAGGGTGAGTTGATCCGCACGATCACTCTGAGCGCCGACGGGGAATTGGACAGTGTCTGCTTGATCGGGCCGCAAAGCGCTGCGTTCCTTGCGTGGTCCAGGGAGGACCTGCAAAGCGCGCTTTACGGGATGATCGGCGTCGAACGGCAGGCGCGGGCCGACCTTGCCGAGGCCAGGCGAGGGTTGAAAACCACGCTTCTCAGCGCCAAGGCAGCGCTGGCGGATGCCAGGGAAATGGCGGCAGCGCGGCTGAAAGCGGCACAGACCGCTCTCGACACGCTACAGAAGCGCTACGACACCGATCAGACGGCCCTGAAGGCCAGCATCGAGGTCGTGAAGACGAACGCCATCGAGCACGAGAAGAGCGCGCTGGCGATTGCCGCCAATATCGCCGCCCTGGCGCAGAAAGAGGCCGTCGAACAGCAGCGCGTCGTCGCTGCGGCGGCGCAGACTCGGGCGCTGGCCGAACAGAAGCAGACCCTGGAGGCCGCGCACGAACAGGCGGTCGACACGCTGGCTGCCAACGCCGCCCTGGCCGCCGCGCAAACCCATGCCGAGAGTTTCGCGGGCATGCTGGAACAGGCGAATGCCGACTGGGCTGCGCACCCGAATGGCGAGCAGCAGCGGGGCGCCGTGATCGCGCTGCGCAAGCAAAAGGCCTATGCCGATGCGCACCACCAGATCGCCGGCAACCTGAGCCGGATGCTGTTGTCGGGGACCCGGGTCGAGACCCCGGGCAATCCTCACGATCCGCACAATCCGGGCGACGTCCTGTCGCTGTACGAGGCGACCGGGCAGCAGTTCCCGCTGGTGGGCTCGAAGACGGCCGTGGCGGTGACGCTGCGGCTGAGGGATGGCGCGCCGACGGCGGAATTCGCGGTCCCGCCGGGCATGCTGTATGACCGCGTCGACAACGACACGCTGCACTGGGAAACCCGGCTGAGCGGCTCCGACAAGGCGCCCGGCTGGGTGTTCCGGCAGTTGCCGCCGATCATGCGCCGGCAAAAGCGCCTGCCGCTGAGCCACCTTCTGGCCTGGAGCGACAAGGCCCGCGTGCTGGCTCCCTTCAGCGACGAGCTGCGCCTGACGCTGGCAACCGGCAAGGACGGCACATTGGCGCTGATCGTCAAGGATACCGAGGTGGACGACACTCGCTCGCAGACCACCCACGACCACAGCAGCGGCGACTGGGCGAATGCACGCCCCGCGCTGGTCATTCCGGTTGGCTTGCACCGCGTCGACAGGATCGGCACGGACGGCAAGAAGGCCAGCCTGAAAGACGTGGTCGAGATCGAGGGCACCGACGAGGCCGGTTGCGCCTTGCTCGAACTGCTGCTGACCGCGGCCAGCGTGGGGGAGGACAGCCCGATCGCCCGCTTTGGCGAGCACAAGGACTTTTCGACCCTTGGCCCGAAAGACCTGTTGCTGGTCAAGACCAACCTTTCGACCGCGAGCGGGGGGGCGACCACCGGCGAGCCCTCGGTGCCGCCCAAAGCCCCCTATTTTGCCCCGATCACCCGCATGGCGGATTTCCTGCGCCTGATTTGGGAGGCCAGCGTCGTCCATGTCGGCGGCTTCCTGCTGAAGCTCAGCCCCGCGGATATCGAAAGCGTTTTCGCCGACAGGAAGAAGGTCACGATCAAGCTGGTGGTGATCGGCGGCGATCCGGCATCCGCGTGCCTGCCGGTCGAGGGCTTCCACAACGCCCTTGTCGGCGATGCGCCGAAGGGCCAGCTGCCCGCGTCTGCCGCCTTTGCGGGCGAGCGCGATATCCGCGTGCTGATGCCAACGGCCAGGCGCAGCGTCACCCCCGTCGCGGCAGAGCAGCATGGCGAAGACGACGGTGGCAAGCCGCAGATGACCCTGCGCGTCTTCGCGCGCGACTTCGAAAAGGCTTATGCCGGGTTCGACGTGTCGCGGCCAAGCTGAAACTGGTCGCCGTCAGCCGGCGCGAAGCTGGATGTTCTTGGGGTGGATGTTCTTCGAGCGCTTGATATAGAGCTGGTTTTTCTTCGCTGTTTGGGTCTTCTTTGGTTTTATTTCCAGATCGTGTAGTAGCCCGTCCTGTGATGAGGCAGGAGGGGACGCGAGATGGACAGAGAGAAGCAGGACCCCTGCGTGAATTGCGGTCAGGCGTTTGTGCCGGACAGGCGTAACGCGCGGCATCAGCGTTATTGCGGGTCCGCGGCGTGCAAGGCAGCGAGCAAGCGGGCCAGCCAGGCGAAATGGCTCGCCAAGAACCTCGACTATCACCGCGGACCGGAAGCCGTGGCGCGGGTCCAGGCCTGGCGACAGGAGCACCCTGGATACAGCCGCGGCAAGCGTGCGCCGCTTGCCGAGTCCGCGATACAAGAAACCTTAATGTTCGAGCCTGACGCCTCGGCGCCCCTGCCAGCAGAGGCCGTGCGCCCAGCGAAGAAATCTTGTAACGCTCCCACGATCGAACTGGCGCCACCGTTACAAGATTTCTTGAACGCCCAACCTACTGTTCTGATTGGCTTAATCGCCCATATCTGGGGCAGTACGTTACAAGATGACATCGCCTCGGCCCTGACCCGGCTGCTACAACTGGGACAGGACATTCGAGGAGGCCCGCATGAACAGTCCGACCAAGCGGCTATTGAATCCGCAACGTCAGCGGCAGGTGCCCGCGCATTTCAGCTGGCTCGATCATCGGCTGGTGCGGGAACACTACATCGAGAAGGCTGACGTCTGCGCCTGGGCGCTGTACCTGTTTCTGGTCACTGTCGCCGACGCCTGCGGTCTTTCCTACTACAGCGAGGCCAGCCTCTGCCGACGACTGCAGATGGACGCCGTTCGCCTGGCCCGCGCCCGCCGGGACTTGATCGCCCTCGACCTGATCGCCTACGACGCACCGTTGTACCAGGTCCTGAGCGTGCCCGAGTGTGTGCCGGTCGGCACGCGTCTGGCGCGGCTGCGCGCTGTTCTGGAGAGCCGGCCATGATCGACTATGCCACGTGGTGCGCCATTCGCGAGGGGGTGGCCAGTCATCTGACGGCCCCCCAACTTGCCGCTAGCCTGGACCTGGACGTCAAGACCGTCCGCCACTGGATCGACCGCCCGTACGCCCCGCGGGCGCGCGTGCCGCGGGCCAGCAAGCTCGATCCCTACAAGGGGCGCATCGTCGGCTGGCTCGATGCGCATCCGCTCACCGCCCAGCAGGTGTTTCAACGCCTGCGGGATGCTGGCTACGAGGGCGGCATCAGCATCGTCAAGGACTACGTCCACAAGATCCGCCCACCCCGGCGCGAAGCCTTCCTGACCCTGGCCTTCGCCCCCGGGGAAGTCGCCCAGGTCGACTGGGGGGAATACGGCACCATCGCCGTGGGCAACACCCGCCGCCGCCTTTCGTTCTTCGTCATGGTGCTGGCCTGGAGCCGGAAGCTGTACGTCGAGTTTGCGCTCTCGCAAACGATGGAGCACTTCCTGGCGGCACACATCAACGCCTTTGCTGCCCTGGGGGTGCCGCGCAAGGTCATGGTCGATAATCTGCGCAGTGCGGTCTTGCGCCATGTGCGTGGCGAGCCGGTGCAGTTCAATCCCCGCTATCTCGACTTCGCCCGCCATTACGGCTTCGAAATCGTCGCCTGTGCGCCGAGAAAAGGGAATGAGAAGGGACGCGCGGAAAGGGGCGTCGCTTATGTCAAAACCAATTTCCTGGCCGGCCTGGAGCTGCCAAACTTCAGCGCGCTCAATCCGGCCGTCAGGCTGTGGCTGGAGACGGTTGCCAACGTCCGCCTGCATCGCGAAACACAACGCCGGCCGGAAGACCTCTGGGTCGAGGAACGCGCTCATCTGCAGCCGGTCAATCCCCGGCTGTTCGATGTCGGCCGCGTCCTGACCGTTCGTGCCAACCGACAGTTCCGGGTCACGCTCGAGAGCAATCGCTATTCCGTCCCCGCCCGCCTGGCGGGCCGACCGGTGACGATGAAGGTCTATCCGGATCGCGTCTGTGTCTATCACGACGGCGAATTGGTCGCCCGCCATGGGCGTTCCTTCGAACGCCATCAGGACATCGAGGACCCCGATCACCCGAAGACCTTGATCGCTCAACGTCGGCATGCCCGCGATGCGTTGGTACTCAAGCGCTTCCTGGGTTTGACGCCACTGGCAGAGAAATATCACGCCGGCTTGCTCGATCGCCGGGGGAATGCGATAGCGCATGTGCGCAAGATCGTGGCACTGGCCGAGATCCACGGTGACGACGCGGTCGTGCGGGCGATGACCGATGCCCTGACCTTTGAGGCCTTCAGCAGCGAATACATCGCCCATCTGATTGACGCACGTCGCCGCCAGTTGCCCGAGCCGAGCCCGCTACACCTTATCCGCCGGCAGGATCTGCTGGAGCTTGAACTGCCACCACCGGACTTGTCCGCTTATTCTGGCATCCGCACGGGAAACAATCCGCAAGACGAGGTAGGAGGTGATCATGACCATGTCTGAGGCGCTTCTCGCGAAGCATCTGGGTCGTTTGCAGCTGCCGTATTTCGTTCAGCACGCGCCGGGCTTGATGGCTCAGGCGGCCCGTGAGTCGTGGTCTCATGGCCGCTTTCTCGAAGACCTGGTGGCCGGCGAGGTCGCTCGCCGCGATGAGGCGCTGATTGCCCGCCGCATTAAGGCCGCGCGCTTGCCCGGCATCAAGACGCTGGACGGCTTCGACTGGTCGTGGCCGAAGAAGATCAATCGGCCGCAAATCCAGCATCTGTTCCGCCTCGATTTCGTGCCGCCGCATGGCAACGTGATTCTGCTCGGCGCGGTCGGCGTCGGCAAGACTCATCTGGCCATAGCCCTCGCTCATGCGGCCTGCCTGCAGGGCCTGACGACGCTGTTCACCACCGCCGTCGACATCGTCAATGCGCTGGCCGCCGCCCAGGCCACCGGCGGGGTCAAACGCGAGATGACCAGGCTGCTCAAACCCGCCATCCTCTGCGTCGACGAATTGGGCTATCTGCCGATTGACAAGTTTGGCGCCGATGGCCTCTTCCAGGTGATCAGTCAGCGCTATGAGCGCGGTTCGACAATCATCACGTCGAATAAAGCGTACAAACAATGGCCGGAGATCTTCAACAACGACAGCACCCTCACTGCCGCCTTGCTCGACCGCCTGCTGCATCATGCCGAGACACTGGTCATCGAAGGATCGTCCTACCGGATGCGCGAGCAGCACGACGCCTGATTCAGAAACCGTCCTCGGCCAGCCCCTGCACCGACCGCCTTTGCCCACGGGCCGGGCGGCCCTCTCTTGGCGCTCTCTAACCAACGTTCCAGACCACAGCTCCGGCCTTGCTCGCACCAGATTTATGTCGGCTTGTGGACGCCGGTTTCACCCCGGCGCCGACATCGACGGCGAGGACGGCCGCCTGAAGGTGGCCACCGGCATGGATTCCGACCCGAGAAGCCTGTCGTTCGGGCACAGCACCGTCTGGGTCATGCGCTGGAGCCAAGGCAAGGGCGTGGCGATGACACGGGCCAAAGGTGATGCGCTGTTCTCGGCCCCGCTGCCGGTTAACCGGCATCTGATCACGCGCAGCGTCACCGACCTTGGCGACGAGCATGAGGAACGGGTGTTCTCATCCGTCGATATGGACCGCTGGGCCGCCGAGTTCCTCGCCTCGGTGGAAAGCCTCTTCGATCCGGCAAGCGCGCCCGGCATCGCAGGTTTCGCAGATCAAGACACCCGTCCGCCGGTCGCCACCGACACGGCAACGGGCACCGGCAAACCCGCCGTCCCCGCGACACCCGTCCCGCAGCCGGTGTATGACACCCTTGCCCAAAGCAAGGCCGCTCTGGCGCAGACCATCAAGAGCACGCTCGACTGGATCTATCAGGGGGACTACCAGCACAAGACGCCGGAAGAGACCCGCAAGCTTGGCGAGGTGCTCGGTGCGGCGGAAGAAAGCCTGCTGCAAGCGATGCTGAGTAAGCTCGAAAACGACTACAACACGGCCGTTGTCGGCCAGATCCCGGTGGAAGTTTCGCTGCACGGCCGGATCGAGCCCTGGGACGGGCCGGATCGGCCTGCACCCAGGCTCTTTGGTCCGATTGGCACCACCGGCGTGGATGGCGCGTCGGAGATCAAGAAACTGCCCTACAACTTGAGCAATTCGAAACTGCCGATCCGCAATCGCGGCGATCAGCCGGAATGGCTGAACTTCACCGTGCAGGCCAGGAATCCCAGCGTACAGCCCTTTTTCAAGGCGCATCTGGAGTTCTCGGCGAACGCGGTCGAGCACAAAATTCACTCCGATGATGCCAGAAACGGCTACGTGCCCTCATCCTGGCTGAGCTTTGTTCTGCCGAACGATCGCGACAAGGGCGACCCGAGGCCCAATACCCTGACCGCCGCGCTTGGCCTGAAGGGCGAAGACAGGGACCACCCCGACAGCGTCGCGGAGACGATCATTCCGGTCCCGCTGCGTTCGTTCCCGCCCAATGCCAAGCTGATGCGCCAGACGGCGACCCAGACCCCGCTCGACACAGGCTCCCCGCCAAGGATCGAGGACGTGCTGAAGTGGGACTACCATGTCGAGGTCGAACCGCCGCGTGCGGCACAGGACCGGCTGGTCCTGCAGGTCGTCTTCAACGAAGAGGTCGGTGTCCCGCAGACCGAAAGCGACGCCACCCAAGGTACGTGCATCGACGATGTCCACGGCAGGCTTTTCGACGCGTTCGCGCGCTATCGCTTTGCCCTGACGCAGTTGAAGGCCGACACAGCGCTTGCGGACCGCGACACCGTCGTCAAGCTGAACGGCCTGATCGCCAGCGTCGCCGAGGCCTGGGGTCCGGTCGCCGCCGCTCAGCAGGCCGAACGCATCAAGCGCAGCGACGCCCCGGCCGCGCGCGCGGTGGTGCCGGATGCGGTGCATGAGATCCTGGAGTTCGAGATCCTGGGGTTCGAGATCCTGGGGTTCGAGATCTGGGAGTTCGAGATCATCGTCGCCACGCCCGCGGACGGGCTGCAGACGGTGACACTGGTGCAGCTTTCAGCGGGCGCTGTGCAGTGGCCGCTTCTCGACGGCTATGACGGCCCTCTGCCCGGCAAGGCCGAAGCGCAGCGCGTCTACCGGTCGAGAACGCTCCTCAATGCTCTTCCGGATGCGGTGGCCGCTACGGCCACCGGTTCGCCCACCGCTGCGGCCACCGCCCCGAAAGGCGCGCAATCGTACAGGTTCGTGTGGGAAAAGCTCTACGTTCTGCAATACCAGAGCGCGCATACCGGCGGCTACATCCTGCGCAACGAACGGCTGGCACCCGAAGACGCCTACAGCGCCGCCAAGCCGAACCACGACGACTGGAATACCAATTCGGCCTTCGTCTACCGATCCGAACTGGTGCGCTTCAGCGCGCCCGTGGTCCCGCTGATCAGTGCCGACGCGGTTGCCTACATCGCCGACCCCAACCGCGAGGCGGCCATTGCCGGCATGTTCGACCAGTTCCGCCAAAGCGCCAGCGCGCATCCGGCCAGGGACCTGCAGCTGGAAATCCAGGTGAACTACAGCTTCGAGCTGATGGCCCGTGACGGTGCCGGCCTGCGCACCTCGGTGCCCGTCTTCCTGATGCAGACCACGATTGGCGATACCACGGCGCTGCCGACGGACGGGCAGAACGGCGAGCAGATGTTCGCCGACGACGCCACGGCCGCATCCGCCATCGAGCAACAGATCGCGGCGTGGGAAACGCAGCATCTGGGCCCGGGGCAAAACGACAAACCTGCCTGGGATTTCGCCTGCACGATCTTTGCCACCAGGATCGTTCGTCACCACCGCCTACTGCCGCTGGTGCGCATCGGTCGGGTCGAAATCAGGAAACCTGGCTAATGCAATGCTGCATTCTTGCTGAGCAGCGACCCTGGCAGCAGCGTGAAACCCGTGTGGTGACTGGATTTCGCCTGCGCCACACCGCTGCCGTCGTCGCCAAATCGGGGCAAGCATTCCCCAGCCACCGTCATTGCGAGGAGGCGTAGCCGACGCGGCAATCTAGTTCCATTCTCTGATTAATGGTGCGCCACATCAGCCAGGCGCAAAACAAAACTTCTGGATTGCCACCTCGGCCACGCCTCCTCGCAATGACGTGCGGGCCGGTGTGGCCACCAACTCGCCCAAGTGAGCTGGCGTTGGCTCCGAGCGCCGCGCTACGCGTGAACACGTGCTGCCAGGCGCAGCGAGGGGTATGGTGGCGTGGCAGTACCGAGAAGAAGCCCTGCAATCAATCCAAGCACTTCGGCGACTACATAGGGCAGGTACTGTCGAATCTCGATGTTGTTGTCGAGCTTGCGCAGGACTTCATGCTCCGGCTGCTTCAGCAGCGCGGGTCAAGGTCGGCACCACCACCAGGGCGAAGGCAAACACGGACAGGCGCATGGCATCCAGTCAGGAAAATGGGAGAGCAGGTCGACGAAACGCCTAGTAGTCCGGGGACATGAACTTGGCGAGAATGCTGTTGTGGCGTGCAGGCCAGTTGCGCAGCGCCACATTGCTGCCACCAAGCGCACTCTCGAAGAAAGCGACCGATAGTTCCCTTGTCGCGGCCTTCACCAACGAATTGAGAGCGACGCCGCCGGTGCGATGGCGATCGGTGAACATGCTGTGCGATCCGCCGTCGAATACCGCAAGCACTTTGTGGGCGCCAGGCATGGCGTCGAAAACAGCGATCCTGTCCTCAACCCCCGAGTAGTAGCCCGGAATGCGGATGACGTCTTCAGTGGCGGTAATGTGCAGTGTCGGCACGCTGATTCCGGAGAGAATTCCAGCCATGTTGCTTTCACCGTAGAAGGGCGGTGCCGAAAGCAGGACGGCCGCGCTGAGACGCGGCTCGAAAAGGTCAATGATGCGATCCTGGCGCAGGATGCGCGCACCAATCGCCAGCATAACGGTATTGGCGCCGTACGAATGGCCGGCCGCAACAATGCGCCCGGCGTCGATCCTCGGGCCCAGTTCTTGATCGGCGAGGATCTGATCAAGCGCAAAGCGCAGGTCGCCGACGCGAGCGATCGCCTCCTCTTCCTGGGCCGCCCCCTGCAGGCGCCCGACAAGGCCGAAGAGGTTACCGCCCCACAGCGAACGGTCGCTGCCGACATGCTGCAGGTGCAGACTGGCATAGCCGTGCCTGGCCCAGTACGCGCCAAGGTAACTGTTGTAGCCCCGTCGCGATCCGCCCATGCCGTGCGAGAAGACCACCAGAGGCAGTGTATGGGCGGGCGTCGCCTGGGCCGGAAGATACAAGCGAACCGGAACGGCGCGGCTGCGCGCCGTATCGAACCAGTCGAAATCATGGGTAAGGATCTTCGCAGTGCCCGCTTCAACCGCACTCTCCGTCAATGCGTTAACGGCAGGCACGGCCACCGGCACCTCTGCCACCTGGGCCGCGAGGCGAGTCGACGCCAGCAAGAGCACAAACAGCGCTGTACCGGCGGCGGCTGTGATTTTGATCAAGGGCCTGGTGGATGTGCGTATCGCGTTGTCAGTTGCGACAGCTGGCATATGAAGCTTGAGAGATTTCATGGCGGGACCTTACTGCCAACGAAGGTGGTTTGACGACTCCAATCGACCGTCGCCTTGCCGCGAAGTTTCGAATCTGCCGCGAGTCGACTGACGGAGTCAGTCTCCGGTGCGCCATTCGAGAACCTTCTGAAAACTGGAAACAAGAAGGTAGGAATCGATCTTCACCCTGACCACGGCACAAGTCGGAGAAGCTGCAAATTCGGCCAGATAGGGGTGGCAGGCGAGGAACAACTCGAGCAGGGGAGCGTCTTCCCCAGAAGCCACTTCCTGTGCCTTTCCGATGGCGGTTACCGCCATGGAGTCCTTTGTATCAGAGCCTTTGTTCTCGCGGTTGTCGATCAGTAAAGCGACCCGACAATTGGCCACCAGGTTGGCGAACTTGCACGTCGTCCGATCAGTCAGAACGACCAGTTGCCGCAGGTCGGCGGAGGCCACAAATGCCATTAGGCTGGTGAAAGGCTGGCCGTGGTCGTCGGTCGCCAGCACCGCGAAACGTTGCGAATGAAAAAGATCACTCAGCATCCTTTGTATCTCGACATCTGTGCTCATCTCGTCCATTCCGTAAAGGAAGCCGGGTTTGACGCGTGTTTCGAATACCGTGCCATCAACGCTGGCTCTGCTGCTCGAAGCGCGTTGCAAATTCCTGCATTCGCGAGCGGTTTTTACCCCAGTCGAAAAAGCCGAACAAGGACCGTGATCGAAACTCGATGCGCTGCGTCTGCGCGTCGATTCTGAAATCAACCTGGTCCCTGAAGCCAACGGGCGTGGTGAAGATCACTTCCAACGCCAAATCTTCGCTGCGCACGACTCTTGCCTCGGGGAAGGTATTCAGCGTGGCTTGCAGCATTGCCATGGCCTGCGCGGGGGTGCCTGTGTATCGCAGCGGCAACAGGCTGCCGGTCCCCAGCGAGTTGGCACAGTTGCTGGAAAGCGTACAGGTCAGGTGCGAGGAGATACTGTCGGAAGCATCGCTAGCGTGGGGCTTTGGCGCATCCGACGCACATCCACTGAGCAGGATCGCCAGCGTCATGATGCCAAATCTGGAGTTTTTCAGAACGATTCGCAAGGCCTTCCCCAAGTCAGAAGTGGGCGAGTAGGAACGGCGTGACGTGGGTGGCCCGGCCAGCATCGAACCACAATCGGCAATGGCCAGTTCGTTCGCGACCCGGGCGAAGACGGGGGCGTCGACCACCCTCTCCTTGCCAAGGTAGCCACACATCCGGACAAGAGGATCATAGGCGCTCCAGCGAGTTGCGAAGTTCATCTGCCTGCTCCTGCAACGAACGTCGCGTCGCCTCATCCATTTTCGCCAACTGCCGATAAACCATGCCGAGGCGCGGATTGGTCGAGAGGTTGCCGGCGTTGCGCGCAAAGAAGTCCCAGTAGAGCGAATTGTAGGGGCAGGCTCGCTCGCCGGTGCGCAGCTTTTTGTCGTAATGACAGCCCTTGCAATAGTCACTCATGCGGTCAATGTAGGCGGCGCTGGATACGTACGGCTTGGTGGCCAGCAGTCCGCCGTCGGCGAACTGGCTCATGCCGAGGGTGTTGGGGAGTTCGACCCATTCGAAAGCGTCGACATAGACACCGAGATACCAGCGATGCACGCCTGCGGGGTCGAGGCCGGCCAGCAGCGCGAAGTTGCCGATCACCATCAGTCGCTGGATGTGGTGGGCGTAGGCGTGCTCGAGAGACTGGCCGATGGCGTGGGCGAGACAGCGCATCCTGGTCTGACCGTTCCAGAACCATCCCGGCAGCGCCCGGGCGTGGCCAAACACGTTCTGCTCGACATACTCCGGCATGTGCGCCCGGTAGAAACCGCGGATGTACTCGCGCCAGCCGACGATCTGCCGGATGAAGCCCTCGGCAGTCGCCAGCGATATCCGCCCCGCGCGCCAGGCGGCGTCGGCCTTGGCAACGACCTCGCGCGGATCGAGCATCTTCGTGTTGAGTGCAAATGACAACAGCGAGTGGAACATTCGCCAGGCGCAATGGCTCATCGCGTCCTGAAAGTCGCCGAAGTGCGGCAGCGCTTTCTCGATGAAGGCGTCGAGTTGCTGCAAGGCTTCGGCGCGATTGATCGGCCAGGCCAACTGTGCCGCGTTGGCCCGGCCGAAGCTGTTAACTCCCGCGGAGTCGATCGTCTGCCAGAGCGCTGAATGGTCGTGAGAGGCCCGGAAGTCTGCGGGTTCGGCCGGTAGCCCTGGCCAGGGCTTTCGGTTGTCGTGGTCGAAGTTCCATTGGCCGCCGACCGGTCGGCTGGCGCCATCGATCAGTACTTGATGTTGCAGCCGCATATGGCGGTAAAAGTTCTCCATCAGCCATTGTTTACGTGTCGAAAACAGCCGCGCTGTCTCGTCGCGAAAGGTATAAAAGTGCTCGCTTTGCACCATTCGGCAGGGGATAGATTGCCGCCGACCATAGTCGGCCAGTTGCGCGTCGAGTCGCCATTCGTCGGGTGCCTGGTATTCGAAGGCTCGGATGTTGAACCGAGCAATCAGCGCATCGAGGTTGTCCGGCAGCGCCTGCCGGTTGTCCGGATCATCGATCGTCAGGTAGTGCACGCAGTGTCCGGCCGCTCGCAACTGACGGGCCAACTCGCGCATCGCGGCAAAGATGGCGATGATCTTCTGCGCGTGGTGCAGCACATAGTCGGTTTCCTGGCGCATTTCCATCAAGACGTACAGCACATCGTCGCGCTGCTGCTCGAACCAGGAGTGCCGCGGATTGAGCTGGTCCCCGAGAATCAGCCGAAGGCTTGTGCCGGAACTCATGCGGTTTTATGGCAAAGCCCGCTGCGCTGGCGTTGCGGCAAGCCGTGCTGCCTCTCCAGACCGGGCAAGCGGTGCGTCAGAGGGAAAGGTTCGTGGCAGGGCCGCGACTTACCAAGTCCGGCGGTCAGCATCGCGCGAACGAGCGCAACACCTGTTCGGCCAGCATCCGGCCGCTGCGCCAGGCACCCTCTACTTTGCCGCCGTTGAGCCAGTCTCCGCAAAGGCCCAGGCCAATGTCTGGACGCCAGGCGCAACCCTCGTGGAGGGCCGGTTCGGTGTCGGCGTAACGCCAGCGGTGGACAGTCCAGCCCTGTGGGACCGGACCGCCGAGTTGGCCAAAGGCGGAGAGCAGGGCGGCGGCGACGCTCTCGGGATCGTCTTCCAGATGCTCCTCACTCCACTCTGCGCAGGCGTGCAGCAGCCAGGCTTCCTCGCCGCTGCGGCCCGGCTTGCTGCTATTGCGGGCGATCCAGCGCAGTGGGCCCTGATTGACGAAGGCGGCATCGAACGGCAGGTCGACCGGCGCAGCAAAGCGCAGCATCAGCGCCCAACAGCCGCGCATCACCGCGCTGCCGGCCAGTGCCGCCAGGTCGGGGGCCGCTTGCTGCAATATTGCTACCGCCTGCGGCGCAGGTACGGCCAGCAGGACGGCCGCGAAGCGCGTCTCCAGCCAGCCTTGTTCAGCCGAAAATATCTGCCAGCCGTGCGTCTGGAGCCTGAGTTGCTCGATGTTCGTTGGTGCGTGCACGGCCAGTGCGCTGGCCAGATAGCGGGCAGGCGCCGTCATCGCAGGTATCCCGACAAAGCGCTCGACGGTCGACTCGCGTCCTTGCGATGAATCGCCAGCAAACGTCCACAGCCTGGGATCCCAAACGCCCGCGACGCCGGCTTGATGCCAGCGAGCCACTTCGGCGCGGAAGGCGGGGTGGCGAGCGGTGAAATACTGGGCACCGTGATCGCATTGCCAGTCGTCGCCTCGACGGGCGCTCATGCGTCCGCCGGGGCCGCGACTCTTGTCGAACAGACTGACTTCGAGGCCAGCCCGTTGCAGTGCCGTGGCGCAGGACAGGCCGGCGATGCCGGCACCGATCAGCGCAAGATGGGGGGTCGGATTCATGGTCCCTTTGTCAATCATCGGTCGGACGCGCCGGTGCGTGGATTCTTCCCGGCACAAGTCATTGCCAGCCTTGCAGCCACCGCTGGCCATCGGTTAGATCACGCCAGGACAACGAAAACACCCGCCGAGAATACACGGCTTCCATAACGATGGTTTCAATGCGGGTGGCTGGGTGCTCGGGCTGGATCACCCCGGTAACCAGGAAGTGCTTCTCCTTGCCATACGGGGAAGCCGCCGTCCACTTGCTGAGCAGCAGCTTCTTCGGGTTGAGGTGGCGAGCAGCCGGTGACCAGAAAGCCTGTACTTCGGATCCGGGTGCGGAAGATGGTTTCACGGATTTCCCTATAAGTGTCCTAGACAGATAAGGACTTAAGGCGTAATGTACAGCGGACGGCCCCGGTATATGGCCTTTATTTTCACGGTTGTCTACCACAAGCGGTATCCCTATCGTTCAATCTGATGCTCTCAATGGCGCTCAGGGGAGTCCCTTCCCAAAAAGCCGGTGAAACTGGAGAAGATATGTCATGGAAAAAGTAGCCCTGGTCACTGGAGCAGCAGGCGGGCTGGGTCAATCGGTGGCGGCCAGGCTGGCAGAGGCAGGCTGGCGACTACTGGTGACCAGCCGGGAGGGTGAGCGCTTGACCCACAGCTACGGGGACAGCCACGTTCAGGTGGTCGCTGACTGCTCCAGCGTTGCCGGAGCACGCCACATTTTCGAGGTCGCCAAAGCGCACCAGTTGCTGCCCACGGCATTCGCGCACTGCGTCGGCAATATTCGCCTGGGCGCACTGCATCGCATGTCCGACGCCGACTTTGCGGCCTGCCTCAACGCCAATCTGGTCAGCGCCTTCCATACACTGGCAGCTTTCGTCGGCGCCTTGCGCGACGCCAAGTGCCCGGGATCGGCGGTGCTGGTCTCGTCGGCGGCTGCACGGATCGGCACCCCCAATCACGAAGCAGTAGCGGCAGCGAAAGCCGGTGTCGAAGGGCTGGTACGCAGCGCCGCGGCGACCTACGCGAGCAATGGCATCCGGATCAACGCCGTCGCCCCCGGCATCATGGACACGCCTGCCTCCACCGCCATTCTCGGCACCGCGATGGGCCGCGACGCGGCGGCTCGCCAGTATCCCTTGCCGGGCATTGGTTCTCCCGACGAACTGGCCGAACTGATGGTCTGGCTGCTCTCGGACAAGGCGGCCCGGGTGACCGGCCAGGTGTGGTCGATGGATGCCGGCTTTTCCAGCATTCGACCGTTGGTCAGGTAGGACGCGATGGACCACTCACTGCCCAATCCCATGCCGCGCAGCGTTGCCTGGCTCGGTTACGGAGGACTGCTGCCGTTTCTCGTCCTGGCCCCCGCCAGCCTCGTCGACCCGCACCACGCAAAGCTCTGGAGCGATGCGCTGTTTGCCTACGGTGCGGTGATCCTGACTTTCGTCGGCGCCCTGCATTGGGGATTCGCCATGGCTTTGACGGATCTGAGCGCAAGTCAGCGGACGTGGTGCTTCGTCTGGAGTGTCGTCCCGGCGCTTATCGCCTGGTCGGCATCTCTGTTCTCGCCGATGCTGGCGAGTATTCTTTTGGTGACCGGGTTTCTGGCCCACTACTGGCAGGATAGATTTCTGATCGCCGCCAGCCGTTTGCCGGCCTGGTACCTGCCGTTGCGCTTCCGGCTGACTAGCGTGGCCTGCCTTTGCCTGACCGCCGGAGCTTTCGCTGACAGCTGGTAATCGTTCAAGACCCATCGCGCAAAGGAGCCACGATGAACGCCTTCAACAGACTTCCGGGATTCGTGCCAACGCCGGCTGGTCGGGAGCGCGACGTGCTCCGTCTATTACCCCGCGTGCTCGTTTTCGGAACGCTGCTTCTGGCCCTGCCGTCGCTTGCGGCGAGGATTGTTCTCGGCGAAGGGGATGCAGTGGAAGCCTCCACTCGCCTCCAGATGGTCGACATCCTTGCGCTCGGTATCGTGCTCCTGCACTGGACGGCGGTGCTCACGGTAGCGATTGCTGCATTCATCGTCATGGTGATGAAAGGTCCCGCTTATGTGGCGGATGCCTATCCGCTGGAGGATTCGGAAACCCCGGATTCTCCCGACGGCCCGCCCGCCGACTTCGTGCTGAAGGGTCGTTCGCCAAGTGTTCCGGGCTACGGTCGGATGAGATGGAAATCGAGGCCACATGGTCGATGATGAGCGAAGCAAACGCGACGCAAGCACCTCGGCCGTTCCCCGGGGACGCTGGTCCAGGATTGCCCGGCTGGGTGTTCTTGCCGGCGGTGTTGCCGGCAGTATGCTGGCAGAAGGCACGCGGCAGTTAGCCCGAGGCAAGCATCCGCGAATTGGCGACTTGCTGCTGACGCCTGAGAACGCCTACCGCGTTGCCGATCAGCTTGCCCGCTTGCGCGGTGCAGCGATGAAGTTTGGGCAATTGCTGTCCATGGATGCAGGCGAACTCTTGCCGCCCGAGTTTGGCGATATCCTCGCCAGCTTGCGCGCGGACGCCAAAGCCATGCCGATGAGCCAGCTGGTGAGTGTACTCGATGCCAACTGGGGAAAGGGCTGGGACCGTCATTTCCGGCAATTCTCCTTCACTCCGGTGGCGGCGGCATCGATTGGGCAGGTCCACCTGGCGGAAACGAAGGACGGACGGCGCGTGGCCATCAAAGTCCAGTACCCCGGCATCCGCCGGAGTATCGACAGCGACATCGACAATGTCGCGACCTTGCTGCGCGTTTCGGGCCTGCTGCCGCGCGGCCTCGAGGTCGGGCCACTGCTACTGGAGGCGAAACGTCAGCTGCACGCCGAAGCGGATTATCTCGGCGAGGCGGCCTTGCTCAGCCGCTACGCTGGACTGCTTGCCGACGCGCCCGAGTTCATGCTGCCCGAGGTGCACGCCGACCTGACAACGGAGAGGGTCCTGGTCATGTCGGCTATGGGCGGCGTGCCGGTCGAATCCTTGCTGCATGCCCCGCAAGCAGAGCGCGACCGTGTGGCAGGACTGCTGTTCAGGCTGTTTTTCCGGGAGATCTTCGAGTTCCGATTGATCCAGAGCGACCCCAATTTTGCCAACTACCGCTACGACAGTGCCAGCCGCCGATTGATTCTGCTCGACTTTGGCGCCACCCGCTGCTATCCGGCAGCCATCGTTGACGCCTATCGCCGGCTGATGGGAAGTGCCATCGTTGGAGAGCGGCAGGAAATGAGCGTGGCCGCCAGCGCCATCGGGTATTTCCGGGCCGACATCGGGGAGCGGCAGCGGCAACTCGTCCTGGATGTCTTCATGCACGCCTGCGAACCCTTGCGCTATGCCGGTGCCTACGATTTCGGCAACTCGGATCTGCCAGCGCGAATCCGTGACGCCGGTCTGGCATTGAGCAGCGAAAGGGATTCCTGGCATACGCCGCCGGCGGACGCCCTGTTCTTGCACCGCAAGGCGGGCGGCCTCTATCTGCTGGCGGCCAAATTGAAGGCGAGGGTGGATATCCGCGCCTTGTTCCTGCTTTACGTGTCGGGTCAGGCGCCGCCATGAGCCGGCAGCGAGATGCCGGATGGTCAAGTCTGCCCTCCGATCGTCGCCGTGCGTCCGTTCGCGCGCCGGCAATAGCGGACGTTAGCGTGGGCCGCTCAGCCTATTTGCTCATCGTGCGCGGTGACGGCGAACGCTACAAGTCAGCATCCGGGCCGGTGCCGAGTTCGACGGGATCACTTATCAGGCGGCTTTGCAGCCACCGGTTGGCAACTGGACCATGATAGGACCGGCCGCCGCCGATTTTTTCCCGACCTGGCGAGGACGCGTCGTCGACTACCTGCCATCGCTTGAGCCATCATGCGCACAACAGGTGGGCCTGCTGGTCGCCGATCGACAAATGGGTCCGTTCAAGCTCGACCTGCGCGCGATCGAACTTGTCGGCTGAAGGAAGGAGGAAAATGCGCAAACTGATCATCCTTGCCCTTATGGCCATCTCATGGTCCTTTCCGGCGCGGGCCGATGACCCGGCTGTGCCGCTCGGCGAACTTGCCAAGCCGGGCCGTGTGCTTATGCTGCGGCATGCACACGCGCCGGGGTTCGGCGATCCGCCGAATTTCGTCATCGGCGATTGTTCCACCCAGCGCAATCTTGATGCCAGCGGCCGGGCTCAGGCACGACGCTTGGGCACTCGCCTGCGTGCGGTTGGCCTGACCAATGCGAGGGTCTTTTCAAGCCAATGGTGCCGCGCGCTGGAAACGGCCCGCCTACTGAACTTTGGGCCGGTAGAGTCCTTGCCGGCGCTGAATTCCTTTTTTGGACGGCCAGACGATCGCCAAACGACTCTCGACGCCTTGCGAGCGTTTCTCGCCAGCTTGCCCGTCGATGGCCAGCCGGTGATTCTGGTCACTCATCAAGTGGTGGTGAACGCCTTCACCGAGGCAGCGCCGCCTGCCGGTGGCGGCAGCGTTTTTCAGATAAATGGATCCCGGACGCCAGTATGGCTCGGCGTCATCCCCATCGAGGCAAGAGAAGGTGCATAAGCATGACCTCCACTCGTCGAGATGATCAGCCCAGTGGTGCATCATGCTTCTGCGCTCGTCGAGGTACTCTGCTTGTTGGGTGTAGGCGCCGAGCACCGCAGAGCCTTCTTTGTGCGCTGCGGTCATTGGGAGAATGCGCCTTCAGCGCCAGCTGTCCTCCGCATTGCCGCCGTTCGCCCGGGTTCGCCGAAGCCGTCCGGGCCGGCGACCCCGGGCGACCGCTTCCTGAAGAACGCTCTCGCTCTTTCCTTTGGCGACCGTTAGGTAGGTATCGATGCGTCATCACGGGCTCACTGCCGGTCCTCTCTTTGATTCCCGCCTGCTCGGGGTACGTCCCCGACGCTTTGACCACCGCACTCACCACCGACGGCTCCGTCGGGGTAGGGCAAATTGCGCCCGCTGCATGAAGTAGCACGGCAATAGGGGAGTTCGCGGCAAAAATGCCGAAAACAGCCATATCGAATATTGGATTTTACTAATCGTTGACCAGCGCCCCTCTTTCGTACAGTTTCAACGCAGACCTCCGGGGCATCCTAACCTCCTGTCTGCGCGGCTGCGGCACAGCTTGCAATGGCCATCCTTAAGGTGAGAACCGGGAGACAAGTACAATGGAACTAAAGAGCGGGCTCTGCCAAATGGTTTCCCAGGGAGCGGGGAGTTACAAGTTCCTGGACGGCGGTGCCAACAACGGATCAGCCTATATGTCGAACGATAGTAAGAAGCGAGGGACATTCTGGCTCGTGCGACCTCAGATCCATGAAGGATTCCCCACAGGTATTTGGATGTTCGAGCAGCCCTCGCCAGAAGGGCAACTAAGCGATTCCATTTCCGGCAGCGGTGTTTACCTGGTGACGCGTATGGAAAGTTTCGATTGGTACCCGAACCCCCAGCCTTACATCGCGATGGGCGACGACGTTGCGAACGCCCACTGGATGGCCGAAACGTACAATTCCGCGCCAGGATGCTTTAATTTCCGGAGTCAAGGTTACCTAAATGGGAATCCGGGGGACAGTACGCCTTGGCGCATCTCGTTATACACAACTCAATCAGCATAACTTGGCCGCCCGATATGCCCCGGGCAAATAGTTGACGGATTTTGTCTGGTATACCCATTGCTTTCCCTTTCCCATTTTCTTAGCGCGGCCGTTGGCCGCAACCAAAAGGAGGTGTCGCCCCCGATACCGCCGGATTTAATTTGCGAGGACAATATCCTCAACCCCACGTAGGAGGTAGACCACCGCACGGCAAGCGAGGCGACATGGACATTTTCCTCAAGAAGCACGAAGAGTCAATCCTGGGTGTGGTCGAAGGGTTCGACCGGATCATCTTCAAGGGCTACCTGACCTCGATGTTTCCGGATGGTGCGTTTGGCCGCTACCTGTCCAAGCGAGGCGTGCTGCTCAAGGATGCCGGGAAGTTCTTCGAAAGCGAAACCGAAACGCTCATCCAACACGCCAAGACGACCGCCGAAGAGGCGGGGCGTCCCTACCACTTTCTCGTCTCCGCGCACACGCACGCCAGCGGTCGATCGAAGGAAGCGATGGCCCGAGCCATCGCCGAGCAGGACGGCATCAGCGAAGGCCTGGTCTGCATCTTCTCGGTTCTCGAACCGTGCGTCTCGTTCGCCGTTGCCGGCAATCGCAAGACACAACGTCTGGAAGTCGTCCGGCGCAATCGCCGCTGCCTGCACCTGTACTGGTATCTGATCGACCCGGTTTTTGGCTGGATGCACGTGCGTATCCAGACCTGGGCGCCGTACGCCATTCAGATTTACGTCAATGGCCGCGAGTGGCTGTGTCGGCAACTGCCGCAAGTGGGTGTGGCCTTCGAGCGTAGCGACAACAAGATTCTCTGGGTGTCGGATTTCGAGGCCACGGCGGCACTCGCCGAGCAGTTCAATCACACCGACTGGCCGGCGTTCCTGATTCGCCAGGTGGCCCGCGTCAATCCGCTCTTGCCGGCCATCGCCGCGGCGAAGTTCGACGGCTACTGGTTCGGCATCGACCAGGCAGAAGTGGCCACCGATATCCTGTTCAAGTCCAGAGCCGATCTCGAACGGATCCACCAGCACCTCGTCCATGCCGCCATCACCGGCTTCGGCGCCACTGACGTCATGCGCTTTCTTGGCCAAAAACCTCATCACCTCTTCACGGGCGAAGTCGTGATCGACAGCAAGAAGCGGCCTGAAGGTTGCCGGATCAAGTTCCGTATCCGACGCAACTCCGTCAAACTTTACGATCATCTCAACGTCTTGAGAATCGAGACCACCCTCAACAATCCGGCAGAGTTCAAAATCCTCACCTCGTCCGAAAATGCCGAGGGTCAGGTCGTCTGCCGGTGGTCGCCGATGCGCAAAGGGGTCTCGAATTTCTGGCGCTACGCCGAAGTCGCTCACGGTGCCAACTCGCGCCTGATCGACGCCTTGGCCAATGCTCCCCTTCAAGGTCAGGCGATCGAGGCTATCGATCGCCTGTGCCGGTCACAGAGCAAGGCCGGTCGGCATGTCGCCGCTTTCAACCCGGTCACCGCGGAGAACGTCGCTCTGTTCACCTCGCTGCTGGCCGGCGAGTTCGCCATCAATGGCTTCCGCAACCGCGATCTCCAGGCCAAGCTTTACTCCGCCCCTCCCAACAACACGGCCGAAGGCAAGCGGCGCACGCATCGAACCAGCCGCCTGATCGCTAAACTGCGCGGCCATGGCTTGATCGCCAAGGTCACCAACTCTCGCCTCTACCGCGTCACGCAAAACGGCGTCAAAGCAATGTGGGCCGCCGTCCGCTGCCGCCGTATCGACTTTCCAGCCGCTTTCAACATGTCAGAATCATTCGCGCAATAGAGACAATTCCTGCGGGGGAATTTCATAGGGATCGGGCGATGGCAAACTGGGCGGGAGACGAATTTGGCGGGGCTGAACTGGGGGACGGACGTGTGAGGCTGAGGCTGATCAAACTGGCGACACGCTTTGCAGAGCAGCCGACGGCGAGCATACCGGGCGCCTGTGGCGATTGGGCGGAGACGGTGGCGGCGTACCGCTTCTTCGATCAGGCCCGCGCTGGCAAGCGCGGGTTGAACTGGCAATCGATCCTGCAACCGCACATGGATTGCACTCAAGGACGCACCTGATTAGCAATGAACCTCAGCCGTACGTGTTCCCAGAGCCCAGAGGTGGCATATACTGTACGCACGTACAGTTACCGCCCCGAGGAGCTCACCATGCCGATGAATCGAATTCAGTTCCAGCCAGGCTTGTCGATGCCTGAATTTTTTGGACGATATGGGTCCGAGCCCCAGTGCGAAGCGGCGCTTGAGTCTGCTCGCTGGCCCGAGGGCTTCCGCTGCCCTTGCTGTGGTACGTCGGCGTATTGCGGTCTTCGCGGTGCGAACCGCAAGATGTTCCAGTGCAAGGCCTGCCGCCATCAAACCTCGCTGATTGCTGGCACGATCTTTCAGGGCACCAAGCTTGGGCTGACGGTCTGGTTCCTTGCCATCTACCTGATCAGTCAGGCCAAGACCGGGTTGTCGGCACTCGCGCTTAAACGCCAGCTGGGGGTGAGTTATCGAACGGCGTGGCTCATTGACCACAAGCTGATGCACGCCATGGCCGCGCGCGAAGAACGCTACGTTCTCGAAGGTCAGGTCCAGGTCGATGATGCCTACCTCGGCGGCGAGCGTAGCGGCGGCAAGGCCGGTCGCGGCTCCGAGAACAAGGTTCCGTTCGTGGCCGCCGTCTCGCTCAGCGATGAGGGCCATCCCTTGCGCGTTAAGCTCTCGCCGGTGCCCGGTTTCACCCTCAAGGCGATTGCGGCGTGGGCCAGAACGAACCTGGCCGTGGGCAGCACCGTCTGTTCCGACGGGCTGTCCTGTTTCAGCGCGGTCACCGAGGCCGGCTGTGTGCATCAGCGCACCGTCGTCGCGGGGCGAAAGCCGAAAGACTTGCCCGAGTTCCAGTGGGTCAACACCGTCCTCGGTAACCTCAAGACCAGTTTGAGTGGCAGCTACCATGCATTCGACTTCCGAAAGTATGCCGCTCGGTACTTGGCCGCATTCACCTACCGCTTCAACCGCCGATTCGATCTCAGAACGCTGCATCAGCGCTTGCTTGTCGCCGCAGCTCGCTGTGGTCCGCAACCGGAGGGCACGATTCGGATGGCTGAGGTTCATTGCTAATCAGGAGGGCGCATGGCACAACACCCGGTGGTGTTGTGCCTTCAGGACACCACCGAACTGGACTTCAACGGTCAGGAGATCGAAGGACTCGGGCCGCTCTCGTACGAAGCCCAGCGCGGCATGTATCTGCACCCGACCTATGCGGTGACCCCGGAACGCGAACCGCTCGGGGTGATCGACGCCTGGATGTGGGCGAGAGAAGCGAAAGCGGCCGACGGAAGCCGGCCGGGTATCAGCGAGAGCACGCGCTGGATTGAAGGCTACGAGCGGGTCGCCGAAACCGCGGCGGGGATGCCACAAACGCGATTGGTCTATGTGGCCGACCGCGAAGCGGACATCGTCGGCCTGATGCAGCGCGCCCAGGCGTTGGGGACGCCGGCCGACTGGCTGATTCGCGCCAAACACAACCGCTGTTTGCCGCAAGGCGGCAAACTGTGGGCGGCAACTCTTGCCGAATCGCCGCTCGGCGAGATCGAATTCACTCTGGCATCGCGGCACGGGCAGCCGAAACGGATCGTGCGCCAGCAGTTGCGAAGCCATGCGGTCGACCTCCCGGCTCCTGACACGGACGGCCGCCACGTCAGCGTGACCTGCCTGATCGCCACGGAAATCGGGGCGCCCGCCGGCTGCAAGCCGGTCGAATGGCGCTTGCTGACCAATCGTAAAGTCGCCGGTCTTGAGGCGGCCGTCGAGTTGATCGACTGGTATCGCTGCCGCTGGGAGATCGAAACCTTGTTCCATGTGCTCAAGAACGGTTGCCGGGTCGAGGCCTTGCAGCTGGGCAGCCAGAGCAAGCTGGAACTGGCGCTGGCCGTCTATCGTGTCCTTTCGGCAACGCTGCATGAAATCGCCGAGGCGGTCTGGTAGCGTGGTAGGCCCGTATTCACTGATCCAGAGGCCTCCCGATGGCGCCGTCCCTAACCGTGTCCGACCCCCAGCTGGCCGATGCCGCGGCCGCCCTTGCCGAATGGCGGAAGACCCGCCCGCGCAGTCCGCGTATCCCGGAAGACCTCTGGTCGCGAGCAATGGAACTCGCCGAGCGGCACGGCATCGCCAAGGTCGCCGTTGCTCTGAAACTCGACTACACCAGCCTGAAGCGCCGGCTGGCCAGCACAGTCACCGCCAAGCGACCCGCCGCCGGCGTGCGCTCATCGGCGCCCTCGGCGGAGTTCGTCGAACTCGACTTTGGCCTGCCGCTTGCCCCGTCTCCCTGCATCCTGGTCCTCTCTGACCGGCACGGCCGGGCGCTGCGTATCGAACTGCCGCGTGCGGCCAGCAGCGAGATCGCCGAGGTCGCGCGCAGCCTGTGGCAGACAAGGCCGTGATCGCGCTGAGCCCGCGCCTGCGCGTCTGGGTCGCCGCCGAGCCGGCCGACTTTCGCTGCGGCATCGACGGCCTGGCCCGGCGCGTGCGCCAGGTCCTGGCCGAAGACCCGTTCAGCGGCGCCCTGTTCGTCTTTCGCAACCGCCGGCACACGGCGGTCAAACTCCTGGTCTATGACGGTCAAGGCTTCTGGCTGTGTCAGAAGCGCTTGTCGCAGGGCCGCTTCCGCTGCTGGCCCAGGGAGTCGCCGGGGCAGGTGCTCGCCCCGCACGCCCTGGCGGTGCTGCTCTCGGGAGGCGATTACGCGGCGGCCGGGGGGATGCCGCCCTGGCGCGCGCTCGCCTGACGCTTGCGTTCCAGATGCAGAACCGGTATAACGGTCTGCGTGCCCACGATCCTTTCCTACCGTGGCCGCACGGTTACTACCGGCGACCTCGAAACCATCCGCGCGCTACTCAAAGCGCATCCCGACGCCAGCCGCCGGGCATTCTCGCAGCGCCTGTGCGAACACTGGGACTGGCGTCAGCCCAATGGCGCACTGCGCGACATGGTCTGCCGCAGCCTGCTGCTCGTCCTGCACCGGGCCGAGCACATCTGCTTGCCAGCGGTCCGCCAGCGCCCGCCGAATAACGCCATCGCCCGCCGCCGGCCGCCGCCGGTGACGGTGGACCGCTCGCCGCTGGAAGCGCGTCTCGACGCGTTGCGCCCCATCGAACTGATCACCGTTCGCCGCACGCCGCTGGAAGGACTCTTCGATCACCTGATCGCCGAGGCGCATTACCTCGGCCCGATGCAGGGCGTCGGCGAACAGCTCAAGTACCTGGCCTTCAGCCAAGGGCGGCCGCTCGCCTGTCTGGGCTTCACCTCGGCGCCGCGCCACCTCGCTCCGCGTGACCGCTTCATCGGCTGGTCGCCGGCCGTGCGCCGGGCGCATGTGCACGAGATCGCCTACCAGAGCCGCTTCCTCGTGGTGCCCTGGGTGCGGGTTCCGCATCTGGCCTCGCATCTCCTCGGCCGAGTCGCGCGGCGGATTGGCGCCGACTGGCAGACGCTCTATGGCCATCCGGTGCATTATCTGGAGAGCTTCGTCGATCCCGAGCGCTATGCGGGGACCTGTTACCGGGCCGCCAACTGGCAGGAACTGGGCCTGACCACCGGTCGCGGCAAGGACGACCTGAGCCATCGCCCGAACCGCTCCCGCAAGCAAGTCCTTGGTTACCCGCTGCACGCGGACTTCCGTCGCCGCCTCGGGGGGCTGGCATGAGCCGGCGCCGGCAGAAACCGCCCCGGCGGATCCAGATCCCGATTCAGGAGCTCAACGCCATTGTCGAGCGCACCCGCGACGGCGCGTTGCCCGAGGCCGAGCAGGCCACCCTCAAGGCCGCGGTGGACACCCTCGCGCGGGTGACCGCCGAGCTTGAGTCGACGCAGACCACGCTGGCACGGGTGCAGCGGATTGTCTTCGGCTCGCCGAGCGAGCGCACGGCCGCGGTTCTCGGGGAAGAGAAGACGGGCGAGCGTCCGCCGGCTGCGGCCGGCGAAACGGACTCCGGTGGTGCGCCGACAGGCACGGCCGATCCGGACCCGCGGCGCGAGAAGAAGAAGCGCCCCGGGCACGGTCGCAACGGGGCCGAGGACTATCCCCGCGCGCCGCGCATCGCGGTTGCCCATGCGCGCTTGAAGCACGGCGATCCCTGCCCCGAGTCGGGTTGTGAGGGCCGCTTGTACGGGCAACGACGCGAGCCGGCGCTGCTGGTTCGCGTGACCGGGGTGGCGCCCCTGGCGGCGCAGGTCTATGAACTGGAACGGCTGCGTTGCGGACTCTGTGGCACGGTGTTCACTGCCGAGCCACCGGCAGGGGTCGGCGAGGCGAAATACGACGAGACCGCCGCGGCGATGATCGCGCTCCTGAAGTACGGCTGCGGTTTGCCGTTCCACCGTATCCAGCGGCTCGAGAAGGCGCTGGCCATCCCGTTGCCGGCGGCGACCCAGTGGGAGGTCGTGCAGCAGGCGGCGGCACGTCTGACGCCGGCCTTTGCGGAACTGGCCGAGCAGGCGGCCGAGGGGTCGGTGCTCTACAACGACGATACGACGATGCGCATCCTGAACTTTACCCAGGAGGCACGCACCGAGGCGCTGCCGCCGGGCGCCCGCGCGGATCGCACCGGGGTGTTCACTTCCGGGCTGGTCGCCGAGACGGCACACGGCCCGATCGCGTTGTTCAAGACCGGGCCCTGCCATGCCGGCGAACACCTCGCCGAGGTGCTCGACCGCCGTGAGGCGCCGGACCCGCCGATCCAGATGTCCGATGGCTTGTCTCGCAACAAGCCGGGCGATCATCCGACCCAGGCCGCTTCTTGTCTTCCGCATGCGCGACGCAAGTACGTCGACGTGGCCAATGCCTTTCCCGACGAAGTCGCCTTCGTCCTCAAGACGCTACGCGAGGTCTTCCGCACCGACCAGCAGGCGCGGCGGAAAGGTCTTTCGCCGCCGGATCGCCTGCTCCTGCACCAGCAGGAGAGCGCCCCGCGCATGAAGGCGCTCGAGGACTGGATGACCAGGCAGTTCGCGGAGCACCTCGTGGAGCCTCACTCGGGGCTCGGGCAGGCAATCTCGTACATGCAGAACCACTGGCAGAAGCTGACGCTCTTCCTGCGCGTGGCGGGCGCCCCGATTGACAACAATGTTCCTGATTAGCAATGAACCTCAGCCGTACGTGTTCCCAGAGCCCAGAGGTGGCATATACTGTACGCACGTACAGTTACCGCCCCGAGGAGCTCACCATGCCGATGAATCGAATTCAGTTCCAGCCAGGCTTGTCGATGCCTGAATTTTTTGGACGATATGGGTCCGAGCCCCAGTGCGAAGCGGCGCTTGAGTCTGCTCGCTGGCCCGAGGGCTTCCGCTGCCCTTGCTGTGGTACGTCGGCGTATTGCGGTCTTCGCGGTGCGAACCGCAAGATGTTCCAGTGCAAGGCCTGCCGCCATCAAACCTCGCTGATTGCTGGCACGATCTTTCAGGGCACCAAGCTTGGGCTGACGGTCTGGTTCCTTGCCATCTACCTGATCAGTCAGGCCAAGACCGGGTTGTCGGCACTCGCGCTTAAACGCCAGCTGGGGGTGAGTTATCGAACGGCGTGGCTCATTGACCACAAGCTGATGCACGCCATGGCCGCGCGCGAAGAACGCTACGTTCTCGAAGGTCAGGTCCAGGTCGATGATGCCTACCTCGGCGGCGAGCGTAGCGGCGGCAAGGCCGGTCGCGGCTCCGAGAACAAGGTTCCGTTCGTGGCCGCCGTCTCACTCAGCGATGAGGGCCATCCCTTGCGCGTTAAGCTCTCGCCGGTGCCCGGTTTCACCCTCAAGGCGATTGCGGCGTGGGCCAGAACGAACCTGGCCGTGGGCAGCACCGTCTGTTCCGACGGGCTGTCCTGTTTCAGCGCGGTCACCGAGGCCGGCTGTGTGCATCAGCGCACCGTCGTCGCGGGGCGAAAGCCGAAAGACTTGCCCGAGTTCCAGTGGGTCAACACCGTCCTCGGTAACCTCAAGACCAGTTTGAGTGGCAGCTACCATGCATTCGACTTCCGAAAGTATGCCGCTCGGTACTTGGCCGCATTCACCTACCGCTTCAACCGCCGATTCGATCTCAGAACGCTGCATCAGCGCTTGCTTGTCGCCGCAGCTCGCTGTGGTCCGCAACCGGAGGGCACGATTCGGATGGCTGAGGTTCATTGCTAATCAGGACAATGTTTGTCATGCCGCGCGCGGCATGACAAACATTATGCCGACTGCCGGATTATGCCGCGCAGGTGGGTTAAGGCGCGCTTGCAGCAAGGTTCGTTGGGTTGCTGACACGGCATAATCCGTGAGATCTCCTGAGGCTGGCAATGATGCCAGACAAGGAGAGATCACATGACGACAGATGGATTGGAAGGCGGCATGCCACTGGGGCTGCCTGCTTCCCACATTGAAGCTTTTCTGGAAGACCTTCGCGGCGCGGGCTACGCGGAACGGACGATTCGCAAGAAGCGATCGGTAGTGACAGCCTTCACCCGGTGGACAAAGCGCGAGCGCATCGCCCTGGATCGTCTTGGTGACAGCGACATGGCCGCATTCGTGAAACGCTCGTCGGAAACACCGGCGGAGCGCGTTCAGTTTGAAATGGCTGCTTTGCGGCCTCTGCTTGAGTACCTGCGTGCCAAGAGCGTGGTGGTTTTGCCCCTGACACCGATCGACGCATCACCGGCTGACGAACTCAATAAGCGGTACCTGGACTACTTGCGCCACGATCGCGGACTGGCGGAGAACTCGCTTCGCGTGTACGGCCCTCTGGTTCGTGATTTCCTTGCCAGCCAGATGGCCGGAGGTAGCGGTTTATCTCCCGGCTCGTTCGACGCGCTGACGATCCGGCGCTATCTCCTGGCGCGTAGCGTCGATCGCTCAGCCGAGTATTCTCGGCTGCTGGCGACGGCGCTGCGATCACTTTGCCACTTCCTCTTCCTTCGTGGCGATACGCTCGTTGACCTTGCCGTTTCGGTTCCGCCGGTGCGCACATGGCGCCAGTCTTCATTGCCCGCGTTGCTCTCCCCCGAAGAAGTCGAGCGTGTTCTCGACTCTACCGATCGTTCGACATCGCGTGGGTGCCGTGACTACGCGATCCTGCTCTTGCTCGCTCGACTGGGTTTGCGAGCGGGAGAGATCGCCTCGCTGGAACTCGGCGATCTCCTTTGGCGATCAGGGGAGATCGTCGTTCACGGCAAGGGCCGGATGGTAGAACATTTGCCGCTGCTGTCCGATGTTGGCGAGGCGCTGGCTGGCTACCTCCGCGAAGCCCGCGCCAGCGCATCGCGCCGCGTCTTTGTGCGCCTGCTGGCGCCACGTGTCGGGCTGGCGGGCCCGGCGGCGATCGACCATATCGTACGCCTGGCCTTCAGGCGTGCCGGGGTATGCCCGGCGAGCCGTGGCGCTGCGCACCTGTTCCGGCACAGCCTGGCCACCCGAATGATTCGCCACGGCGCGTCCATGGCGGAGATCGGCGAGGTCCTGCGGCATCGCTCGCCAAACAGTACCGCGATCTATGCGAAAGTGTCTTTCGAGGCGCTACGGGGTGTCGCCAGACCCTGGCCGGTAACGGGAGGTACGCGATGAGCGCCCTTCGCGAAGCCCTCATCCAGTATGTGGCCGTGCGCCGCGCCCTCGGTACGAAGTTTCGAGAACCGGCGGTGACACTCGACCATTTTGTCGATTTCCTCGAACGCGAGGCCGCTGAGTTCATCACCACCGAGCTTGCCCTGCGCTGGGCGATCGAACCGGAACAGGTTCAACGTGCCACCTGGGCACGGCGTCTTGGCCTGGCGAGAGGATTCGCTGGCTGGCTCAGCGCCGTCGATTCGCGAACCGAGGTTCCGCCACGGCGCATTCTCGACGCGCGTCGGCGTCGCACAGCGCCGCACATTTATACCGACCAGCAAATCGAACGGCTCATCGCCGAGGCCTCTCAATTGCCTTCGCCCACAGGATTGCGGGCACTGACTTATTCGACGCTCATTGGGCTTCTCGCCGCGACCGGCCTGCGGCCCGGTGAGGCGCTCGCACTCGACCGCTCTGACGTCGATCTCGCCAATGGGATCCTTTCGATCCGACAGACGAAGTTCGGAAAGTCCCGCTTTGTTCCAGTTGAGGACTCGACGCGCGGGGCCCTTGAGCATTATGCACAACGACGGGACGAGCTCTGTTCACACCGACGTAGCGAGGCATTTCTCGTGAGCGAGAAGGGTATTCGCCTAGCCGGTTTTGCGGCCCGTCGTACCTTTGCCAAGATATCTTGCGCGCTCGGCCTTCGCCCGCAGGCCGAGCGTCGGCGTATCGGTCGTGGGCCGCGGCTGCAGGATTTCAGGCACAGCTTTGCCACGGGAAGGCTGGTCGAATGGTATCGGGCGGGGCTGGACATCAAGCAAGAGTTGCCCAAGCTCGCCACCTACCTTGGTCACGTCGATGTCGGCCTTACCTATTGGTATATCGAGGCCGTCCCGGAACTTCTCCAACTGGCCAGCGACTACCCTTGCGTGCAGCTTCCCGGGGGCGAGCCATGAACGCTGCCGGCACGGCCAGCCTCCTGCAACGGTTCTTCACTGACCGCTTGCGCGAGCAGCAAGGGGTCAGCGCACACACGGTGGCGAGTTACCGCGACACCTTCCGCCTGCTGCTGCGTTTCGCCGCGCAGCAGCTCAAGCGGGGGCCTTGCGAATTGCGCATGGAAGACCTCGACGCTCCTTTCCTGGAGACGTTCCTTCGCCACCTCGAACGGGAGCGCGCCAACTCTGCACGCACGCGCAACGCCCGTTTGTCCGCACTGCATGCCTTCTTTCGCTTCGTCGCGATCAATGAACCTGCGCTTTCCCTCCAGTGCCAGCGCATTCTTGCGATCCCCGTGAAACGCTATGAGCGTGCTTCGGTGGCGTTTCTCACCGAGGAAGAGGTCGCGGCTCTCCTGGCCGCGCCTGACCCAGGCACATGGATCGGCGCACGGGACCGGGCGTTGCTGCTCATCGCCGTTCAGACCGGTTTGCGCAATAGCGAGCTCACGTCGCTTCGCCGCCGGGACGTTGAACTCGGCACCGGCGCGCACGTTCGTTGCCTCGGCAAAGGCCGGAAGATGCGCTGTACGCCGCTACGACCAGACGTCGCTGCGATCCTCAACGAATGGTTATCGCGTCAGCACGCAGAACCCGATGATCCGCTCTTCCCCAGTTTGCGCGGCGGCCGTTTGAGCGCCGACGCCTTGCAGCAACTCGTATCGCGGCATGCGGCTACCGCGCGTCAGGCCTGCCCCTCGCTGGCGACGAAGTCCGTGACACCGCACACGCTACGTCACTCGGCAGCCATGGACATGCTCCGGCGCGGCGTAGACACAAGCGTGATCGCCCTCTGGCTCGGCCACGAATCACCGGAGACCACCCAGATTTACTTGCATGCCGACATGCAGCTCAAGCAACGCGCTCTCGCATCTGCCACCGCCAGTGGCCTTGCGCCGGCGCGCTACCAACCCGCCGACCCCTTGCTCGCCTTCCTCGAGAGCCTGTGATTATGCCGACAACTTCGGCGACCGACATCCGCGCCCCGCCGCAAGGGCGTCAGTGAGCAACCCGCACGCG
Organism: Candidatus Accumulibacter sp. ACC007; assembly: GCF_907163205.1. NCBI lineage: Bacteria > Pseudomonadati > Pseudomonadota > Betaproteobacteria > Candidatus Accumulibacter > Candidatus Accumulibacter sp. ACC007. The sequence goes on along the minus strand of NZ_CAJQUD010000001.1, from coordinate 1,217,148 downwards.
GCATAATCCGGCAGTCGGCATAATGTTTGCGAGAGAATCCTCAAGAAGGCGATCCTGCATCGGAAGAACGCGTTGTTCTATCGGACCTTGAACGGTGCGCGGGTCGGCGATCTGTTCATGAGCCTGATTCATACCGCGGAACTGCACGAGATCGAGCCGTTTGACTACCTCGTCACCCTGCAGCGCCATGTGGCGACCGTTGCGCTCGATCCGTCGGCGTGGATGCCTTGGAACTACACCGAGGCGCTGGCCCACGCCGAGGCTGAAGCCGCCAACGAGGCTGAAGCGCTGCCAGACTGAAGTCGCACAGCGGCAGGGTCTCGCCGCTCTTCTTGCTCGCCCGAGCATCCTCCAGGAGCTAGATCGCCACCGCGTTGCGGCGGCATGTGTAGGGTTGCGGGGGGTTTGCAGCGTTGCCGAAAGCACACGGTGTGATGGCATCGCAGGGCGCGACCGGAGGATTCGTTGTCACTTCGGGCACCTTCAGTGCAGATGCACGCTCGTTCGTGGCAGGGAAGAACATCGAGCTCATCGACGGGCCGGCGCTCAAAGCGATGATCGAACGAGTCCGAGCGGCCCGACCTGAGATGACAGTGTCGACCGAACGAGTACCGGCCAGCGTGCAGGCATCCGCAGCGACCGCCACGTCGGCAGCAGAGCCGAGCTGTCCCCGGTGTGGCGGCAGGATGCTGAAGCGGATTGCGAAACAGGGACCGAACGCGGGAGGTGCGTTCTGGGGATGCACGGCTTTTCCGAAGTGCCGCGGGATCAAGGCAATCGAGTAGCGTGTTTCGGGAGGGCGTGGATGCACATCTCCGAGGCACTTCAGTGCCAGACTCGACTTGGGCTGAAGCTGACTCAGCCAGGCAGCGGACGTCTGCTGCAGCTTTTTGCGCAAAATCAGGGCTCTTGGCTTCTGTCCCCAGAACCTGTGGGTAGCGCTGTGCGGAAGCGGTGGACAAGCTGTGGAAATCTACCCTGGACCGGCCTCCGCCAAGCGAAACTCTCCGCCGATCAAGAATTAGGCGTTGCCGGCAAGCAGTGAGACGGCGCGTCGGGTTGGTCGGGAAGCGTGGACGACGTCCTTGGCCAACGCTCGAAGGCTTACCGGACACCAGAACCGGTAGGGCGCAGGCGGCAAATCGGGCTTTTTCGGGGCTGCTCATCGCACCGCCACCGACCAGCAGCACTAGGTCGGCGCTCGCGTCTCCCTTGCGTAGCGTCTGCTCCCGACCTTCTCTGCCGACGTTGCCCCCGAAATCCTGCGTGATCAGGCGAACAGCTTCATCAAGGGTCAGCGACGCCGCCAGGCCGGTACCCCACGACTGGCGCCGAAGCTCACCATTGCTGATCAGGACCCAGTCGACCGAGAAAAATCCGGGCGGTTAGCTCCCCTGGATCTGCGCCATGGCCGTTCCACACACGCGAATTCTCACAGGCACTATGCCGGCCAGGCCTGCATCCGGAAAGCGTCGGCAAGAAAGTCGATCAGCAGGCGGACCTTGGGTGCGACGAACTTGCGCGAGGGGTACACCGCGTACACGCCGAGTTCGAGCGAACGGTAGGCCGGCAACAGCTCGACCAGGGTTCCGGCGATCAGATCCTGGCCGATGAGGAACGACGGCTGCAGCACGACGCCCTGATGGCGCAGCGCCGCGACCCGGCAGGTGTCGCCATTGTTGGTGCGCAGGCGCGGCGACACCTTTACCGAGACCATTCCTTCTGGCCCGGTGAACGCCCAGTTGTCGCCCATCGAGAACAGGCTGTACGCCAACACCTCGTGCTGCGCCAGTTCGGACGGATGTGCCGGCGTGCCGTGATTGCGCAGGTAGGTGGGGGACGCACACAACACCAGGCGCGTCGACGTGAGCTGGCGGCTGATCAGCGTCGAGTTGGGCAGGCGCGCGATGCGCACCGCCATGTCGAAACCTTCCTCGACCAGGTCCACCACGCGGTCGGCCAGCGTCACGTCCAGCGTTACTTTCGGGTGCAGGGCCATGAACTCGACCCACAGCGGCGCGAGGTGCAAGCGGCCGAAGGTGAAGGGTACGTTGATGCGCAGAATTCCCGTGGCCTCGCCGCTGACCGAGGTGATCTCGGCTTCTGCCTCTTCGACGCCGGCGAGCAGTTCCGCGCAACGCGCGTGGAAGACCTCGCCCTCCGCGGTCAGCGACAACTTGCGGGTCGTGCGGTGCATCAAGCGCACTCCCAGTCGCGACTCCAGATCCGCCACATGGCGCGACACCGCCGCCTTGGACATCGCCAGCGCGTCGGCCGCGCCGACAAAGCTGCCGGCGTCGATTACCGCAACGAAAACCCGCATGGCTTCGAATCGGTCCATTTGTCTCAATATACGGAACAGTTAATCACATTCAAGCATGTTTATCCATCCAGGCGCAACTTCTACAATGCGCTCATCGATTCACAACCCATGTCCGGAGTACACCATGACCACAGCCAACACCACTTCCCCCCTGCAACGCGTCCTCGGCACCCACGCCGGCTGGGGCGCGCTGGCCCTGCGCATTCCCGTGGGTATCATCTTCGCCACCCACGGCGCTCAAAAGCTGTTCGGCGCCTTTGGCGGCTACGGCCTCGAAGGCACCGGCCAGTTCATGGCCTCGCTCGGCCTGACGCCGGGATACCTGATGGCCTTGCTGGCGGGCGGTGCCGAGTTCTTCGGCGGTCTGGCGCTGATCGTCGGACTGCTCGTCCGTCCTGCCGCAGCGGCACTGGCGTTCGCCATGCTGGTGGCGATCTTCAGCGTGCATATCGACAAGGGACTGTTCATGGCCAACAACGGCTACGAATTCGCCCTGGCACTGCTGGCCGCATCGGTATCGCTGTTGATCAGCGGCGCGGGTCGACTGTCGGTCGATGCCGTGCTGGCCGCGCGCGGCGCGCGCTGAACAGAGCCGCCCGAACATTGGCCCGACCAGAACCGACGCCATGAACCGCCTACCCAGCGTGTTCGTCTCGCACGGCGCACCCAGCTTCGCCATCGAGCCCGGCTTGGCCGGGCCGCGATTGGCGGCCCTGGGCCGCGAACTGCCCACGCCCCGCGCGGTGCTGATTGTGTCGCCGCACTGGATGACGCCCCGTCCGCAGGTTGGGATGGTCGAACGGCCCAGGACGATCCACGACTTCGGTGGCTTCGACCCGGCGCTGTACGAGATCGACTACCCGGTGGACGGCCACCCGCAGCTGGCGCGTCGCGCGCTCGACGTACTGCAGGAAGCTGGCTGGTCGCCGCGGCCGGACGGGATCCGCGGGCTGGACCACGGCGCCTGGGTGCCGATGTTGTACCTCTACCCCGAGGCCAACGTGCCGGTCTTCCAGGTCTCGCTGCCGTCACGGCTGGACGCGGAATCTGCCTGGGCCTTCGGGCAGGCGCTCGCGCCGCTTGCCGACGACGGCGTGTTGATCGTCGGTTCGGGCAGCCTGACGCACAACCTCTACGAGTTCCGCGGTCATCACAGCCACAACGAGGCCTACGCAACCGAGTTCGCCGCCTGGGTTCGCGACGCCGTCGTCAGCGGCGACAGCACGCGGCTGCGCCAGACCCTTGCCTTGGCCCCGCATGCCCAACGCGCGCACCCGACCGCCGAACATTTCTGGCCACTGCTGGTGGCAGCCGGCGCGGCTGCCGCGTCGTTACCGGCGACGGTGATCGAAGGCGGAATCACGCACGGCGTGCTGGCGATGAACAGCTTTGTCTTCGGAAGTGCCGGCCGTGAAGGCCATGGTGACAAGTCGATCGTGTAGCGTTGCACGCCGTGTGGAGCTCATGAATTCCAGCCAGGTGAACGACCGTCCACTTCGCGGAAGTCCTGCGTCGCCTTTAGGTCGCCAAGCGACCGCCAGTCGCTGCTGCGTTGCATCGGCAGCCATGTTGGCGCGCTGGCCGTTTTCGCCAACAGAGAGCCAAAGGCTTGGCGTGCTCTGCGCTCCGTTTTCTGAAGCGACCCCTTATTTCTTGACCTCCGTGGACGCCGCGACCACGACCTCCGGGGCTGCCGTCTTGTCCTTGAACAGTCGTTTGATGAGCACATAGAACATCGGGACGAAGAAGAGGCCGAGGGCGGTGGCCGAGATCGTTCCGCCGAGTACGCCGGTGCCGATCGCGTTCTGACTGCCGGAGCCGGCGCCGGTGCTGATGGCCAGTGGCAGCACGCCGAGTCCGAAGGCCAGCGAGGTCATCAGGATCGGGCGCAGTCGCATGCGTACCGCGCTCAGCGTGGCGCTGACCACATCGTGACCGGCGTCGACCTGGGCCTTGGCGAATTCGACAATCAGAATCGCGTTCTTCGACGACAGGCCGATGGTCGCCAGCAGGCCGACCTGGAAGTAGACGTCGTTGGACAGGCCGCGACCGCTTGCGGCCAGCAGCGCACCGATCACGCCCAGCGGCACCACCAGCATCACCGCAAACGGTACCGACCAGCTCTCGTAAAGCGCTGCCAGGCAGAGGAACACGACCAGCAGCGACAAGGCATACAGCGCCGGCGCCTGTGCCCCCGAGCGGCGCTCCTCGTAGGAGGTGCCCGACCATTCATAGCCAATGCCGGGCGGCAGCTTGGCGATGAGCTCCTGAACGGCATTCATCGCGTCACCCGACGAGAGGGCGGGCGCTGCCTGGCCGAGCAGTTCGATCGACGGCTGACCGTTGAAGCGCTCGAGAAGCGGCGAGCCAAAGCCCCATTTGGCTGTGGTGAAGGCCGAGAAGGGCACCATTTCGCCTCTTGCGTTGCGCACGTACCATTTCTGGAGGTCATCGGGAGTCATGCGGGCAGCGGCCTCGGCCTGAAGATAGACCTTCTTGATTCGCCCACGGTCCATGAAGTCGTTAACGTAACTGCCACCCCAGGCCGTGGACAGCGTGTCGTTGATGTTCGCCACGCTCACCCCGAGGGCGCCGGCCTTGGCATGATCGATTTCGAGCTGGTACTCGGGCATGTCCTCCTGGCCATTCGGGCGTACGCCGATCAGCCGCTTGTCCTCTCTTGCCATGCCCAGGAACTGGTTGCGTGCGGCCACCAGGGCATCGTGGCCGAGGCCGCTGCGGTCCTGTAGCTGGACGCTGAAACCGTTCGAGGTACCCAACTCGATCACCGCCGGTGGAACGAAAGCGAAGACCATCGCTTCGCGAATCTTCGAGAATGCGGCCATCGCGCGTCCGGCGATCGCCTTGACGCTCATGCCCGGTCCCTGCCGCTCGCTCCAGTCGCGCATGTTGATGAAGCCGATGCCCATGTTCTGGCCGCGGCCGCCGAAGCTGAAGCCGGCGACGGTGAAGATCGAAGCCGCCGTGTCCTTTTCGTCGTCGAGGAAATGGCGCTCGACTTTCTTGAGGACCTCGATGGTGCGCTCCTGGGTGGCGCCTGCAGGAAGCATGACCTGGGTGAACATCACGCCCTGATCCTCTTCCGGCAGGAAGGAAGTCGGCATGCGCACGAAGAGAAAGCCGAGCGCCACCACGATCAGCGCGTAGACGACCAGGTAGCGCCCGCTGCCCCGAAGGATGCGTCCGACCGCTGATTCGTAACGCCCGGTGTTACGTTCGAACATGCCGTTGAACCAGCCGAAGAAGCCGCTGAACCAGCCACCCTCGCTGTGACTCTGGCCCTTGGCCACCGGCTTCAGCATGGTGACGCAAAGCGCCGGGGTGAACACCAGGGCGATGAGCACCGACAGGGCCATCGCGGCGACGATGGTGATCGAGAACTGGCGGTAGATGACGCCGGTCGAGCCGCCGAAGAAGGCCATCGGAACGAATACCGCCGACAGCACCAGACCGATGCCGACCAGCGCGCCGGTGATCTGGCCCATCGACTTGCGGGTCGCATCGCGCGCCGAGAGGCCTTCCTCGCTCATTACCCGCTCGACGTTCTCGACGACCACGATGGCGTCGTCCACCAGCAGGCCGATGGCCAGCACGGTGCCGAACATGGTCAGGGTGTTGATCGAAAAACCGAAGGCCGCCATCACCCCGAAGGTGCCGAGCAGCACCACCGGCACGGCGATGGTTGGGATCAGGGTGGCGCGAAAGTTCTGCAGGAACAGGAACATCACCAGGAACACCAGGACGATGGCCTCGAGCAGGGTCTTGACCACTTCCTCGATGGAGATCTTCACGAAGGGCGTGGTGTCGTAAGGGATGACCACGTCGACGCCGGCCGGGAAATAGCGCTTCATCTCGGCGAGCGCGGCACGCACCGCGGTGGCGGTCTTCAGGGCATTGGCGCCGGCGGCCAACTTGACGCCGATACCCGCCGCTGGCTGGCCGTTATAGCGCGCGACGGTGCTGTAGTCCTGGGCGCCGATTTCGATCCGCGCCACATCCCCGAGTCGTACTTCGCCGCCCTGGCTGGAACTGCGCAGCAGGATGTTCTCGAACTCCCCGACGGTCTGCAGGCGACTCTGGGCGGTGATCGAGGCAGTGAAACCCTGCCCGGGCAGCGACGGCGTTCCGCCGAGCTGGCCGGCCGAGACCTGCGTGTTCTGCGCCTCGATCGCCGTCTGGATGTCGGCCGGCGTCAGCCGGTAGTTGTTCAACCTGGCGGGATCGATCCAGACCCGCATGGCGTACTGCGATCCGAAAATCTGCACCTCGCCGACACCGGTGACGCGCGACAGCGGATCCTGCACCGACGAGACAATGAAGTCCGCCAGGTCGACGTTGTCGAGCGTGCCCTGTTTCGACACGAAACCGATCACCATCAGGAAGTTGCGCGCCGACTTGGCGACCTGCACGCCCTGTTGCTGTACCGCCTGCGGCAATAGTGGCAGCGCAAGTTGCAGCTTGTTCTGCACCTGCACCTGGGCAATATCCGGATCGGTGGCGGCATCGAAGGTCAGGGTGATCGCGGCGCGACCGAAGGAGTCGCTCGACGAGTTGATGTAGAGCAGGCCGTCGAGACCGGTCAGCTTCTGCTCGATGATCTGGGTGACGGATTCCTCAACCGCCTTCGCCGAGGCGCCCGGATAGCTGGTGTTGATCACCACGGCGGGTGGGGCTATCGACGGATACTGCGAAACCGGCAATTGCAGGATGGACAGTGCGCCCGCGAGCATGATGACGATGGCGATGACCCAGGCGAAGATCGGCCGGTCGATGAAGAAATTGACCACGCTTCAGGCCCTCACTTCGCGGCCGCTGCGGGCGCCGCCGCAGGTGCCGTTGCCTCGCCGCCTGCCGCCAGCACCGTCACCGGCGCGCCCGGCCTGATTTTCTGTAATCCGTCGACGATGATCCGGTCGCCCGCGGCCAGTCCCGCGCTTACCAGCCACTTGTCGCCGATCGAACGGGTCGTGGTCACCGGGCGCGCTTCGACCTTGTCCTCGGCACCCACCACCATCACCACGGCATTGCCACGCCGATCGTGAGTCACCGCGGCATGCGGCACCAGGATGGCGTTTTCGATCTCGCCCTGTGCGAGTCGCGCGCGGACGTACATGCCCGGCAGCAGTTCACCCTGCGGATTCGGAAAGACCGCGCGCAGGGTCACGCTGCCGGTATCCGTGTCGACCGAAATGCCGGAGAAGGCAAGCCGGCCGCTGGCCGCGTATTCGCTACCATCCTCGAGCAGCAGGCGTACCGGAACCACCTGGTCTGCAAGGTGCTGCAGTGTGCCATCGGCGAGATCGCGCTTGAGGCGCAAGAGTTCGACGCTCGACTGGGTAAGGTCGACATAGATCGGGTCGAGTTGCTGGACGGTCGTCAGCGCGGCAGGCTGGTTGGCAGTCACCAGGGCCCCGGCGGTGACGCTCGAGCGTCCGCTGCGGCCGGCGATGGGGGAGGGCACGCGGGTATAGGCGAGGTCGATGCGGGCCTTCTCGAGTGCTGCGCGTGCCGAGGCGACGTCCGCCTCGGCCTGCTTGAGTGCCGCCGTGGTGTCGTCGTCGGCCTGCTTGCTGATCATCCCTTTCTTCCCCAGTTCGGCGTAGCGCTGGGCTTTCAGCCGGACAGCATAGCGGTTTGCTTCGGCGCGGCTGAGACCTGCCCTGGCGCTTTCCAGGGTGGCGCGATAGCTTGCCGGGTCGATCTGGTAGAGCGTTTGCCCTTCCGTGACCTCGCTGCCCTCGGTGAACATCCGCCGCTGCACGATGCCGTTCACCTGCGGTCGCACCTCGGCGACCATGTAGGCCGCCGTGCGTCCGGGGAGTTCGGTCGTCAGCCTGACCGCCTCGGTGCTGGCCACGATCACGCCGACCGGAGTCGCTGCGGGAGCTCCACCGGCTGCCTGCCCCTGCGGGCCGCCGTCACCGCAGGCGACGAGCGCCAGGGCGCTGGCGAGCGCGACGACCAGGATGGGGTAGGTGATCCCCCGGGTCGGGAGTGTGGTTCCCAGATTCGGGAGTGTGATTCCCTGGTTCGGGGAAGTGACTCCCCGGTTCCAGGATTGCAGCCGTGATGCGAGATTCATGTGGTGCCTCGGTGGCGTTGGTAGCGTCGGAGACTCCTGGGCAGGAGCGTTCGGATAGGGGGCGAAGGATAAACTAGAATGAACGTTCAATCTAGTTTATCCTTCGCAGAGCAGTGAACGCTTACTGCGAACCCTTCTCAGCCACTCCATAGACCGTCGATGACCGAAGAAATGCCCACTCACACGGCCGCGGATTGCTCGCGTGCTGAAGCGCGTCGCATCCAGATCCTTGATGCCGCCGAGAACTGCGTTCGCGAATACGGCTTCCATCGAGCCAGCATTTCGAAAATATCGAAAGCCTCAGGCATGGGTGCAGGCCACATTTACCACTACTTTGCGAACAAGGAGGCGATCATCGCCGCCATCGTCGCGCGCGAAGTCGAACGCTTGCTGACGCTCACCGCCGAGGTGCAGGCGGCAGAGAACATGCTGGAGGCACTGGCACTGCGGACCGAAAGCGGGGTGCTGCTCAACCTTGATCCCCAGGCAGCGGGGCTCAAGCTGGAAATCGTTGCCGAGGCGTCGCGCAACCCGGCAATCGCGGCGATCGTGCGTGCCGCGGACGGACGGCGTAGCGCCGGTCTCGAAGAAACGCTCAAGGCCTTGCGGCAGGCACACGGCCTTGCGGACGACGCGGCAACGATTTCAACTATTGCCGAGGTGATCGCGGCGATGTTTGAAGGCCTGATGGTGCGCGCCATACGCAATCCGGCGGCAAACCGTCAATTGATCGCCCGAAGATTCCAAGCGTTGATCCGCGCGATAGTGCTAGGGTGATTTCGCGGACCGGAAGGTCGAGGCGTAGAGGAGGGAAACCAGCTTAGGCCTCTGTTGTTTGCCGGGCTGCGCTTTCCAGTCATAAAGCCGAAGGTGACTTGTGTTTCCAAAAGGACGGGCATGGGAAGTGGCAGCGCACCGTTCGTGCGCACGCCAAACCATTGACCGCCGGCGTTTATCGGATCCGCAGGGGAAGGGCGGCGAAGCCACTGCCGGGGTACACCGCGGTGGTCGGCGGCCTCTCCGGGACGGGCTCCATACATGCCGTGTGCGTGAGCATTTCTTCCACAGCCACGCGCATCTCCATCCGGGCCAGGGGAGCGCCAGGACAGACGTGGATTCCTGCGCCATACAGCAGGTTTGCGCTCTGGTCGCGGTCCGGCCGATAGGTCTCCGGATCCTCGAAAACCCGACCGTCACGGTTGGCGGAGATCCAGATCAGCGAGATGCGTTCGCCGGCAGCGATCTTCCGGCCACCAATTTCAACCGCACGGGTGGTGATGCGCCGATTGGCCACCAACGGTCCGTGCATCCGCAGAATCTCCTCGATAGCGGCGGGCAGTAAGGAGGGCTGCGTGCGCAGCTGCTCCTGCAGATCCGGGTGTTCCGAAAGGTGGTGCACCAGAATCCCCAGCGAAGCCGAAATCGTGCCGATCTCACCGACAGTCCAGTTGCGCAGCACGCTGACGATTTCTTCGTCGCGCAGGGGTCGGCCCTGTACCTGTTGCCGTAGCAGCGAGCTGGTGATGTCGTCGCTGGCTTGATCACCGGCCGCGCGGCGAATCTGCAGCAACTCGTGGACGTAGCCCTCGAATTCGCGGGCGATGTCCGCCATGGCCGCCCGGTCCTCGGCCAAAGTTGCCTGGCGGTTCTTCTCTGTCCACAAGCGCAGCGGTGTGCATAGATCGGGCGGCCAACCGAGCGAGGCACACTGACTCCGGACGGCGAACTCATTGGCAAAATCGCCGATGAACTCCAGCTCGTCGCGCGCCAACAGCGCTTGAACGAGCGTCGCGGCGATCTCGCGACATTGCGGCTCGAACGCCGCCACTCGTTCCGGCCGGAAATACGGCATGATCATCCGACGGAACGCGGTGTGTTCGGGGGGGTCCATCCCGTCCGGAACGGAGAGATGCCTGGATACGGCATTACTGAAGGTAGCGGGGTCGTTCAGCACGCGCAGGATATCCTCGTGCCGAAACAAGGACCACCCGAGAAAGTTGCTGTACGCGACCGGGCAGCGCTCGCGCATCTCGTCGTAGGCGGCACGCTGGTCGCGCTGGACCGCTTCCGATCTTGGGTCCCAATCCTGTTGCTGCATCGCGTTCACCGTCATGTGCTCCTCCTCATTGCACGGAACTGGGGCCAAAGGTAGGCAGTTCCTGGCTTCTGCTTCGCAGGTACTTCGCCAGTCGACGCACAGAATACCCTTTTCGTACTGGCCAAAGCACAGCGCATGGCTCCTTGTGGCTCGGGTAAATAGGCGGCGTTGCGCCCGTCCGCACTGGGCGATACAAGCTTTCTAGCGCAGCCTTCTGCCTTCCACCCAAGGCTCAACTCAGTCCATTGGCTTCCAGCCCGGGTGCTTGAAGTAGCGGCCGTACTGATTCACGGCGCCGACCGTCTGTACCGCGCCGGCCGCTGGCGCAACTTTCGCCTTGCCCTGCATGGCGTCGGCGCCGGCGCTGAGTTCGGCGACGATCAGGTGCAGGTTTTCGTCCGCAGCGGGCTCGAGCTTGCACTCGGTGACGATGTTGGCGACGTGCGCTTGAACCAGGGCACCGAGTGCCTTGTAGTCCTCTGGCGTCAGCGTCCCTTTGTGGATAGCCGCCGCTTTCGCGGCGAGCGCCGCCCGGATTTCGCTCATGTTCTTGCGCAGTGGTTCGTCGGTTGCCCATTTCTTGCCGTGATCGAGCATCAGCTGGCTTGGCTCGCCCGCGGCGTGCTGGTGTGAGTCGGCCGCAAACGCGGGGACGCCGACGCCAAAGGCAGCGATGAGGGCGGTGGTGAGCAGGCTGCGTTGGATAGTCATGGGGTTCTCCTCAGTGTTGAACAGCGATGATTTTCGGGTCGTCGGCGTGATCGATGAGAATCGTCCGGACCCGGTCTTGCCAAAGTGCCTGGAACAAGGCTGCCTGGGCGTCGGTGGCGGTCCCAGCGACGCAAAACGGCATTAGCGCAGCGATGCGCGGATCGCCCGGCACACGCTCCAGGTGGGCAACGACAGTGGCCGCGGCCCCGGTGTCGACCCGCGTGAAGCGGATCTGGCCGGGGATGTCTACGCCGAAGAACAACAGTCCTCGCCGGTCAAAGCGCCCGGCGATTCCCTTGAAGCCGGTGTCCTGGGTGGCGCCGGTGAACAGGCTGACGACGTTGGCGATGACGCCGGTGACGCCTGCGAGCATGCTGTCCCGCAGTTCGACCCGAATGCCGCCGCGCTCCGGTAGCGTATCCGCGTAGAGCGCGCGCAGCGCGGCACGGGTCATCAGATAAGCGGCAGCGACGGTCGGGCACGAATGCCCCGCGAGCTTGACTGCGTCGCCGTAGCCGTACTCGATGACACCTTCCTCGGCGGCGCCGAGGAATCGGGCCAGCGGGTCGCGCACGGTGATTTGCGGGGCAGATGCAAAGAATTCGGGAAACTTCACGGTCGGGTTCTCCTCGGGAGTGAAGCGCTTGCCAAACCGGCGTGGCGCGACTACGATAGTAAGCACTTACTAACAACAATTCAAGTGCACGCCCGCCATGAATACTCCAACCACACTCCAGACGACACCCCGCCAGCGCCTGAACAGCGACGAACGGCAGCGCGAGATCGTCGCGGCGGTACTGGCGCTGGCCTGCGAGCGCGGTCCGGAGGCGATCACGACGCAGGCCATCGCCGATCGTATCGGCGTCACCCAGGGCGCGATTTTCCGCCACTTTCCGGACAAGGCAGCGATCTGGATGGCGGTCTTTGCCTGGGTACGTGAATCGCTTGGTACGGTGCTGGCGACGGCGATAGCGAAGCCAGGGTCGCCGCTGGCAAAAATAGAGGCCGCATTCTTCGCACACGTGGCCTTCATCGCGGCCAACCCCGGCGTTCCCCGCATACTCTTCCATGAACTGCAATACCCGGGGGATTCGCCAGTCCGTGCCGAAGTCCGGACGATGATTTCCGGTTACCGAGAGCGCCTGGCCTCGTTGTTTGCCGGGGCCAGGAGCGCCGGCGAGCTTCCGGCTGATCTCGATCCGGGGCTGGCGCCGGTGCTGTTCATTGGCGCCATCCAGGGCCTGGTGATCGAATCGGCCATTGCCGGCAGCGAGGCCGGAATGGTGGCGCGTGCGCGGCAAATGTTCCCTTTGCTGGTCGACGGCTATCGCGGGCGGGACGAACGATGAACGTAGGTGTGCCGCGCAAGGGGGTACTCGGCGCGGTCGCCGTGGCGGTCGTTCTGCTGCTTGCCTGGCTGGCGACCAGCCAGGGACCGCTGGCGCCGACCAAAGTGACGCTGGCCAGGGTAGAGCAGGGGCCGCTGGTCGCCAGCACCTTTGGTATCGGAACGGTCGAGGCGCGCCGCAGTTACACGCTCGGCCCGACGATGGCCAGTCGGGTGGCGCGCGTGCTGGTCGACCAGGGCGATGTGGTCAAGGCTGGCCAGTTGCTCGCAGAGCTCGATCCGGTCGACCTCGACGATCGTGTCGCCAGCGGCCGACTCGCCGCGCAACGTGCCGCCAGCGTCGTACACACCGCGCAAGCCCAGCTCTCCGAAGCGCAGAGCCGCGCGCAGGTGGCCGTGGCCAGTGCGCGTCGTTCCGCCGAACTGCGCGCGCGCGGTTTCGTCAGCCAGGAGGCGACCGACGCCAAGCGGCAGGAAGCCAATGCCGCGACGGCGGCGGTCGAGGCCAGTGCCTCCCAGCTGGCTGCGGCGCGGCGCGATCACGAACGTGCCCTGGCCGACGTTGCCGGCGTCGGCAAGCTGCGTGCACAGGCGCGCCTGGCGAGTCCCGTCGATGGCGTGGTCAGCGCCCGGCTGGTCGAAGCGGGATCGACGGTCGTTGCTGGACAGGCGGTGCTGCAAGTCATCGACCCAAGCAGTTTGTGGATCAAGGCGCGCATCGACCAGGGGCAGGCGGGTGGCGTGCGCGTCGGGCAGAGCGCCGAGATCGTCCTGCGCTCGGCTGCCGGGCGTGTCTACCGGGGCGAAGTCCAGCGCGTCGATTGGCAGAGTGACGCGGTGACCGAGGAGCGGATCGTCAATGTCGGCTTCACGGCACGCCCCGACGCGCTCGCGATCGGTGATCTGGTCGAGGTGACGATTGCCACTGCCGAACTGGCCGACGCGCGTTGGCTGCCGGCAGCGGCGGTAGAACGCGTCGATGGGCAGGACGGCGTCTGGCAGATTCGGGACGGGCACGTCGCTTTCCACCCGCTAGCCGTCGGCATCACCACCCTGGATGGTCGCAGCCAGATCCTGGATGGCCTGGCCAGCGGTGACGAAGTGGTCGTGCACAGCGAGCAGGCATTGCGGCCCGACGCGAAGGTCAAGGTCGTCGCCGCCATCGTCGCCAGCGCAGCGAGCGTCGGTGGCGGGCGATGATCAATCTGGCCGGCCGCGACATCCTCAATGGCTGGGGCAAGTTCCTGTTCACCGGCATCGGGCTCGGCTTGCTGATCGGAGTCACCTTGTCGATGGCGGGAATCTATCGCGGCCTGGTCGACGATGGCCGCGTGTTGCTGAGCAACGGCGGAGCCGACCTGTGGGTCGTGCAACGCGATACGCTCGGCCCCTACGCCGAACCCTCGAACGTACGCGACGATGCCTATCGCGCGCTGCTCGGCGTCAAGGGCGTGGCCGAGGCCGGCAACGTCACCTATCTGACGATGCAGATCGAAGATCAGGGCAAGGATGTACGGGTGATGCTCGTCGGCTTCCAGCCCGGGCACCCCGGCGAACCCGGCTACCTCGTCGCCGGGCGTCCGATCACGCGCTCGCACTACGAGGCGATTGCCGATATCAAGACCGGCTTCCGCCTCGGGCAGCGCATCCGTATCCGACGGCACGAGTACACGGTGGTCGGCTTGACCCGCCGCATGGTGTCGTCGGGCGGCGACCCGATGGTCTTCGTGCCGCTGCGCGACGCGCAGGAAGTGCAGTTCCTCAAGGACAACGACGCGCTGGTCAATGAACGTGCGCGCACGGCCGCCAATCCGGCGTTCAATCGCCCCGGTGTGCCGGGACTGCTCGAGGCCGTACAGGCCAGCCAGGCCAGCAGCCGGACGGTGAATGCGGTCATGCTGCGGCTCGCACCGCACGCCGATGAAGCGCTCGTCGCCAGCGAAATCCGGCGCTGGAAGCATCTGGAGGCTTATACGCGCGCCGACATGGACGAAATCCTCGTCGCCAAGCTGATCGCCACGTCGGCGAAGCAGATCTTCATGTTCCTGGTCATCCTGGCCGTCGTCAGCGCGGCCATCGTCGCCTTCATCATCTACACGATGACCCTGAACAAGGTGCGCGAGATCGCCGTGCTCAAGCTGATCGGCGCGCGCAACCGGACCATCGCCGCGATGATCCTGCAGCAGGCGCTTGGTCTGGGTGCCATCGGCTTCCTCGTCGGCAAGACGGCGGCCACGCTGTGGGCGCCGATCTTCCCCAAGTACGTCCTGCTGCTGCCCGGGGATGCAGTCCTGGGTGCGCTGCTGGTGCTGGCGATTTGCGCGCTGGCGAGCGTCGTCGCCATCCGCGCCGCGCTGCGCATCGATCCGGCGACGGCGATCGGGGGATAGATGCCAGCGGCGATCGAAATCAGCGGCCTGACCAAGCGCTACGGCGAGGGCGACGCGGCGGTTGACGCCTTGAAGGGCGTGGACATTATCGTCCAGCCGGGCGAGGTCGTCGGCTTGATCGGCCCCAGTGGTTCGGGCAAGAGCACGCTGCTCAAATGCCTGGGCGCGGTGATCGAGCCCAGCGCCGGACGAATGGCGCTTGCTGGCGAGGCCATTTACGACAACGGCTGGCAGGTGGCCGATCTGCGCGCATTGCGTCGTGATCGTATCGGTTTCGTCTTCCAGGCGCCGTATCTCATCCCCTTCCTCGACGTCACTGACAACGTGGCATTGCTGCCGATGCTGGCCGGTGTGGCGAACGCCGATGCGCGCGAGCGGGCGCGGGTGATGTTGACGGCACTCGATGTCGGGCATCGTGCCCAGGCGCAGGTGGCGCAGCTCTCCGGCGGTGAGCAGCAGCGGGTGGCGATCGCCCGTGCCCTGGTCAATCAGCCGCCGATCATTCTCGCTGACGAGCCGACAGCCCCCCTCGACAGCGAACGCGCATTGGCCGTGGTCCGTATCCTCAACGAGATGGCGCAGCGCTTCGCAACGGCGATCATCGTCGTCACCCACGACGAGAAGATCATCCCGACCTTCCGGCGGATCTATCACATCCGTGACGGGCGCACCTATGAGGAAGCAGGCGAGGGGCGGGACGCTTGATCCGCGGCGGACGAGAAAGGGAACGTCTGGCGGTCGGGCGAGCCGTGAATTGCGCTCGCGTGCCCGAGCCGGGCGCCTAAACCTCGTCGATTCCCCGGCGCGCGCGCATCGCGCGCCCGATGCGGGCGAGATCATCATCGCTCAACAAGCGCGCCGCCATCGGCAGGAGTTCCTTTTCCTCACGTTCGATGTGGCCCGCATAGCGAACTGCCAGCGCTTCGATATCGTCAGCGACGAGTGACACCTGCTCGCCGGCCGCGATCCTTTCGAGGAGGCTGCGCAGGGGTCGCCAACACGCTTCCAGTACGCGGTGATCGGCCTTCAAGCCGTCGATCATTTCGCGCAGGCAGATGGCGTCCGATCCGGCCATCGACTCGATCAACGCCGGGAAGAGGTCGTCTTCCTCATCCGCATGATGGTGCCTGGCGGCGGTGTCGAAGTAGCGCATCACCCTGGTCGCAGCCGTGCGCGCCTCTTCGTCGACGCCGTGGGCGAGCAGGTATGGAACCAGGCGTCGCAAGCTTGCGAATTGCGTTTCAATCCTGCCGTGGCAGGCGGAAAGCATTTCCAGAGGAACCTCGGTTCCGACGCTTGGCGCGGCAAAGCCCGGAATGCTGGTAGTCATCCGGCTTGCTTCGCGCAGCTCGCCGAAGACTGCGCGACTGCCTTGAGATGGCGGGCAGTGCAGTCGCGGCCGATGGCCAGCGAACCGACGATCGTGCCCTTGTCGTCGCTGACCAGTCCGAAGCTCAGCTCCACATATAGCTTGCTTCCATCCTTGTGCGCCGAGCGGGTCGTGAGTACCTGGTTCCGGTACTTGGTCTGGCCGCTGTCGATCGCTTTGTGAAAGCCGTCCCAATGTGCTTTTCGCAGTCGCTCCGGAATGATCACGTCCAGGCTTTCGCCGAGGACTTCGGCAGCGGAATGGCCGAACACCGCTTCTGCGCCGCGATTCCAGACGCGGATTGCCCCCTGGCAGTCGGCGAAAATGATCACATCCGGGGCCTGATCCACTATCGCCCGATAAAGATCAAAGTCTACTTGCGCGAACTCGGCAGTCGCCTGCATCCTGAAACTCCTTTCCAATCAGTCAAATGCGACAAGCACAGGCCGGCATTTCTATTCGCGGCCGAGTGTCGTCACGTCGGGCACGGTGAATGTTCCCTGCAACGACAGGAGCTCGCGGCGATGAAGGGCTGCCAGCTGCCCAACGCATTCGTTTCCTTTTTCTGTCAGTTGCACGTCCACCTGCCGCCGGTCGCTGCCGCTGACGCTACGCCGTACCAGTCCGGCAACCTCGCACCGCGAAATCAGCGACACGACCCCATGATGCTTGGCCTGCAAGCGTTCAGCCAGTTCGCCCACGTTTGCCGATTCCCGCCCGGGAAAGCCCTTGATCTGGAGCATCAGCAGGTACTGCAAGGGCGTGATCCCGTTGCGCTGCGTCAGATCTTCGCTGAAGCGCAGGTAGCGGCGCAGCTGGTAGCGGAAGTGGGCAAGCGTTTCGAAATCGGCCTTGGACATTCGCTGCTCGGACATTTTTTGCGCCTGGCCTCTCGGCGTATTTGTATCACGGTATGATAGAGTTAGCTGGACTCAAGGGCAAGCTGCCTGGGCGCGGTATACCGTGCGCTGCTCCTGGCAACAAAGGCCTCATCACGCGGTACCCACAGGCACAGGCGACTCAACTGACACCGATGATCACCGACCCACATACACACGGCCTGTCGACGCTCTGTATTCACGCCGGCACGCACCTGGACGAGGCTACCGGTGGCGCGTGCAGCCCCATCTTCACTTCCACGGCCTACGCGTTCCCGAATCCGGCCAACGCGAACATTTACCCGCGGTACTTCAACACGCCCAACCAGCAGGTCATCAACCGCAAGCTGGCGGCGCTCGAAAAGGGCGAGGCGGCGGTGGTCTTCGGGTCGGGCATGGCGGCCATTTCCACTTTCCTCCTTGCTCATCTCAAACCTGGCGAGCACGCGATTTTCCAGAACGATCTCTACGGCGGCAGCATGCGGCTGATCAGCAGCGAACTGCCGCGGCTCGGCGTGCAGCTTTCCTGGGGGGCGAACGTGGCGGAGTTCGCCGCTGCCTTGCGACCCGAGACGCGGCTGATCTACGTCGAATCTCCGTCGAATCCGCTACGCCATTGTGTGGATCTGGCCGAGCTGGCTGCGCTCGGCAAACGCCACGGCATCTTGACCGTCATCGACAACACTTTCGCCACGCCGATCAACCAGAACCCGATTCCGTTGGGCATCGATGCGGTCATCCACAGCGCTACGAAATACCTTAACGGCCACAGCGACGTGAACGCGGGCGTGGTCGTTGCCTCCACTGAAATCGTCAGCCGTGTCACGGCCAGCGCCGTCAACTTCGGCGGCATGCTCGATGCGCACGCCTGTGCGCAACTCGAACGTGGTCTGAAGACGCTGGCGCTGCGCGTGCAACGGCACAATGAGAATGCCGCGACCCTGGCGCGCTTTCTGGCCGCGCATCCGGCCGTGTCGAAGGTCAATTATCCCGGCCTGCCCGAACATCCCGACCACGCCATCGCCGCACGCCAGATGCGTGGCTTTGGCGGCATGGTCTCCTTCGAACTGTGTCAAGCCGGGCAGGTGGAGCGCTTGCTGAGCCGGTTGCGTATGGTCATGCCGGCCTTGAGTCTCGGCGGCGTGGAAAGTCTGATTTGCGTTCCCAGCCGCAGTACGCACCGCACGATGACGGCCGCCGAGCGACAGCGCGCCGGCATCAGCGACGGGTTGTTGCGCGTTTCTGTCGGCATCGAGGATGCGCAAGACCTGCTCGCCGACTTCACCGACGCACTGGCCATGGAATGACCGCCGTTCCTGGCCTTGACGAGGGAATCACGCTCATGAACAGCACTGACAACATGCCGCCCGCCGCCTTGATGATCGTTGGCGAGGTAGCGTCTTCCGGCCTTGCCCGAGGGCGTGCCCTGCTCTGCGATTGCGCCAGAAAGCAGACGGCCGTTCCGCTTCGGCAGGTGAGCGAGGCGGAGGCGCAGGGGGAGGCCGAGCGTTTCGATGCCGCAGTTGTTGCCACCGAGAGAAAGCTGCTGGAGGTTCAGGAGAGTGTCCGGCGGACATTGGGGAAGGACGAGGCGGAGATTTTCGAAGCGCAAATCCTCCTCCTGCGCGACGTGCAACTACGCGATGCGGTGCGTGCGCTTTGCCTCGACGATAGGATGAATGTCGAGGCGGCGGTCGAAGAGGCGATCAGGCAGTTGATGGAATTGTTCGGCCGCCTCGAAGATCCCTACTTCCGCGAGCGCGCCGTCGATCTGTACGATGTGGGCAGACGCCTCCTCGATCACCTGGCGGATGATGGCCAGCCCGACCTTCCTGTTCTTCACGAGGGGTGCGTAATCGTCACCAGCGAAATTCTCGCCTCTGTCGTTGCGCAGTTGGAAGGTCAGGGCGTGCGTGGCTTGATTGTGGAGAAAGGTGGCCTCACCGCGCACGCCACCATCCTTGCCCGCTCGCTCGGCATCCCCACGCTCGTACAGGTGCCGGACGCGACCGGGAAAATTCGTGCGGGCGACCTGGTGATCGTCGATGCTCTGGCGGGACGCGCCTTCATCAATCCCCAGGCCGAAATCCTGCGTAGGTACGATCAACTGGACGCCAACCTGCAAGTTCACCAGGGCGTCCTGAAGGGCTTGATCGGCCTGCCGACGGTCACTCGCGATGGCATCGAAATCAGGCTCTGTGCCAACGTCGGGCAGACCGCCGACGCGGTGGCGGCAGCGAACGTCAAGGCTGATGGGGTCGGGCTATATCGCACGGAGTTCGTCTTCCTGGTGCAGGACCATTTCCCCTCGGAAGACGAGCAGTACCAGTTCTACCGCAACACGGCAGATCAACTCCAGCCGGCGCAAACGGTGATCCGTGTTCTCGATGTCGGCAGTGACAAGCCGCTGAGCTATTTCCCGCTGCCCCGCGAAGACAATCCGGCCATGGGTTTTCGGGGCATTCGGTTGTTGCTCGCCCATCCCACCCTCCTGCAGACGCAACTGCGGGCCATTCTTCGACTGAGCGCAACCCACCCGGTCGCCATTCTGCTGCCGATGATCGACGGCATCGACGACTTGCGCGCGGCGAAAGCGGCGATTGACTCTGCGAAGGAGGAACTCGTCGCTGCCGGCCAGTCGTTCAATCATCGCATCCCGATCGGCGCCATGATCGAAACGCCGTCCGCGGCGATTCTCGTCGGGCACCTGGCCGACGAGGTCGACTTCCTCAGTGTGGGCACCAACGACCTCGTCCAGTTTCTGCTGGCTGCTGACCGGATACGTGGCGCGCTGGCGTCTACCTATGACCCCCTGCATGCGGCGGTCATCCAGGTGCTCGCCAACCTGGCGACGGTGGCCAGGAGCAAGGGAACACCGATCTCACTGTGTGGCGAAATTGCGAGTGACCCCAGCTATACGAACCTCCTGATCGGCCTGGGCTTCCGAAGCTTCAGCGTCAGTCCCGGCCGGCTTCTGGACATCAAGCACACCATTCGCTCGACCGACGTGCAACAGGCTGAAAAGCTGGCCGAGCAGGTTCTGTCGGTGCACTCGACGCGCGACATCCGGGCGCTGGTGCAGGACGATTGGAACCGTCGCCGGCCGGTATCCTCCCCTGAGTTCGACACGCCGACATCGACCACCAGCGCGCCACTGCCTTCGGTCGCGCACAACGCTGCTCGCCAGCGCTTTGAATCGCAGGTGGGCGAGAGCGGTACGGCCTATTTGAGCTACCTCATCGAAGGGGCGCGTGTGATTCTGAATCGCACTTTCGTGCCCGACGAACTTCGCGGACACGGAATAGCCGCCGAACTGGTCAGAGTCGCGTTGAACGAGGCGCGCCAACGGCACAGGAAGATTGACCCCCGCTGTTCGTATGTCGCCGGCTTCATCGAACGCCACCCCGAATTCGCCGACCTGGTCGACCGGCAGGAAGACGCCCTGAACTGAAGCCACTGCTTCGGGCGAGGGTGCTAGGAAGCCGCGTCCATGGAGTCGTTGCGGCAGAATTTGCGAAGGCGGCTCTTCCTGGAGAACGCCGTCCCACAAGGAACGGAGGATTGCGTGAACGAGATCATTGCGCAGCTGCTCGGCGAGCATCGCAACCTGGGGAAACTGGTCGAACTACTCGATCGCCTTCCTGTTGATACGAATTATCCGAAGCTCGGCGAGATCACTCTGTTGGTTGACGTCTTTGCTTACCTGACCTGCTTTCCAGACCTTCGGCATCATCCGCTCGAAGATCGGATAGTCGCCAGGCTGCTCGCCAGAGGTATGCTCGCTGCCGACGTCGCTGGCGAAATCGACCGGCAACACCGCGTGCTGGCAAGGCAGGGCACGGACTTGATGCGCGACCTTGAGTCGGCTGCCCGCGAGGAAAGCACATCCTGGCAAGGCGCTGCGAGCAGCGCCAGGCTATACGCCGAACGCCTTCGCCAGAACATGGCGACCGAGGAGCTGGCCGTCTTTCCCGTCGCCGAAGTGAGCCTTGGCGAGGCGGATTGGCAGGCCATTGCCGCCTTGTCGCCACCGCTGCCGGAAGATCCGCTCTTTGTCTCGCGAACCGAGAAACGCTTCGCAGACCTGCGCAGAGTGATTGCCGCGCAGGCAGGTTGTGACTGTTTCGAGAATCCCGGAGTAGGGAGGTGAGGGCGGGCACTATCGCGGGGCAGAAGCCGGAGTTATCGGTTCACCCCAAGGTGCGACGGGGGCACCTCTGCGGTGGCGCCATGAAACCGGGGGCTGTGTTCACGCTCCTGTATCGCCGCTGTGAGCGGTTCACATGCTGAAAGCCCCCGGGCTTGCCGGGTGACGGTCGCTTCTTCCGAGGAGCTTTGTCATGGCACTATCACACGCCAGGTCGGGCGATCTGGTCAACATCAACGACGTCGCCGACGCGCTGGCCAGCAACGGTTCGGCCACGCTGCTGCGCGATGATCATATTGAAATCTTCCGCCTGGCCCTGAACGCCGGTACCACCATGCAGGAGCACAGCGCCGTTGGCGCGATGACCGTGCAATGTCTGAGCGGCGAAGTGGAGTTCAGCTGTCACGGCAGAACCCAGACGCTGCGGCCGGGAAGCCTCATCTATCTGAACGATGCGGCGCCGCACGCCTTGCACAGCCAACAGGAATCCATCCTGCTCGTTACGCTGATCCTGCATAGGAAATAGGTCTGCTGGCGCAGATCCTCGGCTCCCACAGGCGCCGAGATCCACAAACCGAAAACCCGCAGGTCGCCGTGGTGATGTGACGACAGCCATCGATGATGGCTGGTCCTAGAGCACCCACACCGCCGTCAGGCAGGGTTTCCCGCGGGCAGAGGCTCCTAATCCTGCATGGCCATCAGTTCCTTGTCGGAATAGCGCAGGCGCAGGGCCAGCACCTTGGCAACCGCTTCGACCAGGTGACAGGCGAGTCGCTTGTGTTCCTCTCTGATCCTGTCGAACTGCTCGCGTTGCAGGACGAACAGCTCCGTGTCTTCAATCGCCCTGGCGTCGTTGAAACGCGTCATTTGCGACAGGAAGGCCATGCCGCCGAAGAAATCACCGCGTCCATAGGTCAATGCGTGATGACCCGGCGTTCCGTCGCCGGTCGGCAGGGTGATGCGCACGGCGCCCTTGCGAATCAGGAACAGCTCGTTACCGGGATCGTTGAACGAGTACACCTTGTCGCCGTTGGCGACCGAGCGCCGCTCGAAGCAGGCCTCGAGGTCGATGAGTGTTTCCTCCTTGTGATCCCTGAGAAGCTCGATATCGGCGAGTTCCAGCGGCGCGATCTGGGCTTCCTGCTCCAGATCGTGGCCCAGGATTTGGTCTTCAATCCACTCGACCGCGTCGTCGAGTTCCGGGAAGATCTTGACATGCTCGCTCTGCCTCGTCAGGGCCATTTGATCGAAGAGCTCGCCAATGTTGCGACCGTTGGGCAGGGCCTGCGACAGGTTGCTGAAAATCAGGAAGGCACCACGTTCGATCAGCGAGTCCCTGATCTGCTCGAGCAGGTGCACGGCGGTGACGTCGACCGACTGCACCCGCCGCATATCCAGAACAAGGTACTTGCGCGTGCCGACTTCCTGCTCGAGCGCCAGGTACAACTGATCCTTGGTGCCGAAGAAAAGGCTGCCTTGCAGTTCCAGAATGGCCGTCTGCTGTCCCGCCTTTTCCAGCAATTCCATGTCCTCGGGCAGGCGCACGCGCTTCGAGAAGCGGCTGCCGCCGTCGACCTTGCTGCGGATCACCGTACTGCTCAGTTGCTCGCGGATGAACAGCAGCATGGCCAGGACGATGCCCACGCCGGACGCCACGATCAGGCTGTAGCCAAGGGCCACGCCGACCACCGTCAGGACGACGAAGAAGTCAAAGCGCGTCCATGGCGAATCCAGCAGGTGCAGGCTGTGGTGGTCGATCATGCGCACGCCGACGATGATCAGGATGGCCGCCAGGGATGCGACCGGAATCCAGGCGATGAAGCTTCCCAGGGCGAGAAAGGTGATCAGCGACAGCACCCCTTCGATGACGCCGGAAATGCGCGTTTGGCCACCGCTGGTGAGATTGACCAGCGTTGCCCCCATCTGTCCGGCACCCGGCATGCCGCCGACGCAGGCGGAAGCAATGTTGCCGGAACCCTGCGCGATCAACTCGCGGTTCGAATCGTGGCGGCTGCGGGTCATGGTGTCGAGCACGACGCAGGTCTTCAAGGTATCGATCGACAGCAAGACGCCCAGTGTCAGAGCGGTTCCCAGCAGCGCACCGATCTGGCTGAGCTTGAGCTCGCCGATCTCGTGCCAGCGACCGGTGATCGCGTTCAGCATGCTCGATGCCGTGCCCCCGAGCGGGCCGATGATCAGCGGGTTGCCGTCCATTACCAGCAGGGAATCGTCGACCGCGTAGGCGATCGCAAAGTAGGTGATCAGCCCGCCCAGCAAGCCGAGGATGGCCGCCGGCACAAGGCGCGTGACGCGCGGTGCGCCGAGCATCACGGCCATGGTTACGGCACCAATGAGCGCGGTTTGCCAGTGCCAGAGATCGGGTGCGATCAACACCCGCCACCAGGACGTGCCATCCATTACCCCCATGAACTTGGGGATCTGGCTGCCGATGATGATCAGGCCGACGCCACTGAGGTAGCCGCTGACGACCGGAAACGGGATGTACTTGATCAGGCCGCCGACGCCGAGAAAGCCGAGCAGTAGTTGCACGATCCCGCAGACCAGGCCGAGAGCCGTCAACATGAGCACGATGAAGGTGGCCGGAACCCCGTTCTGCACCAGTTCGATGGCAAAGGCCGAGCAGACCGCCGCCGCCGGTGCACAGGGCGCGGTGATCAGGCGATTGGTGCCACCGAGCGTCGGTGCGACGAGGCCAAGAGCGGTCGTTCCGAGAATGCCGGCCAATGCGCCCAGGCCGGCGTACTCGGGGCCGATGGCGGCGTAGATGGTGACGCCAAAAGCGATCGCCGACGGCAGGGCGACGAGCATCGACGCCAGACCGCCCCAGAAATCACCGACGAGTTTGTCGTTCTTGAGATTAAATGCCAGTTCCATGCCCTAGGGCCTCCCGTCATACAGGCAGAAAACGGCCCTGCAACGGACTATTGGTCTGCAGCAGGGCCAAGAAACGCAGTCCCGGCCATCTACCCGGGCTGCGTCGCGTGCTCTCGGAGGTTCCGCTGCGCTACAAGCGATTGTCAATGCCGTCGGCGGTGCGAGGGCGCGCAGCTGATTCCTTACAGGGTATCGACAAGGCACGCATCGTGCCACAAAAAGAATGTGCGCAACCCGTTGGGGCCTCTGACTCAATTGATAAGTCCACTGTTGCCACGACGTGAGCGACCGTCGAGAGGTCTGTGCGAAGACACGCGATGCTACACCTCCTGACCGTGCCGACGCCACCCGCCAGAGGATTCTTGTCGATGCATTCACCAGACGGCACGGCCGGGAGGCCTCTGGGAAGACCTTTGCAACTGGCTTCGGAGGCCAAGGCGGACCCACTGAACGGCAGCGGTTCAGCAGAGCTTGACGACGATGTCGAGCAGCGTGCTGTTGCAAATGTTCAGACGATCGCCTGCCCTGCTCAGCTGCGAATAGATCTCCTTGCGCCGAAAAATATTCTGGAAGTCGCTGTCCTGAAACAATTCGGCCAGGGAGTGCCGGAGCGTCCGGGTCAGGCTCTTTACCGCCTTGTCGGCTTTTTCGGCATCGGCACGGCCTGCTTGCGGGTTGCTTCCCAGGCGGCTATAACCTGCCGCCATCGCTTCCACACCGGTCTTGAGGTACACCGCCAGTTCGAGGCAGGCCTTGTCCGGCTTCAACGCCAGAAGACTGCTGTCCATTTCGGTAACGATTGACCGGCAGCTGTTGATGATTTCATCGAGATTAATGATTGCCCGGTGCAGATCTTCGCGGTCGATTGGCGTCGAGAAGGCTTCGTTCAGCAGCGTCAGGTTGCGAACCTTTTGCCGGTCGCCCTCGCGCTCGGCCTCGACAATCTTCTGGGGCGCCTGCTTACTGTCGCTGCCCATGTACTCGACCAGCAGGCCGGCGGCCATGTTCGCATGAGCACTCTGCTCGGCCAGCAGCGAAAAGAAATCCGGGACCTTCGGAAAGACGCGTTGCATGATCCGGCGCGTGAAAGACGATGCTGCAATGGCTGTATCCGACATGATTGAGCTTTCCGATAAAGAGATTGATAAGGGCAAGAGACCGATCACCGGTCCGATCATGACCGCTGCTGCGGCAGGGGGAGGGCGCGCGTACCTCCGCTGCAGCGGTATTCCCAAGCGCTTCGCATAGCGCCAATGAGCCCGGGGCCCTATCCGGCAGGCAGCGCCTGGCGGCAGAGAACCATCGAGCCTGGCACCGGTACCCATGTAACATCCCCCCAAGCTTGTTCGCGATTGCCGGTCGTCCAAACAGCGATCGACATCGGCAAAAGCAGTAGTCGTCAGCATCGTATGCAGTGACAGCAACCGCCATGGCGTAAGCATTATCCGTGCCAGATTTTCCCGCTGGGTCGAAACGCAGGGGAAACGAGAAAAATCACGGGTTGAGAGGGACGATAGTGGTGGCTCTGCACAGATCATGGGGTGCAACAGAATGCACACCAGACTAGCGCATTGGCATTTCAATGCCGGGAAAGACCCGTTGCAGGACTTATGGGCGCGGTTTGAAGATATTTGCACTGCAATGGCACAACGTTGCATGGGGCACAGGCGCGTTTGGCACCGTGGGCCGCCGTAGTAACGAACTGCAAACGATGCTGCGCGCAAGCGGTTCTGGCAGAGCGGGTGGGGGCACAAGGATGGGGTGGCCGCGAGGCCGAGCCGAGCACGCCGTCGCGCTTCGCGTACCCCGCCCGGTTCCGTGCTGCCTTGGTCGGCTCAGAGTTTCGTTTGCAGCGCACGCCGCGCAAGGCGCCTGTTGAGCGCCGGGCGTGATAGTCCAAGCAAGGTCGCGGCGATTCCCTGGTTGCCCTTGGCGCGGCGAAGGGCCTCCTGGACCATTGCCTCCTCGACCTCGTCAAGGGTCGGAAAGCGTCCAGGGACGACGATCGGCAGTCCGTCGGACGCCTCCGCGATCGGGTAGTCGGCATGCACTTGTTGCTGCTTCTGAATCGCCTGGCGGAAGCTGTCCATGGCCAGGACGGCCCCCCCTCGATGCAGGGCCATGGCGTTGAAGACCATCGCCCGCAGCTCACGCACGTTGCCCGGAAAATGGTAGTTCGAGAGCAGCGTGATCAGCTCGTTCGACGGCTCGGGTAAGGGCTTGTTGGTCGCCGTTGCTGCCTCGTCGAGGAAGTGCTGCAGGAGGAGAGGGATGTCTTCCGTGTGCTGGCGTAACGGCGGCACTTCGACCTGGTGCACCGAGAGGCGGAAAAAGAGATCGGAGCGAAACTGGTTCTGGCGCATCAGTTGGGCGAGGTTGTGGTTGGTTGCACAGACGACGCGGGCGTCGCTGGGGCGGGCGACGTCGGACCCCAGGGGAAAGTACATGTGTTCCTGCAGCAGGCGCAGGAGTTTGACCTGCGAGGCCATCGACAGATCGCCAATCTCGTCCAGGAACAGGGTCCCGCCGCTGGCCTGTGCGATGAGCCCGGCGCGGTTCTCGTCGGCACCGGTGAAGGCGCCTTTACGGTGGCCGAAGAGGGTGTCCGAAAATAGCGTGTCATCGAGGCCGGCGACGTTGAGCTGGACGAACTTTCCGGCCAGAGCGCCGAGTCTGTGCAATGCGTGGGCGAACATTTCCTTGCCGGCGCCGGTCTCCCCGGAGATCAATACGGGCTCTGCGGAAACGGCCACCGCCTCGATGTACTGAAAGAGCGCGCGCATCTTGCGGCTGTTGGTGACGATGCCGGCAAAGGCCTCGCCGTGCTGCAGGCAGTCGGATAGCAGATAGTGTTTGAGGACCCCCATCTGGTGGCGCAGCGACTGCACCTCGAGCGCGTGCCGGACACTCGCCAGCAGGCGGCTTTCCTCGACCGGCTTGACCAGATAGTCGAAGGCTCCTTCTTTCATGCTCAGCACCGCCGTCTCGACGTCCTGAGCGGCGGTCATGACGATGACCGGCAACTGTGGGTGCAGGCGGACGATTTCCGGCAGCAGCTCGTTGCCGGTGACATGCGGCATGAAGAGATCAAGAAGGACGGTACTGGCAGGCTGCCGCTCGAGCGCCGGCAGCAGTTGCCGACTATCGTCGAGCATCTCGACGTTGGCGACGCCGGCGCTGTGCAGCACCGCTGCCGTCGCATGCAGGACCGACTGGTCGTCATCGACGAGGAAAACCGGCGAGCTGCCGGCGGATTTCACTTTCATTCACTCCTCCTTGTCGTGAAGATCGCGTCCACGACTCACGAATCTCCCGTCGTCGCTTTCATGAGCGTTGCTGACCGGCAAATCGATGCTCACCGTCGTTCCGGAACTGTTGCTCGACTCGAAGCGCAATCTGCCGCCGTGCTTCTCGACGATCGACGACGAGATTGACAGGCCCAGTCCGGTACCACCACTCTCGGCTTTGGTGGTAAAGAATGGCTCGCCGAGTTGGGCCATGATGTCCGCGCTCATGCCGGCGCCTTGATCCTCGACGCGGACGACGATCCGTTTGCCGGTCCTGTCCAGGGCGGCGGAAACGCTGACCGAGCGGCTGCGGTTTGGCAGCGACTCGAGGGCATTGACGATCACGTTGATGAATACCTGTTCGAGCTGCTGGACGTTGCCCCTGACGCGCGGCAAGGTCGCGGGCAGATCCAGCGTCAGAGAATCGGTGTGCTTTTCGATACGGGCATCGAGCAGCGTTAGCACCGCATTCAGTATTTTTGCGATGTCGGCCAGTTCGTCCATATCTCCGCGATCCTGTTTGCCCAGGTGTTTCAGATTGCCGATGATCTTCTGAATCCGCTTGGCGTTCTCAGCGATATCAGCCGTGCCCCGGGAAATGGTTTCGCGCGCCTGGACAAAGCTCAAGCCGGCAAGCAGAAAATCGCCTTGCTCGTGTTGATACTCGGCGAGGATCGGCAAGGTGTCCTGCCAGATGCGCGCCAACAAGGCGGCATTGGCCATGATCGCGTGATTGGGGTTGCTGATCTCGTGGGCAATGCCGGCCGATAGCACGCCCAGAGAGGCCAGACGAGCGCTGCGTATCGCCTGCCACTGCAATTGACGATTCTCGGTGATATCGGTGATCACCACCATCGCCGCCGTCACCGTGTTCGCGGCATTCGCCGAACTTATCGGCACCATCCGGATTTCCCACCAGGTGGCGTGGCCAGCGGTGTACTGGCAGTGTTCGATCTGGCCGCTGGCGAATACCTGCCGCAACCTCTGCCGATAGGCGTCGCGCACATGCGCTGGCAGAGCCAACTCGGATCGCTTCTCGTCGGCCGTGCCAAGCGGGTACGGCAGCGGCTTGTTGGCGAACAGGATCCGGGCCTGGTCATCGACGGTGAAGATCAGGTCTGGCGAATGATTGAACAAGGTTCGCAACTTCGCTTCCGAGTCGCGCAGCGCGTCTTCGGCCAGCTTGTGCTCGGTGATGTCCTCGCAAAAACCGACAATGCGGCTCAAGTGGCGACCCGGCGCACGAACCGGGAAACCGCAGACGCGCAGCCAGCGCAAAGCGCGCTCGCCGCGGTGCGCACGCGATACCGGCAGGATCACCGCGAAACGCCCGGCATTCGCCTGCAGGTCGGCGATCGCTGCGCTCAGTACGCGTCGTTCTTCGGGAGCGAAAACGTCGAGCAGTAGCGATGGTGACGAACTGTCCAGTCCCGCCTCGTCACCGGCGATCTGCCGGAAAGCGGGGCCGATATACTCCAGGCGCGTTGCTTCGGCGTTGGTCGCCCAGAAGACGACATCGACCGTTTTCGCCAGCTGGCGAAGCAATTCTTCGCGCTCGAAAATGGTTGTTGCGAGCCGGCTTCGTTTGTCCAGCTCGCGGCGACTGCGCACGAGGTAGAAACTGAGCAGCGCCGTGAACAGGAGGCCGCTGACCATCACCGACCAATGCGCCTCGGTGAATGCTTCGGCGCTGCGAAAAGTATGGGTGGCCACACAGGTGACGGACCAGCTGCGGTCTCCGACGCGAATCGTGGCCACCATCCGTGGTTGATTCTGGTCCTGCTCCGGCAACGAACCGGTGGCGGTGGCGGTGGAGCCGGGTTCCAGGCGGCTGGCGTAGAAGTGGAGGAACTGCGCGTCGTCACCGGCTGTTTCGTCGCGTACCAGGACCTCGACGCCGCGCGGTTCGAGTAGCTTGATGGCGAAATGGACCAGTTCCTCGATGTCATAGACGCCAAGCACGAAGCCCAAAGGCGGCCCGCCGCCACGCGCATTTCCAGGCGCCTGCACGGGCAGTGCCGCGTAGATCACGGAGAGATCTTTGTGGCCCGGGCGGGCCAGCTGCATGCGCCCGCTGACGGCGATCTTGCCGCTCGCCGCGGCCCGTTCGAAGAGGGCCGCGAGCTCGCCGGTCGCGTTCAGGTCGACGCCGGTCGCGAGCGCGGAGAGCGTGCGTGACGCGGTGAGTACAACGGGAATACGAGTCGCTCGCTCGCTTCCGGTGGTCGCCGGAGCGGCGCTCGCCGCGGCGGCTGTTGCCGGCCCGTTGCCAGAGATCGCTGTTGTGGAGGCTTGTCGGGGCGCGGTCAACAGCGGAGCCCAGAGCAGGCTCTCGATGTACGGACGACGCTGCAGGATCGAGTCGGCAAACACGCTGAACTCGCTTTCATCGATCTCCTGTGCCGCATAAAACAGGCCGCGAATTTCCAGCAGGGCGTCGAGGCCCTGGTCGACAACGGCGCGCACAGACTCGATGCGATCACTGGCCGCCCACTGAAACTCCTTTCGGTGGCTGCTTTGCAGCTCCTGCCGCACGTTCCAAGACGACAAGCAGGTCAGGAGAATCCCACCGATCGCAACGGCATAGGCGGCGGCATATTTTCGCAGGTTGTCGAACATCGGCGATCATCAGAGCAGAGCGGTACAGGGCGGCGCGGCAGCCACTTCAAGAACCGCCACAAGTGTCGGACGGCAGCTTAGCAGAAAGCGCCAGCCACGCGGGAGCGCGACGTACGCGAGTTGGCGAAGCGGATTCGCGCCCGCTTGTCTTCACGGTTGCACCGCCAGCAAGCGTCGGCAGCGCTCGGCGCTGCGGGTCTGTAGAGGCAGGGTGTAACACTTCGTCCGTACGCGTCATGCCTCTGAGCATGGCGCAAGGCCTTGCTGTAACTACAAACTGCCTCGACAGCATAGCCGCAAGTGACCGCGTCCATTCGTTTTGTATCACCCTCAAGGTGGCTCGCCCGGCTCGGCCGTTGGCAGCGATGTGGTTGATTTTCTGCGACAACTGTCAAGGCGTCTGTTATTGGCACGGTCTGTGCTTTATCAGAGGCGGAGGGGCCGTTTGGCGCATTTTGCCGTGCGTGGCCGCGGCATGCCTGCCCGCAGCAATCATCCAGACAAGGCACGACCCCAGCGCACGGTGTGGGCGCCGCGGGCACGGCTTGTCGCCGCTGCTCGTTAAGCAGGCAACAGCCGTGGTGAATTTCGCCAGGACGACACGGACGATTCTGCAAGGGGAGGAGGTCGCTGGTGGTGTAGTGTTGCACTTCGCAGGGAACCGAAGAATTCCAGCGACGACGTGGTTTCAAGCGGCTGTCCGGTTTGCTGAAAGTCTCGCTGGAAACGCGGCGCCGCAGCAGCCTGCACGTCGTTGCGAGGAGGCGTCGCCGGAAGTCTTGTCAGGAAGGCAGCTCGACACGAGATGACTCTGAGAATCGACCTAAGAAGCGCGATTCTGGCGCTCTCCGACGCCCTCGATCTGGTCGGCGTCAACGACTTCCAGCACGGCAAACGGGTGGCGATGATCGCTCGCGAGACGGCGCTGCTGCTCGGCCTTCCGGAACGACGCCTGGACCGGCTGGTCTGTGCCTGCCTGCTGCACGATATCGGCGTCTCGTCGACCGCCGAACACCGGCGCCTGCTGCGTGAAGCCGACTGGGACCACCGGCATGCGCACTGCGAAACCGGCTATCGCCTGTTGCAGCCGTTTGCGCATCTGGCGCAGCTGGCGCCAGCCATCCGCTACCACCATACGCGCTGGGTCGATCTGCCCGGTGACCTCGACGAGGCCGACGCGCTGGACGCCAATCTGATCCTGCTCGCCGATCGGGTCGACGCGATGGTCCTCAGCCGCGGGCTGGACAATCCGCTCTTCAGGCGTGCGGGGATCAGCGAGGAAATTGCCGCGCTCGCCGGCCGGGAACTGTCGCCGGCGGTGGTCGAGGCGTTTCTCGCAGCGGCTGGCCGGGAGGCGTTCTGGATCGCGCTGGTGCCGCGTCATGTGCAGCGTTATCTGCTCGATGTGCCGCTGAGCGACTGGCGGCTGACCATCGACTTCCCCCAGTTTGGTCACGTGGCGCGCCTGATTTCGAGCATTGTTGACGCCAAGAGCCACTTCACGGCGGCGCATTCGCTGGGCGTCGCGCAGCTTGCCCGCTATCTCGGCGAGCGCGTCGGCCTGGCGGGCGATTCCCTGGCCGAGGTCGAGGTGGCCGGGCTGATGCACGACGTCGGCAAGCTCTGCGTTCCCGACGAGATCGTCGAAAAGCCCGCCCAGCTGACGCCGCTGGAGTTCTCGGTGATGGAGCGGCACAGCTTCGAAACCTACCAGATCCTGCGCCACATTCCCGGCCTAGAAGAGGTCGCCGAGTGGGCGGCTTTTCATCACGAGGCGCTCAACGGTCAGGGTTATCCGTTCCGCCGCGGCGCTGACCAATTGTCGATCGAGGCGCGTATCGTGGCCGTCGCCGATGTCTTTCAGGCGCTCGCGCAGGAGCGTCCTTACCGCGGCGCCCAACCAGCCGAAGAGATTTCGCGCTTGCTGAGCGATTTCGTCGCCAAAGGGGTGCTCGACGGCGACCTCGTGGCGCTGGCCTGCGACGATCTGGACAGCAGCTGGCGGGCGGCGACGCCGTCGCCAATGGCGAGTCCCTGTGCAGCCCCCGATGGCGGCGAAGAGCTTGCCGCGCTGCAGCGCTCTCAGTCAGCCTCGACCCAGTGACGACAGCGTCCGACCGCCCGGCGCCAGCCATGGAGCAGCGTCGCGCGCTGGTCATCGGACATGCCCGGTTCAAAGCAGCGTTCGGCACGCCAGAGCGCAATCAGCTCGTCTTCGTCGTGCCAGAAATCCACCGCCAGCCCTGCCAGGTAGGCGGCGCCCAGCGCCGTGGTCTCGGTGATCTGCGGACGGACGACCGGTACCCCGAGCAGGTCGGCCTGGAACTGGAGCAGGAGATTGTTGCGTGCAGCGCCGCCGTCGACGCGCAATTCGCGCAGGCGATTGCCGGCGTCCGTTTCCATGGCCTGCAGCACGTCGGCGCTCTGGAAGGCGATCGCCTCGAGCGCCGCGCGGGCGACATGTGCGCGCGTGCTGCCGCGGGTCATGCCGAGCAGGGCGGCGCGGGCGTAAGGGTCCCAGTACGGCGCGCCGAGGCCGGCATGGGCGGGGACCAGGTAGACGCCGCTGCTATCCGGAACCGAAGCGGCCAGGGCCTCGATTTCGTCGGAGCTTGAAATCAGCCCGAGGCCATCGCGCAACCACTGCACGGTGGCGCCGGCCATGAAGATGCTGCCTTCGAGCAGGTAGGTGGTCTGCCCGAGTTGCCGCCAGCCGATCGTCGCCAGCATGCGCTGGCCCGAGTCCATCGCCTGCTGGCCGGTGTTCAGCAACAGGAAACAGCCGGTTCCGTAGGTGTTCTTGGCCATCCCGGGGGCCAGGCACGCCTGGCCGAAGGTCGCCGCCTGCTGGTCGCCGGCGATGCCGGCGAGGGCAATCGGCGCACCGAGCAGTGCGCTGTCGATCTGCGTGATGACGCCACTACTGTCGACGACCTGGGGAAGCACGGCGGGCGGAATGTCGAGCAGGGCCAGCAGTTGCTCGTCCCAGCACTGTCGCCGGATATCGAAGAGGAGGGTGCGCGAGGCGTTCGACGCGTCGGTGACATGGACTCGACCGCCCGACAGTTGCCAGGCCAGCCAGCTGTCGATGGTGCCGAAAGCCAGCTCGCCGCGTTCGGCGCGCTGACGCGCGCCGGGGGTGTGGTCGAGCAGCCATTTCAACTTGGTGCCCGAGAAGTAGGCGTCGATGACCAGTCCGGTTCGCTGGCGAAACAGTTCGGCATGGCCGGCGCGCAGGAGGGCGTCGCAGGTTCCTGCCGTGCGCCGATCCTGCCAGACGATCGCCCGCTGCAGCGGTTCGCCGCTGAGACGATCCCAGAGCAGCGTCGTCTCGCGCTGGTTGGTGATGCCGATGGCGGCAATCTGGCTGGCGCCGATGGCGTTGTCGCGCAGTACCGCCTGGGCGACGGCGAGCTGCGTCTGCCAGATCTCCCTGGCGTCGTGTTCGACCCAGCCGGCTTGCGGGTAGTGCTGGGTGAATTCCTGCTGCGCGGCGGCGACGATGCCGCCATCGCGGGCGAAGACGATGGCGCGGGAACTGGTTGTCCCCTGGTCGAGAGCGAGAATGTACTGTTGGCGGGCGGTCGGTTTCATCGGGTAATCCCTCGTCGATCAGGGCGGCGGAGTCAAGCCGGAGTCGCTTCAGAAGACGGACAATAAAGCACGTTAATCCGTTTGCATAGGCCGTAGGGGCCTGAACGTGCCGCCATCGATCTGGGCACCGCTGCGCCACAGGTAGTCGCCGGTCAGCCAGTGTAGTGCTGCGTGCGCCGTGCTAAGGCGCTGTCTTTCAGCGGGTGCGAATCCCGCCCGGCAACTTTCGCTCCGGCCGGTAGCAACTGGAGCAGTCGTGGAGGTAACGAAGCGGCTGAAGCCTCTGGTGTAGAGGGTCCTGTAAGGGACTTGGCGACCACGCAGGCCGTAATGAGTGTGAACACTGAGCAGGCCCCGAAAACACTGAATGCGGAAGCCGACCCGGCGTAGCTACGGGGAAGGCCGTTGTCACAGATGAACGCGAGCGAAACGCAGTCTGTGGTTCCGCCGGGGTATTGGTGACGGCATGTGTGGAAGAGGAAGGCAGACGCAACACGGGAAGCCCCATCACGTGGTCAAGTGCAAGACCAACCGGACGCCCGTGAGGGACAGGTCGGGCGAGGTGGGGTGGCGGAGAGGCCCGTAGTACCGTTGAAGTCGGGTAATGCCGATGGAGGAAAGGGGCCTCAGTTCAAGACCAACGCAAGAAGCGGAAAGGGACAGGAGATTGGGCAACCTGCAAACTCCAATAAGCGTTCAGAAACTGCAGATGGCGTTACATGCCAAAGCGAAGGAAGAACCCGGGTACCGGTTCTACCTCCTGTACGACAAGGTCCATCGACCAGACGTACTCGATCATGCCTACCGAAGCTGCAAAGCCAACAAGGGCGCAGCCGGGGTGGACGGAGTGCGTTTTGAAGACATCGAAGCGTATGGAGAAGAACGCTGGCTTGGGGAACTGGCGGAACGGCTGAAGAAGAAGGACTACCGACCGGAAGCGGTCAAGCGGGTCTGGATTCCCAAGCCGAACGGCAAACTGCGCCCCTTGGGGATACCGACGATCACCGACCGAGTCGTACAAACGGCGGCCATGCTCGTGCTGGAACCTATTTTTGAAGCCGATCTGCAGCCGGAGCAGTACGCCTACCGGGCAGAGCGCGGGGCGCAGGATGCGGTAACAGCGGTTCATCGTCTATTGAACACGGGACACCGGCAAGTGATAGACGCGGATCTATCCGGCTATTTCGATAGCATTCCGCACCTTGAGCTGATGAAGAGCGTCGTCCGTCGGATTGTCGATCGGCACGTTCTGCACCTCATCAAGCAATGGCTGGAAGCACCTGTGGAAGAAGACGATGGACACGGTCACCGGCAACGGAGCACGTCCAACCGGGACACCGGGCGCGGCACCCCGCAAGGGGCCCCGATTTCACCGCTGCTGTCGAATCTGTACATGCGGCGCTTCATCCTCGGATGGAAGACGTTGGGGTATGCGCGTCGCTGGTCGGCGCAAATCGTCAATTATGCGGACGACTTCGTCATCTGCTGCAAAGGCCGGGCAGAGGATGCCATGGACGCGATGCGAGGCATGATGGAGACACTGAAGCTGACGGTGAACGACGACAAGACACATTTGTGTCAAATACCGCAAGCGCGGTTTGACTTCCTGGGATACACCTTCGGGCGGTGCTACAGCCACGAGAATGGGAGAGCCTATATCGGCACCCGGCCCTCGACGAAGAGCATCAAACGAATGGTGGAAAGCATCACTCAGGAAACCGACCGTCGCCGAATCCTCCTGGATGCCGAGGTTGTCGTGGGACGCCTCAATCGGAAACTGACTGGCTGGGCGAATTACTTCTGCCTGGGTCCTGTCAGCCCGGCCTATCGGGCGATCAACACCCACGCCACACAACGGCTCCGCCGGTGGTTGTGCAAGAAACACAAGGTTCCTGGCAATGGGAAAAGGCGCTACTCCGATCGGCATCTCCACGAGCAGTTGGGGCTGATCAATCTGCCAGCAAGAACCCATGACCTTCCGTGGGCGAAAGCGTGATGTCTTGTCCGAGAGCCGGATGCGGGAAATCCGCCTGTCCGGTTCGATGAGCGGGATGTGGAAACGGGACTATGGCCTGACTACTTGGGCACCGCCAGACGAAAGAGGCGGAAACAGACAAGTCAGACCTACGGCTACCGCGCCACATCTCGACTCTACTTTCTTGATGAGACTTTCTGCGCCCCTGACAGCCGCGTGATTCCCGTGCGGTGGCTGGGTTTCACTCGCCGGCCCGCCTGCTGCACGCCTCGTCGGAAATGCAGCGCCACAACAACCTGCACGTCATGGCGAGGAGGCGTAGCCGACGGGGCAATCCAGAGGTTTGGTTTTTCGCTTCGCTGGGCTGGTGTGGCGCAGCGGACGTCAGGGGATGGCACTGGATTGCCGCGTCGGCTACGCCTCCTCGCAATGACGGTGGCTGGGAAATGGTTGCCCGGACAGGGGTAAGCGGTAACTACGCGGCGTCAGGCCCTACGTGCCGAGGCGGTACAAAGGCGTGCGAAGTGGATCGGCAGCGAAGAGCTGCTTCCAGAGACGAGGCGTGAGTTCCCGGACGCGCTCTGCCGGATGCTGGCCGACGCGCTGTAGCACATCGACCAGATAGTCGTACGGGTCGATCTGGTGCAATCGACAGGTGGCGATCAGGCTGTGGATGATCCCGACCTGCCTGGCGCCCAGTTCGGTCCAACAGAACAGCCAATTGCGGCGCCCCATCGGGATCACGCGCAAGGCACGCTCAAGGTGGTTGGTATCGATCGGCACGTCCGGGTCGGTGAGGAAGACCTCCAGTCCACATCGTCGGTCGCGCGCATAGGCGAGCGCCTTGGTCAGCGGATTGCTGGGGAGCAGCCCCTGGGCCGCGAAGCGTTCGCCGATCCAGGCGAAGAAGCGCTCGACGATCGGCTTGGCATGCGCCAGGCGATAGTCCCGCTTGCCGGCGCCAGAGAGCTTCTCTTCCCGGATGGATTCTTCCACTTGATAGAGCGCACCGATCAGTTCCAGCGCCTGGCCCGCCGCTTCCGGCTCGACGGTTTGTGCCTCGAAGAAGTTGCGGCGGGTATGCGTCCAGCACTGGGCATGGGTGATCCCGGTCCTGGTCGCATAGTGCGCATAGGCGTGGTAACCGTCGGACAAGAGGACCGCTCGTTCGGCAGGCGTCAGTCCCAGCGCCGCCTCGACGTGTTTGATCTCCCGGCTCGGGAAGAACGGGAAACAGATTTCGTCCAGTTCGCCATAGACTGGCCAGAAGAAGGCTTTCTTCAGCTTGCCCGGTCCCGCCTGTCCGGCCTTGATCGGCGTCTCGTCCATGGCCTTGACGCGTGACTCGCGAATCGAGGCGAACTGGGCCTCGTAGATCGGTTCGAGCAGGGCGATGCCCTGTTGCGCGATCTGCGTCAGCCAGGGGCGACTGACCGTGATGCCAGCATCGGCGAGGCGCTGGTGCTGGCGATACAGCGGCAGGTGGTAGGCAAACTTGTCGAGCAGCAAGCCGGCAACGAAGCTCACGTCCGCCCGGCTGCCATCGATCACCCCGGCCGGTGCGGCGGCGCAAACGAGCGCTTCACTGGCCTTGATCTTGACCACCGGCCGCCGATACTTGATCACCACGTAGCTTCCCGGCCGTTGCGCCAGGCGATAGCTTTCCTTGTGGCTGATCACCTCGTACTCTTCCGCAGTAAGGCCGTCGGTTTCCGGAGCCGCGAGTTCGATGACTTCGACCGGCACGCGTGACTCGTCGAAGAACGGGACGGCTTCGTCGTCCTGGCGGCGGGTCGCTGGCTTGCGGGTGTGGGCGGCTACCTGCTGGCCCGGGGGTGCCGGTAGCGTCGGCGGTGGAAGACACTCGCCGAAACTCATCTGGCCATTCGGACCCGTCTCGATGCGTCGTTCGCTCTTCTGCCCGAAGAGCTGGCGCTTGAACCAGTCGAGTTGCTGTTTGAGGGCGGTGACTTCCTGGCGCAGGGCGCCGATCAGTTCGACGATCTGTTGCGGGGTCAGTGCGGCCGCCTCGTCGAGGCTTGGGAAAGGGGTCGCAAGCGCCGGATTCATGCCGCTATTATACCGCGGGAGTCGTCTTCAAGCCGCTGTTTAACATGCATTTTATGTCCGTTTCTTGCCATTTTGCGGGTGCTGGTAACGCTTCTTGAAGCGCTTGGGCTCGATGCCTTCCAGGAGGAGCTTCAGGCCGGTCCAGTCGGTTTCCCGCGTGCTCACTTTCGACCAGTCGGAGACGAAACGACCGGCTTCGAGGCGCTTGGCCCACAAGCAGAAACCCGTGCGATCCCAGTAGAGGACCTTCACCTGCGTGGCGCGGCGGTTGAAGAAGGCGAACAGCTGTCCGCTCAAGGGGTCCTGACCCAGCGCGTGGCGAGTCAGTGCGTACAGGCCGTCGAAGGAGTTGCGCAGGTCGACGGGGCGGCCATAAACATGTACCCGGATCTGGCCTTCGGGGAAGAACATCAGCCGCGCACCAGGTAAAGTTGCAGACCGCCGCCGAGGTCCAGGGTCAGTTCGAGACGTCCCGGCCGCGCGGTTTCGCTTTGCAGCGGACCAACATCAACGAAGCTTGCCGACGCCGACGCCGAGTTGACCAAGGTGTCGGACCAGCTCATCGGCGCGCCCAGTCGGCTCCGCCACCGGTAGAAGCTGGTATCGCTGATGCCTTCGCGATCGCAGAAGGCCTCCACCGCCAAACCGCTGCCGAAAAATCGCGACAGCACCTGCCGCCACTCGTCCGCGCTACGCCGTGCCCGCCGGCTCTCTTGATTCGTTGCCATCTTGACCTCCTCATCTTCTCGCGTGTCAATGAGGAAATTGTCGACGCCAGCGCCGCGCCTGGGAAGAACGCCGCGGAGTTACCGGTTACGTTCGGAACGCTGCTTCTTAGCCTCGGGCGAGTCAAACCTCCCGCAGCAACCGCCAACAGCCCTCCTCGCTGCGCGACCGCCCCCGCCCCCGCGCCAAACCCCGGCCCCAGAACACGCGACCGGGCCACCGAAACGGGGCGGTGATCCCGGCGCCGCGATTACCCCGCCCCGGACCCGCGCGGCCCCCACTCGGGACCAACTCGCGCCCGGGGCCCCTCCACCTACCCGCCGTTCACACCGCCACCGCCTACCCTCCGGTCACGCCGCCGCCCACGCCGCCGCCCCCCTGAATCATCACCGAAGCCGTATTCGCGGCGTCCTGTAACGATCTCGACGACAGATGCGCGTACCGCTGCGTCACCTTCGCATCACTGTGGCCCAGGATGCTCTGCACCTCGTACAGCGTCCTGCCGCTATTCACCAGAAACGAGGCGAACTGGTGACGCAGGTCATGAATGCGCAGCTGCGGTAACCCGGCCTTGCTGCGTAACCGCGACCAGACCTTCATGATGGTCGTGTAGGGCTTTCCCGTCTGCGTGTTGATGAACAGATAGCCGTCCCCGCCCACCGTGTCGAGCCGGGACAGAATTCCGATCGCCGTATCATTCAGAGGCACCGAGCGGATACGCTTGGACTTCGAATTCAAGGCCGGGATTCGCCAGACACGATTCTGAAGATTCACCTGCTCCCACGTCGCCGAGAGTGCCTCGTTCAAGCGGCAGCCCGTCGATAGCAGAAACAGGGCGATCCCGCAGACCGCGCGATTCGGATCGTCACGCAGCACGGACAGCAATCGTTCGAGCTGATCGCCGTCCAGGTAGTGCTCGACCTTATTATCGCGATTAAACATTGGCACGCGCACCGCCGGGTTACTGTCGGTCAGCCCCCAGTCGATGGCCAGGTTGAAAGCGTGCTTCAGGAGCTTCAGGTGATGGTCGCAGGTGGCATGCGCCAGTCCCTTTTCCAGCAGCGCGGTATGGAACGTCTGCAGCTGCTGGCGGGTGATCTGGTTCAGGCGCTTGCTGCCGAACACTTCCTTGATGCGCAGGCGATAGAGCTCATCGTCCCGTAGCCAGCTGCGTTTCCGCGGCGTGACGTAGGGAAGGTAATGCCCCTCGAAGAACTCGGCGAAGGTCAGGACTTCCTTCTGCGCCTTGGCCTGCCCGCGAGGGTCGGCACCGAGAGCGATTTCTGCCCTGAGTGACTTCGCCTGCTTGCGTGCCTCGGTGAGCGAAAGGTCGATCGTGCGGCCTACTTTCTGGTGACAGGTCTTGCCATTGACATCCTTATAGCGCAGGTAATAGGTGCCCTGCCCCTGGCTGGTGGCGCGCACTTCGATGTACAGGCCGGGTGTTTCAGCGCAGCACATCTCGATGCGGGATTTTCCTTCCGGGCAGAGCAGTTGGTGAGCGATGAAGCTCGGGGTGAGTTTTACGACGGGCATGGTGAAGCCTCCAAGATTGAGAATGGAAAGGGGTGTGCTACGGAAATGGCGATGCGGTGATCAGGAAAAGCAGGGCCGTCCAGCGCCCCGATCCGGCGAAAGTGGGAAAATCGGGAAATTCGACGCGCCCCCGTCGGCCCCTTGGGAGAGGACTTGGGAACCCGGGTCCGGGAGTCGTCCCCGGCGAAAGGGCCGCGCCCCGGCCAAAAACCCACTTTTCCCACTCCCGAAAATCGAGGTAGTGGGAAAATCGGGAAATTCGACTCGCCCCCATCGGGCCCCTGGGAGAGGACTTGGGCGACGGATAGGCATTCCCGGTGGAGGCGAGTCCGCGGTTGAAAAAACCCACTTTTCCCGATCCCGAAAAAACAAGAGTGGGAAAAGTGGGAAACTCGGCACCTCACCCTCAGTCTCTGCGAGGGGACTCTGGGATCGGCAACCACTTCACTCGGGACGATAGGCATTCCCGGTGGAGACCCCCCCGGCGACCAAAAAACCCACTTTTCCCGACCCCGAAAACCGAGAGTGGGAAAATCGGGAAATTGGATGCCCCGCCTTCGGCCTTCGCGAGAGGGACTGGGGATCGGCAACCACTTCACTTGGGACGATAGACATTCCCAGTGGAGAGACCCCCGGTGACGGAAAAACCCACT
Organism: Candidatus Accumulibacter sp. ACC007; assembly: GCF_907163205.1. NCBI lineage: Bacteria > Pseudomonadati > Pseudomonadota > Betaproteobacteria > Candidatus Accumulibacter > Candidatus Accumulibacter sp. ACC007. The sequence goes on along the minus strand of NZ_CAJQUD010000001.1, from coordinate 1,176,426 downwards.
TTTCCCGACCGCGAAAATCGAGAGTGGGAAAATCGGGAAATTCGACTGCCCGCCCTCGGCCCTCGCGAGAGGACTCCGGACGGACAGTCGCTTCCCGGCGCGAGGTCAGCCCCCGGCCGAAAAACCCACTTTTCCCTGATCCCGTTAGAAGGTCTCCTTCCCGTCGTCGTCAGCCTGATCCGACGGTGCTGCATCGGGCAAAGGCGGCGCAGAATCGTCCGAACTGGCAAAAAACTGCGGACCGTACGATCCAGAGTTTTTAGCGGTCTCAGGCGTCAACTTCGGCTTGATACCACGGAAGGTCTCATAACCATTCAGTTCCGTGAGGCGGATACCCATCCCAATGTTATGCTCCAGCAGCTCCTTGACACGGCTCTTAGAAAACGGCTTTCGGCCATTCTCTGAACACCATTTAGTGTAATCTTCGTAAAGCTTCGACCGTCTGTAGGCACTATCCCGCAAAATATCACAGCATTCGTGGATGAACTCCTCCAGCGAATTCGTACTGCGTCGCCACTTGGCCATCAGACGATCGTGAGCGGTGGATGCCGAGAATTTCCCGTTCCGCAATAATCTGGCCGCGCCTTCCATCGCCCAATATGCGATCCCGGGGAGTTCGTTATCGATAATTCGTTGAGCCAAATTCTCATCCAGCGGCAGCCCTGAACGCAGGCGACTGTTCGGGAACTCAACTATCTTCCAACGTGCGAAGAAGGCCTCGCTCTGATCCTTGGTGGTTATCATATGATTCGACATGAACAGGTGCGTGGCATCGTTCGTGAAGCTGACAGGTCTCTCGGTTGGATGACGTCCAGTAATTAGATCGCCGCCAATAACCGTCTTGAAATCCGACGCCGGAATCGGTCTACTGTCGGATAGTTCACCGACGACATTCAGGCGCTTACCAGATAGCGCCGCGACGTGATAATCGTCATCCCAGTTGAAAGGCGATATCGCCGTTACGAATTCTTTCGGCACCAATGCTCTGAACAGCCTTTCAGCGGTCCCCTTGCCGGCGCGACCGAACGGCTCGTAAAACAGAACAGCGACTTGGTACCGGGGTGTGATGCCGAACATGATGCCGCCGGCAATTTCCTGCACGAGTGCGAGTTGCTGCTGTTCCTCACCCTCATTCTTGGACTCGAACGTTTCGTGCAGGAACTTATCGAACATGGGCGTCGGCATCGCCTTGGGATCGAACGAGAGCATCACGCGCTGCCGGTGGTCCGGCGTCAACCGCTCGGTTTTTATCTCCTTACCAGAAATCTGGTAAAACCCGCCCGGGCAAGCGAGACCTGTAGGGCCCTCCGAAAAAAACGAGTCATCAGTAGCAAGTGAAATGGCATGCAAGGCAACCGAGCGGTACTCAGAGCTGCGGGAGCAGAAGGCTTTGCCATCATGCCTTTCGGCGACGAGGTGAATCAAAGCCTCGACGGGCTTGCGTTCCCATATTGAGCTCTCGAGATTCACCACATACAAATCCCTTTGCCAACCAACTGGTGGCCACTCGTTTTCCGTTAAGTCAACTAACACGCAGGTGGCGTATCCGTGGTGCGTCTGCGCGGAGCCGGCTGCCATCAGTTTCGACTTAACCGCACTATCGACCGCCGTCACCGAAACCTGGCGGTTTGCCTGCTTGAGCACTGCCCGCTTGCGCTGGTACTCGGAAGGACTGGCTTGCTTGATGGCTGCCAGTGCCTCGATCGCAGCGTCTTCAAGCGCAGCTGCGCCGTCTTCCTTGACCGCCTGGAGCACCTTGCCGAACACGCCATCCGCTTTGATGAGCTTGGCATCCTCAGCCTCGAAGTCATTGAGCCAGTGGGTGGTATTGGTGCCGACGTCATAGACGAAGGGCCTGCCAGCGGCATTGACGCTATAAAAAGCGGCGTAGCTGCTGGACTCCCGAAACGGCGTCTGGCAGCGCTGTTTGCCGGTAAAGCCCCGCTCGATCATGCCGCGGACGCTTAAGATGCCATGGTCCTTGGTTTCGATCTCGGTCGCCAGAGTCAGACCATTGGTCGCGATCCTCAAGCCGTCGCGGTCCGTCGTGGCCGACATCTCGACGTAACCGGTAACTCTGCGGCGTTCTTCCCAGGCGCGGCGCTGGCGTCGACAATTTCCTCATTGACACGCGAGAAGATGAGGAGGTCAAGATGGCAACGAATCAAGAGAGCCGGCGGGCACGGCGTAGCGCGGACGAGTGGCGGCAGGTGCTGTCGCGATTTTTTGGCAGCGGTTTGGCGGTGGAGGCCTTCTGCAATCGCGAAGGCATCAGCGATACCAGCTTCTACCGGTGGCGCAGCCGACTGGGCGCGCCGATGGGCCGATGCGACGCCTTGGTCAACTCGGCGTCGACAGGCTTCGTCGATGTCGGCCCGCTGCAAAGCGAAACCGGGCGGTCGGGACGTATCGAGCTGACCCTGGATCTCGGCGGCGGCCTGCAGCTACACCTGGTGCGCGGCTGATGTTCTTCCCCGAAGGCCAGATCCGGGTACATGTTTATGGCCGCCCCGTCGACCTGCGCAACTCCTTCGACGGCCTGTACGCACTGACTCGCCACGCGCTCGGTCAGGACCCCTTGAGCGGACAGCTGTTTGCCTTCTTCAACCGCCGCGCCACGCAGGTGAAGGTCCTCTACTGGGATCGCACGGGTTTCTGCTTGTGGGCCAAGCGCCTCGAAGCCGGTCGCTTCGTCTCCGACTGGTCGAAGGTGAGCACCCGGGAAATCGACTGGACCGGCCTGAAACTACTCCTGGAAGGCATCGAGCCCAAGCGCTTCAAGAAGCGTTATCAGCACCCGAAAAACAGCAAGAAATGTACATAAAATGTATGTTAAACAGCGTCTTGAAGACGACTCTCGCGGTATAATAGCGGCATGAATCCGGCGCTTGCGATCCCTTTCCCAAGCCTCGACGAGGCGGCCGCACTGACCCCGCAACAGATCGTCGAACTGATCGGCGCCCTGCGCCAGGAAGTCACCGCCCTCAAACAGCAACTCGACTGGTTCAAGCGCCAGCTCTTCGGGCAGAAGAGCGAACGACGCATCGAGACCGGGCCGAATGGCCAGATGACTTTCGGCGAGTTGCTCACCCAGCCGACGCTACCAGCGCCCCCAGGCCAGCCGGTGGCCGCCCACACCCGCAAGCCGGCAACCCGGACCCGGGATGACGAGGCGGTTCCTTTCTTCGACGAGACGCGGGTGCCGGTCGAAGTGATCGAGCTCCATGCTCCGGAAACCGACGGCTTGGGTCCGGAAGACTATGAGGTGATCAGCCACAAGGAAAGCTATCGCCTGGCGCAACGGCCGGGAAGCTACGTGGTGATCAAGTATCGGCGGCCGGTGGTCAAGATCAAGGCCAGCGAAGCGCTCGTCTGCGCTGCCGCACCGGCCGGGGTGATCGACGGCAGCCGGGCCGACGTGAGCTTCGTTGCCGGCTTGCTGCTCGACAAGTTTGCCTACCACCTGCCGCTGTATCGCCAGCACCAGCGCCTCGCCGACGCCGGGATCACGGTCAGTCGGCCCTGGCTGACACAGATCGCGCAACAGGGCATCGCCCTGCTCGAACCGATCTACGAGGCCCAGTTCGCCTCGATTCGCGAGTCACGCGTCAAGGCCATGGACGAGACGCCGATCAAGGCCGGACAGGCGGGACCGGGCAAGCTGAAGAAAGCCTTCTTCTGGCCAGTCTATGGCGAACTGGACGAAATCTGTTTCCCGTTCTTCCCGAGCCGGGAGATCAAACACGTCGAGGCGGCGCTGGGACTGACGCCCGCCGAGCGGGCGGTCTTGTTGTCGGATGGCTACCACGCCTATGCGCACTATGCGACCAGGACCGGGATCACCCATGCCCAGTGCTGGACGCATACCCGCCGCAACTTCTTCGAGGCACAAACCGTCGAGCCGGAAGCGGCGGGCCAGGCGCTGGAACTGATCGGTGCGCTCTATCAAGTGGAAGAATCCATCCGGGAAGAGAAGCTCTCTGGCGCCGGCAAGCGGGACTATCGCCTGGCGCATGCCAAGCCGATCGTCGAGCGCTTCTTCGCCTGGATCGGCGAACGCTTCGCGGCCCAAGGACTGCTCCCCAGCAATCCGCTGACCAAGGCGCTTGCCTATGCGCGCGACCGACGATACGGACTGGAGGTCTTCCTCACCGACCCGGACGTGCCGATCGATACCAACCACCTTGAGCGTGCCTTGCGCGTGATCCCGATGGGGCGCCGCAATTGGCTGTTCTGTTGGACCGAACTGGGCGCCAGGCAGGTGGGGATCATCCACAGCCTGATCGCCACCTGTCGATTGCACCAGATCGACCCGTACGACTATCTGGTCGATGTGCTACAGCGCGTCGGCCAGCATCCGGCAGAGCGCGTCCGGGAACTCACGCCTCGTCTCTGGAAGCAGCTCTTCGCTGCCGATCCACTTCGCACGCCTTTGTACCGCCTCGGCACGTAGGGCCTGACGCCGCGTAGTTACCGCTTACGGACAGGGCGACCACGGCAGCGGTGTGGAGCAGCTCTATCCCGACGCATTTAAGGGGCTGGCTTTGACGACCGGTTGGTGGATGGCTCAAGGTGACACCTTGCTGGCCAACCCACGCATCGGCGAACGGATTGATGAGTTCGAGCCGCGCGAGGTGCGCCGGATTCTCGTGGGGCAAGACGAGATGCGCTATGAACCTACGGAAACCACCATCTATGTGCTGCGCCTGCTTACTCCTTGACGATCAGTTCGGCGATCCAGCGCTTGAGCTCGCCGACCGCCGGATCGTAGCGCTCGCAGGCCATCAGGCTCTGCCCGAAGACGTAGGCGTAGAGCAGCAGGCTGCGGCTCTTTGCCTCTTCGTCGGAGACGCCGCGGCGGACAAACAGCTGGCGGGTGCATTGCAGCCGCCAGCTGTCGACTTCCTCGACGATGGCGGCCGCCTGGGCGTCGCGTCGGGCCCATTCGCGAACCGCCAGCTCGATCGAGATTCCCTTGCGGTTGCGCGTCGCGCCATAGACGTCGATCAGATGCAGCAGCTGTTCGCGTTCGCGGCCGGGGCTGGCTCCGGTCTGCTTGTCGATGTCGCGGATGCGCCCGTCGCGCCAGGTTTGGAGGACACCGTCGACCAGATCCTGGCGGTCCTTGAAGTGCCAGTAGAAACTGCCTTTGGTGACCCCAAAGTTCTTGGCCAGGACTTCGATGCGCATACCCTGTACGCCCTGTTCGGCGAGAACGTCAATGGCCGCTTCGATCCATTCGTTGCGGTCGAGCGTTACGCGGGCGCTGCTCTTGTCGGCTTTCATCGCTGTCTGCTTCCTTCTCTGGTCTCGTGCGGCGCGCCAGCGCGACTGGTTACCTTCCCCTACCCGGGCCGCTGGCCGCGGCCCCGCACAGGCTGGCGCACATCATCCATACGACAGGGTATGGCGTATTGTCCGGTCAGCGTTCGGCAATGTCAAACGCTGACGGCCCGATCGACCCACTGTGACCATGCTGCGAAGCGGGGCTTTCATGAATGGCTCAAGTGAGGCAATATTGCTGGCTAGCGTTGCTCTGTCGTCGTCGCCGGTATTGACAGCCGTTTCGCCATACGGTACCGTACGCCATCCATACGACAGAGTATGGCTTGTTGTCCGGTCAACCGTCGATGCTGTCATCCGCGGGCTGTTTCGGCTGCGTTTGATGTCGATTACCTTGAAGTGATAAAGGAGAAGGTTTTGAAGATTCTCGTTCCAGTCAAACGAGTGGTGGATTACAACGTCAAAGTGCGCGTCAAGGCCGACGGCAGCAACGTTGATCTGGCCAACGTCAAGATGTCGATGAACCCCTTCGACGAGATTGCCATTGAAGAGGCCGTGCGTCTCAAGGAAGCCGGGATCGCCAGCGAAGTGGTCGCCGTTTCGGCCGGCGTGACCAACTGCCAGGAAACCCTGCGTACGGCGATGGCCATTGGCGCCGATCGCGGCATCCTGATCCAGACCGATGTCGAGCTGCAGCCGCTCGCCGTCGCCAAGCTGCTCAAGGCGCTGTGCGAGAAGGAGCAGCCGCAGATCGTTCTCTGCGGCAAGCAGGCGATCGACGACGACGCCAACCAGACCGGACAGATGCTGGCCGGCATGATGAACTGGCCGCAGGCGACTTTCGCCTCGAAGATCGTCGTTGCCGGTGAGCAGGCGACGGTCACCCGCGAGATCGACGGCGGTCTGGAAACCATCGAGATTGCCCTGCCGGCAGTGTTGACCGCCGACCTGCGCCTGAACGAGCCGCGCTACGCGACGCTGCCGAACATCATGAAGGCCAAGCGCAAGCCGCTCGAAACGACCAATCCGGAAGCGCTGGGCGTCGACGTCACGCCGCGTCTGAAAACCCTCAAGGTCGCCGAACCGCCGAAGCGCAGTGCGGGCATCAAGGTGGCTGACGCCGCTGACCTGGTGATGAAACTCAAGACTGAAGCGAAGGTGATCTGATCATGGCCATACTCGTCATTGCTGAACACGACAATTCCTCGATCAAGCCGGCGACGCTCAACGCGGTGACCGCGGCGAGCAAGATCGGTGCTGACGTTCATCTGCTGGTTGCCGGCAGCGCCTGCGCGCCGGCGGCGGACGCGGCGGCAAAGATCGCCGGTGTGGGCAAGGTCCTGCTTGCCGACGCTGCGCAGTACGCAGACCAGTCGCCCGAGAATCTCGCCGCGCTGGTGGTCGCCAATGCGGCCGCCTATGGTCACATCGTCGCTGCCGCAACGACGGTCGGCAAGAACTTCATGCCCCGCGTTGCCGCGTTGCTCGACGTGGCGCAAATCTCCGAGATCGTCACCGTCGAGACGCCGGATACCTTCGTCCGCCCGATCTACGCCGGCAACGTCCTGGCCACCGTGCAGTCGAGCGACGCCATCAAGGTGATCACCGTGCGTGCGACCGCCTTCGAAGCAGCGGGCGAGGGGGGCAGCGCCGCCGTGGAAAACCTGGCGGCCGCTGCTGACCTCGGGCAGAGCAAGTTGGTCAATCGCGAGTTGACCAAGTCCGAGCGGCCCGAACTCACCGCCGCCAAGATCATCGTCTCGGGCGGCCGTGGCATGGGCAACGGCGACAATTTCCATCGGCTGCTCGAGCCTCTGGCCGACAGGCTGGGCGCCGCGCTGGGGGCCTCGCGCGCGGCGGTCGATGCCGGCTTCGTTCCCAACGACTACCAGGTCGGCCAGACCGGCAAGATCGTCGCGCCGCAGCTCTATATCGCCGTCGGCATCTCGGGTGCGATTCAGCATCTGGCCGGGATGAAGGACAGCAAGGTGATCGTGGCCATCAACAAGGACGCCGAGGCGCCGATCTTCCAGGTCGCCGATTACGGTCTGGTCGGCGACCTCTTCGAGGTCCTTCCGGCGTTGCTCGCCGAACTCGGCTGAGCAAAGGCGGGCGGCGGGCAGCGTGAACCTGCCGGACGGCCTGCTGGGCGGCAGCTGGATTCTGCTCTCCTGGCTCCTTTTCGTCTGGGTTGCGCTCGTTGCCCTGCGGCGGGCGCCATGGCGGGTGCTGGCCGACAGCGCACGCCTGAACGCCTTCCTGGCGACGATCGTTGCCCTTATCGTCCTCTGGCACCTGCAGGCCGGGGTCAAGCCCGGTCTCTCGCTGCACCTGCTCGGGGCAACGGTGTTCACCCTGTGCTTCGGCTGGGCGCTGGCCTTCGTCGGTCTCTGCCTGGTGCTGGTCGGGGTCGGGCTGAACGGTTTTTCCGGCTGGCAGTCCTTTGCCGTCAACGCCCTCCTGATGGCCGGCGTCGGTGTCGCGGTGAGTCATGGGCTGCATCGTCTGGTCGATCGCCTGCTGCCGCGCCATATGTTTGTCTACATCTTCTGCAAGGGCTTCTTTGCCTCGGCGTTGGCGCTGATCGCGGTTGGTCTGAGCGCGTGCGCGCTGCTGGTGCTCAGCGGGACTTACGAGGCTGATTACCTGGCTGGCGAGTATCTGCCGTATTTTCTGCTGCTCGGTTTTTCCGAGGCCTGGCTGTCGGGAATGATGGCCACGCTGTTTGCCGTTTTCAGACCGGAACTCCTCGCCGATTTCGACGATGCGCAGTTCCTCGGACGAAAATGAATTGCCGTCTGACACGCTTTCCCGATCGCACCGCACGCGCTACGGCTGCGCCATGCTGAGCGTCGGCAGAAAGCGCTGCCCCTGGGACTGCCGCGGCCTGAACGCCGCGGCGGTGGCGGCACTGATCCTGCTGGCTGCGGGTGCCGATGGCCGTGAAGCGCTGGAACAGAGCCCGGCGCTGGGGCGGAAGGCGCCGGCTGACGCAGGCCTGACTTTGCGCCTGAGCGAGGAATTGTCCGTGCCGGCGGGACGCGCTTCGACCAGCGAGCTCGGTCGCGACCTGCTGCGACTTCAACGGAGGACGCTGCAGATGCTCGGCGACCGGGATCACGCGCCACAGGCGCTGACCGAAAAGCTGGTCTGGCTGGAGGCGGATCTTGCCGAGCTGAAGAGGGTGGAGGCCCGCCTCGCAGCTGAAGCGGGCGCGTCGCCGCCAAGGCGTCCCGCGGCGAAGTCTGCACCGACCGCCGCAGCGCCGGCGACGCCTGGCCAGCGGCCACCGGAAGCGGCAGCGGGCGTCGAGGCTTGGACCTTGTACGCTGCCCTGGCTGGACTCGGCTTGTTGGCCGGCGGGTGGTTCGTCCGCCGTCGGCGTGCCGCCCGGCAAAGACGCGCTCCGTCGCGCCAGACGGCCAGCGAGCACGGCGGGAACCGGGCCACACCGTCGCGGACGGCCAGGGAGGCCGCAGCGTCGGCGAGCATGGCGCCGTGGGGGACGCGCGAGTGAGTCGAAGTGCGGCGAAGCGGCTGCGTGCCGGTGGGCGAAGAAAACGGCTTTTTGTTGGAGTTCAGGGCAGCGCGCGAAAGCCCCTGCCCGCTTGAATAGTACCCCCCCCAAGACGGTCATGACGCTGATGATCGTTGCCCTCGCAAGTCAAAGGAGAATGAAATGAGTGAATACATGGCCCCCATCCGCGATATGCAGTTCGTGCTCAAGGAACTCGCCGGGCTCGAACAGGTGGCGCAGCTGCCTGGCTGCGAAGAAGCAACGCCTGATCTCGTCGACGCCGTTCTCGAGGAGGCTGCCCGGTTTGCCGAGGAAGTGCTGTCACCGCTCAATATCCCGGGTGACCTCGAAGGCGCCAGGTGGCACAACAAGGCGGTGACCATGCCGGCCGGTTTCAAGCAGGCGTACAAGCTCTTCGCCGACAGCGGCTGGACGGCGCTGGCCTGCGAGCCGGAGTGGGGTGGCCAGGGCCTGCCCAAGTTGGTGGCGGCGGCGGTCGCCGAGATGTGGAAGTCGGCCAATCACTCGTTTTCCCTTTGCCCGCTGCTCACCAACGGGGCCATCGAGGCGCTGGTGCTCACCGGCTCCGAGAAGCTGAAGAAGGACTATCTGGAGAAGATGGTCAGCGGCGTGTGGACCGGGACGATGAATCTCACCGAGCCCAACGCCGGCTCCGACCTGGCCGCCGTGCGCACCCGCGCCGAGCCGCAGGCCGACGGCAGCTACAAGGTCTTCGGGCAGAAGATCTTCATCACCTACGGCGACCACGACATGGCCGAGAACATCGTCCATCTGGTGCTGGCGCGAACGCCGACTGCGCCCGAAGGCGTCAAGGGCATTTCGCTCTTCGTCGTGCCGAAGTTCATGGTCAACGACGACGGCAGCCTCGGCGAACGCAACGACGCCTATTGCGTATCGATCGAACACAAGCTCGGCATTCACGCCAGCCCGACGGCGATCATGGCTTTCGGCGACCATAGTGGCGCCGTCGGCTACCTGGTCGGCGAGGAGAATCGCGGTCTCGAGTACATGTTCATCATGATGAACGCCGCGCGCTTCGGCGTCGGCCTCGAAGGCGTCGCCGCTTGCGAACGGTCGTATCAACGGGCGCGCGACTACGCCCGCGACCGTGTCCAGTGCACCGACGTCGGCGTACGCGGCGGCCCGAAGGTGCCGATCATCGTCCATCCGGATGTGCGCCGCATGTTGATGACCATGCGCGCGCACGCCGAAGCGACACGGGCCCTGGCCTACGTCGTCGCCGCGGCGCACGACGCCGCCGTTCACCATCCCGACGCCGACGAACGCAAGCGCAACCAGGCCTTCGTCGACCTGATGATCGGGGTGGTCAAGGGCTGGAGCACCGAGAGCGGGGTGACTATGGCCTCGATGGGCATTCAGGTCCATGGCGGCATGGGTTACGTCGAGGAAACCGGCGCCGCGCAGCACCTGCGCGACGCGCAGATCTCGACGATCTACGAAGGCACCACCGCCATTCAGGCCAACGACGTGATCGGCCGCAAGATCGCGCGCGAGGGGGGGGCCACGCTGCAGGCGCTGATTGCCACCATGCGTGCCCTTGACGCCGAGCTGGCCGGCCAGGCAGGCAGTCATCTTGTCGCCATTCGCAAGCGCCTGACGGCGGGTATCGACGCGCTGGCCGAAGCCGGCGACTGGGTCGTCGCCACCTATCGTGATGACGTTCGCGCCGCCTCGGCCGGTTCCGTGCCGTTCCTGACCTTGCTCGGCATCGTCGCCGGTGGTTGGCAAATGGCGCGCGCGGCCCTGATCGCCCAGCGCAGGATAGACGGCGGCGACGCCGATCCCTTCTACGCGGCAAAGGTGGTCACCGCGCGTTTCTACGCCGACCACCTCCTGTCGCGTGCCGGCGGCCTGGCGAGCAGCATCACCGACGGTGCCGTCGGCGTGATGGCGCTGCCGGAAGACATGTTCTGAGCAGCTTCTGCGAGGAAGGCGGGCGGCCGGCTGGCTGACCGCCTTGCGCACGCGCCGGCGATGGCACATCGTCGGCGCGCCCGATCATCAGCCGCCGGGTATCGACCGACCACAGGAAACGCAATGCCAACAAGCCAACGCAAGCTCGTCCAGACCAGCCTGATGTCCATTCGCTGGGGCGACATGGACGCCTACGGACACGTCAACAACACCGTCTATTTCCGCTACATGGAGCAGTGCCGCGTCGAGTATCTCGAAACGCTGGGCTTCAAGGTGCTGCCGCGGGGGACGGCACCGGTGATCATCAACGCCGCGTGCACCTTCCTGGTGCCGCTGAACTACCCCGGAATGCTCGAAATACGCATGTTCTGTGGTCATCCGGGGCGCAGCAGCGTGCAGACGCATTACGAGATCCGCCTGCAAGGCAATGAAACACTCTACGCCACAGGCGACGCAAAAATCGTCTGGATGGACGTGGCCAGCGGCAAGTCGGCGCCGATTCCGGACGAGTGGCGGGCGCAGCTGTCGTAAACGCATTTTCCGGTCGCAGCAAGGAGGAGGGGTGATGGATCAGCAGGCTCTCTGGCGCCCAGGCGCCGAACGTATCGCCAGCGCCAGGCTCAGCGCTTTCATGGCCGCCGTCAATGCGCGCTGGAACGCTGCCTGCAGCGACTACCCCAGCCTCTGGCGCTGGTCGGTGGCCAATCCCGAAGCATTCTGGACCTCTGTCTGGGACGAATGCGGAGCCCTCGGCGAGCGCGGCGAGACGGTTCTCGAAGACGGCGATCGCATGCCCGGCGCGCGCTGGTTCCCGCAAGCCCGCCTCAACTACGCACGGAATCTGCTGCGCCGACGGGATGACTCCGACGCGCTGGTCTTCTGGGGCGAAGACCAGGTCAGGCGGCGTCTCTCGAATGCCGAGCTGTACGCGCAGGTATCGCGGTGCGCGCAGGCGCTGCAAGCCGTCGGCGTCGGCCGCGGCGATCGCGTCGCTGCCTACCTGCCGAACATGCCCGAGGCGCTGATCGCCATGCTGGCCACGGCTTCGCTGGGCGCCATTTGGTCGTCGGCGTCGCCCGACTTCGGGGTCCAGGGCGTGCTCGACCGCTTCGGCCAGATCGAGCCCAAGGTGCTGCTCTGCGTCGACGGCTACTGGTACAACGGCAAACGCGTCGACTGCATGGCCAGGAACGCGCAGATCGCCGCAGAGATGCCGACCGTCGAGCGCTGCGTCGTCGTTTCCTACCTCGACGCTGCCCCGGACGTGGCGGCGATCCGCCACGGCCAGCGCTACGCCGACTTCATCGCACCCTGCCAGGCCGGCGAGATCGACTTCGTGCCACTGCCTTTCGAGCACCCGCTGTTCATCATGTTTTCCTCGGGAACCACCGGCGTTCCCAAGTGCATCGTGCACTGCCACGGCGGCGCGCTCGTGCAACATCTCAAGGAACACCAGCTGCACGGCGACGTGAAGCCCGGCGACCGCCTGTTCTACTTCACCACCTGCGGCTGGATGATGTGGAACTGGCTGGTATCGGGCCTCGCCTCGCAGGCGACGCTGCTCCTCTACGACGGTTCGCCGTTCATCGCCGGTGCTTCGGGCAAGGCCGGAACGATCCTCTTCGACTACGCCGACGCCGAGCGGATGACGCACTTCGGCACCTCCGCCAAGTTCATCGACGCGCTTGCCAAGACCGGGCTGAAGCCGCGCGCGACGCACCGGCTGGAGGCGTTGCGGGCGATGTTCTCGACCGGCAGCCCGCTGGCCCCGGAAAGCTTCGACTACGTCTATGGCGATATCAGGACCGACCTGCTGCTGGCGTCGATTTCCGGCGGCACCGACATCCTCTCCTGCTTCGCGCTCGGCTGCCCGATCCTCCCCGTTTTCCGCGGCGAACTGCAATGCCGCGGCCTGGGAATGGCGGTCGACGTCTTCGACGACGACGGCCAGCCGATTCCTGCCGGCCGTGGCGAGCGCGGCGAGCTGGTCTGCACCGCGCCGTTCCCGGCCATGCCGGTCGGTTTCTGGAACGACCCCGACGGCGCCAAGTACCACGGCGCGTACTTCGACCGCTTCGCGAACATCTGGTGCCACGGCGACTTCGTCGAACTGACGGCCCACGAAGGGATGATCATCTACGGCCGCTCCGACGCCGTCCTCAACCCCGGCGGCGTGCGTATCGGCACCGCCGAGATCTATCGCCAGGTCGAGCAATTGCCGGAAGTCGTCGAGTCGCTGGTCATCGGCCAGGAGTGGCAGCACGACGTGCGCGTCGTGCTGTTCGTCAAGCTGCGCGAGGGAATCAGCCTCGACGACGCGCTGATCGAACGCATCAAGCAGCAGGTGCGCCAGAACACCACGCCGCGGCACGTGCCGGCGAAGGTGCTGCAGGTCGCCGACATTCCGCGCACCAAGAGCGGCAAGATCGTCGAACTGGCCGTGCGCCACGTCGTCCATGGCCGGCCGGTGAAGAACGTCGAGGCACTGGCCAACCCGGAAGCGCTGGCGTACTTCCGCGATCGGGACGAACTGCACAGTTGAGTCGTCTCCATTCAGCGCCTCTGAAAAACGCTTGAGGGCCCACGAGGGGGCATGGCTGGTAGCCCGGTGTGCCCCCTCGCGACGTGGCCGAAAGCCTTGGCCGTCGGTGCCGACGCTCCATCAATGGATTCCGGCCTCAACGCAGATGCAGGGGGATGAGCGCAGAATCAGCCCCGCCAGAGCGGGGTCGGTGTGAGTGCTGATCCAGCGTCTTGGCCGTTACCCACGGGGAATTGACCGTTCATTCCCTTTTGAACGGCCATTCGTCCGACCCATCTCAGCTGCGTGCGAAGGCGACCTACGTGTCTTGGCGCACAGAACGCCAGCGCAAGGAAGCCAATACTGCGAGGTTCCAGGGAAGACGGAGCGGTGAAAAACTTTGCCGTCCAACGCTATCGGAAGAAGGTATTCCAATGAGCTCGCATGCGGATCAGGTGACGCCGAAAACCGATGTTTCAGATGGCCTGAGCGGCGTCATGGAACCGTGGCACCAGGAGGCACTGCTCAAGGCCGGCGCCCTGCAGAACGCAATTTTCAACAGCGCCAATTTCTCGATTATTGCAACGGACGCGAAAGGCGTCATTCAAATCTTCAACGTTGGCGCCGAACGCATGCTGGGCTACGCAGCCGCTGACGTGGTGAACAACATCACGCCAGCCGACATTTCCGATCCGCAGGAAGTCATCGCGCGCGCAGAAGCGTTGAGCCTTGAACTTGATACGCCGATTACGCCGGGCTTCGAGGCCCTGGTGTTCAAAGCCTCGCGTGGCATCGAGGACATCTATGAACTGACCTACATCCGCAAGGACGGCAGCCGTTTCGCGGCGGTCGTTTCGGTAACAGCCCTTCGCGATGATCAAAACGAGATCATCGGCTACCTTCTGGTCGGCACTGACAATACCGCCCGAAAGGAGATCGAGGCCGAACAACAACTGCTCGGTCAACGTCTGCGTGACCATCAGTTCTACACGCGCTCCCTGTTCGAGTCCAATATCGACGCACTGATGATCACCGATCCGTCAGGGGTCATCACCGACGTCAACAAGCAGATGGAGGCGCTTACCGGTTGCACCCGCGACGAGTTGATCGGGGCGCCGTTCAAAAGCCATTTCACTGATCCGAAGCGGGCCGAGGCGGGCATCAAGCTGGTGCTGCTTAAAAAGAAGGTCACCAATTATGAGCTCACCGCACGCGACAGGAGCGGGAAGGAAACAGTGGTGTCCTACAACGCGGCCACCCTTTACGACCTGGACAGGAGGCTGCAGGGGGTATTCGCGGCAGCGCGCGATATTACGGAACACAAACAGGTACAGGCGGAAATTCTCAATCTGGCACTGTATGACTCATTAACGCGGCTGCCCAATCGCCGCCTGTTAAACGACCGACTGGGTCAGACGATGGCCGCAAGCCAGCGTAGTGGTCGTTACTCCGCGCTGATGTTCATCGACCTGGATAACTTCAAGTCGCTCAATGACACGCGCGGGCATGAAGTTGGCGATTTGCTGCTGATGGAGGCGGCGGATCGGCTGAAACGTTGTGTACGCGAGATTGACACCGTGGCCCGCTTCGGCGGCGATGAGTTCGTGGTGATGCTCAGTGAGCTGAGTGTGGAAAATGCAGAATCCACTGCCCAAGCCGGCGTGATTGCGGAAAAAATCCGCGCCGCGCTGGACAAGCCTTTCGTGCTTCAAGTGCGGCAAAAGGGAACAGCGGAAAATACCGTCGAGCATCAATGCACCGCGAGCATCGGCGTGGCGTTGTTCAGCAAGCGTGACGCCAGCCGGGATGACATCCTCAAGTGGGCGGACAAGGCGATGTATCAAGCCAAGGAGGCAGGTCGCAATTTGATTCGGTTCTATGAGCCGACCGCTTGAGCGACCGCCTCTGGAAGGGCAGCGGTCGCCCGATCCACGTGCCGCCGAGTGTTTCTTGTGGGTCGTCAAGAGGTGACGCTCCGGCGCAGATCGCGAGCAGTAATCGCTGCCGCAGCGCGCAATAGAGACGCTTTCGACGAGCTTGGCCAATTGCAAACGTCGCAAAGTAGGCGCGTCGCGTTCGGTATATTCACCTTTCGTGAGCTGACCCCATCAAGGATGCAGCACCACACCGGGGTCGCTATGTGGTCGCGCTGGCGACAGCCTCGCCAAGCGTCTGCAGCGCCGCCATCGGCGGCGCTTCGGCAAGGTAGATCATGCCGGTGGGCACCTGGCTGATTTCTTCGGGCAGCGTCTGCACGACCAGATCGGCGGTGTGCGCCGATTGCTCGACGACCCGCCGCGGCATCAGGGTCCATCCCAGGCCGACGGAAACACAACCGAGAATCCCGTCCAGCGTTCCGAACTCCATGGCCTCGGCGACGGCGTGGCCGCTGGCGCGCTGCCAGGCGAGGGCGCGTGTGCGATAGGCGCAGCCTTCGCGGAAGAGGATCAGCGGCTGCAACCGCGGATCGGTGTCGGCAGCATGAACGAGCACCAGTTCCTCGATGACCAGTTCATCGAAGCGCAGATCCGGGTGTTCGATCGGACCGGCGACGATGGCGCAATCGAGCTTGTGGGTCAGCACCTTGTTGACCAGCGTTGCGCTGGTGTCGGTCTCGATGCGCAGTTCGAGGCGGGGATGCCTGGCACGGACGGCCTTCAGGGCCAGCGGCAGATGCAGCGCGGCGAAGGTCTCCATGCTGCCAATGCGCAGTTCGCCGACACCGTCGCCGACCAGACGAACGGCGGCGCCGCTCTCGCGTTCGAGGTGCAGCATGCGGCGCGCGTAATCGAGCAGCACCCGGCCGGCGGGAGCCAGCGCCACGCCACGCCCGCTGCGGAAGAAGAGCGCCGCGCCCAGTTCTTCCTCGAGCCGGCGGATGCGGCTGGTGACGTTGGACTGGACGGTGTTCAGCTTGCGTGAGGCGGCCAGAACGCCGCCTTCATCGACGACGGCGGCGAAGGTGCGCAGTGCGATCAGCTCCATCGACATATCTCCATTACAGAATTGACTAATCTAGACTATTCATTTGTGGAGATAGTTTATAGCAGTTATCGTTTGGCCATCAACTCAAAAGGACGTCTGGACATGAACGAGCAGAAAGAACGCCTGGAACGTTTTCGTGTGCTGGGCGCCGGTATCTGCAGCCTGATGCTGGTCCTAGGCGTCGCCCGTTTCGCCTATACGCCACTGCTGCCGCTGATGCAGCAACAGGCGGGACTGGGCGTCGGGGCGGCCGCCTGGCTGGCGGCGATCAACTACGCCGGTTACCTGAGCGGCGCCGTGGTGGCTTCACTGATCAGCGACCTGGTGCTCAAGGATCGCCTCTACCGGATCGGCCTGGTCGTCGCCGTGCTCAGCACCGCGCTCATGGGCCTGACCACCGACGTGACCATCTGGGCGCTGTCGCGTTTCGTCGCCGGCCTGAGCAGCGCCGCCGGCATGCTGCTCGGCACGGGGCTGATCCTCAACTGGCTGATTCGGCACAATCATCGCAGCGAACTCGGTATTCACTTTTCGGGGATCGGCCTGGGAATTGCCGGCTGTGCGGCGGCGGTGGCGCTGATGAGTCATTGGCTGGACTGGCGCGAACAGTGGTTCGTATTTACGCTGATCGGCAGTCTGCTGCTCATCCCGGCGCTGCGCTGGCTGCCGGCACCCGACCGCAGCACGGTTACCAAGGGCGGGCAGCAGATGCTCGACAATCCGCCGAGCGCGGCTTTCATGCGCCTGCTGATGGCTGCCTATTTCTGCGCCGGCTTCGGCTACGTGGTCAGCGCGACCTTCATCGTCGCCATCATCGACCACCTGCCCGGTCTGGCCGGACGCGGCACGCTGGTCTTCCTGGCACTCGGTGCGGCGGCTGCGCCGGCGTGCATCGTCTGGGACCTGATCGCCCGGCGGACCGGCGAGTTGAACGCGCTGATCCTCGCCGCCGTGTTGCAGATCGTCGGCATTCTCCTGCCGGTGATGGGCGACGGCCTGGCGGCGGCGCTGGCCGGGGCCTTGCTCTTTGGCGGCACCTTCATCGGCATGGTGAGCCTGGTGTTGACCATGGCCGGGCGCTACTATCCGACGCGCCCGGCTAAGATGATGGGCAAGATGACGCTTTCCTACGGGGCCGCGCAGATCATCGCACCGGCGGTCACCGGCTGGCTCGCCGGCAGCCTCGGCAGCTACGCCGCTGGTCTGCACCTGGCGGCCGCAGTGATGGCCGTTGGTACGTTATTGTTGCTGCTGCTCAAGTTTGTCGAGCGGCGCGACCTGTCGCTGAGCGCTGCTGTCACCGGAACCTGTCCGCAGAGCTGAGCAAGCGTTCGCGAGGGCTGGCTGACGGGTTGCGCCCGCTGGCCCTGGCGCGATGAATCGCGCTTGCAGCTTTCCACTCTCCGGTTTCCGGATCACGCTGGAGACCTCGATGCCGTCATGCGGATAGCTCAGCGAGGTCGGCCCTGGTAGCGACGTCTATTTCTTGGCGTCCTTGGCGGCGTCCTGGACGCTCTCACCCGCTTTTTCGATCTGCTGGCCGACCTTCTCGACCGCTTTGTCCATTTCCTTGCCAGCCTTCTCTGCCGGGCCTTCCTGTTTCTGGCAGGCAGGCAAGGTCAGCAGCAAGGCACTGACGCCGATGAGCAAGGCCGTGCTGACAGTTTTTCCGAGGTTCATTGCTGCGCTCTCCTGGTGGACCATCTAGTTGTAGTGCTGCGTGCGCCGTGCTAAGGCGCTGTCTTTCAGCGGGTGCGAATCCCGCCCGGCAACTTTCGCTCCGGCCGGTAGCAACTGGAGCAGTCGTGGAGGTAACGAAGCGGCTGAAGCCTCTGGTGTAGAGGGTCCTGTAAGGGACTTGGCGACCACGCAGGCCGTAATGAGTGTGAACACTGAGCAGGCCCCGAAAACACTGAATGCGGAAGCCGACCCGGCGTAGCTACGGGGAAGGCCGTTGTCACAGATGAACGCGAGCGAAACGCAGTCTGTGGTTCCGCCGGGGTATTGGTGACGGCATGTGTGGAAGAGGAAGGCAGACGCAACACGGGAAGCCCCATCACGTGGTCAAGTGCAAGACCAACCGGACGCCCGTGAGGGACAGGTCGGGCGAGGTGGGGTGGCGGAGAGGCCCGTAGTACCGTTGAAGTCGGGTAATGCCGATGGAGGAAAGGGGCCTCAGTTCAAGACCAACGCAAGAAGCGGAAAGGGACAGGAGATTGGGCAACCTGCAAACTCCAATAAGCGTTCAGAAACTGCAGATGGCGTTACATGCCAAAGCGAAGGAAGAACCCGGGTACCGGTTCTACCTCCTGTACGACAAGGTCCATCGACCAGACGTACTCGATCATGCCTACCGAAGCTGCAAAGCCAACAAGGGCGCAGCCGGGGTGGACGGAGTGCGTTTTGAAGACATCGAAGCGTATGGAGAAGAACGCTGGCTTGGGGAACTGGCGGAACGGCTGAAGAAGAAGGACTACCGACCGGAAGCGGTCAAGCGGGTCTGGATTCCCAAGCCGAACGGCAAACTGCGCCCCTTGGGGATACCGACGATCACCGACCGAGTCGTACAAACGGCGGCCATGCTCGTGCTGGAACCTATTTTTGAAGCCGATCTGCAGCCGGAGCAGTACGCCTACCGGGCAGAGCGCGGGGCGCAGGATGCGGTAACAGCGGTTCATCGTCTATTGAACACGGGACACCGGCAAGTGATAGACGCGGATCTATCCGGCTATTTCGATAGCATTCCGCACCTTGAGCTGATGAAGAGCGTCGTCCGTCGGATTGTCGATCGGCACGTTCTGCACCTCATCAAGCAATGGCTGGAAGCACCTGTGGAAGAAGACGATGGACACGGTCACCGGCAACGGAGCACGTCCAACCGGGACACCGGGCGCGGCACCCCGCAAGGGGCCCCGATTTCACCGCTGCTGTCGAATCTGTACATGCGGCGCTTCATCCTCGGATGGAAGACGTTGGGGTATGCGCGTCGCTGGTCGGCGCAAATCGTCAATTATGCGGACGACTTCGTCATCTGCTGCAAAGGCCGGGCAGAGGATGCCATGGACGCGATGCGAGGCATGATGGAGACACTGAAGCTGACGGTGAACGACGACAAGACACATTTGTGTCAAATACCGCAAGCGCGGTTTGACTTCCTGGGATACACCTTCGGGCGGTGCTACAGCCACGAGAATGGGAGAGCCTATATCGGCACCCGGCCCTCGACGAAGAGCATCAAACGAATGGTGGAAAGCATCACTCAGGAAACCGACCGTCGCCGAATCCTCCTGGATGCCGAGGTTGTCGTGGGACGCCTCAATCGGAAACTGACTGGCTGGGCGAATTACTTCTGCCTGGGTCCTGTCAGCCCGGCCTATCGGGCGATCAACACCCACGCCACACAACGGCTCCGCCGGTGGTTGTGCAAGAAACACAAGGTTCCTGGCAATGGGAAAAGGCGCTACTCCGATCGGCATCTCCACGAGCAGTTGGGGCTGATCAATCTGCCAGCAAGAACCCATGACCTTCCGTGGGCGAAAGCGTGATGTCTTGTCCGAGAGCCGGATGCGGGAAATCCGCCTGTCCGGTTCGATGAGCGGGATGTGGAAACGGGACTATGGCCTGACTACTTGGGCACCGCCAGACGAAAGAGGCGGAAACAGACAAGTCAGACCTACGGCTACCGCGCCACATCTCGACTCTACATTCCTGATGAGACTTTCGGCAAGCCTGACAGCGGCGCGAAACCCTCGGGGTAGGCGGGAGCTATTTGTTCCATACAGCGTGGCAACACTGCAGTTGCTGTCACGGGTGTGACCCACGGCGCAAGGTCGTGGCGGGCCGACGACAATGAGCCAGTGATGTGCGCCGGCCCGGCAGGGACGGCGTATGGCAGGTCGATCGTCATTTGCTGACTTCGTGGCCGACGACGCCGCCAACGGCTGCGCCGCCGACTGTTCCGAGCACACTGCCGCCCGTAAGGACGGCACCGCCAACGGCACCGACGCCAGCGCCAACGGCGGTGTTCTCGCCCTGCGTCGACATGCCCGAGCAACCACCGAGGGCGAACAGTATGGCTATGGCAACTGCACCGAAGGTGATTCTTTGCGTCTTTTCCATGGTATTACCTCTTTCCTGAACGTGCTGTTACCGGTTCTTCGCGCCCGCTCGAGTACGACTCATGACTTGGCTTCCCCGGGCGCGATTGCGGGCGGTCCGGACAGCCATCCTGCGGACATCGCCGGCCGGCTGACTCGGATGGTTTACCGTACTGCCAAGTTCTTTCGCTGTCTGTCTGCTGGGGCACATAGTCGGCAGTCCCGCGGCGAGTTGCCGCTTGCCTCGCCAGGGCGATTCCGTGCGCGACCCGCGTGCAGCCCGGGGTCAGGATGCCGGCTAAGCCATCCCTCGCGCGTAGGTGGCGTTGTCGGCCTCGTAGCAGCCGCAGGAAGCGGCTTCCAGGCCGCCGCGGTCGAGGATTCTGATATTCCCGCGGCTGTAGCCGATCAGTTTGCGTTTTTGCAGTGCGGTCGCGGCCTTCGTCACACCGACCCGACGCACTCCCAGCATCGAGGCCAGAAATTCGTGTGTGCCATGAAAGGCATTCGACTGCGCCCGGTCCTGCGTCATCAGGAGGCAACGGGCGAGACGCGCTTCAACGACATGAAAGCGGGCGCAGGCGGCGGATTGCGCGAGTTGGCCCATCACCACATGCAGGTAGCGCTTGAGTATTCCCTGCAGCGCCGGACTGAAAGCGAGTTCGCGACGAAACGGCGCGGCGTTCATGCGCAGCGCAAGGCCTGCGCCCTGTACCAGCGCGCTGAGCGGCGAAATCTCCACGCCGAGGATGAGCGAGATCCCGAGCATGCCTTCGTCGCCGACCAGACCCACCTCCAGGCTGGCGCAGCCGTCGATCGGCGTGATCAGCGAAATGTAGCTCGTCGTGGGAAAGAAGACGTGGCGAATGCGTTCACCGGGTTCGGCGAGAACGTCGGCAAAGGTCAGTTCGACCGGCTCGCAAGCGGCCAGAAGACGCCGCCGGTCTTTGTGCGGCAGGGCCTCGATGAGTCGATTGGCGGCGGCAGGGACCGGTGTTGGCACGTCGCTCCTCACGATGCAAAGAAGAAACCGGCAACCGGAGAGGTGCTGCTATCCCGGTGTCCGATGCGGACCAGGAGCGAACCGTTTCGCCCGGATGAGAACTTCATTGCGCAGAGTGTGCAGCGAAACTCGACGACCGTCCGGGCGGTAGCGCACACAGCAGCGCGGCCACGTGCTGTTGTAAGGAACACTAGCGTGCAGTCACCTCGGGGAGCAGGCGCTCGAACTCCTTCCTGACCACCGCGTAGCACTCGCAGCAGCGCGCCTCCAGAGCCGCCCGGTCGAGTATGGTGATGCGCCCGCGCTGATACACGATCATGCCCGCCCGCTGCAGATTGCCGGCGGCTTCGGTAACGCCTTCGCGGCGCACGCCGAGCATGTTGGCGATCAGTTCCTGCGTCATGACCAGTTCGTTCGAGGGCAGGCGGTCGAGGGAGAGCAGCAGCCAGCGGCACAATTGCTCGTCGAGCGAATGATGGCGGTTGCACACCGCCGTCTGCGCCATCTGCGTCAGAAGCGCCTGCGTGTAGCGCAGCAACAGGCGCTGCATGGGGCCGGCGCGATAGAACTCATCCTTCAGCAGTTGGCCCTGCAAGCGGTAGGCGTGGCCGGCGCTCTGCACCACGGCCCGGCTCGACGTGCTTTCGCCGCCCATGAACAGCGACACGCCGACGATCCCCTCGTTGCCGACGACGGCGATTTCAGCCGATGAGCCATCCTCCATGACGTAGAGCAGGGAGACGATCGAGGTGGTGGGAAAATAGACATGGCGCATCTGGATGCCGGACTCGTAGAGCGCCTCGGCGAGCGGCATCGGGACTAGTTCCAGACGGGGAAACAGGCGTGTGTACTCGTCCGCCGGCAAGGCGGCGAGCAGGTGGTTCTGGCGCGGGTCATGCGTGGCAGAGATCAGGGGAGGCAAGGGCATGGCGGTTCATTCCGTCACCAGCAGCGATCGGACGAGCTTGCCGACGCACTGGAATTGAAGCTTCGAGGTGTCCTGACTATACACGCTGCGTATTGGCTATGTGCAGCAGCGCACAGACGCACCCGGGCGTTCGGCGCAGCCTGTGCAGGCTCATGGCGAGAAGCGGTGGTTCGGCCTCACGCGTCCCACAGCCGCCTGTATTCAATGCTCAATCAGTCACTGGAACCCGCATGGACAAGGATCAATTCACTACCGAAGTGGCTCTCGAGTTTCATCGGCGCGTGGCGGCGATCATCGCGGCCGTCCAGGCCGGAATGTGGAGCCATGGCGTGCACGACCTGCTCGGCTACGCCACCGACTTTGCAGTCGGCGAGGCCCGCGGACGGCAGACCCTGGTGCTCAAGAGCCGCAGCCGTTCGAGCTATGTGCGCCTTCAGTGGGAGACCATCCTCGGCGACGGCCCCGCTGCCCGGCAACTCGTGGACGACGCCATCCAGAGCGCGATCAACGAACTCGCCTGATCGCCTGTAGCCACTGAGCAACCGCCATGGGCGCCAGCGTACAGAGAACGTTCTGCGTTCGCTGGCTGATGGGTGGGCTGGCCGGTCGCCCGGAACCCTGGGCGGCGTCGCACAAGCCGGCACCCGCCTCGATTGCGCCTATGTTCGCTGGCAGACAGACCGCAAAAGCGCGTCTGCTTAGCCTGCAGTGATCGGGGCCGGCCAGAGTGCAGCGACTGCGCCCTGGCGGCGCGCGACACTTGCAAGCAGCGTACCTGTGGCCGAACGAACTGCCTGTTGCGCATGTCGCAGCCCTGGTGGACCCGAAAAGAACGTGCCAAAAAAACCTTGTTTGAGTAAGAGGAAAGCCCATGAAAACGATTCGCAGAGTCAAGTTCAGCGCCCTCGCTGCGGCTGTTCTGTTCGGCCTTGGTGCCTGCGCGGACATGGTTGCGCAGGACAAGGCGACCAGCATCGACGCCGGCGCCGGCGCCCTTGGAGTAGAAACTCTTCCGGACGGCAGCAGCGTCGGAACCGTCGGCGGCGCCCCGGTCGGAGGCGTGATCGGCCACGACGTCGGCAAGAAGTGATGCGCTGCGCGAGGTAGCTTGCCTCCCCGGCAGATAGCTCGCGCCCGCTCGTTACCCTGATCCCGCGGGCGACGCGACCCTCATGGTCGCTCCCGATGCGGGCCAATCGATTGAGCAGAATTACCAGGAGATATCAGAGATGAAAGCAGGTGGATCAATCCGCGCGACTTTGCTCGTGAGCGCACTGCTCTTGGCACTGTCCGCTTGCCAGAAGCACGAAAGCGAAGGCCCGGCAGAGCACGCAGGAAAGGAAATCGACAAGGTGGTAGCGAAGGCTGGACAGCAGGTCGAGAAGGCCGGCGAGGAAATCAACAAGGTGGTGGAGAAGGCTGGACAGCAGGTCGAGAAGGCCGGCGAGGCCATACAGGACGCTGCCAAGGGCGACAAGGAGTAGGATGTCGCAAACGCGCGCGACCTGTCGTTGCGCCACCAAACGTATCGTGATGTCCCTTTCCCGGGTTGGCGTGAGGGCCGGGCGGCCGAGGTTTGCCAGCGCCGCTTGCACACGCAATGACATCGAGTCCTCACGGCGCGGGCCATGAGCAATGCCCCGACATCGATGCTTCGCGTCGACGACGATGCCGGCGCTTCCCGATGTCAGCGCCGTGATCGGCTTGCCCGGCGCTGCTGATCGCTTCAGTCTTCATCAGCCGTCGCCAGGCAGGATAACGGTGGGCTTGCGAGCAAGCCCACCCCATGCACAGCTTCCTGGGTTGGCGTCCGCGTCCCGCCACGGGCTCGGATTGTGCAAGCTCCGGCGAACTCCTTGACCCTCTATCGAAGCCCGAAAAACGACAGGACGAAGAGGACGATGACGACGAGACCGACGAGGTAAATGATGCTGTTCATGTACTTTCCTCCGGAAGGGGTTAAGTGACCGAATCGCACAGACAGGTCGACTCGAGTTCACCGCTTTCCAAGCTACTCTTCCCGGTCCACACGCTCTGTACGTTGGCGTACACAGCAGTGCGTCGTGCGCGCCACGCTGCCGCCATCTCCCGCTCTTTCCCGCTCGGGCTAGCAATCGTGCCCGCAAGGCGCCTTTGGTGCTCATCACCAGCAACGCCCCCGCCCGCGGAACGCTTAGCGCCACGGCGGTACCCGCGCGGCCTCCGGCCTTGGGCTGTCGCGGCCAAGCTGAAGCTGGTCGCCGCCACGCGGCGTGAAAGTCGATCTTCCTGCGTTGGAGCTTCCTCGGTTTTCCGTGTGCTAGCGAACAGACGACAGGGGTTTCTTCCCCATAGGATGGCACTCAATCGGATTCGGCCAGGCCGACTGTCAGCGGCAACGCTGCGCAGGCTTCCTCCTGGGCTGCACATCAGGGCCTCGGCCCGTCAATAGGAGTTCCATCATGAAGAACAACTTTCTCGTCCCCGGCCTGCTGATCGCTGCGATGACCTTTGCGTCATTCGTGACCGATGTCGGAGCCGATGACGGACCCATTGTCCACCAGGCGGGTGGTTTGTCCTATGTGTCGGGCGGTGTCGGCGACGAGTCGCTCCAGAGGCTCAGGGAACGCGTCAGTGAATTCAACCTGAAGCTGGTATTCGCCATGACCTCCGGGGCATATCTGAGCAATGTGCGGGTGACCGTCGCTGACGCGAGGGGCAAGACGCTTGTGGAGGCCATCTCCGACGGACCGTGGTTCCTGGCGAAACTGCCGGCAGGCGAATATCGGGTGGTCGCCAGTTACGCCGGCAAGGCGATCGAGCGCTCCGTTGCCGTCGACGCGACAGCGCTCAAAACGGTAGATTTCCGTTGGGCCGAGGAATAATGGTGCCAGCGCGGTCGCCGCAAGGCCGCATGATCTAGTCACCTGACAGGCGACGCGCTGGCCCGTGGCGGGCCACGCCGGGTTCCTGCCCCCCCACAAGCGGAACATGGCGGTCGTCGACGATAGCCGAGTTCGGCTCAAGGTACGCCAGCGTACGGACTGCACCGGGCCATGCGTCCAGACTTGCCGTCTTGGCTGGCGTTGCCAGGAAATCCGTCCACCGCTGCGTGCGCTCGGCACTCTGTGTCCCTTCCCGCTGGTCGCGGTGTGCGGGGCCCCGGGGGCGAAAAACCGGCGGCGACGCAGGTTGCCCGATCGGCCGTTTGCCTGTTCGGGTCACGGACACAAGGAGCTTGATGTGAACTGGAATATCGTCGAAGGGAACTGGAAGCAGTACAAGGGCAAGGTAAAAGCGCAGTGGCGCAGCCTTACCGAAGAGCAGCTGGAATTGATTGCCGGCAAGCGCATCGAGCTCGCGGGCAGGATTCAGGAGACCTACGGCACAACCAAAGACGAGGCCGAGGCGCAGATCAAGCGCTTTGAAGAGCGCAACAAGGATTAGCGACCGTAGACCGCTCGCCTGATCCGATAGGGGCGCATGCCGCTGACAGGCGTGCGAACCGGTGTGGTGATGCTTCAGCGACTGTTGGGCCGCGTCGCTGGACTCCGGAAATGGTGAGCCCGACAGCTGCAGATACAGGAGGCAATCATGTCGTTACTACTATGGGCCGGACTTGGACTCATCGCCGCGCTCGTCGCCAACAGGATAGTTGGCGGAAGCGGGCGGGGCGCCGTCATGGACATCGTTCTCGGTGTTGTCGGCGCAGTCGTTGGCGGCTGGCTCTTCAATAGCTTCGGGATGGCCAGCGGTGGGGGATTAAAGCTCTACAGCCTGCTCCTGGCCGTCGTCGGCGCAAGCACGCTGCTGCTGGTGTACCACGCTAGCCTGTGCGGCGTACGGGAAGCCCTGTTCAACCTCGATCTGGAGAAGAAATCGTGAAACAGCTAACACGCGCCGTCGGCGGCGTAAGCTCCGTCGAGAACGACATGCGGATCAAGTGACGGATGCCAATGATGGCCAGTCACGCCCACCGCCGGGAACGAAAAACCTGCCGTGGCCTACTTTGCGATCCGTTTTCTGGGGCGACCCGGGTCAGGATCAGACGCCACGCCTCGCCCCGGTCTGTACGCCAGCGCACAGAGTCCCTGTTCCTTTCCGATTAAGCTGACCATGGCGCTCAAGTGCGTCAGCACGCACGAATCGGGGCGATTCACAGCTTGCCTGACCGCCTTCACGCCAAATCCTTTCACGCTTTTCAATCACAGGAATTATTGCCATGTCAAAGAGAGACGACTACATCGAGAAGATGAAACTTCAACTCGATGAAGCGAATACGAAGATGAGCGAGCTGGAAGCCAAAGCGAAGGAAGCGAAGGCCGATGCGCGCGAGAAGTACGCGGAGGAAATGGGCAAGCTGCGCCACCAGTCCCAGCTGGCCCTCAGCAAGCTCGAAGAACTGAAGGCTGCCGGCGAAGACTCCTGGGACGGCATGGTTGCGGAAATGGAGAAGATTCGCGACGCCTTCGTTCATTCATTCAAGTACTTCAAGTCGCAGCTCTAGCAGCCGGCCGGACTGAACGTCGGCAAAGCTGGCGTGTTTCACCCTGTGGGAAAAAGCCGGTTTTGCCTGATTCTCCGGCTTTTCCGAGGGTCCCCCTTATCCTCCCGGCTGTGGGCCAATACGGCCAGGCGCTTGAAATTTCTCGCCATGAAAACCAGCGTCCACTCGCCGCTGACCCTCTTCAACCCGCGTAAAAAGAAGCGACGAAAGCCCATCACCGCGTCGATGTTTCCGAACACCGGCTCGTCCGCCTGCTTGTGTAGGGCGTCGCGCGCCCGTCCTGCCTGGGTCTTCAGCCGATGGAACATTGCCTGAACGAGCGTGTGGCATCGTCGGGTTAGGGCGCCGGCTAACTGCGGCGCTCCCGCCAGCCCGCAGCCCAGCAACTTCCCTTACCCCAACTCCCGTCCGGCGACGAGCGCATCCAGGTCGATCACCTTGCCATTACTGAGGAAGGTGTAGTGCCGCTAACGATATCTGCGTGATCAGTGCCAGCGTCTTGGCGTTGCCGCCTGTCTCGAACTTCGTCGACAGCGGCGCCAAGATCAGCCAAGGCAAGTTCAGGCCGCTACGGCCTATGCAAACGGTTTAGCGTGCTTTATTGTCCGTTTTCTGAAACAACGCCAATCAGCGCGCGCGGCAACTGTGTCGCGCGCCACCGTTCGGCAGCTGGCCGGGGTCGTCGGGTCGTACTCCAGGTGCGGCGTCGGAGCGGCGCGCGCATGAAACGCCAAGGATGCGAGCAGGTGATCAACGGCCACCTTCCAGTATTCGGAGGATTCGCGTACGGAGCACCTGTCGCTGGCATCGCGCAGGGCCTCCATCCACAAGATCTCCGCCTTGGCGCCACGAACCCCCGCCTTGCTGGCAACCCATGGCAGGATCTTTGGGTAGTTTTCCGTCACTTCACTCTCCTTGGTGCGCCGTCATCAAGCGTGTTCAGACGCCTGGCTTTCGCCGGTATTGTCGCGGCCAAGCTGAAACTGGTCGCCGTCAGCCGGCGCGAAGCTGGATGTTCTTGGGGTGGATGTTCTTCGAGCGCTTGATATAGAGCTGGTTTTTCTTCGCTGTTTGGGTCTTCTTTGGTTTTATTTCCAGATCGTGTAGTAGCCCGTCCTGTGATGAGGCAGGAGGGGACGCGAGATGGACAGAGAGAAGCAGGACCCCTGCGTGAATTGCGGTCAGGCGTTTGTGCCGGACAGGCGTAACGCGCGGCATCAGCGTTATTGCGGGTCCGCGGCGTGCAAGGCAGCGAGCAAGCGGGCCAGCCAGGCGAAATGGCTCGCCAAGAACCTCGACTATCACCGCGGACCGGAAGCCGTGGCGCGGGTCCAGGCCTGGCGACAGGAGCACCCTGGATACAGCCGCGGCAAGCGTGCGCCGCTTGCCGAGTCCGCGATACAAGAAACCTTAATGTTCGAGCCTGACGCCTCGGCGCCCCTGCCAGCAGAGGCCGTGCGCCCAGCGAAGAAATCTTGTAACGCTCCCACGATCGAACTGGCGCCACCGTTACAAGATTTCTTGAACGCCCAACCTACTGTTCTGATTGGCTTAATCGCCCATATCTGGGGCAGTACGTTACAAGATGACATCGCCTCGGCCCTGACCCGGCTGCTACAACTGGGACAGGACATTCGAGGAGGCCCGCATGAACAGTCCGACCAAGCGGCTATTGAATCCGCAACGTCAGCGGCAGGTGCCCGCGCATTTCAGCTGGCTCGATCATCGGCTGGTGCGGGAACACTACATCGAGAAGGCTGACGTCTGCGCCTGGGCGCTGTACCTGTTTCTGGTCACTGTCGCCGACGCCTGCGGTCTTTCCTACTACAGCGAGGCCAGCCTCTGCCGACGACTGCAGATGGACGCCGTTCGCCTGGCCCGCGCCCGCCGGGACTTGATCGCCCTCGACCTGATCGCCTACGACGCACCGTTGTACCAGGTCCTGAGCGTGCCCGAGTGTGTGCCGGTCGGCACGCGTCTGGCGCGGCTGCGCGCTGTTCTGGAGAGCCGGCCATGATCGACTATGCCACGTGGTGCGCCATTCACGAGGGGGTGGCCAGTCATCTGACGGCCCCCCAACTTGCCGCTAGCCTGGACCTGGACGTCAAGACCGTCCGCCACTGGATCGACCGCCCGTACGCCCCGCGGGCGCGCGTGCCGCGGGCCAGCAAGCTCGATCCCTACAAGGGGCGCATCGTCGGCTGGCTCGATGCGCATCCGCTCACCGCCCAGCAGGTGTTTCAACGCCTGCGGGATGCTGGCTACGAGGGCGGCATCAGCATCGTCAAGGACTACGTCCACAAGATCCGCCCACCCCGGCGCGAAGCCTTCCTGACCCTGGCCTTCGCCCCCGGGGAAGTCGCCCAGGTCGACTGGGGGGAATACGGCACCATCGCCGTGGGCAACACCCGCCGCCGCCTTTCGTTCTTCGTCATGGTGCTGGCCTGGAGCCGGAAGCTGTACGTCGAGTTTGCGCTCTCGCAAACGATGGAGCACTTCCTGGCGGCACACATCAACGCCTTTGCTGCCCTGGGGGTGCCGCGCAAGGTCATGGTCGATAATCTGCGGCTCTATGTCGTTTCGTGTGGAACCGGCGATGGGTTTCGCGTTTTGAGGGAGCGGTGATGTCAAGGGCGGACGCAGTCCGGGCGCAGCCGAACCCTTTACATCGCTGCCCGCTTGCTTACGCTTGCTCCGGGCCGAGGAAGGCAGTCTGCCGCCCTCGGCATGGAGGACAATGGCGGTCTTTCCTCTCGCGACCGGTTCCTCATGATTGAAACGCTGTTCACCCAGGCTCTGGGTCTCGTTGCTCCTTGGCAGGTAGCTGAGGTCATCTTCAAGCCAGAGTCCGGACGGATCGATTTCCAGGTCCGATTTGGCGCAGCCATTCATGCTTGCCCGGCTTGCGGTGCGGCGGCGCAGCCGCTGCATGACCGCTTGGCGCGTTCCTGGCGCCATATGGATTTCTTTCAGTACGAAGCCCACCTGCATGCCGAGGTGCCGCGAGTGGCCTGTGCCGGTTGCGGCAAGGTCACGCAGATTCCTGTTCCCTGGGCGCGTGAAGGGAGCCGCTTCACGCTGCTGTTCGAGGCCTTGACGTTGATGCTGGCGCCGACCATGTCGGTCTTGGCAGCTGGCCGACTGCTGCGCGTGCGCAGTCGCAGACTGTGGCGCGTGATCAATCATCATGTGGGCCGGGCGCGCGCCCAGGAAAGTCATGCCAGGGTTCGCGCGATCGGCGTCGATGAGACCGCCAGTAAACGCGGCCAGACGTATATCTCTGTTTTTTATGACCTCGACGCGCAGCGTCTGCTGTTTGCCACGCCGGGCCGAGACAAGGCCACGCTCGGAAAGTTCGCCAGCGACCTTACCGAGCATGGTGGCCAGCCCACCGCGATCACCCATGTCAGCATGGACATGAGCGGCTCGTTCCAGGCCGGCGCCGCCGAGCACTTTCCAGCAGCCGAGGTCTGTTTCGACCGCTTCCACGTGGTCGCTCTGAGCAGCACGGCGCTGGACGAGGTGCGACGCGCCGAGGTCAAGACCGCGCCCGAACTCAAAGGCACCCGCTGGGGCCTGCACAAGAAACCCGCCGACTGGACCGTCAAGCAAACCGACACCATGTACTGGTTGCAGCGCTCGAACCTCAAGACCGCACGGGCCTGGCGGATCAAGCAGGCGCTGCGCTCCATCTACGCCACCGCCACGACACCTGACGAGGCCAAGCCCCTGCTCAAGCGCTGGCTCAGTTGGGCCAGCCGCTGCCGACTCGAACCGTTCAAGCGCCTCGGACGGACGATCAGCAAGCACCTTCCTGGCGTACTCAACGGTTTTCACCCCGGCAAACACAATGGCCGTGTCGAAGCGATGAATCGAGCGCTCCAGGAGGCGCGCGCAAGGGCACGCGGCTATCGCCGCGTCGAAAACTTCATCGCCATGGCCTACCTCATCGCTGGAAAGCTCACTCATTTGCCCGCCTCGCCCTTCGCCCCATTCTTGCCCGTTCCACACGAAACGACCTAAACCCTAATCTGCGCAGTGCGGTCTTGCGCCATGTGCGTGGCGAGCCGGTGCAGTTCAATCCCCGCTATCTCGACTTCGCCCGCCATTACGGCTTCGAAATCGTCGCCTGTGCGCCGAGAAAAGGGAATGAGAAGGGACGCGCGGAAAGGGGCGTCGCTTATGTCAAAACCAATTTCCTGGCCGGCCTGGAGCTGCCAAACTTCAGCGCGCTCAATCCGGCCGTCAGGCTGTGGCTGGAGACGGTTGCCAACGTCCGCCTGCATCGCGAAACACAACGCCGGCCGGAAGACCTCTGGGTCGAGGAACGCGCTCATCTGCAGCCGGTCAATCCCCGGCTGTTCGATGTCGGCCGCGTCCTGACCGTTCGTGCCAACCGACAGTTCCGGGTCACGCTCGAGAGCAATCGCTATTCCGTCCCCGCCCGCCTGGCGGGCCGACCGGTGACGATGAAGGTCTATCCGGATCGCGTCTGTGTCTATCACGACGGCGAATTGGTCGCCCGCCATGGGCGTTCCTTCGAACGCCATCAGGACATCGAGGACCCCGATCACCCGAAGACCTTGATCGCTCAACGTCGGCATGCCCGCGATGCGTTGGTACTCAAGCGCTTCCTGGGTTTGACGCCACTGGCAGAGAAATATCACGCCGGCTTGCTCGATCGCCGGGGGAATGCGATAGCGCATGTGCGCAAGATCGTGGCACTGGCCGAGATCCACGGTGACGACGCGGTCGTGCGGGCGATGACCGATGCCCTGACCTTTGAGGCCTTCAGCAGCGAATACATCGCCCATCTGATTGACGCACGTCGCCGCCAGTTGCCCGAGCCGAGCCCGCTACACCTTATCCGCCGGCAGGATCTGCTGGAGCTTGAACTGCCACCACCGGACTTGTCCGCTTATTCTGGCATCCGCACGGGAAACAATCCGCAAGACGAGGTAGGAGGTGATCATGACCATGTCTGAGGCGCTTCTCGCGAAGCATCTGGGTCGTTTGCAGCTGCCGTATTTCGTTCAGCACGCGCCGGGCTTGATGGCTCAGGCGGCCCGTGAGTCGTGGTCTCATGGCCGCTTTCTCGAAGGCCTGGTGGCCGGCGAGGTCGCTCGCCGCGATGAGGCGCTGATTGCCCGCCGCATTAAGGCCGCGCGCTTGCCCGGCATCAAGACGCTGGACGGCTTCGACTGGTCGTGGCCGAAGAAGATCAATCGGCCGCAAATCCAGCATCTGTTCCGCCTCGATTTCGTGCCGCCGCATGGCAACGTGATTCTGCTCGGCGCGGTCGGCGTCGGCAAGACTCATCTGGCCATAGCCCTCGCTCATGCGGCCTGCCTGCAGGGCCTGACGACGCTGTTCACCACCGCCGTCGACATCGTCAATGCGCTGGCCGCCGCCCAGGCCACCGGCGGGGTCAAACGCGAGATGACCAGGCTGCTCAAACCCGCCATCCTCTGCGTCGACGAATTGGGCTATCTGCCGATTGACAAGTTTGGCGCCGATGGCCTCTTCCAGGTGATCAGTCAGCGCTATGAGCGCGGTTCGACAATCATCACGTCGAATAAAGCGTACAAACAATGGCCGGAGATCTTCAACAACGACAGCACCCTCACTGCCGCCTTGCTCGACCGCCTGCTGCATCATGCCGAGACACTGGTCATCGAAGGATCGTCCTACCGGATGCGCGAGCAGCACGACGCCTGATTCAGAAACCGTCCTCGGCCAGCCCCTGCACCGACCGCCTTTGCCCACGGGCCGGGCGGCCCTCTCTTGGCGCTCTCTAACCAACGTTCCAGACCACAGCTCCGGCCTTGCTCGCACCAGATTTATGTCGGCTTGTGGACGCCGGTTTCACCCCGGCGCCGACACCGGTATTGTCGGTTCGCGGGATACCTGGCTACTTGCAGCATGGGCTGGCAAGCGAACCAGGTCTGTGCGCCAGCGCACCCGAGAGGTTTCGGCACACGCATCCCGGAAGCAGGCGCCCCACGAACGGCTTTGGCCAAAAAAAAACCCCGGCATGGCGGGGTTCTTCATCAACACCACGGTCTGCGTGCTTAGGCGTCTTTCTTTGAAAGCGAGGCCGCCGAGCTTGCGATTCGGGCGCTTGCGTCACGGGCCACCTTAGCGTTGGCGGCAGTCATGTCGGTAATCTGCTGCGCAAAGCCCTTGAACTGTTCGAAGCCCTTGAGCCAGCCCGCGCTGGGGTTTCCACCCTCGCCATGGGGAGAGAAGTAGGAACTGACGAGGTTGGTCACCTCTTTCTGCGTTTCGGCGGCTATCGCCTGCACGCCCTTGAGGTATTCGGTGGCGTTGTTGCTCGCTGTCTCGGCCGCACCGCCCAGTAGCTTCGACGGATTCTTCACGTCTTTGCTCTGGCTCAAGGAGCCGACGGCGGCGGTACCGCCCTCCAATGCAGCGCGAGTCGCATTCAGGTTCAGGGTAGCCAGACGTTCAAGGTTGGAAAATGCCAGCTTCGACAAAGTCATGAAGGCATTGGTGTTGATCTCGGCGGTGGCGGTCAGGTTCGGGCTGGTAGGTAGCATGTGTTACTCCTTTGGGGAATGAAAACAGGGATTCAGCGGTACGGATAGGCCAATCCAGAACAGTGATTCAGGCATGCACGAACTTCGAATCCAAAGTGCAGCTTGGGCGAAAAATTCCACAAACACTGTTCGCTGCCGTACATTGCGCCAGACTTTTCATTCCTTCTTCGCTGCCCGGGGCGATATCGGCAGCGATCGCGTCCATCAGCCCGCTCGCCAAAAGCGGTTCATCAGGGGCTTGACGCTGACGCCGTGGACGAGGATCGACATCGTGATGACGATCAGGGTCATGTGGATGAGCTCCAGCGCCACATCTTCCGGGAGGCCGTGTTCAATGGCGTACACGAGATAGTAGAGCGAGCCGATCCCACGCACCCCGAACCAGCCCACCATGCCGCGAACGCGCGCTGGCGTGCGCGAGCCCAGCAGCCCGATGCCCACGCTGAGCGGGCGTGCGACGAGGAACAGGAAGAGGGCGAGGCTCACCGCGCGCCAACTCCACGAATCGAGGAACAGCGAGCCCCCGACGAGCAGGATCAGCAGCAGTTCCGAGATCCGCTCAAGATGCTCCTTGAAGACCAGTGACCCTTGGCTGACCGTCGCCACCGGATCGCCGCCCCCTGACGTAGCGACCGGGTCGTGCCCGGCAAGCCCTTTTTCC
This sequence comes from Candidatus Accumulibacter sp. ACC007, assembly GCF_907163205.1. Lineage (NCBI taxonomy): Bacteria > Pseudomonadati > Pseudomonadota > Betaproteobacteria > Candidatus Accumulibacter > Candidatus Accumulibacter sp. ACC007. Next base: position 1,142,429 of record NZ_CAJQUD010000001.1, on the reverse strand, counting down.
AGGTTGTCGGCCCGGGCGTTGATCAGCCTGACTTCGGTCTGTCGAAGCGAGACGGCCGCGAAGAACACGGCAAGGAAGCCCCAAGCATTGACCAGTTCGCTGACCCCGTAAACGACGCCGATCAGTCCCAGGCCCAGGAAATCGTCCATGAGCTCGTGGTCGAAACGTCTGCTGCGCAGAGTCCAGCCAAGCCGGCCGAGAGCGGAACCGAGGACAACGCCGATCGCGATCCCGGCTACGGTCGCCCACAAGACATCCACGAGCGCCCAGCGCAGGCCGAATTCGCCAAGGTCGTGCAAGCCGAGCAAACCCAGGCCGAGCATCACGAACGGGAAGGCGCTGCCGTCGTTCATGCCGGCTTCGCAGGTGAGATCGAAGCGCAGGCGGTCGCGGTCGCCGGGATGACGGATCTGGACGTCGGTGGCGAGGACCGGATCCGTTGGCGCCACGATGGCGCCGAGAAGAACCGAGGCGCCGAGGGACAACTCGAGCACGAAGTGGGCAAAGGCGGCAACCATGGCCACCGTGAGGGCCATCGATGCCGATGCCAGAAGCAGCGGTGTGCGCCAGCGATCGAGCCGCATCGGGGCAGGCATCTTGACGCCGGCGGCGAATAGCGAAATCAGCACCGCCACTTCGGTCAGCACTTCCAGCAGTGCCGATTCTCGGAGCGGGTTGAAGTGAAAGGCGTTGAGCAGCGTCGGCCCGACGACCAGGCCAATCGACAGATAGATGATCGCCGAGGTGACCGGTAGACGCTTGATGAACGACGGGGTCAGACCCATGACGAGCAACAGCCCGCCCACCAGCAGGAACCACAGTGCTCCCGTCATTGCCGCTTCCCCCTCTTGAATGTCGCGAATGCAGTGCTGCACCGACCAGTCCCTGCCGGCGGACGGGGCAGGTCAACGATACGATGCCAGACATGGCTGCGCCGTCCTTCCACTAGGCCGTGGACACTTCGTCGGTGCGCACGAGAAAGCTCTTGAGGACGCTCGGTCCGAAGGTCGTGACCATCGCGACGTCGGCGGCGTCGCGGCCGCGGGCCATGAGGACGCGGCCGATGCGAGGAACGTTGCTGCGCGCGTCGAAGGTGTACCAGCGGCCGCCGAGATAGACGTCGAACCAGCCGGAGAAGTCCATCGGACCGGGTACCGGCGTGATGCCAATGTCGCCCAGATAGCCGGTGCAGTAGCGGGCCGGTATGTTCATGCAGCGGCAGAAGGTGATCGCCAGATGAGCGTAGTCGCGGCAAACGCCGGCGCGCTCGCTGTAGGTCTCCCAGGCCGTCTTGGTCGGGCGTGCGAACGGGTAGCCGAACTGGATGTGCTGGTGCACAAAATCACAGATCGCCTGCACGCGTGCCCAGCCGGGCGGCGTGTGCCCGAACAGCCGCCATGCCTCGTCGGACAGTCGATCGGTTTCGCAATAGCGGCTGCCGAGCAGAAAGACCAGTGTCTCCTCCGGCAGATCCTGGAGGGCGATCTGTTGCGCCTCCGTAGCGATGTCGTCCACCTGTCCCCCATCGTGAACGACGCCGTCGGCAAAGATACCGATGTCGCCGATCGGCGCGACGATTCGGCTACACCAGTTTCCGAAGCCGTCGCGATAGGCAACCACTGGTACCCCGGGATCGGTCATCAGGTGGGCAGGCACCACGGCTTCGTTCATCCGCGAGTAGTGGATGTCGAGCATCAGGATCATCGGGGTCGGCTGCGCGCACGCATAGACGATGTCATAGCCAATGCGGATTTTCATTCGCGCCTCCTGGTGGTCAGTGATTTCATGGAGAACAGGTCACGCAGCCGGCGCGGCAGCGCAGTGCCGACTCGAGCGTCGTCACCACGGTGCGCCGCAAGTGCCGCCACAACCGCGGCTGCGCAAGCACCAAGGCCTGGTTAAGTTCAATCTCGATCCCGACATACTGGCCGGGATCGAAGCAGCGGCGCATGGCAGTGGTCAGTCCGTCGTCCTTCCCATGGTACGGATAATTCCGGCGCACGCGCAGTTCAGCCGACTGTTCGGCGAACGCCGCCTTCCAGCGGGCCGCCACCGCCACCTCTCCTGGGCGTGCCGGGTCATACAACAAACCGACGTCGGCGTTGCGGACCTGGCCGTCGAGGACCGGGGTGAAGCTATGCGAGGAAACGTGGATCACCCGCTGCCCGGCCGCTACCGCTTCCGCCACGATCTCCATCAGCCGCTGCCGGTAGGGCGCGTAATGGCGCGACACGATCCCCTGCCTGCTCGTCGGCGATAGCGCCCGCGTCGCATCCGACCACGCCCGTGGACTGGACAGCGATCGATTCAGATCGACCAGCATGCGGCTCACCGTCGATACCACCAGGGGTGCCTGCAGGGCCGCGGCAAGATCGCGCGCCATGACCAGGGCACCGGGATCGTAGCCGCGATGGCTGGACAAGCGAGCCTGCCAGCCATGAAAGAGGTCGAGGTAGGCGGTGGGGATGCGGTTGCCACCATGCTCGCAGGTCACGACATGGAAGTCGCTCAGGCGCTCCGGAATGCTGGCTGGTGACCGCAAGAGATCACCAGACCCGTTCTGGAAGTACTCGAAACACCCGGCGTGTGCCCTTGCTCCGGCGCTGCTGCCAGGAGGTGAAGTTCAGCAGGGATGCGGAAGACGCGTTGCCCGTCGCCGGGGAAGTGCCCGCCGACGATGCGCGATGCGTTGAAGCTGATGTCACTCGCTGCGAGGAAGGGAGCATAGCGCCACGCCTATGAGCACAGGAAACGAAACAGCCGCCATTGGCGGCCGCTTCGTCAAAGCGATGGGCAGGTATGCCCATCGGGGCTACGGTTTCAAGGCGTCCTTGACCGAGTCCCTGGCGTCTTTGAGGTTCTCTTTCAGGTCGCCGACATGTTCCTGCACTTTGCCTTCAGCCTGGTTTTTCAGTCCCTTTGCCTGTTGCTCAGTGCTGCCTACCAGTTTGCCGGCCTCTTCCTGAAGCTTGCCGCCCAGGTCTTTCGCTGCGCCCTTGACTTGATCTTTGTTCATCGTGAACTCCTGACTTATGGTTGATACGTCGGATAGTCGAGCCAGCTACGGTTCGTCCTGCGACTCCTAGTCATCAAACAGGCGATGGCCGGTGTCGATGCAGGGAGTCTAGTATCGAACGGGGGCAAGTTCTGTGCGCTCGCCGACATAGGCGCCTGCGCGGGTGTCGGTGCCCACATGTGCTGTGCAAGGGACATGGTCATGATCGGCTACCTTGCAAGTGTATGGTGGCAACGTTCTGCCAGTGCCTGCGCTGCTCGCGCGGGAGGGCGCAAACCTCAGCGCGGGGTGGCTCCAAGGCTTCGAACAGTTCAAGAACTTTGCGCGGCAGATTACCGACATGACTACCGCCAACGCTAAAGCGGCCCGTGACGCAACCGCCAGAAGTGCAAGCTCGGCGGTCTCTCTCGAAAAGAGGCGCCGAAACACGCCGACCGGTGGTGTTTATGAAAGAGTGCCGCGAGCCGGGGCTTCTTCTTGGGCAAGGCCGTTTGTTGAGCGCCTGCTTCCGGGATGCTTATGCCGAAACCCGCGCCAGGTGCGCTGGCGAACAGACTTTGTTCGCTTGCCAGCCGAAGCTGCAAGTGGCCAGCTGTCCCGTGACCTCACAACAATGCCGAAGGCAAGAGGTGTTTGACCACGCTTGACGACGGCGCACCAAGGAGACTGAAATGAGGCAGACTTACCCAAGGATCCTGCCATGGGTTGCCAGAAAGGCCGCGGTTCGTCGCGACAAGGCCGAGGTCTTGTGGATGGAGGCGCTGCGCGCTGTTTGCTAATCTCGATTTCGATGCCAGTGCACCCGGTCAATTCCTTCTTTCCGCCGACCTGCAAGCGGTATATTCACCGGTATGTACGCTGCCGCACAGAGTGCTGAGTCCGTGAAGTGACATGGTTTGCTATTGCGAAGAGGCCAAGGCGCTTCCGATGTCATTCCCTGCTTGCGGATGAGAAATGAAAGTTAGCAACGTCCCTTCAAATGCCGGCAGCGTCATATCAGTGCGTGGCAGCGTCGTGGATATACGCTTCGACGGACGTTTGCCGCCGATTCATTCCGTGCTTCGCACGGGAGACGACAAGCAGATCGTGATCGAAGTGCAGACGCAGCGTGATGCGCATCATGTACGCGGCATTGCCTTGACACCCACACAAGGTCTGGCCCGTGGTATGGCCGTGGAAGACACGGGCGGGCCGCTGCAGGCGCCAGTCGGCAAGACGATTCTCTCGCGCATGTTCGATGTATTCGGCAACACCATTGATCGCGAAGGGGCCTTGTCCGATGTCGAGTGGCGCTCGGTACACCAGCCGCCTCCGCCGCTGGCCCGCCGCTCCACCAAATCGGAAATTTTCGAGACGGGCATCAAGGTCATCGACGTACTGATGCCGCTTGAGCGCGGCGGCAAGGCCGGGCTGTTTGGCGGCGCGGGCGTGGGCAAGACGGTATTGCTGACGGAAATGATCCATAACATGATCGGGCATCACGACGGTGTCAGCATTTTTTGCGGCATCGGCGAGCGCTGCCGCGAAGGCGAAGAGCTCTACCGTGAGATGAAAGCGGCAGGCGTGCTGCCGAACATGGTGATGGTCTTTGGACAGATGAACGAACCGCCGGGCAGCCGCTTTCGCGTTGGCCATGCCGCGCTGACCATGGCCGAATATTTCCGCGACGATGAGCATCGCGACGTGCTACTGCTGGTCGACAATATCTTTCGCTTTATCCAGGCCGGCATGGAAATATCCGGTTTGATGGGGCAAATGCCCTCCCGTCTCGGTTATCAGCCGACCATGGGCACCGAACTGGCCGGACTGGAAGAGCGCATCGCCAACACCGACACCGGCGCCATCACCTCGATCCAGGCCGTATATGTGCCTGCCGACGATTTCACCGATCCGGCGGCGGTGCATACCTTCGCCCATCTTTCCGCCTCCATCGTGCTCTCGCGCAAGCGCGCCAGCGAAGGGCTGTTCCCTGCCATTGATCCGCTGCAGTCCAGTTCGCGCATGGCGACGCCGGGCATCGTCGGCGAGCGCCACTATGCCCTGGCACAGCAAATCCGCCACACGCTGGCGCAGTATGAGCAACTCAAGGACATCATTGCGATGCTCGGCCTCGAACAGCTTTCGCCGGCGGATCGCCAGGTGGTCGCTCGTGCCCGCCGCCTGGAGCGCTTTCTGACCCAGCCTTTTTTTACGACCGAACAGTTCACCAATCTGAAAGGGAAACTTGTCAGCCTGAAGGACGCGCTGGATGGTTGCGAACGCATCCTGCGCGATGAACTCAAGGACACGCCGGAGAGCGCGTTTTACATGATCGGCAAGATCGATGAAGCGAAGAAAACGGTTCCCCCCGAGCAACCCGCCAAGAAAGTCGACGCCAAACCCGCCGCCGGGGCGAAGCCTGATGCAAACCCCGAAGCAGCGGCAGTCGCCCATGAATCTTAAGATTCTGCTGCCGTTCCAGGTATTCGACGAAAAGGCCGGTGTGTCGTGCATCGTCGCGGAAACGCGCGGGGGTTCGTTCGGGCTTCTGCCACAGCGGCTCGATTGTGTGGCGGTACTGGTGCCGGGAATCCTGACCTATGAGACCGAAGCCGGTGATGAAATTTTTGTCGCCGTCGACGAAGGGGTGCTGGTCAAGACCGGCGCACAGGTGCTGGTTTCGGTACGCCGGGCCGTGGGCGGAAAGGATCTCGGTGAACTACGCACTGCCGTCGAGAAGGAATTTCTGACCATTGGCGAGCAGGAGCAGAGCGTACGTACGGTCATGGCAAAACTGGAAAGCGGATTTCTGCGCCGCTTCGCGGCCTTTCAACATGATTGACGAACCCACCGGCAAGGCATCGAAAAGCGGTTCAGCCTTCGCCGATCAGGTAGCCGCCAAGGCGGCGCGCAAGCTCAAGGCGCGGCGCAACGCCTCGCCGGGTGTCTGGTTCGGGCTGGGCATGATGGGCCTGGTCGGTTGGTCGGTGACCGTACCGACGTTTCTCGGCGCAGCACTGGGACTGTGGGTGGATAAAAACCACCCGGGCCAGCATTCCTGGACGCTGGCCTTGTTGATGGCGGGGCTCGCGATCGGCTGCCTAAATGCCTGGCACTGGGTAGATAAGGAAGACAAGGCGATGCGGGAGGAGGCGGAAGATGACGATGAATGACCTGCTCGCATTGGCGCTGGCGGGCGTGGCAGGTTTTGCACTCGGCGCGGTTTTCTTCGGCGGCCTGTGGTGGACGGTACAAAGAGCCGTTTCATCGCGACGACCGGCGCTGCTGTTCTTCGGCAGCCTGCTATTGCGTATGAGCATAGTGCTGGGGGGGTTTTATGCCGTCGGCCACACGGATTGGCAGCGGTTGCTGGCGTGTCTGTTCGGCTTTGTCGTCGTGCGTTTCATCGCTGTGCGCTTGACTCGCCCACAGGTCGAACGGGAAAGCAAGCGTGCACAGGAGATGAGCCATGCGCCTTAGTCCCGACGAAATCATTTTCTGGCAGCACGGATTTTTCAAGCTCAATGGCACGATCGTGTTCACCTGGGGGCTGATGCTGCTGCTGACCGTTGGTTCCCTGTTGATCACACGCAAGCTTTCCACCGGGCTGAAACGCTCACGCTGGCAGAACCTGCTTGAAATCGTCGTCACCACCATCGAAAAACAGCTTCAAGATGTCGGCCTGTCCGATGCGCGGAAGTTTCTCCCCTTTCTCGGCACCTTGTTCCTGTTTCTCGCCAGCGCTGCGCTGTGCACCGTCATTCCCGGCTATGAGCCGCCGACCGGTTCGCTGTCGACCACGGCTGCGCTGGCGCTGTGCGTGCTTGTGGCGGTACCGCTGTTCGGCATCGAGGCCCAGGGCATGGGCGGCTACCTCAAGTCCTACATTGAGCCAACGGTGATCATGCTGCCGTTCAACATCATCAGTGAAATCTCGCGCACCCTGGCACTGGCCGTGCGCCTGTTCGGCAACATGATGAGCGGCTCGATGATCATTGCCATCCTGCTGACCATCACGCCGTTCATTTTCCCGATCTTGATGACCCTGCTCGGCCTGCTGACCGGCATGGTGCAGGCCTACATCTTCAGCATTCTGGCTGCCGTCTACATCGCGGCCGCGATGCGCGTTCGCAAGCCACAAATGGGTGCGGAACCCGCGCCTTGAAACAAGCATTACCAAACAGAGCAAAGGAAAATCCATGGACAGCATGACCATCATTGCAGTGGCATCGATCATCACCGCCGGCATCACCATCGCGATCGGGGTCATCGGACCTTCGCTTGGCGAAGGGCAGGCGGTTGCCACCGCGCTCACTTCGCTGGCGCAGCAGCCCGACGCCTCCGCCACCATCACCCGAACGCTGTTTGTCGGTCTGGCGATGATCGAATCCACGGCCATCTATTGCTTCGTGGTCTCGATGATCCTCATTTTTGCCAACCCGTTCTGGAATCACGTCATCGCCCAGAGCGTGGGAAAGTAAGCCATGCTGATCGACTGGTTCACGGTCGGCGCGCAAGCGCTCAACTTCCTCATCCTGGTGTGGTTGATGAAGCGCTTTCTTTACCAGCCGATTCTTCACGCCATTGATGCCCGCGAGAAGCGGATCGCCGCAAAACTCGCCGACGCCGCTGCGAAGGAAACCGAGGCAGAAAAAGAGCGCGATGAGTTCCTGCGCAAGAACGACGACTTCGACCAGCAGCGCGCCGCCCTGTTGACCAAGGCGACCGAAGAGGCGAAGAAAGAACGCCGGCGCCTGTTCGATGAGGCGCGCAAGGCTGCCGATGCATTGAGCGCCAAGCACCGGGAAACCCTCATCAGCGACGCGCGCAACCTGAGCAAGACCATCAGTCGCAAAACACAGGACGAAGTGTTTTCCATCGCGCGAAAAGCGCTTACCGATCTTGCCGGCGCAAGCCTGGAGGAACGCATGGGCGACATTTTCGTCGATCGTCTGCGGGCGGTGTCCGACGAGGTAAAGGCAGTTTTCGCCAAGGCGCTCAAGACGGCTTCCGATCAGGCGTTATTGCGCAGCGCTTTTGACCTGCCCGAGGGTCAGCAGGCGAAGATACAAAAAGCGATCAATGAGACGTTCTCGGTCGATATCGACGTCCGCTTCGAAACCGCGCCGGAACTGGTCAGCGGCGTCGAACTCGACGCAGGCGGGCAAAAAATAGCGTGGACCATCGCCGATTACCTCACCGCGCTGGAACAGAGCGTGGGCGAACTGCTGCAAGAAAAGGACCAGCCCGAAGTCAAGCCTGAGGTCAAAGCCAAACCCGAGCCGGAACAATCGAAGTCCGCAGCGAGGCCGCAGTGAATTCAGCCCCCGTGACATTGCAGAGCGTTTTTGACCGGACCTTTGCCGATATTGGCAAGGCGCGGGAAGCCTTTGCAGCGCAGCTGAGCGCGCGCGAAAGCGGCGCCGTCACCAGCGTTTCCACCGGCGTCGCTCACGTCTCCGGCCTGCCCGGCGTCGGCTTCGAGGAATTGCTGAAGTTTCCACGCGGCATTTTCGGCATTGCCTTCAACGTCGATGAGGACGACATTGGTGTCGTCCTGCTCGGCGACTACACGAAGCTGCAAGCAGGCGACCCGGTCGAACGCACGGGCCGGATAATGGATGTTGCGGTGGGTGACACACTGCTCGGCCGCGTCATCAATCCACTCGGCCAGCCGCTCGACGGCAAGGGCCCGATAGCGGAGACCGCACGCCTGCCGATCGAACGCACCGCGGCGGCCATCATGGATCGCGCGCCCGTTACCGTACCGCTGCAGACTGGGCTCAAGGTGGTCGATGCGCTGATTCCGATCGGGCAAGGCCAACGCGAGCTGATCCTCGGCGACCGCCGCACCGGCAAGACCGCGATCGCGCTCGACACCATCCTCAACCAGCGCGGCCGCGACATCCTGTGTGTCTATTGCGCCATCGGCCAGCGCGCTTCCGCCGTGGCCAAGCTGGTTGCCAACCTGCGGGAACAGGGCGCGATGGACTACACCGTCGTGGTCGTGACCGAGGGCAACGACCCCCCCGGTCTCGCCTACATCGCACCCTACGCCGCGACCAGCATCGCCGAGCATTTCATGGAAGCGGGACGCGACGTGCTGATCGTCTATGACGACCTCACCCACCATGCCCGTGCTTATCGCGAGCTTTCGCTACTGCTGCGCCGCCCCCCCGGCCGTGAGGCTTTTCCGGGTGACATTTTCTATATCCATTCACGGCTGCTGGAACGGGCGACGCATCTCTCCCAGGAACGCGGCGGCGGCTCGCTCACGGCACTGCCGATCATCGAGACCGAAGCGCAGAATATTTCCGCCTATATTCCGACCAATCTCATTTCGATTACCGACGGGCAGATCTATCTCTCGCCATCACTGTTCGAGCTGGGGGTGTTACCCGCAGTCGATGTTGCGAAATCCGTATCACGCGTCGGTGGCAAGGCACAACGCGCCGTTTACCGCGCTGTGGCGGGAGACCTCAAGCTTGCCTATGCGCAGTTCGAGGAGCTCGAAACCTTTTCCCGCTTCGGCGCCCGCCTCGATGACGACACGCGCAAAACGCTCGGGCACGGCAAGCGCATCCGCTCCTGTCTCCAGCAGCCGGAATTCGCCCCTGTGCCCGTGTCCGCCCAGATCGCCGTCCTGCTGGCACTGATTGAAAAACTGTTCGACACCGTGCCGTTGGAAAAAATGAAGGATGCCGAACACGCCGTTCAAGAGGCGGCCGCGAAGATTCCGGCCGAGGTCTCTACCCGCTTCGACACGGCCGACAAGCCAAGCGATGAAGATCGCAAGGCCATCATCGACATCGCCCGCCAAGCGCTTGCTCCCTTCCAGCCCACGCCAGAATCACAAGCGGAAAGCGAACCGAAGCCCGCAGATGGAGAATAGGGACAAAACCGGTACCGCACCAATCACCATCTCGACAGGAACAAAACCCATGCAGAAATTGACCAGGGTGATCGACACAACGCTTGGCAAGCAGCGCAATCAACAGCGGCATCCGGCCGATTTGCCCCAACCCGGATCGACACTCGCGGAGGAGTAATGAGCGATACCACGGCGAGCCTGCGCCGTAAGATCGACAGCGCCGGAGAACTCCAGTCCGTCGTGCGCACCATGAAGGCCATGGCCGCGTCGAGCATCGGCCAGTACGAGCAATCGGTGCATGCTCTCGGCGACTACCACCGGACCGTGGAACTGGGCCTGAGCATCCTCTTCCGCAAACGTGCTCGGGCCATGGCGGTACCCGCACGCAAAGGCCACGCCGATACAGCCACCGTGGGGGCCGTCGTTTTCGGTTCCGATCAGGGCCTGGTGGGGCGCTTCAATGACGTGGTGGCGGATTTCGCGGTAACAACGCTGGCCGCGCTGCCCGGCAAGCCTCAGATCTGGGCGGTCGGCGAGCGTGTGTACGGGCGCCTGTTGGATGCCGGACTAGCGCCAGCAGGCGGATTTACCGTGCCGACTTCGATTGACGGCATTACCCCGCTGGCAGGGCAGATACTGGTCGAGAGCGAGGCGCACCACGACGCGGATGACGGAGGCGAACTTCACCTGTTCTACAACCGCCCGATCGCCGGTGCGGCATTCGAACCCGTCACTCAGCGCCTGCTGCCGCTGGACGACATCTGGCGGCGCGACCTGGCCGAACTGCCGTGGCCGACCAGGAGTCTGCCCGAGGTACTCGGAGACCAGGGCGACAACACGGCGACCCTGCGCGCGCTGATCCGCGAATATCTCTTCGTCTCGCTGTTCCGGGCCTGCGCCGAATCCCTGGCCAGCGAAAACGCCAGCCGACTGGCGGCGATGCAGCGTGCTGACAAGAATATCGACGAATTGCTGGAAACGTTCAACGGCAGCTTCCACCGCCTTCGTCAAAGCAGTATCGACGAAGAATTGTTCGATGTGACCTCCGGATTTGAAGCCTTGTCGACAGAGAAGTAGCTTCAGGCCGGATCTTGAAGGAGCAGAGAAAACAATGAATACCGAAATCGATGTCAGTGATTTCCGCGTACCGGAAGGAAAACCGGTCAATCTCAAAAAATGGCCGACGCTCGTAGAGCCCGTGTACAAGTCGAAGAAGAAGTACGCCAAGCGACTCGAGGAACACGTGCAGGAGCTAAGCACCCTGCAACGTGTTCACTACGCCTCCAACCGCTATGCGGTGCTGCTGATTTTCCAGGCGATGGACGCCGCCGGCAAGGATGGCGCCATCCGCCACGTGATGTCCGGCGTCAATCCGCAGGGATGCCAGGTGTTCAGCTTCAAGCACCCGAGCGCGATCGAACTGGATCACGACTTTCTCTGGCGCACCACGCGATCCCTGCCCGAACGCGGGCGGATCGGCATCTTCAATCGTTCCTACTACGAGGAAGTGTTGATCGTTCGCGTGCATCCGGAGATTCTGCTCGGTCAACGGTTGCCGGAAGGAATCATCGAGGAGAAGGCGACCTGGCGGGATCGCTATCGCTCGATCGTAGACCTGGAGAACCATCTCTATCGAAACGGCACCCGGGTCATCAAGTTCTTTCTTCACCTGTCGAAGGAAGAGCAGCGCAAGCGCTTTCTCGAACGCATCGATGATCCGGACAAGAACTGGAAATTCAGCGTCGCCGACATCGAAGAAAGAAAATACTGGGATCGGTACATGCAGGCGTACGAGGCATGCCTTGGCGCGACAAGCACGGAACAGGCGCCTTGGTACGTCGTTCAGGGCTTCCGCACTCGGATGGCATGTCATGAGCCGGGGAAAAATCGTTAACATTCATGGTGTTATGCCAACAGCTTGTAAACTGCGTTGGAATCGGGTCTACTCTCGTCTTTTGGGCGACCGAAATGACTTTGACCAACGGAGCGACGCTGATGAACTGCTTGAGCGAAATCGACGACCCGCGCAAGCCGAGCAATGGGACACTGCATGACTTTCTGGAGATGCTGGTGATTGCCGTTGCGGCGGCACTGTCGGATTGCGACACGGTCGAGGACATCGCGTACTGGGGCCGGGCGAAGGAAGCGTGGTTGCGCAAATTCCTCATGCTTACGAACGGCGTTCCCTCCGAGGAGACCTTCCTTCGCGTCTTTCGGGTCCTCGACCCGAAGCAATTCGAAAGCGCTTTCCGGCGCTGGGTGGGCGGCATTGTTGGCGCCTTGAGCGGCAGCATTGCCGTCGATGGCAAGACGGTGCGCGGGTCGGGCAGTGGCGGCGAGACTGCTATTCACATGGTCAGTGCCTTCGCCACGGACCTGGGCATCGTTCTTGGCCAGGAGAAGGTGAGCGGCAAGAGTAACGAGATCACCGCCATCCCGGAATTGCTCGAAGCCCTTTACCTCAAGGGCTTCCTGGTCAGCATCGACGCCATGGGCTGCCAGAAGAAGATCGCGTCGCAGATCACGGATCAGGGTGGCGACTATCTGCTGGCGGTCAAAGGCAATCAACCGACACTGTTGGAGGCCATCGAGGCGGCGTTCATCGACCAGTACCAAGCCGAAGGCGTCGATCGCCAACGCGAGGTCCAAAAAGGTCATGGTCGGCTGGTTGGGCAGATCGCCTCGGTCCTCCCTGCGCAAGAGATCGTGCATCCCGTTGATTGGCCCGAGTGCAAGACCATCGGCCGTATCGACTCTCTGCGCAAGGTTGGCGACCATGAGTCGGACCTGGAGCGGCGTTACTACATCAGTTCGCGTGTATTGACCGCCGAACAACTGGCGGCAGCCGCGCGTGCGCACTGGGGCGTGGAAAACCGGCTTCACTGGGTCCTTGATGTCAGCTTCGGTGAGGATGGCAGCACCATCCGCAAGGACAACGCGCCGCAAAACCTCTCGCTCCTGAAGAAGATCGTGCTCAACATGATCCGCCTCGATACGACCCACAAGACCAAAGGCAGCTTACGCCTGAAGCGTAAAGCCGCCGCTTGGGATGACGATCTCCGGATGAACATGCTGGGACTGTCAAAGCGATGACATCCGAGTGCGGAAGCCCTGGTACGTCGTTCCCGCCGATGACAAGAAGAACGCCCGGCTGATCGTTTCCGGAATTATTCTGGATACCTTCAAGGCGCTAAAGATGGATTATCCAGAAACCAACGCGGCACGAAGGAAAGAGCTGTTGTCGATTCGCGACCAGTTGATCGAGGAAAGCCCAGGCAGCAAGTGATCCAGGCCAAGTCGGCAGCGTTGAAGGCTGCAGCCTCCTGGCTAGAGGCAGCGGCGCAATTACCACGTCTGGATCAACGGCGACTGACAAGGGCGCCGATGAGCAATCCGACGGCCAAGGCGAGCCCGGCGACCTTCCAGGGGTTGTCCTCCACATACTCGTGAGTGGAGCCCGCGACGGACTTGGCGTTGTCGGTCACCGCGATTCGCGCGTCGTCGAGTCGGGATCTGGCCTCGCTCAGTTTAGCTCCGATCTGCGTGCGCGCCGCATCCCATCCCTCGGCGGTTGACGTAGTCGCTTTCTTCAGCAGGTTGTCGGCATCGTCGACCACGCTCCTGATTTCCTTCACCAGCTTGTGCTTCATGCCTTCGACGGTCTCTTGTTGGGCGATCAATTCGGTTTTCATCATGTTCCCTGGGGCGAGTGAATGGTGGGGAAATCACAACCGACACAAGGACGGCGTGAAAAGTAGTGACGAGCAACCGCACACCGCCTTCACGGCATTCCGCTGCCTCTGTCGACAGTAAGGCATACATCTGAGTGCCGACATCCGTCCGCATGCAATGCTCTGCCTCGCCCAGTATCGGGTCTGTGCGCCAGCGTACGCAGGGCGATTGCCGGCACCCGCCGGCCTCAGGGGTGGTGAAGCCTCGTTCAGTGTGGGGTGGCGTACAGACGCTTTTCCTCGCCCGCGTATGATCGCTATCACGGACATGGCGACGGTTGTGGAGGTCAGCCACGTTGCTGGCGATGGTCGCCGCGAGCACCAGCAGGAGACCATCGCCATAAAGGCGTAAGCACGGCAACATTCGGCTGACGAGGTACCTCGCCCCGAGGAAATCATTACGGGCGTGCAGCACGAATGTCCGCGAATGCCGCACCGCTACGACGTACTGCTACGAGGAGAACTTAAATGTCATTAGGAACGATTTTGTTGATCGTTGTCATCTTGATCCTGCTCGGCGTAATTCCCGCCTGGCCACACAGCCGGGGATGGGGTTACGGTCCCAGCGGTGGTATTGGCCTGGTGGTGCTGATCCTGCTTGTTCTGTTGGTGATGGGCAGGTTATAGCGCGCCGCCTTACCGGCCAATGACCGGATTGGCCTGCTCGCGGGTCATTGGCAGATAGCCTATCTCGTCGGCTGATCAGCAGTCGGTTGCCATTTTCCGGCCGCGTCGGCGCAAAAGTCGGCCAGCTTTCCCAGCACCGTCTGCGCGGCACGATTGGGCTCTATGTCGTTTCGTGTGGAACCGGCGATGGGTTTCGCGTTTTGAGGGAGCGGTGATGTCAAGGGCGGACGCAGTCCGGGCGCAGCCGAACCCTTTACATCGCTGCCCGCTTGCTTACGCTTGCTCCGGGCCGAGGAAGGCAGTCTGCCGCCCTCGGCATGGAGGACAATGGCGGTCTTTCCTCTCGCGACCGGTTCCTCATGATTGAAACGCTGTTCACCCAGGCTCTGGGTCTCGTTGCTCCTTGGCAGGTAGCTGAGGTCATCTTCAAGCCAGAGTCCGGACGGATCGATTTCCAGGTCCGATTTGGCGCAGCCATTCATGCTTGCCCGGCTTGCGGTGCGGCGGCGCAGCCGCTGCATGACCGCTTGGCGCGTTCCTGGCGCCATATGGATTTCTTTCAGTACGAAGCCCACCTGCATGCCGAGGTGCCGCGAGTGGCCTGTGCCGGTTGCGGCAAGGTCACGCAGATTCCTGTTCCCTGGGCGCGTGAAGGGAGCCGCTTCACGCTGCTGTTCGAGGCCTTGACGTTGATGCTGGCGCCGACCATGTCGGTCTTGGCAGCTGGCCGACTGCTGCGCGTGCGCAGTCGCAGACTGTGGCGCGTGATCAATCATCATGTGGGCCGGGCGCGCGCCCAGGAAAGTCATGCTAGGGTTCGCGCGATCGGCGTCGATGAGACCGCCAGTAAACGCGGCCAGACGTATATCTCTGTTTTTTATGACCTCGACGCGCAGCGTCTGCTGTTTGCCACACCGGGCCGGGACAAGGCCACGCTCGGAAAGTTCGCCAGCGACCTTACCGAGCATGGTGGCCAGCCCACCGCGATCACCCATGTCAGCATGGACATGAGCGGCTCGTTCCAGGCCGGCGCCGCCGAGCACTTTCCAGCAGCCGAGGTCTGTTTCGACCGCTTCCACGTGGTCGCTCTGAGCAGCACGGCGCTGGACGAGGTGCGACGCGCCGAGGTCAAGACCGCGCCCGAACTCAAAGGCACCCGCTGGGGCCTGCACAAGAAACCCGCCGACTGGACCGTCAAGCAAACCGACACCATGTACTGGTTGCAGCGCTCGAACCTCAAGACCGCACGGGCCTGGCGGATCAAGCAGGCGCTGCGCTCCATCTACGCCACCGCCACGACACCTGACGAGGCCAAGCCCCTGCTCAAGCGCTGGCTCAGTTGGGCCAGCCGCTGCCGACTCGAACCGTTCAAGCGCCTCGGACGGACGATCAGCAAGCACCTTCCTGGCGTACTCAACGGTTTTCACCCCGGCAAACACAATGGCCGTGTCGAAGCGATGAATCGAGCGCTCCAGGAGGCGCGCGCAAGGGCACGCGGCTATCGCCGCGTCGAAAACTTCATCGCCATGGCCTACCTCATCGCTGGAAAGCTCACTCATTTGCCCGCCTCGCCCTTCGCCCCATTCTTGCCCGTTCCACACGAAACGACCTAAACCCCACGATTGGCCGCGACGACGGCGCCGTAGGGGTCTTCGCTGGCGACCGCGACGCTCTCGTCGAATTCACGCCAGCTCAGTACCCGGCGCGTCGCATTGTCGACCAGGTAGGCGCGCAGCGTCAGTCGCACGCGACTCGGCTCGCTGCCCAACTCATGCTGCAGGCGAATGATCTCGGTGTCGAGTCGCAGGTCGCCGGAGGCGACGCTCGGTGTCAGGATGACGGCGCGGAAGCGTCCCCGCGACTCAAGCGCGGCGACGATCAGTGGTGCGATCATTTGCGCCGGCGGGTCTATCCATTCGCTGTGCGCATAGTACTCAAGCTGGTGCGCCGCGCGGACATAGACGATGCGCTGGCTTTGGAAACCCGACGCCGCATGCGGCGGATTGACGATCAGGGTCGCTGCCGCCATCGCTGCTTTCGGTATTTCCGCCGTCGCACCCGGCGCGTCGAGGCCGGCGTTGTCGAGCGAATAGAAGGCTGGCTGCTCGCTTGCCGTTGGCCGCAGCGTGCTGCAGGCGCCGGTCAGGGTGAGCACCAGCGCCGCGGCAAGCAGCCGGAGGACAGGTGCTGCGGATGGTTTTCTCATGGTGTTCCTTTTTCTGCGCTGGTCGACGATTCGCCCGGACCTTCCGCAACCGGCCGGCGCCCGAACAGCAGGCTGGCCGGATTGCGTTCGGTCTGCTCGGTCAGGCGGCGCAGCGAGGTCGACAAGGCGCTGAGTTCGCCGAGCAGGCGCTCGAGTTCGGGCAAGGTTTCCGCGCTGAAGCGCTGGACGTCGGTGCCGATCGAATTGACCGTCTTGCCGGCGCTGGCACTGGTGCGTGCGACCTCCTTGCCCATCTTTTCGATCGACTCGGCACTGCGTCCGATGCCTTCGATTGCCGGCCCGAGTCTTGCCGACGCGCGCGAGCTGTTTTCGAGCGTGCGTCCGGCATTGGCGATTGCCGCGTCAATCGTTTCCTTGCGCGCGGCGATGCTGTGCGCGATGCTGGCAATGTCGGCCAGCGCGCTCTTGAACGCCGCCTGATTGTCCGCGCTGAGCAGGGCGTTGATGCTGTCAGAGGTACTGTCGAGCTTGGTCAGTGCCCGCGTCAGGACGTTTTCCAGACGTGCGCTGATCGAGGGCTCGCTGCGGATCAGCGGATACGGGTTGCCGTCAGTCACCGTCAGCGGCGGTGCCTCGCGCGTGCCGCCGGAAAGTTCGACATAGGTGATTCCGGTCAGTCCCTGTGTTTTCAGCACGGCCACCGTGTCCTGCTTGATCAGCGTGCCGCGCTCTATCGCAAAGAGCAGGATCACCCGTTGCGGGTCGGCCGGATCGAGCTGGATTCCACTGACCTTGCCGACATCGACCCCGCTGTATTTGACCGGCGCATTGAGGTTGAGACCGGCCACCGACTCTTCCTCGACCGTCTGGTAGAGATCGTACTTTTTCTGAAAGGCGCCGCCCGAGGCGAGCCACAGGGCGCCGGCAACCAGCGCGGCGCCAAGTATCAGGACGAAGGCGCCGACGAGCGTGTAATTCACTTTGCTTTCGATGATGGTCTCCCGGTACGGTTTGCTTCGACGTGCGGCGGCATTGCTCTGCCTGCACCTGCCGGCTTTCCCTGCGCCGCCCTGCCGCGTGGGCCGTCGAAGAAGGCGCGGATCGCCGGCTTGTCCATTTGCGCGAGTTGCTGCATCGAACCGACTCCCGCTATTTCGCCGTCGGCGAGGACGGCAACGCGGTCGGCCACCTGCCACAGCAGGTCAAGATCGTGGGTGATCATGACAATGGTCAGGCCAAAGAGGTCGCGCACTTGGCGCACCAGCTGATCGACCTCGGCGGCGCTCTGCGGGTCGAGGCCGGCGGTTGGCTCGTCGAGAAACAGCAGTTGCGGGTCGAGCGCCAGCGCGCGCGCCAGCGACGCCCGCTTCATCATGCCGCCGGAGAGCTCGGACGGGTACTGCGCGCCGACCTCGGGTGCCAGGCCGGTCATCGCCAGCTTGCAGGCGACGATCCGATCGATCAGGCCATCGTCAAGCCGGGTGTATTCGCGCAGCGGCAGGCCGACATTTTCGCTGACCGTCAGCGAGCCGAACAGGCCGCCCTGCTGGAACATCACTCCCCAGCGCTGGCGCAGCGCGAGGGCCTGCCGCTCGTCGATAGCCTCCAGGCTGACGCCAAGGATGCGGATCGAACCCGAGTTGGGACGCTGCAGCAGGATCATCTCGCGCAGCAGGGTCGATTTTCCTGAGCCGCTGCCGCCGATCACGGCGAAGATCTCGGCGCGCCGGACTTCAAGGTCAATGTCGCGATGCACTACCTGTTCGCCGAAGCGCGTCGACAGCTTGCTGATTTCAATCACCAGTGGGTCGGCTGTGGTGCCCATCTCAGAGGTCCAGCGCGCTGAAGGCGACCGAAAACAGGGCATCGGCAACGATCACCAGGAAAATCGACTGAACGACGCTGCGCGTGGTCTGGCGACCGACGCTGTCGGCGCCGCCATGGGTGCGGAAACCCTGGAAGCAGCCAATGGTGGCGATGATGGCGGCGAACACCGGCGCCTTGCAGATGCCCGTCAGGTAGGCGCTGACGCTGACGGCCGTGACCAGGCGATCGAGAAACTCGCCGAAGCCGACGCCCAGCTGGGAGCGCGCCATGACCATGCCGCCGAAGACGCCGAGCAGGTCGGCAAACAGGGTCAGCAGCGGCAGCACGATCAGCAGCGCGATGATTTTCGGCAGCACCAGCAGTTCGAGCGGGGCGATGCCGAGCGTACGCATGGCGTCGATTTCCTCGGTCACCGACATCGTACCGATCTGCGCGGCGTAGGCTGAACCCGAGCGTCCGGCGATGATGATGGCGGTGATCAGCGGCGCGAACTCGCGCAGCATAGACAGTCCGACGAGATCGGCGACGAAGATGTTGGCGCCGTATTGGCGCAGCTGGTCGGCGCCCTGGTAGGCGACGACGATGCCCAGCAGGAAGGACAGCAGGCCGACGATGGGCAGGGCGTCGACGCCGGCGCTGCGGATGTTGAACAGGATCGGGCGCCAGCGCAAGCGTGCCGGATGGGCCAGGCAGGAGGCGAAGGCGAGTCCGCATTCGCCGACGAAATGAAGCAGCGCAAGCGCCTCTTCGAGAAAGCCCGCCGCACTGCGGCCGAGGGCTTCAAGGATCGACGGCGGCGCGCTGGCCGGGCGGGCGAGGGCGGTGCTCTGGTCGGCGACCTGCTGTGCCACGGCGTCGAGCAGGCGGGTAAACTCGGGACGCAGACCGCGCAGCTCGATGCCCGCTCCTTCGCCACGCCGCAGGTATTTTTCCACCAGCCAGGCGCCCACCGTATCGAGCGCGTCGATTCCGGCGGCGTCGATGCTCACCGTGGCCGAGGCAGGCAGCGCCTTGAGTTCTTGCTCGATGGCGGC
The DNA here is from genome assembly GCF_907163205.1 of Candidatus Accumulibacter sp. ACC007. NCBI lineage: Bacteria > Pseudomonadati > Pseudomonadota > Betaproteobacteria > Candidatus Accumulibacter > Candidatus Accumulibacter sp. ACC007. Next base: position 1,123,177 of record NZ_CAJQUD010000001.1, on the reverse strand, counting down.
GACCCCGAGCGCCGTCCACGAGCCCGACAGCGCAAGTTCCCGGGCTGCGGGATGAGCGATTGCAGCGGGCGTGATCGGCAGGGCATCCATGCGCCAGAGAATAGATCAATGCCTGCGGGCTGTTTGTTCGCCAGCGAACAGAGCTGCAGCGCAAGCGTGCAGCTTGCCCACCGGTACATGTCAAGCCAGTTGTCGCCTGAGTTCATGCTGCTGATAGCATGCTCTTGCTAGCAGTGACGGCAGCGGCCATGACGGCATCCCGTTGCGAGTTCGGCGCTACTGCAGTGATGGGCGACCAGTTTCGCCGTGTCCGTGCTGCCACGGACTGGACACAATCAGTCGAACTTGCCGGCGAATGCGCCGCCGGCCAGACCTGCTTGATGAACGCTCGCGCCTCGTTCATAACATCTACTTCGCTTCCTTGGCCACCTCATCGCTTCCGGCATCCCGGTTCTTCTCGATGAAGTTAACGACCCAGCGCACGATCACCCACTCCTGCAGCCGGAAGTACGGAACCGCAATGGCCCCGCCGCCGATCCCCGCGACGACGGTACTGATGACTCCGACCGCCCACCCGCGATGCGTCCGTGATGGCGTCATCAACACGACCACGATGATGGCGAGCAAGGCACCGCCCGCCGCTACGCCGCCGGCCGACTTGAACGCGGGAGCCCCGGTGACTTCACTGCTGGTTGCTTCTGGCAGGGTGCGTCTGCCAGCGCACAGATGTTGGCGCCGAACCGCCTCATCATTGACGCAGATCAAGCTCCGGCCGTGTACCGATCGATACCGGCGCCTTGCCAGACGGGTTAACAGAAATGATCCAGGAGGGTGTATGAACAAGCTTGTTGTGTTTCTGATCGCTGCCAGCATGTTGGTTTCCGGTTGTATGGTTTACGACACACCGTATCAGGATCGTGGTCAGCATCGGGGTGACAATTACCAGCGCGATCGTGGCCATGATGGCGCTCCTCGCCACGGCGACAGCGGCCGTGACCGTGATGGCGATGGCGTTCGCAACAGCCAGGACAGACGCCCGGACAACCCGTTCCGCTACTGAGTCAGCGAAGACACACTCGGTGAGCTGACTCTACCCACTTGCCGTGCATGAACTCCCTGGTGTTGAGCACCACGACATCGCCGTGCCACGACGGGTCCGCTTTCACGCCCAACAGGTTCTTGCCCTGGCTGGCACAAGTTGAGATGAGCCCCCTCCGAACTGAACTGCGCTCAGCAACAGGCCCGGAAAGCGTTGTGTTCGGAAGCGAACAGACAGTGCAAGCAGTTGAACTTATAAGTTCAGAGTCGATCAGCCGCAGCCGGTAACAGACACATGAATTTATTCATGCGGAGACAGGAGTTTGCCCATGAAGCCCATGCCCATTCGCCACACACTGTACGCGGCCGGATTATTACTAGGCGGAACGATCGTTACGGCAACGGCATGGGCCGAGCCTCCTGCACGGTCCGTCACACTGCCGCAGCGCATTGCCCCCGTAGAACTCAAACGCATGCTTATGGATCTCCCCGGAACGTTCGAGATCGTGGATCTGCGCCCGCCGGCAGCGTATGGGGACTTCAGCCTGCCCGGCTCGATCAACGCGAGTATCGCGGACGTAATCGACAAAGCTGCTTACCTTAACGGCGTAGTTCCCTTGATACTCGTGGATCGCGACGGCTCACTGGCGATGGCGGTAGGCGGCATTATTTCCCAGAAGACTCGGCGGTCCATCAGGGTGCTCTACGGCGGGCTGGAAGCCTACTGGAGCGACTCCGCGGCGCTTCACCCGCCGGTGGCGCTGGCTCCGGCTCCGGCTTTGGTTCAATCGGGGTTTGAGGTGCAGTGGAACGGAAAACCGGGTTAGGTGTTTGTCATCGTCAAACTAGCCATGGCTACAGTCGTACGCTTTCCCGACTTCTTCTCCAAGGTATCTGCTGTCCCAGATCCCGGCAAGCGCGCTGCCTATTCGTCGTCGGCGGGATTGCGCAAGGGTCGCAATTCGCCTTTGGTCACAGCTTCCGGAACCGAGAACGAATAGCGCCCCAGCATGTTGATGTGCTCGTGTAGCAATGGAGACAAGCGCACCACGTCTTCGTCTGCCACCGGGTAGCCCTCCGAGCGCAGTTGCTTCAAGGCCTCCTCGATGTAGATGGTGTTCCACAACACGATCATGTTCAGCACCAAGCCGAGCGCGCCCAACTGGTCTTCCTGTCCTGCGCGGTAACGTTGGCGCAGCTCGCCGCGTTTGCCATGGAACACGGCTCGGGCAACGCTGTGTCGGCCCTCACCTCGGTTGAGCTGCGTCAACGTACCGCGCCGCTTGGCTTCATCATCGATGTAGGTCAGCGTGTGGATGGTCTTGTCGATTCGGCCAAATTCAGCGATCGCCAGTGCCAGCCTTGTTGGCCGGTCGCCAACCTGGAGTGTGCGCATGATTCCGGCGGCCGGCACGCGACCGAGTTTGAGCGAACCGGCCAGGCGCAACATATCGTCCCAATACGGTACGATCTTCTGCAAGCTGAGATGGTGGGCCGAAACAGTATTGAGCAGGCCGTAGTCAGCCTGCGGGTCGATTCGCCAGAAGCGTGTGCCGCCGACATCCGCCAACCGCGGGCTGAAGCGATAGCCGAGCAGCCGGAAAAGACCGAACACCACGTCGCTGTAGGCGCCGGTGTCGGTCATGATCTGCGTTGGCTGAAGGTCGGTCTGTTGTTCGAGCACCACGGCCAGGAGGATCAGACTGTCGCGCAAGGTGCCGGGCACGGTGATGTCGTTCAAGCCAGAGAACTGGTCAGAGATCAGGTTGTACCAGGTGACGCCGCGACCGACCCCGAAATATTTGGGATTGGGGCCGGCATGCACCGTGCGCACCGGCACCACGAAACGTATGCCGTCGGCCGATGCGACCTCGCCGCCACCCCAAAGGGTTGCCAGAACCAGACGCGATTGCGCATTGACCAGCATCGCGTTGGCCGCTGTCAGCGTGTCGTCGCGGACATAATTCTGGTCTACCCAGGATAAGCGCTCGCGCTTGAGTGCCGGGATGTCGCCGCGAATCAACGGCTCCGGTCCGGTATTGCAGGCTTCGGCCATCAGTACCGCGCACAGGCTGATCGGGAGATCGGCGGCGCGGGCCGTACGCTCCGAGATGTGGGTGAAAGCATCGGTGAATCCTGTCCGTGCGGCGATTTCCAGAATCAGTTCGGGCAGGTCGACGCGAGGCAGCAACCCGGCGACCTTCTCGCGCAACGCGACCAACGAGGCTGGCTCATCCAGCTTGTCGAAGGGACTGAGCACCAGATCGTGTTTGTCGCCAGTCGTTTCGAATCGCACCGCCGGGTTGTCTGGCAACCGGTCGACCACCGCACGATAGGTGCGATCCAGCTCGGTAGCCAAGGCGGTCAGCGTCGGCTCGGGATCGGCCGATAGTCCCAAGGTCCGGCAGATGATCGGCCGGGTGGCTTCCCACTCGGCGCCATCGAGTAGGCCGGTGCGCGGATCGGCATAACGCCAGCTTGGCGCCACAAACACGTCACGTCGGCGCAAGGCCGTGTGCAATTCATCCAGCACGCAAAAGATGTAGGCATGGAAATCGACGCTGTCATCGTCTCGCAGAACATGCCGTCGCCAGGATTTGCCGACGACTTCGAGCGGAGCATCGTTGCCTGGCTTCTTTCGCCCCATGTTGACCCGCAGCCAATCGAAGGCAGCAACGACCGGCTCGCCGGCGGCGTTCGCGCCGAAGCGAATGTTCTCGACCAGAGCCGGCAGAAAGCAACGCACCGTTCGATACTTGGCATCCAACTCCCGGTAGTACACGTTGTCGGCGGGTCGGATCAGGGCATTGACGCCTTCAAGTGCCCGCGTGAGCGTGGAGCGTGGAATCTTCTCGAACAATCTGGTGCGCAGCTCGGCATCTGGCAAACCGATATCCAGCAGCATCTGGCAGGCGCCGGCCAGGGTCGCGGCCGCTTGATCCAGATCCCTCAGCGAGCGCAGGCGGGCTTTCCTGTCGGCCTTGATGGCGTCGCCGAATACATCACGCAGGATCGTCTCCAGCACTTCCAGTACGTCGTCCTGCGCGCTAGCTTCCAGGCAATGCGCGAAGGCGACCAGCGTCGCCAAGCGGCGCGGATGCGGCAAGCGCAGGATGGCACCGACCTTGGCAGTGCCCGCATACCGCGCCAAGGCCGCCACACGGGTGGCCGGGATACGGGCCGCGGCTGGCAGCCTGATGCCCAGTTCGCGCACCGAGCTCAGCCGCATCAGGGCCAAGACCAGCGATCGACTGCTGACCATCACCGGTCCGGTGCGTAGGCGATCCAGTGGCGAAGTTCGGCTGCCGGCTGGGACGACCAGCAGATTTTCCAGCTTGTCCTGCTGTTCGCCGCTAATACCCCGGCCAAGCGAGCGCCACAGCCGCTCCTCGACCCGACTGCGCAGGCGGGCGATATAGCGTTCGAGGGTGCTGCAGCCGGGCAGCAGCACCTTGTGCGTCACCAGCCAAGTGACGGCTCGCTCGAACAGGACACTTGGGCGATCGGTGCCGGTCCAGCACAGCGCGTATAGCCAGCGGGTCAGGCGAAAGCCGACCTGGCGCTCGGTGATCTCGACATAGCCATAGAAGCGGCGGATTTCCGTCCTATGCTGCCAACGTTGCTCGCCCACACGGTAGGCCAACACACGGCTCCCCACCTCGATGCGCAATTGCCTGGCCAGCGACTGCAGCACCGACACCGGCACAGCCAGTGGGTCTTCAAGGAACGTGCCGAGATAACGCACCGTACCGAGCTGCACGGCGAAACCGAGCCGGTTGTGCTTGCCGCGCTTCTGCGCGATCAGCGCGTGGTCGGCATCGTCGAGGTGGAAGTAGCGGGCGAGGTCGTGGGGTGACGGCGTCCCTGTATAGTGACCATAGTTCTCGCGTTGTTCGTTGGACAGAAAGCTGACCGGCATGCGTGCTTCCGTAGAACGGCGGCTACACCCTTACGGCTTGCCTTGGTGCATGGCCCAAATTCGTTTGACCTGGCTTTCGCTACACCCGGCCAGCTTGGCGGTTTTCTGGATCGTATAGCCCGCCTGGCGCAGGGCAACAATGCGCTGGTGTGTGGTGGCATCCGGCTTCCGACCGGTGTATTTGCCGGATGCCTTGGCCAGTTGCACGCCTTGGCGCTGCCGCTCGCGGCGTGTCTCGTAATCGTCGCGAGCCATTTGCAGGGCCAGCTTGAGCAGAAGTTCCTGCACCGACTCCAGCACAATCTTGGCAACGCCGTCGGCGTCAGCCGCCAAGTCGGAGAGATCGACCAAACCCGGTACGGCCAGCCTCGCCCCTTTGGCCCGGATCGAGCCGACCAGTTGCTCGGCCTCGGCCAATGGGAGTCGGCTGATGCGGTCGATCTTCTCGGCGACCACCACTTCGCCCGGTTGCAGATCGGCGATCATCCGCAGCAGTTCAGGTCGGTCAGCGCGGGCACCGGATGCTTTCTCACGGTAGACGCCGGCGACGTAGTAATCGGCCGCCCGGGTGCTGTGCTCGATCTCGGCCTGACGGGTGAGGTCCTGTTCATCGGTGCTGACGCGGAGATAGATGCGGGCGACTTTCATGGAGCCTGGCCAAGATGGGTATACGGAACTTGGCCCACTATAGATCAAGCAGCCAATAATGTGAAAGGCAATGTAAGTTGGCCATCGTCTATTTGACCATCCCAATTGGCTAGAAACGAGGAAAAGTCGGCCTGCTTCGGTAGATTGTATATACTTGCGCATATACTTTGCGGCGCGCCAGGGAGAGCCATGATGATCGAGACACGTATTGCCAAGCTGTTCAAGAACGGCGCCAGTCAGGCGGTGCGTCTCCCCTCGGACTTCCGCTTTGAAGGGGACGAGGTCTATGTCACGCGCGACGATGCAACCGGCGATGTCGTGCTGTCCAACCGTCCGGGGGCCAAAACCTGGAACGAATTTTTCGAGTTGCTGCATGAAGTCGACGTTCCTGCAGATTTCATGGCCGAGCGCCCGCTGAATGTGTTGCCGCAAGAACGAGGCATCTTCGACGACGATCTCTCTACGAACAACACGGTGAGCCGCTAGCGATGCTGCATATGCTGGACACCGACACGGCAAGCTACCTGATCAAGGGAAAATCGCGCGCGATAGAAACCAAGCTGGCGGCCCTCATGCCGTCGATGGTTTGCATCTCGGTGATGACGCGGGCGGAATTGCAATATGGCCTGAAGCGATTGGCGGGCGATCATCGTTTGCATCTGGCGGTGCGCCAGTTCTTCAAGATCGTCCGCATCCTGCCGTGGGACGCCGATGCCGCTGACTGGTACGCCGAAATCCGCCACCAACTCGTCAGCACGGGGCAACCGATCGGCGAACTGGATATGATGATCGCCGCACACTCGTTGTCAGCCGGTGCGGTGTTAGTCACCAACAATAACCGCCATTACGAGCGGATCGCTGCACCGCTAATCCTGGACAACTGGGCGTAGCTTGTCGGCGCCGGGGTGAAACCGGCGTCCACAAGCCGACATAAATCTGGTGCGAGCAAGGCCGGAGCTGTGGTCTGGAACGTTGGTTAGAGAGCGCCAAGAGAGGGCCGCCCGGCCCGTGGGCAAAGGCGGTCGGTGCAGGGGCTGGCCGAGGACGGTTTCTGAATCAGGCGTCGTGCTGCTCGCGCATCCGGTAGGACGATCCTTCGATGACCAGTGTCTCGGCATGATGCAGCAGGCGGTCGAGCAAGGCGGCAGTGAGGGTGCTGTCGTTGTTGAAGATCTCCGGCCATTGTTTGTACGCTTTATTCGACGTGATGATTGTCGAACCGCGCTCATAGCGCTGACTGATCACCTGGAAGAGGCCATCGGCGCCAAACTTGTCAATCGGCAGATAGCCCAATTCGTCGACGCAGAGGATGGCGGGTTTGAGCAGCCTGGTCATCTCGCGTTTGACCCCGCCGGTGGCCTGGGCGGCGGCCAGCGCATTGACGATGTCGACGGCGGTGGTGAACAGCGTCGTCAGGCCCTGCAGGCAGGCCGCATGAGCGAGGGCTATGGCCAGATGAGTCTTGCCGACGCCGACCGCGCCGAGCAGAATCACGTTGCCATGCGGCGGCACGAAATCGAGGCGGAACAGATGCTGGATTTGCGGCCGATTGATCTTCTTCGGCCACGACCAGTCGAAGCCGTCCAGCGTCTTGATGCCGGGCAAGCGCGCGGCCTTAATGCGGCGGGCAATCAGCGCCTCATCGCGGCGAGCGACCTCGCCGGCCACCAGGTCTTCGAGAAAGCGGCCATGAGACCACGACTCACGGGCCGCCTGAGCCATCAAGCCCGGCGCGTGCTGAACGAAATACGGCAGCTGCAAACGACCCAGATGCTTCGCGAGAAGCGCCTCAGACATGGTCATGATCACCTCCTACCTCGTCTTGCGGATTGTTTCCCGTGCGGATGCCAGAATAAGCGGACAAGTCCGGTGGTGGCAGTTCAAGCTCCAGCAGATCCTGCCGGCGGATAAGGTGTAGCGGGCTCGGCTCGGGCAACTGGCGGCGACGTGCGTCAATCAGATGGGCGATGTATTCGCTGCTGAAGGCCTCAAAGGTCAGGGCATCGGTCATCGCCCGCACGACCGCGTCGTCACCGTGGATCTCGGCCAGTGCCACGATCTTGCGCACATGCGCTATCGCATTCCCCCGGCGATCGAGCAAGCCGGCGTGATATTTCTCTGCCAGTGGCGTCAAACCCAGGAAGCGCTTGAGTACCAACGCATCGCGGGCATGCCGACGTTGAGCGATCAAGGTCTTCGGGTGATCGGGGTCCTCGATGTCCTGATGGCGTTCGAAGGAACGCCCATGGCGGGCGACCAATTCGCCGTCGTGATAGACACAGACGCGATCCGGATAGACCTTCATCGTCACCGGTCGGCCCGCCAGGCGGGCGGGGACGGAATAGCGATTGCTCTCGAGCGTGACCCGGAACTGTCGGTTGGCACGAACGGTCAGGACGCGGCCGACATCGAACAGCCGGGGATTGACCGGCTGCAGATGAGCGCGTTCCTCGACCCAGAGGTCTTCCGGCCGGCGTTGTGTTTCGCGATGCAGGCGGACGTTGGCAACCGTCTCCAGCCACAGCCTGACGGCCGGATTGAGCGCGCTGAAGTTTGGCAGCTCCAGGCCGGCCAGGAAATTGGTTTTGACATAAGCGACGCCCCTTTCCGCGCGTCCCTTCTCATTCCCTTTTCTCGGCGCACAGGCGACGATTTCGAAGCCGTAATGGCGGGCGAAGTCGAGATAGCGGGGATTGAACTGCACCGGCTCGCCACGCACATGGCGCAAGACCGCACTGCGCAGATTATCGACCATGACCTTGCGCGGCACCCCCAGGGCAGCAAAGGCGTTGATGTGTGCCGCCAGGAAGTGCTCCATCGTTTGCGAGAGCGCAAACTCGACGTACAGCTTCCGGCTCCAGGCCAGCACCATGACGAAGAACGAAAGGCGGCGGCGGGTGTTGCCCACGGCGATGGTGCCGTATTCCCCCCAGTCGACCTGGGCGACTTCCCCGGGGGCGAAGGCCAGGGTCAGGAAGGCTTCGCGCCGGGGTGGGCGGATCTTGTGGACGTAGTCCTTGACGATGCTGATGCCGCCCTCGTAGCCAGCATCCCGCAGGCGTTGAAACACCTGCTGGGCGGTGAGCGGATGCGCATCGAGCCAGCCGACGATGCGCCCCTTGTAGGGATCGAGCTTGCTGGCCCGCGGCACGCGCGCCCGCGGGGCGTACGGGCGGTCGATCCAGTGGCGGACGGTCTTGACGTCCAGGTCCAGGCTAGCGGCAAGTTGGGGGGCCGTCAGATGACTGGCCACCCCCTCGCGAATGGCGCACCACGTGGCATAGTCGATCATGGCCGGCTCTCCAGAACAGCGCGCAGCCGCGCCAGACGCGTGCCGACCGGCACACACTCGGGCACGCTCAGGACCTGGTACAACGGTGCGTCGTAGGCGATCAGGTCGAGGGCGATCAAGTCCCGGCGGGCGCGGGCCAGGCGAACGGCGTCCATCTGCAGTCGTCGGCAGAGGCTGGCCTCGCTGTAGTAGGAAAGACCGCAGGCGTCGGCGACAGTGACCAGAAACAGGTACAGCGCCCAGGCGCAGACGTCAGCCTTCTCGATGTAGTGTTCCCGCACCAGCCGATGATCGAGCCAGCTGAAATGCGCGGGCACCTGCCGCTGACGTTGCGGATTCAATAGCCGCTTGGTCGGACTGTTCATGCGGGCCTCCTCGAATGTCCTGTCCCAGTTGTAGCAGCCGGGTCAGGGCCGAGGCGATGTCATCTTGTAACGTACTGCCCCAGATATGGGCGATTAAGCCAATCAGAACAGTAGGTTGGGCGTTCAAGAAATCTTGTAACGGTGGCGCCAGTTCGATCGTGGGAGCGTTACAAGATTTCTTCGCTGGGCGCACGGCCTCTGCTGGCAGGGGCGCCGAGGCGTCAGGCTCGAACATTAAGGTTTCTTGTATCGCGGACTCGGCAAGCGGCGCACGCTTGCCGCGGCTGTATCCAGGGTGCTCCTGTCGCCAGGCCTGGACCCGCGCCACGGCTTCCGGTCCGCGGTGATAGTCGAGGTTCTTGGCGAGCCATTTCGCCTGGCTGGCCCGCTTGCTCGCTGCCTTGCACGCCGCGGACCCGCAATAACGCTGATGCCGCGCGTTACGCCTGTCCGGCACAAACGCCTGACCGCAATTCACGCAGGGGTCCTGCTTCTCTCTGTCCATCTCGCGTCCCCTCCTGCCTCATCACAGGACGGGCTACTACACGATCTGGAAATAAAACCAAAGAAGACCCAAACAGCGAAGAAAAACCAGCTCTATATCAAGCGCTCGAAGAACATCCACCCCAAGAACATCCAGCTTCGCGCCGGCTGACGGCGACCAGTTTCAGCTTGGCCGCGACAGTAGCTCACCAATCAGGTTTGCTTGCTGTGAACACAGGCGAATTGCGACCCTTGCGCAACCCCTCAGACGACGAATAGGCAGCGCGCTTGCCCGGATCTGGGGCCACACATACCTTTTGGCCAAAGTGGGGGAAGCGTACGGCTGTAGCCATGGCTAGTCTGGCGATGACAAACACCTAACCCGGTTTTCCGTTCCACTGCACCTCAAACCCCAAACCCGCCATCCTCTGCGTCGACGAATTGGGCTATCTGCCGATTGACAAGTTTGGCGCCGATGGCCTCTTCCAGGTGATCAGTCAGCGCTATGAGCGCGGTTCAACAATCATCACGTCGAATAAAGCGTACAAACAATGGCCGGAGATCTTCAACAACGACAGCACCCTCACTGCCGCCTTGCTCGACCGCCTGCTGCATCATGCCGAGACACTGGTCATCGAAGGATCGTCCTACCGGATGCGCGAGCAGCACGACGCCTGATTCAGAAACCGTCCTCGGCCAGCCCCTGCACCGACCGCCTTTGCCCACGGGCCGGGCGGCCCTCTCTTGGCGCTCTCTAACCAACGTTCCAGACCACAGCTCCGGCCTTGCTCGCACCAGATTTATGTCGGCTTGTGGACGCCGGTTTCACCCCGGCGCCGACACCTGACTTGAAAGGAATCGAATCATGTACGGATTCAGCACCCATCTAGATATGCCGTTCGACGCGGCGGTCGTAAAAGTCACCGCGGCTCTGAAGAACGAAGGCTTCGGTGTGCTCAGCGATATTGATATCAAGGCGACGCTGAAAGCCAAGCTCAACGTCGAGCAACGGCCCTATCGCATCCTCGGCGCCTGCAATCCGCCGCTGGCCCACCGCGCGATCGAGGCCGAACCCGACATTGGCCTGCTGCTACCGTGCAATGTGGTGGTGCGCGAGGAAGCCGATGCAAGCGTAACGGTTGCATTCATGGATCCCGAGGCGGTGTTGAAGGTGGTCGACAAACGGGAAGTGACTGACATCGCCAGGGAAGTACGGGCACTGCTGCAAAAGGTGTGCACGAGCCTTACGGCGTGAACAACGCCCTATCACTCCGGGCTCCTGGTGCGGACAGTCTCCGACCACCATCAAGGACCTGCTGAAAATCGGCTATCCGGCGCACGAGTTTCTCTGGTATCGCGTTGCTATGCAGGATCGGGAAAGCCTCGGGCTGACCACCCTCAAGCCATCGGGCAACCAATGGAAAACAAGGTGACTAGCGAACGCCGGTTCGCGCTGTATGAGAGAGGAACCGCTGCTGCTGGCAGGAAGATGGATTGCATGATGCTGCGATCATCCGCAGCGCCGGGGCGCTCAGGATAGCCGGGCTTGCCGCTCGCGTCCGCAGTCTCGGATCAACTCGCGGAACCCAGGACATGAACGCCGAAAAGCTCACGCCGGAACTGCGCCAGCGAATGAACGCCAAGATTTCCGCCAAAAACTTCCCCGTCGTATGTGTGGGCGGTTCGGCCGGCGGGCTCGACGCTTATACGCGTTTACTGCAGCATCTGCCGGCCGATATGGGTGTCGCCATCGTCATCGTCAATCACCTGAGAACCGTGCCGACCCGCCTGCACGAGATTCTGCCGCGCTTCACCGCAATGCCGGTTGCGCTGATTACGGAAAGATTGGATATCCAGCCCAACCACGTATTCATCATCCCGATGCAGCGCGACTTGCATGTTCTCGACGGAGAGTTCCGACTGAAACCGATCTCCAAGCCGCGCGGATGGCCGGACGTGATCACGGTTTTTCTGCGATCCCTTACCGAGCACTGGGACGGCAAACTGATCGCGGTCATCGTCTCCGGCTTTGACGGCGACGGCGCGGCCGCGCTGTGCGGGATCAAGGAAGTGGGCGGCATTACCATCGCACAGAAGCTCGACACAGCCGCGCAGCCCGATATGCCGCGAAGCGCCATCGCCAGCGGTTGCATCGATTTTGTGCTTTCGCCGGAGGAAATCGCCAAGGAAATCGCCAGAATCGCGCACACGGCGTCACCTGCCCAGTGAAACAGGCGACGTACTGTGACGCCGGAAATGCAGAATTAGTAATGATGATCCATTTTCTCAGCCTGAAGAGAAGGGAGAATTGAAGCATGACGACAAGAACTCTTTCTCCGGAATTATGCCGACTGCCGGATTATGCCGCGTGCGGGTTGCTCACTGACGCCCTTGCGGCGGGGCGCGGATGTCGGTCGCCGAAGTTGTCGGCATAATCACAGGCTCTCGAGGAAGGCGAGCAAGGGGTCGGCGGGTTGGTAGCGCGCCGGCGCAAGGCCACTGGCGGTGGCAGATGCGAGAGCGCGTTGCTTGAGCTGCATGTCGGCATGCAAGTAAATCTGGGTGGTCTCCGGTGATTCGTGGCCGAGCCAGAGGGCGATCACGCTTGTGTCTACGCCGCGCCGGAGCATGTCCATGGCTGCCGAGTGACGTAGCGTGTGCGGTGTCACGGACTTCGTCGCCAGCGAGGGGCAGGCCTGACGCGCGGTAGCCGCATGCCGCGATACGAGTTGCTGCAAGGCGTCGGCGCTCAAACGGCCGCCGCGCAAACTGGGGAAGAGCGGATCATCGGGTTCTGCGTGCTGACGCGATAACCATTCGTTGAGGATCGCAGCGACGTCTGGTCGTAGCGGCGTACAGCGCATCTTCCGGCCTTTGCCGAGGCAACGAACGTGCGCGCCGGTGCCGAGTTCAACGTCCCGGCGGCGAAGCGACGTGAGCTCGCTATTGCGCAAACCGGTCTGAACGGCGATGAGCAGCAACGCCCGGTCCCGTGCGCCGATCCATGTGCCTGGGTCAGGCGCGGCCAGGAGAGCCGCGACCTCTTCCTCGGTGAGAAACGCCACCGAAGCACGCTCATAGCGTTTCACGGGGATCGCAAGAATGCGCTGGCACTGGAGGGAAAGCGCAGGTTCATTGATCGCGACGAAGCGAAAGAAGGCATGCAGTGCGGACAAACGGGCGTTGCGCGTGCGTGCAGAGTTGGCGCGCTCCCGTTCGAGGTGGCGAAGGAACGTCTCCAGGAAAGGAGCGTCGAGGTCTTCCATGCGCAATTCGCAAGGCCCCCGCTTGAGCTGCTGCGAGGCGAAACGCAGCAGCAGGCGGAAGGTGTCGCGGTAACTCGCCACCGTGTGTGCGCTGACCCCTTGCTGCTCGCGCAAGCGGTCAGTGAAGAACCGTTGCAGGAGGCTGGCCGTGCCGGCAGCGTTCATGGCTCGCCCCCGGGAAGCTGCACGCAAGGGTAGTCGCTGGCCAGTTGGAGAAGTTCCGGGACGGCCTCGATATACCAATAGGTAAGGCCGACATCGACGTGACCAAGGTAGGTGGCGAGCTTGGGCAACTCTTGCTTGATGTCCAGCCCCGCCCGATACCATTCGACCAGCCTTCCCGTGGCAAAGCTGTGCCTGAAATCCTGCAGCCGCGGCCCACGACCGATACGCCGACGCTCGGCCTGCGGGCGAAGGCCGAGCGCGCAAGATATCTTGGCAAAGGTACGACGGGCCGCAAAACCGGCTAGGCGAATACCCTTCTCGCTCACGAGAAATGCCTCGCTACGTCGGTGTGAACAGAGCTCGTCCCGTCGTTGTGCATAATGCTCAAGGGCCCCGCGCGTCGAGTCCTCAACTGGAACAAAGCGGGACTTTCCGAACTTCGTCTGTCGGATCGAAAGGATCCCATTGGCGAGATCGACGTCAGAGCGGTCGAGTGCGAGCGCCTCACCGGGCCGCAGGCCGGTCGCGGCGAGAAGCCCAATGAGCGTCGAATAAGTCAGTGCCCGCAATCCTGTGGGCGAAGGCAATTGAGAGGCCTCGGCGATGAGCCGTTCGATTTGCTGGTCGGTATAAATGTGCGGCGCTGTGCGACGCCGACGCGCGTCGAGAATGCGCCGTGGCGGAACCTCGGTTCGCGAATCGACGGCGCTGAGCCAGCCAGCGAATCCTCTCGCCAGGCCAAGACGCCGTGCCCAGGTGGCACGTTGAACCTGTTCCGGTTCGATCGCCCAGCGCAGGGCAAGCTCGGTGGTGATGAACTCAGCGGCCTCGCGTTCGAGGAAATCGACAAAATGGTCGAGTGTCACCGCCGGTTCTCGAAACTTCGTACCGAGGGCGCGGCGCACGGCCACATACTGGATGAGGGCTTCGCGAAGGGCGCTCATCGCGTACCTCCCGTTACCGGCCAGGGTCTGGCGACACCCCGTAGCGCCTCGAAAGACACTTTCGCATAGATCGCGGTACTGTTTGGCGAGCGATGCCGCAGGACCTCGCCGATCTCCGCCATGGACGCGCCGTGGCGAATCATTCGGGTGGCCAGGCTGTGCCGGAACAGGTGCGCAGCGCCACGGCTCGCCGGGCATACCCCGGCACGCCTGAAGGCCAGGCGTACGATATGGTCGATCGCCGCCGGGCCCGCCAGCCCGACACGTGGCGCCAGCAGGCGCACAAAGACGCGGCGCGATGCGCTGGCGCGGGCTTCGCGGAGGTAGCCAGCCAGCGCCTCGCCAACATCGGACAGCAGCGGCAAATGTTCTACCATCCGGCCCTTGCCGTGAACGACGATCTCCCCTGATCGCCAAAGGAGATCGCCGAGTTCCAGCGAGGCGATCTCTCCCGCTCGCAAACCCAGTCGAGCGAGCAAGAGCAGGATCGCGTAGTCACGGCACCCACGCGATGTCGAACGATCGGTAGAGTCGAGAACACGCTCGACTTCTTCGGGGGAGAGCAACGCGGGCAATGAAGACTGGCGCCATGTGCGCACCGGCGGAACCGAAACGGCAAGGTCAACGAGCGTATCGCCACGAAGGAAGAGGAAGTGGCAAAGTGATCGCAGCGCCGTCGCCAGCAGCCGAGAATACTCGGCTGAGCGATCGACGCTACGCGCCAGGAGATAGCGCCGGATCGTCAGCGCGTCGAACGAGCCGGGAGATAAACCGCTACCTCCGGCCATCTGGCTGGCAAGGAAATCACGAACCAGAGGGCCGTACACGCGAAGCGAGTTCTCCGCCAGTCCGCGATCGTGGCGCAAGTAGTCCAGGTACCGCTTATTGAGTTCGTCAGCCGGTGATGCGTCGATCGGTGTCAGGGGCAAAACCACCACGCTCTTGGCACGCAGGTACTCAAGCAGAGGCCGCAAAGCAGCCATTTCAAACTGAACGCGCTCCGCCGGTGTTTCCGACGAGCGTTTCACGAATGCGGCCATGTCGCTGTCACCAAGACGATCCAGGGCGATGCGCTCGCGCTTTGTCCACCGGGTGAAGGCTGTCACTACCGATCGCTTCTTGCGAATCGTCCGTTCCGCGTAGCCCGCGCCGCGAAGGTCTTCCAGAAAAGCTTCAATGTGGGAAGCAGGCAGCCCCAGTGGCATGCCGCCTTCCAATCCATCTGTCGTCATGTGATCTCTCCTTGTCTGGCATCATTGCCAGCCTCAGGAGATCTCACGGATTATGCCGTGTCAGCAACCCAACGAACCTTGCTGCAAGCGCGCCTTAACCCACCTGCGCGGCATAATCCGGCAGTCGGCATAATGAGGTTCATGCCGCGCGCGGCATGACAAACATTATTGCAGCAGATGGATGCCTACTGGCGCGCCGCCAACTATCTGTCGGTCGGCCAGATCTACCTTTTCGACAACCCGCTGCTCAAGCGGCCGCTGGCGCTCACCGATGTAAAGCACATGCTGCTGGGGCACTGGGGCACGACCCCCGGGCAGAATTTCATTTACGTGCATCTGAACCGGGTCATCAAGAAATGCGACCTCGACATGATCTACGTCTCCGGCCCCGGACACGGTGGTCCGGCGGTCGTGGCCAATACCTATCTCGAAGGCACGTACAGCGAGGTCTATCCCGACATCACCCGGGACGAGGCCGGGCTGCAGAAGCTCTTCCTGCAGTTTTCGTTTCCCGGTGGCATTCCCAGCCACGCGTCGCCCGAGTGCCCGGGCTCGATCCACGAGGGTGGCGAGCTGGGCTATTCCCTCAGCCACGCGTTCGGCGCGGTGTTCGACAATCCCGATCTCATCGTCGCCTGCGTTGTCGGCGACGGCGAGGCGGAAACCGGACCCCTGGCCACGGCCTGGCATTCCAACAAGTTTCTCGATCCGGTCACCGACGGCGCGGTGCTGCCGATCCTGCATCTCAACGGCTACAAGATTGCGAATCCGACCCTGCTCGCGCGCATCAGCCGCGATGAACTGGAACAGCTGCTGCGCGGCTATGGCTGGACGCCCTGCTTCGTCGAGGGGCACGAGCCGGCGTTGATGCATGAGGCGATGGCGGCAGCGCTGGACACGGCGGTGGAACAGATCACGACGGTCCAGCAGGACGCACGCACCCGTGGATTTTCCACGCGCCCGCGCTGGCCGATGATCGTCCTCGTGTCGCCCAAAGGCTGGACCGGGCCGAAGGTGGTCGACGGGCTGCAGATCGAAGGCACGTTCCGTGCGCACCAGGTGCCGCTCGCCGCTCCGGCCACCCATCCCGAACACCTCAAACTGTTGGAAGACTGGCTCAAGAGCTACCGGCCGGAGGAACTGTTCGATGCCGATGGCCGTCTGGTGGCTGAGTTGGCGGAACTCGCGCCCAGCGGCACGCGTCGCATGGGTGCGAATCCTCACGCCAATGGCGGCATGCTGCTGCGCGATCTGCGGATGCCGGATTTCCGCGACTACGCGGCTGAAGTGCCCGCACCAGGGGTGCACGGCGTTGGCGACACGCGCGTGCTCGGGCCTTTCCTGCGCGACGTGACAAAGCTGAACGAGGAGCAGCGCAATTTCCGCGTCTTCGGCCCCGACGAGACGCTGTCGAATGGCCTGGGGGCCTTGTTTGAAGTGACCAATCGTCAATGGGACGCGGCAACCGTGCCGAACGACGAATTTCTCGCGGCCAGCGGCCGTGTGCTCGATTCGATGCTCAGCGAACACCAGTGCGAGGGCTGGCTCGAAGGCTACCTTCTCACCGGGCGTCACGGGCTCTTCAACTGCTACGAAGCATTCATCCACATCATCGATTCGATGTTCAACCAGCACGCCAAGTGGCTCAAGGTCACCGCGCAGCTACCGTGGCGGCGGAAAATTGCCTCGTTGAACTACCTGCTGGCATCCCATGTCTGGCGCCAGGATCACAACGGCTTCACTCATCAGGATCCCGGGTTCATAGACCACGTCGTCAACAAGAAGGCGGATGTCGTGCGCGTTTATCTGCCGCCGGATGCCAATTGCCTGTTGTCGGTGATGGACCACTGCCTGAGGAGCCGCCACTACGTCAACGTCGTGGTCGCGGGCAAGCACCCGGCGCCACAGTGGCTGAGCATCGACGCGGCGGTCAAGCACTGCGCCGAAGGCATCGGCATCTGGCAATGGGCCAGCAACGATCAGGGAGTCGCGCCCGACGTGGTCATGGCCTGCTGCGGCGACGTGCCCACGCTGGAGACGCTCGCCGCTGTCTCCATCATGCGCGAGCATCTGCCGGACCTGAAGATCAGGGTGGTCAACGTCGTCGACCTGATGAAGCTGCAGCCGCCGACCGAACACCCGCACGGTCTGGGCGACAAGGATTTCGACGAGATCTTCACCAGCGACAAACCGGTCATCTTCGCTTTCCATGCCTACCCGTCGCTGATCCACCGGCTGACCTACCGCCGCACCAACCACCACAACATCCACGTCCGCGGCTACAAGGAAGAGGGCACGATCACGACGCCTTTCGACATGACCGTGCTCAACGATCTGGACCGCTACCACCTCGTGATGGCCTCCATCGACCGCCTGCCGCAGACCGGGGACAAGGGTCTCTACGTCAAGCAGCGGCTCAAGGACAAGCTGATCGAGCACAAGCAGTACATCGACAAGCACGGCCAGGACATGCCCGAGATCCGTGACTGGCAGTGGCAAGAATGATGAAGTCATGGCACTGCGCCTGATCGAAATGCTGTTGCACGAGAAGGGCGGCGGCCAAGTGAGCGAGCTTCTCGGGGAGCATGAGGTGCTCGACCACCGCGCCGTGAAAGGCACGCGCATCGCCACCGTGCTGTGGGCGACGCTGTTGGCTCCATTGATCGCTCTGCTCCTGCCCTTGCCAAAGAGCTGAATGAACTTCTTTTCCATGGTCAGCACGCTGATCGCGCTCGCCGCCGTATCGAGCTACATCAACTACCGCTATATCAGGCTGCCGACGACAATCGGTGTCATGCTGGTCGCTCTGGTCGCGTCGCTGGCGTTGATCCTTGCCGGTCCTTACGCCAGCGGGTTACGGGAGCAGGCGGCCACCCAGGTCGCGCACATCGACTTCGACCAGGTGGTGCTGCACGGCATGCTGGCGTTCCTGCTGTTCGCCGGCTCGATACATGTGAAGCTCGATGAGCTCAGCCGCGAATGGCCAGCCATTTCTTTGCTCGCCATCGTCGGGACGCTCTCGTCTACCTTCATTGTCGGCGGAGCGGCGTGGGCGGTCCTTGGCTGGCTGGATCTGCCAATTCCGTTGCTGCATGCCCTGTTGTTCGGTGCCCTGATCTCGCCGACGGATCCCATCGCCGTGCTGGGCCTGATGAAGTCCGCTGGCGCACCCCGTCAACTCGAGGTCCAGATGGCGGGCGAGTCCTTGTTCAACGACGGGCTTGGTGTGGTCATCTTTATGGTTCTCCTGCAGCTGGCTGGCCTGGATGGCACACATGGCGCCGCCGCACCCCTGTCGTTCGATATCGGCACGGTCGGCATGCTACTGCTCAAGGAAGTGGGCGGAGCTGTGGTGTTGGCAATGGGGGCCGGAATCGTGACCTACCAGATGCTCAAGCGGGTCGACAATTACCAGGTGGAGGTCCTGCTCACGCTCGCCCTGGCCATGGGGCTCTACGCCCTGGCCGACGCCCTGCATCTGTCCGCGCCAATTGCAGTTGTGGTCGCCGGTCTGTTTGTGGGCAACCGGGGCAGGGCATTCGCCATGTCCGAGAAGACGCGCGAACACGTCGACACCTTCTGGGAGCTTGTCGACGAGATCCTCAACGTCGTTCTCTTTCTCCTGATCGGCCTGGAACTTCTCGTGCTGCCGATCGAACGCGGATGGTTGGTGGCCGGCGCCCTCTCCATAGTGATAGTGCTCTCGGCGCGCTGGCTGAGCGTCGCGGCAATCATCGGACCACTCAGAGGCGTGACAGCGCAGGCGAAAGGAGCGATTGCGGTCCTTACCTGGGGTGGTTTGCGTGGCGGCATCTCGGTGGCCATGGCGCTGTCTCTACCGGCCAACGACTCGCGCAGTCTGATACTGACCCTCACCTACTTCGTGGTCGTGTTCTCGATCCTTGTCCAAGGCCTGACAGTGGGCTGGGTGATCCGGATGGCCGGCAGGTCCAGGGCTGCCGTCAAGCCTGCTCCGGGACTTGCTGGTGCCGTGGATATCAGATCGAAGAGCAGTGGCACGCAACGCGGAAACCTGACGAAAGGAGTTCCCAATGACCATACAACTCAGTGAAGACGACAACGGCAAGCTGCTCACCATTCGCGTCACCGGCAAGCTGATCCAGGACGATTACGCGGAGTTTGTGCCCGCGTTCGAGCGACTCGTCCAGCAGCACGGAAAGCTGCGCGTGTTGTTTGACATGACCGACGTCCACGGCTGGGAGCTCAGTGCGGCGTGGGCGGACAGCAAGTTCGCCATCCACCACTTCGCCGACATCGACCGGCTCGCGATGATGGGGGATAAGGGGTGGCAGCACGGCATGGCGACCTTCTGCAAGCCGTTTACAAAGGCACAGGTCCGTTACTTCGATCACGCTAAGGCAGTCGAGGCGGGAAAATGGCTGGACGAGGCGTAGCGGCCGCGACAACGGCAAGGGGTTCCGGTCATGGAAGCCAAAACTCCGAATCCAGGGCGCCCGAACCGAAACCGGGAGCGAAGGCAGCTTCTGCTGCGCGGGCCGAGCCGGGTTCCCGATAGCCGCGGCCAGCCCATCACGGCCCTCGTCGACGGTGCGCGAGTGCGGCTCTGCGTACGCTAGCGTACAGACTGCGCCGGGTCATGCGCCCAAGCTGCAGTCACATCTGGCGTTTCCTGGTAATCCGTCCACTGGTGAACGTGGTCGGTGCATCGACTCCTCCACTTCCTCCGTCTGTCGCCATGTGCGGAGCGTTGGTGGCGAAAAACCGGCGGCAACAAAGGATGTCCGATTGGCAATTCCGCCGTTGGGGTTACGAACACAAGGAGCTTGAAATGAACTGGGATATCGTCGCAGGGAACTGGAAGCAGTTCAAGGGCAAGGTAAAAGCGCAGTGGGGCAAGCTCACCGACGAGCAACTGACGGTGATTGCCGGCAAGCGGGCCGAACTCTCGGGCAGGATTCAGGAGGTCTACGGCTTCACCAGGGACAAGGCCGATACGCAGATCAAACGCTTCGAAAAACGCAACAGGGACTACCAACCTGTGATTGCCGGCAAGCGGGCCGAGCTCTCGGACAAGATCCAGGAGATCTACGGCATCACCCAGGAAAAAGCCGACGCGCAGATCAGACGCTTCGAAAAGCGCAACAAGGACTACCAATTGTCGGATTACCCACTGCCGAACGCCTCCTGATCCGATTGCAGCAATGCGCAGCTCGGCGCCGCGCACTGCGTCAGGATCGCCGAGGCGGGGGCTTTCGTAAAGGACCCACATCATGACCAGCTATAGACGCTTCATCGGTGTCATGCCGCCGCCTCCGCTCAGGGGCGCTGCGACGCCTCCTGCGGGCTTCGCCCCGCTTATCGTCGACGCGCCGCGCAGAGAAGCGAAAAGGCGGCACGAGGCAGCTGCCGTCGACTGTACAGCGGAAGGCGGCCGGGCGTGACATCACCCCGCCGCGCGCAGGGATGGCCTCCCGCACTGACTAATGTGCGCCACCGTACAGACCAATTTGTGCATTTTGAATACGCTGCTTCTGAGCATTCGACCCAGTGGTTGAGCCGCGCAGCAGCAGGTTCGCGTGTCGGTTGGGGAAACGCCTTCACGGCGGGCGTCATGCGGTCGCACGGCTGATAAGCGCGCGAGCGGGTGGGGCGATGTGGCAGCGATGGTTGGGCCCTGCCGCGTGATCCTGCAAATGCCGAGGCCCGAAAGCTGCAGATACAGGAGGCAATCATGTCCTTAGTCGCATGGATCGTACTTGGGCTCATCGCCGGGTTCATCGCCAGCAAGATGGTGAGTGGCACCGGGCAGGGTGCCGTCATGGACATCGTGCTCGGTGTTGTCGGCGCAGTCATCGGCGGCTGGCTCTTCAATACCTTCGGGATGGCCGGTGTAAGCGGATTCAATCTTTACAGCCTGCTGGTGGCCGTCGTCGGCGCAAGCGTGCTGTTGCTGGTGTACCACGCGGTTTCGCGCGGCCTTCGCTAGGCCGAAAGTCCGAGCGAAGGTCAGTGTCGATGCGCGGCGTATCGATAGAGCGCCGGAATCTGGAAGTTCAGTTCAACCTCAATCAGGAGAATCAATCATGAAACAACTTGGCAAGTATCTTTCCGCACTGTTCCTGGCGGTAACGCTGGTCTCTGCCGTGGGTTGCGCGTCAACCTCGAAGCAGGAGGGGACCGGCGAGTATGTGGACGACAGCGTCATCACCACCAAGGTCAAGGCCGCCATATTCAACGAGCCCAGCCTGAAATCCGCCGAGATCAACGTCGAGACCTTCAAGGGCGCGGTTCAACTGAGCGGTTTCGTGAGTTCGCAGGCGGCGATCAGCAAGGCGGTTGCGGTGACACGCACCGTCGGTGGCGTCACCTCCGTCAAGAACGACATGCGGGTCAAGTGAGCGATGGCAAGATGACCATTCGCGGCCACCGCCGGAGCCTGCAATCCGGTGGTGGCTGCGAAGCGCCTGCCGCGATCGAAAGAACTCGCGCAGCCAAGCCGATGCGTGAATAGCGTGCGGTCAGCCGCCAATCACCCGCAGCAGCCGGCGAAATAGCGATGCCTTTGCGCGTCCCTGCCCAGCGACCCTCCGAGAGTCGCGATGCCCAGCCCCCGGTCGGCGAGACCGCGGCGGCGTTCGACGTGCCGCCCACGGTTCGTATCAGGCCGGGCACGCAAACCGTGTCGCTGGCCGTCCTCGCCACCATAGGCGTGGTCTTCGCACTGGAATGGGCACAGCTCTTTGTCATCACCCTGCTGCTGGGACTCCTTTTCGCCTACACGCTGAATCCTCTGGTCGTCTGGCTGGAACAGATCAGAATACCGCGCGCGCTGGGTAGCACCGTGGTGATGGCGGGGGTCGTATGTGCGCTCACCCTGGGCGCCTACTCGCTGCGTGGGCAGTTTCAGACCATCCTCGATCAGGTACCCGGGGGCGTGAGCAAGGTGTCGGCCGGTCTCGCCAGTGTTCACAAGGGCGAGACCAGTACCATGCAGAAGGTGCAAACCGCTGCCAGCGAGATCGAAAAGGCGACCAGCCAGGCGGCAGGTATTGACTCAACGCCCAGACGGCCGGCAACCCGCGTCGTCATCGACACTCCCGGCTTCAAACTCGGCGACTTCCTGTTGGCCAACTCGGTCGGAGCCGTGGGTTTGATTGGCCAGGCGGCGATGGTGCTCTTCCTGACTTTCTTTCTCTTGCTGTCCGGCGACACCTACAAGAGGAAGCTGGTGCGACTCGCGGGTCCGACGCTTGCGAACAGGAAGATCACCGTGCGCATCCTCGATGACATCAACGCATCGGTCCAGCGCTACATGTCCATGCTCCTGGCAACCAACGTGCTGGTGGCGCTGCTTACCTGGCTCGCACTGCGTCTGATCGGCCTCGAGAACGCTGGCGCCTGGGCCGTCGCCGCAGGCCTGCTGCATGTCATTCCCTACTTCGGTCCTGCGGTGACCGCCGCCGCCATCGGCATGGCCGCCTTCATGCAGTTCGATACCCTGTCGATGGCGCTGCTGCCCGCAGGTGCTTCGCTGGCGGTCGCCACCTTCGTCGGAACCTTCGTGACTACCTGGATGACCGGCCGGATCGCTAGGATGAACACGGCAGCGGTATTCGTCTCGCTGCTTTTCTGGGCGTGGCTGTGGGGCATCTGGGGAATGCTGCTGAGCATCCCGATCACGGTCATCCTTAAAGTGGTGGCTCAGCATGTGGAGCAACTAGAGCCGGTGGCGGAACTGCTGGGGGAGTAGGCGGCACACATTCCTCGCCGTGCCGCCCTGCCTGGCGATTTCGTTTTCAGAAAAGGATCCCTTCAATTGAACGTCGACAGCAAGCGCAGCCGCTATATTCGGTCCCTGAAAGCCCCGCTTCGCCGTGACGGGGGGCCAAGGGCCTTACCCGACGCAGAACCCCCGTTGCGCTCCGAGTTGTACAGCGCCGATCAAATGGCGCTGCACGGCGAGGCGCTCGCGGCCGCGCACAGGCTGATTGCCGGGCAGGCACCGGACCGGCTCCTGGCTCGGCTGGCAGAGAACGAAAGCACCCTGGTCGACGTGTGCGAACTGCTGACGACGGCGGCCACGGAGAGCCGCCGGATGATGCCGGCCGGGGAATGGCTGCTCGATAATTTCTATCTCATCGAAGAGCAGATCCGCACCGCCAAGCGGCACCTGCCAGAGGGCTACAGCCGCGAACTCCCGCGCCTGGCGCACGGGCCGTCGGCCGGTCGTCCGCGGGTGTACGACATCGCGCTGGAGACCATTGCGCACGGCGATGGTCGCGTGGATATTGACAGTTTGAGCGGCTTCGTGGCGTCCTACCAGGGCATCAGCCCGATGAAGCTGGGCGAGTTGTGGGCGATCCCGATCATGCTGCGGCTGGCAGTCATCGAGAATCTGCGTCGCGTCGGCGTGCGCATCGCAGCCGGTTGGGCCGAGCGAAACCTCGCCGCGACCTGGGCGGAGCGGATGGCGGAGACCGCAGTCAGCGATCCAAAGAGCCTGATCCTCGTGATCGCCGACATGGCATGCTCGGATCCGCCGATGGTCGGCGGCTTCGTCGCGGAACTCGCACGGCGCTTGCAGGGACGCGGTCCCACGCTGGCACTGCCCTTGACCTGGATCGAGCAGCGGCTGTCGGAATCGGGTCTGACCATCGAGCACCTCGTGCAAGCGGAGAACCAGCAGCAGGCCGCCGATCAGGTCTCGATCAGCAACAGCATCGGCAGTCTGCGGGTTCTCGGCGCGACGGACTGGCGCACATTCGTCGAGAGCCAGAGTGTCGTCGAGAACACGCTGCGAGAGGATCCGGGCGCTACCTATGGCCGGATGGATTTTGCCACCCGCGATCGCTATCGCCATGCCATCGAGAGGATAGCGAAGCAGGGGGCCCTATCCGAGGTCGAGGTCGCCCGCAAGGCGGTCGACCTGGCGCGCATGGGTGCAGTGGCGAGCGATGCTGGCAGCGGCGCTGGCGATCGTGCCGGGCACGTCGGCTACTACCTGATCGACAAGGGTTTGCCGCAACTCGAGCGCGCAGCGCAGGTCCGCCGTACCGGCGCCGAGGCCTTGTGCGCGACGGCAGGCCGCTTCCCATTGCTCGCGTACCTGGGCGGCATCGCTCTGATCACGGCGATCGTCGCGGCAGGCTTGCTGGCCCAGGCGTTTGCCGCCGGGGCGCCTGACTGGCTGCTGGTGCCGATCGGCATCGTCTCTCTGCTGGCTGCCAGTCAACTGGGCGTAGCGCTGGTGAACTGGCTGGCAACGCTGCTCGTGGCGCCGCACCCCCTGCCCAGAATGGATTTCAGCGAAGGCATCCCGGCCCACGCACGCACCCTGGTCGTCGTCCCGACGATGCTTACCAGCGCGTCCGGAGTGGAGGAGCTGATCGAGGCGCTGGAAGTCAGGTTTCTGGCGAATCGCGATGAACGCCTGCACTTCGGCCTGTTGACCGATTTCCGCGACGCTGGCGAGGAATCGCTCCCCGAGGACGCATCGCTGCTGGAACTGGCGCGCAAGAGGATCGGCGAGCTGAACGAGAAGTACGGCGCTGATGGGAGCCGCATCAGGGATGACCTCTTCTTCCTCTTCCATCGCCCGCGGCGCTGGAACGCCGAGGACCGGTTGTGGATGGGTTACGAGCGCAAGCGCGGCAAGCTCGCCGACCTGAATGCGCTGCTGCGCGGTGGCGCCAGGGACGGCTTTGCGCTCGTCGTCGGGGATAGCGCGGTCCTCTCGTCCGTTAAATACGTGATAACGCTGGACACCGATACGCAACTGCCGCGCGATGCGGCGCGCAAATTCGTCGGCACCATGGCGCACCCGCTGAATCGCCCCGGCTACGATGCCGCGAAACGGCGCGTCAGCGCGGGCTACGGCATCCTGCAGCCGCGCGTGGCGATCGGCCTCCCGGCGACCAACCGCTCGCGCTATGCGCGCCTGTATGGGGGCGAGCCGGGCATCGACCCCTATACGCGCGCGGTCTCGGATGTCTACCAGGACGTGTTCGGAGAAGGATCGTTCATCGGCAAGGGAATCTACGACGTCGATGCCTTCGAGCAGGCAGTTGGCGGGCGCTTCCCGGAAAATCGCGTTCTTAGCCACGATCTTCTCGAAGGGTGCTACGCCCGCGCGGGACTGTTGAGCGATGTGCACCTCTACGAGGATTACCCGACCCGCTACAGCGCTGATGTGAGCCGGCGCACCCGCTGGATCCGTGGCGACTGGCAACTGGCGGGATGGCTACGCCGGCGCGTTCCAGGCGCGCCTGTCGGGGAAGACAACACGCGGCAGAGGAATCCCCTCTCGCTGCTGTCGCAGTGGAAGCTCTTCGACAACCTGCGGCGAAGTCTCGTCCCCGCGGCGTTGACGCTGCTCCTTCTGGCGGGATGGACGCTGCTGGCGCCGGCCTGGTTGTGGACCCTGGCGGCGATCGGCATCATGCTGCTTCCGCCCCTGTGCGCCGCTCTCCTCGACGTCTTTCGCAAGCCCGAGGAGGCGCTCGTGAGGCAGCACCTGGCAAGCATCACGCGCTCGGCCTACCGGCACTCCATGCAACTGGTGTTCGAACTCGCCTGTCTGCCGTACGAGGCGTACTTCAGTCTGCAGGCGATCGCCCGCACGGTCTGGCGGATGCTCGCGACGCGCTCGCGATTGCTCGAATGGAATCCGTCCGGGGAGGCGGATCGCGAGGCGGGCGAGCGCGACCGCGGTACGCTCGCAGCCACTTTTCGGACGATGTGGTTGGCCCCGGCCATGGCTGCCGTGACGGCGATCCACCTGGCGGCAGCGAGGCCGGCGGTGCTGGCGGTGGCCGGGCCGATCCTCCTCCTGTGGTTTGCGTCGCCGCTCATTGCCTGGTGGGTCAGCCGTCCGCTGGCGCCGCGCAAGGCGACCCTGAGCGGCGAGCAGACGCTCTTTCTGCGCGCGCTGTCGCGCCGCACCTGGGCGTTCTTCGACCACTTCGTCGGCGCGGACGACCATTGGCTGCCGCCGGACAATGTTCAGGAGTATCGCGTTGCCGCGGTGGCGCATCGCACGTCGCCGACCAACATCGGGCTGGCGCTGCTGGCGAATCTTTCCGCCTACGACTTCGGCTACATCGTAGCCGGACAGGTCATCGAGCGCACGGCGAACACCCTGAACACGATGGACGCGCTGGAACGACACCGCGGGCACTTCTACAACTGGTACGACACGCAGACGCTGCAGCCGCTGCTGCCCCTGTATATCTCGACGGTGGACAGCGGCAACCTTGCCGGCCACTTGCTCACCCTGCGCGCCGGTCTGCTCGCCCTTGCCGACGACAGGATACTGCCGGCACAGCTGTTCGCAGGCCTGGGCGACACGCTGCGGATTTTTCTCGACGCGGCGGGCGAAGCTGGCGTCGAGCAGGCGAAGGCATTTCGGAACGAACTGGAATCCGCGTCGGCTGCCCCTCCGGAGAGCCTCACGGCGGCGCATGCATGCCTCGCGCGTCTGGCGACCAGCGCCGCCGAACTGGCCACCCAGGTGGCGAAAAGTCCGCATGGCGGGGAGGTCACGACGCCCGGGCAGGAAGGAAAAGGTCGCGACGAGGGGTGGGCGCAGGCGCTTGCGCGTCAATGCCGCGAGGCGCTCGACGAGCTTTGCTTCCTCGCTCCGCGGCAAGGTCTGGCGTCGGCTGCGGGTGCGCAGGAGGGGCTCGCCGCTGGCGCTGCCATACCGACGCTGCGCGAACTGGCCATGGCCGGTAGTGACCGGGCCGGCGACAGGATGGCCGCGATCGAGCGTTTGGCACTGCAATGCCTGCAACTCGCACGCATGGAGTATGACTTCCTGTACGACAGGCTGCGCCATCTCTTGAGCATTGGCTACAACGTCGCAGAGCGGCGCGTCGACGCGGGCTACTACGATCTGCTGGCCTCGGAAGCGAGGTTGTGCAACTTCGTGGCCATTGCGCAGGGGCAACTGCCGCAGGAGAGCTGGTTCGCCCTCGGGCGCCTGCTCACCGGCGGCGACGGAGAACCGGTTCTGCTCTCCTGGAGCGGTTCGATGTTCGAGTACCTGATGCCGCTACTGGTGATGCCGACCTACGACAATACGCTCCTCGACCAGACCTGCAAGGCGGCCGTGGCCAGGCAGATCGAGTATGGGCAGCTGCGTGGCGTGCCTTGGGGCATGTCGGAATCGGGCTATAACACCGTCGACGTGCATCTCAACTACCAGTACCGCGCCTTCGGCGTACCCGGCCTGGGACTCAAGCGCGGACTGGCCGACGACCTGGTCATTGCGCCCTACGCCTCGGCCCTGGCGCTGATGGTGGCGCCCGAGCAGGCGTGCCTCAATCTGCAGCGCCTGGCGGCCGAGGGCTTCATCGGCAAGTTCGGCTTCTTCGAAGCCATCGACTACACGCCTGCACGGCAGCGACGCGGGCAAGCGCACGTCGTGGTGCGCTCGCACATGGCCCATCACCAGGGCATGAGCCTGCTCGCGCTGGCGTATCTGGTGCTCGAGCGTCCGATGCAGCGGCGATTCGAATCGGAGCCGCTGTTCCAGGCGATCATGCTGCTGCTCCAGGAGCGCATTCCCCGGACGACGGCCCTGTTTACGCACACCGCCCAACTCTCGGCGGTGCGCTCGCCGTCGCTGGCGGCGGAAACGCCGATCCGGGTGTTCGGCAACCCCGACACCGCGGTCCCGGAGGTGCAGTTGTTGTCCAACGGCCGCTATCACGTGATGGTCACCCATGCCGGCGGCGGCTACAGCCGCTGGAAGGATCTCGCCGTCACGCGCTGGCGCGAAGATCCCAGTTGCGATCACTGGGGCACCGTCTGCTACGTTCGCGATGCGCAGAGTGCTGCTTTCTGGTCAACCGCGTATCAGCCGACGGACAAGCGGCCGGAGCACTACGAAGCGATCTTTTCCGAGGGGCGGGCCGAATTTCGCCGCCGTGATTCCGTTGCTTCCGTGGCTGCCGGCGATGGCGCGGACGACGGCCAATTCGAAACGCACACCGAGATCATCGTCTCGCCGGAGGATGACATCGAGTTGCGCAGGGTGCGCATCACCAACCGCTCGCGACAACGCCGGGCAATCGACGTGACCAGTTATGCGGAAGTGGTGATCGCGCCGCCGGCCGCGGACGTCCTGCATCCGGCCTTCAGCAATCTGTTCGTGCAGACCGAGATCCTGCGCGAATGCTGCGCGATCCTGTGCACCCGCCGGCCCCGCTCGCTCGGCGAGCAGGCGCCCTGGATGTTCCATCTGATGACGGCGCACGGGGCCGGTATCGGCGAGATGTCCTACGAGACCGATCGCCTGCGCTTTATCGGCCGGGGGAGAGGTTCTGCTGCGCCCCTGGCGATGAGCGACCCCGCGGCCCTTTCCGGCAGCGCTGGTTCGGTGCTCGATCCAATCGTCGCCATCCGCTGTTCGCTGGTCCTCGATCCCGAGCAAACGGTGACCATCGACATGGTTTCAGGCATCGGCAGCTCGCGCGACATGGCCTTGAGCCTGATCGAGAAATACCAGGACCGGCACCTCTCCGACCGCGTCTTCGATCTGACCTGGACGCACAGCCAGGTGGTGCTGCGGCAGCTCAACGCCAGCGAGGCCGATGCGCAGCTCTACGCGCGCCTGGCCAGTTCCGTCATCTACGCCAACGCTTCGCTGCGCGCGGACGCGGCCTTGCTGAGCACGAATCGCCGCGGGCAGTCGGGGCTGTGGGGTTACGGCATCTCCGGCGATCTGCCGATCGTGCTGCTGCAGATCGGCGATGCCGCCAATATCGATCTCGTGCGCCAGCTGGTACAGGCACACGCCTACTGGCGCCTGAAGGGACTGGCGGTGGACCTGGTAATCTGGAACGAGGATCACGCCGGCTATCGGCAGCGATTGCAGGAACAGATCATGGGATTCATCGCCTCGGGCATCGAAGCGAGCGTCATCGACCGGCCGGGCGGCATCTTCGTAAGGTCTGCGGAGCACATCGCCAGCGAAGATCGCGTCCTGCTCCAGTCGGTGGCGCGTGCGGTCATCTCGGACGGCCGGGGAACGCTGGCCGAACAGCTCGATTATCGTCGCCTCGCCGCGCCGCGCGTGCCCCGGCTGGTGGCAAGGCGAGCCCAGCGCAGCGAGGACCGGCGGCTCGCCGCGCCGCGCGTGCCCCGGCTGCTGGCAAGGCGAGCCCAGCGCAGCGAGGACCGGCCCGACACGCCCGGCGCCAGCGAGACGCCGCGCGGCGATCTGATCCTGTTCAACGGGCTGGGAGGATTCACCCCGGATGGGCGGGAATATGTGATCAGCCTGGCGCCCGGCCAGGTGACGCCGGCGCCGTGGGTCAACGTCCTGGCCAATCCAAACTTCGGGAGCGTCGTCTCGGAGAACGGCGTCGGCTACACCTGGAGCGAGAACGCGCACGAATTCCGTCTCACTCCGTGGCACAACGACCCGGTGTGCGACGCCAGCGGCGAAGCTCTCTACCTGCGCGATGAAGAGAGCGGCCAGTTCTGGTCGCCGACGCCGTTGCCCGTGCGCGCAGCGGCGCCCTATGTGAGCCGGCACGGATTCGGCTACAGCGTCTTCGAACACTGCTCCGGCGGCATTCGCTCCGAACTGTGGGTCTATGTGGCCATCGATGCCGCCGTCAAGTTCTCGGTGCTGAAAGTGCGCAACGAATCGGGCCGGCCGCGCAAGCTCTCCGCGACCGGCTATGTCGAGTGGGTGTTGGGAGATGTGCCCGCGAAAACGGCCATGCATGTCGTTACCGAGATCGATCCGCGCAGCGGCGCCCTGTTCGCCAGAAATCCCTACAGCGCGGAATTTGCCGATCGCCTTGCCTTCTTCGACGTCGATGACCTAAGGCGCAACCTGAGCGGCGACCGTACGGAATTCCTCGGCCGCAACGGCACGCTGAGAAATCCGTCCGGCATGCGACGCTCGCACCTGTCCGGCAGGGTGGGCGCCGGCCTGGATCCTTGCGGCGCGATCCAGGTCGGCCTCGAACTGGCCGACGGGGAGGCGCGCGAAATCGTCTTCCGGCTTGGCGTCGGGCGCAACGCCGATGACGCCGGCAGGCTTGTGCAGCGCTTCCGCGGCCCATCGGCCGCGCGCAGCGCACTCGAAGCGGTGTGGCAGTACTGGAAGCACACGCTCGGCGCGGTGCAGGTGGAAACACCTGACCCATCGGTGAATGTCCTGACCAACGGCTGGCTGATGTACCAGACGCTGGCCTGCCGCCTCTGGGCGCGCAGCGGCTACTACCAATCCGGCGGCGCCTTCGGCTTCCGCGACCAGTTGCAGGATGTGATGGCGCTCATCCACGTCGAGCCCGGGCTGGTCCGCGAGCACCTGCTGCTCTGTGCCAGCCGTCAGTTCCAGGAGGGAGATGTCCAGCACTGGTGGCATCCACCGTCGGGCCGCGGCGTGCGCACGCATTGTTCGGACGACTACCTGTGGCTGCCGCTGGCGGTGTGCCGCTACGTGAGCAGCAGCGCGGACACCGGGGTGCTCGATGAACAGGTGCACTTCCTCGAAGGCCGCCCGGTAAACCCGGGCGACGATTCCTACTACGACCTGCCCGGGCGCTCTACCGAGGCGGCCAGCCTCTACGAGCACTGCGTGCGCGCCATCGGCCACGGCCTGCGCTTCGGCGAGCACGGCCTGCCGCTGATCGGCTCGGGCGACTGGAACGACGGCATGAATCTGGTGGGGATCGGCGGCAAGGGCGAGAGCGTCTGGCTCGGCTTCTTCCTGTGTGAAGTTCTCGGGCAGTTCAGCGCCCTGGCGCGGGCGAAGGGCGACCTGGCCTTCGCCGAGCGCTGCACGGCGGAGGGCGCGCGGCTGCGCCAGAATCTCGAACGCCATGGCTGGGACGGCGAGTGGTACCGTCGCGGCTACTTCGACGACGGCACGCCGCTCGGCTCGGCAAGCAACGCCGAATGCCAGCTGGATTCGATCTCGCAGAGCTGGTCGGTGCTCTCCGGGGCGGGCGACGCGCTGCGCTCGCGGATGGCCATGCGGGCGGTGGACGAGCGCCTCGTGCGCCGCGAGCACGCGCTCATCCAGCTCCTCGATCCGCCCTTCGACAAGTCGAATCTCGACCCTGGCTACATTCGCGGCTACGTACCGGGCGTGCGCGAGAACGGCGGGCAATACACGCACGGTGCGATCTGGGCAGCGATGGCATTTGCCGCCCTGGGCGACGCTCGGCGG
This sequence comes from Candidatus Accumulibacter sp. ACC007, assembly GCF_907163205.1. Classification (NCBI taxonomy): domain Bacteria; kingdom Pseudomonadati; phylum Pseudomonadota; class Betaproteobacteria; genus Candidatus Accumulibacter; species Candidatus Accumulibacter sp. ACC007. Next base: position 1,091,651 of record NZ_CAJQUD010000001.1, on the reverse strand, counting down.
GCATGGGAACTGACGGCGATGATCAACCCGGTGAATCATGCCACCTCGGCGCAAGCCGTCGCCATCTACAAGGTCGAGCCCTACGTCATGGCTGCCGACGTCTATGCGCTCGCCCCGCACACCGGGCGCGGCGGATGGAGCTGGTACTCCGGCTCGGCCGGCTGGATGTATCGGCTGATCGTCGAATCCCTTCTCGGCCTCGGGCTGGAGGGGGACCGGCTGAATCTCGCGCCGTGCCTGCCCGCGAACTGGCCGTCATTCAAGATCCACTACCGCTACAGGGAAACCGTTTATCACATTGCCGTCTCCCAGGAGGGCATTGACGAGCACGGTGCGCACGGGTCGATGAGCGTCACGGTTGACGGCGAAGAACGAAACGACCGGAAAATTCCGCTCGTCGACGACCATCGCGAACACCTCGTCGAGGTGGTCTTGCGTGCCGAGTGAAGCGTGCTCCCGGCGTGCGCGCCTGCGCAGCAGGCGCAGCCTCGACGAGCGCTTGCCGGCTTTTCCGACGCCACGGCCCGGGCGCCTGGCGAGCGGGTGGGACGGCCCGAGTACAGGTTCGCGGGGTGCCGCACGCGGATCATTTGCGCCCGCGTTCGTCGGCCGGTGAATCCGGGTCCTTGCCTTGCTCCGGCAGGGGTCTCGCCGTTGTGGCGGAAGCTGCGATGACGACCCGGTTGCGCCCTTCTTCCTTGGCCGCGTAAAGAGCGGTATCGGCACGCCCGAGAGCCGCCTCGAGCGACTCCGTGGAGGCGTCCGCCAGACCGAGACTGAGGGTCAGCTGCAGCCCGCCGCTGCCGTCACCCACGTCGATCGACGCTTCCGCCGCATGTTGACGCAGTCGCTCGGCCAGGCGATGCGCCTCGTCGAGCGTGGTTTCCGTAAACAGGAAGGCGAACTCCTCGCCGCCGTAGCGGCAAACCCAGTCGGACTGCCGCAAGGTGTGGCCAAACAACTCGGCGAGCGACTGCAAGACCCTGTCGCCGACGGCGTGTCCGTGGCCATCGTTGATGCCCTTGAAATTGTCCAGGTCGGCCATGCCGACGCAGATTGGCCGCCCATAGCGGTGAGCGCGTCTGAGCTCGTCCTCGGCGAGGGCCATGAAATGGCGGCGGTTGAACATCCCCGTCAAACTGTCAGTGGTAGCCAGGAAGTGCAGTTGCCGGCGCGCCTCGTCGTTCGCGTGCATGGCCTCACGCAACTGGCCGATAGCCCCTTCGACGGCCCGGATCTCGGCCATCGCGGTCGTCGAGAATGGCGTCAACGCCTGCCCGGAACGCAGTTCGCACAGCGCATCGTCCATTTCCTGCAAGGGGCGAATCAAATGCCGGTGGATGAGGAAGAGGAAGCCGCCCACAAAGAGGGCGACCAACGCCAGAACCAGCGCCAGCTTGACCTGACTGCGCAGCATGGTCGTCGTCATCAGCTGCAGGTCGCCGCTGGCCAGATTGACGCCTTCGGTCGAGATATCGTCGGCCAACAGGCTCAAGCGACTGGACAGTGTTTGCCATTCGGCGTAACGCTGCTCGCTCATGCCCTGGCGCGCGGCCTGGCTGAGAAAAGCGTCAACCTCCCTGGCCAGCGCGGCGACTCTGCTGTCGGCGAGCATCGCCGGGTGGCTGCTCAGCAGGCTGACGATGAACCGGGCCTGTTGGCGCGCGACGGGCGTGCGGCGCGAAAAAACGCGCTCGCCTTCGAGGCGCAGTTGTTCGAGGTTCCGCGCCACGCGAAAGTGTTCCAGCGTGCTCGGGACGGTTCGTTCCAGCAGGCGCTCGGAACTCTCCAGTACCTGGCGCTGGTCGCTCGCCAGCCAGAAAATCTGCGCCAGGAAGGCCACGCCGAAGAACGCGCCAAGCCAGCCAAGAGCCTTTCCTGCAGGCCAGCTGCGCTGCGTCCACTGCGCACGGAGGAATGCTCGCCAGTCCACAGCGAGGGCGCCGCGAAGAGTGCGCAGGAGAGCGGTCAACGGTCGTTTCCTCGACTACTGCAAGCGGAAGGGAAGGTACTCGGTGTTCAGGCGATCGAAGCGCCCATCGCGTTTTATCTGATCGAAGGCGGCGTTGATGTGGTCGCGCAATTGCGGATTTCGCGGATCGATGCTGAAGCCAACGTCACCACTCAACTCAGGCGCTTGCAAGACCGTCGTCTCCAGGCCAAGCGACTGGATCAAGGGGTTGGCGCGCAAGCTCAGGGAGGTGGCCATCGGCAGCAGCACCGCGTTGACCTTGCCTTCGCTGAGCAAGGCAGGGAGCGCAGAGTGATGGTCGACGGCGACGACGTTCCAGCCTTGCGCCCTGGCATAGCGATATTGCGCGCTGCCGGCGACCGCCGCGACACGGGCGCTCGTCGCGCCTGGCTTGACGCCCGGCTGGGAAAACCAGATGCTGTTCGAGCGGTAATACGGTTTCGAGAAGAGAACCCTGGCCTGGCGTGCCGGCGTGGCGAGCAGGCTGACCGCCGCAAAGTCGAACTCACCGGCAGCCACGGCATCGACGACGTTGGCAAGTTCGACAACGGTCAACTCACAGCGGACTTTCATGGCCTCGCACAAGGCGCGCGCCACGCCGACGTTGAAACCCGCTGGCTTGCCGCTTGCGTCGGTGTACGACATCGGTGGGGAGTTGGTCAGGATGGCGACGCGCAGGACGCGTTCACCCGCGTGTGCCAGCACGCCGGCGGCGAGTCCCAGAAGCAGTAAGCAGCACGCCTGGCTAGGTGTCCGGGCCTTCACAGCGCTCCCCGTTGATGTCGCAGAGTGCCAGTCTAACACCGCCGACTGTCCTGATTGCCATGGCCGGCGGCGACAGGCCCTCGGCCATTGACAGTGCGCCAGGCAGCAAGCGAGAGGCGGATGGCTTTTCCTTGTGCCTGGAGCGGTGGATCTTGTACCGTGTCGAAATGAACCTCCGCTCGCTGTTGTCGTTTTCCTGGCGAATGCTGCGCCGCGACGGGCGTGGCGGCGAGTTGCGCCTGCTGGCCGCGGCGCTGGTCATCGCTGTGGCGGCGCTGACCGCCGTCGGCTTCTTCACCGATCGCGTGCGCCAGGCGCTCGAACGCCAGTCGCACCAGTTGCTCGGCGCCGACCTGCTGCTGGTCGCAGATCATCCGTGGCCGGCGGCTTTTGCCGACGAGGTACGCGCGCGCGGCCTGCAGGTGGTCGAGACGCAAACCTTCCCGAGCATGGTCAGTCGTGGCGGGGGAGCCGACATGCGTTCCCAGTTGGCCGAGGTCAAGGCGGTCAGCGCCGGCTATCCCCTGCGCGGCTCGCTGCGCGTTGCACCGGCACTGAACGCTCCCGACGCACCCGCCGACGGCATCCCGGCCAGGGGAACTCTATGGGTCGACGAGCGTCTGGCATCCACGCTGGCAGCGCGTGTCGGCGATCAGATCGCCGTCGGACAATCGTCACTGCGGGTTGCGGCGGTGCTCACCCTGGAACCCGATCGGGGCATCAACTTCTTCAGCGTTGCGCCGCGTTTGCTGATGAACCTCGACGATCTGCCGGCCACCGGCTTGCTGCAGGTCGGCAGCCGCGTTGGCTATCGCCTGCTCCTGGCGGGCGACGCGGCGCTCGTCAAGCGCTATCAGCGTGAGATCGAAGCGCGCCTGGTGCGTGGTCAGCGCCTGGAGGACCCGCAGAACGGCCGCCCGGAGATTCGCATCGCCCTCGACCGGGCGCAGAAATTCCTCGGTCTATCGGCCCTGCTGACGGTCGTTCTGGCAGCGGTGGCGGTGGCGCTCGCTGCCCGGCGCTACGTACAGCGGCATCTCGATCCCTGTGCCGTGATGCGCTGTCTGGGCGCCACGCAGGGGCTTCTCCTGCGTCTCTATCTGGGGCAGTTCGCCGTCCTCGGCCTGCTCGCTGCCGGCGTCGGTTGCGCTATCGGCTATCTGGCGCATTTCGCGCTGCACGCCTGGCTGGCGCAGTTGCTGGCCACGCCGTTGCCGCCACCAGGCCTGTTGCCGGTGGTGCAGGGCGTGGCGGTGGGCATGTTGCTGCTCTTCGGTTTTGCCGTCCCGCCCTTGCTGCAACTGAAGAAAGTACCGACGCTGCGCGTCCTGCGCGGCGAACTGGGCAATCCGCAGGCAGCCTTGCTGGGTGGCTATCTCATCGGTTTTATGGTTCTGACGGGTCTGATGTTCTGGGTTGCCGGCGAAATCGCGCTTGGCGCCTACGTCGTCGCCGCCTTCAGCGCGGCGCTGCTGGTGTTTTCGCTGATTGCCCGCCTGGCGATCCGCCTGGCTGCGGCGGCGCGCGGCGGCACTGGCACCTCTGGTGGCATCGGCTGGCGCTATGGTCTGGCCAGCCTCGAACGGCGGGCGTCGGCCAGCGTCGTGCAGATCGTCGCCCTGGCCCTCGGTTTCATGGCCCTGATCCTGCTGACCGTTACCCGTGGCGATCTGCTCGACGCCTGGCAGAGAGCCGTTCCGCCCGATGCGCCGAACCGTTTCGTGGTCAATATCCAACCCGAACAGGTGGCGCCGGTGCGCGCGGCGCTGGCCGCACGCGGATTGCTGCCAGAACTGGCGCCGATGATTCGCGGGCGTCTGACGACGATCAACGGGGCCCCGGTCAGCGCCGCCGACTACCGCGATGATCGCGCACAACGCCTGATCGAACGCGAGTTCAATCTGTCGATGCGTGCCGACCTGCCCGCGGGCAACCACCTGAGTGGCGGACGCTGGTTCTCGGCGGCCGATCTCGAGGGCAGGGACGAGGCGGCGGCTTCGGTGGAGGATGGTCTGGCGCGAACGCTGGGCCTGTCCGTAGGCGACCGCATCGATTTCGACATTGCTGGCGAGACGGTCAACATGCGCGTGGTTGGCCTGCGCAAGGTCGACTGGGACACGATGCGCGTCAATTTCTTCGTGCTGACGCCGCCGGCAGTTCTGCAAGGCTACCCGGCGAGCTGGATCACCAGTTTTCACCTGCCCGCCGAGAAAGCGGATCTGGTCAACCAGTTGCTGGCCGAGTTTCCCAATCTGACGGTCATCGACGTCGCCGCCATCCTGCGCCAGCTGAAGTCGATCATGGATCAGGTGGCGCAGGCGGTGCAGTTCATTTTCCTGTTCACGCTCGCTGCCGGCGTCGTTGTGCTCTACGCCGCCCTGGCCTCGGCAGCACAGGAGCGGCGCTACGAACTGGCGGTGATGCGTGCCCTGGGTGCCCGTCGGGAACAGCTGAGGCGCGCCTTGCTGGCCGAGTTTGCAGCGATTGGCGCGCTGTCCGGTCTGATTGCCTCGCTGGGAGCCATTGCCATCGGGCAGTTTCTGGCCCGCGAGGCATTCCAGTTCGAGGTGGCGATCAATTTCTGGCTACCGTTGGCGGCCATTGTCGGCGGCGCGGCCCTGGTCACCGGCGCCGGCTGGTTTGCCGCCTCGCGACTGCTGCAGAGCGCGCCGCTGGAAACGCTGCGCGCCGGAAGCGCGTGAGCCTGCCGGCAGCTGACCACGCCCAGCCACACGCCGCCGCCACGCTTCGCCCCTGCGGAGCGGCGGCGCCTTCCGTTATCATTGCTGTTCCACCGGCGCCACCGCGTGGTGCTTTTCGGGGTTGGCTTTGCAGCCCATTTGTTCACCAATCGCTGCGCGCAGAAGGAGTTTGAGAATGAAGGGCAAGACATTACTGGTGTTGCGGCATGGAAAATCGGACTGGACCACCGGCGAGGACGACTTTGATCGCCCACTGGTCAGCCGCGGTCGTCTCGGTAGCCGCAAGATGGGCGCCTGGATCAGGCACCGCAAGCTGCGTCCGGATGTCGTCCTCAGCTCGCCAGCCGAGCGCGCCCGGGCGACGACCGAGGCGGCTTGTGAGGCAATGGGACTGTCGCTGAAGAAGGTGCGCTGGGACGAGCGCATCTATGCCGCACCGGCCGAGTTCCTGCTCGCGGCGCTGGCTGATTGCCCGCAGGGCGCCGAGCGAGTGATGCTGGTCGGACACAATCCCGGCCTGGAGGATCTGCTTGCCTACCTGTCCGACGGCGAACTCGAAATCCCCGACGACGGCAAGGTCCTGCCGACCTCGGCGCTGGCGCATCTGGAGGTGTTCGCCGATTGGCCGAAGCTGGCGCGCGGCTGCGCGACGCTGGTCTCGGTGACCCGACCCGGCGAGGTCCCCGACGAGCTGCCCGACGAAAGGGACGCCAGGGACGCCAGGGACGAAAAGGACGAAAAGGACGAAAAGGACGAAAAGGGCAAGGCGAATGCCGGCAGCCAGGACGACGAACGCGGACCGGTTCCGGATCATTTCTATACGCAGTCGGGGGTTCTGCCTTATCGCCTGGTCGACGGCAAGTTGCAGATCATGCTCATTGCCTCGCGCAAGGCCACGCGCTGGGTGATTCCGAAAGGGGTCAAGGAACCCGAGCTGTCGCTACGCGATTCGGCCGACAAGGAGGCCCTGGAGGAGGCGGGCATTCGTGGCCAGCTCGACGACGAGCCGATGGGTGATTACGACTACAAGAAGTGGGGTGGCGTGTGCACTGTCGCGGTCTTCCCGATGGCGGTCAGTGAAAGCGTTCCCGAAGACGAGTGGGAGGAGAGTCACCGCGAGCGGCGCTGGCTGGACGTGAAGAAGGCCAAGCGCCTGATCGCCGAACCGGCTTTGCGAAAACTCGTTGATGCGCTGGAAAAGAGGCTGGCCAAGGGGCTCTGAGGACGCGCTGAACCGTCCCCGATCGTCAGCGCCGGGAGGGCGCGCCGGGAGGTGAGCGTGGGTACCCGCCGGCGCGCTGCCGGCGGGTCTTGCGATCAGATCACGCGCACCCGAATCACGTGCTCGACCGCGCCGATGGCGCGGGCCACGTCGTCGCCTGGTGGCGTTTCGACGTCCACGATGTTGAACGCGAGTTCGGCGCGGCTCTTGTTCATCATGTCTACCACGTTGACCTTGTTCTCGGCGAGCACCGAGAGCACCTGGCCAAGCACGCCGGAAACATTGTCGTTGGAGAAGACGATACGCGAGGTGCCCGGGCTGCGCTCCATGCTGATCGTCGGGAAGTTGACCGAGTTCACGATGTTGCCGTTCTCCAGGTAGTCGACCAGCTGATCGGCGGCCATCACCGCGCAGTTTTCCTCGGATTCTTCAGTGCTCGCACCGATATGCGGCATGGCAATGATCTGCGGGTGAGCGAGCAGACAGGGTTCGGGGAAGTCGCAGACATACTTGCCCAGCCTGCCGGCAGCGAGACTCTGCAGGACGGCGGCCGAGTCGACGATCGTGTCGCGAGCGAAGTTGAGCAGGACGGCGCCGGACTTGATCGCCGCCAGGGTGTCGTTGTTGATCATGTGCCGGGTGCCCTCGACTGCCGGCACGTGCATCGACACGTAGTCGGAACGCGCCAGCAGCGACTGCAGGTTCTCCATCCGGCTGACTTCGTTGGACAGGCGCCAGGCGGCGTCGATCGACAACACCGGGTCGAAGCCGACCACTTTCATGCCCATGGCCAGCGCCATTTCGGCGACCATCGAGCCGATCGCCCCGAGGCCGACGATGCCCAGCGTCTTGCCCTTGAGCTCGTTGCCGGCGAAGCGCGATTTTTCCTTTTCGACGCGCGGCGACATTTCCGCCGGATCCTTGAGGTCGCCGAGCGATTGCACGAAGTTCATGCTGTCGACGATGGCCCGCGAGCTCAGCAGCATGCCGGCCATGACCAGTTCCTTGACCGCGTTGGCATTCGCCCCCGGGGTGTTGAAAACGACGATACCCAGCTTGCCGTACTCGGCGACCGGCACGTTGTTGACCCCGGCGCCGGCGCGGGCGACTGCCAGCAGCGACTGTGGCACCTCGATTCCCTGCAGCTTCTGGCTGCGCAGGAGGAAGGCGTCGGGATGAGCGATGTCGCTGCCGACTTCGTACGCCTGACGCGGGAAACGATCGAGACCGCTGAGCGCGATCTTGTTGTAGGTTCTGACCTTGTACATGAAAGTGTCGCTCAAATTGAGAGGTTGTGTGATGACGCTGAATGCCTTGCCAGCCAGCGCCTTGCCTGCTGCAGTGCTCGGCGACTCACGCCGCCACCTGCGCATAGGCCCAGGCCAGCCACGGCATCAGCGCCTGCACATCGGCGGTGTCGACGGTGGTGCCGCACCAGATGCGAATTCCTGCCGGCGCGTCCTTGTACGAGCCGATGTCGAAGGCAACGCCTTCGCTGTCGAGTAGCTTGACCAGTTTCTTGACGCGCTCGGCGTCGAGTTCAAGACTCAGGCAGACGCTGGTGTTGGAGCGCGTCGCCGGATCACTGGCGAGGAAGGAAATCCAGTCATGGGCGGCGACGAAATCGGCGATCACCGCCAGGTTGGCTTCGCTGCGCGCAATCGCCGCCTTGACGCCACCGATGCTCTCGATCCACTGCAAGGCGTCGAGGTAGTCGGCGACACAGAGCATCGATGGCGTATTGATCGTCTCGCCGCGAAAAATACCTTCGTTGAGCTTGCCGCCGGAGGTCAGGCGGAAAACCTTGGGCATTGGCCATGGCGGGGTGTACGACTCAAGGCGGGCGACGGCGCGCGGGCTCAGGATCAGCATGCCGTGGGCGCCTTCGCCGCCGAGGACCTTCTGCCACGAGAAGGTCACCACGTCGAGCTTGTCCCACGGCAGGTCCATGGCGAAGACGGCCGAGGTTGCGTCGCAGATCGTCAAGCCGGCGCGGTCCGCCGGAATCCAGTCGCCATTCGGTACCTTGACGCCCGAGGTCGTGCCGTTCCACGTGAACACCACGTCGTTGGCGAAGTTGACCTGCGCCAGGTCGACGATATCGCCATAGTCGGCCTTGAGCGCATTCACATCGGCAAGCTTCAGCTGCTTGACGATATCGGTGACCCAACCCGAACCGAAGGACTCCCAGGCCAGGACGTCGACGCCACGCGCGCCAAGCAGCGACCACATGGCCATCTCGACGGCGCCGGTATCCGATCCCGGGACGACGCCGACACGGTAGCCCGCGGGCAGACCGAGGATGCGCGCCGTCTCCGAGCAGGCCAGCGCGAGCACCTTCTTGCCGAGCGCCGAGCGGTGCGAGCGACCGAGGGTGTCGAGCTGCAGAGCGTTGAGGTCATGACCGGGTCGTTTGCTGCACGGTCCCGACGAGAAATTGGGGTTGTTGGGTTTTGCTGTGGGTTGCATCATTGCCTCTGTCGGGGAGAAGGAAACCGCTGATCACGGGCTTGGCCAAGCGCTGCCAGCCAGCGTCGAAGAAGAGCGGGATTGTAGCAGAGTGTCTTTTTGCCGGCAGCAGGCGAGCGCTGCATGCAGGAGTCGCCGAGGTAGTTCGTGCTGCCGCTGCAGGCCGCGCTTGCGGCGAGCTTTCAGCACCCGCCTCGGCTCCGGGAGCCTTGACTTCCGACTTTTGCCTGACAGGTCTAAAGAAATCGGCGCTGCTGTCGTAATAGTCTGTTATCAGCCTCGGCCGAGGCGGTGTGAGCGATGGCGCTCGGCGAACCGGGATCCGTTCTGCGCTCGATGCGCGCTTGTCGCGGTGGCGGTTCATGGCATCCGAAAGGATTTTGCACAGGAGTTCTCGTTATGCCCGAGTTGATCGACGATGCCAACTTGCTTGCCGGCTTGTCCGCCGCGGCGTCGGTCGACGTGGAATTCGCCAACGACCCCTGGAAGGTTCTGCTGGTCGACGACGAGCCCGACGTGCACCACGTTCTTCGCCTGGCCTTGCACGAGTTGCACATCGACGGGCGAGGGCTGCGGCTCATCGATGCTTTTTCGGCCGAACAGGCGAAGCACGAGCTTGCCGCCCATCCGGACATCGCCCTGATCCTGCTCGACGTGGTCATGGAAACCGACCGCGCGGGCCTCGACCTGGTGCGTCATATTCGCGACGAGCTGGCGCGGCGTACCGTGCAGATCGTCCTGATCACCGGGCAACCGGGCTACGCGCCACAGCGACAGGTGGTCAGCGACTACCAGATCGACGGCTACCTGCTCAAGTCGGAGTTGAGCGCCGAGCGGGTCTTCGTCGCGGTGCACTCGGCCATCCGCACCTATCGGCTGATGCGCGAGCAGGAAAGCCTGCAGGCCGACCTGCAGCAGAAGGTGCGCGAGTTGGACCAGACGCTGGTCGTTCTCCGCGAGAGCGAGGACAAGCTGATCCGCGCCCAGTCGGTCGCCCATGTGGGCAGCTGGACCTACGAGCTGGCCAGCGACGAAATGCGCCTGTCGGCGGAAACCTGCCGCATCTTTGGCCTGCCTGCAGGCACGCGGGGCAGTTACCGCAGTTACCTGGAGCGCGTCTGCGCCGACGACCGCCAGGCGGTCGAGGAGGTCTGGCGAGCGGCACTCGCCGATGGCTCGGTTTTCCAGCACGAACATCGGATCATTGTCGGCGAGACGCTGCGCCATGTCCGTCAGCAAGCGGATCTGACCCGCGCCGCCGATGGCACGCCGCTGCGCTGCCTGGGGACGACCCAGGACATCACCGAACGCAAGCAGGCGGAGCAGGAGCTGAAACGCTCGAACGCCGAACTGGAGCAGTTCAGCTACGCCATTTCGCACGATCTCCGGCAGCCTTTGCGAATGGTCGCCAGTTACCTGCAATTGCTCGGCATCAGTCTTGCCGAGCAATTGGACGACGAGCAGCGCGAGCACTTCAAGTTCGCCATCGAAGGTGCCCGCCGTCTCGATCAAATGCTCGTTGCGCTGCTCGAGTATTCGCGGGTCGGTCGCCACGGCGAGCCGCCCACCTGGCTGGAAACCCGGGCCATCGTCGACGAGGCACTGCTCTTCCTGCAGCCGGCGATCGCCGAGGCGCAGGCTAAAATCAGCGTCCGTGGCCAATGGCCACGCGCCTGGGTGCGCCCCGACGAAATCCTGCGCCTGCTGCAGAACCTGATCGCCAACGCGGCCAAATTCCGCGTCGCCGGGCGACGCCCGGAGATCCGGGTGGCCAGCCGGGTTGCGCGCGCGCAGTGGCGCCTGACGGTTAGCGACAACGGGGTGGGCATCAACCGCGGGCAGATCGGCCGTCTTTTTCAGGTGTTCCAGCGCTTGCAGAGCCGCGCCAGCTATGAGGGCAGCGGCGTCGGCCTGGCGCTGTGTCGCAAGATAGCCGAGCATCATGGTGGAAGCATCTGGGCCGAGTCGCCCGGAGAGGGGCAGGGCAGCCGCTTCTGTGTGTCACTGCCGCTGCCACGGGAAAGCGTTTGACGATGCCCACGGACGCGCCCGCGGCTGTCCGTTGCGCCGCCGATCCGGGCACGCCCGGCTGGAGCGCGGCGTTTTGCCGGTCGGCCTCGGCGGCAGCCACGCCGCGGTCGAAGAGCCTGCTCGGGCCTGCTGCGTGCTTCGCGAGCTGCCAGCCTGCTCGCCGGGAACGACGATGATCGGCAAACGCCTGTCGCCCTTTGTTATTCTGCTCGCCGACGATGAGCCGGCTGACGCGCACCTGGTCAAGTGGGCATTGACCGAAAACCGCCTTCACGTCGAACTGCAGCACGTCCTCGATGGTCGCGAGGCGCTGGAGTATCTGCAGCGGGAAGGTCGGCGCTTTGCCATGGCCGCGCGTCCCGACCTGATCCTGATCGATCTGAACATGCCGCGCATGGACGGCCGCGAGTTTCTCGCCGTGGTCAAGGGCGATCCGGCCCTGTGTGACATTCCGGTCGTCGTCCTGAGTACCTCGGAAGTCGATCGTGACGTACGCGACAGCTACCGCCTCGGTGCTTCCGGCTATATCACCAAGGCGCTGGATGTCAATGAATTCATCGTCGAGATCCGTCAACTGAGCGAGTATTGGATCTCTCTGGTAAGGTTGCCCGAGAATCGATGAGCGAGGAGATCCGTGAGCAAACCCGCGCGAAACGCTGCGATCAAGGCATTGGGTTGATCTTGCGCCTGACGCGGATGGCAGCGATGCGCGACAGAGGGAAAGTGCTGGTATTGTTCCGGGGGAACCGCCTTGATGGCGCGACAAGAGCCACCGAAATCCGCGCCGAACGCGTCGGCGGGAGCAGGCCAGGCACCCGGGCGTGCGGCGTGCCTGGCCTGGTGTTCGCGTCGGCCGGCGGTGGTCGGCAAGGGAGAGACGGGGGTAGCGCATGAAGAAGTCGACCCGCAGGCGGATTTCGATCCTGGTGATCGAGGACGACCCCGGTGATCTGGGCCTGATTCAAAGCAATGTTCGTCTTGCCGGCCTGAAGCGCATTGGCGAAGACGATCCGGTGATCTGGGCGTCAACGCTCGCCGACGGGATTGCGGCCGCTGCGTTCAACAAGCCCGACGTGGTGCTGCTCGATTTGTCGCTGCCGGATTCCGCCGGAATCACCACCGTGGAACGTATGCGTTCCGCCGCGCCGGCGGTGCCGATCATCGTTCTCACCGGTCAGGATGACCACCAACTCGCCGAAGCGGCTTTGCAGGCAGGCGCGCAGGATTATTTGGCCAAGGGACAGTTGTTCCAGCACGATGCGCTGGGGCGAGCGATACGGCATGCGCTGGTCCGCCAGAAGCTCGAATCACGCCTGCACCTGCTCGATGCGGCACTCAACGCCGTGGCCAGCGGCATCGTGATCACCGATCTGTCGGCAGCGATCGAATGGGCCAATCCGGCGTTCACGCAAATCACCGGCTTTGCGACCTCCGAAGTCGTCGGTCACAACCCCGGCGAAATGCTCAATTCCGGGAAGCAGGACGGGCACTTCTACGAGGGCATGTGGCAGACCATTCTGGCCGGGCGGGTTTGGACCGGAGAGCTGGTCAACCGGCGTAAGAACGGCAGCCTTTTTGACGCGGCGCTGACCATTTCCCCGGTCACCGGCGGCGACGGAAGTATTCGACACTTTGTCGCCATCATGCAGGATATCTCCGAACGCAAGGCCACCGACGAGCGCGTCCAGCACCTCGCCCACCACGACCAGCTGACCGACCTGCCCAATCGCATGCTGCTCAGCGACCGCTTGTTCCAGGCGCTGGCACAGGTGCGCAGGGAGCAGGGGACGCTGGCAGTGATGTTCCTCGATCTGGACGACTTCAAGCCGGTCAACGACACCCTCGGGCATGATGTCGGCGACCTTTTGCTCAAGGAGGTCGCGCTCCGTTTGCGCGGCTGTGCGCCGAGGAGTTCGGACACCGTCGCGCGCGTCGGCGGCGACGAATTCGTGATTCTGCTGGCGCAGATCGACAAGGCCGCCGATGCGGCAGTCGTCGCCCGCAAGGTCCTGACTGCCGTCAAGCGTCCCTTCGCCATCGGTCCGCACCGCATCGACATCTCGACGAGCATCGGAATCGCCGTCTATCCGGAGCACGGCGAAGACGTCAGTCGGTTGTTGAAGAACGCCGACACGGCGATGTATCACGCCAAGAAGGCCGGCCGCAGCTGCTACCGTTTCTTCAGGGAACTCGCAGAAACGACGAGGGCCTAGCTTGGTAGATACGCAGCGACCGCCGGAAGGCCCCGACAATCGCCCGGCGGCATCGGCGATGGACGGAGAAGGGCAAGGCCCACCCGTGCTTGGCGAGCCCTCCTCACGCTTGCTCGAACAAGGCGCCGAGCAGCCACAGAGCTGGCTCCCTTCGCGACGCTTCCTCAAGTACACCGCCTGGTCCATTCTCGTTGCCGGGGCATGCGTTCTGCTGACCATGCTGCTGATCATCCCGGAACAGCCGTGGCGGGCGGTCGGGCCGGTCGTCATCGTGCTGCTGGCAACGAGCGCCTTGCGCCTGCTCGCTGGTGGCCGGGTGCGTACGGCGCTGGCGGTATTGGTTTGGGGGCTGTGGTTGGCCGTGACCAGCCTGTCACCGTTCTTCGGCGGCGTGCGGGCGCTGCTGATCATCGCCTACCCGCTGCTGATTCTCATGGGCGGCTGGCTGCTGGGCAGGCGCACGGCACTCCTGCTCGCCGCGCTGACCGTGGCCGCGATAACCGGCTTCGTGGCGGCTGAGCTTTCGGCCCTGCTGCCGCCGCAACCGCCAACGCCGGCCATGCTCTACGGCCTCGTGCAAATCGTCTGTGTCGTCGTCGCGCTGCTGCTGATCACTTTCCTGACCCGCTCGCATCGGCAGCACATCGATGACGTGCGCCGATTGGGCAGCGCTCTCGCGCAGCGCACCGCCGAAGTGCAGGCCAGCGCAGCCGAGCTCGAGCGCGCGCAGGCGGTCGCTCGTGTCGGCAGCTGGGTCGTCGACCTGGCCAGCGGACAGAGTCGCATGTCGGCCGAGACCTGCCGGATCTTTGCCCTTCCCGAAGGCAGCACCGGCAGCATCGCCGGCTTCATGGCCCTGGTGCATCGGGATGATCGTCAGGCGCTCAAGCAAGCCAGCGACATGGCGCTGGCGGGAAAGCCCCTGGCCGTCGAACTGCGCGTCGTCATCGGCGGCGTGGTGCGCTGGATCGCGCAGCGGGCCGAAGTCGAGTTCGACGACTCGGGCCGACCGCTGCGCGCTGTCGGTACGACCCAGGAGATCAGCGAACGCAAGAAACTCGAAGCCAGCCTGCGCGAGCAACGCGAGTTCTTCCGACTGATCTCTGAAAGCATCGGCGAACACATCGCCGTCCTCGATCTCGAAGGACGGCGGCTCTACAACAGTCCTTCGTATCGGCAGTTCTTTGGCCGGAGCAGAGACCTGCAGGGCAGCGATTCGTTTGCTGACGTGCATGCGGAGGATCGCCAGCGGGTGATCGAAGCGTTCAGGCAGACGGCGCAAACCGGCGTCGGTCAGGAACTGCAGTACCGCCTGGTGCGACACGACGGCAGCGTCCGGCACATGGCGTCGACGGGAAAAGTGATCAACGACAAGAGCGGTCAGGTGATGCGTGTGCTTGTCGTCTCGCACGACGTGACCGACAAGAAGCAGGCCGAGCAGTGGGAACGCATCGCTGCGACGGCCTTCGAGTCGCAGCAGGGAATGTTCATTACCGACGCCAAGGGCGTCATTCTGCGCGTGAACAAAGCGTTCACCGAGATCACTGGCTACTCCTCTGCCGACTGTGTCGGTCGGACGCCGAAGCTGCTCAGTTCGGGCCGCCACGACGCCACGTTCTATTCGGCGATGCGCGAGACACTCCAGCGCACGGGAACCTGGCAGGGCGAGATCTGGAACCGGCGCAAGAATGGCGAGATCTACCCCGAATGGCTGACCATTTCCGCGGTCCGGGACGGCGACGAAAACGTGACCAACTACGTGTCGACGCTGACCGACATCACCATGCGCAAGCAGGCGCAGGAAGAAATTCGCCATCTGGCTTTTTACGACGCGCTGACCGGCCTGCCCAACCGCCGCCTGCTGCACGACCGTCTGCGCCTGGCGTTGGTGGCGAGTACGCGCAGAGACCGACAGGGTGCCTTGCTGTTCATCGATCTCGACAATTTCAAGACGCTCAACGATACCCTCGGACACGACATGGGCGACCGTCTGCTGAAACAGGTCGGCAAGCGGCTGTTGGCCTGCGTTCGCGAACGCGATACGGTTGCCCGCCTCGGCGGCGACGAGTTCGTGGTCATGCTTGAGGACCTCGCCCGGCAGCCGCAGGAAGCGGCTAGCCAGAGTCGCAGCATCGGCGAGAAGATCCTCGCCGCACTCAATCGCCCCTACGATCTGGACGGGCACGAGTATCACAATACGCCAAGCGTCGGCATCACCCTGTTCGGGGGCAGTCACGAAGGCATCGACGAACTGATGAAGCGCGCGGACCTGGCGATGTACGAAGCCAAGGCCATGGGCCGCAATACCCTGCGTTTCTTCGACCCGCACATGCAGGCGGTGGTGACCGCTCGCGCCAGCCTCGAGAAGGACCTGCGCGAAGCTTTGCAGAGGGGTCAATTGCGTCTTTTCTACCAGCCGCAGGTGGACGCCGCCGGTGTGGTCATCGGCGCCGAAGCGCTCGTCCGCTGGCAGCATCCAAAGCGCGGCTTCGTCTCGCCGGCCGAGTTCATTCCTCTCGCCGAGGAAACCGGTCTGATCCTGCCGCTGGGGCTGTGGGTGCTGGAAACCGCCTGTGCGCAGCTGGCCGTCTGGGCGGAGCCGGGAAGGAGGCGATTTACCGTTTCGGTCAATGTCAGTGCGCGGCAGTTCCGGCAGCCGAACTTCGTCGACCAGGTGCTCGCCGTTCTGGCCAGCAGCGGTGCGGATCCACAACGCCTGAAGCTCGAGCTGACCGAGAGCATGTTGCTCGACAACGTGCAGGAAATGATCGACCGGATGGGTACGCTCAAGGATCACGGCGTCGGCTTTTCTCTGGACGATTTCGGTACCGGCTATTCTTCGCTGTCGTATCTCAAGCGCCTGCCGCTCGATCAATTGAAGATCGACCAGTCCTTTGTGCGCGATCTGCTCACCGATCCCAATGACGAAGTGATCGCGCGCACGATCATCGCCCTGGCCAGCACGCTTGGCCTGTCGGTGATCGCCGAGGGGGTCGAAACCGCCGCGCAGCGTGACGCCCTGGCGGCGCAGGGCTGCCATGCCTACCAGGGCTACCTGTTCAGCCGGCCGCTGCCGGTCGCCGATTTCGATGCTTTCCTGGCGGGCTCCCGAGAAAACGGATAGCGATGAACGACCGGCCGGGTGGCGGGGAGCTGGCGGTCGGAATTCTCTGCGCCACGCGGTCGGCGGTGTTTTTTTGCCCGACTCATCGGGCGCAGGGCAAGCTGGGGTTGTAAGCCGGAACCGCCGAATATGTAGTGCACCGCATATTCGGCGATATGCAGAGTCCAGGAATATGCAGAATTGCAGGCGTGGGAGCCTTGTGCTGACGGCCATGTCGGCTCCCATCGCTCAGCATATTCAAGCGCCCCGCAGCGAGGCGATCAGTTTGTCTGGCGCCCGGAACCGTCCTTTTTTTAGTGAGAGCGGCACAACGGCGCTCATTGCATCCAGCTTTTCTGTTGGGTCCGCCCGCAAGTAAATTTCGGTCGTCTGGATGTCTGCATGGCCGAGCCAGAGCGAGACTTTGCGGATATCCCCCGTTGCCTGCAACACCATCATCGCGGCGCTGTGCCTCAGGCTGTGCGGCGAGATGTGCCGTTGCTTAAGCACGGGATATCGTTCGGCGGCCGTCTGAACGTATTTGTTGAGAATGTACTCGAAGCCGGATCGAGTTAGCGGCTGGCCGCGCGCATTAACGAACAACTCCGTCGCCGGCGCCGGACCGCGCACCGCCAACCACGCGCGCAAATCCACGCAAGTCTGCTTCCAGAGTGGGAGCAAACGTTCCCGACGGCCCTTGCCCATGATCCGCACATTGGGCGATGGTTGCCACTCGATCGCATTTATCGGCAGGTTGACCAGTTCCGAAACGCGCAACCCGGCGGAGAAGCATAGGTGGAGCATAGCGCGGTCGCGGATGCCGTCGTGGCGCTGGAGATCCGGCGCATTGAGAACGGTCTGCATCTCATCCATCGACAAATAACTGATCAAGTGGGAATCGGTGCGCTTCGCCGGGATCGCCAAAATGCGCCGGCTTTGTTCCAGCAGCGCCGGCACGCGATGCTCGATAAAGCGCATGAAGGACTTGATCGCCACCAAGCGGGCGTTACGCGTGCGCGGGCCATTGTGGCGCTCGGTTTCAAGGTGTTGCAGGAAGTCCATCACCAATTTGGCGTCGATCTGCTCAAGACTTAGCGCCGATGGCGTAAGCCGCAGTCGCTTGCCGGCAAACTCGAACAGCAACTGGAAGGCGTAGGCATAGCTGTCGCAGGTGTGCTCGCTCGCGCCACGTTGCAGGGGAAGGCGTTCGCGCAAGAAGGCGGTGATATGGGGGGCGATCGGTGTCATGGCGTTTGCTCCTCGAACAAGCGCTCGCATACGTCGACGATATCCTCCATCAATCGTGGCGAGCTTTCCAAATACCAGTACGTGCTGCTTGGGACTGCGTGACCAAGGTAGGTCATCAGTGCCAGCATGTGGCTCCCAATGTGGTCGCGAGCATGCGGGCAAGCTATCAGCGCATTCGACGCAAAGGTGTGACGAAAATCGATCAGCCGGGGCCTCGGCTGCCCTGCTTGGCGGGGAAGACCGCAGGCTGACAGGAGTTTGTGGAATGTCGGATACACTGCGTCGAGACTCAATGGACCGAGCTGTGTCGAGAGGAACATATGGTCATCATTGGTGGCAACTCGGCGGCGTTCGACCAGATATCGCTCCAGTGCCGCCTGGGTCGTCGAGTGCAACGGCACCAGCCGACTTTTTTTAAACTTCGTGTTGCGGATCACCAAGCCGTCAGCGGAAATGTCCTGGAAATGGAGGCTGATGGCTTCGGAAATACGCAGCCCGGTCGCGGCCAGCAGGCCAATCAAGGTGCTGTAGGTCTGCGCCCGTAGCGTCCCTGGCGGACCAAGGTGCAGCGCTTGCGCCATCAGCGCCTGGATTTCGTTCTCGGTATACAGATAGGGGGTTGGCCGCTGCCGCCGCGCACAATACACGCCCTGCGGCGGGATCTCGTGGCGACCATCGGTAGCATGAGCAAACCGCGCAAAGCGGATGACCATCTTCAAACGGTTGCTGCGTTGCGATTCCGACCGCCCTTGCCCTGCCCAGGCGATGGCCGTCGCGGCGACTATGACGGTGTCTCCTTGCGCACTGGCGAAGCGGACAAAGCCTCGGAGGCGGTGTTCGTCATCGACGAGAGCGAAACCGGCCGCGTGGCGAACAGCCAAATAGGTATCAAGCGCGTCCTTTAGCATGATGTCGCTCCCGGCCACGGCCTGATGACTTGCTGCAATAGTCCGATGTCGACTTTGGCGTACAAGGCGGTGGTGTCGATGCTGCGGTGGCGCAATACTTCGCCAATGACCTGGAGCGAAGCGCCTTGGCGGAGCAACCCGGTTGCCGCCGAATGGCGGAAAATATGGGAACCGAACGACAGCGCCTCGACACCGGCACGCCGGATGGCACGCGTAGCGACATGCTTGACCACGTTTCGGGTGATCGGCTCCCATGGAGCGACAGCGGTGATAAAAACGTAGACGTCGTTTACCGAGGGACGCGCTTGCCGCAAATAGTTCAAGATGGCGTCACCGACGTCCTGAGGCAAAGGCAGTTTGGCCTCATGCCGACTCTTGCCGATGACGGTAAACGTGCCGTGCAACCAATCGATATCGTCGAACTTCAACGAGGCGACGTCGCTGGCGCGCAGGCCGAGTCGTGCCAACAGCAGAAGGATGGCTTTGTCGCGGATATCGATAGGCCTTGCGCCATTGCATGCCTCCAGAACACGCTCTACGTCGGCCGGCGGCAAATAGCGGGGCAAGCTCGCCAAGCGCCATTCGGCAATGGTCGGAATGGCGGCGTCGAGGCCCGGCTGACAACGTTCAGTGGCGATCAAAAACCGAAGAAACATGCGAGCGGCTTTTACACGGGTTTGTGCAACAGCGCGGCCGTTGCGCTTGGCGTAAGTCAGAATGAAGCCGTGGAGCTTGGTGGCATTGAACTGCTCTGGTTGCGGGTCCAGCGAAGAGAGCAGGTCCATGACGTGCTGGCGATAGGTGATCAGCGTCGAGGGTTTGACGCCACGGTGAATTTGCATCCAGTGCTCGAATGCGGCCACCAGTTCCGGCGGAGCTAGCGCCGCCTTGGTAGCGACGATGCCTTGCTGGGCGCGAAGAAACTCCGTGAACTGTTTCGCGCCGCGCCAGTAGATCGAATGCTGTCCCTTCGTGCCATGCAGCCGACCCTGCTTGGCCAAATGATCGCAGAAGGTATTCCAAACACCTTCGTGCAAGGAAGTCAGGTCACCACCGGCCACCTGCATCCAGTTGGCGAAGCCGACCGCCCCAAGGAGAAGATGCCGGATGGCGTCTTTGCAATAACCCCGTTTCACCAACCAGTCAGTGAAAGGGTCTAGATAGGGACCGACAGGTCCCGCATAATACCCCGCGCGCGTTGCCGAGCGCGTGAAACAGGTCGTAAGCATACTGTCCTCCTTTGGCTAACCAACCGTTCAAGGACGACAGTAATATGCCGAGAAAACCGGCAAAAGAAACCGCTGCAACCACCTGATTTCAAGGCAAATGCTGCCGCCCTAGGAAAGAATACTCCTCATATTCCTGGACTCTGCATATCGCCGAATATGTAGTGCACCGCATATTCGGCGGTTCCGGCTTACACAGCCCCAAGCTGCCTCAGCGTCCTTCGCCGCGCGCGGCCAGATAGATCCCGAAAAGCAGCAGCACAAAGCCAATTCCCTGCACGAGAGCGAAGGCCTCAGCGAAAAATATCCAGGCCAGCGCCGCGCTGCCGACCGGTTCGCCGAGCGTGACCACGGCGATGAAGGTCGCGGAGACGTGTTTCAGCGACCAGTTGTACGCGGTATGACCGAGCAGCTGCGGGCCGAGCGCCATGCCCAGCGCGATCAGGTAGGCGGCGCCGGTGTAGCCGCCGAGCGGCGTGCCGCTCAACTGGCAGGCGACGAGCAGAAACAGCGAGGCGCTGCCGTAGGCCAGCCAGACGTAGGCGGGTAGCGGCAGGTTGGCGCGCAGGCGTCGCCCGATCAGCAGGTAGGCCGAAAAGCACCAGCTGCCGACGATGGCCAGGAAGTTGCCGAGCAACGGGTCGCTGCCGGCAACGCTGCTCTGGCTGTCGCTCCAGAAGATGAGCAGGCTGCCGGAAAGCGAGATGACGATGCCCAGGACCATCACCGCGCTCGGCTTCTCGCCGAAGAGCAGAAACGACGCAATGCCGACCCAGAGCAGGTTGGTGGTCACCAGCGCCGTGCTGCTGGCCACCGAGGTGTATTCGAGCGAAGTGATCCAGGTGGCGAAGTGCAGCGCCAGGAAGAAACCGGCGCCGCAGGTGAGCAGGCCCTGCCGCCGGCTCAGGGCGCGCAGCACGTGGCCCGATTGCAAAAGGGCAATCGGCGTGATGATCAGCGCCGCCAGTCCGAGGCGCAGCGTGGCGATGGCCAGCGACGGCAGGCCGTGGCCCTGCGCCAGGCGCGCCAGAATGGCGCCGAAGGAAATCGCCAGCAGCCCGATACCGAGGACCACGAAGGGCAGCCAGCGCGGCGGCGCTTCGCTCTCCTGTCCGCGTTCTTCCACGCCCCGCGTCCCGTGCCGGCTAGGCCGCAGTCTCCGTCTGGGCGCCCTCGAGATACGCGGCGCGTACTTCGGGACTGGCCAGCAGTTCGCTTCCTGTACCGGAGAGAATGATCTGGCCATGCTGCAGGACGTAGCCGCGATGCGCCACGCGCAGGGCGTGGTGCGCGTTCTGCTCGACGAGCAGGATGGTCATTCCGTGTTCGCGATTGAGCTCGCGAATGATCTGGAAGATCTTCTTGATGTACAGCGGCGCCAGGCCCAGCGACGGTTCGTCGAGGAGCAGCAGCTGCGGCCGGCTCATCAGCGCGCGGGCGATGGCCAGCATCTGCTGTTCGCCGCCGGAAAGCGTCCCGGCACTCTGCGTGCAGCGTTCTTCGAGAATCGGGAAGAGCGTGTACATGCGCTTCAGGTCCACGGCAAAGTTCATTTCTTCGCCGAGCACGGCGCCCATCTGCAGGTTCTCGAGAACGGTCATGCGCGGGAAGATGCGCCGCCCTTCGGGAACCAGTGCGATCCCGCGGCGCGCGATCTCGTGTGTCGGCAGGGCGGTGATGTCTTCGCCGTCGAAGACGATGCGTCCGGCCGAGGCGCGCGGCTGCCCGAAGATGGACATCATCAGCGTCGATTTGCCGGCGCCGTTGGCGCCGATCAGGGTCACCACCTCGCCGACCTGCACGGCAACGTCGACGCCGTGCAGGGCGTGAATGCTTCCATAGTGGGCATGGACACCCGACAGTTGCAGCATCATGGCGCAGCCTCCGCGTGCAGTTGTTCGTCGGCGTCGTCCTCGCCCAGGTAGGCCTTGATGACGTTGGGATCCTGCTGGATGTGCGTCGGCGTGCCTTCGGCGATCTTGCGCCCGTAATTGAGCACGCAGATGTGGTCCGAGACATTCATCACCACGCTCATGTCGTGCTCGATGAGCAGGATGGCGATTCCTTCGTCACCGGCGAGGTGCTTGAGCAGTTCGTTGAGTTCGGCCGATTCGCGCGGATTGAGGCCGGCGGCCGGCTCGTCGAGGCACAACAGCAGCGGGTCGACACACAGGGCGCGGGCGATTTCGATACGCCGCTGCATGCCGTAGGGCAGGTCGCCGGCGGCAGTATTGGCCTTGTCGATCAATTCCAGGCGCTTCAGCCAGCCAATGGCCTTGTCCATCGCCGCAGCTTCGGCGCGCCGGTAGCCGGCAAGGCCGAAGAGTCCGGCCAGCGAGAAACCCGACGCACGCTGCAAGGCGTTGTGCTGGGCCACCATCAGGTTTTCGAGGACGGTCATCTTCGGAAACAGGCGGATGTTCTGAAAGGTGCGCACGACCTGCGCCTTGTGCGCCACCTGGTGGCTGGGCAGCGCTTCGAGGCGCATCAGACCGCGCTTCGGGTGGTTCAGGCGGACACTGCCCTCGGTTGGCTTGTAGAAACCGGTCAGGCAGTTGAAGAAGGTCGTCTTGCCGGCGCCATTCGGTCCGATGACGCCGGTAATCTGACGCGCGGCGACATCGAGCGACATGTCGTCGATGGCCAGCAGGCCGCCGAAGCGCATGGTCAGGCGCTCGACGCTGAGCAGGGGAGCGGTGGCAGCGCTCATCTGCCTTCTCCGTCGGCGGCGTAGCGCAGCGTCGGCTCACGATGCGAGAGGATGCCGCCCGGCTTCCAGACCATGATCAGAACCATTGCCGCACCGAAAAGCAGCATGCGGTATTCGGCAAAGTCGCGCCCCAGCTCGGGCAGCAGGACCAGCACCAGCGACGCCAGAACGACACCGAGCTGGCTGCCCATGCCGCCGAGAACGACGATCGCCAGGATGATCGCCGACTCGCTGAAGGTGAAGGATTCCGGCGAGATGAAGCCCATTCGGGCGGCGAAGAAGACGCCCGCAAAACCGCCGAGCATGGCCCCGATGGCAAAGGCCGAGAGCTTGACGTTGCGGGCGTTGATGCCCATCGCCTTGCACGCGATCTCGTCTTCACGGATGGCTTCCCAGGCGCGCCCGATCGGCAGTTTGCGCATGCGCGAGACGAAGAGGTTGGTGAGCAATGCCAGCGCCAGGATCAGGTAATAGAGAAAGATCAGGCGATGGATGGGCGAATACTCGATACCGAAAAACGAGGCAAAGGTCGGATCGTCGCCGGGCGGCTTGAGCTCCAGACCGAAGAACGAGGGCCGCGGAATCGACGCAATCCCGTTCGGGCCACCGGAGAGCTCGGTCCAGTTCACCAGGATGACGCGGATGATCTCGCCGAAACCGAGCGTCACGATGGCCAGATAGTCGCCCCGCAGGCGCAGCGTCGGCCAGCCGAGGAGGACGCCGAAGAGTGCCGCCATGCCGCCGGCTACAGGGAGGGCCTGCCAGAAACCCCAGCCGAATTCCGTTCCCAGGATGGCATAGGTGTAGGCACCGACGGCGTAGAACGCAACGTAACCGAGGTCGAGCAGGCCGGCCAGCCCAACGACGACGTTCAGACCCCAGCCGAGCATGACGTAGATCAGCACCGTGGTCGCGGTGTCGACGACGTAACGGTTGTCGGCAAAGAAGATCGGCAGGGTCAGCGCGACGCCGAGCGCAGCCCAGGCGACCCAGGTGAGCAGCGGGCTGCCGGCGCGTCCTCTGCTCTCGGCCAGTGCCGCCGCGGCGGTCGCCGCGGCCGAGCGCTCGCGCGTCAGCTGGTGCGCCTTGAACTGGTCGATGCCGTAACGCAGCACCAGCCGGCCGGCGAAAGCGACGCCGACGAAGATGAACAGGGTCGGCCAGCGGGTGGCAATCTGCAGCGCGCCGCCACTATCGACGGTGGTCAGGCCGATCATCGGAATGCCCAGCAGCAGGGCAATGAAGGCAACTGCCGCGGCGTCCTTGAGACGCGTTGCCGGCGAGAGAGCGTGCGGAGCGAGGACGAAAGCGGCCATCAGACTTTCTCCACTTCAGGGCGGCCGAGTAGGCCGGAAGGGCGGAACATGAGTACCAGAATCAGGATGCTGAAGGTCGCCACGTCCTTGTATTCGGCGGACAGATAGGCCGCCCAGAAAGCTTCGATCAGGCCGATCAGCAGGCCGCCGAGCATGGCCCCGGGCAAGGAGCCGATGCCGCCGAGAACGGCCGCCGTAAAGGCCTTGATCCCGGCCACGAAGCCGATGAAGAAGTCGACCACTCCGTAATAGACGGTGACCATCACCCCGGCAACCGCGGCCAGCGCCGCGCCGAGCATGAAGGTCAGCGAAATCGTCCGGTCGACGTTGATGCCGAGCAGTGCAGTCATTGTCCGGTCCTGCTCGCAGGATCGTTGCTGTCGCCCGAACGATGTCTTTGTGATCAGCCAGGTGAAGCCGGCCATCAGCGCAACGGTGACGATGACGATGAGAATCTGCGTGTACGCCAGGCGGACGGTGAAGCCGTCGACGGTCATCAGATCGATGCCGCCGACGAGTACCGGCGGGATCGGCTTGACGCGCGCCCCCTGCGTCAGCTGCACCATGTTCTGCAGGAAGATCGACATGCCGATCGCCGAGATCAGCGGCGCCAGCCGCGTCGCCCCGCGCAGCGGCCGGTAGGCGATGCGCTCGACTGCCCAGCCATAGACCGAGGTGAACAGGACGGCGATGATCAGCACCAGCACCAGCGCCAGGGGCACCGAGCTGATGGCGAACGAAGCCAGCAGGGTGAACACGGTGACGGCGATGAAGGCACTGACCATGTAGATGTCGCCGTGCGCAAAGTTGATCATCCCGATGATGCCGTAGACCATCGTGTAACCGATGGCGATCAGGCCATAGACGGCGCCAAGCGTCAGGCCGTTGATCAGTTGCTGAAGTGCAAGAGCCATCACCTTCCTCCTTTGCTGCTGGCGCGAAATGCGCTGATTATTATCGTGTCGTCAGGTGTGGGCGCTCCTGCCGCTCCGGGTGTCACTCCGCTCTGGCCAGCGTCTTGAATCAGTCGTCACCCGCGTCCAGCGCCATCAAACTGGCGTTGCCGCCGGCGGCGGTGGTATCGACCGACAGCGTGCGTTCGCTGGCAAAACGGTAAAGGTAGTGCGGGCCGCCGGCCTTTGGTCCGGTACCGGACAGTCCCTCGCCGCCGAAGGGCTGTACGCCGACGACCGCCCCGATGACGTTGCGGTTGACGTAGGTGTTGCCGACGTGCAGGCGGGCGGTGATCCGCCGGACGGTGTCCTCGATGCGGCTGTGGATGCCCAGCGTCAGGCCGTAGCCGGTGCTGGCGATGGCGTCGCAGACCTTGTCGAGATCCTCGCCGCGCCAGCGGACGATGTGCAGGATTGGCCCGAAAATCTCGCGTTCGAGGCGCGACAGGCTGTCGATTTCGTAGGCGCACGGGGCAAAGAAGCTGCCGTGGCTGGTCGCCCGCTCGTCGAGCGCACAGGTGTAGAGCGGTTTGGCGAAGCTGTCCAGCCAGCTGGCGTGGGCGACCAGCACCTTGCGCGCGGCTTCGTCGATCACCGGGCCGACGTCGGTGCGCAGGTCGGCCGGGTCGCCGATGCGCAGTTCCTGCATGGCGCCGGCGAGCATGGTGCTGACGCGCTCGGCGATGTCCGCCTGGACGAAGAGCACGCGCAACGCCGAACAGCGCTGTCCGGCCGAATTGAACGCCGAGGCGACGACGTCGCGAACGATCTGTTCGGGCAGTGCCGACGAGTCGGCGATCAGCGCGTTCTGGCCGCCGGTTTCGGCAATCAGCGGCACCAGCGGACCATCCTTTCCTGCCAGCGTGCGGGCAATGATGCGCGCCACCTCGGTGGATCCGGTGAAGGCGACGCCGGCACACTCGCGAGCGGCGACCATCGCCGCTCCGACGCGGCCGTCGCCGGGCAGGAAGGCGAGTACATTCGCCGGGATGCCGGCGCTGTGCAGCATGCCCACGGCCAGGGCGGCGACCAGCGGCGTCTGCTCGGCGGGCTTGGCGAGCACCGTGTTGCCGGCGGCCAGCGCGGCGGCGACCTGGCCAACGAAAATGGCCAGCGGGAAGTTCCACGGGCTGATGCACACGAAAACGCCGCGGCCGTGCAGCGACAGGCTGTTGCGCTCGCCCGTCGGGCCGGGAAGCTCGATCGGCGCGGCGAATTTTTCCTTCGCCTGCGCGGCGTAGTAGCGGCAGAAATCGATCGCCTCGCGGACCTCGGAAACGGCGTCCACCTGGATCCGGCCGCCTTCGCGGACGATCAGCGCGACCAGTTCGGGCAGGCGCTCCTGCATCAGGTCGGCGGCAGCGTCGAGAGCGGCTGCGCGTGTCGCGGCAGGGGTGCTTTCCCAGGCCGGGAAAGCCGCCTGCGCGACGGCCATTGCGGTGCTGACGTCGGCGACGCTGGCCTCGATCACCTGGCCGACGACTTCGCGCTGGTTGGCCGGCGAACAGACCGGCCGACTGCTGGCGCCTGAACCCTGTTTGCCGCCAATCAGCGGCGCAGCGAGGTAGTTGACGGTTCGACTCTGCTGGATGGCCTGGTGCAGGTCCTGGAGTGCGGCTTTGTCGTTCATGTCCGGTCCTTCACTGTTGGCGCGTTCGGCACCGAAGAGTTCACGTGGCAGCGGGATGCGTGGCTGGCGTTTGACCGCCAGCGCGGCCAGCCTTTCGACCGGGTCGGCGATCAGCGAATCGATGGGCAACTCGGCGTCGGCGATACGGTTGACGAACGACGAGTTGGCACCATTCTCGAGCAGGCGACGAACGAGGTAGGCAAGCAGGTCTTCGTGACTGCCGACCGGGGCGTAGACGCGACACGGACGGTTCCACTTCTTGGCTCCGACGATCTGGTCGTAAAGTTCTTCGCCCATGCCGTGCAGGCGCTGATACTCCCATTCGTCGCTGCCACCGGAGCTGATCGCGATTTCGGCGACCGCCGCCAGGGTGTGCGCGTTGTGCGTCGCGAACGCCGGGTAGAAAGCCTGCGGGTCGGCAAACAGACGCCTGGCACAGGCCAGGTAGGAGACGTCGCTGGTTACCTTGCGCGTAAAGACAGGGTAGTCGGCGTGGCCACGCTCCTGCGCGATCTTGATCTCGGCGTCCCAGTAGGCGCCCTTGCACAGGCGTACCAGCAAGCGCCGCTGGCCGCGGTGCGCAAGGTCGGCGAGCCAGTCGAGCAGGGGCAGGGCACGTTTCTGATAGGCCTGGATGGCCAGGCCGAGGCCGTTCCAGCCGACCAGCTCGTGATCGGTGGCCAGCGCTTCGATCAGGCCCATCGACAGTTCGAGGCGCTCGGCTTCCTCGGCGTCGATGGTCAGGCCGATATTCCTGGCCTTGGCCCTGACCGCCAGCGCCTTGATGGCCGGCAACAGCTCGCGGCGCACGCGCTCCTCGTTGGCGACATCGTAGCGCGGGTGCAGTGCCGAGAGCTTGATCGAGATCGACGGCGCGATGAACGGCGGCTGGCCGCTGGCCGCGTCACCGATGGCGGCGATCGCCTTGCTGTACGAATCGAAGTAGCGCAGCGCGTCGGCGCTGGTACGTGCGGCCTCGCCGAGCATGTCGTACGAGTGCCGGTAGCCGGCTTTTTCGGCGCCGCGCGCGCGCTCCAGTGCTTCATGGATATTCCGCCCCATGACGAACTGCTTGCCGAGAATGCGCATCGCGGTGCTCACCGCCTGGCGGATCACCGGTTCGCCGGTACGCGATACCAGGCGCTTGAGAATGCCGCTGACGCTGCGCTGCGCGGTGTCGAGGTTGACGATCTGGCCGGTGAGCATCAACGCCCAGGTACCGGCATTGACGAAAGTGCTGTGCGAGGCGCCGAGTCGTTTCTGCCACTCGGTGCTGCCGATCTTGTCGCGAATCAGGCGATCGACGGTATCTGCGTCGGGGATGCGCAGCAGCGCTTCGGCCAGGCACATCAGCACCACGCCTTCGCGGGAGGAGAGGTCGTAGGTGGTCAGGAAGGCGTCGATGCCGCCGGTTTTCAGGCGCCGGTCACGAACCGTCTGGACCAGCGGCGTCGCCCGTTGGCGGATGCCCTCCTGTTCGGAATGGGTGAAGCGTGCCTTGGCGATCAGTTCCTCAACGAGCGTTTCCTCATCGATGCGGTGATAGTCACGCAGACGCTGGCGTAGTGCTTGGGGTGTGGCCACGCTCATCCTGCCTCCCGGTCGATGCGACCCGGCACGCTCACTCCGTGTCGCGTCGCGTTGTCGAAATGTCCGCCGTGTTCAGTATCGGGGCGGACGCCGTCAGTCGTTCTCACTGCGGGCAGGGTGCCGGGCGGCAATGCCGCCCGACGCGCCTGCCTTGCCTGCTGTCCCTCGCTTACTTCTTCACGTAGTCGTACTTGCCACCTTGCCACTGATAGACCATGAAGCCGGGCAGTTTGTTGTCACCCTTGGCGTCGAAGCTCAGTTTGCCGATCACCGTGTCGAAGCTGCCTGAACGCAGAGCCTTTTCCATATCCTTGTACTTGGTGCTCTTGGCGGCGTTGGCGGCGTCGGCGAACAACTGCATGGCCGCATAGGCGTACATCACGTAGCCCTCGGGCTCGACCTTGGCGTCACGGAATTTCTTGACGACGGCGGCGGCAGAAGGGTTCTTGCGCGGATCCGGCGCAAAGGTAAAGAAGACGTTGTCGGCGGCCGGGCCGGCAGCGGTCACCAGTTCGGAGTTGGTCATCGTGTCACCACCCATCACCGTCAGCTTCAGGCCCGCCTGCTGTGCCTGGCGCAGGATCAGCGCCACTTCGGTGTGGTAGCCACCGAAGGCCATCACCCCAACGCCGGCCGACTTGAGCTTGCTGACCAGGCCCGAATAGTCTTTTTCACCGGCAGTGATCGATTCGCGCAGCGCTGGCTTGACGCCCTTGGCTTCCATGGCCTTGGCGATTTCGTCGGCGAGGCCCTTGCCGTAGGCGCTCTTGTCGTCGACCACGGCGATCTTCTGGCCCTTGAAGTGCTCGGCCAGGAAGGTACCGGCGACCAGGCCCTGCTGGTCATCCCGACCCATGATGCGGAAGATGTTCTTCAGGCCGCGCTCGGTGACCTGCGGGTTGGTCGACACCGTGGCCATCGGAATCTGCGACTCGTTGTACACGTCGGACGCCGGGATCGTCGAACTCGAACACCAGTGCCCGTGCATGAAGACGATCTGCTTGTTGACCATCGTGTTGGCCACTGAAACAGCCTGCTTCGGGTCGCAGGCGTCGTCGCCGACTTCCAGTTGCAGCTTCTGGCCGAGGACGCCGCCCTTGGCGTTGATGTCGGCGATGGCCATTTCGGCCCCCTTGCGGATCTGGTCACCCGCCGACGCGTACTGACCGGTCATCGGGCCGGCAATGGCCACCAGAATGTCGGCGTAAGCGCTGCCGCCGGCGAGAGCCAGCAGACTGAAGCTGGCCGTCAGGATCGACTTTCTCATTTGTTTCCTCCTTTGCTACGGTGGTAATTCAGGTGATGGACAAGTGACGCACCCGCATCGAGCACGTGTGCCCGCGTGAGTTCTGCCGCCGCGTCCGGGTCCCGGCGGACAAACGCGTCGAGAATCTCGGCGTGTTCGTGCAGGGTCTTGGGCAGTTCGGTGGTGATCGACAAGAGCGCGCGCACGTAGCGTTCGACCTTGTTGTACAGCGATCGGATTTCAGCCAGCAGGATCGGTCGCTCGGCTGCAGCGTAGAGCGTCGAATGGAACAGCCAGTTCAATTCGCCCCAGCGGCCGGCGTCGGTGGCCAGCGCAAAACCCTCAAGATGCTGGCGCGCGCTGGCGATGGCCCGTTCGTCGATCAGCGGCGCCGACAGGCGCGCCGCGCGCGCT
This sequence comes from Candidatus Accumulibacter sp. ACC007, assembly GCF_907163205.1. Classification (NCBI taxonomy): domain Bacteria; kingdom Pseudomonadati; phylum Pseudomonadota; class Betaproteobacteria; genus Candidatus Accumulibacter; species Candidatus Accumulibacter sp. ACC007. The sequence goes on along the minus strand of NZ_CAJQUD010000001.1, from coordinate 1,061,933 downwards.
TCGAGCATGGCCCTGATTTCCATGTATTCGCCGATCTCGTCAGCCGACAGCGAGGCGACCACGACACCCCGGTTGGGCAGGAAGGTCACCAGGCCTTTGGCCTCGAGGTGCTTCAACGCTTCGCGGACGGGGATCTTGCTGACGTGAAAGTGGCTGGCGATTTCGTCCTGGCGGAGCATCTCGCCGGCCGGCAGCACACCGTCGACGATCGCTTTCTTGAGCATCTGCACCACATGATCCGACGCGCTCAGGCGCGGGATCTTCTCGGCGGTAATCAGTTCAAGCGCTGACGGAATAGGCAATGAGGAAGCCTCCGAATATCGTATACGATATAAACGTTCCCGTTCAAGCTAGCGGCAGATTCTCCGGATAGCAAGCTGCAGTGCAGCAATTCGATGGTGACCCGGGAAGCTTGCTGTAGAATCGCGTGCCCATGAACACTGTCAGCATCGACGCGTCGCGCAGCGCACCCCGCAATCTCTTTGCGTACCGGAAATTCTGGGCCAGCCGTTTCGGCAGCGCGCCCTTCCTGCCGATGTCGCGGGCCGAGATGGACGAGCTCGGCTGGGACTCCTGCGACATCATCCTGGTCACCGGCGACGCGTATATCGACCACCCGAGTTTCGGCATGGCGCTGATTGGCCGCCTGCTCGAAGCGCAGGGCTTTCGCGTCGGCATCATCAGCCAGCCGCACTGGCTGTCGGCGAGGGCTTTCCAGGCGCTCGGCAGGCCGAATCTGTTCTTCGGCGTGACGGCCGGCAACATGGATTCCATGGTCAATCGCTACACCGCCGACCGCAAGCCGCGTTCCGACGACGCCTACACGGCCAACGCCGAGCCGCACCGCCGCCCCGATCACGCGGTGGTCGTCTATGCGCAGCGCTGTCGCGAGGCCTTCCCGGGGGCCAACGTGGTGATCGGCTCGATCGAAGCCAGCCTGCGCCGAATCGCTCACTACGATTACTGGTCGGACAAGGTACGCCGCTCGGTGCTGCCGGATTCGAAAGCCGATCTGCTCATCTTCGGCAGCGCCGAGCGGGCGATCGTCGAGCTGGCGCATCGCCTGGCCGCCGGTGAGAATATCGCCGACATCCGCGACCTGCGCGGGACCGGATTCATGGCCCCACGCGGCTGGTTGCCGGGCAGCGACTGGGCCGAGATCGATTCCTCCGAAGTCGACACCCCGGGGACGCTGATCCGCCATCCCGACCCCTACGCGATGACTCCGGAGCCCGGCAAGGAGGCGGTGTGTGCGTCGAAATCGGAAAACTCCGCAAGCCCGGCGAGCGCTGCGCACTCGGCCGGCAGCGTCGGCGAGCCGCGCACGCAGGTGATCAAGATGCAGTTCCAGCGGCATCAGCGCATGCCCAGGCTCGAGCGCACGCGAACCGCCATCCGCCTGCCGTCGTACGAGCAGGTCGTCGCCGATCCGGTACTTTATGCGCACGCCTCGCGAACTTTCCACGTCGAATCGAATCCGGGCAATGCCCGGGCGTTGATCCAGGCGCACGGCGAGCGCGACGTGTGGCTCAATCCGCCACCGATTCCGTTGACCACGCCGGAAATGGACGGCGTCTTCGCCTCGCCGTTCCAGCGCCGGCCGCACCCCGCGTACGGCGACGCCAAGATCCCGGCTTTCGAGATGATCCGCTTCTCGATCAACATCATGCGCGGCTGCTTCGGGGGCTGCACCTTCTGCTCGATCACCGAGCACGAGGGGCGCATCATCCAGAGCCGTTCCGAGGAATCGATCCTGCACGAGATCGAGGAGATCCGCGACAGGACGCCCGGCTTCACGGGCATCATTTCCGACCTCGGCGGGCCAACCGCCAACATGTACCGGCTGGCGTGCAAGGACCCGAAGATCGAGTCCTCGTGTCGTCGCCTGTCGTGCGTCTTTCCGGGTATCTGCGAGAACCTGAACACCGATCACACGCCGCTGGTAAATCTCTACCGCAAGGCGCGGGCGATTCCCGGGGTGAAGAAGGTCCTGATCAGTTCCGGTCTGCGCTACGACCTCGCCGTGCGCGATCCGCAATACGTCAAGGAACTGGTCAGCCATCACGTCGGCGGCTACCTCAAGATCGCCCCCGAGCACACCGAAGAGGGGCCGCTGGCGCATATGATGAAGCCGGGCATGGGTTCCTACGAGCAGTTCAGGGTGATGTTCGAGAAGTTCTCGAAAGAGGCGGGCAAGGAGCAATACCTGATCCCCTACTTCATCGCCGCGCATCCGGGAACCACCGACCACGACATGCTGAACCTGGCGCTGTGGCTGAAGCGGAACAAGTTTCGTCTTGACCAGGTGCAGACTTTTCTGCCGACGCCGATGGCACTGGCCACGGCGATGTACCACAGCGAGAAGAACCCGCTGGCCAGGGTCGGGCGCGCGTCGGCCGGCGTCGAAACCGTTCGCAACGCGCGCCAGCGCCGCCTGCACAAGGCTTTTCTACGCTATCACGACGCCAACAACTGGCCCCTGCTGCGCGAGGCGCTGAAGCAGATGGGCCGCGCCGACCTGATCGGCAACGGCCGGCACCAGTTGGTCCCGAGCTTTCAGCCGCCGGGAACCGGGACGCGGCGGGCACCCGCGTCCGCCGACGTCAAGACCGTCGCGCGTTCGCCTGTGCGGGCAGGGGTGAGGACTGCGCCGGTCGGCGCTCGCTCGCGCAAGCGCTGATTCGCCTCGCCGCGAAGACTCGACAAGCGACGCCGGAGGTCTGGCGCGCACGCGTCCAGCCTGGCCTGCCCGCGATCAGACGGGGAGGGCGGGCAATTCGTAGTGGACCGCCAGCCAGATCGTCGCCTTTCCGGGTAGCGTCCAGTCAACCCGATGCCGGCGCCGCGGCGCGATGTTCACGCAATCCCCCGCCTTGAGGTGCTCGGCCTGTGGCGGGTCTTCGAAGCGCAACAGGGCCTCCCCCTGAAGCAGCACGATCCACTCTCCGAGCGCCTGTTCGTACCAGAAACCCGGCGCGCTTGCCTGGCCGGTCGACACGATGCGTTCGATCCTGAGGCCCGGTCGGGCAAGCAGTTCGAGAAACTGTTCGTCGGGCGATGAGTCTGGCGGCAGTTCGGCGAAGATGTTCTTCATCCCGGGGGGGGGGTCGCGGAAAACAGGAAATTCTACGCCAAGTTCCGGCCGACGGCCGGAGCGCCCTGAATGCCCCGACGGCGGCTGTCGCTCTATTCTGTCGAAAAACCCGGGGGCCATCGATCGCTCTGGAACGGATGTACGGATGCTGATCATCGCCTACCGCTACGGCACTGGCGGCGATGCCATTGACGTCCTGACGGCAAGGACCTAGCATGGCCGGCCGGCTGCTTCCGGCGATTGCTCTTCCGGAGACGCCCATGGACGTGGCGACAAACGACGCAGACCAGCGGGTCCGCCATTTCCGGCAGATCCTGATGTGGCCCTTGCAACTGATGCCGCTGGCCGAGGGCGGACCTTTCCAGAACCATAGTCAGTTGCTCGATCGTATCGACGCTGACAACCCGTGGCGGGAACTGGCCGACGAATTCAGCGGCGACCCCGAGCAGTTTCACGAACGCCATTACAGCGAGTTCGTGACCTTCCTGCCTCACGTCCAGCGCTTCCTCTACGGCGAAGGCGGGGGTCAGATGGGGAGCAGTTCGCGCCACGGCGAATCGCCGATACGCATTTTCCGTCGCCATGACGTGGCCAAAGTGCGCATGCACTACAAGGACCGCGAGCAGCCGATCGATTTCGACATCGCCCACCTCGACCTCTATTTCTTCTACGACATCGAGGTCCTCATCCTGGTCGTCGAGATCTTCGCCGACGACCTCGAACTGCGGCAGGTGCACGACACCCTGTACCGCTTCGGGCGGGCCTATCCACCGTCCTGGGACGACGATGGCAGCGGTAGCCACTGCCTGAAACGCAGCGAATGGATCGCGCCGGACGGCCGGCTGCTGGCTGCTTCGGACTACGAGGAACGCAGCAAGTACCTCACCTTCGTCTCGCGCTTCCGCGCCCCGTGCATCTCGTCGCACTGGGAGTTCCTGCTCCGGCCACTGGTGCTGCACCACTCGGACGAGGAAGGCCTGGTCCGCTACCGGCAGATCGAGTATCACCGCATGCCGCTTCTCGCCTACCTGGCGATGGACGACCCGCGCGCGCTCAGCCGTGACGACTTCGCGCGCCTGGTGCTGGTCACCGGACCAGGGAAGATTGGCGCACCGCCCGCGTCCGAGCTGCCGCTCGACGATTTCGAAGCACGCTATTGCTACGACCGCTACTGGCACCCGCACGCCGAGCATCCAGGGAGCCGGCAGCTCTCCTGCGGGCACGCGGTCATCATGGTTGGCAGCACCCGCGACGCCTACTTCAGCGGCCTGGAGAACGGTCTGCTCGGGCAGTTTCGGCACCAGTTCTTCCTCCTCGCCCTGATCCCGCACTTTCACAAGGCCGCCTTGCTGATGCTCTCCGACCGCCTGGTGACGGCGCTCAATCACCTCCGCATCGGCCAGCCCGAATCGGTCAAGGAATTCAAGCGTGCCATTCGGCAGATCCTCGAAGTCTTCCTGCGCTTCACCCATCGCTACTGGTTCTACGAGATTTCCGACCAGGCACAGGCCCGCTCGATGTTCAAGCTGACCAGGGAGCACCTGGGCACCGAGCGCCTGTATAGCGAATTGCGCGAGGAAATCCAGGACATGAGCCAGTACCTCGACAGCGACAGCCTGCGCCGGCAGTCCAATACGGTCGTCCGCCTGACCGTGGTGACCACCGCCGGCCTGATTGCCACGATCACCACCGGCGTCCTCGGAATGAACCTGCTCGACGCGACGCACGCTCCCTTCGCCGAGCGACTGGCGCTGTTTGCGCTGGTCGCCGTGCCGTCGGCGCTGCTCATCGGTTTCGCCATCGTCAAGTCGAAGGCGCTCTCGGAGTTTCTCGAAGCGCTGTCCGACGAACGTCTCTCGCCGCGCGCCAAACTTGCCACGCTGACGGCCGTCTGGCGACGCCCACGCCCACCCGACGGCGGCTGAGCGGCGGCGATGGCGTCGCAAGCTCCACACTACCCGCATTCCGTTGATCATCGTCCTGGCTCGATTGAGCCTTGTCCGAGGGGCTCTAAATGAACAGCGTACCGGCAAAGATACTTCTCACTGGCGCGACAGGTGGCATCGGCCGAGCAGTCGCCGAGCGCTTGGCGAGCGCTGGATACTCGCTCGTTCTTGCGGCTCGCAACGCCGACAAGCTACAGGCGCTCGCCTCTGAGTTGGGGCGCCTCTTTCCCGATGCCGGCGTCTACACTTGGATCAGCGTCGACATGACACGTGACGACTCCGTCGAGTCATTTTCGACCGAGATCACTGCGAGAAGCCTGGTCCTGGATGGCGCGGTCTTGATGCCACCGCAAGATTCGCCCACGAACGACCCCCTTCCAAGTAGCGATAGATGGCGCGAGGTTCTGCAGAACAGCTTTATCGGGCCGCTGGCATTGCTCAAAGCGGCCATCGCGACGATGCAGCCCGACCCTGCGAACGGCAAGCGATGCAAGATCGTCATCATCTCGGGTATGTCCTCAGTCCAGGTCTTGGGCCACTACGCCTCCAGTAACGTCATCCGCTGCGCCTGGCTGGCCGAGGCCAAGACGCTGGCCTTCGCGCTGGGTGAACGAGGCGTCCACGTGAACACGCTTTCCCTCGGCGGCACGCTCACGCCGGGTTACGCAGCCTCGCTCGAGCGGCGAGCCGCCAGCGCCGGAGTGAGTGTCGAGCAGCGTCTTGCCGATGAAACAGACAACATTCCCTTGAAGAAGTATGGGTCGCCAAAAGAGGTTGCCGCCGCGGTTGAAGGATTACTTTCAGCGCTCTCGGATCACATGACCGGGGTAAACATCTTGCACGACGGCGGATTCACCAGAGCCTACTGATGGCACGCCTGCACGCATCTGCCGATTGGCTAGCCGAATCTGAAGCTTGGGCGACGCCGAACCCCGTGTTCCAGCCGACTGCCTGCCGTGCGCGCGAGGGATGACTGAGCGCCCGTTGTGGGGTGACATGGCGACGTTTTCGACAGTTGGCGGTTACTGCAGATTGGCCAGAGCCGAGATGGCCGCCGCTCGATGCAGCGGCTCGTTCAATGGCCGCTTTATGGAAGGCCTTTTGTCAAAGGTGAATTCGGCGGGTACCGGCCAACAACAGTCATAGCGTCACGGAAGAATATGCGGGCTCGAACGACGGGTTACTGATCAGGAACCTGTCGCTTGCCCCTACCGCACTTGGCCCGGTGGCTCTTCGTAGACGAGCTGTACCACGTGGCCGGCGTTGTCCGGCAGGGCTGCACGGCAGGCTAGCGGTAACAACGAATGCCCGTGGGTCATGGAGCTCGAGGATCGACGCGTGCGAGGCGTCGGAAGCAGCAGCACCGACCGCACCCGGTGTAGGCGCAGTTTCCGCCGGTCCTCTCTCAGTTCGGTGTATCAGCTTTCAATCGTCAGCCTGAGTCAATTTGCAAGTGCTGCTTACAGACGTAGAATGGAACAAGCAGACTCAAAAGCACCTTAGACACCTTAAGCAGCGAGGGGGGCGGGAATGACCATTCGAATTGCGGCCGCGTTGACGGCGGCGACCTTACTCGCCTGCTCAGCGTTGGCGATCGCCGAAACCACGGTCACCATCGCCACCGTCAATAACGGCGACATGATCCGGATGCAGGGGCTCTCGGAGGCGTTCGAGAAAGCTCATCCCGAGATCAAACTCGACTGGGTGGTACTGGAAGAGAACGTGCTACGCCAGCGCGTCACTACTGACATTGCCACCAAAGGCGGGCAGTTCGACGTGCTGACAATTGGCACCTACGAGGCCCCCATCTGGGCTGAGCGAGGGTGGCTGGTGACGCTCGACGATTTGCCGGCGGACTACGACGCCGATGATATCCTGCCGCCGATCCGCGAGGGCCTGTCGTTCAAGGGCAAGATGTACGCCGTGCCGTTTTACGGCGAGTCTGCGTTCACCATGTACCGCACCGATCTGTTCAAGAAAGCTGGGCTCGAGATGCCCGAAAAGCCCACCTGGGATTTCATCAAGGAAGCTGCCCGCAAGCTGGCCGACAAAGGCAATGAGGTTTATGGCATCTGTCTGCGTGGCAAGCCGGGCTGGGGCGACAACATGGCGTTCCTGACTGCCATGGCCAACTCCTACGGGGCTCGCTGGTTCGATATGAACTGGAAACCTCAGTTCGACGGTGAAGCCTGGAAGGCGACGATCACCGACTACGTCGAACTGATGAACGAAGTCGGCCCGCCACATGCCGCAGCCAATGGCTACAAGGAAAACCTGGCCCTGTTCCGGGCAGGCAAGTGCGCGATCTGGATTGACGCGACCGCGGCAGGCCCGTTCGTGACCAACGCGGAGTCTGCTGTGGCCAAACGCGTGGGCTTCGCGCTCGCCCCGGACAAGGGGCTTGGCAAGAGCGCAAATTGGCTCTGGGCCTGGGCGCTGGCAATTCCCGAGGGTTCCCACAACAAGGAGGCGGCGAAGAAGTTCGTGGCCTGGGCCACTTCGAAGCACTACCTGGAACTGGTCGCCTCGAAGGAAGGCTGGTCAAACGTGCCGCCGGGCACCCGCAGGTCGCTCTATGAGAACCCGGCGTATCTCGACGCGGCGCCCTTTGCCAGGATAACGCTGGCGTCGATCCAGGCCGCCGATCCGAACCACCCGACCGTCGAACCCGTGCCCTATACCGGAATGCAGTTTGTCGGGATCCCGGAGTTCCAGAGCATCGGCACCGCGGTGGGTAACCGCTTCGCAGCGGCGCTGTCGGGAGCGATCCCGATCGATGAAGCGCTTGGCAACGCCCAGTGGGTGACCGGGAAGGTCATTGAGCGCGCCCGCTTCCTCAAATAGAGGTCATTCCGCTCAATGGAAGCCCCCCGCGATCCCCCCCGCCAAGCTCACTCGGCATGTCCGGATGCGGACGGTGGGCGATAGTTGACCGCCCGTTTGACCGCCCATTGCTTCTGCAAACAAGTTTTCCGTTAATTGGAACGACGTAAGACAACAGTCGTAGGGGAGCGAAAAATGACCAATAGCGCCTTCGATCCAGGGCAGTCGATAGCAGACATGGATGACGAGCAGCTTCCGATTCCACGGCACAAACTCCATGGGTGGGGGCACTTTGCCGGCTTGTATGCCGCCGAACACGTTGCCGCGACGGAATTCGTGATCGGCGCCACCTTTGTGGCACTGGGTGCGGGGATATGGGACATTCTCATCGGTCTGATGATCGGCAACACGCTGGCCGTTCTGAGCTTTACGCTGATCACGTCGCCGATCGCCGTTGATACGCGCTTGAGTCTTTATACCTATCTGAACCGCATTGCCGGTGACTCGATGTCGCGCCTCTACAACGTGGCCAATATCTTGATCTTCGGCGTCATATCGGCGGCCATGATCACCGTGTCGGCAACGGCTGTCAGAGCATTGTTCGATATTCCCCCACAGGTACATCCGTATCCGACGAGTGTGCTGTTCGTCATCGTGGCCGTCGCGGTTGCGGTCATCGTGGTTTTGGTGGCGGTCTTCGGATTCAATGCGGTCACCGAATTCGCCAGCATCTGCGCACCATGGCTGATGGTGATGTTCACCGTCGGCGGCATGGTTCTGCTGCCCGCGCTCTCGGAATTCATTACCGGTTACACCACCCTGACCAGCTTTTCCGATTTCGTGCAGATCGCCGGAGCAACCGTCTGGACGGGACTAAACGCCGAGGGAAAGCCGGGCATCGGGATGCTGGAGGTGGCCGGCTTCGCCTGGGCCGCGAACACCTTCTCACACTTCGGTCTGATTGACATGGCGCTGCTCCGCTATGCCAAGAAGAAAAGTTATGGTCTGGCGACCAGTACGGGAATGATGTTCGGACACTACGTCGCCTGGATTTCCGCCGGACTCATGGGCGCGGCGACCGCGGCGATGACGAAATCCAGCATCATGGTGGTCGATCCGGGCGAAGTGGCCTTTTATGCCCTGGGCGCATCGGGGTTTGTGATCGTGGTCGTTGCCGGGTGGACAACGGCCAATGCGAACCTCTACCGCGCCGGTCTGGCCGCGCAGGCCGTGTTTCCCGAAGTGCCCAGGACGAAGGTCACGATGCTCGTTGGACTGGCTGTCGTGGTCGCGAGTGCCTTCCCGTTCATTTACCAAAGCATGCTTCCCCTTTTGACCTATGCAGGCCTCCTTCTCGTGCCGGTGGGCGGTATCGTCTTCGCCGAACACCATATTTTCCCGAGAATCGGATTTACCCGCTACTGGGCTCGCTACAAGGGCCTGCAGTACAGCGTCCCGGCTATCGGCACATGGGCGCTCTCGCTGGTGTTCGGTTTCGGTCTGGACGCGCTCAACATCATTCCGTTCTACTACCTGTTCCTGCCCACCTGGTTCGTCTCGATTGCCACCTATATCGTGTTGGCGAAGAAATACGGTGCGTCTGAAAGCTATCCTGAGGGCGAGCAAGCGGAGCGGGTGTTCCAGGAGAGGGTCGCCGAATTTCATGCGCAACAAGCGGCAACCGAGAGTCACGAGCCCGTCAAAGACACCTCCATTCTTTCAAAAGTGATCAAGGCGATCTACATCATCATTGGCCTGGCAGTTCCATTTGTTCTCGCCTGGAGGGTTCTGTTCAACAGCCCTGACATCTACGTCTACTATGTCAATCTGGAGCGGTTCTACGACGTAAGCATATGGTGCACGGTCATCTACTTTGCCTTCGCCTATTGGGATTTGAAGCGTTCGAAGGCGCTTCAGAGATCCGCGATGCCGGCGGCGGCAGGGTCCGCAGTTTAAGGACGGGTGGCCACCGCGACGGCGATGGGGTGACGCCACACCGGCGCAGCCGTCTCCCTGGCCTCGGCCGACAGTGACGATGTCAACGCGGGCAGCTGGATGCGTGGAAGACGCATGATTCAAGGAGAGAGGCATGAATAAGCGGTTTACAGTGGCGGGAATCGGCGAGTTGCTTTGGGATGTGTTTCCGCAGCACAAGCGTCTCGGCGGCGCCCCGGCCAATTTCGCGTTCCATTGCTACCAGCTCGGCGCGACGGCCTATCCAGTGAGCTGCGTCGGGACAGATGAGCTGGGACTAGGCATTCGCGACAAGCTGCGGGAAATGGGGGTGGATGCCAGCTATGTACTGGAAAGCGACAGCTTCCCTACCGGAACGGTGCAGGTGACCCTGAACGACGAAGGCAAACCTTCGTATCAGATTTTCGAGAATGTGGCATGGGATCATATTGCGTTTACCAGCGACCTCAAGGCGCTGGCGGCGACGCTCGATGCCGTGTGTTTTGGATCGCTTTCGCAGCGCTCGCCGGTTTCGCGCGCAAGCATCCACGCCTTCTTGAGGCAGATGCCGGAGGCCGCGCTGAAGATTTTCGACGTGAATCTGCGCCAGTCTTATTTTTCGCAGGAGCAAGTTGAGGACTCGCTACAGCTCGCTTCGATTTTGAAGCTCAGCGACGAGGAGCTGCCGGTGCTGGCCGGCTACTTCGGCCTGCGCGGCACGGTAATGGAGCAGCTCCGTGAGCTGCGCGAACGGTTTGACCTGGAGCTGCTGGCCTACACGCGCGGTCCGGACGGAAGCGTGCTTGTACGGCGTGACGAAGTGGATGTCGCCCCGGGAGTGGAGGGACTTGCGGTGGACTCGGTCGGAGCCGGGGATTCATTCACGGCGTCGCTCTGCATGGGCGTGCTGAAGGGCTGGTCGCTGAGCAGGGTGAATGCGTTTGCCAACCAGGTGGCCTCGTTTGTCTGCTCGCAGAAGGGGGCAACTCCGTTGCTACCCGAAGATTTGAAGACATTGTGAGCCAAACCAAAGCGCTCAACAAATAGCCTGAGAAAATACCGATAAGGCTCATAGGGAGTTTGTCATGACGGAACCCGTTCAACTCAAGCAGGAAAATCTTCACCGCCTGGCCGACGAAATCGCTCGTCCATCCTATGACCGGAGCAAAGTCAAAGCCGGCATCGTCCATATCGGGGTCGGCGGATTCCACCGCTCACACGAAGCGTTTTACACCGATGCGCTGATGAACGACTCCGAGGCCTCCAACTGGGGCATCTGTGGCGTCGGCCTGCGCGACGCCGACCGCAAGATCGGCGACATCCTGAAAGAGCAGGACTATCTCTACACCTTGATCGTCAAGCATCCGCAGGGAAAAGTCGAAACCTGCGTCATCGGTTCACTGATCGATTTCATGCTCGCCTGCGACGATCCCGACGCCGTCATCGACAGGATGGCCAGCCCGGACACCAAGATCGTTTCGCTGACCATCACGGAAGGGGGCTACAACTTCAACCCCGCCACGGGCGACTTCGACTTCAGCAATCCCGATGTGCGGCACGATCTGGAACAGCCGTCCAGCCCGAAGACGGTGTTCGGCTATCTCACCGCCGCGCTCAAGAAACGCCGCACCCAGGGACTCCCGGCCGTCACCATTCAGTCCTGCGACAACATTCAGCACAACGGCGACATGACGCGCAAGATGCTTTTGGCATTCGCGCACAAGCAGGACGCCGACCTCGCGGGCTGGATCGAGAGCGAGGTGTGCTTCCCGAATGCCATGGTGGACCGGATCACGCCCGTAACAACGCCGGAGGATATCGCCTACCTCCGTAGCGCAATGGGATTGAAGGACCAATGGCCGGTGACCTGCGAACCGTTCACCCAATGGGTGATCGAAGACAATTTTTCCAATGGCAGGCCGGCGTGGGAAAAAGTCGGGGCGCAGTTTGTTCCCGACGTCACGCCGTACGAGAAAATGAAAATACGCTTGCTCAACGCCGGGCATTCGGTCCTCGGGATGCTCGGTTCGATCCACGGACACAAGACCATCGATGGCTGCATGGCGGATCCGCTTTTTGCAGCCTACGTACGCCGCTTCATGGATGTCGAGGCCACCCCGGTGCTGGACCCGGTTGAAGGGGTCGAGCTGGAAGCCTATAAGGACAGTCTGATCGAGCGCTTTGGAAACCCGAATATCAAGGACAGCGTGGCACGAATTTGTCTGGAAAGTTCAGCCAAGCTGCCAAAGTTCCTGATCCCGACGATTACCGAAAACCTGGCGCGCGGTGGCAGTATCAGCTATGCCACGCTGGTCATCGCCGCGTGGTGTTTCTATAGCGACAAGGGCGTCGACCAGCATGGCGAACGACTCGATATTGTCGATGTAATGAAAGATGAACTTCATCAAGCGGCGCAGGGGACCCATGGCGACACGCTGTCATTCCTTAAGCTAGAGCCCGTTTTTGGCAATCTCATCCACAATGAAAAATTCACCGCGTTGTATCCGGAAATGATTCAAGCCCTCTATGAAAGCCCCGACATTTCGCTGCAGATGAGAAAGCTCATGTAAGGGATGAACTTTAGTCGTCGAGAGCAGAGGAAGACCAAACGCTATTGGTGCGTCGGTATCGGCTGTAGTGTTCTCGTCGCCGCAAGCTGTCTGCGCCGAGTCGTTCACGATGCTCGATCAAAACGCGAGATTGGCCTATCTGGAGGGCTCGCTTCTCCTCCTCAAATTGTGCGAGCGGCAGCTTGAAGATCGCTAAGCGGCCATAGTATTTGCAGACGTCATCAGACAGGTATGGGTCGTGAAGAGACGGCCAGGTTCCACTCGTCATGAGGCAGCACTCGGCCATTATGCATAGTTCCCAGTTATGACCAGTTGCGGTGCGGGCCGCGGCATCGCACGAGCACAGGGTCGGTGTACGATACCTGCGGCCTGCGCATAATTACAGGGTCTTCAGGAACTCGAGCAACGAGTTGGGTGCCTTGTAGCGCCTGATCGCGGCGTCTGGTTCCTGCAGTCTCCCCAGGGCCTGCTCCTTCATCGCGAGGTCAGCTTCGACGTATAGGTGAGTTGTCGTCGGGCTCTCGTGCCCCAGCCACAGCGCGATGACGCTGATGTCTACGCCGGACTGCAAGAGGTGCATTGCCGTCGTGTGGCGGATGAGGTGCGGGGAGACCCGACGCTTGGCAAGCTGCGGCTGCGCTACAGTCGCGGCCTTGACGGCGAGTGTGAGGCGCTGGGTGACGTTGCCACGCGTCATGGCGTGGCCATCGCGGTTGGGCAACAGCGCCGATGTTGGTTGCAGCTGCGGGTTTAGTCGCAGCCACGCCCGAATCTGCTTCACCGTCGATCGCCACAGCGGTACCGTGCGCTGCTTGCGCCCTTTGCCATGCAGTTGCACGCACGCTGCACCGTCAAGCACCACGTCGGCCAGCGTCACGCCGATGATCTCGGAGACCCGGGCGCCGGTGTTGTAGAGCATCCTGATGAGTAGGTGGTCGCGCTGGCTTGTCCAGGACTCGTCCGGCTTGCCGATGATCGCCAGCATCTCCTCGCGCGTCAGGAAGCCCAACATCGGCCGCTCGAAACGCTTCATCGGCACGGCTAGCGCCATCTCGACGGCATGCAAGGCGCTCATGTCGCGCCGACCGGCGAACTTCAGGAACGCGCGCAGCGCCGCCAGCCGGGCATTGCGGCTCCTCACCGCATTGCCGCGCTCGCACTCGAGGTGGTCGAGGAAGGCCAAGATCAGCCCCGGCGTGATCTCCTCGAGCCGGATCTCGGTAGGCTGCTTGCGCAGCCGCACCTGGGCGAAGTTCAGAAACAGCAAGAAGGCATCGCGATACGCGGCAACTGTGCGTGGGCTCATCGCCCGCTGCTGCTGCAAGTGCTCGGCGAAGAACGCCTGTACCAGGGCCGCGAAGCTGGGCGCCTGGACTGAATCGGGCTTAACCATCGTCGTCCTCCTCGGCTTCGTACGGATCGACGAAGTGCTCGAAGCGCCTGCTCACCACTTGCAGGAGTTCGGGCGTGCCCGTGAGGTACCAGTACGTGTTGGAGACCTTGGCGTGGCCCATGTAGGTCGACAACGCCAGCATGTGCTCGTGCACGTTCTCGCCCTGCTCATGCCAGCGCAACAGGCGGCGCACCGCAAAGCTGTGGCGCAGATCGTGGATGCGCGCCGCACCGTGGCCGCCGCGGGAGACCCAGCCCAGTTTCCGGCGCAGCTGATCGAAGATGCGGTGTGCCTGCCGATCACTGAGCGCCCGGCCGAGACGGCGGCCGCGGGTGGCGATGAAGAACCGCCCTTCAGGATCGGCAGGCACATACTTCGTCCGCTCACCGCGGTAAGCGCACAGGGCGGCCACTGCACTGGGGTGCAGCGGCACCAGCCGCGACTTGCCGAACTTGCTGCAGCGGACGGTCAGCAAGCCGACCTTGAGGTCGACATCCGCGTTGACCAGTGCCAGGGCTTCGGAGATGCGCAGACCTGTACAGGCGATCAGCCCGAACAACGTCCGCATGACGGCACTACGCAGTGGCGGCCCGACCTGCCCGGCCGCTTCGAGCAACGCCTCGACCTCCTCGTCGCGGAAGATGTGTGGGGTCAGCCGGCCCGGGACCGGCCCGAAGGTCGCCTCATCGGGCACCTCGGTGGCCGGCTCGAACTGCTGCAGCCAGCGCGTAAACGGCCTGAGCAGACGTAAAGCGCGAGTCGCCGTACCCCGATCACCTTGGCCACCCTTGGCCTGACGCGCCCAGGAAGCCATTAACTCGACGGTGAGCGGCCCGCGGTGACCGGCTGCCTCGGCATAGCGCGCGAACCGGCCGAGCGCTTGACCCATGTAATGAAGTTCGAACCCGAGGCGACGCCGCTCGGCCAGGTACTCCGCGATCCGCTCGGGAAGGGATATGCGCGCGCTCATGCTGCGCTCCCGGGCCAGGGCAACGCCACTTCAGCCAAGGCAACGCGATCGGTCTTCGCGTAGATGAGAGAGGTGTTCAGCGAGCGGTGGCGCAGCACGTCGGCGACTTCCTTGATCGAGCCGCCGCTGTTGACCAGCCGACAGGCCAAGGTGTGGCGCAGCGCGTGTGCCCGGCCATGCGGGATACCGGCACGGCTGAAGGCGTCGCGGATCACCCGCCGGATGGCATGAACGCTCACCGGCGCATCGTGCGGTGCTATGCAGCGTACGAACAGGGATCGGTTGCTGGTAGCCGGTCGCTCATGCCGCAGGTAGGCCTCCAGCGCCTTGCCCGTGAGTACCGGCAGCGGCAGGACATCCTGGCGGCGAGACTTCGTCCGCCTCAGCGTGAGCGTGCCGTGCGGCCAGTCGATGTCGTCCAACTGCAGCCGGTTGATCTCGATACAACGAAGGCCCAGATCAAGCGCCAAGCGGACGACCGCATAGCCGCGCTTGGGCGAGCGCAGCGTCTGGCTGAATGAGCTCAGGACACGGCCGACCTCATCGGGCTGCAGCGCTTGCGGCAGCGACGCATGAGCCCAGTTGGCGGGCGAGGCGATGACGCCCAGCAGCGTTTGCACCGGATCGCCGCAAGTGGAGCGCCAGCGCAGATAGTCACGCACGGCGGCGTTGATGGTCACCGCGTTGCTGATCGTGTTGCGCAGCTCCAACTGCTCGCCGACGAAGCGGCGGATGTCCTCCGGCCGCAGCTTGCGCAGATCCAGAGGGCGGCCTGCGAATTTGTGCACCAGTAGCCGCTCGATGATCCGCAGTCGGACGGAACGGGTGCCGCTCGCCAGCCCGCGGGTATCGAGCATGTAAGCGTCGTAGTGACTCAGTTCTTCGGCGATCGGACCCGACGCCGTCGGCAAGTCAGCGATCACGCCGCGCTGGCGAAGGATGGCCAGCAGGGGCATCAAGGCAGCATGTGCCTCGCGCGGATGCCGCATCACCGGCGCTCTGCAACCACAGTGTGGCAGGTGCTCCTGGAGAAATTGATCGATGCGGCTCTCGTCGAGCTTGGCCACCGGCAATCGGCACAGCGACATCCAGTGAGCGAAGTGTGAGACGGCGTTCAGACATCGCTGGCTTGTGCTGGATGCGTAGCGGCCGCGCTCCAGTCGTTCGCGGTAGGCCGGCACATACGCGGCCAGCGGACCATTGAGCAACCAGCCTCGCAGCGTCAGATGCAAGGAGGGGATCTTGGGCATGGTAATCTCCTATCCGGAAGAGGAGTTACCGTGCTGCTCCTGCGCCGGACTTATGTCCAGCCCAAGGCTCGTCAACGCTTCAGATTAGGAGCAAGGACAGGCCGATTCAGCCATTGCGGTGGGCCAACTGTTCATAACTGGGAACTATGCATAATGGCCGTTATGAACATCTATCCATAACGGCCATTAACTGCCACTGGAGCGGAGCTCCGATAAGCGGACCGTGACAACCGCCCCGTGGAGTGCCCGGCGATCACGTCAGGAGAAGACGTCTGGATCCTGCATCCAGGCGGGAATGTCGCTCTGGCCATGCAGTATGCGCCAGACGTCGATGTGGTTCGGTTGCTCGACGTAGAACACGAGGTAGGGGTAGGACGACAGCGCCCAGGCGCGTAGGCCGGGAAGGTCCAACTCATGTCCATAGCGAGGCGAACCCGTGCCAGGATAGCGCGCGATGTGGGTATAGCTCCGTTCCAGTGCGTCAATGAAGCCCAGCGCCACCGCTGAGGAAGCCTCTTCGAGGTAGTAAGTTATCGCGTCGTCGACGTCCTGGTTTGCCCGTTCACGGGGAACGACGGGCTTGACCTTCACCCGCGAGAAACCGACTTGGCGGCTTTGTGTACCCGGCCACGCAGACTTTCGAAGTAGGCGGCATCAGCCGGCGACGTCGGCGCAGTGGCTACGCCGGCCAACAACAAACCACGCAAGTGCTGACGATCCTGATCCTTGCGGATCAATGCGCGCACGTACTCACTACTGGTGCCGTAGCCACGTTCGCTCACCTGCTCGTCCACGAAGGACTTCAGGCTGTCGGGCAAGGAAATATTCATTGTGCTCATGGACGCAGACTAGGCTTCTTGGCAAAATTTGGCAAGTCGCTTATTCGCCTCCGTCTCATCAGTTGCGCTGGACGACCGCTTCCTTGTAGCGCTGATGACTGCAACGGGTCGACAAGCGACAGACGGTCAGTGACCGTTGGCGATCGGTAATCACTGCTGCCTTGCCCAGCTTAATCCCATCCCGGCGGCCGTACTGTTTCCAGGCGTCGAATAACGATGGCCGAGAAGGCGATTTTTTTGGTTCGAGACGGCAGCAGCGGGTGAGCACGGACGGTGGCGAGGGGCCGGCGGGGCGTGCGGCAGGTCCCGGTCAGGCCGGCTGCAGCGCGGCCATGCCGCTGCTCTGGAGCGCGCGGTGGACATGCCGGGGACTGGCGCAGCGCGCCCTGGAGTAGGTATCCTTGACGCTTTGCCGGTGCAGGCCACCGGCGCGCAGTCGCCAGCGCGGCGCAAGAACCCGGGAAACTGCTCATGATCATCGACAAGAAATCGCTGCTCCTGCTCATCGTCGTCCTTGGCGGCTGCGCCGCGATTACCCGCCACACGCTCAACGACGAGTATGGCGCGCCGGACCCCGCGCGCTTCGACGTGCCCGCCGCGCCGCCGGCAGGATTCTCGTATCGCAGCGACGTCCAGCCGATCCTCGAAAAACGATGCGTCGTCTGCCACGCCTGCTACGACGGGCCGTGCCAGTTGAAGTTCACGGCCTGGGAGGGGGTCGCGCGCGGCACCAGCAAGGCGCTGGTCTACGACAGCGCTCGCCTGGACGAAGCACCCTTGACGCGCCTTTTCACCGACGCGCAGAGCGCTTCGCAATGGCGCGGCAAGGGATTTTCGGCGGTCCTCAACGAGCGCGAGCAGACGCCGGAAGCGAATCTGGCGGCGAGCGTGATGTATCGGGCGCTCAAGCTGAAAGAGGACCATCCGCTGCCCGCCACGGCCATCCTCCCCGAGGCCTTCGATTTCTCGCTCGACCGGAAGCAGCAGTGCCCGCGGATCGACGAATACGAGGCTTTCGAGCGCAAGAATCCCCTCTGGGGAATGCCCTTCGGCCTGCCGGGCCTGGACGATGGCGAAACGGCCACCCTGCGCCGCTGGCTGGAACTGGGCGCGCCTTTCGAGGGGCTGCCGCCGCTGCCGGAACGAATCGATGCGCAGGTCACCGACTGGGAGGCGTTCCTGAATGGCGACTCGCTCAAGCAACGCCTGGCCAGCCGCTACATCTACGAACATCTCTTCCTGGCCCACCTGTACTTCGACGACGATGCGGCGCATCACTACTTCCGGATGGTCAGGTCGCGGACGCCGCCGGGCCAGCCGATCGACCTCATTGCCAGTCGCCGGCCGTACGACGACCCCGGCGTCGAGCGCGTCTACTACCGGCTCGATCGCGAACGGGAAACCATCGTCGACAAGACGCATCTGCCCTACGCTCTGGGGTCCAAGCGCATGCAGCGCTGGCGACAGCTGTTCATCGAAGCCGACTACACGCTCACGGAACTGCCTTCCTACGAGCTGAAGGTGGCCTCCAACCCCTTCGTGACCTTCCAGGCACTGCCCACATCGGCACGCTATCAGTTCATGCTCGACGAGGCGCAATTCACGATCATGAATTTCATCAAGGGCCCGGTCTGTCGTGGCCAGGTGGCGCTGAACGTGATCGAGGATCGTTTCTGGGTGTTCTTCCTTGCCGACGCCGATCTGCAGGACCAGGCTGGAGAATTCCTGGCGCGCGAATCGAGCCTGCTCGCCTTGCCGGCGGCGCTGGGAAGTGACGCCGGGATCGTCGTTCCGTGGCGCAGGTACGCCAAGCTGCAGGCCGAGTATCTGCAGGCCAAGTCGAAGTTCCTCGATCGCTACGCGGCGGCAAACAAGGGCCCGAATCAGGAGTGGATCTGGAACGGCGACGGCAACAACCCGAACGCGGCGCTGACCATCTTCCGCCACTTCGACAATGCCTCGGTGGTCAAGGGCCTGGTCGGCGGTCCTCCGAAGACGGCGTGGGTGATCGGCTATGGCCTGCTCGAACGTATCCACTACCTGCTCGTTGCCGGTTACGACGTCTATGGCAACGTCGGCCACCAGCTGCTGTCTCGGCTGTACATGGACTTCCTGCGCATGGAAGGCGAATTCAACTTCCTCACCTTTCTGCCCCGCGCCGAGCGCAAAGCGGTGAGCGACTACTGGTATCGCGGTGCGAGCCAGGAGGTGAAGAACCACGTGTACGGAGATCTGGCCAGTTTCGACGGCCAGAGCGGCATCCGTTATCGCAGCAAGGATCCGCAGCACGAGCTGTACACGCTGCTCCAGCGCCGCCTGGCGCCGGTGCTGAGCCACCACTACGATCTCTCGCAAGTGAGCGATGCCGCCTTGCAGAAGGATCTCGCCACCCTCGCCAGTCCGCGCGGTGCGCCACTGTCGTGGTTTCCCGAGATGGTCTTCGTGCGTCTGGAGGATCCGCCGCGCGCGCCGCGATACTTCACGCTGCTGCGCAACACCGGCCATCGCAGCGTCTCCAGCCTGCTTCGCGAAGGGCACGAACTCCTGCCGGCCGAGAACACGATGACCGTGGTGCCCGGGTTCATCGGCGCCTATCCGAGCGCCATCTACCGCCTGCAACGCTCGGAAATCAAGGCCCTCGCGGCGGCCATCGGCAGCTTGTCGTCGGAGGACGACTACCGTGCGCTGGCCGACCGCTACGTCGTTCGGCGCAGCAACCCGCGTTTCTGGCAGGCCAGCGACGAGCTTCAGGAGGCGCATCTGCAGTTTTCGCCGATCGGCTCCGGGCTGCTCGACTACAACCGTCTGGAGAACCGCTGATCGACGATGCGCTCATTCGCCGGCAGGCAGGGGCGTGTTGCGGGCGACGACGGGGCGCCGGCTGCACGCCACCTTTCGCCGGCCTACTTCTGCTGCTTCAGCATCTCCTGGACGCGCGGATCCTTCATCATCTCGTTGAGGTTCATTCCGCCCATGCTCGGCATGGTCACCTCGCCGGGTTTCTGGCCCGGCTGGCAGGGGCCGATCCAGCGCGCGTCTATGGCCACCCTCGACTCGCTGATGCCGTGCAGCGGCGGGCTGAAGCGAGTGTGAAGGTCGCCCTTGTAGGCGACGTCGAAAGTGCCGACGAATACGGCGTCGGTCGTCGCCGTGCTGCCCTGGACCTTGCACACCGAGTGCACGCTGGCCTGGTTGCCCTGCGTCCTGACGTCGAGGACGCTGCAGTGGTGTTTTTCCTTCCTCGCCTGCTGTTGCATCAGGTCGTCGGTGTTGCGGTCGATGCATTGCTGCATCGCGCCGATCGACGGCATACCTTCCATGCGCGTGTTGAGCTCCCACAGGCCGGGTTTGCGCTTGGGCAACTCGCTGCTGCTCGCGGCGTGCGCGGCGCTGGTCAGGCTGCACGCCGCCAGCGCGCCAAGGAGCAGGGGAAAGGCAAGGTGATGGTGGCGGGCGGGCGCTGAGCTTACAGGTGTCATGACGGTTCCTCGTTGGCAATAGGGCGGATGGATCGGCGCGCAGAGGATAACAAAACTGGGTAGCGCCTGGGTCTGCGGCGAGCGCTGATCGCCGTCGGCAGCGCCTGACATCGTTCGTCGGCAGCCTGCGGGGCACTGCTAGAATGGCGACCATGAGAGTTGATGGCACGCCCACACGAACGATCCGGCCGCTGGCCAACGCCCAGGCGGTCGAGATCATCGACCAGACCGCGCTGCCGCACGAGTATCGCTGGCTGCGCCTGTCCAGCCTGGAAGCGGCCGCGCAGGCGATCGGCAGCATGCAGGTCCGCGGCGCACCGCTGATCGGCGTGACCGCCGCCTACGGAGTGGCGCTGGCGATGCTGCAGGGCGACGACGACGCGACCCTCCTGGCCGCAGTCGCTACCCTGGCCGCAACGCGGCCGACGGCGGTGAATCTGCGCTGGGCGCTGACCCGCATGCAGCGCTGCCTGGCACCCTTGCCAGCCGCGGCGCGTGCCGCTGCCGCGTGGCAGGAAGCGGCACGGATTGCCGACGAGGACGTCGAGCAATGTCGCCAGATCGGCAAGCATGGGCTGCAACTGCTGCGCCAGCGTGCTGGCGAGCGCGGCCGCCTGGAGATCATGACCCACTGCAACGCGGGCTGGCTGGCAACCGTCGATCACGGGACGGCGCTGGCGCCGGTCTATGCGGCTTTCGACGCGGGAATCGACGTCCATCTCTGGGTTTCCGAAACGCGACCGCGCAATCAGGGGCTGTTGACCGCCTGGGAAGCGGCCCAGCACGGCGTGCCGCATACGCTCATCGCCGATAACGCGGCCGGGCTGCTGCTGGCCCGCGGCGGCATCGACGCGGTCATCGTCGGTGCCGACCGCATTGCCGCCAACGGTGACGTTGCCAACAAGATAGGCACCTACCTCAAGGCGCTGGCGGCTGACGACGCTGCGGTGCCGTTCTACGTCGCTGCACCGCGCTCGACGATCGACTTTGCCTGTCCGAGCGGGGCGGCGATTCCGATCGAGGAACGCGCCGCCGACGAGTTGCGGATCGTGCATGGCCGCGATTCGTCCGGCGTTTGCGGCCAGCTGCGGCAGCTGCCGGCCGGCGAAGGCGTCGCCAACCCGGCTTTCGACATCACGCCGGCGCGCCTGGTCGGCGCCCTGATCACCGAGCGCGGCTGCTGCCCGGCGAGCAGTGAGGGACTGCTGGCGTTGTACCCGGAGGAACGGCATGGCTGATCTTCGCCAGCGCCTGATCGCCAGCGCGCGGCGGATGACCGCCGCCGGCCTGAACCGCGGTACGGCAGGCAACCTCAGTGTCCGCGTCGGCGGGGGCCAGGCGGGTTTCCTGATCACCCCGACGGGCATGGACTACGACGCTCTCGAAGTCGACGACATTGTCTTCATGCGCCTCGACGGAACGCCGACCGGGCGCCGCAAACCGTCGTCCGAGTGGCGCTTTCACCGTGATCTCTACGTCCATCGCCCGGACGCCGGCGCCATTCTGCACGCGCATTCGCCCTTTGCCACCAGCCTGGCGTGTCTGCGCCGCGACATTCCGGCGTTTCACTACATGATCGCGCGCTTCGGCGGCGACAGCCTGCGCTGCGCCGGCTACGCGACCTTCGGCACGCAGGAACTCTCCGACGCCGTGCTGCTGGCGATCGCCGATCGGCGCGCCTGCCTGCTCGGCAATCACGGCATGCTGGTTCTCGGCGAGGATCTCGAGCAGGCGCTGGCCCTTGGCGGCGAACTCGAAGCGCTCTGCGAACAGTACTGGCGCGCCTGCCAGCTCGGCGACCCGGTGCTCCTCGACGCCGCCGAAATGGCGACGGTACTTGCCAAGTTCGCCAGCTACGGACAGCAGGCCTGAACGCCCCGATCACTGGACAATCCGAAAAGACCATGTTGCGCGTCAGCGAAATCCGCCTGCCCATCGACCATCCGCCGGAAGCGCTGCCCGCCGCGGTGGCCGCTCGCCTCGGCATTGCCGTGCAGGAGATCGGCGAGATCAGCGTTTTCCGGCGCAGCTGCGACGCGCGCAAGGCAAGTGCGCTGGTTTTCAGTTACAGCGTCGACCTGACCCTGCCCGACGAGGCGCAGCTGCTGGCCCGTTTCGCCGATGACCACCAGGTGCAGGCGGCGCCGGACATGCGCTACCACTTCGTCGGACGTGCGCCAGCGGGGCCGCCGGGCAGCCGACCGCTGATCGTCGGTTTCGGTCCGGCGGGCATCTTTGCGGCACTGATCCTGGCCCAGTCGGGGTTCAGGCCGATCGTTCTCGAGCGCGGCAAGGCGGTGCGCGAGCGCACGCAGGATACCTGGGGGCTGTGGCGCAGGAAGGTGCTTGACCCCGAGTCGAACGTGCAGTTCGGCGAGGGCGGGGCCGGTACCTTTTCCGACGGCAAGCTCTACAGCCAGATCAAGGACCCGCAGCACCATGGTCGCAAGGTGCTCGAGGAATTCGTCAAGGCGGGCGCGCCGGAGGAGATTCTCTACGTCAACAAGCCGCACATCGGCACCTTCCGGCTGGTCGGCATGGTCGAGCAGATGCGCCGAGAAATCGAGCGCCTGGGCGGCGAGGTACGCTTCCAGCAGCGCGTCAGCGGGGTGCACATCGAAGCCGGGCGCGTGCGCGGGGTGACACTGGCTTCGGGCGAAGAACTCGCTGGCGAGCGGCTGATTCTGGCGCTCGGCCACAGCGCTCGCGACACTTTCGAGATGCTGCAGCAGGCGGGGGTGTTCATGGAAGCCAAACCGTTTTCGATCGGCTTGCGCATCGAACACCCGCAGGCACTGATCGACAAGGCTCGTTTTGGCGCTCACGCCGGCAATCCGGCGCTCGGCGCGGCGGACTACAGGCTGGTGCATCATTGCCGCAACGGGCGCTCGGTGTATAGCTTCTGCATGTGCCCGGGTGGCACGGTGGTCGCCGCCACTTCGGAAGAAAAGCGGGTGGTGACCAACGGCATGAGCCAGTATTCGCGCAACGAACGCAACGCCAACGCCGGTATCGTCGTCGGAATTACGCCGCTCGATTACCCGGGTGGGCCGCTGGCCGGCATCGCCTTGCAGCGCGAACTCGAGAGCCGCGCCTTCGAACTCGGCGGCGGCAGCTACGAGGCGCCGGCACAGCTGGTCGGCGATTTCCTCGCCGGGCGGCCGTCACGCTTTCTCGGCAGCGTCATGCCTTCGTATCAACCGGGTGTCCGACTGACGGATCTCTCCACGGCGCTGCCCGACTACGCGATTGCTGCGATCCGCGAAGCCTTGCCGGCCTTCGCGCGGCAGCTTAGAGGTTTCGCCATGGACGACGCCATCCTCACCGGCGTCGAGACACGCACGTCGTCACCGCTGCGAATTACCCGCGGCACCGATTTCCAGAGCCTGAACGTCAGGGGCCTGTATCCGGCGGGCGAGGGCGCCGGATACGCCGGCGGTATTCTCTCCGCCGGTGTCGATGGCATCAGGGTTGCCGAAGCGCTGACCCGCGACATCCTCCAGGCCGGGCCGGGATAGCGCTCGCCCGGCGGGCGTCGGGCTGCTCAGGTTCAGCCGCCGAAGCGGCGCTTGCTCTGCTCGCGGCGCTCCTGGGCTTCCAGGCAAAGGCTCGCCGTCGGACGTGCCAGCAGGCGAGCAATTCCGATCGGCTCACCGGTTTCCTCGCACCAGCCGTAGTTTCCGTCGTCGATGCGGCGCAGCGCTTCGCGGATTTTCTGCAGCAGCTTTCTTTCCCGATCACGAACGCGCAGCTCCAGCGTATGCTCCTCTTCGGTGCTCGCCCGATCGCTCCAGTCGGCACTGACTTCGCTCTCCTGCAGGT
This sequence comes from Candidatus Accumulibacter sp. ACC007, assembly GCF_907163205.1. Classification (NCBI taxonomy): domain Bacteria; kingdom Pseudomonadati; phylum Pseudomonadota; class Betaproteobacteria; genus Candidatus Accumulibacter; species Candidatus Accumulibacter sp. ACC007. Next base: position 1,037,794 of record NZ_CAJQUD010000001.1, on the reverse strand, counting down.
GGCCGGCGGTCTCTTTCACCGCCGAGAGCAGTGCCTCTTCTTCTGCGCGCAGGCGCTGGCGAAAGAATGCCACCTGTGCAGGAGACATGTACTCGTCCTCCGGCGCCGCGCGCAGCGCCGCCTCGGTCTCGGTAGTACCCCGTACGGCGAGCTTGTCCATGATTCTCACTCCTTCTTTTTCTGATTGACGCGGAACACCGACCCCTCGCTGTTGACGGGCCATGGTAGCGCATTGCGCGACAGGGGCATAGCGGCGGCTGCCGCCCAAGACGGTGCTCAGGCTTTCGCCGCGCACAGGCCCAAGCCGCGCTGTTCGACGATCGCCAAAGGTGCTTCGCCGGACAATGCGCCTTTCCTCGCTTATCATCGCTGGCGGGCAATCAGGATGATGGGGTGGATCGAGCATGAAGTCGCCGGAAACGAACTGCGCTGCCGCGCAAGAGACCAACGCGTGGCCGATTTTTCTGATTTTCCTTCGTCTTGGGCTGACCTCGTTCGGCGGTCCCGTCGCTCACCTCGGCTATTTTCGCGAAGAGTTCGTCAACCGCCGCCGCTGGCTCAGCGACCGGGCCTACGCCGATCTGGTGGCGCTGTGTCAGTTCCTGCCCGGTCCGGCGAGCAGCCAGGTCGGCATCGCGCTGGGCCTGTCGCGCGGCGGCTACGCTGGCGCGCTGGCGGCGTGGACCGGCTTCACGCTACCGTCGGCGATTGCCCTGATCGTTTTCGCGCTGGGAATCGCGACCTGGGGCGACGTCCTGCCGGCGGGCGTGCTCGACAGCCTCAAGGTGGTCGCCGTGGCGGTCGTCGCGCAGGCCGTCTGGGGCATGGCGCGAAACCTTTGTGCCGACACGCCGCGCATTTCGATCATGGTTGCCACCACCTGCATGGTGCTTGCCTGGCCCAGCGCCCTGGGCCAGGTGGGGGTGATCGTCGGCGCCGGGATCCTTGGCCTGCTGCTGTTCAAGGCCGGGCCCGATCTGCCGCACGAGCCATTGCCGATCACCGCCAGCCGACGGGCCGGAGGAGGGTGGCTGCTGCTGTTCGTGCTTCTCTTGCTCGGCTTGCCGATCGCCGCACAGGCATGGCCCGCCAGCACACTGGCGACGATCGACGCTTTTTACCGCTCGGGATCGCTGGTGTTTGGTGGTGGCCACGTCGTCCTGCCGCTGCTGCAAACCGAGGTGGTGCCCACAGGCTGGGTGAGCAATGCCTCCTTCCTGGCCGGCTACGGCGCTGCGCAGGCGGTACCCGGCCCGCTGTTCACCTTTGCCGCTTTTCTTGGCGCGTCGATGAACCAGGCGCCCAGCGGCGTGCTTGGCGGCGTGATCTGCCTGGTCGCGGTTTTCGTCCCGTCGTTCCTGCTCGTCTTTGGCGCGCTACCATTCTGGGAGCAACTGCGCCGCAGCGCTCACACGCAGGCGGCCCTGTCCGGCGTCAATGCCGCAGTCGTCGGCCTGCTGCTCGCTGCCCTCTATCAACCGGTGTGGACCAACGCCATACGCCAGCCAGCCGACTTCGGCCTGGCGTTGATCGCGCTGGTCGCCCTGATGTTCTGGAAACTGCCGCCGTGGCTGGTGGTGATCGCCAGCGCCGTTGCGGGGGGGCTGCTGAGTGGTCTCGGGGTGGTCGGCTGAAGGCAATGGCGGGGCGCTGGCTGCTCGTTGTCGCCCGAACAATCGGGCTCCTGCAAGGGGTCATGACGGTTGGCAGCGCTGGGCGCAGAAGAGAAGCCACAGGCACAGAAAAGCCGCCCATGGGCGGCTTCTCCGTACGGTGCATCTACCTGATTCCTGCGGAATTCTGGTAGGCGCGATTGGAATCGAACCAACGACCCCCACCATGTCAAGGTGGTGCTCTAACCATCTGAGCTACGCGCCTTCGTCAAAGTCAGTGCGGCTGGACTTCAAGGAAGTGCGCATTATACGGTGCGGGAAAATCAAGTCAAGCGTGCCAATGATTCTCCATCGTTCAACAGACAGCACGGCGACCACCACAGGAGCCCCACTCATCGGGCGACCTGCGTCTCACTCGCCGAGCACGTCGGTATTCGGCGGCGGGGTGAAGCGAAACAGCGACGGGGCAAGTTGCGGGTTGCGTTCGATACGTGCGAAGACCAGCGAGCTGGTCTGACCGAGGCTGTCGAGCAGGATCATGGCGCGCAGTTCGTCGCCGGCAAAGCCGAGGCTGACCTTCTCGAAACCGCTGTCGGGTGTCCTGGGAACGGCGTCCACCCACTCCAGCCCGTCACGCTCGCCGGTCTCGCGCAGGCTGAAGTCCTTCTCGATGCGGCTGTCGCCGGCGAGCAGGGCGGCCGGCGTGCCGCCCAGCGCTGGGCCCGCCTTTCTGACCGTCACCTGGCGCAGATCCGGGTCGTAGATCCATATCTTTTCGCCGTCGCCGACGAGCAGCTGGGCGTACGGCTTGTCGATCTGCCAACGGAATTTTCCCGGGCGGGAAATGATCATCACGCCACTCGACAGCTGCCCCTGGCGTCCGTTGCGGGCAACGACGGTCTGCGAAAAATCGGCGCGCACGGTGCGCGTCGAATCAAGGAACTGGTGCAGCTTGTCGATTGCGCCGGCGTTCGCCAGTGGGGCGACAAGCAGGCAAGCGCCTGCGCAAAGGGCTTGCCGGAGGCGATTTCGCCGCAGCGGGGTTTGCTGCATCACTCGCCTTCCTTGCGTGCCAGGACTTCGCGACCACCACGCGCGTCCATCGCCGAGACCAGGCCGGCTTTTTCCATGGCTTCGATCAGGCGCGCCGAGCGATTGTAGCCGATGCGCAGGTGACGCTGGACGAGCGAAATCGAGGCTCGCCGGTTCTTGAGCACCACTTCGACCGCCTGGTCATAGACCGGGTCGGCCTCGCCATCGGTATCGAGGCCGCCGTTCTCGCCCCCGCCGTCGCCGTCAGCGTCGCCGCCCGCGCCGGTAAGCACGCCTTCCAGGTAGTCGGGGGTGCCCGATTTCTTGAGATGATCGACCACCCGATGCACCTCCTCGTCGGCAACAAAGGCGCCATGGACGCGCGTTGGATAGCCGGTTCCCGGCGCCAGGTAGAGCATGTCGCCCTGGCCGAGCAGCGCCTCGGCACCCATCTGGTCGAGAATCGTGCGCGAGTCGATCTTCGACGAGACCTGAAACGAGATGCGCGTCGGAATGTTGGCCTTGATCAGACCGGTGATCACGTCGACCGACGGCCTTTGCGTCGCCAGGATGAGATGGATTCCGGAGGCCCGCGCTTTCTGCGCCAGGCGGGCAATCAGTTGTTCGACGGTCTTGCCGGCAACCATCATCAGGTCGGCGAGTTCGTCGATGACGACGACGATGTGCGGCAGGATCGACAGGGGCTCGGGCGTCTCCGAGGTCAGCGAGACCGGGTTGGCGAGCTTTTCGCCGCTCTTCTCGGCGTCCTTGATGCGATGGTTGAGACCCGCCAGATTGCGCACGCCGATCGCTGACATCAGCTTGTAGCGCTTGTCCATCTCGGCGACACACCAGTTGAGCGCGTTGGCCGCCTGTTTCATGTCCACCACCACCGGTGCGAGGAGGTGGGGAATACCTTCGTAGATCGACAGTTCGAGCATCTTGGGGTCGACCAGGATCAGGCGCACCTGGTCCGGCTCGGACTTGTAGAGCAGCGAGAGGATCATCGCGTTGATGCCCACCGACTTTCCCGATCCGGTGGTGCCGGCGACGAGCAGATGCGGCATCTTGGCCAGATCGACGACCACCGGCTGGCCACCGATATCCTTGCCCAGGGTCATCGTCAGCGGCGAGTGCATGTCGTGGTATTCCTTGCTGGCGATGATTTCCAGCAGGCGCACCATCTGTCGTTTCGGATTCGGCAGCTCAAGCGCCATCGACGACTTGCCGGGAAGCGTTTCGACGACGCGCACCGAGACCAGCGACAACGAGCGCGCCAGGTCCTTGGCCAGATTGAGAATCTGTGCGCCCTTGACGCCGATTGCCGGCTCGAATTCGTAGCGCGTCACGACCGGGCCCGGGTAGGCCGCAGTGACCGTTACCTGGACGCCGAAGTCGGCCAGTTTGCGCTCGATCAGACGCGAGTTGTACTCGAGTGTCTCGGGGCTGACGCGTTCGCCGTGCAGCGGCGCCGGTTCGAGCAGGTGCAGTGGCGGCAGCAGGCCACCGCTGACCGCCTCGGGGAAAAGTGGCGCCTGGCGTTCGCGGTCGATTCGCTTTTCGACTTTCGCAGGCAGGGGCGCGGCAGCCGCGATGACCGGTTCGCGCCTTTCGATGAGGATCGGCTCGTGCGTTTCGCCGCGCCTCTTCTCGACCTCGACGACCGCTTCGCGTTCGCGAGCGACTTCGCGGCCGATGCGACGGTCCTGCCAGCGCTCGAAGACGCGGTGGACGCCCAGCACTGCGCGTTCGAAGAGGGCACCGATACCCTCCGCGGCGGCCAGCCAGGAAACCCCGGTGAAGATGCTCCAGCCCAGCGCCAGCAAGGCGAAGAGAGCCAGCGTCGCACCCGTGTAACCGAGGTTGCGGACGCTGAACGCGGCCAGCTCGATACCGATCATGCCGCCCGGACCGATCGGAAGCGGTGCCTTGAGGCTATAGAAACGCAGCGTTTCCAGGCCGCTGCTGGCGACGATCAGGACCAGAAAACCGCCCAGGGCGATGTACAGCGGTCGCCGATCGGCGGGTCGCTGCCCGTCCAGGCGCCGGTAGCCCCACCAGACGAAGACCAGGAGGAGAACGATCCACCACCAGGCGGAAAGTCCAAAGACGTAGAGCATCAGGTCGGCCAGCCAGGCACCCCCGCGGCCGGCCGGGTTATGCAGCGTCGTCGTGTAGACCGCGTGCGACCAACCCGGGTCGTCCGGGTTGTAGCCCGACAGGGAAAGCGCGAGAAAGCTGGCGACAACGATCAGGATCAACCAGCGTGACTCCTCCAGGAGCACGGCGATTTTCTCGGGCAACGGACTCGGCGCTCGCGAGGTATAGGAGAACCGGCCGGTTAGTTTGTTCAGTAAAGCCATCGGTACGCTTGAAGTTCTTGGTGAGTGGTTGCTAATGCCTGTTTCAGGAGCGGGGAGTCGCCGCGCTCGGGGCCGGCACACGCTTTTCCAGGAGGACAATGCGGCCGTCCTCGACGCGGAAATATCCCTGATTCTCGAGATCCTTCATCACCCGGCTGACCATTTCGCGCGAGGCGCCGATCATCTTGGCGATGTCCTGCTTGGTCAGGCGACGGCGGATGATGCGCTCGCCACGCTCTTCTTCCGAGAAGTCGAGAAGCAGCTTGGCGACTCGCCCGTAGACGTCCATCAGCGCCAGACTCTCGATATTGCGGTCGGCTTCGCGCAGGCGCTGGACGAGGCTCTTCATGATATTCAGACAGAGATCGAAGTTCTCGGCCAGGCAACGCTTGAAGTCGTTCTTGGTGATCACCAGCAATTCGCAGGTCTCGGTGGACATCACGTCAGCCGAACGCGGACTGCCATCGATGAGCCCCATTTCGCCGAAGAACTCGCCTGGACCGAGGAGGGTCAGAATCACTTCGCGCCCTTCTTCGTCGCTGTTGAGCACCTTGGCACCGCCGCTGATCAGCACGTAGAGCGAGTCGGTGCTGTCGCCGGCGCGGACGATCGTCGTCAGGCGAGGAACGCGGCGATGGAAAGCGACTTTCGCGATCTGTTCGAGTTGCGCATCGGGTACACCGGCAAATATGGGAATGCTGTGCAGCAAAGTCAGGCTTGGTCCTCTCCTGGGCTGCTCGACCTGGGTGTTCATGAGGCATTCTCTCGTCAAGTGAAGTTATTTCTATCAAGGGCTTGCGCGGCGATTATAAGGCACTTTGCAGGATTCGAAAGCAAACGCGCGACAAACTTGGCGGCAGAAGGCGCGCTTTTGCCGGTTATAATTTTTTGCCTCAACCACTACCAGAGTTCATCAAGATGACCGAAGCGACCCGCCACTGCCGCCTGCTGATCCTCGGCTCCGGCCCCGCCGGCTATACGGCAGCCGTCTACGCTGCGCGCGCCAACCTCAAACCGGTACTGATCACCGGCCTGGCGCAGGGCGGGCAGTTGACGACGACGACCGACGTCGACAACTGGCCAGCCGACGCGCAGGGCGTGCAAGGACCGGAACTGATGCAGCGCTTCGAGGAGCACGCGCGTCGCTTCGATACCGAGATCGTTTTCGATCACATCCATACCGCCAGGCTGAACGAGAAACCGCTGACCGTGATCGGTGACTCGGGTACCTATACCTGCGATGCACTGATCGTCGCCACCGGCGCTTCGGCCCAGTACCTGGGCCTGCCGTCCGAAGAAGAATACGCCGGCCGGGGCGTTTCCGCTTGCGCCACCTGCGACGGCTTCTTTTACCGCAATCAGCCGGTGGCGGTCATCGGTGGCGGCAATACCGCCGTCGAGGAGGCACTCTACCTGGCGAACATTGCCAGTCACGTGACGCTGGTACACCGGCGCGACAAACTGCGTAGCGAGAAAATCCTCCAGGACAAGCTGTTCGCCAAGGAGAAAGCCGGCAAGGTCAGCATCCGCTGGAACTGCACGCTCGACGAGGTGCTCGGCGATCAATCGGGCGTCACCGGCATGCGTATCCGCGACCAGCTGTCCGGCAGCAGCGAAGACATTCCCCTGATGGGCGTCTTCATCGCCATCGGCCACCGACCGAACACCGCGCTGTTCGTCGGCCAGCTGGCGATGGAAGGCGGTTATCTGATCACCCAGTCGGGCCTGAAGGGCAATGCCACGGCGACGTCGATCCCCGGCGTCTTTGCTGCGGGCGACGTACAGGATCACATTTACCGGCAGGCGTGCACTTCGTCGGGCAGCGGGTGCATGGCCGCGCTCGACGCCGAGCGCTATCTCGACAGCCTTGGCCTGGCTGGCTGACGCTCCGCAGCGTCGGCTACGCGACTCCCTTGCGGGAGGTGTTGGACGCTGGCGCAGGAACGAGCTTCGGCAATGACTCAGCACAAGCAAGCGAGTAGCGAGGATCTGGAGGCTTTCCTGGCCGCGGTTGACGGCGCAACACCGCTGCCCCGGCCCGACCGGGTCAGCTTCGAAGCACCGAAGCCCAGTCCTCGCCCGCGTCAGCGCGAACGCGACGAAGCGGCGGTACTCGGCGAATTGCTGCACGCACCGCTGGCCGTAGACGATTGGCTCGACCTCGGCGGTGCCGACTCCTTCCTGCGCAGCGGACTGCCACGGACGCTGCTGCGCGACCTGCGCAGGGGCCGCTGGAGCATCCAGAATCACGTCGATCTACACGGCATGAACCGCCATGAGGCGCACGAGGAGGTGGCGGTTTTTCTCAGCGAATCGATGGCTGAGGGCCGGCGCTGCCTGCGCATCGTGCACGGTCGCGGCAATGGATCACCCGGTCGCGAAGCGATCCTGCGCCAGCTGGTCAAGGCCTGGTTGAGCCGTTGCCAGGATGTGCTGGCATTCTGTCATGCGCCGCCTTGCGACGGCGGCGATGGTGCCCTGTGGGTCCTCCTGAAAGCGGGTGGTGGCAGGCGGCGCTGACTTTCCGCACCGCCATTCAGCACGCCCAGAGAGCGCCGGGTTGGCCGCTCAGATCGCCGATTCGTCGAGTTCGCCAGTGCGGATGCGCACCACCTGCTCGACCGCCGTGACGAAAATCTTGCCGTCACCGATCTTGCCGGTCCGCGCGGCCTTGACGATGGCGTCAATGGCCCCTTCGACGACGGCGTCGGTAACCACGATCTCGATCTTCACCTTGGGCAGGAAATCGACGACGTATTCGGCGCCGCGGTAGAGTTCGGTATGCCCTTTCTGGCGCCCGAAACCCTTGACCTCGGTCACCGTCAGGCCGGTGACGCCAATTTCCGACAGGGCTTCGCGCACTTCATCGAGTTTGAATGGTTTGATGATCGCTTCAATTTTTTTCATGGCCTTTTCTCCCGGGAAGATCGTAAAGAAATCCTATCAGAAATATGGCATCGATAATTGATCGCTGCGACGATCAGCGCCGACGATCAGTACGGGTCGCGGTAACGATTGGTGATCGGATAGCGCCAATCCTTGCCGAAACCACGCTGCGTGACACGAATTCCAACGGGAGCCTGACGGCGCTTGTATTCGCTGATTCGCAACAGCTGTACGACCCGCCGCACGTCGGCTTCGGCGTAGCCGCTGGCAATGATCTCGCGCGGGCTGATGTCTTTTTCCATGTACGCGGCGACGATTGCGTCGAGCACTTCGTACGCTGGCAGGCTGTCCTGATCGGTCTGGCCGGGCTTCAACTCGGCGGATGGCGGGCGGCTGATAATCAGTTCCGGAATCACGTAGGAACGCGTATTGCGCCAGCGAGACAAGCGGTAGACCCAGGTCTTGGCGATGTCCTTGATGACCGCAAAGCCGCCCGCCATGTCGCCATAGAGGGTGCAGTAGCCGACCGCCATTTCCGACTTGTTACCGGTGGTGAGGACCAGCGAACCGGTCTTGTTGGAAATGGCCATCAGAATCATGCCGCGGATCCGGGCCTGCAGATTCTCTTCGGTCGTATCCGCGGGCAGGCCGGCAAACTGATCTGCGAGCATCCCGGCCATGGTTTCCATCGCCGGCGCGATGCCGATTTCATCGTAGCGGACGCCGAGCAGGCGGACCATTTCACGCGACTCCGAAAGGCTGATCTCGGCCGTGTACGGGGAGGCCATCATGACCGCGCGCACGCGCTCGGCGCCGAGCGCATCGACGGCGATGGCCAGGGTGAGCGCCGAATCGATTCCTCCCGACAGGCCGATGATCGCACCCGGGAAGCCGTTCTTGCCAAGGTAGTCACGCACGCCGAGAACCAGCGCCTGATAGACCTCGGCTTCGATGCACGGCGCCGGGACAATGCTCCCTGGCTGTGGCTCGCCATCGACGATGTCTACGATGGCCAGTGCTTCCTCGAACTGCGGCAGTTGGCAGCAGAGCGTTCCCCGCGAGTCGAGAACGAATGAACCGCCGTCAAAGACCAGTTCGTCCTGGCCGCCGGCCAGATTGGCGTAGATCACCGGCAGGCGGGTACTGGCGATACGCTGGCGGAGGACTTCGGTACGCCTCTCGCGCTTGCCGATGTGATAGGGAGATGCGTTGAGGACGAGCAGAATCTCGGCGCCGGCCTGGCGGGCCAGATCAGCGGCACCTGCTTCCCAGACATCGGCGCAGATATTGACACCGCAGCGCACGCCCTTGACGGTCAGCACGCACGGGCCTTCGCCGGAGTCGAAATAGCGTTCTTCGTCGAACACCTCGTAGCTCGGCAGGCGCTGCTTGTAGTAGGTGGCCACGCGCACGCCGTCGCTGATCAGCGTCGCCGCGTTGTAGCAGCGGTAGCCGCGCCGTTCCGGATGGCCGACCAGAACCGCGATTCCCTTGACCTTGGCGGCCAGGGCGTCGAGCTCGGCTGCGCAAGCGGTGGAGAAATCCTCGCGCAGCAAGAGGTCCTCCGGCGGGTAACCGCAAAGCGCCAGCTCCGGTGTCAACAGCAGGTCGGCGCCTTGCTCCCTGGCGCGCTCGGCAAAATCGAGGATACGCGCCGAGTTGCCGGCAAAGTCGCCGACCGTCGCGTTGATCTGGGCAATGGCAATCTTGAGAGGCATGGGCGCAGGCAGCAGCGAAAGGGGCGCTTGCGCGCCCCTTGATCATGGTTGGGAAAGAAAGGGCTCAGTAGTGCGGTTTATCCTTGGCATCATTGAAGCGCTGCACGCCTTCCATGATTTCCTTCTTGGCCTCATCAACGCCCAGCCAGCCGGCGACCTTGACGAACTTGCCGCGCTCCAGATCCTTGTAGTGCGCAAAAAAGTGCGAGATCTGGTCCAGGATGACCTGCGGAAAGTCGCGCGGTGATTCGATGTCGCGATACATTTGCGTCAGGCTGTCGACCGGAACCGCCAGTAGCTTGCCGTCCTGCCCGGCCTCGTCTTCCATGGCCAGCAGGCCGATCGGCCGGCAGCGCACGACCACGCCCGGAGGCAGGGCAAACTGGGTCACCACCAGGACGTCGACCGGGTCGTCGTCGCCGGCGATGGTGTGCGGGATGTAGCCATAGTTGCAGGGGTAGTGCATGGCGGTCGACATGAAGCGGTCGACGAAGACCTGTCCGCTTTCCTTGTCCACTTCATACTTCACCGGATCGGCATGCATCGGGATTTCGATGACGACGTTGAAATCATTCGGGAGTGCTTTGCCCGAGGGCACGCGATCTAGGCCCATGTAAGTTCTCTCTGCTGGTTGGGGAATGCCTCATTATACGCGCCTATCGTTGAGCGAGTGCTCGCCGGAAGACATTGGTGTGACCGTCGGGCCAGCATCGGGTAGTGGCCCACCGACGCGTCGAGACGGTACCTGCCGTCAGGTGACACAGGTCAGCGCGCTTGCTTCGCCTGCCCTGGTTGCTGCCGCGCCGTGTTCGAGCCCTTTCAGCCAGGCGAGAACCGGCGCCGCGCAATCGCGCCAGTGCTCATCGAGAATCAGTGCGTGCCCGGTTTCGGCGACAATCTGCAGCTCGGCGTTCCAGCGCCGGGCGAGCGGACGGATCAGCTCCGGCGGAAAGACCGTGTCGAGTTCGCCGCCGACGACGAGCACCGGCAGCGCAGGCGGCGGCTTGGGCGACCATCTCCAGCAGCCGAGAAGGGCCAGGTCGCAGACCGCCCGTGCCGACTCGGGCTGAACCAGCTGAGCGAAGCGCAGCAGCGTTTCCGGCCTTGTCGTCGGCGAGAAGTAGACCTCCTTGATCATGTGCAGTGCGGTTGCACTGACCCGCCCCCTAGTCACGTTGACCACTTCGCAAAGAAACTTGGGGTATTTGAGCAACAGCTTTGTCGCCGACTCGAGCGTGCCGTTGATCGGCACGGGCGCAAGCAGGACAGCCGCCGCGGCGAGCGATTGCTCAAGGAGGCGTTCGGCAATAAATGAACCCATCGAATGCCCGATGACGATAGGTTGTTGGTCGAAGGCGGCGATGACCTGCTGGGCGTCGGCCAGGTAATCGTCGAGACTCAAGGCGTCCAGATACTCGCGCCCATCGCTGCCACCATGGCCGGAAAACTCGAGCGCGTGGCAGTCGTAGCCATGGCTGGCGAAAAAGGGGAGGAAGTAAACATCCCAGGAGCGCGCGTCAACGTAGCCACCGTGCAGAAAGAGCAGCGGCGGGCGGTTCGAGGGGGTACTCGGTGCGCGGTGGAGGGTGTGCAGCTTGTGTGGTCGATGTTTGCGAAGTGGGTCCATGAGCGATCTCCGGAAGAGAGCCCCAACTATAGGCCAGATCGCGTTGCCACGGCCAGGCCAGTCGTTGGCTGGTCTTTGGCGCGCGCGAAGTCCTCACCGCAGCAAGTGGCTGGCCAGGAGCTTCCGCGTCCCCGGCTTTCGGCCTATGATGTCTGCAGGATGTTGCCTGAGGCTTGATCTGAAATGACTCATAGCGCCGCCGCACCTTCCCCCTCGAACAAGGCTGCCAGGCAGACGGCGGTGCCCGGAAAGTGCCAGACCGATCCGCCGGGTGATCGCGCCGCCAATCCCTATCCTGGCCTCGCCGCGTTCAAACCCGAAGCGCATCACCTGTTCTTCGGGCGCGACGAGGATAGCGAAAGAGTCGTCGCGCGCTTGGCGGAAACGCGCTTGATCAGCGTCATCGGCCGCTCGGGCACCGGCAAGTCCTCGCTGGTCGCCGCCGGCGTCGTGCCGCGCTTTGCCGGGCTGCTCGGCCAGCTCAGCTATCTTCGCTGCGAGCCGCAGGGCAGCCCCTTCCACCAGCTTGCCGACGTGCTTGGTCGCGAGCTTCCCGGAACAGATTCGGCGATCGCTCACCAGGCCGTCGACAGCGTGCAGCGCGCGCTCACCGAAGCGAGCGATTCGCGGCAGTCGGAAGAGCGCCTCGCCGTCGCCAGCGTCGCTCTGCTGCGCCAACGAAAGCGCCCGCTGCTCCTGCTACTGGACCAGTTTGAGGAGTTGTTTACGCTAACGCCGGTGGCTTGCGCGCTCCGCTTTCGCCAGCTCTTCGGCGCGCTGCTCGAGATCGACGACCTGTACCTGGTGTTGACGCTGCGCAGCGAATTCACCGTTCGCCTGATGGAATGGCTGGGTGAGGACCTTTTTCGGGCGTCACTGGTGGCCCTCGAACCGGTCAGTGGCGAAACGCAACTGCAGGCGATCATCACCGGCCCGGCGCAAGCCTGTGGTGTTCCGGTGCAGGCCGAACTCGTTTCGACACTCCTCTCGGCGGCCAGCGCCAGCAGAGGCGCGCTGCCGCTGATCGCCTTGACCCTCGAACGGATGTTCGAGGAGCGCGACGCCCGGCAGGGTCTCACTCTTGAAGCCTATGAACGTATGGGTGGACTGGCCAGCATCGTCGACACGGCTGCTGCCAGTATCGAACGATTGATCGACAGCGAACCGCAGCTGGAGCTCGCTTGTGCCCGACTCTTTGCCGAACTGGCGACGGTGATCGACGAGGTGCCGACGCGGCGGACGGTCGAAATCGCAACTTTGCGCGCTGATCGGCAGATCAGCCGACTGGTCGATGCCTTGCGCAGCCAGGGCTTTCTCTCCGACCCCGACGACCAGCACGTCGAGTTCGCCCACGAAACGCTGCTGACACACTGGCCGCGCTTGCGGCAGTGGTGCGCCCGCTATCGCGACAGCCTGTCGCTACGGCGGCAGGCGAAAATGGCGGCCAGGGAGTGGTGGCAGCTCGTCGCGCAGGAGGCCGGTTCGCCGCCTGCCGGCGAGCACGGCAGCAATCCCCAGCTGTGGAGCTGGGAGCGGCAGAAGCCGGTGTTGCTGGCCCTGCTCGATCTCAGCCACCGCGCAGCGCTGGCCGAAGCTGACTTCCGCGATCCCGGCATTGCCGCCTGGCGTACGCTGGCCGCGCACCTGGACAAGACCCTGCACCGTTTTCTGCGGCCCGAACCGCTGCGCCTGCTCGACGAATTGGCGAGCGACGAGACTCAACATCATCGCCGCGAAGAGATTGGCCTGCGCCTCAATCAGATGGGAGACCCGCGCCGCGGCGTCGGGCTGACGGCCGAAGGCCTGCCGGATATTGTCTGGATCGACATCGCGGCTGGGGAAGTGCAGCTCGAAGGCAAGGCCAGCGAGGTCTTCGTGGTCAAGCCCCTGCGCGTTTCCAGGTACCCGATCACATGGCAGCAATACGGCACTTTCCTTGCCGCTGACGATGGCTATCACGATCGTCGCTGGTGGCGAAAGCTGGTGCAACGCAAACAACCGGGCGAGACGCGCTGGGGTTTCCAGAACCATCCGGCCATCAACATCGCCTGGAGCGACGCCGTCGCCTTCTGCCGCTGGTTGAGCGAGCGTTTGGCATTGGCCGGGCCGGAGGTCATTCGCCTGCCGACCGAGTGGGAGTGGCAGTGGGTCGCTCAGGGCGGGCCGATGAGGCGAAAATATCCCTGGGGCAGCGACTGGAACCCGGCGCGTGCCAACAGTCACGAGAGCGGCACGGGTCGGACGATGGCCGTGGGCATGTATCCGCTGGGCGCGCCGGAAGGAGAGACGGTTGCCGATCTCGCCGGTAACGTCTGGGAATGGTGCCTGAACGAATACGACCATCCTGGCAACACGCAGATCGGTGGTGATATCTCGCGTACGCTGCGTGGCGGATCGTGGCTCGATTTTCCGGGCGACCTGCGGGCGGCCAAGCGCGAAGAGTTTTCGCCCGATGACCGCGACGGCGATATCGGTTTCCGGGTGGTGCTCGCGGCGCCGCTCGAATAGGCCGGACACGCCGCGTAAGTGCTGCTCGGCCTCGCGCTTGCGAACCTGCCAGGACGAAATGGGTGGGACCGGACAGTTGGCGTACGTTCGTGCGCAGCCGGTGACGGCTACTTGTGGCTGACGGTGACGCTCAGCTGGCCACGATTGTTGCCATAGAACTTCCAGGCATCGTTGGCGTAGCAATACAGGTAGCCCGGGCGCAGCGGCTTGAACGTGCATTGCTCGCCGATGACGAAGCTCTCACCCTCGATCGCCGTGCCACTGCCGTCCATGTTCGGCTGGTTGGCGATCATGCCCATCAGCGCGAACCATGGAGCGTCCTCGCGGCGCCGCGATCCCCACCAGTCGGCCGCTTCCTTGCCCGTCAATCGCTGGTAGATCGCTTCACCCTCGCCAATGGCATTGCCGAGCAGGTGCGCAAGCTCGCCGATGTTGAACTGCCCTTCGTCCACCCCTCCCGGGCCGCAGGGAATCGTGCTGTCGAGCCACTCGCCGTTGGCGACAAATGCGTAATTCACGCCGCCTTCAAGGTACAGGCCGGTAGCGTTCCAGTGCTGGCGCGCGAACACCGCAGCGCTGGCCGACTCGCCGACACCGAGGACCCGCGTCGGCCAGTACGGCGCCTGCGCCAGAGGCGGTACCTGATGCCGATCCCAGACCTGTTCGGCCAGATCACGACCGACACTTTTCGCGGCCACCAGCGGCGTTGCGCGCGGCAGCGTGCGCAGATGTTTCCACACGCCGCCTGGCGACTCGTGCAGGACGCCGCGCGGATCGGGACTCAACTGGCAAGCCAGCGCCGGATTGACGCGCAGACCAAGTGCCTTCGCTTCATCGACCATCCACTGCAAGGTGCCGTCGGAGAGGCCGCAATCCTGGTAACCACCACCCACGTCTTCGTGCGTGCCGACGAACCAGAGTTGCTTGACGCTGCCGTCGACCGAGCGCTGCGCGTCGGTCCACAGGGTTGGCGAAAAGCTCGCCCGTTGTTCGTCCATGGCCAGGGCGTGGCGACCGTGGCGAACCGCAGGGCCGAGTTGGGTGTCGTGGAAGCGGTAATTGCTCGGGTCGTCGAGTATCTGGTCAAAGAGGACCAGATCGTCGGGTATACCGAGCGAACCGACCGTATCCCAGACACCGATCATGTGGATAAGCGGTTGGCCATCGGGCAGGGCGCCGGCAAGAAAGCGGAAATCGGCGCCCCATTGTGTTGCTTCCTGGCCTTTCCGGTAGCCGTGCTCGTAGGCCTTTTCGACCGCTGTCCAGGCCTGCCGGTTACTGCGCCGACTGAGATCGACAAGCCCGCAGCGGGCGATGAAGCCGCCGAGGCTGCGCACCGTGTAGGCCCCGCGACTGAAACCAAAGAGGAAAATCCGGTCACCACTTCGGTAGTGGTCGCACAGCCAACGATAGGCACTGAGGATGTTGCGACTGAGGCCAAGGCCGATAGCGCCGCCGAGCAGACGTTCCACGAGATTGCCGTCGGCACCGACACCGGGGTGATAGTAGACCCTCTGTTGGTCGTCGCTCAGGCAGAGCCTGTGCAGCTTGACGACATTGGTCGGCGCGGGCAGGGCGCCCGCTTCCTGCTTCGGGGTGCACCAGGTTCCGTCACAGCAGACGACGAGATTGCGTGGCATCATTTCTCTTCTCCTGGTCAGCTGCCGGACGGCAGCGCAAAGCGGAAGCTGGTCAGTTCCGCAGCCGGCCGCGGTCGGCTGAACAGGAAGCCCTGAGCCTCGAAGCAGCCGTGCGCGGCAAGAAAGCGCAACTGCTCGACGGTTTCGACACCTTCGGCGATGACTTCCATCCTCAGGCTCTTGGCCATGGCCACGACGGCGTGCACGATGGCCGCGTCGTTGGCATCGGTCGACAGGTCGCGAACGAACGAGCGGTCGATCTTCAGTCGGGAGACCGGAAAGCGCTTGAGGTAGGCCAGACTCGAGTAGCCGGTACCAAAGTCGTCGATGGCGATGCGCACGCCAAGAGCTGCGAGCGAATGCAGTAGCTTGACGGCGCTCATCGGGTCGTCCATCAGCAAGCTCTCGGTCAGCTCGAGTTCGAGGGTCCGCGGCTGCAGCCCCGATTCGGCAAGTATGGCCGCCAGCTGCTTGCCGAGATCACCCTGCTGCAGCTGTCGGGCAGAGAGATTCACGCTGATGCGCAGAGCGTTATGGCCGGCGTCGTGCCAACGTTTCGCTTGCCGGCAGGCCTCGCGCAGGACCCACTCACCGATCGGGACAATGAGCCCCGTTTCCTCGGCTATCGGGATGAAGCGATCCGGTGCGACGAGGCCGAGCCGCGGGTGGCGCCAGCGAATCAGGGCCTCCATACCGGTGGTCTCGCCGCTGCGACTGTCAACCTGTGGTTGGTAGAAGAGCTCGAACTCACGCTGCTCGATAGCTGTGCGCAAGTCGTTCTCGATCGACACGCGCTCGAGTACCGCCCGGTTCATGTCGCCGGTAAAAAACTGGAAATTGTTACAACCATGTTCCTTGGCGTGATACATCGCCGTATCGGCGTTGCGCAGCAAGCTGGGCACGTCTTCGCCGTCTTCGGGATAGATACTGATGCCGATGCTCGGCGTCACTTGCAACGGACGCTTGCCGATCAGCTGTGGCGCTGCGACAACCTCGAGCACTTTTTGCGCGACCCGCGCGACGCCTTCGACGTCGGCCACGTCGGGAATGACGATGATGAACTCGTCACCGCCCAGCCGGGCCACCGTTTCAGTCTCGCGCAGCACCTTGCCGAGACGCTCTGCGACACGCGCCAGGAGCTGGTCACCGGTGTCGTGCCCAAGGGTGTCGTTGATCAGCTTGAAGCGGTCGAGGTCGAGGAAAAGCACTGCCGTACGCGTGCCGTCGCGCCTGGACTTGGCGAGCGCCTGGCGAATGCGATCCTCAAGCAGCAGGCGGTTTGGCAACCGGGTCAGCGCGTCGTGGTGGGCGAGGAAGTGGATGTGCGCCTCGGACTGTTTTCGTTCGCTGATGTCGTCGAAGCTCCCCGTGTAGTGCGTCACTGTACCGGCAGGGCTGATGACCGCGGTAACGGTCAGCCACGCTGGAAAGACCTCCCCGTTCTTGCGCCGCTGCCAGACCTCTCCCTGCCACAGGCCATGCACTGCGATCTGGGCCCACCTCTCGGGAGCGAAGCCGTCGCTCTGCTGCGCAGCGGCAAACAGCCTTGGCGTCTGCCCGACGACTTCGTCCAGCGCGTAACCAGTGATCGTCGTCAGCGCCGGGTTGGCAGAGACGATGCGCTCTTCTGCATCGGTGATGCAGATCGCCGAAGTGCTGGCTGAGAACACCGTCGCCGCCAGGCGCTGCGCCTCTTCGGCACGACGCTGATTGACGATCCGCCAGATATCCTGGCCGATCAGTCGGGTGGTTTCGATTTCGCTTTCGGTATACGGTCCGGCCTTGTTGCCGACGCCGAGCAGCATGCGCCCCAGCCCGCCCTCGACCACCGGCACGCTGATCAGCCGTTCAAGCCCGGCAAGCGCCGGCGGTCGAGTCCCGATGAGGCCTGTTTGCTCGGCGTCGAAGAGCAGCGGCGAGCGCTGCCGCAGGGCCTCGATCCAGATCTCGGCGATACGGCTGCTGCACAGCACATCGGCGAGCCCCCGAGAAGCGCCGCGCTGCGTTCCCTGCGACCAGGTCACCGAGTCGATGTCTTGCTGGTCGGCATGTACGAAGCAGAGGAAGGAAATCCGGCTGCCGGTCAGGTCCTCGGCGACAGTCAGTCCGTGCTGGATGAATTCGCTTTCGTCCATTTGCTCGGCGGCCTTGGGCAATTCAAGCATGGCCAAAGCCCGCTCGGCCTGGTGCTTGAGCAGGGCTGCCGACCGCCGTCGGGCTTCGTCGCGGCGCTGGCGTTCGCTGATGTCGATGAGAATGCAATGGGTGCGCGCGCCGCCTCGCGGTGTGTGATGGATGCGGCCACTGACCTGAACCCTGATCGTCTTGTCGTCCTTGCGCCGGAAGTCTAGCAGTAGGTCGTTGATCTGCCCTGCATTGACGAAGGTCGGGAAAGCCCCGACCAGCGTGGGCAGGGAAGTGGCGTCCAGGAAGTCGCCGATCTCGCGGCCGACGACCTCGTCACGGCGGTAACCGAGCAGACTCAGCCAGGCGTCGTTGACCTCTACGACGCGGCGATCAGCGACGTCAACCGACTGATAGGCCAGCGGTGCGCCGCTGAACAGGGCGTGATAGTGCTCCTCGGAGGCGGCCAGCGCCGCTTCGCGTTCGACGATGGCGTTGGCCATGCGCCGCATGCTCAGCGCCAGATTCGCCAGCTCCGCGGCCCGCGAGGAGGGTAGCGGCGCGGCGTAATCACCGTCGGCTATGGCCTGGACATGGCGCCCGAAATCAGCGATCCGCCGTACCAGCTGCTGGCCATAGACGTAGGCAACGAGCACCGCCAGCGCGAGCGCCAGCGCCAGGCCCCCGGCGATGGCCAGCAGGATGCTATGCGTGGCCGAGAAAGCGATGTCGGTCGGCTGCGCGACCAGCGTCAGCCAGCCCGAGCTGCCGACCGGCACCACCGTGCCGATGTGCTCATCACCGTCGAGAGAAAAACGATCCGTCCCAAAAGTTCCGCCGAGAGCGGCCTGGACCAGCGGCAGGTAGGCGAGGTTTTCCTGACGCGCAGCGTGGCTGGCGTCGGGGTGCGCGACGATTTGCCCGACACGGTCGAAGATGATCGGCAGCACGCCGGCCGCACGGCCAAGTTCGCCGATGTGCTTCGACAATTGCCGGAGATCCAGTTCTCCAACCAGGGTCTCGCCGGCACTGACGCTGGGCGCACCCTGGCTGCGCAGCGGCACGGTCATGGCCACGACGATCTTGCCGCGCTGCGACAGGTAGCTGTCAGACCAGGCCAAGCTGCCGCTCGAACGCGCGCTGCGAAGGAAAGTTCGTGCCGAAAAATCCAGCCCCAGCAGATCGTCGCGACCACTTCGCCGTTCGAGCGGCAGACCGACATCGATTACCCGTGCACTCGCATCCAGGATGTACAGCGCTTCCAGCGGCGCGTGCGCGTTGACCTGGGTGTCGATGACCACGCGAGCGCGCCCGAGAAAGACCGCGGGCAGCGCTTCGATCTCGGCCGCGACACGTTCGACCTCGCCTGCCGAGCCCTGCAGGAAGTCATCAACCTGACGCGACAAGGTGACTGCAATAGCCCGGTGGCTGCTCTCCACCTGGTTGTTGAGCAACGGCAGGAGCACCCCGAGCATGACGGTGACGACGATCAGGGTCGCCATGGCCACCACCGTGGTCAGGCCCAGAGCCAGCCAGAAACGAAGAGAGCGCGCCATGTCGCGAAGCCTAGCCCGGGCCAGCCATCGCTGCAGCGCTGAAATCGCGCACGGAGGGCGGGCGATCGCGGAAACTAGTGCAGGGACTTGAACTCGCCATTACGTATCACCGATAAGAAGCTGTCGCGTTGCGTGTCGCCGCCGGCATCGAACTGAATCGGCGACTGAGCGCCAGCGAACGTGGCCTGTGCCAGCAGCGCTTGTTTGAGGGTCTGACCGCTGCGCCTGGCGGCAAGGGCGTCGAGAGCGACGTTGGTGGCGTCGAAGGCCGTCAGTCCGGGGAACCCCGGCTCATGGCCGAAACGTTCGCGATACGCGTGGCGAAAGGTTAGGTACGCTGCGGCGCTGCTATCGCGGTCGACGTACTGAGCGACGACAAGTCCTTCAACGGCTCGCCCGCCGAGCTCGAGCAGGCGCTCGGTGGCCGCCCATTCCGACGTACCGATGCGCAGATCCGCAGCGCGCATGCGCAGGTGCTGGACCAGCAGGGCGGTATCGACCGAATTGGCGATGATGATCACCCCATCTGGCTTCGCGGCGAGAACGCTGGTCGCCAGCGCGGCCAGCGATTGGCCTGAGTCGAAGGCAATTTCGCCAATGACTTGCCCACCCATGCCCTCGAAGGCGGTGCGGAAATCGCCGGCCCAGCTTTCGCTGTACGCCTGGTTGCTCAGGTCGCAGACGAGAACCACCCGTCGTAGTCCGTTCTCCCGGAAGTGATACTCAGCCGACTTGAACACGTGCGTCGCAGTCGGTGCGACCACTCTGAAGAACTCATCGTCCACACCGGTCAGGGCGTTCGTCGTCACCGTCGGTGAGAGCAGGGGGACGCCGGCAGCGTTGAACTGCGGCAGGATGGCCAGAGCCATGGTGCTGGTCATGGGGCCGATGACCACCTCGACCTTGCTGGCCAGCAAGCGGCTAGCCGCCTGGCGCGCAAGCTCGACGTCCTGCTGGTCGTCCTCCGCGATCAGTTCGATCGGTCGACCATTGATTCCGCCCTGCCGGTTGCGTATCTCGACGGCGAGAATGGCCCCGTTGCGCCCACCAATACCGAGGTCGGCGACGCGCCCGGAGAGGCCAGCCAGAAAGCCGATGCGCACGGGCTCCGGCGGCGAACAAGCAAGCACCGCGAACAGGGCAGCGGCGACCATGGCGACGACAGGCAGGCGGCTAAGTGCCGGTCGCAGTTCGCGAATTGTTATTGTTGTTGACGCGAGCATATTGCCTCCTGCTGCGCCGAATCACCCTGTGACAAGCGCGCGAGGCCGACTATATCATCGTCGGAGAGGGCGCCGTGGGTCACCCGTGCAGCAGCGCAATTGAACGAACTGCCCACCGAGAATTCGCCTGGCCACTCGGTCGCGCCCCCTGCGTCGTATGCCCGCCGGAGTGACGATGGCCGGCGACCCATTTGCCGGGCTGACCGGAAAAAAGACTGAAAAGGGCGGAAAACAAGCCGCTAGTGGGTCTCAAGCGATTGAAACGACTTACATATCGGCGCTATTATGGCAATCGTCGTCGAGCGTTGACCTGGCGACCTTTTTGGCAGCAGAACACATCCACTGGGAGAGAGATAGATGGACAAGAGAACTCCGCCGCCCCCCGCGAGCACCGATGGCAGCAGCGCGGGAGGAATAGCGGACGCCGAAAATACCGAATCTCCGGCCGCCAAGCCCGCAGCGCGAGCCCCGCGGGCACGAGCTGCTTCAGCGTCTACGCGGGCGGCACAGCCGCGCCGGGCGGCAGCCGGAGATGTGGCACCGGCACGTACGCCCGGCGCCATGGAAGCCTTCGATATCGCCGAGGCGACCAGTTCGGCGATCGAGCACAAGAAAGTCGCCCTGCGCGACATCATCGCGCACGCCACCGTTGGTGACACGGCGTCGCTGGCGAAGACGCTCGAAGCGATCATGACCGGATCTTCTCCCGATGACGCTGCAGCCCTGCGCAAGGCGCTGATGGCAGAGAGGAACGAGCCGGTCGCAAAGCCGCCCAGCAGCCCGGACGATGAATTGGCGTCGAGCTGGCGCGAAACGAGTTCCTATCCCTACCGCAACCTGATGTCGCGCAGGGCGTACGAGAAACAGAAATACCGCCTGCAGGTCGAGTTGCTCAAACTGCAGAACTGGATGAAGGAAACCGGGCAGCGCGTGGTCGTCATTTTCGAGGGGCGCGACGCAGCGGGCAAGGGCGGCGCGATAAAGCGCTTTACCGAGCACCTCAACCCACGTGGTGGACGCGTCATGGCCCTCGAGAAGCCCAACGAACAAGAGCGAGGGCAGTGGTACTTCCAGCGCTACGTGCGTCACCTGCCGACAGCCGGCGAGATCGTGTTCTGTGACCGCTCGTGGTACAACCGCGCCGGCGTCGAGCGAGTGATGGGTTTCTGCAGCGAAGAGGAGTACGCGGAGTTCATGCGCCAGACCCCTGAGGTCGAGCGTACGCTGGTGCGTAGCGGCATCCACCTGATCAAGTTCTGGTTTTCGGTCAGCCGCAAGGAACAGCGCCGCCGCTTCAAGGAGCGCCAGGTGCATCCGCTCAAGCAGTGGAAGCTTTCGCCGATCGACCTTGCTTCGCTCGACAAGTGGGACGATTACACGAAGGCCAAGGAGGCGATGTTCTTCCATACCGACACCGCCGAAACGCCGTGGACGGTCATCAAGTCCGACTGCAAGAAGCGCGCACGCCTGAATGCCATGCGTTACGTCCTGCATAAGCTGAACTACACCGGTAAGGACGTTGACGCCATCGGCCCCATCGATCCTTTGTTGGTCGGTCGTCCGCACGTGGTTTACGAACCCAGTGGAAGCGCCCATCCGGTGGGGGAACACACACCGATTCTGTAGTCCTCACGGACGTGGAAATCAGCGGCAACGCAGGGGCGCGCAAAGCGCCCCGCTTTTTTTTGCGGGCGTCACGCTCTGACTCGTCCTCTGCGCCCCCTTTCGCTTGCGAAATGATCTGAGCTTGGCCTAGCGTGCCTATTCTCCGCCTGCATCAACTGCGCACTCGCCATGTCGGTCCCATCGATCTCAGCGTCGATGCCGGGGAGTGCGTTTGTGTCCACGGAGCTTCCGGCAGCGGCAAGACGCTCTTGCTGCGCGCCATCGCCGATCTCGATGCACACGCCGGCGACGCCCATCTCGATGCCCAGCCATGCACGATGCTGGCTGCCCCGGAGTGGCGCCGTTCGGTGGCCCTGGTGGCAGCGGAAAGCCAGTGGTGGGGGGAGCGCGTCGGCGACCACTTCGAGACGGACATCGACGCGGGCTGGCTGCAACAGCTTGGCCTGCCCGACGAAGCGATCGACTGGCAATTGTCCCGCTGTTCAACGGGTGAAAGGCAGCGCCTCGCTCTGTTGCGGACGCTGATGCACAAACCGGCCGTACTCTTGCTGGATGAGCCGACGGGAAATCTCGACCAGGAGAGTACCCGACGGGTCGAGGAATTGCTGGCCGATTATCGACGCCAACGGCACGCCGCAGTGCTGTGGGTCAGTCACGATTCCGCGCAGATCGAACGCGTCGCTCAACGCAGTTTCATCCTGCGCGACGGTGGCCTGGCGGAGGAGAAGAGGGTGCCGCGGTGCAGGTGATCACGCTTTCTCCCGCAGACCTGGCCATCGCCGCGCTGCTCATCCTCGCCCTCGCCGGGCTGTCGCGGCGCCTGCGCCTTGGGGTCGAGCGGCAACTGCTGACGTCCGCGGCGCGCAGCACCATCCAGCTGTTTCTCATCGGTCTGGTCCTGAAGGTTCTCTTCGACAACGTCCATCTGGTCTGGGTGACATTAATGGCCGGCGTGATGATCGCGGTGGCCGGACGCGAGGTCATGGTCCGCCAGAAACGACGATTCATCGGCTGGTGGGGATTTGGCGTTGGCACCCTGTCGATGTTCGTTTCGTCGTTCACGGTGACCGTCATGGCCTTGCTACTGGTGATCGGCACCAGCCCGTGGTACGCCCCGCAGTACGCCATACCACTGCTGGGAATGATCCTCGGCAATACCATGAACGGTATCTCGCTGGGACTCGACCGTCTCACCCAGGATGCCACCCAGAAACGCCAGATCATCGAGAGCCGTCTCGCACTCGGGCAAAGTTGGCAGCAGGCAATTTCAGACAGCCGCCGCGAGGCCATCCGGGTAGGTCTGATTCCGATCGTCAACGCCATGTCGGCTGCCGGCATCGTCAGCCTACCCGGGATGATGACCGGTCAGATACTCGCCGGAACGCCTCCGGTGGAGGCAGTCAAGTACCAGATTCTGGTCATGTTTCTCATCGCCGGAGGCACCGGATTCGGTACCGTTGTCGCCGTCAGCTTTGCCGCCAGACGCCTTTTCGACGAGCGCCAGCGTTTGCGGCTCGACCGCTTGCGTGGTGGGTCACCGAATTGATCTGAACGCACTCTTGCGGGACAGGTGAACGAAATCGGCACGCCGATTTCGTTAGCTTGCCGAACGCCTGGTCAATGGGCGCTCGTTCTGCCTTGTCGTGTGTCGCTTGAGCCACGACCGGACGCCTCATCGTGAGGAAGGGCAAAAAAACCGCCGGCGCTCCGGATGCGGGTCGCTTAACCAACATCCGGGCCACCGACGGCCTGGTCGTACTTCGGCGTGCGACTTGTAGCCTAAAGCTTCGTCAACGCTGGATCAGCGGTGCGACGCCGGCCGCATGCTTTTCGGCTTGTTTGACGGCCTTCTTTTCCTTTGGCGTCAACGCCGCCTGCTTTTTTGTTTCCTTGTTGCCTTGCCTTATCTTGCCCATGATCGTACTCCTCGTGAGCACCGGCGAACGCAGGTGCAATTTCAGTATAGGCGGATCTGGGCAAGGAAACGGGGTGGCAGGAAATAAGTACGGCCATCGACTATCTGCGCATCAGGTGCTCGCTACCCGCGTCGCCATCGCCTGCTTGGCTATTTCAGACTGACGACCTGGCCAGCGCACTGGTAACATGGAGCCGGGTTTTGTTAACTCTTGCGAAAGGAGATGAACATGAGTCTGAAAGAGGCAAAAGATGCTTATATCGGCAAGCTTAAACTGCAGCTCGATGAGTGGAGTGCAGATCTCGACGCCATGGAAGCCAAGGCTCGACAGGCTGACGCCGGGTTCAAGGAAAAATTCAACGCCAAGGCTGAGGAGCTACGCTACCAGAAGACACTGGCTCAGGGCCGGATCAACGCGCTGCACGAGGCAGCAGATGATGCCTGGGAAGAGCTCAGAAACGGCAGCGAAAACATCTGGTCGACGGTCCGCCAGACCTTTGCCGACGCCAAAGCAAAATTCGACAACAAATAAGCCGAGCGACCGCAGGCTTCAAGATAGAAACGGGGCTGCGGCCCCGTTTCTTGTTAGCCGTCACCGATACGCGGCCATCTCCTAAACTTTACATAATATAAATTATGCGTATTTAGCTCGAGGGCGGTTGAGAAGGGGCTGTGCTGGCTCGTAGCGACTGATCCGCCCGGTTGTCCGTCACCACTGGCGCCAGGCGCATGCTGCCACCGGGCAAGCCCACCGATCGGATCCGCCTACCCGCCGCTTGCCTGTCGGCCGGCCTTGAACTGATCGGCCAGGGCCTGGTTATAGGTTGCCAGACCACTGAGCGCCATACGACTGGTCGTCGGTCCGTCCAGGTCAACTTCCATTTCGACGACCTTCGACTTGTTGGCCGCGACGCCGGCCAGATTTCCGACGACCTGCAGGGCCACGACAGCCGCGTTTTTCTGCGAGTCAAAACCGCCGACTTCCCGAAACCGGGCAAAGTTCCCTGCCACGGCGAGGCCTTTTGGCATGCGCAGGCTACCGCCATCGACGTGACCACTGGCGGCGATAGCTCCAGGCGGCGCGGTAACGCTCATTCCTTCGCCAGCGCCGGTATTCGCGCCGTCCGGATTCAGGATCGATGAGCCCGACCCGGAAGTCTCCAGCGCCGCGATATTGATCGCCACGCCGATGGCGATGCCGTCGAAGCCGCTCTTGCTCCAGTCGATACGCTTGCCCATATTACCGGCGCCAAGACCGGCGAACCCGCGTTCGTGGAGCTTCATCCCGGTCGGCGTCAGCACCAGGTATTTGCGCGTGGTATGCCCCAGGTCCTGCTCGACATACACGGGCGCCTGGATCGTGCTGGCCGCCTCGGTCGCCGCATACACCGCGCCGTTCGCGGCCGTGAACCCCGCCGCGTCCTCGAGCTCGACGCTCCCGGCGGCGAGCCGCTCTTTCAGATCGGCCCAGGCCTTGTCCGTCAGCACCTGCAAGGCGGCAACATCGACGTTGGTGACCTGATATTTGATTCGCGAACGCGTGGCGCCGTAGTTCGTTCCTGGCAGGTAGCCGGCACGGGTGCTGGCGGAGACTTCTCCGCCAACTTCGAAGAGAACACGAAACTCACTGATATAGAGGCGTTTTCCGGCGGTGTTCAGTTTTCCTTCCAGGAGCCCGCCGCGATCGAGGACGACAATCGGCTCAGACGCCACCGCTTCCACTGCGGCCACTGTAAGCGGTTGCACGGCTCCGGCGGCCGGTCCTTCGGCGAGCTTTCTGAATTCGTCGGCAGAGAGCGCTTTTCCTGGGTACGCGGGTTCATCTGGCCGGCAGTCCTTGGCGATGGCCAATTTGCCAAGAAAGCCCTTTCTCTCCTTGGCTTCGGCCGCGCGTTGCTGCGCCGCGGCGTCCGGTGCCATGCTTTCCTGCACCTGCTGCTGGGCCACGACGCCGGCGACCTTGCCGACCAGGCCGCCAAGTCCGCCAAAAAGCCCGGCACCCTGCGCCACCGCTGCACCGGCGACCTGTCCGCCAGCGTTTGCCACCCCGCCCGCCGCCGCTTTGCCGATACTTGGCGCATTGGGATCGCCAGCGGCGATAAATTCGGCCATCGCCTGTTGCTGGGCGGCCAGCCCTGTACAGTCGAGTTCGGCGTCACTCGGGCTGACGCGCTGCAGCGCTTCGGCGGACACCAGCGCCGGTGAACCGGCCAGGAACGCGATCATCATTGACTGACGGATGACTTGCTTCATTGAATGCTTTCTCCTCGTTAAGAAATATGACATGGAGGAAGTCTAAACGAAGGGCAAGCGCTGGTGATTGGCAAGTATCCGGCAAGTGAGAACAATGTCGCAAGGCCGTGAAAAGAATGGCCCTGGGCAAGCCCCGCCACCCTCGCCAGGCGTGGGCTGCACGGGTTTCAGCATGCCTTGACTGGTCAGGCGGATTTGCTGCCTTCGCCCTGGAGTGGTAGATTGCCTGGGCTGCGGATCCCGTCGCCGCCCCTTCGTTCAAGTGTCTTCTTCCATGCCACAGATCGCCGTCAACAATCTTCACATCGAATACGAGTCTTTCGGCGCGCCGTCAGCGCCCGTCATTCTTCTGATCATGGGACTCGGCGCGCAATTGGGCCGCTGGAGCAGGGAGCTTTGCGCAGCGCTCGTCGAGCGTGGTTTTCGTGTGCTTCGTTTCGACAACCGCGACTGCGGCCTGTCCACCAAGTTCGACCAGGCGGGCGTGCCCAACGTCGGCCAGGCGCTGCGCACCGGTGCGGCGCTCAGCGCGCCTTACACGCTGGCTGACATGGCCGCTGACAGCGTTGGCCTGCTCGATGCCCTGGCGATCGAAAAGGCGCACCTTGTCGGCGCGTCGATGGGTGGCGCGATTGCCCAGATCATTGCCGCCCAGTATCCACAACGTACCTTGTCGCTGACCAGCATCATGTCCACCAGCAGCCATCCGGATCTGCCGCCGCCGACTCACGAGGCCTCACAAGCACTGCTTGCCCCCTTGCCTGAAACGCGCGACAAGGAAAGCCTGATCGAAGACGCGCTCAAACGCCAGCTGGCCGTCGCCAGCCCTGATTTCCCCGCTTGTCCGCAACGCTTGCGCGAGGTAATCGTCGATGAGCACGAGCGTGGCTTTCATCCGCGCGGAGTGGCGCGTCAGCTGGCCGCTTTTCTGGCCAGCGGTGATCGTCGCGCCATGCTGCGCACGATCAGCGCGCCAACGCTGGTCGTGCACGGTAGCGAAGACCCCCTGATTCCGGTCGCCTGCGGTCGTGACGTGGCGGCACACATCGCGGGCGCGAAACTGCAGGTTATTGAAGGAATGGCCCACGATCTGCCAGTGGCATTGACCGAGGTCTTCGCCGATGCCATCGCGGCTATCGCGCGATCGTCGGGGCGCTAGCAGCTGCCGCAGCTGATCATCCTCTGGCAGGCCATCAGCAACGATCGCCAGCAGCAGGCGATCCGGCGTTGGCGCGTTGGCGGAAGAACGGCTGCTCTGTCGACGAGCCTTGCCGCCTTTCCAGCAGCCCTCCCCGCTGGCCGCCAATGAATCCTGCGCTCGCTCCCGAAACGCTCGTTTTCGTCGACCTGGAAACCAGCGGTGCCAATTTCGCCAACGACCGGATTATCGAAATCGGCCTGGTCGAAGTGGACAGCCATGGCGCCCGCGAGTGGAGCGCGCTGGTCAATCCGGAAGCCCCCGTCTCTTCCTTCATCACCGGCCTCACCGGCATTGACGACTCGATGCTCTGCTCGGCGCCGACCTTTGCGCAAGTCGCGCCGTCCTTGCTCGACAAGCTGCGCGGAAAATTACTCATCGCGCACAACGCCCGCTTCGATTACGGCTTCCTGAGAGGTGAGTTCAAGCGACTCGGGATCGAGTTCCGGGCGCCAACCTTGTGTACGGTGAAGCTCTCGCGCAAGCTCTTCCCACAGCACCATCGCCACAATCTGGACACCCTGGTTACGCGCCATGGGCTGGCAGTCGCGGGCTCCCGCCACCGGGCACTGGCCGATGCTCGCCTGCTGTGGGATTTGTGGCGCTGCTGGCACGGGCAAGTACCGGTCGAGACGATTCGCAGCGCGGTGGCGAATATCGTTGGCCGCCCCGAGCTGCCAGCGCAGATCGATGCGGAAGTGATCGACGATCTGCCGGAGGCCGCCGGCGCCTACGCGTTTTACGGGGAGGGCGAGCGCCTGCTCTTGCTCCGGCGGGCGGCCAATATTCGCCAGCAGGTACTGGCTCACTTCACCGCAGCCAAGCGCGAAACCCCCTTGCTGCGCGATCTTAGGCGCGTCGACTGGCGCGACGCAGCAGGCGAGCTGGGAGCGCGCTTGCACGAGATCGAGCTGGCCCGTTCAGCGGCCCGAGCCGGGCCCGAAGAAGGCGAGCGACAGCCGGGCGGCAGTTCTCGCGCAGCGCCCAGCGAGCTTTGTTCCTGGCAACTTCGGGTTCAGGAAAGCGGCGACTTTCCCCCGCAACTCGTCCTTGCTCAAGACATTGATTTTGCCGTCGCCGACGACCTTTTCGGACTCTACCCGAGTCCGCGCGATGCCTTGCGCAGCCTGCGCAGGCTCGCCGACGCGCACCGTCTGTGCTACAAGCTGCTCGGCCTCGATGATCGCGCAAAGGCGGGCCCCTGCGCCGCCTATCGACAGAAGAGCTGCCGTGGCGTTTGCATTGGCAGGGAAACGCTCGCCCTGCATGGCGCCCGTGTCCTGATCGCCCTGGCAAAATTCAAGCTCCGGCCCTGGCCTTACAAGGGGCCGCTGGTGCTACTGGAGCGCGACGAGTTCGGGATGCGTGAAGACGTTCACTTGGTGGACCGGTGGCGCCTGGTCGCCACTGTGCATAGCGAAGAGGCGCTGCAGAAAGAGCTGGCGAACGGACCAACCCGCCAGCCGTTCGACCCCGACATCTACCGTGTCATCGGCCGCTGCCTGCAGGCCGGCAAGATCGGCATTCGTCCCCTGCCCCCTTTCTCACTTTGAGGGCTCGGCCGCGGCCGCGGCCTTGCCGCCATGGCCGCCTGCCTTGCGCAGTATGTCGGCGATGTCGGTATTCGCGCTCTTCAATGCCCAATCAACGGCCGTCGCGCCGCTCTCGTTGGCGATATTCGGGTCGGCCTTGTTCTGCAGCAGCAGCTCGACGATCTGCAGGTGCCCAAAGCGGGCGGCGAAGAGCAGCGCTGTCGAACCGTTCTCGGTTGTTGAATTGACGTTGGCGCCCTTCTTGAGCAGGTACTCGACGACCGCCGTGTGGCCATTGAAAGCGCCGTAGATCAGTGGCGGCCAGCCGTACAGGTTTACGTCTGCCCCGGCTTCGACGAGACGCTGCACGAGCGGCAGATTTCCCTTGAAAGCTGCCAGGCTGAGCGCCGTCTCGCCGTTGCGATTGCGGGTATTCAGGCGGGCACGGCGCTTCAGCAGCTGCGTCAGCAAATCGGCATTGTCACGCTGTACAGCCTGCATCAGCAAGGTATTGCCGGCAGCATCAACGGAGTTGACGTCCATCCCCTTGTCGAGCAGCTTGATGGCCCAGGAGGTGTCTCCGGAGATCAGCGCCTCCTCCATGTCTTCATAGGCGCCGGCCATGGCAAGGCCTGGCATGAGCAGGGCAAGGAGCAAAGCAAGAGTCTTGAGTGTCTTCATTGGCTGACTTTCGAACGGGCTTCGGGGAAAAGGCGGAAAAAGTTGTCCGTCGTGGCGTCGACAACTTCCTGGTAAGTCAGGCCACGCAGGCGCGCGACCTCTTCGGCGACATGCTTCACGTAGCCCGGCTGGTTGGTCCTGCCGCGATAGGGGACCGGGGAAAGATAGGGAGAGTCGGTTTCGACCAGCAGTCGCTCGAGCGGAACGCGCCGCGCGACGTCGCGCACGATTTCGGCCTTCTTGAAGGTAACGATACCGGACATCGAAATGTAGAAGCCCTGTTCGAGCGCTTGCTCGGCGACCTGCCAGGTTTCGGTGAAGCAGTGCATCACGCCACCGGCTGCCGCAGCGCCCTCCTCCTTCATCAGCCGCAGCGTGTCGACCGCTGCCTCGCGGGTATGAATGACCAGCGGTTTCTGCGCTTCGCGCGCGGCACGGATGTGCGTACGAAAGCGTTCGCGTTGCCACTCCGGTGCGTCCTTGTGCCAGTAGTAATCGAGGCCGGTCTCGCCGATGGCGATGACTCGCGGGTGACGAGCCAGCTCGACCAGTTCGCTGACCGAGGGTTCGCGTCCACCGGTCGCCTCGGGATGGACGCCAACGGAAGCCAGGATCGTGGGCCATTCCTCGGCAAGCGCCAGCACCCGGTCCAGATCCTCCAGCGTCACGCCGATACAGACCGCGCAAGCCACATCGTTGGCCTTCATCAGCGCGAGGATTGGCGCCATGTTTTTGGCCAGGTCCGGGAAATCGAGATGGCAGTGCGAGTCGATCAGCATCGGTGTTTTTTAGAGCACGCCGGTCAGATCGTGTGCGTCGGGCGGCCGGACTGCATCACCCCGCCGAGGAGGCCTTCGATGCGCCTCTTGGCTTCGACCCCGCCTTCATCGTTGTTGAAGTGCACACCGATGCCTTGCGCTTTGTTGTTCTGGGCACCCACCGGGGTAATCCAGACCACGGTGCCCGCAATCGGCAGCTTGGCCGGGTCGTCAATCAGCGACAAGAGCATGAAAACCTCGTCACCGATAGCGTAGTTACGGGTTGTCGGAATGAAAATTCCGCCACGGCGCAAGAGTGGCATGTACGCCGCGTACAACGCCGATTTCGAGTTGATGTTCAGCGACAATACGCTCGGGCGTGGTGAGCCGGGTGCCGCTTGCTTGCGGCTGTCTGCTTCTGCCATATCCCCTCGGGAGGTTCAGAAAAGCCGTGCGTAGTTCAGGAAAAACTCTTCGAGAAACAGGCGGCTATTCACGGGTTGCTCGCACTGGGCCTTGTATTGTATCGCCTTTCCATTGAATGCCAAGAGCTTGCGAGTATCCGTGTCTTGCGCCAGGCGCAGCAACTGCGGCGCGTGCGCGACGAAATAGCGCGGCGGCAGGCCCTGACTGCCCAGAGTCAGGTCGAACAACCACTTCTGAGCCCACTCGAGGGAACGCTTCAAAGGCGCCGGGCGCTTTTCCGCCTTCACCGCCTTATCGACCGCCGCCGCCGCGGCCACGGCATCGAGGCCTTTGCCACGTGACATCTGGCCGAGCAGCGAATCGAGCAGTGCGCGCTCACCCTTGACACTGAGTTCAAGCGCCAGCAGCGGCGAGCCGCCAGCGAGCGCCAGCCACTGTTCGCCATCGCCAACGCCGGCATGACGCAGCCAGGCGACCGCATTTGCCGCTGGCGGCGGTCGCATGTGAACCGTCTGGCAGCGGCTGCGAATTGTCGGCAGCAATCGGTGTGGCTCGCTTGAAATCAATATAAACAAGGTACCTGCAATTGGTTCTTCAAGTGATTTAAGAATCGCGTTGGCCGTTGCCCGGTTCATCGCTTCGGCGGGGTTCAACAAGACCACGCGCGCCCCATGACGGTGGGTGCCCACATGCAGAAACTCGTCGAGAGCGCGAACCTGGTCGATGGTGATCTGCTGGCTGGCCTTCTTCCTGCCCACCTCTTCGCCCGCACCGGCTTCACTCCCCTCGCCTTCGCCGAGCGCATCCGGCTGCACGAGGCGCAGGTCCGGGTGATTGCCTTGCGCCAGCCAGCCGCAGGCTGGACACTGACCGCAGGCGTTTCCCGACTCGCTGAGCGCTTCGCAGAGCAGCGCCGCGGCAAAGTTGCGCGCCAACTCGAATTTTCCGATCCCCCGCTGGCCCGCAATCAGCAGCGCATGCGGCAACTGGGCGCGTCTCTCCTGAAGTTGCTTCCAGCCTTG
Organism: Candidatus Accumulibacter sp. ACC007; assembly: GCF_907163205.1. NCBI lineage: Bacteria > Pseudomonadati > Pseudomonadota > Betaproteobacteria > Candidatus Accumulibacter > Candidatus Accumulibacter sp. ACC007. The sequence goes on along the minus strand of NZ_CAJQUD010000001.1, from coordinate 1,006,093 downwards.
GCTGTGCATCTCTATTATGTTCATAAACAGTATTCTATGAGCGCTTCTTGAATCAATTTCTTGATTCTGTCCGGCGCCTGGTTGGCGTCGATACGGCGAATTCTCTGGGGCGCTGCCGCCGCACGCTCGAGGTAGGCGAGGCGCACACGCTCGTGAAACTCGGCACGCTCCTGTTCGAAGCGGTCAAGGTCGCGCGCTTGCGCGGCGATGCGCTGGCTGGCGACCGACGACGGCAGGTCGAAGAGCAGCGTCAGGTCGGGTTGCAGGTGACCGTGCACCCATTGCTCGAGTTGTACAAGCTTGGCCTTGTCGAGACCGCGTCCGCCGCTCTGATACGCGTAGGTGGCGTCGCTGAAGCGGTCGCAGATGACCCAGTTACCGCATTGCAGAGCCGGTTCGATGACCTCTGCGAGGTGTTCGCGGCGAGCGGCGAACATCAGAAGGGCTTCGGTTTCCAGGTGCATCGCTTCGTGCAGCAGCAGTCCGCGCAGCTTTTCGCCGAGGGCGGTGCCGCCCGGTTCGCGGGTCGTCAGCACGTTGAGCCCGCGGCCGCGAACCAGAGCGGCAGCGCCGGCAATATGACTGCTCTTGCCGGCGCCGTCGATACCCTCGAAAGTGATGAACTTTCCGCGCTTCCGGCTCTCGCTTCGACTCACGGTCTGCCGCCTTTCTGATAGCGCCTGACGGCGCGATTGTGTTCGTCGAGGGTCGGTGAAAACTGGCTGCTGCCATCGCCACGTGCGACAAAATAAAGCGCCTCGGTGGACGGCGGATGCAGAGCCGCCTGCAGTGAAGCAAGCCCGGGCATGGCAATCGGCGTTGGCGGCAGACCCGGCCGGGTATAGGTGTTGTACGGCGTGTCGGCGAGCAGATGACGCTTGCGCAGGTTGCCGTCGAAGTTCTCGCCGATGCCGTAGATAACCGTCGGGTCGGTCTGCAGAAGCATTCCCTGGCGCAGGCGGTTGACGAACACACCAGCAACCAGCGGCCGATCATGGTCGCGTCCGGTTTCCTTTTCGACGATAGACGCCATGATCAGGGCCTGGTAAGGCTCCTGGTAAGGCAAGTCGGGCGCCCTCGCCTGCCAGGCGCGTGCCAGGTGCTGCTGCATCGAACGGTAAGCTCGGGCGAGCAGGTCGACATCGCTGCTGCGCTTGGCGAAAAAGTAGGTATCCGGAAAGAAGAGCCCTTCAGCAGTTGTTTGCGGCGCGCCGATCAGACTCATGACCTCCGCTTCCGGCAGGCCCTTGGTATCGTGGCGAAGGTCCGGGTGTGCGTCGAGACGTTCGCGCATCTGTCGGAAAGTCCATCCTTCGATGAAAGCCAGCTCGGCCTGCGTAACGTCGCCACGTGTCAGCTTGGTGAGCAACTCCAGGGGCGTGATGCCGGCAGCGACTTCGTAACTGCCCGCCTTGATCGCCGTGTCGACGCGCATCAGTTTGCCAAGGAGGATCAGAACCCACGGATTCAGCTCCGCGCCTGCCCCGGCGACCTCCCTGGCCGCGACGCGCATACTGCTCCCGGGGACGATCGTAAAATCGACCTGCTCGCTCGTCAAGGTGACCGGCGTCAGCACCACCCAGGCGGCCGCAGCAGTCAGCAGAACGAAAACGGAAACGGCGAGAACGAACAGCCTGAGAAGGTGTTTGCGCATCAATCCGGCGCAGCGGAGACGCTGCGTGGCTGGGGGTGAGGATGAACTTCGACTGGCCCTATAATAGCCGAAACCTGCGCGGCTGAACTGACCGGCCGCCAACCCGGTCAGAGTTCCACGAGGCTTTCCGCCGAAGACGACAATGAGCGCTTCCCGGACCCGCAAACTCAGGCCCGCCCCGAACTACTGACGAGAATGGCTTAACGATGAACGCAAGCTGGCAGGAATTTCTTTGTGCCTCAGGAGCACGACTAGACCAGGACCTGGTCGCCGATTTCGGCGCGGCAGCCGAGGAGCTGCGGGCCGCACCCGAAGCGACGATCGTCGCTCCACTGGCCCATCTTGGGGTGATTGAAGTCAGCGGCGCCGACGCGGCGAGCTTTCTGCACCAGCAGCTGACCAGCGACGTCAAGCACCTGGCCGACGGCAGTGCCCAGCATTCGGCGTGGTGCTCGGCGAAAGGGCGCATGCTCGCCAGTTTTCTCGTCTTCCGCCGCGGATCCAGTTATCACCTGCGGTTGTCTGCAGACTTGCTGCCAGCGATTCTCAAGCGCCTGCGGATGTTCGTGCTGCGTAGCCAGGTGAGCATCAGTGACCGCTCCGACGATCTCCAGCTTATCGGCCTGTCCGGCCCGCGCGCCGAAGAAGCGCTGCAGGCAGCCGGCCTTTCCGGACCCGTCGCGCCGCTGACCTGTAGCGCGTCCGCCGAAGGCCTTGTCGTGCGTCTGGACAGTCAGCGTTTCGAACTGGTGGTCAGCAGCGAGACCGCTGGCAAGCTCTGGCAAGGCCTGCTCCTTGCGGCGCGACCGGTCGGCACGCGGGTCTGGCAATGGCTGGAGATAGCCGCCGGCGTGCCCTTGATCACCGACGGAACCAAGGAAGAGTTCGTTCCGCAAATGGCCAACTTTGAGCAGCTGGGCGGAGTCAGTTTCCACAAGGGCTGCTATCCGGGCCAGGAAATCATCGCCCGCACCCAGTATCTGGGCAAGGTCAAGCGCCACCTCTACCGCGCCCATTCGAACACCCCGATTGCCGCCGGCACGGCAATTTATTCGCCAGCCAACCCTGAACATGCGTGTGGAATGGTCGCCAATGCGGCGCCGGCGCCGGCCGGCGGCTACGACGCGCTGGCGATCGTCCTGGAGAATTTCGTCGCCGCCGCCGACCTGCAAATAGCCGCCCCGGGTGGCGCGCACATCGACCTGCAGCCGCTTGTGCGCTAGGCGAGCGGTCGGCCCGCCCTCGGTCGGCCAGCGATGTGCCTGATCCTCATCGCCTGGCAGGCACATCTCGACTATCCCCTGGTCGTCGCGGCCAACCGCGACGAGTTCTTTGCACGCCCTTCGGCGGCGGCCGCGTTCTGGGCGGACGCCCCCCAGGTACTGGCTGGCCGTGATCTCGAAGCTGGCGGCAGTTGGTTGGGAATCGGCCGGGAACAGCGTTTCGCCGCGCTCACCAATTACCGCGAGGGTGGCCAGATGGCGATCAATGCGCGCTCGCGCGGCGCCCTGGTCGCCGACTTCCTCACCGGTGATGCCCGTCCGTCGACGTACCTGGAGCAGGTCTCGGCGCGTGCCGCCGACTACAACGGTTTCAACCTCTTTGTCGCCGATGGCCAGCATCTCGCCTACTACGCGAACCGTGGCGACAGCCCGCCACGCTTCCTGAGCCCCGGTATCTACGGCCTCTCGAATCATCTCCTCGACACCCCCTGGCCCAAGCTGGCGGCGGCCAAAGCCAGATTTGCCAGCGCCCTGGCCGAGTTACCGGCGCAGGCCGCGTTCTTCGATCTGCTCGCCGATCAGGAAATCGTTGCCGATTCCCACCTGCCGGAAACCGGCGTACCGCTCGCCTGGGAGCGCATCCTTTCGGCCGTCTTCGTGCGTTCCGAACACTACGGGACGCGGGCGTCAACGCTGCTCACCCGTCACCGAAACGGCGTAACGACGCTGCGCGAACGCAGTTTCGACGCTGGCGCGCTGCTCAGCGGCGAAGTTTGCGAGACTTTTACCTGACCAAAACTGTCGGGAATTTTTACACCTCAGAAAAGAGACTGTTATATCCGATTGATCTGGAAAACTATTTTTTCTGGCCCGATAATTGCTTTGTAATTGGGTGAGAATCTGCTCACCTCTAAAGAAGGACCGTAATGATGAAGAAGACCATGCTCGGCGTGATTGCCATGGCCGGAATACTTGTTTCTGCAGCCGTTCAGGCGACCATCATTCCCTGGTCGGCCACTATCAATTCGGCGCAGGAAGTCCCGACCAACGCGACCCCTGGGACGGGTTACGCGTCCGGGAGTGTCGATGACGTTTCCGGTGCTCTCGCCTGGAACATCACGTTTGCCGGCCTGACACTTCCCTTGACCGCAATGCACTTTCACGGCCCGGCCGCGCCCGGGACAAATGCGGGCGTGCAGGTGAATATCGGGAACATCAGCGGCCTGTTTAGCCCGAGCATCGGTTCAACGACGATCAACGCTCAGCAGGTCTCGGCCCTGCTGGCGGGGAACTGGTACATCAATCTTCATACCGCAGCTTTTCCCGGTGGTGAAATTCGCGGCCAGGTCCTCCCGGGGGCCGTTCCCGAACCAGCCATGCTCGGCCTGCTTGGCCTCGCTCTCGCGGGTCTTGCCGCGTCGCGTCGCCGCAAGCCGTAAGGAGCATCAGCATCCGCGTCACGACGGCCCCGCTTCGGCGGGGTTTGTCGTTGCTGAGTCTCGATCTGCAGCGCGCTTCGCGATCTTGAAGCACCGGGCGGCAGCTCGGGCGTTGACTCGCAGCGCCCCCAGACGAGGCTTTTCAGTCCTCGCTGATCTCGACCGGAGTGTAGGGCGGCACCAGGTCGAAGAGCTCGACAATGTCGGCATTGCGCATGCGGATGCAGCCATGCGAGCCGGGACGGCCCATCGGCGTCGTGTCCGGGCTGCCGTGAATGTAAACGTAGCGGCGCATGGTATCGACCTGGCCGAGCCGGTTGCGCCCGGGTTCGCAGCCGGATAGCCAGAGGATGCGCGTCAGGATCCAGTCGCGCGTCGGACAACGCTCGGCCAATTCAGGGCAATAGACTTCGCCGTTCGGACGCCGGCCGACGAGAATCGTGTTCTCCGCCAGGCCGCCGCCAATCTTCGCGCGCACCAGGTGCTTGCCGCGTGGCGTGCAGTAGCTGCCGCTGACTTCACCCGCCCCGTTCGCCGCCGTTGACACCGGATACCAGCGCAGCAGCCTGCCGGTCGCGTCCGACAGGCGCAGCACCTGTTCCCTGATCGAGACGTCGATGCGCAACTTCACTGGCCCCCTCGGCCGCGCCGCGCGGCAAAGAAATCGGAGAGCAACTGCCCGCATTCGGCAGCCAGGACACCACTGATGACCTCGGTGTGATGATTCAGCCGTTCGACGGCAAAGAGGTCGACGACGCTGCCATGCACCCCGGTTTTTGGGTCACGCGCGCCGTAGATCAGGCGGGCGATGCGCGCCTGCAGTACCGCCCCGGCACACATCGCGCAGGGTTCGAGGGTCACGAAAAGCTCGCAACCCGGCAGACGATAGTTCTGCAGCTTGCGGGCCGCATCGCGCAACGCGGCAATTTCGGCGTGCGCCGTCGGGTCGTGTTCGCCGATCGGTGAATTGAAGCCACGCCCGACGATGACGCCGTCGCGCACCACCAGTGCGCCGACCGGAACTTCGCCCAGGCATTCGGCAGCGCGCGCCAGGGAAATCGCCTCGCGCATGAAGTATTCGTCTTTCATCGCGCGCATTCTACCGCAGCGCCGCCAGCCCATCGAAGACCCGCGCCAAATCGGGTACCATCGCTCGACAGCCTGGCCGATGCCGGCCGTGAGAAGCGACTTCCGCCATGCAAATCCTCTTCGTTGAAACGATCAGCAGGAGACAAGGCCGTGACGACCATCCGATTTCTGCAAGAACAGGCGCTGTTCGGCGGCGTCGACGATCAGGCGATGGCGGCGATCGTTCCCTTGCTCAGCGAGCTGAGTTTCGCTGCCGGCGAAGCCATCGTTCGTGAGGGGGACGACGGCGATTCGCTGTTCGTCATCTGCAGTGGCTCCGTCGAAGTGCTGAAAGCAACGGCAGCCGACGATGGCCCCTTCGAGAAGCGCCTCGCCGTCCTGAAAGTTGGCGATGTTTTCGGAGAGATGGAGTTGATCGACATGCAGCGCCGCTCGGCAACGGTGCGCGCGCTTGAACCGGTTTCGGCCCTGGCACTGTCCAACGGCGACCTCTTCCGGATCTACGAATCCGATCTGCCGACGTTTACGCTTGTCGTCCTCAATCTGGCCCGGGAGTTGAGTCGTCGGCTGCGCAGCCTCGACGATCTGGCGGTGCACTACATGGCCATGGATCCAGCGGCGGACCCGTGGTAGGCGCCGCACTGCTCACGGCGTGCCTTTCAGCCTGTCCTGCCACGCGCGCATGGCGATGGCGAGGCGACCAGACAGGGTGATGTACTCGCCATAGAGCAGATCGTAGGCGTCGCGGGTTTTCCCGGATGCCGCCAGTTCGACGACCTGCGCTGCCAGCCGATGGAAGTCGGCGTGCAAACGCCGCACGTCCTGGTAGAGGCTGCTCGCCCGGTCTTCAACCGACAGCCGTGAGCCGTGCAGCCACTTGCCAAATTCGCACTGGTCTTCCGCCCGCACCTCGTCCACGTCGACGGGCGGATGGGCCTGAACAATGGCCTCCCGCAGACGCAACATCCACAGGGCGTGATTACCGATCGCCTCTTCAATTTCCGCCACTCTGTCCACCCTGTCCAGCTTATCCACTTTCTCCACCCAAGCTTTCCTGGCTGTGAGCAGGTCGTCGACCAGGCGCCAATTCTACATTCTTCAGGCACCGATCCATTTGTGCGCAGCGAGCCATGCGAGCCGCGCAAGCCAGCGAATGTCGCTGGAAGATGCGCTGCCGGCAGTGCAGTCGAGGTCCACGAGCGCAGGAGCATCCCCGCTCAAATCTCTTCCGACAAGGCCTCGTCCTGAAAGCGGGCGCGAATCTCGACGGCGTCATTTCGACGCGCCAGGAAAGCCGCGACACATTGCGGATCGAAATGCTCGCCCGCCCCGTTCTGCAGGTAAGCCAAGGCCTTCTCGAGCGGCCACTGCCGCTTGTACGGGCGGTCAGACATGAGTGCATCGAAAACATCGGCGACAGCGACGATCCGGCCAAAAAGCGGGATCGCCATCCCGGCCGTGCCATGCGGGTACCCCGAACCGTCGAACTTCTCGTGGTGCGAATCAGCGATCAAGGCAGCCGCCTGCAAGACCGTCGATTCACTGCCATCAAGCAGCTCGAAACCCAGTTTGGCGTGCCCCTTCATTATTGCAAACTCTTCCGGGGTCAGTTTTCCGGGCTTCAGAAGAATCGCGTCCGGGATGCCGATCTTGCCGACGTCGTGCATGGGCGCTGCCTGCAGAATGAGCTTCTGGTCAGCCAGGGGCAGCGCAAGTTCGGCAGCGATCAGGTGCGAGAAATGCGCCATGCGCTGGATGTGCATGCCGGTTTCAGGATCGCGAAACTCGGCAGCTCTCGACATCCGATAGAGCAGCTCCTGTTCGCCCGCGTGCACCGCGGCCGTCGCCTTGGCCACCTCCTCGGCCAGCCACGAAGCACGGTCGGCCAAGTGCCGCCGGCTGGTATTGAGGGCCAGCAGGTTGCGCACGCGCGCCGAGAACTCCATACGGTCAACCGGCTTGGTCAGGAAATCGGTCGCCCCGATGCCCAGCGCCCTATAGCGAACGTCCTTGTCGTCATTGGCGGTAATCATCAGCACCGGCAGTTCCTGCCGATCAGGAATTTTGCGCAGGCGGGTGATGAACTCCAGACCGTCGAGGTCCGGCATCATGTAGTCGACGATGATCAGGTCCGGCAGATTCTCCGAACACCATGCCAGGCCCTTGGGCGACTCCTGGAAAAGAACGGCCTCACAGTCGCCGAGCTTGGCAACCAGCGCCTTCAACAGCACGAGATTGATATCGCTGTCGTCGATAATGGCGATCCGGTTCATCCTGCCCTCCGCGCGAGTTTTGTCGAGTATAGCAAGAGGATTCCTGGCCGCGGTGGCCGGTTTCCTTGCGTCGCCGGAGAACGCCTGCGGCGTTGGTCAGTCACGGCAGTTCCGCGACCGTCGGAAATAGCCACGCAAAAAGGGCAGGCGAAAAAAGGGGGCGTTCAGTGCGCCCCCAGGGCTTCCGCACTCGGATGTCATCGCTTTGACAGTCCCAGCATGTTCATCCGGAGATCGTCATCCCAAGCGGCGGCTTTACGCTTCAGGCGTAAGCTGCCTTTGGTCTTGTTGGTCGTATCAAGGCGGATCATGTTGAGCACGATCTTCTTCAGGAGCGAGAGGTTCTGCGGCGCGTTGTCCTTGCGGATGGTGCTGCCATCCTCGCCGAAGCTGACGTCGAGGATCCAGTGAAGCCGGTTTTCCACGCCCCAGTGCGCACGGGCGGCTACCGCCAGTTGTTTGGCAGTCAAAGCACGCGAGCTAATGTAGTAACGCCGTTCCAGGTCAGACTCTTTGTCGCCGATCTTGCGCAGAGAGTCGATACGGCCGATGGTCTTGCACTGGGGCCAATCGGCGAGATTCACGATCCCTTGGGCGGGCAGGGCCAAGGCGATCTGTCCAACCAGCCGACCATGACCCTTTTGAACCTCGTGGTGACGATCGATGCCTTCGACTTGGCACTGGTCGATGAACGCCGTCTCGATGGTCTCCAACAGCGTCGGTTGATTCCCTTTGACCGCCAGCAGGTAGTCGCCACCCTGTTCCGTGATCTGCGAAGCGATCTTCTTCTGACAACCATGGCGTCGATGCTGACCAGGAAACCCTTGAGGTAAAGGGCTTCGAGCAATTCCGGGATGGCGGTGAGCTCGTTACTCTTGCCGCTCACCTTCTCCTGGCCAAGAACGATGCCCAGGTCCGTGGCGAAGGCACTGACCATGTGAATAGCAGTCTCGCCGCCACTGCCCGACCCGCGCACCGTCTTGCCATCGACGGCAATGCTGCCGCTCAAGGCGCCGACAATGCCGCCCACCCAGCGTCGAAAGGCGCTCTCGAATTGCTTCGGGTCGAGAACCCGAAAGACGCGAAGAAAGTTCTCCTCCGAGGGGACCCCGTTCGTGAGCGCGAGAAACTTGCGCAACCACGTCTCCTTCGCCCGAGCCCAGTACGCGATGTCCTCGACCGTGTCGCAATCCGACAGTGCCGCCGCAACGGCAATCACCAGCATCTCCAGAAAGTCATGCAGTGTCCCATTGCTCGGCTTGCGCGGGTCGTCGATTTCGCTCAAGCAGTTCATCAGCGTCGCTCCGTTGGTCAAAGTCATTTCGGTCGCCCAAAAGACGAGAGTAGACCCGATTCCAACGCAGTTTACAAGCTGTTGGCATAACACCATGAATGTTAACGATTTTTCCCCGGCTCATGACATGCCATCCGAGTGCGGAAGCCCTGAGTGCGCCCCCTCGTGTCAGACCGGCTTTGACCCGCTCACACGCCCCTCCAAGCGAGCGCGGAGGGCGCGACGATAATCGTCACGCTTGCCCCGTCGCCTGGTAGCGAGCCAGCGGAACTTAGGCCGCCTACGCGAACAGCCAACCCGGATCGCTGACCGGCACTTCCGCCACAGCGGCGCCATCATTTGCCGCCACGCTGAAGTAGAGGTCGGTCATGTCGACCACATCGCCGTTGGCCATGGTGGCCGAACTCTGCTCGAGATGCAGGTTGCCGTTGACGTCCCAGAAAGCGTCTTCGTGATACGCCACGTTAACACTGACGACGCCAGCGTCGGCCAGACTGATCAACTCGCCAGGGTCGGTCTGGTGGTTGCCGTTGGCGTCCCGCCACACCGACAGATTCACGTAGCCGTCGTCCGCGGCATCGACCAGACCATCGCCGTTGCTGTCAAAAGCCGCCAGCCGTGCGAAGCCATCGCCCTGCTTGCTACCGCCGAACAGCTCGGAAATGTCGTCGATACGGCCGTTGCCGTCGGCATCGAAGGCCAGGAAGGCATCACCCGCCGACAACCAGCCGGACTTGACCACGCTACCGTTTCCGAACAGATCGAACTGACCCTGCGCATCAGCCAGCGAGGTGGTCTGGATACCGTTGCCGTCGAGGTCGATGGCAATCGGGGTCACCGTCTTCGACGCCGCGCTGACGACCAGCTTCTCGATCTTGAAGTAGTCGGACGTGTTGTCCCCGACGCTGCCTGTGGTGCTATCCGGGAGTCTGGCGGCCACCACCAAGACATTACCCTCCGCTTGTGCGCTGTTGATGTCGGCCCAGCGCGCAGACGTCGAACTGGTGTCGTTGACTTCTTTGGTCAACCCGGCAAGGGGATTGGACAAACTGACCGGCCCATCCAACGAACCAATCCACGCCGTGAGGTCGCTGTCGCCGATGACGTAGCCCAGGAAGGCCTTATCTACCACCACTTTCTCGGAGAACTCGTAGATCACGTAGTTGATACGGCCCACGTTGTCGACCGTGTGCGTGTTGCTGCTGCGCCCGTCACCTTCGCTGCGATCGGTGACGCCATGCCCACCACTGTAGGCGCCTAGCCAGGCGGTTTCCCAGTTAGTGGGTTGGCCGTCCCTGTCGAAAGAGCTGCTGCTGACTGCACGGGCGTTGACCGTGATGCCGTCGACAGTGTAGCTCCGCACGTTGCCATTGCTGCCGTCAGTGGCCGAGTTGCCGCTGAAGTCGTAGGTTACGTTTACCCGCGGCGGCGTCAGGCCGGCATCCCAGCCGTTGTTTTCGCCTGCGACCAGTGTGATCAGCCCGGTTTTGCCGGAGCTACCGACGTCTGAATCCAGCGCGTCGTTGCCGCCCTCGTTGGCCACCGTGAAGCCGCCAAAAGCCGTGGGTTTGACGAACTGCAACTCGTACTTGCCGAGAACCAGGTTAGTGAAGCTGTAGTTGCCGCGGCCATCGGTGGTGGTGTCTTGGAGAAATGTACCCGCACTGTTGAACAGCTTCACCGTCACTCCTGCCACACCCGCTTCACCAGTGTCCTGCAAGCCGTTACCGTTGGTGTCGCACCAGACCCGGTCGCCGATGCTGGCCAGTGCCTGATTCTTGTAGTGGCTGAGGTCGAAGTCTCCCGGCGCACCTGGAGCCGAGACGGTGGCCTTGTTCTCATAAACCCCGCCCGTCGTGGGCTGCTGGAAGGTCAACTTCTCGATCTTGAATCGATCCTCCGGTGTGCTGTCGCCCGTCCAGGCAGCAAGCACCAGCACGTTGCCGGCGAGGTTGCCGGCATTGATGTCGGCCGTCCGCGCCGAAGTCAGATCGGTCAAGTTGACTTCGGTGAAGCCAAGTCCGTTGAGCACCGCGTCGCTGAGCGTCAGGTGGCTGTTGAAGGCGTTACTGCTGGTGCCGATCCACACCGTGATGTCGCTGTCGTTGACCACGTAACCCAGGTACGCCGAGTCGACGATTACGCTCTGGTTGAACTCGAAGAGCACGTAGTTGTCCCGGCCGACATTGTCGACGGTGTGCATGTTGCTGCCACCGCTTCCCTCGCTGCTGTCGGTGACGCCCAGCCCACCGCCGTAGCTTCCCAGCCACGCGGTCGACCATTCACCGCTGGCCTTGTCTCTGGCGAAGGCGCTGGCCTTGACCGACACCGCTCCGCTGCTGAACGTGCGGATGTTGCCATCCGTGCCGTCCAGCGCACTGTTGCCGCTGAAGTCGAAGGTCCGGGGGGCGCCGAGTGCCGTCAGATCCTGGACGATGCCCGAGGCCTTATACAGCCACACTTCACCCGGCGACAGGAAATTGTCGTTTCCGACGTCACCCGACAGGTAGGTGATCTTGCCGTTGGCTACCGAGAAGTCGTCGGCCGTGTTCGCCGGCGTGCCGTTGTCATCGACAATCGCGATCTCGCTCTTTGCGAACGTCGTGTTGCCGGTATTGCTCACCTGGTAGGTCCAGTTGACCACCGTGCCCGGGGTCAGGAGCGGAACGCCGGCGCCATCGGCCGAGTCTTCGTTGTCGTAGTTCGGTGCGAACGGGTTGCTGTTGCTCGCACCATTGGTGGTCTTCTCGATGTCGATACCCGGCCTCAGGACAACCAGCCCGGCATCCCAGCTGAGGTCGTTCTCGCCGCTGCTGAGCGTGGTAACCACGGTCATGCCGTCGACCGGGTTGGCGTCGCTGTCGCTGCCGTCGGCGCCGATGTCCTGCTTGGCGAAAGTGTAGCCGGCCGGTTTGATGAATTCGAGCTTGTAGTCGCCCGGAACCAGGTTATTGAACAGGTAGTAGCCAGCCTTGCCGCTGCCATCGTTGGCGGTCGTGGTGCTGGCGACGAAGACGCCGGCACCGGTGTAGAGCTTGACCGTGACGCCGTTCAGGCCGCTGGCCGAACCGTCGTCCTGCTGACCATTGTTGTTGGCGTCCACCCAGACGTAGTCGCCGATGCTGGCGAGCACCGGATTCTTGTAGTGGCTGAGGTCGAAGTCTCCCGGCGCACCTGTAGCCGAGACGGTGGCCTTGTTCTCATAGACCTCGCCCGACGTGGGCTGCTGGACGATCAGCTTCTCGATCTTGAATTGATCCTCCGGCGTGCTGTCGCCGGTCCAGGCGGCAATCACCAGCACGTTGCCGGCGACGTTGCCGGCATTGATGTCGGCCGTCCGCGCCGAACTCGAATCGGTGAGGTTGACTTCCGTAAAGCCGAGTCCCTGGAGCACTGTGTCGCTTAGCGTGAGGTGATTGTTGAAGGCGTTACTGCTGTTGCCGATCCACACCGTGATGTCGCTGTCGCCAACCACGTAGCCCAGGGCAGCCTTGTCGACGATCACGCTCTGGTTGAACTCGAAGAGTACGTAGTTATCCCGCCCGATGTTGTCGACGGTGTGCGCGTTGTTGCTGCCGTTGCCCTCGCTGCTGTCGGTGACGCCCAGCCCTCCGCCGTAGCTGCCCAGCCACGCGGTTGACCACGCGCCGCTGGCCTTGTCTCTGGCGAAGGCGCTGGCCTTGACCGACACTGCGCCGCTGCTGAACTCGCGGATGTTGCCATCCGTGCCGTCCAGGGCGCTGTTGCCGCTGAGGGTGAGCGTGGTGCTCGCCCCCGGCGCACCGGTCAGATTCTGGACGATGCCCGAGGCCTTATACAGCCACACTTCACCCGGTGACAGGAGATTGTCGTTTCCGACGTCACCCGACAGGTAGGTGATCTTGCCATTGGCCACCGAGAAGTCGTCGGCCGTGTTCGCCGGCGTGCCGTTGTCATCGACAATCCCCACCTCGCTCTTTGCGAACGTCGTGTTGCCGGTGTTGGTCACCTGGTAGGTCCAGTTGACCACCGAGCCCGGGGTCAGGAGCGGAACGCCGGCGCCATTAGCCGAGTCTTCGTTGTCGTAGTCCGGCGCAATCGGGTTGCTGTTGCTCGCACCGTTGGTGGTCTTCTCGATGTCGATTCCGGGCCTCAGGACCACCAGGCCGGCATCCCAGCTGAGGTCGTTCTCGCCACTGCTGAGCGTGGTAACCACGGTCATGCCGTTGACCGGGTTGGCGTCGCTGTCGCTGCCGTCGGCGCCGATGTCCTGCTTGGCGAAAGCGTAGCCCGCCGGTTTGATGAATTCGAGCTTGTAGTCGCCCGGAACCAGGTTATTGAACAGGTAGTAGCCGGCCTTGCCGCTGCCATCGTTGGCGGTCGTGGTGCTGGCGAGGAAGGCGCCGGCACCGGTGTAGAGCTTGACCGTGACGCCGTTCAGGCCGCTGGCCGCACCGTCGTCCTGCTGCCCGTTGTTGTTGCCATCCACCCAGACGTAGTCGCCGATGCTGGCGAGCACCGGATTCTTGTAGTGGCTGAGATCGAAGTCCCCTGCCGCACCCGGAGCCGTCACCGTCGCCTTGTTTTCATAGACCCCGCCGGCCGTCGGCTGCTGGAAGGTCAACTTCTCGATCTTGAATCGATCCTCCGGTGTGCTGTCGCCCGTCCAGGCAGCAAGCACCAGCACGTTGCCGGCGAGGTTGCCGGCATTGATGTCGGCCGTCCGCGCCGAAGTCAGATCGGTCAAGTTGACTTCGGTGAAGCCAAGTCCGTTGAGCACCGCGTCGCTGAGCGTCAGGTGGCTGTTGAAGGCGTTACTGCTGGTGCCGATCCACACCGTGATGTCGCTGTCGTTGACCACGTAACCCAGGTACGCCGAGTCGACGATTACGCTCTGGTTGAACTCGAAGAGCACGTAGTTGTCCCGGCCGACATTGTCGACGGTGTGCATGTTGCTGCCACCGCTTCCCTCGCTGCTGTCGGTGACGCCCAGCCCACCGCCGTAGCTTCCCAGCCACGCGGTCGACCATTCACCGCTGGCCTTGTCTCTGGCGAAGGCGCTGGCCTTGACCGACACCGCTCCGCTGCTGAACGTGCGGATGTTGCCATCCGTGCCGTCCAGCGCACTGTTGCCGCTGAAGTCGAAGGTCCGGGGGGCGCCGAGTGCCGTCAGATCCTGGACGATGCCCGAGGCCTTATACAGCCACACTTCACCCGGCGACAGGAAATTGTCGTTTCCGACGTCACCCGACAGGTAGTTGATCTTGCCGTTGGCTACCGAGAAGTCGTCGGCCGTGTTCGCCGGCGTACCGTTGTCATCGACAATCGCGATCTCGCTTTTTGCGAACGTCGTGTTGCCGGTGTTGGTCACCTGGTAGGTCCAGTTGACCACCGAGCCCGCGGTCAGGAGCGGAACGCCCGCGCCATTAGCCGAGTCTTCGTTGTCGTAGTCCGGCGCAACCGGGTTGCTGTTGCTCGCACCGTTGGTGGTTTTCTCGATGTCGATACCCGGCCGCAAGCCGACTAGGCCCGCGTCGACGTCGCGTTCGTTCTCGCCCGAGCTGAGTTCGATGCAGCCGGTCAGGCCGCCCGTACCGGCATCGGAGTCGTTGTTCGTCACATCCGCGGCAACCTGCGAGGGCGTCGTGAAGCTGTACCCCGTGGGCAGCACGAATTCCACCACGTACTGGCCTGGCTTCAGGCCTTCGAACAGGTACTGGCCACCCGCGTCGGTGGTGTCGCTGAGCGGCTGGTTGTTGCCGTCCAGGACCGCAGCCCCCTTGTTGCCGGGCTGCGTCGTGTCGCAGTAATAGAGATTGACGACCACCTCCGACTTGGCCACGTCACCCGTGTCAAAGACGCCATTGCCGTTGTTGTCCACGAACACCGTGTCGCCCAGGCTGGCCGACTCGTAGAGGCCCGCGTCGACGTCGCGTTCGTTCTCGCCCGAGCTGAGTTCGATGCAGCCGGTCAGGCCGCCCGTACCGGCATCGGAGTCGTTGTTCGTCACATCCGCGGCAACCTGCGAGGGCGTCGTGAAGCTGTACCCCGTGGGCAGCACGAATTCCACCACGTACTGGCCTGGCTTCAGGCCTTCGAACAGGTACTGGCCACCCGCGTCGGTGGTGTCGCTGAGCGGCTGGTTGTTGCCGTCCAGGACCGCAGCCCCCTTGTTGCCGGGCTGCGTCGTGTCGCAGTAATAGAGATTGACGACCACCTCCGACTTGGCCACGTCACCCGTGTCAAAGACGCCATTGCCGTTGTTGTCCACGAACACCGTGTCGCCCAGGCTGGCCGACTCGTAGAGGCCCGCGTCGACGTCGCGTTCGTTCTCGCCCGAGCTGAGTTCGATGCAGCCGGTCAGGCCGCCCGTACCGGCATCGGAGTCGTTGTTCGTCACATCCGCGGCAACCTGCGAGGGCGTCGTGAAGCTGTACCCCGTGGGCAGCACGAATTCCACCACGTACTGGCCTGGCTTCAGGCCTTCGAACAGGTACTGGCCACCCGCGTCGGTGGTGTCGCTGAGCGGCTGGTTGTTGCCGTCCAGGACCGCAGCCCCCTTGTTGCCGGGCTGCGTCGTGTCGCAGTAATAGAGATTGACGACCACCTCCGACTTGGCCACGTCACCCGTGTCAAAGACGCCATTGCCGTTGTTGTCCACGAACACCGTGTCGCCCAGGCTGGCCGACTCGTAGAGGCCCGCGTCGACGTCGCGTTCGTTCTCGCCCGAGCTGAGTTCGATGCAGCCGGTCAGGCCGCCCGTACCGGCATCGGAGTCGTTGTTCGTCACATCCGCGGCAACCTGCGAGGGCGTCGTGAAGCTGTACCCCGTGGGCAGCACGAATTCCACCACGTACTGGCCTGGCTTCAGGCCTTCGAACAGGTACTGGCCACCCGCGTCGGTGGTGTCGCTGAGCGGCTGGTTGTTGCCGTCCAGGACCGCAGCCCCCTTGTTGCCGGGCTGCGTCGTGTCGCAGTAATAGAGATTGACGACCACCTCCGACTTGGCCACGTCACCCGTGTCAAAGACGCCATTGCCGTTGTTGTCCACGAACACCGTGTCGCCCAGGCTGGCCGACTCGTAGAGGCCCGCGTCGACGTCGCGTTCGTTCTCGCCCGAGCTGAGTTCGATGCAGCCGGTCAGGCCGCCCGTACCGGCATCGGAGTCGTTGTTCGTCACATCCGCGGCAACCTGCGAGGGCGTCGTGAAGCTGTACCCCGTGGGCAGCACGAATTCCACCACGTACTGGCCTGGCTTCAGGCCTTCGAACAGGTACTGGCCACCCGCGTCGGTGGTGTCGCTGAGCGGCTGGTTGTTGCCGTCCAGGACCGCAGCCCCCTTGTTGCCGGGCTGCGTCGTGTCGCAGTAATAGAGATTGACGACCACCTCCGACTTGGCCACGTCACCCGTGTCAAAGACGCCATTGCCGTTGTTGTCCACGAACACCGTGTCGCCCAGGCTGGCCGACTCGTAGAGGCCCGCGTCGACGTCGCGTTCGTTCTCGCCCGAGCTGAGTTCGATGCAGCCGGTCAGGCCGCCCGTACCGGCATCGGAGTCGTTGTTCGTCACATCCGCGGCAACCTGCGAGGGCGTCGTGAAGCTGTACCCCGTGGGCAGCACGAATTCCACCACGTACTGGCCTGGCTTCAGGCCTTCGAACAGGTACTGGCCACCCGCGTCGGTGGTGTCGCTGAGCGGCTGGTTGTTGCCGTCCAGGACCGCAGCCCCCTTGTTGCCGGGCTGCGTCGTGTCGCAGTAATAGAGATTGACGACCACCTCCGACTTGGCCACGTCACCCGTGTCAAAGACGCCATTGCCGTTGTTGTCCACGAACACCGTGTCGCCCAGGCTGGCCGACTCGTAGAGGCCCGCGTCGACGTCGCGTTCGTTCTCGCCCGAGCTGAGTTCGATGCAGCCGGTCAGGCCGCCCGTACCGGCATCGGAGTCGTTGTTCGTCACATCCGCGGCAACCTGCGAGGGCGTCGTGAAGCTGTACCCCGTGGGCAGCACGAATTCCACCACGTACTGGCCTGGCTTCAGGCCTTCGAACAGGTACTGGCCACCCGCGTCGGTGGTGTCGCTGAGCGGCTGGTTGTTGCCGTCCAGGACCGCAGCCCCCTTGTTGCCGGGCTGCGTCGTGTCGCAGTAATAGAGATTGACGACCACCTCCGACTTGGCCACGTCACCCGTGTCAAAGACGCCATTGCCGTTGTTGTCCACGAACACCGTGTCGCCCAGGCTGGCCGACTCGTAGAGGCCCGCGTCTATCGTCCGGTTGAATAGGCCCGCAGGCAGCTGGATGATCCCGCTCTCGCCATTGGCAGGATTGGCATTGCTGTCAGTCTCAGGCGTGCCTGCGGAGGCATATCGCGGACTGAACGAGTACGACGCGCTGGTCGTGGTATTTCCGAACAGCACCTGGTAATCCAGGCCAGGTATCAAACCAGAAAACTGGTAGTAGCCCTTCTCTACGGTTCCCGTCGTGTGCGGGTTGTCACCGGTGACGGTTGTCTGGAGAACCTCGTCACTATCGAAGTGATCGTTGTTGTTGAGGTCACGCCACAACTTGACGGTGATACCGTCGATCCCCTCCTCGTCGGTATCCTGTATTCCGTCAGCGTTCTTGTCGAGCCAGACGTAATCGCCGAGCGCCGCGGACTTGACCTGAACGAGGATCGGTTGGCTGAACGTTTCGCCAATGTCCTGTACGCCATTGCCGTTGTTATCGGAGAACGTCGACAGCAATAGCGTCACATTGTCGTTGTCGGGGTTGTTGGACGAAGCCGCTACGCGGAGGAAAGCGCGGTGCTGTCGTCGTGCTGAAGTCAAGATGTGACCTCGCCCCTCATCCGAGGGATGTTCATGACGAATGCGAGGTTACCGCAAGATGAAAGACATGTCCGCTGTCGCAACGACGAATTTTGACACGAACTACGAGCTGCACCAGAAGCACCTGAAGCTCAAGGGCTTGCAGCCGAAGACGATCGACGCGTATTCGCGCGCTATCCGCCGGGTGGGAGACTACTTCGCTCATCAGATCGACGATCTGAGCGAGGCCGACCTGTTGGACTACTTCGCCGACCTGCGTGAGACGCACTCCTGGAGTTCGCTCAAGCTCGATCTGTACGGGCTCAAGTTCTACTACGAGCACGTGCTGAAGAAACCCTGGGTGGCGCCCGGCCTGATCAAGCCGCCGCGCTCACAGCGCCTGCCGGACATCGTCACGGTCGAGGAGACCGAGCGCATTTTCCTGGCCACGCAGGTGCTCAGTTACCGCGTTTTCTTCTTTACCCTCTACAGTCTCGGCCTGCGCCTGGGCGAAGGGTTACGGCTGACGGTCGCCGACATCGATGCGGCGCGCGAGCGCGTGCATATCCGCGACGCTAAGGGCAACAAGGATCGCCTGGTGCCGCTGCCGACGGCCACCTACCAACTCCTGCGCCGTTTCTGGCAGCGCCACCGTCATCCCGTCCTGCTGTTTCCCAATCGCCACGGCGGCTTGGCGCGCGTGCGCACGGCCAGGACGCCGCTCGACCGCAGCGGCGTCCAGAAAGCACTGAAGGCGGTGGTCGAATCCTGCGGTCTAAAAAAAACATTTCGCCACACAGCTTGCGTCACGCCTATGCCACGCACCTCGTCGAGGCGGGCGTCGAGCTCACCGAGGTTCAGAGAATTCTCGGCCATCACTCGATTCTCACGACGGTTCGCTACACCCATCTGACGGATCAGACCAAGCATCACGCGATCGAGCGCATCAACGCGCTGATGGACCGCTATTCGCTGGCCAAGGGGACGCCGCGATGATCCGCCTCGGCTCTGTCATCGCCCAATTCGAAGCGGACTTCATGACGCAATTTCGCCACCGGCTGAGCTTCGAGCAGCTTCGGGCGCTCTCGGCGATGCGCGATTGCCGCAGCCCGGCCAGCCCGATGATGCAGCTCCAGTGCGAAGGCTGCGATCAGCAAAAACTCGTTCCGCATTCCTGCGGCCATCGCCTTTGCCCCCACTGCCAGCACCACGAGAGCCAGCAATGGCTGGAACGTCAGATGCTGCGCCTCGTCCCGGCCGACTACTTTCTGCTGACCTTCACGCTGCCGGCCGAATTGCGCGGGCTCGCTGCGGCGCACGCCGAGGTCGTCTTCGATTGCTTGATGCGCTGTGCCTGGGAAACGGTGCACCGCTTCAGTCGGAACGACCGGCAGTTGCAGGGGACGCCGGGGGCGATCGCGGTCCTGCACACGCACTCGCGTCGGCTCGACTTCCACCCGCATGTCCATCTCGTCGTCCCCGCGGCGGCGATCGATGCGGCGAAGCAGCGCTGGCGACGCAAGCGGCGCGGCAAGAACGGCACCTACCTGTTCAACGAGAAGGCGATGGCCAAGGTCTTCCGGGCAAAGATGCTGGCGGCGATCGAGGCGGCCGGCATTCGCCTGCCGGCGTGCTATCCGCGGGAATGGGTGGCGCACTGCAAATCGGTGGGTAGCGGCGAGAAGGCTCTGATCTACCTCGGTCGCTATCTCTACCGCGGCGTCATCCGTGAACAGGATCTCCTCGCCTGCGACAATGGCCGGGTGAGCTTCCGCTATCGCAACGCGAAGACCGGCAAGGTGGAAAAACGCGCGCTCGCCGGTGTCGATTTCCTCTGGCTGATCCTCCAGCACGTGCTGCCCAGGGGCTTTCGCCGCGCGCGCAATTTCGGCTTCCTGCACGCCAATTGCAAACGCCTGATCGGCTTGCTTCAGCGCTTGCTGAAGTTCGATCCCAGCCGCTTCACGCCACCGCGCAAGGAGCGGCCAGCGATGCTTTGCTCGTGCTGTGGCGCCGTGATGGCGATCGTCAGGACCCGGATTCGATCGACGTCGCCCGGCGGCGTCGTTGTTCCACCGGCCGTCGGGGTCGCCAGCTGATCATGTAAGCCGCCTTCACAGCGCTGTCCGGCCGCGTTCGGGACTTCAGTTTCCCCAAGCTGCGTGACGCGCTCGCTCGGAATTCGGTGGCGGGAACGCTAAAACGGCCGGATGCACACGATCTTCGCTGATGGTGCAGCAGCGCACCGGGACTTCTCGCTCCCGGTCCTCCGGAGTTCATGCTTCCGGGGTAACTCCAAAAAAGATATTTGCAGAGCGCGCGCCCAGCGCTCCGGCCCGGGCTCGTCCAACAAACGGATCAGATCGTGGCTTCGCACGATCTATCCTTATTCGTTATCAGTGATGTCCGGTACGAAGGCGTATTGCGCAGTGTTATGCGCCAAGCCCATCTCGACCAGTGCGGCAACTTTGACTGGATCCTTCGGGTCTGTCGACGGGCTGGGAGGCGTGAACGGGTTGTCGCCCAATAACTCCCATATCGCTGCCTGTACCTCGCCATAGGTGTACGCAGGCGATGAGCCGGCTGTGAAATTCTGGTTAATCAGCCAATTGACCCCGGGCAGATTTTGTGGCGTTTCGATGCCAGGAAATGCAGAAGCGACAAACGGTTCGTGGAGGCGATAGACAGTCGCCAGCAGGATGACGTCGGATCCAATGGAATAATCCCGATCAGCGCACCAGGCATCGTAGGGTCCGGAACCGTACACGACATCCTGAAACGTAACGTCAAAATAACTTGGGGCAAGCTGATCGCCGGGATTCTTTACATGGATGGAGACTACCGGTGCCTGTGACATGTCTATATCTCCTGACAGGATTGCATTCTTGGTAAGGATCGCTTTCTAAAGCAATTGCCTGAAACTGACAGCCCCTAAATCTGCCTCGCCGGCTGCATGTCGCGCCGTGAGGAGCAAGTCACCGCCCGGAGCCGTCCGGCGGCGAGAATTCCCCGCGCTAACGGGCGGGGGCGCCCAAGGGGCTTGGCAAGCGCCGGTGCATCACCTCGGTCGCACCCCCAACGAGAAAAACCCGCCTCAGCACGCCGGAGTTCGGCGCAACGACCAGACGAGGCTTCTACAGCAACGTTCGTTTCGGCGCGAAATCTGTTACTGGACCGCGCACATCCTTCTGGAAAAGCGCTGATTAATCCCATTGTTGCCCCGACGCTCGCAGCGACCCTGTTGGTCTGGCCCCACCGGAGCTGGGGCATCTCGACTAAAGCAGCGCCGTGCTGGCGCCGGTTGCAGAACAAGAAAAACCACGTATCTCGCGAGTGTTCCCAATGTCGGGAAGCAGAAGCCCAATGCACGCCGGAAATCCTCGCCACATACGACGAGGGCGCTGCCAAGGCAGCGCCCCCATACCGCAACTTATTTTTTTCTACGCCGGGCCACCAACAGGGCGACAGCAGCGACGGCAAGCAAGGACAAAGACTCCGGCTCCGGGACAACTTGGCTCTATGTCGTTTCGTGTGGAACCGGCGATGGGTTTCGCGTTTTGAGGGAGCGGTGATGTCAAGGGCGGACGCAGTCCGGGCGCAGCCGAACCCTTTACATCGCTGCCCGCTTGCTTACGCTTGCTCCGGGCCGAGGAAGGCAGTCTGCCGCCCTCGGCATGGAGGACAATGGCGGTCTTTCCTCTCGCGACCGGTTCCTCATGATTGAAACGCTGTTCACCCAGGCTCTGGGTCTCGTTGCTCCTTGGCAGGTAGCTGAGGTCATCTTCAAGCCAGAGTCCGGACGGATCGATTTCCAGGTCCGATTTGGCGCAGCCATTCATGCTTGCCCGGCTTGCGGTGCGGCGGCGCAGCCGCTGCATGACCGCTTGGCGCGTTCCTGGCGCCATATGGATTTCTTTCAGTACGAAGCCCACCTGCATGCCGAGGTGCCGCGAGTGGCCTGTGCCGGTTGCGGCAAGGTCACGCAGATTCCTGTTCCCTGGGCGCGTGAAGGGAGCCGCTTCACGCTGCTGTTCGAGGCCTTGACGTTGATGCTGGCGCCGACCATGTCGGTCTTGGCAGCTGGCCGACTGCTGCGCGTGCGCAGTCGCAGACTGTGGCGCGTGATCAATCATCATGTGGGCCGGGCGCGCGCCCAGGAAAGTCATGCCAGGGTTCGCGCGATCGGCGTCGATGAGACCGCCAGTAAACGCGGCCAGACGTATATCTCTGTTTTTTATGACCTCGACGCGCAGCGTCTGCTGTTTGCCACGCCGGGCCGAGACAAGGCCACGCTCGGAAAGTTCGCCAGCGACCTTACCGAGCATGGTGGCCAGCCCACCGCGATCACCCATGTCAGCATGGACATGAGCGGCTCGTTCCAGGCCGGCGCCGCCGAGCACTTTCCAGCAGCCGAGGTCTGTTTCGACCGCTTCCACGTGGTCGCTCTGAGCAGCACGGCGCTGGACGAGGTGCGACGCGCCGAGGTCAAGACCGCGCCCGAACTCAAAGGCACCCGCTGGGGCCTGCACAAGAAACCCGCCGACTGGACCGTCAAGCAAACCGACACCATGTACTGGTTGCAGCGCTCGAACCTCAAGACCGCACGGGCCTGGCGGATCAAGCAGGCGCTGCGCTCCATCTACGCCACCGCCACGACACCTGACGAGGCCAAGCCCCTGCTCAAGCGCTGGCTCAGTTGGGCCAGCCGCTGCCGACTCGAACCGTTCAAGCGCCTCGGACGGACGATCAGCAAGCACCTTCCTGGCGTACTCAACGGTTTTCACCCCGGCAAACACAATGGCCGTGTCGAAGCGATGAATCGAGCGCTCCAGGAGGCGCGCGCAAGGGCACGCGGCTATCGCCGCGTCGAAAACTTCATCGCCATGGCCTACCTCATCGCTGGAAAGCTCACTCATTTGCCCGCCTCGCCCTTCGCCCCATTCTTGCCCGTTCCACACGAAACGACCTAAACCCGACAACTTCGGCGAAGGCCGGCGCGGCAGCAGAAAGCAGAAGCGCAAACGACAGAAAAGCACGCATGAGGGTTCTCTCCTTATAGAGGTCAAGAATGACAAAGGCCAATCTGGCACATGGCCTCGGCGAGACCAGCGAGCAATATTCGTGCCATAGTTATTTAATGCTCGGATTTAATGATTATTGTTCTGTTTTCGTGGACGATCGATCTGAGGCAACTGTAAAATTTTCCGACACCACGGATAGCCTCGTCGTCAAGGGTGTCCGCGGGAAGTTCCCGCTTGCCAAGGCCTCAGGCAACATAGGCAGGATGATGCTAGAGCGCACCGGGCCTGGTCGTCCAAGAGCGTCACGCCGGTTTTACAATCGCGTCGCCTTGCGGCAACCGCTGCGCAACAGCTCCTTACTCGCTTGCGACCGACGCCTCGGTTTGCAACACTGCCGCTGCAGCGCTGCACCACGGCGTGCAAGGGCGGGAAACGCCCGGCCGGACGTCTCGCGCTTGGCGACGCCAACGGACGAAAAGCACCGGGAAAGGTCGGCATGTCCGCACACGCGGGGACGGCGCTTCTGCGAGCGCCGGTTGGCCGAAACGCCGGCGTTTCGACGGCGCGGCTGCACGATGCCCCAGCCATTTCCACCGCCAACAGCCGTTTCAGCGGAGGCGCCTGAGTGTCGGAAAACTTTACACCTAGTTTTCCCGCCACGAGTGGATCGGCTTGCGTTGCCGCAAGAGCTGGAACGAGGTGGCTTACACGGCTGCAGGAGACTACGGAATGAACGACCACTCGATCTGATCACTCCGCTCGACACCAGCGGTCATCGCCCGGCACAGGCCGATGAACTCGCGCATGCCTGCCGTCTGGAACTTGCGGCGGTGCCAGAGGAAGTGAAAATGCCGCTGCAGGTCGAGTTCGGGCGTCTGTATGGCCACCAGGCTGCCGCGCCGGAAAGCCTCACGCAGCGCCAGGCGCGAGATGCAGCCAATACCGAGGCCGAATTCGACGGCACGCTTGATCGCTTCGGTGTGCTCGAGCTCGAGGCGAACCTTGAGCGGCGAATGCTGATGGCGCAGCGCCTGATCAAGGGTCTCACGCGTCCCCGAGCCGGGCTCGCGGACGATCCAGGACTCGTCGGCGAGTTCCGCCAGCGTCGCCGACGCTTGTTTCGCCAGCGGATGACCGGGAGCGCAGAAAACGACCAGTTCGTCGGCCACCCACGGTTCGACGATTAGCTCGGGGTGCCGGCAACTGCCTTCCACCAGGCCGAGATCGAGTTCATGGCGCGCCACCTGGTCGACGATCGTCGCCGTGTTGTGCACTTTCAGATGCACGCTGCTCTCGGGATGACGGGTGAGGAAATCGGCGACGATCAGTGTCGCCAGGTAGTTGCCGATGGTCAGCGTCGCTCCGATCTGCAGCTTTCCGTAGCCGGCGTGCCCTTCAAGCCCGCTCTCGATCGCCGCCGCACGCTCGATCAGCTCGACGGCTTGCGGCAGCAGGGCCTGGCCAAGCTCGTTCAGGCGCAGGGTCTTGCCGAAGCGGTCGAAGAGCTGCGTGTCGTACTGGCGCTCGAGTTCGCCGAGGGCCGTACTGGTCGCTGACTGCGACAGCGAGAGCTCCTCGGCGGCGCGCGAAACGCTCTCGTGC
Organism: Candidatus Accumulibacter sp. ACC007; assembly: GCF_907163205.1. Taxonomy (NCBI): domain Bacteria; kingdom Pseudomonadati; phylum Pseudomonadota; class Betaproteobacteria; genus Candidatus Accumulibacter; species Candidatus Accumulibacter sp. ACC007. The sequence continues at coordinate 981,710 of NZ_CAJQUD010000001.1, read as the reverse complement.
CGAGCCACGGCCACAAAAACCCCGATCTGCCGCAAAGTGAATCGCATATCTACAAGTTAGATATAGTTTATTGAGAAAATCTGTTTTACAAATATAACATACGCAAATACCATGGCTTTCATCAACCGCACACTGGGGTCAAGAACGATGAGCACCTTTTCCGCCCAACAAGTCCTTTCGGTCCATCACTGGAACGACACCTTGTTCAGTTTTCGCACCACGCGCGACCCGGGCTTGCGCTTCATCAACGGTCAATTCGTGATGATCGGCCTGGCGCAGGAAGAGCGGCGACCGCTGACCCGCGCCTACAGCATCGCCAGCGCCAATCATGACGAATACCTCGAGTTCCTGAGCATCAAGGTGCCCAACGGCCCGCTGACCTCGAAGCTGCAGCACCTGGCGGTCGGCGACGAGATCGTCGTCAGCCGCAAGCCGACCGGCACGCTGGTGCTGCGCGACCTGCGCCCGGGAAGGAACCTCTACCTGCTGTCGACCGGCACCGGCCTGGCGCCGTTCATCAGCCTGATCCAGGACCCCGAGACCTACGAACGCTTCGAGAAAGTGGTCCTCATCCACGGTGTTCGCTGGCAGCGGGACCTGGCCTACAGCGACTTCATCAGCAGGGATTTGCCGCAGCACGAGTTTTTCGCGGACATGGTGCGTGACCAGCTGATCTACTACCCGACAGTGACCCGCGAGCCATTCCGCAATCAGGGCCGTATCACGGAGCTGGTCAACAGCGGCCGCCTGTTTTCCGATATCGGCCTGCCGCCTTTGGACCCCGCTCACGATCGCGCCATGCTCTGCGGTAGCCCGGCGATGCTCAAGGATTGTTGCCAGTTGCTCGACAGTCGGGGATTCGAGGTTTCGCCGCACATTGGCGCGCAGGGCGACTACGTGATCGAACGGGCTTTCGTGGAAAAGTAGGCGCGACGGACAAGAGCGTCGTCTTCGCTTCGCCGGCTGTTACCGGCGGCAGCTTTGAAGGGCTGCCTTTCAATCGCCGCCGTGTGAAACCTCGCCGGCTACGAGCCGCCAGTCTCGGGTAGACTTGCGCTTTTCGGGCGCCACGCGTTGGCCGCCCGCCGACCGCTTTTCCTCCTTTGGATCGACACGCAAGGCCATGGCTCAATACGTATTCACGATGAACCGCGTGGGCAAGATCGTCCCGCCCAAACGCCAGATCATCAAAGACATCTCCCTTTCCTTCTTCCCGGGCGCCAAGATCGGCCTGCTCGGGCTCAACGGCTCGGGCAAGTCGACGGTTCTGCGCATCATGGCCGGTCTCGACAAGGACATCATCGGCGAAGCGACGCCGATGCCCAACCTCAAGATCGGCTATCTGGCGCAGGAGCCCGAACTCGACCCGGAGGCGACCGTCCGCCAGGAGGTCGAGTCCGGCCTGGGCGAGGTTTTCCAGGCGCAGGCCATGCTGGAAGAGGTCTACGCGGCTTACGCCGAAGCCGACGCCGACTTCGACAAGCTCGCCGAGGAGCAGGCGCGCCTCGAAGCGATCCTGGCGACTGCCGGCTCCGATCTCGCCAGCCAGCTCGAACTGGCCGCTGATGCGCTGCGCCTGCCCCCCTGGGAGGCGCAGATCGGCCAGCTCTCCGGTGGCGAAAAGCGCCGCGTCGCGCTGTGCAAGCTGCTCCTCTCGCAGCCCGCCATGCTGCTCCTCGACGAACCGACCAACCACCTCGACGCCGAGTCGGTCGAATGGCTGGAACAATTCCTGGTGCGCTTCCCGGGTACGGTGGTCGCCGTCACCCACGACCGTTACTTCCTCGATAACGCCGCGGAGTGGATTCTCGAACTCGATCGTGGCCAGGGAATTCCCTGGAAGGGCAATTACTCGAGCTGGCTGGAGCAGAAGGAAGCGCGCCTGGAAACCGAGGCCAAGCAGGAAGCCGGCCGCATCCGGACGATGAAGCAGGAACTGGAATGGGTACGCCAGAGCCCGAAAGCACGGCAGGCGAAGAGCAAGGCGCGCCTGTCACGCTTTGACGAGCTGAGCAGTGTCGAGTACCAGAAACGCAACGAAACGCAGGAGATCTTCATCCCGGTCGGCGAGCGGCTGGGCAACAAGGTGATCGAGTTCAAGGAGGTCAGCAAGTCCTTTGGCGACCGCCTGCTGATCGACAAGCTCACTTTCAGCGTCCCTCCGGGCGCAATCGTCGGCATCATCGGCCCCAACGGTGCCGGCAAGTCGACCCTCTTCCGGATGCTGATCGGTAACGAAAAACCGGATTCCGGCGAAGTCGAGATCGGCGACACGGTCAAGCTGGCTTACGTCGACCAGAGCCGCGACTGCCTCGATGGCGAGAAAACGGTTTTCGAGGAGATCGCCGGCGGTGCCGACGTCCTAACCGTGGGCAAGTACGAAACGCCGGCGCGGGCCTACATCGGCCGCTTCAATTTCAAGGGTTCCGATCAGCAGAAACGGGTTGGCCAGCTTTCCGGTGGTGAGCGCGGTCGCCTGCACATGGCCAAGACGCTGATCGCCGGCGGTAACGTCCTGCTCCTCGACGAGCCGTCGAACGACCTCGACGTCGAAACACTGCGCGCCCTCGAAGACGCGCTGCTGGAGTTTGCAGGCAGCGTGCTGGTCATTTCGCACGACCGCTGGTTCCTCGACCGCATCTGCACGCACATTCTGGCCTGCGAAGGGGAGTCGCAATGGAGCTTCTTCAGCGGCAACTATCACGAGTACGAGGCAGACAAGGTACGCCGCCTCGGCGAGGAAGCGGCCAAGCCAAAACGGATTCGCTACAAGCCGATCACGCGCTAGTGGCGGCAATCGTGATGAGGCTTTCGGCGACCCCGAGAGCAGAGTGAAACCCGCGTGACGACGGGAGTTGGCCCGGTCCATAGCGCTTCTTTCATCGCCAAATGCGGGGCCGCCCCTCCCCAGCCACCGTCATTGCGAGGAGGCGTAGCCGACGCGGCAATCCAGTTCCATTGTCTGTCTGTCTGTTTGTCCGCCACATCAGCCAGGTAAAAAACAAAACCTCTGGATTGCCACGTCGGCCACGCCTCCTCGCAATGACGTGCGGGTTGCTGTGGCGTGGCGTTTCCGACGAGACTTGCAGCAAGGCCGGACAGCCCCTTGAAACCACGTCGTCGCTGCAGTTCTTGGGTTCCATGCTGCGTCAAACATTGCGCAAGGCAGTGGAGTGGGCCGGACAGCCGGGCGCGTCTGCCCGCCGTGGGGCTAGCCAAGCCCCTTGAGGAATTCGCTGCGCTCGGGCTCCGAGTCGATATGCTCGGCGAGCTTTCGGTAGAGCTCCCTGAGGTCGCCGGAATCGTTTGCCGCCCGCTTGATGAGCACCCTGGCGAGCGGCCCGACGTACTGCGCGAGGCGCTTCTCGGCGGCGGCGAGGGTCACGGCATCGAAGATCACTGCGGCCGTCTGCACCGCTTCCTTGGCGCTGTCGGCGGCACGGTCGCTTTTTTCGAGACGCGTCGCCGGCGCTGGCGGGATCGACGCCGACGGCGCTTTCTCCAGGCGCTCGATACGCTTCAGAAATTCGGAGCGCTCGCTACCCGCGGGAACATTGTCGGCCAGCTCGGCGTTGAACTCCTCGACGCTCCTGGCATGCGAGGCACTCTTGCGCACCAGATGCTTGGCCAGTGGACCGATCGACCTGACCAGGGACGACTCGATCTCGGCCAGCGTTTCCGGAGGCAGCGTCATCTGCAGCGCCGGCGGCGGGCTCGCAGCAGCGACGGTGCGCGCGGATTGCTCGGTCACCTGCCCTTCTCCAGCCCCTGGTTTGCTCTTCAGAAAGGCGCTCACCAGGGCAGCCGCGAAGTCGCGCGCGTTCTGATAGCGCTCGTCAGGCTTCTTCGCCAGGGCGCGTGCGATCACGGCGTCGAAGGCCGCCGGCAGCTCCGGGACGATCGACGAGGGTGGCGCCGGTTCGACCCGCATCACATTATGGATCACGGCGACTGGCGTTTCGGCGACAAACGGCCCGCGACCGGTGAGCAGTTCGTAGAGAATCACGCCGGCCGCCCAGAGGTCGCAGCGGCCATCGGCCGGAAGGCCAAGCAGTTGCTCGGGGGAAATGTGCGTCGGCGTCCCGACCACCGAGCCGACCCGGGTCAGCGAAGAACTCTCGATCCGGGCCACACCGAAGTCCATGATCTTGATCTTCATGCCGCTGAGTACCATCAGGTTGGCGGGCTTGATGTCGCGGTGCACGACGCCGCTCTTGTGCGAATAGTCGAGCGCGGCGAGCAACTGCTTCATCACCTCGAAGACGTCGATCAACTCGAAACGCCCGCGCTCGCGCATCAGCTTGCGCAGCTCCTTCCCCTGCACGTACTCCATGACGATGAAAGCCATCGTCTCGTCCTCACCGAACTCGTAAACACCGACGATGCCTGGATGCTGCAGTTTCCCGCCAGCCTGCGCCTCACGCTTGAAGCGGGTCACCGCCGAATCCGCTTCGACGTTGGCGAGGTACTCGGCAAGAATCGTCTTGATGGCCACCGGGCGCTCGATGACCGGGTCGAAACCCTCGTAAACCGTGCCCATCGCGCCCTTGCCGAGCTCGCGACGGATTTCATACTTGCCGATGCGTTCCGGGATGGTCATGGCCTGGCTACTCCACATTCAGGGACGACAAATGAATCGGCGGCGCCGAATCGACAGCGCCCATCTGCTTGCTTGCTCCATCGCCTGGCTGCGAACGCTCAGGATTCGATCAGCTTGATCGCTTTTTGCAGACTGCGGCGCATGCGGTTGAACGAGTTGGCCAGCACGTCGATTTCGTCGCCACCGCGGGCCGGGAACTCGGGAACATCGAAGTCCCCCGTCGATACCTTGTTGGCCGCCGCCGACATGCGCGAAATCGGCTGGATGATGAGCAGCGAGAGCATCAGGTTGAGGACCACGAAAGTGGCGAGGAAGACGCCGCCGAGTGACACCATGAACGTCGTGAAGGTGCGTTGAGCGTTGGCCAGCGGCACCGACATCGGTACCGAGACGACCTGCGCGCCGACGGTTTCCATGTGCTTCCAGCCGAAACCGTTGTTGCCGCCGTAGATCTTGATCATCGACGCCGGCGCAGCCGAGGGCACGCTGTGGCAGGCCAGACACGCCGGATCCTTGATGGTGATCGGCCGCGCGATGTAGAGCATGCGCCCGGTGGGCGTCTCGCGCTCGCCAATGAGCTCGGTGGCACTTTCATCGCCACGGAATTTCTGGATGATGTCGCTCTCCCAGTCGACCGCACGGTCGCGCGGGTTGGTGGGATTGAGCGTCGCCTCCTTGTAGCTGAAGTCCGGGTACTTGCTGTGCAGCTTGTTGAAAATCTCGGTGGCCGCATACGCCGGTACCGTCTGCGGCAGAAAAGTCGTCGCCAGTTGCGCCTCGAGCAGAGGTTTGACCTGCGCCACCGTGTAGCCGCGCACCGACAGTGCCGACTCCATCATCAGGCCGGCGTTGCGCAGCGTTTCCTGCTTGGCGTTCTCGTCCAGCAGTCGGTGCGAGACGTAGGCCGACACGGCCATGCCCGCGCCAAAGACCAGCAACAGCACCAGGTTGAATTTCAGTCGCAGACCCATGATCGCTTCCCCTTCCAAAAACGAGCCGAGTAACTTCAGCCCCGGCAGCGGGAATCGGGGCAGGCCCCGTTTCCCGTGCCCAAACCATACTCCCCTGCCATGGCGGACAGCGGGTCCGGGCCCGTGCTGCAAGGTACAAGCTAGAGGGGGAAAAAGGCAAGGAGAATCGTTCCGCTCCATGGCCTTGACCCCATGCCCTTGTTCAACCGGGTAGCGTGAGGCGATGCTCCGGCCAAGCTCGCTCGCCCCTCATTCCAACTCGCGCAAACGCTGCACAGCCTCCTCGACCCGCCGCACGGCGATCACTTCGAGGCCGGCTATGGGCTGCCTGGGCTCGTTGGCTTCGGGAATCATGGCGCGCGTGAAACCGAGCTTGGCCGCTTCGCGCAGGCGTTCCTGGCCGCGCGGCGCCGGGCGTATTTCACCGGCCAATCCAACTTCACCGAATACAATAAGTTTCTCCGGTAACGCCCTGTTTTTAAGCGATGATACGATCGCTAACAAGACCGCCATATCGCCCGCAGGCTCGCCGATCTTGACCCCGCCGACGGCATTCACGAAAACGTCCTGATCGAAGCAGACGATGCCCGCGTGGCGGTGCAGGACGGCCAGCAGCATCGCCAGGCGCTGCGCGTCGAGCCCGACCGTCAGCCGCCGCGGATTTCCGTGCGCCTGATCGACCAGCGCCTGGATCTCGACCAGCAGCGGCCGGGTGCCTTCCTGGGTGACCAGCACGCAGGAACCCGGTACATCGTTGCCGTGCGGCGACAGAAAGATTGCCGAAGGATTGCTGACCCCCTTCAGCCCGCGGTCGGTCATCGCGAAAACACCAATCTCGTTGACCGCGCCATAGCGGTTCTTGACGGCGCGAATCAGGCGGAAGCTGGAGTGCGTATCGCCCTCGAAATAGAGCACCGTGTCGACCATGTGTTCGAGGACCCGTGGCCCGGCCAGAGCCCCCTCCTTGGTCACGTGACCGACCAGGATCACCGTGATTCCGGTCTGCTTGGCCAGGCGGGTAAGCTGCGCAGCGCATTCGCGTACCTGCGCAACCGAGCCAGGTGCCGAGTTCAGCTGCTCCGACCACAGGGTCTGGATCGAATCGATCACCGCCACCTGCGGCCTGGCCGTCTGCAGGGTGGCGAGGATTTTTTCCAGATTGATTTCGGCGAGCAGGCGGAGCTCGCCGGTCTCCAGCGACAGTCGCCGGGCGCGCATGGCAATCTGCTGACCCGACTCCTCGCCGCTGACGTAGAGCACATTGCGCGCCGGAGCCAGCCCGGAAAGCGCCTGCAGCAGCAGCGTGCTCTTGCCGATTCCCGGGTCTCCACCGATCAGCACCACTCCACCGGCAACCAGCCCGCCCCCCAGAGCTCGATCAAATTCGCTGATCCCGGTCGGCAAGCGATCTTCCTCGCGCGCCTCGATAGCGGAGAGCGTCTGCAGTCCTGCCGTGCCGCCGAGCGCCGCAAAACGGCTCTGCTGGCCGCTAGCGGCGGCTTCGGCAATCGTCTCGACGAGGGTGTTCCAGACGCCACAGCCGGGGCACTGCCCTTGCCACTTGGCGGCGCTGGCACCACATTCGGTACATGAAAAGACCGTCTTTCGAGAGCCCGCTGCCCTGGCCACGATCAGACTTCAAGCACCGGCACGCGCCGGGCGAGAGCGCAGAACAGCTCGTAGCTGATGGTCCCGGCGGCACTGGCCACCTCGTCGGCCGGCAGCCCATCGCCCCACAGGACGACCGGACTGTTCAACCCGGCGTCGGGCAGTTCGGTGAGGTCGCAGGCCAGCATGTCCATCGACACCCGCCCCAGTGTCTTTGTCCGTTGCCCGCCGACGACGATTGGCGTGCCGCCCGGCGCATGCCGCGGGTAGCCGTCGGCGTAGCCACAGGCGACGATGCCGACGCGGGTCGGCCGCTGCGCGACAAAGGTGCCTCCGTAACCGACGCGTTCACCGACGCCGATCTCCTGTATTGTCAGGAGGCGGCTGTGCAGCGTCATCACCGGTTTGAGGCCAAAGCTCACCGCATCCTGGTCGGCAAACGGACTGCCGCCGTAGAGCATGATCCCGGGTCGTACCCAGTCGTGCGCGGTCTGCGGATAACGCAGGATCGCCGCCGAATTGGCCAGGGAGAGCGGGAAAGTTGCGGCGGCGGGCCAGTTCGCGGTCATCGCCCTGAAACGCTCCAGCTGCCAGGCGATGCAGGACTCGCCGCCGCTGCCGTCGGCTTCGGCGAAGTGGGTCATCAGGGTGAGCGGACCTAGTGCCGGCAGGGCTTCGATTTCGCGTCTGACGGCCGGCAGCTGCGCAGCGCTGATCCCCAGGCGATTCATTCCGCTGTTGAGCTTCAGATAAATGGGCAGTAGCCTGCGTGGAGCAGGCTGCGCCGCCCGCCGCAGCATTTGCAGTTGCTCGACGCTGTGCACGACGATGCTCAGATCATGTGCCGCGCAGGCCGCCAGGTCGGCGGCCTCGAAGAAACCTTCGAGGAGGAGAATCGGCTGCCGGATGCCCGCCTGGCGAAGGGCTATCGCCTCGTCGAGATCGAGCAGGGCGAAACCGTCGGCAACGTCGCCGAGCGCCGCCGCAGCGCGCAGCAGACCATGACCATAGGCGTTGGCCTTGACCACCGCCCAGGCCCTCGCCTCCCTGTCCCGGCGCCGGGCGTATTCCCTGGCCACGAGGTAGTTGTGACGCAGCGCCGCGAGGTCGATGCGCGCCCCGATCGGCCGCGGCATCAGGCAGACAGCTCCTTGAGCTTGTTCCTGGCGAACTCGACGAAACTGAGGACCACCTGCGAGCGGAAGCGCTCCTTCGGATAGACCAGCGACAGGGTCCGGGTCAGCGCCGGACGCAGGGGAACGGCAACCAGCGTGCCCAACTGCCGCTCCTTGTCGAAACTTGCCCGGGAGACAATCGAAAAGCCGAGGCCGGTCGCCACCACACCCTTCAGCGCTTCCGGACTCGAAAGCTCCATGATCGTCTTGAGCTGTTCGGGCTCGACGCCGCAGGCGCGCAAATAGACGTCGGTGACTTCGCGCGTGCTCGAACCTGGCTCACGGGCGACGAAGTCGTGCGGCAGCAGGCTGCGCGCCTCGACTTCGCGATAGCGGGCCAGCGGGTGGCTGGGCGTGCACACGACTTGCAGTTCGTCATCGCCGCAGCCCTCGCATTGCAGACTGGGCAGACTCACCGGCGATTCAATCAGGCCAATATCGAGCGTATGTGCGGCGATGGCGTTGCTGATCACGTCCGAGTTGCCAACCGTCAGGCGGACCCGCACCTGCGGATAACGGACATTGAATTCGCCAAGAATCGGCGGCAGCATGAACTCGGCAATCGTCGTGCTCGCCCCGACCAGCAGGCTGCCACTCATCTGCCCGGTCATTTCGGCGACGCGGATATCGAGCTCGGCAGACAACGCGAGGATGCGATCGGCATAGTCGAGCACCAGTTCGCCGGCCGCGGTCAGCGAGATGCGCCCCCCACCGCGATCGAAGAGGCGGGTATTGAAGCGCTCTTCCAGCTGCTTGATCTGAAAGGTGACGGCCGGCTGGGTCATGTGCAGCGCCTCACCCGCCCTGGTGAAAGAAAGGTGCTTGGCCACAGCGTGAAACACCTGCAGGCGACGATCTGCCATAAGTCCTCTCCCGGTTACGACTTATTTTTTCTATTCAATCACAAAACCGGCCTCCCGGCCAGAGCATGGGAGCGCCGTGCGACGCACCGCCACCCGCTGCGCTAACAAGTTGCTGCCTTTCATGGTATAAGCCCAGCATATCAAGAATAGCCCTTTCAGAACGCTAAATGCCCTTCGGTTTCTACATCATCATGGCCGCGCAGTTTTTTTCCGCGCTGGCCGACAATATCCTGCTCATCGTCGCCATCTCGCTGTTGCGCGACATGCAAGCCCCAAGTGAATACGAGCCGCTGCTGAAGACCTTTTTCACGGTCTCTTACGTCGTCCTCGCTGCTTTCGTCGGCGCCTTTGCCGACTCGATGCCGAAGGGGCGGGTGATGTTCATCAGCAACGGCATCAAGATCGTCGGCTGCGCGATGATGTTCTGGCAGGTGCATCCCTTGCTCGCCTACGCCGTCGTGGGCCTCGGCGCTGCCGCCTACTCGCCGGCCAAGTACGGCATCCTGACCGAGTACCTGCCGCACCGGCTGTTGGTCGTCGCCAACGGCTGGATCGAAGGCTTGACCATCGGCGCCATCATTCTCGGCGTCGTCGTCGGCGGCCTGCTCATCCGGCCGGATGTCGCCAGTGGGCTGCTGAGCTTCGACTTTCCGCTACTGGACACAGGTGTCGATACGGTTGGCGAAATGGCCATCTGTTTTGTCGCCCTTTTCTACGTGGTCGCCGCGCTGTTCAACCTTTACGTCCCCGATACCGGCGTCGATCATCGCGTTCTGCACAAGAACCCCTGGTACCTGGTGCGCGAATTCAACCATTGCCTGATGCTCCTCTGGCGAGATCGCCTCGGCCAGATCTCACTGGCCGTGACCACGCTGTTCTGGGGCGCTGGTGCGACACTGCAGTTTATCGTCATCAAGTGGGCCGAAACCTCTCTGCAATTCGACCTCTCGAAGTCGAGCATGCTGCAGGGGGTCGTGGCGATCGGCGTCGCACTCGGTGCCGTCGGCGCCGCGCGCATGATCACCCTGCGCCGGTCGGTGCGAGTCATTCCGCTCGGTATCGCCATGGGAATCATCGTTCTGGCGATGAACTTCGTCCAGCACACCTGGATCGCCGTCCCGTTGCTGGTCCTCATTGGCGCACTTTCCGGCTTTTTTGTGGTACCGATGAATGCCCTGCTGCAGCATCGCGGCCACATTCTGATGGGTGCCGGTCATTCGATCGCGGTGCAGAACTTCAACGAGAACCTGTCGATCCTGGCGATGACCGGCCTCTACTTCCTGATGGTCCGTGCCGACCTATCGATCTACCTGGTGATCACCCTCTTCGGTCTCTTCCTCAGTGGCACGATGCTGCTCGTCAAGTTCCGCCACGAGGCGAACCAGCGGCAGCACGACGACGTGATTCACCTCGACGACAGCGGGCACTGACGAACGCTGTCGCGCACCGAACTTGGGTATCAGTGCCCGCAGCGTCAATCAAAAGTCGGTCTACCTCGCCGCGTTGAGCTTCTTGACCCCTTCAACGAAACGCGCCAGCGTCGCCGACAGCACGCCGCGCGGAATGGTCAGCTCGATCAGCTGAAAACGACCACGCGTCGCTACCGCCTTGTCGAGCGCCGCCTTCAGTTCGCCGCGGCTGCCCACCCGTTTCCCGTCGCCGCCGAGGCCAGCCGCCATTTCGGCGAATCCCCAGTGCCCCAGGTCGTTGAAGCGGGATTCCGGCTGGAAAGTGCGCAGCATTTCCCAACTGGCGTTGTTGAACAGCAGCACAATCGGATCCCAGCCATAGCGCTGGCAGTTGCCGAGTTCCCAGCCAGTCATCTGGAAAGCACCGTCGCCGACCAGGATCAGCGGCCGTTGCCCGGTCGCCGCCTGCAGGCCCAAGCCTGCCGGCACCCCAAAACCCATGGTCGCGTAGTAGCCCGGGGCGACCAGTGCCGTGTGTTCGATGTCCATGGCCGTAAACAGGCAGTCGCCGATGTCCGAGGCAATCGGCAACTTGCCGTGCACGGCCATCAGATCATTGACCGCGGCGGCGATGTCGGTGGGTGTAAGTGACGCCTGATCGGCAGGCATGTGGCGTGGAAAGCTGCGCGGCGACATCGCCGAGCGGCTTGAGTTGCTGACAGGAACGCTCTCCAGCAGGCGATCGACAAGCGCTGTGAGCGGTATCTGCGGGTAGATGTGGTAGCCGATGGTGACCTGCTCATCGAGCGCCTGGATCGTCTTGCGCAGATCGATCTTGCTCGCCGAAACACCGAAGTTGGTGTCGCAGACGATCACCCCGAGCAGGAACAGGCCATCAGAGGTCTCGACCAACTCGGTCACCTCGGGTAGCCCGGCGACCCCCATGTAAGTTCCGAGCAGTGGCACATCGGCATCTGCGAGAAGGCCGCGGCCCATGAAGCTGGTGACCACCGGCAGATCGAGGCGGCGCGCCAGTTCGGCGACGCGCGCTTCCAGTCCGAAGCGGCGCACCTCGACGCCCACCATCAGCGCCGGCCTGCTCGCGCGCTGCAGGCGCGCACGAATTTCCTCGACACAGGCAGCGAGCGCATCCGGGTCAACCCCGGCCGCGGGAATCGCCGGCACCGGCCGACAGGCCGCAGCGACCATGTCGCGCGGCAGTTCGATATAGACCGGCCGCGAGTAGCGCCGGCAGGTGGCGAGCACGCGCGCGATGTCGCTCGGCGCCCGCCCGGCGTCATCGAGTCGTACCTGGTCACAAGTGATTTCGCGGAAAATCTGGAACTGCGAGTCGAGGGTCTTGGCCTGATGGTGCAAAAGCAGCCCGGCTTTCGACTCGCTCTTTCCGGGCCCGCCGGAGAGGACCACCAGCGGCGATTTTTCGGCGTAGGCGGCGGCCACCGGGTTGACCATGTTCAGCGCACCGGCGCCGTAGGTCACGGCAGCAACACCGAGCCCGCCGAGCATGCGCGCTGCTGCATCCGCGGCGAAACCGACGCCCGGTTCGTGCGACAGCGTGTACAGCGGCAGGATCTGCGACTCCTCGATGATCTTGAAAAAGGGCAGCGCGAAATCGCCCGGGATGCCGAAGATCTGGTGGGCGCCGTTTGCCTTGAGGGCCAGGAGCAGGGATTCGGTAAGGTTCATCAGCGCCGCCTCCGATGTCGTTACAATAAGATGACGATGATCGCAATAGCGCGCAAGAGGTGTTGGACATTTCTCCGACAATCCCTATACTACGCACATTTCATGCGCGAATTGGCCAGTTAATGTCAAAGATCACCATCGATCGCTACGATCTTGCACTTCTCGACGCCCTGCAGAGAAAAGGCAACGCCACCAATGCAACCCTCGGCGAGCAGATCAAGCTCTCCGCGTCGCAGATCAGTCGCCGTATCCAGCGACTCGAAGAAGATGGCATCATCTCCGGCTACGTCGCCTTGCTGGCTCCCGCCGCGCTCGGCCTGGGCGTCACCGCCTTTGCCCAGGTGATCCTGGAAAGCCATGGCGACAACGCCAGCGAAACCTTCGAAAGCGCCGTGGCGGCGATGCCTGAAGTCGTCGATTGCTACTCGATCAGTGGTGATGCCGACTACATGCTGCGCATCCTCGTTCCGGATCTGGCTTCGTTCTCCGATCTGATGATGAAAAGCCTGCTCTGTCTGCCCGGTGTCGCGCGCATCAAGACCAGCATCGCCCTGCAGACCATCAAACAAACGCACGTCCTGCCGCTCGGTCACCTGACGCAGCCGAGCAAGCCTCGCCAACGCGTCCGCTACGCCGAGAATTAGAGCAGCAGCGGCGCGTTCGGCAGTTCGTTGGCGTTTTCGGGCGACGCGGGAAAGTGCTCGCGCAGGGCTTCGCTGATCGTCTGCAGCGCCAGCAGCACGCCGTTCTCGAAGTCCCCGGCGGCAAAGGCGTCTTCCATTCGACGGCAGACCGCATCCCAGAAGGGCCGACCGACGCGGCGGTCGATGCCCCGGTCGGCGACGATTTCGACCCGTCGGTCGATCAGTTGCAGGTAGATCAGAACGCCGCTGTCGTGCTCGGTATCCCACACCCTGAGCTGCGAAAAAAGATCGATCGCCCGCATCCGGGGCGTTTGCCCGCGCCACAGGTCGGGCAGCGCCAGATTGCCTTCGACGACCAGCCGCAACTCACCCAGATGGGCGGCCTCCGAACGGGCGATAGCGCTCTCCAGCCGCTGCAGCAGTGGGCGCGAAAACACGCGCCGCACCCACCAGTCGGGAAAAACCAAGTGCCGCAGCAGTCTTGTCAATTCCATTACCAGCCTCCCGAAGCGCCGCCGCCACCAAAACCGCCACCCCCACCCGAGAAGCCACCACCGCGACCACCCCGACCACCACTGCCACCACCCCACGAAACACCGCCCGGAAGTCCGCTCCGACCACCGGCAATACCCACTACCAGCGAAACGACGAAAGCGACGGCGCCGATGATTGCCGCGACCAGTAAAGACGAGAACAGGAAGGAAGTGATTACGCTGGCAGCAAGAGCGACCAGGCCGGCGGCCAGAAAACGCCCGAGAATGGCGCGCAGCACACCGCCAACGACAAACACCAGAATGAAGCCGGCAAAGAGGAGCTGCTCGAAACGGTCGTCGACGTCGGCCGCTGCGCTGCTCTGCGCCGCGGGAGCCGGCAACGGCTCGCCGGCGATCACCTTGAGCATCGCCTCGACGCCGGCGTCGACGCCGCCGTAAAAGTCGCCTTCCCTGAAGCGCGGCGTGATCGTCTCGCTGATGATCCGTTTGGCGGTGGCATCGTTGAGGGCACCCTCGAGCCCATAGCCCACTTCGATACGCAGGCGCCGGTCATCCTTGGCGATCAGCAGCAGCGCGCCGTCGTCGATTCCCTGGCGACCCAGCTTCCACGCCTCGACGACACGCAGCGCGTACTGTTCGACGCCTTCCGGTTGAACGCTGGCGACGATCAGGACCGCGACCTGCGCCCCCGTCTCGCGCTCGAGAGTCGCCAGCTTGGCGTCGAGCGCCTCCCTCTGCTCGCTGGTCAGCGTACCGGTCAGGTCGTTCACCCGCGCCGCCAGCCCCGGTATCGCCTGCTCGGCGCCAGCCGGAAAAGCGGCGAAGAACAGGACGAGCAGATTCAACAGCCAGCCGAACGGGTGGATAGGCAGCCAGGACATCGCTTGCAGCGCCCTAGTTTGCGCCTGCCGGCGCAGCTTTGCCCGCCCCCGGCGGCGCGGAAAAGTCCACCTTCGGTGCCGTCGAGATCGCTTTCTCGTTGTCGACCGTGAAGTTTGGCTTGACCGCGTAGCCAAGAATCATCGCCGTCAGATTATTCGGAAAGGTCCGCACCGAAACGTTGTACGCTTCGACCGCCTTGATGTAGCGGTTGCGGGCCACCGTAATCCGATTCTCAGTTCCTTCGAGCTGCGCTTGCAGATCCCGAAAGGCGCCGTCTGCTTTCAGTTGCGGATAATTCTCGGCGACCACCAGCAGCCGTGACAGGGCGCTGGACAAGCCAGCCTGTGCCTGCTGGAAGCGGGCAAAGGCGGCCGGATCATTGACCAGTTCCGGCGTTGCCTGGATGCCGCCAACCTGCGCGCGCGCCTGCGTCACCTGGGTGAGCACCTCCCTCTCGTGACTGGCGTATCCCTGCACCGTACTGACCAGATTGGGAACCAGGTCGGCTCGCCGCTGGTACTGATTGATCACTTCCGACCACGCCGACTTGACCGCCTCGTCAGCGGTCTGGAAAGTGTTGTAGCCGCAGCCCGAGAGCAGGCTGGCAAGCACGACGACGAGGGACAAAAAACCGATGCGCATGATGATTTCCTTCATGGGATAGACAGCCTGACGAATGCGGCGGGGATTGCAGGGAACATGCTCGCCGCCCGTCGAACGATTCCGGCGTGCTCGCCGGAAGGCGCTCAGCAAGGGCACGGGACGAACGGGCAAGAGATCGATCATCGGCGGGGTGTCGCGACAGTTCATGAGCATCAGGCCGGCAGCGCAGCCGACGTCGTGGCGGTGTGCAGCAGCGTTCGCGCCCGGCACAGATCCTCCCAGGCCTTGGCCTTGTCCTGCAGGGTGCGCAGAAGATAGGCCGGATGGTAGCTGACGATGACCGGAATCCCGGCTGCACTGCCGTCCGCTTCCCGATACTCGAAGGTCTGGCCGCGCAGACTGGCAAGCGAACCGACGTCGCCGAGAACGGCATGCGCCGCGGCCCGGCCGAGCAGAACGATCAGGCGGGGCTGGATGAGTGAGATCTGGCGCCGCAGATACGGCGCACAGATCGCCATTTCGGCGGCCTCGGGCGTACGATTGCCTGGCGGGCGGCATTTCACGGCGTTGGCAATGTACACGTTCTCGCCGCGCTGCAGGTCGATCGCCGCAAGCATGGCATCGAGAAGCTTGCCGGCTGGTCCGACAAAGGGCTCGCCACGAAGATCCTCCTCGGCCCCCGGTCCCTCGCCGATGAACAACCAGTCGGCAGCGGTGTCGCCAACACCCAGTACGGCTTGCCGGCGCTCCTGGCAGAGCGCGCAGGCACGACACCCGGCGACACTGTGGTGCAACGCATCCCAGTCCAGGCGCGCGATCTGCTGCTCCCGGTCGTCGGCCGGCTGCCCTGCCCTGCGGCTGACTGCCGGTGGCGAGGGAGCGTCGGCCGCCGCGTCTACCACAGGAACGGCCGCCATTCTTTCGCTTGCCGCGGGCGTCGTCGCGGCTGGCGGCCCGGCGAACGCTGCCATGCCTCCTCGCCGCACCGCCGCCTGCTCACGCAGGCGCCACTGCGAAGGCAGGCCCATCTCGTTCAGCAGCTGCCAGCGCGTCAAGCCCGTGCCGCGGGAATGTCCACCACTCATGCCGAAACCTCTTCCAGTACGTGTTGCAGCACCAGTGCGTCCTCGCGCCCGAGCGCGGCCGCGTAGTAGTCGCGGCGCACGCCGATCTGCTGAAAACCGAAATGCTCGTAGAGCGCCAGCGCCCGCGTGTTCGACGGACGCACTTCGAGCAACAGCACCACTGCTCCGGCCCGCCGCGCCGACTGCATCGCGTGACGCAGCAGGCGGGCACCAAAACCCATTCCCTGACGCTTCTCACTGACGCTCAGGTTGAGCAGGTGCGCCTCATCGAGCGCCAGCATCACCACGAAATAGCCGACGAGGTCGCCAGCGACGCGGCAGCCCCAGACGCTGTAGCCGGCAACAATCGAATCGACGAAGTTGCCACGCGTCCAGGGAAACGCATAAACGCCCTTCTCGACGGCCAGCATTTCGTCGACATCGCCATGACCGAGCGGCAGTATCTCGACCTGTGCCGAGAGCACGGCGTTCACGCCTTGCCGCCGTTGGCCAGCCGTTCGGCAACCGTCTGCGCCACTTTATTGCGCACGTACAGCGGCGCCGCGTCGGCAGCGTCGACCGTCTCGCCATGCGCCAGCCGTACAGCGGCCAGGCGTGCCACGCAGCCCGCGTCGGGCATCAATTCCGGCTGCCACTCGTACACGCAAGCCGACAGGCGCTCACGCAAGGCCGGATACGCCTTGAGGCCATTGCCACACGCCAGCCAACCGGTGGACTCGGGAAGCGGCAGCGCTGCAGGGTCGCCGACGGCGACCGCCGCCAGGGCGACGCCACCGACGTAGAAAGCGTAATAGACCTCGCCCATGCGCGCGTCGAGCGCGACGATGACCCGTTGCCCGGCACCACTCAGCGCCATTGCCTCGAGCGTGCCGACCGGGATAACCGGCAGGTCATGGGCAAACGCCAGTCCCTGCGCGACGCCGCAGGCAACCCGCAAACCGGTAAACGAGCCCGGACCGGCCGCGAAGGCAATGGCGTTCAAGTCGGCAAAGCGTAGCCCCGCGTCGCCCAGCGTCGCCCGAATCAGCGGCAGCAGCGTCTCGGAATGGGCAACGCCGATCGGGCAGGCACGCCGCAGCAGCTCGCCCTCGCGCCACAGGGCGATGCTGCCAAGCTCGGTCGAAGTCTCGATGGCAAGCAGATTCATGCGCTGCATTTTACCCGTCCTGGGCGCCGGCGTCGCCTGCGTCGCGCCCAGCGGAAGTGGCGGAAAGGCGAACAGCGCGCCGGGCGCAAGCCCGGCCAGGGACACCGCCGGCGCCCATTTTCCTCCCCACAGCGGCGACTTTCAGGCGGCGCATACGCCGCCACGACCCGTCCCAGGCGGCTAGCGATGACCGCCGGTTTGGCCGCCCGAGCCCTTTGCCGATACAATGCCAGGGTCTTCGACGCGTTGCTGTCGCGTTCGACTCCACAACCTCAGCATAGAAAGTGCCGCCATGAAAGTACTGCTATTGACGCGAGAGTATCCTCCCAATGTTTACGGCGGAGCCGGCGTTCACGTCGAGTACCTGGCCGATGAACTGGCCAGACTGATGCACGTGGAAGTGCGCTGTTTCGGTGACCAGGACACGGTCAGCGGTGGCGTGCGCGTCAAGGGCTACCCTTTCGGCAAGGGCAGCTTTTCACACGTCGACAAGAAGCTCAGCGGCGCGCTCGACACCTTCGAAACCAACCTCGAGACGCTGAGCGAACAGGTGGACGCCGACCTGGTGCATGTCCACACCTGGTACGCGCACCTCGGCGGCATCCTGACCAAGAATCTCTACGGTATTCCCCTGGTGCACACGGTGCACTCGCTCGAACCCCTGCGGCCATGGAAGCGCGAGCAACTCGGCTGCGGCTACGACATGTCGTCGTGGGTCGAACGCACCTCACTGCAGATGGCCGACTCGGTGATCGCCGTGTCGCAGGGAACCAAGGCCGACATCCTCGAGCACTTCGACATCGACCCCGACAAGATCGCGGTGATCTACAACGGCATCAAGGTCGAGCAGTACCATCCGACGACGGATACCGACGCCCTGGAAAAGCACGGCGTCGACCCGAGCAGGCCTTTCGTGCTCTTCGTTGGCCGGATCACGCGCCAAAAGGGCATCGTGCACATGGTCAATGCCGTCAAGTACATCCACCCCGACGTGCAGGTCGTCCTCTGTGCCGGCGCGCCGGACACCAAGGAAATTCTTGCCGAAATGGAGGCGGCAGTCAAAGCGGTTCGCCAGGAAGGTTTCAGGAACCTGATCTGGGTCCGGGAAATGCTCAGCAAGCCCGAGGTCATCCAGATGTATTCGCATGCCACGGTCTTCTGCTGCCCGTCGATCTACGAGCCTTTCGGGATCATCAACCTGGAAGCGATGGCCTGTCACACGGCCGTCGTGGCCAGTGCTGTCGGTGGCATCAAGGAGGTCGTCGTCGATGGCGAGACGGGTTACCTGGTCCCGCTGGAGCAATTGCACGTGGCGCCGTTCGAGCCGGTGAATCCGGATGCCTTCTCACGCGATCTGGCGACGGCGATCAACAAGATCCTCGACGACCCGGCGCTTGCCGACTCGATGGCCTCGGCCGGTCAGAAACGCGCGCGCGAAGTGTTCAGCTGGTCGAGCATTGCGCAGCAGACCAGGACCCTCTACGATTCCCTGCTGAAGTAGCGATTCGAGCACCCTTTCGGCTGCTGGCGAGGACTCGCCTCAGGGCCAAGGGGATTGCGCATGACGGCCCGCAGGGGCCGTCGCCGTTCAGATCACCTCTCACCGTATTCTCCCGGCGTCGCCGGGTCAGCATTAAGGAGCGCTATCGATGATTCCCCAGGACTACCCCCGCGTAAATATTGAAGCGGTAAAGCCGCAGATCGACTGTGGCCGCTATCCGATCAAACGCGTCGTCGGCGAAAAAGTCGCCGTCAGCGCCGACATCTACAAGGAGGGACACGACAAGCTTTCGGCCGTGCTCAAGGCCCGCAAGGTGGGTGAGAAAGCGTGGCAGGAAAGCCCGCTGACGCTGGCTCTCAATGACGACTGGTACGGCGAATTCACGGTCACCGAGATCGGCCCCTGGGAGTACACCATCGAAGCCTACGCCAATCACTATCGGTCGTGGGTCGAAGAGATCAGCAAGAAGAACGTGCCGGGCGCCAAGCTTGAAAGCGAACTGCTCGAGGGAATGGCGATCATCAGGAAATCGGCAGCGATGGCCAAGGGCGAGGACCGCGCGCGCATCGAAAGTATCATCGGGGCCATGGAAAGTGCCGTCGGCGCCGGTGAGCAGCAGGGCGCAGTCGACCTGGGAATTGGCGGTGTGCTGCACAGCCTGATGGCCCGGTACCCGGATCGTAGCGAGGGCTACGAACTGGCGCCGACGCTGAAAGTGATGGTCAACCGGCCGATCAGCCGTTTTGCCGCCTGGTACGAATTCTTTCCTCGCTCGCAGAGCACGACTCCGCACAAGCACGGCACCCTGCAGGACAGCATCCGCCGCCTGCCCGAGATCAAGGCCATGGGTTTCGACGTCATCTATCTGCCGCCGATCCATCCCATCGGCCACAGTTTCCGCAAAGGCAAGAACAACAGCCTCACCGCCGAGCCGTCTGACGTTGGCAGCCCCTGGGCCATCGGCAACGAGCACGGTGGCCACACCGGCCTCGAGCCGAAGCTCGGCACCTGGGACGACTGGGATCGCTTCGTCGCCACCTGCCGCGAGCTGGAAATCGAGATCGCGCTCGATTACGTGATGAACTGCTCGCCCGACCATCCCTACGTCGCAGCCCATCCGGAGTGGTTCTTCCACCGCCCCGACGGCTCGATCAAATACGCCGAAAACCCGCCGAAGAAATACCAGGACGTCTACCCGCTGAACTTCGGAACCAGCGACCGCGCCGGCCTGTGGCAGGAGATGCTCAGGGTCTTCCTGTTCTGGATCGACAAGGGCGTGACCACCTTCCGGGTGGACAATCCGCATACCAAGCCAGTCGCCTTCTGGGAATGGGTGATCGGCCAGGTGCACCGCCAGCACCCCGGCGTGATCTTCCTTGCCGAAGCGTTTACCAAACCGAAAATGATGCGTCTGCTGGCCAAAGCCGGCTACGCCCAGTCCTACACCTACTTCACCTGGCGCAACGAGAAGGACGAAATCACCGAGTACGTCAACGAGCTGACCAACGGCGAGATGAAGGAGTACTTCACCGGCAACTTCTTCGCCAATACCCCGGACATCCTGCCGCCGATCCTGCAGTACGGCGGTCGCCCGGCGTTCATCATGCGCGCCGTTCTGGCGGCAACCCTGTCGTCGGTCTATGGCATCTACAGTGGTTACGAGCTGTGCGAGAACGCGGCGATTCAGGGCAAGGAAGAGTACCTGGACTCGGAGAAATACGAAGTCAGGGTGCGCAATTGGCGGGCACCTGGAAACATCGTCGACATCATCACCCGCATCAACCAGATCCGGCGTGAATCACCGGCCCTGCACAACTACAACAACGTGCTCTTCCTGGCCACTGACAACCCGAACATCATCGCCTACGCCAAGATGACCGACGACCGGTCGGACATCATCGTCTGCGCCGTCAACCTCGACCCCTACCACCAGCAGGTGGCGACCCTCCAGATCCCGCTCGACAGCTTCGCCATCGGCTGGGACGAGCAGTACCAGGCGCACGACCTGCTCTCTGATCGCACCTACCGCTGGAGCGGACCGACCGCCTACGTCGAACTCAGCCCGCACAACACCATGGCGCACATCATCAAGATCCGCCGCTGGTAGGGGCGCGGGCCAGCGCTGCCAGGCGCTGACCAATGAAATGGCGGCCTGGAGGTGGCCGCCATTTCATTGTGAACCTGGCTTAGCACGCGGCAGGCAGGGCAGGGGAAAAGCATCGTTCCCCTGCCCTGCCTGCCGTTGTCTTTAGGGCGCTCCCGCCGCCGCACGCTTGAACTGCAGATCGTCTTCCGAGAGATCGGTGAGTTCGATGCGCACCGGTTCGACGCGCCAGATGTCGGTGCAATATTCCTTGATCGCCCGATCGGACGAGAAGAAACCGGAGCGCGCGACGTTGAGGATCGACATCCGCGACCAGCGTTCGTAATCGATGTAGGCCTCGGAGACCTTTTCCTGGCAATCGATGTACGACTGAAAATCAGCCAAGAGCATGTACTCGTCGTGGTTGAGCAGGTGGTCGACCAGCGGCCGGAAGACATCACGGTCGCCACGCGTGAAGAAGCCCGAGCCGATCAGGTCGATCACGTCACGCAGGTGCGGGTTGGCTTCGTAATAGTCGCGTGGGCGGTAGCCACAGCGGCGGAGTTCCTTGACTTCCGGCGTGTTCATCCCGAAGAGGAAGAAATTCTCGTCGCCCACCTGTTCGAGGATCTCGACATTGGCGCCGTCGAGCGTGCCAATGGTCAGCGCACCATTCATCTGGAACTTCATGTTGCCGGTGCCGGAGGCCTCCTTGCCGGCCAGAGAGATCTGCTCGGAGAGGTCGGCGGCGGGGAAGATCGACTGACCGCTCTTGACGTTGTAGTTGGGGAAGAAGACGACCTGCAAACGGCCGTGCATGGCCGGATCGCGGCCGACGATGTCGGCCACTGCGGTCGCCAGGCGGATCATCAGCTTGGCCATACGATAACCTGGCGCAGCCTTGCCACCGAAAATCACCGTGCGCGGTGCGACCACCAGATTCGGGTTGTCTTTCAGTCGCTTGTAGAGCGAGATGACATGCAGCAGGTTGAGGTGCTGGCGCTTGTACTCGTGAATCCGCTTGACCTGGACGTCGAACATGGATGCCGGATCGGCATCGGCGTGGGCAACGCGCTTGATCTCGCGCACCAGGTGCTCCTTGTTGCCGCGCTTGATCCCGCGCCACTTCTCGCGGAAGGCCGGATCGTCGGCGTATGGTTCGAGTTCGCGCAAGCGCATCATGTCGGTCACCCAGCCCTTGCCGATCGTCTCATCGATCAATTGCGACATGGTCGGATTGGCGAGCAGGACGAAGCGACGCGGCGTCACGCCGTTGGTCTTGTTCCTGAACTTCTCCGGCCACAGCTCGTAGAAATCCTTGAGGATGTCGGACTTGATGAGTTCGCTGTGCAGGGCGGCAACGCCATTGACGGCGAAACTTCCGACCACAGCCAGGTGCGCCATGCGGATGTAGCGCGCGCCGTCCTCGTCGATCAGCGACATGCGCCGGAGGACGGCTTCGTCACCCGGGAAGCGGATGCGAACCTCGTCGAGGAAACGCTCGTTGATTTCGCAGATGATCTCGTAATGCCGCGGCAGCGTTTTCTGGAACAGCCGCAGCGGCCACTTCTCGAGCGCCTCGGGGAGCAGCGTGTGATTGGTGTACGCGAAGGTCCGTTGGGTGATCGACCACGCCTCGTCCCAGAGCATCTCGTAGTCGTCAACCAGCAGATGCATCAGTTCGGCGACCGCGATCGACGGGTGCGTATCGTTGAGCTGGACGACGAACTTTTCGTGGAAACGACTGAGATCCGCCTCACGCTGCAGTTGCAGACGAATCATGTCGCGCAACGAGCAGGCGACGAAGAAGTACTGCTGCTCGAGGCGCAGGGTCTGGCCCGCTTCCATCTCGTCGTTCGGGTAGAGGACCTTGGTCAGCGTCTCGGAGAGCACTTCTGCATCGACTGCCTGGTAGTAATTGCCGGCGTTGAAGGCCGCGAAATCGAATTCCTCCGGCGCCTCGGCGCTCCACAGCCTGAGCCGGTTCGGGGTATTCACGCCATATCCGAGCACCGGCATGTCCCAGGCCGTGCCGCGTACGACCTTGGCCGGCACCCACTGAACACGTAGCCGACGACTCGCCGAGGCCTCGTACTGGTGTTCCGTATGACCGCCGATCTTGATATCGAAAGCGACATTCGGACGATGGATGAGCCACGGGCTCCCCGAGCGCAGCCACTTGTCGGTCAGTTCGGCCTGCCAGCCGTCGCGGATGGCCTGCGTGAAAATGCCGAACTCGTAGCGGATGCCGTAGCCAATCGCCGGTATCTCCAGCGTCGCCAGCGAATCGAGGTAACACGCGGCGAGACGCCCAAGGCCGCCGTTACCGAGCCCGGGCTCTTCCTCCTGATCGAGGAGCATCTCCAGATCGAGCCCGAGTTCGGCCATCGCCTGTCGAGCGTTGTCGAAAATGCCGAGATTGATCAGATTGTTACCCAGTTGCGGACCGATCAGGAACTCGGCGGACATGTAGCAGACCGTACGGCTGCCCTTGTCCCGGTAGGTCCGTGCCGTTTGTACCCAGCGTTGCAGCAGGCGGTCGCGAACGGCCAGGGCCAGCGCCTGGAAACAGTCACGCCGGGTGGCGACCTCGGGAAAGCGCGCCTGCGAGTAAACCAGCCGGTCGAGAAAAGCGCGCTTGAGCGCTTCGACCCCGAGCCCCATGCGCTCGTCGTCCCTGCCTACCAACGGCACCGCCACCGGCGCCGAACGCGCCCCGGCCGAATCCTGCTTCTTCTGAATCATCTCCACACCCCTCGATAACGCGGTTTGATTGCGAACGATTACGCTTGCAGCGTCGTTTTTTCTGCCTTGCAAGGCACGTCAGCGGCGAGTCTAAAGCATAGTTAGCGCCTCTGACTACCGCCCGGCACGAGGTTTTTTCGCGGGCCGCTGCTCCTCGTCGGGAGATAACATCGCAGCCGGCATCCCTTTCGCCGCCCGGGGCGTTTGATTGCAGTCACAATGCGCGTGACCTGGCCGAGCGCCGCCCTCGCGAAGATCTGCGTTTTCCCGCAGCGGGCAGATCTGCGCCGCACATCGATGCCACACTTGGCGCTCACGCCAGGAAGCTTGCATGCAGCCGCGGGCAACCAAACACGATGCCCGGACCATGGATGGGTGCTAGGATTCACGGGCAGGCAGTCAGACACGCAGGAATGTTTCCGGTGGCGCATCCTTGATGCGCCGTATTCGATCCGTTTCAACCCTCGCGAGGACAAGCAATGACTCTGAAAATCGAAAACCACCAACTGGTCGGCGATCTAGTCAGCCATCGCAGCACACCCAACTGTGGCGGCATCATGGCGCCCAGCTATCTGATCTTCCATTACACCGCCGGTCGCTCGACGGACAGCTCCGTCGAGTCGCTGTGCACGCGCAAGGCGCAGGGCAATGCGTCGGCGCATGTGGTCCTCGGACGTGACGGGCGGATCGTGCAGCTGGCACCCTTCAACGTCGTCACCTGGCACGCCGGGGTCAGCCAGTGGGCCGGTCTGGTGGGACTCAACTCGCACTCCATCGGCATCGAAATGGACAACGCCGGCCTGCTCAAGAAGGTCGGCAGCCAATACCAGGCGTGGTTTGCCAAAGTCTATCCCGACGACGAGGTCACCCTCGCCGCGCATCGCAACGGCGGCCCGGTGTCGCCCTGGCACACATACACGGAAGCGCAGATCGAAAGAGCCGTCGAACTCGCCGACCTGCTCGTCGAGCACTATGGTCTGCAGGACATTCTCGGCCACGAAGACATCGCACCCGGACGCAAGACCGACCCGGGTCCGGCGTTTCCACTGGCCGCGGTACGTAGCCGGGTAGTCGGCCGCGAGCAGGACGAACCGCCGCGCTACGTGGTCACCGCCAGCAGCCTGAACATCCGCAAAGGACCCGACGCCAGTTTCGAACGCGTCGCGGCGGCGCTGAAGAGCGGCAGCGAGCTCCTCCTTCTCGAAGCACGTGACCGCTGGAGCCTGGTCGAGGTCATCGCCGACCCCGAAATCGAGGGCTGGGTCAGCAACGCCTACATTGCTCCCAGCACTGGCCGTGGGATTGCGCTCCCGAGATTCACCGTCGCCGGCCCGGCGTCAACCGACCCGACCATCGCCGTCGCCAAGCTCAAGAAAAGCGGCAAGGGCAAGAAGGCACGCCGTCACGCGCCGTGAGTGATCGGCACGGAGCCGGCAAGCGCCCGACCCGCCGGCCGCGCTGAGCGGCAAGAAGCAAGCACAGGCCAATGGCGCAATTGTTCATCAGCTACCGCTCGTCCGACGGCAAGGACAAGGCGACGGCCCTGGCGCGTGATCTCGGCGCCGTCTTTGGCGACGAGCAGGTTTTCCTCGACAAGGATGATCTGCGCGCTGGCGTCCGCTGGCGCGAGGAGATCGCGCAGACGCTCAAGGCACGGCCGATACTCCTGCTGCTGCTCACGCCGCAGCTGCTCGCCGCGACCAACGATCGCGGGGCCTTGCGTATCGACGACCCCACGGACCCGATCCGCCGCGAAGTGGCCGACGCCCTGGCCGGCGGTGCGCACCTCATTCCTTTGCTTTGCGACGACGTGGCTGCTCCGCCGCCAGCCGCCGAACTGCCCGCGCCGTTCAACCGAATCGGCGATTTCACCTGGCGCCCGCTGCGCGCCTACGACTGGCACCACGACGTCCAGCGTCTGGTCGACGACCTGCACGCGCTTGGCGTTGCCACGCCGCCTGCTGTCACGCCCACTTCAGCCACTCCAAGCCAGGCCGTCGGGCACACAAGCCGACGATGGCTCGTCGTGGCGGCGGTGCTGGCAGTGCCACTCGCGCTCGGCATCGGCTGGTACGCGCTGCGTGTTGCCGGCAGCCCTTCCGCCACCGATGTCACCGGGTCGTGGTCGGCCACACTATCCCCCGACGAGACGCTCTTCCTGTTGCTGCGACAGAGCGGCGAACGGGTCGAGCTCAACAGCCGTCCCGTGCCCATCGGCCAGAGGGCCGACTGGGCCGACTACCGCAGCTTCTGGCGCGAGCGCTTCGGCAGCGAACTCGACGCCGTAAGCTACCGCGGCGAAGGAAGAGCCAGCGCCCGTCCGGGAGAGCAACTGGTAATCGACATCGCGCTACAGATTGTCAGCAGTCCCGGCGACGTACTGGTCGATACGGGAAACCTCAACGCAACGATCGCCGCCGATGGCGCCAGGATGGCCGGGGTCATGTGGTTGAACAGCGCGCAGAAAGAGCGCCCCGTCAATCTGGCGCGCGTCCCGCGGCAGTGATCGCGCGACGATCGCCGATCGCTCGGCGGCGACCTCGGGGCGGCACCCGATTCAGCTCGGCTGGCTGATCAGCACCACCGCCTCGGTAGCAACGCCTTCCCCTCGCCCGACAAAACCCAGCTTTTCTGCGGTCTTCGCCTTGACGTTCACGCAGTCCACCGCCACCTGCAAGTCGGCAGCGATGTTGGCGACCATCTGTGGCAGGTACGGCGCCATCTTCGGCTGCTGGGCGATGATCGTCGCGTCCACGTTGCCGACCTGCCAGCCCGCCTGCGCCAGCAGCGCAACGGTGGCGCGCAGCAGGACGCGGCTGTCGGCGCCGCGATAGCGAGGATCGCTATCGGGAAAGTGCTGGCCGATGTTGCCCAGTGCGGCGGCGCCGAGCAGGGCGTCGATGATCGCGTGCACCAGCGCGTCGGCATCGGAATGACCGAGGAGCCCGCTGCCATGGGCGATGTCGACGCCGCCAAGGATCATCTTGCGGCCGGGGACCAGCGCGTGAATGTCGCAACCCTGTCCGACGCGAATCATTCGTCCACCCTCGTCCTGCCCTGCACGATCAGCTCCGCCAGACGCAGGTCAGCCGGAAAAGTGACCTTGAAGTTGCTGCTGTCGCCCGCGACCAGTCGCGGCTTGAAGCCGGCGGCCTCGACGGCCGAGGCTTCGTCGGTGCCATCCGGGTATCCGTCAAGCGCCCGGCGCAGCAGGCCGTAGCGAAACATCTGTGGTGTCTGCGCCTGCCACAGGCCGTCGCGCGACTCGGTACGCGCAACGCGCTGCGCGTCGTCGGCGCGCTTGAGCGTATCGGCCAGCGGCACGGCCAGGATACCGCCGACCGGATCGTCGGCCAGCTCGTCGCACAGGGCGTGCAGGTTGGCCTGCGACAGGCAGGGGCGTGCCGCGTCGTGGACCAGCACCCAGTCGTCGTCGTGGGCGGCGGTCGCGGCGGCAGCCAGGCCATTGGCGACGCTCGCCGAGCGGCTCGCCCCGCCACAGAAAACCGTCTCCAGCTTGTGGCCGAGACTTGTCCAGTCGTATTGCCGCCACCAGCTGTCGTCCGGAGAGAGAACGACCCAGACGCGGTCGATGCGCGGGCAACGACACAAAGCGGCCAGGCTGTAATAGATCAGCGGTCGGCCGGCGAGCGTCTGGTATTGCTTTGGCATTGCGCCGCCAAAGCGCGAGCCGCTGCCGGCGGCGGGGACGATTGCGTAGTGACGTAGCATGGCGTAATTTTAACCAAAGTAGGCAGGCGGATACCGAAATGAACACGCAGCGCTGCGCACAGACTCACGCCAGCGGGTGATTTTTCCGTTATCGAGGTCGATGCCTGTGCCGCCGGCCCTGCTTGAGCCCCACTCTTCAAGGATTGACCAGATGACACACTCGACCGCCGGCATTCGTCCGGCCGCAGTCGCCGGCACCTTCTATCCCGGATCAGCCAGCGTTCTGGCGCGCGATCTTCGCCGGCTGCTCGGCGATACGCCAGTGACGCAGGAGACGCGCGAGAGGCTGGATGGGCGACCGAAAGCGATCATCGCGCCGCATGCCGGCTACGTCTATTCAGGGCCCATCGCGGCCAGCGTCTACGCACCACTGCACGCGCTGCGCGCCAGCATCCGGCGCGTCGTGCTGCTCGGTCCGACGCACCGCGTCGCCGTCGCCGGGCTGGCGCTGCCTTCGGCCACTGCCTTCGCCACGCCACTGGGCGACGTTGCGCTGGACATGGCGGCCATCGCCAGCGTCGCACACCTGCCGCAGGTCGTCGTCAGCGACGCCGCGCACGCCATGGAACACTCGCTGGAAGTGCAGCTGCCCTTCCTGCAGACGGTACTGGAACGTTTTACGCTGGTGCCGCTGGCCGTCGGTCGTGCCTCCGCGGCAGAGGTCGCCGAAGTGCTCGAGACCCTCTGGGGCGGCGACGAGACGCTGCTCGTGATCAGTTCCGACCTCTCGCATTACCTTCCCTACGCAGTCGCCCGCAAGACGGACAATGAAACCGCCCGGCACATCGTCGCCCTCGACGCACAGCTCGACCATCAACAGGCCTGCGGCGCGACGCCGGTCAATGGCCTCCTGCTGGCGGCGCGCCGGCACGGGCTGCAGGCGCGCCTCCTCGACCTGCGCAATTCCGGCGACACCGCCGGCGACAGGTCGCGCGTCGTCGGCTACGGCGCCTTTGCCTTCACGCCGGTGAACACCGATGCCCACTGACCCCCTCGGCAGCGCCCTGCTGGTCAGCGCGCGCAACGCCATTGCCGCAAAATTCGGATTGCCGGCAAGACCGGTGGCCGCGACGCCGGAACTCGCCGAGCCCGGGGCGAGCTTCGTGACGCTGACCCAGGACGGTGCCTTGCGCGGCTGTATCGGCAGTCTCGAAGCACAGCGGCCGCTGGCCAGAGACGTTGCCGAGAACGCCTTCGCCGCCGCCTTTCGCGACCCGCGCTTCCCGCCGCTGAGCGAGCGGGAGTTGGCGCACACGCGCGTCGAGGTTTCCTTGCTGACGCCAGCCGAACCCTTCCCGGTCAGCAGCGAAGAAGACGCGCTGGCCCGCCTGCGGCCGGGTGTCGATGGCCTGATCCTGAGCTATGGGCGGCGACGGGCCACTTTCCTGCCGCAGGTCTGGGAGGCGCTCGCCGACCCCCGGCAATTCCTGGCCCAGCTCAAGCTGAAAGCCGGCCTGGCCGCCGATTTCTGGCACCCGGAGCTCACCCTGGCGCGTTATGGAGTACGAAAATGGAAAGAGACCTCAACGACTCGCTGAAAACCCCCGAATCGGCACACCCGGCGCGCTGGTGGCACGCCATCGCCGACGCGCGTATCCAGTGCGACCTCTGCCCGCGCGACTGCAAGCTGCATGACGGCCAGCGCGGCGCCTGCTTCGTCCGCCAGAACGTTTCCGGAGAAATGGTGCTCACCACCTACGGTCGCTCGTCGGGCTTCTGCATCGACCCGATCGAGAAGAAGCCGCTCAACCACTTCTATCCCGGCTCGTCGATTCTTTCCTTCGGCACCGCCGGCTGCAACCTGGCGTGCAAGTTCTGCCAGAACTGGGACATCTCCAAGTCCAAGGATATGGACCGCCTGCTCGACGCCGCCAGCCCGGAGGGAATCGCCGCCGCGGCCGCCGCCTACGGCGCGCAATCGGTCGCTTTCACCTACAACGACCCGGTGATTTTCGCCGAGTACGCGATCGATACCGCCGTCGCCTGCCGCGCAAATGGCATCAAGACCGTCGCCGTCACCGCTGCCTACATCCATCCCGAGCCAGCACGCAATTTTTTCGCGGTCATGGACGCGGCCAACGTCGACCTCAAGGCCTTCACCGACGACTTCTACTTCAAGCTCTGCGGCGGCCACCTGCAACCGGTACTCGACATCCTCGCCTACATCCACCATGAAACAAACTGCTGGCTGGAAATCACCACCCTGCTGATCCCCGGCCGCAACGACTCGCCAACCGAGGTCAAGGCACTCGCCGACTGGGTGGCGCGCGAGCTGGGCGCGAACGTGCCGCTGCACTTCTCGGCCTTCCACCCCGACTGGAAAATGAGCAACCTGCCGCCGACGCCGCCATCGACGCTGACCCAGGCCAGGCGCATCGCCATGGACGCCGGCCTGAACTATGTTTACACGGGCAACGTGCATGACACCGAAGGCGGCACCACCTTCTGCCCGCAGTGCCAGGCGGCGCTGATCGAGCGCGACTGGTACAACATCCGCCATTACGATCTGCCGAGCAACGGTCGCTGTCCGCATTGCACGACGCCGATCGCCGGTTATTTTGCGCGTTTCGGCAAGCCTTTCGGTCCCCGTCGCGTGCCGGTCAGGCTGGTGCGCCGGTGAGCGAAGCGAGCGCCACTGCCGGGGCAACGACGATGGCCATCGACAGCGGCGGTGTGCGCCTGCACGCCGACCTGACCCTGCCCGCACGGCCCTCGGCGCTGGTCGTCCTGGCCCACGCCGGGCCGAATCCCGAAGCCCGCGACGACGCCCTCGCCGTCATCCTCCGCCATGCCGGCGTCGGCACCCTGAGCTTCGACCTGTTGACCCGCAGCGAAGATCGCTTCGCCGACAATCATCACAACGTTTCGCTCCTCGCCAGCCGCCTGGTCGACGGCCTCACCGTTCTCAGGCAGCGGATGCTCCTCGACGAGCTGCCCAGCCTGCCGGTTGGCCTCAGCGCCGCCGGCGACTGCTCGCCGGTGATCGTGCGCGCGGCCGCCATCCGTGATCGCGACATTTACGCCATCGTCTGCCGCGGTGGCCTGATCGACCTTGCCGGCATGCTCTACCTGCGCACGCTGGCCTCGCCGCTGCTGGTCCTCGTCGGCGACGGCGAACAGCGCGTCGAAACCAGCAACCGCCGCGCACTACGCGAACTCACCGGGCGCAAGGAGTTGAAGCTGCTGCCGGCGAGCGCCGACGCCCCCGATTCGGCCGTCGCCTTCGAGTGGGTCGCGCGCGAAACGGCGCACTGGTTCGTGCACCACCTGCCAGCGGTTGTCACGACGGCGCGCGGGTAGGGGCGGGGCCGTGCAGAGGGCCGTGTGACGCCGGGACGGCAACACCCGGTGACCGGAGCATCGCGCTCGACAAGCGAAAGATATGACGGAGACCAGGATCCAACCAGGAGACTGCAATGGAAAAAGTAGCTTCGATAACGGTGTTCGATGGAAAGACCGAGCGGGTGATATCACTGGTTCAGGGCGACCTCACCGAACTGGGACCCAACGAGGCCGTCGATCTTCTCCTGACCTCCGCCTTCCCCAACGACTATACCCCGACAGCCACATCCCTGATCGGCGCCTTGCAGCGAAGCGGTCTGTCGGTGGCCGAGCTGGCGCGAGACAAAGCCGTTGACCTGCGGCACACATCCGGCTTCTGGCTCTCCCACGAACTCGCCGATCGCTTCACGTGGCGCGGCGCGCGTCGCCTCGCTGTCTTCGAGCCCCGCGACCTCGGCAGCCCGCCCGAAGCGGTGGGAGCGCTCTTTCGCGGCCTCTTCCCTTTCCTGTCGGATCGAGAGGATCAACGCGTCGCGATGCCCATTCTCAGCTCGGGCGACCAACGCTGGTCTCCGCTGGTAATGATGGAGTCCCTCCTCGGCGCATCGATCCAATGGATGCGCCGTGGCTTGCCCATCTCCGAGCTAATGATCTTCGAGCGCAATTCGGGTCGCATCCCGTTGTTGAAGGCGTTGATGGACCAGCTCGGCCAGGGCGACGACGGCTCGGCGACGCCACGCGCCGCGCTCAGCGTCCCGCCTCCGCGTGCGCAAGACTACGACGTGTTTCTGAGCTTCAGCAGCCACAACGCAAACGCTGCTGACGCGTTCAAGAACGAACTCGCGGCAATCGACCCCGCAAGAACCGTGTTCGACTTTCGCCTCGCGATTCAGAAAGGCAAGTCGTACCAGGACGAAATCGATCGCGCCATCGAGAGTTGCCGGAGAGTTGTGTCCATTCTCAGTCCGGCCTACTTCGCATCGCCTGAATGCCAGGAGGAGCTGAATATTGCCCGGCTACGCAACAAGCGCTCTGGCTTCGGTCTACTCATCCCGCTCTACTGGAGGAGCATCAGTCCCGGCCTTCCCCTGTGGCTGCAGACACTGAATCAATGCGTCTGCGTCGAGGAACGCCTCGATCAGCTGCCGGTTGCTGCACAGGACGTTCACGCGAGTTTGTAGAATCGCCGAGGGCACACCCGGCGCGCGCAGAAGACAAGCGTGAGCGTCAGCAGTCCGCGGTCGGTGGTTCCTGCTGGTGTTGGCGTCCGCCCCGCTCCAGCCGCTCCTGCGCCATCTGTTCCTCCAGTTGCTGGCGTCCCTCCTTGACCACGGCAATCATCCGGGCGCGGTCCTCGTGGTGGGGATGCATGCGTTCAAACAGCTCCAGGTTGTGGGCACGAAAACGTGTCGTCGTCAGCAGGGCGTCAGCCGCCGTAAGGCCGAGCAACTCGAGCACGCCACGCGCACTGCACAGGCTCGATTCGAACAGCTCGCGCTGGACACGCGTCACCTGATGGTCACGCAAGCGGTGCCAGTGGGTCACGTCACGTGCGCGGGCAACGATTTCCAGGTTCGGGAAATGCTCGCGCACCAGGTCGACGATCTTCAGCGACTGGTAGACGTCGTCGACCGCCAGCACCAGCACCCGCGCGCGGGCTGCCCCTGCCGTACGCAGCAGGTCGAGCCGCCCGGCGTCGCCGTAGAAGACCCGGTAGCCGAAGCTGCGCGCGGCCTCGACCATCTCCGCGTCGTGGTCGAGAATCGTGCAGGCGATCCCCTCGGCGAGCATCACGCGGGTGACGATCTGCCCGTAACGGCCAAAACCCGCAATCAGGATCGGCGCGTCCTGGGCTTCCGAGATCTCTTCAAGAGCAACTTTCCGTCGGCTGGCGTAACGCGGCAGAAGCCATTTGTCGACGGCCACCAGCAGCAGCGGCGAGACGAGCATCGATACGGCCACCGCGCCAATCAGCAGAGAGCCCGTTGCGGGCGTAAAAACGCGCGCGCCGACAGCCGCCTGGAAGACGACGAAAGCGAATTCTCCGCCTTGCGCGAGAAGCAGCGTGAACACGGGCCGATCCTGGAACGACACTCCCATCTGCCAGGCGAGGGTGTAGATGACCCCGGCCTTGAGGGCCAAAAAAGAGACGACAATGGCGGCCATCTGCAGTGGCGAGGCGATCAATACGGCGAAGTCGATGCTCATCCCGACGGCGATGAAGAACAGTCCCAGGAGCAGGCCCTTGAACGGTTCGATGTCGGTTTCCAGTGCCCGCCGGTATTCGCTCTCGGCGAGCAGCACGCCGGCCAGAAAGGCTCCCAGGGCCATCGACAATCCCACCTGGTGCATCAGGCCGGCAATGCCGACGACCAGCAACAGCGACGCCGCGGTAAAAATTTCGGGCGTCCGCGAGCGCGCAATCCAGCGCAGCAGGGGGCGCAGCAGCAAGCGCCCGCCAAGCACGATGGCGGCGATCACGCCGACGATCCGAGCCGCTTCCAGCCAGTGGTTGACGTGCATTTCGCCCACATCGCCAACGACGCCGGTGGCCAGCAATGGCAGCAGCGCCAGGATCGGGATCGCCGCGACGTCCTGGAAGAGCAGAATGGCAAAGACCGAGCGACCGCTGGAGGTCGGCATCAGATTACGTTCGCCCATCACCTGCAGGGCAATCGCCGTGCTCGAGAGCGCCAGCCCCAGCGCGGCCACCAGTGCGATACGCCAGGGCACCCCACTGAGCATGGCCAGCGCGGCGAGCACCGCGGCGCAGCCAAGAACCTGCGCGCCGCCCCAGGCGAAGATCGGCCGCCGCATGCTCCACAAGCGTTTGGGGTCGAGTTCCAGACCGACCAGGAAAAGCATCAGCACGACGCCGAACTCGGCGAAATGGAGGATGTCCTCGACGTTCGTGACCAGGGCCAGGCCCCAGGGCCCGATGGCCATCCCCGCCGCCAGATAGCCGATGATCGCGCCGAGGCCCAGCGCCTTGCTCAGCGGCACGGCGATCACCGCAGCGCTGAGGTAGATGAAGCTATTGACCAGCCAGGCCGGTGCGTTTTCCATGGTCTCGGATACTCAGGAGATGATCGAAGGTGTTGGCGAGCCTCGTAGAAGGCGCATGCGGCACAGATGATGCCATTGACTGCCAAAAATTACAGGCGGCGCAGGCGCGCAATGCGAGCAAAAAGCCTTTCCCGGGACTGCGAGGCCGGAACCGAGACGTCGACGCGCGACCCTGACCCGGGGCCAACCCCTTTTAATGGTACAAGGGACCCCGTATGCTGCGTGCTTGAGAATCGA
This sequence comes from Candidatus Accumulibacter sp. ACC007, assembly GCF_907163205.1. Lineage (NCBI taxonomy): Bacteria > Pseudomonadati > Pseudomonadota > Betaproteobacteria > Candidatus Accumulibacter > Candidatus Accumulibacter sp. ACC007. The sequence continues at coordinate 947,876 of NZ_CAJQUD010000001.1, read as the reverse complement.
AAGCTGCCGACGGCGACAGTCGCGATGCTGTCCCCGATCGGAGACTGATCGGAAGCTGCCGGGAATCAAGGAGACCGGTAATGACAAGGCTAGAGCGCCTGCTCGTCCCTCAGCTGTTATTTCTGTCGCCGCTTCCCGCCTGGGCCTCGGCAGCGGAGGGAGGGCGCCTCGACCTGACCTCCCACTGGGTCGGTTTCACCGCCCTGGTCCTGTTTGGTTTGGCTTACGCACTGGTGATGGCGGAAGAATTCACGCATCTGCGCAAGTCCAAACCCGTGATCCTTGCCGCCGGCCTTATCTGGGCGCTGATCGCCATCGTTTATGCCGACCACGGCATAAACCATGTTGCCGAAGTGGCGGTACGGCATAATCTGCTCGAATACGCCGAGCTGATGCTCTTCCTGCTCGTCGCCATGACCTACATCAACGCCATGAGCGAGCGCAATGTGTTCGGTGCCCTGCGCTCGTGGCTGATCAAGAAGCGCTACGGGCTGCGCACACTCTTCTGGATAACCGGCGCGCTGGCATTCTTCATCTCCCCCGTCGCCGACAACCTGACCACGGCGCTGCTGATGTGTGCGGTGGTGATGGCGGTCGGCGGCGAGAATACCAAGTTCGTCCTGGTCGCCTGCATCAGTATTGTGGTGGCGGCAAACGCCGGTGGCACCTTCAGCCCGTTTGGCGACATCACGACCCTGATGGTCTGGCAGAAAGAGATCGAGACGCCGCAGGGCGTGGTCGGGTTCGGCGCCTTCTTTGCCCTGTTCATTCCCGCTCTGGTTAACTGGCTGCTGCCGGCGGCCATCATGTCGGTCACCGTCCCGAACGCACAACCCCACGGTGGCGGTCAGGCAGTGGTGATGAAACGCGGCGCCAGGCGCATCATCGCGCTTTTCCTGCTGACCATCGTAACCGCCGTCAGCTACCACACCTTCCTGCATTTGCCACCGGTCGTCGGCATGCTCACCGGCCTGGCCTATCTGCAGTTCTTTGGCTACTTCCTGAAGAAGACCGTGCACCTCGAGCACGGCATGACCCGGGCTCAATTCCTCACCGAAATGCGAAACGACGAACAGTTTGGCAGCCTGCCGGCATTCGACGTGTTCAACAAGATTGCCCGGGCCGAGTGGGATACCCTGCTCTTCTTCTACGGCGTGGTGCTCTGCGTGGGCGGCCTTGGCTTCATCGGCTACCTGGCGATGGCCTCCAAGGTGATGTATGTCGATTGGGGTGCGACCAACGCCAATATCGCGATCGGCCTCCTGTCAGCGGTGGTCGACAACATTCCGGTGATGTTCGCGGTGCTGACCATGTTGCCGGACATGTCGACGGGGCAATGGCTGCTGGTCACGCTCACCGCGGGGGTGGGTGGCTCCCTGCTGTCCATCGGTTCGGCCGCGGGGGTGGCTCTGATGGGGCAGGCACGCGGCAAGTACACCTTTTTCGGCCACCTCAAATGGGCGCCGGTCATCGCGCTCGGCTACGCAGCCAGCATCGCCACGCACATGTGGATCAACAGCGCGCTGTTCTAGTGTGCTGGTGCGTTCTTGATGAGACTTTCCTCCACCGCTGACAGCAGCGCGGAAACCGTGGGGTGGCTGGAGTTCGCCCCGTCCATGCCGCTCCCCGCGTCGCCAAGTCCGGGCAACCGCTCCCCAGCCACCGTCATGGCGAGGAGGCGTCGCCGATGCGGCAATCCACTTCCATTCTCTGACTACTGGTTCCTGGTGCGCCACATCAGCCAGACGAATCGCGCACCTGCCGCGGCGACCCTCGGCTAGCGCCGCGACCTCCGCCATCCTACCCCAGCCACCCCACTACCCCACTACCCGGATTCGCCAAAATCGTTTATATTGCAGCGCAGCAAACGTGCCTGAAGGCCAATGGCCAGCGCAGCGCGCGTAGCCACCATCCGCCCGGCGTTGCGTATCCCTGCGGCCATGGCTACCATGCGCAAGCCAGACGAAATGTCCCGCAGTTCTTTGCCCCTCTTTCCATTTCCCCCAACACCCGGCGCGAAGCAGCCGCCAGTTCTGGCGCTAGCGCAGCCGAGTGTTGAAGCCTGTCACCGAGCCGCCGCGGCGGCAAATACCAGGACCCCTCCATGAAGCCAGACAATCCACACTTTTTCAGCCGAATCGGCATTGCCATCGCCAGCTTTTTCAAGATCATCGGCAATAGCGAGTTTGCCGGCGGCGTCCAGGCGCTGCGGCTCGCCGAGCGACACGGCAGGACGGCCGACGACGCGGCCGCCGCGGCGAAGCCTGCGGCCCCGCTCCTCAAGGAAGCGCCCCCCGACGGCGCGCTGCAGCTTCTCGGTCTTTTGCAGCGCGAGGCCCGGTTCATCGATTTCATTCAGGAGGACGTCGCCGCCTATCCCGATGCCGACGTCGGCGCGGCTGCGCGCCTGGTCCACGAAGGCTGCCGCAAGGTGCTCAGCGACAACTTCAGCATCGACCCGGTACGCGACGAAGACGAAGGCAGCGCGATCACCCTGCCGGAAGGCTTCGACGCCGCGGCGATTCGTATCACCGGCAACGTCGTCGGTGAGCCGCCCTTCAACGGCCACATCACCCACCGCGGCTGGCGGGTCATCGAAACACGCCTGCCCAAACTGGCCGGCAGCCACGATCTGCACATCGTCGCTCCGGCGGAGGTTGAACTATGAGCGAAGCAAAGTTCTCCATCGGTATCGATCTCGGTACCACCCATTGTGCGTTGTCGTACGTCGACATCGCCAACAGCGACGGCGAGCAGGTCGTGCAGGAAATATTGCCGATCCCGCAATTGACGGCGCCCGGTTCGGTCCAGTCGCCCGGGCTGCTGCCGTCGTTCATCTACCTGCCCCATGCCAGCGAACTGGCACCCGGCGACCTGAGTCTGCCGTGGACCGCCGAGCTGGACTACGCGGTCGGTGAAATGGCGCGCAGCCGCGGTGCGGCAACGCCGATCCGGCTGGTGTCGAGCGCCAAGAGCTGGCTCTGCCACGCCGGCGTCGACCGCCGCGCGGATATCCTGCCGCACGACGCGCCGCCGGAAGTGGCACGCCTGTCGCCGCTCGAAGCCTCCCTGCGCTACCTCACGCATTTGCGCGCGGCCTGGGATCAGGCCCATCCCGAGGCGCCCTTCGTCGACCAGGAAATCGTCGTCACCATCCCCGCTTCCTTCGATCCGGCGGCACGCGAGCTGAGTGCCGAAGCGGCCAGGACGGCAGGCTGCGAACACATGATCCTGCTCGAGGAGCCACAGGCGGCGCTGTACAGCTGGATTCAGAAAAGTGGCGGAAACTGGCGCAAGCAGGTACAGCCGGGCGAGATCATTCTCGTCGCCGACGTCGGTGGCGGGACCAGCGACTTCTCGCTGATCGCGGTTCTCGAACGCGACGGCGTTCTCGAACTGCACCGGGTCGCGGTCGGCGAGCACATCCTGCTCGGTGGCGACAACATGGACCTGGCGCTGGCCTTCGCCGTGGCCAGCAAGCTCGGCGCGCAGGGGATCAAGACCGACGCCTGGCAACTACGCGCGCTGACCCATGCCTGCCGCGCGGCCAAGGAAGCGCTGCTCAACGACGCGTCGCTCGGCGAAGTGCCGTTGGTCATCGCCAGCCGCGGCGCCAAGTTGATCGGAGGCTCGCTGCGCAGCGAACTGACGCGCGCCGAACTCACCGCCACCCTGCTCGAAGGCTTTTTCCCGGACGCCGAAATCGGTGACCGTCCGCAGGTACGCGGTCGCGCCGGCCTGACCCAGCTAGGCCTGCCCTACGCACACGACGCGGCGATCACCCGTCACCTGGCCGCTTTCCTGGCGCGCCAGGTCGCCGCGACGGCCGACCTTGAGGGCTTCACCGGCGCCCTGCCGGAAGGCGCCACTTTCCTTCATCCGACGGCGGTGCTGTTCAACGGCGGCGTCTTCAAGTCGGAACTGCTCGCCGAGCGCACGCTGGCGACGATCAACTCCTGGCTCGCCGCCGAGGGCGCGCCACCGGCCCGCCCGCTGGAAGGGGCCGACCTCGACCTGGCGGTCGCCCGTGGCGGCGCCTATTACGGCTACGTTCGTCGTGGCCAGGGTGTGCGCATCCGTGGCGGTACGGCGCGTTCGTACTATGTGGCGATCGAATCGGTGATGCCCGCCGTGCCCGGCATGCTGCCGCCGGTGCAGGCGCTGTGCCTGGCGCCGTTCGGCATGGAAGAAGGCAGCGACGCCGCGCTTCCCGAGCAGGAGTTCGGGCTGGTCGTCGGCGAAGCGGTACGCTTCCGCTTCTTTGGCTCGTCGGTTCGCCGCCAGGACCAGGTCGGCACCCTGCTCGACGACTGGGAGCCCGATGAATTGCAGGAACTCGCCGAAATCCAGACCACCTTGCCCGCCGAAGGTCGCGCCAACGGCGAAGTGGTGCGCGTCAGACTGCACGCGCGGGTCACCGAGGCCGGCACACTCGAACTCGAAGCGCTGCCGCACGATGGTCCGCAGCGCTGGAAAGTCGAGTTCGATGCGCGCGACGCACGCGACGCGCGCGACGCCGGCGGCAGTGCAGTGAACGCAGCAGGCTGAATGCCGTGAAGCAGCAATACATCGTCGGCATCGACCTTGGCACGAGCAATACCGTCGTCGCCTACGCCGCGCCCGGAGAGCAGCTGGTCCAGCTCTTCGAGATCGAGCAACTGGTCGGCGCCGGCGAGGTTGCCGCCCGGCCGCTGCTCCCTTCGGTGCGCTTCCATCCGGCGGCCGGTGAACTCAGCCCGGGCGACCTGCAACTGCCGTGGCCTGCCGCCGAGAAGAGCGGCAGCGTTGGCGGCCAAGGCGAAGATACAGAAAATGCCGGCGCCGGCGCTGAACTTGCCCTCACCGGACGCTTCGCGCTTGAACTCGGCGCGCAGGTTCCCGGTCGTCTGGTGACCAGCGCCAAGAGCTGGCTGTCGCATGCCTCGGTCGACCGCATGGCGGCCATCCTGCCCTGGGGTGCCGAAGAAGGCGTCGCCAGGGTCTCGCCGGTCGCCGCCAGCGCCAGCTATCTGGCACATGTCCGCGCCGCCTGGGGGCATCGCTTTGCGCAGGCGCCACTGGAACAGCAGCAGGTCATCCTGACGGTTCCCGCGTCATTCGACGAAGGCGCGCGGGCGCTGACGCTGGAAGCCGCGCGCCAGGCCGGACTGCCCAGGCTGCGCCTGCTCGAGGAACCGCAGGCAGCGTTCTACGACTGGCTTTTCCGCCATCAGCAGACGCTCGACGCCGAACTCGCTGGAACGCGGCTGCTGATGGTCTGCGACATCGGCGGCGGCACCACCGACCTGACGCTGATCCAGGTGACGTTCAAGGACGGCGTGCCGGAACTGACGCGCATAGGTGTCGGCGACCACCTGATGCTCGGTGGCGACAACATGGATCTGGCGCTGGCGCACCTGGTCGAATCACGTCTGCCGGAGAGCGGCGGCAAGAAGCTCTCGGCAGCGCGTTTTTCGCAGCTCACCGCGCGTTGCCGGGCGGCCAAGGAGCAACTGCTGGCTGCTGGCGCACCCGAATCGGTCTTGCTGACGCTGCTCGGCGGTGGCGCCAGGCTGATCGGCGGCGCACGCAGCATCGAATTGCACCGCGACGAAGTGCTGAACATGATCGTCGACGGCTTCATGCCACGCGTCGCCGCGGATCAGCCGGTGCTCCAGCGGCGTTCCGGGCTGGTCGAATTCGGCCTGCCCTACCCGGCCGACGCGGGGATCACCCGCCATGTCGCCGCCTTTCTCCGCCGGCACAGGGAGGCTGCGCGCCGGGCACTTGGCGAACAGGGCGAGCGGCTTGAACCGCCAGCGGCGCAGCCAGACGGCAACGAACAGCCGCTGCCAGGTGAGCAGCGCCTGCCGGTGCCCGATAGCGTGCTCTTCAATGGCGGCGTGTTTCGTGCAGGGGCGCTTAGCGAACGTCTGCAGGCCACGCTCGCCGACTGGCGCGGAGCGCCGCTGCGCCTGCTGCACAACGAAAACCCCGACGTCGCTGTCGCCCGTGGCGCCGTCGCCTACGCCCTGGTCCGCCAGGGACACGGACAGCGCATCGGTGGCGGTTCGGCACGCAGCTACTTCCTCGTCCTCGAAGATGGCAGCAGGCAGCGACAGGGCATCTGTATCCTGCCGCGCGGCAGCGAGGAAGGGCACGAAATCCGCCTCCCGGAACGGACCTTCAGCCTGCGTCTGGGCCAGCCGGTGCGCTTCTACCTCGCCTCTTCGGTCGCCGACACGGGCTATCAGCCGGGCCAGATTGCGTTCCTCGACAATGAAGATTTCGTCCGCCTGCCGCCAATCGCCACCGTTGTCCAGCCGCAGGCCGGCAGCAGCCAGCGCGAAGTACGCGTCGAGCTGATCACCGGCATCACAGAGGTCGGCAGCCTGGAACTGCACTGCGTCAGCATCGACAACCCGGCCCGCCGCTGGCTGCTCGAATTTCAGTTGCGTGGCGACGGGGAAGCGACGACGGCGTCGTCGGAAGTCCTGCCGCCGCGCTTCGCAGACGCGGTGAAATCGATCGAGAACATCTTCGGCGGCCGCTCGCAGGCGGTCGACAGCAAGGAAGTCCGCCGCCTGCGCGGCCATCTCGAACACCTGCTCGGCAAGCGCGACGACTGGGAAATGCCGCTGCTGCGCGCCCTCTTCGACGCCCTGCTGCAACGCGCCCGACGTCGGCGCCGCTCGCCCGAACACGAGCGTCTGTGGCTCAACCTAGCCGGCTACTGCCTACGGCCGGGCTTTGGCGACGCCATCGACGACTGGCGGATCGAGCAGCTGAGTGCCCTCTTGCCGCAGGGTATTCAATACGTGAATGAGAGCCAGAACTGGTCCGAGTGGTGGACGCTCTGGCGACGCGCTGCCGGTGGCTTGCCGGCAGACACGCAGGAGGTTCTGCTCGCGGAACTCCTCCCGCCGTTGCAAAGCGAGGCCGGCAAAGCGCGCAACCGCCAGCCGGCGCCGATCAGCGGCAGCCACGACGACATGCTGCGCCTGGTCGCCTCGCTCGAACGGCTGCCCGTCGAGCGCAAGATCGAGATCGGCGACTGGCTGCTCGACAGGCTTTCCCGGGCCTCGGAAAAGCCACTGGGCTGGTGGGCTCTCGGCCGCATCGGTGCGCGCCAGCCGTTTTACGGCAGCACCCACCAGGTGGTCGCCGCCGCCGACGCCTGCCGCTGGCTCGAAGGCCTGCTCGCCGTGGACTGGAAAAAAATCGAACCGGCGGCCTTTGCGGCCACCCAGCTCGCCCGCCTGACCGGCGATCGATCGCGCGACCTGCCCGATGAGGTGCGCGAGGAAGTCGTTGCGCGGTTGAGTGCGATCGGCGCCAGCAGCCACTGGATCGAGCAGCTCAGGACCGTCGTCGAACTCGACAAGGCTGACGAACGCTGCGCTTTCGGCGAGTCGCTGCCGGCCGGATTGCGCCTGGTAAACGACGACTGCCGGACGCCACAGGCGCCCGCCGCGGCGGCCGCCGGGAGCTGATTGGCGCCCGTCGCGCAGCCGATAGATTGCCGGCATTCGCGGCTCATCGGCAACAGACTGATATAATGCCAATAAGCTAGGCTGCTTGGCCATAAGCTTGCTGGATTGGCAGTCAACAGCCGTTTTCTGGATAATGCTGCTGGATAGGCTGCATGAGCAGTAGTGGCAATAGGCGGCGAAGCGCGGCAACCGCGGTTGCGCAGGGGGAGAAACTTCTTTCTGGTTTGGTGAACTGCCGGCGACCCGCCTTCCGAGTACCCTTGCCCTACGGCAATGATGTGGCGACTTTCAAGGAGTGAGCAATGCGCACGCAAAGAGGACCTGACCGACGCCAGAAGCAAGTGCAGCGGCCATCCGGTTCGCCTGAACGCCGCTGTGGTAGCGACCGTCGCAGGCTCCAGTTCTCTGACCAGTCGATCGTCGAAATGGAAGCGCGTCTGGCGGCACTCGGGCAGCGCAAGAAAACCGACGGCGACGACGAGGGATCAGGCTGGGACAAACTGATCATCCCCATCGATTAGCGTCGCCGCGCCCAGCTCCGTTCCGCCCCCGGCGCCAGCGGCATCTTGCCGGACGACGGCGTGGTTTCTCATCGGGCAGCGCGCCGGGTCGCTTCCAGAACGCGCAGCAGCGAGGCGGTATCGGAAGCACCCCCGCCCATGGCCATCAGTGCGTTGAGTTGCTGCCACACCTGTGCAGCGAGCGGCAGGGGGACACCGAGACGATGCGCCTCAGTCATCAGGATGCCGTAATCCTTGTGATGCAGGCGCGCCTCGACACCGGCGGTGAAATCCCGATCGACCATCCGGCCCCCCATGATTTCAAGTACACGGCTGGCGGCCGAGCCACCCGCCAGTGCCTGCCGCACCTTGACCGGATCGGCGCCGGCCGTGGCACTGAAGTGCAAGGCCTCGGCGACCGCCTGAATCGCCCCGACCATGATCATCTGATTGCACGCCTTGGCGACCTGCCCGGCACCGTTGTCGCCAACATGGACGATCGTCTTGCCGAGCAGCGCCAGCAGCGGACGTGCGCGCTCGAACACCGCTGCCTTGCCACCGACCATGATCGCCAGGCTTGCAGCGACGGCGGCCTGGCCACCGCCGGAAACCGGCGCGTCGAGCATGTCGATGCCGCGCGCGTCCAGGCGCCGGGCAAGCGAGCGCGCCATCTCCGGCGCAATGGTACTCATGTCGACCAGCAGCGACGCCGCGGCGGGCCCCTCGACCAGGCCATCCAGCCCCAGTGTCACGCGCTCGACGTCGGCACCCGCAGTGAGCATCGTAAACACCACTTCGCTGCGTTGCCCGACGGCGGCCGGCGTCGCGCAGCCGACGGCACCGGCGGCCAGCAGCGGCGCCAGCGTCTCCGGTCGGCGCGCCCAGAGCGCCAGCCGATGGCCGCCACGCAGCAGGTTCAGCGCCATTGGCCGGCCCATCACGCCAAGGCCGATGAAACCGATGTGCATCAGTCTTCGCCACCCGACAGGCGCTCGAGCAGCTTGAGAATGGCGATCGAATCCTCCTCGCCCAGTCCCGACCCGACCATCGCGTTGTACATCTGCGCCGTCACCGCCGCCACCGGCAGGCACATGCCCAGTTCGTGTGCGCTTTGCATGACGATGTTCATGTCCTTCTGGTGCATCCACGACTTGAAGCCCGGCTTGAAGTTGCGGTCGAGCATGCGCTGGCCATGGTTCTCGAGAATCTTCGAATAGGCGAAGCCGCCGAGCAGCGCCTCGCGCACCTTGGCCGGGTCGACACCGCTGCGGGCTGCGAAATTGAGCGCCTCGGCAACGGTCAGCACGCCGGCGCCGGTGACGATCTGGTTGGCTGCCTTGGCCACCTGGCCGGCACCCGAATCGCCGACATGGACGATATTCCTGCCCATGCACTCGAAAGCCGGTCGCGCCGTTTCGAAAGCGGCAACGCTACCGCCGACCATGATCGACAGGCTGCCGGCAATGGCGCCGACTTCGCCACCAGAAACCGGCGCATCGAGGAAGTCGACGCCCTGTTCGCGCAGCCGCACGCCGATGTCGCGCGCCGCTGCCGGCCGGATGGTGCTCATGTCGACCGCCACCAGCCCTGCCCGGCCGGCGCTGGCCACGCCGTTCTCGCCAAGCATCACCTGCTCGACGTCGGGGGCGTCGGCGACGATCGAGATCGCCAGATCGACCGCGCCGGCGACGCCGACAGGACTGTCGGCGCCGCTCGCCCCGGCTTCGAGCAAGGGCTGCATCGACTCGGCGCGGCGCGCCCAGACGGTCAGTTCGTGCCCGGCGCGCAGCAGGTTCAGCGCCATCGGGCGCCCCATGATGCCCAGACCGATGAATCCGATTTTCATTGTTCTTCCTCTTCCAGTCGCGAAACGATCGAGCAGCCGAGTGTAGCAAATACAGTCATCAGCCGACGACGGTGACCACCACCCGGCGGCGGTGCGCGATCGTGCGGTGTTCCCAGAGGTAAATCCCCTGCCAGGTGCCGAGCAGCATCGCGCCACCGGCGATCGGTATGCTCAGCGAGCAACCGGCCAGAATGTTGCGTCCGTGTGCGGCCATGTCGTCGGCGCCCTCGCTGTCGTGATGATAGGCTGCGTCGCCATCGGGCGCCCAGCGCGCAGCCAGTGTTTCCAGATCGCGGCGCACCGACGGATCGGCGTTCTCGGTCACTACCACCGAGCAACTGGTGTGCTGGACGAAGACGTTGGCCAGGCCGATCGACACCCCCGAGGCGCGGACGATGCGCGCCACCTCGGCAGTGATCTCGATCGTGCCACGGCCACGGCTACTTACGTCAAAGCTCTGTTGATAAGCCACCTTTCCCTCCTCGCTCGCCGTACTCGACGGGTGGACGCGCCTTACTGCGGTTTGCCGATCTGACTGTCCAGCCTCTTGATCTGACTGATGATCGCAATCAGTTTCTGGCCATTCTCCGTGAGCGAATACATCGTCCGCGGCGGCACCTCGGCATAGACATGCTTGTCCAGCAAGCCATACAGGGTCAGCTTGCGCAAGCGCTCCGCCAGAATTTTCTTGGAAATTCCCGCCACATGACGTTCCAGCTCGCCAGGGCGTGCAATGCCGTCGGCAATGGCAATCAGGACGGAAACCGACCATTTGCAGCCCACCACCTCTTCAAGATGGCGGTAGGCCGAGGGCGTCGATCGAGACGAATTATTTATTTCGTTCATGGCCAACGATTTACACCAGAAAGTGACCGGGGCACCGAAAAGTGCCTGCTTTTGGAGTACAGGCGCCGTACCTACAATGATCGTGTGCTTCTGGCACGAACCCCCATCCACCGAGGAGGAAACGATCATGAAAACCACCGCCACCTTTTATCACGCCGGTTGCCCGGTGTGTGTGGCCGCCGAACAAAACCTGGCCAACGCGCTTGATCCCTCACGCTACAACGTCGAGGTCGTCCACCTCGGCGAGAAGAAGTCGCGGGTCCAGGAAGCCGAAGCCGCCGGCGTCCAGTCGGTACCGGCGCTGGTACTGGATGGCGCCGTGTTCCATATCAATTTTGGTGCCGGCCTCGAGGCGCTGAAATAGGCTTACCATACCCTGGCTTGGCCGATCCGCATGAGAAAGGCGGTCGGCCACAAAGTGCACTCGATACGGCCGGCTCTAAAACGCCGACCCCGGCGTCTGCAGGAACTCGACCTCGTCCGGGGTCGACTGCCGCCCGAGGATTGCATTGCGATGTGGGTAGCGGCCGAAGCGGTCGATAATCGCCTGGTGGCGAAGTTCGAAGGCGAGGTTGTTCTCCATCCCTGGCGCAGCGAAGAGCTTGACCGCCTGCGCGTGGATCAGCGGCGACTCGCTGTGCATGTAGGGCATGTAGAGGAAGGCGCGGCGGGCCGGGTCGAGGGTGCTGTCGGCGCCGGCGGCGACCGCTTCCTGGGCGAGAACCAGCGCCAGCGCGTCGGTGGCGAAGGATTGCGGGCGGTCGCGGAAGATGTTGCGCGGGAACTGGTCGAGGACGATGATCTCGGCCAATCGTCCGTCGGCGCCGCTGCGCCAGGCGTGCAGCTCGCAACGGCTGGCGGCGGCGTGCAGCGTGCCGAAGCGGGTCTCGATCAGGCGGTCGAAATCGGCGGCTTTCGACCACCATTGCGCCGGAGTCGCCTCATTGAACCAGAAGGCAAGAACGTCGGCCGGAGTCATGCGCCGGCACGCACTGCTGAATGGCACGCCATGAACATCGCTGCTTCCTCGTCTTCCCTGCTTCTGTCGATCATCGATCAGTGCTCGTCGACCCGCCCACGCAGCAGCTTGACCGTGCCACGCTTCACTTTGCTGTCGACGCGCCTGACCTGCGAGCCGCGCGTCGGCCGGGTCGGGCGCCGCGGCTTCGGCGTGAACGCCGCCCGGGCGATCAGTTCGCGCAGGCGGGTGAGCGCGTCGAGGCGGTTGCGGTCCAGGCTGCGATGCGCCTGCGCCTTGATGATCACCACGCCGTCGGCGCTGATCCGCTGGTCGCGCAGCTGCCGCAGGCGCTCCTTGATTTCGTCGGGCAGCGACGAGGCGCCGATGTCGAAGCGCAGGTGAATGGCGTTCGATACCTTGTTGACGTTCTGGCCACCGGCGCCCTGCGCGCGGATGGCGATGAACTCGACTTCGCTCTCGCGCAATTCGATGCGTGGCGCCGACATCTGCGCCCTACTTGCCTTCGCCCGGCGGCGCGCCGACGCCCAGCGCCTGCCAGCCTGCGCTGCCGAGTTCGCGTAGCGTCTGCAGGTTCCGCTCGTAGATCAGGGCGGCGTCGGGAAAAGCGGCCACGGCGCGGTCGAGGCTGGCTTCGCGCAGCAGGTGCAGCGTCGGGAACGGTGCGCGGTTGGTGCAGTTGGTGATGTCGTCGGCGTCGGTATCGGCGAATGCGTATTGCGGATGGAAGCTGGCCACCTGCAGAACGCCTTCGAGCTGCTGCGTGCGCAGCACGACATTGACCAGATCGAGAAAGGCGACGAAGTCCTCGAAGTCGTTGAGGACCCAGGGGTGGATGAGCAGCGTCGTGTCGATCTCTTCCGGCGCCACCGCCAGCAGCGCGTGCAGTTCACGTTCCAGATCGGCGAGCAGGCTCACGTCATCCGTCGCATCGCTGACCACGTAGCGCACCTGTCCCTTGCTGTGCACGCCCTTGGCAAAGGGACAGAGGTTGAGGCCGATCACCGCCTGTTCCAGCCAGTGGCGCGTCGCGGCAATGGCTTGCTGGTGGCTGGCGTTGGCGGGGGGGGGCATGGGCAGGCGTTCTCTCGTCATTGCGTCGTGGCGGTCGCGTCGTCTCGTCGGTCGGCTTGGCAAGGCGTAGCAGGCCGACATTGGTGCCACTTTCGTCGCCAGGCTGCAGCACCCCGCCAGTGTAGCGATTCGGCGCCCAGCGGGCAAAATGTCGATCAGCGGCGAATGCGTGGCGGCACGCTGCAACACTGAAGACTGCGCACCACGCTTCACCAGGACAATGTTTCCGCGCTGGCGGCCGGCGACTTTGCCAACTTGGCTCCCCGACAATGCGGCCGGCCGGGCGCAGGAAGGAAACGGCCCGCGAAGCGCGGGCCGTCTTGCCGTTCAACGGGTGACTGAGCGCTGCTCAGTGACCAGACGCACCTGAGGCACCAACGCCGGTTTCCGAGCGCACCTTCTGCGCCGGGTAAAGCGAGCGTTCGAGCTGTGCTTGCTTGCCGGTGTCCATCTTGGAGACCAGGTAGATGGTCAGGAAAGCAGCCGACATCGAGAAGAGCCCCGGCGAAGAGTACGGGAACAGCGCCGAGCCTTTCGGATTGCCCATGACGGCCTCCCACACCGAAGCCGAAACGATGGTCAGGCCAACCGACGAGATCAGACCGACAAAACCACCCGCCACAGCCCCCTTGGTCGTGCAGTCCTTCCACAGTACCGACATGAAGAGCACCGGGAAGTTGGCCGAGCAGGCGATGGCAAAAGCAAGCATCACCATGTAGGCGACGTTCTGCTTCTCGAAGGCGATACCCAGAATCACGGCGATGATGCCCAGGCAGATGGTGGTGATCTTTGAAACGCGCAGTTCGGCAGCCGAATCGGCCTTGCCCTTGCAGAACACCGTCGCGTACAGATCGTGCGACACCGCCGACGCGCCGGACAGCGTGAGACCGGCAACCACTGCCAGGATGGTGGCAAAAGCGACCGCTGAGATGAAACCGAGGAAGACGTTGCCACCGACGGCATTGGCCAGGTGGATGGCCGCCATGTTGCCGCCGCCCTTCAAACCCTTGGCGAGATCGCCATCGACGTAGTACGCGCCGGGATCCTGGGTGAGAAGGACGACCGCGCCAAAGCCGATGATGAAGGTGAGGATGTAGAAGTAGCCGATCCAGGTGGTCGCCCAACCCACTGACTTGCGTGCTTCCTTGGCGCTCGGAACGGTGAAGAAGCGCATCAGGATGTGCGGCAGGCCGGCGGTACCGAACATCAGCGTCATGCCGACCGAGATCGCCGAGATCGGATCCTTGATCAGCGCACCGGGCCCCATGATGGCGTCGTGCTTGGAGTGGATTTCAACCGCCTTGGCAAAGAGCGCCTCGGGATTGAAATTGAACTGCCAGAGCACGGCCAGGGCCATGAAGCTTGCGCCACAGAGCAACATGATCGCCTTGATGATCTGCACCCAGGTGGTTGCCGTCATGCCGCCAAACAGCACATAGCACATCATCAGTGCGCCGACGATGATCACTGCGTACTGGTACTCGAGACCAAAGAGCACCTTGATCAGCTGGCCCGCACCGACCATCTGCGCGATCATGTAGAAACAGACGACGACCAGCGAGCCGGACGCCGAGAAGATGCGGATCGGCGTCTGCGAGAAGCGATAGGCGGCAACGTCGGCGAAGGTGAACTTGCCGAGGTTGCGCAGGCGTTCGGCCATCAGGAAGGTAATCACCGGCCAGCCGACCAGCCAGCCGATCGAGAAGATCAGGCCGTCGAAACCGTTGGCAAATACGAGACCGGAAATTCCCAGGAAGGACGCCGCCGACATATAGTCGCCGGCAATCGCGAGACCGTTCTGGAAGCCGGTAATGCCGCCGCCGGCGGTATAGAAGTCGGCCGCCGTCTTGGTCTTGCTGGCTGCCCACTTGGTGATGAACAGGGTCAAGATCACAAAGGCGCCAAACATGGCGATCGCAACCCAGTTGGTTTCCTGCTTTACGGTGGTCCCAAGGTCGCCGCCAGCAGCCACGGCTACGCCGGCGATGAGCAAGCCAAGCAGGATCACCGGGCTGTTGCGTATGGTTTTGGCAATCATCATTGATGGGCCTCATGGATGATTTCGGCCGTCAGGTCGTCGAACTCCGAGTTGGCACGACGGACGTAGATATTGGTGATGATGATGGTCAGCAGGATGACCCCGACGCCCATCGGAATACCGATCGAAGTGACCATGCCATCGGCCAGTTTCCTGGCCAGGAACTCCTTGTCGAAGGCAATCAGCAGAATGTATCCATAGTAGATAGCCATGATCAGGATGGTCATGAAGATGCTGTAGGTCGAGCGCATGCTCACCAGTTTCATGTACTTGGGGTTGGCGGCGATACGCGCAACCACGTCGTCGTCTTTCATGTTGCCTCCTCGGAAGGGAAGGGTTTGTCGAATCATTCACGCTGACTGCCGCGGTGAAGCTAGGCTTGCGAACTTACGCCGGGCTTACAAACGATTCTTTTTTCTGTTTATTAACAGGCACTTACATGACTCTGAACGAAGGCTTAACAAGCGCTTACAGGAAGTACGGATGTTCTGGTCGCTGGCGCCCGGCCGACTTGCGCGGGACGCTGCTGGTGCACGTCAAGGCCACCTGCTGCGCACTGCATTCGCCGGGTACAATCGCTGATGCGCCGCTGGCCCGCTCGCTGCCCCAGGCCTTTTCCTGGGGAGAGCCGCGTCCCCTTACCCCTGTCCTTTGCCCGCCTGCCGATCGAGGTCCTTGATGCTTGTCCTGTTGATAGAAGATGATCCGGAGCTCTCCGATGGCGTTGCGACATTCCTCGCCGGGCAAGGCGACAGCGTTGTCGTCGAAACCAATGGCATGGCAGCGGATCGCTTGTTGCAGGAGAGGAAGTTCGACTTCGTTCTCGTCGATGTCGGCCTGCCCGGACTGAGTGGCTACGAAATCGTGCGCCGCATCCGGGAGCGCCGCCAATCGCTGCCGGTGATCATGATCACCGCACGCGATGCCCTCGACGATCGAATCTACGGGCTGGACCTCGGCGCGGACGACTACCTGTCGAAGCCCTTCGAACTGGCCGAACTGACCGCACGCATGCGCGCGACCACGCGTCGTGGCGCCAACAGCGTTGCCCGGCGAATCGAATTTGGCCCGCTCTCGATGGACATACAGGGGCGACACGCCTCGCTGGCCGAGCAGCCCCTGATCGTTTCCAGCCGCGAATGGGATCTGCTCAGCACTCTTGCCGCGGCTGACGGGCACACGGTGCCGAAGGAACGGCTGCAAGGCGATGGCAGCGCCAACGCCCTGGAAGTCTACGTCCACCGCCTGCGCCGCCGACTGGAAGCAGCCGGCCTGAACATCCGCACCGTGCGCGGCTTCGGCTACCGTCTGGAAATCACCGCGGGCGTGGCCAACAAGACGCGGCACGATGCCAACCGCTAGCGCCAGCAAGGCAGGAGGCGGAGGCCATTCGGGAGAACCAGGCAGCGAGGTCGGCGCGACCACAAGGCGGGCGGGTACCAGTCTCCGGCGCATTCTGCTGCGAGCGCTGGTCCTGCCGATCGCCGCCGCCCTGCTGACGGGTGGAGTATTCGGCTATCGGGCGGCCGAGAAAGTGGTCAGCAGTGCCTACGACCAGAGTTTGTCGAACCTGGCAAACGGAATCGCCAACCGTGCCCGGGTGGAAAATGGCGAAATCACCATCACCCTGTCGCCTGAGGCAGACGCGCTCCTGCGCACCGACACGGTAGACAACATCTATTTCCGGGTACGCGACGACTTCGGCCGAATCATCGCCGGCGACGCCGATCTGCCGCCGCCAGAGACTTCCCGAAGCGACTCGGCGGCCAGCTCGTCGGCAGCGACCCCGGCGACCCCGGCGAGCGATGGCGCCACCGCCAGTGGGCCGAGACTCTCGTTCTTTGACGCCCACTTCCGTGATCAGACGATACGCGGGGTTCGTTTTCACCCGGTGGTCGACGGACACGGCATCCACGTCACTGTCGCCGAAACGCTGGGCAAGCGCCGTGCCGCCATTCGCGATCTGTTGCTCGGCTTTGGTCTGGCCGTTTTTCTGGTGCTGGCCGCCATCGCCGCCGTCGTGCGCTACGGAATCACCTCCGGCCTGGCATCGCTGGATCACCTGCAATCGGAGCTTGCCGAGCGTTCCGGCGAGGATCTCGCCCCGGTCGATCTGAACCAGGTGCCCCTCGAAATCCACGCGCTGGTGCGTGCGCTGAACGCCCTCCTGACGCGCTTGCAGGACGCGCACACTGCGCAACGGGAATTCCTGCAGAATGCTGCGCATCAATTGCGCACGCCCCTCGCCGGTCTGCAAGTCCAGGTCGAATTGCTGCGCAGCCAGCAGACTGAACAGACGGTGGCGGAGAATCTGCGCCAGTCGGTAAAGCGCGTCACTCGCCTGGCCAATCAGTTGCTGGCGCTGGCCCGAGCCGAGGGAGGTCAGCATCTGATGGCGAATGCGTCGTCGGTCGATCTGGCAAAGCTGATCGACGAGATGCTGGACGACTGGCTACGCATCGCCGACGAGAAGAAGATCGACTTCGGCATGCAGCGGGATCTTTCGACGATGGCCGGCGATCCGACGCTACTCCGGGAACTGATCGCCAATCTGGTCGACAACGCACTCAAATACACGCCCGCCGGCGGACAGGTCACCCTGCGCTGCGAACGCGTCGGTGACGTCGTCGAAATTGACGTCAGCGACAACGGCCCCGGTATTCCCGAGCACGAGCGCGAACGCGTATTCGAGCGTTTTCATCGCTTGCCCGATGCCCCGGCGACCGGGAGTGGCCTGGGTTTGGCGATTGCGCGGGAAACGGTGGGCGGTCACCGCGGTTCGATCGCCGTCGTCGGCGCAGCGGACGGCGGAGGCACCTGCGTCCAGGTACGCTTGCCAGCAAAGCCGGCGACCGCTTCGCTGGCCAGCCGCTCTGCCTGAGCAGCAGCGACAGCCAGCGCTTACAATGCCCGCTCAGTAGCGGGAGAGTGGGCAATGGAAAGCATCGAAGCGGTGGTCATCGGTGCCGGCGTCGTCGGCCTGGCCTGCGCGCGCGAGTTGGCGCGGCGCGGATTCGAAACGGTGATTCTCGAACGGCACGGCGCCTTCGGCACCGAGACCAGCGCCCGCAACAGCGAGGTCATCCACGCCGGGCTCTACTATCCGACGGATTCGCTGAAGGCACGACTCTGCGTGGCCGGCCGCCAGCAACTCTACGCGTTCTGCGCCACGCACGCGATCAGCCACCAACGCTGTGGCAAGCTGGTCGTCGCCACTTCGGCGGCCCAGGAGACCAGGCTGGCAGCTCTGCAGGAGCAGGGCGAAGCCAACGGCGTCGACGATCTGCAGCGCCTGAGCGCCGCCGAGGCGCGCGCGCTCGAACCCGGGCTGGCCTGTACGGCAGCCCTCCTCTCGCCTTCCACCGGCATTGTCGACAGCCACGGCCTCATGCTCGCCCTGCTCGGCGACGCCGAGACCGCCGGCGCGGCTCTGGCCCTGCACAGCCCCTTGCAGCGCGGGTCGCTGGACGCGAACACGCCGGGCATCGTGCTCGAAAGCGGCGGCGCTGACGGCCTGCGCTTCAAGGCCAGGCGGGTGATCAACGCCGCCGGCCTGTGGGCGCCGCAGGTAGCCGCGGCGCTGGCCGGCTTCCCCAGGGCGCTGATCCCGGCCAACTTCCACGCCAAGGGCAGTTACTACGCCCTGACGGGTCGCACGCCGTTCTCGCGACTGGTTTACCCCCTCCCCCAAGCCGGCGGCCTGGGAGTGCACCTGACGCTCGATCTCGGTGGCCAGGCGCGCTTCGGCCCGGACGTCGAGTGGTTGCCGGACCCGACCCCTGGCCAGCCCATTGGCGAACCCGACTACCGCGTCGACCCGGCGCGCGCCGACGCCTTCTACGCCGAGATCCGCCGCTACTGGCCGGCCTTGCCGGACGCGGCATTGACGCCGGCCTACGCCGGAATCCGGCCCAAGATCGTCGGACCCGGCGCACCGGCGGCTGACTTCCTCATCCAGGGTCCGGCGCAACACGGCATCGCCGGGCTGGTCAACCTGTTCGGCATCGAATCGCCCGGTTTGACGGCGTGTCTGGCGATCGCCGAGCGCGCCGCTGATGCCGCCGAGGGGACCCGCGAGCGGCAATTCCGCGCACTCGGCTGACGTCATGCGCGCGGTCCTCGACACGAATGTAATCATCGACCTGCTGCACTTCGCCGATCCCGAGGCGCTGCTGCTGCGCGCCGCCATCGACAACGGCTCGCTGCACTGCTTCAGCGACCGGCAGTGCCTGGATGAACTGGAACGTGTTGCGGCCTACGCGCAGTTTTCGCTCGATGGTGCGGCGCAGGAGGCGCTGATCGAGCGCTACCGCGGCTTCGTGAGCTTCTGCGAGCCGGCAGGGAATGAGGATGGCGACGCGTATCGGCTGCCGCGCTGTCGCGACGCTGACGATCAGAAATTCCTGATCCTTGCGCTCCGCTGCCGGGCCGACCTGCTGATTACCCGCGACCGCGAGTTGCTCAGACTCGCCGGGCGCCGTCACCCAGCGCCACCGTGTGCGATTGTCAGCGCCGCGCCGGCAGCCGCATTGCTGGCGGCGGGCACTGCGCAGCAGCCGGCAGGCACGACGCAGGGAGAAGCAACGGCGGGGGCGCCAGCCATGCGCGTCAGACCGTCAGACCGTCAGACCGTCAGGCTGCCCGCCAGCGCCGGACGATCTGATCGGCGAGGTCGATGAGGTCTGAGGCGACCAGGTCCGGGAGAGGAACTTCTGCTGCGGGCAGAATCGCGTTGTGAGGACGGGTAACGAGCGCGCCGCGGCAGCCGGCGGCCTGGGCGCCGATCGTATCCCACAGGTGACAGGCGACCAGGCACAGGTCAGAGGTCTCGACGCCCAGTTGCTCGGCCACCAGACGGTAGGTCTCGGGGGCTGGCTTGAATTTGCGCACCGCCTCGATACTGAAGGAGCGTTCGAAGAAGCCGCCAATGCCGGCGCGTTCAAGCGGCGTCGGCGAAGACGCGCTCGCCGAGTTGGTCAGCGTGACGAGCCGGAATCCCGCCTCGCGCAGGCGGCTGAGCGCCGGAACGGCGTCGGCATGCGCCGGCATTGCGCTCATCCGCTTCTTCAGTTCGTCGATGTCGCCGTCGGCGACGCTTACCCCGTGGATCGACGCCACCATGCGCAGGCTGCCGACGCCCAGTTCGCCGAACGGCGTGTAGAGGCCCGAGAGCGTCATTGTTTGCGAGTAGAGGATCAGTTGCGCAAACCACTCCCTGAGAACGGCCCGGTCGCCGAAGACGCGATCAAACAGGGGTCCGAGCGTGGTGATGTCGAGCAGCGTCTCATTGACGTCGAAAACGATGATCGAAACAGCTTTGTCGTCGGACATGGGGCCTCCTTTTTCAGTGGGCCTGTGCGTGGCGCATCGTCCGGGTAACGTACTGAGAAGCCCCCTGAGACGATGCCTGTGAGACGGCGCCTACTGGCCGCGCCGGAAAACCCAGACGCTCTCGCTGGACGCCTCTTCGGCGTAGGCATAGCCGCCGACGGTGAAATCCTTCAACGCAGCCGGCCCGGGAAGCCGGTTGATGATCGCGAAACGCGCCATCAGACCACGCGCGCGCTTGGCGAAGAAGCTGACGACACGAAACTTGCCACCGCCCCAATCCTCGAACACCGGCCGCACCACCGGCAGCGACAGCTTTTTCGGCTTGATTGCCTTGAAGTATTCCTCCGACGCCAGGTTGACCAGCACCGACGCGTTGGCGTCGGCCAGGGCGACGTTGAGCGCTTCGGTGATGCGCTCGTCCCAGAAGGCGTAGAGGTCCTTGCCGGCCGGGTTGGCCAGCCGCGTACCCATCTCCAGCCGATAGGCCTGGATCAGGTCCAGCGGCCGCAGCAGGCCATAGAGTCCGGAGAGAATGCGCACGCGCTGCTGCGCAAACTGCAGGTCGTCCGCGGACAGCGTCTCGGCGTCGACGCCCGCGTAGACGTCGCCGTTGAAGGCCAGTATGGCCTGCCTGGCGTTGTCCAGAGTAAACGGCTGCGACCACTCGCCATAGCGGGTCGCGTTCATGGCAGCGAGCTTGTCACTGATCTTCATCAGACTGGCAAGCGCCGATGGAGATAGCTCACGCAGGCGCTCAATGAGCACCTGTGACTGCTCGAGAAACTGCGGTTGAGAGTAAGCGACAAGCGTCGATGGCGTCTGGTAGTCGAAGGTCTTGGCGGGCGAGAGAACGATGATCATCGGCTGGCTCCGGCGGCGAGAAGTCTCGAGATGAATGTTTGTTACTATTCCGCCATTGTAATCGACGTCGTCAGCGGGCACGACTCTGCGCAGCACTTCACCTGCCTGAATGCCAAAGCAATGGAAGAGATCCTCAGCCACTTGCGCAGTCCGGACGCCAATTCGACGCAACTGCTGACCCAGTTGATCGACGAGATTCGACCCGCCGACGCGCACGACATCACCTTCGCCAAGGGGCGCATGGAAACCCTCAGCGGGATCCTGCACGCGCAACCGGAGCTGCGGGCGCGTTTGCGCGACACGCTGACTGAACTCGCCCAAACCCACCGTCATGGCGAGCTCTATACGGTCACCGGTATCCTGCCGAACACCGGCTTCGTCAGCGAAGCGCTGCGCCGCATCGGCCACAAGCTGCTGCCCGAAGTGCTCGACCGCGGGCTGCTGCGCACGGTCCTGCGCCGCATGTTCCACCAGGCGAGCGACCGCTACTGGGTCAACGGCGTCGGTGAGGACGCCTGGCTGCAGCTGATCGCCGCCCTGCGCTTCGATGAAGTTCCGGCCAGCACAACGACGCCGGCCTCGGTGGGCGAAATCCTGCGCTCGCTGCGCGTCCTCTCGTACTGGATCGCCGCCGGCGGCATGGAGCCGGAACTGCTGCGCCTGGAACCGTCGCTCGAAACCTACGAATCGCCTTTCGTCGCCCAGAACGTCGAGATGACGGCCTACATCGATGCCTTCCCCGAGCACTGGGGCAAGCCGGTCGACGGCGACACCGACGACCGTCAGTTGCGCGTCCTCTTCAGCCAATGCCAGGAAGTCATCGAACGCGTACGCAGGAAGGCGGCCCGCGACGGCACCAGCATCCGTCTCACCTACCACTTGCGGCGCCTGCGGCAACTGCTGCGCCGCAGCGAGCAACTCCTCGACATTCTCGCCGGCCTGCAGAGCGACCGCAGCGGCGTCGCCGCCTATCCGCCGATCGTCACCCTGGCCATGCAGATCATCTGTGACGAGTGCCTCCGCGACAACCTCGCCCGGCACCTGCGCCAGAACACCGAACTGATTGCCCTGCGGGTGACCGACAACGCCAGCCAGCGTGGCGAACACTACATTACCGAGACGGCGCAGGAATACTGGTCGATGGCGCGCTCGGCGGCGATTGGCGGTGCGGTCATTGCGCTCATGGCCTGCCTGAAACTGGCCCTCGGCGAGACGCACATGCCGCCGCTGACCGGCGCCATCCTCTTCTGCCTCAACTACGGGCTGGGCTTCTGCCTGATCCACCTCCTGCACGGCAGCGTCGCCACCAAGCAACCGGCGATGACCGCCAACGCCATCGCCGCCGGCATCGAGGAGGCCGGCGGCAGGCTGCGCAACATCGAAGCGATGACCGACCTCATCGCACGCGCCCTGCGCACTCAGGTCATCGCCATTCTCGGCAACGTCTTCATCGCCATCCCGCTCTCGGCGTTGCTCGCCTGGACCATTCTCGGTCTCAGCGGCACGCCCTTCGCCGGTCGCGAGGAATCGCTCTATCTCCTGAAGGCGCAAAGCCCGCTCCATGGCGGGGCCCTCTTCTACGCGGCGATTGCCGGCGTCTGCCTGTTCATCTCCGGCCTGATCAGCGGCTACTACGACAACTACGCCGCCTACAACCGGGTGCCCGAGCGCATCCTGCAACTCGCCTGGCCGAAGCGCCTGGTCGGCGAATCGCGCCGGCGCCGTTTTGCCACCTACGTCGGAGAAAACCTCGGCGCCCTGGCCGGCAACTTCCTCTTCGGCGTCCTGCTCGGTGGCACCACGCTCTTCGGCCTCCTCCTCGGCCTGCCGATCGACATCCGCCACGTCGCCTTCTCCTCGGCCTTCGTCGGCATCGCCTTTGTCGGCCTGGATTTCGGCGAACACCTGCTCCTCTTCGTCGCCGCGCTGATCGGGGTCGCCGCCATTGGCTTCATCAACCTGGCAGTCAGTTTCACGCTCGCGCTCAACATCGCGCTGCGCTCGCGCCAGGTTTCCGACCCGCAGTGGAAACTCCTGGCACGATCGGTGTTCACGCACCTGCGCCGCAAGCCGGCGGACTTTTTCCTGCCGCCGCAGCGCAACGCTGAAGACGATGCGGTCCCGGCTGACGATCGGGGCGCGTCCGACAACAGCAAGTGATGTGCCAGGGGCTGGGTTAGCCACACGCCCAGAGCGTTGGGGCGGTGGTGAAATAGCGCTCACGCCTGTTGCCAAACCGCTTATGGTAGATTTCGCACGAACACCTGAAGAGGCTGAGCATTGATCCCATCAGAGCTACTCCGACAGAACCGGCAACAAATCATGCAGATCGTCGCCGCTCACCGCGCCGCAAGACCGCGCGTTTTCGGCTCGGTTCTGCGTGGCGAGGATAGCGAAAAGAGTGACCTGGACCTGCTGGTTGATGCCCTACCGGGGGCGACCCTGCTCGATCTCGGGAGTATCCAGATTGACCTTGAAGAACTCCTTGGCATCCGGGTAGACGTACTGACGCCAGGCGATCTGCCAACCCGGTTTCGCCAACAGGTATTGCGGGAAGCACGGCCACTGTGAATGCCACGGACACCAAGCTGCGGCAGCTGGACTACGTTGGGCACATGCTCGAGGCGATTCGCCTGGTCCGCAGTTACGTTAAAGGCATGAGCCGTGACGCCTTCTTCGCAGACAAGAAAACCCAGCAAGCGGTCGTCCTGAACATTCTGATTATTGGCGAGGCGGCCGCTCAGATTGCCAAGGAATACCCGGAATGGGCAAACCGACACCCGGAGGTTCCGTGGCGAGCCATGCGCGGCATGAGAAATCGTCTGGCACACGGCTACTTCGACATCAATCTGGAGCTGGTTTAGGATACGGTGCAGGGTCCCTTGCTTGAACTTCAAAGCCAGTTGCTTGGAGTCCTGAGCGAGGAATCTGCGGCCAAGAAATAAGCGACAATGGGCGAGCAAGGGGCCCGCGGCCGGAGTGACAGCGATGTGCGCGACTGAAGACTGGACGGCGCCGATGAAGCGTCCACCGAGTCCGCGCTTCCTGCTCTCGTAATAGACAGCGCCCTCACGCAACTCCGCCAGCGCGTCCCGGTGATACTCGACTCCCGTCGAGCGCTGGCATTGCTCACCCTGGAAAGCACTTCGTCGGCAGCAAGCGAATTTATGTCACCAGCACGAACGTCATCGAAGCGGCGGCGCGCCTCACGTAACCAGAGTGGGCTTATCTCGGCGGCATCCAGGCTTTCCACGACGCAATCAGCCAAGCTTGCCCGCGCTTCGTTGGCCATTTCTTCTGGCGACAAGTGCACGCGAGAAACCCTTGTCGCTGCTGAAATTCCACCGGTTCTCGCGCCGCTGCCCCGGTCGCAAAGAACCGGGCAACCACCGCCCACACACCGTCATTGCGAGGAGGCGCAGCCGACGCGGCAATCCAGTTCCATCCTCTCACCATTTTCCGCCGCATTGGCAACGCGAAAAGCCAATCCTCTGGATTGCCGCGTCGGCTGCGCCTCCTCGCAATGACACGGTGGCTGCGGAATGCTGGCCCGGTTTTGGCGACGCGGGGACACGTGTGGAGCGGACGAAATCCAGTCCCGCCGTGGGGGGAATTGTTCGCGGTGATCGAGCCACACTACCCGGAGGATTGGCGAGCCCGCCCGTTGGGCTTCAGAGCGACTGCCACGCATCTCCTCACGTCGGCAATCATACCTGCCACGAAAAAAGCCCCCGCCAGCTTGCCGGCGAGGGCTTTTTCCACTGTCGCTTACTGCGAACGTCAGACGGTCACGGTATCCGCCACTTCACTGAACTCCTTGATCTGGTCAAAGTTCATGTAGCGATAGACATCGGCGGCCTTGGCGTTCACCACTTTCACCTGCTCCATGTACTCGGCGACGGTCGGGATGCGGCCCAGCAGGGCGCAGATCGAGGCCAGTTCGGCGGAGCCGAGATAGACGAAGGTGTCGATGCCGAGGCGGTTCGGGAAGTTGCGTGTCGAGGTGGACATCGCCGTGCTGCCCTTTTTGATCTGCGCCTGGTTACCCATGCACAGCGAGCAGCCGGGCATTTCCATGCGTGCGCCGGACTTGCCGAGGATGGCGTAGTAGCCTTCCTCGTTGAGGATCGCGGCGTCCATCTTGGTTGGCGGCGCAACCCACAGACGGGTCGGGATGTCGGTCTTGCCTTCGAGGACCTTGCCGGCGGCACGGAAGTGGCCGATGTTGGTCATGCACGAGCCGATGAACACCTCGTCGATCTTGGCGCCGGCGACTTCGGAGAGGAGCTTGGCGTCGTCCGGGTCATTCGGGCAGGCGACGACCGGCTCCTTGACGTCGGCGAGGTCGATCTCGATTACCGCGGCGTACTCGGCGCCGGCGTCGGCCTTGAGCAGTTCGGGCTTGGCGATCCACGCTTCCATGGCCTTGATGCGGCGGCCAAGCGTGCGCTTGTCTTCGTAGCCGGTGGCGATCATCCACTTCATCAGCGTGATATTCGAGCGCATGTACTCGATGATCGGTGCCTTGTCGAGCTGGATCGCGCAGGCGGCAGCGGAACGCTCGGCAGCGGCGTCGGAAAGCTCGAACGCCTGTTCGATCTTCAGATCCGGCAGGCCTTCGATTTCGAGGATGCGGCCCGAGAAGATGTTCTTCTTGCCTTTCTTCTCGACGGTCAGTAGGCCGGCCTTGATGGCGTAGTAGGGAATGGCGTTGACCAGGTCACGCAGGGTCACGCCGTCCTGCAGCTTGCCCTTGAAGCGGACCAGCACCGATTCCGGCATGTCCAGCGGCATCACGCCGGTGGCGGCGGCGAAGGCGACCAGGCCGGAGCCGGCGGGGAACGAGATGCCGATCGGGAAGCGGGTATGCGAGTCGCCGCCGGTGCCGACGGTGTCGGGCAGCAGCAGGCGGTTCAGCCAGGAGTGGATGATGCCGTCGCCCGGACGCAGCGAGACGCCGCCACGGGTGCTGATGAAAGCCGGCAGTTCGCGGTGGGTGCGCACATCGACCAGCTTCGGATAGGCGGCGGTATGGCAGAACGACTGCATCACCATGTCGGCCGAGAAGCCGAGGCAGGCGAGATCCTTGAGCTCGTCGCGGGTCATCGGGCCGGTGGTGTCCTGCGAGCCGACGGTGGTCATGCGTGGTTCGCAATAGGTACCCGGCAAAACGCCCTTGCCTTCCGGCAGGCCGCAGGCCCGTCCGACCATTTTCTGCGCCAGCGTGTAGCCCTTGCCCGGGTCGGCAGGATTGTGCGGCACCCGGAACAGCGTCGAGACCGGCAGGCCGAGCGCTTCGCGCGCCCGGGTGGTGAGGCCACGGCCGATGATCAGCGGGATGCGTCCGCCGGCACGCACTTCGTCGAGGATCACCGGCGTTTTCAGTTGCGACTCGGCGATGACGGCACCGTCCTTCAGCGCAGTGACCTTGGTGGTCGCGG
The DNA here is from genome assembly GCF_907163205.1 of Candidatus Accumulibacter sp. ACC007. Taxonomy (NCBI): domain Bacteria; kingdom Pseudomonadati; phylum Pseudomonadota; class Betaproteobacteria; genus Candidatus Accumulibacter; species Candidatus Accumulibacter sp. ACC007. Next base: position 921,488 of record NZ_CAJQUD010000001.1, on the reverse strand, counting down.
TATCGATCTGCAGTTCGATCTCGTCGCCCATTTCCATCTGCTCGACGTCGAGTTCGATCGGCAGTGCGCCGGCGTCTTCCATGGTGTTGAAGAAGATCGGGGCGATCTTCGAACCCAGGCAGAAACCGCCGAAACGCTTGTTGGGAACGAAGGGGATGTCCTCGCCGGTAAACCAGAGCACGGAGTTGGTCGCCGACTTGCGCGACGAACCGGTACCGACGACGTCGCCGACGTAGGCGATCAGGTTGCCCTTCGCGGCCAGCGCTTCGAGTTGCTTGATCGGGCCGCGCTCGCCGGCGACATCGGCTTCGATTCCCGCACGCGGGTTCTTGAGCATCGCCAGCGCGTGCAGCGGGATGTCCGGACGCGACCAGGCGTCGGGTGCCGGCGACAGGTCGTCGGTGTTGGTTTCGCCGGTGACCTTGAACACGGTCAGTTTCTGCGACGCGGGCACTTCCGGACGCGAGGTGAACCACTCGCCGTCGGCCCAGCTCTGCAGCACCGACTTGGCGTTGGCGTCGCCCTTGTCGGCGAGTTCCTTGACGTCGTGGAAGAAGTCGAAAACCAGCAGCGTCTTCTTGAGGGCTTCGGCGGCGATGGCGCCGGTCGGGCCGCCAAGCAGCTCAGTCAGAGGCTTGACGTTGTAACCGCCGAGCATGGTGCCGAGTAGTTCGGTCGCTTTTTCCTTCGTGATCAGCGCGCAGTTCTCCTCGCCCTTGGCGACCTTGGCCAGGAACTCGGCCTTGACCTTGGCCGCATCATCGACGCCCGCGGGAACCCGGTAGGTCAGCAGCTCGACCAGAGCCTCCTCTTCACCCTGCGGCGGATTCTTCAGCAGTTCGACAAGCTCCTTGGTCTGCTGCGCAGTCAGCGGCAGGGGTGGAATGCCAAGCGCAGCGCGCTCGGCGACGTGGGCACGATAGGATTCCAGCACGGCGACGTCCTTTCTCAAAAGTGATGGCAGCAAAGCGGCAATTGTACTGCAAGGCCGCAGCGGCAAACGACCTCGCGGCGGGCAGGCTCCTGCCCCCGCCGGCAGAAACATCCGTTGCCGCCGGCCCCGCTTGATTGGTATATATTATATAAGATAGACGACTTGCTGTGAAGTAGGGCTCCCGAACAACAGCCCCGCGCTCGCAGCGCCGGCGACCGCAGACGGTGGTCGGCGCCCGCTCTCAAGTCAGATCGGTGACGCTACGAAACAGGCCATGCCCTGACTCCAGATACTTGCGCTCGAAGGGCGTCATCGGCTGCTCCGGGACGAAGGACTGGCAAACCGCCGCCCGGCCGGTAAGCTGCTGCACCGCCAGACAGTGCTCGGCGATATAGATCGGCCAGTTACTGCGGCACTCGAGCACGCCGCCGAGAGCAAGCAGCGCGGGAAAGACCGGGTGCCCATGCCAGCGGCGGCGCAGATGGCCGATCTTCGGCCAGGGGTTGGGATAAAGCAGGTAATGCCGATCGAGCCGCAGGCCAGCGTCGGCCAGCAAGCGCCAGTAGTCGACCAGATCGGCGCGAACCAGATCGAGGTTGGCTGGCCAGGCACGCCGTTCGCCTCCCTGCTCTCGCCGCGTTTGCGTGCTCTGCTGGCCGCGCTGCAGGCGTAAGGCCGACTGGTCGACGCCGATCACGTAGTGCGTCGGGAACGCTCTGGCGAGTGCAATGCTGCTCTCGCCGACGCCGCAGCAGGCGTCAAGGATCAGGGGGGCGCCCGGCGCGAGGCGCTGGTAGCGCTCGAAACTTGCGGCAAAGGCGACGCGATTGTAGTCGGCATAGGGCTTGCGGAAAGGCGCGCTCGCGTGTCGTGCGAGAACCATCGCCAACTGCTCGTGGATGCCACTCTGGGCGCTGCTCGGGACGCGGGAGTTGCCTTGCATCTTCTGGCGCGGCTAGCCCGGCGGCCGCTGCACCGGGATACCATGCAGCTCGAGCACGCGGCTGATTTCTTCCACGCCAGCCAGTGCCCTGACCGCCATGAACAGAGCCTCGGCTTCGACAAAGTTGCGCCGCAAGGAGCCCAGCCAGAGCTTGAGCCGTCCCGGCGCATGCCGGGCCACGACCTTGGCACAGACCTGCTGCCAGTATGACGCCAGCAGCGGCTGCAAGCGGCGCCAGTCGTCGGAGCGATCGGCGGCGACCGCCTCGCCGGCCGCCTGCGCACGAATACGCCGCGCGAGAAAAGGATCGGCAACTGCGCCGCGACCGATCATCACGTCGTCGCTGCCGCTCACCGCGCAGCAGCGCAGGTGATCGGCAACCGTCCATACCTCGCCGTTGGCGATCACCGGTTGTGGCACCACCGCGCGGATGCGCTCGATCCATTCCCAATGCGCCGGCGGTCGATAGCCGTCGGCGCGGGTGCGCGCATGCACCACCAGCGCGACGATACCGCCGGCTGCCAGCGCCCGCGCGCAGTCGAGAGTTCGCGCCGTATCGCGCACGCCGAGCCGCATCTTGGCGGTGAATGGAATTTCCGGAGGCACCACGCGGCGCACCGCCGCGACAATGCGCAAGAGCTGTTCGGGGTCGGCAAGCAGCATCGCGCCGCCGCCGTGGCGATTGACCGTTGGTGCCGGACAACCGAAGTTGAGATCGATCCCCGCCGGGGCAAGCTCGACGAGCTGCGCCGCATTCTCGGCCAGGCACCCGGGATCGCTGCCGAGAAGCTGCACCACCAACGGCGTTCCGGCACGCGTTCGGCTGCCGTTGTCAAGCTCGGGACAAAGCCGCCGAAAGGCACGCGGCGGCAGCAAATTGCCGGAGACCCGGACGAACTCGCTGACCGCCAGGTCATAACCACCGACGCGCGTCAGCACGTCGCGCAGGACGTCGTCGACCAGGCCTTCCATCGGTGCCAGCAGCAGTCTTCCCATCGCCCATTCTCCATCCCGCTTCGAGCTTGAAGGGGGCATTCCAAGCGACCGGGTGCCCTCCAGGGAGCAGCATCCTGGCGGCGGGCGAAGCCTTCGCGCCGCGCACGCGGCGTCGGCAGGCGGCCTTCGTTCTCGGAAAAGACAGAGGCCGGACACGCCGGCCTCTTTTCCGTTGCTCGCGGTGCTCAGTAGTTCTTCTTGCTCTTCTTCTTGGGAGGCTGTGCCGCTTCGGCCCCCTGAACACCCAGGTTGCCGCCGGTTCCAAGGCCACCCTGGACCTCTTGCGCCTTGTAGCTGCGCACCGCGCGTACCAGATTATTGTACGAGTCCGTAAAGGCGGCGACGATCACCTTGCCCTGCGCGGTGTTCGCGTAACCGCCGGCCGCCCCCCCCATGCCGCGGCCAAAAAGACTGCCGACGGCGCCGAAGTCCATGTTACTCGCGCTGCCTTCCGCCGCCGCCAGCTGCACACCGGAGCGGTTGTCCACCAGCGTCAGCAGCGTGCTCGCCTCCTTGACGTTCACACTGCCGGCAATCGCACCGATCACGCCGAGCGCGCCGCTCATGCCACCAAGAGCGCCACCCGCACCGCCCGCATTGCTGTTGCTGAAGGTAATCGATGGACTCATCGAATAGTCGGCCGAAACCATCTGCCCCTTCTGGAACTTGGAGCCCTTGCGCAGTTCCCCGGAGTCTTCCAGAGCGCGCTCCTGCATCATGTTGTTCATCGCCCGGCCGCGTTCGACGACGACAAAACAGTTCGATTGCTGGACCATCAGCTTGAGCACCGGCGTGGTCGATCCCAGGCCCCACTGGCCGGTCAGGATGCCGTACCACGGCGCCTGCGTATCCTCGACCACGGCAAGCGTGCCGAGCGAGCGATCGCACCTTTCGAGCTGGCTGTTGGCATTCTGGGCGTTCGCCCCGCCGGCCGACCCGGTGGCCGTGGTCTTCGCGTCTTGCGACCCCATCTGCATATTCGAGCAAGCGGCCAGAAGTGCAGTTGCAGCGGAAGCGACGACCAGGCGTGCCGTGCTACGAGAACTCGTTAGAGCCATGAATCTTCTCCCTTCTCAATTGGCAATTGGCTGAATGCGGCGTGGCATCCCGCCGACAGCGGCGCCCTCCACACCGGCCGCCACTATAACAGCATGGATACGACTTGCGCAGCCGGCCCGCCACTGCTCCGCGAGTGCCACGGGCTCGGCGGCTGCCGGACGGGCGACGCCAAAGTCACCACAGGCTATCGTTTCCCCCCGCAGACATCATTCACGCGGCAGGTCCGGTCTGGCACTGGGGGCCGCACTGGCGAGCGCGAACTTCTGGCCGCGCGCTATCGCCGCGCAATCGGGATCGCTGCCGCCAGGCTGCGCGCGCTCAGCAGCGAGAACCGGCCGGGCACTGGGCCAGGGTACTGGCCAACGGGGTCACCGGCCGCCCTTCCTGCACCCAGGCGCGCATCCCGTCCTTGACGTTGTACACCCGCTGGTAGCCCGCCTGCTGCGAGAGAAGCTGGCTTGCTGCCCGCGTGCGGTTGCCGCTACGGCAAATGACTATCACCGGCTGGTCGGGTTTGGCTACGCCCTGCACCTTTGCCAGCCAGGCCGGCGCATCTACGCGGCCCTGCTCATCAACGTAGGTAATCAATTTGCTGCCCGCGACGACGCCACTTTGCTGCCATTCGCCAGCAGTACGGATGTCGATCACCGGCACCCCTGCAGCCATGAGGCGCGCCAGCTCGGCGTTGTCGATGTCGAACACTTCAGCGTGGGCGGAACACGCGAGCAGCAAGGAAGAAAACGCGAAAGCCATCATCCGGATCATGATCAGAACTCCTGTAACCTCGTTCCGGGCATCTTACAGTGATCACCCGGCAAAGGGGGCAAGGCAGCCGCGTCGCGGCACGAGCTTCCGATGACATCACACTGAAAAATAACCCTTTTCAGGCCCCCACCGGCGCGCTAGTATGAACGTTCTTTTTTGGGGCCGGCAACCGCGACCCCGGACTGCTGCCGAAGAAAGGAGTCGCTCGTCTTGAAACCGACCGATATCAGCGTCCCCGACTATTTCCACAAAGTCGTCGATTGCCAGTGGGCATGCCCGGCCCACACCCCTGTTCCCGAATACATTCGCCTGATCGCTGCCGGTCGCTACAGCGAGGCCTACATGGTCAACTGGGTATCGAACGTCTTTCCGGGAATCCTCGGGCGAACCTGTGACCGCCCCTGCGAACCCGCGTGCCGCCGCGGCCGCGTCGAGGACGAAACACCGGACGGCCACGGCGAGCGCAAGGCGCCGGTCGCGATCTGCCGTCTGAAGCGCGTCGCCGCCGACTACAAGGAGGATATCCGCCACCTCCTGCCGCCGCCAGCGGCGCAGAAGAACGGCCGGCGCATCGCCTGCGTCGGCGCCGGGCCGGCGTCACTGACGGTGGCGCGTGACCTGGCGCCGCTCGGCTACGAGGTGGTGATCTACGACGGCGACGCTCTCGCCGGCGGCATGATGCGCACGCAGATCCCGAAGTTCCGCCTGCCTGAAGAAGTCATCGACGAGGAAACCGGTTACGTCCTCGACCTCGGCGTCGAGCTGCGCGGCGGCCAGTACGTCAGTTCGCTGAAGGACCTGCTCGGAGAAGGCTACGACGCGATTTTCGTCGGTTCCGGCGCGCCCCGTGGCCACGACCTCGACATCCCCGGACGCAAGGAAGCAGCGAAGTCTATCCACCTGGGTATCGACTGGCTGGCCAGTGTCGCTTTCGGGCACACCACTTCGATCGGCAAGCGGGTGATCGTCCTCGGCGGCGGCAACACTGCGATGGACTGCTGCCGCTCGTCGCGCCGGCTTGGCGGCGAGGACGTCAAGGTCATCGTCCGCTCCGGCTTCGAGCAGATGAAGGCCAGTCCGTGGGAAAAGGAGGACGCGATGCACGAAGGCATCCCGATCCTCAACAACCTGGTCCCCAAGGCCTTCACGCACATCGGCGGACGGCTCACCGGCGCCACCTTCGAGAAGGTGCGTGTGGAATTCGACGACAAGGGCCGCCGCAGCCTGGTACCGACCGGCGAACCCGACGCTCATTTCGATTGTGACGAGGTGCTGGTCGCCGTTGGCCAGGACAATTCCTTCCCGTGGATCGAGCGCGACATCGGCATCGAATTCGACAAGTGGGGCCTACCCAAGGTCAATGAGGAGACCATGCAATCGACAGTGCCCAACGTCTTCTTCGGCGGTGACGCTGCCTTCGGGCCGAAAAACATCATCTGGGCGGTTGCCCACGGCCACCAGGCGGCGGTCTCCATCGACCGCATGCTCAACGGCGAGGACCTTGCCGAGCGGCCCGCACCGCAGACTTCACTGGTCTCGCAGAAGATGGGCATCCATCAGTGGATGTACGACAACGCCATCTCGGCCGATCGGCGCCTGCGCGTGCCGCTGCGCGACCTGAGCGCCGCGTTGAAGAACATCAAGATCGAAGTCGAGCTGGGCTTCGATCCGCAGCTGGCTTTCCAGGAAGCGCAGCGCTGCCTGAACTGCGACGTGCAGACGGTCTTTGCACCCAAGCTGTGCATCGAATGCGACGCGTGCATGGACATCTGCCCCATGGACAGCATCTCCTTCACCCTCAACGGTGACGAGGAAGACCTGCGCCAGCGGCTGAGCGCGCCAGCACTGGATGCCAGCCAGGATCTCTATGTGTCGGATGCGCTGAAGACCGGGCGGGTGATGGTCAAGGACGAGGATGTCTGCCTGCACTGCGGACTCTGTGCCGAACGCTGTCCGACCGGCGCCTGGGACATGCAGAAATTCCTCTTCGCAAGCACCTACGCCGGACCCGGTTGCCGCAATACAGGCTCTCCCCCGCCTTTGCCCGAGCCCCCGGGCACACCTTCACCCGAGAAAAAGCCAAGGGCAAGGCAAAAGCCAGTGCCGGCTCCCGACCAGCAAACCGCCTGAGGAACGAAAATGCAGAAGATCGAAGCGGTCAATGATTTCGTCATCAAGTTTGCCAACATCAATGGCTCGGGATCGGCGTCGGCGAACGAACTTGTCGCGCGTGCCATCCTGCGCATGGGAGTGCCGGTTTCGCCGCGCAACATTTTCCCGTCGAACATCCAGGGGCTGCCGACCTGGTTCGAAGTACGGGTCACCGAGCGCGGCTACCTCGGCCGGCGCGGTGGCGTCGATATGATGGTGGCCATGAACCCGCAGACCTGGGACCAGGATGTCCGCGAGATCGAGATGGGCGGCTACCTGTTCTACGACAGTTCGCGGCCGCTGCCCCGCTCGCGGTCGCGCGACGACATCCACGTCATCGGCATGCCGCTCACCGAACTGTGCAACAACACGTACAGCGACCCGCGCCAGCGACAGCTGTTCAGGAACATCCTCTACGTCGGCGCCCTGGCGCACCTGCTGGACATCGAGACGGGCGAAATCGAGAAACTTTTCGGGCAGCAGTTCAAGGGCAAGGAGAAGCTGCTCGATTCCAACATCCAGGCGCTCAACGTCGGCCGCGACTACGCGCGCGAACACCTCAAGCCAATCGGGCTCAAGGTCGAACGCCGCGACAAGGTCGGCGACCACATCTTCGTCGATGGCAACACTGCCGCGGCGCTGGGCTGTGTCTATGGCGGCGCGACGGTCTGCGCCTGGTACCCGATCACCCCGTCATCGTCGGTCGCCGAAGCCTTCATTCGCTTCACGCAGAAGTTGCGCGCCGACCCGCAGACCGGAAAGCAGCGCTGCGCAGTGGTGCAGGCCGAGGACGAACTGGCGTCGATCGGCATGGTCGTCGGCGCCGGCTGGAACGGCGCACGTGCCTTTACCGCGACTTCAGGACCGGGCATCTCGCTGATGTCCGAGTTCATCGGCCTTGCCTACTTCGCCGAGATCCCGGCCGTACTGATCAATGTGCAGCGTGGCGGACCCTCGACCGGGATGCCGACGCGCACCCAGCAATCCGACATCCTTGCCTGTGCCTACGCCTCGCACGGCGACACCCGGCACGTGCTGCTTTTTCCGGAAGATCCCTACGAGTGCTTCGAGATGTCGGCGCAGGCGCTCGACCTCGCCGAGCGCCTGCAGACACCGGTCTTCGTCATGAGCGACCTGGACATCGGCATGAACCAGCGGCTGTGCCGCCCGTTCGCCTGGGACGACAGCGTCGAATACGACCGCGGCAAGGTTATGACCCGCGAGGCACTCGACGCCGGCAGCGAATTCGGCCGCTACCTGGACGTCGACGGCGACGGCATCACCTACCGCACGTATCCGGGAACGCACCCGACCAAAGGCGGCTATTTCACGCGCGGAACGACCAAGAACGCTTACGCCGGCTACTCCGAAGCGGGCCCGGACTACGTCGACAACATGCAGCGCCTGCTGCGCAAGTTCGAAACCGCCAAGTCGCTGGTGCCGCTGCCGGTGCTCACCGCCGCCAGGTACCCGGCACGCTTCGCCGTCCTCTTCTACGGCTCGACCAGTCCGGCGATGCACGAAGCGCTCGACGCGCTGGCTGAACACGGCATCTATCTCAATGCCCTGCGCATACGCGCTTTCCCGTTCCAGAACGAGATCGTCGACTTCGTCGCGGCGCACAGCAAGGTCTTCGTTTTCGAGCAGAACCTGGACGGACAGCTGACCACCCTGCTGATCAACGAGGCCGGGGTACGTCCGGCGAGCCTGGTGACGGTCGTTCATTACGACGGAACACCGATCACCGCGCGCTTCATTACGCAGGAAATCGCCGACCGCGTCGCACGCCTGAACGTGCATTCCTTCAAAGAAGACAGAGTGGCCTGACATGACCTACCTCGCCAAACCCAGACTTCACCATCCCACCCTGGCCAAGAACCGCGTCGGTTACACGCGCCGCGACTACGAAGGCAAGATATCGACCCTCTGTGCCGGTTGCGGCCACGACTCGATCTCGGCGGCGATCATCCAGGCCTGCTGGGAACTCGATATCGAGCCGCACCGCGTCGCCAAGCTCTCGGGAATCGGCTGCTCATCGAAAACACCGGACTACTTTCTCGGCAATTCGCATGGCTTCAACACCGTGCACGGACGCATGCCGTCGGTGCTCACCGGCGCCAACCTGGCCAACCGCGAACTGATCTACCTCGGCGTTTCCGGGGACGGCGACTCGGCGTCGATCGGCCTGGGCCAGTTCGCGCACGTCCTTCGCCGCGGCGTCAACATGACCTACATCGTCGAGAACAACGGCGTCTACGGGCTGACCAAGGGCCAGTTCTCGGCGACCGCCGACAAGGGCTCGAAGTCCAAGCGCGGCCAGGCCAACAACGACACGCCGATCGACCTCGCCAGCCTGGCGCTGGTGATGGGCGCAACCTTCATCGGGCGCAGCTTCTCAGGCGACAAGGCGCAACTGGTGCCGCTGATCCGGGCAGCGATCGCCCATCCCGGCGCGGCGGTGATCGACGTCGTCTCTCCCTGCGTCGCCTTCAACAACCACTCCGGCAGCACCAAGAGTTACGACTACGTGCGTGAGCACAACGAAGCGGTCAACCGCCTCGATTTCTTCCCGCAGCGCGACGAGATCACCACCGAGTACGGCGAAGGCGAGGTCATCGATGTCCGCCAGCACGACGGCTCGATCCTGCGCCTGCGCAAGCTGCATGCCGAGTACGACCCGGGTGACCGGGTACGCGCGATGGCCTACGTGCAGGAGCACGCCGCGCGCGGCGAAGTGGTCACCGGGCTGCTCTACGTCGACCACGACGCCTGCGATCTGCACGAGCAGATGAACAGCGTTGAGCAGCCCCTGAACACACTCAGCGCCACCGAACTGTGCCCCGGCTCGGCCGTGCTCGAGAAGATCAACGCCTCGCTACGCTAAGTGCTGCATGCTCGCCGGCGGCCTGTCGTGCCGATCGACTGGGCACCGCTGTCGCCATTCCCAGCGGCTATAATCGCGGCTTGTTCATCTCGCTGGCGCACCCGTGTCCGACCGTCTTGCCGTACTGGCCCAATACCTCCTGCCCAAGCAGGCCCTCACCACCCTCGCCGGCAGCTTCGCCGGCGCGCAGGCGGGCGAGCTTACCACCCAGGTCATCCGCTGGTTTGTCAAGCGTTACCGCGTCGACCTGAGCGAGGCCGCCGATGCCGACCCCAGCAGCTACAAGAGCTTCAACGATTTCTTTACGCGTGCTCTGCGTGCCGATGCGCGGCCGCTCGCCAAGGCCGACTTTCTCTGTCCGGTCGACGGCGCGATCAGCCAGTTTGGGCGCATCGAAGGCGAGCAGATTTTTCAGGCCAAGGGCCACCACTACTCGACGACGGCGCTGGTCGGCGGCGATGCCAAACTGGCAGCCGGCTTCACCGATGGCGCTTTTGCGACGCTCTACCTCAGCCCACGCGACTATCACCGCATCCACATGCCGGTCGGCGGGCGACTGACGCGAATGATCCACGTCCCCGGCGAACTGTTCTCGGTCAATCCGGCGACCGCCCGCGGCGTACCCGGCCTGTTCGCGCGCAACGAACGCGTGGTCTGCGTTTTCGAAAGCGACTTCGGCAGCTTCGTTCTGGTCCTCGTCGGCGCCACCATTGTCGGCAGCATGGCCACCGTCTGGCATGGTCGGGTCAACCCACCGCGCAGCGGGAAGATCCGCGAATGGTCTTACGCGGGGCAGCAGATCGTGCTCGGCAAAGGAGAGGAAATGGGACGCTTCCTGCTCGGCTCAACGGTGGTCATGCTCTTCCCCAAAGACCTGCTTTGCTTCAATCCGGCCTGGGCGCCGGCCGGCGCCGTGCGCCTGGGCGAGAGCATGGGCTGCAGCGCGGAGCCGTGCTGAGTCGCCGATGAAGCTGCTCTCGGCATTCTCGGCGCTCGCCGTGCTCGCTCTCGCCAGTGCAGCCCCCGATGGCCTGGCGGACGCCTTGCCCGCCGGCAACTGCGCGGATCCGCAAGCGGCGACCGATCTCTCGCAGTGCGATTTTTCGCGTCAGAAACTGGTCGGCAGGAACCTGCGCGGTGCACGCCTGGCGGGCGCGCGAATGGAAAGCACGGACTTTCGCCAGGCCGATCTGCGCGACACCGATTTTCGCGGCAGCAACGCCAAGTGGGCCAACTTCACTGCTGCCAACCTGGCGGCGGCCGACTTTCGCGAGGCGGACCTTTTTCACGCCACTTTCGACGACGCCAACTTGAGCAACGGCAATCTGCAGCGCGCCAATCTGTTCGGCGCCAACCTGATCAACGCCAAGGCCCCGGGTGCCGATTTCTCGGGGGCGTATCTCAAGGACGTCCTGATGGAAGGGATCGACCTCAGCGGCGGCTCGATCCGCAACTGCAACGCCTTGCGTGGTGTCTTTTCGGATGCGCGACTGGTCGGCACCGACCTCTCCGGCGCCGACCTGACCGGCGCCGCCATGGACAATGCCGATCTCACCAACAGCACGCTCAAGGGCACCCGCCTCGCCGGCGCAACCTTGCGCCATGCGCTGTTCAGAGGTGCCAATCTGGACTCTGCCGACTTCAGCAACGCCGACCTCTGGGACGCCAATTTCCAGCAGGCGACGAACCTCGATGATTCCGTACGCGCGGCACTGGCCGAGCCTTTCGTGGTCAGGGGACGCTGAATGCTGAATGGCCTCCAGACGGCCGTTTCCCGCTTGCCCGATGCAGGCAAGCGGCCGCGTGCAGCGATTGGGGAAAAGGCGGCCTTCGTTCGTGTTTTTTTCCGTACGGCGGACGGGTAAACGTGACCAAGGCGCCGCCGCTCTGTGTATCCTAGACGCCGTTTGACTTGCCTGGCTTTTTTCACCACGCAGCCACGACCATCGGCCACGGTTGACGGGAGGACGAGATGATTTTCGGAAGCCGGGAGAAAGTCGGCAGCCTTGACGCGCGCCGAGGCGAGCTCGAGAAGCAGAATGAAGCGCTGCGCGGGCAAACGGCGTCGGCGCAGAACGCGCGCGCCGGGTGTCTGCAGGCTTCCGAGGCCACGGAGAAGCGTGGTCAGGAAAGGCAGCGGCTATTCCTGGCGCTCAACGCGGCCATCGAGGCCACCCGCGCGGGTGAAGCCGGTCGCGGGTTCGCCGTCGTTGCCGACGAAGTGCGCAAGCTCGCCGACCGGACAAGGCACGTCGAAGACTTCGCCTCGCATACTGGCTGCCGTCTGGGCCAATGGTATTATGCGGGCGACGGAAAACGCCACTGCACTCGACTTGACGGTTACCGGGCAATCGAAACCCGGCACCTGGACGTTCACCGGCATGGCCTGGCAGCCGTCGAGGCCCGTCGTACCGGCGACTTCGCGCGCGGAGTGGACGCCATCGAACAAATGGAAACCGCCAACATGGCTGTGCTTCTGGGCCTCGAGCGACTGGCCCAGGACGGCGAAGCGAACCCCGATACCCTTTTCCCGAAACACTGACCCGGCAGCATTTGCCGTCTTTTCATGTCTGCACGCAATACCCTCACCGCAGCCCGCCACATCGTGGTCGAGGGCCCCATCGGCGCCGGCAAGACCAGTCTTGCGCGACGCCTCGGTGCGCATATCGACGCACAACTGCTGCTCGAGCAACCCGAGCTGAACCCCTTCCTGAGCCGCTTTTACCAGGACCAGCAGCGCTTTGCCCTGCAAACGCAGCTCTTCTTCCTGTTCCAGCGCCTCGACAAGCTGCGCGATCTGGCTCAACCCGATTTCTTCACGCGCCCAGTGGTTGCGGACTACCTGCTCGAGAAAGATCCGCTGTTTGCACTGCTGACACTCAATGAAGACGACTACGGGCTGTACCGCAAGATCTACGAACATCTGTCACCCACGGCGACGCCACCCGATCTGGTGATCTACCTGCAGGCCAAGCCGGAAACGCTGATCGCCCGCGTGCGCAAGCGCGGTGTGGACATGGAGCGGCGGATCAGTGACTCGTATCTGACCGTCCTCGCGGAAAGCTATATGCGTTTTTTCCACAATTACGATGCGGCGCCGGTGATGGTCGTGAACTCGGAAAACATCAACTTCGTCGACTCAGACGACGACTTTCAACTACTCGTCAAGCGCATCGAGTTGATGCGTGGACACCGCGAGTATTTCAACCGGGGAGAGTAAACCCATGTCCACCCATGTCGCGGCGCGCAGGCGCACGCACGTCGACCTCGCCAGAATGCGTGCCAGTGGCGAGAAAATCGCCATGCTCACGTGTTACGACGCGAGCTTCGCGCAGCTCTGCGACGCCGCCGACGTAGATGTGCTGCTGATCGGCGACTCGCTCGGTATGGTGCTGCAAGGCCGTGATTCGACGCTGGCGGTGACGCTGGCCGACGTCGCCTACCACACGGCCTGTGTCGTGCGCGGCAGCCACCGTCCGATGATCATCGCCGACATGCCCTTCGGCAGCTTCCAGGAAAGCCCGCAGCGGGCGCTGCGCAACGCCGTCACTCTGGTTGCCAGTGGCGCACAGATGGTCAAGATTGAAGGCGGCGTCGAGATGGCCGAAACGACGCGCTTCCTGAGCAGCAGAGGTATTCCGGTCTGCGGCCACGTCGGGCTCACCCCGCAGTCGGTACACCAGATCGGCGGCTATCGCGTCCAGGGCAGAGACAATTCCGGAGCCGTCCGGCTGCTGGCCGACGCGCTCGCCCAGCAGGAGGCCGGGGCAACGCTGATCGTTCTCGAAGCCATCCCCGAGGCGCTGGCGGCTGAAGTCACTTCCAGCCTTGCCATCCCGACCATCGGCATCGGTGCCAGCCGGGAATGCTCGGGGCAGGTGCTGGTCCTGCACGACATGCTCGACATCTCGACCGGCAAGAAGGCACGCTTCGTCAGGAACTTCATGGCTGGCGAGACGTCCATCGCCGCGGCCATCGCCGCCTACGTTGCCGCGGTCAAGAACGGCAGCTTTCCGGGGCCCGAGCACTGCTACTGACGGTACGCGTGGCAGCGCGGCGGCTGGCAACAGTCGCCGCACGCGGCAGTGACAGAAAAACGCGCGCCAGGCGAGGCGTTCCTGGCGAGTTTCACACGAGGTCCACCGAGCATATGCAGATTCACTCCCCGATCCCCGAGCTGCGTCTGGCGCTGATGAAGCGTGGCCGGGTCGTTTTTGTTCCGACCATGGGCAACCTGCACGCCGGCCACATCGCGTTGATGACCGCGGCACGCGCACACGGAGACACCGTCGTCGCCAGCATTTTCGTCAACCGCCTGCAGTTCGGACCCAGTGACGACTTCGACCTTTATCCGCGCACCTTGAAGGAGGATTGCGAGCAGCTCGCCGCGGCCGGCGTCGACGTCCTTTTTGCACCCACCGAGGGCGATCTCTACCCCGAGCCACAGCAATACCACGTCGAGCCACCAGCCAGCCAGAATCAGCTCGACGGCGAGTTCCGCCCCGGCCATTTCCGAGGTGTGGCGACCGTCGTTCTTAAGTTGTTCAACATCGTTCAGCCGCAAGCGGCGCTGTTCGGAAAAAAGGACTACCAGCAATTGATGGTGCTGCGCAACATGACGCGCCAGCTGGCCTTGCCGATCGAGATCATCGGTGGCGAGACCGTTCGTGCCGCCGACGGTCTGGCGCTCTCCTCGCGTAACGGCTACCTGTCCGCCGCCGAGCGGGCCGAAGCGCCACGTTTGCAGCGCCTCCTGCAGCACGTCAGCGCGGCCATACGTGCCGGCGAAACCGATTTCGCCCGGCTCGAACGCGAAACCTCCGGCGAACTTGACCGGCATGGCTGGAAAACAGACTACGTCGCCGTGCGTCGGCAGGCGGACCTGCAGCTTCCCGATACTGGTGGGAAGCAAGCGCTGGTGGTCCTCGCAGCCAGCCGGCTGGGCCCTGCGCGACTGATCGACAATCTTGAAATCGATGCCCCAGACGGCCGTTGACAGGCAGCGATTAGCCGCTACAATGCCCTTCCCCCTTTAACTCAAAACCCGGTGATTCCATGCAGAGGACAATGCTGAAGTCGAAGCTGCACCGCGTCAGCACCACACACGCCGAGCTCCACTATGAAGGTTCTTGCGCCATTGACGAAGACCTTCTGGATGCGGCGAATATCCGTGAGTACGAACAGATCGACATCTGGAACGTCAACAACGGCGAGCGGTTCACGACCTACAGCCTGCGTGCCGAGCGCGGCTCTGGTGTCATCTCGGTGAATGGGTCCGCCGCACGCCGTGCCGCGCCGGGCGATATCCTGATCATCGCCAGCTTCGCGGTGTACAACGAAGTCGAGCTGGCCAAATACGCGCCGAAACTGATTTACGTGGACACCCAGAACCGCATCGTCCGCACCGCCGGCACGATTCCGACGCAGGCAGCTGCCTGAGCTGAGCGGCGTCTCATCTGCTGCAGGGTAAAAAAAAAGCCGCGACCGAGTCGCGGCTTTTTTGCGTTCAGGCGCTCGTCGGGAGCGCATTGTTGACCGTTCGCGCCCCTGCACAGCATCGTCAAGGCACGCACGGCCTGGCGGGCGGCCTCGCGCCGCCCGGTCATCCCGCTGTTTCCGGCGCAGCCTTGGGCTTGCGCGGCCGACGTGGCCGCGGCGCCGGCTTCTTGACCGGCGCCAGCTCTGCCGGATCGCTGTTGGCCGGGGCTGCGGCCGTTTCCACAACGACCACAGTCGACTCCGACTCCAACGCCGGCTCGGGAGAAGGTTGAGCACCTGGTTCAGCAGACGCGGCAACGCTGGCAACCGTTCTTGCAGCAGCCCGGCGGCGCCCCGTAGCACGTGGTTTTGCGGCCGGCTGGCGACCCTCACTGTCCCCATGGGGACTCCCGGCTGCGCTGGCCACGTCGACCGGTGGTAGCGACGCCGAGGCGTCTGGCGACAAAGAAGTTTCGGGCGCTGGCGACGATTGCCGCGCGTCTGCGGCTTCCACCGACGCCGACACCTGTGGCGCTGCGAGCAGCACCGGCGCGTCGACGGAGTCGGCGCTGGCAGCAGCGTCTTCCCGACCCTGACGGTCAGCACTTTCCACACCGTCATCCGTGGCAGCCGCGTCGTCCTTGCCCGCCTTCTGCTCGCGGCCTCGCTTGACGCCTTTCTCGCCACCCTTTCGGCGGCCCTGTCCCTTGCGCCGCCCAGCCGCCTGCTCGCCCTGTTCATCGACGATCGTTGCACCGTCAGCGGGCACTGCGGGCAACGCCGGCGGCAAGCCCTCGACGCCGATCTCGGCGGGTGCTTCAGCGGCAGCGTCACCGCCGTTGCTGCGATAGACGTAAGTGCCCGACTTTTCGTCACGACCAATGACCAGCAGCCCGCGCTTCTGCGCTTCTTCGAGCAGGTTGCCAAAAACCCGGAAACCGTAGTACGACTCGTTGAAATCGGGCTTGCGCCGCTTGATTGCCTCCTTGAGCATCGACGCCCAGATCTTGCCGCTGTCACCACGCTCGCCGATCAAGGCATCGAAGGTCGCCACGGCCAGTTCGACGGCCTTGCTGCGGCGCGCCTCGAGTTCCGCCCTGCGTTGCGCATCCTCCTCCGGCGAGCGCCGGACCACCGGCTGGGCTTCCTTCGAGTCCCGCCGCGCCGAGCGCTGAATCTCGCGCACCAGATCGTCGTAGAAAATGAACTCGTCGCAATTGGCGATCAGGAGATCCGAAGTCGACTGCTTGACGCCAACACCAATTACATACTTGGCGTTCTCGCGCAGCTTGGAAACCAGCGGCGAAAAATCCGAGTCGCCGCTGATTATCACAAAGGTGTCGACGTGCGATTTGGTATAACAGAGGTCGAGGGCATCGACGACCAGCCGAATATCGGCTGAATTCTTGCCCGATTGACGCAGGTGAGGAATCTCGATCAGTTCGAAGTTCGCCTCGTGCATCGCGGCCTTGAATCCCTTGTATCTCTCCCAGTCGCAATACGCTTTCTTGACGACGATACTGCCCTTGAGCAACAGGCGTTCGAGGACCGGCTTGATATCGAACTTGTCGTAGTTTGCATCGCGAACACCGAGGGCGACGTTCTCGAAGTCACAATAAAGCGCCATGATGGCGGTTTCGGGCGCGACGGCCATGATTTTGTTTCTCCAGTGATTGCGGCGCCACGCCTAAGCGTGGCGGCTTGATGGTCTGATCTGAAAGCGCGAGGAAGTCGAGAGGCCCTGACCACAACACACGCGGCCAGCAGGGAGTGATCGACCGACTGTCAGGAAATGATCCGGGGCGCGACTTTCAGACTGCAGGTTCAAGAGACTCGGGATCCAGAGCCCATTCGCGATGGTAAACAATTGCCTGCAGGAAGCAAGGAAAGTCTTTCTCAGGCGCCGCTGATGGCGGCATCGGCCCTGAAGTCGTACCATTGCCGCTCGAACTCGCGCAGCCCGGCGCGCGAACCGGGATGGCGCCGTCGCTAACGCCCACCCGCTGCGACTAAACCCGGCACTATCGATGGCGACAACCGATCTCCCGCGAAAAAGGAACACCATGCGTCAGCTGCTGCTTATTGTTGCCCTTGCCACGCTCGCCGTCAGCGGCTGCGCGAGCAAGCCCGCTGTGCAGATCGGCAAGCCGGTCAAGCTGGCCCTGGCGCTTGGCGGCGGTGCGGCGCGCGGCTTTGCCCACGTCGGCGTGATCAAGGCCCTGGAAAGCCAGGGTATTGTGCCGGATATCGTCGTCGGCACCAGCGCCGGCGCCGTGGTCGGCGCGCTCTACGCTGCCGGCAATGGCGGTTTCGAACTGCAGAAGCTCGCACACCGCCTCGACGAAACGAAAATCAGCGACTGGTCACTGCCCGACCGCGGCGTTCTGAAGGGAGATTCCTTGCAGCAGTTCATCAATGACGCCGTCGGCCAGCGTCCGCTGGAGGCCCTGAACAAGCCTTTCGGGGCAGTCGCCACCGACCTGCGCAACGGCGACAACGTCGTCTTTCGCACCGGCAACACGGGCATGGCGGTACGTGCTTCGGCGACCGTCCCCGGAATCTTCCAGCCGGTACGCATCAACGGCAGGGAATACGTCGATGGCGGTCTGAGCAGCCTGATTCCGGTGCGAGCGGCGCGCGAAATGGGCGCCGACGTGGTCATCGCCGTCGACATTTCGGCGCGCCCCGGTGACCAGCCGGTACGCAGCACCTTCGACATTCTCATGCAGACTTTCACCATCATGGGCCAGAGCCTCGCCCGCTACGAGCTCCGGGAGGCCGACGTGGTAATTCGTCCACAAGTCGGCGCCGTCGGCTCGACCGAGTTTCAGGCGCGCCACGACGCCATCCTCGAAGGCGAAAAAGCGGCGCAGGCGGCACTGCCGAAGATTCGCGAAGCGCTGAAGAAAGCGGGCCGGAGCTGAGCCTCTCGACGACCCGCCCAGCCCTAACCTTCGAGCGCCTCCCAGCGTTCGAGCAAGTGCAGCAGCTGATCGTCGATTTCGCTCAGCCGCGCGGCCAGCCGCTGCGCTTCGTCGGGCTGCTCCCGGTAGAGGTCAGCGTCGGCCAGACGCTCGCCGACTGCCTTCTGCTCGTTTTCCAGCGCGCTGATCCGCTGCGGCAATTCCTTCAGCTCGCGCGCTTCCTTCCACGACAGCTTGCCGCCGCCCGGTTTTTCTTGAGCAGCCGCCTTGGCGTTGGCTACGGTCTCGGCCGCGCGCGCGTCGCTGCGCTTGCCGCTGCTCGCCGCCAGCGCCTCGTCACGCAACCACGCCGCCTGATAGTCGGCCCAGTCCTGATAGCCACCGGCGTACTCGCGCCAGACACCGTCGCCTTCCGAGGCGATGGTCTGGGTCACCACGTTGTCGATGAACGCCCGGTCGTGGCTGACCAGAAACAGCGTGCCGCTGTACTCCTGCAGCAACTCCTCGAGGAGTTCCAGCGTCTCGATGTCGAGGTCGTTGGTCGGCTCGTCGAGCACCAGAACGTTCGCCGGCCGCGCAAAAAGCCGCGCCAGCAGCAGGCGGTTGCGTTCGCCACCGGACAGCGAACTGACCAGCGAACGCGCGCGCTGTGGCGCAAAGAGGAAATCGCCGAGGTAGCTGATCACGTGCTTCCTCTGGTTGCCGATCTCGACGAAGTCCGAGCCCGGCGAGATCACGTCGATCAGGGTTGCCTCGTCGTCGAGCGCACTGCGGAACTGGTCGAAATAGGCCACCTCCACCTTCGTCCCCAGGTACACCTTGCCCTGGTCGGGTGCCAGCTCGCCGAGAATCATGCGCAACAGCGTCGTCTTTCCGGCGCCGTTCGGGCCGATGACGCCGATCTTGTCGCCACGCTGCAGGCGACAGGAGAAATCGCGCACCACCGCCTTGTCGCCGTAGCTCTTGCTGACGTGCTCGAGCGCCGCCACCAGCTTGCCGCTCTTCACCCCTGCATCGAGCGCCAACTCGACCTTGCCCTGACGCTCGCGTCTCGCCGCCCGGTCACGACGCAGCTGTTCCAGTCGCAGGACACGTCCCTCGTTGCGCGTGCGCCGCGCCTTGATGCCCTGGCGAATCCAGACTTCCTCCTGGGCCAGGAATTTGTCCGAGCGGGCATTATTCACCGCCTCGTCGTGCAGCATTGCTTCCTTGCGCAACTGGTACTCGCTGAAGCTGCCCGGACAGGAAAGCAGACGGCCACGGTCGAGTTCGACGATACGCGTCGCCACGCGCTCGAGAAAGCGGCGATCGTGAGTGATGAAGGCCAGCGTCACGCCCGACGAGACGAGCATTTCCTCCAGCCACTCGATGGCGCCGATGTCCAGGTGGTTGGTCGGCTCGTCGAGCAGCAACAGCTCAGGCGAAACGGCGAGCGCCTGGGCCAGCGCCAGGCGCTTCTTCTGGCCGCCGGAAAGTGTTCCCACCAGCGCGTCGGCGTCGAGCGAAAAGCGCTGGATGACGCGCTCGGCCTGCGCCTCGAACGACCAGGCATCGCGTGATTCGAGCTCCGTCTGCAGGACCTGCATGCGCTCAAGCAGATCTTCGTGATCGGCATCGGCCTCGCCCAGTGCGTGCGATACCGCGTGGTACTCGGCGAGCAGCGCCGACAGATCACCCATGCCGGCAACCACCGCCTCGAAAACCGTCAACGCTGCATCGAACGGTGGTTCCTGCGGAACGTAACCGACACGCAGACCCGACTGCCGCCACACCGTCCCGTCGTCAAGCGCGCCGGTGCCCGCCAGCGCGCAGAGCAGCGAGGACTTGCCGGTGCCGTTGCGACCGATCAGCGCAACCCGTTCGCCAGGGTCGAGCTGGAATTCGGCGTGATCGAGAAGCGGCACGTGGCCGAAGGCAAGCGAGGCGTCGGAGAGGATCAGGTACGGCATGAGGGCGGATAGGTTTCCTGTGGGGGGGCTGCGCAGCAAAAAAACGCGCGCTGGCCGGAGCCGAGAACTCAGGGACCATCGGAAGCGCACGGCAAGAGCGCGCGATTTTACTCCGATGCGTGCCCGGGCAGGTCCGAATCGGGCCGCGGCGGCGCACACGGGTCGCGCACCATGAAGCGCCGGGGCTCGCGCATCCGCAGTCGAATTGGCGAAATCAAAGGCAGCGGCTACAATAGCCGCCCCTCTCCTCGTAGCACAATGGATAGTGCACGCGCCTCCTAAGCGTGGGATACAGGTTCGATTCCTGTCGAGGGGACTACCAGCGCTTCCAGAGCAGTCCGCCAAAGTCCAGAAACGTCCATTTATTCAATGACAAAGGTGCGTTTTACCATCCAGGGTTAGCTACCAAAATCCGTTGCTATCCGCCCATCTGCGGGGTATTATTTGGGGTAGCTTCCACGGACGGTGGGGTATGATGGCCCTTTCAGATGCTGCAGTTCGATCCGCCAAATCGACAGAGCGTCCGACAAAGCTCTTTGACGGCCGCGGTTTGTTCCTTTTCGTAACGCCTGCCGGCGGCAAACTGTGGCGATTTAAGTATTGCTACGCAGGCAAAGAGAAGCTCCTGTCGCTGGGAAGATACCCCGATATCACTCTCAAGGAAGCACGAGCCCTCAGCGACGACGCACGTAAGCTGCTGGCACATGGCATTGATCCGGGCGATCGGCGCAAGGCCGGTGCCAACACATTTGAAGCCGTGGCGCGCCGGTGGTTTGCCAAGCAACAGACTGCGCTCGTACCGGCCTTCGCAAGGAAGGTTATCCGGTCACTCGAAGCCGACGTGTTTCCGACCCTCGGCAACCGGCCAATCAACGACATCAAGCCGCCGGAAGTGCTGATGGTACTTCGCAAAGTCGAAGCACGCGGAGCGCTGGAAACCCTTAAACGAATTCGACAGCGCGTCGCCGATGTTTTCACCTTCGCTATCGCCGAGGGATTGCGCGAGGACGTAAATCCGGTCACTGGCCTGGAGAAGGCGCTGAAAACGGCCAAGGCTGAGCACCGCCCCTCTCTGCACTCTCGCGAACTGCCGGAGTTCTTCATCAGGTTGGATGCAGCGCGAATTTCCAAGCCAGTAAAACTGGCAGTCCGCCTATCGCTGCTCACATTCCTCCGACCCGGGGAACTGCGCTGCGCGCTGGGAGGAGATCGACCTTGAAAGGGCAACCTGGATTGTACCGGGTGAGCGCGATCGTGCCCGGGGCCTGGTTGGCATGAAGATGAAGGAAGACCACCTTGTACCCTTGTCTGAGTGCGGTCAGCCGATTTGATGTTCCGATGTTCACGTACGGTGATGGTTGCGGCGGATAGGCGCCACGCATCAAGTGCTGCCCGATCATGGACGGGAGTCGGGCAAGAGCGGCGCAGGCGACCAGATCCTGGGGCTCTGCCCCAGGCCCCGCACTCGCCGTGAGGCAGCCGTCGGGAATGTAAAACCTATCCCCGACAACTGCCGTGAGCGTTGGCGCCCTCCAGGGCGTCAAGGGGCTTTCGCGGCATAAACGCGGCGATGAAACGTGCCGCATTTATTCCACGGTCCCCGTGACCCCCTTCCGGCCACAGTTCGAGGGATTTATCAACACCCACGAATTGAGCGATCGGCGCGCCATCGAGGGATTCGAAGTGCCGAAGGACGTCGTCCGTCTCGAAATCAGCGACCCGCCACCGCACGCCGTGGCGCCGGCCTCTCGGGTTGGGCGAAGACCTGCAGATAGAGCTTCTCGTCGAGTTGGGGAAGATCACGCTGCGCCGCGGCGGCGAGCAGTTCGGCGGCGAGCGTCGTCAGAATGCGGTAATTGCCGGCGGCATGATCGCACAGCGTCTGCTGCAGCATCGGGGTCATCAGACTGGCGTTACCGGCGCCGGCAAGCAGATGGTTCAGGCAGGCGAGCAACTCCTCCCTGCTGGCGTGTTCGGTGGCGAGCCGGGTGCGAATACGCGAGCCCAGCGGGATCAGTTCCTCGCGCCGCAGCTTCTCGATCAGGCGCGCATCGCCCGCCAGCACCACACACAAGAGCGGCTGCGAATCGAATCGCGCACTGGCCAGAAGACGAAGCTCGCAAAGCACCGGCGGACTCATCTCCTGCGCCTCATCGACCAGCAGTACCGCGCGTCTTCGCGTCGTCTCCAGATGCGCGAACCACACTTCCCGCAAGGCCTTGAAGCCGCCCCAGCGGTTATGCGGGCGCAAGGGCACGGCAAAGATATCGCCCATTTCGCGATAGAAGTCGGCGAGGTTGCTCTGCGGGTGATTGATCGCGCCCACCGTGATATCGGGCAAGCGCGCGAGACGCTCCGCCAGGAGGCGCAAAGCAACGCTCTTGCCGGTACCCGGGTCGCCATGGATCATTGCAAAGCCCCCCTCGCGGATCTGGGCCTGCTCGATCCGCCAACAGAAATTCTCGATCCGGGGCGGCACGTAGATCGCCTCCGTAGGCAAATCCGGGGAGAAGGGATTCCACTTCAGCCCATACAGGGCAAGGAGTTTCTGGTTCATGCGGGGTCCTGGTCGAGGGGTGGCAAGTACGCGGGCGGCAGGCCGGTGGCGGCGTAGTCAGCGAGCAACTGGCGGAGCAAGGGCGCCAGGCCCGACGACGGTAGCGGCGACAGATCGGTACTCACCGGCGTCAGGCGCCGGCGCTGGCCATCGGCGTTGGCCGACTTGTCGAGTGGCTTGACCGGGCAAAGAAGCGTAAGCGTCCAGCCCGCCCATCTGTAATTCGACGTCGATCTGCTTCAACCTCAATGTTTTCGAGGGGAGGCAAAAATGGACAAAGATGCAGAGCGGGAAAGGTACTGGGAACGGCATGTGGGCGCCTGGCGCGCGAGCGGGGAGACGCAGAGAGCGTACTGTGACCGGCACGGGCTAAAGAACCATTCGCTGAGTTACTGGCACCTGCGCCTGGCAAGAGGGACAAACGCGCAGGAAGGAAGCGCTTCGCTGACACTGATTCCCGCGGTACGGGTTCCGGAGGTGGCGGCTTCGCTGCCGAGCCTGTCGCTCACCATCGCCAACGGCTGGCGCCTTGAATTTGCGGGTCTGCCTCCCGCCGTTTGGCTGGCAGAGCTTTGCGGAGGACGCTCATGATCGCACCCACGCCGCTCACCCCGCCGTCGGCAGGTATCTGGCTGGCGATTGAACCGGTGGACATGCGTCTGGGCATCGATGGCCTTTCCGCCCGCATCCAGGCCAGCCTCGGGCGCTCCCCGTGTGATGGCACCGCCTATGCGTTTACCAATCGCAAGCGCAGCCGTCTCAAACTACTGGTCTGGGACGGCACCGGCGTCTGGCTATCGCAACGGCGGCTGCATCGGGGAAGCTTCACCTGGCCCCAGGCTGGCGACCGGGTATGTGCCCTGACGCCGGGACAATGGCAGTGGCTGATCGCCGGTGTCGACTGGCAGCGTCGCGAGGCTCCCGCACCGGCGCATTGGCAGGTCTAGCAGCCCGCAGGTTTCCGAAAAAAGTCATGCAAAAACGGTTACTTGCCTACGTTCATAGCCATCCGTTTGGTATAATCCGTCATGGACTTCGCCACCGAACTTGCCGCTTTTGACCCCTCGCCAGAACTGCTGGCGTGGATGGAGAAGCGGGTCGGTGGCTTGCTCGAAGAAGCACGCACCAGCGCCACCGCGATTCACTGGCGCGACGTCAAAATCGAGAAGCTCACCCTCGAACTGGCGTATTTGCGGCGGATGAAATTCGGCGTCAAGAGCGAAGCCTTCGGCGTTGCTGAACGCGATCTCTTCGATGAAACCCTGGCTGCGGATCTGGCCGCCTGCGAAGCGCGCTTGGCCGAAGAGCGCGAAGCGACCGAAATGGGGCCGCATCAGCCGCCACCCGAGAAGCCCAAGCGCGAACGCGCGGGCCGTCAACCCTTGCCCGCACACCTGCCACGTATCGAGCACCGGCACGAGCCTGAGGTGTGCACCTGCGGTGAATGTGGCCAAGCGCTGGTACTGATCGGCGAAGACGTCACCGAGAAGCTCAATATCGTTCCCGCGGAGTTCTTCGTCGATCGCCACATTTACCCC
Source organism: Candidatus Accumulibacter sp. ACC007 (assembly GCF_907163205.1). NCBI lineage: Bacteria > Pseudomonadati > Pseudomonadota > Betaproteobacteria > Candidatus Accumulibacter > Candidatus Accumulibacter sp. ACC007. The sequence continues at coordinate 897,310 of NZ_CAJQUD010000001.1, read as the reverse complement.
AAATACGCCTGCCGACCCTGCGCAACCGTGACAGCGGCAGTGGCCGAACCGTCGGTGATCGATGGCGGCCTGGCCACACCGGCCCTGCTGGCCTGGGTCATGGTCAGCAAGTACACCGACCACCTGCCGCTCTATCGTCTGGAACAGCAGGCGGCTCGTTCCGGGGTGTCGCTGGCTCGTTCGACGCTGGCCGACTGGGTAGGTCGCATCGGCGTCGCGCTCGAACCGCTCGGCGACCGCCTCGCCGACTGGCTGCGCCAAGGCCTGATGCTGCATGCCGATGAGACCCCGGTTCGCCAACTGGACCCCGGGAAAGGGAAAACAAAACACGCTTATCTCTGGGCCTACCGCAGCAATTCGCTGGGTAATGATCCGCCGATCGTCATCTTCGACTATCAGGCTGGCCGGGGCGGCGTGCACGCGGCGAATTTCCTGGGCGACTGGACAGGGGCCCTGATGGTCGATGACTTCGCCGGTTACAAGAGGCTGTTTCGGGGCGAGGCGCTCGAACTGGCCTGCATGGCGCATGCCCGTCGCAAGTTCTTCGACCTTCATAAGGCCAACGGCAGCCCCATCGCCGCGGAGGCGCTGCGTCGAATCGGTGAGTTATATGCGATCGAGGCCCAGGCCAAGGGGAATACGGTGGAGGTACGAGCGTTGCTGCGCCAGGCACACAGTCAGCCGCTGCTCAAGATCCTGAACCTGTGGATGGTGCACACGCGCCAATCGGTGGCCAACGGTGGCGCCCTGGCCAAGGCCATCGACTACAGTTTGAAGCGCTGGTCGGCCTTCGCCCGGTATGCGGAGAACGGCATCTACCCCATCGACAACAATGTTTGTCATGCCGCGCGCGGCATGACAAACATTGTTGTCAATCGGGGCGCCCGCCACGCGCAGGAAGAGCGTCAGCTTCTGCCAGTGGTTCTGCATGTACGAGATTGCCTGCCCGAGCCCCGAGTGAGGCTCCACGAGGTGCTCCGCGAACTGCCTGGTCATCCAGTCCTCGAGCGCCTTCATGCGCGGGGCGCTCTCCTGCTGGTGCAGGAGCAGGCGATCCGGCGGCGAAAGACCTTTCCGCCGCGCCTGCTGGTCGGTGCGGAAGACCTCGCGTAGCGTCTTGAGGACGAAGGCGACTTCGTCGGGAAAGGCATTGGCCACGTCGACGTACTTGCGTCGCGCATGCGGAAGACAAGAAGCGGCCAGGGTCGGATGATCGCCCGGCTTGTTGCGAGACAAACCATCGGACATCTGGATCGGCGGGTCCGGCGCCTCACGGCGGTCGAGCACCTCGGCGAGGTGTTCGCCGGCATGGCAGGGCCCGGTCTTGAACAACGCGATCGGGCCATGTGCCGTCTCGGCGACCAGCCCGGAAGTGAACACCCCGGTGCGATCCGCGCGGGCGCCCGGCGGCAGCGCCTCGGTGCGTGCCTCCTGGGTAAAGTTCAGGATGCGCATCGTCGTATCGTCGTTGTAGAGCACCGACCCCTCGGCCGCCTGCTCGGCCAGTTCCGCAAAGGCCGGCGTCAGACGTGCCGCCGCTTGCTGCACGACCTCCCACTGGGTCGCCGCCGGCAACGGGATGGCCAGCGCCTTCTCGAGCCGCTGGATACGGTGGAACGGCAAACCGCAGCCGTACTTCAGGAGCGCGATCATCGCCGCGGCGGTCTCGTCGTATTTCGCCTCGCCGACCCCTGCCGGTGGCTCGGCAGTGAACACCGTGCCACAGAGTCCGCAACGCAGCCGTTCCAGTTCATAGACCTGCGCCGCCAGGGGCGCCACCCCGGTCACGCGAACCAGCAGCGCCGGCTCGCGTCGTTGCCCGTACAAGCGGCCCTCACAACCCGACTCGGGGCAGGGATCGCCGTGCTTCAAGCGCGCATGGGCAACCGCGATGCGCGGCGCGCGGGGATAGTCCTCGGCCCCGTTGCGACCGTGCCCGGGGCGCTTCTTCTTCTCGCGCCGCGGGTCCGGATCGGCCGTGCCTGTCGGCGCACCACCGGAGTCCGTTTCGCCGGCCGCAGCCGGCGGACGCTCGCCCGTCTTCTCTTCCCCGAGAACCGCGGCCGTGCGCTCGCTCGGCGAGCCGAAGACAATCCGCTGCACCCGTGCCAGCGTGGTCTGCGTCGACTCAAGCTCGGCGGTCACCCGCGCGAGGGTGTCCACCGCGGCCTTGAGGGTGGCCTGCTCGGCCTCGGGCAACGCGCCGTCGCGGGTGCGCTCGACAATGGCGTTGAGCTCCTGAATCGGGATCTGGATCCGCCGGGGCGGCTTCTGCCGGCGCCGGCTCATGCCAGCCCCCCGAGGCGGCGACGGAAGTCCGCGTGCAGCGGGTAACCAAGGACTTGCTTGCGGGAGCGGTTCGGGCGATGGCTCAGGTCGTCCTTGCCGCGACCGGTGGTCAGGCCCAGTTCCTGCCAGTTGGCGGCCCGGTAACAGGTCCCCGCATAGCGCTCGGGATCGACGAAGCTCTCCAGATAATGCACCGGATGGCCATAGAGCGTCTGCCAGTCGGCGCCAATCCGCCGCGCGACTCGGCCGAGGAGATGCGAGGCCAGATGCGGAACCCGCACCCAGGGCACCACGAGGAAGCGGCTCTGGTAGGCGATCTCGTGCACATGCGCCCGGCGCACGGCCGGCGACCAGCCGATGAAGCGGTCACGCGGAGCGAGGTGGCGCGGCGCCGAGGTGAAGCCCAGACAGGCGAGCGGCCGCCCTTGGCTGAAGGCCAGGTACTTGAGCTGTTCGCCGACGCCCTGCATCGGGCCGAGGTAATGCGCCTCGGCGATCAGGTGATCGAAGAGTCCTTCCAGCGGCGTGCGGCGAACGGTGATCAGTTCGATGGGGCGCAACGCGTCGAGACGCGCTTCCAGCGGCGAGCGGTCCACCGTCACCGGCGGCGGCCGGCGGCGGACAATGGCGTTGTTCGGCGGGCGGTGGCGGACTTCTGGCAGGCAGATGTGCTCGGCCCGGTGCAGGACGAGCAGCAGGCTGCGGCAGACCATGTCGCGCAGCGCACCATTGGGCTGACGCCAGTCCCAGTGTTCGCACAGGCGTTGTGAGAACGCCCGGCGGCTGGCGTCGGGATGCGCTTTGAGCAGCGCGCGGATGGTTTCGAGGTCGCCGGTAGTAACCGTGCGGCCACGGTAGGAAAGGATCGTGGGCACGCAGACCGTTATACCGGTTCTGCATCTGGAACGCAAGCGTCAGGCGAGCGCGCGCCAGGGCGGCATCCCCCCGGCCGCCGCGTAATCGCCTCCCGAGAGCAGCACCGCCAGGGCGTGCGGGGCGAGCACCTGTCCCGGCGACTCCCTGGGCCAGCAGCGGAAGCGGCCCTGCGACAAGCGCTTCTGACACAGCCAGAAGCCTTGACCGTCATAGACCAGGAGTTTGACCGCCGTGTGCCGGCGGTTGCGAAAGACGAACAGGGCACCGCTGAACGGGTCTTCGGCCAGGACCTGGCGCACGCGCCGAGCCAGGCCGTCGATGCCGCAGCGAAAGTCGGCCGGCTCGGCGGCGACCCAGACGCGCAGGCGCGGGCTCAGCGCGATCACGGCCTTGTCTGCCACAGGCTGCACGCGACCTCGGCGATCTCGCTGCTGGCCGCACGCGGCAGTTCGATACGCAGCGCCCGGCCGTGCCGGTCAGAGAGGACCAGGATGCAGGGAGACGGGGCAAGCGGCAGGCCAAAGTCGAGTTCGACGAACTCCGCCGAGGGCGCCGATGAGCGCACGCCGGCGGCGGGTCGCTTGGCTGTGACTGTGCTGGCCAGCCGGCGCTTCAGGCTGGTGTAGTCGAGTTTCAGAGCAACGGCGACCTTGGCGATGCCGTACCGGTCGGCGAGTTCGGTCGCTCGCGACCAGAGGTCTTCCGGGATACGCGGACTGCGCGGGCGGGTGTTCCGCCATTCGGCAAGGGCGGCCGCGGCATCGGCCAGCTGGGGGTCGGACACGGTTAGGGATGGCGGCATCGGGAGGCCTCTGGATCAGTGAATACGGGCCTACCACGCTACCAGACCGCCCCGGCGATTTCATGCAGCTTTGCCGAAAGGACACGCCGTGCAGATCGGGCTCGTAGGGCTCCTCGGCGCAGATATCGAGGAATCGCTGCTCTACGAGTCGGCGTATGTCCGGGGCGGCGATGCTGCGGGATGCCTCGGGATCACGAAGGACGAGCATGGGTCGCCTCCTGGGTGGGCAGGGAACACGGTTGGTGGGTGGCGCGGTGATGTGCGGTGCGATGATCATTTGGAAGCTGATCGGTGATAATGAATGACATTTGGGACTCCTTTCGTGGACGAAAAAAATCCCCGACCACTGTGAAATGGCGGGCTCGGCGGGGTGAGAACTGGTGAGTGCTGCGGTGCTACGTGGATTGGTGCTGCGGCTCAGCGATACGCGAACGTGATCATCGGGACTGCTCGGACATTCGGCTGCTTCGCCAGGAAGTCGCGCAGGAATTCCCCGAGCTTCCGCTCGCAGAGGGCGATCACTGCTTCCTCCATACTGATGGCGTTGCCCTGCTTCTCGGCGGCGGTGATCAATCGCTGCTGCAGGGCGATCACTTGCTCCTTCTCATCGATCAGCAGCCCCTTGCCGGGGATTTCATGGGAGATAGCCCCGATGGCCGGCGACGCGACGAGTTCAGGTTTCTTCAACGTCACGGTGATGCCGGTGGCGTCCCCCGAAACGCTGAAACTCTCGGGGCTCAGGTCGTAGCCGACGGAATACTCCACGGCGTAGTTCAGGATGATGGTGGCGTCCTGTCGCGGCCAAGCTGAAACTGGTCGCCGTCAGCCGGCGCGAAGCTGGATGTTCTTGGGGTGGATGTTCTTCGAGCGCTTGATATAGAGCTGGTTTTTCTTCGCTGTTTGGGTCTTCTTTGGTTTTATTTCCAGATCGTGTAGTAGCCCGTCCTGTGATGAGGCAGGAGGGGACGCGAGATGGACAGAGAGAAGCAGGACCCCTGCGTGAATTGCGGTCAGGCGTTTGTGCCGGACAGGCGTAACGCGCGGCATCAGCGTTATTGCGGGTCCGCGGCGTGCAAGGCAGCGAGCAAGCGGGCCAGCCAGGCGAAATGGCTCGCCAAGAACCTCGACTATCACCGCGGACCGGAAGCCGTGGCGCGGGTCCAGGCCTGGCGACAGGAGCACCCTGGATACAGCCGCGGCAAGCGTGCGCCGCTTGCCGAGTCCGCGATACAAGAAACCTTAATGTTCGAGCCTGACGCCTCGGCGCCCCTGCCAGCAGAGGCCGTGCGCCCAGCGAAGAAATCTTGTAACGCTCCCACGATCGAACTGGCGCCACCGTTACAAGATTTCTTGAACGCCCAACCTACTGTTCTGATTGGCTTAATCGCCCATATCTGGGGCAGTACGTTACAAGATGACATCGCCTCGGCCCTGACCCGGCTGCTACAACTGGGACAGGACATTCGAGGAGGCCCGCATGAACAGTCCGACCAAGCGGCTATTGAATCCGCAACGTCAGCGGCAGGTGCCCGCGCATTTCAGCTGGCTCGATCATCGGCTGGTGCGGGAACACTACATCGAGAAGGCTGACGTCTGCGCCTGGGCGCTGTACCTGTTTCTGGTCACTGTCGCCGACGCCTGCGGTCTTTCCTACTACAGCGAGGCCAGCCTCTGCCGACGACTGCAGATGGACGCCGTTCGCCTGGCCCGCGCCCGCCGGGACTTGATCGCCCTCGACCTGATCGCCTACGACGCACCGTTGTACCAGGTCCTGAGCGTGCCCGAGTGTGTGCCGGTCGGCACGCGTCTGGCGCGGCTGCGCGCTGTTCTGGAGAGCCGGCCATGATCGACTATGCCACGTGGTGCGCCATTCGCGAGGGGGTGGCCAGTCATCTGACGGCCCCCCAACTTGCCGCTAGCCTGGACCTGGACGTCAAGACCGTCCGCCACTGGATCGACCGCCCGTACGCCCCGCGGGCGCGCGTGCCGCGGGCCAGCAAGCTCGATCCCTACAAGGGGCGCATCGTCGGCTGGCTCGATGCGCATCCGCTCACCGCCCAGCAGGTGTTTCAACGCCTGCGGGATGCTGGCTACGAGGGCGGCATCAGCATCGTCAAGGACTACGTCCACAAGATCCGCCCACCCCGGCGCGAAGCCTTCCTGACCCTGGCCTTCGCCCCCGGGGAAGTCGCCCAGGTCGACTGGGGGGAATACGGCACCATCGCCGTGGGCAACACCCGCCGCCGCCTTTCGTTCTTCGTCATGGTGCTGGCCTGGAGCCGGAAGCTGTACGTCGAGTTTGCGCTCTCGCAAACGATGGAGCACTTCCTGGCGGCACACATCAACGCCTTTGCTGCCCTGGGGGTGCCGCGCAAGGTCATGGTCGATAATCTGCGCAGTGCGGTCTTGCGCCATGTGCGTGGCGAGCCGGTGCAGTTCAATCCCCGCTATCTCGACTTCGCCCGCCATTACGGCTTCGAAATCGTCGCCTGTGCGCCGAGAAAAGGGAATGAGAAGGGACGCGCGGAAAGGGGCGTCGCTTATGTCAAAACCAATTTCCTGGCCGGCCTGGAGCTGCCAAACTTCAGCGCGCTCAATCCGGCCGTCAGGCTGTGGCTGGAGACGGTTGCCAACGTCCGCCTGCATCGCGAAACACAACGCCGGCCGGAAGACCTCTGGGTCGAGGAACGCGCTCATCTGCAGCCGGTCAATCCCCGGCTGTTCGATGTCGGCCGCGTCCTGACCGTTCGTGCCAACCGACAGTTCCGGGTCACGCTCGAGAGCAATCGCTATTCCGTCCCCGCCCGCCTGGCGGGCCGACCGGTGACGATGAAGGTCTATCCGGATCGCGTCTGTGTCTATCACGACGGCGAATTGGTCGCCCGCCATGGGCGTTCCTTCGAACGCCATCAGGACATCGAGGACCCCGATCACCCGAAGACCTTGATCGCTCAACGTCGGCATGCCCGCGATGCGTTGGTACTCAAGCGCTTCCTGGGTTTGACGCCACTGGCAGAGAAATATCACGCCGGCTTGCTCGATCGCCGGGGGAATGCGATAGCGCATGTGCGCAAGATCGTGGCACTGGCCGAGATCCACGGTGACGACGCGGTCGTGCGGGCGATGACCGATGCCCTGACCTTTGAGGCCTTCAGCAGCGAATACATCGCCCATCTGATTGACGCACGTCGCCGCCAGTTGCCCGAGCCGAGCCCGCTACACCTTATCCGCCGGCAGGATCTGCTGGAGCTTGAACTGCCACCACCGGACTTGTCCGCTTATTCTGGCATCCGCACGGGAAACAATCCGCAAGACGAGGTAGGAGGTGATCATGACCATGTCTGAGGCGCTTCTCGCGAAGCATCTGGGTCGTTTGCAGCTGCCGTATTTCGTTCAGCACGCGCCGGGCTTGATGGCTCAGGCGGCCCGTGAGTCGTGGTCTCATGGCCGCTTTCTCGAAGACCTGGTGGCCGGCGAGGTCGCTCGCCGCGATGAGGCGCTGATTGCCCGCCGCATTAAGGCCGCGCGCTTGCCCGGCATCAAGACGCTGGACGGCTTCGACTGGTCGTGGCCGAAGAAGATCAATCGGCCGCAAATCCAGCATCTGTTCCGCCTCGATTTCGTGCCGCCGCATGGCAACGTGATTCTGCTCGGCGCGGTCGGCGTCGGCAAGACTCATCTGGCCATAGCCCTCGCTCATGCGGCCTGCCTGCAGGGCCTGACGACGCTGTTCACCACCGCCGTCGACATCGTCAATGCGCTGGCCGCCGCCCAGGCCACCGGCGGGGTCAAACGCGAGATGACCAGGCTGCTCAAACCCGCCATCCTCTGCGTCGACGAATTGGGCTATCTGCCGATTGACAAGTTTGGCGCCGATGGCCTCTTCCAGGTGATCAGTCAGCGCTATGAGCGCGGTTCGACAATCATCACGTCGAATAAAGCGTACAAACAATGGCCGGAGATCTTCAACAACGACAGCACCCTCACTGCCGCCTTGCTCGACCGCCTGCTGCATCATGCCGAGACACTGGTCATCGAAGGATCGTCCTACCGGATGCGCGAGCAGCACGACGCCTGATTCAGAAACCGTCCTCGGCCAGCCCCTGCACCGACCGCCTTTGCCCACGGGCCGGGCGGCCCTCTCTTGGCGCTCTCTAACCAACGTTCCAGACCACAGCTCCGGCCTTGCTCGCACCAGATTTATGTCGGCTTGTGGACGCCGGTTTCACCCCGGCGCCGACAGCGTCCGACTTGATGCCCAGCGCTGACCTGTTGATGTGCTCGACATGGACGTAGTTTCGGTCGATTCTGGCTGCCAGGAATTTCGTCCGGCCTGAGATGGCTTTCTTGGTGACCTCCAGGTATTGGGTGAAAGTGGTATAGCCGAGGATGTCCTGCTGGGTCGCCGACAGGGTGCGCTCGACGGCGTGTAGCCGGGAATGGAGGGCGGAGTGCTGAGGGTCGGTGGAGGCGTGGAGGTATTGCTGGGTTGCGGCGGCGGCGAGTGCGGCGGTGATGGCTATGGCGGTGGCGAGTCTCTTCATGGGCGGCTCCTTGGTTGGGATTGGGGATTGGTGCGCTGCTCGTTGGGATTTTTGGCGAGTCGGCTTGGGCGGAATAAACAGATGTCAGGTTTCGGCGCTGTAGACGTGAAAAACCCCGCGAGCCTTTCGGCGTGCGGGGTCAATAGCGCCGTTTTCAGGAGACGTCAGATGGCGTAGCTATTGGGTGGTGCTACGGATGGGAAACCGTGGTCTGTCCCCGGATACTCACGTGTTGCGCAGGACCTCAGCGCCGCTTGCGCCAAGTGGCGAGACCTGCCAGGCCGATGCCGAGCAGAGCCAGGCTCCCGGGCTCCGGGACCCTCGTCATCTCAGTGATGGTCATGATGGCGTCAGTAGCGTTGCAGTCGTTGAATCCTGCGCAATACTGCCCGGGGCCGACAAACCCATTCGCCCCTGTCCAAAAAAAACCGACAGATCCCGTTGAAAGGTTGAAAGTAACGAGTGGGCTGACCAGAGGGTTGAAGACGTCGACAGAGAAAACGCTTACGCCCACGGGCAGGACGATCGAATCGAAGTCAGACGGCAGAAAGTTTGTAGCAGTTGATATCAGAGTTGGGACCGTCAGAACGAAGTCTGGCAGGCCGTCAGCGTCGATGCTGTTAAGTGTGTACTGGAAAGCTGCGTGTGCCGCGCTGCCCGTGGCAAGAGCTACCACGCCGGCAATCGCGGCAGCAAGTTTTTTCGTATTCCTGATGTTCATCGAGAAAGTTTCCTTGGTTGACGGTCTGTGGGCAGCCCCGCTGGTCATCTGGAATAGGGGGCTGTGGACGCCGGATCGGGTTGCCGATACGCCCGCGCTTCTCTTCCCGCATCTGACCAATCAGGAAGCACGAAATGTGCCATATGGATACGGCTCACGAATAATAAGCACTTGGCTTGGGGGGCGAACGATTTGCATGGGGGTGAGCGCAGTGAACTGTAAAATTTTTCGACAGGTGACTGATGCGTATCACGCACCTCACGCACCACGCATTCACCGACCCACCCCCAGCTCGGTATAGGCCCGGCCACCCGCCCCAAACGCAAAAAGCCCAACCGCGAGGGCTGGGCTAAGCGCTTGTACTACTAGGAATTTTCTGGCTCCCCGACCTGGGCTCGAACCAGGGACCTACGGATTAACAGTCGAACTCACACTGATTTCTATGGCGGCCAAGCTGAAGATTCGTAACGTCTTTTTCCTTCGCATTCGACCGAGCGTTTCGGACCGAGCCTATCCCGAACCTTGGCGCTCGGTCGGTTGCTTTTTGGGTGCGAAAACTCGAACCAAATCAAGGAAATCACCTCACTTTTTACCGACCGGGAACAGAACCGACCGGCGGGGTGAGCGCCGGACTCTGGCCCTCGGACGGTCGGGTGGCGCCAAAACTTGGGCCTCTGGGATGGCCGCACGGTGCTGAAAGTGGGGGTTCACGGCCGGGCGATTGCCTCGCAGTGGCACCACACGGCCCCCAAGCGGCCCGGAGACATCTCCTCGCCGCGCGCCCGGGGATTCCGACCTCGCGCCGCTGGGCGCTGCTGACTTTTCGGTTCCTCACAGCCGCTTTCTGGTCGGATGCTTAACGGGTACAATCGGCCCGGAAGGGACGCTGAAGAAATTTGCCCAAAGCGGTCATCTAAGCGATCTCTGTGTATGCTATCGCCTTAGCCTGTGAGGTGCAGATTTACACGCGTTTTTCCACTGTATGGAATCAGCAAGGATGCGGCGCAAAGGTGGGGAGCAGGCGCCCAGGTTATAACTCAAGACTTTCTCTCGATAGCAAAGTTAGGCGCGTTAGATGGGCGGTTAGGTAGGAGTCGATGACATCGTGTGCATATTGCGGAGAGTGGCGGCCAGGAACAAAGGAACACATATGGCCGAGTGCGCTAATCAATAAGTACGAAAAGCTGCACACCTACAACCCAAAGACGGATAAGTTCTACGTTGGCGACCCTGTAATTAAAGACGTTTGCGCTATCTGCAACAACGAGAGGCTTAGCTTATTAGACAGTTACCTCAGCGAACTATACGACGCGTACTTTGAGCGCTTGGTTGAGCCAGGCGAATCTGTATCTTTCAAATACAACTACGAGAACCTTCTAAGAGCCCTACTTAAAATTTCCTACAATTCGTCTAGGGCGACAGGCAACAAGAGAAACGTCGCCGCGCACCAGCGCTTTGTGCGATATGTATTAAGTGGCGGGTACTGCGCAAAGCTAGCGCTTCGCTTGCAGGTAGTCACGAAAGCTAAAGGCGTTAGCCGCGTAGGCGAATCTGATATTATCCTTAGGCCGACTGCCCTAAGATGCGCTACGCTTGCCTACACCGGCACTCTAGAGCAGCGCTTCATGGTTCGGCTGGTAGGAATAAACAGTTTTTGGTTTTACTTGGTGCTTCCATGTAAGGACGAGCCGGATCATAAATGGGCGGAATTTCTGCGCGGCTTCACCACTTGGGCTACGCCATCCGGAGTTCCGCTGCAGCGGTGTTCTGAGTCAATTCACATTCCAGTGGAAAGAACAACATATATGCACCCAACCTTGTTAGGCTCTCTGCTTCGTGCCGGGCGTTCCTAACAGTTAACTGCAGTTACGACGCCCCTAATTGGTCGCGGCCCGATCAATGGCGTTGCGATTATTAAAGGCCTGTGTCCGCCCCCATAGCTGCGGTTCAGGGCACTAATAGGCAAAAGGCTGCGTTAAAATAGACGGCATTATTTTGGTATCGCACCTGTGTGAATTTTATTGATGAACATCGAATCGATTTAACCGCAAAGCCGCCTGATGCAGCTAGAACCAAAATCCTAACCGATGACGAGGATGGGTAGATGTGGACAAAGTGATCAGGGTCGTCTTCGCTCTAGCTGTATTAGCATCAGCAGCCAGCGTCTTTTACTATTATGCTATTTTCCTTCCAGGAATCGAACAGGAAAGGCAAACCAAGATTGAGGCGGAAAAACTTTCGGAAGCACGACGAGTTGCCGAAGAGAAGATACTTGCTGAAGTAAAAGCTGCGGAAAAGGGGCTCTATGTCGTTTCGTGTGGAACCGGCGATGGGTTTCGCGTTTTGAGGGAGCGGTGATGTCAAGGGCGGACGCAGTCCGGGCGCAGCCGAACCCTTTACATCGCTGCCCGCTTGCTTACGCTTGCTCCGGGCCGAGGAAGGCAGTCTGCCGCCCTCGGCATGGAGGACAATGGCGGTCTTTCCTCTCGCGACCGGTTCCTCATGATTGAAACGCTGTTCACCCAGGCTCTGGGTCTCGTTGCTCCTTGGCAGGTAGCTGAGGTCATCTTCAAGCCAGAGTCCGGACGGATCGATTTCCAGGTCCGATTTGGCGCAGCCATTCATGCTTGCCCGGCTTGCGGTGCGGCGGCGCAGCCGCTGCATGACCGCTTGGCGCGTTCCTGGCGCCATATGGATTTCTTTCAGTACGAAGCCCACCTGCATGCCGAGGTGCCGCGAGTGGCCTGTGCCGGTTGCGGCAAGGTCACGCAGATTCCTGTTCCCTGGGCGCGTGAAGGGAGCCGCTTCACGCTGCTGTTCGAGGCCTTGACGTTGATGCTGGCGCCGACCATGTCGGTCTTGGCAGCTGGCCGACTGCTGCGCGTGCGCAGTCGCAGACTGTGGCGCGTGATCAATCATCATGTGGGCCGGGCGCGCGCCCAGGAAAGTCATGCCAGGGTTCGCGCGATCGGCGTCGATGAGACCGCCAGTAAACGCGGCCAGACGTATATCTCTGTTTTTTATGACCTCGACGCGCAGCGTCTGCTGTTTGCCACGCCGGGCCGAGACAAGGCCACGCTCGGAAAGTTCGCCAGCGACCTTACCGAGCATGGTGGCCAGCCCACCGCGATCACCCATGTCAGCATGGACATGAGCGGCTCGTTCCAGGCCGGCGCCGCCGAGCACTTTCCAGCAGCCGAGGTCTGTTTCGACCGCTTCCACGTGGTCGCTCTGAGCAGCACGGCGCTGGACGAGGTGCGACGCGCCGAGGTCAAGACCGCGCCCGAACTCAAAGGCACCCGCTGGGGCCTGCACAAGAAACCCGCCGACTGGACCGTCAAGCAAACCGACACCATGTACTGGTTGCAGCGCTCGAACCTCAAGACCGCACGGGCCTGGCGGATCAAGCAGGCGCTGCGCTCCATCTACGCCACCGCCACGACACCTGACGAGGCCAAGCCCCTGCTCAAGCGCTGGCTCAGTTGGGCCAGCCGCTGCCGACTCGAACCGTTCAAGCGCCTCGGACGGACGATCAGCAAGCACCTTCCTGGCGTACTCAACGGTTTTCACCCCGGCAAACACAATGGCCGTGTCGAAGCGATGAATCGAGCGCTCCAGGAGGCGCGCGCAAGGGCACGCGGCTATCGCCGCGTCGAAAACTTCATCGCCATGGCCTACCTCATCGCTGGAAAGCTCACTCATTTGCCCGCCTCGCCCTTCGCCCCATTCTTGCCCGTTCCACACGAAACGACCTAAACCCCGCAACGCCCAGAGCCACCCCCCAGCTCGGTATAGGCCCGGACGCCGGCCCCAAACGCAAAAAGCCCAACCGCGAGGGCTGGGCTAAGCGCTTGTACTACTAGGAATTTTCTGTGGCTCCCCGACCTGGGCTCGAACCAGGGACCTACGGATTAACAGGGCATTCCAGCGGTTCAGACGTTATTTGGAGTATATCGGAGAACGTTGGAGTTGAGTGGAGAATTGGTGGTTTCCAACCTTCGGATTGTTCGTCCGAAGATTGGTGGTGCCTATGCTCTTGGGCTCGTCGTCCAACGCTTGGGAGCAAAGGACAAAGCACCCTTACGGCGGCGAGACACGAGCCCCAGCATGCCCAAGCCAGCAAGCACGAGGGCGTAGGATCCAGGCTCCGGAACGGACGATACCAAAGAGGATGTATACGTACCACTCGATACTAGGGGCGCATTAAAGGGGTCGACTTGTTGAACGTCGGTATACGTCCCGTCTCGACCGACCCTTCCGAGGATGATGCTCGAGATTGACCCGGGCAACCTGAAGGCACCCTGCAGATCGGCAATAGCCCCCACGGAATCCGTTCGGATCACGGATGCAATAGGAGGAGCACCGATCGCCGCGGTGTAGCTCTGGTCGAAGAAGTAGACTTTCGAGTCCAGTGTGACCGTATAGCTATATATGGCGCTCAGTTCGGGAGAGCTTGGGCCATAAACGGCGTTCGCGTGAGATGGACCGAGAACGGAATCATCAATAGACAACTGTCCAGAGATTAAGCGTGGCCCTAACCATTCGTAACCCGGGGTCGTCGGATCGTGCGCCAGCCACGTCTGGGTAAACGTGATGTCGTAATTGACAGGTACAGCCAACCCTTGTGAGCTAGTGAAAACCGCGATACCTGCCAGAAATGCTCTTGTCGAGCGTTGCATATAGTTCATAGGAGCCTCAGTTTTAAACTACGCGAATAGAGAATTTATTTCGTTGCGGCGTTACACGGAACATATCGGATAATTCTGATGAACAGTTTTGGTCAGTCCGTGCCAGACAAGCCGGTAACGGAAAGAGCTTCATCGGTTCTGTTCGAGTGCTTGCCCCAAAATTCTGTGCGGCAATGCTTCTTGGTTAGTTCCTCTTGAAGTTTAGTCACACTGCACGGTAGAAAGTGCGTCCACCATCCTTAACGACTTCGATCCTGCCTTCCTCTTCGAGCTTGGTCGTTAGCAGCGCACATAGCCAAGTCGTTTCCCCTTTCGTGGCGGCGTGCTTCGGATAACTACTGTGGCGCAGACCGAGAGATTCGACAAGGTCGATCCTCGTGATAAGCGCGTGCTTAGCGATCTCGGCATGCACAACTTCAGCCATGCTGTCGAGTAGGTCGGCGATTGCTTTCTTGCTCATGGCTGCTTTTCCTTGTTGGTGAACCCCCTGATGATCCATGCGACAGCGGCTCCAGCCATGTACAGCAATGCGGACAACATGACATATATACCGAAGAGCGTTATTGCGTCATCGTCTATAAGGTCACGCCCGCCATGGAACAAGAGAACGGAGCGCACAAGCAGTGATCCAAACAATGCGACAGAAGCGACGATCCACATGCGACGCCATCCATTGAGTTTCATTCGTCGTATCCCCTTTTGGTTAATAGCCGTAGCAACCTTCATGCGTCAAGGTTAGCTCTTGACCAATGAGAGCGCTTGATCCACGGCGCCAACCACGTGATTGCTTGCGCCAAGGGTGCATACGGCGCGCATAGAAAGCCTTACGTGCACGCAACAACCACCCTGCCCCCTTCGGCGCAGACGTTATCGGCCAAGCGGCATTTTGGAGCGTGAAGGAACCCAATTCTATTTATCGTCAAACGGCACCCGGCCAGCACCGACCCATCTGTGTTCTGCCGGCACACCTGCCCGTCGACGGGCCTCGGTCGGCTTGGCGGGTTCATGCCAAACGATTGAATTCGGACCGGCCAGCTTTACAATCCCCATAGCCACTGTCAGCGCGGCGGTTCAGTCCAACAAGGTTTATCTGCCGCGAACCGCCAGCGGTCGATTCAGGCACTTTCGGAGCGGCAGATAAACGCTATTAATTCGCGCCCCTCTCCATTTCCTGCTCCTGTACAACGCTATCGAATCAACAGGTCGTATTCTTTCCCATAATTATCCCTACAATAACCAATTCCAGTGCCCCCCTGATAACTAAAGTCACACCGTAATGAGTCGTTTCCAGACGTGGCAAGCACCCTTCCGTTTCCGGAACCTGGCACGTATGTCGATGAGTAGCCAGTTCCGTAGGCCCTAGCTGTATTTGAGCCGCTATAAGCGGTAGCTGTCGCGGAGCTTGACGTGTTGATGACTTTCCCACCATCGTATATGTATGTGCCGCTATATGTCTTGCCATTTAGGTTAATGGTAATCTGCTTTCCTACCTCCTGAGCCGTACCAGTTCCGTTGCCACTGTTGTCCCTTGAAATAAGGTCCAATTGATGTGCACAGCCGCCTAGCAGAGCAGCGGCCAATAGCACGCAAGTCAGCCTTGTCATAGAATCCCCATTTTTTGTAAACCGCGCTACAAAGCACATTGATGAAATTTCCCATATGTCTTTCGTACATCGATTACTCACCGATTGTAGGTAGGGACCCGAAAAACTCGGCAATCAAATCTTCCCTTAACTCGTGAGTTGTAGTACCGGCCCATCGACTCTACTTGGCGCCATCCAGAGACAATATTTCCTGGCACTTCGCAGTAGTGATAGTAGATTCCCGTGAGGTTGACAACGACGTATTGTTCCTTGGCGTCGTAGCACAAGCGCTTGATGAACGAACTCCGTGACAACCATTCACATTGAAACGGCGCAAGGTCGACTAGACCACGATATTTAACGTCGACGCTTTCTGCGTTTGCGAAGATCGGAAGCGTACTGCCAAAGACAATAATTCCGGCCAGCGCTAGTCTAAAGGTATTCATATTGTTCATATTTCTCATGCCCTCCTGCGGCGAGATCGTGAGCGCTTAGCAATGCTCAGGCTTCTAGCTTACCGCTAGGCCGGCTGGGCAGCTTGACCGACTGCGCCAATCACGTGATCATTCGCGTCAGCGGGAGGGATGCCGCGAACAGGTGCTTTATCCGAGCCTCAGGCCAGTTCGGCTTTCTCTGCTCGATAGAGGGTGGGCGCCTTCCCGCTCCAACGCTTGAAAGCACGAGAAAAGGCACTCTGCTCCGAAAAGCCGAGTAGAAAGGTGATCTCCGTCACCGATTTCTCGGGATCGCTCAGGTAGCGCTGCGCCAGGTCATAGCGCATCTCGTCGAGCACGCCCTTGTACCTCAGCCCCTGATCACCGAGTCGGCGCTGCAACGTCCGGCAGCTCATGCCCATGGCGCCGGCCAGTTCCTCCTCCGAAGGCTCGCCGGAAGTCAGTTGTCGCAAGAGGTAGGCCTTGCAGCGCGTCACGATGTCCGCCTTGTCAAGCACTGCCAACTGTTCGGAGAGGATTGCATCGAACGTAATGGCAAGTTCGCTGTTGGACGTGGGAAGGGGTCGATCCGCGGCAATGCGCGCCAGCACGAAACTATTTTCATCGGCAGAAAAACGCACGCTGCACCCAAAGAAGCCCCGGTAGGGTTCCGGGTTTGCCGGTTCCGGGCGGCGCAAACTGACGGATTCCGCTTGCAGCGATGCGCCGAAGTTGGTGCGGCACATATCCAGAATCATCGACAGACAGAAATCGGCGATCGCGTGGCCAATCGCGGCATTGCCACGGCCATGATCGAAGACGAAGCGCAAGCCGTTGGGATCATTGACGCACGTACATCTGCCTCTGGTGCCAAGGATGTGGGCAAAGCGTGCTAGGCGCTTCAGTCCGGTGCGCAGCGTATCGCTGGATAACCAGGCATGGCCCAACACACCAAGGTTGGAGGGGTGCCAGCACTCGGCCGCGCGCAAGGCAAAGGCCGGATCGGCGATCAGCGACATCGCCTTTTCGAATCCGATGTCGGCGAGCCGTGTCGGAAGGCGTGTCCTGGTGTCCATGACCAGGGACGACTCGATCCCCACCTGCTCAATGAATCGCTGCGGGTCGATACCGTGCAGCTCAACCAAACGCAGGCCAACCAGCCCAAAGGTCGCGAGAAAGGTTTCTGATGCCATGGCGCTGCCCCCCGAAATCTGAGCCCGCATTGTGGCGTATCAGGTCATGCGATTGGCGGAATGCGTCAAGAAAGCACTCGGGTGGACCGGTACGCTGTGGGAACTGTACCTCGGCAAAGAAATGCTCAGAGGTGCCGTGGCAACACCTATATTCGCCATCTATTAGGAGGCCCATCATGAAAACACTGTCCATCTTCGTCGTCGTTCTGTTCGCTATGGTTGCTGGTGTTGCGCAAGCTCACTCTGGCGGCTTAGATGGAAAACGGTGCCACCACGACCGTAAGAACGGCGGGTACCATTGCCACTGAGATACGTCCTTGCATAACGAGGACGAGCAGCGAGGAACCAACCGTGACGGCAATCGTGTTCTGGCAATAGCCTTCACGGACCGCTCGCTTCGTGGAGGCTATTGCGATTGCCAGCACCGTTCGCAATTGACCATACTGAACCGCTGCACCGCCCCCGAGCTCCCCCGCCGCAGCCCCCTGCCACGCCCCGACCCACCCCCAGCTCGGTATAGGCCCGGACGCCGGCCCCAAACGCAAAAAGCCCAACCGCGAGGGCTGGGCTAAGCGCTTGTACTACTAGAAATTTTCTGTGGCTCCCCGACCTGGGCTCGAACCAGGGACCTACGGATTAACAGTCGAACTCACACCGATTTCTATGGCGGCCAAGCTGAAGATTCGTAACGCCTTTTTCCTTCGCATTCGACCGATCGTTTCGGACCGAGCCTATCCCGAACCTTGGCGCTCGGTCGGTTGCTTTTTGGGTGCGAAAACTCGAACCAAATCAAGGAAATCACCTCACTTTTTACCGACCGGGAACCGAGCCGGCCCGCGGGGTGAGCGCCGGACTCTGCCTCGGGGATGTCCTGGGCGGCATCGAAACCCGGGCCTCTGGAACGTCCGCGCGGTGCTGGGAGGGGGCGGTGATCGCGGCGTGGCGATTGGCCCGAGGCGGGCCCAGGTGGCCCCCAGGCGGGGCTGACTCGCGCCCCGGCCGCGGAGGTGCCCACCGACTTGGTGGTCTCGACGGCTGCTTTCTGGTTGAGTGCTGAAAAAGTTCCCCCAAAGCGGTCATTGACATTTCTCGCCAAATATGCTACTGTCCTACATTGTGACGCACCGATTCACACGAACTTTTTTAATACTGTATAGAACGCCGACACATACAGTGCAATGCTGTATCCCCCTAAGCAGATTGAACATTTGGAGGTTATATGTCTGAGATCTTTGCCGTAGACAACCCCTTTAAAGAAGGCTCTATGTCGTTTCGTGTGGAACCGGCGATGGGTTTCGCGTTTTGAGGGAGCGGTGATGTCAAGGGCGGACGCAGTCCGGGCGCAGCCGAACCCTTTACATCGCTGCCCGCTTGCTTACGCTTGCTCCGGGCCGAGGAAGGCAGTCTGCCGCCCTCGGCATGGAGGACAATGGCGGTCTTTCCTCTCGCGACCGGTTCCTCATGATTGAAACGCTGTTCACCCAGGCTCTGGGTCTCGTTGCTCCTTGGCAGGTAGCTGAGGTCATCTTCAAGCCAGAGTCCGGACGGATCGATTTCCAGGTCCGATTTGGCGCAGCCATTCATGCTTGCCCGGCTTGCGGTGCGGCGGCGCAGCCGCTGCATGACCGCTTGGCGCGTTCCTGGCGCCATATGGATTTCTTTCAGTACGAAGCCCACCTGCATGCCGAGGTGCCGCGAGTGGCCTGTGCCGGTTGCGGCAAGGTCACGCAGATTCCTGTTCCCTGGGCGCGTGAAGGGAGCCGCTTCACGCTGCTGTTCGAGGCCTTGACGTTGATGCTGGCGCCGACCATGTCGGTCTTGGCAGCTGGCCGACTGCTGCGCGTGCGCAGTCGCAGACTGTGGCGCGTGATCAATCATCATGTGGGCCGGGCGCGCGCCCAGGAAAGTCATGCTAGGGTTCGCGCGATCGGCGTCGATGAGACCGCCAGTAAACGCGGCCAGACGTATATCTCTGTTTTTTATGACCTCGACGCGCAGCGTCTGCTGTTTGCCACACCGGGCCGGGACAAGGCCACGCTCGGAAAGTTCGCCAGCGACCTTACCGAGCATGGTGGCCAGCCCACCGCGATCACCCATGTCAGCATGGACATGAGCGGCTCGTTCCAGGCCGGCGCCGCCGAGCACTTTCCAGCAGCCGAGGTCTGTTTCGACCGCTTCCACGTGGTCGCTCTGAGCAGCACGGCGCTGGACGAGGTGCGACGCGCCGAGGTCAAGACCGCGCCCGAACTCAAAGGCACCCGCTGGGGCCTGCACAAGAAACCCGCCGACTGGACCGTCAAGCAAACCGACACCATGTACTGGTTGCAGCGCTCGAACCTCAAGACCGCACGGGCCTGGCGGATCAAGCAGGCGCTGCGCTCCATCTACGCCACCGCCACGACACCTGACGAGGCCAAGCCCCTGCTCAAGCGCTGGCTCAGTTGGGCCAGCCGCTGCCGACTCGAACCGTTCAAGCGCCTCGGACGGACGATCAGCAAGCACCTTCCTGGCGTACTCAACGGTTTTCACCCCGGCAAACACAATGGCCGTGTCGAAGCGATGAATCGAGCGCTCCAGGAGGCGCGCGCAAGGGCACGCGGCTATCGCCGCGTCGAAAACTTCATCGCCATGGCCTACCTCATCGCTGGAAAGCTCACTCATTTGCCCGCCTCGCCCTTCGCCCCATTCTTGCCCGTTCCACACGAAACGACCTAAACCCTTAAAGAATGGAAAAAAGGTGACTTCCCTGGTGACCCAACAGTAAATATTGTTCTCAATGAATGCTGGGCGAACAGCGAAGGACGCATTACTATTACAGTAACACTCGCTACTGATTCTGAAATTGACTATGCTATTGATGAGCTACAAAAGAACCTAGAGTCTGTTCGTAAAGAATCAAAGCACGTATTAAAGACACAGAACGAGAAAATGCGCGCATCTCTAGTGTGAAAGAAACCGGTCTGCAAGCGACCGAGAACGTGACCGAGAACGTGACCGCGAGCGTTCATGGAGGCCTGTAGTGGTTAATTAATCAACTGTGGGGATGAAGCTGAGGCGAGTACATTTTGGAGTGCGAATGAAAAAAGTGATTTTTACAGTCCTATTGTCATTAGTTAGCTATAGCTCGCTCGCTGGATGGGTCAAGGTCCTTTCCAATGACAACTACAACAAGCTCAGCCCCTGTGATAGAGACTGTTACTTCTTCTATGTTGATCTCGCCACCATCAGCAAGATTGGCGATACTGCAAAACTATGGCGAATGAATGATTTTGAAACGCCACAAGATTTACTAAATCGATGGGCGCCGCCATCTCCGGAGAATAGTAAGCCTCACTTGTCCGTACGAATACAAGAAGAGTATAACTGCAAGGAGCAGCAGGTTCGAGTACTCTTCGTCTCTTACCATTCTGGACACATGGGCGGCGGCCAGACCGTGTCTATCAACTCTGTTCCCAGTAGATGGTCCTCAATCGGAGGGCTGTCATCTGATGTGCCGATAAAATTGCTATGGCGTGCCATCTGCGAAAGACAGTAGGCGCCCGAGCTTCCTGCGATCCCGGCTGCAGCATAGATAAGTGAACGATTACGCGAGTTTGGCTGGCTGACTCTGCTATTCCGTGCGAGTTTCAGGCAGGGGACGGTCACTTGCGGCTGCAGGTTAGCCAGTCAGAGTAGTCTGCTTTCTTGAGAACCAATACTGTTGCAGTCAGGTTTTGGATGACAAGTGAAGAATGTCGGCCGCGGATATCGAAGTTAACGAACTTGCCACCTATGACCGAGTAGCTTCCGGAATCTCCGCGACGGGGTAAGATCGAGGTGAAGGTGCCGTCGCTCCTGAAGTGAAACTCGCCATTGGGGAATGACATTCCACCGATACACCACCATGAACCTACTATTAGAGCACCCGGTGAGTCGTCCACTGGCCGAGCTGGGGGTGCGCTAGAGCCTGGGGGGTACGGACGAGGGCTTGGAGTAGCGGCTGTCAAGGAGGACGCCCGCGCCCGCATCTGCGCGATCCAATCTGCCGGATGTGCAAAATTAAGATTCTGTCCATACCGGCTCTGGAAAGTCACAATACCCACCAATTGCCCCGAGAGATTGAATAACCCGCCGCCACTTGAACCGGGGGAGATAGCGGCTGTGGTTTGGATCACCGTGCCAGCTGGGACATCACGAAGGCTGGAGACGATACCCTCGCTAATAGTAAGGTCTAAGCCGTATGGCGCGCCGATCGCATAGACGCGTTGCCCAGTCCGCAGCGAGCCCACGCTCCCTATTTCAACCGCCGGTGCAGATAGCCCGAGGACGGATAGCGAGCACAGATCGAGCTCTTCATCGGCAACCATTACGGTGGCTTCGTATGTGTCAGTGCCAACTCTTGCGGTGATGGTGCTGCCTGTACGCGCCACTACATGGCAGTTGGTCACAACGGTTCCAGTGCCAATTACCACTCCACTGCCTTGTGATTGCGTTCGGCTAGACCTATCGGTAGCGACGACGAGCGCAATGCTGGGCGAAACCCTCGAAAAAACGTCCTCAGCTGAGCGCGTCGCTTTTGCGGCTTCGTCCAACACCACATGGGGCGTGTTGGCGCTAGAAGACGGTTCCGGTTCCGGCGGCCGTATCGCCTCCTCACTCACTTGGGGTGGAGGTGCGCCGACTAACGCCGGTGGAGGCGATGGTGACCTTGCAGATGGCCGCAACGTCCAGACGATACCCGCGACGACGGATAAAAGCACGCATAAGACGAGCCAAGCGAGCCCGCCGGAACGTACGTCGCCAGGAGCTCTTGGTTTGGTGACGCGGACCACAGCATTTATGAGGGACTCGTCGTAGATCGAACGCGAGGAGGGGCTAGACAGAGTATGGTAGGCTTCGCGGACCAGGTTTGCCGCATTCGGGTCGACTGTTGGAGTAGTAGCAAGCTCGTCAAGCCGCGTTTGGTACGCCAGCCTGATTTCTTGGAAGCTCGCCTTGGAGTCGACACCAAGGATGTGATATAGCGTTCGTTTCACGGCTAACCACTCATTTCGGCCACAATTGCAGCACCTTGTCCCATTTTAGTGGCTTCTCCCAAGCAACGTCAGCGCCCCGTGGTTGAGAAGATTTCTGCGGACGGCAACAGCCATCAAAGCGTCAAATCGACTGCGGTTTCGCCGATCAGGCTCTCACATGTGGCCAGCACGGGCAGGCCCGGGTCATCCTCTTCTTCTATTCAGGCTCTTGGTTAGTGGCTCTTGATCGCCAACTGCCGAGCAAGTCCATCCCGCAGCCACACTGATGGTTTCCACTTCAAAGTTTCCGAGGGTCGGTCAAGAATAGCACGGCGGAATACCACACGGTGTCTTCGTGTTGCCGACAGCGAAGTTGAATTGCCGCTGTCACGACCGCCAATCTTGACCGTCGGCTACAGGTCATCTTATTGGTGCACAAGACGTGGAAGGCGGCCGTTCGGAAGTAAGCGGTAACTACGCGGCGTCAGGCCCTACGTGCCGAGGCGGTACAAAGGCGTGCGAAGTGGATCGGCAGCGAAGAGCTGCTTCCAGAGACGAGGCGTGAGTTCCCGGACGCGCTCTGCCGGATGCTGGCCGACGCGCTGTAGCACATCGACCAGATAGTCGTACGGGTCGATCTGGTGCAATCGACAGGTGGCGATCAGGCTGTGGATGATCCCGACCTGCCTGGCGCCCAGTTCGGTCCAACAGAACAGCCAATTGCGGCGCCCCATCGGGATCACGCGCAAGGCACGCTCAAGGTGGTTGGTATCGATCGGCACGTCCGGGTCGGTGAGGAAGACCTCCAGTCCACATCGTCGGTCGCGCGCATAGGCGAGCGCCTTGGTCAGCGGATTGCTGGGGAGCAGCCCCTGGGCCGCGAAGCGTTCGCCGATCCAGGCGAAGAAGCGCTCGACGATCGGCTTGGCATGCGCCAGGCGATAGTCCCGCTTGCCGGCGCCAGAGAGCTTCTCTTCCCGGATGGATTCTTCCACTTGATAGAGCGCACCGATCAGTTCCAGCGCCTGGCCCGCCGCTTCCGGCTCGACGGTTTGTGCCTCGAAGAAGTTGCGGCGGGTATGCGTCCAGCACTGGGCATGGGTGATCCCGGTCCTGGTCGCATAGTGCGCATAGGCGTGGTAACCGTCGGACAAGAGGACCGCTCGTTCGGCAGGCGTCAGTCCCAGCGCCGCCTCGACGTGTTTGATCTCCCGGCTCGGGAAGAACGGGAAACAGATTTCGTCCAGTTCGCCATAGACTGGCCAGAAGAAGGCTTTCTTCAGCTTGCCCGGTCCCGCCTGTCCGGCCTTGATCGGCGTCTCGTCCATGGCCTTGACGCGTGACTCGCGAATCGAGGCGAACTGGGCCTCGTAGATCGGTTCGAGCAGGGCGATGCCCTGTTGCGCGATCTGCGTCAGCCAGGGGCGACTGACCGTGATGCCAGCATCGGCGAGGCGCTGGTGCTGGCGATACAGCGGCAGGTGGTAGGCAAACTTGTCGAGCAGCAAGCCGGCAACGAAGCTCACGTCCGCCCGGCTGCCATCGATCACCCCGGCCGGTGCGGCGGCGCAAACGAGCGCTTCACTGGCCTTGATCTTGACCACCGGCCGCCGATACTTGATCACCACGTAGCTTCCCGGCCGTTGCGCCAGGCGATAGCTTTCCTTGTGGCTGATCACCTCGTACTCTTCCGCAGTAAGGCCGTCGGTTTCCGGAGCCGCGAGTTCGATGACTTCGACCGGCACGCGTGACTCGTCGAAGAACGGGACGGCTTCGTCGTCCTGGCGGCGGGTCGCTGGCTTGCGGGTGTGGGCGGCTACCTGCTGGCCCGGGGGTGCCGGTAGCGTCGGCGGTGGAAGACACTCGCCGAAACTCATCTGGCCATTCGGACCCGTCTCGATGCGTCGTTCGCTCTTCTGCCCGAAGAGCTGGCGCTTGAACCAGTCGAGTTGCTGTTTGAGGGCGGTGACTTCCTGGCGCAGGGCGCCGATCAGTTCGACGATCTGTTGCGGGGTCAGTGCGGCCGCCTCGTCGAGGCTTGGGAAAGGGGTCGCAAGCGCCGGATTCATGCCGCTATTATACCGCGGGAGTCGTCTTCAAGCCGCTGTTTAACATGCATTTTATGTCCGTTTCTTGCCATTTTGCGGGTGCTGGTAACGCTTCTTGAAGCGCTTGGGCTCGATGCCTTCCAGGAGGAGCTTCAGGCCGGTCCAGTCGGTTTCCCGCGTGCTCACTTTCGACCAGTCGGAGACGAAACGACCGGCTTCGAGGCGCTTGGCCCACAAGCAGAAACCCGTGCGATCCCAGTAGAGGACCTTCACCTGCGTGGCGCGGCGGTTGAAGAAGGCGAACAGCTGTCCGCTCAAGGGGTCCTGACCCAGCGCGTGGCGAGTCAGTGCGTACAGGCCGTCGAAGGAGTTGCGCAGGTCGACGGGGCGGCCATAAACATGTACCCGGATCTGGCCTTCGGGGAAGAACATCAGCCGCGCACCAGGTAAAGTTGCAGACCGCCGCCGAGGTCCAGGGTCAGTTCGAGACGTCCCGGCCGCGCGGTTTCGCTTTGCAGCGGACCAACATCAACGAAGCTTGCCGACGCCGACGCCGAGTTGACCAAGGTGTCGGACCAGCTCATCGGCGCGCCCAGTCGGCTCCGCCACCGGTAGAAGCTGGTATCGCTGATGCCTTCGCGATCGCAGAAGGCCTCCACCGCCAAACCGCTGCCGAAAAATCGCGACAGCACCTGCCGCCACTCGTCCGCGCTACGCCGTGCCCGCCGGCTCTCTTGATTCGTTGCCATCTTGACCTCCTCATCTTCTCGCGTGTCAATGAGGAAATTGTCGACGCCAGCGCCGCGCCTGGGAAGAACGCCGCGGAGTTACCGGTTACGTTCGGAACGCTGCTTCTTAGCCTCGGGCGAGTCAAACCTCCCGCAGCAACCGCCAACAGCCCTCCTCGCTGCGCGACCGCCCCCGCCCCCGCGCCAAACCCCGGCCCCAGAACACGCGACCGGGCCACCGAAACGGGGCGGTGATCCCGGCGCCGCGATTACCCCGCCCCGGACCCGCGCGGCCCCCACTCGGGACCAACTCGCGCCCGGGGCCCCTCCACCTACCCGCCGTTCACACCGCCACCGCCTACCCTCCGGTCACGCCGCCGCCCACGCCGCCGCCCCCCTGAATCATCACCGAAGCCGTATTCGCGGCGTCCTGTAACGATCTCGACGACAGATGCGCGTACCGCTGCGTCACCTTCGCATCACTGTGGCCCAGGATGCTCTGCACCTCGTACAGCGTCCTGCCGCTATTCACCAGAAACGAGGCGAACTGGTGACGCAGGTCATGAATGCGCAGCTGCGGTAACCCGGCCTTGCTGCGTAACCGCGACCAGACCTTCATGATGGTCGTGTAGGGCTTTCCCGTCTGCGTGTTGATGAACAGATAGCCGTCCCCGCCCACCGTGTCGAGCCGGGACAGAATTCCGATCGCCGTATCATTCAGAGGCACCGAGCGGATACGCTTGGACTTCGAATTCAAGGCCGGGATTCGCCAGACACGATTCTGAAGATTCACCTGCTCCCACGTCGCCGAGAGTGCCTCGTTCAAGCGGCAGCCCGTCGATAGCAGAAACAGGGCGATCCCGCAGACCGCGCGATTCGGATCGTCACGCAGCACGGACAGCAATCGTTCGAGCTGATCGCCGTCCAGGTAGTGCTCGACCTTATTATCGCGATTAAACATTGGCACGCGCACCGCCGGGTTACTGTCGGTCAGCCCCCAGTCGATGGCCAGGTTGAAAGCGTGCTTCAGGAGCTTCAGGTGATGGTCGCAGGTGGCATGCGCCAGTCCCTTTTCCAGCAGCGCGGTATGGAACGTCTGCAGCTGCTGGCGGGTGATCTGGTTCAGGCGCTTGCTGCCGAACACTTCCTTGATGCGCAGGCGATAGAGCTCATCGTCCCGTAGCCAGCTGCGTTTCCGCGGCGTGACGTAGGGAAGGTAATGCCCCTCGAAGAACTCGGCGAAGGTCAGGACTTCCTTCTGCGCCTTGGCCTGCCCGCGAGGGTCGGCACCGAGAGCGATTTCTGCCCTGAGTGACTTCGCCTGCTTGCGTGCCTCGGTGAGCGAAAGGTCGATCGTGCGGCCTACTTTCTGGTGACAGGTCTTGCCATTGACATCCTTATAGCGCAGGTAATAGGTGCCCTGCCCCTGGCTGGTGGCGCGCACTTCGATGTACAGGCCGGGTGTTTCAGCGCAGCACATCTCGATGCGGGATTTTCCTTCCGGGCAGAGCAGTTGGTGAGCGATGAAGCTCGGGGTGAGTTTTACGACGGGCATGGTGAAGCCTCCAAGATTGAGAATGGAAAGGGGTGTGCTACGGAAATGGCGATGCGGTGATCAGGAAAAGCAGGGCCGTCCAGCGCCCCGATCCGGCGAAAGTGGGAAAATCGGGAAATTCGACGCGCCCCCGTCGGCCCCTTGGGAGAGGACTTGGGAACCCGGGTCCGGGAGTCGTCCCCGGCGAAAGGGCCGCGCCCCGGCCAAAAACCCACTTTTCCCACTCCCGAAAATCGAGGTAGTGGGAAAATCGGGAAATTCGACTCGCCCCCATCGGGCCCCTGGGAGAGGACTTGGGCGACGGATAGGCATTCCCGGTGGAGGCGAGTCCGCGGTTGAAAAAACCCACTTTTCCCGATCCCGAAAAAACAAGAGTGGGAAAAGTGGGAAACTCGGCACCTCACCCTCAGTCTCTGCGAGGGGACTCTGGGATCGGCAACCACTTCACTCGGGACGATAGGCATTCCCGGTGGAGACCCCCCCGGCGACCAAAAAACCCACTTTTCCCGACCCCGAAAACCGAGAGTGGGAAAATCGGGAAATTGGATGCCCCGCCTTCGGCCTTCGCGAGAGGGACTGGGGATCGGCAACCACTTCACTTGGGACGATAGACATTCCCAGTGGAGAGACCCCCGGTGACGGAAAAACCCACTTTTCCCGACCGCGAAAATCGAGAGTGGGAAAATCGGGAAATTCGACTGCCCGCCCTCGGCCCTCGCGAGAGGACTCCGGACGGACAGTCGCTTCCCGGCGCGAGGTCAGCCCCCGGCCGAAAAACCCACTTTTCCCTGATCCCGTTAGAAGGTCTCCTTCCCGTCGTCGTCAGCCTGATCCGACGGTGCTGCATCGGGCAAAGGCGGCGCAGAATCGTCCGAACTGGCAAAAAACTGCGGACCGTACGATCCAGAGTTTTTAGCGGTCTCAGGCGTCAACTTCGGCTTGATACCACGGAAGGTCTCATAACCATTCAGTTCCGTGAGGCGGATACCCATCCCAATGTTATGCTCCAGCAGCTCCTTGACACGGCTCTTAGAAAACGGCTTTCGGCCATTCTCTGAACACCATTTAGTGTAATCTTCGTAAAGCTTCGACCGTCTGTAGGCACTATCCCGCAAAATATCACAGCATTCGTGGATGAACTCCTCCAGCGAATTCGTACTGCGTCGCCACTTGGCCATCAGACGATCGTGAGCGGTGGATGCCGAGAATTTCCCGTTCCGCAATAATCTGGCCGCGCCTTCCATCGCCCAATATGCGATCCCGGGGAGTTCGTTATCGATAATTCGTTGAGCCAAATTCTCATCCAGCGGCAGCCCTGAACGCAGGCGACTGTTCGGGAACTCAACTATCTTCCAACGTGCGAAGAAGGCCTCGCTCTGATCCTTGGTGGTTATCATATGATTCGACATGAACAGGTGCGTGGCATCGTTCGTGAAGCTGACAGGTCTCTCGGTTGGATGACGTCCAGTAATTAGATCGCCGCCAATAACCGTCTTGAAATCCGACGCCGGAATCGGTCTACTGTCGGATAGTTCACCGACGACATTCAGGCGCTTACCAGATAGCGCCGCGACGTGATAATCGTCATCCCAGTTGAAAGGCGATATCGCCGTTACGAATTCTTTCGGCACCAATGCTCTGAACAGCCTTTCAGCGGTCCCCTTGCCGGCGCGACCGAACGGCTCGTAAAACAGAACAGCGACTTGGTACCGGGGTGTGATGCCGAACATGATGCCGCCGGCAATTTCCTGCACGAGTGCGAGTTGCTGCTGTTCCTCACCCTCATTCTTGGACTCGAACGTTTCGTGCAGGAACTTATCGAACATGGGCGTCGGCATCGCCTTGGGATCGAACGAGAGCATCACGCGCTGCCGGTGGTCCGGCGTCAACCGCTCGGTTTTTATCTCCTTACCAGAAATCTGGTAAAACCCGCCCGGGCAAGCGAGACCTGTAGGGCCCTCCGAAAAAAACGAGTCATCAGTAGCAAGTGAAATGGCATGCAAGGCAACCGAGCGGTACTCAGAGCTGCGGGAGCAGAAGGCTTTGCCATCATGCCTTTCGGCGACGAGGTGAATCAAAGCCTCGACGGGCTTGCGTTCCCATATTGAGCTCTCGAGATTCACCACATACAAATCCCTTTGCCAACCAACTGGTGGCCACTCGTTTTCCGTTAAGTCAACTAACACGCAGGTGGCGTATCCGTGGTGCGTCTGCGCGGAGCCGGCTGCCATCAGTTTCGACTTAACCGCACTATCGACCGCCGTCACCGAAACCTGGCGGTTTGCCTGCTTGAGCACTGCCCGCTTGCGCTGGTACTCGGAAGGACTGGCTTGCTTGATGGCTGCCAGTGCCTCGATCGCAGCGTCTTCAAGCGCAGCTGCGCCGTCTTCCTTGACCGCCTGGAGCACCTTGCCGAACACGCCATCCGCTTTGATGAGCTTGGCATCCTCAGCCTCGAAGTCATTGAGCCAGTGGGTGGTATTGGTGCCGACGTCATAGACGAAGGGCCTGCCAGCGGCATTGACGCTATAAAAAGCGGCGTAGCTGCTGGACTCCCGAAACGGCGTCTGGCAGCGCTGTTTGCCGGTAAAGCCCCGCTCGATCATGCCGCGGACGCTTAAGATGCCATGGTCCTTGGTTTCGATCTCGGTCGCCAGAGTCAGACCATTGGTCGCGATCCTCAAGCCGTCGCGGTCCGTCGTGGCCGACATCTCGACGTAACCGGTAACTCTGCGGCGTTCTTCCCAGGCGCGGCGCTGGCGTCGACAATTTCCTCATTGACACGCGAGAAGATGAGGAGGTCAAGATGGCAACGAATCAAGAGAGCCGGCGGGCACGGCGTAGCGCGGACGAGTGGCGGCAGGTGCTGTCGCGATTTTTTGGCAGCGGTTTGGCGGTGGAGGCCTTCTGCAATCGCGAAGGCATCAGCGATACCAGCTTCTACCGGTGGCGCAGCCGACTGGGCGCGCCGATGGGCCGATGCGACGCCTTGGTCAACTCGGCGTCGACAGGCTTCGTCGATGTCGGCCCGCTGCAAAGCGAAACCGGGCGGTCGGGACGTATCGAGCTGACCCTGGATCTCGGCGGCGGCCTGCAGCTACACCTGGTGCGCGGCTGATGTTCTTCCCCGAAGGCCAGATCCGGGTACATGTTTATGGCCGCCCCGTCGACCTGCGCAACTCCTTCGACGGCCTGTACGCACTGACTCGCCACGCGCTCGGTCAGGACCCCTTGAGCGGACAGCTGTTTGCCTTCTTCAACCGCCGCGCCACGCAGGTGAAGGTCCTCTACTGGGATCGCACGGGTTTCTGCTTGTGGGCCAAGCGCCTCGAAGCCGGTCGCTTCGTCTCCGACTGGTCGAAGGTGAGCACCCGGGAAATCGACTGGACCGGCCTGAAACTACTCCTGGAAGGCATCGAGCCCAAGCGCTTCAAGAAGCGTTATCAGCACCCGAAAAACAGCAAGAAATGTACATAAAATGTATGTTAAACAGCGTCTTGAAGACGACTCTCGCGGTATAATAGCGGCATGAATCCGGCGCTTGCGATCCCTTTCCCAAGCCTCGACGAGGCGGCCGCACTGACCCCGCAACAGATCGTCGAACTGATCGGCGCCCTGCGCCAGGAAGTCACCGCCCTCAAACAGCAACTCGACTGGTTCAAGCGCCAGCTCTTCGGGCAGAAGAGCGAACGACGCATCGAGACCGGGCCGAATG
This sequence comes from Candidatus Accumulibacter sp. ACC007, assembly GCF_907163205.1. NCBI lineage: Bacteria > Pseudomonadati > Pseudomonadota > Betaproteobacteria > Candidatus Accumulibacter > Candidatus Accumulibacter sp. ACC007. Next base: position 867,140 of record NZ_CAJQUD010000001.1, on the reverse strand, counting down.
GCCAGATGACTTTCGGCGAGTTGCTCACCCAGCCGACGCTACCAGCGCCCCCAGGCCAGCCGGTGGCCGCCCACACCCGCAAGCCGGCAACCCGGACCCGGGATGACGAGGCGGTTCCTTTCTTCGACGAGACGCGGGTGCCGGTCGAAGTGATCGAGCTCCATGCTCCGGAAACCGACGGCTTGGGTCCGGAAGACTATGAGGTGATCAGCCACAAGGAAAGCTATCGCCTGGCGCAACGGCCGGGAAGCTACGTGGTGATCAAGTATCGGCGGCCGGTGGTCAAGATCAAGGCCAGCGAAGCGCTCGTCTGCGCTGCCGCACCGGCCGGGGTGATCGACGGCAGCCGGGCCGACGTGAGCTTCGTTGCCGGCTTGCTGCTCGACAAGTTTGCCTACCACCTGCCGCTGTATCGCCAGCACCAGCGCCTCGCCGACGCCGGGATCACGGTCAGTCGGCCCTGGCTGACACAGATCGCGCAACAGGGCATCGCCCTGCTCGAACCGATCTACGAGGCCCAGTTCGCCTCGATTCGCGAGTCACGCGTCAAGGCCATGGACGAGACGCCGATCAAGGCCGGACAGGCGGGACCGGGCAAGCTGAAGAAAGCCTTCTTCTGGCCAGTCTATGGCGAACTGGACGAAATCTGTTTCCCGTTCTTCCCGAGCCGGGAGATCAAACACGTCGAGGCGGCGCTGGGACTGACGCCCGCCGAGCGGGCGGTCTTGTTGTCGGATGGCTACCACGCCTATGCGCACTATGCGACCAGGACCGGGATCACCCATGCCCAGTGCTGGACGCATACCCGCCGCAACTTCTTCGAGGCACAAACCGTCGAGCCGGAAGCGGCGGGCCAGGCGCTGGAACTGATCGGTGCGCTCTATCAAGTGGAAGAATCCATCCGGGAAGAGAAGCTCTCTGGCGCCGGCAAGCGGGACTATCGCCTGGCGCATGCCAAGCCGATCGTCGAGCGCTTCTTCGCCTGGATCGGCGAACGCTTCGCGGCCCAAGGACTGCTCCCCAGCAATCCGCTGACCAAGGCGCTTGCCTATGCGCGCGACCGACGATACGGACTGGAGGTCTTCCTCACCGACCCGGACGTGCCGATCGATACCAACCACCTTGAGCGTGCCTTGCGCGTGATCCCGATGGGGCGCCGCAATTGGCTGTTCTGTTGGACCGAACTGGGCGCCAGGCAGGTGGGGATCATCCACAGCCTGATCGCCACCTGTCGATTGCACCAGATCGACCCGTACGACTATCTGGTCGATGTGCTACAGCGCGTCGGCCAGCATCCGGCAGAGCGCGTCCGGGAACTCACGCCTCGTCTCTGGAAGCAGCTCTTCGCTGCCGATCCACTTCGCACGCCTTTGTACCGCCTCGGCACGTAGGGCCTGACGCCGCGTAGTTACCGCTTACTCTCGACGCCGGCTTTCCGGGTAATGTCACGAATCACCTTGGCATCAGGCAAGACGATCGATACCGTTTTCAAGTGATCGCATTCCCCCTGGTGAACGACTGCCGTTACTGGCACGATCGTTAGTCCTTCCCCGACGCATGGCTGGCCGCAGAAGACGAGACGACCTGGCATCCAGACGCTTGGGTCGATGAGGGTCGCCAGACTGTTGCCAACGACGACACCTTCCTCCCGCTTACTGAACTTTGGCTTTTTCCAGGCTAGGCCCGCTTGCGCCGCGCATATGATCAATGCTGTGCGGATACGCTCAACATCCTCACGGTTGGCCATTTTTATCCAGACGTGGCCGTTACCACCGCCGACGGGCGCTCCATCGCACACTACACGCGCGGAAGTCGATTCGGTTTTGACGTAGGAAGTCTTATCAAGGCCCGGCAGTATCTTGCCGACTGCCAGAAGCCAGTCTTCAAAAGACAGTTTGGCGAACTGTGGAGGGGTGTGAACGTCGATGTCGCGGTCGAGAAGCTGCCAGCAGGATGGACGGACGTTTTCCTTAAAGCGCCCGGTTGCCTTGTATTGCTTACCCTTATAGGTAATCTGGTGAACACCTTTCTGTTTTTCGCGGTCGGCCATCGGAATGCCGAGGTGCTCTTCGAGTTCTCGCGCGGACAGTATCAGGAATTCTTCACCGACATCGATGCCGTCGAACACGGCGTTGATGATGGCAGCGTGCGGGTCGTCGCCGACGCTTGACAGCAGTTCAGCAAGGTCCTCGTGCGTCTCGACACGGCGCATGACCGCGAGACCGAAGGACATATTGACGGATGGCTGCTTGCTGACAGTGCCGTCCGGGTTTCGCGCGAAGCGTTTTCCGAGGGGGTGTTGCGGGTCGCGGACGACGGTGATCACGGCGGCGCTTAGCTCACCGCCGTAGACTTCGGTTGGTGAGGTTGATGGTGCGAGGGATTCCTGCGACGAAGTGGCAGGCGTGGTTGTGGTGGAGTTATACAACGGCGCTTCTCCGATAAAGGATTTGCGCCCGCAGGGGAGGTGATGGCACCAGTGAGAGCGGGCGCAAAGCTGATAGCTTTGTTATCCCTCATACTCCCTTTGCGGGGTACGGCTCCACTTGGCAACGACTATCGGCATCTACCTCGTGGGAATCGGTAGGCCAACCAATAGTCTGATAGACGACAATCGCTGGAAAAACGTACGGCCCTGCGTTTGTGCGGTCGGTAGTTCCGGCTATTCTTTAAGCTTTGGTAGAAATCCACCCGAGCCGTTGAATGAAAGCCGGCACACACTATACGGCACCGAGCTTCGCAGCGCAACATTTATCTTTATCTACTTGCTGTCTATTTTGCCGGTAGCCATACGGTTGACATCATCCCCGCCGCACCTCGTCGATCTGAAGGCGAGATGGTAAAATTGATTCGGGATTCCGCCTCCCAACGCCAATCCGGGCCATGAACGCGACGTTCGGCTAAGCGTCAGACTGGCCGCGCCTCCCGATGCCTCCGGGCACACTCCCGCAGCCTGTAATAGTGCGTGGGTCATGACTCGGCGACGCCCCGCCCGGAACGGCAGCGGGCCATGAACGCGACACCCAAGCGTTCGCCGTCGCAGCCGCCACATCCCATATCCGCTCTCTACCGGGGGCCGACGCCACCCTGAAAAGCCCACTTTTCCCGCTTCGCAGCCTTCTCGACAGACGGACGGGCAACGGCCCCATAGATTTCGCAGCAAGTGGAAAAATCGGGAAATCCGAGGGGAGCGTGCGCGTCGGTCAGACAGACGTTCCCGTATGACGAGCACGTGGGAGCAGCCCGCCGCCGACCGCCCCCGACCGCCGCCGCCGCCGGACCCCGCGGCCAAAACCCGGGCCCAGGGGACGCGCCCGGGCCGCCGGATGGGGGTGGTCATCCCGGCCCCGCGATCGCCCCGCCTCGGACCCGCGCGGCCCCCAGTCGGGCGCGACCCGCGCGCCCGGGGCCCCGCCCTCGCCGGCCGCCGCCGCGCCCCGGCCCCCCGGGTCAGTCGATCGCCGCCAGAATCCCCGCTGCCTCGGGATGCCTCAGGGCGAACTCCCTCAGCCGGTGATAGTGCTCGGCGCATGACTCGGCGAAGTCATCCTCTCGGAACGACAGGTGGCTGTAGGCATAGAGGCAGGCCGTGACCCCCAAGGCATTACCCGAGAGCTCGCCCTCGTAGCCATTCTCGGCACTGACGGCGAAGAACTTCTCCCGGGAAGGAGCCATGTAGAACCCGCCGTTACTCAAGGTGTAGAAATGCCAGTAGCCGCCACGATAGTCGCCGGAAAGGAATTCGGCGAACTGATAGACGGTCGGCTCCAGCTGCAGCGGAAAGCGCACGCCGAACAGTGTCGCGGCGATGCGCAGGCGGCGCGCTTCAGGTACGAGGTCGGCAGTGACGATGGTCGTGGTCATGCTGTACTCCTGTGAAAGTTGGAAAGGTCGAGTAGAAAAACGTCAGCCCCGCCCTGCCCGTTCCCGACGGCATTTCTCTGGACGAACGCCGCCCTCCGCGTGAAGCGGATACTTGCCACTGCCGGGGCTATCGGGAAGCGATCGAGACGGGGCGGGACGGACTAACGGTGATGCGATGAAGCGGTGAAACGGCGATGCGGCAAGACGGTGTAGCGATGAAGCGGCGAATCGTCAGATCGAAGAGAAAGATGCTGGATGAGTGGCCACGGGATGGCTACGACGGAATGATCACGGCCGCGGCCCAGAGAATTCGCGCCGCGGTGGCCCCAAAGCCGGTCAGGCTGGCAAGCAGGACAGTAATAACGAGTTCAAACATCGGGACTCCTTTGGTTTGGAAAGTGGAAAGATCGAATTGGTGAAACCCAGGGCTGCCAAGCAGTGGTACGCAACGAAAACTCGGTGCCGGGTCGGTATAGGGTCGGTATTGCGCGGTGCCTCCGTGACGCCTCGGAGAAAGCCTTACGTTTCTTCGAGTTACGGACGCACCTTGGAAGGCACCGCCGGACTACAACTCGAACGAACGGAACGAACGGTCAGGTGCCGGTATCGACGTCGGTGGGTGCTTCAGTCGTGGCTTCGGCTTCACCCGCCTGCTTCCTGGGCTTGGACTTCGCCGCCGTTTTGGCTTCCTCTCTGCCCTCCGTATCCGCATCAAGATCGACGCTGGACGCCATCAGCCGCTCGATCTCGGCCAGGAACCCCGAGTCCTTCGTCAGCTCATAGCAGCGCCCTTTCACGGTCGAAGACTTCACCACGCCTTCGGCCCTGAGCACCGCCATCAGAAAGCCGGGACTGTTCAGTGACTTCCCGCTGAAAAGCGCGTGCAGCACCTGCGAGGTGAAAGGGCTGTGCAGCTCAAGCTTCTCCTGAATCGCCGTCCAGGCTATCCAGTCCTGATTCAGGAAGCCGTTCCCTGTGTTCCCATACAGGCGAATCTTGATGGCCGATTCCGGGGTGCAGCCAACGTGATACGTCAGGGTGGATTTCCCGGAGACCGTCGGGCAGCGGGCGATCTTCAGGATGCGCAGGGGTGGCTCGGTGGTGGCCTTGGTAGTGCTCGGCTTCCCGGTGGATGCCTTGGTCGCCGTGCTACTGGCTTCCGGTGCCGCTGCTTTCTGTACTGCTTTCTTCATTGCGTGACTCCTTCAAGTGGTGGGTGGATCGTGAGTGATGGATTTCTTCATCCATATAAGATGGTCGGATTGGCGCATCAGTCGAGCGTGGAACGAGCTTCAGCGGAGCGTGCCCAGGACTGCGACGCCGCCGTACTGCTCGTGGATGACATCAGCTGGATCGAGAACGGCGACTTCCCTGCCCCCGATGTCCGCCAGGTGTGCGCGGGCGAAGGCAAGGTCTGTGGTCAGCAGCCATTCGGTACCGCCGTCGATTTCAGCCTGCATGACGACTACATGACGCACCGCCGACTGATCGCGGCGCAGTACCTCCAGCAGCGCGAGGCATTCGGCGTGGGCACGCGGCAGCTGGCCGTCGTACTCGATGATGGCGGCGCGTTCCTCGAAGGCTTCGCGGTCGTCTTCACCGAGGCGGTCCACCATCTCGATAACGATGGCGTCTTTGGGGATCGGGTGGTTCTGCATAACGGGCTCCAGAAATGAAAAAAGCCACCGAGACCGTGAAGGCCAGGGTGGCTGGTGATGATGGAAAGTGACGTCGGTTGGCTGGACTGCTTGGTACGCTTCAGGGCGCCGGGACTGCATACTCGGCACACACGGCGAGAAGGTCGGGATCGATACCGGCCAGCTTGGGGATGAAGATCACGACACCGAAATCGCCGTCGCCGGGGACGAAGACCATTTCGTAGCAGGTGTCCAGTTCCTCCAGGACTTCGAAGCATGAAACAGGACAGCCGCTCTCCTCCTCCAGGTCCTGAACGCTGTCGCCGGCTTCGACGACGATCATGTAGCCGTGCAAGTCTGGCTCGTAGGGCTCCTCGGCGCAGATATCGAGGAAGCGCTGCTCTACGAGTCGGCGTATCTCCGGGGCGGCGATGCTGCGGGTGGCCTCGGGATCACGAAGGACGAGCATGGGGCGCCTCCTGGGTGGGCAGGGAACGCGGTTGGTGGCTATTGCGGCGATGTGCGGTGCGATGATCATTTGGAAGCTGATCGGTGATGGTGAATGACATTTGGAACTCCTTTCGGGGACGAAAAAAATGCCCGACCACTGTGAAATGGACGAGCTCGGCGGGTGAAAACTGGTTAGTGTTGCGGTGTTTCGGTGCTGCGGTGCTGGGTGCTACGTGGATTGGTGCTGCGGCTCAGCGATACGCGAACGTGATCATCGGGACGGCGCGAACGTTCGGCTGCTTCGCCAGGAAGTCGCGCAGGAATTCCCCGAGCTTCCGCTCGCAGAGGGCGATCACTGCTTCTTCCATACTGATGGCGTGTCCCTGCTTCTCGGCGGCGGTAGTCAGCTGCTGCTGCAGGGCGATCACCAGCTCTTTCTCGTCGATGAGCAGCCCCTTGCCGGGGATTTCATGGGAAATTGCCCCGATGGCCGGCGACGCTACGAGTTCCGGCTTCTTCAGCGTCACGGTGATGCCGGTGGCGTCTCCCGAAACGCTGAAACTCTCGGGGCTCAGGTCGTAGCCGACGGAATACTCCACCGCGTAGTTCAGGATGATGGTGGCGTCCGACTTGATGCCCAGGGCTGACCTGTTGATGTGCTCGACATGGACGTAGTTTCGGTCGATCCTGGCGGCAAGGAATTTCGTCCGGCCTGAGATGGCTTTCTTGGTGACCTCCAGATATTGGGTGAAAGTGGTGTAGCCGAGGAGGTCTTGCCGGGTCTCGGAGAGGGTTTTCTCCATGACGTGTAGCTTGGATTGGAGGTCGGATTGCTGAGGGTCGGTGGAGGCGTGGAGGTATTGATGGGTTGCGGCGGCGGCGAGTGCGGCGGTGATGGCTATGGCGGTGGCGAGTTTCTTCATGGGCGGCTCCTGGGCTGGGGATTTTGGGGATTTCTGGTGGTTGGGGTTCTGGCGCTTCGACTTGGGCGGGATAGGCCGATGTCAGCTTTCCGCGGTGTAGACGTGAAAAACCCCGCGAGCCTTTCGACTAGCGGGGTCAGTAGAGTGATATCAGGAGGCGTCAGATAGCATCGCTATTGGCTGGTACTAGGGGTCGCGGAGACCGTGGTCCGTCCCGGATACTCGCGCCGTTCTCACAAGTGGCGTAAGAGACTATGCTGCTCTACCTACAATCTCGCGAAAAAGGTCCTGCCAAGGGCCGGTTTTTCCGCACTCAATAGCAGCTTTGATTACCGCCATATCAGTGGACAACACCATGGCATGAATTCGCCCGTCGATCGCCTCGATCTGCTGGGTTATTCGCCGGCACATTTCTTGGTGATCGCCGGCTTCCGCGGTTAGCCGCCTTAATAACTCATACTGGGGTTCGCTCATAGATATAATCGTTGGTCGTGCGCTTTGTGGCGGACCAAAAGGCACCATGTCCACCTTCACCCCAAGACGGTTGAGCTCTAGATCGCCATCAGCGTTGGTTGGAACTACTGTCTTGACATTTGCGATGCTATGGGCCGTGTATGAGACGTAGGTATTTGGATAACCAAAACGCAATCGGTCCTTGAAAATTTCCGAGGGAAATTGATTGATCAAAGCCCTCCAAACCAAACGCCCCAACACGTCGACAATTTGTTCATGCGGGTCCGGAAGCGAGTCTTCGATCTCTTTCAGTGTTGCGCCGTGCATCAAACTGTTCCGAGTTTTATCCAAACGGTCGATTGTCGCATCGTCGCAACTCTCATCGGCAGCCTTCAATACAGACCGTATAGCCTGTTTCGCATACGGCTTATGGACTGGATGCGTATTACACGACTCGCAATAAAGCGCTGACCGGCATCTTGGGCATTTGTCAGTGACTTTTTCAGACGACTTCTGGTACTCCCCAAGAATCTCCACCGCAAACCAGAAGCACATAAATTGATCGTCTCGTGTTGTTTCGTTGACCCCAATTCGGTACCATCCCAAGGCGCGGCGAATCGCCGGTGGCGTATCGAACTCCAGCAGTTTTTCTATAGAGCTGGCGATTTCTGCATCTAGGTAGGGTTGCGGATCCATGTACTCGACGGCGCCCCCCCAAATCAAAGCCGACATCATTTCAGCGCTTCCCGCTACCACCTCGACTATCTGTCTTACGCGGTGGCGCTCCAATCTTGCTCCGGTTACGAATGTAATAATGTTCAAGCAAGCAGTCAGCAAATCATCTGAGACGTCTTTGGCTTCATCCAATGATGGGGCATCAAAGTACAGATGCAGAGACAGAAGAAATGGCGTTGTATAATCTGCGCGCTTAATGTTCTGGATTCGCGCTCTATAAAGCCCTCTCGGGTGCTGAATTCTCAGCACTAGATCGTCTGCAATAACAGAAAATTCAGCCTTGATCTCAAAATTTGCCGCGTATTGCATCTTCGTCTCGCTAATTCTGGTTAGACATAAACGGCTGTCCTTCCGGCAAAAACTGGCCATTTTTGGAAGCAGGCCCGAACGTCCAATTCTGGCCAGGTCCCGCTTCCCACCTAGATTGCATATTCTATCCGGTCGAACGGCAGGCTGACGCTGACAGCGCTCTCGCAACCCATCGCATTAGCACGGCTGTCAGTGATACCTTTCTGAACATGATGGGCCGGGCTCAATTTCCGTAACTGGTACGAAAACTGCGCCCACCTTGACAGTGCTCCGCTCACTATCGTGCACTCTAGATATAATCATATCAAATGATATCTGGTCCCATATTCCGTTCACCGACGCCTAAATCGGGCTTCGCCCGCGGCAATGTACCGGCTTAAACTCGCCCTCAAGCCCACGCCGTCACGCTGCAGTTGCAAACCGTGGCACTTCCCAAGTCAATGTGTCTGGGGTAGCCCGCCAGTGGAACTCACCGGCGAGTTTCGTCCAACATACGGTTCAGATCGTGGCTTCGCACGACCCAACCATATTCAGTATGCGGCTACCGCACCAAGTGCTAAAAGCCCATCTGCGTTTCGAGGTATTTCTGAAGCAAGGAGAACGCCATATCACCCGTTTTCTTGCCGGCCGCCAACAGAAATGCTTTGATCCGTTGTTTCGCTCGAAGCCGATCTACTTGGTCCACTCCTTTATCAGCAACTTCGTATACCGCAGTCTCCAGCTTTTTGGCTTGTTGCCCGCCGTGGACGCGTATCAAGTCCAGAAGTTGATGATGCTCCGGCGCGAAGTGCTGGTTCCCATGAACTTCCTCAGCTATGACGCCGTTCATGGTGTTCACGAACTGCGGTCGGAAGTTGTAGGTAATGTTTGTGGCAGATCTGTTCGAAAGCGGCGGTAGCGTCGAGATAGAGCAGGTGGGAGCTGGAAGACCAATCGGAAACGTTGGGACGACTGCATTCACGATTGACGCAATAGTCGTCCAATCCTCCTGTGTCGGATTGTACTCGATAAGCTCGGATTCAAGTCGATGACGAATCGCAATTATCTTGCTCTCGGCGTCATGCTTAATGTCCAGTTGTAGTCTACGGACTTCCTTCGAATACTTTTCCAATACCCGTGTTATTTCTCGTGCACCGAGGTTCTTGGACCTAAGAATAGTCGCTGCCGCGTCGGTGTCGCTTGCGCAGAGGTCCATGAGTTTAGAGAACTCTTGAAATTCAGCGGTCAGACTCACCTCGCCTGGTGGCGGTTCTCCATGAAATTCATAGATCACGCCGTAATCGGTGCGCTTTTGATCGAGGCGAACTGCGAGCCGATCAACTTTAGCTACGTAATCTTGGAAAAGTTGTAGAAATTTGTCTGCCTCTGCTGACCATAATCTCCCGCTGGGGACGTACAGGCGAAAGATAAGATTGCGATCCAGTTCGTCGAGAAAGGATTCAGCTAGTACGGTGACTTCGGCTCTGGTTCGGTACGGAACGATTTCGACGTTATTACGACGCAGAAACTCAAGTGCAGCGTCGCGCTGATCCTGCGGCGGATAAGGATTCAGTCTTCCACCAACGTCATCAGCTTGCTCTCCTTGAATAAGATCGTCGTAGACAAAGATCTGATTAGGAACTTCCCCAATTCGCTCAAAGAGACTCTCGCGAACTTTGACGTAATCTGGGTTCTCCATGAGGGATAGTACGGGACCAGAGAACTTGCCTAGGACGGACGAGACATCGAACTCGCTGAACAGCTCTGTGATGGTTTCCCAGTTCTCGGGACGTGAGTCAAGGATCTTTTTTTTGTACTGGCGCCCCGTTGCCTTCAGCGAGCTAAGAATCCCTTCGTGATCGACCCAACCCAATAACAACACTAGCGGCCTCTCGGGATCTAGAATGTACTCATCAAGATTAGATTCGGGCTCTGGGATTTCCGGCGAGTCGTTGGGATCTTGCATGTGGTGGGCCCTTTGAATGCCCAACGAAGAGAATCTACCTTCCACCCGGAAATCGCCCGGCTCAACCGATAGCGGTTTACGGCAGAAAATAGACGTTGTTGGACTGGACCGCCACACCGGCGGTCGCTACGGTGATTGTAAAGCTGGACAGCCCGAAGTCAATCGCTTGGCATGAAGCCAGTGGTAGATCAACGCTCGCCAATGGGCCACGGCACTGCCAGAAGACCCGCCGGCCGAAGCGCCGACACGGACCCCGGGCAGCACACACGGACATGGACGCACCACTCCCGGCCCTGTCCGCCGCCCGCCCCCGCCACACACCGCCCCACCCCCAGCTCGGTATAGGCCCGGCCATCACCCCCAAACGCAAAAAGCCCAACCGCGAGGGCTGGGCTAAGCGCTTGTACTACTAGGAATTTTCTGTGGCTCCCCGACCTGGGCTCGAACCAGGGACCTACGGATTAACAGTCCGACGCTCTACCAACTGAGCTATCGAGGAACACGAGAGGGCGGATTCTAGCCACTCGGATGCGGTTCGTCAACTCTTCCGAACGGCAAACGGGCATTTGTCCGAGAAGCGGGCCAGGGCCGCGCCGGCAACTCTGCGGCAGGCCGCTGGCATCGGCCCTGGCCACTGCCAGGCCGTCGACACGAGGCGCCGCGTGTTGCCTGCGCACTGTCCAGCCGCAGGCTTCAAACCGACACGCCAGCCATCTCCGACTTTCCGCGCACGGCAACAAGGTGCACAATGCGTTTGTGCGGTAAAGTCGAAAACCTTCAGTCGTTAGCCAGCACGACGCCACTGAGAACATGGAACCTGAACTGCCTGACTCCGAGCTGATTTACGCCAAGACGACATCCGGCGAAGACGCGATGTTGCAGCGGACGCGAGTCGTCCAGCGAAACCTCCGCATGGTGCTGATTCTGGTGGACGGCAACGCCACGGTAGCCGAGTTGTGCGACAAGACGGGCAACGCTCAACTGACGCAGAGCGCGCTGGTTGAGCTCGAGGCCGATGGTTTCATCGAGCGGCGGGTCGACGAGGACTCGGTGTGGAAAAATGGCCGCCGGCTGGCACAACAGATTCGCAGCAAGGCTGGCCAACCGGCTTCCGAATTCTCCCTATTTGGCAAGAAAGCCGCGGCGCCACCCGCTCCTCCCTCCCTGCCCGACGCGGACGCCCAGGCCGATACCGACGACGCGACACGGCTGGTTCCCGGCTCGGAAGACAACGGCGAGCGGTTCTCGAACGGCGCACGCTCATTTTTGCCGATCTCGCAACCATCGCCATCGACCTCGCCACCATCATCGCCGCCGACCGATTCGCTGACCGGTCCCGAGTCGCGCACCGTCTTCCTGTCCAAGGAAGAAGCGACGCCGGAGGTGCCAGCAGTCTGGCCGGCGAGCAGCGTCGCGCCGGCGCCGACTTTCCTCGCCCGGGTGAAGGCCTTTCTGGGCGGCGCGAGCGAAGACAGCAGTGCGGGCGACGGGCCCGACCTCAAGCCACTCCGCCGCCGCCGCATACACCTGACCTGGCCGCTCGTCGCCCTGCTCGGCGTGGTGGCGTTGAGCGTTCTGCTGGTCCTGATTACCCTTCTCTTTCCGTATTCGCGCTACCTTCCCGAGTTGGAAAGCGCCCTCGCGGAAAGCACTGGCCAGAAAGCCAGCGTCGAGGATATGAGCGTTACTTTCTATCCGCTGCCGGGCCTGCTGCTGGCCAACGTGCGCGTCGGAGACGCCACGGCCGGGGAGCAGATTCACATCGCCGAACTTCGCCTCCGGCCAGAGCTCGACACGCTCTTCTCAACAAAAATCGTTTTCCGGGAAATGGAGTTGCGCGACATCGAGCTGACCGCAAAAGCTATTGCCAGCCTTTCGCGGATGTTCGAAGCGGCGGCGCGGGAGTCTGCCGGAGCCAGCGTGCAGCGCGTGACCATCAGCAGGGCGAAGGTCAGCTTTGCAGGGCTTGGCTTTGCCGAGCTGAACGGCGAACTGGCATTGTCTGCGGATGGCCTGTTGCAGTCCGTGGCGCTGAGATCGGCGGACCGCAGCATGAAGGTCGAGGCCAAACCCGCCGCCGATCAGCTGGCGGTTACCGCCGAGGGAGTCGCCTGGCGGCCGTCGCCGAAGTCGCCGTATCGCTTCGACTCCTTCGCTTTCAAGGGCAAGGTGGACGGACCGGTGTTCGTCATCGAGGAGATGGACTTGCGCATCTTCTCGGGCCGGGTAAGCGGCGCGGTGATCCTGCGTTCCGACGGGCCACCGGCGATGGCCGGCGAGATCGCCTTCGAACGGATCAGGGCACAGGGCTTCGGCGCGGCGTTGGGCGTCGGCGATCAGTTCGAGGGCGATCTTGCCGGCGACCTGCGCTTCTCGGCAATGGCCAGGACCTGGCCCGCCATCCTTCAGGCGGTGCATGCCGAGGGCAACTTCACGATATCCAGGGGAAGCCTGGGCGGGATCGACCTTCCCGAGGCGATTCGCCGTGCATCCGGAACGCCGGCAACGCTCGGCGGCGCCACCCGCTTTGAGCAGCTGTCCGGCGCGATCCGCCTGACCCCCGAGCGCTATCGCTTCTCGCGCCTGGTTCTCCAGGCGGGAACGATGCAGTCCACCGGTCAGCTCGAAGTGAGCAGCGACCTGCAATTGCGTGGCCGGATGGACGTCCAGATGCGCGGGCGGGCCGATGCGACCGTTCCGGTGGCGATCAGCGGTACGCTGAAGACGCCGCAACTGGAAAGCAGATAGACCACCAGCAGGGGTGACGCGCGCAGTGGCTGCGAAGAAAGCGCCGGCGACGGGGTTTCAAGCAAGCGCTCCAGCTTGCTGAAAGTCGCGCCGGGAAGGCGGCAACACGCTACCCGCACGTCATTGCGAGGAGGCGAAGCCGACGCAGCAATCCAGAGGTTTGTTTTTCTCCTGGGGAATGCGGCGCACCAGCCGTCAGAGAATGGAACTGGATTGCCGCGTCGGCTGCGCCTCCTCGCAATGACGGTGGCCGGGGAATGCTGGCCCGGATTTTGGCGACGAGGGTAGCGCTATGGAGCGGGCGAAATCCAGCCACCACACGGGGTTCGCGCTGCTATCCGGGTTGCGCAAAGTCGCGGCGGAAAGGCGGCGCCACGCCACCCGCACGTCATTGCGAGGAGGCGAAGCCGACGCGGCATTCCAGAGGTTTGTTTTTCTCCTGGGGAATGCGGCGCACCAGCCGTCAGAGAATGGAACTGGATTGCCGCGTCGGCTGCGCCTCCTCGCAATGACGGTGGACGGGGAATGCTGGCCCGGATTTTGGCGACGAGGGTAGTAGTATGGAGCGGGCGAAATCCAGCCACCACACGGGGTTCGCGCTGCGATCCGGGTTGCGCAAAATCGCGTCGGGAAGGCGGCAACACGCCACCCGGCACGTCATTGCGAGGAGGCGCAGCCGACGCGGCAATCCAGCGGTTTTGTTTTTCTCCTGGGGAATGCGGCGCACCAGCAGTCAGAGAATGGAACTGGATTGCCGCGTCGGCTGCGCCTCCTCGCAATGACGGTGGCTGGGGCATGAGCGCCGGCGGTGGCCACGAGGGCCACCGCGGCGGCGAACATGCGGATTTCAGCCAGCACAAGGTTTTCGCGCTGCTCTCAGCCGTCGCGGAAAACCTCGTCAGGAATGCAGCACTACATCAGAGCACTGCAGCGATGGCGTCGGCGACGTAGTCGATGTTCCTGGTGTTCAGCGCGGCCAGGCAGATGCGCCCGGTGCTGACCGCGTAGATACCGAACTCGTCGCGCATGCGGTCCACCTGTGCGACTTCGAGCCCGGTGTAGGAGAACATGCCCCGCTGCCGGGTGACGAAGGAAAAGTCGGTGCTCACTCCCCTGCCCTGCAGTTTGTCGACCAGGCTGACGCGCATGGCCAGAATGCGCTGGCGCATCTCGGCAAGTTCGACTTCCCACATCTGGCGCAGCTCGGCGCTGGCCAGAACGGCGGCGACAATGGCGCCGCCATGGGTCGGCGGGTTCGAGTAGTTGGCCCGCACGACGCGCTTGATCTGCGACAAAACACGTGCCGTTTCGTCGCGGCTGGCGGTGACCACCGACAGGGCACCAACCCGCTCGCCGTAGAGCGAAAAGGACTTGGAGAACGAGCTGGCGACGAGGAATTGCAGGCCCGATGCGGCAAACATCTGCAGCGCCTGCGCATCTTCCCGGATGCCGTCGGCGAAACCCTGATAGGCCATGTCGATGAAGGCCACCAGCCCGCGGGCGCCGATCGTCTCGATCACTTCGCGCCACTGCGCGTGACTGAGGTCGGCACCGGTCGGGTTGTGGCAGCAGGCGTGCAGGACGACGATCGAACCGGCCGGCAGGGCGTTCAGGCCGCTCTTCATGGCGGCGAAATCGACGCCACGGCTGACTGCGTCGTAGTAGGGATACGAATCGACCTCGAAACCGGCGTACTCGAAAATCGCGCGGTGGTTCTCCCAGCTCGGATCGCTGATGAAAACCTTGGCCGTGGGCAGCAGTCGGCGCAGGTAATCGGCACCGACCTTCAGCGCGCCGGTGCCGCCGAGTGCTTCGATGGTCGCGACCTGACCCGCTTCGAGCAATGCCGAATCGGCGCCGAAGAGCAGCTTCTGGACGATCTGGTTATAGGCGGCAAGGCCGTCGATCGGCTGGTAGCCGCGCGGCGGCATGGCTTCCAGGCGAGTTTTCTCGGCCGCCTTGACAGCCGCCAGCAGCGGGATCTTGCCGTTGTCGTCGAAATACACGCCAACACCGAGGTTGACCTTGGTCGACCGGGTATCGGCGTTGAAGGATTCGGTGAGGCCGAGAATCGGGTCGCGGGGAGCCATTTCAACGGCGGCGAAAAGCGAGGCGGTCATGTCTTGTTCCTAAGTTGGCCGGTAGCTGGGCGATGCCATTTCCGGTCGGGCCTGCCAGGCAGGCCCCGGGTGGCACAAACTGTCGCGGGAAAAACGAAGCGTCGAAAAAAGCATTGTTTCCGGACAGGTTGGGCAAACGCCGCGCACGGCGCCGAGCGGTCCTGAAACAACGTAAAATTCTAGCATGTCAGCCGCCATCCAATCGCCCGAAAAGCAGCACCCGGTGGTCACCTTCCCGGGCAGCCCCTTCCGCCTCCATCAGCCCTTCCTGCCTGCCGGCGACCAGCCGGCGGCGATCGAGCAACTGCTCGCCGGACTCGCCGACGGCCTCTCGTTCCAGACCCTGCTGGGCGTCACCGGCTCGGGCAAGACCTACACCATGGCCAATGTCATCGCCCGCAGCGGCCGCCCGGCGCTGGTGCTGGCGCCGAACAAGACCCTGGCCGCGCAACTGTACGCCGAGTTCCGCGAGTTCTTTCCGGACAACGCCGTCGAGTATTTCGTCTCCTACTACGACTACTACCAGCCGGAAGCCTACGTTCCGGCGCGCGATCTGTTCATCGAGAAAGACTCGTCGATCAACGAGCACATCGAGCAGATGCGTTTGTCGGCGACCAAGAGCCTGCTCGAACGTCGCGATTGCGTGATCGTCGCCACCGTCTCCTGCATCTACGGCATCGGCGACCGCGACGAATACCACAAGATGATCCTGACCATGCGCGTCGGCGACCGCATCGATCAGCGCGAGGTGATCAAGCGCCTGGTCGCCATGCAGTACGAGCGCAACGAGACCGACTTCCGCCGCGGCGTCTTTCGCGTCCGCGGCGACATCATCGACGTCTTTCCCGCCGAGCACGCCGAGCAGGCGATCCGCATCTCGCTGTTCGACGACGAGATCGAAGGCCTGCAGCTTTTCGACCCGCTGACCGGGCATCTACAGGGCCGCCTGAAGCGCTTTACCGTCTTCCCGTCGTCGCACTACGTGACGCCACGGGCGACCGTCCTGCGCGCCATCGAGGCGATCAAGCGCGAACTCAGCGAGCGTACGGCCTTCTTCCACGCCGAAGGTCGCCTCGTCGAGGCGCAGCGCATCGAGCAACGCACGCGTTTCGACCTCGAAATGCTCGACCAGCTCGGCTTCTGCAAGGGCATCGAGAACTACTCGCGGCATCTCTCCGGGCGCCAGCCCGGCGAGCCGCCGCCGACGCTGATCGACTACCTGGCCGCCGACGCGCTGATGTTCATCGACGAGTCGCACGTCGCCATCCCCCAGGTCGGCGGCATGTACAAGGGCGACCGCTCGCGCAAGGAGAACCTGGTCAACTACGGCTTCCGCCTGGCCTCGGCGCTCGACAACCGGCCGCTCAAGTTCGCCGAGTACGAAGCGCTGCTGCGCCAGACGATTTTCGTTTCGGCGACGCCGGCCGACTACGAACAGACGCATCAGGGTCAGGTCGTCGAGCAGGTCGTTCGCCCGACCGGGCTGATCGACCCGGTGCTCATCGTTCGTCCGGCATCGACACAGATCGACGATCTGCTCTCCGAGATCGGCCTGCGCGTCGGTCGCGGCGAGCGCGTGCTGGTGACCACGCTGACCAAGCGCATGTCCGAGGATCTCACCGAATACCTGAACGAACACGAGGTGCGCGTCCGCTACCTGCACTCGGACATCGACACCGTCGAACGCGTCGAGATCATCCGCGACCTGCGCCTCGGCAAGTTCGACGTCCTGGTCGGCATCAACCTCTTGCGCGAAGGTCTCGACATTCCGGAGGTCTCGCTGGTGGCCATTCTCGACGCCGACAAGGAAGGCTTCCTGCGCTCCGAGCGCTCGCTGATCCAGACCATCGGCCGCGCCGCCCGGCACATCAACGGCACCGCCATTCTCTACGCCGACCGGGTCACCGGCTCGATGAGCCGCGCCATCGCCGAGACCGAACGCCGGCGGCTCAAGCAGATCGCTTTCAACGCAGCGCACGGTATCGTCCCGAAAGGCGTCAACAAGCGCATCACCGACATCATCGACGGTGTCTATGACATTGACGACGCACGCCGCGAACGCAAGGCCGCGCAGCTGCAGGCCAACTACGAGGCGATGAGCGAGAAACAACTGGCGCGCGAAATCAAGCGACTCGAGAAAGCGATGCTCGACTACGCGAAGGACCTCGAGTTCGAGAAAGCCGCCGCCGCCCGCGACGAGATCTTCCGCCTTCGCCAACAGGTCTTCGGCGTCAGCGGCGAGCAGGCCAACATCGAAGCGTGAAAAGCACTGGGGGGTCGCTATGTAAACCTCTGCATAACGACCCTACGCTGTCGTTCGCCGCATGGCCAAGCAGACATCCAGGAACGTCTGCATCCACCCGACTGCGCGGCTTTTCGCGCAGGTCCGGTGAATGATGGTTGGGCTTCGCCCCCAATTCATGCGCTTGGTGGCCTAACGTTTCAAACAGATTCGACGCGGCGCTAATCAGACGCATCAACTCTTGCGGGTCAAACGTCTGGCGCGGCAGGCCTGCACCCATTTCGATGCTGGACAGAATCAGACGGTCCCCTTGGGCATCCAGGGAGGCACTTCCCGTGGCGCGCAAGGCTGGTGTTATCCGTTCACAAATTCGCAGGACTTGCTTGACTTTCCCGGAGTCGGCATAGATGCAAAAACGCTTGTCAAACTCTGCGTCGCCCGTCTTGATCCGTTCCAAGCCAGGCATTGGAAAGGCTTTCGATAAACCGTGAAAAAAAGCTTGCCAGCGGTACCGGAAGCCCCTGGAACTCCGTCTATTGAAAATCGTGGCAAATCCAATTCGCGCGAAACAAGGCATATAATAAACCACTGCGTGCCCTGTGCGTTTCCGCTGGCACTGGCAAACCGATAATCGCAAAAAAAATATTATGGCTGCCATCCGCCGATAATCGCCGGTAAAGATTCATCAACAAACGCCTGCCCTGATGACGGGGATTCACTATCAGCAAGCGCTGCGCCAGCGCAGTTTTTTCTTCCTTGGAGGGGCATACCTCGAAACCCATAGGCAAGAGAGCCGTTTCAATCTTCTTGCGCCATCTTCCTGCATCAAGAACTGTCAGGTAGATGAACAAACCCGCAACAAGGGAAAATCCAAGGAGCGTAAGCACAACAATCATGGAATAGCTCATAAGGATCCCTTGTTATAGGGAGACACTCTTGCACTGCGAGTCCTGCGCATGCCGCACAACCAGGCATCACCAGCATGCGCGTCAGCGCATCCCACTTGATGGAGCGTTGTTTGTTTTTAAGGTAGTCCTATTTACGTCAGTAGTTATTCGCAGCAGCTATGGTAGAAAACTCAGTAGCTACAACCTGGCCAATACTAATAAGCATGGCCGGGTCATTGGCATAAATGTCACGCATTCTATTACGCGCCGCCTCGTCGGGTTGCGTAGCTTTAATAATGAGCCTTGACAGCTTAACCGCCAAAGCTCGACCCTCTTCAGGGGTGTCAGTGATTAGTGTGTTATTGGGCTCTATGTCGTTTTCTGTGGAACGGGCGCTGGTTTTGACAGTTTGAGGGGGCGGTGATGTCAAGGGCGGACGCAGTCCGGGCGCAGCCGAACCCTTTACATCACCGCCCGCTCGCTCACGCTTGCTCCGGGCCGAGGAAGGCAGTTTGCCGCCCTCGGCATGGAGGACAATGGCGGCCTTTCCTCTCGCGACCGGTTCCTCATGATTGAAACGCTGTTTACCCAAGCTCTGGGTCTCGTTGCTCCTTGGCAGGTAGCTGAAGTCATCTTCAAGCCAGAGTCCGGACGGATCGATTTCCAGGTCCGATTTGGCGCAGCCATTCATGTTTGCCCGGCTTGCGGTGCGGCGGCGCAGCCGCTGCATGACCGCTTGGCGCGTTCCTGGCGCCATATGGATTTCTTTCAGTACGAAGCCCACCTGCATGCCGAGGTGCCGCGAGTGGCCTGTGCCGGTTGCGGCAAGGTCACGCAGATTCCTGTGCCCTGGGCGCGTGAAGGGAGCCGCTTCACGCTGCTGTTCGAGGCCTTGACGTTGATGCTGGCGCCGACCATGTCGGTCTTGGCAGCTGGCCGACTGCTGCGCGTGCGCAGTCGCAGACTGTGGCGCGTGATCAATCATCATGTGGGCCGGGCGCGCGCCCAGGAAAGTCATGCCAGGGTTCGCGCGATCGGCGTCGATGAGACCGCCAGTAAACGCGGCCAGACGTATATCTCTGTTTTTTATGACCTCGACGCACAGCGTCTGCTGTTTGCCACACCGGGCCGGGACAAGGCCACGCTCGGGAAGTTCGCCAGCGACCTTACCGAGCATGGTGGCCAGCCCACCGCGATCACCCATGTCAGCATGGACATGAGCGGCTCGTTCCAGGCCGGCGCCGCCGAGCATTTTCCCGCAGCCGAGGTCTGTTTCGACCGCTTCCACGTGGTCGCTCTGAGCAGCACGGCGCTGGACGAGGTGCGACGCGCCGAGGTCAAGAGCGCGCCCGAACTCAAAGGCACCCGCTGGGGCCTGCACAAGAAACCCGCCGACTGGAGCGTCAAGCAAACCGACACCATGCACTGGTTGCAGCGCTCGAACCTCAAGACCGCACGGGCCTGGCGGATCAAGCAGGCGCTGCGCTCCATCTACGCCACCGCCACGACACCTGACGAGGCCGAACCCCTGCTCAAGCGCTGGCTCAGCTGGGCCAGCCGCTGCCGACTCGAACCTTTCAAGCGCCTCGGCAGGACGATCACCAAGCATCTTCCTGGCGTCCTCAACGGTTTTCACCCCGGCAAGCACAATGGCCGGGTCGAAGCGATGAATCGAGCGCTTCAGGAGGCCAGAGCTCGCGCACGCGGCTATCGCCGCGTCGAGAACTTCATCGCCATAGCCTATCTTATTGCTGGAAAGCTCACTCATTTGCCCGCCTCGCCCTTCGCCCCGTTCTTGCCCGTTCCACAGGAAACGACCTAAACCCTGTTATTGGGAACAAGAGTGGTTGTCATAACTATCCTTTGGGTAAAACATAAACACTGTAAATGTTACTTGAATGTACTGCTGCTTTTGCTCTATGGCGACAGATTTTTTGCACGATAAAAGATATTAATCAAGAGCTGGATAATCAGTGTAGCCACGCTCATCCCCGCCATAAAAAGTGCCTTCGTCAAAATCATTGAGCGGCGCACCTTCGCGAAACCGTTGAGGCAGATCGGGATTGGAAATAAATAATCGACCAAAGGTGACGAGGTCACACAACCCGGAATCGATTCTTTGCTGTGCCTCCTCGGCCGAATAATTCCCATTGGCAATATAGGTGCCTTTGAAATTCTCTCGAATCGCCTTAATGACAGCTTCCGGACGTCCATTCGATGCATTTCCCTGAAAGGAATCCTCGACCACTTCAATGAAGGCAATGCCTCTGGAATTTAGTTCTTTGGCGAACGCGCCGTAAGTCGCCGCCGGGTCATCGTCATGCATGTCGTTGAACGTTCCCATTGGCGAAACCCGAATCCCGGTGCGTTCAATACCCCAGACGTCGACCACCGCATCGACAACCATAAGCGGAAAGCGCAGACGGTTGGCGATCGAGCCGCCATATTCATCTGTACGCTGATTAGACTTGCTGCGAATGAACTGATCAATCAGATAACCGTTGGCACCGTGAATCTCAACACCATCGAAACCAGCCCGCTGGGCATTGATTGCGCCTTGGCGGAACTGCTCGACAACATTTGGGATCTCTTCAGTCGAGAGCGCTCTCGGCTCTAACACTTCAAGCATGCCGGACTTTTCATCAATGAACGTTTGCGCACCCAGCGGCTTTATGGCCGACGGGGCAACGGGCTGCTGACCAGCAGGCTGCAACTCGGGACGAGAGATTCGCCCAACGTGCCAGAGTTGTGCATAGATCCGTCCACCGGCGTCATGCACGGCCGTAGTGACTTTGCGCCACCCTTCAACCTGGTCGTCGGAGTAAATCCCCGGCGTGAAAGCATAGCCTTTGCCTTGCGGCGAGACCTGAGTTGCTTCACCAAGGATCAAACCGGCACCGGCGCGTTGTGCATAGTAGCTAGCATTGAGGTCCCAAGGAATGTCACCCGGCTGTTTCGAGCGCGAACGAGTCAAAGGGCCCATCAGTACCCGATTGGGCAGTTGGAGGTCGCCCAATGTAAAGGGGTAATGCAATACATTTTTTTCTTCCAGCATATCAATCTCCTTGGTTTCGCCTAGCGCAGACTTGCGCGCTTCCTCCGAGGTCACTTTCCCCGTCGTGAAATATACGGACCGACTCGGCGCTGATCGGAACGTTGGAAGCGTAACCGCGGAAGGCTCGGCGCCCGATGTAGTTATTCCATGGCGGATAAAACTCGTGAAAGGCGACAATTTCCAAGCTAGCTCGATAGCATACACCCAGGCCGCTTCAATGACTGCTTTGGCAGATTTCTCCACCGTCTCTTGCCGGCCGTCAGCTGCCGACCACAATCAAGCAAAAAAATGCCTGCGCCATGATTGGATCGATTGCTGGGTCTATCGCTACAGCAAGTGGCTTGTTCAGACCAGCACGTCCAGCCCATCCCGTTATACACAACCCACATGACATGACGGATCTCGCGCATATGCTCTACGCCGGAGACGAAATCACGCAAGCGCTGGATGCCGAGCCAGAGGGATTTGACGCCGGGTTCGCCGTCGCCCTTGCGGGCGAGGAATCCGCCGAGCTGTGCGATCAGGCGGATGACCTCGCGAATGCTCGGCACCTTCTTCGGTGGCTTCTTCTTGTTGAGGATAAAGGCGCCGGCCCATTCCGTTTCGGAGAAGAACAGATCGGCAGACCACTGCGGGTGGATGCGCCCCAGGCGGATCAGGCGGGCAAGGCGCCAGGAAACGACCAGATAGACGGCCAGCGCCAGTTCCAGCTTGCTCTGGCTACCCAGTTGCAGGGCCTCGACCCGGCAGCCGTTCTTGAGCACATGGAACAGGGTTTCGATCTCCCAGCGGCAGCGATACCAGTCGATCAACTCGACGGCCGCCTCAAGACCGGCGACTTTACGATTGGTCAGCAAGCGCCATTCGACCGGCTTGCAGCCGGCGGGCGCCCCGATTTCCGTGGCGATCAGGCAGGTCACGCTGACGTGGCGGCCGTCCGTGTCAGGAGCCGGGAGGTCGACCGCATGGCTTCGCAACTGCTGGCGCACGATCCGTTTCGGCTGCCCGTGCCGCGATGCCAGAGTGAATTCGATCTCGCCGAGCGGCGATTCGGCAAGAGTTGCCGCCCACAGTTTGCCGCCTTGCGGCAAACAGCGGTTGTGTTTGGCGCGAATCAGCCAGTCGGCCGGCGTCCCCAACGCCTGGGCGCGCTGCATCAGGCCGACGATGTCCGCTTCGCGGTCGGCCACATAGACCAATCGCGTTTGTGGCATCCCCGCCGCGGTTTCGGCGACCCGCTCGTAGCCTTCAATCCAGCGCGTGCTCTCGCTGATACCCGGCCGGCTTCCGTCGGCCGCTTTCGCTTCTCTCGCCCACATCCAGGCGTCGATCACCCCGAGCGGTTCGCGTTCCGGGGTCACCGCATAGGTCGGGTGCAGATACATGCCGCGCTGGGCTTCGTACGAGAGCGGCCCGAGTCCTTCGATCTCCTGACCGTTGAAGTCCAGTTCGGTGGTGTCCTGAAGGCACAACACCACCGGGTGTTGTGCCATGCGCCCTTGGCTGCAATCCATGTGCGGTTGCAGGATCGATTGCCAGTTCAACCCGCGCTTGCCAGCGCGGGCCTGATCGAAGAAACGGTACGCCGCCACCGTCTCCGCCCAATCCCCACAGGCGCCCGGTATGCTCGCCGTCGGCTGCTCTGCAAAGCGTGTCGCCAGTTTGATCAGCCTCAGCCTCAGACGTCCGTCCCCCAGTTCAGCCCCGCCAAATTCGTCTCCCGCCCAGTTTGCCATCGCCCGATCCCTATGAAAAAGGGAAAGGGAAAGCAAGGGGTATACCAGACAAAATCCGTCAACTATATGCCAGGGGCACATCGGGCGGCCAAGTTATGCTGAGTGAGTTGTGTATAACGAGATGCGTCCAGCCCCTTGCGCTCAATCACTGAAAGCTATCGTGCTTGCAGCACCACTGGGTTTCTTATCACCGTTTTCCCGCTTCTGACTAGACGACCGGTCTAATGGCGCGTATGATGCGCCCCATGCTTCCTGAACACACCGACGTGCGGCAGCACATCCTCGATACCGCCAAGCCGATCATTCTCGGCAAGGGCTTTGCGGCGGCTGGGCTGAACGAGCTCCTGTCGGCGGCGGACGTCCCCAAGGGCTCGTTCTACCACTACTTCAAGTCCAAGGAGGCGTTCGGCGAGGCGCTGCTCGACAGCTACTTCTGTAGCTATCAGGAGCGCCTGGCAGAGCTCTTGCAGCGTGGCGGCGGAACTGCCGGCGAGCGCCTGATGAGCTACTGGCAGCTATGGCTCGACACCCAGGCCAACGACGGCCCTGATGGCAAGTGCCTGGCGGTGAAACTCGGCGGCGAGGTTTCCGACCTCTCGGAAGCAATGCGCAGTGCACTCGAGCGCGGAACCAGCCGGATTGTCGACATGATCGCGGCGTGCATTCGTGACGCACAGGCCGATGCGTCGCTGTCCGCCGACCTGAATGCCGCCGATTGCGCGCTGGTGCTCTACAACCTGTGGCTGGGGGCGACCGTGTTGACCAAGATTCGCCGTAACCGCAGCGCGCTGGAAGCGGCCATGGTGGCCACTCGGCAACTGTTGTCAGTGGCGTCCTGAGCCGCGAATCGGGCCACTCAGGCACTTCAACCTCACCCGGCGCAGCACGCCCCACCCGCTATTCGTGCTTCCCCTGATCCCCTGGCCAAAACATAGACGACCGGTCTAATGATGGAGAAATCAATGCAGAACTTCGAGTTTCACAACCCGACAAAGATTGTTTTTGGCAGCGCAACGATTCCCCGCCTCGCCGACCTCGTTCCCGGCGACGCGCGCGTGCTGATTCTCTACGGGGGAGCCAGCGCCGAGAAGAACGGCACCCTCGCTGAAGTCAGGACAGCGCTCGGTGAGCGGCTGGTGCAGGAGTTTGGCGGCATCGAGCCGAATCCGACCTACGAAACCCTGATGCACGCGGTCGAGCAGGTGCGGCGCGAGAAACTCGATTTTCTGCTTGCCGTCGGTGGCGGCTCGGTGATTGACGGCAGCAAGTTCGTCGCCGCCGCGGTGAACTTCCCCGCCGATCCCTGGGAAATCCTGCTCAGTCATGGCCAGCAGGTCGCCAGCGCCCTGCCCTTCGGGACCGTCCTGACCTTGCCGGCCACCGGTTCGGAAATGAACAGCGGCTCGGTGATCACGCGTCGCGCAACGCAAGCCAAGCTGGCTTTCATGAGTCCGCATGTCTTCCCGCAGTTTTCGATTCTCGATCCGACCAGGACTTACACCCTGCCGCCGCAACAGATTGCCAACGGTGTCGTCGACGCCTACGTCCATATCATCGAGCAATACCTGACCTACCCGGTTGGCGGCATGGCCCAGGACCGTTTTGCCGAAGGACTGCTGCAGACGCTGATCGAGATCGGGCCGCAGGCGCTGGCCACACCCGACGATGCGGACGTGCGCGCCAACCTGATGTGGGTCGCCACGCTGGCGCTAAACGGTCTGATCGGTTCCGGCGTGCCGCAGGATTGGGCGACCCACATGATCGGTCACGAGTTGACCGTCGCCCACGGTATCGACCACGCGCGTACACTGGCCATCGTCCTGCCGTCATTGCTCAATGTGCAGCGCGCGGACAAACGCGCCAAGTTGCTGCAATACGCCGCTCGCGTCTGGCAGATCACGAGTGGCGACGAGGAACAACGCATCGACGAAGCGATCAACCGTACAGCGCAGTTTTTCGAGTCGCTCGGCGTCAACACCCGCCTCGCCGACTACGGCCTGGCGCGTGCGGCGATCGATCCCCTGCTCGCCCAGCTCGAAGCACACGGAATGACCGCCATCGGCGAGCACCAGAACATCGACCTTCCGGTCAGCCGGAAAGTTCTTGAAGGAGCCCTGTAAATGAAAAAGAAACTCAAGCAGAACGACGCCCGCAATCGGCGCATCGTACTCAACTCGCGCCCCGTCGGCGCGCCGCGTGACGACAACTTCCGTCTCGAGGAAGCGGCCATACCGCAACCCGCGAAAGGCCAGTTGCTGCTGCGCACACTCTACCTGTCGCTCGACCCCTATATGCGTGGCCGGATGAGCGACGCGCCGTCGTACGCCGCGCCGGTCGGCATCGGCGAACCCATGCCGGGCGGTACCGTCGCCCGCGTCGAAGCGTCGCAGCATGCCGACTACCGTGCCGGCGACCTGGTCCTTGCCTACTCCGGCTGGCAGGACTACGCGCTCTCCGACGGCCAGGGGCTGATCAAGCTCGATCCGGCGATGCCACAGCCCTCGCTGGCGCTCGGCGTTCTCGGCATGCCGGGCTTCACCGCCTACATGGGCCTGCTCGACATCGGCCGGCCGCAAGCCGGCGAGACGGTCGTCGTTGCCGCGGCGAGCGGCGCCGTCGGCTCGGTGGTCGGTCAGATCGCCAAACTCAAGGGCTGCCGCGTCGTCGGCATCGCCGGCGGCAGCGAGAAATGCCGCTACGTCGTCGACGAGCTCGGCTTCGACGCCTGCCTCGATCACCACAGCGCGACGCTGCCGCAAGCGCTTGCCGACGCCTGCCCGCAAGGCATCGACGTCTATTTCGAGAACGTCGGTGGCGCGGTATTCGACGCCGTGCTGCCACTGCTCAACGTTCGCGCGCGCATCCCGGTGTGCGGCCTGATCGCCCACTATAACGACCAGTCGCTGCCGCCCGGCCCGAACCGCCTTGGCCTGCTCACCCGTACCCTGCTGGTCAAGCGCATCAAGATGCAGGGCTTCATCATCTTCGACGACTACGGCGATCGCTACGGCGAATTCTTCGCCGCCATGTTCGGCTGGCTGACGGCGGAAAAAGTCAAGTTCCGCGAAGACATCGTCGACGGTCTGGAGAACGCGCCCCAGGCTTTCATCGGCCTTCTCGAAGGCCGCAACTTCGGCAAACTACTGGTCCGCGTCGCGCCCGCGTGAGCAGGACCTTGCCGCGCCTTCGGCGTACGCCGAGCATCAATGGCCCCTCGCGCGTGGCGGGAAAAGGCTGGGGAAGAGGGGCAAAGGATGACCAGCACCCGAACCCTTCGCCCAGCCCGCTCTGACTCCGACATGCGCCCCGCCTTCCACCCGGAACGGGTCAACCCGCCGTTCGGCGATCCGGGGCGGCAAACCGAACTGCGGCAGGAAGTGGCGCAGGCGGCCAGCGCTGGCTGAGCAAGCGCAGCCTGCTCAGCCAGGAAACAAGGAGATCAGTCACCGGCGCGCCGTGGCAGTACCCACTCGGGACGCGGGTAATGGCAGGTGTAGCCGTTTGGCAAGCGCTCGAGATAATCCTGATGCTCGGGTTCGGCCGCCCAGAAATCGCCGACGGCTTCGACTTCCGTGACGACCTTGCCCGGCCACAGGCCCGAGGCATCGACGTCGGCGATGGTGTCGAGCGCGACTTGCTTCTGCGCGTCGTCAACGTAGTAAATGGCCGAGCGATACGACGCACCGCGGTCGTTACCTTGCCGGTTGCGGGTCGTCGGATCGTGTATCTGGAAAAAGAATTCCAGAATGCGGCGATACGAGGTCCTCTCCGGAGCAAAGAGAATTTCGATGCCCTCGGCATGTGTGCCGTGGTTGCGGTAGGTGGCGTTGGGGACGTCGCCGCCGGTGTAACCGACACGGGTCGCCTCGACGCCCGGCAGTTTACGAATCAGGTCCTGCATGCCCCAGAAGCAGCCACCCGCCAGAACAGCGCGTTCCTTTCCCATTACCTGTCCTCCACTTGATCAAGGTACTCGCCATAGCCGGCCGCTTCCATGTCGTGGCGATGGATGAAGCGCAGCGAAGCCGAGTTTATGCAGTAACGCAGACCGCCACGATCCCGCGGTCCGTCGGGAAACACGTGCCCCAGATGGCTGTCGCCATGCACTGACCGGACTTCGGTGCGCAGCATGCCGTGGCCGGCATCAATCAACTCGTTGATATGCTCGGGCGCGATGGGTCGGGAAAAGCTCGGCCAGCCACAACCCGATTCAAACATCTCCGACGAGGCGAACAGTGGTTCGCCGGACACCACATCGACATAGATGCCGGGCGCGCTGTTATGCAGATACTCGCCCGTTCCCGGTTTTTCGGTGCCGCTTTCCTGAGTTACGTGAAACTGTTCCGGAGTCAGGGCGGCAATCGCGGCATCGGTTTTCCTGTAAGACGTCATTCGCTTCTCCTCGATAGATTTCTCTCGGCCCGGCCCGTCCCGGCCTGCTCGCCCACGCTTCCCGTTCTCGGGCGCGGCGGCAACGGGTTCCCTGGAAAGCGACTTTCCGGGCAGCGCCGCAGCGCTGGAGCCAGCAGAGCCCCTGGTCTCGCAGCCCATTCGCCAGACGCTTCGCCAAGCGCGAACGGCATCACCGAGTGGGGTTGGACAGCTGCGCCGAGCAGAGTTCGGCGCGGCCGTCTCGCGGCTCGTCGATGGGCGCCGGCGCCGGCGCTGGCCAGCAAGGCAGCGCGGTGCCTGCCGCTCATGGCACGAGCAGCTGCCCGGCCCAGACCCGGTCGAAGCGGGCTTGCGCTTCATGCTGGACTTTTCGGACGCTTTCGGCGTCGCGGGCTTCGTATTCGCAGACCATCCGCTGACGATCATCGGACATGTAGCTGCGCACCCAGCGCACCTCGTGCAGATCGAGGCAGGGGGCCATTCGTTCGGCGACTGCGCTAAGATCCTGATCCGAGATCGGTGGCGAAAATGATCGTTCGACGATGAAAAGCTGCACGGCAAGACCTCCAATTATTTGACAAGACGCACTCGCTGCGCGCGCCGAAAAGCCGCCGCGTTGCCCGGGTCGGCGGCAAGCGAGGCGGCCAGAGCGGCGCTTGCCGCCCTGGCGCTGAACACGCGCGGCGCGGCGAGCACCGGGCGCAATTCTTCCAACTCGGCCAGGACGCGTTGCCGGTCACCCAGCGCGACAGCCACTGCCAGCAGCGTCGCACGCGCCAGGGCGGACTCGTTGCTTTCGCCGATGGACTCGGCCATCGCCAGCGCATCCGCCGCCAGCGTTCCGGCCGTCGCGTAGCGCTGGCGCTCGACCTCGATCGCCGCGGCAAGATTGAGCACGCCGGCCAGCCGCGACTTGTCGTCGGCCGCGCGCAATTGCGCGATCGCTGCGTCGACGGGCGCAGCCTCCTCACCCGACATTTGCGCGGCGAGTGCTTCGATCGCCTGCGCCAGAGGCTCGTCGGCAACCTCGCCAAGCTGGCTCGCCGCGAGGCGCAAGTCGGCGGCGCGAGCGAGGGCCTGTTGCGGCCGCCGGCGTTCAAGTTCGATCATCGCCACACCGGCCAGGCACTTGCACTGGCGCCACCTGTCCTCGGCTTCGCTGGCCAGTTCGATGGCCACGTCGATTTCGCGCACCGCAGCATCGAGATCGCCATCCCAGTGGTGTAGCAATCCCGTGCACCAGCGTACTTCGATCTCGTGCAGGCCGCTGCCATCGGCAAGTGTCCGCGCCTCGGCGACCAGCTCCCGCGCGTGCGCTACGTCGCGCCCGAGTTCGACCAGGCAGCGCGCGCTGTTCGCCAGTTGGCGTGCGCGGCCAAGGGCATCCGACCGGTCGCTGGCCTGCGCGGCCTGCAGCGTCGCCTGCTGCGCCGCGTCGAAGCTGCCGGCTTCCTGATACACGACCGACAGCAGGTAGTAGCCCTGCGCGACTTCGGCGTGCAGGCGGTAGGCGCGCGCCGCAGCAATGGCTTCGCCGAGCACGCCGACCGACGGCCTGAGCCGGGCGAGCTGCGGGCCCGAAGTCGCCAGAACCTGGACGCGCAGAAGGGCCATCGCGAAGTGCGCACGCACCGCCTGGTCGGCGATACGAGCCGCGTGCAGGCGGCCACGACGGGCGACCTCTGCCGCTTCGCGGTTGGCAAAGACGCGCAGCGCGTGCTCACCGGCGAGAGTGGACGCCCGCGCAGCCAGTTCATGCTGGCCTCCCCGGCCGGCATGGTAGGCAAGCTCGCTGCAAGTCTGCGGGCGGGCGTCGATTTCCAGGCTCAGCGCGCGGGCGATGCTGGTGTGCATCAGCCGGCGCCGCGGCTGTGAGACGCGGCTGTAGACCGCTTGCTGAACGAGATCGTGACTGAAAGCGTAGCCAGCGTCGCCCACCGCGCGGATCAGCTCGTGCCGCTCGAGTTCAGCCAGCTGCTGCCCGGCCACGCCGGGCCCGACCCCGTACGCGGCGATCAACACCTCCAGCGAGAAGACGGGTCCGAACGCCGAAGCCCAGTCCAGCAGTTCAGCCGCCGCGGGCGAGAGCCGCGCGCTACGGGTCTCGCGAATATGCTCGAGCAGGGCGGTGAAAAGTCCGGCCTCTCCCGCCTCCTTGGCCTCTCCGGCCTTTGCCGCCGCGCCGGTCTCGCCGGCTTTCCCCTGCCAGCGGGCGAGTTCGAGCAGGATGAGCGGATTGCCTTGCGCCTGGGCGACAAGGCGCTCCGTATTGATGACTCCGATAACCGGCGCCACGCCGCCGACCAACGCACGCGCCTCGTCGTCGCTCAAGGGCCCGAGCGCGATCCGCTGCAGTCGCCCGGATTGTGCCAGCGCGGCGATCAGCGTCTGCGCCGAGGCGTTGTCTTCCAGTTCGCCTGTGCGTCCGGTGAACACGAACAACACCGGCGTTCCCGCCAGTTGGCGCATGCTGTAGTGCAGAAGAGCGGCAGAGGACGCCTCGATCCAGTGCAGGTCGTCGACCAGGACGCCCACCGGTCCGGACTTCGCGAGGTGCCGCAGCGCCACCAGGACGGTATCGAACAGGCTGTCGCGATCACCAGCCATCACCTGACCCGCGCCGGCTCGCGTCAGCGGCCGCAGTGCTGCCTGCATCGCTGCGGGAAGATCGCTGTCGCGCAGGGCGCGGAGCGCATCGATCCAGAAACCGAAGGGGCGCAGCATCTCGGCCTCGAACGCGCGGCCGCGCAGGGAGCAGCCGCCGGCCCTGGCAATCCGGCTCTCGACCTCGTCGAGCAGCCGGGACTTGCCGATCCCGGGAACGCCACGCATGAGCACCACGTCGGCTTGGCGCGCGATCGTCGCCAGTTCGATGCTTCTCGCCAACTGCGCCACTTCGTCCACCCGGCCAACGAGAGGCGGGCGCGCGTTGCCGGCACCTGCACTGCCGTTCCCCAGCGAGACGCTGGGCGCGCTCTCCGGGCCACCCTTATCGGGCACCCTGTTCAGCTGCGCACGCGCTACTTCGAGAGCAGGCGGTGGGCCGAGGCCGAGTTCCCGCTCGAAGATTCGGCAGCACTGCTCGTATTGCTCAAGCGCGTCGCGCCGACGCCCGAGTCGGCCCAGCGCTTCCATCAGCTGGATGTGTCCGCGTTCGTTGAGCGGGTTGTGCGCCGCCAGTGCGCGCGCATGCAGCAGCGCTTGTTCGGGGTCGTCGCCGTGACGTTCGACGAGGTCCAACAGGATCTGCTCATGCCGCCTGCTCGCTGCCTCGCGTTCGCTCATGCACCACTCGTGATAGGCATAGCAGGAGGGCAAGTCGAGACCTTCGAGGAATTCGCCGCGAAAGAGCGCGCTGGCTTCGCGCAGCGCCTTGGCAGGTACGCCTGCGCTACCGCCACCTGGCCGCTCCATCAGGCTGTCGAGGCGGGCAAGATCGGTGCTCACCAACTGCACACGCAACTCGACCGATTCACGGTCCGCGCCGATGACTTCGCGATCTCGCTCGCCGAGCACGCGTCTGATCTGCGTCAGGCTCCAGCGCAGCCCGGCACGCGGATCGGCAGCGTCTTCGAAGAACAGAGCACACAGCTCGCTGCGCAAATGCCGCCTGGCGGTCACCGCCAGATAGGCGAGCAGCGCGCGCGTCTTCCGCGACGCCGGCAGGAGCAGCGGCTGCCTGAGCCGGCAGACCTGCAACTCGCCGAGCAGATGAATCTGCAGGTCTTGAGACGGAAAGCCCTGAGCCACGGTGGGCAAGAAAATCCTCCTGGCTGGCGAAACTGTTCGCCTTTCTTTGCAAGATTGCGGGCATTCAAACGCTGGCTACAACGATGTGCTGCCAGAGTGCTGGCGTGGGTTCAGGATAACAGACGCTCAGGCGCCCAACCCACGGGAAGCAGATAGCCAAACCTGTCAAGGAGAAAAAAACCATGAGCACTGAAAAGACCCATTCCGGAAGCTGTTTTTGCGGCGCAGTGCAATTCGCCGTGACCGGCGATCCGCTGGCGATGGGCTATTGTCACTGCCAGTCGTGTCGCCACTGGTCGGCAGGCCCGGTGAACGCCTTCACGCTATGGAAGCCCGAGGCGGTGCAGTTGATCAGCGGCGCAGAACACATCGGCACCTACAACAAGACGCCGAACAGCGATCGCAAATGGTGCAGGAAGTGCGGCGGACACCTGTTCACCGAACATCCGGGCATGAAACTCACAGACGTCTACGCGGCGACCATTCCCGCGCTTCCGTTTCACGCCGGGGTGCACGTCCACTATCAGGAATCGGTGCTGAGCATCCACGATGGCCTGCCGAAGATGAAGGATGTCCCGAGCGAGATGGGTGGCTCGGGGATCTGCCTGACGGAATAAGCCGACAAGCCCACTCACCACCCGAATCTGACGAGGTAAACCCATGACCCACAAGATTGCCGTGATCCAGAACCCCCCCGTGCTGCTCGACCTGCCGGCGACGATCGCCCGCGCAGTCGCCAGCATCAACGAGGTGGCACAAGCAGGCGCCGAGCTGGCTGTCTTTCCGGAGGCTTTTCTGCCCGGCTATCCGAGCTGGGCCTGGCGACTCAAGCCGGGCGCCGACATGGGCCTGGCTGGCGAGATCCACGACCGGCTGCGCCGTAACGCGGTCGACATCGACGGCGGCGCTCTGGCACCGCTTGCCGACGCTGCGAGCAAGCACCGCATAACGGTGATTTGCGGAATGAACGAGATCGAGCAGCGCTACAGCGGCAGTACCCTGTTCAACACCGTGGTCGTCATCGGCGCCGACGGCAAGTTGTTGAACCGCCATCGCAAGCTGATGCCGACAAACCCAGAACGCATGGTCTGGGGGATGGGCGACGCGAGCGGGCTGCGCGTCGTCGACACGCCAGTCGGGCGCATTGGCTGCCTGATCTGCTGGGAAAACTACATGCCTCTGGCGCGCTTCGATCTTTATGCGCAGAACCTGGAAATACTCGTCGCGCCGACCTGGGACTGTGGCGAAGGCTGGCTGGCCAGCATGCGGCACATTGCCCGTGAAGGCGGCTGCTGGGTGATCAGCCTGGCCACCGCGCTGCACGCCAGCGACATCCCCGGGGATTTCCCGCAACGCGACACCCTGTTCAGCGCCGACGAATGGCTCTGCGACGGCGACGCGGTCGTCTTCGAGCCTTTCGGCGGTCCCATCGCTGGTCCGCTGCACCGCAAGCAGGAAGTGCTCTACGCCGAGATCGACCCCGCGCGAGCCGCGCGTGCACGCCGCTCTTTCGACGTCGCGGGCCACTACGCCCGCCCGGACATCTTCCAGTTGAACGTCAACCGGGCCGCCATGCCGCCGGCGACTTTCTCCGACTGAAGTCGGCCGCCGAGCGATCGCCCACCGCTGCCACGCGCCCGCTGTGCGCAGCTCGACTACGAGGAGGCAAGCGGCGAGCCTTTGCAGGAGCCCGATGAATCGGGCGACAGCGAAGAAACGCGGCAGCGCTGGCGCGCCGCCCGGGCGCGTCGGATGCACCGCTGTTGACCGTCGTCATGGCCAGCGCAAGGGACTGTGGCATTCTTGATCCGTTCCGGCCGTGCGCAAGATGCACGATCCAGCCATCCCGAGCCATCCGCAGCGGACAGCAAGCTGACGCCATGATCACCGCCACCAACGACGTTTCCGACGCTTTTTTCCGACCCATGAACGACCTGGCCGACGCCCGGGCCATCGTTCGTGAAATAGAAGACCTGCTCGGCAAGCGGCAGCTTTGCCTGCGCCCTCCGCCCCCGGTGCCGGACACGTGCTGTGGCCGGGGGTGCAACGGTTGCGTGTGGCAGGGGTATTACCAGGCGCTGGCGTACTGGCGCGATCAAGCGAGGACGCTCTTGCGCTGATTGAATCGCATCGCCGCGGTCGGTTCGCTCCCGGAAGGATAGAATAGAAGGCTTCCCGGTGGTAAAAGGTCGTTTCGCGGAGGCTGGCGTCGCCATGCCCACCCCGCGAGGTGCCGCCAAGACATGGGAAGCTGATGGTCACCCAGCCAGTCCGCTCAAGCCTTGGCCGCCTGCATTTTCGGAGCAAGACGGCATGAAAACAGACGAGATCGCCCAGCTGCAGGGCCAGATCGAGCGTGAGCGCGCTGCTCGCAAGCAGGCCGAGGCGTTGCTCAAGGAAAAAGTCCGTGAGCTGACTCTGGCCAATCGACTCCTGCAACGCTACCTCGACTCCGTGCCTGGCATGGTGGTCGCCCTCGATACTCGCGGTTGCATCGCGATGATCAATCGTGCCGGATGCACCCTGCTCGGCCAGCCGGAGCGCGCGCTGCTCGGGAAGTCCTGGTTTGAGCGTTGCCTGCCGCAGCCCGCCGGCAGCTCCCTCGTCCCCCTGTATCTGCAACTCGTCGCTGGCGATGTTCAGGCCCGCGAACGACTGACCGAGTATCCCGTCCTCGACGGCGACGGGCGCCAGCGCCAGATGGCCTGGCACACCGGAATGCTCACCGACGCCACCGGGCAGATCGTCGGCACGCTGAGTTCCGGCGAGGATGTGACCGAGCGAGAACTGGCGGCAACCGCGACCGCCGAGTCGCGCGAGCTGCTCCTGAAAATAATCGATACCGTCCCCGCCCGCGTCTTCTGGAAGGACACCGACTTGCGCTTTCTCGGTTGCAACACGGCGTTTGCCAGGGACGCCGGGATGGCCAGTCGTGACGACATGATCGGCAAGGACGACTATCAGATGGCCTGGGCGGCGCAGGCCGATCTTTACCGCGCCGACGACCATGCGGTCATGGCGTCGCGGGTCCCACGGCTGTTCTTCGAGGAGCAGCAGACCACCGCGAGTGGCGAGACCGTCTGGCTGCGGACGTCCAAGGTCCCGCTGATCAACGACGACGATGAGACCTTTGGCGTGCTCGGGGTGTACGAGGACATCACTGAATACCGCCGTATTGAAGCCGATAACCGGGTCCATGTCGCCGAGTTGACCGCCCTCAATACCATGCTCATCGAGGCGCAGAACCAGATGCTGCGCTCGGTGAAGATGGCTTCCGTCGGTCGCCTGGCCGCCGGCGTGGCGCATGAAATCGACAATCCCTTTGCTTTCATCAACTCCAATCTGGTCGCTCTCAAGGAGAACGTGGCGGATCTGTTGAGCGTGGTCGCCGCCTATGAGAAGGTTGAACCAGTGCTGGCCAACGATCCCGATTCCCTGGCCAGCGTCGTGCAGGCGAAATCGGCGGCCAATCTTGAATTTCTACAGCACGATATCCTGAACCTGATCGGCGAATCGCTCGACGGGGTGCAGCGGGCGAGAAAGATCGTCGACACCCTCAAGGATTTCTCGCGCGTGGACACTGCCGAGTGGCGGCTGGCGAACCTCGAGAGCGGCCTGGAGAGTACGCTCAGCATCGTCTGGAACGAAATCAAGTACAAGGCCAAAATCAAGAAGGACTACGCCGGCATCCCGGAAATAGAATGCCTTGCCCCGCAGCTCAACCAGGTCTTCCTCAACCTTCTCATCAACGCCGTGCAGTCGATTGACGAGCGAGGCGTCATCATCCTGCGCACCGACTTCGACGAGCATGAGGTATGGGTTGAAGTCGGGGATACGGGCAGGGGCATCGATCCAGAACACCTGGAGAGGATCTTCGAGCCTTTCTTCACCACCAAGCCGGCTGGCAAGGGAACCGGCCTCGGCCTATCGCTGGCCAACAACATTGTCCGGCGGCATGGCGGGCGGCTAGAGGCGCGCAGCAAACCGGACAAGGGAAGCGTCTTTCGCGTCACCTTGCCGCGCGACAGATCAGCCACCAAGAGCGATTCCTGAATCCGCGGCGGCGAACATCGCCGCGCTTTGGCGTTAGACTCGCGCTCTTCGCCCTCTGCCCCCGCCACCATGGACGCCAGCCTGATTGCCACCTACGCCTTGCTCGCCAGCGCTGCTTTCGGTGCGGGGGCGATGAACTCGGTTGCCGGTGGCGGCACCTTCCTGTCGTTTCCGGCGCTGCTCGCTGCCGGCGTTCCGCCGGTGATGGCCAACGCCAGCAACTCGGTTGCCCTGTGGCCCGGCAGTCTGGCCGCCGCCTGGGCCTTTCGCGCGGAACTGAAGCGCTTTCGCAAGTCGCTGCCACTGCTGACGCTGGTGGCCTTCCTCGGCGGCATCGCCGGTGGCCTCCTGCTTCTCGCCACATCGAACGCCGCCTTCGCCAGCCTGATTCCCTGGCTGCTGCTCGTCGCTACGGTCCTGTTCGCCTTCAGCACGCAGTTGTCGGCCTTTGTAGCCCGCCTGCGCCAGGGCGCGAACAGGCCCGATGACGCCTCCGCCAGCCGGCAGGTTGGTGCCGCAGGCTTCGCCTTTCAACTGCTGGTGTCGATATACGGCGGCTTCTTTGGCGCTGGCATGGGTATCCTGATGCTCGCCGCGCTGGCCATCCAGGGCTTCGACGACGTGCACGAGATCAATGCGCTGAAGAACTGGCTGTCGGCGGTCATCTACTCGGTAGCCGTGGTCACCTTCGTCGTCGCCGACGCCGTCTCCTGGCCCCACACCACCGTCATGCTGGTGACCGGAACGCTTGGTGGCTACGCGGGCGGCCGCGTCGCGCGGCGAGTTCCCGGACTCTGGTTACGTCGCTTCATCGTCGTGCTCGGCAGCTTGCTGACCCTCGCCTACTTCTACAAGGCGCAGGCAAATTAGGGTGAGGCTGCGTTCCTGATGAGACTTTCAGCGACCCGGACAGGCGCTTGAAACCCTGTCGTCGCTGGCGAAACGCACACAATGCCCTTCCGGCCAGCCTTTCCGGCTTGGCAATCAGAAACCACTCTCACGAACCAGCACCGCGAACAGCGGGCGCAGCCATTGCTGCCACAGGCTCTGCGGCTCGGCCTCGATGCGCCCGTGGCGAAGCGCGCCGCCCACCGGCCGGGCGCCCGGGTCGAGGGCAATACTGACCCGATAGAGCGCGCTGACCGCGACGTCGCGCTCGCCGTCGCGATGGGTGACGATCGGTCCGCCACTGTTCGCGTCGAGCATCGGGTGCGGCAGCCGGGTCACGCGTAGCGGATCGATCGCCGCCACCTTCCCGGTCAACGGGGCGCTGGCCAGGTCGGTCTGATAGAGCTGCGCCGGCTGGCCAGGCGCGATACGCGCCAGCGCCTGTTCGTCTACCAGCAGCTCGCCTCGCCAGGCGCTGGCGTCGACGACCCGGCCGAGAGGCAAGTGGCTGTTCACCCAGGTGCCCGGGTGCAGGCCCTCGGCGAGATCGCGCACGCTGCCGCTGAAGGGGGCGGTCAGCAGCAGGCGCTCGGCGGCCTGCGCTTGCGCCGTCGCCTGTTGGCGCAGCTCGCGCGCCTGCTGCATCGCCTTGGCCGACTGCGCCTCGCCGCGCTGGTTGAGCACCGGCAGGCTGGCCGCCTGGCGGGCATAGGCCCCGGCCATGATGGTCGCGCGCAGCGCTTCGTCGTCGAGCTCCGGCGCTTCGAGTTCGAACAGCAACTGTCCGCGGCTGACCGTCTCGCCGTCGCGAACATGCACCGCCACCAGCCGCGCCGGCTGCGGGCTGTAGATGACGCGCTGGGCGTCCGGAAAGACCCACCCCGGCGCATGCACCGCACTCTGCCACGGCCAGAAGAGCAGGCCGAGCAAGAACAGGGCGAGCAGCGCATAGAAGCCTATGCGCAGCGAGGACATCTGCTTGCGCAAGGCGGGCCATTCGCGCAGCTCGCGCCAGATCGGCAGAACGATGAACCAGGCAATCTCGACGGCAAAAAGGAAGATCCCGAGCGCCTTGAAGAAGAAATGGTAAACCGCCAGGGCGATGCCGAAGAAGATGAGCAGCCGATAGACCCAGGCGAGCACGGCGAACGCGCTCAACAGGCGTGCCTTCGCGGCCGGGAAGTGTTCCGGGTCGGGCGAGGCGCTGGCAAAGAGCAGGCGGCGCAGCCGCTGCCTGGCCAGCGCCGAACTGCGCTCGTGCAAATTCGGCAGATCGAGAGCGTCGGCGAGAATGAAATAGCCGTCGAAGCGCATGAACGGGCTGACGTTGATGAGCAGTGTCAGCACCCAGCTGGTGGTGGCGAGAAAGAACATTGCCGCACGTAGCTGACTGTCCGGCAGGATCGCCCAGGCCAGCGTCGCCCATACCGCGAGAATCACTTCGGCGGCCATGCCGGCGGCGGCAATTCGCAGGCGGGCGTGGTGGTTGGTGACCTTCCAGCTTTCGCCGGTATCGGTGTACAGCATCGGCGCCAGGACGACCATGGCCACGCCCATGTGCGCGACGCGTACGCCGTAGCGGGTCGCGGTGATGGCGTGTGCCAGTTCGTGCAACGACTTGGCGAACAGCAGGGCGAGGAGGAAAGCGAGGAAACCGTGCACGCTGAACGCCTCGCCGAGGCGAACGAGAACGCTATCCCATTGGCGCGCGGCGAGCAGGCCGCCAACGATACCGGCAAGCGCAGTCAGGACGAGGAAGGCCGGGCTGAACAGCCAGCGCGTCATGGCTTCGGCCCTGACCAGGAACTGCCGCGGATGGATCAGTGGCAGGCGAAAGAACAGGTAGTTGTGCAGCACACGCTTGAGCCAGGCGCCGCGCCGGGCCGTGCTGCGCCGGGTCAGCTCCGGCGCGATAGCGCCGACCGCGCCGCAAGCACCGGACGTGCCGCAAGCTCCCGATTGCGGCTGCAGCAATTCGTTGTGCTGCAGGAAGCGCGCCAGCGCGTCGACGTCTTCGCTGCTCGCCGGCAGGGTGGTTTCGGCAGCGACGGCGGCGGCAATGGCCGCGGCATCGCCCAGCGACCAGCGCAAGAGGAGCTCGAACTCGAGCCAGCCGATGCGGAAGAAGCGGTTGCGAACCGGATCGAGGACGTTCCACGCCGGCGATCCGTCGGGCTGCGCGCTGGCCGGAAGCAGGCGCAGTTCCTCGCGCAGCGGCGCTACTCGCGCGGGCGGTGCAGGCGCGTCGGGCGAATTCCGTAGCGTGCGCGAGGTCATCAGCGCATCCACCGCGGCTCCGCGACCGGCCACCCGATCAACACCCGCACCAGGTGCGCAGGGTGGCCAGCGGCCGGCGCAGCAGCAGGTAGATCACCGGCATCCGCTCGCCGTAGATCTTGGCGGTCCCCTTGAGGCCGATCCTGGCGCCTTCGTGGTCGTCGAGTCGCGCCTTGATGCGGTAGCTGACCACCCCGTCGGGCCCGGGATGGGCAGCGAAGCTGGTTTCACTGAGCGTGGCGGCGAGCGAGTGCAGCGGCGCGACGTGCAGATAGACGCGCACTTCGGCACCCGCCTGCAGGTTGATGGCGTCGGCGACCGGCACCCAGACAGTGACGTTCATCGCCTCGGGATCGGCGAGCAGGCCGATGCGCTCGCCGGTCTGCAGGGGTTTGCCGGCCCAGTCGAGCTGGTCGCCATAAATGAACACACCGTCGACGGGCGCGCGAATCTGCAGGCGTTCGCTCTGGCGGGCAATGCTCTCGAGCTCGGCCTGCTTTTCGCCGAGCTTGCCGCGCAGGACGCCGAGCGCCATGCGACTCTCGTGCTGGTCGTCGAAAGCCTGTTGCTCGGCCTGCAGCAGGTCGGCACGGCTGGTTCGTGTCGCTTCTTCGAGCACCTGCCGGCGGTTGACCAGCAGCGTGTCGTCGAACTCGACCAGCACCTCGTCGCTGCTCACCCGCGCCCCCGGAGCAACCGGGATGCGCTTGACGACGCCGTCCATCGGTGCGGCGACGATCTGCGGATCGATCGGCGTGATTTCTGCCAGCGCGAGAACCGACAGGCGTACCGGCAAGGCGCCGAGCAGGAGCAACAGACCGACGCCGATCAGCAGCTTGCGCCGCGACAGCTTGAGCGCCAGCCACGGTCGGCGCGGTCGCAGCCAGGCCCACAGCGCGTGCCCATAGACCGACTGCAGCTCGACCAGCCACAGCGCCGGGTCGGCAGCGAGCGCCGGCCACTGCCAGGGCTGGTCACGGGCCAACAACCACCACGCCACCACCCCCCCCTGCGGCCCGGCCAGCGGCAAGGCGAGCAAGCCTTCCGGCAGCCACTCGTGCCAGTCGGCGCGCAGCGTTTCGGGCAGCTCGGCCGCTTCGATCACCCCCGCCTGGCGGCCATCGTCCCCGGCCTGCCCATCCCGCCAGGCGACGACAGCTTCGAGCCACAGCTGGTACGGGCTGGTTTCGTCGACCACGCTCAACCCCGAATGACAGACCAGTCGCCAGCGGCCGCGCGCGTCGCGGCGCAGCAGCATCGCCTGCCGGAAGGGCAGCAGCGCACGGCTGTCGTTGCAGATCAGGAATTGCAGTTCGGCCAGGCTGGCGGCGGCGCGAGCACTGCTCGCCAGGCCGAAATAGACCTCTAGCGGGGTTGCCGGGCCGGCCCCGGCACTGGCCTCTCCAGCCGCCGCTGCGGCGCTCGCGGCAGCGGCCTCGGAGCCGCTCATTTCGGTTTGGCGAAGACCGCCGTGCCGCTCATTCCGGGCAACAGATCGGGGTCGTTCCTGAGCAGTTCCGCCTCGACGGCGATGGTCTGGCTGACCGGATCGACACGACCGTTGATCTGCGTGAGCTGTACCTCATAACGCTTGCCCGTTTCTTCGATATCGACTGCGAAGCGCGTTCCTGCCTTCAACCACGACAGCCACAGCGAAGGTACATTGAGCCTGAGCCGCGGCGCACGGTTGCTGACCAGCTCGATCAGCGGCGCGCCGACGTTCACCCCCTCGAAGGGCTTGGCGTGCCACTTGACGACCCAGCCGGCGAACGGCGCGACGACGCGGCACTGCCCGAGCTGCGCCTTGGCGACCGCCAATTGCGCCTGCGCCTTGGTCACTGCGGCAGCGGCCAGCTCGACTTCGAGCTCGGAGGCGGATTGCAGTCCCTGCAGGCGGATCTTGCCGTCGTGGGCCAGACGGGCACTGTGCACTTCGGCCAGAGCCATGTCGTGCCGCGCGCGCGGCTCGCTGCACTCGAAACTGGCCACTAGCTGGCCCTTCCTGACCGCTCCGCCGGGTCTTGGCTCGAGCTCGGTCAGCCGGCCGCTCATGCCGGCAGCCAGCGTCGTTTCCTGATCCGCGACGAGCAGCGCCCGCACCGGTGTTTCGGCGTTTGCCGGTCGACTGGCTGCCTCCAGCGGCGGCGTCGCCTTGCTGGCGGCAGCGACGGCCGGCTCGGCCTTGCCCGCTGGCGCGGCCGACCAGGACGGATTGCAGGCCAGCAATGCGGCAACCAGGAGCGTGCTGCGTTGCATTGTCTGCTTGCCCGGAGTCAGAGCCATCGATCTAGCGTGCCAGCGCCGCTGGCGGCGGGGCGGTGACAGCCGGCCTTGCGGCCGTGGTCGCCGGCGCAGTCAGTTGCTCGCGCAGGAAACTCACCTGCGACAGGGCGGCGGCTTCGGCGAACGCCTGCACCGAGCGCTGCGGCAGATCCGGTGTGAGCACGGTGCTGTAGCTGTGCGTGGCGACGAGCTTGCCCGACGCATCGTGCAGGCTCATCTCCCATGCGCTGCGTTCGACGCCGTTCCTGACCGGGCCGCGCTTCAAGGCCATGCGAAAGACGGCGCTGCCGCCGGCTTCCCTGCCGATCAGCAAGCGGCTCTGGCGCAGACGCTCACTGACCGCCTCGACGATCGCCGGCGTGGCCAGATTTGCCGGCAGGCCGGCGACTTCGACGCGCAAGCTCTGCGGCTTGGCCACGTCGGCGCTGACGAAGGAGAAGACCTCGCGTTCGCCGGCGACAAGCTTGTGCTGCAGTTGTTTGGCGACAGTGGCCAGATCGCGGCTTTCGAGTTCGTCGGGGAGAACGTTCTCGCCGACGGAGTTCAGGATCCGGCCGAGCGCCGTCTGCGCGTTGGCGTAGGCGGCGTAGCGCTGGAACTGGGTGACCAGCGAGCGCGCCTCGGTGCGCACCGCTTCCAGTTCGCTTTCCACCCGCGAGCTGACCCCGGCCTGGCTGATCTGCGCCAGGCGCTCATCGACGCGCGCCGATTCGTCGGTCTGCCGGTAGTCGAGCAGGGCAAGCTTGTAGCGCTCCAGCGCCACCCGCACCTGGGTGATCACCGCCATCGACAAGGCCAGGCGGCGCGCTTCGGCCGTCTTCTCGCGCGCTTCCTGCGTGCGTTTGACGGTCGGATAGGCGGCCAGCTTGAGCACGTTCCACGAAATGCGCACGCTGCCGTCGTACCAGTTGTTGTTGTACAGGTACTTGTTGCTGTCGTACAAGCCACCGGCGACGAACTCGATACCCGGCAGGAGAGCGATCAGTTGGCGGCGCGCTTCAAAACCGTCGATGCGCGCCCGGTAATCCTCTTCGCGCAACTCCGGGCGGTTCTCGAGGGCCCGCTTTTCAAGTTCGTCAACCCCCTGCGGCACCGGCGGCAGGCTCTCTTCCGGAGCGTCGGCGAGCTGGAACGGGGTGCCCGGCGCGATGTTCATCAGCGCCGCCAGTTCGTGCCGGGCGAATTCCAGTTCCTGCCGCTTGAGGGTGATCAGGGTCAGCGCATCGAGCAGCGCCCGTTGGTAGGCAAGCGCCTGTGCCGGCGGCAGGACACCACTCGCTTCCGCCTGGCGCGACTGTTCGAGGGCGCGCTCTATGCGCTTGCTCAAGGCGTCGACCTGGAGCAGCAGACGTTGCGCGCCCAGTGCGCGCCAATACGAGTTGCGCATGTCCTGGACGATGTTCTGGCGCACCTTGCGGCTGCGCTCCTCGGCGATGTTGTACTCGTC
The DNA here is from genome assembly GCF_907163205.1 of Candidatus Accumulibacter sp. ACC007. Taxonomy (NCBI): domain Bacteria; kingdom Pseudomonadati; phylum Pseudomonadota; class Betaproteobacteria; genus Candidatus Accumulibacter; species Candidatus Accumulibacter sp. ACC007. The sequence goes on along the minus strand of NZ_CAJQUD010000001.1, from coordinate 824,946 downwards.
ACCCGCCTGCTTGGCGCGGTAATAGCTCAGGCCAAAGTCGAGAATGTTCCAGCTCAACTCGGCGCTGCGCAGCTGGTGGCGCCGCTGCTGCGAAGTCGATGGGCTGAGCGTTTCCTCGCCGGTAATGATGCTCACGCTGGTCCCGCCGGAGTCGTTGTTACGCGCGTTGTAGCCGGCCGAGGCAGTCAAACGGGGCAGCAGCTCGAAAGCACTGCTGTCCGAAATGCCTTGCGCCAGAGCGCTTTCCATCAACTTCAGACGGTAGTCCAGGTTGTAGGTCAGCGCTCGCGCCACCGCATCGTAAAAACTGATCGCCTGCACGATCGGCGCCTGCTCCTTGTACATCTCCTGCTGATCGCGCGCCACGCGGGCTTTGATTTCCTCGCTGCTGAAAGGCTCGGGGGCGATGCTCGCGCAGCCGGCCAGCAGGGAAGCACTCAGGACACTCAACAACGGATATTTCATCACGGGTCTTTCGAAGAATCGGTTGGCTAGGCGAGCGGCAGGCGACGACGCTCGCTCTGGCTCTGTCGCAGTTGTTCGCTGAACGATCGGGCTGCGGCGCCTGGCGTCGGCCTGGTCGCCGCCGGCACGGGCGGGAGCAGAGCGTCTACGGCGATGGCATTGCTGCCGCCATCCCGGGCCCTTTCGTCCATCCCGTCCATCCCGTCCATCCCCTCGCTCACCTCCGCGCCCCCCGGCGCCTCGACGGCAGGCGCTGGCATGGCTGTCGTTGCCGCGTCCGCCTGGACGCCGCCCGCATTCGCCGCGATCCTGAGCGGAGAAAAAATGGAGAAATCGTCGTACAGGCTCTCGCCACCGATGGCCAGGCGACTGTTCACCCGCGCGCGCTGCGCCAACTCGGCAAGCAACTGCCGTGAGAACGCGACCCCCTGCTTGAGGACGAACTGGCCCGGGATCAGCGTCTGATCGAAGTCGCGCAGCAAGGAGCGCAGGTCGCCTGTCTCGCGTGCATCGTACACGCCGAGCAGCGCGGCAACCCCCTCGGCCAGCGAGGCCTGGGCCCGATTTACCTGCTGCAGAACATAGTGGGCAGGAGCGAAGGACTGTTCGATGCGCCGGAAAATCCGGTCGACACGGTCGACTTCCAGCCACGGCGCCACGTCGTTATCCTGCAGGACGTACGGCGGAACCCTGAAGTCGGCGACCGGCGTGACCGTGATGTCGAGGGTGCTGCTGGCCGTGGCACCGGCGCCGTCGCGAATGGTGTAGGTCACCGTCGGCACCCTACCGCTCCAGTCGGCCAGCGGCGTAAAGCGGTAATCCCCGTCGGCCCTCAGGGTAAGGGTGCCCACGCCGGCGATCAGCAGGCTGCCGCCGACGGCGCCGGGCGGCACGGCGACGACCAGGCCATTGACCGCGAACTGGGTGACCGCAAGGAGGCTGTGGCTGCCATCCGGATCGCTGTCGTTGGCCAGAACGTTGCCGCTCAGGGCAGTATCCGCGGCCGTGCTCGCAGTGTCGGCAACGGCCACCGGCGCCTCGTTCCGGCCGTCGATGGTAATGGTCAGCGTCGTGGTGGCCGTACCTCCCTCGCCGTCGGAAACGGTATAGCTGAAGGTGTCGGTCAGCGTTTGTCCGACGCCAAGGGCCTGGACGGCGCTGTTGCCGTTGTCGATACGGTAGCTGTAGCTGCCGTCGCCATTCAGGGCGAGCGTACCGTAGCTGCCGCTGGTCCGGCCATTCACCGTCCCGGGAACGCTACCGGCGACGGCGACAACGCTCAGCGTGGTGTTGCTGTCGACGTCGCTGTCATTGTCGAGCACGTTACCGGTGGCCGTAAGCGTCGCGTCTTCGTCGATGCGGTTGACGTCGGCGACGGCGAGCGGCTGGTCGTTGCTGCCGGTGATGGTGATGGTGATCGTCGCATCGACCAGCGCGCCACGACCGTCGCTGGTCGTGTAGACGAAGCTTTCGCTGAGCGTCTCGCCCTCGTGCAGTCGCTGGACGGCGACGTTGGCGTTATCCAGGGCATAGCTGTAGCTCCCGTCGGCAGCAATGGTGATGGCGCCAAAACTGCCCGCCAGGGGCAGGTCGATGCTTCCCGCGCTGCCGCCAGGACGCATGATCCCGACCACCGTCAGCGGGTCGCCGTCGGGATCGATATCGCGTGCGGCGAGGTCGATACTGCTCACCCCGCTGCCACTGGTCCTCGCCCCGCTGATCACGTTGCCACTGGCGACGCTCTGTTCTTCGCCGAGGGTGTTGCTGTCGTTGCCGGCGCTCGGCGCGTCGTTGGTGCCGTGGATGGTGAAGGTGAGCGTTGCCGTACTGGTGCCGCCGTCGCCATCGCTGATCGTGTAGCTGAAGGTGTCGGTCAGCGATTGGCCGCGGAGCAACGCCTGAACGCTGGCATCGCTGCGCTCGATGGCGTAGGAAAAGCGACCATCGGCAGCCAGCGTCAGGGTACCGAAGCTGCCGCTGGTGTCACCGCCGACCGACCCCGCACCGCCATTGACGGCCACCACTTGCAAGGTCGTTCCGGCGTCCGGGTCGGTGTCATTGACCAGCACATTGCCGTTGATCGGCGTGCCGCCCGGCGGACCGGCGGTATCCGTGGTGTCGTAGGCGTCGTCGTTGGCCAGCGGTGGGTCGTTCACGTCGCCGACGTTGATCGCCAGCGTGCTGCTCGCCGTCGCACCCGCCGTATCGGTCAGCGTGTAGGTGAGCGTCGGAACGCTACCGTGCCAGTTGTCCAGCGGCGTGAAGGTATAGCTGCCGTCGGCGCGCACGGTGACGCTGCCGACACCGGCGATCAGAGTGCTGCCCCCGATGGCGCCCGCCGGCACGCCGACGGTGACGCCGTCAACGACGAAGCGGGTCACCGTCAGCGTGTCGCCCGCGTCGCTGTCGGTATCGTTGGCCAGGACGTTGCCACTGACGGGCGTGTCTTCCAGCGTACTGGCCGTCTCGGGATTGGCGACCGGCACGGCGTTGGTCACCGTGACGCTGATCGTCGCCGTCTCGGTGACGCCACCGCTGCTGACCGTATAGGTGAAGCTGTCCGCCCCGACGTAGCCCGGCGTCGCGGTATAGGTGATGGTCCCGTCGCCATTGAGCACGGCGTTACCGTGAGCGGGGCTGCCAATGGCCGTGATGGCCGCCGCCGGGTTCTCGAAATTGTCGGCGGTGGCGCCGTTGGTGCCGCTGAGCGGATTGAAGCGCAGCGCCACTGCGCTATGGGTGCTGACCGAGTCGTCGGTGATGTCCGCCACGGCGCTGACCGCAAAGGTGATCGTGTTGGCAGTGGGATCGGTGTCCATGCCGCCGTTCACCCTGCCGCCGTCATCGACGACCCGGAAGGTGAAGCTCGCCACGGCGGGGCCATTGGCATCCAGCGGCGGCGTCCACGTCAGATTGGCGATGTCGGCGGCGGCGATCGATTGCCCTTCGGTGACCGGCGTGCCGGACAGGCGCAGAATGCCGCTGCCGGGAAGCGTGGAGATCAGCACTGCGGCAAAGCTGTCGGGCGGGCTGTCGTGGGCGTCGATGAACGTGAAGTCGGCGGCCTGAAACGAGTACGCGGTGTCCTCGATCGCGGTAATCGTCCTGTCGGCGCCTGCCGGCGCATCATTGACCGAGGCGATGCTGGTGCCCAGCGAAACCGCGTTGGCGCTATCGCTGTAGCGCGTGGTCCCGCCCGAAAGCGCCGTGTCGTTGGCCACATTGACGCTGCTTCCGGCAGCCGGAAAGACGCCCGCCGAGTCGTCGACCAGGCGCACGGTCAGGCTGCCCGGGCTACCGTTCCAGTCGGCGGCGGGCTGGAAGCGCAGCGTGTACGTGGCGGGCAGGAAGAGACCGCCGGCGGCGGTCAGCGTCGTCGGGATGTCGGTCCACGCGGGGTTGCCATCGGCCAGGTATTGCCACTTCCCTTCACTGCTGGCAGCCGCGTTGCCGGTGATGACGATGCCCGCCAGGCCGTTGGCCAGCGAGCCGCCGGTGAAAGCCCCCTGATTGTCCTTCGCGTCGCTGAACGCGGCGTTGAACAGATTGGCGATCGTCGCCTGGCTCGGGCTGGTGGCGTCTTCCAGCGAAGCCGGCAGGGCGACATTGGCGAGCAGGCGTGTCGGCGCGTCGTTCTGCGCGCCAACGGTCAGGGCGACGCTGTCGCTGGCCGTCGAAAACGGCGTGCTGCCGCCGTTGTTGCTACCGCTGGTGTTCACCTTGTCGCCGGGGTTGCCGGCGGTCCGATCCCAGGCGCGCAGCGTCAGGCCCGCGGCCACCGTGCCGTTGCCGTCGGGGTTGGGCTGGAAGTAGACGCGGTCGCTGTCGCGCAGGAGCAGGGCCTGGTCATCGCCAACGGCGCCGATCGGGATCCAAGACGCGCCCCCGTCGACGGTGTACAGCCAGGTGCCCAGCGTGTTGTCGGTCGCGGTGATGGCGACACCGCGCAGCGGGTTCATATCGACGTCGCTGACGCCAGCGGCGAGGTCCGCCACGACGGTGCCGACCGTCCCGCCGAGCGGTAGCGGATCGTCTTCCGCAACGCTGATCGCGCGCACGGTCGCCGGGTCGAGCACGGGCGCGTCGTTGCGCCCGCGCAGCGTGATGCTGCTGCCGTTGCCGTTGCTGAGCAGCGAGCCCTGCTTGGGGCCGCCCTCGCCTTGCGCGCCGGCGAGCGCAGCGTTGCCGTCATTGACCGTCCACACCAGTTCGATGATTTCGTCCTGGGAATTGCCGAGGCTCTGGCGGCTGTTGCTGTAGGTCAGCCCGTCGGCCACCACCTGGACCTGCACGCTGGTCGTGCCGGGGTCGAAGGTGACCGCAAAGACGCCGCCGGCGTTGGTGAAGCTGCCCACCTCGAGGGTACCGATGCGCAACCTGTCGCCGACAAGATTGACGCCGCCGCTGACGCCGAAAAGGTCGTCGCCATTGGCGCCACCGGCGCGATTGACCGAGAGGATCGCGCCGCCCCAGTCGCCGTTGCCGCCGCCGAAGGCCGACAGCTCCGGATCGCTGATCGTCGCCGGCGGAAGCGCCGAGACGAAAACCCCGTCGTCTTCGAAGAAGCTCGCTGTCAAGGGAGAGCCCGCGGCGGTCAGTACCGGCGCGTCGTTGTTGGCGGTGATGCCGACGCTGATCGACGCGCTGCCGGTGCGCGGGCCACCCGTTCCCTGCGGGTGGGTGCCGCTGTCGGTGTTGCCGTCGTCGATCGTGTAGCCGATGGTCACCTGGGTCGGCGGGTTGTCGTTGCCGTTGCCGTAGGTCAAGGCCTGCAACACCGTATTGACCTGCGCGGTGGTCGTCGCTTCGCCAAAGGCGATGCTCAGCACACCGTTGATCTGGGTGAAGCTGCCGACGACGCCGGCGCCGATGCGCACCTCGTTGCCGTTGAAGTTGACACCGACGTTGCCGCTGCCGGTCAGCCCGAAGACATCGTCGCTGGCGGCACCCGGATTTCCCGTCTCGCCGGTGCGCTGCAGCGTCAGCACCGCGCCGCCCCAGTTGTCGTAGCCGGCAAGTTCGGGATCGGTGAGGCTGGCGAGCCCGTCGCCGAGCAGGTCGAGGACGACCGGCGTGCCGTCTTCGGTGAAGCCGACCGAGCCACCCAGGCCCGAAAAGAGCGGTGCGTCGTTGACGCCGCTGACCAGCAGCGGGATGGTCGCCGCAGCTGTCGTCGGATCGCTGCCGGTGACGCCACTGTTGCCGGCGTCGTCGAACAGCAGGCTCAGCGTGTCGTTGCCGGAGAAGTTGCTGTCCGGCGTGTATTTGAGATCGCCGGCGGCAATGGCGGCGTTGATCGCGGTGATGCTCCCGGTAAGGGTGATGCTGCGTCCACCCGGGCTACCGGAGGTGAACGCCGTCACGCCTGCTGGCGATCCGTCCACCGCGAGGGTGCCGTGCAGGGCGGTGATGACGACAAAGGTGTTGCTGCCGTAGCCGCCATCGTTGCTGTCCCTGGGATCGGCGAGAACGATGCCGTCGATCACCGTGGTGGCGTTCTCGTTGACCGTCGTGGTCACCGCCCGGGTGGCCTGGACGCCGGCCGCCGGGTCGACGTCCAGGGTCGGCGTGTCATTGACCGGCGTCAGGTTGATCAGCGTGCTGGCGCTGGCCGTGGCCGCCGTGGCCGGGTTGCCGGGGCTGTTGCCGAGGTCGCTGACCGTGATTGTCAGGGTGCGGGGCACAACGTCGCTGACGTTGAGGTTGTTCGCGTCGGGCGCGGAAGTGTAGCTGAGGGTCGCCAGTGCGCTGTTGATCTGGCTCACCGTGCCGCGCAGGGTCACCGTACCGGTACCGACCCCAGTGCTCACGGTGGCGCCCGGAGTCAGCGTGAGGCTCCCCGTCGGGATGCTCAGGACCACCTCGACGTCCGCGTTGCGGGCGTCGGGGTCGGCGATGCTGACGCTGTTGGCGAAGCTGAAGGCGACGTCTTCGCTCGCCGTTACCGTCGCCGGCGCGCTGATCGTCGGCGCGTCGTTCACCGCGGTGATGCCGTCGATGCGCACGCTGGCGCTGACGCTATGCACGTCGGAACCCCCGCCGGCGGCACCCGCCCCGGCGTTGTTCAGGTCGTCGAAGCTGACGCTGATCGTCTCGGAATCGTCGGGGTCGTCTCCAGGCACGTACTGGACCGTATTCAGGGCGGCCTGCAGCTGGGCCAGGGTGCCGGTAAAGGTCAGCGTGCTGCTGCCGCCGCCCCAGTCGCCGGCGCCGCGGTCGGTCGCCTGGCTGCCGGCGGTCAGCGTCACCCCCGTGGTGTTGAGGACGAAGGCGCCGTGCGGCACGGCGAGGGTGATCTGCCCGAGGTTGCTGCCTTCCGCACGCGCCAGGTCGGAATCGCCAAGGGTGAAGATCGACCCCAGGGCGATCGGGGTGTTCTCGTTGGCGGCGCCGACGGCGTTGATGAAGGGCGTGCCGTTGGCGATCGTCGGCGCATCGTTGAGCGCCGTCACGGTCAGCGCAACGCTGTCGGTGGCCGTCGAAAAAGCCCGCGTCGTGGCGCTTCCCGCAGTCGTGTCGACGCCGCTTGCGCCGTTGCTGCCGCTGCTCTGGTCCCAGGCGCGCACGCTGAGGGCGGACGCCTGCAGGCCGTTGTAGTCCGTGTTCGGCTGGAAGTAGAGGCGCGCGTCGGGGGCGAGCAAGACGGCGCTGGTCGGCGAAGGGTCGCCCAGCGGCAGCCAGTTGGCTCCGCCGTCGATGCTGAAGTGCCAGCTGCCTGCGGACGCATTGGCGCCGATGATCGCCAGGCCTTTCGGGTCGCCGTTGTCGAAATCGCTGATCCCGCCGAGCAGGTTGGAGACCGGCGTGCCAACCTCGCCGAGCGGCGGACCGGCGTCCTCGCGCTCGCTCATGGTCAGTGTGGTGTCGGCCAGCACGGGCGCGTCGTTGACGGCGGTGACGGTCAGCGAGACGAGGTTGTCTTCTATCGAGAAAGCGGTGGTGCCGCCGGTCAGGCTGCTGTTGGCGCGGCCACCGACGCTGCCGGTGGTCTGGTCCCATGCGCGGTAGGTGAAACTCGCCGTGGTCGCATTGCGGCCATCGGGAATGAAGCGCACCCAGGCGTTCGGGTCGAGGAGCAGCGAGCTGTTCGGCGAGACGCTGCCGATGGCGGTCCACGCGCCGTCGCTGCCGTTGCTCGAGTCGAGCGAAACCTGCCAGCTACCGTTACCGGAAGACAGGCCGCTGATGGCGATGCCCTGCAGGAATCCGTTGTCGACGTCGCTGCTGCCGCCAAGCAGCGTTGACACCCGGAGGCTGCGCCCGTTGCTGGTCTCGTCTTCGCTGATCGGCGCCAGGACGGTGTCGCCGGGGTTCATTACCGGCGCGTCGTTGCGCTGCTTGACGATGATCGAGGTATCGACAACGACCGTATCGACGCCCTGCAGGGTGGTGCCGGCATCGTCCTGACGACTGGCCGCGCCACCGCCATCGACGAAGGTGTAGCGCAGCGAACGCGTCGCCTGCGCGGTAAGCTGCGAGGCGTTGGCGAGGTCGGTGTTCTGGAAAGTCAGGTTTTCCAGCACCGCCTTGACCGCCGCGACGTTGGCGCTGGCGTTGAAGGTGATCACCAGCTGAGCGCCGTTGGCGCCGTTGGTCGCGCTGTCGGCAGGGTTGACCGTCGCAATCACGGTGCCGGCGTAGCTGACTTCGCCGCTGCCGGCGTTGAAGCCGACCTGGTTGGCGCCGGCACCCTGGTTGCGCAGCGAAAGCTGATCGCCAATGGTGCCGCTGCCCAGGGTATAGGCAATGGTCAGCGTCGTGCCGGCGTTGTAGCTGGCGCCGTTGGCCAGGTCGACGTCGTTGAAGTTCACCGCCGGGTCGATCAGCGTCGCGCCGTCGTCCTCGAAGTAGGTCAGCGGATTGAGCGCGGAAAGCTGCGGCGCGTCGTTGACCGGCAGGATGGTGATGTTGAATCGGGCGCTTGGCTCGTTGTCGCCGCTGCCGTCCGAAATCGTGAAGTCGAAATGATCGGTCAACGGCGTCTCGGAGCCGTTGTGGCGATACTTGAGATAGCCGTTCTGAATGTCCTCGAGGGTGAACGCGGCGCCAACGCCCAGGGCGGTGATGACGCCGCGCTTGTCGAGATAGAGCGTGCCGTTCTGAACCGCCGCAGTCAGGCGGAACTGCGCCTGCCGACTGGTGTTGTCGGTGTCGGTGTCGACGAGGAACTCGGAACCGAGCATCGAATAGGTGATGTGGCTCACCCCACCCTCGGGGACTGTCGCGCCGGTGTTGTTGAAAACCACCGGCGGATCGTTCTTTGGCAGGATGTCGATGCTCACCGTGGCGACATTGCTGAAGAGACCGGCCGGGTCGTTCAGTTGCCAGGTGAAACTGTCGGTGAGGACGGTGTCCGAACCGTCCTGAACGTAGCGCAGCTTGCCGCCGGTGAGCAGCGCGTAGTCGAACTGCTCACCGGCGATGACCGGCACGAAGCCCGCGCCACGATCGATTTCGAGCGCGCCACGCTGCGGCAGGCTGACGATGGTGTACGTCGCAGTGGCCAGGTCGTCGTCGCTGTCGCTGGCCGCCAGGATGTTGGCGTTGAGAACCTGGATCCGCCCAAGGTTGTCGTCGTGGCCGTCGAGATTGGTGTCGTAGCCCTCGTCAACGACGAAGTTGCGAGCGTAGGCAAGCGGCGCGTCGTTCACGTTGGTGATCGTGAAGCTCACCGTGCGACTCGGGCTGCGGGCGACCTCGCCCTTGTTGATGGCGAGCGAATTCGTGCCGTCGCTGACGGTGACGAAGCCCTGCTCGCGGATCGGCGAGTACGCGACGTCGCCCACCTGCACGACACCGCCGTCGCGCAGGTGGACGACGATCGAGTCGCTGCGCAGTTCGGAGTCGGCGCTGTGAAAATAGGCGATGTTGCCCGCCGCCACTTCGGACGCCGCAAAAGTGCCACCCTGAGCAATCACCACCCAGGCCGCGCCACTCCAGTGGCGCAGGTCGCCACCGAGCGGAGCGCTCTCCAGGACATACGACAGGGCAGCCGAATCGGTGTCCGGATCGACGTGCTGCAGATTGGTGCTGGTCAGCTTGACGGCGTTCGTTACCCCGGTCAGGTTGCGATCGTCGAGGCCGCCAACCGCACTCGCTTCCATGACGCTGCCACCGTTCGAGCTACCCTGGGCAATCGTCGGTGCGTCGTTGACCGGCGTGACGATCAGGGCGATGGTCGAACTGCCGGCGACCGCGCCACCGCTGCGGGTGACCGTGAAAGCGTCGCGGTAGGGCGTACCGTAGCCTGCCGGTTCGGCTCCGTTATTGACATAGACCACCCTGCCATCGTCGAGCTGCGCCTGGCTGAAGCTGCCGCTGCCCGCAGCAAGGGCGGCGCCATCGAGGTAGAGCGTGCCGTATGTCGGCACGGCGGACAGCGTGTAGCTGTCCGACCCGGCCAGGGTGACGTTGTCGATGCTGGTGAACAGACCTTCGGCGGTGATTCCGCGCAGCGTACCCCCGGTACCAGGACCGGTGGGCGCCGTCGGGCTGACGTCGATTTCCAGCGTACCGGTACTGACACCCCCATCGCGGTCGTTGACCGAAAAGTCGAAGCTGTCGTCGGCGATCGACGGCAGGCCATCGGTGGCACGCCCGTCATGCGTGTAGGTGAGCCGGCCCGAGCTCAGGTCGTCTTCGGTGAACGTCGAGCCGACGCCGATGACCTCCCCGTTCAGCTCCAGAAGGCCGGCGCGCGGGAAACTGTTCACGGTATATACGCGGTTGGCGGCGGCGCTGTCCGGATCGCTGCTGGTCAGGAACTGGGGCGTGATGGCCACCGCCGGCCCCCCCTGCAGCGCGGTAAGCAGCTGCGTCACCGGGGTGGGTGGGTCATTGCGGGCGACGACGGTCAGGGTGACAGTGGCCGCTGCACTGCTCGGGGTCGGCGCCTTGTTGTCGCTGGCCACGACCGTGAAACTGGCGGTCGGCTGGTACGGCCCCGCGAAATCACTGCCGCTGACGGCTGCCGGTTCGGCACCGCTGGAGATGAAGTGCAGCCGGTTGGCCAGTTGCGTACCGGTCAGTTCCAGCCCGGCGAAGACATCGACATAAGTGCTGCCGTTCCAGTACTGCAGGCGACCAACCGCCGCCGCGGGCAGGCTGGTGATGGTCAGCGTCATGTCGTTCGGCACGCCATCGGCGTCACTCAAGCCGAGGTTGAGCACCGTGAAGTCGCTCGCCTCGCTGCCCACCCGCTCGGCAACCGTTTGCGTCGTCCCGGTGATGGCGATCTGCGCGTTGACGTCGCGAATGATGATCGGCAGGGCGACCGGAATCTCGCCGCCGGCGCCGTCACGCAGGGTCAGGGTGACGCTGTCGCTATCGTCGGCAAATAACTCGCTGCCGGTATGCCGGTAGCTGATCCTGCCGTCCTGCACGTCCTTCTGGGTAAAGATGCTGCCGACACTGAGCGCAATGCCGTTCCTGAGCAACTGTCCCTTGCCGGCCAGCGGCAGCCCGACACGGTAGGTGAGCTGATCGACACCGTTGTCCTGGTCGACGACCGGCAACTCGGTGATGGTGATCGTCCTCGTGCTGCCTTCGTTCAGCTCCAGCGCCACCGGCACCAGCGTGGGAACGTCGTTGCGCGCGGTGACGATGAAGTCGGCGGCCAGTCCGGCCGTGCTGAACGGCTGGGCACCGCCACGCTCGCTGGCACCGACGCTGGCCGTGGCGCCGGCGCTTGCCCCGTCGCTGCGGTCCCAGGCGTAATAGGAAATCCGGGCCACTCCCGATTCCTTGCCGTCGTCGGCGTTGCTGTCGGCGACGAAACGCAGCCTTGCCGCCGCCGGCAGGAGCAAGGCGGCGGTGGGCGAAAACGGTGCCGCCGACGTCCAGCTGCCACCGCCATCGAGTGAATACTCCCAGACGCCGGTCATTCCATTGCTGACGTTGCTGTCGTAGATGGCGATACCGAGAACCGTCCCGGCATCGACGTCGCTGACCACCCGATGACCGTCGACGTTGCTGAGCAGCGCACTGACCAGCGTACCGGGGTTCTCGCCGTTGGTCGCGTTCTCGGGAATCGAACTGGCGACCAGGATGGCTGGCGTGCCGACGATCCGGGGCGCGTCGTTGTTGCCGCTCACGGTCACCGTGATGTCGGCCTGCGCCGTACTGTGGCCGTCGCTGAGGGTATAGGTGAAGTTCTCGGTCAGGGTGTCGCCGGCGGCCAACGCCTGCACCGTCGCCAGCGTGTTGTTCAGGCTGTAGCTGTAGGCGCCATCGGCGCCCACGGTCAGGCTGCCATAGCTTCCGAGCAGCGGATTGCCGACGCTGCCGGCGGTGCCGCTGCCGGCAGCGACCGTGCCGGTGCGCAGCGCGATGACACCGAGCGTATCGATCGGGGCGTCGACGTTGATGTCGTTGGCCAGCACGTTGCCCATGACGGCGGCGGTGGCGTCTTCGGTCACGGCGATCGCGTCTGCCCTGCCCGCCGGCAGGTCGTCGACCGGCGTCACGGTCAGCGTGACGGTCGTTGGCCCGACGCTGCCGCTCCCGTCGCCGCTGTCGTCGGTATACACAGCGATGCTCGCGGCGCCAAAGTAATCGGCAGTCGGCGCAAAACTCATGCCGTCCAGGGCCGTGTTGACCTGCGTCAGCGTGCCGGAAAAAACAAGGTTGGCGCTACCGTCGCCGGCAATGCTTGCCCCACTTCCAGCGTGCAGGGTGATCGTTCCGCCGCTCACCACCAGGGTCACGGTCTGCATGTCGCCGGCATCGGCGTCGGCGATGCTGATGCCGGTGACGGCCAGCGGCGTGTCTTCGCCGGTCGTTCGCGCGCCACCGCCATCGACGATGCTCGGAGGTGCCAGCAGGTGTTCGAAATCGACCAGGGCAAGCGCGCGGGCCTCGATCGGACCGGCGGTCATTTCGAGAACCCAGTTGCCGCCCAGGGCGGCGCTGCCGGTGGCGTCGGCCGACGCCGCAACATCCGCGTGCGTCAAGCCGGCCAGGGTGTCGATGAACGCGCGATTGTCGGCGGCGACATCGCAGCCATAGAGCAGGATGTCGCCGTCTGCGCTCAGCGCCGAACCAATACTCGCGAGCAGCGCGCCTTGCCGCTGCAACTCGCTCTGATTGACCAGACCAAGCCCAAGGAGCAGGCCCTCGCGGCTGCCGTGACTGAGAATGTGGATCGCAGCAAGGTTCTGCTCACCGTCGAGCGCGGCGGCGATTTGCGCCAGACCATCGGAGTGTGGGTCGAGTACCACCACTTTCGCCGGGCCGGCGAGCAACTTTTCAACATCGACGCTGTGCGCCAGCCGGCTGTCGACGACGATCAGTTCGCGTGGCGGCGCTTCGACGGGTGCCGGCGCCGGCGCATCGCGAACGGCCGCAGCGCCGTCGTCCTGCACGGCAGCGGCGACTTCCACCGGCGCCGCGCCGTCGAACAGGTGACGAGGTTCGAGGGCCATCGTCAGACGGCGCGGCGACCAGGGCGGAAGCGAGGGGCGATTTCTGGTCATGGCGATCCTCTACGGGCGTGCAGGACTTGCCACCGTCTGATGCATTCACCTGACGGCCGCACAGCCCGCATGCCATTCGGGTCTTCGTGGCAGGGATATTGTGCTACCCGTACCGCGACGATCAACCCGTCAACCACACAAAAACCAGCATTTTAAGGCACTTGGCGCCATTTCGAGGAAAAATCGAGCGCTGGCGACAACTGGCGTCAGCGCCGCCCTGCTCCCGCTGCCGCCGGCAAACGCCGCGCAGGAGCTGTCGTGGCCGGCCGAACAGGGCAGCGCAGCGCGTGATCCGGCACGCAGCCAGTGTCGAGTGGCACGCCGCATGGGAGCCAGGAATTACGGCGACGGCATGGTCTCAAGCGGCTATCCAGCTTGCTGATAGTGTCGTCGCAAACGCGGCGCCACGGCATGCACGTCATTGCGAGGAGGCGCAGCCGACGCGGCAATCCCGAGGTTTTCTCGCCTGGCCGTTGAGGCGCACCAGCAGTCAGAGAGTGGAACTGGATTGCCGCGTCGGCTACGCCTCCTCGCAATGACGGTGGCTGGGGAACACCTGTCCGGATTTGGCGACGCGGGGACCGGTGTGGAGCGGGTGAAATCCCGCCCCCACGAGGGTTTCACGCTGCTGCCGGGGTCGCTGAAAGTCTGATCGAGAACGCAGCACTACGCTGGCGAGCTTCCCGGCCGCTACTCCTCGGGAAACCCGAGCAGCAATTGCTGCACGATCCACGCCGCCTCGGCTTCGCTGAGAAAGCGGTGCCACGGCGGCATTGGAGTCCCCGGCCGGCCACCGTAAATCGTCGCTACCAGCGAGTCAGCCGGCCGCTCGCGCAACGCCGCGGGCGTCAGGGCCGGCCCCAGGCCCCCTTGCAGGGTCATGCCGTGGCAGGAACCGCAGTCCTGACGAACCAGGTGCACGAGCTGCTTCTGGCGTTCGGGCGTTGGCGCCGCTGGCGGGGAAGCCGTCTCGGCGAACGCGGGGGCCGAAGCAAGGACAAGGGCGAGAAGAGGAAGGATTGGCATCGTGCGGTGGGAGTCGATAGGGTTCGGGTCGATGGCAGCGCGGTTCACCCTTTTCGCGATAACGATGAACAGGCGGGGAGCGGGCATTTTATCCGAAGATTGCGGTAGGCAGCGGTGCAAGCGGGGCGCAGGACAACAACCGCTGGCCAGCGCTCCGGCACAGCAATCGCAGTTTGCGCACCCGCCCCCCACGGCCCATAATGCGCGCTTGCGCCGACGGCTGATGGCGGCGGTAAATGGCAACAGCGGGAGACAGGCAATGGATCTTTGGGCGTGCCCGGCGGTGGTCACCGGGGCAGCATCGGGTTTGGGTGCGGAAACGGCGCGTTATCTCGCCGAGGCGGGAGCCAAGGTGACGGTGATCGATATCGACGCGGTCGGCGTGCAGAAGGTTGCCGACGAGATCGGCGGCCTGGCGATCCCCTGCGACGTCGCCAATTCACTCTCGGCGGAGAACGCGCTGGCAACGGCGCGCGATGCACACGGCGCGGCGCGCGTGCTGGTGCACTGCGTCGGCCGCGGCCACTCGGAACCGACGATTGGCCCCGACGGCCCGATGCCGCTGGAAGACTTCCGCCAACTCGTCGAAGTCAACCTGATCTCGACCTTCAACATGATGCGCCTAGCCGCCGCCGACATGGCGCGCCTGCAGCCGCGCTCCAACGGCGAGCGCGGCGTCATCCTGTCCACCGCTTCGGTCGCCGCCTACGACGGACAGAGCGGCGAAGCGGCGTATTCGGCGTCCAAGGGCGGCGTCGTCAGCATGATCCTGCCGGCGGCGCGCGAGCTCGGCCCGCTGGGCATTCGCGTCGTCGGCATCGCGCCCGGGCTGTTCGGAACGCCGACGCTGTTCGCCATGGAAAAGAACCTCGATTCGCGGCTGGCCCACCAGATCCCGTTTCCGCATCGTTTCGGCGATCCGGCCGAGTTCGCCATGTTGGTCCTGCACGTACTCAAGAACGTGATGATCAACGGCACCGTGCTGCGCCTCGACGGCGGGCACCACCGCTGAGAATCGGCCACGCCGCGACTGTCAGCAAAGGATGGCTGTGAGCAAGACTCTCGTACTGCACCTGGTCTCGCATGCTTCCGGCGAACTCGTCGAGTTGCTGGCGCGTAACGCCATCGTCCAGCTCGAGGGGCTGGAGGTCGAGCGCCGACTGTGGAAGATGGTCCGCCACCTCGGCCAGGTGCCCGAGATTCTGGGCGAGGTCGCGCAAAGGCCGGGCTACGTCCTGCACAGCATCAGCCACACCGACGTCCGGCAGGCGCTCGAAGACGGTTGCAGCCACCTGCTCGTCCCCTGCCAGTTTGCCCTCGAACCACTGATCGCCCGTCTTGCCGAGTATTCCAGCACCGCCGTTCAAGTTCACAGCAGTTCGTCCGACGCTTTCGACGAGGACTACTATCGCCGCGTCGAGGCCATGAAATATACCCTGGCCCACGACGACGGCATTGCCAGCGACGATCTCGACAGCGCCGACGTGATCGTCGTCGGCGTCTCGCGGGCGACCAAGACGCCAACCTGCATGTACCTGGCCTCACGCGGCATCAAGGCCGCCAACGTACCACTGGTGCCGTTCTCGCAGCCGCCGATGGGGCTGCTGAAGGCAAAGGGACCACTGATCGTCGGGCTGACTGTGGACCCGACACGGCTGGCGCGCGTCCGCTCCGCGCGCTTGCGGGCATGGGACAACGAAGACAGCCAGTACAACGACTTCAGCGCCCTGCGCAAGGAGGTCCAGGACGCGCGTCGCCTGTTCGTCGCGCGCAACTGGCCGGTGATCGACGTCACCCATCGCTCGATCGAGCAGGTGTCGGCAATGATCATCGATCTCCTTCGGGCACGCGCCAACGGCGCCGGCTCATAGGGAACGCTGCGCGGCGGTGCGCCCGCCATCAGGAATCGGGCAGGGTCAGAATCCACTTGACCAGGATGCGGATGTTGTCCTTCCCGGCGCGCTTGTTGGACGACATGTAGTCGTTACCCCAGACGCCACCGCCCCCCGTGTAGACCTTTTCCACCAGCACTTCCTCGACTTCCGGTTTGCCGCGATAGCGTTTCGCGACATCGCGCCAGGCAGGACCGCGCACCGTCACATCCACGTCGTGACAGCCCAGGCAACGGCTCTGGTCGGCAAGCTCGAGCATGGCCGGGTCGACTGGCGGTGGCGCCGCCAAGGCCAGCTGCGAGCACATGGCAGCCGACAGGAAGAGAATTTTCACTTTCATGGTTGATTCCTTGCGGCAGTTGAGGTGCAGGGGATTATGCCGGCAATCGCGGCAAAAAAAACGGGGGGCACAAGCCCCCCGCTTCGGATCAGACGCTTGACAGCGATCAGTAGACGTCGTGCTGCGTGTTATAGACGTTGAACTTGCCGGTCGGCGTGACCAGACGCTTGTCCTTGATCACTTTCTTGACCGTACGCGTCTTGTCATCGACGACGACGATCGCCGACGGCTCGGTCTTGTTGCCGGTCCAGACGGAGAACCAGATTTCGTCGCCTTTTTCGTTGTACTCGCCATGCACCACGCGCTGCAGACCCTTGGTCTTGCCAAGATCGGCAGCGGCGGCCAGGTTGATCACCTGCGACTTGGCGGCAGGATCACCCAGTTCGTCGATGTTATAGACGGTGACCGAACCGGCCAGCTCGGGATCGGGGTTCAGAGGTGCGTCGGCCCACAGGTTCTTGGAATTCGGGTGCGTCTTCACGAACAGCGAGTTGGCACCGTGGTTCTTGAGCTCCTGAACGACTTTCCACGCCTGCTCCGGGTGGCCCTTGGGATCCGTCCCGATCAGGGTGATCACGTCGGCGCCAAGGTGCGACGTTGCCCAGACCGGACCGTACTTCGGATGCTTGAAGTTAGCGCCGCGACCCGGGTGCGGGATCTTGGCAGTGTCTACCAGCGCCGCCAGTTTGCCGTCCTTGGTGTCGACCACGGCGACCTTGTTGGACGCGTTGGCCGCAACGAGGAAGTAGCGCTTGGTCGAGTCAAAGCCGCCGTCGTGCAGGAACTTGGCCGAGTTGATGGTGACTTCCTTGAGGTTGGCGATGTCCGAGTAGTCAACCAGCTTGATCATGCCGGTTTCCTTGATGTTGATCACCCACTCCGGTTTGTCGTGCGAGGAAACGATCGAAGCAACCCGCGGTTCCGGATGGTACTCACCATCGACGGTGACGCCGCGCGTCGAGATCAGCTTCAGAGGCTCGAGCGTTTCGCCATCGAGAATCGCGTACTGGGGCGGCCAGTAGGCACCGACGACAGCGTACTTGTCCTCGTAACCCTTGTACTTCGAGGTGTCGACCGAACGCGCTTCGTAGCCGGCCTTCATCGTGGCAACGATTTTTGGCGTCTCGTACCACATGTCGATCAGGTCGTAGCGACCGTCGCGACCAATGACGTGAACATAGCGCCCGGAAGCCGAAATACGCGAAATGTGAACCGCGTAGCCGGTCTTCACGATACCCCAGATGTCCTTGGTGTCACCGTCGATCAGGGCCACTTCGCCGGAGTCACGCAGGGTGACTGCGAAGACGTTCTTGAGGTTGACCTTGTTCATCTGCTTGGTCGGACGCTCGGCGACCGGCACGACCAGCTTCCAGCTCTCCTTCATGTCCTTCATGCCCCATTCCGGCGGCACGTCGGCCGGCATCTGGACATATTTGGCCATGTCGGCGAGTTCCTTCTTCGACAGGATGTCGTCGAAGTTGGGCATGCCGCCCTCCGTCCCGTAGGCCATGATCTTTTCAAGGCGCGAGGAACCGAGCTTGGTGGTGTTCTGCGGCTCGAGATTCTTGCCGGTCGCGCCCTTGCGCAGCATGCCATGGCAACCGGCGCAACGTTCGAAATAGGTCTTGCCGGAAGCCGCCTTGGCCTCGGCGGACAGTGTCGCCGAATCGGCGGCCGGCGCTGGCGCAGCGGCCTTTTCGGCCTTCGCCGCGAAGGCCACATTCATGGCCAACGGCAGTGCTGCCAGCATCAATACGTTACGAATTACCTTCTGCATGCTCTTTTCTCTCCTCTTGAAGTTTCTCGACTGTCGCCCGGGTCACATCCGTGTCAGACTCGGCGCAGGATGACACGCCGGCACGGGTCCCTTCCTTGACCTCCATCAAATATGATCGGCGCGAGAAAGCATATCGTCGCCTCCGAGTTGAAAAATAGCGCAACGGGCGTTTATGCTTGCACCTCAGCCAAAAACCGGAAAAAAGGAATGATTCAAACGCCCTCCTCCCCGCCTGTCGGAACCGTCTATATCGTCGGCAGCGGGCCCGGTGACCTCGACCTTCTCACCCTGCGTGCAGCGCGTCTGGTCGGCGAAGCGGACGCCATCGTCTACGATCATCTGATTGCCGAAGGTGTCCTCGAACTGGCTCGTGCAGACGCCGAGAAAATCTACGTCGGCAAGAAAAGCTCCCATCACACCGTGCCGCAGGAGCAACTCAATCAACTGCTGGTTCGTCTGGCGCGTGCCGGCAGGAAAGTCGTTCGCCTGAAGGGCGGCGACCCCTTCATTTTCGGGCGCGGCGGTGAAGAGATCGAGACCCTCGTCGAGTCGGGTATTCCTTTCGAGGTCGTACCGGGAGTGACCGCCGCCGCCGGCTGCGCCGCCTACGCCGGCATCCCGCTGACGCATCGCGATCATGCGCAGGCGGTGGCCTTCGCGACGGGTCATCTCAAGGACGGCACGATCAATCTCGACTGGCCGGCCTTGGCCCGTCCGAAGCTGACCGTCGTCTTCTACATGGGTGTCGGCGGCATCGCCGAGATCTGCCGCCAGATGATCGCCCACGGCCTGCCGGGCAGCCATCCGGCGGCGGTCGTGCAACATGGCACGACGCGCCGGCAACGGGTGTTGACCGCCGACCTGGCAACCCTGCCGGAACGAGTAGACGCTGCCGGCATCGCTTCGCCGGCACTGATCATCGTTGGCACCGTCGTTCGCCTGCAGGAGAAGCTGAGCTGGTTCAGGCCGCCGTCAGGCAGCCCGATCTGAAAGCGCCGCCCGCTCAGACGACCATCGCCAGCGCCAGGAGAAGCGCGTAAATGAACTGCAACCTGGCGGTGCTGGCCAGCAACTCGTTGAAGAGCGGACCCGCGGCCTCACGCCGGAAGCGCTGCAGCAGACGCAACGCTGGCAGCAGTACCAGCAGCGGCAGGGCCAGCCACAGCCCGCGACCGGCCAGCATCGCCAGCAACGGCAAGAGGAGCAGTGGCAGCAGCAGTTCCAGGGCATAGACCCCTTGCGTGGCTCGCCTGCCGACCACCACCGCCAGAGTCCGCTTGCCGGCCCGTGCGTCGGTCTCCAGATCGCGGTAGTTGTTGACCGTGATCACCGCCGCAGCGAACAACCCGAGCATCACCCCGGCCAGCAGCGCGGCCGGGCTTATCGACAGGGTCTGCAGGTAGTAGCTGCCGCCAACCGCGGCCAGACCGAAGAAGAGCACGACGAACAATTCGCCCAGCGGCGTATAGGCAAGTGGCCATGGGCCGCCGGTGTAAGCCCAGGCGGCGAGTAGCGACGCCAAGCCGATGACGACGATCGGCCAGCCGCCGTGGTAGACGAGAAAGATTCCGAAGTTGAACGCCAGGGCGAACGCAAGCCACGCCGCGCGGCGTACGGCGGCGGCCGGCAGCCAGCCCATTGCCGTGACCCGCGGCGGTCCCAGGCGATCGGGCGTGTCGGTGCCGCGCTCGAAATCGCCAACGTCGTTGTGCAGATTGGTGCCGATCTGGATGAGCAGCGCGGCGAGCAGGGCAACCAGCGCCGGCTGCCAGAGCAGGAAACCGGTCTGCGCCCAGGCGACAGCATGGCCAACGATCAGCGGAGCGACCGAAACGGTCAGTGTCTTGGGTCGGATGGCAAGCCACCAGGCGCCAAGAGGCGATGGCGGCGCGACAGGTTCAGCCATTGCGGGGAGTCATCCGGAGGTCGTGGGATCCTGAGGCCGGGGGCTTTTGCGCGCCCTCCGGGCAGCGGCTGAATGCCGGTCGCGGGCAGCGCCGGGGCGGCGTGCTATGATGCGCAGCTTTGCCGGCCAGGGAGTGCAACTGGGTGCAACTGATTGGTGCCGAGAGGGGGAATCGAACCCCCACGATGTCACCATCGGCGGATTTTGAGTCCGCTGCGTCTACCGATTCCGCCATCTCGGCCTCGGCCCGAAGTTCGCGGGCCAGAAGAGCTGCGAATTATCGCTGATTCTCCGGCCGTCGACAAGCTACAGGAGGGGCAGCTCGACAATGGCGCACTTGCCCCGCCACCCCTCGACCGCTAACCTTTGGCCAGCCACCTTAGCCCGCTATGCTCACCCTTGATGACTTTGACTTCGATCTGCCGGGCGATTTGATCGCCCAGCACCCGACGGGCGAACGCACCGCCAGCCGGCTACTGCAGGTCAATGGCAACGCGCTCGCCGATCAGCGCTTCAGCGCCCTCCCGGGCTTGCTGGCTGCCGGCGATCTGCTGGTGTTCAACGATACGCGCGTGATCCGGGCCCGCCTCCTGGGCCGCAAGGAAAGCGGCGGCCAGATCGAGGTGCTGATCGAGCGCATCGTCGATTCCCGTCACGCGGTGGCGCAGATTCGCGCCAGCAAGTCGCCGAAGGCCGGTAGCCGGATCGTTCTCGAAGAGGCCATCTGCCTGATTGTCGAAGGCCGTAGCGGCGAACAAGGTGAGTTCTTCGCGCTGCAACTGGCCGATGACAGCACAGAGCGCGTGGCAGACGAAGGCGACCTGTGGACGCTGATTGAAGAACACGGCCGGTTGCCGCTGCCGCCCTACATCACGCACCCCGCCGGGGTCGACGACGAGGCTCGCTATCAGACCGTCTTCGCGCGCCACCCTGGCGCCGTCGCCGCGCCGACAGCCGGCCTGCATTTCGACGCTGCGCTGCTCGCCCAAATCGCACGCTGTGGCATCGAAGTGGCGTGGTTGACTCTGCACGTGGGCGCCGGCACCTTCCAGCCGGTGCGCGTGCATCACGTCGCCGAACACCGCATGCACGCCGAGCGCTTCGCGATTCCCCAGGCCACCATCGCTGCCATTGCACGCACCCGCGCCCGCGGCGGCAAGATCGTCGCCGTCGGAACGACCAGCCTGCGCGCACTTGAAGCCGGCGCGCAGCGCGGGGAACTGCGCGCCGGCCCCGCCGAGACCGATATTTTCATCACCCCCGGCTACGAGTTCCGTGTCGTTGACCGATTGATCACCAATTTTCACCTGCCGAGGTCGACGCTGCTGATGCTGGTTTCGGCGTTCGCCGGCCTCGACGCCATACGCTGTGCGTATCGGCACGCGATAGCCGAGCGCTACCGTTTCTTCAGCTACGGCGACGCGATGCTGCTCACCCGCGGCAGCGCCTGACCTTCTCCCACAGACCACCAGCCACCATTTCCGCCGCCGCCAGCCGATGAACAGAACTGCCCTGAACGCCCCGGCTCTCGAAAAGCTCGACCGCCACGGACTGACGCCCGACCTGCACAAGGTCGCCCTGGCCAGCGCGCTGCTGTGGACTTTTCGCAGCAACACCGACCTGCACCGGGTGCTTTCGCTGAGTGGCCTGCAAAGCAGCTCGGGAAAGGCCTTGACCGCCGCCGACGTCAAGGCGGCGACGCAGAAACTGCGGGAAAACGGCCTGCTGGTCGACGATCCCTCGCGGGCAGCCACGTTTCACCTCGTCGATGCGCTGCGCACCGCGCTTTATCGGCAGTTGCTGGAAAGCAGCCAGGGCGACTCGCTGCCGCGCCTGATCGCCGACGTCGACCGCTTTGACCCCACCCGATCGGCGTACTACTGGCCTACGGGCAGCATCCCGACGACCATCGCCTACGTTCGCGCCAAATTCCTCTCGGGCGCTGCCAGCGAAGAGCTGTCGCACCTGCGAAGCGTCCTGGCCCGGTCGCTGGACTGGAACGTGATTCTCAGTGAAGCCATCCTCTGGCCCTTTGACGGAGTGAGTTTCCAGCGCATCGAGCCGATCTGGCGCTCGCGGCTCGCCTATCAGGCGATCGCCAGTGTCTGCATCTTCTCTGCGCAGGCCTACCTGCCGGTCGCCGACTGGGCGGTAGAGGCCTTGGCCGACGATCGCGAGGCCTTGTCCACCGATCTGCGCCTGGTCCTCGGCGACCTGGCCATGCAACGCGCGGACATCGCCTTGCTGGAAGCCGCGCTCGACGGACTCGACGACGGACTGAGCGCCGGGATTCGTGCCGCCCGGCTGGTCATCGACGGGCAGTGGAGTGCCGGGCAGGCGGCATTCGAGGCGGCGCTCAAGCAGTGCAAGAGCGAGCTCGGCGGCGCTGGCAAACACCTGCTGCCGGACAGCGTGGCGTGGTTCTATCCGCTGTCACTTCTGGCGCAGGCGACGCCCAGGCACCTCGAACTGGCGCGCAAGTTCTGCGTCGCGGAGTCCGGCAAGCGGGCGCCCAGCCCTTACGCCGGCTGGGGACGCTGGGTACATGCGATCGACGTTCGCCTCGGCAAGGCGCCGCTCGAACGAGCCGCTTTCAGGCCCACGCGCGACGCCGAGGCACGCTGGGTGCTCGACTCCCTGTGGGCGGTGCTGCTCGCCGCCTGGCTGGGGCGCGAAACGATCGCCGAAAAGAATCCGCAAACTGTGGCGGAGCAGTGGCGGGCATCGATCGACCTCCTGCGCCAGGACTTTGACAGTTGCCGACTAAAAACACTGACCCACATCCTCGACGGCAGCCAGGCCGTGCTCGAAGGACGCGATCCGCCTGAGCGTTTCTTTATCGCCAGCGGAGCTCAGCAGTGGCAGGAAATCCTGCTCGCGCTGCAGTCCCTGGGCGGCAATCCAGCGGCCAGCGGCAACGGCGAAGCGACGCGCCTGCTGTGGGAACTCGAGATCGGCAGCCAGGGTGACCTGCTCGCCGTCACGCCGCTCGAACAGAAGCGCGGCCAACGCGGCTGGGGACGGCCGCGACCACTGAGCCTGGCGAGAATCGCCGGCAACCCGCAGCTGGCCAGCGCCGATCTGAAAGTCGCTCGCGCCGTTCGCCTCGAGCACGGCTACCGCAATCGCTATCGCATCGATCTGGCAGCGGCCATCGCTGCCCTTCCCGGTCACCCGTGCATCGTCCTGCCGGGCGCAGCGGAGCAGTTCGTCGACTTGAGCGAAGCAGCACCGGAACTCGAACTCCTGCGCGTGGACGGGCGCTTCGTGATGCGCGTCGAACCGCCGCTGCGGGCGCCGGTCGCGGCCAATTCCTTCTCGGTGCCAGACGCCGACGAGCGTCGTGAAGCGGAGGCGCTGCGGCTCGTCACGCTCGTCGCAGATGGGCCACAGCGCCTGCGACTGGTCCGTTTTTCGCCGGCCCAGCAGCAGGCCGCGCAGCTCGTCTCGGGTCGTTTTTCGATTCCTGCCGACGCGCCGAGCGCGCAGGCCGAAGTGGCCAAGACCCTGCAGGCCCTGGCCACGCATTTTCACGTCCATGCCGACCCGGCGCAGGCAACGCGGCAGGTGCGCAGCGACTCTCGCCTGCGCGCCGAACTCTCGCCGCTCGGCGACGACCTCTCGCTGCGCCTGGTGGTCGCTCCGCTCGGTGCGGACGGGCCACGTCTGCCAGCCGCTGCCGGCAGGCTGCGCCTGATGGCTGTGTGCGGCAGCGAAACGGTCGGCACCGAGCGTGACCTGAAGAGCGAGCGCCAGCATCTGGAAGCGGTACTCGATGCCTTGCCCTTTCTCGACGGCGGCGACGGCGGCAGCGAGTGGCTGATCACCGACCCCGAAGAGGCGCTGGCGGTGGTCGAAGCACTGCCGACCCTGCCGGCAATCGCCGCGGTGGACTGGCCAAAAGGCAAGAGCGTTCGCGTGCTCACCCTCGATAGCCATCAGCTGGGCGTGAAAATCGCCCGTGAGCGTGACTGGTTCCGCGTCTCCGGGCAGGCGACACTCGACGAAGGCCTGGTCGTGCAGCTGGCAACGCTGCTCACCGCAGCCCGCGCCAAGAGCCGTTTCGTGCCCATGGGAGACGGCGTGTACGCCGCCCTGACGCGCTCGCTGAAACAGAAGCTGAACGATCTGTCCGCGGTCCTGGAAACCGACAAGGAAGGTGGCAAGGTGCCGACGATCGCCGCCGCCTGGCTCGACGAGATTCTCGACGGCAGCGAAGTCGACGCCAGCACGGACTTTCGCCAGGCGATCGACCGCCTGCGCCAGGCGCAGGCCCTGACTCCGAAACTCCCGAGCCTGCTGCAGGCCAGCCTGCGCCCGTATCAGGAAGACGGCTATCAGTGGGCAATCCGTCTGGCAACCGCCGGCGTCGGCGGCTGCCTGGCCGACGACATGGGTCTCGGGAAAACCCTGCAGGCGCTCGCTGTGCTGCTCGATCGCGCAGCTGGCGGCGCCGCACTGGTCATCGCGCCGACCTCCGTATGCGGCAACTGGCTGGCAGAAGCACTGCGTTTCGCCCCCAGCATCAACGTCCGGGTCTACAGCGAGGCGGGCGAAAGCGAACGCGAGGAACTGGTTGCCAAGGCCGGTCCACAAGACCTGCTGATCGTCTCCTACACGCTGCTGCAACTCGCCCAGGAACGCTTTGCCGGGCGTCAATGGCATACGCTGATCGCCGACGAAGCGCAGGCGATCAAGAACGCCGCCGCCAAGCGCTCGCAGGCGGTGTTCGCCCTCGACGCCGATTTTCGCCTGGCGCTGACCGGCACCCCGGTCGAAAACCGCCTGTCCGATCTGTGGTCGATCATGCGCTTCGTCAATCCCGGCCTGCTCGGCAGTCACCGCCGCTTCGACGAGCGCTTCGCCGGCCCGATCGAACGTAACCGCGACCGCGAGGCACAGCACGTCCTCAAGCGTCTGGTGGGTCCCTTCGTCCTGCGCCGCACCAAGTCCGAAGTCCTGCAGGAGCTGCCGGCGCGCACCGAGCTGATTCTGACGGTGACCCCGGAAGCTGCCGAAGCCGCCCACTACGAAGCGCTGCGCCGCGAAGCGGCCAACGAGATCGACGCTAGTCTCGACAGTGCGCCGCAGGCGCAAGCACGCTTCAACATCCTCGCCCAGCTGACGCGTCTGCGTCGCGCCGCCTGCGACCCACGCCTTTGCAGCCCCGAACTCGGCATCGTCGGCGCCAAGGTGCAGGCTTTCGCAGAACTCGCCTCCGAACTGGTTTCAAATGGGCATAAAGCGCTTGTTTTCAGTCAGTTCGTCGACTTTCTTGCGATATTACGCGAACAACTGGATGCGTCCGGAATTGCTTGCCAGTACCTTGATGGCTCGACCCCCGCCGCCGAGCGAACGCGGCGCGTCGCAGCTTTCCAGGCCGGCCAGGGCGATCTCTTCCTGATCAGCCTGAAGGCCGGCGGCTTCGGGCTCAACCTGACCGCGGCCGATTACGTGGTCATCACCGACCCATGGTGGAACCCGGCCACCGAAGACCAGGCCATGGGTCGCGCGCATCGTATCGGGCAACTGCGCCCGGTGACCGTCTATCGCCTGGTCACCAAGGGCAGCGTCGAGGAGCGCATCGTCGAGTTGCACCACGAGAAACGCGCGCTGGCCGAGAGCATTCTGGACGACGGCGAAGCCAGCGCGCTGCCGTCGACAGACGATCTGGTCGCGCTGATTCGCGGCGCACGCTGATTCGCGGCGCATACGGGTTCGCGGCGCATGCGGTGACCACTCGCAGAAGATAGTTATTGGCCTTGACCGGAAGCCCCGATTTTTCTATCCTGCCGGGGTACGCGCGGGGCGGCGAAGCCGCTCGGGTGCCCGCAGCACCCTGCACCAACCACATACTGACAGCGACAGAAAAAAGGGATAGATCATGGCTGAAGAGACGACGAGCGGCACGACCACGAAGAAACCCGCCCCTAGGAAGGCGGCGACCAGCAAAGCTGCCGCAGCGCCCAAGGCAGCAGCAGCCAAGACAGCTTCGGCAACAGAAAAGGCCGCCACCCCCGTGGCCGCCGTGAAAAAGGCTCCAGCGAGAAAAGCGGCGCCAACAACGGTCGCCGAGGTCAACACTGCGC
Source organism: Candidatus Accumulibacter sp. ACC007 (assembly GCF_907163205.1). Taxonomy (NCBI): domain Bacteria; kingdom Pseudomonadati; phylum Pseudomonadota; class Betaproteobacteria; genus Candidatus Accumulibacter; species Candidatus Accumulibacter sp. ACC007. Next base: position 798,978 of record NZ_CAJQUD010000001.1, on the reverse strand, counting down.
CCGCCGCCGCACACACGCCAAGCGCTGAAGAACACTACTGCATGATCCAGTCGGCAGCGTACTTCATCGCCGAAAATGACGGTTTTCAAGGATCTTCCACCGAGTACTGGATTCAAGCCGAGCGTGAGGTTGCCGGACGACTCGCGGAAGCCAGGGCCAGCGTAGCCGGGTAGCTGGCCAGGTCTGGCCTGCCGGTTCCGCGTCGCGGAGCGCCGGTCACTGATGAGGGATTGAACGAATGCGCAAGCGAGTAATCTCCGATAGTCAACCGACCGGCACGGTGCCGACTGGCGAGTGGCTCGATCTCGAAGATCTGGCCGAGGTGGAAATCAGCTCGGAAGACGCCGCCCATCCCATCGAGTCTGCCCTGGCACTTGGCGAGGGCAGCGGCTGGCGTGCCGCAGTTCCCGGCAAACAGACCATCCGTCTGCTCTTTGCCGAACCGCAAGCGCTGCGCAGGATCTACCTGTCGTTCGTCGAAACGTCGGTGCAGCGCACCCAGGAGTACGTCCTGCGCTGGTCGGCCGATGGCGGGCAGTCGTTCCGGGAAATCGTCAGGCAGCAGTGGAACTTCAGCCCGGATGGCGCCACTAGCCAGAGCGAAGACCATCGTGTCGACCTCGCCGCGGTCAAGGTCCTCGAGCTGATCATTACGCCGGATATCGGCAACGGGGCTGCATTCGCTTCGCTGGCCCAGTTGCGCGTCGCCTGAGGCGCTCGCGACACCTGTTTCCTTGCTGCGTCGGCTTTTCTGCACAGCGACCGGGAACCGTCGGCCAGCACGTCGCGCGGCCCGGCGCGTGGATGCACGAATAGTCATCAGGATGCACGCGCGCGGACGCCGGGCTCGCCAGCTTGCTACAATGTCGGATTGACTCTGCCGCAGGCTCCCGACGATGAAACGCAACCGCTTCTCCTCCCGCAAGCGTATTTCTGCCGACGCTACCGAACTGGGCCGCCTGGCCATCGGCCTTGCCGAGTCCGGGAGCAAGATCGAAGATCTGTTCTGGCAGAAACGCCTGGCCGAGCTCGTCGACCGCCTGCTGCATGATGGCGCCGAGGAGGACTTGAACGCCTCGCTGGACCGCCTCTTCGACACGCACGCGATGGCCCACGACGATCTTGCCGACATCGTCGAGTCACAGGCCGAATCGTGCACCATGCTCGATCGCGGCCAGGATTTCGACGTCCTGCTGATCGCCGTTCCGGTACTCGGCTGGTCGCGCTTCTCGATCCCCGCGACAGCGATCCCGCAGAGCCTGCTGCAGACCTTGAAAGTCCAGCTCGGGGCGCACGTGTTTGCCGCCGGCGCCCGCGTCGCGCTCGCTGATTACCTGTACAGCCCGGACCAGCTACCGCACAGTTTTGTCGACACCTGGCAACTCCTGCAGAAGCTCGGTGCGGCCGCGCTTGCCGGCTGTGATCTCGGCGTAGACGCGTCGAGCATGCCCGAAACGAACCGTTTTCTCTCCGACACCCGCTACCTGGTCGGCGCGCTGGCCGTGCCGCGAGGCATGCCGCTTTTCCGCTGGAACGACGAAGACAAGAGCACCCGTGAGGCTGCCCTCAAGGAGTGGGTGCGCCAGGGTACGCCCTGCTTCGAACCGCTGCTTACCGGTTGTGCCTATCAGCCGCTGCTCGCCGACGCCTACCATGCCGCCTGTCGCGCCGCCGACAGCGCCTCGCGCCCTTACTCTCTGAACGCCTCGGTGGCCTTCCTGCAGGCGACGCTCGGCGACACCGCCGACAACCTGCGGGCCATCGTTGGCGGCTTCCACGACAAGCGGCTGGAAGAATACCGGATCGGCTTTGGGCCGCGCGACGAGGACGTCATCTACCACGGCGTTGTCTGGCCTCTCCTGGGCATTGAGGACGAAACGACCGATGTCGCCGGAGAAATCGAAGGTGTCCTGCGCAAGACCGGCCTCAAGGAAGTCACCCTCCTCGACCAGCAGTTCCCCTATGAGTTCTGCGATGACTGTGGCGCCCCTCTCTATCCCAACATCGAAGGCGAGACGGTACATGCCGAGATGCCCGAGCAGGACGACGCGCCCTCGCAGACCCTGCACTGACGTGCAGCCGCTGACTCGTCACCCGGCGCCGCTGCCCATCGCCGCCCACCGCCAAAACACATGAGCAATGGCGACCTGCTGCAACGCAGCCTCGCCGCCGTCTGGCACCCGTGCACCCAGATGAAGCAGCACGCGGCTGGCGGCGCCCTGCCGATGATTCCCATCGCCCGCGGCAAGGGCGTCTGGCTGCACGACTTCGATGGTCGGCGCTACCTGGACGGGATCAGCTCGTGGTGGGTCAATCTGTTTGGTCACTGCAATCCGCGCATCAACGCCGCGCTGCGTGAACAGCTCGAGCAACTCGAACACGTGATCCTTGCCGGCTGCACGCACCGGCCGGTCATCGAGCTTTCGGAGCGCCTCTCAGCGCTGACCGGCGGCGAGCTCGGCCATTGTTTCTACGCGTCTGACGGCGCCTCGGCGACTGAAATCGCGCTCAAGATGTCGTTTCACTCGTGGCGAAACCGCGGACACGCCAACAAACATGAATTCCTTTGCCTGCGTGGCAGTTATCACGGCGAGACCGTCGGCGCGCTGGCGGTGACCGACGTGGCCATCTTCAAGGACGCCTACGCGCCGCTGATTCGCCCGGCGAGCACCGTGCCGACGCCCGACGCACGCCTGGCGGAAGACGGAGAAAACGCCGTTGACGTCGCCCGGCGCGCCGCCGCAGCGCTCGAGAAGCATCTCGACGAGCACCACCAGCGCATCGCCGCGCTGATCGTCGAGCCGCTCATTCAGTGTGCCAGCGGCATGGCGATGTACGACCCGGAATACCTGCGCCTGGCCCGCGCCCTGTGCGACCGCTACCAGGTGCACCTGATCTGTGACGAGATTGCTGTCGGCTGCGGCCGTAGTGGCACTTTCTTTGCCCATGAGCAGGCGGGCATCCGGCCGGACTTTTTGTGCCTTTCGAAGGGTATCTCCGGCGGCTACCTGCCGCTGTCGATGGTGCTCACCACGGACACCGTCTATGCGGCGTTTTACGACGACAGCGTCAGCCGCGGCTTTCTTCACTCACACTCCTATACCGGCAACGCACTGGCCTGCCGGGCGGCCCTGGCGACGCTCGACATCTTTGCCGAAGATCGGGTCATCGAAAGCAACCGGGTCCTCAGCGCGCACCTCGCCAGCTGCCTCGAGCCACTGGCCGATCACCCGCGTGTGCGTCATCTTCGCCAGCGCGGCATGATCGCCGCTTTCGACGTGCTCAGCGACGATGCGCAGTTTTCAGAGCACTTCTACCGGCAGGCGCTGGCCAGGGAAATCCTTCTGCGCCCGATCGGCAATACCGTCTATTTCATGCCGCCGTACGTGATCAGCCACGAGGAATGCGAGTTCCTCGTCGCGCGCGCCATCGCCGCACTGGACGCCGCACTGCGCTCATGATCTGGGAAGAACTGCAAAGCGAAGTCGATGCCCTGCGGGCGGCCGGCCTCAAACGCGAGCGCCGCACCCTGGCCTTTCCCTGCGGTCCGCAGGCCCGTGTCGATGGTCGCCCGCTGATCAGCTTCTGCAGCAACGATTACCTCGGACTGGCCAATGACCCGGCGTTGATCGAGGCCGCCAGCGCCGGTGCCAGAACCTGGGGCGTCGGCAGCGGCGCCTCGCATCTGGTCAGCGGCCACCTGACGCCGCACGCCGCGCTTGAGCAGAAGCTCGCCGATTTCACGGGTTTTGCCCGAGCACTGCTCTTCTCGACCGGCTACATGGCCAATCTGGGGATCGTCCCGGCCCTGGTCGGGCGCAAGGACGCGGTTTTCGCCGACCGCCTCAACCACGCTTCGCTGATCGACGCCGTGCAGCTCTCGCGCGCCGACAGCCAGCGCTACGCGCACGGCGACCTGGCCGCACTCGAGCGCCTGCTCGCCGCCAGCCCGGCACGTCGCAAGCTGATCCTCAGCGACGCGGTATTCAGCATGGACGGCGACCTGGCACCCTTGCCGGGATTGCTTGAGCTGGCCGAACGCTTCGATGCCTGGCTGGTGATCGACGATGCCCATGGATTCGGCGTCCTCGGTGCCCAGGGCCGTGGCAGCATCGCGCATTTTCAGCTTCCAGCCGCCCGGCGCCTGCTCTACATGGGTACCTTCGGCAAGGCGGCCGGCGCTGCCGGGGCTTTTGTCGCCGGTGACACGACGGTCATCGACTGGCTGGAACAGCGCGCCCGCACCTACATCTTCACGACTGCCGGCAGCCCGGCCATCGCTTGCGCGCTGCTCGCCAGCCTGGAGCTGATCGCCAGCGGCGACGCCCGGCGCAGTCGCCTGTGGCAACTGATCGCTCAATTACGCGACGGACTGGCCAGCACACGCTGGCGCCTGTTGCCTTCGCCGACGGCGATCCAGCCGGTGCTCATCGGCGACAACCACGAGACGCTGCGCGTCGCCGGCGCGCTCTACGAGCGCGGCCTGTGGGTTCCGGCGATCCGGCCGCCGACGGTGGCCGCGGGGACTGCACGCCTGCGCCTATCGCTGACGGCAAGCCACAGTGACGAACAGGTTGGGCTACTGGTCGACGCACTGCGGGAACTGGCATGACCTCGATCATGGGCAGCGGCCCGGATCTGGCCCTGATCCACGGCTGGGGGCTGGGCAGCTGGGTTTGGCAAGCCGTGCTCGACCGCCTGTCACGAAACTGCCGGGTGCACGTTGTCGACCTGCCCGGCTACGCCCGGAGCCCCGCCGATGGCGACGCGCGCAAGACCTTCCCTGACTTCTTGGCGACGGCGCAGACGCTGCTCGACGCGCTGCCGGAGCGGATTACCCTGTGTGGCTGGTCGCTTGGCGGCCTGCTGGCGATGCGCGCCGCGCTGCTGGCGCCAGAACGGGTGTCCGGGCTGATCCTGGTCGGCAGCACGCCGTGTTTCATGCAGCGCGCGGACTGGCAGGGAGCACAGACGCCAGCACTGCTCGGCAGCTTTTCGGCCAGCGTACAGGCTCAACCGGAGCAGACCCTGCAGCGTTTCGCCGCTCTCCTCAGCCAAGGTGACGCCAGGGCGCGGGAAATCACCCGTACGCTCCTCGCCGGTCTGCGCAAGGCACCCGTTCCCGACAGTGACGCGCTGCGCTGCGGCCTGGAGTGGCTGCGCGAGGTCGATCTACGGCCGCTGCTGCCGACCATTGCCACGCGCTGCCTGCTGATCCACGGCGAAAACGATTCGCTGAACCCGCTGGCCGCTGCAGTTTGCGCTTCCGGACAACTCGCCAACGCGCAGCTGGACGTTTTTGACGGCGTCGGACACGTCCCCTTCCTGGCCAACCCGGAGCGCTTTGCGCGACTGCTGGACGACTTCTGTCATGTCCCTGTTACCGCCTAAGCCGCGCGTTCGCGAGTCCTTCGAACGTGCCGCAGGCTCGTACGACGACGCGGCAGTCCTGCAGCGTCAGGTCTGTGAGCGCCTGCTGACCGATTTCGCGCCGCTTCCCGAACCAGGCGCGATCCTCGATGCCGGCTGCGGAACGGGTTATGGTTGCCGCCTGCTGCGCACGCGCTGGCCCGGCGCGCACATCACCGCCGTAGACTTCGCGACGACGATGCTCGCCATCGCCCGAAACGAGGCCGATACCTGTCTTGCCGCAGACATCGAAGCGCTACCCTGCAGCGACGAGAGCTTCTCGACCTGGTGGTCCAACCTGACCGTGCAATGGTGCGACAGCGGCAAGGTGTTTGCCGAAGCACGGCGTGTTCTGCGCCCAGGCGGACAACTGGCGCTGAGCACGCTCGGACCGGAGACCTTTTCCGAACTGAGCGAGGCTTTCGTCGGTATCGACCGCTACCGACACACGCTCCCCTTCAGCGAGCCAGCGGCAATCCGCTCAGCGCTGACCGTGGCCGGCTTTTCCGAAGTCCGAGTGCAACGCCAGACGATCAACATGCACTACCCAAACCTGAAGACACTGCTGCGCGCGATCAAGGAGATCGGCGCCAGCTCGGTCGGTGAAGGCGCACGCAGCGGCCTGCTCGGCCGTAGCGCCTGGCAGCGGGTGCAGGACGCCTACGAGCAACACCGCACGCCGGCCGGCCTGCCGGCGCGTTACGACGTCATTCTTGCCTACGCCAGAAAATGAGACAGCACATGCAATCCGATCACACGCCACACAAGCCCGCCTGGTTCGTCACCGGGACCGATACCGAAATCGGCAAGACCTTCGTTGCCTGCGCACTGTTGCATACGCTTCGCCGTGCCGGGCTGAGCGCGGTGGCGATGAAGCCGATCGCCGCCGGTTTCGACGACAGCGGCCGAAACGACGACGTCGAGCGCCTGCTCGCCGCATCGTCGCTGCAGCCGCCACGGGAATTGGTCAATCCTTACGGATTCAAGGCGGCAATCGCGCCGCACATCGCTGCCGAGGAGGAAGGTCGCCACATCGAGCTGGCGCAGATCGTCGCCGCTTTCGCCCAGCTGCAGACGCTCGCCGACGCGGTTCTGGTCGAGGGTGTCGGCGGCTTCTGCGTCCCGCTGGGTCGCGCGCACGACGCCGCCGACATGGCAGCCGCGCTCAAGCTGCCGGTGATTATGGTCGTCGGCATGCGCCTTGGCTGCATCAACCACGCGCTGCTGACCCAACAAGCCATCCTGGCACGCGGCCTGCCGCTGGCCGGCTGGGTCGCAAACCGTATCGACCCGGCCATGTTGCGCTGCAGCGAAAACCTTGCGGCCCTGCAGGAGCGACTGACGGCCCCTCTGCTCGGTGTCGTCGAACACGGCACGACACCTGAGAACGCTGCCCTCGGACTGCGGCTTCCAGATCAAGCCGGATGAGTTGTGCGAAGCGCCAGCACCGCGCAAAAAAAGCCCGACCGCTTCACGGTCGGGCTTTTTTACTGGCGTGTGCCGCTTAACAGCAACGGCAATCAGAGGCGTTCGAAAACTACCGCGATACCCTGGCCGCCACCGATACACATGGTGACCAGCGCGTACTTGCCGCCGGTGCGCTGCAACTCGTAGATCGCCTTGGTGGCGATGAACGCCCCCGAGCAGCCGACCGGGTGGCCGAGAGCGATGGCGCCGCCATTCGGGTTGGTCTTGACCGGGTCGAGGCCAAGCCCCTTGTTGACCGCGATGGCCTGCGCCGCAAAGGCTTCGTTGGACTCGACGACATCCATCTGGTCGAGGGTCAGACCGGCCTTCTTGAGGACCAGCTTGCTCGCCGGGATCGGGCCTTCACCCATGATCTCGTTTGGCACGCCGGCGACGGCGTAGGCAACCAGACGCGCGATCGGCTTCTGGCCGGCAGCAGCGGCGACATCGGCAGCAGCCAGCACCATGAACGCGGCGCCGTCGTTGATACCCGATGCGTTACCGGCAGTCACCGTTCCGTCCTTGATGAAAGCGGGCTTCATCTTGCCCAGCGTCTCCATCGTCGTCGTCGCCTTGATGTGCTCATCGGTATCGAAGATCACATCTCCCTTGCGGGTCTTCATCACGATCGGCACGATCTGCGACTTGAAGCGGCCCTCGGCGACGGCGGCCGCGGCACGGCGATGCGACTCGACGGCAAGCGCATCCTGCTCTTCGCGGCTGATATCCCATTTCTTGGCGAGATTCTCGGCAGTCACGCCCATGTGACCGACACCGAAGGGATCGTTGAGTGTCGCCACCATCATGTCAATGGCCTTGGCATCACCCATACGTGCGCCCGAGCGCATCGCCGGCAGCATATAGGAACCGCGCGACATGACCTCGACACCACCGCCCACGCCATAATCGGAGTCACCGAGCAGGATGTTCTGCGCACTACTCACGATGCCCTGCAGGCCCGAGGCGCACAGACGGTTGACGGCCATGGCCACCGAATCCATGGGGAGTCCGGCCTGAATCGCCGCCACACGAGCGACATAGGCGAAGCGCGAATCGGTCGGAATGACGTTTCCGACCGCGACGTAGTTGATCTGCTGCGGATCAACACCCGAGCGGGCGATCGACTCTTTCATTACCGTGCCGGCCAGTTCATGTGGCTCCATGTTGGCCAGGGAACCGCCAAAAGTGCCAATGGCCGAACGGGCTGCGCTTAGTACAACGACTTCTCTGCTCATGAAGAAACTCCTGTAAATAATCGATCAACCGCCTACCAGATTGGCAAGCCCAAACAACAACAACCACAGTAGCAGTGCACGCCAAATCAAACCGACGACACTCTCCATGAAATCAACGTCTGCTTCGTCACCGATACCGGCGTCCGCCTGGCCGGTCGCATCGCCGTATGCGCAGAACGGCAGGCCAAGGCGCCCCCCGCGCTCCCGAGCCGCTGGCCGGCAAGAGCCTGCACCGGTCACCGGGTTTCTGCCCGATCAGCATTCGCCAACAGTGCAGCGCAAGGTCGAAGTGGCCGCAAAGGGCGAACGCGGCAGCAGTGGCCGACAAGGAGAGCCAGTCAATAATAGCAAAGCTTCGCCGTGTACAGCTTCTGAAGTCGCCGATTTCTGGGTTTAGGTCGTTTCGTGTGGAACGGGCAAGAATGGGGCGAAGGGCGAGGCGGGCAAATGAGTGAGCTTTCCAGCGATGAGGTAGGCCATGGCGATGAAGTTTTCGACGCGGCGATAGCCACGTGCGCGAGCTCTGGCCTCCTGGAGCGCTCGATTCATCGCTTCGACCCGGCCATTGTGCTTGCCGGGGTGAAAACCGTTGAGGACGCCAGGAAGATGCTTGCTGATGGTCCGGCCGAGGCGCTTGAAGGGTTCCAGTCGGCAGCGGCTGGCCCAACTGAGCCAGCGCTTGAGCAGGGGGTTGGCCTCGTCAGGTGTCGTGGCGGTGGCGTAGATGGAGCGCAGCGCCTGCTTGATCCGCCAGGCCCGTGCGGTCTTGAGGTTCGAGCGCTGCAACCAGTACATGGTGTCGGTTTGCTTGACGGTCCAGTCGGCGGGTTTCTTGTGCAGGCCCCAGCGGGTGCCTTTGAGTTCGGGCGCGGTCTTGACCTCGGCGCGTCGCACCTCGTCCAGCGCCGTGCTGCTCAAAGCAACGACGTGAAAGCGATCAAAGCAGACCTCGGCTGCTGGAAAGTGCTCGGCGGCGCCGGCCTGAAACGAGCCGCTCATGTCCATGCTGACATGGGTGATCGCGGTGGGCTGGCCACCATGCGCCCTGAGGTCGCTGGCGAACTTCCCGAGCGTGGCCTTGTCCCGGCCCGGCGTCGCAAACAGCAGACGCTGTGCGTCGAGGTCATAAAAAACAGAGAGGTACGTCTGACCGCGCTTGCTCGCGGTCTCATCGACGCCGATCGCGCGAACCCTGGCATGACTTTCCCGGGCGCGCGCCCGGCCCACATGATGATTGATCACGCGCCACAGTCGGCGACTGCGGACACGCAGCAGTCGGCCGGCCGCCAGGACCGACATGGTCGGCGCCAGCATCAGCGTCAAGGCCTCGAACAGCAGGGTGAAGCCACTGCCTTCACGCGCCCAGGGTACGGCGATCTGCGTCACCTTGCCGCAATCGGCACAGGCCACTCGCGGCACCTCGGCATGCAGGTGGGCCTCGTATTGGAAGAAATCCAGATGGCGCCAAGAGCGCGCCAAGCGGTCGTGCAGCGGCTGCGCCGCTGCACCGCAAGCTGGGCAAGCGTGAATGGCGGCGCCAAATCCGACCTGGAAATCGATCCGCCCGTTCTCTGGCTTGAAGATGACTTCATCGACCTGCCAAGGAGCAACGAGACCCAGAGCCTGGGTGAACAGCGTTTCAATCATGAGGAAGCAGCCGCGAGAGGAAAGGCCGCCATTGTCCTCCATGCCGAGGGCGGCAGACTGCCTTCCTCGGCCCGGAGCAAGCGTAAGCGAGCGAGCAGCGATGTAAAGGGTTCGGCTGCGCCCGGACTGCGTCCGCCCTTGACATCACCGCTCCCTCAAAACGCGAAACCCATCGCCGGTTCCACACGAAACGACATAGAGCCCGATTTCTCCATCGCTGCGCTTCCCGGGGGAAGCGGAAAAGAAAGCCCCGCCCGCTAGATGAAGCACGCGGCAGAGGCCAGGCCGCACCAGAAACCAGAAAAGCGCTTCATGAAACGGCCGATGTGCGGCGCGCAACGCCTCGTCGACGGCAAGCCGGGCGCTCGCCGCGTCCACAGCGCGAGCAACGGCCGTCTCGCTCCATCCGGCAGGCAGTTTGCACGCCGGCCCCAGCTCACTCATGCCAAACCGCCTGTCGAATGTCCGTATAATGGTTGGCGAACCGTACAAACCCCGCCGTTACACAGAGTACGGGAACATTTGAGCTCAAGGCGGGCAGCGGGTTGAGGTGGGCAAGGGCAGCCGCGATGACGCCGCGGAGCAGCAGGCCACCAACCGCGATCAGCAATGCAAAAAGCCCGTTTCGGCGGCTTGGCGGCTTGCGACCCACCCGGTGAGGCGCACAGGGGTCGATCGACAAAGCGGCGTGAGACTGGCTGCCGCATCTGCTCAGTTCGCGGCGACGCCGTCGTCAAATGAGGAACTTACCCTAATTTTTTGGGGACTTGCAGAAGCGCGCCTCTTCTCGCAATATGGCTCCAGGGCTTCCACAAGGCTTTTCAGGATGGAACTATCTTCCGTATTCAGCAAGACAGAGAAGGGACAGGATGAGGTCTCCACCCGCGCTCATCGCTTGCCGTCACGAGTGCGTGCCATGCTGATCATGATCGACGGGCACCGCACGGGAGAGCAGTTGCTCGCCCTCTGCACATCATCGGCGGACGGCAAGCGGCAGCTCGCACAGTTGCTCAGCGGTGGCTTCGTGCAGCAGTTGTCGGGGTCCACAGCAGCCACAACTCCAGCGCTACTGCCCGACGAGGACATCAGCCTCGCCAAGAGCTACGTCATTCGCACACTGTACGAGTTACTCGGTTCCGAAGCGCTCGCTCTGGTGAGCGTAATCGAGAAAGCGGAAACCGTGGACGAACTGCGGCGGCACTTTGGTCAACTCCACCTGGCGCTCAGCACGGTCCCTGACCGGAAGAAGGTGGAGCAGTTTCTCGAGAAAGTCGAGCTGGTTCTCGATTAGCGGGAGGCTATCTCGAGTGCCCGGTAGAGCGACATGATGATCCCTGCCGTGGCACCCCAGATGAAGTAGTCGCCGTAGGGCATCGCGTAGTAGTGACGCAGCTTGCCCCGGTAGTGAAGCGAATGCTGTTGGTGATTGGCGGGATTCATCAGGAATGACAAGGGCACCTCGAATGCTTCCGCCACCTCGAAGGCGTCGAGCTGCAAATCGAAAGGTGGCGTCACCATGGCCACCACCGGAGTGACCCGGAAGCCGGTCGAGGTACGATACTCGGGCAGATAGCCAACGATTTCCACGTGCGCCGGCGCCAGGCCGATTTCCTCGCTGGTCTCGCGCAGCGCCGTAGCAGCCGGCGATACGTCGCTCGCTTCGCAACGGCCTCCCGGAAAGCTCACCTGCCCGGGATGGTCCCGCAAGTGCGCCGTGCGCTGGGTAAGCAATACGGTCAGCTGGCCATTACGGCGAACAATCGGAAAAAGTACGGCAGCCGGCAGCAGTTCCTCGTCGCCAACACCGTCTTCGAGAACACAGGGAGTGCGCGCCGGCTCCGCAGCCAAGACCTGCCGCAAATGATCGAGGTCGACGGCGCTACCGCTGACCTCGGTCGCTGAGCCTGCCAAGGCCTCAGTGGCTGACAACACGTTCGCCTTCCCGCTCACCGCCGTCGTCCTCGATCTCTGCGCGCACGGCGGCAAGTGCGTCGCGCAAGGTCTCGTCCGACAAGGCATTGATCGTCGTCGCCACGAGATCCGCCGATCTGACCGCAGTCGGCGGCAGCGTGCGGCTGTCGAGCGATGCGATCAGCGCGGCGGCGGCACCAACGACCTCCAGCAGCGTCTGCCGCTCGCTCATCAGGATATCGAGCTCACGGCTCAACATGCTTGCTTCTTCGCTGCGCACTCGCATCATCGACTCCTCCTAGTAGCGCCTTCTGAGGGTCATCGTCTGACCGTCACGCTGCATTTCCATACGGTTCAAGAAAGTCATGCCGAGCAACACAACCGGCATGTCCTGTGGGTGCACCAGTGCATCGATACCGTGCAGGACAATCTCGCCGACACGTACGCTATCCAGCTGGACACGAGAGACGCGTGCCTGTCCGTTGGCGGTGTTCACCACCGCTGGCTGGCCCTTGCTGGCGTCAATGCCGATGCGTCGCGCATCGCTGGCACCGAGCGAGATCATTGTCGCGCCGGTATCGACCAGAAAACGAACGGTCGATCCGTTGATGTTTCCGGTGGTCAGGAAATGGCCATTGCCGTCGGCAGTCAATACCACCCGGCCACCGCCCTGTTGCGAAGAGCTGGACACGACGTTCTGCCCAACGCGCAGGGTACGCTTCTTTCCGTCGCTCTCGATGGTCGCCGACTCACGGTCGACAGCCAGTACGCGAACACCTTCGCTGGTCTCTGCGCCGACGGCCACGGTTCGCGGCGCGCCACCGTCGATGGTCAGTAGCGCCTTGCCCGGAAATACGCCGGCCAGCCCGACATCAACCGCCTCGACTGCGCTCCAGCCAACGGCGAGGCAGCAGGCGAAAATCGGCCCCCGGCGGCGCCAGCCAACTACTTTCCTGAAGCACCGCATGCTCGTTCAACTCCTTCCGTCGCTAGCCACATTTGGCCAGCGAACGCGCAAGCGCCCAAGGCATTTTGCCACACTCCGACGGCGCTCGTCGCGGCGGGCCAGTCAAGTGCTGCGGCGCGCGCTTGCGCGCCTTCTCGGTTAGCGCGCTGATCAGCGATAGACGAGGACGGGAATGGTAGAGTGCGTGAGCACCTTGTGCGTCTCGCTGCCAAGCAACAGAGCGCTGATTCCGCGGCGGCCGTGCGACGCCATGAAGATCAGGTCGCAGCCTGACTGCGTGGCTGCGTCGATGATCGCCTGGTAGGGGATGTCACTGGTCAGCGAGAGCTTTTCGACCGGGACAGCAGCGTCCTTGCACAGGCCAGCGACGAAGTCGAGAACCTGTTCGGCTTGCTGCTCGGCAAGTTCGGCAAATTTCTCCGGGGTCGTCGGATCGATCAGAGCCCCTTCACCGTAGTAACTGACCGGATACTCCGGTTTGGCAAAAAAAGCCGTAATGCGCGCTCCAGCCTCCTTGGCAAACGAAACCGCGCGCCGGGCCGTTTCCTTTGAAAGGTCGGATCCATCAGCAGGAACAAGAATGTGTTTGAACATGGCGCTTCCTCCACAGTGACGTCGATTGACAATCGACTATAGGCCGCAACGGTCACACCAATCCTGACGGAAGTCAAACTATGGATCGACTCCCCGTCCCCATCGAAGCCAGGACACGGTCGGTCCCCTGGCTGGAAAGCAATCTTTCGCTGGGGCAGTTTGCAAAAAGTCGGGAACACGGAGAACTTTTTGCCCAGATAACCGCCTAAGCGCCGGCCGGGAAATCTGCTGCTCTGGGCGGATGCCTGTCGTTGCCTGCCCGTCGAAGCAAATCAGGTCGTGTCTCAACGCACGACATGCTCAAAAGTATTGTTTGATGTCGATCAACGCTGGCGCTACGGCTGCCGCCGACAATGGCACGACTAACCTTACGAGGCACCTCATGCGCGAAATCAGCGAATTGATGACCAGGGACCATCGCTCCTGCGATGACTTTCTGGCGACGGTCGACAACGCTGTGGCAAACGACCAATGGGCTCTGGCGGAAGGCGAATTCTCCCGCTTCCGAAAAGCCATGCTGAAGCATTTCGAGGCCGAGGAAGCGATTCTCTTCCCGCTCTTCGAAAAGCGTACCGGCATGTACCAGGGGCCAACGCAGGTCATGCGCGGCGAGCACGTGCAGATGCGCCAGCTGCTTGCCGCCGCCGAAGCAGCACTGGCTGAGCGCGCGGTCGACGACTACAGCGGCAACGCCGAGACGCTGCTGATCATGATTCAGCAACACAACGTCAAGGAAGAAAACATCCTCTATCCGATGTGTGACCAGCAGTTGGCCGACCAGCTCGAGGCCCTGCTGCCGAAGCTGCAGAAGCAACTCGCTGCCGACGCGAAGACGCCAGCATGACACGGACGAAAGCCCCAATCGTTCTCGACGCCCGCGACCTGGAACCACCGGAACCGATGGTACGCACCATGGAAGCACTCGACACGCTCGCCGCATCGGAAAAACTCCTGGTACTCCTGCCCCGTGAGCCTTACCCGCTGTACAGGGCTCTCGAACTCAACGGTTTCACCTGGAAGAGCGAGCGCCAGGCTGACGGTACGGTGGAAGTCCTGATCCAGCATCAAAAGTCGTAATGCAGGCGCTGCTGTCGTTCGACCAGGCACCCCCGCTTGCCGCCCCGCTGCGCTTTTTTCTGACGGCTCCCCTGTTTGCCATCCTCGCCGCCCTGCTCGTGCTGTGGAGTGGTCCCGAGCTGTTCGCCTCGCGCTGGACAGGCGCAGCCCTGGCGCTGACGCACCTAATCACCGTTGGCTTCATGCTGCAGGTGATGCTCGGCGCGATGGTCCAGATTCTTCCGGTGGTCGCCGGAGCGAACATTTCGCACCCGCGGCTGGTCGCCACCCTGGTGCACGCAGCGATCGCTCCGGGCGCGCTGCTTCTGGCGACAGGCTTTCTGAGCTACCAGCCGCTGGCATTCTGGCTGGCCGCGCTTTTTATTGGCAGCGGTGTTGCGCTGTTCATTGCCGCCGCTGGGCACGCCTTGTGGGGTGTGCCTGCGACCAACCCCACCATTCGGGGCCTGAAGTTATCGTTACTCGGGTTGACTGCAACGGTCTGTCTCGGCGTGCTGCTGGCGCTGGCACTCAATGGATCGCTGGCCTTGCCAGTGATGCAGCTGACGACGATCCATCTCGGCTGGGGCTTGGTCGGCTGGAGCGTTATCCTGCTGGCTGCCGTCGCCTTCGTGGTGGTACCGATGTTCCAGATGACACCAGGCTACCCTGAGTGGTTCGCGCGCCGCTTTTCGTGGTCGCTACTCGCTCTGCTGGTCGTTTGGAGTGTCGCCGATACGACGGACCGGCGATGGCCGTCGCTCTTGCTCGCGGCCATCACGGTCCTCGCAGTGGCCGTTTTCGCGGCACTGACGCTGCACCTGCAGAGCCGCAGCAAGCGTGCCCGTTTCGACGCCACGCAACAGTATTGGCGCGTGGCAATGCTGAGCACCCTGGCCGCCTGCTCGCTGTGGCTTGCAGCCAGCAGCTGGCCGACCCTGGCCGAGCGCCCCGAGTGGCCTCTCCTGTGCGGCGTCCTGGCACTATTCGGGGGCTTCATGTCGGTCATGATCGGCATGCTCTACAAGATCGTTCCCTTTCTGGTCTGGTCGCACCTGCAGAATCTCGGACGCGGCCGGGCGATTCCTCCGAACATGAACAAGGTCATCGCCGCGCCACAGGTCCACCGGCAGATGCACGCGCACTTTGCCGCCCTTGCGCTGCTGCTGGCCGCCGTACTCTGGCCGCAGTGGTTCACCTATCCGGCGGGACTGACACTGTTGCTTGCTAATGCCTGGTTGCTCAGCAACCTGCTCGCCGCCGTCGCCTTCTACCGTCGCCATCGGCTGGAAATCGAAACCCTGACGCGCACGCCGGCTGCCGTCGCACAGGCCCAGCAATGACTTATCTGACGCTTAAATACCTGCACATCGGCTGCGTCGTGCTGAGTGGCATCGGCTTCTTCGCGCGTGGGATCTGGATGCTCGAGAGGTCGCCGCGGCTGAAGCAACCACTGGTCCGAGTTCTGCCGCACATCGTCGATACCATCCTGCTGACCAGCGCCATCGCCATGGCCGTGATCAGCGCTCAGTACCCCTTCGCTGCCCCCTGGCTGACCGCGAAACTGGTCGGCCTGCTGATCTACATTGGCTGTGGGACGATGGCTCTGAAGCGTGGACGCAGCCAGGGCCAGCGTGCGCTCTTCTTCGTCGCCGCACTGCTGGCTTTTGCCTACATCGTTGCGGTGGCTGTCAGCCGCAGCGCACTCGGCCCCTTGGCTGGAATCGCTTGAAACGGGAGCCAACGCAGGCCATTATTCGCGCCGCATCAAACGCGCTGGTGGGACATCAGTTTCTTCAGGCCGGCGGTGTTGAGAATGCGGATTTTTCTCTGGTGAACGGAGAGCAGCCCTTCGTCCTGAAAGCGCGAAAAGGCGCGGCTGACGGTTTCCAGTTTGAGGCCCAGATAGCTGCCGATTTCGTCACGCGACATGCGCAGGTTGAATTCGGCCGGCGAGTAGCCGCGCGCCTTGAAGCGCTGCGAGAGGTTGAGCAGGAAGGCCGCCAGGCGTTCCTCGGCGCGCATCGTGCCGAGCAACATCATTACCCCGTGATCACGAACGATCTCGCGGCTCATCACCTGGTGAAAGTGGTGCTGCAGGGTATGAATTTGCCGCGACAGCCCTTCGAGATGCAAGAACGGAATGGCGCAGACCTCGCTATCCTCGAGAGCGATGGCGTTGCAGGTATGGACTTCGCTGCTGATCCCATCCAGACCGAGCAACTCGCCGGTCATTTGGAAGCCGGTGACCTGATCACGACCGTCTTCGATCAGCACATCGGTCTTGAAAAAGCCGCTGCGGATCGCGTAGATAGACTCGAAGCTCTGCCCGGCACGGTACAGGTGATCGCCCCGCTTGAGGCGTCTGCGCGTCGACACCAGTTCGTCGAGCTTTCTCAGTTCGTCGGCGTCAAGGCCGATAGGGAGGCAGAGCTCGCGCAGATTGCAGTTCGAACAGGCCGTCTTTACGACCTCAAAGGCAAGTCTCGCGGTCGCATCGTTCGTCGACATCTGCGTCCTTTTCACTAAACCCGGCGTTTGATCCACGTCAACCCGATCACTTCAGGGCAAACCGATAATGCACCTAATCAACAATGTAGTGGAAACATGAACTCTGTCGCCGAGAACCTCGTTTTTGATCCGCAGATCATCCGCCGCTTCGACATCAACGGCCCGCGCTATACGTCATACCCTACGGCGGATCGCTTTGTCGAGGCCTTTGGCCCGGATGCGTACCAACTGTGGCTCGGCAAGCGCAACATTGGCGCCGTCAGCCGGCAATTGTCATTGTACTTCCACATTCCGTTCTGCAACACCATCTGCTATTACTGCGCGTGCAACAAGATCATCACCAAGGACCATGGCCGCTCAGCCAAATATCTGAAGTATCTGGCGCGCGAACTGGCACTGCAGAGCAGCTATCTTGAAGGTGGCGATCAGGAAGTGGCGCAACTGCATTGGGGTGGCGGTACGCCGACCTTCCTCTCGCACGATGAAATGCGCCAACTGATGGCAGCGACACGCCATCACTTCAAGCTGATTGAAGACGGCGAGTACTCGATTGAAGTCGACCCGCGCAAGGTCGATGGCGCAACCGTCGAACTGCTTGGCGAACTGGGCTTCAACCGCATGAGTGTCGGTGTCCAGGATTTCGACCCGGCGGTCCAGAAGGCCGTGAATCGCATTCAGAGCGAGGAAGAAACCCTGGCCGTCATGGACGCGGCGCGTAGCAGCGGCTTCAAGTCGATCAGCGTCGACCTGATCTACGGCCTGCCGAAACAGACAGTGATCGGCTTCAGCCGTACGCTCGACCGGGTCATTGCCGCCAGCCCCGATCGCGTGTCGATCTACAACTATGCGCACCTGCCGAGCCTGTTCAAGCCGCAACGGCGCATCCTCGACGCGGACATGCCAAGCGCCGACGCCCGCCTGCAGATTCTCTCCCTGGCCATCCGAAAAATGACCGAAGCCGGCTACGTGTATATCGGCATGGATCATTTCGCCAAGCCCGACGATGAGTTGGCGACCGCCCAGCGGCAGGGCCGCCTGCATCGCAACTTCCAGGGCTACTCGACGCATTCGGACTGTGACCTGCTGGCCTTCGGGATCTCGTCGATCGGCAAGGTCGGACCGACCTACAGTCAGAACGTGAAGACGCTCGACGAGTACTATGACCTGCTCGACAGCGGCACCCTGCCCGTCTACCGCGGTATCGAATTGAACGCCGACGACCTGCTGCGGCGCTCCATCATCCAGTCGCTGATGTGTCACTTCGAGCTGTCGATCGAGTCGATCGAGATCGCGCATCTGATCGAATTCAGGAAGCACTTCGCCACCGAGCTCGACGATCTGCGCGAGATGGTCGATGCCGGACTGGTGCATATCGATGACCGCTGGATTACCGTTCTGCCGAAGGGCCGCATGCTGGTACGCGCGATTTCGATGGTTTTCGACCGTTATCTGCGCGCTGATCGACAGCGCACGCGCTACTCGAAGGTCATCTGAAGACCGCCTCCAGCTGACTCGCCGCTGACCAAAGCCGAGGAAGGAGTAGAATCCGACCTCCCTCAGCCCGTCGGCGCGCGCGCTAGCCCCAGATGCCAGAATCGACGTATCTTGCTTTGTTGTTGATCGGTCTGCTCGGTGGGACGCACTGCGTCGTCATGTGCGGCGGCATCGTCGGTGCGCTGTCGATGGGGGGGCCCGCACGCGCCTCGCTGCACCTCGCTTACAATGCCGGACGGATCGTCAGTTATGCTGCTGCCGGCGCTATCGTCGGTGCACTCGGTGAAGCGAGTCTGGCCTTGTCCGGGCAGCTACCGCTACGCAGCTCCCTTTTCCTGCTCGCCAACCTGATGCTCATCGCGCTCGGGCTGTATCTGATGGGCCTGACCAGGGCACTGGCGTTCACCGAGCGCTTCGGCCAGAAACTGTGGCGACATCTGCAACCCCTGACCCGGCATTTCCTGCCCGTACGCAGCATCAGGCAGGCTTTTCCACTCGGGCTGCTCTGGGGCTGGTTGCCCTGCGGCCTGGTGTATAGCGCACTGGCAACGGCCTTGACCAGTGGCTCGGCGATGCACGGCGCCGGGCTGATGCTGGCTTTCGGTGCCGGCACCTTGCCCAACCTGCTGCTTGCCGGCCTGCTGGCCGCACGCCTGCAGGCCTATGCGCGCAATCGCACGCTACGCCTGGCATCGGGAACGCTGATTCTTGGCTTTGGCGTCTGGGGCCTGATCGGGCTGGCGCGCCTCCTGATCGGCCATTCGCCATTCGCTACTTGAGGGGATCTTGATGCAAACCTGCGACGCTCGGCCCCGGTGCTCGACATGAGAGAAGGAAAGAACGACCCGCAACGCCTCGATCTGCCGGTCACGGGCATGACCTGTGCCGCCTGCGCGACGCGCATCGAGAAAGTCCTGAATCGCCTGCCCGGCGTCATGGCCACCGTTAACCTGGCCAGCGAACGCGCCCAGGTCGACCTTTCGTCTGGCGCCAGCTCGCCGCAAGAGGTGGTCGCGGCGATCGAGAAAGCCGGTTTCAGCGTGCCGCGACGAACCACCGAACTGGCGATAGATGGAATGACCTGCGCCGCCTGCTCGACGCGCCTTGAAAAGCTCCTCAACCGGCTTTTGGGTGTTGACGCGGTGGTCAACCTGGCCACCGAACGGGCCACCGTCCACCATGTTCCGGGCATCGTCGATCCAGCGTTACTGCTCGCCACCGTCGAGCGTGCCGGCTTCGTCGGGCATCTGGTCGACGATCGCTCGCGCAGCGAGGAGAAGGCCAACAAAATCGCCGCCGGGAAGGCAGAATTGCGCCGCTTCTGGATTGCGGCCGTGCTGACCCTGCCCCTGGCCGCGCAAATGGTGAGCATGTTCGATGGCGGCGCGCAAACTCACCATGACCTCCTTCCGCGTTGGCTGCAACTTGGACTGGCGACGCCGGTACAGTTCTGGATCGGCGGGCGCTTCTACACTGGCGCCTGGACGGCCTTGCGCGGTGGTGGCGCGAACATGGACGTGCTGGTCGCTCTGGGAACCAGCATGGCCTATGGTTTCAGCCTGTTCGTCACCGTATCGGGCGCTGCCCATCTGCACGTATACTTCGAGGCCTCGGCGGCGGTGATCACCCTGGTACTGCTTGGAAAATTGCTCGAGGCACGCGCCAAGGCGAGGACCACCGACGCCATCGAAACCCTCGTTCGCCTGCAGCCGAAAACCGCGCGCGTCGAGCGCGACGGCAAGCTGATCGAAATCGACGCCGCGCTGCTCACCCCCGGCGATATCTTTGTTGTTCGTCCCGGCGAAAACCTGCCCGTCGATGGCGACGTGATCGACGGTGAGTCGACGGTCAACGAAGCGATGCTCACCGGCGAGAGCATGCCGGTGGCCAAGCAGCCGGGAGCGCGCGTCTTCGCCGCCACGGCCAACGGCGAGGGAATGCTGCGCTGTCGGGCCAGCGGCGTCGGCGAGCACACCCTGCTCGCCGGAATCATCCGCATGGTCGCCGAAGCGCAGGGCTCCAAAGCGCCCGTGCAGCGCCTTGCCGACCGCATCTCGGCGGTTTTCGTACCCGTGGTCTGTGCCATCGCCCTATGCACCCTGCTCGCCTGGTGGCTGTTTGGCGGCGACTTCAGCGCCGCGCTGGTCAACGCCGTGGCGGTACTGGTGATTGCCTGTCCTTGCGCCCTCGGGCTGGCGACACCGACGGCGATCATGGTCGCCACCGGACAGGGTGCCTCGGCGGGTATCCTGGTCAAGAATGCCGAAGCGCTGGAACGTGCAGAGAAGGTCAGCGTGCTGGCGGTCGACAAGACCGGCACGCTGACGCGCGGCGAGCCGGTACTGACCGATCTCGTGCCGCTGGCCGCGTCGGCAGACGAAGCCCTGTCTCTCGCGGCGGCCCTCGAACAGGGTTCCGAGCATCCCTTGGCCAAGGCGATCCTGCGCCATGCCCGGGCCAGCCAGCTGCCGCTGCCGCCCGTAGCACAGTTTCGAGCCCTCCCCGGTCGTGGGGTCGAGGGCCGGGTAGGCGAACGCCTGCTACGTCTCGCCGCGCCCAGCGAGTTCCTCGCCATGAGCCTGCCTCGAGAACTGATCGACAACCTGCAACGCACGGGCAAGACGGTCGTGGTGCTGGTCGAAGATGGCCAGGAAAGCAGCGCTGGCGAAGGCAGCAAGGGCCAGACGGACGTCGCTCTGGCGCTGCTGGCGATCGCTGACCCCCTGCGCGCGACCTCACGCGCCGCCGTGACCCGGCTCAAGAGAATGGGTATCCGGGTGGTAATGCTCACCGGCGATCACGCTGCGACAGCTGCGGCAATCGCCCGGGAAGCGGGAATCGACGACTTCCGGGCCGGCGTACTCCCCGGCGACAAAGCCGCTGTAGTCAATGCCCTGAAGACCAGCGGCGCGGTCGTGGCCATGGTCGGCGACGGGATCAACGACGCGCCTGCGCTGGCGGCGGCCGATGTCAGCTTCGCCATTGGCGCCGGATCGGACGCCGCCATCGATGCCGCCGACGTAACGCTGGTCCATGGCGACCTCGACGGAATTGCCGACGCGGTCCTTCTTTCGCGTGCGACGCTGCGCAAAATCAGGCAGAATCTCTTTTCGGCGTTCATCTACAACGTGCTCGGCATACCGCTGGCCGCACTTGGCATGCTCAATCCGGTCGTCGCTGGCGCGGCAATGGCGATGAGTTCGGTCTCGGTGGTCTCCAACTCACTGCTTCTCAAGCGCTGGCGTGCGGGCGGCAGCTGATAGCCGGCGCGGCCGAGGACAGCAATGGGGCTGGCTGCGGCGAGCAAGCGCACCGGCAAGTACGACTGGGAAACCGCGATGGAAACGATCAGCATTGGCGTTGTCGGAATGCGCTGCCAGGCGTGTGTGAAAAGCGTCAGCACGGTCCTCAAGAGCTTGCCCGGAGTCGATCAGGTCGAGGTGTCGCTGGAGGCGAGCCAGGCCAGAATCACCTACGACCCGAAGGTGGCAAGCGTCGCCGACTTCGCCGCGGCAATCGATGAGGCGGGCTTTGCAAACAGCTGAGTTCCTGCCTTGCCGGTAGCGACCTCGGCGGCCGCATCGCCACCTTGACGCCCCAAGCCACCCTAACCACCGGAATATCATGGCCAAAAACAAATCCAGGACGGACGATGCTGCCGCTCCGGAAGTAGTCGACACAGAGCCCGTCAAACTGACGCAGTTTGCGCACGGTGGTGGATGCGGATGCAAGATCGCTCCGCACGTGCTCGAACAGATTCTCGCCAAGACCACTCCGGCTATCGTCCCCAAGCAGTTGCTGGTCGGCATCGAGACCAGCGATGACGCTGCCGTCTACCAGCTCAACGCCGATCAGGCGCTGGTGGCGACCACTGATTTCTTCATGCCCATCGTTGATGATCCTTTCGATTTTGGCTGCATCGCGGCGACCAACGCTCTTTCCGATGTCTACGCCATGGGCGGCGTTCCGCTGTTGGCACTGGCAATCGTCGGCATGCCGGTCAACAAGCTCCCGCTTGAGACGATCAAGCGCGTCCTTGAGGGTGGTGAGTCAATATGTACCAAGGCGGGTATTCCGATTGCCGGTGGACACACTATCGACTCGCTCGAGCCGATATACGGACTCGTGGCGATCGGTCTGGTGCATCCCGACAACCTGAAGCGCAACTCTGGGGCACGGCCCGGCGACAAATTGATTCTCGGCAAGGGACTGGGCGTTGGCTTCTACAGCGCAGCGCTGAAGAAAGGCGTCCTTTCGGCCAGCAACTACGCGTCGATGATCGCTTCGACGACGCAACTCAACACGCCGGGACGGGCTCTCGGGTGCCTGGCCGGCGTGCATGCAATGACCGATGTGACAGGCTTCGGTCTGCTCGGCCACCTGGTTGAAATCTGCAAGGCATCCCGTGTCTCGGCGGTGATCGACTACGCCGCATTGCCGATTTTGGCCAACGCTCTCGACTATGCGGAAAAAGCTTGTATCACCGGCGCTTCAGAGCGCAACTGGGTCAGCTATGGCGAGCACGTGGTCCGGCCGACGAAGCATCTGACCGAAGTCGAGCAGGCACTGCTCACCGATCCGCAGACCAGCGGCGGCTTGCTGATCGCCTGTGCGCCGGAAGTGGTCACGGAAGTCCTGTCGATTTTCCTGCAGGAAGGCTTTGATCACGCAACGGTTATCGGTGAGCTGAGTACCGGGAAAGCACGGGTTTCGGTCGTCAGGGGCAAGGCCGGGTCGGGCTGACGCCGGCGCCGCGAGGTGATCTGCACCAGGTGAGTGACGGTGCCAAGCGTGAAACGAACCAGCCGCTTCCTGGCAGCGTTCTGACACCGACGCGCAGTGGCCGGCTGATTGACCGCCCTGCCCGCCCCTTCTTCAGCTCAGCTGGCCGCGTGCGTCAATCGAGGACGTGCGACACCAGTCCGTCGGCGAGTTTCGGTTCGAACCACGTCGACTTGGGCGGCATCACCTCGCCCGCGTCGGCGACCGCCATCAGATCGGCCATCTGGGTCGGATAGAGCGCAAAAGCGACGGCCATCTCGCCACTGTCCACGCGTCGTTCGAGTTCGCCCAGGCCGCGCATGCCGCCAACGAAGTCGATGCGCGTATCTCGGCGCAGGTCGGTGATCCCCAGCAGCGGAGCGAGGATCTGCTCGGCCAGTACCGAAACATCGACTCGCCGCACCGGATCGGACGACGGCAGCAGACCGGGCAGCAATTCCAGGCGGTACCAGCGACGACCGAGATACATGCCGCAGACGCCGCTGCGTTCCGGCTTCACGGGGCTGTCCGACGGCATGACGCGATAGCGCTGAGCAACGGCCGCCAGGAAAGCTTCCTCACTCAGACCATTGAGGTCGCGCGCGACCCTGTTGTAGTCCATGATGCGCATCTGTGAAGCGGGAAAGATCACCGCCAGGAAATACTCGGCGCTATCGGTTGCAGCCGCCTTGCCACGCCGAGCCGCAGCCACTCGTGAGGCCGCCGCCGAGCGATGATGACCATCGGCAATGTACAGTGCGGGCATGGCTTCGAGGAGCGCACCGAGGTGCGCGATGGTCTCGCCATCGTCGATCATCCACAGGGTGTGCCTGATGCCGTTGTCGCCCGTCACGTCGGCGACTGGCTCGCCCTCGGCGGCCTGGCTGAGCAGGCGATCAACGGTCTCGTTGTGCGCATTGACCAGCAGCACTGGACCGGTTTGCGCATTCAGCGCTTCAATTTGCCGGACGCGATCGTCTTCCTTGTCCGGGCGAGTGAACTCATGCTTGCGGATACGGTTGCTGTCGTAGGCGACGATCGAAGCGGCGGCCACCAGTCCGGTCTGCGCATGTTCGCCCATCACCAGTCGGTACGCGTAGTAGCACGCGCGCTCATCGCGGCGGAGCACCCCGTCGTCGATCAGACGCTGAAAATTTTCGGCCGACTTCGCATACACCTCGGGTGCGAAGTGATCGACCTCCGGCGGCAGGTCGATCTCGGCCTTGGACACATGCAGGAAGGACAAGGGCTTGCCGCTTGCTGCCTCGCGCGCCTCTTCACTGGAAAGGACATCATAGGGTGGCGCGGCAACGGCCGCGGCATCCTGGCGGCGCGGACGGAGGCCGGCAAACGGCCGAATGAGGCAATGATCAAAAGACAATGAACTCTCCTGTGGGAGTTTTGTTCTGGAAGCTAGGCTAACGAATTCTCATCGTTGCGGCTCCTGTATCCCTGGTTTGCAGGCCAGCGTACGGAGCAGTCGGCGCGAAGCAAGACGGTTGGCTACTGCTGTCGCGATTATAGTGCGCCCTCGGTTTCACCGACAGCAGCACCGGCACTGCTGACCACAACGAGCGCGGCGTACGGCGATCGGCCTTCAGCCAGCCGACGAGAAAGACCCTGGCGAGGCCTTCAGATACTTCTGTACAGCGCCTCGTAGCGCATTGCCGAGTCATCCCAGGAAAAATCCTGCGCCATACCGTGCTGCTGCAGGTGACGCCACGTCGCGGCGTCGCGGTACAGCGCGCATGCCTTGCTGACACGTCCGGCGAGCTTCCGGCTGCTGGCATCGTCAAACGAGAAGCCGTTGGCTGTACCCGCCTTGAGGGTCTCCGGCGTCGTATCGACCACCGTATCGGCCAGGCCACCGACTCGCCGCACCAGTGGCAGGGTGCCGTAGCGCAAGGCATAGAGCTGCGTCAGACCACAGGGCTCGAAACGCGAGGGGACGAGCAGGATGTCGGCGCCGGCCATGATCCGATGCGACAAGGCCTCATCGTAGCCAAGATGTACCGACACCGCAGCGGGATGAGCCGTGGCAGCGGTTCTGAAGGCGGCTTCGATATCCGCCTCGCCACTGCCAATGACCACCAGCTGCGCCCCCTCGGCCAACAGGGTCGGCAGGGCACCAAGGACCAGATCCATGCCTTTTTGCGAGGTTAATCGACTGACAATGGCGAACAGCGGCGCCTTGGCACAGGGAGTAAAACCGAGATCCTTCTGCAATCTGAGCTTGCCGACCAGCTTGCCGCGCAGGTGCTCGGCACTGTAGTTCCTTGACAGGGCAGGATTGGTGCTGGCGTTCCAGACCGAATAGTCGACACCGTTGAGTATGCCGGACAGATCGCCACCCCGGCCACGCAGCACGCCATCCAGCCCCCAGCCGAATTCCTGCGAGCATATTTCCCGAGCATAGGTCGGGCTGACGGCGTTGACGCGTTTCGCATGCACCAGCGCCGCCTTCATGAACGACAACTGCCCGTGAAACTCGATGCCGCTCTGATTTGCGCCAGAGATCTGCAAACCGAGGTCGTGATGGTAGTCGAGAGGGAAAAGGCCGCGGAAGGAGAGATTGTGGATGGTGAACACGGTGGCCGTGGACAGCGCCGGATTCTGCGCGATGTAGGCGAGCGCCAGTCCAGCGTGCCAATCGTGCGCGTGCACCACCTCGGGCTGCCAGAGCCGATCAAGTTCTCCGGCAGCGAGGTGGGCAGCGACCCAACCAAGGAGAGCGAAGCGTCGATGGTTGTCGCGCCAGTCACAACCATCCGGGCCAAGGTAGGGATTACCGTCGCGCCGGTAAAGAAAGGGCGCATCAATGACGTAGGCCAGCAAGCCGCTGTCTGGCAGGCGACCGAGCCGCAGGGTGATGACTGCAGCGCCAAACGCCGGACCGATGCGGATAACCCGCTTGAGATCGGTCACACCGTTGAGAATGGCGGGCATTCCCGGCAACAGGATGCGGACGTCAAGTCCACGGGCGGCCAGCGCGGCCGGCAGGGCGGCCACGACATCGGCGAGCCCGCCGGTCTTGACCAGCGGGTAGATCTCCGCGGCAACGTGCAGGATGCGCACGGACTAGCGAACCTGCCGCCTCAGGTGAGGCGCTCCAGCATCTTCTTGGTGATCAGCGTAATGCCGTTCTCGGTATACCTGAAACGGCGCGCATCGTCGTCCGGGTCTTCACCAACGACCATGTTCGGCGGGATGTGACAGTCACTGTCTACAACGCAACGGCTCAGGCGAGCCCGCGACCCGACGGAGGTGTTGGGAAGCATTACCGACAGGTTCACCCGGGCGTAGGAATGGATGCGGCAACTGGAGAAGAGCAGCGAACGGTTGACTTCTCCGGAAACGATACAGCCACCGGAGACG
Source organism: Candidatus Accumulibacter sp. ACC007 (assembly GCF_907163205.1). Taxonomy (NCBI): domain Bacteria; kingdom Pseudomonadati; phylum Pseudomonadota; class Betaproteobacteria; genus Candidatus Accumulibacter; species Candidatus Accumulibacter sp. ACC007. The sequence goes on along the minus strand of NZ_CAJQUD010000001.1, from coordinate 772,551 downwards.
GTGGATTCGATGGCTGTCCCACGCCGGTCGAGATGGTTGTGCACGAACTTGGCAGGTGGCAGTTGCTGTTGATAGGTCCACACCGGCCAGTTACTGTCGTAGAGATTCAGTGCCGGCACGGTGCCGGTCAGATCGATGTTCGAATCCCAGTAGGCATCGATTGTCCCGGCGTCGCGCCAATAGTGTTCCCTGACCGGTTCATCGGGCGCCACGACGCAACTGCGGGAGAACGAGTGCGCCACCGCGCAGCGGTTGGCGACGGCACGTGGAATGATGTCCTTGCCGAAGTCATGGTTGGAGGTCTCGTCGGCGATGTCTCGTGCCAGTTCGGCGTACAGATACTTGGCATTAAAAACGTAGACTCCCATGCTGCACAAGGACATCTCCGGATTGCCCGGCATCGCCGGGGGATCGGCAGGCTTCTCGATGAAGTCGGTAATCATGCCACTATCGTCGACGGCGACGATACCAAACCCGCTGGCTTCCTTGCGTGGCACCTCGATACAGGCGACGGTGCATTCGGCACCGCTCTCGACGTGGTCGACCAGCATTATTCCGTAGTTCATCTTGTAGACGTGGTCGCCGGCCAGGATCACGACGTACTCCGGGGACGGCGTGTAGGTCTCGAGGATATCGATGTTCTGATAGACGGCATCGGCGGTACCCCGATACCAGGATTCCTCGTCTATTCGCTGCTGTGCCGGAAGCAGGTCAACGAACTCATTGACTTCGCCGTGCAGGAAACTCCAGCCGCGCTGCAAATGACGCAGGAGGCTGTGCGACTTGTACTGGGTCACCACACCGACGCGTCGCAGCTGCGAGTTGACACAGTTCGACAGAGCGAAGTCGATAATCCGGAACTTGCCACCAAAATGGACCGCCGGTTTGGCGCGCCGGTCAGTCAGTTCGTGTAGCCTGCTGCCGCGCCCGCCAGCAAGCACCAAGGCGATCGCCTTGCGTGACAATTGGAATGTCTTCCGGTCAACCATTCTCATATCCCCTTTTCTAGCTTGATTCATGGCATCTGGCAGCGCCATCACGCGTCGCCAGGTGTCCCGACTTCCTAGCTGATCACATCCGGCTTTTTTCGCCCGGTAATCCCGGCAATCTGCGCCACCGTCTCGGCGAGTTGCACCAGCGGTGCGAGCGCCTCCTGCGTCGGCACCTCGTGGCGGCTGGGATCGGCGACGAAACGCTCGAGATAGACGCGCAGTGTCGCCCCTTCCGTGCCCGTGCCGGAAAGCCTGAAAACCACCCGCGAACCATCGTCGAGCATTATGCGGATGCCCTGACGTTCAGAGCGCGAGCCATCCACCGGGTCGATATAGGCAAAATCATCGGCAGCCTCGATGCGCAGCCCATTGCACAGCGAGCCTGCGAGTTGCGGTAGCCGCGCGCGCAAGCCGTCGATCAGGCGATCGGCCGCGGCTGTCTCGATGCCCTCGTAATCGTGACGCGAGTACACGTTGCGGCCGAAACGCTGCCAGTGCTCGCGCACGATGACGTCGGCGGGCGTATCGCGCACGGCCAGAATGTTGAGCCAGTAGAGGACCGCCCACAGACCATCCTTCTCGCGCACGTGGCTCGAGCCGGTGCCCGCGCTCTCTTCGCCGCAGATGGTGGCCTTGCCAGCATCGAGCAGAGAACCGAAGTATTTCCAGCCGGTCGGCGTCTCGTAACAGGGAATACCCAGCGCCTTGGCGACGCGGTCCACCGCACAACTCGTCGGCATCGAGCGCGCGACACCGGCCAGGCCGGCCGCGTAACCAGGTACCAGCGCGTGGTTCGCGGCGATGACGGCCAGGCTGTCACTCGGACTGACGACGAAACCACGACCGACGACCATGTTGCGATCACCGTCACCGTCGGAGGCCGCTCCGAACGACAGACCCGAGCGGCTGTCGGCCAGAGCGGCGACCAGCTCGGCTGCATAGACGGGGTTCGGATCGGGGTGCCCGCCGCCAAAATCCGGCAGGGGCGTGCCGTTCACCACGGTGCCCGCTGGCGCCCCGAGACGGCCTTCCAGAATGGCCTTCGCGTAGGGGCCGGTGACCGCGTGCATGGCGTCGAAACGCATGCGAAAGTCCGCACGTGCGAGGAGAGCGGCGATGCGCTCGAAGTCAAACAGGGACTCCAGCAGTTCGGCATAATCGGCGACCGGATCGATGATGCTGACGACCATCTCACCCACTTGAAACTCACCCAACCGCCCGAGGTCGATATCGGCCGCCTCGATCGTGCGATAGGCACTGATCTCCTGCGTGCGCTGATAAACCGCGTCGGTAAAAGCTTCGTTCGCCGGTCCGCCATTGCCGAGGTTGTACTTGATGCCGAAGTCGCCATCGGGACCACCCGGATTGTGGCTGGCGGACAGGATAAGGCCACCAAAGGCCTGCCATTTGCGGATCACCGCACTGGCGGCCGGCGTCGACAGAATGCCGTCACAACCGACCAGAGCACGGCCAAAGCCGGCCGCAGCCGCCATGCGCAGAATGGTTTGAATGGCCACATCGTTGTAATAGCGGCCGTCGCCGCCGACGACCAGTGTTTTTCCTTGCTGGCCGCTCAGCGTGTCGAAAATGGCCTGCACGAAGTTCTCGAGATACCGCTCCTGCTGAAATACCGTCACCTTCTTCCGCAGCCCGGACGTCCCCGGCTTCTGGCCGGAGAACGGCGCACTGGAAACACTGATCACCTTCGTAGTCATGTCATGCCTCATGGCAAATTGAGCGCCCCGGCCGGATACCGGAGCAAAATCGGTTCAGGCAATATGCTGCCGGGTGAAGGCCAGCAGCCCTTGCGTTGATGCGTCGAGTTTTTTTCGCCAGCTGTGCGTCGCTCACCGCAGGCAGAATGCTGTTGGCCACCGCCTTGCCAAGCTCGACGCCCCACTGGTCGAAGGAATTGAGCCCCCAGATGGCGCCCTGCACGAAGACCTTGTGTTCGTAAAGTGCAACCAGGGCACCGAGCGTTTGCGGGTCAAGCCGCGACAGCAGCAGCGTGGACGACGGCTGATTGCCGGCAAAGACCTTGTGCGGCAGGAGTTCCGCAAGCTTCGCGGCCGACATGCTGCCGCTCAGCTCGCTGCGTGCCTCGTCCTCGGTCTTGCCGAATGCCAGCGCCGCGCTCTGTGCGAAGCAGTTGGCGAGCAGCGCCTCCTGATGCCCGGGCAAGGGGTAATCCGAACGTACGGCGGCGATGAAATCGCAGGGCACCAATCGCCCACCCTGATGGAGAAGCTGGAAAAACGCGTGCTGGCCGTTGTTGCCGAGCTCACCCCAGACGATGGGATTCGACGCATGGGCGAGCGGCTGGCCATCGATCCCGACAGACTTGCCGTTGCTTTCCATCTCGAGTTGCTGCAGGAAAGAGGGGAAGTAGCGCAGGGACTCGTTGTAGGGCAATACGGCGTTGGTCGTCGCCCCCAGGAAGTTGGTGTTCCAGATCCCGATCAGGGCCATCACTACGGGCAGGTTGCGTTCGAAGGGCATGCTGCGGAAATGCTCGTCCATGCGCTCGGCGCCGGCCAGCAGTTCGGCATAGGCCTGCGGCCCGATGGCGATCATCAACGCCAGGCCAACCGCCGACCACAGCGAAAAACGACCACCGACCCAATCCCAGAGAGGAAAGACCGAGCCTTCGTCAATCCCGAAGTCGACCGCACGCTCGGGTTTGGCCGTCAGCGCGGCAAAATGACGGGCAACGGCGGCAGCGTCGCCAAGGTTGGCCACCAGCCAGTTGCGCGCGGTTTGCGCGTTGAGCATCGTTTCCTGCGTGGTGAAGGTCTTGCTGGCCACCAGGAAAAGCGTCGTGCGCGGATCAAGGGTTTGCAGGAGCGGCGCCAGCTGGGCGCTATCGAGATTGGAGACATAATGCACGGCAAGCGCCGGATGCGAGATCGAACGTAGCGCGTAAGCGAGCATTTTCGGCCCGAGGTCCGAGCCGCCGATACCGATATTGACGACCGTGCGAATCGGCATGCCGGTAAAACCAAGCGCCTCGCCAGCGCGAATACGATCGGCGAAGGCGGCCATGCGCTGGCGCGTTGGCAAGACCTCGGCCATGACGTCGAAGTCGGCACTGGGAAACGGTGCGCCGGATCGCCGCAAGGCGACGTGCAGCACCGAGCGATCTTCACTGACATTGATCTTCTCGCCGCTGAACATTCTAGCCGTCGACTCGGCAAGGCCGACTTCTTTGGTCAGCTCAACCAGTAGAGCCAGCGTCGTCGAATCCAGGCGCTGCTTCGAGAAATCGAAAAGGATCCCATCGAAGCTCAGCGAGAGGGCAGCGACGCGATCCGGATCACTGGCAAAGAGTTGTCTGAGATGCTCTGGAGAGAACGATTTCCGGTGCGCTTCAATGGCTTTCCAGGCGGCTGAGGAGGTAATGTTCATGGTCGGTACGAGCTCATCAATGAGTGATCAGGCCAGCTACAAATGGCCGATTAAAGGGGCTTGCGATGAAATATGACAAGATATGCTGTTCCGCTTATCAGCTTGCCAGAATGCTCGAAAGAACGCAAAAAAGAATCCGCGCCGAGCGCTTGTAAAAAGGCTTTCAAGACCATTCACGAGGCCATTTCCGGGCAATCTCGCGAGCCCCCTTCCGGTCGCCGCCGCGTGGCCGAAAATCACTCTTTCGAGGCGCTTGTCGATGCACTGGTCGGGCAAGCGCTGCGCGCAGAAAAAGGCGCCGCAGCGGCGCGCGGGAGAGGAAGCGGAAGGCTGGCAACGACGAACTGCAAGCAGCGGAAGACGTCAGGTGGCGCGCTCCCGTAGCCGAGCAGCGAAGGGCTTGTCTTCGTCGGTGATATGACGCTCGAACCAGTATTCGGTATAGCGCAGGAAGGAATGAACATCGCGCGAACCGTCATGCACGGCGGCGAGCGCCTTGCGCAGCGTGCGCAGGTTGTCATCGTGGACTTTGGCATGATCGGCGAAGTCGACACCGAGCTGGCGCGCGACACGCTCTTCGCTGGCGAAATGCCACTCCAGATAGTCGAGCAGGCTGTGAAACTCGTCGAGTGATGCGAGTCCGTTGCCAAACGATGAGGTCTTGAGCATCTCGATACGGCGAAAAATCTCTTCGTGCTGAACATCGATTTCGGGCAGATCGATCAGAAGTGCCGTCGGCAACAAGCCAGTGAGGGTGTACTCCATGATCGAACTCCGCGGTGAAACGGTCGATTGCGACAATAATCACAGTATAAAAAGGGGGATCGAAAAGCACCAGTTAAATCGGACACCGTCAGGCAAACACACCATGCAGAAACCACCCTGCCCGGCAACGAAAAATCCATAACCATTCCTGACGTATTGAAATGGCGACGAAGTAGTCGCGACGCACATCACCAAGCGCATCGGGCTCGGCAGCATCCCACCAGCCACTTTCGATGCGCTCTGGCCCGGCAAGCAGACGTAAGGAGCCTCCACACTGTGGCCGACCGGCCGTTTCGCGCAAGGCCTGCGGTCTGGCCAGAAGCCATAGAGGACGTGGAGCAGACTCTTTCAGCGACACCCTCGAGTCAGCAAACAACTTCGTCGCTATTCTCTCTCCGGCCAGCAGGGCGGAGGTGACTCGTCGCGAGGCGTTCTCCGGGCGGTGCTCGGCCACAACCGCAAGCACATGCACGCTCCCGCTGCCAAGACGCGCCTGCAGGCGCTCGACCAGCGCGGCCACCGAATCACCACCAGCGCCTTCACCGTGCTCACCGAACAAGCTGCTCGCACGTCCTGGCAGCGCCTCCGGCGCCTCGGCTCGCAAGCGGATCGCGTCGACAGCGGCGGGCAGTTCGAGCCGCTGCAGGCGCTCGATGAGCACCCGGGAGATCCGTTCGGGGTCGCGCGTGGCAGTGCTGAAAGCGAGGGCCAGAACAGTGGCCGATCGCTGCTCCGTGGAACGTTCGTGCGCAAACTCGAAGCGGCATTCACTGATTCCCTCAGCGCGAGCAGCAAGCCAGCCACACAAGCTGGCGACCAGGCGACGCCCGGCAAAGCCGAGAGCGATCGCATTATCAGTCCGCATCGGCAGTTCCAGCCGCTCGACAAAGCGCTCCGGAAAAACAAAGCGCGGCCGCGGGTCCGGAAAATCGCCGAGCGCACGCGCCAGATCTGTGACAAAAGCGGGGCCGAGTCGACGTGCCAGACCTGCGCGGGGCAGACAAAGCACGTCAGCGAGCAGGCGCGCACCAAAGCTGCCGAGGCGAGCCTGCTTCTGCGGCGAGAAGTCGAGAGCCGCCAGCGGCAGTCTGCCGAGGCGCAACGGCAGTTCAGCGCTGTCGAGACAGGGCTCATTGTCGCCGGCAAGCGCCAGCCACTGCGCAGCGAGCGGCGTGGGAGCAAGCGCCGCCTGCGGAGCAAAGCCCTGCTCGGCGCAGCCGCTTACAATACGTTCGAAGAGCGCCGTGGCGCCGCCGAAAAGACGCAGGGAAGCGGCCACTTCCAGCAGCAGCGTCTGGGGTGGCAGGCAGCAGATCTCCGAGGTGAAACCGCCTGCCCAGTAGGCGAGCCGGGTCAAGGCTAGCTGCTCACGCTCGCAATCACGCTGCTGCACGGCCAGAGTGGGCAAGAAAGCCCACGCCTCGGCCAGACGCAGTCCAGGCATCACGCCAGCCGAACTCGCCGCCCGGTCGGCGACGACGACACGTTCACGGCTGACGATGGCTTTAGGCGATGGCAGGCTGGGAAAGACTTCGAGCGGCAGGCGTGGCAGGTACAGGGCAAGCCAGAGCATGATTCCGACGTAGTGGACGTTGAATGGCAATGGGCAATGATGCTGACTGCGTGCCGCCACGGCGCTTGAGAAGACGAACGATCAGTTGCTCACCCGCAGCTTCGAGCGCCAGGCGCAGCGGCGCCGGCGAGGATTGACTGGCACAGGCTGCCGGACGAAAAACGAACAGCAGCGTGCGACTGCTCTCGGCAGCGAGCTGCAGCCGACGCAACGTGCTCGTCTGTACGTCAGGCAGCCAGGTGACAACGGCGCCAACGCCATCGGCAGCGAGTGAGCGCTCGCAGACCCAGGCAGCATCACGGCCGGGAGCGCTGGCGACCAGCAGGCGCGACAGGTCAAGACCGGATTCCCGCAACGCTGGTGCATGCAGCGGATGCGGCGAGGCAACACAGACGAGCCAGGCAAGTTCGTCGCTCGATAGGCGCGCCAGAGCTGGCAGTAGCAGACTCAGTTCACCAATCCCTCGATGCGCCGGCAAGATTTCGGTCAAGCCGCCGCGCGGCCAGCCACCGCCAGGCAACTCACGGTCAAGTTCGGTGAAACCCGTCGGCACGCCGGTTAATGGCGTTCTGGCCAGCGTATCGCCACGCCAGATATCAGGGCGATCAAGAACTTGCGAAAGCGTCAGAGATGAAGGCATGGCAGGCATAAAAGGTTGGGCAAGGCCAACTCGCACTCACATCGTCTCACTGCCGCGGATCACCCCGACAGCAATGCCTTCGATAGCCAATGTTTGCGCTTCCGAATCGACGATGATCGGTTCGAAATCGGGGTTTTCGGCGATCAGTTCGACCGCCCCTCCCCGCTGGCGAAAACGCTTGACTGTCACCTCATCGTCAAGCCGCGCAACGACGATCTGGCCGTTGCGTGCTTCGCTGCTGCGGTGTACGGCGAGCAGGTCACCATCCAGAATGCCGGCGTTGATCATCGACAGGCCACGCACACGCAGCAGGAAATCGGCACGTGGACGAAACAGGCTGGCATCGACCGTATAGCGGCGCTGCACATTTTCCACCGCCAGAATCGGGCTGCCGGCGGCAACACTACCGATCAGCGGCAAACCGAGTTGTTCGACCAGGCGGATGCCGCGCGCCGAACCGGGTTCGAGAACGATGATGCCCTTCTTGGCGAGCGCCTTGAGGTGTTCCTCGGCGGCATTGTGCGAGGCAAATCCGAAAGCACTGGCGATTTCGGCCCGGGTCGGTGGTGCGCCAAGGATTTCCAGCGTGTTACGGATGAAGTCAAGGATTTCCTGTTGTCGCGGGGTAAGCGAGGCAACTCTGGTCATGGTCGTAGGCTCCTGTTGTCAGGACTGTATTTTTATACAGTTTCCAGCAAAGAAGCAAGCAGTACGAACGCTATTGCGGCATCAACCGGCTTGACCGATGCGCTGCTTTCTTACAACAATCCAGTCCCCGTTCCCCGAACCATTCCCCTGAAGGAAAGCCATGCTCGACCAGCCCGTCGCCGACTTCAGCCTGCCGGCCACAGGCGACCAGACCTTCACGCTGTCAGCCTGCCGGGGCAGCACTGTCGTACTCTACTTCTACCCCAAAGACAGCACGCCGGGATGCACCACCGAGGCGCAGCAGTTCCGCGATCTCCACCCGCAGTTTGTCGAGGCGGGCGCCATCGTGGTCGGTGTCTCACGTGACAGCATCCGCTCGCACGAGAACTTCCGGGCCAGGCAGGACTTGCCCTTCGCCCTGCTCTCCGATGCCGACGAATCACTGTGCGCTCGTTTCTCGGTGATCAAGATGAAATCGATGTACGGAAAACAGGTCCGCGGGATCGAGCGCAGTACCTTTGTCATCGATGGCCAGGGGGTGTTGCGGCGTGAATGGCGCGCTCTGAAAATACCCGGCCATGTTCAACAGGTGCTGGATTTCGTCGTTCAGCTCTGATCACCAACCCTGACCGACAATCCTTCATCCGGAAAACATGCGCATGAGCCGCCAAGCTGCCGTCAGCACCACCAGCGACGTTGCTGCCAAACCGAGCAAACTCTTCGTCCTCGACACCAACGTCCTGATGCACGATCCGACCAGCGTCTACCGTTTTGAAGAGCATGATGTCTTCCTGCCGATCATGACCCTGGAAGAACTGGACAACCACAAGAAGGGAATGTCGGAAATCGCCCGCAATGCTCGCCAGGTGACACGAACGCTCGATGAAATCGTCAGTAGCATGGACGATGCCATCGAGCAGGGCATCAAGCTCCACGAAGCTTCTCGCCGACTGGCCAGCGGCAGACTCTTTCTGCAGACCGAGGCTATCGCCAGCGAACTCCCGGCAGGACTCCCGACGGCCAAGGCCGACAACCAGATCCTGGCGGTCGTCATCCACCTGCAACGCCAGCATCCAGAACGTTCGGTGATCCTCGTCTCCAAAGACATCAACATGCGCATCAAGGCTCGCACGCTCGGGCTGCAGGCGCAGGATTACTTCAACGACAAGGTTCTGGAAGACACGGACATCCTGTACACCGGGATGCGCGAACTGAGCGCGGAGTTCTGGGACGAGCATGGTCAGGGGATGGAGTCCTGGCAGCAGGACGGTCATACGCTATACCGCTTCAAGGGCCCGCTGTGCACGCAATTTCTGGCGAACCAGTTCCTCATCCAGGAGGGAGAGAGCCCGCTGCATGCGATCGTCCGCAACGCCTCGGGAACGAGCGCCGAAATTCAGACCCTGACCGACTACACGCACGCCAGGAACAGCGTCTGGGGGATTACCGCGCGCAACCGCGAACAAAACTTTGCGCTCAATCTGCTGATGAATCCGGAAATCGATTTTGTCACCCTGCTCGGCCAGGCGGGTACCGGAAAGACACTGCTCACCTTGGCCGCGGGACTCACCCAGGTACTCGAAACGAGGCGCTACAAGGAAATCATCATGACCCGGGTCACCGTGCCGGTCGGCGAGGACATCGGCTTTTTGCCAGGCACCGAAGAAGAAAAGATGGGACCGTGGATGGGCGCCCTCGAAGACAACCTCGAGGTCCTCAACAAGAGTGATGAGGAAACCGGCGATTGGGGGCGTGCGGCCACCCACGACCTGATTCGCAACCGGATCAAGATCAAGTCACTCAATTTCATGCGCGGCCGGACCTTCCTCAACAAGTTCCTGATCATTGATGAAGCGCAGAACTTGACTCCGAAGCAGATGAAGACGCTGATTACCCGTGCCGGACCAGCGACGAAGGTGGTCTGCCTCGGCAACATCGCCCAGATTGATACGCCCTATCTTACCGAAGGCAGTTCCGGTCTCGCCTATGTCGTCGACCGCTTCAAGGGATGGGCGCATGCCGGTCATATCACCCTGCAACGCGGTGAACGCTCCCGCCTCGCGGACTACGCTGCCGAAGTGCTATAATTCCTCCTATGACTGGGCCGTGTCTTAGACACGGCCCAGTCGTTTGCAGCCACCGATCCGTGCCAACTGCTCCGTGCGACCAGGATCCAGTGCTCACCGGAGAGTCGATTGAAACGACGCCATTTCCTTGCTGCTTCGGCACTTCTTTCCTTACTGGCCCCTTCGTCGGTGTTGGCGGCCAACAAGAAGAAAACAGCCGCCAAACCCACGCGCAGCAGCACCACGAAGAAGAGCAACAGGCAAGGCGCAAAACCCGCCGTCCAGCATCCGGAAACGCCCACCGCGGCCAGCCCTCCACAGGCAGAAGCAGAGCAACGCGACGCAACCAGTCTGCCCGATGAGCCGACAACGCCGTGGCGAACCTACGACATCACTTCGACCATCGCGCTCAGCAACGCCAGCGGCAAGCTGCGCATGTGGCTACCGCTGGCACTGTACAAGGACACGCCCTGGCAGCGTTCGCTGGGCCACAGCTGGCAAGGAAATTTCACCAATGCCGGCATCTACCGCGACCCGGCGGAGACGATGGTGGTGTTCTACGCCGACTGGAACGAGGGGGTCGCGGCGCCGCAGTTGCAAATCACCAGCCAGGTCGCCAAACGCGACCGACATTTCGACATTACCCGACGCGGCAACGCCGCTGAACGCAGCGAAGTGCTGCGCCAGAACCTGCACTCCAGCAATCTTCTCCCGACCGACGGACTCGTACGCCGTACCGCCGAACGTGCTGTCGGTCGAATCAAGGATCCGGTCGCACGGGGCAAGGCGATTTACGACTGGGTGCTGGAAAACACCTCCTACGACCCGTCGCTGCCCGGTATCGGCAGGGGCGATGTCGAGGCCATGCTCGACAGCGGCCAGTTGAGCGGAAAAAGTGCCGATATCGCGCTGCTGTTTGTCGCCCTGTGTCGATCGATCGGCATTCCGGCGCGGCCGATTTTCGGGCAGCGCATCGATAGCTCGCGCTTGTTCGCCGGTCTCGGCGCCACTGGCAACCTGAGCACGGAACAGCAATGCCGTGCCGAGTTCTATACGCCAGGCTACGGCTGGATTCCGGTCAATCCGGCCGACGTACGCAAGGCGATCTACGACGAGCACCTGAGCGGCAGTGATCCTAAACTGGTCGTCCTGAGCAAGCTGCTGTTTGGTTTCTGGGAGATGAACTGGGTCGCTCTCAACAGCGCTCAGGATGTCAAGCTGCGCGGCGGCAACGGCAAGGCGCTCCCTTTTCTCGTCTTCCCGGAGGCGGAAATGGCTGCCGAACGCTTCAACAGCCTGGATACCAAACGCTTCAGCTACACCGTCCACGCCAGCCGCGTCGATGGCTGAAAAAACAGGCCTATAGGACTGCGGTCAATACGAACCCGGTGTGGCGAAATTCTCGAAGCGCGTGTATTCGCCCAGAAATGTGAGGCGCACGGTACCGATTGGACCATTACGCTGCTTGCCGATGATGATCTCGGCAACACCCTTCTCGGCCGTATCCTGGTTATAGACCTCATCGCGATAGATGAACATGATCACGTCTGCGTCCTGTTCGATGGCGCCTGATTCACGCAGGTCGGACATCACCGGGCGCTTGTTCGGGCGTTGCTCGAGCGAGCGGTTGAGCTGTGAGAGGGCCATTAAGGGAACGTTCAGCTCCTTCGCCAGGCTTTTCAGAGAGCGGGAAATCTCGGAGATTTCGGTCGCCCGGTTCTCGCCGTGGCCGGTCGCCGACATCAGCTGCAGATAGTCGATGACGATCAACCCAAGCGGACCGCACTGGCGGCGAAGACGGCGTGCGCGTGCGCGCAGGTCAATCGGGTTCAGCGCCGGCGTCTCGTCGATATAGATCGGCGCTTCGTGCATCTTGCCCAGGGCAAACGACAGGCGTGACCACTCGTCGTCGTTGAGACGACCGGTGCGCACACGATGCGCGTCCAGCCTACCGACTGAAGAGAGCATGCGCATGGCGAGTTGAGTACCGCCCATCTCCATCGAGAAAATGGCCACCGGCAGACCGACTTCGATCGCCACATGTTCGGCGATGTTGAGCGCAAACGAAGTCTTGCCCATCGACGGCCGCCCGGCGACGATCAGCAAATCACCGCCCTGCAGGCCCGAGGTCTTGCTGTCGAGATCATGATAGCCAGTGGGAACACCGGTGATGTCCGACGGATTGTCGCGGTCGTGCAGTTCCTGGATGCGCTCGACCACCTGCGTCAGCAGCGGGTTGATGTGCTGGAAGCCACTCTGGTGACGAAAGCCGCCTTCGGCGATGGCGAAGACCTTCATCTCGGCCTCATCGAGCAAGGTCTTCGGATCGCGACCGAGCGGGTTGAGCGCGCTGCCGGCTATCTCGTCACCAGCCGTGACCAGTTGCCGCAGGATCGCCCGCTCACGAACGATTTCCGCATAACGCCGGATATTCGCTGCCGACGGCGTATTGGCGGCGAGTTCACCAAGGTAGGCCAGGCCTCCGGTATCGTTGCCCTCGCCCGCCAGGTCAAGGCTCTCGGCCACAGTAACCGCATCAGCCGGCTTGCCACGCTCCAGCAGCTTGCTGATCTGGCGGTAGATGCGCTTGTGCTCGTCGCGATAAAAGTCGCCTTCGCTCATCAGATCGGCGATCTTGTCGAAGGCGGCATTGTCGAGCAACAGGCCACCAAGAACCGATTGCTCGGCCTCTATCGAGTGCGGTGGCACGCGCAGCGCCGACAGTGCCGGATCAATCTGCGGGCTACGCGGGCCGCTGTCTCGCCGCACACCGCGACTGCTCGAGCGTTCGACGCCTGCCGAGGGAGATGAATCTGCGGTGAAGGACTTGGCCATGAGCGATCAATGAGAAAACGGGACGAGCAAGGCAGCGAGTTTACCTCGCTGATGAGTGTTTCCCGATGCCAGAACGCAAAAAAGCCTTGCCCCAGGGCAAGGCTTCTTCCCTGGCGCCAGCCAACGGCGCCGGATCAGAGCTAGATCTTGAACTGCTCGGCGACGACGGAAACCGTAATCTTTGCCAGAACGTCGCTATGCAGTGAAACCTCCAGCTCGGTCTCGCCGATCATCTTCAGCGGGCCGGCAGTCATGCGCACGTCGGACTTTTCGACCTCGAAACCGAGCGCACGCAGACCATCGGCAACATCGAAGTTGCTTACCGAGCCGAACAGTCGGCCGTCGACACCGGCCTTGCGCTCGATGCGCACGACCACACCCTCGAACTTCTCGGCATACGCCTGTGCAGCTGCCAGTTTCTCGGCTGCGGCGAGCTCGAGCTCGGCGCGCCTGGTTTCGAACTCCTTCAGAGCCATTGGCGTCGCACGTTTCGCTTTACCATTTGGAATCAGGAAGTTGCGCGCATAGCCGTCCTTGACTTTGACGAGATCACCGAGGCCACCAAGGTTGCCAACCTTTTCCATCAGAATTACTTGCATTTCCTTGTCCTCGCTTACTGGTGATTGTCGGTGTACGGCAGCAGGGCCAGGAAGCGGGCACGCTTGATGGCCACCGACAGCATCCGCTGGTAACCGGCCTTGGTACCGGTCAGACGCGCCGGCATGATCTTGCCGTTCTCGGCGATGTACTCCTTGAACAGATCAACGTCCTTGTAATCGATCTCTTCCATCTTCTCAGCGGTGAAGCGGCAGAACTTGCGCCGCTTGAACAGGCCACCACCACGCTTCTTGACATTCTTGTCATCCTTCTTCTTGAAGAATCTTCCCATTTTGCTTTCCTTCGACAAATTCGATCATAGTTACATGCAGTCTCGGCTGCTTGCTGTTGCGGCTCCTGGCGGCAAGAAAGCCCGTCAGATGGAGGGCTGCGCCAGGTGTTGCCGCTTGCAGCCACTGTGCCGTCGCACCCACGGCAATTGCCGCGATCTCGCATTCGACACGCCGCGGGCTACCCGCTTCGACCTGTTCTGATTGATGCCCGATCAGACATTCCACTACCGGCACACCGGCCGGCGTAAAACGTAGCGCCTTGCGCTCGATCAGGACTCCAGCAAGCTCGACGCGGTTCAGCAGAGCCTCGACAATCAGGCGTCCGGCTCGGCGACAGCTTCAAGCGGTGCTGGTTCACGGACTTCCAGCAGCGACTTGGATTTCTCGTCCTTCATCATCGGCGACGGCGCGCTGACCGCACTCTTGGTCTTGATCGTCAGATGACGAAGAACGGCGTCGGTGAACTTGAAACCGTGCTCTAGCTCGGTCAGCGTGGCGTCATCGCACTCGATGTTCAGCAGCAGATAATGTGCCTTGTGCAGCTTCTGGATCGGGTAGGCGAGCTGGCGGCGTCCCCAGTCTTCGAGGCGGTGAATCTGCCCGGAACGCGCTGCGATCACAGCCTTGTACCGCTCGATCATCGCCGGCACCTGTTCACTCTGATCCGGATGGATGATCAGGACGATTTCGTAATGACGCATGAACACTCCTTGTGGTTGAAGCCCCCCGCCATGCAAGCGGTGGAGCAAGGTGGAAAACCGAGCATTGTAACGGCTTGACGGCGTTCTCGGCAAACTGGTTTCGCTGTACGCTCGCTACGGGCCGCGGTCGAAAGGATATTCGTCTGACTTAACGCAAGTTTCCCTGGAATTCTGCACGACCAATTCCTATACTTCCACGATAACTAGAAGCCTTTGAACGTTACCAGAGGAGACATGTAATGGAGATTGCTCTTTCCCCGTTCCTGCCCGAAGCTCTGTTGGTCGATTTCCCCGAGATCGACGCCCAGCACGAAGAGGTGTTTACCCGTATCGAGTCGCTCAAGGCGGGCTGTTTTGGAAACACTTACGTAGATATCGCCGAGTTCCAGGCCTTACTTGACTCCTTCACCTTGCATTTCGCCACCGAAGAGCGGATTGCTGAAGACGCCGGAGTCGATTTCACTGCCCATGCCAAGATCCACCGCGACACTCTTGATCTGCTACGCAAGGCACTGGGCGATGTCATCAAGGGCGAACATGACGCTCATGCCTTCCTGCGTTATGCCGAATACTGGTTTGAACGTCATATCAGGGAAGACGACAAGCGCTTCGTCGCCACTCTGCAGGAATCCCTCCACTTCAGGCTTCCGCGCAGCCGGCAGCCGGTCAGCAATCACCTTTTCTCCGCCCGGGCCTGACAGCGTTGCTCAGCTGCTGCCGCTCGGCGGCGGCTCCCCTGAATCGCCATCAAGCGCCATCACTTCGCGCCGATGGCAGCTGGTCGAGTCTTGATGACGGCCACCCTACACGGAAAGGACACCCTCTCCACGCCCGCACTAGACGTTCGCGCACCACTGGCGGGCAGCACTTGCCGAGTGTGGAAAAGGGATCCGCTCCATCAGATAACAAAGGCAGTCCTGCCGCACCACACGGGCGTCGAGCGTCAGCATGGCCGGTGTCGATGTTCGCAGCAGGCTGATTGTGCCGTCGCTGCAGGCAAAATACTCCTCGCTCA
The DNA here is from genome assembly GCF_907163205.1 of Candidatus Accumulibacter sp. ACC007. NCBI lineage: Bacteria > Pseudomonadati > Pseudomonadota > Betaproteobacteria > Candidatus Accumulibacter > Candidatus Accumulibacter sp. ACC007. Next base: position 757,021 of record NZ_CAJQUD010000001.1, on the reverse strand, counting down.
CGTCACGCCGTCCCTCGTCGCGAACATCGAGGGGAAAAGCCACGCGTGTACGCCCGAAGGCCGTACCAGGTTCAAGTTGCCGGAAGTTCATGTGATCGAGCCGCGGATCGAAATCGACATCGGCCAGCGCATCGCCAAAACCGAAGGAAACGGCTGAAGGCACCCTCACCGTCGCTACCGTGTGGTAAAGATCGATGTCGTGCTCGTGCACGTCGTGCGACGGAAACTGCGCCAGATGCAGGCAGCCATCGATGAAGCTCGCAGCATGCGCCTCGTTCGCCGCTTTGCCGGGCTTGCCACATTCCAACGTCAGTGACGGACAAAGCGGCGAGAACGCCGTCGTCTGCGAGCCGGCCAGGCCCCGGAACCAGACCACCGTACGCGAAAACAGCAAGGCCAGATGCAGAACCGCCTGATCGAGGCTATTCACCACGCAGTAGAGCGGATTGAGACCGGTGTTGTTGTGAATATCGACGCTGGCGAAGACGCCGCGCTCGCGCATGATGCGATGCACCTCGCTCATCGCCGCGTGCTCCGGGGCGGCAGCGTGCAGCTCCGTACCAGGCCAGACACGGTTGTAATCCGGTTGATGATCGAGCCGACGCAGGCCTTCTCGCGCCGCGGCGACATTGCCGACCAGGATCGACAGCGCGCGTGGCAAGAGCCGGCCAGCGTGTGCACGCAAGACGCTCTGCAGCGCGACGACGCCGCTATCTTCGTTGCCGTGCAGCAGCACGGAAACGAGTAGCGGCGCCTCACGTCGTCCGGGAAGATGTATCAATGTCGGACCAGCGAGCAGACGATGAAGTTCACGGGCAGGTGTATGAAGAAAGCCGTCGGGCAAGGATTCAAGTACAGTCAGCATGAAGTAGGACTCATATCGGCCACTCGTGCACCGGCACGAGACGGCGTTGATGCTCAAGATAATCGGCGGTAAGCCGGAAGAAATCCTGGTACTTCGCGTAGTGGGCCAGTTGCCAGGCGGCGCCGTTCTGGCGACTACGCAGGCGGGCACCAATCACGTCCAGGTAGCGAGTGATGTCGGCGGCGGCGAGGTCGAGCTCGGCCAGTCCCTCACGAGCCAGCGGAAGCAGTTCGCGCAAGAGAAGTTCGGCAACATTTTCCCGGCGGCCGTCGAGCCAGACCACCTGCGCTTCGAGACCGTAACGCGCGGCACGGTAGAAATTGTCGCGCGCAACGGCGAACGGCAACTGTGTTTCAGGAGCCTCTGCCTGCCTGGCCAGGCAGCGTACCGCACCATAGTACAAGGCAGCGTTGGCGATCATGTCGATCACACTTGGCCCGGCAGGCATGACGCGTTGTTCGACCCGCAAGTGCGGCGCGGCGTCTTTCTCGAAGCCGATCAACAGCCGATTCCAGCGCCAGATGGTCCCGTTGTGCAGGCGCAAATGCGCATACGAATTCACGGGTCCGGTTTCTTCATACGGCAAAAGTACCGGATACGATGACAGATTCTCGGCAAAGCACGCCGTTGGGTCGTCGCCGAGATAACCCGAACCGAAAGTCACCCGCCTATGCTCGGGATGGCCAGGCTGGCAGCAATCGACAGCCTGCTCGAACAGGGGTATTCGCGTCTCGTGCCAGAGAGCACGCCCGAACAGAAATGGCGAATTGGCGGCCAGCGCAACCAGCGGTGCGGCGAGAACCTGCGACGCGTTGTAGGTACGCGCCGCCTCGCTGACCGGCGTCTGCAGGTGCACCTGAAAGGATGTCGTCGCTGCCTCAAGCATCACGTCGGCGTGGGTCGCGGTGAGCGTATCGATACCGGCGATATCGAGCGTCAGCGGCCGTCCACCGCGCAGCCGCAGGACCTGCTCGTTGAGTGCCGCATAACGCTTCGAAGGTGACATGCTGGTCAGCGACAGATCGCGCTCGCGCAGTGTCGGCAAGGTACCGATGGCAATCAGTGCCATGCCGTCGTCAGCGGCCACGCGTTGGCATTGCTGCCAAGTCGCGGTCAGTTCCCTTTCCAGCTGTGACAGCGCCGTCGCCCGCAATGCCTGCGGCGTTCCGTTGATCTCGACGTTGAACAGGGAAAGCTCGGGCACCACCAGCGGGTTGGCCATGCGCTGCAGAAAAGAGACGTTGCGCGGCACCGGAAAGAAATGGTCATCGATCAGCCAGGCCTCGAGTTCGAAACCGGCGACCAGGCCCGCGTTGGCAAAGCCGCCGCTTAGGTAGGCATCGTGGGCATGCGCTGTCTCCTGCTCAAGGTGCTGGCCGAAGCGCACAAAGTCGTCGTCCGTGAAGCCGTCGCTGCCGATTTCCTTGCCCATCGCCCCCCCTCAATGTGTGCTACCCAAGCCTCCAATTGACAGCGGAGTTTATGCGCCGGCCCTTATGATTGCTTGCGGTAGATCAAGTTGTGGTCACAGCACCAGACGGCAGCGATGCTCTCGGAGCATCTGCAGCCACCATGCCACCGACGACGCCGGCGACTGCATCAGCTCGGCAGCCAGGCCACCCATTATGGTGTCGCCACCCGCATATTGCGACCGACGGCCACCGTCAGACAGACCAACACGGCAATCACCAGCGCCATCGCATCCACCGACTCACTCAGGAAGAGCGCCGCCGCGGCGAGCGTGAAGAAAGGTTGCAGGAGTTGCGTCTGACCCACTCGCGCAATGCCGCCCAGAGCGAGGCCTCGATACCAGGGAATGAAACCGAGAAACTGGCTGACCAGGCTGACGTAGAGGAAAGCCAGCCACGCTTCCAGCGGCACGGCAACGCTCACGGGCGCGAACACGCCCGCCGGAATCAGCAACACCGGCGCGGCTATGACCACCGCCCACGAGATGACCTGCACACCGCCCAGAGATCGGGTCAGCCGCGTGCCTTCGGCGTAACCGATGGCGGCGCTGGCGACTGCCGCGAGCAAGGCCATGTCCGCCCAATTGACGCTCCCGCCACCTTCTTTCAACGAGAAGGCGACAACCAGCAGACTGCCAAGCAGCGCCATCGCCCAGAAACCCGCCGATGGACGCTCACCGGAGAAGGCCGCCCCCGCGGCGGCGGTCGCCAGCGGCAGCACCCCGAGCATGATTCCCGCATGTGAAGCATCGACCTCGCGCATCGCCAGAGCGCTGAGCACCGGGAAACCGAAAGCGACTCCCAGGGCGACCACAACAAGCGACTTGAACTGCTTACGGCTTGGCCAGCCGCGGCGGCTGAGCAAGAGGTAAATCGCCGCCGGCAGCGCTGCAACAACGACCCTTCCCATGCCAACGAAAAGTGGACTGAGCGAAGCGACCGCGACGCGTGTGGCCGGCAATGTCAGGCTGAACGCAGCGACTCCGAGCAGGCCCAACCACATTCCTTTCGCTTCGCCGGTCATTGATCAGCAACGGTCAACAAAGCGCTTGCAACCAGAAGCAGACTCGCCAGGGGGAAAAGCGGCTGGCCACCGGGGCGGCCGTCGGAAAGTGGAATGATTCTCATGGTCGCAGCTTAACAAAGCGCCTACGCCACAGGCAAGGAAGAAACTCCGCAAGTGGCCAGTAGAGCGTGCCCCCAAGGGGGTTCGTGGCCCCATCGCGACACCCTCGGCTCCCCCACAGCAGCCGGACGACGCCAACCGTCTGTTGGTAAGCGCCGCCCTACGACCAATCGCCGGACACCGGCACTTCGCCTCCGGGCAGGCTGACCCAGAAGCGGATCCTGCCGGCTGCGCACTCGACTCCGACGGCTCCGCCATGCCGTTCGGCGACCGTACGCACGAAATAGAGCCCCAGGCCGCTGCCCGACGCACTCGCTGCCTCATGCCCGCCACGGCTGAAGCGTTGGAACAGTTTGTCCTTTTCGTCGGCCAGCAAGGGCGGGCCATCGTTCTCGACCCAGAATCTGACTTCATCGTCGCGCGGCCGATCGAGCCCGATGCTGATGACCGTCGCCGCCGGCGCATGGCGTAGCGCATTGTCCAACAAATTGATTGCACAGCGTTCGAGCAACTCGAAGTCGCCCTTGATCCACAACGGCTGCTCCGGCAGTTGGCGAACGATTCGCCGCTTCCCCTGGCTGGCCAGCGCGAATATCTCGTCGGCCGCCTGCTGGAGCAGCGCACAGAGATCGAGCTCTTTCAGGCGATCAGGATCGAGCGCCTCCGCACGTGCCAACGACAGAAAAGCCTGCGCCATACCCAGCGCTCGCCTGAGCGGCGGCAGCAGGTGTTGCGGGTCGCCCGGCGCCTCACTTTCAAGCCGAGCGACAGCACCGGCCAACGGTGCGCGCAGGTCGTGTGAAATGAATCCCAGGGCCTCCTTGCGCCCGGCTTCCAGTGCGGCCATCGTCCGCTGCGCGGCCTGCACCCAGGCGATACGCTGCTCGAAGCCGAGGCGCCGAATCTCGCCCGGCAAGGCGGCCGTCGTCGGGCTCTCCGGCAGAAGGGCGCGCAGCTGGCGGAGTTCCTGGTCGAGGTGGGCGCGTGCCGCCTCGAGCCGCCGCCAACTCCACAGAGGAAAGGCGAACAGGCCAGCGAACAACGCACCGGCGGGCGCAAACCACACTTGCCAAAGCACCGGCAGCAAGGCACAGGCGGCACCCAGAGTGAGCACCCACAAGCTGCTGACCAGCAAGCCCGACAGCGCCATCAGACGCGGTAACCAGAGCAGCGGAACGCAGGCCAGCAGCGCCGCCAAGAGCAGCGTCGGCAGCGTCGCCAACTCGCTGATCAGACGTCCATCGCGAAGCGAGAGCAGCACGTTCGCCTGCACCTCGACCCCGGGCATGGGTTCACCTAGCGCCGAAACGGGCGTCGGAAGAAAGTCTCCCAGACCCACTGCCGTGGCGCCGATCAGAACGATCTTGCCGGCAAAGACCTGCGGCGCGATCAGTCCGTCCAGAACGCGGGCGTACGACAGGCGTTGCACGCTGCCCGGCGGGCCGACGAATTCGAAGCGACGCGCGTTCTCGCGTAGTAACTGATAGCGCTCGTCCGGATGGCCCACGCTAGCCGCTACGTCAGCGAGCACTGCAGGCGGCAGCTGCCCACTGACGCGCAGCACTTCCTCCGCCCACAGCGGCCATACGGCGGCGCCAAGCCCTTCGCGCAGGTACACCGAACGGCCGATTCCATCCTCGTCGAGGTGAACACCGATGCGCCCAATCCCCGCTGCCGCCGCAAGCAGCGGCGCGATCGGCGGCGACTCGAGCAACTGTCCGCCGCTACGCGTCGATTCGATGACCAGCGGCAGCACCACCTTGCCGCAACGCGCAACGGCGTCGGCGAGCAAGGCGTCAGCCGACGGATCGCCGCTGTGCTCGCTGAACGCGATATCGACGCCGACCGCCGCCGGCCTGCCAGCGCAGACGATATCCAGCAGGCGAGCGTGCCGCTCGCGCGGCCACGGCCAGCGGCCAAGCCGATCGAGGCTGTCCTGATCAACGGCGATTATCAGCACGTCGGTGGCCGCCTGGCGCCAATTGATCCGCTGGCCAATATCGAAAAGCAGATGATCGACCCTGACCAGCAGGCCGCTAGCGGTGATGGCCAGCGAGATCGCTGCCAGCAGCAGCGCGACGCGCAGCGCCTCTCTACCGGGCCAGCCGGGAAAGCGGACCTGGGCGGACATCGGAACGGTGATTGCCGACTGACGAATCCACGAATGTCAAAGAGCAGCCAGCGGCAACAGCAAGAGCAGCAGCCACAGGCGGCTGTACGGGACGTCCAGCTCCTGCACGTTGGCCGGACCCGGCGTGTTGTCGCTCCTATCCACCAGGCGAACACCGAGGTAATAGGAACCGCCATCGGGACGCGGCAGGCTCAAGGAGCCATCACTGGCTTGCGCCTGCGCGAGCACCGGAAGCAGGTCGGGAGCTGCCGAGAGGATCGCCTCGTAGTACAGCCCGTCGGGCGCTTGCGGGAGGTTGAGGTGGATCGTCTCGGCGGCCATCTCGATCGATGAGCGGCCGAGATCGACCTCGCCTGGAGCCGGCTTGTAGGTGAAGCCGGCAGCGGGACGCCATGGCCCCTGCTGATCCGAGGTATTTATACTGGCCGCGCGCCAGTAGAGTCGCCCGGCGGGCAGATCCTCGGGCACCTGCCAGGAGTTCTGTTCACTGCTCGCATCGTGCAGCGGCTCTGCAAAGCTCGGCTCGCTGGCGACCTGGAGGCGATAGCGGGCGACGTCAACAACCTTGCTCCACGCGAACGTCGGTCGTGCCGCGCGTATTGTGGCCGCGTCGCCCGGGCTGTTCAACCCCGGTGAGAACGGCCGCGCGAAGACCACGAAGCGATGCACGGCATCGAAGCCCTGCAAGCCGTTGCTGTCGGCAGCGCGCAAGCGCAGGACATAATCACCGTTGGGCAGATCGGAGAAGGTCAGCGCCGCGCCAGCCGCCGTCTTGCTGAGCAGCAGGCGATCGAATGACAGGTCCGGCGCGATCTCACCATGCCATGCGGCCGCGCCCGCCAGTCGCGGGACGGGAAAGCGCAACGGCAACTGCTCGAAACGCGCCGGCAAGCCGGCGACATCTGGCGCCACCAGCAACGGTACAGGCTTGCTGGGTGGCTCGCCGGCGCGGGCGATCGTCCCCAGACCGCGGCGCACGCTGACGCTCCTCCCGGCCGCGCTGACACCCACCCGCCCGCGCAAGGTTTCCTCGCGCGTCACATCGCTGTCGACGCCAACGCGAAAGTGGGTGCCGCGGACCACCGCCTGCGCCGACGGGGTCTTGATCTGCAGGTGCCGATTGGCACGCTCCTCGGGGTTGGCCGTAACCTCGGTCCGCCCACGCTGCAAACGCAGGCGTGAATCGACCATCAGGCCGCCGGCAAACACACTCAGCGAGTCGAGCACGATCTGCGAATTCGGCGCCAGCAGCAGCGTGCTGCCATCGGCCAGACGGAGCAGCACGCTGGCCTCGTCAAGGGTTTCCAGCGTACTGCCCGATGCCAGCCGCTGGCCGCTGACGGCGCGCTGCCATTCGCCACTGGCCGCACGCCACCGCGCCTCGCCGCTGGCAGTGGCTATCATCACCTCGGCAGGAGCCCGACGCAACATCGCCGCCGGAATACGTAACACCGTCCCAGGCAGCATTCGGTACGGGTCATCGACCTTGTTGTCCGCCTGTATCAGTGACCACTGCCAGGGCTTGATCAGGTAGCGCTCGGCAATGCCGATCAGGGTGTCACCCGGCCTCACCGTATATCGCCAGACCGCCATCTCCTCGCCTGGATCGGCTGCCATGGCGCCACCCGCGAACGAGACGGCAAACAATACGACCAGCAGCAGCTTTCGCCACAGCGCTGACTTCACGAGGAATTCCTTTCTCTTTCCAGACGGTAACCATGGCCGTAGATGGATACCAGCCGCCAACCCGATTCCGGCGTGAGTTCCAGTTTTCGACGCAGATTGCTGATGTGAACATCGACCGTTCGCGTGTCGACGTCCGACGTCAGCGACCAGACCACCTGAATCAGGCGCTCGCGGCTCAGGGCGCGACCAACATTCTGGAACAGATACAGGGCAAGATCGGTTTCACGCTCGGTGAGCACGATCAAGCGACCGTCAAGGGCCAGCTGCCGCCTACCATGATCGACCGTAAGGCGGCCGAAGTCCTGTTGCAGCGAGGCGCCGGCGACACCTTGCTGGCGCCGCGTCACGGCCTGCAAGCGAGCGAGCAGCAGGGGCCGCGAAAGCGGCTTGACGATGTAGTCGTCAGCGCCCGCGGTGAGCACGCCGACCACGTCCTCTTCGCTGTCACGGCCGGTGCTGAAGACCACCGGCGGCGTCGCATGACGTAGCTTGATCTGCAGACGAGCAAGCACTTCCAGCCCGGACAGGTCGGGCACCATCCAGTCCAGCAAGCAGACGTCGAAGCGACTACTCTCGACTGCTCGCGCGCATGCCACGCCGCTGCTGAAGCACTCGACTTCGTGGCCAGCCTCGCGCAGCCACGTGCTGACGGTCGCCGCCACGTCTGGCTCGTCTTCGAGGTAAGCTATTCTCATGGCAGGAAGTCAGGCCAGAGCACGACGAATCGCTTCACGGTCATACCACGTACAGGCAAAAATCATCCGCCAACACGGAAGCGCCGCCACTCGCAAGTAGCTGATCGCCCTCTCTCCCTTGCGAATCGGATTCTGCATACCAGCCTCCCCTCCTTTCCGAGTGATCTTACCTTGCGCATCAGCCATGTGCAATTTCCGGTCGCTCGGTCGCGGTGCCGAATCTTCGGTGCGGTGCATCAGCGGCGCGCTTGCTCAGCGATCAAGGATAAACTCCAGGACGAACCAGAGCTGTTCACCACCGCCTGCCCATCAGGTAGCACAAGTGGGCACCCCCCGAGCAAGCGCCCAGCATGACGAAAATGACACCTGAAACGGCGTTCTTCGCGGTATATTGACCCCCTCCGATCAAGCACCCTGACCGCGCAGTGCACACGCCTGCGGCCCGCTCGCGTAGTCACCCCCTGTGAAAGTTCCTGATGTCCGCTGCCCGCCCCGAAAACGCCGAAATCCTGCTCGCCGACCCGCGCCCGGCACCTTTGAAGACCAACTTTGGCGAAGACCAGTTCGGACGCTCGCTGGTCTTGAGCGTCGGCCAGGCGCGGCAGGTTTTTCGCTGGATCGAAGCAGGACAGTTCCTGATGGGTTCGCCGGCCGACGAGGCCGAGCGTGGGCACTCCGAAACGCTTCATGAAGTAGGCCTGAGCCGCGGCTTCTGGCTCGCCGACACCGCCTGCACGCAAGCCTTCTGGCTGGCGGTGTGGCCGGTCAACCCGAGCCACTTTCAGGAGCACGCCGACAATCCGGTCGAGAACATCAGCTGGCACGACGCGCAAGGTTTCATCGCCGAGCTGAACCGGAGATTGCCAGGCGTGCACGCCCGCCTGCCAACCGAGGCCGAATGGGAATACGCCTGCCGTGCCGGCACGGCGACGCCATTCGCCTGCGGACAGCAAATCACACCTGCGCAGGCCAACTACCACGGCGGCTATCCGTACGCCGGCGGCCAGCAGGGGCCCTATCGGGAAAAAACGGTCCCCGCCGCCTCTCTGCCGGCAAACCCCTGGGGCCTGTACGAGATGCACGGCAACGTCTGGGAGTGGTGTGCCGACTGGTACGCCGAATACCCCGGCGAGCGCCAGGCGGACCCAGTCGGCCCGCCGTACGGCAAGCAGCGGGTTTTGCGTGGAGGCACCTGGAGCGACCCCGGCCGCTATGCGCGTTCGGCCAATCGTAGCCGCATCGAACCCGCCTACCGACCGCGCAGCAGCGGTTTCCGGATCGCTCTGTCGCAGCCGTGAACAGAGGACGGACAGCGCCGCGATCCCACACGCCCCATCAGCACGCCGAACACAACCCGTCAGTTGGTACTGTCGTGGTGGTTCCGCCTGGGGTGTTCGCTGCTCGCGCCGACCTCGTCAAGCAAACGCTGCTCGATGCTCTCGATCAGCCCATCGGCAGCATCTTCGACCATATCGAGAACCAGATCGAAGCCGTGGCCCAGGCCGTAGTAGGGATCCGGCACTTCGTCGTCGTCGAAGTTCTTGGAATAACTCATGAACAGCCCGAGGCGATCGTGCTTTTCGGGCGGGCAAATGCGTTGCAGAACGGAAAGGTTGTTGTGGTCCATCGCCAGAATCAGATCAAAGTAGTCGAGATCCTGGGCCGCCACCTTGCGCGCCCGCATGTCGGAAAGGTCATAGTTGCGACTCGCAGCGGCACGTTGTGTGCGCTGATCCGGCGCCTCACCAACGTGATAGCCGTGCGTTCCGGCCGAATCCACCTCGACCCGGCCGTCCAGTTCCTTGCGGCGCAGCAGCTGGCGAACAACGCCCTCGGCCGTTGGCGAACGGCAGATATTCCCCATGCAAACAAATAGAACCTTGATCACCTTGCATCTTCCAGATACGTTCGTTTCACGGCCAAGTTCGAGCCCAGAGCGGGCGCCGAAAAGGCGTGTCACACCGATTCTCCCCGCCTCGCCACAGCAGCGGAGTGCCAAGAGTCGTTTTTTGATTCGCCTGCGGCCCGCTTGCACGCGAGACGCGCCCGGCCTTCATCATCGGTCGAAAAGGCGGCCAGCGCAACCAGACTGCAGTGATTGTACGGGTTCGGCGACAAAAAGTCGCCAAGGCGCGGCTACGGGCAGACGCCACTTCGCCGACGGCCATCGGCTTTCCCGCGGCGCGCGGCGCGCGGCACTCAGCGCCCCACGGGTCGCCTCTTCGGCTTCGGAGCGACGCCCACCTTGAGTGTTGCCCCGGGCCGGGCCGAATTTCTCGCGGCAACTCTTGGCTTGGCAACAAGCTTGGCCTTGACGTGCCTACGACCCTCGTCAGTCCCCTTCTTCTCGGCAAAGGGATTGCTGGAGACATTGAACTGGATGCGCAACGGCGTCCCCTGCAACTTGAAGACCTCTCGAAAGAGGTGTTCGAGATAGCGACGATACGATTCCGGAAGCTTGTCCAGGGCATTGCCATGGATAACGATCAGCGGCGGATTGCGGCCACCCTGATGCGCGTAGCGGAGCTTCGGCCGGAACAGCCCGTTGCGTGGCGGCGCCTGTCTGGCCACCGCGTCGATCAGCGCACGGGTCAGTTGCGGCGTCGGCAGGTCTGCCATGGCCGCCTTGTAGGCCGCATCGACCGAGCGGAAAAGGGGTTCTAGACCTTGCCCCTGCAGCGCGGAAACGTAGTGGAAGCGAGCGAAATCAATGAACGCCAGCTGGCTTTCCAGAGCCCCCTTGATCTGGTCGCGAACGTAGGAGTCCAAGCCATCCCACTTGTTCACGGCAACCACCAGCGCGCGACCCGCTTCGCGGATGAAACCGGCAATGTGCGCATCCTGGTCACCGATCTCCTGGCGCGCGTCGAGAACCAGAATGACGACCTGTGCGTCTTCAATGGCCTGCAGCGTCTTGATCACCGAGAATTTCTCGATGGTCTCGAAAACATTGCCGCGTCGCCGCAGCCCGGCAGTGTCGATCAGCGTATACTTTTTGCCGGCACGCTCGAAATCGACGTGAATGGCATCGCGCGTGGTTCCCGGCTGGTCGAAAGCAATGACCCGGTCTTCGCCGAGCAAGGCGTTGATCATCGTGCTCTTGCCAACGTTTGGCCGGCCAACGATGGCCACCCGCACCGTATCACTATCGGCCACGTCGTCCGCTGGCTCGGGAAAAGGTAGCAGCGCCAGGTCAACCAGCGCCCGTACACCTTCGCCATGCGTCGCCGAGATGGCAACCGGCTCGCCAAGGCCCAGTTCATGGAAGTCGGCGATCACCAGACCGTGCTGCATTCCTTCGGACTTATTGACCGCCACGAAAACAGGACGCCCAGACTGGCGCAGCCGCCTGGAGATTTCCTTGTCCAGTGGCGTGACGCCGGTGCGACCGTCGACGACCAGCATCACCACATCGGCCTCGTCGATCGCCTGCTCGGTCTGGCGCGCCATCTGCAGCATGATGCCGTCCTTGGCAAGCGGTTCGAAGCCGCCGGTATCGATTACCAGATACGGTTTGCTACCCAGTCTTCCGTGACCGTAGTGGCGATCCCTGGTCAGACCCGGAATGTCGGCAACCAGCGCGTCACGCGTCCTGGTCAGCCGGTTGAAGAGCGTGGACTTACCGACATTCGGACGCCCGACGAGAACGATGCTCGGCTTCATCGACGTCGGCACTGGTCGTCAAGCGGTGCAACACGAGGCAGGATGCACTGTGCTGGCAGGTTCTCGATCACTGGGCGTCAATCGCGTAGACGCCGCCGGCGCGGGTCTGCAAGAGCAGCTCGTTACCGAGTTTCTGCAGGGGTGCCCGTACCGGGCTGCCGTCGGTGTTCAGACGGGCAGCGAAAGAACCGTCGTCACGACTCAGCAGGTGCACCACTCCCTGCACGTCAGCAACGGCGACCAGAGCGCCAATGGCCAGCGGCGCCGTCAACTGGCGCAGGAAGAGCTGATCCTGCTTCCAGATGCTCGACCCGGTCGCCTTATCGAGAGCGTGCACGGCGCCCTGGTCATCGGCAACGTAAACGTAGCGGCTATCGATCGACAAACCCGCCGAGCTCGAAATATCGCGCGCCCAGATCAGATTCCCGGAACCGAGGTCGAAACAGGAGATGCGGCCCTGAAAAGCGACCGCGCAGATCATTCTTCCATCGATGACCGGCAGGCTGCTGACATCGGCAATGCGGTCAAGCTCGGTAGCACCCTTGGGCAAGGCTACCGTCCCCTCCCACAAGGGTGCGCCGTTGTCGGCATTGACGGCAATGAGTTTGCCGCCGGGGAAACCAACGAAGACATATTTGTCGACCACCACCGGGCTGGCCATCACGCGCACCGCAAGCGGTGGTGTCGGGCGCTGGTAGATCCACTTGCGGCTTCCATCCGCCGCGGCGTAGGCAGCCAGGCGATGATCGCCACTGCGCACGATCACCAGCCCGCCGGCAACCGCCGGCGGCGCCAACACCTCGCTGCTCGCCTTGGCCTCCCATAGCAGTTTGCCGTCGGTGGCGTCAAAGGCCAGAACATCGCCCTTGGCGGTGCCCACCGCAAGCAGGCGCTGATCCGCGCCAACGCCCCCCGCGAGCTGTTTCTCCGCCTTGATCCGCCACACTGGCCGGCCATCGTCGAAGCGAACGACCGTGCCGTCACGCGCTGCAGCGTATACGGTGGAACCCACTACCGCGGGAGAGAAAGTATAGGGATCGCCCTTGCCGACTCCGTCCTGCCAGACCACGCGCGCCCGAGCTGTCGCCTGTATGGGCTGCAACTCGGCCATTTTTGGTCCGCTGCTGGCAAACGGATTCAGCGCGTCGAACGTCGAGCAGCCCGCCAGCAATACGGGCAACAAGGCCGCGAACAGAACGCGCTTCATCAGCTGCTCTCCCCGAGTGCATCGAGCTTCAGCTGCAGCACTTCGCGGTAGGCGGCGTTGGCTTGCGACGCCTGCAGGGTATTTTTCCCCTTGCCGCCAGCGTCGACCTGGTCGAGTCTGGCCAGGGCGCCCTGGTAGGCTTCACGCGCCTCGCTTTTCTTGCCCTGAGCGCTGAACAGGTCACCCCGCATGTTCAGGTACAGGGTCGAGAAGCCGGCGCCGGCCCCCCCTTCGAGCTGGCGCAGCGCTTCGTCGTAGGCCTTTTCATCAAGGAGCACCGCCGCCACCCGCAAACGTGCCAGATCGCGCAGCTCATGCTCGCCGTTGTCGACCACCCATAGCAACTGCAACTTGGCAGTTTTCGCATCTCCCGCGTCGAACATCACCTTCGCCGCTGACAGTGCAGCCAACGGCGCGTAAGCCGTGCCTCCGAACTTCTCCAGCAGTTCACCGCTCGCCGCCTTGACCCGCTGTGAATCCTGATCAGCGACCGCTTTCTGCAGGACTCCGTAGACCATCGACGCCTTGGCCGCCTGACCGCGTTGATACCAGTTCCAGCCTTGCCAGGCGATAACCCCGATCGAAGCTGCGGTGACGATGCCCACTACCAGATTGCCATGCTGTTTCCACCAGGCCTTGATCTCCGCGATCTGTTCCTGTTCTTCGAGGTCATAGGTAGCCATTACGTTTCGTCCCAATCCAAAATAGAACTCATGATTTCGTCGGCGACAGCATCGACGCTGACCCGCTTTTGTGGGTTCGGCTGTTCGCCGGTCGCGCGCAGCGGCTTGAGCGTCACCTCGCCGGCCGCGGCCTCGTCGTCGCCGACAACCACGGCAAAGCCGGCACCCGATGCATCGGCCTTCTTCATCTGCGACTTGAAACTGCCGCCACCGCAGTGAAAAAGCACATCGATACCGCGGTCGCGCAAGCCCTCGGCGACCCGAGCCGCCAGGCGCGAAGCCGCAATACCCTGGTGCACGAGGTACACATCGACTGCCGCCGCCCTGACCTCGCCCCCGGCGTCGCGAATCAGCGAAATCAAGCGCTCGACTCCCATCGCGAAACCACAGGCCGGCGCCGGCTTGCCACCCAATTGCTGCACCAGGCCATCGTAGCGACCACCGGCGCAGACTGTCCCCTGCGCCCCCAGGCGATCGGTCACCCACTCGAAAACCGTCAGGTTATAGTAGTCGAGTCCGCGCACCAGGCGCGGGTTGATCTCGAAGGGCTGCCCGGCATCGCGCAAGACCTGCTGCACGCCTTCAAAATGAGCCATCGACTCGGCACCCAGATGATCGACCAGCTTCGGCGCACCGAGAATCAGTTCCTGCAGCGCGGGGTTCTTGCTGTCGAGGATGCGCAAGGGGTTGCTGTGCAGGCGCCTCGTGGCGTCGGCGTCGAGCGACTCGCTGTGCCGCTCGAAATAGGTGATCAGTTCGGCACGATGGCTGGCCCGCTCGGCGGACTGTCCCAGGGTGTTGAGTTGCAGGCTGATGCCGTCAAGCCCCAGATCATCCCACAGGCGAGCGCCCATCAGGATCTGCTCGGCGTCAATGTCCGGTCCGGGAAACCCCAGTGCTTCGACGCCGACCTGGTGGAACTGGCGATAGCGGCCTTTCTGTGGCCTTTCGTGACGAAACATCTGACCCATGTAGTAAAGGCGCTGTGGCTGCTGGGCAATCAGATTGTGCTCGATGACGGCGCGCACGCAGCCCGCTGTTCCCTCCGGACGCAGCGTCAGCGGCTCGCCATTGAGACTATCAACAAACGAATACATCTCCTTCTCGACGATGTCGGTGACTTCGCCGATGGCGCGCTTGAAGAGTGGCGTCGGCTCGACGATCGGCAGGCGCAACGGACGATAGCCGTAGCTCTTCAGCCACGAGCGAATGGTCTCGTCGAACAGGTCCCAGAATTCGGCCTCGTCCGGAAGGATGTCGTTCATGCCGCGAACGGACTGAATCTTCTGACTGATCATTTGGCGACACACTTCCTCTGGTAGCTGCGTGCCACGTAGGCATCGACAATGGCGGTGAACTCCGCGGCAATATGCTCGCCGCGCAAGGTAACCGTCTTGGCCCCGTCCTCGAACACCGGCGCTGCCGGCGTTTCTCCGGTGCCGGGCAGGCTGATGCCGATGTTGGCATGCTTGCTCTCGCCCGGCCCGTTGACCACGCAGCCCATCACCGCCAGGGTCATGTTTTCGACGCCATCATACTCGCCGCGCCAGTGCGGCATGCGTTCGCGGACGTGCTCCTGGATCGACTGCGCCAACTCCTGAAAAAAGCTGCTGGTCGTACGGCCGCAACCAGGACAGGCGACGACCATCGGGCTGAAAGCCCGCAGACCCATGGTCTGCAGCATTTCCTGGGCGACGATCACCTCCTGCGTGCGCTTGCCGCCAGGCTCCGGGGTCAAGGAAACGCGGATGGTATCGCCGATGCCCTCCTGGAGCAGAACCGCCATCGCCGCGGTAGACGCGACGATGCCTTTGGAACCCATACCGGCCTCGGTCAAGCCGAGATGCAAGGGATAATCGCAACGCCGCGACAGCTCGCGATAGATGGCGATCAGGTCCTGGACACCGGACACCTTGCACGAGAGGATGATCCGGTCACCCGGCAGACCGATGACTTCGGCCCGCGCGGCCGACTCCAGTGCCGAGGCCACCATTGCCTCGCGCATCACCTCGATGGCATCGCGCGGCTCGGCACGACGAGCATTCTGGTCCATGATCCGCGCCAGCAGATCCTGATCGAGACTGCCCCAGTTCACACCGATGCGTACCGGCTTGTCGTAGCGGCAGGCGGTCTCGATCATCTGCGCAAACTGTTCGTCACGCTTCCGGCCATGGCCGACATTGCCCGGATTAATCCGATATTTGGCCAGGAGGCGGGCGCAGTCGGGCTGCTCCGCGAGCAGGCGATGACCGTTATAGTGAAAGTCGCCGATCAGCGGCACAGCGACACCCATCCGGTCGAGCTGCGCGCAAATCGCCGGCACTGCAGCGGCAGCCTCGGGCGTATTGACCGTGATGCGCACCAGTTCCGACCCGGCGCCCGCCAGCTCGGCACACTGGATCGCGGTGCGCACGACGTCTACGGTATCGGTATTGGTCATCGACTGGACGACCACCGGCGAGTCACCGCCGACGGTAACCGGGCCAACGCGGACGGCGCGCGTCCGTCGCCGCGCCATCGCGGACAGCGAATTGCTCACAGCGGGACCACCGCTTGCCAGATCGTCATTTGACCGAGAGCCGCGCCACGCCCTTGGTGGTGTGCGGTTCGAGATCGACAGGCTTGCCTTTGTACTCCACCGTCACGTACCTGGCGTTGCCAAGGACAAGCGAAAACGGCGGCTGCCCCTTGATTTCCTGCTGACTGTTCGCCGGCTTGACGCCGAAAGCGACGACCTCGCCAGCCGCGTCACGCACCTCTACCCACGCTGCCTGGGTGAAACTGAGCTTGAGGACGTCCGCCGGCTTGGCTTCCTTCTTGGCTTCCGCTGTCGTCTCCAGCGTGGCCGCTGACGTGCCCTCCTGCTTGCCGTCGGGCTTCGCGGCAGCGGGCGCCACAACAACGGGTGCCGACCCAGCAGGTGCCGTCGCGCTCGGCACGAGGGGGGCTGTCAGCTTCGCTGCAGCACTCTCCTCGGTCGGGGCAACTGTGCCAACCACCGTCACCGGTGCCGAGGGTGTCGCGGCAGGCTCACTAACCACGGTCTGCGCCTCGGCAGCGGTTTGCGAAGGCTCGCTACCCGTGAGCGCCGCCAACTGCTCCTCCCAGAAGTTCTGCGGAACATAGAAATACGCCAGCAGTGCCAGGACCAGCAGCACCAGCCCCCCGATTACTGCCAGATAGTCGCGTCTTTCAGCCTGGTTGCTGGCCTGCGGCAGGTGCGAGCTGGTTCCCGCGGACGCCTCCAGTTGCAGGGTCCGCTGCATGCGTGTCGCATCGAGCGCGCGCATCAGGGCATCGGCGTCCAGATTGAGTACTCGGGCGTAATTGCGGACGAAACCGCGAATCATCGTGTTGCCGGGCAACGATGCCCAGTCCTCGCTCTCGATGGCTGCCACCTGCCTGGGCGCCAGTTTGAGGGACTGGGCTGCCTCGGCCAGGGTAATATTTCTGGCTTCGCGCGCCGAACGCAGTTGTTGACCGACGCCACCGGCGTCGGTCAACAACTCCCGGGAGGAATTCACTGCCGGCAAACTCGGCTCGCTACTATTGGAAAACACAGATTGTTCACTCATTCGAAGTTGCCTTTCAGCAGTTCCTGAGCCTCGGGTGAAAGCGGGAATTTTCGCTTCAACTGGGCGCCATAGCGGGCTTCAGCCAGGCGATCGCCCCGCTTCCGCTCCACACGCACGATCAACCAGAGCGCCTCGGCATTTGGCTCCGCCTTGCGCAGCAGATCCGAAAGTTGCTGACTGGCAAGCTCCAGCTGACCGCGGCGGTAATTGATTTCTGCGAGCTGCAGCAACGCCTGCGCATTGTTCGGCCGGATCAGCAGGCTGTGCTGCACGAAACCCTCGGCGGCATCCAGATCGCCGAGCTTCACCTGACAGGCACCGGCATTCAGATAGGCCCGATCCGGCGTCTCGTACAAGGCGTTCTTCATCGCTCGTTGCAGGTACGGCATCGCTTCCCTCTCTCTGCCGATCTGACAGAGAAACCAGCCATAGTTGTTGTTCAGCTCGGGATCGTTCGGGTCAAGATTCAGGGCCTGTTGAAAGTCCCGGTCGGCGAGCGCCATCTCGCGGATGTTGTAGAGCACCAGTCCGCGCGCACCATGCGCCGGCGCGTAGTCCGGATCGACGACGATAGCCATGGTCAGCTCTTCGAGTGCCACCGAGTAGTTCTGTTTCTGTAGATAGAGAGAGCCCAACTCGGTATGCAGTTTGGCACGCGTGCGCTTGTCGCGCGGCGGCGTCGGCCGTCGCGAGTCCGGCTCCTCCTCAGCCGCCTTCTGCGTCGTCGTGCCTGGCGAAGACGAGAAGAGTCCCGACGAGCAGGCACTTACACTCAACAAGGCGATGAGCCCGAGGACTGCTCGCCTCATCCACAAGCCTCCTGACGATGTTGGTGGACAACGAAGCTGCGCCGTGCCGTGCGCTGCGTGCGGTCGAGCACCTGTCCGGCAAGCTGACCGCAGGCGGCATCAATGTCGTCACCGCGCGTTTTGCGGGTCGTGGTCACCACGCCCGAGGCCATCAGAAGCTCGGCGAAACGCCGAATCCGCGGCGCTGGCGAGCGGCGATAGGAAGTGCCCGGAAACGGGTTGAAGGGGATCAGGTTGAACTTGCAGGAGACGTCCCGGGTCAGTGCCAGCACCTCGCGGGCGTGCGCTTCGGAGTCGTTGATGCCGTCCAGCATCACATACTCGAAGGTGACAAAATCACGCGGCGCCTTTTCCAGGTAGCGGCGGCAAGCCGCCATCAGTTCATGCAGCGGGTATTTCCGGTTGATCGGCACCAACTCGTCGCGCAAGCGGTCATTCGGCGCATGCAGGGAAACCGCCAGGGCCACTGGACACTCGTCGCGCAAACGGTCCATCGCCGGCACCAGACCCGAGGTGGAAACCGTGACCCGGCGCCGCGACAGGCCATAGGCATTATCGTCGAGGAGCAGACGCAAGGCCATCACGGTATTGTCGAGGTTGGCCAGCGGCTCACCCATGCCCATCAGCACAACGTTGCTGACCACCCGCTCGCCAACCGTTGCTGCCGGCTGGTAAGCGCCAAGCGCATGCCGCACCTGCCACAACTGACCGACGATCTCCGCCACCGTCAGGTTGCGGTTGAAACCCTGCTTGCCTGTAGAACAGAAGGAACAATCGAGCGCACAGCCGGCCTGAGTCGAGATACAAAGCGTGCCGCGGTCGTCCTCGGGAATGAACACCGCCTCGACGGCGTTCCCACCGCCCACATCGAAGAGAAACTTGCGCGTACCGTCTTCGCCGAGGCGGTCGGCAACCACCAGCGGTGGCGTCACCAAGGCCAGCGTCTTGAGCTTCTCGCGCAGGCTCCTGGCAATGTCGCTCATGGCGTCGAAATCAGCCTGCCCGAAACGATGCATCCAGCGCAGCACCTGCCGGGCACGAAAGGCCTTCTCGCCGTGTCCGGAGAAGAAAGCCGTCAGGCCAGCGGCATCAAGATCGAGCAGATTGATCATCTTGCCAGCAGAGGAGTGCGACCTAGCGGCCCGAATAGACGGACATGGCCGGGAAGAAGAAGGCGATTTCGTTCTTCGCCGTCTCTTCGCCATCGGAACCATGCACCGCGTTGGCGTCGATGGATTCGGCAAAATCGGCACGAATCGTTCCCGCCTCGGCCTTCTTCGGGTCGGTTGCGCCCATCAGCTCGCGATTCTTGGCAATCGCACTCTCGCCTTCGAGCACTTGCACCATCACCGGTCCGGAGATCATGAACGAGACCAGGTCCTTAAAGAACGGACGCTCCTTGTGCACCGCGTAGAAGGCGCCAGCCTCCTGGGGTGACAACCAAGCCATCTTGGAGGCAATTACCGTCAAGCCGTTGGTTTCAAAACGGGAGTAGATCTTGCCGATCACGTTCTTGGCGACGGCGTCTGGCTTGATGATGGAAAGAGTACGTTCGATGCCCATGAATGATTCTCCAAACGGAAATAGGTCAATAAAAACAACAGCAAATCGTATCGCTAGAAACACAACCTCATATTATACCAACACCCGGGTCCAAATCCGAACTGGCGGGAAACGAAAAGCCGGGCGCGGGCACCCCTTTCCCACCCGCTCCCAACAGCGCAGCGACGCGATGCGCGCGACGTCCGCGCAGCGTCTTCCGCGGGCGGAGGATGATGCCCGCCTTGGCGCCACGGTGACCATGAAAGGGGAAGCAAGACGAGGCACGGCCGACCACCGCTCTCTGCGCGATGACGCCCGGCCGGCCGGGGACTACCGACTCGCCCGGTTCCGACCTCCTCCAACGCTTGCTCTAGAGCCTCGCCGGATTGAAACCGGTCTCCCGGTAAACCGACTGCAGAAGGTCGTCGCCGATACGCGACGCCAGTTCCTTGTGCACTGGAACGAGAACCTTCTTGAACGCACGGCGCTGCTCCGGCGTGGGCACGTGGATCTCGATCTGGCCGCTCCTGCGCAACGCTTCGAGATCGCTGTCGTTCTTTTCCTTGGCGATCCTGTTGGTGTAGTCGGTAGCCTCCTTCATCGCCATTTCTAGTTGGCCGCGAATGTCCGTCGGTAAAGCCTCCCAGAATTTCTTGTCAACGATCACCGCGTAACCCAGGTAACCGTGCTCGGTCAGCGTCAGGTGCGACTGGACCTCGAACATCTTCTGCGTGTAAAGGTTGGAAATCGGGTTTTCCGTGCCGTCGACAATGCCCATCTTCAAGGCTTGGTAGACTTCCGAAAACGCCATCACGCGCGGGATAGCATTAAGTGCCAGCATTTGTGCTTCGAGCACTTTGGACGGCTGAATGCGCATCTTCTTGCCCTTCAGCTCATCCGGCATGTGGATCGGCGTGTTTGCTGAAAAGGACTTGAAGCCGTTATCCCAGTAGGCCAGCCCCCTTATCCCCTTCGGCTCCAGCCTGCGGAAGAGACTCTTGCCGATCGGCCCCAACGTTACCTTATGCAGATCTTCATAGCTGTCGAAGATGTACGGCAGGTCGTAGATCTCGAACTCCCTGACCCCCAGCAGGCCGAACTTGGCCAGCGACGGCGCCACGATCTGAACGGCACCGAGTTGCAGCGCTTCGAGTTCCTCCTTGTCCTTGTACAGCGTCGAGTTGGGGTAGACCTCGACCTTGACGTGGCCTTTGGTCAGCACTGCGGCCCGTTTGGCGAAGAACGCTGCGCCCAGGCCCTTCGGCGTATCCTCAGCCACGACGTGGCTGAACTTGATAACGATCGGGCTTTCCGCCTGCGCCGGAAAGGGCACGGCCGAGAGCGTGCAAGCGAGCAAGCCAAACAGCAGATCGCGAAATGTCATGTCGTCCCTCCGTTCCAGAAGCGGTCCTGCAATCGGACTATTACCTTGCTGGCGACGTCAACATGACAAAAAGCAGGGGCGCTGAGTATTGTGGAAATCCGCGATCCGCACCCCGTGCGAGCGCCATCAACCGCCGCGAGGTCGATGACAAGGAGCATCAAGAAAATGGCGCGCGTACAGATTGCCTGTACGCGCGCCCGCACCCGATGCCGAGCGTCGTTGCCTCACTTACATCATGCCCAGCCTCGTCGGCAACCAGGTCGAGATGATCGGCACATAGGTGATCAGCACAAGGAAAGCCAGCATCGACAACAGCCATGGCCAGACCGCGATGGTCAGCTCGGTAATGCCCATCTTGGTGATCCCCGAAGCAACGTAGAGGTTGAGGCCGACCGGCGGATGACACATGCCCACTTCCATGTTGACCACCATCAAAATGCCGAAGTGCACCGGGTCAATTCCCAGCTTCATCGCGACCGGAAAAAGGATCGGCGCAAAGATCAGCACGATCGACGACGGCTCCATGAAGTTGCCCGCCAGCAACAGGATCACGTTGACCGCCAGAAGGAAGGCGATCACGCCCAAACCGTGACCCAACATCCAGTCAGCGAGGGTTTGTGGGATGTTCTCGTTGGTCATGATGAACGAGAAAAGCACGGCGTTGGTGATAATGTAGAGCAGCATCGCCGACATATTGGCCGAGTTGAGCAAGACCCGCGGCACGTCACTCAGCGAAAGATCCTTGTAGACAAAGACCGCGACTATGAAGGCATAAACCGCACTCATCGCCGCCGCCTCGGTCGGCGTGAACATGCCGCTGTAGATACCGCCCATGACGATGACGATCAACAGCAAACCCCAGGCTGATTCGCGGAACGCCTTCAGGCGCTCGGTGAAAGATGCCCTGGCCATGCGCGGGTAGTTGTTGCTCCTCGCCCGATACCAGGTCACGCCACCGAGGACCATGGCCAGAGCGATACCCGGAATCACGCCGGCCATGAACAGAGCGCCAACCGAGGTGTTGGTGGCGACCGAATACATGACCATTACGATCGAAGGGGGAATCAGAATGCCCCAATGGCGACCGGACACCGTGGGTGGACTACTTTCGGGAAACCAGATGACCAGGGCATTGCATAGAACGAGCCGCCTCTTCCCTACTTTCCGTCCACACACACGTTCGTCCACATATGGGAGATCATTCACCTCTGCCGCTCTCCCTCTCCTCACACATTTACACTTCTCCTGATCCTATCCTCTCCCCCCTTGTCCCATCTCTTCTCTCACTTCCACTCTTTTTCTTCTCCCACGCACAGTCTGTGAGAGCGCGAGGCTGCCAAGTAGGCAATTGCAGGAAAATAGGAACAGGAATAGCTGGGACAAAGGGTAGTCCAAGCGAGAAACCACTGGGAGAAGCGAAATCGAGATCGGCATGCCCGTCAGCATCAGGCACAGGAGAATCGTGAAAATGATGATGGCGTTCATGGTTTCTGGTCTCCGTTGCCCGAATGATCGTCCGGATGCCGCTTCTCGTGAGTCCGCTCATGGGGATGCGGCTTGTCTTCCACGGCAAAGGTCTGCACCTCCTCCGGAATCTCTTCTTCCTCGAGGCCGTCAACGTGCCCGTGGTCGTGGTGTGGCAGCTCGCCGGTCTTGAGGAAACTCACTGTGACCTGCAGAAAGCGGAAACACATCAACGACGAACCCAGCGGAATGGCACTGTATACAACCCAGGTGGGCCACTCGAGATCGGGGGTCGTCGGCCCCGAGAACATGTCCGCGGTGTCCATGCCGAGGAACTGCAAGATCGCGTAGTGGGCACCGTTGTCCCACACGAACGCCGCCCCAAGAGAGCCGACCACGCCGGTAAACAGCGCGCCGGACAACATCCCGAAGACAATGAACTTGCCGCGGGTTCCTTCGCTCAAGCTGTTGATCAGCACGTCCACACCCACGTGGATACCGGTGCGTACACCATAGGCCGCGCCGAACTTGGCCATCCACACGAACATGATGATGCACAGTTCCTGCGCCCATCCGACGTTCAGCGAGAGCAGCCAGTCCTGCACGATCGGAATCTGGTAACCAGCCGCGTAGCGATGCGCGACCGAAATAAAGATGATCGTCGTTGCCGCCCCCATGAGGAAGGTGATCAGCCATTCCTCCAGGTGGTCAAGTATTTTCATTCGCAAGTCCCCCGACTGCCTGAAAAAAACCCGCTGGGCCAGGCGTCCCAACGGGCTATCCCTCCAGTATCCGCGTCGCCTAGAGCTTGCTAGGATCGAAGCCAGTTTCCTTGTATACCGACTGCAGAAGGTCCTTGCCGATGCGTGAGGCCATCTCTTCGTGCACCGGTAGAAGCGCCTTCTTGAAGGCTTTGCGCTGTTCCGGTGTCGGCACGTGCACCGCCGTCTTGCCGCTCTTCTTGACCGCGTCCAGATCCTTGTCGTTCTGCTCCTTGGCGATCTTGTTGGCGTACTCGGTCGAATCCTTCATGGCTGTTTCGAGCTGCCCGCGAACATCCGCCGGCAGGGCATCCCAGAACTTCTTGTTGACGATCACGGCGTAACCCAGGTAACCGTGATCGGTAATCGCCAAATGCTTCTGAACTTCAAAGAACTTCTGCGTAAACAGGTTCGACATCGGGTTCTCGGTACCGTCGACAACGCCGGTCTGCAGCGCCTGATAGACCTCGGAGAAGGCCATCACCTGAGGAATCGCCTTCAGTGCCCGCATCTGCGCTTCGAGCACCTTGGACGACTGAATGCGCATCTTCTTGCCCTTCAGGTCTTCCGGCATCAGGATTGGCGTGTTCGCCGAAAACGACTTGAAGCCGTTGTCCCAGAACGCCAGGCCGGTGACACCCTTTGGCTCCAGCTTGGCGAGCAGACTTTTCCCGAATGCACCCTGCGTCACTTTATGCAGATCGGCGTAGTTGTCGAAGATGTACGGCAAGTCGAAGACTTCGAATTCCTTGACGCCAAGCGGGCCGAACTTGGCAAGCGACGGCGCGAGCATCTGCACGGCGCCAAGTTGCAGCGCTTCAAGTTCCTCCTTGTCTTTGTACAAGGTCGAGTTGCCATACACCTCGACCTTGACCTTGCCCTTGGTCAGTTCGCTGGCGCGCTTGGCGAAGAATTCTGCGCTCAACCCCTTGGGCGTATCGTTGGCCACGACGTGGCTGAATTTGATAACGATCGGTCCTTCGGCCAAGGCCGCCAGCGGGGTCGCCGAGAGGGCGCAAGCGAGCATTCCGAACAGCAAATTTGAAACTTTCATGGTCTCTCCTTTATGTGCAAAACGTTTCGTTAACAAAATTATTAGCCGGTTGCGAGGGCGCATATTACAGAGACTGCTGGCGGCGAACATTGTGGAAATCCACAGCGCGCGGCAGCGAGGAAAGGCGGCGCTTGCGAACCGGTGCGCGGCGCACGCGAGCCCACCCATTCAGGGCATGGTCATACACTTCGGGAAGCTGCGATCGACACTGCGACAAGCGGTATCGCGGTCGCCAACGAAGCCCCTGCGAAGCGTACGGTCCGGTCCGGATGCCGGGATTTATGCACACCCCGCGGGCGATAACTTGCGTAAGATGGAGCGCCATGAAAGACGTCCCCCTCCTGCACCAGAATGCGCTGCGCCGGCCGGCGTCGCTGAACTGGTCGCAGTGGTATCTCTCGATTCTGAAAGGGGCGGTTGGCCTGCTTCTCATCCTGCTCATCGCCCTGCTCTGGCTGCTACGCCAGAACGACATCGACGAGCAGCGCTCGACCCTTATTGCCGACGTCCTCTGGCTCGAGCAAAGCGTCCGCTTTCACCTTGAGGGGAATTCCGAACAGCTGCGGCAACTGGCCCTCGATCTGACCCGGACAAAAGATCAAGACGCGCTCTTCATTCTGCGTGCACGACACATCCTCAAGAACAACTCTGAACTCCTGCAAGTGCTCTGGCTTGATGCCGCGGCCGAAGCGGTGCACGGCATGCCAACGCGAAGCCTGCCACGACACGGCAAGGACGCTTCGGGCCAGGACCCGGTCAACCGCTCGATCGAACTCGCCCAGCTTGGCAAGCCAACCTACAGCGATGCCTACTGGGTCGATGACGTCGCGCAGTTCGAAGTCTACGTGCCGATCTTCGACGAAGGCGAGCATCGCGGCACGCTACTCGCCGTCTACTCGCTGAATCGCCTGCTCAAGCAGCAGGTTCCCTGGTGGTTCGCTGCAAAGTATCAGGTACGCGTTCTCGACGGCAACGGCAATCTCCTGGCCAGCAAGTCGAAGATCGATGCCGCCTCGACAACGCTCAGCTACCCGGTGATTTTCGACCCTCCCGGTTTCGGCATGGTGCTGCAGGTCACCGCTTATCGCGCTGCCGGCAATCTTGCGCAAACGCTGATCGCCGCGCTGATCGTCATTCTTGCAGCAGCCGTTTTCTGGAGCTTGTGGGCTGTACGCGGCTTGATCCAGAGGCGGATCGACGCCGAACAGGCGCTGCGCTCGGAGTACGCCTTCCGCAAGGCGATGGAAGACTCGTTGATGGTTGGGATGCGCGCGCGCGACATGGAAGGCCGGGTAAGTTACGTCAACCCGGCTTTCCTGCAGATGGTCGGCTTCAGTGCCGACGAGCTGATCGGCCTGGCGCCACCAATGCCCTACTGGGCACCAGAAGAAATGGAAAGAACGCTGCAACTGCATAACGACGTTCTCGAAGGCAAAGCCCCGCACGAGGGGTTCGAAATCCGCTTGATGCACAAGAATGGCAGCCGCTTCGACGCCCTCGTCTACGAAGCGCCTCTGATTGGCGCGGACGGCGAGCAGGCGGGCTGGATGGCGTCGATCATCGACGTCACCGCCCGCAAACACGCCGAGGAACTCGCCCAGCAACAGCAGGAGAAACTGCAGGTCACCGCACGACTGGTGACCATGGGCGAGATGGCTTCGACCCTGGCGCACGAACTCAATCAGCCGCTGGCAGCGATCACCAGTTACAACACCGGCTGCCTGAACAAGCTGGAGTCAGGCAACTTCAGCGCTGAACAGCTCAAGGAAGCACTCGAAAAGCTCGCCGTCCAGGCGCAACGCGCCGGCCACATCATCCGGCGGGTACACGACTTCGTGCGCAAGAGTGAACCCAAGCGAGTGCCCTGCGACCTGGCCGAAGTGATCGATGACAGCGTCGGCTTCATCGACGGAGCAGCCAAGGCGCGCGGCGTGCGTATCGTCCGCGAGATTCAGGGTATGCGCCCTGAGCTCCTGGCCGACCCCGTGATGCTCGAACAGGTGCTGCTCAATTTGATGCGCAACGGCATCGAAGCGATGCGCCACACGCCGTCCGAGCTGCGCCGGCTGACCGTCAAGCTCAGCCAGCTCGACAGACAGCAGATGGAGATCCGGGTCATCGATCGTGGCCCCGGCATTCCCCCCGCGGTCGAAGAAAAGCTATTCACCCCCTTGTTTTCGACCAAGGCCGAGGGCATGGGCATGGGCCTGAACATCTGCCGCTCGATCATCGAGGTCCACCACGGCCGTCTGTGGGTTGAAGCCAACCCGGATGGCGGCTCGATTTTCATCATCACCCTTCCGATTGTCATGCAATGACCCCACATGCCTACCTCGTCGACGACGACGACGCCATCCGTGACTCACTCGGCTGGCTGCTCGAGTCACGTGGTGTACCTTGCCTGAGCTACCCCTCGGCTGAAGACTTCCTGGCCGCCTGGGACCCCACGCTTGCTGGCTGCGTTCTCCTCGACATCCGCATGGACGGGATGAGTGGACCCGAGCTTTTTGATCTCTTGTGCGAGCGTGGCAGCACGCTGCCGGTGATCTTTCTGACCGGCCACGGCGACGTGCCAATGGCCGTCTCGGCCCTCAAGCAAGGTGCTTTCGACTTCGTCGAAAAGCCCTGCAACGACAACGAGCTGGTCAATCGCGTCATCGAGGCCCTGCAGCTCGACGAACACCAGCGCCTCGCCGCCTCCGATGCCGTTTCGGTCAACAGCTTGACGAGCCGACTCACGACACGCGAAAAACAGGTCATGGAACTGGTTCTCGCCGGCACCCTCAACAAGGTGATCGCCGACGAACTGCAGATCAGCATGCGCACGGTCGAAGTGCATCGAGCCAATCTGTTCGAGAAGATGGGGGTGCGCACGGCCGTCGAGCTCGCGCAGCTGCTGGCCGGCAAGCGCTGAGCAGAACAACGATCATCGCGCCGGCTTGGCAGCGCCGGCAGCCTGCTTCCCCAACCGGGTTTAGCCAGCAAGCAGCGGACGGCCGTCACAGGTCTCCCAAAGCAGCTCGACGCCCTGCTCACCCGGGATGCAGGCGAAGGCAGCGTCAACGCCAAGCCCGGCAACCCACACCAGTCGCTCGCCACACCACAGCAGTGGCAAACGAGCCCGCTCCCAGGGGGGTATGGCGGCTTCCTGCAAGAGGTTGCGCAAGGTCCTTGCCGGCCGCCGTGCGTCGGGCCGCAAGCGCTCGCCGCCTTGCCTGACCCGGAGAAACACCCGAGCACTGGCAAGCAAGCGGCGACTGATGCCTTTTCCCGTGCGCTCAGCGAAGCGCACCCGCCCCTCGCCCCACGGCAACGCCGACTCGCCATTCCAGCTCAGCGCAAGGCTTGAAACGGCCGGGCGCTGCGCAAAGACGTACAACTCGCCGCGATAGACATGCACCTCGCCGTCCGCGGTCGCGATACAGGTCTGCGCGGCGGCCCCTGCCGTCTTCAACTGCCGTAGCGCTTCATCAAGCCAGCGTGTGTCGGGGGCACGAAAACCGTTCGCCCGCAACTCCGAGCGCAACAGATTGCGCGCCCGCGCCGGGGAAAGTGCGTTGAAACGCGCCAGATCGATGCGCCCGCCATCACCGGCCATACTCCCCCGATCGGCCTTCGCCAATTCCTCGACAAGCTCTGCCGCCTCGGCGAAATGGTGCGCGGCACGCGCAAGCGCCTGAACCGCGCCGGGAAAATGCACCTCAAGGCGCGGCATGATTTCGCGCCGCAAGTGATTGCGGCGATAGTGAGAATCGGCATTGCTCTCGTCTTCGACCCACGCCAGAGAATGCATCTCGGCATAGCGCATGATCTGCGACCGCGACACGTCGAGCAGCGGGCGAATCAGACGTGGCCCGCCGGGCTGAGGCCGCTCGGCGGGCATTCCGGCAGCACCGGCAACGCCAGCCCCGCGCAGCAACCGGAAGAGAACCGTCTCGGCCTGGTCGTCACGATGATGCGCCAGCGCCAACCAGTCGGCTGGAGAAGCAGAAAACACCGCATGACGCAGACGCCGTGCCGCCGCCTCCAGTCCCTCGCCACTGGTCCGCGGCACTTCGACGCGCGTGATTTCGAGCGGTACCGCGTGGTCGCGACAGAAGTCGCGACAGAAACCGGACCAGGCATCGGCGTTGCTGCTCAGACCGTGATGAACGTGGGTCGCTGAGAGATCGATCGGCAATCCGGAGCGACGCAGGCAGTCGAGCGCGTGCAGCAGGACAACCGAGTCGACACCACCGGAGAGCCCGACGCATAGACCGGCCCCGGGCAGCAGTCGCGCCTCCAGAAACGCCGAAAGCGTGTGCAGAATCGGCGCTGCAGCTTCCTCCTGGCTTGCCTCAGCGGCGTGTCGGTTCTTTGACCCGGCCATAGGCCATCAAGCGCTCAAGGCGCGTCTTGAGCAAGTCGCGGGTAGGCACCGACGCCAGTTTGTGCAAGGCGTCCTGCAAGGCCTCCTTGAGGTTTCTCGCCATCGCCTGATGGGCACGATGCGCACCACCGGTCGGTTCTTCGACGATGCTGTCGATCAAACCGAGCGCCTGTAGGCGGGGAGCGGTGATGCCCATGATTTCTGCCGCTGTGCTTGCCTTTTCGGCGCTCTTCCAGAGAATCGTCGCGCACCCCTCGGGAGAAATCACCGAATAGGTCGAGTACTGCAGCATCTGCACGACGTCACCGACACCGATGGCCAGCGCACCACCCGAGCCACCTTCCCCAATGACAGTGACGATGATCGGCACTTTCAGCTCGGCCATCACGTAGAGATTGCGGCCGATCGCCTCGGACTGTCCGCGCTCTTCAGCGTCGATACCCGGGTAGGCGCCAGGCGTATCGATGAAGGTCAATACCGGGATACGAAACTTCTCGGCCAGTCGCATCAGGCGCAATGCCTTGCGATAACCCTCCGGACGCGGCATGCCGAAGTTGCGGAAGATCTTCTCCTTGGTGTCACGCCCCTTCTGGTGACCAATCACCATCACCGGCTCACCGTTGAAGCGGGCCAACCCGCCGACGATCGCATGGTCGTCAGCAAAGGCGCGATCGCCGTGCAATTCCTCGAAGTCGGTGAAGATCAGCGACAGATAATCCAGTGTGTAAGGGCGTTGCGGGTGGCGTGCCACCTGCGACACCTGCCAGGCTGATAGCTTGGCGTAGGTGTCCTTGGTCAGGGCCTGGCTCTTCTTCTCCAGGCGGCCGATTTCGTCCGAGATATCGACCGCCGAGTCGTCCTGCGCAAAGCGCAGTGCTTCAATCTTGCCTTCGAGATCGGCGATCGGTTGTTCGAAGTCGAGGAAACTGGTTTTCATCAGGCCCAACCGTATCTGTAAGCATGCTGGTTTTCAATAACCCGTTATTCTACCGGAAACACCGTGCCGGGCTTTGCTGCAAACAAGGATCTCGGCAAACTCAGTACTCGACGGGCAGCGGGTCGAGGCTGCGCCAAAGGTACCAGGTCGCCACCGAACGCCAGGGACGCCAGCGTTCACCTTGCTCCACCAGGAAACGACGCCCGGGACGTTCGCCATGGCAGTAGTGCAGGGCCACCGCCTTCTGCAGGCCAATGTCGTCGAGCGGGAAGATATCGGGACGCAGCTGATTAAAGATCAGGAACATTTCCGCCGTCCACACGCCGACGCCGCGCACCGCGGTCAACTCGCCAATGATCTCGGCATCACTCAGCGACGACCAGTGCTGCACCTGAATCTGGCCATCGTCGAAATGGCGCGCGAGGTCAAGCACGTATTCGACCTTGCGGGCCGACAGACCGCAAGCACGCAGGGTTTCAGGTTCGCTCTCGAGAACGCCGACAGGCGTGACCTCGGGCACAGCCGCCAGGCAGCGCGCCCAGACGCTGTCGGCCGCTTTCACGGAGATCTGCTGGCCGACGATCGAACGGACGAGCGTCGCGAAGGGGTCCCCGCGTGACGCCAGGGCGGCCCCCGAAAAACGCTCAACAAGGGTGGCCAGGATGGGATCGCGGTGCGCCAGGGCGGCCGACGCTTGCTGCCAATAGAGGGGAGTCATGCACAGATTGTACCCATAGCGGCCACCCGAGCGGAGCCGCACGAGCAAGCCACGTACGGCTGGCCCACTGCCGCCACGGAAACCGAGGGCGGCCAGCAGCGACAAATCTCGTGGTAAGCCGCCGAAAAGGATACCGCCGCTGACCTCAAGGGAGATCAGCGGCGGACGGATGCTGCATTCGGACGCTGCGAGCTTTTGCCTGCGCCCCGATGCCTACTTGCCTACTTGATGACCAGTTCCGGTCCCATCAGGGCGTAAGGCAACGCCGTCGACAGCCACGGCACATAGGTCACGATGATCAAGAAGATCATCAGGACGCCGACAAAGGGCATCGCCGCCTTCACCACGGTCGCCAGGCTCATGTTGGTAATACCGGAGGTGACGAACAGGTTCAGCCCGATCGGCGGCGTAATCATGCCGATCTCCATGTTGACGACCATGATGATGCCCAGATGGATCGGATCAACTCCGAGCTCCATGGCAATCGGAAAGACCACCGGCGCGACGATCACCAGCAGACCCGAGGGCTCCATGAACTGACCCCCGATGAGCAGCAGAATGTTGACCGCGATGAGGAAGGTGAACCACGTGAAACCCGCTTGCAGCATCCATGCGGTGATGTCCTGCGGGATACGTTCCGCCGACAGGGTATGCGCAAACAACATGGCGTTGGCGATGATGAACATCAACATCACCGTGGTCCGCGTCGCGTGCAGGATCGTCGCCCGCGACTCGGTGCCAAACAGCGCCGGGAAAAAGTTCTTTGCCAGCACGACCAGATTCCGACGCCAGATACCGAGGCCACCCATGAAGCACTTCTGGACTGATCCATGCTCACGTCCAGCCTTGAACAGGTAGCCGACGAAAATGGCGAGCGACATTCCCAGCCCCCAATACGCGCGGATCTTTCCGGTGGCTTCCATTCCGTCGGTGGCAAAGAAAGACAGGATCATCCAGACCATGAAGAAGGACACGGCGTAGACACCGGCGTTGAAGCCGATGCGCGCCGCATGGCTGTCCGTGGACGCGACCCAGGGCGTTTCCTTCAGAGGCCCCATGTCGCGGTAGACAAACAACGCGACCAGGATCGAGTATACGGCGGCGACGACAGCGGCTTCGGTCGGCGTAAACACGCCGCCATAGATGCCACCCATGATGATCACCACCAGAAAAAGGCCCCAGCCCGCTTCCTTGGCACCCTCCAGAATCGCGCCGAAACCACGCCATTCTTCGCTCGGCAGACCCTTGATCCGGGCCACAACGTAGATCGCCAACATCAGCATCAGACCCGCCAACAATCCGGGAATGACGCCAGCCAGGAACATCCGTCCGACAGAAACGTCAGTGGCAGCGGCGTAGACCACCATCACGATCGACGGCGGAATCAGAATACCCAGCGTTCCTGCGTTGCAGATGATGCCCGCCGCGAACTCCTTCGAATAGCCCACCTGACGCATGCCGGCGATGGCGATCGTACCGATCGCCACCACGGTTGCAGGCGATGACCCCGACAGCGCCGCAAACATCATGCAGGCCAGGACCGATGCCATGGCCAGGCCACCCTGGAAATGGCCGACGCTGGCGATGGCGAAGTTGATCAGGCGCTTCGCCACCCCCCCCGTGGACCTTACCTTTTCCCAGATCTCCGCTGGACACCGTAGCAACTTTTCGCTATGGTTTCGCCTATGGATATGGCGAAGCGGCTGTGGGAAGGTGATGCCCTGGCGTACGTACGGGAAATGGCCGCGCGTATCGGCATGACGCGCACGCGCTTGTCGCAAGTCGTTTGCGAAGCCTTCGATTTTCGGGACCCCTTGGGGCGCTTGCGCGAGATGACGTGTCGCAAAGTTCTGGCGAAGATGGCAGCGCGGGGGGATGTCGTTCTGCCGGGGACGCAGCGCAGCATTCCAGCGCGAGGAGCGCTGGCCGTGGTGGAGAGCGGCGCGGTGACCTGCGAGTTGGCCGAACTGGGTCGGGTCGAGCTGGTCGACGTTACCGGTGAGGCAGCGCTGTCGCCGGTGTGGAATGGCCTCATGGACACTCACCACGAACTGGGCAGTGGCCCGTTGTGTGGCGCACAGTTGCGCTATCTGATTCGCTGCGAGCACTTCGGCTGGCTCGGTGGTCTGGCCTTCTCGGCGGCCGCCCGCCGTCTGGCAGACCGAGAAGCCTGGCTGGGCTGGAGCGAGGACGAGCGTCGTGAGCAACTCCAGCACGTGGCCTGCAATTCGCGCTTTCTCATTCTTCCCGGGATTCGCGTGCCCAACCTGGCTTCGCATGTGCTTGGCTTGGCCGTCCGACGCTTGGTCCGTGACTGGCCGAAGCGTTACGGTATCGCCCTGTGGGCGCTCGAGACCTTCGTTGCCCCGCCGCGTCTGGGCACGAGCTACCGCGCCGCGAACTGGCGCGAGATCGGGGAAAGCCGCGGTCGTGGCCGGCAGGACGGCCAGCATACGGCCGAGCGGACAAGGAAGCGGGTGTTTCTCCATCTCATCGAGCCGCGCCGCTTTCCGCGTGCCGGACCGCCCGCGACACCAGAGACCGATTGGGCTGCCGCGGAGTTTGCGGGCCTTGAACTGGACGCGCGTTTGCAGCGTCGTACAGTGGCCCTGGCGCGCCGCTTTCAGGCCCGTCCGACGGCCAGCCTGCCGCAGGCCTGCGAAGGCCACCTGGCCGAGCTCAGAGGCGCTTATCGCTTGTTCCAGCACGAGAAGGTCACCATCGATACCCTGCTTGCTCCTCATTATCAGGCCACCCAGGCACGCGCTGCCCAGGAACCGCTGGTCCTGGCGGCCGTCGACAGCTCGGCGTTAAATTACTCGGCTCATCCGGCCACCGACGGGCTGGGACTGATCGGCACGACGGTCAATGGGCCGGTCGGACTGTGGCTGCATGAGACCCTGGTCTTTACGCCCAGTGGCGTCCCGCTCGGGCTGATCGACGTCCAGCATTGGCGGCGTGACCCGGCGGAGCATGGCAAGAAGCGCACGCGCAAGAAGCGGCCGATCGAAGAAAAAGAAAGCGGCAAATGGCTCAAGAGCTTCGACCGGATAGAGGCCGCCCAGCGCGCTTGTCCGCAAACCCGATGGGTGATGGTCGCCGACCGCGAGTCGGACATCTATGAATTCTTTGTCAAGGCCAGCGACGCCACGGCCGGCGTGCTGGTCCGGGCGCAGACAAACCGCCATCTGTGCTCGGACGAGCAGGCGCATCTGTGGCCGGCCCTGGCCGCCGCGCCGGTCGCCGGAACCTTCACCGTGCAAGTCGCGGCCGGCAATGGCAGGCCAGCGCGCGAGGCCACCCTCACCGTGCGTGTGCAGGCCGTCACCCTCAAACCGCCACGCGACCAGACGCGACTGGGAAACGTGCCGGTGTCGGCCATCTGGGCGCACGAAGAACATCCGCCCGAGGGCAGCTCTGCCCTGGAATGGATGCTGCTGACCACCGTGCCGACCCGTACCTTCGATGAAGCCTGTAGCCGTATCGAGTGGTATTGTCGCCGCTGGGGAATCGAGATTTATCACCGCACGCTGAAAAGCGGCTGCCGCATCGAGGACCGCCAACTCGGCTCGGCCAAATCACTGAAGGCCTGTCTGGCGATCGACATGGTCGTTGCCTGGCGGATCTTCCACCTCGTCCATCTCTCCCGCCAGCACCCCGACTTGCCCTGCACCACCTATTTCGATGACGATCACTGGAAGGCGCTCTACGGCTTCGTGCACCGCACGCCCATCCCCCCGGACACGCCACCGACTCTTCATCAGGCGGTGCAAATGGTCGCTCGCCTCGGTGGTTTCCTCGGCCGTAAGAGCGACGGCGAACCCGGCGCTCAAGTCCTCTGGATCGGCATCCAGCGACTCGATGACCTGACCAGCATGTACCGCGTCTTCGCTACACCTCCACCACAAGCTCCTTGAGCCCCGCGCCAACCCATGCCCAGTCACCTTACAGACCAGCGTAATAACAACTCGCTACCGTCTGCTGGCACGATGTGGGTAAGGGTAAGCCCGTGGACATGAACGCCGAGGCCAGGATGAAGAAGGGAATCGCCAGCAGCGTGTAGTTCTGCCCGGCGCCAAAAAGCTGAATGGCCACCGACGACAGCGAGTCATGCGAAAAGAACGCAACGAAAAGAATCGACGACAGCCCCAGGGCAACGCCCACCGGGACGCCGATAAAGAGCAGCGCAAGCACCATCGCAAAAAGAAAGAGAGAGTTCATCCTAGGGTCCTTAGTCGTTTAGTCTTTCAAGATGTGCTTGTTCTCTTCGACCATGTCTTCTGCTTCATGGCCGCTGATGAGAAGTTTACGGCGACCGGTTGCGATATCGACAAAAGCCTGCAACGACCGGAATGCCATCAGCGCCA
Organism: Candidatus Accumulibacter sp. ACC007; assembly: GCF_907163205.1. Classification (NCBI taxonomy): domain Bacteria; kingdom Pseudomonadati; phylum Pseudomonadota; class Betaproteobacteria; genus Candidatus Accumulibacter; species Candidatus Accumulibacter sp. ACC007. Next base: position 722,516 of record NZ_CAJQUD010000001.1, on the reverse strand, counting down.
GGCCCAGCGGCAGAATCAGCAACAGCAGCCAGCGATGAATCCGCGACTGAACACCAAAGGCGTCCTGTATGAATCCCGGATAATGAAGCTCTTCCGAGCCAATGCCGATCTTGTACATCTTCAGCCAGTAGTCGATGGCGCCGCCCTTGGTATCGACGCCGAGCAAGGCAACCCAGGATGAATCGAGCAATACCAGGCCATAAAGCATGCAACACGCTGCGCCGAACAACGACAGTGCTTTGGTCATCGGTGCGGGCACGGCCTTGATGATGATGTCGACCCCCAGGTGCAGGCTGGTTCTCAGGCCATAACCCATACCCAGAAGGATCAGCCAGGAAAAAGCCGTGGTATTGTATTCCAGCGCCGCGGACCAGCCGGTATTGAATCCGTAGCGGGCAATCACCTGGAAGAAAGAGACCGCCATAATCGAGGTGATCACCAAAACCAGAAGTGACTCCTCTGCGCTGGCCATCGCTTTCGGAAACTTCTTTTCGAGCGCCCAGAGGATCACTATGAAAATTATCAAGACACCGTGAAACCAGTAGGCTCCCATGGCAAACTCCCAGTCAGTTTGAAAAGACTTCCCGTCAATCGGGACGAATCACGCCGTCGCCAGATTGCGCCGCCGAGAAAACATGAAGGACACTCGACGAATCCAATTGGTGACAATTGTCCTTGCTGGCGTACAGAAAAGGGCCAGAAAAAATCTGGCCCTTTTCGATCTGGCGAGTTATGAGCCGGCCGCAGCCTTGATTGTGTCTGCGCCAATCTCTTTCTCGAACTTCTTCCACACCGGGGTCATGGCCTCCACCCACTTCTTGCGTTGCTCGGGAGTCAGCTTGTTGACCTTTCCGCCGGCCTTGATGATGTTCTCACGATTGAGCGCTTCATCCGCCTTGACCTTCTGATTGGTTTCGTTGGAGATCTCGTCGACGATCTTCAGGAACTGATCGCGAACAGCCGGTTTCAGGCTGTTGAGCCAGTCCGCCGAAGTTAGCAAGATATACGCCAGCAACTGATGGTTGGTTTCCGTCGTGCTGTTCTGAACCTCGAAGAACTTCTGCGTATAGATGTTCGACCAGGTGTTTTCCTGGCCGTCGACAACACCGGTCTGCAGTGCGCCATAGACTTCAGCGAAGGCCATTGGTTGCGGTGAGGCACCCATCGCTTCGATCATCGCCTTGGCCACGTCAGAGGTCTGCACGCGGAACTTCATGCCTTTGGCGTCAGTGGGCGCGATCAACGGCTTGTTCGCCGAGAAATACTTCATGCCCGACATCCAGTAACCGAGACCGACGAAGCCGACACCCTCCATCGACTTGAGAAGCTTCTTGCCCTCGGGCGAGTTGGTGAAGCGGATCGCCTGGTCAATATCAACAAAGATGAACGGCAGATCGAAGACGCCTAGCTTGGGCGTGTACGAACCGAACTTGGACAGCGAAGGGGCCAGCAATTGCACGTCACCGACCAGCAGCGCCTCCAGTTCCTTGCTGTCGCCGAACAAGGTGCTGTTGGGATATACCTCGATGCACAGCTTGCCCTTCATTTCCTTGTTGACACGTTCTGCCAGGTGGTTGGATGCGACCACCTTGGGATGCGTGGATCCACCGGTCACGTGGCTGAGTTTGGCAACAACTTCACCCTTTTCACATTTCGCCGATGCCGACGTGGCGGCAAAAGCCATGGCAAGGGCTGTCAGGGCAACGCTGATCTTCTTCATATGCTTCATGCGATCTCCTCCTAAGGAAAGTTACTACGTGTGAATGTTTTGTCTTGTCGCTGCGACAGGCGCGCCGCCTGCCACGCAAAGAATAATCACTACGATTGCGCAAGCGCAAGCACCTGCGCGCTCCTCGCGCTCGGTCAAGCGCCTCGCCGACGGTCGCGCCTTCCACAGCCCGCCCCTGTCCCGCACCGTGCAGGGACCCCTTGCTGCGAGCATTCTGGCAACCGCACTGCCAGCTCGCCGAACGCGCCACGGTGCCGGTGCTGAGAAAAAAGTTGTTCGGCAGCAAGCATTTGTGGGATCGACACCCCTCCGGTACGGCGCAGATTCTGACCGATCACTTACTCAACGGCCATTGTGGATTACCGCAATGGCCGCCCTGCGCAAGCTCTTGGACAGATCTATACAAGCCATCTGTCAGTTTCGGATCAGCAGCCGACCTGGCGTAGAGCGCCGCGCCAGCAGGAGTCGCTACTATGCGATCAAAGCCCGGATCAGGCGGGCACCGGCTTGCCTCTGACCAAGGAGCAAGACAGGAAAGGCCACGCCCTAGCCGGCGCCGGCAAGCGAGGACAATGGGGCCAACAACATGCCGCCGAAGGCGGCCGCTGGCGGCCAGCCGCAAGCGTTCGCATGCTTGTCAAGGCGCGCCGCTGCCCGACTGCCGATTGACGCCGGCCGCGACCGCTACCTATACTGCCGCCCGACCCCCCGAATGCCCCGCCCCGCGGCAACGCTTGGTGTGCGGTGGTACGAAGAGCACGGGATGCGGACCGAATCTCGAAGTCATTGAGGACACCCTGATGCGCCGAACGAAGATTGTGGCCACGATCGGCCCCGCCACCGCCACGCCGAGTACGCTGCGGAGACTCCTGGAAGCCGGTGTCGATGTGGTACGGCTCAACGCCGCGCACTCGGACATGACGACGCACGGCAACAACGCACGCCTGGTACGGGAACTGGCCAACGATCTTGGCCGCAGTGTCGGGATTCTCGTTGACATGCCCGGCCCGAAAATCCGTACCGGCCTCGTCGAGGGCGACGAGGTGGAGCTCGAGAACGGCGACGAGTTCGTGTTGACCGCTAGCGACGACGACGGCCTTGGCGATGCGCGGCACGTGTCGACGACCTTGCCCGACCTTGCGCAATGGGCCCGCCGCGGCGACGAGGTGTACCTCGCCGACGGCGCGATCGTACTGCATGTGCTCGAATCGGTGGGCCACGACGTACGTACCGAAGTCGTGCGCGGAGGGACGCTGCGCTCGCGAAAAGGCATGCATCTGCCGCGCGCCGAGGCCCACGTGGAACCCTTCACCGCCCGCGATGCCCTGGCCCTGGAAATGGCGATCGCCGCAAAGGTCGACTTCCTCGGGCTGTCGTTTGTGCGCCGCGCCGAAGACGTGGAACGGGTGCGTGCCATGCTCCCCAAGCGCGGCGTGCGCCCGGCGCTGGTGCCCAAGATCGAGACCGCCGCGGCGGTCGACAACCTCGCCGGCATCATCGAAGCCGCCGACGCAGTGATGGTCGCGCGCGGCGACCTCGGCATCCAGATGCCGGCGCGACGCGTGCCTCTACTCCAGAAAGAAATCATCCGTGCCTGCAACATGGCCGGCAAGCCGGTAATCACCGCCACCCAGATGCTCGAGTCGATGACTCGCTCACCCTTGCCGACACGCGCCGAAGTCAACGACGTCGCCAACGCGGTTCTCGACGGCACGGACGCCCTGATGCTCTCGGAAGAGACGGCCGTCGGGCGATTCCCGTACGAAACCGTGCGCATGATGGGCGAAGTCGCGGAATCGGCCGAGGACTCGCCACACGAGCACCTCCATCCCGCCGCGATCTCGGCTGCTGCCTCCGACCGAGTGGCCTGGGCCGTGGCACACGCCGCCGTGCAGGCGGCAGAGGATCTCGGCGTCGCCGCCATCCTCTGCCCGACACGCAGCGGCCTGACCGCGCATCGCGTCGCGGCCTTCCGTCCCAGGATGCCGATCGCCGGCATCTCGACCTCGCCGCAGGTCCTTGGCGGCCTAAGTCTGGTCTGGGGCGTGCAGCCGCTACTGGTTCCCGACAATTCCGACGGTGATCAGTTGCGCCTGGCCATCGCCGCGGCGCGGACAGCCGGACTGGTTCGTGATGGCGACCTGGTGGCGGTCGTTTTCGGGTCCACCGGGCCGCGTGCCGGCAGCACAGACAGCGTACGCATCGTTCGCGTCTGAGGGACAATCGCCGGGGCCGGTTCTCGTTGATCTAGCCCTTGGCCTGCCGCTGGCGCTGGGTTACGCTTCACCTGTCGCCACCCCAGGACGGAAAAACCAGATCATGGTCTCTTCATCAGCTTCGCGCCGTTCCGCTGCCATAACGATCGCCTGCCTGGGCGTTGCCAGCTTTCTGCTGGCTGCCTGCGGCAAGGAACCGGCAACCGCTGCGCCACCGGCAGCGGTTGCCGCTGCTCCCGGCGCCACCGACGCCGAAAAGGTGCTCAATGTCTACAACTGGTCGGACTACATAGACCCGGAGACCGTCAAGAACTTCGAGGCCAGGTACGGCATCAAGGTCAACTACGACGTCTTCGATGCCAACGAAGTCGTCGAAACCAAGCTGCTGGCAGGAAATACCGGCTACGACCTGGTGATGCCCTCGGCACAGTTCATGGAACGTCAGATCAAGGCCGGCGTGTTCCAGAAGCTGGACAAGGCCTTGCTGCCCAATCTCGGCAACATGGATCCGTCGATCATGCAGCGTGTCGCCCTGCACGATCCGAACAACGAGCACGCCATTCCCTATATGTGGGGGACCGATGGCATCGGCTACAACGTCGACCAGGTCAGGCAGATCATGCCCGACGCGCCGCTGGATTCCTGGGCACTGGTGCTCGATCCGAAGGTCGCCGCCAAATTCAAGGATTGCGGCATCTCGATCCTCGATGCTGCATCCGACATTCGCAGTATTGTCCTCATCTACCTCGGCAAGGATCCCAACAGCCAGGACGCCAACGATCTGAAGCGGGTCGAAGAGCAGCTGATGAAAATCCGCCCCTACGTACGCAAGGTCAATTCATCGCAATACATCGAGGACCTGGCCAACGGCGACCTGTGCATTGCCGTCGGTTACAGCGGCGATGTGCTGCAAGCACGCGATCGCGCCAGGGAGGCCGGCAAGGGCGTGCAGGTGGCCTATTCCTTGCCGAAGGAAGGCAGCATCATCTGGTTCGACATGATGGTCATTCCCGCCGACGCCAAACATCCCCGCAATGCGCATCTGTTCATCGACTACCTGATGCAGCCGCAGGTGGCGGCGAACAACTCGAACGCGGTGCACTACCCGAACGGCAACCTCGCTTCAGAGCAATTCATCGATCCCCAGGTAAGGAATGACCCGAGCGTCTTCCCCGGCGCCGAAGTGAAGGGCAAGCTGTCGCCTGAACTGGCAGTGGGTGACGACTACAACCGCCTGCTGACACGTACCTGGACGCGCTTCCAGACCGGCCAATGAGGCAGGGGAAATGGCCGCCGACCGCTCGCCGCCCCCTTCGCCAGCCTCTTTCGCGCGCGCCTGCCAGCCTTGTCGGGACCCTTCAAGCTGGACTCTGAATGGCTTCATCTGCCCTTGATTCAGCCGGCCCGGGTCGACCGTGGAACGATCCCGCGGCCGAACCCTACATCCGCATCGAGCGGGTAAGCAAAAGCTTCGCCGGCTTCGTTGCCGTTGATGAGGTCTCGCTGAACATCTATCGCAGCGAACTGTTTTGCCTGCTTGGTGGCTCGGGTTGTGGCAAGACGACGCTGCTGCGCATGCTCGCCGGATTCGAGGAACCGAGCGGCGGCAAGATCTTCATCGACGGCCTGGACATGAGCGGCATCCCGCCGTACGAACGGCCGGTCAACATGATGTTTCAGTCGTACGCCCTCTTCCCGCACATGACCGTCGACCAGAACGTCGGTTTCGGCTTGCAGATGGAAAACCGTTGCCGCTCCGAGATCGCCGACCGCGTGGCTCACATGCTCAAGCTGGTGCGCCTCTCGGAGTTCGGCAAACGCAAGCCGGACCAGTTGTCAGGCGGGCAGCGTCAGCGAGTCGCGCTGGCGCGGGCGCTGATCAAGCAACCCAAACTGCTCTTGCTCGACGAGCCGCTGGGCGCACTGGACAGGAAGCTGCGCGAGCACACCCAGTTCGAACTGGTCAATCTGCAGGAAGATCTCGGCGTCACCTTCGTCGTCGTCACCCACGACCAGGAAGAGGCCATGACTCTCTCCTCGCGCATCGGGGTCATGGACCACGGCAAGATCGTGCAGGTGGGGACACCTCAGGAGATCTATGAGTCCCCGCGCAGCCGCTTCGTCGCCGAATTCGTCGGCTCCGTAAATCTCTTCGCCGGCCAGCTGACGGCCAGCGAGCCCGATCACCTGCGCATCACCTGTCCGGAACTCGAACAACCCGTCCATGTGGACGAGAGCTCCGTTGCCGCGCCGCAAACGACGCTCTGGGTGGCGATCCGCCCGGAAAAGATCCAGCTCTCCGTGCAGCCGCCACAAGCAGCGGCTAACTGGACGCGCGGTCTGGTGAAGGAGATCGCTTACCAGGGAAATCTGTCGGTACTCCTGATTCGGCTGCCGTCGGGCAAGACCGTCCGCGTCACCCGTCCCAACGTCTGGCGTCACGAAGAAGAGAGCATCACCTGGGAACAGGAGGTCTACCTGCATTGGCACGCCAGCAGTCCGCTCGTCGTCAGCGCCTGAAGCAGAACATGCGCTCGGGCAATGCGACGCCACCCGCGGCAGAGCGATTCGCTGGCCGTAGCCGCCGCTTGCTCGACGCAATCGGAGAGTTGCCGCTCTATCGCTGGATGCAGGAACGCCTGACGAGGTGGGGAATGAACGGTCGCACGGCAGTCATTGCGCTGCCTTACCTGTGGCTGCTGCTCTTCTTTGTCATCCCCTTCGTCATCGTGCTGAAGATTTCCTTTTCGGAAACGCAGATCGCCATGCCGCCTTATCAGCCCTTGTTGGAATGGGCTGGCGAGCGGCTGTCGGATATCCGGCTGAACGTCAATCTCGGCAATTTCCTGTATCTCTTCGCAGACAGCCTCTATCTGCGCGCCTTCGTCAATTCGCTGCAGGTGGCGGCAGTGTCCACCCTGCTGGCGCTGTTGATCGGCTATCCGCTGGCCTACGCCATCGCCCGCAGTGATCCCCGTTGGCGCGGCATTCTGCTGATGCTGGTGATTCTGCCCTTCTGGACGTCCTTCCTGCTGCGCGTCTACGCCTGGATCGGCATCCTCAAGAACAACGGCCTGCTCAACAACTTCCTGCTCTGGCTGGGCGTCATCGATCAGCCGATCGTCATGCTGCAGACCGATTTCGCCACCTATCTGGGTATCGTTTACTGCTACCTGCCGTTCATGGTCATGCCGCTGTACGCCAATCTGGAGAAGATGGACGTGACCCTGCTCGAAGCCGCCGAAGACCTTGGTTGCCGGCCATTGCGCGCCTTCGCCAGCATCACCCTGCCCCTTTCCCTGCCTGGCGTCGTTGCCGGCTGCATGCTGGTCTTCATTCCCGCCGTCGGCGAGTACGTCATTCCCGCCTTGCTCGGGCCATCCGATTCGCTGATGATCGGCAAGGTGCTATGGACCGAGTTCTTCAACAACCGCGACTGGCCCGTGGCCAGCGCGGTGGCCATCGTCCTGCTGCTCATCCTGGTCGCACCGATCATGTATTTCCAGCGCGCACGGGGACGCGAAAGTGGCGGTCGACGATGAACAGAAAGCGCTCGCCGGTCAGGCTGTCGTTCCTGGTGTTCGGCTTTGCCTTCCTGTACATCCCGATCCTGTCGCTGGTCTTCTACTCCTTCAACAAGTCGCGCCTGGTAACCGTCTGGGGAGGCTTCTCGACCGAGTGGTACGGCCGGCTGTTCGAGAACACGCAGATTCTCGATGCCGCGTGGCTGTCGCTGCGCGTCGCAGCGATCAATGCCACCGGCGCCACAATTCTGGGCACCCTGGCCGGTCTGGCGCTGGCGCGCTTTGGCCGCTTCCGCGGACGCACACTATTCGCCGGCATGATCACGGCCCCGCTGGTGATGCCCGAAGTAATCACCGGCTTGTCGCTGCTCTTGCTGTTCGTCGCCAGCGAACACGCCTTCGGCTGGCCCGAGGGCCGCGGCGTCAGCACCATCACCATCGCGCACATCACGCTGACCCTGTCCTACGTGGCGGTGATCGTGCAATCGCGGCTATCGTCGCTCGACGTCTCACTCGAAGAGGCGGCCATGGACCTCGGCGCGCGCCCCGCCAAGGTGTTTCTTCTGATCACCCTGCCGATCATCTCGCCGGCCCTGATCTCGGGCTGGCTGCTGGCGTTCACCATTTCGCTCGACGACCTGGTGATCGCCAGTTTCGTCTCCGGACCGGGGTCCAGCACCTTGCCGATGGTGATCTTCTCGAAAGTCCGCCTGGGCGTCAGCCCGGACATCAACGCCCTGGCGACGATCATGGTTTCGCTGGTCACGCTGGGCGTACTCATCGCCGGATTCGTGATGCTGCACCGAGACCGCGCACGTCAGCGGGACCTGCGACTGGCGCTTGGCTCGGACTGATCAACTGGGCCGTTGATGGTGAGGGAAGCACCTCCGGAACCGTAAGGGCCTCCTGAAATCCCCGGCCTGCGAGTTCGCGCGACCAACGCGCCTCATCATCGCCTCGCGAGACGCTGCCGCGCTGCCCGCGTTCAAGGCACGGACAGCGCGGTTTCCTTCAGGCAGACGAGACTTTCACCCGTCACCGTCGGCCAGCCAAGCGCTCAGAGCGCCTGATACCTGGACGGATCCGACATCTTTTCGAGGACCGCGTCCAATTGCTTGACGGTCATTGTTTCGTCATAGATGCCGGCGCTTACCTGAATGCCACTGGCGAAGGAAATATCCGCGGCCAGAGCATAGGAGATCTTCCGCGACAGCGCACCCGCGCCCGGCTTCGACCACGCGTACTCCACCCAGTTGCCATGAGCTTCGTTGCCAGCCTTGCACAGCTCCTTGAAGATGTACTTGCCCGAGTTATCGGTAATCTGCATGATCGGCTTGCCGACCAGATCCGGCCGCATCGGGTGGGCGATCATCCTGTCCTGCCGGCAATCATAGACAAAGACATAACTATCCTTCCACACCCAGTTGCCGTCCCTGTTGTTGAACTCGGCATAGCCGGAAGTTCCCTTGTTGTGCAGAAAGCGCGCTGCCGCCCGCACTTTGCTGATTGCTTCTTCGGCCGTAGCCGTACCTGATTCTGCCGCCATCGCTACGCGGCCAGTGCTACAGGCAAGCAGGACCACCAGCCAGCCAATTGTCTTCCCAGCTTTCATAACATCTTGCTCCGTCATCAGTTTTGCTCAGGTACGCAGCGCTGCTCTGACCGAATCGTCGTGCCAGACACATGCCGCGCGGGTTTCAGTTGATCCAGGGCTTGCCAACCGGAAGGATATCCCGGCCAAAGACGTCCGCATAGATGATGTGCGCCATGATGTACCACGCCATCGCTGCCGTCGCCATCAGCTCAAAGCCGGCGACAACGGTCAGGGCCGGATAACCGAAGTGCGCGAGATCGAGCAGAATGAAGCCAATCAACAGCAGCGTGAAGGTCAGCGCCAGTGCGCCGTGAATGCGCATCGACCCGACCCACAGGATGGCCGTGAACGCCGTCCAGGCGACGAGAAACCAGCCGATGTCGGTCTTGCTTGAAGTGTAGATATCGTAGTGGTTGCCGATCAGGAGCAGGGTCAGGGCGAGCCAGAAACAACCGTAGGCGGTGAACGCGCAATAGCCGAAATTATTCCCCGTTTTCATCTCCTGCAGGCCGGCAATCATTTGCGCCAGGCCACCGAAAATGAGCCCCACCCAGATCACCGGGCCCAGGCCCATCCAGCCAACGTTGTGAAACTGCAAGATCATAGTCGTCAACCCGAAACCCGCCAGACCGACAACCGCTGGATTGCCCAGCTTCTGCTCCGCCATATCCTACCCCCTGAAAAGACATAAGAAAGGGCGGTCGGGTCTGCCACCCGACCGCTCGCTATAACAAGCCTGTCGTGCCATGCCGTTTCCAGCGATGGCAACGGGGCGGGATTATATACGCTCACCGTGGCCGCACAAGAGCCCGCCAATCCGCCGGCCATTATCCTTTTCGCATGGTAAATACAGGCCCTCCAGGAATCAGCGATTGGCCATCACGATACGGCGTTGCGAACAGTCTCTCCCGAATGGCGTACTGCCCACGGCTTGGTTTCCCGAAGAAAATCAACGGCACACCGAAGGACGAGCGGCACCCCGCAGGGCAGGGAAAGTGAACGCATCCGACACCAGCGGAAGACCGCGGCCAGCCACCGGCGATGCTCTGCAACGCTGATCCCGCGGGCCACCGGTGCACCACGGTGGCGGGCTCAGCGCTGACACCGGCCAGCCGCGCCAGCCCTATCATTTCAGGTGAATCGGCGCCAGATCATCAGCGTGCGGTAGCACCCGACCAATGCACGCGGCTTTTCCGTAGCCCAGCGAGCGCAGAGCAGCAATGCAGGCAGTCGCCCGTCCTGCCGGCACACTGGCCAGCAACCCGCCCGCGGTTTGCGGATCGAAGAGCAGCGCATAGTTGGGATGACTGCGCGCCTGCTCCTGGTCACGCAGGGCGCGGCGCAGGCGCAGGTTCGCCGGCTGCAGCGAACTGAGGATTCCCGCCGCGCTGGTTTCGGCGGCACCATCGAGAACCGGCAAGGCGGCCAGATCGATCTCGGCGTCGACGCCGGACGCACGGGTCATTTCGACCAGGTGACCGAGCAGGCCAAAGCCGGTGAGATCGGTGCACGCCGTCGCGCCGTGCTCGCGCAGGCAACTGGCGGCAAGCCGATTCGATTGCTCCATCGACGCCAGGGCATCGTCGATCCAGCGGCCTTTTGCCTGCAGGCGGGCGTGCGCGGCGAACAGCGTGCCGGTGCCGATCGGCTTGCCGAGAATCAGCTCGTCGCCGGGGCGCATGCCCCCCTTGCACATCACGCCCGCCAGCCCTTCGTCGACCAGGCCATTGATGGCAAAACCCAGTGCCAGTTCGCGGCCCTCGCCGCTGTGCCCGCCGACCAGCGCGCAGCCGGCTTCATTGAGCACTTCGACGGCACCCGACATCATCTGCAACAGTGTCTCCTCGACCTGGCTTTCGAGCCCCGGCGGCACGGTGGCGATCGCCGTCGCCGACTGCGCTTCGCCGCCCATGGCGAAGATGTCGCCGAGCGCGTGGTTGGCGGCGATGCGGCCGAACAGCCAGGGGTCGTCGATAAGAGCACGGAAGAAATCGACCGTATGAACCATCGCCCTGCCCGGCGGCACGCGTACGACGGCGGCGTCGTCGGGTGCGTGCAAGCCGATCAGCACGTCATCGCGCTCGACCGGGTGCACGCTCGCCAGCGCGCGCGACAGCACCGTCGCGCCGACCTTGGCGCCACAGCCGCCGCAACGCATGGCCAGCGCGGAAATGGCTTGCACCGATTCGGCCGCGTCAAGCGGGACGGCACTTTCCTGGCCCAGCGGCCTGGCGATCACCATGCGCTGCGCCGGCAGATCGTTGAACCTCTGCATGAAGCGACGGTCGATCCAGTCCTTCCAGCGCCACACCCAGGCGCCTGCCGTATGCAGCACGCCGCGCGAGGCGATGGCGTAGCGGTCGCCGGTGCTGATCAAGGCCAGCCAGCGCGCTTGTGGGCGGTAAGCGCGCAGCGGCTGCTCGAGCACCGAGCGCCGCAGGTTGTCGGCCAGCGGCCGGCCCTGGCGAACGGCAAAAACGCCGGCTTTCTCCAGCGCTCGATCGACCATCGCCGCGCAGTCGCCAGCCGCAAAGATGTGCGCGTCGCTAAGTGTCTGCAGGCTGTCACGCACCTGGATGAAGCCGCTGCCGTCGAGCGTCAGACCGGTGTCGCGCAGCCACTGCGCAGCAGCGGCCTGCGTCACCCACACGATCTCGTCGGCGGCCAGCGTTTCGCCGCCAGCGGTGCGCAGTTGCCCGCTGGTCACCGCGCTCACTTCGGCACCACGGTGGACGACGACGGCGCGCTCGGCCAGCACCTGCTCGAAGGTACGCCGCACGCGGGCATTGTGCGTCGGCAGAATCTCGTGCTCGGCGGAAAAGAGGTGAAAACACAGTTCGTCGGGGTCGCGCCCGAGCAGGCGAAGCTCGTTGCGCAGGCGATGGTGCATCGCCAGCGTCAGCTCGACACCACCGGCACCGGCGCCGACGATGGCGATGGTCTTCGCCCCGCGGTGCTGGCGAACGCGCTCCAGCAAGGCCAGCCAGCGCTCGTTGAAGCGGCGGATCGGCTTGACCGGAATGGCGTGCTCGGCCGCACCTTCGACCTGGTTCACCGCCGGCATCGAGCCGATGTTGATCGACAAGCGGTCGTAAGCGACCGGAGGGCGACGCGCGCAGAGCACCTTGCGCTGCTCCCGGTCGAGACCGATCACCTGCTCGCGAAAGTAGCGTGCGCCCGCGAACTCGGCCAGGCGGCGCAGATCGATGTGCACTTCGTCGTAGCTGTAATGCCCGGCGATGTAACCCGGCAGCATGCCCGAATATGGGGTGTGGGTATCGCTGCAGATCAGTGTCACGCGAACGCCGGGCAACGGTCGCATGGCAAAGCGCCGGAGCACCACGACGTGGCTGTGCCCCCCGCCGACAAGGACGATATCCCTGAACACCGCTTGTTCTGCAGCATGCATCGCGAAGACTCCTTTCTAGGCTGTGGCGATGAGGTCGGCGACCAGTCGTCGTACGGCGGCGCGTTCGGCAGCCGGCGCAAACAGGGCGGCGCGCTGCCGGCACTGGTCGGCGAGGTGGGCCAGAAGACCGTCGCTGCGGCCCTGGCTGGCCCGACACCGGACGAGCAGTTCAAGCAGGCCCGGCGCGTCGCCACAGCTAAAATAGCCCGCGTAAGCATCGCCGAGCATGCCGATGTTGCCGTCGATCGCTGAGGCGATCACCGGCGTGCCACTGCACACCGCTTCCATCACCACGTGCGCGCCGCCTTCCATGCGGCTGGCGTGAATCAGCAGGTCGGCGCGCTGGATGCGCTGCCGGGTGGCCGCGTGCGGCTGACCGCCAAGCCAGCGATAGCTGGCCGACGCGGCCATCGTCGCCCTTGCCGCTTGGCCGAGCCACGCATCGAGTGGGTCTCCGATATGATCGATGCGGATGTCGTCGCGCCCGGCGAGCAGCCGGGCGGCAGCGAAGAGCGTTTCGGGATCCTTCTCGGCGCGCAGGTGGCCGACCATCAGCGCACGCAGGCGCCTTTGGCTCTTCGCCAGAGTTGTCCGACGGCCGGTCGATTGGAAGATCACCCGCGTCTTGGCGTGCACTGCTCCGGGCAAGGCCAAGGGACCGCGTTCCTGCAACACCACCAGCGCATCGGCCAGGTGCAGCGAGCGCTGCGCGCCGACGTCACTTTCGATGTCGCGGTAGAGGTCGGTGCCGGTAAGAATCACAGCCAGACCCGCTGAGCGACGCATTTCCCGCCAGGCGATAATCGACGGCGACGAGCGGCGCGCATGCAAGGCGAGCATGACGCGATCCCGATCGGAAAACTCGTCCGGCCATTGCTTGATGATCCGCGTCGGCAAGGACAGAAAGCGCTGCCAGCGCCGCGCGGTCTGCCAGTTGCCGTTGTTGGCAGCGGCGAGCGCCGGGCTCACAATGACCACCTGAGGAACTTGCTGCGACCTGTCTTCTTTCACCGAGGCGAACCAGGATGATGAAACCAGCCGGGCAGTGGGCAGCGGCCGACGCCGCCCGCGAAGGCGATCGGCAGCCACTGCTCGCGGCTTTGCTGGCGGCGCGTCAGCGCACCCTGGCCTTGTTGACCGCCTACGAACAGGCGCTGGGGCCGGCGCTGCAGGTCCCATTTTCGCCGCAGCTGAATCCACCGCTGTGGGAAGTCGGACATATTGGCTGGTTTCAGGACTACTGGATCGCGCGCAACGCGCAGCGCCCGCACGGCGATCGAGCCGATGCGGAAGCGCCCCGCCCAGCCGGGCGCCTGCCCGAAGAAGACGCGCTCTACAACTCCAGCGCCGTTGCCCAGCCGACGCGCTGGCAGCTGCCACTGCCCGATCTGACCGCAACCCGAGCCTACCTCGAGGAAGGTCTGGGGGAGACCCTGGTGCTGCTGGCACAGACCACTGCGGCGGCAGCCGATCTGTATTTCTTCCGTCTGGTCCTGTTCCACGAACAGATGCACGCCGAAGCGGCGACCTACATGGCGCAGGCACTTGGAATTGCACTGCCGGAGGCGCTGCCAGGCGCGGCGCGCAGGGGCTTGCCACACGCCGCGAGACGAGCCCAGGATGCGCCGCCGCTGCACCTGCCGGGTGGCGCGTGGCGGTTGGGCTACGAGCGGCCAGGCTTTGCCTTCGACAACGAGCTGACAGCGCATGAGGTCAGCTTGCCGGCGTTCGAGATCGACGCCCGGCCGGTCACCTGGGAGCGCTACCTGCCGTTCGTCGCCGCCGACGGCTACCGTGACGCGCGTTACTGGTCCCCCGCCGGCTGGCACTGGCGCGAAGCCGGGAAGATCGCCGCACCGCGTTATCTGCGCCAGCGCGGCGGACAGTGGCAGCAGCGCCGTTTCGGTCAGTGGCGGCCGCTGTCGATCGCTGCCCCGGCCGTTCATCTCAGCTACTTCGAGGCCGATGCCTGGTGTCGCTGGGCGGGACGGCGGCTGCCGACGGAAGCCGAATGGGAGTACGCAGCGCTTACCGAACTCCCGGCGCTCGTCACGAGCGCCTTGCCCGCTGCCACGGGCAGCGGCAGCTACGAATGGGGCCAGGTCTGGGAATGGACGGCCAGCCCCTTCCTGCCCTTCCCCGCTTTTCGCGCCCACCCCTACCGCGACTACTCGGCGCCATGGTTCGCCAGCCGCCAGGTCCTGCGCGGCGCCAGCCTGGCGACGGCGCCGGAAATGGTACACCCACGCTACCGAAACTACTTTACGCCGGAACGCAACGACATTTTCAGCGGCTTCCGTAGCTGTGCGATCGCCTGCTGAGCGCGGTTGGCCAAGCGCCGCCGGCAGTCCCGCTTTCTCGCCTGCCGAGCCCGGCCCAAGGCGGCGAACGCCGGCAGGATGCTCGGCAACTGACAGCTCATGGCGATGCTCGAGCATCGCCGCTCCCTACGCCTGCGCCAGAAAAACGGCAAACCAGCAACGCTCGTCGGTCCACTGCCGAATTTCCGAAAAGCCCGCCTCGCTGAGCAGGGCCGTGAAGTCGTCGCCACGCCACTTGTAGGAATTCTCCGTATGAATGCGTTCGCCGGCGGCGAACCCCCGCTCGCCACCAGGCCAGCGCACGCAGAGCGGGCGCAGCGCTTCGAGGTGCATCTCGATACGTGACTGTGCCTCGTCGAAGAAGGCCACATGCCGCCAATCGGCCAGGGAAAAATCGCTGCCGATCAGATGATTGAGGTTGCGCAGCAGATTGCGGTTGAACGCGGCGGTGACCCCGAGTGG
This sequence comes from Candidatus Accumulibacter sp. ACC007, assembly GCF_907163205.1. Lineage (NCBI taxonomy): Bacteria > Pseudomonadati > Pseudomonadota > Betaproteobacteria > Candidatus Accumulibacter > Candidatus Accumulibacter sp. ACC007. Next base: position 707,261 of record NZ_CAJQUD010000001.1, on the reverse strand, counting down.
ATCGTCGTAAGCCGCTTCGAGCACCGCGACCGGCTTGCACAGGTCGACGCCGATCAACAGCACACCACCCTGCGCCGCGTCGCGCAGCTGGCGCAGGAAGTCGAGCGCCTGCGCTGGCGTGAAGTTACCGATACTCGAACCCGGATAGAAAAGCAGGCGCTGTCCGTCACCGACCTCCGCGGGCAAAAGCAGGCGCTGCGAGAAGTCGGTGCCGACGCCGAGCATTGCCAGGTCCGGGTGCTGCAGCTGCAGGCGGGTGAGCGAATCGCCCAGGAAGTCCACCGAGATATCGACGGCCACGTAGCAGCCCACCCTCAACGGTATCAGGAGACCTGCCGCTTTTTCGCAATTGCCCGCTCCGATGTCGACCAGCGTCAAGCCCTGCGCAAGCTGCGCGGCGATGTCATCGACATGGCGCGCGAAGATCGCCGCTTCGGTGCGCGTCGGGTAGTACTCGGGCAAGCGGGTGATCGCGGCGAAGAGACGTGAACCCAGCTCATCGTAGAAGTACTTCGGCGACACGCGTGCCGGACATGCCGACAGTCCGCGCAACAAGTCGTCGCGAACCGCAGTCGTCGGGTCCTGCCGATCGATCTCGATCAGTCGCGGCGAGCGCACCGTCAGCACCCCCGCCGCGCCTGCCGGTTGCGAGTGCTCACCGCAATACCATAGCGAATGGATTGTAAAAGCCTGATCACGGTTCTTGGCTGGCGCTGCCGCCGCTCCCTATGATGATCATCAATCAAAACCTGGCCAAGGACCCACTCCCTGGATGTCCCCATGATACCGCCTGATCGCGAGCACGGTCACGGACCGGCTCGCACCAGCATGCTCATCGCTTCCGCTGCAAATGGCTACGCCACCGAGGCCGTGCCTCCGGCCGCCAAACAAGAGTGTTTTCGCAGCCACGCTATCCCTCGGGATACGCCCCAATGAACAAGCCTGCAGCAGGCAACTTCGGAACCTCCCTTGCGCGAGCCTTTGCGCTTAGCATGCTGGCGCTTGCCCTCCTGACCAGCACCGCTCATGCAGCGCCTGGCCCGCCGGAGATGGTCGCTGTCGGCTTCCCTGCGACCAGCGAAGCGACGATTTCACTGACCACACTGCGTGCCATCTTCGGTATGGTCCAGCGAAAATGGCCAGCCGGCACGCCGGTCAAGGTGTTCGTTCTGGCCGATGGCACGGTCGACCATCGCCAGTTCAGCAAGGGTGTGCTCCGGGTCTTTCCGCATCAGTTGCGCCACGCCTGGGAGCGCGGCGTCCTGTCCGGCAACAGTGCCTACCCCGAGCAGCTGGCTTCGGCGCAGGAGATGCTGCGCCGAGTTGCTTCGACGCCCGGAGCGATTGGCTACCTGAGGGCCAGCGAGGTTGATGAAACGGTACGCGTGATCAGGGTCGAGATCGTTCCGGCTTTTACCATCCCCACGCAGTCCGCACGCGCGACCGCGCCCGCTTCCCGGCAGGCGAAACCGGTTCGGGCCGAGACGGGCACGGCCGACCCGGCACAGATCCGCTGCGCGCAGCCCGGCGAACAGTTGCTGGCACCCGCCGGGCTGCTGATGCGCTGAGCCGCGGCAGCAACGCGTCCTTGCGCACGCTCACCGTGACCTGGCTGGGCAAGAAAAGCGACATCGTGAAATACGTCACAGCGATTTGTAAAAGCTGTGTAACGCTTGTTGTGCGGCTGACGGCTGCTATTTACCATGAACACCGTCAATCGCCTTCTTGATGACCACTTCCGAGGTTTCACATGAGCACATTGCGGTTTCCGGCACCTCGCAAGCTGAAGGCTTGGCGCACCCTCGACTACCTGATGTGTGGTACGCCGAGGAAACCCGGTCGCCAGCGACCGTTCGCCGACGTCCCTCGTCTCAGGCTCCTGTTTTCCGGCCTCAACCAAGGCCATTCAAGCCAGACCATTGGCCAGCGGCAGCCAGAGCCTGCGGACGACCCACTCTTCGACGCCAACAAGCAAAGGTCTGGTGGATCATGGTGGCATACCGGATTTCCCAACTGGTCGACGTTCTGACGCCTGGAGCACTCTCCCTGAAAGGGTTTCTGCCAGCGGCGCAAGCAGCGTCCCCATGGCAGAATGACGGCATGCCGACCTGTCCAGGCCGCCAGAATTCAAGGAGATACCCCATGGTCAACGACAGCCGGCCAGAGCTTCGCCATAAAGCGGCACTACCGTCGCTGGGAGTGGCTGATCGCCGGTCGGTGCCTGATCGACGTGCAGGTAGCGACCGACGCCACACTGCCGAGCGCCGCAGAACCGTCGACAGCGAAGCCTTGATCAGCGAACTCGAGAGGCGCGTCGCCGCGGCCATTCGCCAGCAAGGCGATCACCTTGAAGGCAATGGTTCGGGCTGGGACAAGCTGATCATTCCCTTCGCCTGAACATCCGCTGCTCGCGCCGGCGGCAGTCAGAGGAAGTCGCGGTTCGAAGCGTGCTCAGGCGAAGCGCGCCGACAAGCCGCCATCGACGAGAAGTTCGGTGGCGGTAATGTACTTGGCCTCGTCGGAGGCCAGAAACAGCGTCGCATACGCGGTATCCCAGGCGTCGCCCATGTGGCCCATCGGGCATTGCGCGTCGCGCGTACGAATAAGATTCGCGATATCGCCTTCCTCGCCATAGACGCGGGTCAGCGCAGCATGCACCAGCGGCGTGTTCATCAGTCCCGGCAGTACACAGTTGGCGCGGATGCCTTCTGGCGCGTGGCGGATGGCCATGGTCCGCGTCATGGCCACCATCGCCCCCTTGCTGGCGGCGTAGAAACCGTAGTTGACCCCCGCCCAGCCGCGCACCGCGACCGAGGCGTTATTGACGATCGCCCCCGACTGCTGGCGCGTCATCACCGGCAGCACATGATGGCAGGTGAGGTAGGCGCTCTTGACGTTGACCGCCATCACCCGGTCCCAGGTCGCCTCGTCGAGTTCGGCCGGACCGCCAACGATGGCCATGCCAACGTTGTTGACCAGGATGTCGATCCTTCCGTAAGCATCCAGTGCAGCCGCCACCAGCCGCTCGACGTCGGCGGCAAGGCTCACGTCGGCAACCACGGCAACGCTTTCACCGCCTTCGTCGCGGATGATCGCCTGTGTCGCCGCGGCGGCGTCGGCGTTGATGTCGGCGCCAACAACCTTGGCGCCTTCGCGTGCGAAGAGCACCGAAATCGCTTTGCCGTTGCCCCAACCCGGCCCTACCGAGCCGCTACCGGTGACGATCGCCACCTTGCCCTGCAAACGTCCGCTCATTTCCCCTTCTCCCCTTGTTCAGCCCAGCTGCGCCGCAGCTCGGTCTTCAGCACCTTGCCGTAGTTGTTTTTCGGCAAGGCCGCGACTAAAACGTAGTCCTTCGGCCGCTTGAAGCGCGCCATCGATTGCAGGCACAGTTGATCGAGCTCCGCAGTTGGCGCAGCCAGCCCCGGCCGGCAGACGACGAAAGCGACGACCTCCTCGCCCCACTCGGCGCTCGGCCGCCCGACCACCGACACTTCGTCGACCGCCGCGTGCTGGAGCAGCACTTCCTCTACCTCGCGTGGATAAATGTTGGACCCGCCGCTGATGATCACGTCCTTCGAGCGGTCCTTGAGCGTCAGGAAGCCGTCGTCGTCGAGAACGCCAACGTCGCCGGTGTATAGCCAGCCGTCGCGCAGCGTCGCTGCTGTCGCTTCGGGGTTCTGCCAGTAGCCCTGCATCACGGTCTCGCCGCGCACCAGCACTTCACCGGCGACGCCAGCGGGAAGCGGTTGACCGTCGCCATCGGCGACGACGACTTCGACGACGCTGTGCGCAACGCCGACCGAGACAATACGTTCCAGATAGCGGGGATGGGCGCGATCGGCGAGGTGCCGCCGCGCCAGCGCGGTGATCGTCATCGGGCTCTCGCCCTGGCCGTAGATCTGCACCAGCCGATCGCCGAGCACGTCGAGCGCGCGCCGGATGTCCTCGAGATACATCGGCCCACCCCCGTAGACGATGGTCTTGATGCCGCTGCAGTCGGCGCCGCGCGCGGCGACGTGCTCGACCAGACGCCGCACCATCGTCGGCGCGGCGAACAGCGAAACCTGGCCGAAATGCTGCGCCAGCGACAGAATCTCACCGACGTCAAAGCCACCCGACTCGGGAACGACGTGCCGCGCACCGACCAGCACGTGCGCGAAATTGTACATCCCGGCGCCGTGCGACATCGGCGCCGCGTAGAGGATGCTGTCCGCTGGCGTCGCCTGGTCCACATCGGTGAAATAGCAGAGGGTCATGGCCAGCAGGTTGCGCTGCGAAAGCATCACGCCTTTCGGTTGGCCGGTAGTTCCCGAGGTATAGAACAACCAGGCCAGATCGTCGGGCGCGCGCGCAACGACGTCGATCGTCTCGCCGTCGGCAAGTTGCCGATATTCGCGCGAGTCGATTGACAGCACACGCGGCCCGCCCCTGCCGCCGGCGCAAAATGCCTGATCGCCGCCCGGCCCACACGGCCCAACCGGCTCGCTGGCGACAACAAGCAGCGACGCCGCCGAATTGTCGACAATGAAAGCGACTTCGCGCGGGTGCAGCTTGTGGTTGATCGGCACCGCGACCAGCCCGGCGTGCCAGACGCCGTAGAGCAGTTCGAGGTACTGCGGGCAATTGGCCATGCACAGGGCGACCCGGTCACCCGCCTGCAGGCCGTGAACGCCGCGCAGCGAGCCGGCGATCGCCGCCGCGCGGCGCGACAACTCGCCGTAAGACCAGAGCTCGCGCTTGGCGAGCGTGACCGCGTTGCGCTGCGGAAAAACGCGCGCCGTGCGGGCAAGCAGGTGAGCGAGATTCATCGCCGGGAAACGCTACACGGCCGGCGCGTCAGCCTCGATCGGCGAGGAGGAAGTCCTGGACTGCACGTACCTGCGGTTCGTCGAGAAACATCGGCGCATGGCCAACGTCAGGCAGTTCGACGAGCTTTGCCTTTGGTCCACGCAGGGTCATCTCGACCGCCGTGTCGTGCAGCAGGATGTCTGATTGAGCGCCGCGCAGCACCAGCGTCGGGCAGCGAATGGCGTCGTACATCGGCCACAGGCTGATTTCCTTGGCTTCGAGGAAAGCCTTCTGGTACGGCTGCGCAAGCGCACGGTCGTAGTTCATCTCGAAACCGCCCTCCGCTTTTGGACGCGTGCCGACGACGGTCATGAACCGCCACTGCGCGTCGGAAAGCCTGCCAAACGGCGCGCAGACGGTACGCACGTACGCTTCCGCCTCTCTGAGATTGGCGAAGTCGGGGGCCTTGCCGAGATACTCACCGATCCTTTGCAACGCATCGAGGGCGATCAGCGGCCCGACGTCGTTGAGCACCATGCGCGCGATCGGCGAACCCGGCAGGCTCGACAGGAACATGCCGATCAGCCCGCCCATCGAAGTCCCCAGCCAGTGCACAGACTCGACACCGAGGCGGGCAATCAGCGTGATGATGTCGTTGGCGTAGGTGGGCAAGGCGTAGTCGTCGGGGAAGAAGAGGCGATCGCTGCGCCCGCGGCCGACGATGTCCGGACAGATCACCCGGTAGTCGCTGGCCAGGGCGTTGGCCAGGACGTCGAAATCGCGCCCGTTGCGGGTCAGGCCGTGTACGCAGACCAGGACGCGCGGATTGGCCGCATCGCCCCACTCGGTATAGGCCATCGTGTGCAGGCCATGCGGCCCAAGACAACGCACCGCGTTCTCGCGCATCTCGTTTACGCGCACACCGCCAGATTGCCCGGGCCGCGATGTGACGAGCAGTTCGTCGAATTCCTTGAGTATCACCATGATTGAACCCCGATCTCGTTGATTATGTAGAGCGAAGAAACGCCGTGACAAACGTCGACGACTAGCCGACGACCAGCCGGCGGCGAGCGGGCCTTGACGACGAACTCTGGCGCCAGCACGCTGGCCAGATTGGCGGAATGTTCACCCCGCCGAGCGAAGCCCTGCGGAAATGGCACCCGCCTTGCGCCGAGAACATGACCCCATGCCCCGCGGAGGCTCCCACAGCGACTCGTGTTTGCCCCTTCCTGCCCGCGGCGCTCGCTGCGACATCGTCGTCAGCGCCTGCCGTCATCGGCAAGCGTCGCCGCCGGCTAATCGAGGAATCGATCAATCGATCGACCTCGACGGCCGATTCGATCCCGCGCTCAGGCGGCAAGCGAAGCTTGAACGGTATCCGTGCGAGTATCCACGCAAGCGGCAGGGGAAGTCAAATAGCGCCCTGCCTGCAAACGCGCGCGCAGGCAGCCAGAGCGAATGCGACGCCGCGTTTCAGGCGCGCTTGCGCCCGGTAAACATCGCCCGGACGAGGTTCTCGCGGTGCAACAGGCTTTCCCAGAGGACGCCGAGCAAGTGTCCGACCACCAGCAACAGGGTGAAGTTTGTCGCCAGCTCGTGCGTCTCCTTGATGGCGTCGATCATCCCGTCGCCGGCGTCGGCGAGCCAGCCGGCCAGGGGTCCGAGCCCCTTGTCGGCAGCGTACAGTGCCAGCCCCGAAACGATGGTCACCGACAGGCTGAGCAAGAGGACGACGATCATCGCGCCGCCCGCCGGATTGTGGCCGAGGTGGCGCGGCGCACGCCAGGACAGCACTGCTTTGAGATACGCGAGAGTCTCCCCCGGGCGGCGCACGAAGTCACTGAAGCGCGCGTAACGCGGACCGACGAAGCCCCAAAACAGGCGAAAGAGCAGGAGCGCGGCGATCGCATAGCCGGCCCAGACGTGCAACTCTTGCAGCAACTCGCCGCTCAGGCGGTCCTGGAGGCTTTCGAACAGCTCGCCTTGTGAAAACCAGGCAGCACAGAAGCTGCCGAGCAAAGTCCAGTGAAAAAGCCGCAGCAACGGATCCCAGACCTTGATTTCTTTCGCCTTCATGGCCCGCATGCGGCTACCCCTGTGGCAAGCCTGCCGACGGCAGGCGACTGGTTGTGCATGGATCAAGCGATCGCGGGTGGCCTACTTGCTTTCTTCGGACACCAGGGCGCCGCTCTTGATCTCGTAGTGCAGCTCCCACTTCTTGCCATCCTTGCCGAGGACCTTCACCTCCCAGGTCTTCTTGCCTTTCTTGGTGTCCTGGTAGACCTTGATGACTTCGCCCGGATGCGCCTTGAGCGCCATCTCGACCGCCTGCTCCTTGCTGATTTCAGTCGCCGGCGCGCGCGCGCCGGTACTCATCGGCACGGCTGCCGGGGCCGGGCTGGCGGTGTCGGCAGCCATGGCAGCGCCGGAGAAGGTGCTGAAAATCGCCACCAGGGCGGCGGCGGACAACGCGATAGGCTTTTTCATACGCTTGATCTCTCGATAGGAATTGTCGGATTTTCGGAAGAAACCGCTGCTTGCGGCCTGCAACGGCCTGCGTGCCAGATCGGCAGGCGCGGGCGCCAGTCTAGAGTGGCATCCTTAATTCAGTCTTAGGAGCCCTGGCCACGCCCCCGCCACCAAATCCGCGCCAGTGCACAACAGACGAGAAGCACGCCAGCCCACCCGAGCAGACTGACCAGCCCGGCCAGGCGTGTATCGAGATGAAGCACCTGCCAGCGCGTGAAGATCTCGGTCCAGTCGTGATCGCCGCCGACCAGCGGCAGCATCTGCGCCCGTGCATCAGCCATGTAACGAGCGATGTTGAAGAAGTTCTGGAACAACCAGAGCAGCGCGAACGAGGTGGCGAAGACATCGCCACGGCGCCAGAAACTCGCCGCAACGACCAGCGGCAGCGCGAGCTGGCCGAGCGTCCCGCCGTAGACACCCAGGCGGCTGTTGAGCAGCCAGAAGAGCGGGTGCCCGGCCTCGTGAAAAGCAAGGTTGGCCGAGTCGAGGACGGGAATCCAGCGCTCGCCGGTATTGCCCAGGTAAAGAATCAGCATCCCGACGACGACGACGGCGATCACCTGCCAGCCGGCAAGCGGCTGCCAGGGAGAACCCTGGCCTACCGTGTCAGCACGCTGGACCTCGTTGTTCCCGGCGATTCCCTTCACTCACCCTCCTCCTTACTCCGGCAAATCGTGCTCATCAGCCGGAAGGCGGAGCCGGTCGGGGGCCAGCCATCAGCTCCAGCAGCCTCCGCGATTGCAGCGCCTTCGGCCAGCACAGTGGCAAGCAGCAGCAACGGCTCGCAGCCGGTTGCTATCGGCGTGTCGCTACCAGATCACCCCGGACCGGTGCTGCCGACGCGGGCACGCAGTTCGTCGAGCTCCTCGAGCAGGTCGGCAACCAGTGCCGCCAACTCGGGAACCGCGTCGAAGTCGCGTTCCAGTTGCCGCATGCGTCTTGCCCGCACCAGGCTGGTGCTGGTAAAACACCATACGCCGGCAACGCTTCCAGCGTGCGGGATCAGCCCCTCCTCGAGATGGTGGCGCAGCCAGGCGGGTTCGACGGGGCACGCGGCGGCAAGTTGTTCTAGCGTCAGCCAGCTCTCTTCAAGCGGGCTTCCAGTCAGGATCTCGTCGTCACGCATTGCTCATGTCCTCTGCTGCGAACGCGGGTCGAAGGCCAGCTCCCGCGCCATGGTTTGATAGATTTCCCGTGCCTTGGCCGTGTCGGCAGGCGGCAGCAGCACCTGGATGTCGAGCAGTAGATCGCCCGGTGAAGTACCGGGAATCCCCTTGCCGCGCACCCGCAACTGCCGTCCGCTCTGCGTCCCTTCGGGAATGCGCAGTTTGACGCCCCCTTGCGGGAGATCGACCTGCACCACCGCTCCCAGGGCCGCCTCCCAGGGCGCAACCGGCAAGCTCAGGTGAAGGTCGCGCCCCTGCGCGCGGAAACGCGGATGGGGTCGAAACTGCACCTCAAGCATCAGGTCGCCGGCGGGCGCGCCGCCGAACCCCGGCTCGCCCTGCCCCGCCAAACGAATGATCTGGCCGGCATGCACGCCTTGCGGGATTCTGACGTTCAGCGTCCGCGTTTCCAGCGTCACCCGACCCTGCGCGTCGCTCTTCGGCGCGCGCAGCGAAATCTGCCGCGTGGCACCACTGAAAGCGTCTTCGATATCCAGTAGCACCTTGGCGTGATGGTCTTCGCCGCGGACCTGGAATTGCGTCCGCTGACCGCCAGCGAAGCCCCGTGCACCGCCCATGCGGCCAAACAGCTCGGCGAAGAAGTCGGAGAAATCGGCGGCTTCTCCCGGCGAAGCACCCCGTCCAGAAAACTCGAAACCGGCATCCCAGTCCGGTGGCGGACGAAAATCCTGGCCCGGCTGGTAACCGCGTCCCAACTGATCGTAGGCCACGCGCTTCTCGGGGTCCGAAAGCACCGCGTTCGCCTCGTTGACCTCTTTCATGTGCGCTTCGGCGTCGGCTTCCTTGGAAACGTCCGGGTGATACTTGCGCGCCAGTTTTCGGTACGCCTTCTTGATCTCGTCAGCCGTCGCATCGCGCGAGACGCCGAGAATCTTGTAATAGTCCTTGAATTCCATACCTGTTCCTCGATCTGCAGCGGTGGTCGAATAACCATAGCAAATGGAGACGATTGGCGCTGAAATCAAGCTATTGAAGTGCGCAAAAAAATCCCCAGTTAGGTGGGGAAGCGCCAAACCCGGCGCCCTAGAAGCAACCGTATGGAGGATTGAAGATGATGTACCGCTCTCTGTTTCCCCGCGATGTGTTATCGGAACTCGATCGGCTGCAACGTGAGATGCAGCAGGGTCTGCACTTTTCCCCAAGCATTCGCGGCATAGCCCGCGGCGGCTTTCCGGCGATGAACGTCGGTGGCACCGCCAAGTCCGTCGAAATCTATGCTTTCGCACCGGGAATCGACCCGGCGACACTGGACGTGCAAATCGAAAAAGGCGTGCTGACGGTGGCCGGCGAGCGCAAGCTCGAGCCACCCGGCGAAAAGGCAACCGTGCATATCGACGAGCGTTTCGCCGGCCGCTTCCGCCGCGTCGTCACCCTGCCCGACGACATTGACCCGAACGCCGTCGAAGCAAAGTACCGCGACGGCGTGCTGCGCATCACCATCGCCCGCAAGGCCGACGCCCAACCACGCCGCATCACCATTCAGTAAGGAGGATCGAAATGTCCGAAAACACTGCGGTCAGCAAACCCGACACCCGTGACGACGCCGCCCTGCTGCCGCCGGTCGACGTCATTGAGGATGCCTCGGGGATCACCCTCTACGCTGATCTCGCCGGGGTCCCGAAAGACAAGCTGCATCTGCACGTCGAAGGCGACGCGCTGACCATCGAAGGCGATGTCGACCTGGAAATACCGGCCGGCATGGAGAGCAACCACGCTGAAGTCAGCCTGGCGCGCTACCGGCGCGTGTTCACCCTGTCCAAGGAACTCGACTCGAGCAAGGTCGGCGCCGAGTTCAAGAACGGCGTCCTGAAGCTCAGCATCCCCAAGGCCGAGCACGCGCAACCGCGCAAGGTGCAGGTCAAGGTCTTGTGACCCTCGCGGGCGGGGGTTCGCGCCCCCGCCCCGGCGACGAACGGCATGTGCGCGTAGCGGTGCAGGCAACGCTCCGGCGTTCGACGAAACCGGCAGCCAGGGAGGGCTTCGCAGACGCCGGCTTGGGCGCCGGGCGCCGCCTCCGCCTTGTAACAAGGGTCGTCGCCCGCCGCAACGGCGGCGTCGCCGACAACTGTCGACGTTCTTTACATCTTTTCCCGCCCCTTCTCGGCAAAAATCCCTAACATACTGTTTCTATTCACACAGACGGCTTCGGCTCGGATCTTGCTAACGATACCTGCGTGCAGCACTCGCAAAGGTAGGAGCCACATGGAAGCCGAAGCCGCATTTGCCACTCGCATGGTCGAGCAGGTCCAGCATATCAAGCACTATCGCCAGGAAGTGCTGCTCGTCGAAGGACGGGTACTCGACGACGATACTGCCGCGCTGGAGTGGATCACACGCCACGCGGCAACGTTCCCGCCGATCGAGGCCTTCACCAGCCACTGAACACCGGTGCGCTCCGGCCACTACGGCCGCACCTGGCAGCATAGCGGCCCTGCCAGCCGCCGACATGGGCAATATCTGCCCTTTACTGGCCTCTGCACGTCGCTGACCTCCCAAGACCAGCAGGTGAAAGGCAGCCTCTCTCTTCCCGAGCCCGTGCAGACGCCAGCTTGTCGACCGACAAAGAAATCAGGCTCGACTTGACCCGGTTTTCTGTTCTCGTCCGTTTCACTCTCACGCATCCGCCTTTAGCGCCAAGAAAAGAGCGGGAATGCGTCAAGAGATCGCGCCTCAATGCGCACCGAAACTTGGACCCGGATACAGGAGCCTGATCATGAAACATCGCACCCCATCCCGCCTGCTGGCCACCCTGCTGGCCACCCTGCTGGCCACCCTGCTGGCCGGCCTGCTCGCCGCCTGCTCACCGACGCAACAGCACGGCACGCCCGCCCAGCAGTCTCAGCCACGCAGCGAGCAGGCTGCGCCCGGACGCGTAGCCGAAAGCGAAGCACGCCCGACCGCGCAAGGCGCCGCAGTCGCCCCGAACGTGCCCCAGACGCTGGCCAAGGTAGCGCCACCACTCGCCGAGACGATGGCGACAAACGGTCCGTCCGGGAAGGCGATCGGGAAGAACGAGGCGAAGCGTGAGGCAAACACCAGGGTGGCCGCCGACACGATGTCCGTCGCCGTGCTGCCGCAGCCGGCTGCCTATCCGCTTCCCTCCATGCCGCCGGAGGCGCGCGAGCGCTACACGCAGCTCACCGCCAACCCGGTTAAACAGGTCGCCGAAGCGCCGGTGTCCACTTTCAGCATCGACGTCGATACCGGCAGCTACAGCAACGTGCGGCGCATGCTCAACGCCGGCCATTTGCCGCCCGCCGACGCGGTACGCGTCGAGGAGTTGATCAACTACTTCCCGTACGACTACGCCCTACCGAAAAACGGTCGTCCGTTTGCCGTGCATAGCGAAATGGCACCCGCGCCGTGGAACGCCGATCGTGTGCTGCTGCGCGTCGGCATCAAGGGGCAGGACGTCGCCAAGCAAGCGCTGCCGCCGGCCAACGTGGTCTTTCTGGTCGACGTCTCCGGCTCGATGAACAGCGCTGACAAGCTGCCGCTGCTTAAGTCCTCGCTCAAGCTGCTGGTCGCCGAGATGCGTGCGCAGGATCGAATCTCGCTGGTGACCTACGCCTCGGGGACACGGGTGATCCTGCCACCGACGCCAGGCACGGAAAGAGCCACCATCAGCGCCGCGATCGACGCCCTGCAGGCCGGCGGCAGCACGGCCGGAGCCTCCGGGATACAACTGGCCTACGCGGCCGCCCAGCAAAGCTTCATCAAGGGTGGCATCAACCGCATCCTGCTGGCCACCGACGGCGATTTCAACGTCGGCATCGCCGACACGCGCGAGCTCAAGAGCATGATCGACGAGAAGCGCAAGTCCGGCATCTCGCTGTCGACCCTCGGCTTCGGTACCGGCAACTATAACGAAGCGATGATGGAGCAGATTGCCGACGTCGGCGACGGCGCCTATTCGTACATCGACAACCTGATGGAAGGCCACAAGGTACTGGTCAATGAGATGACCTCGACCCTGGCGACCATCGCCCGCGACGTGAAAGTGCAGATCGAATTCAACCCCGCCGCGGTCAAGGAGTATCGCCTGATCGGCTACGAGAACCGCCAACTGGCGCGCGAGGATTTCAACAACGACCAGGTCGATGCCGGCGACATTGGAGCAGGCCACACCGTCACCGCGCTCTACGAGCTGACCCTGGCCGGCAGCAAGGCGAGCGTCGACCCGCTGCGTTATGCCTCGCACACCGGCGGCAAAGGCCCGCGCGGCGATGAAGTCGGCCACCTCAAGCTGCGCTACAAAGAGCCCGACGCCAGCACCAGCCAGCTCATCGACTTCACGCTGCGACGCCAGGCGATCAAACCGCTCGACGCGGCGAGCAGCGAATTTCGCTTCGCCACCGCCGTCGCCGCTTACGGCCAGCTTCTGCGCGGCGGGAAATACACCGGCACCTGGGGCTATGGCGACGTCCGCAAGCTGGCGCTGGCTAACGCCGGCGGCGACCGGTACGGCTACCGCGGCGAGTTCCTGCGCCTGGTCGACCTGGCGGCAGCCCTGGCGACCAGACCCGGGGGCTGAGCCAGCGTCGTCGGCCCGGGCTTCGCCCCCGTTGGCCCCGGTTTTCCCCGCTCCGCGCGCACTCTGGCGGCAAGCGGGAGACGGGGGCAGCCGCCCCCCGGGCGGGGCCGCCGGTCTATACTGCGCGCCATGAACACTGCCGCCGAACTTGCCGCGCTGCCCGACGAAGACCTGATGCTGCTGGTCGCCAACGGCCTCGTCGAGAAACCCGCTACCGAGCTCTTCCGCCGCCACAACCGGGCGCTGTTCAACTTCATCGCCTGGCAGTGCCAGGGCAATACCGCCCAGGCCGAAGACATCGCCCAGCGCACCTGGGAGAAGCTCATGACGCGCTGCGCCGATTACCAACCGCAAGCGGCTTTCAGAACCTTCCTGTTCCAGATTGCCCGCAACCTGTGGCTCGACTTGCGCCGCTCTTCGCCCGAAAGCCAGCGCGCTGAAGTCGATGAAACCCGCCCCGAAACGCCCAGCGAGGATCTTGCGCCGGAAGCCGAACTCTCCCTGCGCCAGAACCTCGACCGGGTGCACCAGGCCTTGCTCGCCCTTCCCGCCAACCAGCGCGAAGTGGTGGTGCTGCGTTTTTTCAGCGAAATGAGTCTGGAAGAAATCGCCCACACCGTCGGCGAAGGTTTCGAAACCGTAAAAAGCCGCCTGCGCTACGCTTTCGCGCGCCTGCGCCGAGAACTGGAAACTCAGGCGTGAGCCAGGCCTTCGAAAAGTTCCTGCACGGCGACGACCGCCTGGCCCGTCTGCTGTGCGAGTTGCCCGTCTACAGCCCATCGGCCGAATTCGAGGCCGCTTTTGCGCGCGCGGCACGTGCCGCGCAGGCTGCACAGGGCGCGCGCATGGCGACGCAGACTGCAGGGACCGCCACGCAAACGGAATCGACCACGCGTCCTGCCGCGCCAGGAGCCGCGCCTCGCGAGGCCATCGCGTCGGCTTTTGAACCGCCCGCCAGTCTGGAAGCCAGCTTCCTGGAGATGGCCGCGAGCATTGACTCTGCGCAGGCGCCCCGGCGCGAGGCCGTCCTGAGCGGCGTCGCCAAAGGGGGTAGCCCGCAGGCCCTGCTGGGCACCGCGATTGCGCCCGCGAGCGAAGAATGGCTGCGCGCACAGGCAGCCGCCGTGGCGCCGGCCGAGCCCGCCCCGCCATCGCCCGCCGTCAAGAAACGCGCCTTCCTCGGCTTTCGCTGGTTCGATCTTCGTCTGGCCGCGCTGGCTTGCCTTTTGGCGGTAATCGGCACCCAACTCGTGCTCACGCACTATCCCGACGCGCAGCAGGTCGCCGGGCAAGCGGCTTTCCAGACGGCAATGGTAACGAAAGACGTGCCGAGCAAAACAGAGTTCGCCGCACGCGAGCCCGAGGCTGCGCCGTCCCCGCTCAAAAAAAACACGGCAGCCGCTTTGCCGCCACACCCACGCCCTGCCGCCTCGGCAAACAGCCCACCGCCCGACAGCTCGTCACCGCCAGCCCCGCGCACATTCGCCGACGCCGTCGAGGCACCCGCACGTCCGTTCGACGGCAAGGCCACCGGGCCGGGCACTCTCGCCAGCGACAATATCGCCCTGCCGGAAGCCGCTCCGGCCGAGCGCAAAGCAGCCGCTGAAGACGCTGTGAGCACTGCAGCAGGCAAGCCGCGGCCGGCCATGCTGGCCGCTTCGCCGAAAGTGGCCCCGGCCCCGACGCCGATGGCCCGCCAGCACGCGGCCGAGACCAGCACCAGCGCGACGCTCGCCGACGACCCGGCGCGCATCGCCAGCCGGCTGCCGGCCCGCCCGGCGGGCGTGGTGTGGACAGTCTACAGCAGCCGGATCGGCCAGCCTGAACTCGAGCGCTGGCTTGAAGCGCTGCGCCGGCAGATACCGGAAACCAGCCGTCCGGCGCGTTTCGAGCTGATCCAGGATGACGCCAGCGGCGGCCCGAACGATCTGCGCATCGTGCCGCCGGCACTGCCCGAGAGACGATAGCTTCCCGCTCAGCCCCAGCGAATCAGTGTCCAAGGTCGCGTTGGGCGAGCAACGGTCTCGTTCGTTGCCAAAATGGCAACGAACGGCAGAGTGCATGGAGCATGCGGTGTGGCAAATGCGCATTTCGGCCGCCACAGGGGTTTCGCACTGCTTTCAGCCTTGCTGAAAGCCCCGTGAGGAAGGCCGCACGACACTCGCCTCTTGCTGGCCCAGCAAAAAGCCCGACCTTGTGAGCCGGGCTAAGGGTTTGTTCCATATGGAGGCGCGACCCGGAGTCGAACTGGGTTGAACGGATTTGCAATCCGCAATTTATATTTAAAACCATATAGTTACGAGACCGCTACCAATAACGCTGATTTTCACTGCTTTTTTTCCGCCTTGCTCGCCAACGAGAGCTCTTGAATGCGCCGACTCGCACATAGCAAGTGCGTGTTGAGTCGCGCGCCAACTTTCCGGTTCTTGCCTTCAGGCTCCGCTCACGGCTCTGAATTGAAGCTGCCGATAGCCACCAGGGTCACCGAACCTAGGGCGGCGACAGCTTCCACGATTTCTCAGAACATCGATGGGCGCGATCAGTTGCGGATTCAAATGCGCAGCAACAACATCTCTGCTTCCCAGCAGAGCAAGCACGGACAGCGCTATCGTAAGGGCTTCCAGGGCTGCTTTCATCGACTCTCCCCGAGGGCAGGCTGACCATCCAACGGTCCGAAGGCATCGCGTCCTCGCCCGGGACAAGCGGCGAGCTCGGTCATTACTGGTTGTGGTAGCTATTGACGCGTTGCTCAACGGTGCCCATGACGAGGAGCAAATCGGCGAAACGCCGCTGGGTGATGTTGCGTCGGATTACTATACGAGGTCGCTGAGTTGCTGGTCGGCGCTGGTGCAAATCCAAGCATCGAGGGCTGGATAAAGATCACTCCCTTGCAGAGTACGAAGGAACGAAAGGGCAAGGAAGACCGGCGCGTATACGAGCTCTTGCTGAAAGAGGCAAAGAAAGATCAGGGCCTTCTGGCTTAATGGCGGCTTACTGATCAGGAGCAACGATGAACGACACTATCGACCGCTGGCAGGCCGCTGATGGCACTTGGCTCGACATGCGGCACATGCGGCCGGACGACGAGGCACGGGTCAAGCAGGCCTTGAATACGCTGTCGGCCAACGCCAGGCGCAACCGTTTTTTTGGCGCGATCGCCGAGTTTTCGGACGCCGCCGTGCACCGCTTGCTCGCCATCGACCCGCACAAGAAATACCTGCTGGTCGTCGTCCGACGCGAGGTCGAGGTCGAGGTTCCGATCGCCGGTGGTCGCGTTGTCGAACACGATGAGCAAGCGGAGTGCAGCTTTTCGCTGCTCATCGGTGACGCCTGGCAAGGCCAGGGTATCGGCCGGCGGCTCTTGAAGGCACTTCTTCGCGAGGCGTCGCTGCGCGGTCTGCGGACGATGCGTGGCGACGTCCTCGCCGACAACCGACCGATGTTGCAGCTGGCGCGTTCGCTACACTTTGCGCTGATCGACGGCGAGCAGGGCGACGGCGTGGTGCAGCTCGTTCGCGAGCTTCCTGGTGCGGCGTCTACTCGCTGGCGAAGCGTCGTTCGCAAAGTCTTGAGGAAATAGCAGCGCCGCAGGAGGCCACCGGAGACAGCGGCGTGTTCATTATGAGAGGCAGAATTGGCCGCTGCTTTGTGCAGCAAGATCGCCGGCACGCTCGCGTCTTTAGCCGCCATCGACGCACTGTGGGGTGATCTGAAAACCAGGCACGGAGCATTCATCCGCAACAAGCAGAGGGAGGTTCCAGGCCGCAAGAGGGTATCGACTCCGAATCAATGATCTCAATAACCACAGGCGACCCGACCATGAGCGAAAATGTCTGGCTTGACAGCTATCCGGAAAATATTCCCGCAGAAATTGACAGCTCCCCTTTTTCATCGTTACCCGAACTGATCGATAACACGGTTCGCAAGTTCGCCGACAAGCCGGCCTTCAGCAACCTTGGCCAGACACTGAGCTTCGGCGAACTGGATCGCCTGTCGCGCGATTTTGCTGCGTTTCTGCAAGGACTCCCCGGCGTCTCGCAAGGCGATCGCGTTGCCATCATGTTGCCCAACCTTCTGCAATATCCGGTTGCGCTTTTCGGAATCCTTCGCGCCGGCATGACCGTGGTCAACGTCAATCCGCTGTACACGGCACGCGAACTGCGAGTTCAGTTGAAGGATTCAGGCGCCAAAGCGATTGTCGTCGTCGAAAACTTTGCACGGACGCTGCAGGAAGCCTTGCCCGGCCTGGCGATCGAGCACGTCGTCACGACGCAGATCGGCGACCTGTTGCCGGCGCCAAAACGCTGGGTCGTTAACTTCCTTATCAAATATGTGAAGAAAATGGTGCCCGACTGGCGGATCGACAAGGCCTGCTCCTTCAACCAGGCGCTCGCCGATGGGGCCAAGTCGGAATTCTCGCCCGTGAAAATCGGACCGGAGGACCTCGCCTTCCTGCAATACACCGGCGGCACCACCGGCATCGCGAAGGGGGCAATGCTCACCCACGGCAACCTGCTGGCCAATCTGGAGCAGGTCAGCCTGTGGATCTCGGCGAGCTTCAAGGAAGGCCGCGAGATAGCCATTGCCCCCTTGCCGATGTACCACATCTTCTGTCTCACCTCGACGCTGGGTTTCATGAAGTGGGGAAGCCTGATCGTCTTGATCGCCAATCCGCGTGATCTCCCGGGCCTGGTCAAGGAACTCGGCCGATGGAAGTTCAGCGTCCTGACCGGCGTCAATACGCTGTTCAATGCGCTGCTGAATACCCCCGGCTTCGGCAAGCTCGATTTTTCCGCGCTGAAAGTGGTGGTCGGCGGCGGCGCAGCGGTGCAGGAAAGCGTCGCCAAACGTTGGCAAGAAGTGACCGGCACCCACCTGACCGAAGCCTATGGCCTGACGGAAACCTCACCGGGCGTTTGCTGCACACCGCTTGGCGACCCCTGGAATGGCAGCATTGGCCTGCCGGTCACTTCGACCGAAGTCAGCATCCGCGACGAACACTTCAAGAAGTTGCCGCTGTGGACAGGCGAAGGCGATATCGCTCAACACACCGGCGAAATCTGCGTTCGCGGCCCGCAAGTGATGCGCGGCTACTGGAACAAGCCGGAGGAGACGGCGAAGGTCATCCAGGACGGCTGGCTGAAAACGGGTGATGTTGGTCACATGAACGCCCGCGGCTACATCACCCTCACAGACCGCAAGAAAGACATGATTCTGGTGTCCGGCTTCAACGTCTATCCCAATGAGATCGAGAACATCGTGATGATGCATCCGGGCGTCGAGGAATGCGCCGTCATCGGCGTGCCCGATGAAAAATGCGGCGAGGCGGTCAAGCTGATCATCGTCAGGAAAGACCCCAAGCTGAGCAAAGACGACGTCGTCAAGTATTGCCACACGCAATTGACCGGTTACAAGCGCCCGCGCCATGTCGAGTTCCGCGACAGCTTGCCGAAGACACCCATCGGCAAGATCTTGCGTCGTGAATTGAGGGACGCACCGTCTGGCTAGCTTGAACCATTGGAACGGCGCGTCGCTGACCACGGATCCCGGGGCAAGTCGCTTCGTCGATCTGTCCATTGATGAAGGATGCCGGATACCGAGCCGGCGCCGCCGGGCTCCCACCGCTGGCCGAAGCACCAACACCGGCAACGAGCGCCCGCCGAAAAGAGATGGCCGACGACTGGTGACCAGTGCCGGCCCCCTCTCGTGACCAAGCGCATGGGGCGAAACCGCCCGGGCGCGTCCAACGCTTGCCGACCTTGCGCGCCGCCTGCCTTCCGGCGCCTGCCACACTGGCCATCGATGACGAATGGCTGATACCGGGCCGTCGGCGCCGACTTACCTGTGTTTGGCCGGTCCGAAAGCCGCCTGACGCCTGAATGGCGCCGGATTCTCGGAGACCAAGCCAAAGGCCCGCACGCTCTTTCTTGTGAGCGATTTCGAGCTGATGCTAGCCTGGTGCTAGCCCAGCAAAAAGCCCGACCTTTTGAGCCGGGCTAAGCGTTTGATTTTTATGGAGGCGCGACCCAGAGTCGAACTGGGCTGAACGGATTTGCAATCCGGTGCATAACCGCTTTGCTATCGCGCCGTGCCTGCCTGATGGCAGGAACTGCCGTTGAGGGCGGAAAAACTGGCCACTCGGCAGGAATGTGGAGCGGGAGAAGAGTCTCGAACTCTCGACCTATACCTTGGCAAGGTATCGCTCTACCAACTGAGCTACTCCCGCATGAAGCGAAGGCGCATTATAAAGGCCTGCCCGAACCTGTCAATGCCTGGAGCGCAATTCGCCCGTCGTCACAGGTACCCTGGCCGCGCTTTCGCATTCGCGGCTAACGCTTTCTGTCCTCTTCGATCAGGTGCGGCCAGGCCATGCGCATGTAGTAGCCCATCGACCACAGGGTGAGTACGGCGGCGATGTAGATCAGCCAGGTACCGGCCTGGAAGACGTCTAAGCCCTTGAGCGGCGCGTGATAGAGCAGAAAGGGAATGGCAAACATCTGGGCGGTGGTCTTGATCTTGCCGATCATCGAAACAGCGATGCTGCGGTGGGCGCCGATCTGCGCCATCCATTCGCGCAGGGCGGAAATGGTAATCTCGCGGCCGATGATGATCGCCGCCAGGATGGCGTCGAGTCGCCCCAGTTGCACGAGCACGATCAGCGCGGCGGCGACCATCAACTTGTCGGCGACCGGGTCGAGGAAGGCGCCGAAAGCCGAGGTTTGCTGCCAGCGCCGCGCCAGATAGCCGTCAAGCCAGTCGGTGACCGCAGCGACCACGAAGACGACTGTCGCCGCCGGATCGCGCCCGACGAACTGCACCCAGGACTCGGGAACGTAGTAGATGGCGATCAGCAGCGGGATCAGGATGATCCGTAGCCAGGTCAGCAAAATCGGTATGTTCAGTGGCATCAGTGCAACGCTGCGTAAATTTTCTCGGCGAGCTCTCGGCTAATCCCTGGGACGGCGGTCAGTTGGTCGATCCCGGCATCGGCAATACCTTGCAAACCGCCAAAACGCGAAATCAGCCCCTTGCGACGCTTGGGCCCGATGCCACCGATTTCTTCAAGTCGCGAAGACTGCGCCGTCTTGCCGCGTCTGGCGCGATGGCCGGAAACGGCGAACCGATGCGCCTCGTCGCGGACCTCCTGGATCAGATGCAGCGCGGGATGCTCAGACGGCAATTGTAACGGCTCGCGGCCATCCGCGAAAATCAGCGTTTCCCGTCCCGGCTTGCGCGCCTCTCCCTTGGCAACGCCCAACAAGGGCAGATCCGCCAGAGAAAGCTCCTCGAGTGCCGATAGCGCCGAGCTGACCTGGCCGCGACCACCGTCGATCAGGATCAGCGTGGGTACGGCGCCGTCAATGGTCAGTAGCTTGGCGTAGCGCCGCAAGACCGCCTGGCGAATCGCCGCGCAGTCGTCGCCGGCCTGGATGCCCTCAATATTGAAGCGGCGGTAGTCCGCTTTGCGCATGCCGCTCCCCTGATAGACGACGCAGGCAGCGACCGTCGCCTCGCCCTGCGTGTGACTGATGTCGAAGCACTCGATACGCGCTTCCTTGCCGTCCTCGACGTCAAGGTCCAGTACCTCGCGGAGCGCTGCAAGACGATCGCCCTGCCGGGACAGCGCGCTGTGCCGTGCACCGATCGCCAGGCGGGCGTTCTGCTCGGCCATTTCCACCCAGATGCGCTGCACCGTCAGCCGTGGCTGGGCGACCTTGACCGGCCGACCGGCCATTTCGCCGAGCCAGTCGGCACCCTCGTCATAACCTGGAGACAAGTTTACCAGCACGCGCGACGGGATGGGGTGCACGGCGTAGTGCTGCGCAAGAAATGCGCTCAGCGCTTCGCGCGGCGACGAATCCGCCGAGTTGCTGGGAAACTGCGGCCTGTCGCCGAGATGGCGCCCACCGCGAACCATCGCCAGATTGACGCACAGCATGCCCGCTTCCTCAATGGCGACGACGACGTCGACATCGCCGCCCCTGCCGCTCTCCACGTACTGCTTTTCCTGTACCTGCCGCAAGGACTGTATCTGATCGCGGCAGATCGCCGCCTGCTCGAAAGCAAGTCTTCCCGCCGCCTGATCCATGGCCGCCGACAGGCGTCCGATCACATCCTGCTGGCGCCCCTGCAGGAACAGCGTTGCCATCTCGACGTCCTCGGCATAGCGCTCGGGCGCCACCAGGTCGACGCAAGGCCCGGAACAACGGTTGATCTGGTACAGCAGACACGGCCGCGAGCGGTTGTTGAACACCGCATTTTCGCAGGTGCGCAGACGAAACATCTTCTGCAGCAGATGAATGCTCTCGCGCACGGCCTGCGACGAGGGAAAGGGACCGAAATAGTCGGCCCGCCTGTCGGTCGCGCCGCGAAAGAAACCCAGACGCTGGTAGCGGTCACGCGTCAGGACGATGTAGGGGTAGGATTTGTCGTCCCGAAAGAGGATGTTGTAGCGCGGCGCCAGGCTCTTGATCAGATTGTTTTCGAGGAGCAGTGCCTCGCCCTCCGATCGCGTCACCGTCGTCTCGACAGCGGCAACCTGCGCCACCATCAGCGCGATCCGCGGACTCGGGTGGCGATCACGAAAATACGAAGCAACGCGTTTCCTGAGGTTTTTTGCCTTGCCCACGTAGAGCACCGTGCCGCCGGCATCGATCATCCGATAGACGCCAGGCAGTTCGGTCAGCGTGGCCAGAAGAGGTTTGGCGTCGAAGGGGGGCATTGGCGTTCGCGGCGGCCGCCGGCTGGCGTAGGATGGCGAGGGGCGGCACGAGGTAGCGAAACCCGGCACATTCGATGTTACCACGCCCGCTTGCCCTGCTCCCAGCGCCCCCATTTCTGCGCCCCACGGCGCGCCTTCGCAGCACTCGCCCGCCCTTATGCCGAACACCGTTACTCGACCCGACTGGGATATCTTCTGCAAGGTCATCGACAATTTCGGCGACGTTGGCGTCTGCTGGCGCCTGGCCAGGCAGTTGACCAGCGACTGGCAGTTGCACGTGCGCCTGTGGGTCGATGACATGGAGACCTTCCGGGCGCTGCTTCCGGAAGCGGACGCACTGCTGTCGATCCAGGAGTTGCACGGGGTGGACGTCCGCCGCTGGGAAGCGCCTTTCGTCGCCTCGCCCCCTGCGGCGGTGGTCCTGGAAACTTTTGCCTGCCGAATCCCCGAGGCTTTCATCGCCGCCATGGCGCAGCAATCGCCGAGCCCTGTCTGGATCAACCTCGACTATCTGAGCGCCGAAGCCTGGGTGGCTGGCTGCCATACGCTGCCCTCGCCGCACCCGCGACTGCCGCTCAACAAGTTCTTTTTCTTTCCCGGATTCACCCGCGAAACCGGCGGTCTGTTGCGCGAGCACGACCTTCTCGCCCGCCGCCAGCAGTTCGCCGCCAGCGCCGACCAACACGCCGCCTTCTGGCGCCAGGCAGGCGGTGGGCCACCGCCTGCGGGCAGCCTGCTGGTGTCGCTGTTCGCCTATGAGAATCCAGCCATCGGCGAACTGCTGCGGATCTGGCAGGACGCGCCGACGCCTGTCTGCTGCCTGGCGCCACTCTCGCGCCCGCTGAAGGCGATCGAAAGCTACGCCGGCCACCCGCTCCGGGCCGGCGATGTCGTGCGCCGCGGCGTGCTTGAAATTCGCCTCCTTCCCTTCCTCGACCAGAGCGTTTACGACCACCTGCTGTGGCTCTGCGACGTCAATTTCGTCCGCGGCGAAGATTCCTTCCTGCGGGCGCAATGGGCAGCACGATCAATGGTCTGGCACATCTACCCGCAGCAGGAAGGCGCCCACCTTGCCAAGCTCGACGCTTTCCTGAACCTCTACTGCACCGACCTGCCGGCGGTGAGCGCGACCGCCGTGCGCGAATTCTGGCACGCGTGGAACGTGGGGCACGTCGACGGCGCGCACTGGCAGAACTTCGCGTTGTGTCTGCCGACGCTGCGCGAGCACGCACGACGGTGGCAAAAGGCACTTGCCAGAGAGGATGATTTGAGCACTCGCCTGCTGCGCTTTGCCCGTTCCAGGCTATAATTTTGGGTTTCCCCCCAACCGTTTTCTGGAATGCGCTATGAAAACAGCACAAGAGCTTCGCGCCGGCAACGTCTTCATGGTCGGCAATGACCCGATGGTGGTTCTGAAGACCGAGTACGTCAAATCCGGTCGCAACGCGTCGGTGGTCAAGATGAAGATGAAGAATCTTCTCACCGACTCCCCGAGCGAAACCGTCTATCGCGCCGACGACAAGTTCGACGTCATCCAGCTCGAGCGCAAGGAAGTCAGCTACTCGTACTTCGCCGATCCGCTCTACGTTTTCATGGACGCCGAGTACAACCAGTATGAAATCGAAGCCGACTGCATGAGCGACGCGCTCAACTATCTCGAAGATGGCATGCCCTGCGAGGCAGTCTTCTACAACAACAAGGCGATCTCGGTCGATCTGCCGAGCAGCGTCGTTCGCGAAGTCGTGTATACCGAGCCTGCAGTGAAAGGTGACACCTCGGGGAAGGTCATGAAACCGGCCCGTCTGGCCACCGGTTTCGAGCTGCCGGTCCCCGCTTTCGTCGAGATTGGCGACAAGATCGATATCGACACCCGCTCCAACGAATACCGCTCGCGCGTTCGCTAGCCATCCGCCACGCGGCGACCGCTTGCGATCGGCAAGAGGAGGCCGCCTCGGCGGCCTGTTTTTTTCCTCAGGCCGACAGTTGTCGCGCGGCCTTGATCCCGGACTGATAAACGTCTTCCTGCTGCAGGCTGGCCCAATCGACGGCCTGGGTCACCGGGGACAGGCGCTCCACCCGTGCGGCGCGCTGCGGATCGGCGACCGGTCGCCAGCGTGCCAGCAGGTCGCCGACCGATTCCGGGGTATTGCACACCAGCAACATGTCGCAACCGGCGTCCCAGGCGGCCGTGCAGCGCGCGACGATGTCGCCAGCGACGCTGGCCCCGGCCATCGACAGGTCATCGCTGAAGATCACCCCGTCGAAACCCAGTTCCTCGCGTAGCAGGCGTATCCAGACAGGCGAGAAGCCCGCCGGGCGGGAATCGACCTGCGGGTAGATCACGTGCGCCGGCATGACCGCGTCGAGGGGCAAGCGCCGGTAGGGTTCGAGGTCGGGCGCCAGCTCGTCCAGCCGACGCGTGTCAACCGGCAGGTCGACGTGCGAATCGGCCTCGACCCAGCCGTGCCCGGGAAAGTGCTTGCCACAGGCGGCCATGCCGGCACTGCGCAAACCGGCGATGAACGCCGCCGCCAGCTCGACAACAACCGCCGGGTCGCCATGCAGGGAACGGTCACCGATGACGCTGCTTCTCCCCCAGTCGAGATCGAGTACCGGCGTAAACGACAGATCGACGCCGCGCGCGCGAAGTTCGCCAGCGAGAACATAAGCCAGCTCGCCGGCTGCCATCAAAGCAGCCCGCGGGTCGCGGTCCCACAACTCGCCGAGACGGCGCATCGCCGGCAGAGGCGTGAAGCCGTGCCGGCAGCGCTGCACCCGGCCCCCCTCGTGATCGATGGCAATCGGCAGTGCCGGTTCGCGCAGGGCGTGGACGTCGCTGGTCAGCTGTTCGAGCTGCTCGGGCGATTGGTAGTTGCGGGAAAAAAGAATCAGACCGCCGACCAGTGGATGGCACAGACGCTGGCGTTCGAGATCTGACAGGCCAAGCCCGGCGATGTCGATCATCAGCGGGCCGAGCGGCCGTTGGATGGGTGAGTTCGCTTCATTCATGGTGTCCCTGCCTGCTCCATGATTACAAAGGCAACAGCATAGTCGTTCTCGTCGCTTATCGAGAGGTGGGCGACCCACCCACGCTGGGCGAGAAGAGTGGCCAGCGGTGCTGCGTACTCGAACAGGGGGCGGCCCAGCGAATCATGAACGACCGCGATATTCGGCAGCGTCGCCGGCGACCTCAGACCGATCCCGAGCGCCTTGGCGAATGCTTCCTTGGCGGCGAAACGCTTGGCGAGAAAGCGCGCCGGCTGGTGGGCACGCGCAAACTCCGTGCATTCCCGCGCCGACAAGAGCTTGGCCAGCGCGCGCTGGCCGTGCCGCTCGTAGAGCCCACCCAGGCGCGCCACGGCGACGATGTCGGTGCCGACACCCGCGATCATGTGGCCGTTGCCGGCGGCAGCGCCTGCGCCTCGCGCAGCAGGCGTTTCATTTCCCGGACTGCCTCGCGCAATCCGACGAAAATCGCCCGGCTGATGATCGCGTGGCCGATGTGCAACTCGCGGATGCCGACCAACTGCGCCACCGGCTGGACGTTAAAGTAGTTGAGCGCATGCCCGGCGTTGAAACGCATCCCGAGCTGGCGCGCCACCGCGCCGGCGATGCTGATCTTTTCGATCTCTGCCAGGACCGCGGGGCTTTCGGGATCTCGCCCCTGGGTGTAGAAAGCGTGTGCATAAGGGCCGGTGTGGATCTCGCAGACGCGCGCACCGATGCGTGCGGCGGCTTCCACCTGCGCAGGGTCGGCGTCGATAAAGACGCTGCTGATGATGCCGGCGTCCGCCAAACGGGCCACCGACCGGCGCAGCGTGGGCTCTTGCGAGAGGACGTCGAGCCCGCCTTCGGTAGTCACTTCGTGCCGACCTTCCGGCACCAGCATCGCCATCTGCGGCTTGACGCGACAGGCGATGGCGATCATTTCATCGGTCGCAGCCAGTTCAAGGTTGAGCTTGATCTGCGCCAGCTCGCGCAGTTTCTCGACGTCGGCGTCCTGGATGTGTCGCCTATCCTCGCGCAGGTGGATGGTGATCCCATCGGCCCCACCGAGGTGCGCTTCGACCGCCGCCCAGACCGGATCGGGCTCGTAGGTGCAGCGCGCCTGCCGGATCGTCGCCACGTGGTCGATATTGACGCCAAGTTCGATCATAGTTCCTGTAGCTCCCTGAAGATCCGGCGGCTTGCCAGGGGCCTGCCGCCGGTATAGTGGCCAATCAGCGTGCGCATCAGCTGCTTGGCTTCGGCCAGCGAGCGGGGATCGGAAAAGTCCTCCCGCGCCAGGTCGAGCAGCGTCCTGCCGCTCACCGCGAGCAGCGAGTCGCCCGGCCCGGCAAGGCGTACCGGGCCGCGCTCTATCTCGTAGCCGTAGTGCGCGGTACCCTCGACCGTGACACCGTCGGCGTCGGTGTCGAGCATCAGCCCGTAGCCCAGTTCCTGCAGGAGCGCCCGTTCGAAGCAGCGTAGGTCCGCTTCCTGCGCGCCAGCGGCAAAACGGCGCAAAGTCTCCGCATAGACCGAGAAAAGACGGGCATGCGCATCCTCTCGGGGCAGCAGGTGCATCAACAGCTCGTTCAGGTAGTAGCCGCAAAACAGCGCCTTTCCCGCCAACAGGGGCTGTCCGCCCCGCCATTCGGCTCTCATCAGCGTCTGCACCTCACCCCTGCCCGCCCAGCCGACTTCAAGCGGCTGGAAAGCCAGCAGCACGCCCCGCAAGACCGAGCGCGGCCGCCGCGCGCCACGCGCGAGCAGCGCCACGCGCCCGAAGTCGCGCGAAAAGACATCGACGATGAGGCTGGTTTCGCTGTAAGGGTAGGCATGCAGCACAAACGCCGGCTGTCCATCGACCTTGTGCCGCGGATTCACGTCCCGACCCGCTCGCCGGCCAGCATCGAGCTCTTCGGCGCGTCTTGCCGCGAGGCACGATGCGTCCTATTCGTAGCCCAGGCTCTTGAGTAATTGCGCATCGTCGGCCCAACCCGAGTTGACCTTGACAAAAACTTCCAGAAAGACCGGCCCGCCAAACATCCGCTCCATGTCCTGTCTCGCCTCGGAGGCAATTCGCTTGACCACTTCGCCACCCTTTCCGATGACAATTGACTTGTGTCCGGCACGGTCGACGACAATTGCCGCGCTGATGCGGCGCAGCTCACCGTCGATGACGAAGCGCTCGATCTCGACGGTGGCGCCGTACGGAAGCTCGTCGCCAATCAGGCGAAAGAGCTTTTCACGAATGTACTCGGCAGCCAGGAATTTTTCGCTGCGGTCGGTGATCTCGTCCTCAGCGAAGAGCAGCTCGTCGTTCGGCAAGTGCTTGCGCACTTCGCCAAGCAGCGCATCGAGCTGCGCGCGGCGCGTCGCGCTGACCGGAACGATGGCCGTAAACTCACCCTCGCCAGCCAGTTGCGTGAGATTCGGCAAGAGCTCGGCCTTGTTCTTGATCTGGTCGATCTTGTTCACCACGATGATCACCGGACAGCCTTCGGGCAGCAGTTTGCGTACCGCCCGATCACGGTCGTCAAAGCGGCAGGCCTCGACGACAAACAGGATGACGTCCACTTCGGCAAGCGCCTGCCTGACGCCACGGTTCATCGCCTGGTTGAGCGCGTTGACGTGCCGGGTCTGGAAACCTGGTGTATCGACAAAGACATACTGTGCATCTGCCGCGGTGAGGATGCCCATGATGCGATGGCGAGTGGTCTGGGCGCGGCGCGAGACGATGCTCACCTTTTCGCCGATCAAAGCGTTGAGCAGCGTCGACTTGCCGACGTTGGGGCGACCGACGATGGCGATCCGTCCAGAGCGGATTTCACTCATCAGCTGGCCACCGCTTCGAGCGCGCGTTCGGCAGCCACCTGTTCTGCCGCACGGCGCGTGCTGCCGCTACCTTCGCTGCAGACACGCAAAGCGTCGATGGTGCACGTAACCGTGAAATGCTGCGCGTGCGCTTCGCCCGCAGTGTTGGTCAGCGCGTACTGTGGCAAAGCCAGGCGTCGGCCCTGCAGGTACTCCTGCAAGCGCGTCTTGGCGTCCTTGATCCCTTCTCCTGGAGCCAGTTGCGCGAGCATGTCCTGGTACAGACGAAGGATCACTTCGCTGGCCGCGTCGAAACCGGCGTCCAGCCATACTGCGCCAAACAGCGCCTCGAGGGCATCGGCCAGGATCGACGGGCGTCGATGCCCACCGCTCTTCTGCTCACCCTCTCCAAGCAGCAGATAGTCGCCCAATGAGAGCGCCAGCGCTTGCTGGTGCAAGCTGTCCTGACGTACGAGGTTGGCCCGTAGCCGCGACAGATCGCCTTCGGGAAGCGTCGGGAATTGTTCGAACAAGCGCCGTGCTATAACCGCATTGAGAACGGCATCACCGAGGAATTCGAAGCGCTCGTTATGCGGAGAAGAGTAGCTGCGGTGCGTCAGGGCCGTCTGCAGGAGTTCGCCATCCCGGAAGCTGTAACCGAACGCCTTTTCGAATCTGCGTTCGGTCATTGTCCGGAGTCGCGTGCCGACGACGAGCCGGCGAAATCGATCAGAAGACTGACATTGCCAACGAGCGGGATACGTCTCTCGTAGGCAAAGCCAACGACCACCTGGTTGTCCTCCTTGAAGACATCCAGATCAGCCGGGCCGAAGGTCTTGATATGCTCGACTTCAGCATAGCGGCCATAAGCCTGCCGAATCTCGGGGACGGTCTTACCCGAGGACTCAGCGGCCACTACCTTGACCGCGTGCCTGATCTTGAAATACTCGATCACGTCGGGAAGTACTCGGATGACGAGGATGGCGACCAGCCCAATTACGATGCCCCACAGCAGAAGAGCGGAAAGTGCCAAACCACGCTGACGCTTGATAGTCATAGTGTGAGTCCTCAACCGAACGAGCCAATCCGTTTGAAATCACTGAAATTCAACCAGATGAAGAAAGCCTTGCCGACAATATTCTCTTCGGGCACGAAACCCCAGAAGCGGCTGTCACGACTGTTGTCGCGATTGTCGCCCATCACGAAATACTCGCCCGGCGGCACGGTACAGATCACGCCGACGTTATTGTAGGTGCAATTCCCGCGGTTCGGGAACTGCGCGGGATGGGGAATGAACGCCGGAGCATCCCGATCATTGAGCACTCGATGTCCCTCGTCGCCCAGTTTCTCGACGAATTGCTCCGAGTAGTACAGCCGTTCCGGATGCAGATAATCCTCGACCTCCTCCAGCGGTACGGGTAAACCATTGATCGTCAGCTTCTTGTTCTGGTAGGCCACTTTGTCTCCGGGGATGCCGACCACGCGCTTGATGTAGTCGAGCGAGGGATCCTCCGGATAGCGAAAGACCATCACGTCACCCCGCTGCGGACTGTTAATGTCGATGATCTTCAGATTGGCAACCGGCAGACGAATTCCGTACGTATATTTGTTGACGAGGATGAAATCACCGACCAGCAGCGTCGGAATCATCGAGCCGGACGGGATCTTGAATGGCTCGACGATGAACGAGCGCAGCACGAAGACGACCAGAATGACCGGGAAGAAACTTGCCCCATACTCGACCCACCACGGCTCGCTGGCGTCGACCGCCCGGCGCTTGCGAAAAAAGAAGGCATCCGCTGCCCAGACGGCACCGCTGACCAGCAACAGGATCAACAGGATCAATGCAAAATTCACTGGCTCACTCCCCTCTACTTGCCGACACGCAACACAGCAAGGAAAGCCTCCTGTGGAATCTCGACTGATCCGACCTGTTTCATGCGCTTCTTGCCTGCCTTCTGCTTCTCGAGCAGCTTCCGCTTGCGCGAGATATCACCACCATAACACTTGGCGGTGACGTCCTTGCGCATCGCCTTGACGTTCTCACGGGCAATGATGTTGGCGCCGATGGTGGCCTGAATGGCGACATCGTACATTTGCCGCGGGATCAACTCACGCATCTTGGCCGCCAGTTCACGGCCGCGATAGATGGCGTTGCTGCGATGCAGGATGACTGACAGGGCATCGACTTTTTCACCGTTGATCAGAATGTCGAGCTTGACCACGTCGGCCGCACGATACTCTTTGAACTCGTAGTCGAGCGAAGCGTAGCCACGCGAAACCGACTTCAGGCGGTCGAAGAAATCCATCACCACTTCGGCCATCGGCATCTCGTAAACCAGTTGCACCTGACGACCGTGATAGGTCATGTCGACCTGGTTGCCGCGTTTCTGGTTGCACAGGGTGATGACGTTGCCCAGGTAGTCCTGCGGCACGAAGACGGTAATCGTGATGATCGGTTCGCGGACTTCCTCGGTCTTTGACAGATCCGGCAGCTTGGCCGGGTTCTCCACCTGAACGACGCTGCCGTCACGCAGCAGCACTTCATAGACGACCGTTGGTGCCGTGGTGATCAGGTCCTGGTCGAACTCGCGCTCGAGACGTTCCTGGACGATCTCCATGTGCAGCAGGCCGAGAAAGCCGCAACGAAAACCAAAGCCGAGCGCCTGCGAGACCTCGGGTTCGTAACGCAGCGAAGCGTCGTTCAGCGTCAGCTTCTCGAGTGCCTCGCGCAGCGAATCGTACTGATTGGACTCCACCGGATAGAGACCGGCGAAGACCTGCGACTTGATTTCCTTGAACCCCGGGAAAGCCTGTGCAGCCGGCCGGTCAAACAGGGTCACCGTGTCGCCGACCTTGGTGGCCTGCAGTTCCTTGATCCCGGAAATGATGTAACCCACTTCGCCGGCACGCAAGGCATCGCGGGGCACCGCCTTGGGGGTGAACACGCCGACCTGCTCGCAGAGGTGCGCAGAGCCGGTGGCCATCAGGCGAATTTTCTCTTTCGGCCGCAGCGTGCCGTCAAAGACACGCACCAACATCACCACGCCAACGTAGTTGTCGAACCAGGCGTCGATCAGCAGTGCCTTGAGCGGCGCCTCCGGGTCACCCTTGGGTGCGGGAATGCGCTCGATGATGGCTTCCAGGACGTCTTCGACGCCCAGGCCCGTTTTTGCCGAGGTCAATACCGCGTCGCTGGCGTCGATGCCGATCACATCCTCGATTTCCTGGCGCGCCTTGTCCGGCGTCGCCGAAGGCAGATCGATCTTGTTCAGAACCGCCATGACATCGACGCCAAGCTCGATCGCCGTGTAGCAGTTGGCGACGGTCTGTGCTTCGACGCCTTGTGAGGCATCGACGACCAGCAAGGCTCCCTCACAGGCGGAGAGCGAGCGCGATACTTCGTAGGAGAAGTCAACGTGCCCCGGGGTGTCAATGAGGTTCAGGTTGTAGATCTCACCACTGCGCGCCCGGTACTGCAGCGCTGCGGTCTGGGCCTTGATGGTGATCCCGCGCTCGCGTTCGATGGCCATTGAGTCCAGCACCTGCGCCTCCATCTCGCGATCGGAAAGGCCGCCGCAAAGGTGGATGATGCGATCGGCGAGCGTCGACTTGCCATGATCGATGTGGGCGATGATGGAGAAATTGCGGATGTGTTGCATGGACCTCGTGTCGGCGCCGTCTCGGCCGCGCCGCCCCTGAAAAAAAGGGTGCCGGTGGGCACCCTTGGTCGAACTGCCTGAAGGCGCGGATTCTAGCCGATTTTGCTCAAATAATCACGGACTTTGCTGACCTCGAGGAAGTAGTGGCAAAGCTCGCGGCCATCGTGCAGGAGGACCGGCACCAATTCGTCGTAGCGCTTTTCCAGCGCCGCGTCGGCGTCGACATCGAGCACCTCGAGCGCAAAATCCAACTCCTCCGCAAGGCTTGCCAGGGCCGCTTCCATGTCCTGACAAAGATGACAGTAGCGCCGCGAAATAAGCGTCAGGCGAGTCGTCGGCTTCACTCGGCGCGCCTGTCGCCGAGGCCCTTGATGGTGACGAAAGTCTGCACCTCACCGCGCCGCACCAGAAGGGTCACGTTGGCCGATTTGTCAAGCGCTGCCAACAGCTTGTTGAACTGCTCGACGCCGGTCAACTCGGTGCTCGTGCCGCGCGAGATGATGGCCAGGATGACGTCGCCGGGCCGTAGCTCGGCGCGCGCCGAATTGCCGCGAACATCGTCGATCAACAGGCCATGGTTGAGCTTGAGTTCGCGCTTTTGCTCCGCGGTCAGTTCGGAGACCAGCAGACCGAGCCGATTGGCAGCGCGCTCGGCCGGCTTGCCACTTCTGGCCGCGCGACCGGCAAGCTTTTCGTCAGGAATTTCACCGACCACCACGCTCACCTCGCGGCTGGCCCCCTTGCGCCACAGCTGAATCTTGACCTTGCTACCCGGCGCGGTCGCCGCGACGATGCGTGGCAGATCGCTGGAGCTATTGACGGTTTTCCCGTCGAATTTCAGGATCACGTCGCCGGCGGCGACACCTGCCCTGTCCGCCGGCCCGCCGCTCTCGACGGCGTTGACCGCGGCGCCCATCGCCTGGCTCAGACCGAAGGACTCGGCCAGCTCCTTGCTCACTTCCTGGATGACAACCCCGATGCGGCCGCGGCTGACCTTGCCGGCAGCGCGCAGCTGTGCCTGCACATCCATCGCCACGTCGATCGGAATGGCAAATGAAATGCCCATGAAGCCCCCGGAACGGCTGTAGATCTGGGAGTTGATGCCGACCACCTCGCCCTGGAGATTGAACAGCGGCCCGCCGGAATTGCCCGGGTTGACCGCCACATCGGTCTGGATGAAGGGCACGTAGTTCTCCTGTGGCAGCGAACGCCCCTTGGCACTGACGATTCCGGCAGTCACACTATTGTCAAAGCCGAACGGCGAACCAATGGCCACCACCCACTCGCCGACCTTGAGCGCATTCGGGTCACCAAGACGGACCGTTGGCAGCGATGTCGCCTCAATCTTGATCAGCGCCACGTCGCTACGCTTGTCGGCACCAATGACTCTCGCCTTCAGCTCACGCTTGTCGGTCAAGCGAACGAGGATCTCGTCTGCAGCATCGACAACGTGCGCATTGGTCAGGATGTAACCATCGGCGCTGACAATGAACCCGGAGCCAAGAGAACGACTCTGGAACTCGCGCGGCTCACCCGGAAGGCCCGGTATCCCCGGCACGCCGGGCACTCCCGGCTGGCGGGGAATGAAGCGCCGAAAGAACTCGAACATGGGATCGTCTTCATCAAACGGGAACGGATGCGCGCCGCGCCCATTGCTACGTGCCGTCTGGGTGGTACTGATATTCACCACCGCCGGCCCCTGCTTCTCGACCAACTCGGTGAAGTCGGGCAAGCCGCGACTCTGGGCTTGCCCAAGCAGCGAAAAAACGCTCAACAACAAAGCCGTAAACAGCTGTTTCATGGCACCAAGTACCTCCTGAGTGTCAGTGCCGATCAGACCGGCAGCAATACAACGGATCTGGGGACGGCAGAAAGGAAGATCAAGATGTGATCGATGGCTGGCAGCGCGGGTCGGCAGCATCACGCCGTTGCGCACGGCGCAAGCCCAGCCAGCCGACCAGCAAACCGGCAAGCGCACCGCCGATGGCGCCCAACTCGCCTGCCCAGGCCGAACCGGCCAGCGCCCCGATCAACAGCGCCAGCAGGGGGAAGACATAGGCAGCAAGCGCACTGCGGCGAAGCGAGCCGGCGCCGATACGCACGCGAACGTGCTCACCCACTGCGCGCCGTTCAGGGTTGGGTACCCGGAAAGTGCGCGGCGTGGCGCACAACAGCTTGGCCAGATGGTTGCCACCGCAGCCGCCGACTTCGCGGCAGCGACCGCAGCCGCTCTCGTCCATGCGTACCAAGGCGTGCTCGCCCTCTACCGCAGACACCGTCCCCCACGCACCGGCCATTGTCCAATCACCTCTCGGTCACGATGATGCTCAGCGCGCGTCTGCGGCGCAGCCTCCGTGCATCGGGCAAAACGCAATGCAAGCAAGATCCGTCACCAGGCACCCTCGAAAGCGCCACGAAATGCCTGTTGCGCATGACTACCACCTGCGGTCGGCAGCGGTATCGAGCAGCGGTCGCAACTTCTCGGCTACCGCCTCGCGAGCGCGGAAGATACGTGAGCGCACGGTGCCGATCGGACAGCTCATCGCCACCGCAATTTCCTCATAACTCAAGCCGTCGATCTCGCGCAGGACGATCGCACTGCGCAATTCGTCCGGGAGACCGTCCATGGCAGCATTGATCGTCTCGCCGATCTGCTTCGACTGCAAGAGGCTTTCCGGCGTGTTGATGTCGCGCAACTGGCTGGCGTCCTCGAAATTCTCGGCGTCCTGGGCATCAAATTCGGTCGATGTCGGTGCGCGCCGCCCTTGGGCGACCAGATAGTTCTTCGCCGTATTGATGCCAATTCGATAAAGCCAGGTATAGAACGCACTATCACCGCGAAACGACGGCAAAGCGCGATAAGCTTTGATGAACGCCTCCTGCGCAACGTCGTCGACCTCAGCCGCGTCCCGTACGAAACGCGACAACAAGCGTGCGAGCTTGCGCTGGTATTTCGCAACCAAAAGCTCGAATGCGTGTTTATCGCCGGCCTGTGCGCGTTCGACCAGCAACTGGTCAATCTCGCGTTCACTCATGCTCTCTGCTTATCCTGTCGAAGACGATATCGTTATTTGCGCAAAAGTATAGCGCAAGCGTTCACTTGTCATCGTAACAGTGCGTGAGCAGCGACGGCCGCCCGCGCCTGCCTGGAAATGGCAGGGATGGGCGGAGTTATTGCACCACGACGCACATGCTATAGTTGCACCCCCTTACTGGCAGGATCTCCAGCGTGGCGCTTTGCTCCGACGTTCTCATCATTGGCAGTGGCCTGGCTGGACAGGCGGCCGCCCTACGGCTGGCACCGTCGCGCAAGGTCACGCTGATCAGCAAGCGCGCACTGGAAGACAGCGCTTCGAGTTGGGCACAGGGCGGAATCGCGGCCGTGCTCGACAATCGCGACTCGATCGAAGCGCACATCCGCGACACGATTACCGCCGGCGCACTGCTTAACGACCCCCGGGCGACGCGCTTCGTGATCGAGAACGGGCGCCGAGCGGTCGACTGGCTGATCGAACAGGGAGTCCCTTTCACCCGCGACCAGGATGGCTACCACCTGGCCCAGGAGGGCGGCCACAGTGCCCGCCGGGTGATCCACGTCGCCGACGCCACCGGCCTGGCCGTTCAGACCACCCTGACGCACAAGGTTCGTCAACATCCCAATATCACGATTCTCGAACAGCACATCGCCGTCGATCTGATTACCAGTGAAAAACTGGGGCTCACCGGACGGCGCTGCTACGGCGCCTATGTGCTGGATACCGCCAACGGCGACGTACTGACACTGCCCGCCCGACACACCCTGATCGCCACCGGCGGTGCCGGCAAGGTCTATCTTTATACGACCAATCCAGACACTTCCACCGGCGACGGCATCGCCATGGCCTGGCGTGCCGGCTGCCGCGTAGCAAACATGGAGTTCATCCAGTTTCATCCGACCTGCCTTTATCATCCGCAGGCCAAGTCCTTCCTGATTTCGGAAGCCGTTCGTGGTGAAGGCGGACGGCTGCTGCTCCCTGACGGCAGGCGTTTCATGCCCAGACACGATGCACGCGCCGAACTCGCGCCACGCGACGTGGTCGCCCGAGCCATCGATTTCGAAATGAAGAAGCGCGGCCTGGACTGTGTCTATCTCGACATCTCGCACAAGCCAGCCGCCTTCCTCGCCGAGCATTTCCCGAACATCATGGCCCGCTGCCACGAGTTGGGTATAGACATTACCCACCAGCCAATCCCGGTGGTTCCGGCAGCGCACTATACTTGCGGCGGAGTGCTTACCGACCTGCGCGCACGCACCGATGTCGCCGGCCTGTATGTCGCCGGAGAAGCCTCCTGCACCGGCCTGCACGGCGCCAATCGCCTGGCCAGCAACTCGCTACTCGAATGCCTGGTGTTCGCCGAAGCGGCGGCCAATGACATTCTTGAACAAGCCGACGGCCCGCTGCCGGAGCTGCCACCCTGGGACGACAGCCGCGTCAGCGATCCCGATGAAGAAATCGTCATCGCCCACAACTGGTACGAGCTGCGGCGCTTCATGTGGGACTACGTCGGGATCGTGCGGACCACCAAACGCCTACAGCGCGCCCAGAACCGAATCCGCCTGCTGATCCGGGAAATCGACGATTTCTACTCGCTTTTCCGAGTCAGCCACGATTTGATCGAGCTGCGCAACCTGGTGGTGACCGCTGACCTGATCATTCGCTGCGCCCTGCGGCGGCACGAAAGCCGAGGATTGCACTCCAGCCGCAATTATCCCCACACGCTGGAGCGCGCACGTAACACGGTACTCAGACGCCGCCTTCGAGCTGACCGCTAGCGTCTACACGCCAACGTAGCCACAGACGCAGCACGCGAAACTGCTCGCCCGGCATGCTGTCTGGCAACAGCACAAGCGTATCAAGCCGAGCCGTACCACTGTCGCGAACGCGCAAGACAACCAACCGGCTGAAGACGACCGTGTCGGGCTGGACGCGTACCGAGATCTGCTCACCGTTGGCGAATCCACAGGTCAGCTCACCGCTTTCCGCCAGACTCAGGCCAATGACTCTCGAGGGGCGCCACGCCTGCTGCCACAGCGACAAGGCGAGTGGCGCCAGCAGCAGAAAACGGACGCTCGGCGGCCATGGCATCAGCAACACTGAAGCCGTAGCCAGGGCATGCAGCACAAGGTTCAGGACAAACAGGAGACGCGAGCGGCGCAACGCGATGTGCATCGGGAAGTGCATGCCATGCGCACGCCGCCCGTCAGGGCGCCAGGAGCCTAGATCCGCTTGAAGACGACGGTGGCGTTTGTACCGCCGAAGCCGAAGGAGTTCGAAATTGCCGCATCGATCTTGAGTTGACGCGCCTCATTGGCGCAATAGTCGAGATCGCAACCCTCTCCGGGACTGAAGAGGTTGATGGTCGGCGGCGAAATCTGATGGTAGACCGCAAGCACCGAAAACAGCGCCTCGACGCCGCCCGCAGCGCCGAGAAGATGGCCGGTCATCGACTTGGTGGAATTGACGACCAGCTTCTTCGCGTGTTCGCCGAAAGCGCGCTTGACGGCAATGGTCTCCGCCTTGTCGCCCAAGGGCGTCGAAGTACCGTGTGCATTGACGTACTGCACGTCCTCGGCATTCAGCTCCGCGCTACGCAAGGCATTGGTCATGCAACGCGCCGCGCCCTCACCGTCTTCGCACGGTGCGGTGATGTGGTTGGCATCGGCGCTCATGCCGAAGCCCGCCAGCTCGCAATAAATCCGAGCACCGCGTGCCTTGGCGTGCTCGTATTCTTCCAGCACCACGACGCCCGCGCCTTCACTGAGAACGAAGCCGTCACGGTCCCTGTCCCACGGACGGCTGGCAGTCTGCGGATCGTCGTTGCGCGTGGACAAGGCACGTGGAGCGCAAAAGCCCCCCAGGCCAAGCTTCGACAGGCAGCCTTCAGCGCCACCGGCAATCATCACGTCGGCATCGCCGTACTCGATCAGACGGCCAGCATCGCCGATGCTGTGCGTCCCCGTCGAACACGCGCTGACCAGCGAGATGTTGGGGCCCTTGTAGCCGTACATGATCGACAGGTTACCGGAGATCATGTTGATGATCGAACCAGGCACAAAGAAAGGCGACACCTTGCGCACACCACCGGCCGCAAAGTCGTCGCAGGTCCCTTCGATCATCGGCAGCCCGCCAATCCCGGAACCGATCGAAACCCCGACGCGCTCGGCTTGCGCCGGCTGCGCTTCCAGCCCGGCGTCGCGGATCGCCTGAATGCCGGCCGCCATACCGTAATGGATGAAAACGTCCATGCGCCGCGCTTCCTTGACCGAGAGGTACTGGCCAATGTCGAAGTCGCGCACTTCGCCGGCAATCTGCACGGGAAAGCTGGAAACATCAAAACGGGTGATCCGGTCAATGCCAGAGCGTCCGGCAATGATGTTCTGCCAGGCCGTTTCAACGGAATTGCCAACCGGAGAAAGAATACCCAGGCCAGTGATAACGACTCTGCGACGTGCCAACTTATGCTCCGAGGGTAGAAAGTGCGGAAGCGGGAACGCTCGCCATCGCTCCCTGCCGGGGAGAGCCCTTTGCAGAGCCTGACCGCAGGGATCGTGGGTAGCGTCGAGCGGGAGACTTACTTCTTGTGCGAAGTCACGTAGTCGATGGCCTGCTGAACGGTGGTGATCTTCTCGGCTTCGTCATCCGGAATCTCGCACTCGAACTCTTCTTCCAGAGCCATCACCAGCTCGACTGTATCGAGCGAATCAGCGCCAAGATCATCGACGAACGACGATTCGTTCTTGATGTCCGCTTCATTGACCCCGAGTTGTTCGGCGACGATATTCTTGACACGCTGCTCAATATTTTCCATAAAAGTGCTCCTTCTCAGAGTTCATAAGTGAAACAGAAATGCGCCATTCTAGCAAAATGGCCCAAACTTACCAATCATCAGTCCGTCCGACAGGACGCTGTCTCGTCCACAAGCGGTCTCAGCCAGTGAACATGCCGCCGTTGACGTGAATTGTCGTGCCAGTAACGTAGGCAGCCCCTGCCGACGCCAGGAAAGAAACCGCCGCCGCAACTTCCTGCGGCGAGCCGAGCCGACCAAGCGGAACGCCACTGAGCAGCACCGCTTTCTGTTTGTCGTCCAGCGCGCGCGTCATGTCCGTATCGATAAGACCTGGCGCAACGCAATTGACGGTGATGTTGCGACTACCCAACTCGCGCGCCAGTGAGCGGCTCAAGCCGGCGACGCCGGCCTTGGCAGCGCAGTAATTGGCCTGGCCCGGATTGCCGGCATGACCGACGACCGAGGTGACATTGATGATTCGACCATGCCGGGCCTTCATCATTCCGCGCATCACTGCCCGGCAAAGGCGGAAAACCGCTTTCAGGTTAGTATCGAGCACGCTTTCCCACTCGTCGTCCTTGAGACGCATCGACAGGTTGTCGCGCGTAATTCCGGCGTTATTGACCAGCACCGAGACCGCACCGTGGGTCTGCTCGACATGCCTTATCAGCGCTTCGATCTGCTCGCCATCGCGGACCTCGAGGACAGCGCCCTCCCCCTTGCAGCCGGCAGCCGCCAGAGCCGCGGAGATTCTCGCTGCCCCTTCGCCAGTCGTTGCCGTACCGATCACGGTGGCGCCAAGCCGCCCCAGTTCGAGCGCAATCGCCTCGCCGATGCCGCGTGAGGCGCCGGTCACCAGCGCCACTTCTCCGTTAAGCATTGCCATCCCCATCGTGCCTATCGTGCCTATCCCAGGTCTTCGACGGCGGCTTCGACAGCCGCCAGATCAGCCAGCGCAACGCCCGCCAGCGTGGCTGCGCAACGCTTGGTCAAGCCTGCCAGAACCTTGCCCGGCCCACATTCGGCGACCGTCGTCACGTCCATGCCGGCCATTTTCTGGATGGTCTCAACCCAGCGCACCGGCGAGTATGCCTGCCGAACCAGAGCATCCTTGATCCTGACTGGATCCGACTCGATTGCCACATCGGCATTGTTGATCAGCGGAATCTGTGGCGTGGCGAAGTCCAGTTCGGCGAGCCGGGCGGCCAACTTGTCGGCTGCCGGTCGGATCAGGGACGAGTGAAACGGCGCCGAAACCGGCAGCAACAGCGCACGCTTGGCGCCACGCGCCTTGCAGCCTTCGCAGGCAAGCTCGACCGCAGCCTTGCTGCCGGCGATGACCGTCTGTCCCGGGCCATTGAAATTGACCGGTTCGACGACCTGGCCGCCGCCTGCCGCGGCGACTGCCTCGATGCAGGCCTCGGCAATCTTGTCGTCGTCGAGACCGAGAATGGCAGCCATCGCTCCGGCGCCCACCGGCACGGCTTCCTGCATCGCGGCTGCACGCAGCCGAACCAGCGGTACAGCGTCCTTGAAGGCGAGGACGCCGGCAGCAACCAGCGCCGAGTATTCGCCAAGGCTGTGCCCGGCGACGACGGTCGGCAACTTGCCACCGCGGTCGAGCCACAGACGATAGATAGCGATACCGGCAGTGAGCATTACCGGCTGCGTGTTGACCGTCTGCGCCAAGGCTTCGCTCGGACCATCGGCCAGCAATTGCCAGAGGTCCTGAGAAAGCGCCGCCGATGCTTCGTCGAAAGTCGCTCGCAGCACAGGCGAGTCGCCATAAGCGGCCATCATCCCGACCGATTGCGAGCCCTGGCCCGGAAAAACAAACGCAAAACCCATCTTGTACGGTCCCTCTTCTAGAGTTCGAGGAGCACGGCGCCCCAGGTGAAGCCGCCACCGACGCCTTCGAGCATGATTTTCTGGCCCGCCTTGATGCGCCCGTCTCGAACCGCTTCATCGAGGGCCAGTGGAACGGATGCCGCCGAGGTATTGCCATGCCGATCGACGGTGACCACCACCTTGTCCATCGGCATCTTGACGCGCTTCGCGGTCGCTTCTAGGATGCGAACGTTTGCCTGATGGGGAATCAGCCAGTCGATCTCCGACGGCGCGATGCCGGCAGCCCGGCAACACTCGTCCGCGACTTCAGCAAGCACGCGCACGGCAAATTTGAAGACCGCCTGCCCATCCATGCGCAGGAAGGGATCGCCGGTCACCTTGCCACCGCAGATGCTACCGGGAACCGACAGGATCCCGTGATGGGCACCGTCGGCATGCAAGGCTGTGGCCAGAATTCCCGGCTTGTCCGAAGCTTCGAGCACGACCGCCCCGGCACCATCGCCGAACAGCACGCAGGTGCCCCGATCAGACCAATCCAGAATGCGCGAAAACACTTCCGCGCCGACCACCAGAGCCCGTCGATGACTTCCCGAACGAATGAACTTCTCGGCCACCGTCAATCCATACACGAAACCGCTGCAAACCGCCTGGATATCAAACGCGGTCGCGCCACGATTGCCCAGTTTGCCCTGCAGCAAGCACGCCGTGCTCGGGAAAATGAAGTCCGGGGTCGAGGTCGCGACAATGATCAAGTCCAGATCGGCGGCATCCAGGCCGGCGGCAAGGAGCGCCCGGCGGCTCGCCTCAAGGGCAAGGTCGCTGGCGCTCTCGCCGTTCGCGGCAAGATGACGAGACTTGATTCCGGTTCGACTGACGATCCACTCATCGCTGGTATCGATACCCCGACTCGCGAGATCATCGTTGCTGACCGGCGGACCCGGCAGAAAGCTGCCGATACCGGTAATGCGGGAGAACATGCTATGCGATCTCCAGAAGCGGTTGTTGTTGCACGACACGCTCACTGATCCGTGCCAGAACGCCACTGCGCGCCTCTTCCGCGGCACGCTGCAGCGCCTGCCCGAAGCTGAAAGCATCGGCCGAACCGTGACTCTTGACGACAATGCCCTTCAAACCGAGCAAGGTGGCGCCGTTGTATTTGCGATGGTCGACGCGGTTCTTGAAGCGGTTGACCACCGGCAAGGCGATCACCGCCGCCAGCTTGGTGAACAGATTGCGTCGGAACTCCTGGCGCAGGAAGGTCGCTAGCAACTGCGCCAGACCTTCCGAGGACTTCAACGCAACATTGCCCACAAAGCCATCGCAGACAACCACGTCAGCCTGTCCCTTGTAGAGACCGTCGCCTTCGATATTACCAACGAAATTCAGCCCGGAATCCCAGAGCAATTCGGCAGCGCGCTTGACGACATCGTTACCCTTGATCTCTTCCTGGCCGATATTCAGGATGCCGACCGTTGGTCGATCGCGATGCTCGACCGCCGAAACCAGAGAAGCACCCATGATTCCGAACTGCAGCAGGTGTTCAGGGCTGCAATCGACGTTCGCACCTAGGTCAAGCACATGCGTATGCCCGTTCATGGTCGGCAGAATGCCGCAGATCGCCGGTCGATCGATGCCGGGCAGCATCTTGAGCACGAAACGGGATATGCCCATCAAGGCGCCGGTGTTGCCCGCCGACACACAGGCATCGGCCTCGCCGCTTTTGACCAGACTGACCGCCACGCGCATCGACGAATCCTTCTTGGTGCGCAGCGCCACCGACGGCGCCTCGTCCATGGCGACGACCTCACTGGCGTGATGAATGACCACACGACCAATGGCCACGTCGCCGACCAGAGGGCAGATACGCTCGGCTAGACCGACCAGGATCACACGCACGTCTCGCTGATCACGAACGAACTCGAGCGCTGCGGGAACAGTGACTTGAGGGCCGTGATCCCCGCCCATGCAGTCGATGGCGACGGTAATGGTCATCAGAAGACAGACGAAAGAAAAGGCAGGCAGCTTCCCATTACGGGAACCTGCCTGCCCTATCCAAGGGCATCACTCGCCCGCGCCCTTGCCGACTTTCTTGCCGCGATAGTGGCCCGATGGGCTGACGTGGTGGCGCAAATGCACTTCGCCGGTGGTCGGCTCGACGGCCAGCGGCGGGCTGCCCAGGGAGTCGTGCGCGCGATGCATGCCGCGCTTGGACGGGGATTTCTTGTTCTGTTGAACAGCCATGACAAACTCCTAAAATCAACTCACTAAGCCCGGCCCTTGAGGCCGGCCAAAACTGAAAATGGCGACTCTTTCGTCAACTCGCGCGCACCACCGGGCGGCACACAATCGTCGTGGCGAGGCACCGAGGGAAGCCCAAGAAGAATTTCATCCTCGATCAGAGCGAGCACATCAAGCTCCTTCTCGGCCGGAAGAAAGTCCCTGGAGTCATCCTCCAGCTCCTCCTGCGACAGATCGCCGTCACTCGCCACAAATTCGAGCAAACTACGCAACGCCAGCGGGTACAGCAGCGGCTCCAGACAGCGCTGGCAGCACAGCGACAGCACACCGTCCACCTGAAGCACCAGCAGCGAGCGGCCGCAAGACCCCATACCACCTTCGACCCGATACCTCAGACAACCCGTCGAGTCCGCCAGCAAGTCAGTCAAACGTGCCAGCTTCGCCACGGGCACTTCGCCCTGTAGAGAACCTTCCTCGAGCCCGAAAGCCAGACTATCAATGAGCACGCGTCGCGACATAAGGGCGGCATGATATTATTTTCGGCTTTTGAAGTCAAAGCGGCGGCGCCGGAAAAGAGGCTATTTCGCAATTTCTTCGGTGGCACCCTGGATTTCATGCCGCGATCGGCCTTCAGATGCCCGGAAAGCAGCTCATTCTCGCCTCCACCTCGCCGTTCAGACGCGAACTACTGACTCGCCTCGGCGTGCCATTCGAAAGCGCCGACCCCGCCGTCGACGAAACGCCACTGTCCGGCGAGGCGCCTGAAGCCAGCGCCTTGCGCCTGTCCGAAGC
This sequence comes from Candidatus Accumulibacter sp. ACC007, assembly GCF_907163205.1. NCBI lineage: Bacteria > Pseudomonadati > Pseudomonadota > Betaproteobacteria > Candidatus Accumulibacter > Candidatus Accumulibacter sp. ACC007. Next base: position 664,331 of record NZ_CAJQUD010000001.1, on the reverse strand, counting down.
CAAGGCGCGGGCAGTCTGCGCGCTTTTTCCCGACGCCCTGATCATCGGCAGCGACCAGGTAGCGCACCGTGACGGCCAGGTCTTCGGTAAACCGGGAAGCCACGCCAACGCCGTACGGCAGTTGCGGGCCATGCGTGGCCGCAGCGTCAATTTCTTTACCGGCCTCTGCCTCCTGGACGCCAGCAGTGGCCGGGCACGGCTGCGCGGCGTAAAGACAGTGGTCAGCTTTCGCGAGTTGACAGACGATGAAATCGAAAATTACCTGCGCAAGGAGCAGCCGTACAATTGTGCGGGCAGCGCCAAGTCGGAAGGGCTGGGAATCGCCTTGATCGCCAGGATCGACGGCGAAGACCCCAACGCGCTGATCGGCCTGCCCCTGATAGCCCTTTGCGATCTGCTGCGAGAAGAGAACATCTCTATATTATAATCAGCACATTACAGATAAAATCTAAGGTGATCTATGAACACGGGGCGGCTCTATCTGATCCCTGTTCCGCTCGGCCCCACCGCCGTCGCTGCGGTCCTGCCACAATCCGTACTGGCCCGCGCACAGGGACTTCGTCATTTCGTTGCCGAGAATGCCAAATCGGGGCGCGCCTTCCTCAAACTGCTGCCGTCCGACCTGCCTGTGCAGCAAATATCGATTCAGGAACTCAACGAACACACACCAGCCAGCGAGCTGACCGCCCTTCTGGCACCGCTGCTCAGCGGCAACGACGTCGGTCTGATCTCTGAAGCGGGATGCCCGGCGGTCGCCGACCCGGGAGCCGCACTGGTCGCTCTGGCGCAACAGGAAGGCATCCAGATCGTGCCGATGGTTGGTCCGTCATCGATCCTGCTCGCCTTGATGGGCTCCGGGCTGAGCGGCCAGAGCTTCGTCTTTCACGGCTACCTACCGAGCACGCCTGGCGAGCGAGAAAAGCGCCTACGCGAACTGGAGAAGGAATCGCGACGGGGGCAGCAGACACAGATCTTCATCGAAACGCCTTACCGCAACCAGCAAGTGCTCGAATCCATACTCAAGACCTGCGCCCGCGAGACGCGCGTCTGCATCGCCACCGACCTGACGCTGGAAAGCGAGCAGATCACCACCCGCCGGGTCGGCGCGTGGCAGCGCCAGTCGCTACCGAATATCAATCGCCGCCCGACGGTATTCCTGCTGCAGGCCTAGCCGCTGCGTGTCAACGCAAGTCCGGCATGCCGATCGCGCCAAGCATAGATCCCACGCCCAGCGAGGCGTCGGCACGCAGGCGCTTGGCGAAACGTTCAGCGATATTTTCCTTGAGCGTGAAGTCGACGATTCGCTCGGCCTTGATCACGTCCCGGGCCACTGAGCCGACGGTACCGAAACCGTCTGCCAGCCCCAGTTGAACGCTCTGCGTACCGGTCCACATCAGGCCAGTGAACATCTCCGGCGTTTCCTTCAGCCGCGTACCGCGCCCCTTGCGGACGACTTCGATGAACTGACTGTGGATCTCGCCCAGCAAGACCTGTGCGTGTCGTTTCTGCTCCGCATCCTGCGGCGAGAACGGGTCGAGGAAGCCCTTGTTCACCCCGGCCGTCAGCAAGCGACGCTCGACCCCGAGCTTGTCCATCGTCCCGGTGAAGCCGAAGCCGTCCATTAGCACGCCGATAGACCCGACGATGCTGGCCTTGTCGACGAAGATCTGGTCCGCTGCCACAGCCACGTAATAGCCACCGGAGGCACAAAGATCTTCGACCACTGCGTAAAGCGAAATCTGCGGATGCTTGCTGCGCAGGCGACGAATTTCGTCGTGGACAATACCCGCTTGCACCGGGCTGCCGCCGGGACTGTTGACGCGCAGCACGACGCCGGCAGTTCCTTTGTCGCCAAACGCAAAGCGCAGAGCTTCGGTGATGCTCTCGGCGCTGGCTTCACCGCCGCTGGCGATCGTGCCACTGAGATTCACGACCGCCGTATGCCGCCGGCCATCGGTAAGCGTCTCGGTATCACCCCAGTCAACCAGCAGGACCAGCACGGCAACCAGATAGGACAAGCCAGCCAATTTGAAGAAAATTCCCCAGCGCCGTTTCACTCGCTGCTCCTGCAGCATCGCCAAGGCCAATTTCTCCAACAACTGCCGCTCCCATTGGGGTTCGTTTTCAGGACTCGTCACGGTTCTTGCTCGCTTGGGGTGTAGTAGATGGCGCCATTGCGCTCTTCGATGGGTAGCCGTGTCAGGCCCCTACCGTTACAGCGGCCGCCCAGACAGCGACCGTCTTGCGGTGCGTACAGCGCGCCATGGGTGGCGCAGATCAAGTATAGCTTGGAATCATCGAAGAATTCGCCGGGCTGCCAGTCCAGTTCGACGGCTACGTGGCCACAGCGATTGAGGTAGGCGGCAACACGACCGCGAAAGCGCACGGCAAACGCCGGTTCTTCGACACCCTGCACCCGAACGGTGAAACGAACGCCAGGGCCAGCGTCGATCAAATCGGCAGACCGGCAGATCAGGCGTTCATCCGCAGCCATTGCGCCACCTCCTCTATCGCCTGCAAGCGAGCCAATGGGCCGAGTGCATCCAGCGCCGCTCCCGGGTGCGCGCCGTAGCCCGCGGCCAGGCAGGCGACGCCGGCATTCCTTGCCATCAGCAGGTCGTGTGTCGTATCGCCGATCATCAGCGTTCGCTCCGGGTCGACGGACAACTCAGCCATCAACTCCTCGAGCATCTGTGGATGCGGCTTGGAAAAGCACTCGTCGGCGCAGCGCGAGGCATGAAAATAGCCGCCCAAGCCACTGCTTTGCAAGGCGCGATCGAGCCCCAGCCTGCTCTTCCCGGTCGCCACGGCAAGCAGGAAGCCGGCCGTGGCAAGTTCGCCAATCAAGGCTGCCGCACCGTCGAACAACTGCAACTCGTGGTCATGCTGGAGATAGTGGTGGCGATAGCGTTCAACCATCAAGGGATAGCGCTCCTCGGGCAGATTCGGCACCGCGTAGCGTAGCGCATCGTGCAGACCGAGCCCGATCACGTGCCGTGCCCGTTCGTCGGCTGGGGTTGGCAGGCCCAGGTCAGAGCACGCCGCCTGGATGGCGGCGACGATGGCCGCGGCCGAATCGAGCAGGGTGCCGTCCCAGTCGAAGACCAGCAGCTCAAATCTGCTCGCCATAGTCCTGCCTCTCCTTTTTTGCAACGCTGCCAATGAACTGCGCCAGGGCGCTCGGCAGGGCGGCTTCGAGCACCAGTTCGCGACCGTCCTGCGGATGCGCCATGGTCATTTTCGCGGCGTGCAGAAACATGCGCCTGAGACCTTCCCTGGCCAGCGTTCGATTGAGCACAAAATCGCCGTATTTCTCGTCACCAGCGATGGGAAAGCCGAGGTGCGCGAGATGAACGCGGATCTGGTGCGTCCGCCCCGTTTTCAGTTCTGCCTCGAGAAGGCTGAAATGCTCCCAGCGCGCCAGTAGCCGAAACACGGTATGTGCTGCCTTGCCGCCCTCGGCGACACGAACCCGACGTTCGCCCGAGGGCAACAGATACTTGAGCAAGGGCAAGCGGACGTTGCGCAAGGGGTCCATCCAGCGCCCGCTGACCAATACCTGATAGCGTTTGTCGGCGCCACGCTCGCTGCCCCCGCGGGCACCGGCGCGGAACATCTCGTGCAGAGCCAGCAACACTGAACGCTTCTTTCCGATCAGCAGCAAGCCGGAAGTCTCGCGGTCCAAACGGTGTGCCAGCTCGAGGAAGCGTGCCTGTGGCCGCTGCCGGCGCAGCGCCTCGATTACGCCGAAGCTCTCCCCACTCCCCCCGTGCACGGCAAGACCCGCCGGCTTGTCTACGATCAGCAAGCCCTCGTCTTCATAGACCACCGGCAGCTGCGCCTTGAGCGCTGCCCCGTCCACCACTTCCTGCTCGACCTGGGCCGTGCGCATCGGCGGAATGCGCACCACGTCGCCGATTTGCAAGCGATAGGAGACCGCCGTCCGCCGCCCGTTCACGCGTACCTCGCCGCTGCGCACGATCCTGTACACGTGGCTCTTGGGCACCCCCTTGCACTTCTTCAGCAGCAGGTTGTCCAACCGCTGTCCGTGTTCGTTCTCGGTGATCAGCTCCTGAATCACGGAGCTTTTGCTAACTTCGGCCATTTTGAATATACTTCTCTCGTTTTGCGTCTAGAGTTGAAAGAGGCGCTGACCCGTGAGACCGTCCAGCGGCGCCGATTCTAAAGCAATTGCGACGCACTTTCCGGCAGGCATCAGCCGCCTCGCTTGCGCCAATCTGCGCAAGATCACTCAACGCGATTCACCTGGTTAAGTACGCTCACCACTAAGTAGCGATACTACTTGAACTGCGCGCGCCCAGCACCTGCGGACCGCCCCAGGCAGATTCCGGAGTCCTTGAATTTCAAAGGCCAGACGACTAAGCAAGTCGGCGAGCTAGCCCTATTAGTTGCCCTATCGGAGAGCCCCTCAAGCAACCCACCAAACAACTAATCCGTCGCTGCCTGGAGCAGGCAATTCCCCCGTGAGAGCGCGTGGGAGCCCAATTTATTATGAAACGCATGCTTTTTAACGCGACACAGGCCGAGGAACTGCGTGTCGCCATTGTCGACGGTCAGAAACTCATTGATCTGGACATTGAATCGGCCGCCAAGGAACAGAAAAAGAGCAACATTTATAAAGCAGTCATTACCCGCATCGAGCCCAGCCTGGAAGCGGCGTTTGTCGATTACGGATCCGAACGGCACGGCTTTCTGTCGTTCAAGGAAGTATCCCGCGCCTTCTTCCAGCCCGGTGTAGAAGCAAGCCGCGCGACAATCAAGGAAGCGCTTCGCGAAGGCCAGGAGCTGATCGTCCAGGTCGACAAGGACGAGCGCGGCAACAAAGGAGCGGCGCTGACGACCTTCGTCAGTCTCGCCGGCCGCTATCTGGTCCTGATGCCAAACAATCCCCGCGGCGGCGGCGTCTCGCGCCGTGTCGAGGGTAACGAGCGCGCCGAGCTGCGCGACGTAATGGATCAGCTGGAAGTTCCGCCCGGCATGAGCCTGATCGCCCGTACGGCGGCAATCGGCCGTAACGCCGAAGAACTGCAATGGGATCTCAACTACCTGTTGCAGCTGTGGAAAGCGATCGAGGGCGCCGCTCAACAGCAGAAGGGAGCCTTCCTGATCTATCAGGAGGGCAGCCTGGTGATCCGCGCCATTCGCGACTACTTCCAGCCGGATATCGGCGAGATCCTGATCGATACCGACGATGTATTCGAACAGGCGGGTCAGTTCATGGCCCACGTGATGCCCGGGACGGTCAACCGCATCAAGCGCTATCACGACGACGTGCCGCTCTTCTCGCGCTTCCAGATCGAGCATCAGATCGAATCCGCCTACTCGCGTCAGGTCAGCCTGCCGTCAGGTGGCGCCATCGTCATCGACCATACCGAAGCGCTGGTGTCGATCGACGTCAACTCTGGACGCTCGACGCGCGGCGCCGACATCGAAGAAACCGCGCTGAAGACCAACCTCGAAGCCGCAGAAGAAGTGGCCCGCCAGTTGCGCCTGCGCGATCTCGGTGGCCTGATCATCATTGACTTCATCGACATGGAAAGTCAGCGCAATCAGCGTGACGTCGAAAACCGCGTCCGCGAAGCGCTGCGCTTTGACCGTGCGCGCGTACAGACGGGCAAGATTAGCCGCTTCGGGCTGCTCGAACTGTCGCGCCAGCGCCTGCGCCCGGCACTCGCCGAAACCAGCTACATCGCCTGCCCGCGCTGCTCGGGGACTGGGCACATCCGCAGTACCGAATCAGCGGCCCTGCACATTCTGCGCATCCTCGAAGAAGAGGCGATGAAGGACAACACGGCGGCAGTGCACACACAGGTACCTGTTGACGTCGCCACCTTCCTGCTCAACGAGAAGCGCACCGACGTCCAGGCAGTCGAGCAGCGGCACAAGGTCAGTATCCTGCTGATTCCCAACATGCACCTGGAAACGCCACAGCACACCATCGTCCGCGTTCGCCAGGACGAACTGGTCAACGACGAACAGCAGCAGCCTTCGTACCGCATGGTCGAAATGCCAACGGTTGACGACGGTAGCGCGACGGCCATCGCCGACGCCCGGGCGACCCGCCCCGAGGCGGCGATCAAGGGCATTACGGCGGCGCAGCCAGCACCGATGCGCGCTGAACTACCAACGCCCGTGGCCGAGAAGCCGGACGGCCCGGCAAGCGGCTTCCTGAACAGAATCATTTCCTGGTTCCAGCACAAGCCTGAACCGGCGGCAGCCGAACCGGCACCCGCACCGGCAAGACCGGCTCGCGCCGGCAGCTCGCCGCGTGACCCGCAGCGCGACCCCCGCCGCGGCAACGCTCGCAACAATCGCCGCGACGAGACGCGTGAAGCGCCTGCACCGCGCGGCACTCGCGAGCAGAACGAAACGGCGACGCAACAGAACGCGCCGCAGCCCCGCCCGGAACCCCCGAGAACGCGCGAACCGCGAGAACCGCGCGAGCCCCGTCGCGGGCGCAACGAAGCACGCGGCGAGCGCAAGGACCAGACCACCGCGCCAGGCGAAGAAGTCAGCAACGCGCTTGCGCCAACGGCCCCTCAACAGGCCAACGGCCCGGCACCCGAACAGGCAGCCGGCGAGAACGGCAGCGCCCCTCGTCGCCGTGGGCGTCGTGGTGGTCGACGCGAACGCGGCGAGAAAACCGAGAACCAGCTCGACCTCCTGAGTACTGAAGCGTCAGCAAACGGCGCGCCGGCGACAGGCACCGCTCCCGCGTCAGCCCAGGAGCAGCAGGCCGCAAGCGTGCCGATCGTCACCGAGCCGACACCGCAGACGCCTGCCGAGGTCGTCACTCCACCGCTTACGACTGCCGAGGTCGCCACCCCGCCGGCTACCCCGGCCCTGGTTACCGAGCTTGCACAAACGCCTGCGCCGATTATTTCCGGCCCAGCCGAGGTCGCTGCCATCGTTGCCCCGCCGGCCCTGGTCGAGGCCCCAGGCACAGGCCAGGACGGAGCGCCTACGGTGCAGGCGGCGAGCGAAGTCGCAACGGCAAACGCAACCGAATCACCCGCGCCGGCCAAGGCGCCAGCCGCAACCGAAGCGCCAGTCGTGATCGAAACGGCCGCCGTCGCTGAAGTGCCAGCGGACGCCGAGCCCGCCCCGGCAATCGGTAGCCCGGCGGCAAGCGATGTCGTTGAGTCAGTCGTGCAGGCACCCGCCGCACCGGCAGCGGACCAGCGTAGTGAGCTGGTGATGATCGAAACGAGCACCGACAAGGTCCAGTCGCCGCAAACCGAAGACGTGACCGAAACGCCGCCGGCCAGCACGCCACGCCGCAAGCGCACGTCCGTGGTCGTTGCCGACGAGCCGCTGGTGATGGTCGAAACCCAGAAGTAAACGCGTCGTCGGACAGCGCTTACCGGTAAGGGCCGGCGTTTCTCTTGGCCAGGGTACACAAACCCTGCTTCGAGAAGGGCCGGCCCGAACCTCGCACGAAGCAAGCCAGGCCGAAACAAGCAGGCACTCGCCTGGCCAACGCTCTCGCGAACCGCCACCTGGACCAAAGCTTCCTCGCTCCCCCATCTGGCTGGGCAACCCCCCCTACCCACCACCCCCAACGCTTCGGATGTCAAGAGGCTACTGGAACGTATTGGCAAGCCCGCATTCGGCATAATTTGTCACTTATACTGACGCTTTTCTCGCGCCCTTACCCTTTCCCCCAACAGGAAGGAGAAGTAGACGCGTCTGGCCGTATCGATCACTCTCGTCGACTTCGGGAAGTTCCTGAGCAGCAGCAAACCACTCCAACTGTTCCCACGCAGGAGCCGTCATGACCTTTACCCCATCCCTCCTTTCGTCCGCGCGTCGTCGTGCACTCGGCTACACAGCTGCCGGCCTGGCCAGCGCGGCACTGCTGCTCAGCGCCGGCTGTGGCAAGAAAGAAGAGGCCACGCCGCCAGCGCCACCGACCGTTGAAGTGGCTACCGCGACCCAGAAGGACGTCCCGATCTACCGGGAGTGGATCGGCTCGCTGGACGGCGATGTCAATGCCGTCATCCGTCCACAGGTCACCGGCTACCTGATCAAGCAGAACTACACCGAAGGCGACTGGGTCAAGAAGGGGCAGTTGCTTTTCCAGATCGACCCGCGCACTTTCGAAGCAGCGGTCGATCAGGCGCAGGGGATGCGTGCCCAACAAAGGGCTCTCTACCAGACGGCCAAGGCGAATCTGGCGCGGGTCAAGCCTCTGGCTGCCAAGAACGCCCTCAGCCAGAAGGATCTGGACGATACCACCGGCGCCGAGTTGTCGGCCAAGGCCTCGCTCGAGGCCGCCGAGGCGTCGCTGCAGACCGCCAAACTGAACCTCAGCTTCACCCGCATCACGTCCCCCATCGACGGCATTGCCGGCATCGCCAAGGCTCAGATCGGCGACCTGCTTAGCCCGAGCGTGGCAACGGAGCTGACCACGGTCTCGACCGTCGATCCGATCAAGGTGTATTTCAATATCAGCGAGCGCGAGTATCTTCCCCTTGCCAGAGCGGTCATCGCCAACGACGGAAAACGCCAGGTGGTACCCCTCGAGCTGATCCTGGTAGACGGCTCGGCGTACCCGCACAAAGGTGAGTTCTCGCTCCTCGACCGCCAGGTCGACCCGACAACCGGCACCTTCAAAGGTGCCGCCCTCTTCCCGAACCCTGACCGACTGCTCCGCCCCGGCCAGTACGGCCGCATCAGGGCGACGATGTCGGTCCAGAAAGGAGCGCTGCTGGTGCCGCAGCGAGCGGTCACCGAAATTCAGGGCAAATACCTGCTGGCCGTCGTCGGCGCCGACAACAAGGTCGCCATTCGTCCGGTAACGGTTGGCGAGCGAATCGGTTCGGACTGGATCATCGCCAGTGGCCTGCAGGCTGGCGAAAAGGTGATCGCCGAAGGCACCCAGAAGGTCAAGGACGGGAGCATGGTCAATCCGAAGGCCTTCGAGCCGGCGCCGCCGGCTGCCGGCAAGGCGGCCACGTCAGGGGACAAACCCGCGGCGCCTGCGCCCGAAAGCAAGGGGTAAGCGGCCATGGCCAAGTTCTTCATCAATCGGCCAATCGTCGCCATGGTCCTCTCGATCCTGATGACCTTGATCGGTCTGGTCGCCATGGCTGGACTTCCCGTTGCGCAGTTCCCGAATATCGTGCCACCGGAGATCAAGGTCAACGCCACCTACACCGGCGCCGACGCGCTGACCGTCGAACAGGCGGTATCCACCCCGATCGAGCAGCAGATGTCGGGCGTGGACAACATGAACTACATGTACTCGATCAACGCCAACAACGGCCAGGCGTCGCTCACCGTCAACTTCGACATTGCCACCGACGTCAACACCGACCAGATTCTGACCCAGATGCGGTCAAACCAAGCCGACTCGCAACTGCCGGCGGACGTGCGCAACTTCGGCGTCACTGTGCAGAAGTCGACCGCCTCGCCGCTGGTGATGTTCGCGCTCTACTCGCCGAACGACACCTACGACGGCGTCTTCCTTTCCAACTACGCGTTCATCAACATCAACGACCAGATGACGCGCGTCAAGGGCATCGCCAGCGTCACCGTCTTCGGTGCCGGCCAGTATGCCATGCGCCTGTGGGTCAAGCCCGACCAGCTGGCCAAGCTGAACATCACCATTCCCGAAATCATCAACGCGGTCAAAGCGCAGAACACCGTCAATCCGGCGGGAACGGTCGGTGCCGAACCGGCCCCGGCGGGGCAGGAATTCACCTACGCGGTACGTGCACAGGGGCGGCTGGAAAATGAAGAGCAGTTCGGCAACGTCGTGCTGCGCGCCAACCCGGACGGCTCGATCGTCCGCGTTCGCGATGTCGCACGCATCGAACTCGGCGCCCAGACCTACAACATGGAAGGCCGGCTCAACGGCAAGGCGGCGACGCTGATCGCCCTCTACCAGATGCCCGGCGCAAACGCTCTCGAAGCGGCAGACGGCGCCAAGGCACTGATGGAAACCATCAAGAAGAGTTTTCCTCCTGACCTCGATTACGTCGTCGCCCTCGATACCACGCTCTCGGTCACCGAAGGCATCACCGCCATCCAGCACACGCTGTTCGAGGCCATCGTCCTGGTGATCATCGTCGTCTTCGCCTTCCTGCAAGGCTGGCGCGCGACGCTGATCCCGCTGCTCGCCGTGCCGGTCTCGCTGGTCGGCACCTTCATGCTTTTCCCGGTCTTCGGATTCTCGATCAACACGCTGTCGCTGTTCGGTCTGGTCCTGGCCATCGGTCTGGTCGTCGACGACGCGATCGTCGTCGTCGAAGCCGTCGAGCACCATATCGAGAAAGGCTTGTCGCCCAAGGAGGCGACGATGAAGGCGATGGACGAAGTCACCGGGCCGGTGATCGCCATCGCCGTCATCCTGTCGGCGGTGTTCGTACCGACAGCGATGATTCCCGGTATCACCGGCCAGCTCTATCAGCAGTTTGCGGTCACCATTGCGCTGTCGGTGATCATTTCCGCGTTCAACGCACTGACGCTCAGTCCGGCGCTCTGCGCGCTGCTTCTCAAACCAAAGGTCAGGGGAACGGGCCCGGTCCAGAAGTTCTACGACTGGTTCAACAACGGCTTCAACCGGCTGACCGGCGGCTACGTCGGAACCTGCCGGCTGGCCATCCGCAAGAGCGCGGTCAGCCTTTTCTTTCTCCTTGCCATCGCCGTCGCGGCCGGGTTCCTCGGCAAGATGACCCCCGTCGGCTTCCTTCCCGATGAAGATCAGGGCTACGTCTACGCCGGCATCCAGCTCCCCGACGCGGCTTCCCTGCAGCGCACCCGGGAAATCGCCAAACAGGCCGAAGAACTGATCATGGCGGTTCCGGGCGTCAAGTACACGACGACGGTCATCGGCTACAACATGCTCAGCCAGGTACAGAACACCTACAGTGCCTTCTTCTTCATCACCCTCGAGGAATGGGCCCAACGCAAGACGCCAGAACTGCAATACGAAGCGATCAAGGCGGCGCTGACGAAGAAGCTCGGCGGCCTTCCCGGGGCCATCGGCTTCTCGTTCCCGCCGCCGGCAATTCCCGGCGTCGGAACCTCGGGCGGCGCGACGTTCATCCTCCAGGACCGCGCAGGAAAGGACATCGCCTTCCTCGCCGAGAACACCACCAAGTTCGTCGAAGCGGCCAGAAAGCGTCCCGAACTGGCGAGCGTGTCGACCACATTCCGGCCCACCGTGCCGCAGCTCTTCGTCGACGTCGACCGCGACAAGGTCCTCAAGCAAGGGGTCAATATCGACGATGTGTACAAGACGCTGCAAAGCTTCCTGGGTAGCGGCTTCATCAATTACTTCAACCGCTTTGGGCGCCAGTGGCAGGTCTATCTGCAGGCCGAGGGCGATTACCGTACCAATATCGACGGCATCGGCCAGTTCTATGTGCGCAACAAGGACGGACAACCCGTACCGCTGTCGGCGCTGACCTCGGTGCGCAACATCGCCGGACCGGAGTTCACGATGCGCTACAACCTCTACCGGAGCGCCCAGATCAACGCCTCGCCGGCCCCCGGCTACAGCTCCGATCAGGTCATGAAGGCACTCGAGGAAGTGTTCGCCCAGACCATGCCCAGCGACATGGGCTACGACTACATGGGCATGTCCTACCAGGAGAAGCGCGCACAGCAGGGGGTCTCGCCAATGGTCATCTTCGGCTTCTCGCTGCTCTGCGTCTTCCTGATCCTGGCAGCACAATACGAGAGCTGGTCGCTGCCGTTTTCGGTCCTTCTCGGTACACCGATCGCCGTCGCCGGCGCTTTCGCAGCACTGCTGCTGCGCGGCCAGGAGAACAACATCTATGCACAGATCGGCCTGGTGATGCTCATCGGCCTGGCCGCCAAGAACGCCATCCTGATCGTCGAATTTGCCAAGATGGAGTACGAAAAAGGCGAGCTGTCGCTGGCCGACGCGACGCTCAAGGGCGCGCAGCTCCGCCTTCGGCCAATCCTGATGACCTCCTTCGCCTTCATCTTCGGCCTCGTGCCGCTGGCCCTGTCGACCGGTGCCGGTGCGATTTCACGGCAGGTAATGGGTGGAGCGGTAATCGGCGGCATGCTGGCGGCGACCTGCATTGCCATCTTCATCGTCCCGGTGTGCTTCTACGTCGTCGAGAAGCTGGCGCACAAGGGCCATACGGGCCCCTATCAACACCCTGACGACGATGCTGGCGAGCATGGCCACGCTCCTGCGGCCATGCTCCCGCCGCCCAGCGCAGGAAAGGAGGGCGAGAATCATGCGTAAATCCCTGCTCGCGGCCCTGCTGGCGCTGCTCGCCAGCGGCTGCATGATCGGTCCCGACTACCTTCGCCCACAGGTCGAGACACCGCCCGCCTGGCGCCTCAGCGACAAGGCCGCGAATGACCTCGCCAACACTGCCTGGTGGAAGCAGTTCGATGACCCGGTACTCGACGATCTGGTGAACAACGCCTTGCGCAACAACCACGATCTGCTGATCGCCACCGCGCGCATCGACGAGTTCGCCGGACGCTACGGCATCGTGCGCGCCGAACTCTTCCCGCAGGTGGGCGCCGGCTACGAGGCTAGCCGACAGCGCGCGACGCTTCCCGGCGCGAGCAGCTCGTCCACTTACAACAGCTACCAGGCGGTGATCGCCGCAAGCTGGGAAATCGATATCTGGGGGCGAATCCGCCGCCTCAACGAAGCCGCCAAGGCACAGTTGCTGGCCAGCGAAGATGCCCGCCGGGCGGTGATTCTGTCGCTGGTCGGTCGCGTCGCCGCCGCCTACATCAACCTTCGCGACCTCGATCGCCAGCTGGAAATTGCGCAGGCGACGGCAAGAAGCCGCGGCGAGTCCTACGACGTCTTCCAGGAGCGCTACCTGGGCGGCGTCATCTCGACGCTCGAACTGAGCCAGAACAAGTCGCAGTACGATGAAGCGCTTGCCAGCATCCCGCCGATCGAAAAGGCGATCGCCCAGCAGGAGAACGGCCTCAGCGTCTTGCTCGGTCGCAATCCCGGGCCCATCGCCCGTGGCAAGAACATCGATCAACTCACGCTGCCGACGATCCCCGCCGGCCTGCCCTCCGATCTACTCGAGCGCCGGCCCGACATCCAGTTGGCCGAGCAGAAACTGATCGCCGCCAATGCGCTGATCGGCGCCGCCAAAGCCGCCTACTTCCCCACCATCTCGCTGACCGGTCTCCTCGGCTATGCCAGCAACGGACTGAGCCAGCTATTCAACAGCCAATCGAAGGTCTGGCAATACTCGGCGCCGATCACCATGCCTATTTTCACGGCCGGCGCCATTGCCGGTCAGGTACAGGAAGCCGAGGCGGCACAGCAGCAAGCGCTGTTCGCCTACCAGCGAGCGATCCAGGAGGCTTTTCGGGAGGTCAACGACGCACTGATCAACCAGGACCGCACACGCCAACAGCTGCGCGCTCAGAAGCAGCAGGTGCAAGCGCTGCAGCAGTATTCAGCGACCGCCCGGCTGCGCTACGACAACGGCTACACCAGCTACATCGAGGTGCTCGACGCCGAGCGCAGCCTGTTCAACGTTCAGCTGCAATACACGCAGACGCAGCAGACGCAGTTCCAGGCGATGATCAACCTCTACCTGGCAATGGGCGGCGGCTGGGTGAACGAGGCTGCAGGAGTGGCCGATGCGGTAACCGCCAGCGATGCTGCGCACGATCCGGGCCCCACGACTCGCTAGGCCGGCCACTGGTGACACTGCCATGATGCCTGGACCTCGAACAATCCCCGATCGCCAGGCCGTTCCCGGCGCCAGCCGCTCTTGCGGCATTGACCCCGGGTACAACCGACCCACTGCCACCCATCAGGAGAAACCGACGAGCAAGAAATCCAAATCGGCAACGAACGTTGCGGAAGTGTTCTGAAGCATCGCTCGGCGGCCGGTTCCCGACCCGGAAACCGGCTCCGTGTTTTCGCTGCCCACCGGCACACAGGCCCCTCGGGGACGCTCTACCCGTCAGAGGTAACGGCTCGCATCGGCAAAATCGATCGTCTGCGGCGCGGGTACTTCGCTGCGCGCGACGCGCGCCAGGACGAAGGCTCTCCGCATTGGCGGCGAGCCGCGCAGCTCCGCAAAGCAAAAATCGACGTCAGCAGCAGTATCCGTACTCGCTCCATCGAGCACGACGTTCATCTTGCTGAGCCGCAAGTGCCGCGGCTCGACGCGCAGGTAACGCTGCGGGTTGTCAAGTAGCGCCTTCAGGCAGTCGAGTTCCGCTTCCAGTACCGACTCACTGCCCCCCATCACCTCCAGTTGTCGCTCGTTCTCCAGCAGCTGAGCCTGCAGCCTGGCCTGCTCGCTGGCTGCGGCCGGAGCGTCACCGAACATCGACCCCAGGCCCGGACCGTGTTGCTGAAGCAATCTCAGGCGTGCCCGGATCAGCGAACGACTTGCCTGCAGTTCCTGCCTTTCGACACGCTCCTCGCCGATCTCCGACAAGGCCTGGGCAAGCAGATACTCGTAAACCCCGACCCCCACGATGCGGCGCAGGCGCGAATCGTCGCCACCGCAGAAGCGTGCCCGGTGATCAGAGAAGCTGATACTGGTCTGAGCCACGTCGCGCCGCACCATTCCTCCGTGCAGCGCCATTCCGAAGACCCGCTGTTCCTTGAGCGCCATGCCGAGGACGAGATAGGCTTCGTCAAGCTCCGGAAACTTGTCGAACAGCGTGCGCAGATTGTCCGAACTGCCAAGCACGGCCGGAATATCGGACGGCGAGACAAAGAACGCCCGCAAAGCCGGATCACGAGCCCAGACGACCGACGAAAGCGGTCGCGCGGCCGGCAGCAACTGGACCAGCGCACGCAGAAATTCGATGGTCGTCTCGACGGACGGCGTCAGGCGCTTGTGGCAGTGCGGCAGCAGCTTGAGACGCGGGTTGGTCAAGGTGATCGCCTTGTCCACTGCCCCACGAATCATCTCGTCAGACACGCGGTCGGGGTCGAATTGAGCCGGTCGGTTCTTGAACCAGTCGAGAATACCCATGGCATTTCACTCCGTCACTGCGATGACCGCATATTACGACATCAGCACCTCCTCGACGCAGTCAAGGGCGGCGCAAGAAAACTTCGCCGTGCACAAAGCAAAGTGCTAATCTCGAATCCAGAGTCCCGAAGGTGCGGGGCCACCTGCCGACGTCTTGGCGGAGCGAAGGCTTGCCTTTTGCCGCTTCTTTTTTCCATAGGAGGGACGATCATGCGTTCAACCGGCGAATCATCGACACGCCATTGCTGGCGAAGTATCGCCTTGCTCAGCATTCTCCTGGTAACAGCCTGTGGCCAGGCGGACGCTCCGCCTGCGGCAACTGCGACCACAGCCACGACTACGCCTACGATGACTGCGACGACTGCGACGACTGCGACGACTGCGGCGCCGATGGCGACAGACGACAAGCGCACCTTCACCGGCACCTGGACCACCATTGGCATTCGCCATGCGCTAGACCTCGGACCGGGCCAGCAGGCCAGCGTCTTCCAGCTCAGCGGGTCGCTGTTACTGAGCGGCAAGGAGCGAATAAATCGCGGTTTTCAAGCCCAGGTCATCGCCTTTTCCGACACCACCACCGGCATGCAGGGGCGCAGCGTATGGACTGATGAGCATGGCGAAAAAGTCTTCAGCGAGTTGAGCGGCGAAGGCCTTGGCCCCGGCCAGCTGATCGAAGGAAAATTTATAGGCGGTACCGGTCGCTACGCCGGGATAAGCGGTGAATACAACTTCAAATGGAAGCGCCTCGGCGCTATCGAAGGCAACGAACTGACCGGTCGGGTCGTCGGTCTGAATGGCTGGGCCCGCCTCGGCTCGCCCCATGCGGTTGCTCCCACCCCTGCAGGAGGTCAAAAATGAGTACAGCCGCTTTCGGAACGGGAAAGATCGTGAAGTTGGCGGGTCTGCTGATCCTCTTCTTTGGCCTCTGGTTCGCGCCGGTTCCGGAAGGGCTGACCGTTGAGGCCTGGCACCTCTTTGCCATCTTCGCCTCGGCGATCACCTCCGTGGTCCTCAATGTTTTCCCGCTGTTCACCTCGGCCCTGCTCGCCTGTTCCATCGTGGTGCTGACCAACACGCTGACTCCGGCCAAGGCCTACGGCGCCTTCGCCAACGCCATCGTCCTTCTGGTGGTGACGGCTTTCCTGGTTTCACAGGCGGTGGTCAAAAGCGGACTCGGCAAGCGGATCAGTCTGCGGGTGATCACGGTATTCGGGAAATCTACCCTCGGCCTGGCGTACAGCATCTTCATCACCGATACCCTCATTGCTCCCGGCTTCCCGAGCAATACCGCGCGCGGAGGCGTCCTTTTCCCGATCATCCTGGCGCTAGCGCAGAACAGCGGCTCGACCCCCGATGACGAGAACAAGCGCCGCCTCGGCGGCTACCTGATGTTCTGCGGCATGGCCAGCCTGGCCATCACGTCGGCGCTGTGGTTCACCGCCACCTCGGGCAATCCGGTCGGAGCGTCGCTGGCCGCCGAACAGGGGCTTAAAATCGACTTTGGCTCGTGGCTGCTCGCCTCCTCCGTGCCGTGTCTGCTGGTGATCGCCCTTCTGCCGCTGCTGCTCTATCGTCTTTTCCCGCCCGGAATTACCAGCACCCCGGACGCGCCAGAGCACGCGCGCAAGGAACTGCAGGCCATGGGACCGATGTCACGCCACGAGTGGATCACGGCGATCACCTTCGCAATCATGGTCACCGGCTGGATTCTGGCCGCTCCCTACAAGCTGAACCTGACGGCAATTGCCCTCGCCGGTCTGGCCACGCTGATGATCACCGGCGTTCTGACCATGGATGACATGAGCAAGCAGGGCGGCACACTGGTTACTTTCATCTGGCTGGCGGTGCTTTTTGGCATGAGCGGGCAACTCAACGAAATGGGCTTCATGGGCTACGTCGGCGAGCGCCTGGCCGTCGGGCTCGAAGGCCTCGCCTGGCCGGTCGCCTACGTCGCCTTGCTGGTCATCTATGTCTTGCTGCACTTCGGTTTCGTCAGTCAGAATGCGCAGGTTCTGGCACTGCTCGGGGTGTTTCTCGACGTCGGGGTGAAGTCAGGTGTTCCGGTCGCCCTGATGGCCTATGCGCTCCTCTTTGCGAGCAGCTACTTTTCGGTGATCACCCCGCAAGGCGGCAGCCAGAACATCATCTTCGTCGCCAGCGGCTATCTCAAGCAGAGCGAACTCTATCGCCTGGGCTTGGCGACAACCGGTTTCTGCACCCTGGTGTTTCTGGTCATTGGCACCCCGTGGATTCTCTGGGTCGGCTAGCCGGGACACCGCGGGACGCTCTGCACACGCTCGCCGCCGTCGTCCCGACCAACGGCGACCAATTTTCCGATAGTAAAGGAGACAGAGACGATGTTCACCATTTCGCGGCGCTTCGCCATTGCTGCAACGCTTGCCACTTCCCTGATGTCGGCGCCGGTCCTGGCGCAGGAATTGACCGGGACGCTGAAGAAAATCAAGGATAGCGGAGTCATCACGCTCGGCCATCGCGAGTCGTCGATCCCCTTCTCCTACTACGGCGACAAGCAACAGGTAGTCGGCTACTCGCAGGACATGATGCTCAAGGCGGTGGCGGCAATCAAGGCCGAATTGAAGCTCGCCAAGCTCGACATCAAGCTGCTGCCGGTCACCTCCGAGAATCGCATCACGCTCGTCCAGAACGGATCGGTCGACCTGGAATGCGGTTCAACGACGAACACCACCGAACGGCAGAAACAGGTCGCCTTCTCGAACAGCATCTTCGTCGTCGGGACCCGTCTGATGACCAGGACCAGCTCGGCGATCAAGGATTTCCCCGACCTGGCCGGCAAGACTGTCGTGACCACGGCCGGCACGACGTCCGAAAGCCTGCTGCGCAAGATGAACGAAAGCAGCAACATGAAGATGAAGATCATCAGCGCAAAGGATCACGGGGAAGCGTTCCTGACCCTGGAAAGCGGCCGTGCGGCGGCCTTTGTAATGGACGAGGTGCTGCTCTACGGGGAACTGGCAAAAGCCAGGAACACCCGCGACTGGGCGGTGGTCGGAACGCCGCAATCGTATGAAGCCTACGGCTGCATGTTGCGCAAGGATGACCCGGCGTTCAAGAAAGTCGTCGATGAGGCGCTGGCCAAGGTGATGACCTCGGGCGAAGCGGAGAAGCTCTACGCCAGGTGGTTCCTGCAGCCGATCCCGCCGCAGGGCCTGAACCTCAACTTCGCCCTCTCGTATGCGCTCAAGAAGCTGTACAAGTCGCCCAACGACAAGGCCTACGATTAGGTACGAATTAGCTACGATCGGGCTTCGAGCCAGGGGGAAAAGCGCTCCGGCAGGCTGAGGTCATCCGACGCCCAGGCGTGGACGCAAACGCTGCCGCGACGAGGCAGCCTCCGCGTCGGATCGTCGCCGTTAGCGGTAGACGATCACCGGCACCGTTGAGTGTGACAGCACCTTGTGCGTGACGCTGCCGAGGAGCAGCTTCTTGAATTCGCTGCGCCCGCGCGAGGCCATGAAGACAGCGTCGCAGCGCTTCTTCTTCGTTGCCTCGATGATCCCCTCGTACGCCGACGCCGGCTTGCTGATCAGCCCCGTGTACTCGACCCCGGCCGCCGCAGCGGCCTGAGCGATCTCGTCGAGGTACTTCTCGCCCGTGGCCCGGGCCAGCCGGTCAAGCGTTTTCACCACATCCTTCTCGATGAGATCGCCGTCGCCGTAGACCGACGGCGGCAACATCACGATCCCGTAGTAACCGGTGACCTTCGCGCCGAGCGCCTGCGCCAGCTTGATGCCCGCCTTGATGGCCTTGCGTGACACCGCCGAACCATCGGTGGGAATGAGAATATTCTTGAACATCTTGTGTTCTCCGAGTAATTGGCACGCTGCGAGGGGACGTACCCCGCCTCTCTTGCAGGAGCGGGGAAACCGCCAAACCACCACCTTGACGCCAGCCCTCCCGATAGCGAACGGAAGAAGAAAGCGTGCCCTCAGGCACCTTCCCTCCACCTCAGAGATCCCGGCCGTCCGGCAGGCATGCGCCACGCCAAGGGGATCCGCAAGCCCACGATTTTGAAAGCAGTATATGGGCGTCGATGAATCGCGGTCAATCGCGTGGACGAGCGACCCTCCCCGCCTTGTTCGGCAAGGGCAAACGCAGGATCGGTGTTGGTCGCCAAGGCCGCTGATTGCCGTAGCGGTAGCCGTCGCCAAGGCTGCCCGCGTTCGACCATGATGATTTCCGCATCCTCGTCCAGCGTGCGCAGGCGTGCTGCACACGACGCGCCGCCTGACTGACCCCGTGCGGCCTCAGTGCCGCCGCCAAAACGAGCGTGCACCGCTGAGCGGAGAAGCGCTTCCGGCCCGGCGCGGAGCGTGACAAATGAATGCCAATCGCTGCTTGACGGCCACGAACGGGCAGATCAGAATGAATCCCGTTTTACGTCGCGTGCAGACCGTCAGCGCCCGCTTGATGGCTGTTCGCCTCGACAATACGCCCACATGTCGATCGCCGCTGCCTTCATCGTCCTGGTCTTCAGCTACAGTCTGATATCGCGCAAGCTGGCGAGCACGCTGATCACCGCGCCAATACTCTTCACCGCCGCCGGCGCGCTGATGCTGCTCTTCCCCGAAGCGTCCAGGGAACTGTCCCTCGACCGCAAGGCCCTCCTCTTGATCGCGGAAGTAGGGCTGGTAATGACCCTGTTTACCGACGCATCACACATCAGCCGGCGTGCCTTGCAGGACAACCACAAGCTGCCGGCGCGCCTGCTCAGCGTCGGCATGCTGTTCACCATCCTGCTCGGGGCGGTGGCAGCGATGGCATGCTTCACCGGCCTCTCGTGGTGGGAGGCCGGCATCCTGGCGGCGATCCTCGCGCCGACCGACGCCGGCCTGGGGCAGGTCATCGTCAACAGCCCGCAGGTACCGGCGCGCATACGCCAGGCACTGAATGTCGAGGCCGGGCTCAACGACGGACTGGCCGTCCCCTTCCTCATGCTCTTCATCGCCCTCGCCGCAGCGGTCGAGGAAGGCGCGGGTACGCGTGGCGTACTCGCGCGTTTTCTCGTCGAACAGATCGGCTACGGAACGGCCATCGGGCTGGTGATCGGGCTGGGCGGCGGCCTGCTCATGGGACTCGCGCAGCGCCGACAGTGGATGTCGCCGGAGCTTGGCCAGCTTGGCGTGGTGGCAATGCCGCTGCTGTGCATACTTGCCGCCGAGGAGTCCGGCGCAAGCATGTTCATCGCCGCCTTCGTCGCGGGACTGGCGGCGCAGGTCGGCTTCCCGAAGGTCGGACGGCACAGCGTCGAATTCACCGAAGGCTGGGGCCAACTCTTCAACTTCTTCGTCTTCTTCCTGTTCGGGCTGCTTTTTGCGCGCAACTGGCACGATTTCACGCCGGCCATCATCCTCTATGCGCTGCTCAGCCTGACGCTGGTACGCATGCTGCCCGTAAGCGTCGCGGTTACCGGCATCGGACTCAGTCGAGCGACCATACTTTTCCTCGGCTGGTTCGGCCCGCGCGGCCTGGCGTCGATCGTGCTGGGCCTAGTGTACCTGGAGCAGCAGCCCAACCTGCCCGGCGAAACCACCATCCGTCTGGCGGTCATGGCCACCGTGCTGATGAGCATCGTCGCGCATGGTCTGAGTGCCAAGCCGGGCATCGAACGCTACGCGCGCAGCAACGAAGCGCTGCCACCCGACGCACCAGAACACGCGGCCGTCGTGGTCCCGGCGACGCACTAGGTATCGCCACCCGGACGGCTCTCGCAGCGCCCGGCACCCGCTGGCTTGCGGCCGTGATTACAGCCCGAGCAGCTGCCGCGTGTGACGCGCAATCATCAATTCCTCGTTGGTCGGCACCACCCACGCGGAAACCTTGCTGCCGACGCTGCTGATGCGCGCAACGATCTGTTCGTTGGCCAGCGGGTCGAGGTCGATGCCCAGCCATTGCGCCTGTTGGCAAACCAGTTGGCGAATCAGAGCGCTGTTTTCGCCAATGCCGGCGGTGAACACGAGAGCGTCGAGGCCGCCGAGTACGGCCGCCAGCCCACCGAGTTCGCGGCTGATGCGATAGACAAAGTGATCAATCGCCAGCCGAGCGCGCGGCGAGTCACTCT
Source organism: Candidatus Accumulibacter sp. ACC007 (assembly GCF_907163205.1). Classification (NCBI taxonomy): domain Bacteria; kingdom Pseudomonadati; phylum Pseudomonadota; class Betaproteobacteria; genus Candidatus Accumulibacter; species Candidatus Accumulibacter sp. ACC007. The sequence continues at coordinate 643,241 of NZ_CAJQUD010000001.1, read as the reverse complement.
CCTGCAGGACGCGCATGTCGTTGCCGATACCGGACAGGCCAAGCAGACCGGAACGCTTGTAGAGCAGATCCTCGACCTCTTTCGCGCTCATGCCTTCCTGCTGCAATAGATAGAGGACGATGCCCGGATCCAGGTTGCCCGGTCGCGTACCCATCATCAGCCCGTCGAGCGCGGTAAAGCCCATCGAACTGCCGACGCTGCGGCCGTTGTGCATCGCGCACATGCTGGCGCCGCTGCCGAGATGGGCGACTACGACACGCCCGCCGGCGATTTCCGGAGCGACCTCGGGAAGGGTCGCAGCGATGTACTCGTACGACAGGCCATGGAAACCGTAACGTCGGATACCCCGTTCGTAGAACTCGTAGGGCAAACCATAGAGCTGCCCGACCTCGTTCTGGGTGCGATGAAAAGCGGTATCGAAGCAGGCGACTTGCGGCAAGCCGGGTCTCGCCTGCTCCACGGCGCGGATGGCCGCGAGATTGTGCGGCTGATGCAGCGGTGCCAGCGGCACGAAAGCCGCGAGCTCTTCCATGGCCTGGGGCGTGATCAGCATGGGTGCCGAATACTCCGGACCACCGTGCACCACGCGATGGCCGACCCCCACCAGATCCCTTCCGACGAAGTGGGAACCCAGGAGCGCGGCGATCTCCTGCAATGCCTGCGCGTGATTGCCGATTTCCGTCGTGCTCCGCCGTTCATCAACAATTACTTGGCCATCGGGGCCCTTGGCCTTGAGGCGCGGTGCCGTTCCAAGTCCCTCGACCTGGCCGACGGCGAGGGCGCTGAGGACGCCCGCAGCGCCGACGTCAAAAAGCGAGAATTTCAGGCTCGATGAACCGGCATTGAGGACCAGAATCGCGCTCCCCATCTCAGCCTCCCGCTCGCGTCGCACGCGGCGCCATGGCGGCACTGGCCTTTGGCACGGCGGCCACGGCGGGTGAGGGAAGATTGGCGCGCCGGCTTTCGGCACGGCTGGCAAGGGTGATCGAAACGGTCATGATGTAGTCGTGCACTCGTTATGGTCGGACAGTGGCGTTGCAGCGGCGAAAAAACTACGCTCGCGTCGAAGTTCGCGCGAAAACCGCGGTGACAGCGGCTTGGCTCGGCGGCGCACGCGAATAGCCATTCTAGCGTATCGTTGCGCAACCGCGAACGCCTTGGGCAAGCCATGGCGGCGGGATGAGATCGCGTCGTCAATGCGAGCCGCAAGGGCAGACTTTGGCTTATCATCACGCTTCGACACGCCGCGTGCACGAACTTTCCACAACCACTTCCCCGGGATAGCGCCATGAACAGGACATTTTTTTCGCAATTCTCGTCATCCTGCCGCTGGTTGCTGCTTGCCGCCATGACCGCGATGCTGGCCTCAACGACCGCCCTCGCGGCAGACCATTCGGCACTTGAACGAGACGCGCGCAAGGCCTATCAGAAGCTGATCGCCAAGCAACCCGTCGCCAAGGGCTTGTCCAGGGACGCGGTCGCCGTCCTCGTTTTTCCGAAGATCACCAAGGCTGGCCTCATCGTCGGTGGGCAATACGGAGACGGCGTGCTTTTCAGAGACGGCAAAGCCACTGGCTACTACAACACGTCCGGCGCATCGTATGGACTGCAAGCTGGAGCGCAGCAGTACGGCTATGCCATGTTCTTCATGAACGACCGCGCGCTCAATGCCCTCGGCGAGAACGAAGGCTTCGAAGTCGGCGTCGGCCCCTCCATTGTGGTCGTCGACCAGGGCATGGCCAAATCACTGACCTCGACGACGGCCAAGGACGACATCTACGCGCTGATCTTTGGCCAGACCGGGCTGATGGCCGGCATTGGCCTGCAGGGCAACAAGATTACCCGACTGCCCGATTGATCATCGTCTTTTCTGCCCGTCTCGGCCGCCAGAAGACCGCGCCACTGACCAACGCACCCAATAGCCGTCTTTGCTCGCTCACCCGGGCGCGACGGCCCTCGCCTAGAAAAAAAGGACCCGGATGAACTCACCTCCCCGCCAAAGCGGCATTCTCCTGCACCCGACGTCTCTCCCCGGAGCGCACGGTTCAGGCGACCTTGGCGCCGCTGCTTTTCACTTCGTCGACTGGCTGGTCGCCGGTGGGCAGACTTTATGGCAACTGCTGCCGCTGACCGGCCTCGGGCCGGGCAACTCGCCCTATTCCAGCCCGTCGGCTTTCGCCGGCAACGAACTGCTGATCAACCTCGAAAGCCTGCACGAAGCGGGCTGGCTAAGCGAAGCCGACCTCGCCGAAGCGCCGGCTTTTCCCGAGCAGCGCATCGATTACGCTGGCGTACGGCCCTTCAGGATGGGCCAGTTGCGGCGTGCCGCCGGCCGCTTCTTCGCCAGCAGCAAGACGCGCGAGCACGCGGCATACCAGAAGTTCTGCGCCGATTCGCGCGCCTGGCTCGACGACTACGCACTGTTCATGGCCCTGGATATCGCCCACCAGGGCGAAAATGGCACCCTGTGGCAGGAGTGGCCGGCAGCGCTCGCGCACCGCGAAGCGGCTGCACTACGCGAAGCGGAAGTCACGCACGGCGAAGAGATCAACTTCTGGAAATTCTCGCAGTGGTGCTTTTTCACGCAGTGGGCGAAGCTCAAGGCCTACGCCAACGCCAATCGCGTCGAGATCGTAGGCGACCTGCCGATCTTCGTCGCCGGGCACAGCGCCGATGTTTGGGCCAATCCGGGGCTCTTCGACCTCGACAAGAGCGGTCATCCGCGCGTCGTCGCCGGCGTACCGCCGGACTACTTCAGCGAAACCGGGCAGCGCTGGGGCAACCCGCTCTACCTCTGGTCGGCGCATGCTGCCGAGGGCTATCGCTGGTGGATTGAACGCATGCGGCAGACGATGAAGCTGTGCGACATCGTGCGCATCGATCATTTCCGCGGCTTCGAATCCTACTGGGAAATCCCGGCCGCCGCCGAAACGGCGATCGACGGCGTCTGGCAACCGGCGCCAGGCGAAGCGGTATTCGCCGCCATGCGTCGCGAGTTGGCCGACGAGAACGGCAGGCTGAAGATCATCGCCGAAGACCTCGGCATCATCACCGATAAAGTCAGAAAGCTGCGCCAGGACGTCGGCCTGCCGGGCATGCGCATCCTCCACTTCGCCTTCGGTGACGACGCAAGGAACCCGTATCTGCCGCACAATTACGACGCCAATACCGTCGTCTACACCGGCACGCACGACAACGACACCACCTGCGGCTGGTGGGAATCGCTCGAACAGAAGGAGAAGGACCGCGTGCACGCCTATCTCGGCGTGGGCAGTGAGAGCAGCGAAGAACTGTGCTGGTATCTGATCCGCCTCGCTTTTTCCTCGGTCGCCCAGTTCTGCGTCATACCGATGCAGGATGCGCTGGCCCTCGATACCGCGCACCGCATGAACCAGCCGAGTGTCGGCGAAGGATCGTGGGAATGGCGTTATCGCTGGGATCAGGTCAAGGCATGGCACGCCGAACGCCTGTCCGATCTGACCAGCCTCTACGGCCGCGACTACGAGAGCCAGCACCCCGTTGAAGTGGACGAAAGCTGATCGCCGCCAGGCCACCGCCTGAACATTACCCCTGCCAGGACCGTCAGCGCATGACGCTACCTTCGACCGAGCTGAACGCGATTCGCGATGGCCTGAACAAGGGGGAGTTCTTCATCGAGTACCTGCCCATCGTTTCCCTCGGCGATCAGACCTGCCTGGGGGCGGAGGCGCTCATCCGCTGGCGGCGCCCTGACGGCGCCGTCGTTCTTCCCGACGATTTCATCCCGCGCGCGGAGAATACCCCGCTCTCCGGGCTGATCACCTACTGGCTGATCGACACCCTGGCCGTGGAAGTCGGTGGCTGGCTACGCGCACACCCCGAGGCACACCTCAGCCTCAATGTACCGCCCGAAATCCTCGGTCGCGGCGGCCTCGAGTACGCAGCCGTCAAGTCCGGTCTCGGCGAGTTTCGCTCGCAGCTGATTCTCGAAGTGACCGAGCGCGGAATTCCCGACCAACTCGGTTTGATGGCCCTGAACAGCATGTATCACGGCGGCATCCAGCTGGCCCTCGACGACGTGACGATGAGCGGCACCAATCTGGCGCTCATTTCGCGCTGCGACTTCCATATCATCAAGCTTGACCGCTTGCTGACCGCCCAGGTTACCGCCGAGTGCCCGCACCCGGACTGGTTGCGCAGCCTGGCCGGACTCCTGCAGGCCAGCGATCTGGTCGTCGTCGCCGAAGGCATCGAGACCGACGCCCAGTTGCAGGCGCTGCGCGCCGCGGGCGTGCAATGGGGTCAGGGCTACCACTTCTCGCCGCCACTCGCCGTCGGCGACTTCATCGCCTGGTACACCAGAGCGCGACAAGCCACCGCCGGGCAGCAGGAAAGCCCTCTGGCGCCATCGTTACGGGCGCAGCCCGCTGAACCATCCGCCGGCAAAAAACCGCGCCAATGATCATTCGCGACGCCTTGCCTAGCGACCACGTCCGACCGGATGAGCACGCGACCGATAGCCGCAACCTTTTCGCGCAGACATGGTGCTTGCGACGATGAACGACACTTTCGTCCCCTTCGACGCCACCCTGCCTGACGGGCGCAGCGTTCATCTGCGTGCCATCAGCCCCTCCGACGAGTCTGAACTCCTGCAGACCTTCGCGCGCATGAGCCCGGATGCCCGCTACATGCGCTTCATGCGCACCGTGAGTGAGCCGAATGTCGAGCGGCTGCGCAAGGCGCTCGCCACGATCCCGGAGCATGGGATCGGCATCGTGGCGACGGTTCCGGCGGCCGACGGGATCGACATCGTGGGAACCTGCATCGCCATGATCGGGAACGATCCATCGCGCTGCGAGTTCGCCATCACCGTTGCCGCCGACCACGGCCGCACCGGCCTCGGGCGGGTGCTGATGACCGCGCTGATCGATGCGGCCAGACGACGCGGGCTGCACGAGATGGAAGGCTTCGTACTCGCCGCCAACCAGCCGATGCTGCGGCTCGCGGCCAGCCTCGGTTTCACGATCAGCAACGACCCGGACGACTTCAGCGTTCGCCTTTGCCGGCTGCACCTCGAAGCGAGCTGAGCGACGCTGGCCCGTGTTCGGCGCCAGCGAGCAACCCGACTGACACCAGCAGCCAGCCAACGACCAATCCTCGATGGTCCATTGGCGCTCGACAACGCCATCAGCCTGGAATCGGTAGCCATCACGAAGATCAAGTCACCGGTGGCCGGCCGTGCCAATGTGCTCGTGGTCCCCGATCTCGCAGCAGGCAACATGCTCGCCAAGAGCCTATCCTTCCTCGCCGGTGCTGACGCGGCCGGCATCGTGCTCGGCGCGAAAGTGCCGATCATCCTCACCAGCCACGCGGACTCGCTGATGACCCGGCTGGCCTCGTCCGCCGTGGCGGTGATGGTCGCCGCTGCCCGGCACGAGAGTGCCGGCATGGCGGTTAACTGAAAGGAGCGACGGCGCGTGCGGTCGTGAGACTGCACGCGCCGCAAGGGGTCGGAATCTTCAGATTCGTCGGATTTGCCGGACGCCTGCCTCAATCGTCCTCTTCGAGAACCTGGATCGGCAACAGGGCCACGTAGTCTTCGACCGAACCACCTGCCAGGCAACATTCGATGATCTTGCGGCCCAGCGGATTGATGTCGTCTTGCAGGAACTGCCTCAGCTCATCATGAAAAAAGTCGGTCAGTTGCTTGGCACCCGCATCATAGGCCTCGTTGCCGACCTCCGGCTGTTTCTCGACCTGCAGCATGATCCCGGGAATGGTCTGCCCCTCGACCACCACGCTCTTCATCGCAAAGCCGAGCAGCGGACAGCGCGACGGAGTGACCTGCTCTGGCGCGAAGTGTGCGCCACCGCGACGAGCGAGATATTCGCGGGCGATCCATTGCGGCATGAAGCCGGTCTCCCACGCGCCAACGTGCTGATTCGGACACAGGATGTACTTCATCCGCGGTGTGGCGACGATCTGGTCGAGCAGCAGGTTGGCCTGGTCCACCATGCGTCCGGTAGCGAAGGGCCAGTACGAACCCACGCCCTCCGAAGTCATGCCTTCGGTGGCCACGATGCTGGGATTGGCATGCCCACGCGGTGCGACCAGCCGCCACAACCACGCCAGCGCCGGTGGCAGCAGATGGAACATGCCAACGATACCGTAGGTCGGGTTTTCGCTGGTGTTCGGCGGACAGCGCACACCGAAGCTGCGAATGTCTACACTGACGGCGCCTTGATAGACGCCCGGCACCGCCTTGCGCGGTATGACGACGCGCGGGTTTGGGCACGGCTTGCCGGGCTCGTCCTCGATGTGCTCCCAGATCAGCGCCGTGCTTCCCGGGTGGGCGTCGATGTTGAGAAACAACATTGGCTCGCTGGGATGGATGGTCATCTTCTCGAGGTTGGGGTCGGTCCCGTAGCGGGTAATGTGATTGACGCGAACGAACCAGCCCTGTTCGGCATCGATCAACGCCAGGCGCCCATCGTTCTTGCCGAGCGAGGGATGGCACAAGGCCATGTCGTCGGTCACCGCGCGCAGTTCGCAGTTGTGCGGCAGCACCAGGGTGCGACGTTCGCCCGACAGGACGTTGGTGCCGAGCAACAGCGCCCCGTCCTTCTGGCGATGGACCTGTTCGAGGATTTCGCTCTTGCCACCGCCGCTGGCACCCTCGTGCATGATGCACAGCTTGTTCGCATAGGGGGTGATGACCTGCACCGTCGCACAGTGCGCGGTCAGCCAGTGCTCCCGCTCACCGAGGGCGAGCAGTACGCCGTAGATGCCTTTCTTGGCACTCGGGCCCGGATAGAGGTTGTAGCTGAACAATTCGTGCCGACCGGGACGGCGGTTGTGCACCACCATCTGCTTGCCCTTGAAATGGGTATGGCGGAACGGTGGCGCGACGAAGATCACGGCCTTCGGGTCAAAGTCCGGCGACAAGGCCTTCTCGTCCATGATCCCCTGCAGCAAGGCCAGCCCGAGGGCGAAGAAGCCGGCGTTGGCCGGAGCCACCACCAGAGCATCCATACCCATGCCCGGAACTCCCGCGATAAACGGAAACAGCGCCAGCTCCTGGGTCTTGAGCCAGGCAAAGGTTTCGCCGCGCAGTGGCTCGAAAGACTCGCCGTACTGGTCCTCGAAGCGTGGCTTGTCGGTCGGCAGGTCGTCGGCGATGACCATGCAATCGGGATCGCGGCGGCGCATGTAGGGCTCGACGTAATTGGCCGCAATGCCGTTCTTGACCCGACACACGTTGGCCTCCAGCACCCGGCCCCGGCCAGGCACTTCGTAGGCCACCTCATGGACGCCATTCACGGCGTCGCGCGTCGCCAGCTCGTACAACTCCTGCCAGGTACTGGCCACGGTAAATTTCGGACATGCTTCCAGAATTTCCTGCACGGACAAGGGGATCTGAAAGCCCACATCAACTTCGTTCATGACAACCTGCTCCCGGTAAAAAAATCCAACAAACTCAACAGAACGGGAACGATTGTAGCAGGCCGACCACCCGGGAAATATGTCAGACAACCAGTAAAAACTTGCTTGTGTTCAAAGCTTTATCTGATTGACGAAAGGCATCGGCGGGGCTTGCCGAAAGGCGCGCCGCAGCGCTTGCAGGCGGTCGGCGCGATGCGCCAGACAGGCAAGCGCATGCTTGGCCGAAGACCGCGGAAATGCTTCTTACCCGGGCAAGAGAACAGCCGTCAGTGCAGCGACCGCAACCAGCGAACAATGCTCGCCGTATCCATCGCCCCGGCCTGACGGGCGATTTCCCGGCCGTTCCGGAAAACGACCAGCGTCGGAATCGAACGGATGCCAAAGCGGGCGGCAAGCCCCTGCTCTTCCTCGGTATTGACCCTGGCCAGGCGCGCGGCGGGTTCGAGTTGCCTTGCAGCCGCCGCGAACGCCGGCGCCATGGCCCGACAGGGGCCGCACCACGGTGCCCAGAAGTCGACCAGGATCGGCAGTTCCGAGCGTTCGACATGGCGGTCGAAACTGGCTGCATTCAGCGCGGTTGGCGTCCCGTCAAACAGCGGCGATCGACAGTGACCACATTGGCCGCCATCGCCTAGACGCTCTTCAGGCACCCGGTTCGGGCGGTGGCAATGCGGGCAGACCACAATTTTCGAGGTACTCATGGCGGCAGGCGGAGGCTCCAGGATCGATATCACCTACATGGTGCCATTGGCCCCGCCTTCAAGCCTCCGTTCGGCCGCCGCGACAAGCTTTGCCCCAGCACTTGGCGAGCGCGCACGGGCAGTGCCGCTCAACAGCCAGCCACGCACGTTCCCTTGCCGTCGAAGGCCATGGTCACCCCGCTGAGCGGCAGGTGCGTCGGCACTTTGCTGGCCATCCTGAACGCCGCGGCCCTGGTGTCCGGCAGCAACTTGCCGTCCCGGGTCGACGCCTCGTTGGCGTGTGAGACGATGACCGAGTTCGGCTTGACGAGTTCATTGCTGACGTAGGCGGCCTCCACCGGTCCCGTGGTAAACACGTCGCCGATGTTGATCACCGCAAGATTCGCCTTGTAGTAGCCGCGCACGACCAGATCCTGCTCGGCGGTGATTCCGGTGTCGCCGGAGAGATAGGCGACGAGACCGTTGCTGAAGCGCAGCACGTAGCCGGTCGGCGGCCCGACGTACGCGGTCAGCCCGTTCCTGGCCAGGGCGTCGCCATGCGCCGGGTCGAGGAATGCCGGCTGCAGGCCGTTGCCGTGCGCGGCCGGAACCGTCGTCACCTGCACCCCGCCGACCCTCGCGCTGGCGCCGAAGCTCACCAGCTGCACCTGTTTCGGGTCGCCGCCCAGCTCCTTTATCCGGCTGGCGAAAAAGCTGCTCATCTCCGAACCGACCAGCAGCCTGGCCTTCTTCGCCACGACGATGTTTGCCGTGTTCGAATTGGGCGTAACCTTGACCGAGAAATCGGGCTTGCCGCATTCCCCCGCGTTCGCGTAGGGCTGGATCCGGTCTCCCAGATGGTCGCCATGGACGTGGCTCAGGAGCAGCGCATCGATCCTGCCGAGGCGGGGATCGTCGGGACCGCGAACGGTGCGGCCTGCGTCGTACAGGATACGGGTTCCGTCCGGGTCTTCGAAGACGATCGCCCGGTCCAGGCTGCAGAACTCGCCGTCGTGACTGCCCAGGGGCGTCACCTTCACCACTCCGCCCGCTGCCTGCGCCAAGCCAGCCGTGCTGACCACGGTGGCGAGCGTCAGCGCAGCACGCACAAGACCTGCCTTCCTCATTCTCCTCTCCTCATTCCGGGTGGGTGACGCGACCCTGCCGTGCCGGCCGCAACCTGTCCGACTCTCAGCGCGTGAATTCGTTGCGCGCGGCAACAACTCCTCGCGGCACTGCTCGGCAGGGTGCCAGACAGCTTCGCGCCCCGACCTGCGCCGCAGGCGCCGGTTACACGCCACCGCCCAGCCTGGCGACGAGGACCCCAATCAACACCAGATAGCCGACAATCTGCACCAGAAAGAAGGCGAAGCGGAGCGCTGTCACGGTGTCGGTCTGGACGAAACAGACGTGCACCAGCGATTGCATCACGCGGGCAACGAGAATCGCCGCTGCCAGCCCATCGACAAGCGTGCCGCCGACGTTACCGACGTGCAGCGCGACGACGATGGCGCCGAAAACCGGAAGATTCTCGATGCAGTTTGCGTGTGCCCGCATCGCGCGTTTGTAGCGATCTGATCCCTCGACCTGATCGGCCCGGAAGCTGCTTATCGGTACACGGCCCGCCAGAATCAGACTCCAGCGATAGACGCCAACCGTGCTCAACAACAACAGCACGGTCCACGCGGCAAATCCAAGCAACATCCACACGGGTAGGCTCATGGCGCTGGCTCCCAACGAAAGCGGTCTGACCTGTCGGTCTTGTTTTCCCAGGTGATCCGGCAAGCGGAAATCGTCTTCGGGGTCATGGTGCCGTCCCCTTCCGGCGAACTTTTTTCGCTGGCTGACTTCCGACCGCCGCCGGTTTGACACCGTAGCCGATAAGAAACTCGCCCGGAATCGCATAGCCCTCGCCGAGTCTGCAGGATTCGAGCGAGCGCAGATACTCGGCGCGCACCACTGCGCGGGTCGGCGCATCGAAGCGTGAGTAGGCAAGGGCGACCGGCCCCCCGAGAAAGGCCGCGTCGCAGGCTTCGGCGGCGCTGCCATAGCGCAGAACCACGGATAGACGTTCGCTCGCCACCCCGCTCAGGCCGGCAGCGTGGAGCGCCTGATGCAGGGTATCGCCGCTGCCGGTGCGAAAGAACAGTGGGCAAACCTCGGATTCGACGCGCGCGTCGACGATGGAAAAGATCTCCGCCCAGGCGCAATGACTGCGTTGCCCCCAGACCGATACCGCCAGGCGGGCGCCGGGCGCGAGCCTCCGTGCCATCACCGCGAGCGCTCGCTCCGGGTCCGGCATGTACATCAGCCCGAGACCGCACAGGATGACGTCGAAACCACCCTCCGGATCGGGTGGCGCCTCGCCGTCACCGCGTTCGAAGCGACAGTTGTCGAGACCGAGAGCCGAAGCGGCGGCACGCGCGGCGTCTACCATCTTCCCCGACAGATCGATTCCGATCACCGAGCCATCGTTGCCGACCGCGGTCGCCGCCGCAATCGCCAGGACGCCCGTTCCGCACGCCACGTCGAGGACGCGATCGCCCGGCTCGATGGCTGCGCGCTCGAGCACGCCCTGCGTCGCGGGCAGCAGCTGGCTCATCCAGTGCTGGTCATAGAAATCGACGGCGTGGTCCCAGCCGTAGCGCTGGATACGGCGTTGCAGGCGCGCGTCCATCACGCTACCGCCGCTGGCCGCAGGACGCGCATTTCGCGGCTCAGACTCTGGGCCTTCCTGAACAGCTGCAGGTCCGGACTGCGCTCGTCGGCCTCGTCGATGACCCGCTGCAGGTCGCTTTCAGGCGCGTCGCTGTCGAAGGTGACGAGATAGGCGAGAGAGCGATAGTTCGGCACTTCGGCCTGACCGCAGAACAGGGCCGCGAATGTCCGCCTCGGCGCGCAGCTCGACCTCGACGCCGCGAATCGGGACGCCGAGGTAGGCGGCGCGCATCGAATAGCCGATCGCCAGGCAGGTGCTCAGCGCGGCGCGCACAAAGGTGCTCGGCGTCGGTCCGCTGGCGCTGCCGCCAATGGGCTTGGGCATGTCGGCGACGAAGGTCCAGTCGTCTTCGCTGAATTCACAGCGCATGCCGTCGCGGACGGTCGCCCGCGCAATCGTGCTCATCTGCGCCGTTGCCGGATGCTTCGAAAAAACGTGCTCGGCGCGTTGCAGCGCAACTTGCATGGCTTGCTGGTTCATTTGTCTTCTCCTTACTGGTTGTCGATCGACCGGTGAGCGCTTGCTGCCGGTCAGGGGCTCGTAAGGAGTTTCTTGCAGGGGCGTCAATCACGCGTCCCGGAAAGCGTCAAACGGTCGTCAATTCGCCGTCAAATGCCGCGCGATCTTTCAGCATCCGGACGAGATGGCGAGGCGATCGAGGGCGCCGCCGACAAAGCGCCGCATTTCGGCCGGCGTGAGTTGCGGACGTATGCGCCTTGCCTCGGCGAGCGCCTTGACCGCCTCGCCATCCTTGCTGAGCTTGTTCAGGACCATGGCCAGGACAATTCGCGCCGGATAGAATCTTGCGTCCGCCCGGCAAGCGCCATTCGCCGCGTCGAGCGCTTCGTCGAGCCGGTTCAGGCGGACCAGACCACTGGCCAGCGCCGTCAGCCACACCGAGCGACGGTAGTCGGTCGGACTGGTGCGCAGACCGCGGCGCAGTACCTCGACGGCGGTTTCGAACTGCATTTGCAGCAGCCGCGTCGCGCCGAGCGCTGCCCAGGCCTGCGCGTTGTTCGGATTCTCCTCGATCGCCCGCTCCAGCAGCGGCACCGCGCGCTCCGGATCGCCGAGGTGGGCAATGGCGCAGGCGGCCATGCCGAGCACTTCGGAGCGCGTCGGCTCCAGCTCCAACGCCTTTTCCGCGTCGGCGAACGCCTCCTCCCGGGCCTGCACGCCGTGCAGCAACCCCCAGTCATGGGCGAAGGCGATGATCATCGCCTTGTGCGCACGCGCCAGCGCAAGTCCGGGATCGAGCGCAATCGCCTCCCGATAGAAGCGCACGGCGGTGTCCACCGCGGCTTCCGACCACCCGGCCGAAAACAGGGCACTCGCCCCCTGGTGCGTTTTGTGCCAGGCCTCCTGCCGGTCGCCGTGAGCAGCGCCCGCTGCGGCCTCGGCGAGGCTGAGCTGCTGTTCGATCCTGGCCGCGGTCGCGGCAACGAAGTCGTCGACCTCGGAACTGGCCCCGCACGACGCCAGATCGTGTTGCAGGCTCCACAGGTACTGAGCCTTTTCTCCGTCGACGATCTGCAGTGCAACGCGCAGACACCCGCTCTCGGGCCGGCGCAGGCTGCCGGTGACCAGATAAGTTGCACCCAGGACCCGCGCGAGCTGAACCAGATCGTCCGGATTCGGCTGCATCGCCGCAACGACCGCTGGCTGCACGACGACCCTGAACCCCGGTGTACGCGACAGCTGTCGGCTGATCTCATCGGCCATCGACACGGCAAGCGACTCGAGTTCGGGCGCGCGCGCGACATTGGCAAACGGCAGGACAGCAAGGACCGGTTGCCCGCGGTCTTCGCCGCCGCGCAGCGTGGCGCTGGCCTGGCGCATGGCCTCGTGCAGCGCCTGCGTTGCCGCGTCGGGTTCGATCTGCAGCTCCTTCCGCAGCAGATCCCTGCACAGCTTGTACTGGGAAAGTGCTTCGCTGCGCCTGCCCAGGGCGTCCAGCGCCCGCATCAGGGCGCGCTGGGCGCCCTCGTTCACGGGATCGCCGGCGAGCAGCCGACGCAGCAGCCGTACGGCGTTCTCATGCTCCATTTTCCCCGCATGGTGTGCGGCCAGCCGCATCATCGCGTCCCCCGCCACCTTCGCCAGCCGCGTGCGCTCGGCGCACAGCCAGTCCTCGAACGCCTCCTCTTTCGTCGCCAGTCCGTCGACAAAAGGTCCGCCGTGGAGCGTCAACGCTTGCTCAAGTTCCGCGCCGTCCGTACTCACCGCGAGCGCGGCGAACTCGGCCAGGTCGGACGTGCACACACGCGTATCCAGGCGGAGCGTCTCGCCGCTCGCCTCGACAATCGGCGCATCCCGCCGCAGGGCCGTGAGCACCTGGCGCAGGCTGTGGCGAGCGCGCTCTTCCGCGAGGTCACCCCAAAAGATCGCCGCGATGCGTTCGCGCGTGACGGCAGCAGGACTGTGGGCGGCGAGAACGGCAAGCATGCCCTGCGCCTTGCGCGAGGCGACGGCCATTTCCCGGCCGTCCTCGTCGTCGAGGCGAAAGCCGCCGAGCAGCGTCAGACGGAATTTCGGCATGGCCCTGGACGCCTTCGCAATTGAATGGGACGCTCAATGATAGGCCAAGGCCCGGCCTACCGTGGAAAACCTGGCTGCCAGTGCGTAGCGGCGGGCGCCAGCCGCTGCTTGTGCGAGGCTTCCCAAGGCGGCGGCAAATCTTGACGGCCGCCCCGTGCCTTCCCTCCCCTGGACGGCTGCGCCAGACCTGGATCCCGGTGCAGTCCGGGCCAGCCCCTCACGCCCACAGACAGCGGCCATTTTCCGTACCCGTCTTGGCCGCGATCGTCCGACCAATCGCGACGCAGGAAAAGCACGCGCAACTCCTTCCGGTAGGAGCCCGATTCATCGGGCGATAGCGAGCCTGTGTGGTGTTGCACGCAGTATGGAACTTGTGAACTCCAGCGACGACATGGTTTCAAATTGCCGTCCAACTTGCTGAAAGTGTCGTCGGAAAAGGCGGCGCCAGACCGTCCCGCACGTCATTGCGAGGAGGCGTAGCCGACGCGGCAATCCAGAGGTTTTATTTTTTCCCTGGGCTGATGTGGCGCACCAGCAGTCAGAGAATGGAACTGGATTGCCGCGTCGGCTGCGCCTCCTCGCAATGACGAGGGCGGGGGGATGGTTGCCCGGATTTGGCGACGGGGCAGCCGTTTGGAGCAGGTGAACTCCAGCCACCGCAAGGGTTTCACGCTGCTCTACAGGTCGCTGATAGTCTCGTCAGGAATGCAGCACTACACCAAGAAAGACGCATGGTCGGCCAATGTCCGTGCGTGGGCGGCGGGCGGTCCAGGAGGGAGCGGGTATGACAACCAGAATCAAGATTGCCGCGGCCGAAGTCCGGCTCGGCGATTTAATCTACAACGGTCTCGGCACCAGCAAACACCCAACCGATACTTGGGAAACGATCACCCAGGTCAATGTCGTGGATGGTCTGATCTTGCTGATTACCGGCCGTCTGAGTGGTCCCCTGGGCGAGTTCTGGTACGAGCCTGACGAACTCGTGGCGGTGGTTCGCCACCCGCCCGCGGAGCCCGAGCCGGTGGTCGCCAAGGCCCACAACAAGCGCTCGCACGGGCACTGAACTGCGGTTGCGTCCGGAGGCGTTTTCAGCCACTGGCCACTACCGCCTGGTTGAACATCCGGGCAACTGCTGATCCGGCGCAAATCGCGACTTCACGGTCAACCGGCGACAGACCACGTCAAAAGTCTGCCGCAGGCCATGCCCCGGATGGGGGCGGGGTTGACAAGCCCCGCCCGACCTTTGCTCGGCTCTGCTGCAGACCATCAGCGCACGACGCAGGGAAGCCGCCGATCACCCATGGCGCAGCGCGGCGCGGCGCCGCACAGCGAACCCGGACAGTCCGGCGAGCAGCAGCGCCAGGGTCCCCGGCTCAGGGACGGCGACGCCATTGTTCCGTGCGACGAGCGTCATCGCGCCGTTGTCGCTGGTGACAGCATAGTCGAACCCGGGCTGCAGTCCCGCATATTGATAAGTCGCGCCGACGTTGGTCAGGAGGCTACCCGGACCCACCTGAAGGAAGTTGTACGACGTCCCGGCCGTCGGGGCGTAGCCATCGATAAACAGAAACTCAATCAAGACGTTATTCAGCGACGCAAAGCCGTCCACGTCGATGATGTCGAAGTCAGTTGCATTCGCGATCTGAATCTCTAACACTCCTCCGGTCTGGGTGAAATCACCGGCAATTTTCAGCGTACCGGGACTGTTGCCCGGGGCCACGGTGCCCGTGCTCGTCACATTGCCGGTAATGGTTCCGTTACCCCGGAGCGTACCACCGGCACCCACGGACACATTCGCCACGACCTCGCCGCCATTGCGCACGTTGAGCGTTCCAGTCCCGTGGTTGAGGCTATTGAAGTCCGGCACGGGCAAGGCGCCAAAGTTGCCACCGGGGAAAGCTCCCAATCCCACACCCAGCAAGATCTGGTTTGCCGTGAGCTTGGACCCAGCGCCGTCTACCAGGATGCTGGTAGTTCCGGCGGGGTCTGACGTCGAGCCGAAGATAGTACTGAAAGCCCTCGATCCAAGCACCTGCCCGCCGTCCATAACGCTGATGCTTCCCGAGCCGCTCCTTCCCACACTGATGTGGCCACCGGTACTCGTCTGAGTCGCGCCATTGCCCGCATTCACATTCAACTCGGACCCTGCGCCAGCCACCGTGACCGTCCCCGTGCTGCCAGCCCCGCGCCCGATGTTGACTGCCGCCTGACCAGGTATTGGCCCACCGGAACCACTGTCAAGCATCGCGGTGACCTTACCTCCGGCGGAAATGTTCGCCGTGCCGGTCGAGGCGAGGCGCCCGAAATCGTTGCCCACGATGAGGATCGGGGTGGTGACCGAGCCGCCATTGACGTTCAGCGTTCCCGAGGAACCTCCCGATACCCCGAGCAGCACGCTGTTGTCCACCGGACGGAAAGTGGGCGCACCAATGGTACCGGGGAGATAGTTGAGGGAAATCGACCCACCGGCGTTCACATTGAGCGTACCGCTCACTGGCCCGGTGTTCGGTGGTGAGGGCGGCGTAATACCCGGCTCGGCGGCGACAACGCCGAGACCGACGAAGTTGTACGGCCCCGCGGTCGTGGTCAACGTCTGCGTGTCCGTTCCGTCAACGCCGATGTAGCAGGAATTGAATGCGGCGACCGTGCAAGGATCCGTGACTACCACCACGGCACCGACCGTGGAAGCGAAGCCGGTGGCAAGACCTGCGGCAGCAAGCATCGCAGCGCGACGCAAGAACCTATTCGTTATGGTCATTGGGGTTCCCAGAAGTGAAGATCTGAACTGAAAAAAGGGGGACGCCAGAGTTTGCAAACCGCACGAGGGAAAGCATGCGTCTGCCTACCCATCGCCACCCAATCTTCTGGCAACCACGAAATTGCATTGCGCACGAGCCAGGCCGGCTGTCGCCGGCCACGAATCACAAAAGCAAAATTTATGCCGATATTTTTAATGTTCTAATTTATATACGTTTTCGTTCGCCGGACGCGCCGCCGACTGGCCTGTCGCGACGACAACTGTAAAATGTTTCGACACGCCGTAGCAGGCCCGAAAAAGATTGAGCTGCCCGAACGGCAGGTAACTCCTCAGAGACCGGCCGCTCGGCCCGACTCCCGGAGTACGCGGTCCTGGTAACCGACGCCGACCACACGCGGGAAGCCATGGCTCAGCTTTCCCCCGATCCCTCCAGCCTTAGGGCGAGCCGGTCGGCAAGTGCGCGCACGCGCCTTGGCTGAGCCCGGCTGGGGGGAAACAGCATTTGCAGGGGTGAGGCGGGCTGAGCGTGCTCGGCAAGAAGCTCAAGCAGCTTGCCAGCCCTGATATCCGGCCCGACATCGAGTTCCGACTTGAGCATGATCCCGTGACCGGCAAGGCACCACTGCCGCACGAGCGCCCCGTCATTGGCCACCCGGTCGCCGCGCACGGTGACGAACTGCGGCTTCGTGTCCGGACCGAAGCGCCAGACGTTGTCGAGATTCTGGCCAAATCGCATGACAAGACAATTGTGATCCTTCAGGTCCACGGGTTCTTGCGGGCTACCCCGCCGTGCAAGATAGGTCGGCGCGGCGCAGAGCACGCGCCGTTTCTGACCCAGGCTCCTGACGCGCAAAGAACTGTCGGTGACCGACCCGAAGCGCACAGCCATATCGAAACCCTGACCCACAATATCGACGTAGGCGTCGGAAAGCAGAAGCTCGATCGAGATGGCCGGGTGTTCTGCCAGGAAGCGGCTGATTTCGGCCGCAACAAGGGTCCGCCCGATATCGCTTGGAGCGCTGATGCGGATCGGACCGGAGAGAGTTTGCGCACCCAGGCGGATGCGCGTTCCCAGATCCTCGATCTCCTCGAGAACCCGTTTGCCACCTTCGACCAGCGTGCGCCCCTCCTCGGTCAGGCTGATCGCGCGTGTCGTGCGGTTCAGGAGGACAACGCCAAAATGAGCCTCGAGGGCAGAAAGCCGCTCGGATACGGTGGTCGACGAAAGCCCGGCTTCACGCCCAGCTGCCGCCAGGCCACCCTTCTCGACGATTTGCAGGAACAGGGCGATGTTGTTGAGCAGCATTGTACGGGTTTTCCGGATTATCTTTTCGTATCCTGCCAGTTTATCCGGTCTTTGCAAACAGCTATAGTTCTCCCACCACGGACAAAGGAGTGAAGGAAATGACCAAACTGACCATCGTAGCCAACATCCACGCCAACCCCGATCGGATTGACCTGGTCAAGGCAGAGCTGGAAAAGCTCCTGCCGATCACGCGCGCCGAACAGGGCTGCCTACAGTATGACCTGCACCGCGACAACGACCATCCGACGCATTTCATGGTCTTTGAAAACTGGGAGTCGCGCGAGCTGTGGCAGGCGCACATGAATGCCCCGCACCTTGCTGCCTATCTGCAAGCCACCGACGGCGCCGTCGCGGAATTCACGCTCAACGAAATGACCCACATCGGCTGAGCGCAAGCTTGGCCACCAGGAGATTCACGAATGAAAGCAGTCGCTCTTACCCATTACCTTCCGGTCGACAACCCGAAAGCCTTCCTTGACGTCGAGTTGCCCAAGCCCTCGGCAGCCGGTCGTGATCTTCTCGTTTCGGTCAAGGCCATATCCGTCAACCCGGTCGACACCAAGGTTCGCAGCCCCAAGGAAAAGATAGAAGAGTCCCCTCGCGTCCTTGGCTGGGATGCCAGCGGGATTGTCGAAGCGGTAGGCTCGGAGGTCACCCTGTTCAAACCCGGCGATGAAGTCTATTACGCCGGCGACATTACCCGCGCAGGTTCCAATGCCGAATTTCAACTGGTTGATGAGCGCATTGTCGGCTTCAAGCCGAAGAGCCTCAGCTTCGCCGAGGCGGCGGCGCTGCCGCTGACCACGATCACCGCCTACGAGGCTTTCTTTGACCGTCTGGGCATTGATCGCGATGGTGCAGACGCGGGACAGTCGGTGCTCATCATCGGTGCCGGCGGTGGTGTCGGTTCGATCGGCATTCAACTGGCCAAGGCGGCCGGGCTGGTCGTCATCGCCACGGCGTCGCGCCCGGAGACGGAAATCTGGGTCAGAGAGCTTGGCGCGGATCATGTCGTCAATCACCGCCAACCCATGGTTGAACAGGTGCGGGCGCTCGGCTTTGAGCATGTCGATCACGTCGCAATCTTCAACGACATGCGCCATTGGGAAGCGGCGGTCGAACTGATCCGGCCGCAAGGTGCGATTGTCACGATCGATGACACCGACCTGCCGATGCCGATGGCCGGGATGAAGATGAAGGCCGCCAGCCTGCGCTGGGAGTTCATGTTCGCCCGCGCCATGTTCCAGACAGCGGACATGATCGAGCAGCACAGGCTGCTGACCCATGTGGCGAACGAGATCGACGCCGGGCGCATGCGCACGACGCTCGACAAGGTCCTGAGCCCGATCAACGCGGAAAACATCCGCGCGGCGCATGCGCTCATCGAGACCGGGCAGTCCAAGGGCAAGATCGTCGTTCAATCCTTCTGAAATCGCAACCCGCCTGTTCTGGCTGGAAATCAACGCCCCGTTCGGCCCTCATTGAGGCCCAACGGGCTCCTTTCACCTGCGGGATTTCGTCGCCGTTGCACCGCGAAGCGGCCAGTGGCGGCTTCGCGGCGAAGGAGCCTGGCGAAGCATCCAGTACGCCTGGCGGAGATCGGCCATTGCCGGCGCCCCGGTTGCCGCTTGCTGGCGACCTGCAGCGCGACCGCTGGCAGTGTTACGATCATGGCTGCTACCCACTCCGACGAGCGATGCACGATCCGTCATACGCTCAGCGCATTTGTTGAAACAGGAAGGAACCAGCAATGACCGATAAAGAGACC
Source organism: Candidatus Accumulibacter sp. ACC007 (assembly GCF_907163205.1). Lineage (NCBI taxonomy): Bacteria > Pseudomonadati > Pseudomonadota > Betaproteobacteria > Candidatus Accumulibacter > Candidatus Accumulibacter sp. ACC007. The sequence continues at coordinate 624,050 of NZ_CAJQUD010000001.1, read as the reverse complement.
AACACACGACTGCTCGACAGGCTGCGCACTCAGCGCGAGCTTGGCCAGCAGCCACTGGCCGGCAAGAAAGGAATCATCCTCGGCATCGCCAACGACCAGTCGATCGCCTGGGGCTGCGCGCAGGCCTTTCGTGGCCTCGGTGCCGAGCTGTGCATCACCTATCTGAATGAAAAATCGCGGCGCTTCACCGAGCCGCTGGCCCAGGCGCTCGACGTCCCGCCGTCGCTCTATCTGCCCTGCGACGTGCGCGAGGAAGGACAACTGGAAGCCGTCTTCGCAGCCGTCGAAAAGCAGTGGGGCGTGCTCGACTTCGCCCTGCATTCGATTGCCTTTGCGCCGCGCGAGGATCTGCATGGCCGCGTGACCGACTGCTCTCGCGAGGGCTTCCTGATGGCCATGGACGTCTCCTGCCATTCGTTCATCCACATGGCCAGGCTCGCCGAACCGCTGATGAAGAACGGCGGCACACTGTTCACCATGAGCTACTTCGGTGCCGAGAAGGTGGTCGAGAACTACAACGTGATGGGGCCGGTGAAAGCAGCGCTCGAAGCGACGTCGCGCTACCTGGCCGCGGAACTGGGTCCCAAGGGAATTCGCGTCAACCCGATCTCGCCGGGACCCATCGCAACGCGCGCGGCATCGGGTATCGGCCGTTTCGACGAACTGATGGAGAAAGCCGCCGAGCGCGCGCCGTCGCGCGCACTGGTGACCATCGAGGACGTGGGTATGGCGACCGCATTCCTGGCCACCGACTATGCCAAGCTGATCACCGGCGACACGACCTACGTCGACGGCGGCTACCACGTGCTTGGCTGAGTTTAGGACCGGGCGTTGAGCGCCGAGCGCGGCACTGAGACACGCGCGCAGCCACCGACAAGCAGCTGGCGCCGCCGCCTGCTGATCATCAGCGCCGCCGCTACGGCGCTCCTGGTGCTGGCCGTTTCCCTGGCCATCGCGTTGTTCGACGTCAATCGCTACAAGGCGGAGATCGAAGACGCGGTCAGCACGCACAGCGGGCGCAGGCTGCACCTGAACGGCGATCTTGGGCTGTCGATCTTTCCGACGCTGGCCATCGACCTGCCGGCGAGCAGCTTGTCGGCCGCGGACAGCGAAGCGGAGTTCCTCAGCTTCGCGTCGGCACGCATGGAAATTGCGCTGCTCCCCCTGCTGCGCCAGGAAATCGTCATCGAGTCGATGCACCTGCGACAGGCGCGGGCAACGGTGACCCTGCGGGGGGAGCACGAAGCGCCCGCGCTGCCCCCGGAAGGCGCAGCGCCTGGCGCATCGGACATAGCGGAGACAGCGGATACAGCGGAGACAGCGAACACCGCGGCGGCACCAGCCGCCGGCACAGCAGAACATCGCAGGGCCGGCGGCGAGACAAACTGGGAAATCGGGCACCTGGTGCTCAGCGACGCCGCGATCACGGTGCACGATGCCGCCAGCGGAAAGACGCTCGTGCTATCGGCGATCACGCTCGAAACCGGCCGTTTGTCGCGCCAGGGCGAAACGATCACTGCCGCGCAGCTCGAACTGCACGCCGATGGCCAGCACGCCGCCAACGCCTGGACTCTGGCGGCCAGCGCGGAAGAGATTGCGCTCGACAGGCAAAAGCTGAGCAGCGGCGCCATCGTGCTCAGTGCGTCGCGGGCCGGCACGCAGCCGTTCAATGCCCAGCTCAAGCTCGACAGCCTTTCTGGCCCAAGGTCGTCACTGGTCGCCGAGAACTTCCTGCTCACGGCGACGCGGCGCGATGGTCCGGCAAGCATGCATGCGCGCGTCCGCGGTCCGCTCAACGCCAATCTCGAAGAACAGACGCTGACCCTGGCGCAGCTCGACGGCGAACTTGCGCTCACCGACCCGCTGTTGCCCGCAGGACAGGCACAGCTGCCTTTTTCCGGCGCCATGACGCTCGACGCCAGGCGGCAACACGCCACCCTCGAACTCGCCTCCAGCGCCCGCGACGCCAGTTTCAAGGCGAGCATCGAGCTGGCGTACTTCGCGCGACCGGAGATCGCCTTCGCCCTGAACGCCGACCGGCTCAATCTCGATTCCTACCTGGCGCCAGCCCGGCCCGTCACGCTGGAGGCTGCCAGGCAAGAACCGGCACCCGCCGCGCAAGCGGCGAGCAGCAACCGCGGCAAGAACAGCGCCGCAGCCGAGCACATCGTTCGCATTTCAACGGCCGCACCCGTAGCCGTGCCAGCGGAGCCCGCCTTCGACCTGACACCCTTGCGCGAGCTGCGCCTCGACGGAACACTGCAGATCGCGCAGTTGCAGGCACGCGGAATCAAGGCCGCGTCCGTACACGCGAGCGTCCATAGCGCAGCCGGCCGCGCCACGCTCGCGCCGGTGAGCGCTCAACTGTACGGCGGCCGGGCCGACGGCGATTTCAGCCTCGACACACAAGTCCCGCAGCTGTCCCTGAACCTGGCGTTCAACGATGTCGACTTCGGCGCACTGGCCCGCGACGCACTCGCCCGCAACGATCTCAGCGGCCGCGGCAACGTAGACCTGGCGTTGTCGAGCAGCGGCCGTTCACGCGCCGAGCTGACGCGTGCCGCGCAGGGAACGCTGCGCTTCGCACTGCGCGATGTCGCCCTGGTCGGTATCGACCTTTCGGCGGTCCTCGGCCAGCTGAAGGAAATCCTTCGTGACGGCGGCAAGCAGTCCGGACGGTTCGACCGCTCCCAACGCACCCTCCTGTCGCACCTGGACGGCACCGTCAAGCTGGCGGACGGTGTCGCGCGCAATGACGATCTCGACGGTGCGGCGCCAAGACTCGCACTCGGCGGTTACGGCCAGTTCGACCTGCTGTCGAAGACGCTCGATTACACGCTGCGCGTCATGATGGCCGAGAATCCTGCAGAAGGCTCGAAGCTGCTGCGGGCGCTGGAGGGGCTCCCGGTGCCGGTGCAGGTGAGCGGGCCAGCCGACGAGCTGCGCTACTCGGTCAGCCTACAGGATGTCGCCAGCGACGCCCTCACCCGTCGCGGCGCCGACATCGGCGCCGCCCTGGTCGAAGAAGCGGAGCGCTTTCTCGGCAAGCTCTTTGGCGGCGACGAGCGCAAGTGAGACGGGGACGCGGCGGAATCGGTAGGAGGCGTGCCTTCAGACGCCGATTCTGAGTCCCGTCTTCTTGAGAATGCTGGTCGAAAAAAGGACGTCGTAGGCGCGGCATTCGGCACCCAGGAGCTCGGCGATTTCGGCAACCTTGGCCTGCACTTCGGCGCGCGAGCTGCCATGGACCATGGCGAACAGGCTGTAGGGCCATTCCGGCAACTTGCGCGGACGGTGATAGCAGTGGGTCACGAAATCGAGTGCGCCGATGCGCGCGCCCAGTTCGTCGATACGCTCGTCGGCGACGTCCCAGACGCTCATGCCGTTGGCGGTGTAGCCGATGGCGTAGTGGTTGGGCACGGCGCCGATGCGGCGGATGATGCCGCTGTCGAGCATTCTCGTCAGCCGCGCCATGACCTCTTCCGGCGCAATGCCCACTTGTTCGGCGAGCTGGTGATACGGCCGGACGACCAGCGGCAGCCCGCTCTGCGTCGCCAGGATCAGGCGGCGATCGATGGCGTCGACCGAGCGCGCCGGCACACCGCTCATGTGCGCACCGCCAGCTTCATCTCGACAAAGTATTCCTGCAGCTTGGGGAAGGGAAAAACCGGCAGACCGCTCGCTTCCTCGATGCTGCGCACCGCGGCAGCAATCCCGTCGGCCCTTTCGGTGGCCAGAACGAACCACATGTTGAAGTCGCAGTTGCGGTCGCTTTCGCGGCGGTAGTTGTGCGCCACCTGCGGGAAGGCATTGACCACTTCGAGCACCCGCTGCCAGTCTGCTTCGGGAACGCGCATCGCGGCGAGGACGAAAGCCCCCCCCATGCGCTCGACCTGAAACATCGGCCCGAAACGGGTCAGGACGCGCGCGTCGAGCATGGCCTGCAAGCGGCCGAGCAATTGCTCCTCGCTGATCGCCAAGCGCGTGGCGACTTCGGCGTAGGGCCGCTCGCAGATCGGAAAACCTCCCTGCAAGCCATCGATGATCGCCCGATCGATGGCGTCGATGCTCGCCGCTTCACGCATAGCGCGCGCCGCTCTGCTTGAAGCGGGTGAGCGAGAAGAGAATGGCGTGCGCGTAGTCCTCGAGGTGCAGGCGCGCGCGCAACTCGGCGATCCGTGCCTCGACTTCGGCGCGAACCTGGCCGTGAATCATGCAGAACAGGTTGTAGCGCCACTCCGGAAGCACCCGCGGACGCTGATAGCAGAGCGTCACTCCCGGTTCCCGGGCGAGGATTTCTCCCGTCTCGGCGACCGCTTCGTCGGGAATGTCGTGGACCAGCATGGCGTTGGCCCGGTAGCCAAGCTCGTGATGCCGGACGATCACTCCGAAGCGCTTGATGATGCCCTCGGCGCACCAGCGACGGATGCGTTCGAGAACCTCACTCTCGTCGCAGCCAACGCGACTGGCGAGCACCGAGAACGGCCGGATGAACAACGGCAAGCCTTCCTGCAAGGCTATCACCAGCCGACGCTCGAATTCGTCGAGCGGCCGGGGCGCCACGAACGCCTGCCGGCACACCGGAGCCGTCAGCGGTTTCTTGCCTTTGCCGTCGAGCGAAAAACCGAGGTCGATGTGGTATTCCTGCAGCAAGGGCAGGCGCAGGAGCGGGCAGCCGGCCGCCTGCTCGATGGCCCCGAGCGCCGCCTGCAGGCGGCCTTCCGAACCGGCGGTGACGACGAACCAGAGGTTGTAGTGATGCTCGCGCTCGTAGTTGTGGTTCACCTCCGGAAAGCGATTCACCGTCTCGGCAAGCGCAGCAAGCTTCTCCGGCGGCACGGCCATCGCCGCCAGCGTGCTGGCGCCGATTCGCTTGGGTGCGAAGACGGCCCCGACACGCGCGATCTTGCCCTGGCGGCGCAGCGCCTCGAGCAGCCGCAATACAGCGCCTTCAGCAACGCCAAGGCGCGCCGCCAACTCGGCGAACGGCGCCGGGCACAGCGGAAAGTCCCTCTGGAAGTCGTTCAGCAAACGAAAATCGATCGCCTCGTCAGTCATTGCCTTCTCAGAATCCCGTGCGCTGCGCGCGGCTGGTGAAGAAAATGCCGCTCGGCGCCTGGGCGTCAAACTCGCCAACCTTGGCCAGCGTCGCCGTATCGTAGATCACCACCTTGTTGTCGTCACGGGCGGAAAGCCAGACCTGCTCACCACGCGGCGTGAACTCCATGTGCAGAATCGCCTTGCCCGGCTCGAGCGTGTGCACCACCTTGCCGCTCAGCGTGTCGATCACCTGCACCCAACCGTTGTCAGGAAAGGCGAAATTGACCCACACCTGCCGACCATCAGGGCGCGCCATGACGAACACCGGTTGTCCCTTGACGGCGATGCGGCCAACTTCCTGCCAGTTGCTGCCCGAAACGACGAGCACTTCGTGCCGACCAATGGCCGGCAGGTAGGCATTTCCCTGCGCCATTGACCAGCCGCGCAGGTGCGGCATCTTGAAAACCGGCAGTTTCTCTTCGCCGCGCCCGTAATTGTTCAGAATCCGCCGCGTTCCCTTCTCCGGCGTCCAGGTGTCGAGCAGGGCGACACCGTCCTCGCCGAACAGCCCGACCAGGTAATGGCGCCCGTCGGGCGTCACCAAGCCGTCGTAAGGTTGCCGGCCGGCGGGGTAGCGTTGGGTGGTCGGATGGCGCGGATCGGAGAAATCGCTGACCCAGATTTCGCCGCCATCGAAGAGCGCGTAGGCAAAGCGGTTGCCGGAAAGATCGGCCAGACCGACCACTTTCGAGAAGCTCCCCGGCGCGTATTCGGCCGGCACTTCGGAGAGCAGTTCGAGGGTCTCCGAATCGAACGCCTTGATCCCGCCCGGTTTGTAGTTCTGCGCGACGACGATGCGACCGTCCTGCGAAATCGAGCCGCCGATGGCGTTGCCCGACTGCAGCATACGCTTGACGATCCGCGCTTCAAGCAAATCGACCTTGCTAAGCCCGCCGTCACGGCCGAAGACGTAGGCGTAGCGTCCGTCGCGCGAGTAGACGACCGACGCGTGCGAGAGATCGCCGAGTCCACCAACGGTGGCGTACGGCTTGCCCTGGCTGGTATCGACCAGGCTGACCTGGCCACTGGCGCGTTCGATCACCAGCCCGAGGTCGCCCGTGCCGCGCAAAGGTGGCGCCGCACAGCCGGCAAGCACGACAATCGACAACAGGGAGAACAGTTTTCTCATCATGGTCTTCACTCTAACCGCGCCATCGGCGCATAAAAAAAGGACAGTGCCCGCCGCTCGACCCCTCAAAGAATCGGCCCGACGGCGTCTTCCATCTCCGCTTGATCCATGGCGCCGAGTTCGCTGCTGCGGATGCGGCCTGCACGGTCGATGACGATCGTAAACGGCAGGCCCGCATTGCCATTACCCAGCGCCTTCATCAGTTCTATGCTCTCCTCGCTGCCGCCGATCAGCGAAGTGTAGTTCATCTCGTAGGCGCGGCCGAACTCGCGCAACTGCTCGCGCTTGTCGGCATCCTCGACAGCTATGCCAACCACCCGCAGCCCCCGGCCTCGGTATTTCGCCTGCAGCGCGGCCAGATCGGGAATCTCCTTGCGGCAGGGGCCACACCAGCGCGCCCAGAAATTGACCAGCAGCGGCTTGCCCCTGAACGACTCCAGCGCCACCGAGGGCCCGTCAAGCGCGGGCAGGGTCAAGGCAAAGAACGGCGCTGTCGACGGCGGCTCGGCGGCAGCCGCTGAAAAGGCTTGCGCAGCGAGCACGAGGGTAAGCAGCAGGCGCTTCATCGCTGTCTCGCGCTCAAGGCAGGTCACTGCGACGGAAGGTCAGAAAACCGGCCAGCGCGGCCAGCGAACCGATGGCCAGCGGGTAGAGCAAGGCGTAGAAGCGGTAGCCGCTGCTGCCGAAGAGGTCGAGGATGACGTAAGCCGACGGCCCGAGGACGATCAGTTGTGGATCGAACATGGCCAGCGAAGCGGTACGAAAGACCTGCAGCGGGTTGAGCAAGGCGATGCCGACGGCGACTTCGGGGGCGACCCGGCCCTGGATCATCACCCCGAGCAGGATCAGGTCGAGGAACAGCAGCATGCTCAGCCAGACGATGAACGCTGCACCCTGCGCGACGTCAGTGCTGCGCGCCAGCGTCGAGATCAGCATGCCAATGCCGAGAAAGCACCAGGCCATGGCCGCCAGCAGGCCGGTGTAATAGAAGAACATTTCCCAGGGCACTTCGATGGCCTTCAACTGCGCCCAAAGAACGGCCCCTAGCATGGCCACGAAAACGGGCAGGAAGATGGTCACGTAGCGCCCGAGGATCTTTCCCCAGAACCACGCCGACAGCGACACCGGCAGCGAGAGCAGGTATTCGAAGACGCCGGCTTCGCGGTCACCGGCCACCGAACGCACGGTGGTGATGAGCACGAAGATCGGCAGGATGGCCATGGTCAGCTGGATATAGGTCACCAGCAGCCGCGACAAGCCGATGAAGCCCAGCACCCGCGACTCGGTCAGGCCGAAAGCGAAGAGCAGAGCGACGATGCCACCGAAAACCAGGCTGTAGAGCAGGAACCAGCGCGCACGCAGCGATTCGACGATGTCCAGCCGGGCGGTCAGGAGAAGTGAATTCATTGGCGTCGCTTCATTGGCCGCGCGCCAGAATGCGCTCTTTCATTTCCTGATACGAAACCGCATCGGCCTCCGGACGCGCGACAGCGCCAAACTGGTAGCCCATGGGACTTTTTTTTCCGGGAAGATAATGCGCCTGGCGGGCATCGATCCAGCCGCCCATGCGATAGTCGGCGACCCAGAACTCGGTGTTCGGCGTGTCCTCGTTGAACGGCCTTTGCGAGAGCCAGAACATCGCGCAACCGATGTCGTCGAATTTCCACGCCTTGCCCTGAGGATCACGAATCTGCGCCGCGAAACGCTTGTCGCTGATGATCATTCCGCAACGCGGGTCGGCGTCTCTATCCCATTTGACCTGGATCGGGCCGCTGCTCGGCTCGCCACTGCAGGCGGTCAGCGACCAGCCAGCCGCAACGCCCACCAGCGACCTGCAACAGGGGCCAAGAGTCGCGGCCGGAAGAATTCCGAGAAAGCGCCGTCGTTTCATTGCTGTCTGTACCTCACTGCAGGACGACCGCCGGGTCGACTTCCTTCATCTCGATGCGCGACAACAGTCCGACGTAGCGCGACACCGTCCCCATGAAGCGCAGGCGGTCGGGCCCGGAAACCGTGCCGTGCCACTCGACGCCGGCGCCGCGGTCGGCAAACTGCCAGGCGCTCAGCGTCTTGGCGATGGCCGCGTCGGCGCGAGCCAGCGTCAGGTGCACCTGGAACAGGGCCGAGAGCTTGGAATCCTCGGCAACGCGATCGTCAAGGACGATCCTGCCGGTGTCCATCTCGACCACCCGATTGACCAGTGGCGCGACCTCGTCGAGGCGGTGGCTGGAGATGATCATCGTCGTGTTCTCGAGTCGCTCGGCAAGCAGGGAAAAGAAGATGTGCCGCGCCTCGGGGTCGAGGTTGGCGGCCGGCTCATCCATCACCAGCACCTGCGCGTCACGGCCAAGGGCGATGGCAATCAACAACTTCTGCTTCATCCCCCCGGACAGGCGGTTGAATGGCCGTGTCAGGATCGGTGCGACGTCCAGCCCGAGACGCCTGGCGACCGCGAAGATTCGCTTGCTGTCGGAGCGGCAGACAGCGGCCGCAAAACTGACCAGCTGCCCGACCGGCATCTTCAGCGGCGGTGGCAACTGCGGCACGAAACCGACCTTGCCAAGCACCTGCGTGCGCTCGGCGCGCGGCTGCTGGCCGTCGATGGTCACCTTGCCCTGATGTGTGTACTCGCCGAGCAGACAGCGGATCAAGGTCGTCTTGCCGGCGCCATTCGAGCCGATCAGGGCGATTCGTTCGCCAAGCGCGATATCGAGTTCGACGCCGTCGAGTACACGGATCTTCCTGAAGTCCTTACCGACGTTTTCAAAACGGATCATTGACAACCTTCAGAGCAGCTTGCTCAAGCCCTTGACGTCAAAGACCAGCGCGCCACTCGGGCAAACGTCGACACACAGCCCGCAGCGCGTGCAGTCGGGTCCGATCGGGGTGGTCATCTCGGCGGCCCGGCCCTTGATCACCACGTCGAGGACGTGCGGCACCAGGCAGACCTTGCGGCAATCACCTTCGTGAAAGCACTTGTCCAGCCGGTACTCGACGCGCACCGGCGAAACGGCGCCCACGATACCATAGGTCAGGCCGATCGGGCAGACGTAACGGCACCAGGCGCGGCGCGAGTAAACGACTTCGAAAACAAGCAGCAGCAGGACCCAGCCGAGCGCCAGCGAGGGACCGTAGATCAGCGCTCGCGACAGGATTCCGGTCGGCGAAATGGTCTCGAAGACCGTGTAGCCACTGACCACCGCCAGCAAGGCAAAGACGACCCAGAAAACGGTGCGCGTACCGCGATGAAACTCGTGGTCGCTGACCAGTTTCTTGCTCACCAGCTTCAGGTGCAGCCACTCGAACCACTCGGCGAGGAGATGGTAGGGGCACACCCAGGAGCAGAACGAACGCCCGCCGAGCACGGCCCAGAGGACGAAGACCGTCGCCGTGCCGATGAACAGATTGACGATGATGTGCTTGTGCGCCAGCATCACCTGCAAGGCCGAGTTGAGGTCGATGAGGTGAAAACCAACGAAGCGCGAGGCGGTCAGCGCGCCTTCGAGAACCTGGATATCGAGCCAGAACGAGAAGGTGAACAAGAGGTTGGCGAGAATGAGGACGGCCCAGCGGCGGTTGCGCCATTTGTGGGTCACCAGTTCATGGTCTCGCGCGTGCTGCTTGATGGCCTCGAAGTCGGCCTTGGTCATGCGCTTCAGGCTGTGCACCTGTTTCGCTTCCGGGGTCACGACGGCGGGTTTCTCCGGCGCCGCGCCGAACATTACCCGAATACGTTCAAGGTGGCTCATCACGCACTCCAGGGCTGGCGTTGATCGACGACGATCGCCGCCGGTTCGACCGGGCAGATCATCTCGCAGACACCGCAGCCGACGCACTGTTCGAGCACTTCGGGCCGGTACTGCTTGCTGCCGTCGGCGGCGATCGTCTCTTTCATGTGGATGGCGTCCCTGATCGGACACTCGGTGACACAGAGGTCGCAGAGATCGCGCTGGTAGGGGTGGTCGCGTACCAGCACCGGCTTCCAGCGGTCGACCGCCACGTAGCGCAGGTGGCCGCGAAAATCCGCGCCGCGCGCCTGCCCACTGAAGCCCTTGCCCTGTACCGCCAGGCACGACTCGGGGTGTGCCAGACGGGCGACGCCGATGCGCTCGCTGAGGTTCAGCGTCGGCTCGGGGTCGTTTTCCTTGGCCTTGAGCACCGGCGCCTGCGCCAGCGGCATGCCGGCACGGATTTCCAGAGCCGGCGGCTTGGTGTAGGTCAGCGAACCGGTCGGGCACGCCAGAATGCACTGCACGGCGTCGCAGGAGAAGTCGCAGGCCTGCTCGCGGGCGTCGATATACGGCACGCCGACGCCGAAGCCCTGGTCGATGTCGTCAAGCTTGATCGCCGCCACCGGACAGACCTGGACGCACTGGCCGCACTTGATGCACGAGGACAGGAAATCGCTTTCCTCGAGTGCGCCGGGGGGGCGCAGACGTGACTTCCTGGCACTGGCCACCGGGATGTAGCCGAGCATCGCCAGGCCGAGCACCCCGCCGACCATCACCGCCGAGCGAATGAACTTGCGCCGGTTGGCCTGCTTGCGGACCGGCGCCCTGGCGCGCCGGTTGTTGACCACCGGAGCGGCTTCACCCACGGGCGAAAGCGGCGCAGCTTCAGATGCTGCTTCAGTTTCCCTCTTGTCGTTCATTTGACGGACCTCTTGCTGGTCTCCGGCGGTTTGTTGAAAACCGGCTGCTCGTCGCGCAGCAGCATCACCGGGGTCGAAAACGGCGCCAGGCGTTCGAGGAAATCGAGCGTTTCCATCATTGGCGCGTTGCGGAAGAAGCGGGCGTAAGGCACCTCCATCCACAACTGATCGGTATAGGCGTAGAGTTCGTGCGGGCGGTCGCCGACGCCGTCCTGGTCGCGGTCGAAGCCCTGATAGTCGTCCCAGTAGTTGCCGCGCCAGAGGTTGCGGCTGGCGCTGCCGGTGTCGCCCATGGCCACCTGCGTCAGGTTCCCCTCGAAGACGTTGTGCTCGATGATGGTGCCCTTCTTGTCGGACAGGAAGCTGACCCCGATGCCGTTATAGGCGATGCGGTTGCCACGAATGGTGATCGTCGTGTCCGGCTCGAATGGCGACATGTCGAGACCGACCCCGACCGCGCAGTAGACGATCTCGTTACCCTCGACGAGCACGTTGGAAGCCTCCTTGAAGCCCACCGCCATGCCGGTGGGACCGTTGGCGTGCGAGAAGAGGTTGTTGCGGATCGCCCCGCCCCCCGAATACATCACGTTGACGCCGACGGCATTGTCGTAGAAGCGGTTGCCCTCGACGAGATTGTCGGCGGCAAACATGAAATGGATCGAATAGCGACTGCGCCGCGCAACGTTGTTCAGATAGTGGTTCGCATTCGAGTACCAGGCAACCATGTCACGTGAATCCTCGATGAGGTTGTCGGAGATCAGGTTGCGGTGGCTGTACCACAGGCGCAGGCTGTCGCCGCGCGTGCCGAGATCGAAAGGCTTCGAACGAATGCGGTTGCCGCGCAGGACGTTCTCATTCGACATTTTCAGATCGATGCCGAACAGGCAATCGTCGATGCGCAGGTTCTCGATGACGTTGCGGTCGCCGCGGACGTTCAGGCAGGCGTCGTCCGAATCGTGTGAAACGCCGGAATTGGTCAGCTGCAGGTCACGCAGCACGGCGTCATTGGCCTGCAGGACAAAGACGGTTCCTTTGCCCCCGCCATCGACCGTCGCCGCGCCGCCGCCATCGATGCTCAAGGTCTTGTCCACGACCACCGGGCCCGAGTACCTGCCCGGCTTGAGCTTGAGCACCGACCCCGCAGGCGCCTGGTTGATCAGCTCCTGCAGGAACGGAAGGCCGCTGACCCGCGCCTCGGTCGGGATGGGCGCTTTCTCGTTGAGCCCGCCCCAAGCGGCTGCGGCGGGCTCGGCCATCGCGCCCAGGCGACTATCGACAGGCTCGGCGGCGAGCGCAGCCCCGCTCCCCACAGTGCCGGTACGACGCAACGCGGTGAGCGCGTCCTCGGCGCCGCCGGGTGACGGGAAGAGAACCAGAGCCAGCCCGCAGGCGACTCCTGCGACGAGCAAACGGCCAAGCATCGGCTACTCCGCAGACCCCTCGCGCATCTGCTTGCGCCGGATCAGCAGGGCGAGCAAGAGGCAGACCATGACGCCCAGCAGCAGCCCGTAGCCCCAGTACGGATACGAGTAGGTCGAGAACTGCGCGACCTTGCCTTCGCCGAAGACGGTCGGCATGAAGGGCTTGACCGTGAAAGCTCCCCAGGGATGCATGTTGTGGCCGAAGAACCACAGCCAGCCGGCGTAGGTGATGACAAAGAAGACCGGCAACAGCGCCGGAATCAACGCCAGCAGCAGCGAAAAACTGGGCAGGCGAGCGACGCCGGCGAGGACCACCAGCATCGCCAGCAGGGTGCCGGCGATCACCACATGCGTGATGGTGGTCACGTTTTCGCCCCATCCCTGGATCTTCTCGGGCTCGTTGAAGAAAGTCGCCGTTTCGCTGACGTAGTGCGCGACGTGCGCTTCCAGACCGCCGAGTACATACTGGTCGACAATGATCCAGCCGGCGACCGCAGCAAAGCCGGCAGCGAGCACCAGCAAGCGCGGCTTGCGGCGGGGCACCATGAAGCCCACGAGCATCACCGTGAAGAAGGCGAAGAAGAACTTGGCCAGCGGCTTCTCGACCGGCGCGCCGGTGGCGATCGGGAACATCCCCACATAGTGGTTGATGGTGTTCATCTCGTGTACGCAGTCGAGACCTTCAGCGCCCTTGTTGACGTCCTTGTTCTTGTCGGTGATCGGGTTGTAGCGCTCGTCGTCGTGCGCAAGCTCTTTCTGGATGATCTCGCTATCCATACGCGTCCCCTTGCCCGCCGCCTTGCAGCCGTTGTAGACGCCGTCGAAGTGGAAATGGATGCGAATGCCGTCGGGGAAGGCGTCGGGTGGATAGTTCGGTGCGGTCAGGGAGACCCACCAGATCGGGGCAAAGAAAGCGGCGATCATCAACGCCGTGGCCAGCGCGGTAAGCGCGGCGACGACGAAATTCTGCTTGCTGGGTGCTGCGGCTGACATTGTTCAATCCTCGTTCATAGCGCTTGTGCCGTACGCTACCGGCGACGCCGGTGTCGATCCCTGCCGTGCAGCGGCGGCCTGCAGAATATTATTCATTACTTATACTTTCCTGGAAGCAAAGCCCGCCGCAGGACCTGCGGACGGGCTTTGGCAGCGACAGAACGCGCTCCTTACTGCTTGGCGAAGCAGCCTGCTTGCTACTTACTTCTTGGCCGCGGTCTTCGGCTTGCACATATTGCCCGGCATGACCAAGCTGGACTGATAGGCCGAAATGGCGACCAGTTGCTTGTCGTCATACTTCTTGATGACCTTGACCATGTCCGGGTTAGCGTTGCGGCGGTGACCGTCGCGGATTTCGGTCATCTGGCGCAGCAGGTACTTGTAGTGCTGGCCGGCGATCACCGGGTAAAACTTGTCCTTGACACCCTCACCGTTCGCACCGTGACACTCCTTGCATTCCTTCTCGTAAAGGCCCTTGCCGGTGGCCAGCTGTGCTGCAGCATCCGGACCCTCGTACTTGCCGTGCTCGGTCGGGATGCACAGCGATTCGATGTACACCGACACGTCAGCCAGTTCCTGCGGATCGATCAGTGTCGCGGCAAAGGGGTACATCGTCGGGTTGTCGCGCAGACCGGCACGGATGTCGGCCATCTGCTTGATCAGCACGGTGGTGTGCTGACCGGCCAGCTGCGGGAAGGTGCCGTCGGGACGACCGGCGCCGGACGGCAGGTGGCAGGCGCCGCAGACCTCGTAGCCCTCCTCTCCGCGCGTCTTGTCGCCCTTGAGCTTCAAGGCCTCCATTTTCTCGCCCTCCTGGGCGTTCCACTTGTAGGTCTTGTCCTCGATGCCGTGCGCCTTGGGTGGTGGCGGTCCGGCATGCGCAGCACCCGCCGCGATCATCGCCAGCGAAACGGCCAGAATCAGTTTCTTCATTTGCTCACTCCCTCGTATTTGAGAATCCACAGCTGCCAATCTACCAAGCAGCCATACGTTTGGCGTTGATACTAATCAAGTCACGCCTGCAACCGAAACCTGCGCCCCATCAGCGCGCGGTTCGACCCGCAGGCGTCAATGGACCGGCAGGACTCAGGGCTTGAGCTTCGAGAGATATTCGGCCAGTACCTTGATCTGCTCGTCGCTGACCAGCGGCATCACACCTTTCATCGCCGCCGAGTTGCCGTTCGCCCGCGCCCCGCTCTTGATGTCGAGCATCTGTTTTTCGAGATACTTGGCGTTCTGTCCGGCAATTTTCGGGTAGTCGGGCATCAAGGTCTTGTTGCCCGTCGGCCCGTGACACGCGCCGCAGGTCTTCTCCGCATACAGCTTGGCACCGTCATCAGCCGCCAGTACCGGCGAGGCCGCCAGCGTCGCCATCGCCACTACAGCCATCAGCTTGTTCATGGTCATTCCTTTTCGCATAAGAAAACGGGGAACAGAGTAACTCCGCTCCCCGCTGAGTTGCCTTGAGTCAGATCAACACGACTTGCCTGACCTACTTGGCCTTCTTGGCACCGTTCTGCTCAAGATAGGTCTTGGCACGCAGGCCGAGATCGGCCGCCTTGACCTGGTACTGCCAGATTTGCTCGGTCCACAGCGTAGCGTTGTTCCAGTCCTTCTTGCCAGCAGCGTCGTCAGCCTTGGCCTTGGCATCCTTGATCTTGCCCAGCTGATCGACGGCGTCGTCCATCATCGCGACCACATCCGGGAAGTCCTTGTAATTGACACCGGTGATGTAGCCAACCACCGAGTCGATCACCGCCTGCGTATCGACAACCTTCTTCAGCTGGGCCTTGTAATCCGCCTCGCTGTAGTTGGTACCGGCAGACATCGCGGTCTTGGTCGGCTTCCAGCCTTTCGGCTTGACCAGCAGGTAACCCTGCATCTCGAGGTGCAGCGCCGAGCAAAACTCCGTGCAGTAGTACGGATAGACGCCTTCCTTGTCAGCCTTGAACTTGACCTGCACGGTCTTGCCCGGCTCGATCGAGGCATGCACGTTGTAGGTCGACACTGCAAAGCCGTGCGTTTCGTCCTGCGCGCGCTCAAGGTTGGTCAGGTTGATGATGATCTCGTCGCCAACTTCCGCCTCGATCGTTTCCGGCGTGATGTGCGAACGGATCAGCGTACCGAAGACTTCAACCTTGTTGCCGGTGCGGACGGTTTTCTCCTCGCCTGCCCGGACGGCACCGGCATGCTTCTTGTCGGTGCGGCTGTCGGTACCGACCTTGTAACGGACGCCAGGCTTCAGCTTGCTCGCTTCGATGGCCACCACGTAATGCGGCTCGCCCAGCGGCAGAGGCATGTCGTAGAGCAGCTGCATCTTGTCATCGCTGATGTCGATCAACTGGTGGTTCTGCGGATGCAGCGGACCGACGGGAGCAAAACGGTCGATCGACAGCTTGTTCAGCGCCACCAGGTAGCGGCCCTTGGGATCCATGGAATCGCCTTCCATGGTCATCAGGTGACCAATGTTGTAGTGCACGCTGATCTTGTCGAGCACCTTGCCTTCGCAGTAGTTCCACTTGGCGACTTGCGAGTCAACGTACAGCGAGGTGTAGGCCACGCAGGGCTTGGAGTCGTACTGCGTATGCAGCGGGCCAAGGCCGAGCTGGACCTGCGTATGCAGCGCGTCCTGCATGTTGATCACCGGCAGACCGTAGGGATCTTTCGATTCGAACTTTCCGGCCTTGATCGCGGCCATGATCTTCTCGAAGGAGTAGACCGAAACGTGCGTGTCGAGCTTGCCGGAAACGGTGATCAGCTTGCCGTCCGGAGTGACGTCAACGCCGTGCGGCGATTTCGGCTCCGGAACCAGGAAGACAATGCCTTCCTTGACCGAAACATCCAGCGGCAGGACATTGTGGCCGTTGATCTTCTTGGCCTTTCCGGCAGCCACCAGCTCGGCGGCTTTCTTCCAGTTGATCACGTGCATGTAGTCGGTGTCTTTGGCCGAGCAACCCGCTTCATAGGGAGGGCGACCCTTTTCGATACCACCAACGTAACGCTCTGTACAGAAGGAGTTGGTGAACGACCAGCCGTCGGACGGCCCCTTGCCGGCATCCGACAGGTCCTGGCTGTACGGCGGTAACTCGATCGAGAACGACTGCGCCGGATCGATGCGCCCTTCCTTGCGATCGAACTTCCAGTAAGTGACGCCGCCACGGTATTTCTCGTTGAACTCTTCGAGCGGCTCGAACTTCTTGTTCGCCAGCGGCGTCGCATACTGCGCAGCCTCGATCACGTACTCGGTGTTGGGCGTGACGAAAGCGCCGCCATGCTCGGACTTGTAGATCGGGTTGACGACGATCTGCTTGGTTTCGAAATCGCGCAGGTCGATCACCGCCAGGCGTGGGTTGGCCTTGTCGTTGATGAACAGGAACTGGCCATCGTACTGACCCTGGGTCTCCGACATCGCCGGGTGGTGCGTGTCACCCCAGGTAATGTCCTTGCCGTCGATCTTGCCTTGGGCGAGAACCGCCTTCGAGCTTTCGTCAAAGCCGTAGCCCTGCCAGGGTTCCGGCGTGAACACGCCGATGTACTTGAGGATGCGCATCGACGGCACACCATAGACGATGACCTGTCCCGACTGGCCACCGGACGAGAAAGCGATGAATTCGTCGCGCTTTCCGGTCGGCACATAGGTCTTGGCGGCGGCGAGCAGGTCCTGCTGCGACAGGCTCCGACGCTTCATCACATCCTGTAGTGATTCGGCAGCGTAGGTGCTGCCGGAAGCTACGAAGCCGAGCCCTGCTGCGAGCAGCATCGACGCGACTTGCTTCGTGCGAAATTCCATTCTTTCTCTCCCTTTGGGCAATTGCGGTTTAGCTTTCCCGTCCGTATTGCCCGGCGCCATGGCGCCACTGCGGCAATATGTCGCACATTGTGCGGACAAGCGCTGCGCGATAATTTGAGGTGCATCAATTTTCGCCGCGCCTCGCCTTTGCACAATCACCGGTCTGCCATGTCGTTGCCGTACGCACTCGCGCGGGCGCCCAGCCCTTGCTACCCCGGAGACCGCGGCACCTACCTGATCGACCTGCAACAAGCAGCCACTGAGCCGACACTTCCCAGATGACCAAGAACCTGCTGCTCGACGCCGCGATCCTGCTCGGCCTGGCGATCCTCGGCGTCATTGGCTACAAGCTGGCGCCGCTGCTCAGCCCGAAGGCCGATATCGCGCTAGCGCTATCGAGCTGCGATCTGAACCAGCGGTCGTGCACGGCCGACTTGCCTGACGGCGGCCAACTCGAGTTCTCCATCGAACCACGGCCTGTCCCATCACTGAAGCCCCTGCAATTGCGGGCGACTGTCAGCGGCACTGAAGTGCGCAGGATCGAGGTCGATTTCGCCGGCAGCGAAATGAAAATGGGCTATAACCGGCCGCAGCTGGTGAGCGAGCCGGGCGACAAGCAGCGCTTTTCTGGGCAGGCCAGTCTGCCGGTATGCATCACCGGGAGCATGCAATGGGATGTGACGGTACTGGTCGATACCGGCAAGGCGCTGGTTGCCGTGCCATTCCGCCTCCAGACGAGCAACTGATGCGGGCGCGCGCATGAGAAGCCGCCTGCCGTTGATCGCCCTGATTGTCGTGCTGAGCGCGACGCTGGTTTTCGTGACCGCCTTCTGGGATCCGCCGTCGCCGGCGACCGTCATGGCTGTTCAGGATGCGCGCCTGGCAGCAGCGACGCCAGCGGGAGGCGACTTCATGCTGCAGGGGCCGCAAGGACCGGTCGCACTTGCCGACTATCGCGGCAAGGTCGTCCTGCTCTACTTCGGCTATACCTACTGCCCCGACGTCTGCCCGACCGCGCTGGCGCTGATCGCCCAGGCGCTGTCCGGATTGGAAGCCAGCGAGCAGCCGCAGGTGCAAGCCCTGTTCATCTCGGTGGACCCGCAACGCGATAGCGCTGACCGCCTGCAGGAGTACGCACCCTACTTTCACCCGAAGCTGATCGGCCTGAGCGGTACGCAGGACGAGATTGCCAGCGTCGCCGCGCGCTATGGTGCCCGCTACGAAGCGCAGTCGCCGAATGACCAGGGGCAATACAGCGTCGACCACTCGTCCGCAACCTACCTGATCGACACTCAGGGGAAACTCGCACTGACCCTGCCCCACGCCTCGACGCCGGCACAGATCCTCGCCGCCATCCGCCAACACCTGCCGCCGGTGGCGGCCAAATGAAGGCGGCCAAAGCCCCTCGATCACTGACTTGTACTGACAGGAGAAATCCCCGCCATGCGTTTGCAGCCTACCCTATTCGTCCTTGCGGCAGCGATTACGCCCCCCTTGCCGGCCCTGGCCAGCGAAACCGACCTGACCATCGTCGACGCCTACGTGCGCATGGTGCCGCCGGGAACGCCCAACACCGCCGCTTTCATGACCATCGTCAATAACGGCACCAGCGACCGCAAGCTAATCAAGGCAGAAAGCCCGCTGGCCAGCAGGGGCGAGTTGCATACGCACCTTAACGACCAGGGCATGCTGCGCATGCGCCAGGTCGCGGAGATCGAGATCAAGGCTGCGGCGCAGACCGAACTCAAGCCCGGCGGCTACCACGTCATGCTGCTCGACCTTCAGCAGCCACTGCGCGAGGGCGAAACCGTGCCCCTCACCCTGCGCTTCGACGACAACAGCACAAAGCTGCTTGACGCACCGGTAAAAAAACCGCAAACGGTCATGAAAGCCGAGAACCCGCCCGAGCACGGCGCGATGAAGCACTGAGCGAGGGAGCAGCTGCGCCGGCCGCCGTCGTTCGCGCCAACGCCCGGCGCGGGTGACGGCCCGGCACATGGGGCAGCAAATCAGGCCAGCGCGTACTGCTGCCGCAGAAGGGCACCACGGGCCGTTCCGCGGCTAACGCCGCGTGCCGTAGATTCGGGACTTCCTGCGCCAGCAGGCCGGTTTCTGCAAAGCAGCGACATCCACCCGCGGTGTCGCAAAGATCTCCTGCGCAACAGCCCAGCGATGCGTCTCCGCCTGATAGACACCGGCGATCTGCTCAAACAATTTCTGAATGCGATTCATGGTCAGTCCCTCCTCCGTCGAGTCCAATCGAAACCCACTGCAACGGAACAAAGAGTAACCGCAAACTGTACGTATGTACAGTTGTTTTTGACAAAAGGCGGCTCGCAGCATCGCCACAACGCAAAAAGCCCGACCTTGTGAGTCGGGCTAAGCGTTTGATTTACTGGTGCCGCTGGACGGAATCGAACTGTCGACCTTCGCATTACGAATGCGCTGCTCTACCGACTGAGCTACAGCGGCACGGTGATCCTTGAAGCACGTGCAGGGTCGGCATTCTAGCAGCGCCGACGGATATTTGGAACCTCTATTTAGCGCTGCGCAGACCCCCCTGGCCGGTCAACTCGCGCACTGCCGAGAGGAGAGGTCAGACTAATCAAGTCGAGCCAGCGTTGACTTGGCCAGCGGCGGATTCATGGCCAGGTATTTCTTGATTCCCGAGAAAATTGCCTCGGCGAGCTTATCCTGGTAGGCGTCGTCGTTGAGGCGCTTTTCCTCCTCCGGATTCGAGATGAAGGCGGTTTCGATGAGGATCGACGGAATGTCGGGCGCCTTGAGAACGGCGAAACCAGCCTGCTCGACGCTTGCCTTGTGCAAGCGGTTGATACCGCCAATCTCCCCGAGGACCGCCTTGCCGAGCTTGAGGCTATCGCTGATTGTCGCTGTCTGTGACAGATCAAGCAGCGTACGCGCCAGGACCGGATCCTTGGTATCGATATTGACGCCGCCAATCAGGTCGGAAGCGTTTTCCTTTTGTGCCAGATAACGCGCCGCCGAACTCGACGCCCCGCTTTCGGAAAGAACGAACACCGACGACCCATTGGCGTCCGGCCTGACAAAGGCGTCGGCATGGATCGAAACGAAGAGATCGGACTGGATGCGACGCGCCTTCCGCACGCGATCGCCCAAGGGGACGAAGAAGTCGGACTCGCGGGTGAGGACGGCGCGCATGTTGGGGTGGGCCGCGATCTTCGCCCGCAAGCGCTTGGCCACTGCCAGCGTGACGTGCTTCTCGTAGCTGCCACCGCGCCCGATGGCGCCAGGATCCTCGCCACCGTGGCCCGGATCGAGGGTGATCGTCACCAGGCGATCGATAACCGGCCGGCCACGACTCTTGCTCGCCGGCCGGGGCTCGGCGAGCTGGGGCGAGTTCGCGTCTGCCTTGGCCTCGGCGATCGCGTCGGCACGCGTCTCGGCGGTGATCCCGGACCGGTTCTCGACCGGCGCCTGCCAATCCTTGCTGTCGAGAAGCGAAAGCAAGGGGTCTGGCGGCGTCGAAGGATAGACGTCAAGGACCAGGCGATGCCCGTAGTCGCCCACCGGAGCCAGTTCGAAAACCTGCGGTGCAACCTCTGTCTTGAGTTCCATCACCAGGCGAACAACTCCCGGCTTGTAACGCCCGGCGCGCACCAGCTTGATGTTGGGATCGTCCGGCAGCACTTTCCTGGAAAGGCTCTCCAGCACGCTGGTCAACTCGATACCTTCCAGGTCCACGACCAGGCGGTCTGGATTCTTCACCGTGAAATGGGTGTACTTCAATGGCGCGCTGAGCTCGATCGTCACGCGCGTATATTCTGGTGCCGGCCAGATGCGAACGGCAAGAACGCCTGGACTTCTGTTGGCGGAAGCTCGCGATACGGGGCTGACTGTCAGAAACAGCGAAGCACCGGCAAACTTGATCAGTCGCCGGCGTCCTGCCAACCGCTCTTCAGCGCTTTCAGACATTTTTGTCCCTCCTCGGTATTCGCAACGACATCCAGCGTCCGACCGTTCGTGCAAATATGGAAGACAAGGACGAGGTCGGCCGCAGGCACCTGGCCTGCAGCCTTGTCCGGCCACTCGACCAAGCACACGGCATCGTCACGGAAATACTCGCCAAGCCCTGCATCCACGAACTCTTCTGGAAATTTGAACCGATAGAAATCAAAGTGATACCAGTATATCCTCGAAATCACATAAATTTCAACCAGTGTATACGTAGGGCTTTTGACGGGACCGACATGGCCGAGCAAGTGCAGCATGGCGCGGACCAGCGAAGTTTTCCCGGCGCCAAGGTCGCCGTCGAGCCAGACGACCATCCCCGGCGACAGCAGGGGCGCCAGTCGGCGGCCAAGGCTGGCGGTCGCCGCATCGTCTGGAAGATGCAGGCTGAGAGCCGACTGGTTATCATCGCTGCTATGCAAGAAGGGAACTCCCAAACAGGCGCCGACGGCGGCGTCGCCGACCAGCACGCTACTTACGCCAAAGTGGCGCGAAAAATCAAGGACTTGGGTCAGGAACTCGGCTTTGCCTCGATCGGCATTGCCAGGGCCGATGTGGCAGCGGCGGCGCCGTGGCTGATGCGCTGGCTTGCGCTGGGCCGGCACGGCGAAATGGATTATATGGCTAAACATGCGGCCCTGCGTGCGACGCCGCAGCTCCTGCTGCCGGGCGCGCTGTCGGTCATTTCGGTACGGCTGCCTTACTGGCCCGCCGCTGTCGACGGACAAGCGGTGCTCGA
The DNA here is from genome assembly GCF_907163205.1 of Candidatus Accumulibacter sp. ACC007. NCBI lineage: Bacteria > Pseudomonadati > Pseudomonadota > Betaproteobacteria > Candidatus Accumulibacter > Candidatus Accumulibacter sp. ACC007. The sequence continues at coordinate 602,237 of NZ_CAJQUD010000001.1, read as the reverse complement.
CGATGGGCAGCTGGCCTATGTCTCGCGCTACGCACTCGGCCGGGACTACCACAAGACCGTCCGGCAGCGGCTGCAGAAACTTGCCGACTTCCTGCGTCAGGAAGTTGCCTCCCTGGAATTGGCAGAGCCCTTTGCCTGCCGCGTGTTTTCCGATTCGGCGCCGGTCATGGAAACCGACTTCGCCCGTCAGGCGGGCATCGCCTGGCGCGGCAAGCATACGCTGTCGCTGACACGCGACGGTTCCTGGCACTTCCTCGGCGAGATCTACAGCACCCTGCCGCTACCCGCCGACGCGCCGATTGCCGACCATTGCGGCCACTGCCGTCGCTGCATCGACGCCTGCCCGACCGCGGCCATCGTTGCCCCCTACGAAGTGGATGCACGCCTGTGCATTTCGTATCTGACGATAGAGTTGCACGGCGCCATTCCGGTCGTCCTGCGACCGCTGATCGGCAACCGCATCTACGGCTGCGACGACTGCCAACTGTGCTGCCCGTGGAACCGTTTCGCCCGCATCGGCGACCCCGACTTCGCCGTGCGCAACGGTCTCGATGCGACGCCCTTGACCACGCTTTTTGCGTGGAGCGAGGAGGACTTCAACGCCCGCCTCGCCGGCAGCCCGATTCGCCGCATCGGGCACCTGCGCTGGCTGCGCAATATCGCTGTCGCCCTCGGCAATGCACCCAGCGCGCCAGCGATCGTCGCGGCGCTGTCCTCGCGCCAGGATGACCCCTCGCCGATGCTGCGTGAGCACGTGGCCTGGGCGCTTGCCCGGCATCGCGCATCGACCGGCTGACAGTCAGCGGGCGGCAGCCTCGCGGACTACCCCTGGGCAGGGCCAGAAGCGGCGCACCTGCCCGGGCGCCAAGTGCTCACATGTTCGGATAGTTCGGCCCGCCGCCTCCTTCGGGCGCCACCCAGCGGATGTTCTGCGTCGGATCCTTGATATCGCAGGTCTTGCAGTGGACGCAGTTCGACGCATTGATCTGCAGACGCGGGCCGGCTGCCTCTTCGACGATTTCGTAGACACCCGCCGGGCAATAGCGCTGCTCGGGCGAAGCGTATTCCTTGAAGTTGACGGCAATCGCCTTGCTGCTGTCGAGCAACTGCAGATGGACCGGTTGCTCCTCCTCGTGCGCCGTATTGGAAATGAATACCGACGACAGGCGATCGAAACTCAGGACGCCGTCGGGCCGCGCGTACTCGATCGGCTGATGGCTGGCAGCGGGCTGCAATTGTTCGTGGTCACTCGTCTCGTCCTTTAGGGTGAAGAACATGCGGCCACCGAATAGATTCTGCTCAACCCAGTTGAAGGCGCCACCCAGGAAAGTACCGAACTTGTGCAAGGCCGGCCCGAAATTGCGCGCCTGGTGGAGTTCGGCATACAGCCAGGAAGCCTTGAAGTTCTCCTCGTACGCGAGCAGATCGCTGTGCCCTTGATCGCCCCCCTGCAACGCAGTGTGAACTGTTTCGGCGGCAAGCATCGCCGATTTCATGGCCGTATGAATGCCCTTGATCTTGGCAAAATTCAGCGTACCGGCGTCACAGCCGATCAATAGTCCGCCCGGAAAAGTCTGCTTTGGCAGGCTGTTGAGGCCACCCTTGGTAATCGCTCGCGCGCCGTAGCACAGGCGTTTGCCCCCTTCCAGATACTTTCTGATCTGGGCCTGCGACTTGAAACGCTGAAATTCCTCGAACGGCGAGAGATAGGGATTGGCGTAGTTGAGGTCGGCGATCAGCCCGACGGCGACCTGATTGTCGGCCATGTGGTAGAGGAAGGAACCACCGGTGGCGCCGTGCTCGCTGAGCGGCCAGCCCGCACCATGAACGACCAGGCCCGCCTGGTGTTTCGCCGGCTCGATCTGCCACAGTTCCTTGATGCCGAGGCCGTAGTGTTGGGCGGTGGCACCGGCCGCAAGATCGTATCTGGCAATCAATTCCTTGCCCAGCTGTCCGCGCGCGCCTTCGGCAAGAAGCGTGTACTTGGCGTGCAACTCGAGGCCCGGCTGAAAACCTTCCTTCGGCTCGCCGTTCTTGTCGCGTCCGAGATCGCCGGTGGCCACGCCTTTTACCGAGGCGTCGTCGTGATAGAGGAGCTCGGCGGCTGCGAAGCCGGGAAAGATCTCGACCCCCAGCGCTTCCGCCTGTTCGGCCAGCCAGCGGCACAGGCTACCCAGGCTGATGATGTAGTTGCCGGCGTTGTGCATCGGTGCCGGGACGGCGAAAGCGGGCAGTTTGACCGCCGCCGTTTCGCTGCGATACAGATAGACCTGATCCTCGCTGACCGGGGTCTGCAGCGGCGCACCCATGGCCTGCCAGTCGGGAAGCAGTTCGTCGAGCGCGCGGCTCTCGAAGAGCGCGCCGGAGAGGATGTGCGCACCCACCTCCGAGCCCTTCTCCAGCACCATGACCGACAGCTCGGAATCGAGCTGCTTGAGGCGAATCGCCGCACTCAAGCCTGCCGGCCCCGCGCCGACGATCACTACGTCATACTCCATCGCTTCACGTTCCATTGCCGCTCCCCAAGGTTTCTCAGTTTTCGTAGGTACCGACCGTCGGCACGACGATCAAGGAATCGTTCTTTCCGCGCCCGCTGCCGCCGTCGCTTGACGCACTCTCAGCGATATACCGCAGGCGGAAAGCGCGGTCAAGGTCGGCGCACTGCATGGAAGCGCACAAAGCCAAACGTCCTGGCGATTTCCAGGTCATCAAATTCATGCCGGACGTCATTGACCCCCGTGATGCCAGCTTGTAGAATGCGCGCTTCCTCGGGGCGTAGCGCAGCCTGGTAGCGCATCTGCTTTGGGAGCAGAGGGTCGTGAGTTCGAATCCCACCGCCCCGACCAGTGGCACCAGCATCAATAAGCGGTACAGGCGGTACTCGCGGGAAATCCTCTCAAGGAAGCCTCGCACTTGCGCCCGTAGCTCAACCGGATAGAGCACCGGCCTTCTAAGCCGGGGGTCGTGAGTTCGAGTCTCGCCGGGCGCGCCAGATCAGTGGCGGTGTTAGCTCAGTTGGTAGAGCCCTGGATTGTGATTCCAGTGGTCACGGGTTCGAGTCCCGTACATCGCCCCAAGAACTCGAATGGCGCCGGCCCCTGCCTGGAGCATCCACATGAACCGCCCACGCGTTTTCGCCATCGACGGAATCATTCCTGTCGTGGATCCCAGCAGCTACGTTCATCCGTCTGCCGTTCTCATCGGCGATGTGATCGTCGGGCCCGGCTGTTACGTCGGCCCCTGTGCCAGCCTGCGCGGCGACTTCGGACGCCTGATTCTCGAGCGCGGCGTCAATGTGCAGGACACCTGCGTCATGCACGGCTTCCCCGGCAGCGATACGATCATCGAGGAGGATGGCCATATCGGCCACGGCGCCGTGCTGCACGGCTGCCGCATCGGCAGGAACGCGTTGGTCGGCATGAATGCGGTGATCATGGACAACGTGGTCGTCGGGGAGTCGTCGATCATCGCCGCGTGCGCCTTCGTCAGAGCCGGAATGGACGTTCCACCGCGCTCGCTGGTCGCCGGTGTTCCGGCCAAGGTCATGCGCCGGCTCAGCGAGCAGGAGATGGCCTGGAAAGTCGAAGGAACGCTGACCTATCAGGAACTCACCCAACGCTCGCTGGCAACGCTGGTCGAGACCGAAGCGCTGAGCGCAGTCGAGCCGGACCGCAAACGTTTCGACCTGCCCGGCGTGCAGCCACTGATCGAGTTACGCAAACATACGCCGGGCAGCGACAGGCAATAGCCACCGACCCGCCTTGCGCGCCAGGTTCCTTTCCGAAAGATGTTTCATGCCTGAGCCTGGCAGCGCGAGCGCCAATCACGACCGCGCACTCCTCCGCGCCGAACAGCCGGCGAGCGCCATCTGCAGCGGTAACGCGACCAGCAAACGGATTGACCCGCAAGGGATCAGCATTTGCCTGGCTTACTCGCGATTGACGATGTGCGTGCGACGGGATATGGTCGACGGCCATCCTACCTGTCACGATCGCTCTCTGTTCACGCTCGCCGACTCGGCCCTTGCCTACCCCTGCAATAGATCCAACCGGAAACCGGCCGCCTCGGCGTGCCCGATCGACTGCCTGAGCCTGGCGCGCGAAAGCGAAGCACGCGCAGCCGACGACGGCGCAGGCCGCTCGTCAACCGGCACCGCCGCCCCGATGACGGGCGCGGTTCAAGGAAATCTGCAATGAGGCCTCGACCTCGACGGTCGCTTCCGGCACTTCCCCCGCACTCACTACAGACGGTCGACGCCACGCCGCGCAACACGTCCGTCTGCTGTCGCCTGCGCCAACCCCCGCAGCCCCGGTCGACACCAGCGCGTACGCGCTCGACCACTTCAAGGAATCCCCGTAAATGAACGAAGCTCTTATCTGCGACGCAGTCAGGACCCCGATCGGCCGCTATGGCGGTGCGCTCTCCGGCGTGCGCGCCGATGACCTCGCTGCGCTGCCGATTCGCGCCTTGATCGACCGCAACGCCGGCGTGGACTGGTCGCTGGTCGATGACGTGATCTTTGGCTGCGCCAATCAAGCCGGCGAAGACAACCGCAACGTTGCGCGCATGGCAGGGCTGCTCGCCGGCCTGCCGGTCGAAGTCGCCGGGACGACGGTCAACCGCCTCTGCGCCTCGGGGATGGATGCGATCGGCCTGGCGGCTCGCTCGATAAAGGCCGGCGAAGCCGAGCTGATGATTGCCGGCGGCATCGAGAGCATGTCGCGGGCGCCTTTCGTGATGCCCAAGGCCGATAGCGCGTTCTCGCGCAGCGCCGCGATCCACGACACGACGCTCGGCTGGCGCTTCGTCAACCCGCTGCTCAAAAAACTCCACGACACGCACTCGATGGCGCAAACGGCCGACAACGTCGCCGCCAAATTCAGCGTTTCGCGCGCCGACCAGGATGCTTTCGCCCTGCGCTCGCAACAACGCTGGGGTGCCGCGCACGAAGCCGAGCGCTTTGCCGACGAGCTCATCCCGGTCCGCCTGGCGCAGAAGAAAGGCAGCTCGAACGTCATCAGCACCGATGAACACCCACGGCCGGACATGACCCTGTCACGACTGGCCAAGCGCGAAGGAATCAACGGTCCCGGACTCACGGTCACCGCCGGCAACTCGGCAGGCATCAACGACGGCGCCTGCGCACTGCTCATGGCCAGCGAGGAAGCCGCCCTCAAGCACGGCCTGACACCGCGCGCCCGCGTCGTGGGCATGGCCACCGCTGGCGTCGCACCGCGCATCATGGGCTATGGTCCGGCGCCCGCGATCCGCAAGCTGCTCGCCAGGACCGGACTGCGCCTGGACCAGATGGACGTCATCGAGATCAACGAAGCCTTTGCCGCGCAATGCATCGCTGTGCTGCGCGACCTGTCGATCCCGACCAACGCCGCGCACGTCAACCCGAACGGCGGCGCGATTGCCATCGGCCATCCGCTCGGCATGACCGGCGCCCGCCTGGTGGCCACCGCCACCTGGGAACTCCGCCGCCGCTCCGGCCGCTACGCGCTGTGCGCCCTGTGCGTCGGCGTCGGCCAGGGCGTGGCGATGATCATCGAGCGCGTCTGAGCCGACTCTCGGCCGGAAGCCCGCCGTGCTACCGCCAGCCGCTGCCACCAGACGATCTGCGCCGGCGCCGTAGCAGCCCCGGCCCGATCAGCCAACCGATCGGCAAACAAAGCGGGCGAGCCAGGCACTGGCGTCACCCACCGCGCGGGCCCAGTCGTCGGCGTTCATGAAGTGCGGGGCGCCAGCAATGACCCGGTAATCAAGCCGCTCCGGGTGTGACGCGTAGCGAATCACCAGCGCTTCGTGCAGGGTCCGTGCCGCTGCCGGCGGAACAACGCAGTCGTTCTCGGCGGTAATCGAAAGCAGCGCCGTCGGAAAGAAGCGCGCCACGGGAACGTCGCCCTCTTGCGCAAACAACCAGGCCGGCGAGCCGAGCAGCGCAACCGCCGCACGCAGGCGGCGATCACGGCTGGCCGCGCCGTAAGTGATGCAGCCTCCCATCGAAACCCCGGCGACGGCAAGTCGCTGCCCATCGCTCAGACCGCTGTCGACCAGCGCGTCGAACAGGCCGGGCAGCTCGGCGACCGTTTGCGCCACCAGCGTATTGAAAAGCTGCTCCCTTTGTTCAGGCGGCCGGGCGAACTGCTGCTCGAAATCGCGCAGCCGTCGCTGCCCGTGACCCACCGCATCGACGCCGATCGCCAACAGGCCTGCCGCGGCAAAGCGCTGCAGTTCGGGCAGGTGCGACTCCTTGTCTGCGCCGAGGCCGTGAAACCACAGCACCGTCGGTAAAGGCGCCGCCCCTCCTGGCGGGTGAACGATGAGCACCGGCACCTCGCCCAGCAATCGGCATGCACCCGCCCCACTCATCTACGCGCCGGGCTGCGGACGAAGCCGGTAACCCCTATCCGCGACGCCGCCCGACGATGAGCAGACCATTACCAGACCATCACCGCTGTTTCGGCGGCCATCTGCGCGTAGTACAGGCGGATACCAATCTGGTAACGGCGCCCCCTGATCAGGCGCATGTCGACTTTCGCGTTGCGGTCGCTGCCGCTGTCGTCGTCACCGCCGATCTGCACGTTGCCGGTACTCCGGACCTCGAAAAGGACCATCAGCGTGTCCGCACTGCCGAAGGTGGCGATGCTGTAGGTCCGCGACATTTTCGGCGCGAAATCGAAGACGCGCGTTTCGCCGGCCCTGAGCGCCAGCTTTTGCGACAAGCCGACTTCGAGTTCCGGAATCTTCTGCGTCGGAGCAGCCCCCGGATACGACTCGACGATCCACGTCTTGTCGGCCGCCGACAGCCCGCCCTTGGGCTGCAAGCCCGCACGATAGGCTGCGGGTTCGACGATCAGGCCGGCGCCAAAAGCGTACTCCATCACCGAATTGGGGTCCCAGTTGGTGCCTTTCACTTCGCCCGGGCTGATCTTGCGCAGGATGTTCCACTCGATGGTCTGCGCATCCCAGTTGTTCGGCGGCCCCTGAAAATAATTGCGCACGGCGTTGGTATCCCAGGTGATCCCTGCGAAGGGGTTCTGGTGCTCGTGTTCCAGGCCTAGCGCATGGCCAATCTCGTGCAGTGCGGTATCGCGTCCGTAGGTCGTGTTCAGCGCCCAGCCAAAATTCATCGTTCGCTGCAGCGGGTCACGAATCCCCAGATTATCGCGGCCAACATAGGACCACGAGCCGTCTCCCGGCGCAAAGCCGATGCGCAGCATCGCGTCTTCGGGCTCGGCAAGTTCCTTGAAGCTGATGCCGATGCCCAGCTTGAACCAGGCAGCGAAGGCCTGGCGCACTTCTTCGATGTCGGTGGCCTTGCCTTTCCAGGCGTTGGCGACGGCATGCCCGGCCTTGAAACAACAGTAGGTCAACTGCGTTCCGTTGACCCATTTCTTGCCGCCGGCCAATATCGCACGCGAACGCAGTACATCGACCGCGGGGTCGAACTGCCGTGGATGCTGCACGGGCTGACAGCAATAGCGCAAGCCGGTAGCGGCGCTCTCGGGCACTGCCTGGCTGGCCTTCCCTGACGCAACTTTCGTGGCTGCTTTCGCGACCACCTTGGAATCCGTTGGCATTTTGTTCTCCTGTCTGAATAGATTGAGGAACTGCCACTCTCAGCGTCCGCGCGGCCAGCGCGCAGAGACTTCCGCTGCGCCGCCAGCATGCGCCCTGCAATCAAGCCAGGTCAAGCGGCCGATCGCCTTTGGCCTTTGCTGCCGGAAGCTGCAACTCGAAGCGGGTGCGTTCGTGCTGCGAGCTGACCCGCACTTCGCCGCCGTGTGCGCGCGCGATCGAGCGCGTAATCGCCAGCCCCAGCCCGGCGCCGTCGCCCAGATTCTGGCGCGATGCGTCGACACGATAGAAGCGGTCGAAGAGACGTGCCAGATGCTCCTCCGGAATCGTCGCCCCGGAGTTTTCCACCGCCAGAGTGATCAGCGTAGGATCGCTTGCGTCGACCTGCACTGCAAGCCACCCGCCGGCCGGCGCGTGACGAATGGCGTTGGCAAGCAGATTGCTGATCGCTCGACGCAACATCAGCCGATCGCCGAAAACCACGCCGCTCCCCGACCGACTCACCGTCAGGTCCTTTTCCTCAGTCAGCACGACGTAGAACTCGAGCAATCGTTCGACCTCCTCACCCAGTTCGAAGGATTCACGGTTGGGAACGATCAGACCATTATCCGCCTTGGCCAGGTAGAGCATGTCGGCAATCATGCGCGCCAGATGCTCGAACTCCTCGGCGTTCGACGCCAGGACGTCGCGGTACTCGTCGAGGGAACGATCTTTGGCCAGCGTCACCTGCGTTTGCGTCAACAGATTGCTCACCGGGGTACGCAGTTCGTGCGCCAGATCAGAAGAAAAATCGGACAGCCGGCGAAACGAATCTTCGAGTCGGGCGAGCATTTCGTTCAGCGTCCTGGCCAGTTCGGCGAGTTCGACCGGCACGGCGGCGGCAGCAAGCCGCGCATCGAGGCGCTGCGCCGTGATACCCGCTGCCTGGCGCTTGATCGCTTGCAGGGGCGCCAGTCCGCGGCGCACGACGACCCAACCGAGAAAGCCGCTCAAGGCGGCGGCGAGGATCACGAACGACCACAGGGTGGTTCTGAAAGCAGCCATGAAGTGCTCATGGTGGGAAATGTCGATGGCCACAGCGACGACGGCCGACGGCGCACCGGCGATGCCGGTTCGCGCGGCTGCCGCGATCCCGCGCAAGGGCAGTGCCGTGCGCGTTCTCCAGACCATCGGCGCCAACCGCTCCGCTGCTGGATCCTGCGCGCCCCGCTCGAGAAGCGCCGGCGGGAAATCCCCGCCGTGGCTGGCAAACAGGGTTTTCCCGGCGGGATCGATGACCAGAATCGCCAGGCCGGAGTGGCCCACCAGCGAATCATCGAGGCGCTCCGGAACGAGAGCCAGATCGGCTTCGGAACGCACTTTTTCGAGAGCGTGCTGTGTCAGGCGCAGCTTGCCGGTGAGCACTTCCATATCCTGCTCCTCGAAATGCCGTTCGACCGAGTTGCCGATCAGGAAGCCGAGCAGGAGCAGGACCGCGGCCGAAACCGTGGCGAAAAGCAGCGTCAGTCGAAAAGTGATCGATCGCTCGCCGCCTAGTCGCACTCTGCCCCCCCGAGGCGCAAAGCCATGCTGCCCAGGATCAGCAGATCACAGGCAGCACTGCTTTGCGCATGCCAAACCAAGCCTGCGCCGCGCAGAAATCGTGGAAGTCGTGGAACTCCCGGCCTCGTCGTTTTTTCGTGCTCGCTGGTCGCCGTTACGACGACGGCCCGCCGGAACGCTTGACCGACACGGGTGCCGGTCGCCCACCCTCGTACTGCGGCACGAGCAGCGCCTCGATCTCAGCAAAATCCTTTTCCGAGAGAACTCCGGCAGCCGATTTCAAGAGTAGCGTACTGGCAAGAAATTCGAAACGCGCCTGCGCGAGATCGCGCTGGGCAAAAAACATTTGCCGTTCGGCGTCAAGAACGTCCGTATTGGTGCGGATTCCGGCCCGCATCCCGCGCTTGGTCCCTTCGACGGCAACGACGCTGGCGTCAACCGCCTTGCGATACGCAGCCACTCTACCAACACCGGTCTCGACGGCCAGAAACTGGCGTTTGACCTCGACCATGGCGTCGTTCGTGGCAAGGTCGAGTTCGGCCATCGACCGCCCGCGATTGGCGATCGCCTGCCCGGTCAGGGCGTTCACCCGGCCACCGGCAAACAGCGGAATATTGATCTGTACCCCCACGGTGGCGATCGAACTTTTCTGGTTGAGCGTCGAGATGGTCTCGTTCTCGGCTTTCAGCGCCCGCGCCACCAGATCCAGTTGCGGCAAATGGCCGGCACGCGCGCGGTCCACTTCCAGGCCAGCCAGCTCAACAAGCTTTCTCCGCGCACGAATCTCCGGGTTGTGCTCCTGCGCCAGCGCCGACCATTCGTCGAGCAGGCCTGGTACGATGCCGGTCGGAATGAAATCCGGCCGCAGCACCCATAGATCGTTCATCGGCGTACCGGTGATGCCTTCCAGTACGCGCCGGGTCACCGCCACCCGATCGAGCGCCTCGGCACGGCCGGCGCGGGCAAACTCGAGCCTCGACTCGGCCTCGGCGATCTCGGTAATCGTCCCCTCCCCACCGTGCCGCCGACGTTCGGCCAGTTCGCGCTGGGCGCCATAGGCAACGATTTCGGCCTCGCTCAGCGTCAGCCGCTCGAGCGCCAGCAGGGCTTCAAAGTAGGCGGTTGACACTTTGCTCGCCAGCTCCGCCTCCTTGCGATCGAATACGGCATTGCTGTAGGCAGCCTGCACGCCGCCCTGCCGATAGCGCACGTAGCTCTCGTAGTTGAAAAGCGGCTGGCGCAGCGTCAGCGCCGCCTGTTTGTCGTAGTAGTCGAGGTCCTGCGTCACGTCGGCCAGCGTCGACTCCCGCTCACCGGTGTTCTTGGCGTAGCTGCCCGTGATCGAAACCGTCGGCAGCAGGCCGGCGAGCCCGATGTCGATCGCGTACTGGCCGGCGTCGCGCTCGAAACGCGCTGCCTGAAAGGCCGGGTCGTGCTGGCGAGCGGCACGATAGGCGTCGAGGAGACCGGCAGCGAAGGCGCCCGACGACAACAGCGCCAGGCCGCAGGCAGCGAGCCGGAAAAGGCGGTTGTGCATGCTCATTCCTCGGTCAACGCGGCGTGCATTCGGTCGACGAGGGGCTTGAACAGATAGTTGAGCATCGTCCGTTCGCCCGTCTTGACGAATACCTGGGCCGGCATCCCGGGCCTGATTTCGTGCAGTTTCAGCTTCTTCATGCCGGCTTCCGTGACCACCACCTTGCCGCGGTAAAACGGCGGCACCTTGCCTTGCGGATCGGTGGTCGCATCGGCGTCAACCTGCACGAACTCGCCGGGAATCTGCGGCGTCGTCCGCTGGTTGAAGGCCGGAAAGGTAATATCCGCCGGCAGGCCCAAGCGCACCTTGTCGATCAGGTCGGTGGGAATATGCACCTCGATTCGCAAGGGCTCGTTCTTCGGCACGATGTCCATCAGGAACGTACCTTGCGCCAAGACGCCGCCAACGGTATGCACGCTGAGACCGACGACGATGCCTTCACTCGGCGCATGCACGGTGGTGTTCTCCAGTTCAAAGGCCAGACCCTCGAGCCGACTCTCCAGCGAGGTGGTTTCCTTCTGCACCTCCGCCAGCGCACTCTCCACCTCTTTGTGGTACTCCTGCTGCCGCGCCACCATGCGCATTCGTGTTTCGCCGATGCCCTGCTGCGCGCGCCCAAGATTCCCGAGGTCTTCGGAAATCGCGCCGTTAAGTTGCGCCAGCAGGCGCTCCTGTTCCGACAGACGATTGCGCGGCAGGTAGCCTTCGGCCGCCAATTCGCGCAGCCCCTTCAGTTCTTCGCGCAGCAGCCGCGCCTGCTCCTCCTTCGAGCGTCGCGTGGCCTCGAGGCCTTTGGCGTACGACTGCAGGCCCGCCAGAGTATTCTGCATCGCTCCCAGCTCGGCTTGGAGTCCCGCCTGCCGGGAACGCAGAAGCTGCGTCTGCACCGCCATCGCGCTGGCCGCCCGCGAATCGTCCTTGCTCTTCAACAGCTCCGCGGGGAAAACGATCTCCGATTGCCCCGCCACATCGGCCAGCAGGCGCGCCTCGGTGGCTTTGGCCACCAGCCACTGACTATGGGTGACTTGATGCAGCGAGCGCGCGGTCGTCGGATCGAGCCGCAGCAGAACGTCGCCCTTCTTGACTTCATCCCCGTCCTTGACCAGGATCGCCTCGACCATCCCCGGCCCCAGATTCTGTACGGTCTTGCGATTTCCGGTGACCACCACCTGGCCGCTGGCGGGCACGCCCTGGTCGAGCGGAGCCAGCGCCGCCCACAGCATGAAGCCGCCGAAGCCCAGAACCAGGACCAACCAGCCGATTCGGGAAACCCGGTGATGATTGATGTCGACGTCGCTGGCGCCCGCCTTGGCTGGCCGGGCGGAAAGATCGCTCACTTCGGTAATCTCACTGTCGCCAGCTTTCCTGCCTTCGAACAAGTTGTTGGCCATCGTTCTGTGCCTCGCCAATCAGACGCCAACGACCGGCGTCGACGGAAGACCGCTCGCCGCCGCCGCAGTCGTCGCCGATCGTGCCGCAACCGCGCTCTGCCCGGCTGGCGATGAAGGCGGTGAATTTGCTGCGCTCGCCGCCGTTGGCGCAGGGGCGGCAGGCGGCGGATTGGGCGTATTCGCGGTGTTGGCTGAGCGCATCGCCGCCAGAATCTGGTCGCGCGGACCGTGTGCCTTCACCGTTCCCTCCTGCATCACCAGAATGCTGTCGGCAACCGCCAGGGTGGTCATCCGGTGGGTGACGATGACCACTGTCCGCTTCTTCGCTTTCAGGCGCCGGATCGTCTCGGCCAGGGCCGCCTCGCCCTGATCGTCGAGGTTGGAATTTGGTTCGTCGAGGACAATAAACGCCGGGTCGCCGTAAAGCGCACGGGCCAGACCGATGCGCTGTTTCTGGCCACCCGACAGGGCGCTACCCGCCTCGCCAAGCGGTGTGTCGTAGCCGTTCGGCAACAGCAGGATCAAGTCGTGAACGCCGGCAGCCTGCGCCGCCGCCAGAACCTGGTCCGAATCGATTTCACCAAAACGGGCGATGTTTTCGGCGACAGAACCACCAAACAACTCGATGTCCTGCGGCAGATAACCCAGATAGGGGCCCAACTCATCCTTGTTCCACTTGAAAATCTCAGAGCCGTCCAGGCGCACCGATCCGGCCAGCGTTGGCCAGACACCGACCAGCAAGCGCGCCAGCGTCGACTTGCCGGAAGCGCTGGGACCGATCACGGCGACAACCTCGCCGGCCTGCAACTTGAAGTTCACATTCTTGAGGATCAGCGTCTTGCTGCCCGGCGCCCCCGTCGCCGCGTTCTCGACGACCACGTCACCCAGCGGCCTCGGCAGCGGCATTCCGGCAGCCCGCGCCGGGTACAGGCCGAGCAGCTCGACCAGACGCTTGTAGGCGGCGCGTGCCGACACCAGCTGTTTCCAGTTGCCGATCAGCGCTTCGACCGGCGCCAGTGCGCGGCCGACCAGAATCGACCCGGCGATCATCATTCCCGGCGTGATTTCTCCTTCTATCGCCAGCAGCGCGCCATAGCCCAGCGTCAGGGATTGCATCGAGATACGCGCAAAGCGGGTCAGCGCCGTCAACATGCCGGCGCGATCGCTGGCCAGAGCCTGTTGTTCGAGAAACTTCCGATGCAGCTTGAACCAGCGCGCGCGAATCGCCGGCAGCATGCCCATGGCCTCGATCACCTCGGCATTTCTCAGGTTGTTGTTGGCCTGCGCATTGGCCGCCATCGACAGCTTTTGCGCCTCGCCCAGCGGCCCCGCCGAGACGCGCTCGTTAACAAACGCCAGAGCCACCAGGACAAGCACGCCAATCAGCGCGAAGACGCCCAGTTCACGGTGCATGATGAAGATGGCGATCAGGTAGATCGGCATCCAGGGAGCGTCGGTCAGGGCCACCAGCCCGGCGCCGGTCAAGGTCTGGCGCATCGATGCCAGGTCGTGCAGGGCCTGCGCCGGATTCTGGCCTGCCTGCCGCAGATTTCGTTCGAAGGTCGCGTCGAAGATGCGCTGGTTGATGTCCAGATCGAGACGAGCACCGACGCGCACCAGGACCATCGATCGGATCCATTCAAGCAGGGACATCAGCGCCAGCAGCCCGAGCGCCATCAGCGTCAGCATCAGCAAGGTCGTCGGATTACGGCTCCCAAGCGCACGATCATAGAGCTGCAGCATGTAGATCGCCGGCGTCAACATCAACAGATTGGTGAAGAAGCTGAACGCGCCAACGGTCATGAAGGCCTTCCGAAAAGACAGCAGCAGCTCCTCTAGCTCGGGGCGTTGGGACGGACCGGTCATGCGCACGCTTCCTCGAAAAAAACATCCCGGCAGAAAAAACGGGCAGGCGCGCCGTGCGGCGCGGTCAGGTGTCGACTGCTGGTGAGCTCGGCAGTCATCTCGGCAGCAGGGCCAGGCCACCCGCGTGGCTGGCGCCTCCTGGCACGCGGTCTCGCCAGACGTGATGATGACATAAGCGGCAGGGGTAATCCAGCCCGCCTACCGCCAGCGCTAGCTTCTACACTTTGCCTTCCCGATCTCCGGGGCGTGGGCAGCTGGGGCAAGACAGACCCACCCGGGTCGAACTGCTTCCGCCGCGTTCGGCGCACCCGGCCCGACCTCTGCAGCCCTGTTCTGGCGGCAATCCTGGCCACCATCGGGGCCTGCGGCAACGGTGATTCAAGCCGCTTGGAGTTACCCGTGGCGGGTAGCTTCAGACCCACCTGCGAGCTGACAGCATTTACAGAACTCGCTTTCTATTCATGGCGTTAAAGGGCTACCAGGAAGTGGCGCGGACCTTGCTTCTATGACCCCATTGTTTAGCGGTTTTGGCTAAATGATGCGCAAAGCAGCTGAAACGTGAACTAGATCCGATTGCTGCACTTTTTCTCCCGCCAGAAGGAATTCGACATGACACTGAACATGTTTGCGAAGATTGCCGGGCTCACCCTCGCCCTTGCCGTATTCAGCGAAGTAGCCCACGCCGCCGAGAGCAGCGCGGTCAAGGCCAGCCGCGATTGGCTGAAGCATCCGGCGGTTGTTGAACTGGACACCACCGAGACCGTCTTCGCAGTCGGCGACCCGCATGGCGATCCGGTGCGGCTGGCCGGGGTGCTGGCCGCGGCCATGCTCACCGAAAGCACGGCGACCGCGCCGGGCCAGGTGAAATGGACGGGCGGCAAATCGGTCCTCGTGGTCACCGGCGACATGATCGACAAATGGACCGATTCCCTGGGAGTGATTGCGCTGCTGCGCGCCCTGCAAACCGATGCAGCGCGCCAGGGCGGGCAAGTCATCGTCACCATGGGCAACCACGAGGCTGAGTTTCTGGCCAACCCGTTGGGGAAGAAGACCAGGGAATTCGCCAACGAACTACGGGCCGCCAAAATCGATCCGGTCGAGGTCGCCAGTTGCCAAGGAGACGTCGGGCAGTTCCTGTGCGCCTTGCCCATTGCGGTGCGGGTCAATGATTGGTTCTTCAGCCATGGCGGCAATACCAACAACCGGACCATTGCCGAACTCAGCACCGCCATCGAGAATGGCTTTGCCAAGGATGGCTTCGCGACCAAGGAGTTGAGCGACGAAAACTCCATCCTCGAAGCGCGCCTGAACAAGAAGGGCCCGAACGGGATGCCCTGGTTCATGGACGGCAGCAAGGACACCGACGCGAAAGCCCTGTTGAAAAAATATGCCTCCAAGCTGAAGGTGAACCACATCGTCCAGGGCCACCAATACGGCCGGGTGAAGTTCCCTGACAACAAGAACCGGGAGGAAGAAACGCTGTTCCAGCGCTACGGCATCCTGTTCCTGATCGACAGCGGCATGGGCGAGGGAATCGAGGACAGCACCAGCACCGGCGGCGCCCTGCGCATCGCCGGCCCGGCTGGCAAGCAGCAGGCTCTGGTCATTTGCGCCAACGGCTACTGGCGCGAAATGTGGGACAGCAAGGAGCAACCGGACCACCAGGAGCAGCACTGCGGCAAGTAGCGGATGCGGCGGCGCGAAGAATTCGTCGGCAATGACGCAGTAATGTAATTCGCATGCTTCCTACACCGAGGGCAGGCCATGGCGATGAACGAGGTTGAACACGTTGTCCTGCTAATGCTCGAGAACCGATCGTTCGACAGCATGCTGGGCTGGCTCTACGAGAACAAAAAGCCGCTCAGCAACACGCCTCCGCTCAAGCCGTCGGAGTCGGCTTATCACGGGCTACAGGAGATCACTCCGAGCGCCTACGCGAACGAGGATCAGACGCGAAACATCAAGGTGCTTCCGACCCGCGGGGCTGAGGGCCTGGGCGTACCGAACGTCAATCCCGGCGAAAGTTTCGAACACGTCACCCGGCAACTCTTCGGCACTACGAAGGCGGGCCCCGGCGACAAACCGACGATGCGCGGCTACGTGCGCGATTACGCAGAATTGCTCGCCAGTCAGGGCAAGGACGCGGCGGCGGTCAAACGCTACGCGGGGCAGGTCATGCAGAGCTACACGCCGGCGCAGCTACCGGTACTCAACGGACTGGCCGAGCACTACGCCGTATGCGACCTGTGGTTCTCCTCGGTTCCGTCGCAAACCAATACCAATCGGGCCTTCGCCCTGTGCGGGACGTCCATGGGCCTGGTCGATAACGGCTTTCTCGAGGACGCCACCAACCTAGCGCTCAAGGCGCTCGAAAAGGTTGCCGGCGAACTGATCGGCGACGACCGCTTCAGGGCACGGACGATCTTCAATGCACTCCACGACGCCGGCTTGACGTGGTCCGTGGTCAGGCAGAGTGGCTACCTGCCGATCAATTTCAACATGCTTGCCGTGGCCATCGAGGGATTGCTGCTGGCCGCGCCCGGAAATCTGATCTCGCGCGCGACAGTGGGCATGGTGATGGAGTACCTGCGCTCACTCAGTTCGAGTGAGGTGAGCGCAGACTACACCTACCGGCTTTTTCCCGAGATCGGCAAGATACCGAACGCCAACGCCCATTTCTCGACGCTCGATTCGTTCCTGGTTTCGGCCAGACAGGGACGTTTGCCACATTTCACCTATATCGAGCCGGAGTGGACCATCGCTCACCAGGGAACCGGCAATTCGGCCGTCTCGCTGTCCACCTACCTGTTTCATCAGGGCAACGACTATCACCCGCCCGGCAACCTCGACGCCGGCGAAAACCTGCTCAAGAAGATCTATTCCAGCCTCATCGCCAACACGGAGGCATGGGAAAGGACCCTGCTGATCATCACTTTCGACGAGCCGGTCGGCACTTTCGACCACGTGTCCCCACCACCGGCAATACCGCCCTGGGGCACGGGGACGCCCGCCTTCGAGCGCCAGCATGACTTCAACTTTGACCGCTATGGTGCTCGGGTACCCGCGATTCTCGTCTCTCCTCGCATCGCCAAGGGTACGGTGTTCCGCTCGCCGGGCAGCATCCCGTTCGACCATACATCGATCATCGCCACCCTCCTCGAGTGGCGCGGGCTGGACAAGGCCGCGGAGGATTTTGGCCAGCGCACGGCAAATGCACCGACGTTCACGAACCTGGTCAGCCTGGCCACGCCGCGTACCGACGCCAGCGACCTCGCCTTCCTGAAACTGGCGCGCAAGAGAGGGGAACCGGTTCACTTCTACGACCGCTTTCGTCTCAGGAACGCCCAGGGCCAGTACGTGTCACGCTTTCTCGAACACTATGTGGTGCCATTCAGCAAGGATGACCCGGCGGCGACGGAGTACTTTCCCACGACCAGCTACGAAGCTCCGGTCACTTTCTATTGCCAGAACGCCGCTCACCGCCCTGACGAAGGAGTGATTCTCGGGACCGGCAGTGAGGACACGATCAAACTCATTTCCAGCGAGGAAGGTCTCGGCTCCTACAACGTCCGGCTCTATGTCGTTTCGTGTGGAACCGGCGATGGGTTTCGCGTTTTGAGGGAGCGGTGATGTCAAGGGCGGACGCAGTCCGGGCGCAGCCGAACCCTTTACATCGCTGCCCGCTTGCTTACGCTTGCTCCGGGCCGAGGAAGGCAGTCTGCCGCCCTCGGCATGGAGGACAATGGCGGTCTTTCCTCTCGCGACCGGTTCCTCATGATTGAAACGCTGTTCACCCAGGCTCTGGGTCTCGTTGCTCCTTGGCAGGTAGCTGAGGTCATCTTCAAGCCAGAGTCCGGACGGATCGATTTCCAGGTCCGATTTGGCGCAGCCATTCATGCTTGCCCGGCTTGCGGTGCGGCGGCGCAGCCGCTGCATGACCGCTTGGCGCGTTCCTGGCGCCATATGGATTTCTTTCAGTACGAAGCCCACCTGCATGCCGAGGTGCCGCGAGTGGCCTGTGCCGGTTGCGGCAAGGTCACGCAGATTCCTGTTCCCTGGGCGCGTGAAGGGAGCCGCTTCACGCTGCTGTTCGAGGCCTTGACGTTGATGCTGGCGCCGACCATGTCGGTCTTGGCAGCTGGCCGACTGCTGCGCGTGCGCAGTCGCAGACTGTGGCGCGTGATCAATCATCATGTGGGCCGGGCGCGCGCCCAGGAAAGTCATGCCAGGGTTCGCGCGATCGGCGTCGATGAGACCGCCAGTAAACGCGGCCAGACGTATATCTCTGTTTTTTATGACCTCGACGCGCAGCGTCTGCTGTTTGCCACGCCGGGCCGAGACAAGGCCACGCTCGGAAAGTTCGCCAGCGACCTTACCGAGCATGGTGGCCAGCCCACCGCGATCACCCATGTCAGCATGGACATGAGCGGCTCGTTCCAGGCCGGCGCCGCCGAGCACTTTCCAGCAGCCGAGGTCTGTTTCGACCGCTTCCACGTGGTCGCTCTGAGCAGCACGGCGCTGGACGAGGTGCGACGCGCCGAGGTCAAGACCGCGCCCGAACTCAAAGGCACCCGCTGGGGCCTGCACAAGAAACCCGCCGACTGGACCGTCAAGCAAACCGACACCATGTACTGGTTGCAGCGCTCGAACCTCAAGACCGCACGGGCCTGGCGGATCAAGCAGGCGCTGCGCTCCATCTACGCCACCGCCACGACACCTGACGAGGCCAAGCCCCTGCTCAAGCGCTGGCTCAGTTGGGCCAGCCGCTGCCGACTCGAACCGTTCAAGCGCCTCGGACGGACGATCAGCAAGCACCTTCCTGGCGTACTCAACGGTTTTCACCCCGGCAAACACAATGGCCGTGTCGAAGCGATGAATCGAGCGCTCCAGGAGGCGCGCGCAAGGGCACGCGGCTATCGCCGCGTCGAAAACTTCATCGCCATGGCCTACCTCATCGCTGGAAAGCTCACTCATTTGCCCGCCTCGCCCTTCGCCCCATTCTTGCCCGTTCCACACGAAACGACCTAAACCCCAACGTCCTTGGCAACTGGAAGAACTCCTCCGATTGCTACTATTTCAACGATTACATGGAAGGCGAATACGATCGCCAGCAAACCTGGGCGATCAGCAAGCTCAGCCCGGCTTCAGGGCCCTTATGTTTTGGCGACAAGGTGTTTCTCGTCAATGGCGGCGAGCGCCTGAATTCCAGGTACAACGCCCTGTACGGCCACTGCTATCTATGCACCGATCGGGACGGCAGCGCCTGGAGCGTCGAACCGGTCGTGGACGGCCTGCCCGTCGAAGGCGCCCTGAAGTACGGGGACGAGGTGTTCCTGAAACACGTCAAGACGAACCGATACATCAGCGCGTTCAAGTCCGAGTGGGGTCAGTGGAAACCTACCCTGGGGCAAGCCAGCAAAGTCCGCCTGAAGCTGGCTCTACCGGACAACGCTGGTTATGCATCCACCACCCAAGGCTTTGTCGCGGATGGTGCCTGCGTGGCACTCGTTTCGAGCCGCGAGGATCTCACCAGCAAAGGAACACGCTGCGACCACCTCTTCTCGGGAAGCCGGACCGACCTGTACTACTACTACGCCGACTTTGCGCCACGCTCATCCACATGGCGCCTGTCGACGGCCGACGGCGCACCCCTGCGCAACGGCAGCACCGTGCACATCGTCAACGACGATACCCAGCAGGTGATCGTTCCCGAGGGCGAGTTCATGACCACCCGGAACTCGACCGCCGACGACGCGCTGTGGATGATCGAAGGTGTCCCGGAAAAATAGCTGTCAAATCTGGCGACGCGGCCTTTAGCGGCAGCCGTTTCGCTTCCTGTCCCCATCCCGCCCGCCATTGTCTCTGGCAAACATCAACGTCTTCACTCCGTCGCCAACAGGCATGCCAATTCGCTCCTTCGGGGCGAAACCTGGCGCCAAATCATGTGGCCGACAACGTTTCCCGTAGCCGTGCTCTCCTTGCCACTTTATCGGGTAACGTCGTCCCTCCCCTCTGCAGTCGAACGACCATAACGCGAGGTAGATCATGTCAGCCAAGAAATCCTTTCTTTCAAGTCAGAAATATGGCTACGATTTTGTCGTCGCAACGACCCAGGCAAGCATCAATTCGGGTCTCAAGGAGTATCTCGACACCATCGATCAGCCGACGGCGTCGCTGTGTTTTCTCGCCGATACGAAAGGCAATCCGACCGTCCAGATCAGCCTCGACGATCTGCAGACCAGGACCGGCGGCATCGACCCCTTCGAAATACCCGACGGCACCGATTACAGCGACCCGAGAATCGCCACTCTGACCAAGAACATGTTTGTTGTCGGCCTGAAGCTCAAGCTCGGTCTGCCGCCAGGCGTGATGCCCAAGGATATGCCGGCGATTGTCGATCTGGGGTCGTCTGCGAACAATGTCAGATTCAATCTCTTCTGCTCCGAGTTCGAGGTCATCCAGAACAGCCCTCCCAGCGGCTTTGGCGGCCAAGGCTCCTGGAACGTCTGGTCGCAACCGTCGGGAACCCCGTGGTACTTCAGCACGACGGTTAACCTTGTCTATGAGGCGCTCGACAATGAACTCGATACGCCTTATTTCAACAATCACCCGGAACAGAAAAAGGCGCTCCTCAACCAACTAAAGAATCTCGGCTCGGGAGCCTTCAGCCTGCAGCAACTGCTCTTCGATCTCGACAATGCGGTGGTCCAGTCAATCCCCAGAATTGCAGGCCTCGACCCCTCTTCCGATGCCGGTCTGATCCTGACCAAGTCCTTCGTTAACCTCTATTTCGCCTCCGCCAAGACCCATGGCGAGCCAGTGCTATCGGTCCACGCAGTGGCCAACGCCCCCGACGGATCGTCGCTACGGCTGACGGGGATGGAGCGTGAAGTCAGCCAGTTTCGTGACGGAAACGGCGTCGTGGTAGCCAACCCGACCCCGGCACAGAAACAGGTGGTGACGCTGGACTATCTCTGTGCTGCGAATAACAACCACCTGCCCGGCGCGGCGGGTTTCGACTGGAATTGGGTAGATCCCGCCAATGTCGACAATGAAAGCGGCATTATATCGATTAACCGCACTACACTAGCCAACTATTACAGAACGCTTCTCGCCTCCGAGGTGTCGCGCTCGTGCTTGAAACCCTGGACATCGGTTACCGCACACATGATGGGGAGTCTCGATACAAACATGCGCTTGACGCCGGGGCAAACTCCACAGAATTCGATCATCGTGCCGACGGGACCGACAGTGCTCAAGATTTCCTACGCCAGCAACGCCGACAATCACGACAAATCTGGCCTGACCTACGGTGAATTCGACCTGCACAGCTCATACGATTGCTCGGTTTCCTTCGCTGGCAGCACGATCACGATCGTTCAACACCTGGTGCTATATATCTATCTCCAGTTTGATTACACCTCCGCATCGGGAAACGTCGTGGATACGACGATCACCGACACGTACACGCTATCGGTTGGACAGAATGGTCAGCTTCAATCCACAGCCAGCAGCTCGACCCAGGATCGCTCTACGACTCCGGACTATGGCTGGTTTTTTGACATTCTTGCGGGAGGAAGCTCCCAGAAACAAATCGCAGGAATAAAAAACTATTCGAATAGCGTAGCGAAAACGACGCTCAAAGATATTCCCGCACAAGATATCCAGAATTTCGTTTTCCCCGGGGCCAGGGTTTTTACGTACAAGGATGTGCAATTTTCCGAAAATCAAGATTTGGTTACTGCTGTGACCTACGTCAAACCTGGCTGACAAGAGGCTCTGCTTTTCTGATGCGACCGGAAATGCGGTCGCTTGAAGGAAGGATCGCTTGCTTCGCTGGCGATCGTCCAGGCTGGACAAGCGCGAAACGAGTGCCGAGGGGCGACAGGCCTGCGATAAAGCCGGCACAAGCAAGGAGAATTGGGACATGGAAAAGATGAATCTGACTTACTCCGCTGAAATGATGACCAACCACCTGCAAGCCGAGGTTATATCGCCTCAGGCGAAGTTCGAGGCCTTGCAGAGCAGCGACGGCCATTCGCTTCTGTTCTCTGTCGGAACCGACGGGGCCTTCTACCTCACTCGTGAAGCAAGTGGACAGTCGGCTGCAGGCTGGTCGAAAACGGACCTGAGCAGTACTCGGATCAAGGCCGACTTCTCCGGTCAATCCGGCGTCACCTGTCGGACGTTCGACGCCGGACAAAGCGTGCAGAACGGTTCACTTGGCCTGGCCATGGTCGTCACGACGAGCGCCGGTGACCACCTGTATTTGTCTCTCGGCAATTCCAACAAGGATATTTCATGGGCAGACTCACCGAACTGGGTTTCGTACGCGTACGACGATCCAGGCGCGCCGTTGTCCAGACTTGAAATCGCCAACGTCTTCTTTTGTGAGACGACCGGGAAGGTGCAGTACATCGTCGTTGATATCGTTCGCGATCCAAACAGCACCGT
This sequence comes from Candidatus Accumulibacter sp. ACC007, assembly GCF_907163205.1. Taxonomy (NCBI): domain Bacteria; kingdom Pseudomonadati; phylum Pseudomonadota; class Betaproteobacteria; genus Candidatus Accumulibacter; species Candidatus Accumulibacter sp. ACC007. Next base: position 579,863 of record NZ_CAJQUD010000001.1, on the reverse strand, counting down.
GAAAAACGTCAGCAGATACTATATCGACCCCGGCAAAGCCAACGGACACTACTGGAACAAGCACGATCTGCCGATTGATATCGAGGTCGACAGCTATGACAGCTGTCTCGGCAGATTGCCAAAGGGATATGTTGACGGTCTGTATACGGCTGGTCACGCGGGGGCAGGCGGTCAGTTGGAGTTTCGTCCGGTGATCAATGTTTACGGATCTGGCCCGCCCTTACCTGTGCGACTGAACCTGCCTGGGGGCGTGGTGCCCGGCGCCATTGCCGCAACGCGAAATGCGGACCTGTCGACGGATCTATTTGCGCTCAGCGGCAGCACCCTGTACTACTTCGCCAGCACCAACCAGGCCGACGGTGCAACAGCAACTCCTTTGATCACCAGCAATGTGCTGTCAGACACAAGCAGGCTCGCGGCGATGTATCACGACGGCGTGATTACCCTCTGGGGGCGCAATGCGAGTGACCAGGTCTACTACACCAGTTGCCTGCAGTCGCAGGTCTCGCACCCCTCGGCGTGGAGCGTTCCGCTGCCAATTCTCTCCGCTATCGAGGAAATATCGCCCTACGTCAATCGGGTTGACGGGGGCAATACGATCTTCGCCAGTGGTGCGGGAAAGCTGCAAAGGATTACTCAGGCTTCCCGGTCGACGTCAAAACTGTGGCAGACCGACCAGATCACCCTTCCCGTTCCACCGACGAGCAAGTCCATCTCGTTCAACTCCTACACGACGACCATTCAGGTGGCAGACGAGCAGCGTCTCCCGCTGAAGAATGCCTCGCTCAGCCTGAGTGCGAACAGCCGATGTGCAGTGTATATCAATGGCCTTTACTACATCGTCGACAGCACACCGATTCACATCAAGACCAACTCCCTTGGCTCCATTACGATCGTCGAGTCCACAGAGACGCTGAACGGCACGATTTTCACCGTATCCACCGGCAGCGGCGCTTCGGTGACCATCAACCCGATGGTCGCGCCGTTCAACAAACTCGCGGCACTGGGTGATGACAAAGGGAACAGCGGAAAGCTCAAGGCGGCAACGATCAACGAGAGTAACGGAAGAACCAGGCCCCTCGTTGCCAGCGCGCCCGCTAACGACCTCAAGAGCGTTGCCAGAGGGCTGGCCAATCTCGGCACGAGCTTTGACTCCATAGGCTCGGCGACTCCCGGGGCACTCGCACTTGCCGCCGCTGGCCCCGCGCCCACTCCTGCCGCCGCAAGAAACCTCGGCAATGACATGCTCGTCGCAGCTGGCGATCTGTTCCAATGGCTGGAGTCCGGAATAGACGCGGTCATCGAGGTGATTGAAGATACAGCGACAGCAGCATGGCATTTCGTCGCCACGATTGCCGGCAAGGTGTATCGAGCCATTCTGGATACCGCTGAAGCGGTCGTCGGTGCCGTTGTGTGGGTATTCAACGCGATCAAGACAGCGGTTCAAGACATCATCAAGTTCGTCGAGTTCCTGTTCGAATGGGACGATATAAAGCGCACCAAGGACGTCGTCCACAATTTGACCAAGGCCTTTCTTCAGGGCCAGGTCGATTCGATAGCAAGCTTCGAACACGCTTTCGACAACATGATCGACGACGTTGAATCGCGCATCGACAGTTGGGCAGGAATTCAGGACTGGTCGAATCTCGGCCCCGCCGCGTCCAAGCCGCCAAGTCGTAGTGCAAGCAATCCGATGCAAGGCCAGAACTCGGGATCACTGCACCTTTCGCACCATTTCCAGAACAACGCGAACAACATCTCCATAAAGAGCGGTGCACCGTCGCTGAGCCTGGTTCAGAACCTGATCGACGATCTGTTGAACGCGCTGAAGCAGGAAGGCCAGGTGCTCGATACGCTGATCACACGACTGGAAACGCTGGCCCATGACTTCCCGAAGCTCAGCGTCGAGGATGTGCTCAAGCGCTTGCTTGGCATCCTGGTCGACGGGGTACTCAGCAGTGCCAAGGTCGTTGTCGATGCCCTGTTGAAGATCCTCCACGACGTCGCCTCGGCGGCGATGAGTATTCTTGACGCAAAGATCCATATTCCGATCATTTCCGACATCCTCAATGCAATCGGAATTTCCGACATCTCCTTCCTCGACCTGTTCTGCTGGATCTCGGCCGTGGCTTATACCGTGGTTTACAAAATCGCCGCCGGCAGCGCGCCGTTCCCGGACGACATGAACACCGACTTCCTGATCAACACCCGCAGTCTGGAAGACCTGCAGCACGGTTTTGGTCCCGCCGGACAGGGTTCGGTGGGCGCGGCCATGTTCAAGATATCGGACAGCGCGCAGACAGCCGTCTTTGTTTCAGGCCACGCGATCGCCGGTTTCATGTCCTTGATGAGCGACTTCGTGGCCACCTTCGAGGCGGCCGAGGAATCCGGCGAGAATCCGTGGGGCATCCCGTCGGCGGTCATGGGAATCATCATGGGCGGCTCGGTTGGCATTGCCAACTTCCTGGTCCCCAAGGATCCCATAAAGCAGACCGCCGTGAGCACGATAAGCACCGCGACGACCGGTCTGGTCATTTTGTGCAAGATCGTTTTCTCGGGCCCACTGCAAAAAGAGTTCGGCGCCTCCAAAGGCGTCATGAGCAAACTCAAAGCGGCCGATGGGCGGGCAACCGGAGCAATCGTGAACGCCGTTCTCGTCATCCCGGCACTGGCCTGCACGGGTTGGCATTTCTACGAGTTGTCGCAAGCGCCAGCCGGGAAGACCCGCTCTGATGCCATCATTGAAGAAGTGAGCAACCTGACCTCCTACATTTCCCGCGTTTCCTACACCCTCGCGGTCAATGACGACGATCCGGAATCCAAAGCCATCGCCATCGGCGTGATGGCGGTGGCCAACATCGCCTATTCAGGTCTGCAAACCGCTGAAGCAATCGTCGACTGATCGGAAGAAGGAAGATCGAACCTGCGCCGGCCGGGGCTGCCATTTTCTCGCCGCGCGCCGCGCCCGGCACCGCTCCCACGGCTACCGGTGCCGGCCGTCAAACGACGCACCCGAAACGCCGGCACTGCTGGCGGTCATTGGCTACAATCGCAGATCGTCGGCGCGCGCTCGCGGCCGCTTGTCGCATCAGCTGCCCGCCCGGAGACTCTGTCGCTCGGCGCCACGAATTCCGGTACAACCAGCGCAACCGACATCGGCCAGACGTTGTTTGCACGCGCGCTCCGGGCTTTCCCGAACAACGACCACGGACCCTTGCAATGAAACGCCACGATACCCTCCAGGACCTCTCTCGCGAGCACCACACGGCGCTCAAGCTGGCGCTCGACGCTCGCCGCGCGGCCACTTCGGGCGATGCGGAGAGGGTCGCCGGGGCAGCGGCGAACTGCACCAAGGTTTTTGCTGCCGCCCTCGAACCTCATTTCAGCAGCGAGGAATCCGGCCTCCTGCCGGCCATGCTGGAGGCGGGCGAAGAGGCGCTGGTCGCGCGCACATTGCGTGAGCACGCCGAGCTGCGTGCCCTGGTCGGCCGCTTGCCGGATGCCGACGCGACCACCCTGCTGAGTTTTGCCGACCTGCTCTCGGCGCACGTACGCTTTGAGGAGCGAGAACTGTTCGCAGCCGCACAGCTGCGCCTCGACCAGCAAGACTGAGCGCTTCCCCTGCGCCATCTGCCCGGGCTTGCGCAAGGCAGCGGCGCGCGGCGAGACTTTATTCACAGTTCAGGCTTGGCAAAGCGGCCATAATTCATTCTGGCCGCTTGTGACTTCCCCAGCAGGATCCTGATGGCAACACTTCTGATCGTCGATGACGCCCCCGAAAACCTGTCGGTACTGAGCGGCCTGCTCAGCCCGCTGTATCGGGTGCGCGCGGTCAACTCGGGACAGCGGGCCTTGCAGGCAGCCGCCAGCCAGCCGCGACCCGATCTGATCCTGCTCGACGTGATGATGCCGGAAATGGACGGCTACCAGGTACTCAGCCGATTACAGGCCAACCCGGCGACCGCCGACATCCCGGTGATCTTCGTCACCGCGCTCGACAGCAGCGGCGCCGAGGAACGTGGACTGGCACTGGGCGTGGCCGACTACATCACCAAGCCGATCCGGCCGTCGATCGTCCTGGCGCGGGTAAGGGCGCAGATCGAGCTGAAAGCCGCGCGTGACTTGCTGCGTGATCACAACCACAGCCTGCAGCGGGAGATCGACCGGCGGATGGCCGAGAATCTCCAAATCCAGGATGTCAGCATTCGCGCGCTGGGGCGGCTGGCCGAGATCCGCGACCCGGAAACCGGCAACCACCTGCGCCGCACGCAGGGCTATGTTCGCACGCTGGCCATGCAGCTTCGCTTCCACCCACGTTTCGCAGCCTTCCTGACGGCTCACAACATTGAGGTTCTGGTCAAGTCCGCACCGCTGCACGACATCGGCAAAGTCGGCATTCCTGACCACATTCTGCTCAAACCCGGCCAGCTGACGGCGGACGAATGGTTAATCATGAAAACGCATTCCCGTCTCGGTTACCTGGCCATCGAACAGGCCGAGCAGGATGCAGAGCACCGAATCGAATTCCTCAGCATGGCCAAGGAAATCGCCCACTACCACCATGAGAAATGGGATGGTTCGGGCTATCCGGACGGGCTCGCTGGCGACGTCATTCCGATTTCGGCACGACTGATGGCGCTCGCCGACGTCTTTGATGCCTTGCTTGCACATCGGGTCTACAAGGCAGGACTCCCCGTCGAAGAAGCGCTACAGATCATTCGTAACGGGCGAAGCAGCCACTTCGACCCGGACGTGGTCGACGCCTTCTTTGCCCGCCAGGACGTGTTCCTCGCCATTGCCGCCCAGCACGCTGCTGGCGAAACCCCACGGACCAGCGCAGCGAAGGGCTGAGAGCGATCAACACCAACACCTCTGGCCGGCCGCGCTGCCTGCTCACCCTGAAGCGAGGCGAATGATGCGCAGCTCGTTCTGGCAGCTGCTCGCCCTGCTCCATCTATTGCTGGCCGGGCTTTCGGCAAGCGCGGAAGAACTGGTGGTCGGCGGTACCGGATCCTCGCAGCCGATCATCCAACTCCTCTTCGACGAGTTTCGCAAGCAGGCGCCAGGGGTCACTCTCAGGCAACTCTCCCCTCCCATCGGCTCGGGCGGCGCGCTCAAAGCGCTGGCCGCGGGCAGAATCGATCTGGGCGTCATCGGGCGTCCGTTGCAACCCGGAGAGTCGCCAGGCGTCGGCGAGCATTTTCTGCTTGCCGACACGGCTTTCGTCCTCGCTTCGCGCGACGGGAAACCGGCGGATGGCTTTACCCTCGAACAGCTGACACAAATCTATGAAGGGCACTTGCGAAGCTGGGACGACGGGTCGCCGATCCGGCTGATCCTGCGCCCGAGCTTCGAGAGCGATACGCTGGTGCTGAGGGGCATGTCGCCAACGATGGACAAGGCTGTCGTGGCCGCGGCACTGCGACCGGGAATGGTCACCGGCGACAATGATTTCCACACGCTGAAGCTGATCGCGGGCACCCCCGGCTCGCTGGGCCCGACGACGCTGGGTATGCTCAAGACCACCGACACACGCGTATCTGTCATCCCGATCAACGGCGTCACGCCTTCGCTGGCCAACCTGATGAATGGCTCCTACCCCTGGTGCAAGGCGCTTACCGTCGTTCTGCCCCGGCAACCTGGCGCGCTGGCCGCGCGCTTCGCCGCTTTCCTGCGCTCCCCGACAGCCGCCCGCATCCTGCAAGCGCATGACTATCTGGCGGGCGTGCAGTGACAGCCGGCCTGCATCAGCCGATGGTCAGGTTGCTCACACGCCTGGCAGCAGTGCTGGCGCTGGTCGTCGCCGTCGTGCCGAGCGCCGTCTACCTGCTCTATGTCCGCGCCAGCGTCAGCGAACAGCTCAGCGAGTCACTGCGCTTTCAGGTCGGTCTTCTCGAAGAGTTCATCGCTACCCAGCCAGAGCAGTGGGATCTGGTTTCGGATCGCATGAAAAGCCTGCTGGAACGTCACGCCTCGCCGCTTTCCCACTACCGGATCTTGAATCTGGCCGACGAAGTGCTCATCGAATCGGCAACGCCCAGCGCCGGTCCCACCCTGTCGCGCAGCCAGACACTGCACTCGTACGGTCAACCGGTTGGCCGCCTGACCACCGAGAAAGCAATCGGCAGTGAGCTGCTCAAGGGCCTGCCGCTGCTCGCTGGCAGCCTGCTCGTCGCCTGGCTGATCTGGAACCCGCTGCGCCGCCTCCCGCTCCATGCGCTGGCGACAGTCGAAGCGGAGCTCGTCGTACGGGATCGGTACCAGCGAGCGCTGCTCGACAATTTTCCGTTCATGGTCTGGCTGAAGGACACCGAGAGCCGCTTTCTGACCGTAAACCAGCGCTTCGTCGACAACTTGGCGCAGCCTTCGGCGGAATCGCTGGTCGGCAAGACCGACCTCGATATTGCCTCGCCTGAACTCGCCGAGAGCTATCGCGCCGACGACCGGGCAGTCCTTGCCAGCGGCCAGGCGCGACGCTTCGAGGAGCCGATTGACGCGGCCGGCGAGCGGCGCTGGTTCGAAACCTACAAGTCTCCCGTTTCAGTCGACGGGAAGCTTATCGGCACCGTCGGCTATGCCCGCGATATCACGGAGAGCAAACTGGCAGCGGATGCCCTGCGCGAATCGGAAGAACGATTTCGCAGAGTTCTGCACAACGTGGACTCGATCGCCCTGCAGGGCTATCTCGCTGACGGCACAACGCGTTTCTGGAACCCGGCCTCGGAAAAGCTCTACGGCTACTCGGCCGAGGAAGCCATTGGCAAGAATCTGCTCGATTTGATCATTCCGCCGGAAATGCGCGCGGGCGTCAAAGAGGCGATCACCGAGATGCAGCAAACCGGCGTCGCCATCCCACCGGGCGAGCTGTCGCTGATGCGCAAGGACGGTTCACGAGTCGCCGTCTTCTCCAGCCACGTCCTGATCGCCATTCCCGGACGCCCGGCAGAAATGTTCTGCATCGACGTCGACCTAACCGAACGCGACCGTGCCGCCGCCGAACTGGCGCAGCACCGTCATCACCTGGAGGAGCTGGTGCACACGCGCACCGCCGAACTGGCCGACGCCAAGGACGCAGCCGAGGCGGCGAACCGCGCCAAGAGCACTTTCCTGGCCAACATGAGCCATGAGATCCGCACGCCGATGAACGCCATCATCGGCCTCACCCACCTGCTCCTCAAGGAGCTCACGCAGCCCAGGCAGCGCGTCCAGCTGGCCAAGGTCAGCGAAGCCGCGCAGCACCTGCTGGGGATCATCAACGACATCCTTGACCTGTCGAAGATCGAGGCCGGAAGGCTGGCGCTCGACGAGAGCGAGTTCTCGCTGCTGCGCGTAATGGACCATACGCTGAGCATGCTCGGCGAGCGGAGTCGGGCGAAAGGCCTGCAACTGCAGCTGGAAGTCGACCCGCAGATCCCCGCCCGTCTGCGCGGCGACCCCCTGCGCCTGGGGCAAATCCTCCTCAACTTTGTCAGCAACGCGGTCAAGTTTTCCGATCACGGCCAGATTGCCGTGCGTGCGCGACTGATCGAGCTGCGCGGCGCGACGGCCAGCGTGCGCCTGGAGGTCGAAGATCAGGGAATCGGCATCAGCGACGAGCAACAGGAACGCCTCTTCCAGCCCTTCGCGCAGGCGGACCAATCGACCACCCGCAGATACGGTGGCACCGGTCTCGGGCTGGCCATCTGCAAACGCCTGGCAGCGCTGATGGGCGGTCAGACCGGCGTCGTCAGCGAACCCGGCAAGGGCAGCATCTTCTGGGCCACCGTCCGTCTCGCGCGCAGCGCCAGCGATGACCAGGCGGCCGCCGTTCAAGCCGCGCCGGGGCGAGCACTTGCGGCGATTCCGGCGACCGCGGGAGGCACGTCGGCGGCGCAGATTCTTGCGCGCCACTACCAGGGTACGCGCGTGCTGCTCGCCGAGGACGACCTGCTGAGCCAGGAGGTCATGCGCGAACTGCTACGAACGGTCGGGCTGGAGGTCGACGCGGTCGGCGATGGCCAGCAGGCGATCGACCGGCTCGCCGCAAGCACAGCGCCCGGCGCCGACGACTACGCGCTGGTGCTGATGGACATGCAGATGCCGGTGGTCGACGGCCTCGCCGCAAGCCGCGCGATCCGCCGGCTTCCCGGACGGGAATTGCTGCCGATCGTTGCCGTCACCGCCAACGCTTTCGCCGAGGACCGGCGACGCTGCCTCGACGCGGGCATGAACGACCACCTCGCCAAGCCGGTGAGCCCCAATCAACTCTACGCAACGCTACTGCGCTGGTTGCCAGGATCGGCCGCGCCGGCGAAGGCGGCAGCAGACGCCCTGCTGTCGACAGCCGGCGCTGGTCAGCCGCGGAGCACGCTGGGCGACATCGTCGGGCTCGATGCCGCCGCTGGACTGCAGGCCGCCGACGGCGACCCCTCCCTGTACCTGCGCCTGCTGCAGCTCTTTGCCGCCCAGCATGGCAACGACGGCGAGCGCCTGCGCGCCCACCTGGCGGCCGACAGGCGGGACGATGCACGACGGCTGGCTCACACCCTCAAGGGTGTGGCGGCGACGATCGGCGCGACGACGCTGCGCGAGCGGGCGCTGGCGCTCGAGTCCGCGCTGCGCGCGCCGGCTCCGGGAGCCGGCCTGGTGCGTGCGATTGCCGCGCTGGACGCCGCCCTGCTCCCCCTGGCGGCGGCTATCGGCCAGCTCGATGCCGTCGACCATGGCGAGCAGGAGACGCCCGAGCCGCAGCAGCTGGAGGCCGAGCGCTTGCGGGCACAGCGAATCCTGATGCGCCTGGAAGCGCTGCTCGCCGAGGACGACACCCGCGCCTGCGACCTCTGGTGCGAATCGGCAATGCTGATCGAGGCGCATCTTGGAAAGGTGGCCAAACGCCTCGGCAACCAGATCGACAACTACGACTTTGCCAAAGCGCTGCAGACGCTGCGCCAGGCGAACCAGGCCGGAGAACTGCCGCCTTGGTCGCCACGCAGGCACACCTGAGCGCAGTTCCCGAGAGCCGCTCCGGAGCACTTCGCGAGCAGCCGCAAAGCACAATCCGTGCCGTGATTCCATTAGAATCGAGCCTTTGCCGACTCCGGTCGCCCCCAGGAGAATGCCTCATGACCTTGCAGAGCAAGCCCAACACCGACGACGTTCGCATCCGGGAAATCAAGGAGCTGGTCCCGCCAGCGCACGTTTTTCGCGAATTTCCGGTCGGCGTTCGCGCTGCAATGACCACCTTCGAAGCACGCCAGAACATCCATCGCATCCTGCACGGTGCCGACAACCGCCTGCTGGTGGTGATTGGCCCGTGCTCGATTCACGATGTCGATTCGGCGATCGAATACGCCACACGACTGCAGAAGGAAGTGCCCCGCTTCGCCGACGACCTGCTGATCGCCATGCGCGTCTATTTCGAAAAACCGCGCACCACCGTCGGCTGGAAGGGCCTGATCAACGATCCACGGCTCGACAACAGTTTCCGGATCAACGAGGGGCTGCGTCTGGCACGTGGCTTGTTGTTGCAGATCAACGACATGGGGCTGCCCTGTGCGACCGAGTTCCTCGATACCATCACGCCGCAATACACCGCCGACCTGATTGCCTGGGGAGCGATCGGGGCGCGCACCACCGAGTCACAGGTCCATCGTGAACTGGCCTCCGGCCTGTCGTGCCCGGTCGGCTTCAAGAACGGCACCGACGGCAACATCCGCATCGCCATCGACGCCATCCGCGCCGCACAGTCGCCACACCACTTCCTCTCGGTGACCAAGGCCGGCCATTCGGCAATCGTCTCCACTGCCGGCAACGAGGACTGCCACGTGATCCTGCGTGGTGGCCAGGAACCGAACCACGATGCGGCGCACGTCGACGCGGCATGCAAGGAAATCGCCGCCGCCGGCCTCGCCGCACGGCTGATGATCGACGCCTCGCACGCCAACAGCAACAAGCGCTTCAAGCAACAGATCGAGGTCGCCAGGGATACCGCCAGCCAGGTGACAGCCGGCGACGAACGGATCATCGGCGTGATGATCGAGTCGCACCTGGTCGAAGGACGCCAGGATCTGGTACCCGGCCAGCAGCTCGAGTACGGCAAGAGCGTTACCGACGCCTGCCTGGGCTGGGAGGACTCGGTGCTGGTCCTGGAAGTCCTCGCCAAGAGCGTCCGCGATCGCCGCCTGGTCGAAGCCGCCGAGTAGCGCGCAGAGAGCGGCTTAGCCCGCGCGGCCGCTCGTAGCGGCGGCAGGCGACGGGTGATGGCGAGCGAAAGCCCGGGCGACAAAAAGCGGAGCCACCGCTTTCGCGGCCGCCCCGCCCGTGGGAACAGCTTGCCGTCAGCAGCCGCGCGAGTACGCTCGCGCGCGTCGCTCAGCGGAGCTTGATTTCCTTGTAGATCACGTGCTTGCGGGCCTTGGGATCGTACTTCTTGATCTCCATCTTGCCCGGCATCGTGCGCTTGTTCTTGGTCGTCGTGTAGAAGTGGCCGGTTCCGGCGGTCGACTCGAGCTTGATCTTGTCACGCATAGCTGCTCTCCTGGTCAGATCTCGCCGCGCGCGCGCAGGTCTGCGAGCACCACGTCGATACCGTTCTTGTCAATAGTGCGCAAACCGGCGTTCGATACGCGCAAGCGCAGCCAGCGGCTCTCGCTCTCGATCCAGAAACGGCGATACTGCAGATTCGGAAGGAAGCGGCGCTTCGTTCTATTGTTGGCATGGGAAACATTGTTCCCCACCATCGGGCCTTTGCCCGTGACTTGGCAAACACGCGCCATGATTGTCGCTCCAATTGTCTGAGGGAAGAAAACCCGTAATTTTAGCGCAGGCAGGGGGTCTACTTCAAGCATTTTGGTCCCAGCGCCCGGGCTTTTCTCCACCACGACCTACAACAGGCCTCGCTCGGCAAAAGATAGCGGCGGCGATTGTCCGGCCACGATGAAATGATCGAGCACGCGCACTTCGACCAGCGCCAGCACCTGCTTCAGCTCGCTGGTCAGCAGTTCGTCGGCGCGCGAAGGCTCGGCCACCCCCGACGGATGATTGTGCGCCAGCACCACCGCCGCCGCATTGTGCCGCAGCGCGTGCTTGACCACCTCGCGCGGATAGACGCTGGTCTGCGTCAGCGTGCCGCGAAACAGCTCTTCGGCGACAATCAGGCGGTTCTGGGCATCGAGCCACAGGGCCAGGAAAACTTCATGCTGCAAGCCAGCGAGATGCAGCCGCAGGTAGTCGCGCACACCGCCAGGCGAGGCGAAAGCCAGCCCCTGCTCCTTCAGGCCTTCGCCGAGCGCCCGCCGCGCCATTTCGAGCACCGCCTGCAGCTGCGCGTACTTCGCCGGACCCATCCCCGGCACGGCAGAAAAATCGGCCAGGCTGCTCGCAAACATGCGGTTCAGCCCGCCAAAACCGCCAATCAACTCGCGCGCCAGATCAACCGCGCTTTTCCCCTTGCTGCCAACGCGCAGGAAGATCGCCAGCAATTCGGCATCGGACAGGGCAGCGGCACCGCGAGCCAGCAGCCGCTCGCGTGGTCGCTCGTCTTCAGGCCAGTCGCGGATCGCCATCTCGACACCTCAAGTGGAAGCCTCGGTCAGGCGTATTATCCGCCGTTGGGCCAGCGATACAGGTGGCTTCGCTGCCGACGCCCGGTCCGGCCGCTTTCCATCGATAGCGCTCCTTTCCCCCTTCTCCATCTGCTTCGGCGACCAAGAGTCTGCCGGCTAATGGTCCTGTTGAGCGATCTTGTATGCATTTTCCAACGCCTGCCTGATTGAGGCCGGAATTTCTGTTGCCCGGCGCGTTTTCGGGTCAAAGAAGACTTCTACGGTCTCGTATGTGGCATGCACTTCCCTAGTGTCAACATGCAGCATTCGCTCGGTAAAAGTACAGCTTTTGCGACCAACACGGGTCAGCAAACTATCTACCAAAATCAGATCCCCTGCGAGCAGCTCCTGCAAGAACTGTATCGTCGCAGAGGCTGTTACCGTATGGACGCCAAACTCATCCTGCATTTTCTTGTGACTCCCCCAGTACAGCGGCCACAGGTGAAACGCGGCGTCATCGAAAAAATGACTATACCAACGGACATTCATATGGCCAAAGTTGTCGCAATACCACGGATGTACGACTCCGCGCAGGATCTCTATGGGTTCAGACATGATTCCTCTCCAGCAACTCTTTGCCCTTCAAAGCGATGACCTCCCTGTACGAAAATGCGCCAGATCGACGTTTTCTGCGCCAGAAATCAGCATCGGCCACCATGCGCTTCGTTGCAAGCGCGGATTTGCTTGGTGAGCGAGATACTGCGCCAGGCCAACATCTCCATCGTCCACTCCGGGCCGAGCGCCCGTTGATGGCACCAGCCATGGCACGCGCAAAATCCCCGCAGGCCGAGGATCGCGCCAGCTGCAGCGCCGCGAGATCGTCCCGACGGGCGCAACGCGACAGCGCCCGCTGCATCGGCATCCTGCCGGGAGCCGTTCTCAATTGGCCGGCATCACCGCCTGGACGCTGCTGCGCTCGTTCATGCGGCCCATCCAGGCCTCGATGGTCGGCGTCGCCGACAGCAAGGCCTGGCCTTCCGGGGTGGCGCGAAGGTAGGTCAATACCGGCAGCACATGCAGGTCGGCGAGACTCACGGTCGCGCCGCCGAAGTAGCTGCCCGCGCCCAGCAGCCGCGCGATCTCCTTGAGGAACAACGCGGCCCGCGGCTTTGCCGCCTCGACCAGGGCTTCGTCGGTCTGTCCGCCGAGCGAGGGCACCAGTACGCGCGGAATGAAGATGTCGGTGATCGACGCCGGGTATCCATAACTTTCAACGATGCTCATCACCTGATTCATCCGCGCGCGGTCAACGGGCGTCGATGCCGTCAACGCCGGCCCGGGAAATACCTCGTCGATGTAACGCATGATCGCCGAAGCCTCGTAGAACGCGTTGCCGTCGTGCTCGAAGGCGGGCATCTTTCCCCACGGATGGCGGGCGAGATGCTGGCCCTCCAGATGCTCACCCTTGACCAGGTCCACGCCGACGAGCGTGTGTGCTACCCCCTTTTCCGCCAGCGCCAGGCGGACGGAACGCACGTAGGTGCTGATGGCATCGCCATAAACAGTCGGTTGGCTCATGATTTGTCTCCTTTGCGGTGTTTGGGTGGTTCGTGAATGGCGTACGTCGGCTGAGGACCGCCGTACGCGCATCATTGTGCTCGCTGATCGCGCTTCCTGCACGCCGAAAATGGACACCAGGCTTGTGCCGGCGCGGTATTGTCACCGGCCAGGATGAGCGCGATGGCGATTGACGGTGGTGGCCGGAAGCCCGGATACTCGCGTCGGCACGGGGCAAATTCCTGACCCTTCGGCGGCCACCCGTCCCGCAAACAGCGACGGCAGCTGATCGCCGACCACCACCGAGCGAGGCTGTGAATGGGACCGGCAGAACTTACCTTGGGCGATGCGTCGCTGATCACGGTCACCTTTCTGTTCACCGACATCGAAGGCTCGACCAACCTCTGGGAGACCGAATCGCAGGCCATGCGCATCGCCCTGCAGCGCCACAACACGCTGCTGGCGGCGGCGATCGAGCGTCACCATGGCTATGTCTTCAAGACCGTCGGTGATGCTTTCTGCGTCACCTTCGACGATGCCGCCGAAGCGCTGCGAGCGGCCTGCCAGATCCAGGCCAGCCTTGCTGCCCAACGCTGGACGACCAGTTCGCCGCTGCGCGTGCGGATCGCGCTACACACCGGCCCGGCGTACCTGAGCAGTGGCGACTACTTCGGGACAACGGTCAACCGCTGCGCCCGCCTGTTGGCGGTCACCCTCGGCGGGCAGACGCTGCTCACCTCGCCGACCGAGGCGCTGGTCCGCGAATCCCTGCCGGCGGACACCAGCCTGCGCGATACCGGCATGCTTCGCCTGCGCGATCTGCCGCACCCCATGCACGTCTTCCAGCTGATCCATCCGGGGCTCTCGCCGGGCCTGTGCGAGCTTGGCGACACGTCGGGCGGACACAAGCTGACCGCCGAGCCGCTGGCGCGCTTCCGGCCGGTCGACCTCTACGAAGTCCCGACGCTGCCGGCGATCATCGTGCAGGCGCTGAAGGTCCTGCAGAACCCGAGCAGCGACGCCCGAGCGGTCGAGCGGGTAATCGTCAATGACCCGGCGATCTCGGCCAAGATCCTGCGCGTCGCCAACTCCGCGTTCTTCGGCTTTTCGCGCCGTATCGGCACCATCGCCGAAGCGGTGCGGGTGCTCGGGTTCACCAATGTTCAGGGGATGATCTTCTCGGTTGGCGCCTTCGACGCCTTCCGTACCGAGCGCCTGAACCTGACCGAGTTCTGGAAGCACTCGATCGCCACCGCCACCGCCGCCCGCTTCCTTTCTCCGCGCGTCGACTGCTCACCGGACGAAGCCTTCATGGCCGGCATCCTGCACGACATCGGCAAGCTGATCTTCGCCATCCAGGCCGAACCCGGCTACCATCAAGTGCTCGAGTTGAAGCGCGGCGCGACGCCAGTCAGCAGTCTCGAAGCCGAGCGAACGCTGTTCGAATTCACCCATCCCGAAGTCGGCGAGATGGTCGCCGAACACTGGGATCTGCCTGCACGCTACGTCGCTGCCATTGCTCACCATCACGACCCGAAAGCGGCCGGCGACGAGCGCGTCTTCTGCGCCCTGATCGGACTCGCCGACCAGGCCGCCTACGCGGCGCTCGCTGGCCAGACGCCGCCAGTCGAGCACGACGCCGAGCGCGCCGCGCTGCTCGAGACACTCGCCTTGAGCCACCGGCAGTGGGACGATTGCCTGCAACACCTGTGCGACGCGCGAACCGAAATCGACAGCTTCGTCGGTGCGATCCGCTGATCCGAGGCGACCTGGCAAGGCGGCTTTTTTGCACTTGCTTGCCCGCTGAAATCCGCTATAATGCGCAGCTTCCCGGGTGGCAAGGGCCTCGCTGAGCAAGCACAGTGAAGCCAACAGAAGGGAAAAGCAGCAAACAAGGAGTGGTAGTTCAGTTGGTTAGAATACCGGCCTGTCACGCCGGGGGTCGCGGGTTCGAGTCCCGTCCACTCCGCCAGCACACGAGAGAAAAAAGCCCAGCCAGACTGGGCTTTTTTCTTTTCGGGCCGTCCCCTGGCAGCTTCCAGGAGGCACGCGCACCGGCTGGCGCCGTCGGCGGCCAAAGCCGCTGGCGCTGCGCAAGCGCCCCTCTGGGCCGGAAATGATCGGCACGGCAACGAGATGTTTGTTCTATAATCATAGGCTTGTAGGGCAAAATTCGACCAGGTGAACCGAAGCAGGGAAACCACGCGGGTAAACCGGTTTCGTCGGGATCAACTGGCACCGCCCGAGAACGAGCACAGGACCTACGGATGACGCCACGAATAGCTTTCGCAATTGTTGCTGCTCTTGCCTGCGGTAGCGCTTGGTCGAACGAAGCGCAGAGTGAGAATCTTCAGTCCGATGTTCCAGCGCTGCGCAGTTCGGCGCGGGCCGAGGCAGCCACCACGGCAGTCCCGGCAGGAACCGACGGCCCCCTGCCAGTGATTGAAGTCGCCGCGCCCGCCCCACTGCCCGAAACCATCGACCTCACCTACGAGTCGGCAGAAATTTTCCAGCACCTGCGTCGCGGCTTCGCGATGCCGAACATCAGCAACTCGCTCGTTCTTCACCATCAGCAGTGGTACCTGAACCGTCCGGACTACCTGCGGCGGATGATCACCCGCAGCAGCCGCTACCTGCATTTCATCATCGTCGAGCTCGACAAGCGCGGCATGCCGTTGGAAATTGCCCTGCTGCCGATGGTCGAGAGCGCCTACAATCCGACCGCCTACTCGCGAAGCCATGCTTCAGGTCTGTGGCAGTTCGTCCCGGCGACCGGCAAGCAGTACAAGCTGGAGCAAAACTGGTGGGTTGACGAGCGGCGCGACATCGTCGCCTCGACCGGCGCCGCCCTCGACTACCTGCAGTATATTTACGAGCTGCACGGCGACTGGCACCTGGCGCTGGCCTCCTACAACTGGGGCGAAGGCGCCGTCGGGCGAGCGATCAAGAAAAACGAGGCGCAGGGTCTGCCAACCGACTACCTGAGCCTCAAGATGCCTGACGAAACGCGCAACTATGTCCCCAAGCTACAGGCCTTGAAGAACATCTTCAGCAATCCAAACATCCTCGCCGACCTCGACATGCTCGGCGTCCCGATGCGCCCCTACTTCGCGACCGTCACCAAGACCACAAATATCGACGTCAAACTGGCCGCCAAGCTCGCCGAGATGCCGGTCCAGGACTTCGTGGCACTGAACCCCTCGCACAATCGCCCGGTGATCAAATCCGAAACACCGCTGGTGATCCCGGCCGACAAGCTCGAAACCTTCAATCACAACCTCGAAGTGCACGAGGAAAGCGATAAGCCGCTTTCTTCCTGGCAAGCCTATACCTTGCGCCCCGGCGAGAGACTCGAACAGGTGGCGCCGCGCTTCGGTATGACCGTGGCCGGCCTCAAGGCGGCCAACGGCATCCAGGGTCGCGTGCGACTGGCGTCGGGAGCAACGCTCTTGGTCGCCGGCGAAGAGAATGATCCCCATGATCCGGCCCAGGCCATCCAATTGAGCGCTCTTGGCGCCTCGTCCGAACCGGCACCGGTCGTTGAAAAGCCTGCGCCCGTCGACAAGCACGCCGTGACGAAGGCAGACGCGCCGCCAGCCGCACCGGCCATGGTCACCCGCACGCGCACCCACAAGGTGGGTAAGGGTGAAACGCTGCTCGGCATCGCCGAGCGCTACGACATGAGCCTGGCGGACCTCAAACAACGCAACAAGCTACGGTCCAATCAAGTGAACTACGGTACCCGGCTGACGGTGGTCACCAGCGAGCCCGTGCGTACCGCACCGGTGGCCACGGCACAGCGTCGCGTCCAGGTAGAGGTGGCCAGCAAGCCGGCAGCGCCCAGCGGTGATGCCAAACCGGCGACGGGACACCGCACGCACACGCACACCGTACGGCGCGGAGAAACGCTGTTCAGCATTGCCCAGCGTTACGAAATGACCGTGGCTGAACTCAAACAGCTCAACAAGCTGCGTTCCGATCAGGTCACGTCCGGCAGCAAGCTGCTGGTGGACGCCCCCGCAGCAGCAGAGAAGCTCTCGTCGGCGAAGTCGGCCGCCGAGCCTGTCAAAGCCAGCGGCAAGCAGGACAAGGCAGCGGGAATCAAGGCCAACGTCGCCAAAGTCAGCTTCACGCCGGGCAAGAACTCCTCCAACGCTCCCGTCAACTAGTCCAACCCGCAGACCGGGCAGACGATCGGGCCCCTACCGGCAGTCAGTGGCCGGCAGCGCGCCGCGGCACGCGGCACTAACGACGTTGGGGTACGAAGGCATCGCCCTCGCCTCGCTCACCGGGCAGCATCCTGCGAATACAGGTGGCAACGGACACTATGCGTCGTCGATAGCACACTCGTTGCGGGATAGCGCTCACGACAGGCGTCAGTCGCTTGTCGGCAACGCGGGTGAAAATGGCAACCCGTCGGCGGATTGGCCGGCGACGGCGTTTCCCCCGGCAAGCGAATGAACTCGGGCTGCGCGTCGAGGCGGGCGCTGGGAACTGCCGACAACAAGGCCCGCGTATAGGGGTGCTGTGGCGAACGCAGCACCTCATCGACGCTACCGCGTTCGACGATGCGGCCAAGATACATGACCGCCACCTCGTGAGCCAGATGGTCGACCACCGCGAAGTTATGGGTGATGAACAAATAGGCCAGCCCGAGATCGGCCTGCAGCGTCGCCAGCAGATTGAGAATCTGCGCCTGTACCGAGACGTCGAGCGCCGAAGTCGGCTCGTCGCAAATCACCAGATCAGGCTGCACGGCGAGCGCGCGCGCGATCGCGATGCGCTGCCGCTGACCGCCGGAGAATTCGTGCGGATAGCGGTTGGCGGCAGCGGCCTCGAGCCCGACCTGGTCGAGGACGGCAGCGATCGCCGCCGCCCTTCCCTGGCGTTGCATATCGATGCGCAAAGCGCCCATGCCCTCACCGATGATTTCACCGACCGACATGCGTGGATTGAGCGAGGCGAAGGGATCCTGAAAGATCATCTGCATGCGACGACGCAGCGGCCGGCGTGCCTTGCCCGCCAGGCCGCTCAGTTCCTGCCCGAGCAGGCGCACGCTGCCGCCGCTGGCAGCGATCAGCTGCAGGATCGCCTTGCCGACCGTCGTCTTGCCGCAGCCCGACTCGCCGACCAGCGCCAGTGTTCGCCCGCGCGCCAGTTCCAGCGAGACGCCGTCGACCGCCCGTACGTGCCCAACCGTGCGCTGCAGGATGCCGCGCCGAATGGGGAAATGCACGCGCAGTGCGTCGACGCTGAGCAGGGGCGTCGCAGCGGCTTCTTGGACCTCGACGGCCGCGGCAACACGGGCGCTGGCGCCGGCGTCCGGCAAAACGTCGAGATGGCAGCGCAAGCGATGGTCAACGGCGACCTGCCGCCATTCCGGCGCCTGCCGCCGACAGCGCTCCCAGGCGTACTCGCAACGACTTGCGAAGCGACAACCGGCGGGCATTTCGGCGAGCGGCGGCACCTGCCCGGGGATCGTCTCCAGCCGCCCGCCGCGGCGCGCCAGATCGGGCAACGCGGCGAACAGCTTTTGCGTGTAGGGATGGCGCGCTGCCGAGAAGAAAACCGCGCGCGGCGCCTCTTCGACGATCTGGCCGGCGTACATCACCGCTACCCGCGTCGCCATCTGTGCGACGACGCCGAGGTCGTGGGTGATCAGCAACATGCCCATCGCCCGCTCGGCCTGCAACCGGCGCAACAACTCGAGGATCTGCGCCTGAATGGTCACGTCGAGCGCAGTGGTCGGCTCGTCGGCGATCAACAGGCGTGGATTGCCGGCCAGCGCGACGGCGATCATCACCCGCTGCTTCATGCCTCCGGAAAGCTGGAAAGGGTACTCGCCGAGGCGACGTTCCGCGTCGGCGATGCCGACCGCGCGAAGCAGTTCGAGCGACCGCTCGCGCGCCGGCTGACCCGACAGGCCGAGGTGACGCGCGAGCACTTCGCCGAGCTGATGACCGACGGTGAGCACCGGATTGAGGCTGGTCGCCGGCTCCTGAAAAATCATCGCCATGCCGCCGCCACGCACGCCGCGCATCTCGGCTTCGGGCAAGGAAAGCAGATCGCGGCCCTCGAAACACACCTCGCCGCCGGCAACCCGCCCGGCAGCGGGGAGGAGGCGCAGCAGGCCGAGCGCGGTTGCCGACTTGCCGCAACCCGACTCTCCAAGCAGGGCCAGTGTTTCGCCGGCGGCGAGCTGGAAATCGACGCCGTCGACCGCCGCCAGCAGTGAGCGCCCACTGACGAAAGCAATGCGCAGCCCCGCGACTTCGAGAAGGAGCCATTCGTTCAACGTCGCCTCGTCGCTCATGCCGATCCCGCGATACGTGGATCGAAAGCGTCGCGGACGGCGTCGGCGAGCAGGTTCGCCGCCAGCACCAGGGCAAACATGAAAACGAAGGCGGCGGCCAGCGACCACCACACCATCGGTTCGCGCGCCAGTTCCATGCGCGCATTGTTGATCATCGTTCCGAAGCTGATCATCGTCGGGTCGACGCCGATGCCGACGTAGGAAAGCACCGCCTCGGCAAGGACCAGGCTCGAAAAATCCATCACCAGCGCGATGATCACGATGTGCATCAGATTGGGCAGGATGTGGCGGCCGATGATGCGCAGATCGGCAACCCCGAAAGCCTGTGCCGCCTGGATGTACTCCAGTTCGCGCAGCTTCAGTGTCTCGCCGCGCAACAGCCGGCAAAGACCGGTCCAGCTGGTCACCCCGAGGATGAAGCACAGCGCCAGCAAGCGCAGGTCGGCACGTTCGGCGGCGGTGGCGAACCACTGGGGGTGGTTGTCGATGAGCACCTGCATCATCAGCACCGCAGCGGCGATCAGCAGCACTCCCGGAATCGAACTCAGCGTGGTGTACAGGTACTGGATAAGGTCATCGACCCAACCGCGAAAGTAGCCGGCGAGAACACCCAGGAAGATCGACAGCGGCAGGGTCACCAGCGTCGTCACCAGACCGATGACCAGAGCGGTGCGTACGCTCTTGAGGACCTGATAAAGGACGTCCTGACCAACCTTGTCGGTACCGAAAACATGGTAGTGGACCGCGAGCATGCCCAGCGGCAGGGCAACCAGCAGAACGACGCCGGCAGCGGCGAGAACCGCATTCCAGGCGAAATCGCTCTCGTTGCTCCAGATGCGCCGCCAGGCTTCCCTGTGCGAGCAGGCTTCCCGGTGCGCGACGCGCGCCGCGGTCGCCGCCGCCAGCGCCCACCAGGCGAGAATAGCCAGCGCCAGCGCACTCAGCAAGCGCTGCCCGATGTCGGCATCGCGACCCGCTTCGTCGGCGCCGAGATGAACGCCGCCGTGCTTCAGGCGCGGATAATCGCGCGTTTTCTGCAGTTCGCCAGCGGCGTCGCGCGATTCGATCGACTCCTTGGCGTAGGCACGTGTCGCCAGCGGTTCCGAATAGGTTTTCTCGTTGCGCGTGCGCAGCGGCGTCAGGATCGCGTCGAGCAGCGACAGCACCTCGACGGCATACGCCGCGGGCGGCTTGCCGGCAGCGTTTTCCCCTGGCACGGCGTCGCTGCTGGCCAGCTGCCCGGCATCATTTTCCAGACGCGGCCGATAATGAAGCGAATCGAGCAGACCGACAAGAACGAAGACCAGCAAAACCGTCGCCGAAGCCATCCCCGACCGGCTGCGGCCGACCCGCTGCCAGGCGGTCCGCCACAGCGGATTGCGCAACGACAGCCAGCCGAAAACGCCCGCCGCGACGAAGAGCAGCCAGATCAGCACATCCGACCAGAGGATGACGGGAAGGAAGGCCATCAGTTGAAACGAATCCGCGGGTCGACGAAGGTGTAGGAGAGGTCGGTGAGGATCAGGCCGACGATGTACAGCACCGAGCCAATGAAGACCATCGCCCGCACGACCGCGAAGTCCTGGGCGTTGATGGCGTCGATGGTGTAGCTGCCGAGACCGGGAATGCCGAAGAACGATTCGGTGAGCAGCGAGCCCATGAACAGCAGCGGGATGACCACCACCACGCCGGTCAGGATCGGAATCATCGCGTTGCGCAGGACATGGCGGAAGAGCACCGCCAGCTCGGAAAGTCCCTTGGCGCGCGCCGTACGCACGTAGTCGCGGGAAATCTCTTCGAGGAAGATGGTCCGATACCAGCGGGTGGACGAACCGATCCCCGAGATGACGCCGATCAGCACCGGCAGAATGACGAATTTCCAGGCGTCGAGGCCGCCACCGTAGCCCGAAATGGGTACCAGCTTCCACATCTTGCTGATCAGAAACTGGCCGCCGATGATGTAGAACAGACCGGAGATCGACATCATCGCCACGCACAGCACGACGCCCCAGAAATCGAGGTAGCTGGCCCGAAAGAAGGTCAGCATCAGCGCGAACGAGACGGTCACCAGCAGGCCGATGACAAAGGTCGGCAGCGCGATCGCCAGCGACGGACCCATGCGCGAGGTGATCTCGCGGGCGATATCGCGACCATCCTCGGCACGCCCGAAATCGCCGGCAAACATCAGCGCCGATTTGCTGAAGAAAATGGTATCGGTTAACACCGCGCTGCCACTCGCCGCGTCGTTGATGAACAGCGGCTTGTCATAACCGCGTTGAGCCTTCCACTTTTCGATCGCCTCAGGGGTCACGCGCTTGACGCCGAGCTGCATGCGCGCCATGTCGTCGGGGGTGTTGACCACGAAGAACAGGGCAAAGGTGATCACGTTCACGCCGATCAGAATCGGCAAGGCGTAGAGCAGGCGGCGAACGAGGTAGGCGAGCATGGTCGGCGACTATACCGCAAGCGACGCCGACGGACCGCCGTTGCGGCAAGACAGGCCGATCGCGGCCAACATCAGCACCCCCATCAGCGTGCGGTCCCGCGCTCGCGGCGCCGATAACCGACCGCTGCCGGCAGGATCACGGCGACCAGCAGCAGCAACGCGGCGAGCAGCGGCCAGAGCACCGGCTCGTTCCATTCCTGCCGCAAGCGCTCGCGCCGGGCGACGTCGATACGCTGATACTTGAGGATGTTGTTGCCGACGTCGGTCGACTTGCGGTTGTGCAGCCAGCTATGACCGAGGGTATAGCTCTTCGGATGAAAACCGTAGATCCACGGCGCGTCGTGCTGCAGCAAGGCAATCGCCTCGCGGATGATGGCCAGGCGCTCGGCGCCGCGCGGCCCGTCGCTTTCCATGTTCTTCATCCGTTCGAAGAGGCGGTCGTACGCGGGGTTAGCGTAGTTGGAGGCATTCTCGCCACCGACCGCGACCTTGCCGTCGGTGCCGTCGAGCAGGAAGAGGAAGTTCTCCGGATCGGGATAGTCGGCGTTCCAACCCAGGTAGTAGAGCTGCACCGCACCCTTGCGGACCTTCTCCTGGAAGCGGTTGAAGTCGGTCGAGCGAACGACCAGCTGGATATCGAGCTTGGCGAACTGCCGGGTCAGCCAGTCGAGCCGCGACTTCTCGCCCATGCCGCCGCTGGTGGTGTCGAGATTGAGCACCAGCGGCTCGCCGGTCGTGGCGTTGCGACCATTCGGCCAGCCGGCTGCGGCGAGCAGTTTGCGGGCCACTTCGATTGCCTTGCGTTGCGGGCGTCCATCGACCCAGTGGTACACCACTGGATTGTTACCCGCCTCACCGTCGAGATAGCCGAAGATTCCCGGCGGCAGGGGGCTGGTCGCCGCGATGCCGCGACCGTTCATGAAGATCGAGATGAACTCCTCCTGGTCGATGGCAATCGACAGCGCCTGGCGCAGCTTGGTCGCCTCCTCCGAGAGACCGCCGACGACCGGATCGAGCATGTTGAAACCCATATAGAAGACCGACGGACGAACGCTGGTCAGCAGACGGATACCCTTGTCGCGCATCTCGTCGGTCAGGCGCACGTCACCGCCGACACCGAGACGCACCGCCTGGTCGAAGCTGTCCGAAGAAATCCCGGAAGCGTCGTAATAGCCCTGCAGAAACTTGTTCCAGTAGGGAATCGCCTCCTTCTCGCGTGAGAAAACCGCCCTGTCGATGAACGGCAAGGGCTTGCCGCAGTCGGCCAGCAAGCCTGCCGCCTCGTCACCGGGTTCGCCGACGCAGGGATAGGTCTCACCATGGAAATTCGGATTGCGTTCGAGCACCATACGGCTGTTCGGATCGTTGCGCGTGAGCATGAAAGGTCCGGTGCCGACCGGATACCAGTCCAGCGTCAGGTTCTTCTCGGCCATCCCCGGCATGCTGTAGAAGCGGTCCACCTCGCGCGGCACCGGCGCGAAAAAGGGCATCGCCAGCCAGTAGGGAAACTGCGGATACTTGCCGCGCAGCTCGATGCGATAGGTGTACCGATCGACGCGCGTCACGCCGGCCAGCGGGAAGCGATCGAGATCCAGCCAGGCGCCTGACGGCATCTCTTTGGCCGCCTCGCGCAACGTCGCACCGAGTTCGCCCAGTCCGATGATGCGCTCGCTCATCATGCTGAAGATCGGCGAATGCAGGCGCGGGTGCGCCAGGCGCTTGATCTGGTAGATATAGTCGTCGGCGACCAGTTCGCGCGTGCCGGCGTCGGGAAAATCAGCGATCTGATCGATGCCGCGCAACTTCTCGGCGTCAAGATCACGATACACCGACTGCCCGGCCGCATCGGTGGCAAAGGCCGGATGCGGCTGGTAGCGGATACCCGGGCGAATGCGAATGTCGTAGACGCTGTGCGCAATCTCGGCCACCGGCGCGTCGGCCGGCAACTCGTCGCCCCGTACATCGTAATAGCGCGCGACCGGCACCTCATCACTGGTCGCCGGGATCAGCGTGTACGGCCGCTTCAGATAGTGGTACTGCAGCGGTGACTCGTAGATCTGCGCCGTAAAGGTGATCTCGTCTTCGCTGTACGACTGCACCGGATCGAGGTGTTTCGGACGGTCGGTGAATGCCGCATAGAGAATGTTTTTGCCGCGCTCGGCCTGCGGATAAGGGTCGTTCTGTTCGCTGCTGCACGCCGCGAGCAGGAACAGCAGCGACAGCAGGAGAAGGACAGGCCGGAGGAGCCGTCGAACGGCAAGGCGAAGGGCGGGCATGGCTGGCAGTTTACCGCGAAGTCAGCTGCCGTGGCGGCCGCGGGCAGCATTGACCATCGGCCGACGCCCGACGGAGCGCGGGCTTTTGGACGGCGAGCCATGCAATTCCCTTATAATGCGTCGGTTACGCTGATTCGCCACCAAGCTGCCAACGCAACCCCTTCTAGTTACGGGAGAAGTCATGGGATTCCTCGCCGACAAGCGCATTCTGATCACCGGCGTACTGTCGAAGCACTCGATCGCCTACGGCATTGCCAAGGCCTGCCACCGCGAAGGCGCGCAACTGGCGTTCACCTACCAGAACGAACGCTTCGAAACGCGTGTCGCCAAATTCGCTGCGGAGTTTGACAGCACCCTGGTCTATCGCTGCGATGTCGCCGAGGATGCCGACATCGACGCCCTCTTCGCCGCTCTCGCCGAGCACTGGGACGGTCTCGAAGGCCTGGTGCATTCGATCGCCTACGCGCCCGGCGAAGCGATCGAGGGTGACTTCCTCGACGGCATCTCGCGCGACGCTTTCCGCATCGCACATGACGTTTCATCGTACAGCTACGCCGGCCTGGCCAAGGCCGCCCGACCGCTGCTGCTGAAAGGCCGCAATCCGGCCTTGCTGGCGCTCTCCTACCTCGGCGCCGAACGCACCCTGCCCAACTACAACACCATGGGCCTCGCCAAGGCCAGCCTCGAGGCGGCCACCCGCTACCTCGCTTTCTGCCTCGGCCCGCAAGGCATCCGCGCCAACGCCATCTCGGCCGGCCCGATCAAGACCCTGGCCGCTTCCGGAATCGGCAACTTCTCGCGCCTGCTCGCCTACAACGCCCATAACGCGCCGCTGCGCCGCAACATCACCATCGACGAAGTCGGCAACGCGGCCGCCTTCATGCTCTCCGACCTGGCCAGCGCGATTACCGGCGAGATCATGTACGTCGACGGCGGCCTGAATACCACGGCGCTCGGTAACGCCGACCCGATGCCGGGCTGAACGGGTGAACGCCTGGGCCGCTCTAGCGGCGCCAGGCGTCGCACCTCCTCACTGGCTCGCCATGGCGTGCTCCCAAGCCACCAAGGAGACCATCAACATGAAATCCCCCAGTCCACGGACCGCTACCTCGGGGCTCGCCAAAATGGCTCGCAGCGCCGCTCCAGCACTGTTGGCTCTGGCCGTCGCCGGCTGCGCCGGCCCACCGGTGCTGGAGCGGCAGGTGCTCGGCTACGACGAAGTCACCAGCCGCCTCGACCAGAAGCTGCTGCTGCTGAACATCGCCCGCACCGACAACGGCAAGCCGGTGCACTTCACCTCGACCTCGACCATCGCCGCAACCTTCAACTGGTCGACCACGCTTGGTGTCGGCGGCGAGTGGCACCGAACGTCGGGCGACAGATTCCTCGGCCTGAACGTCGGCACCGGCGTCTCCGAGAACCCGACCTTCAGTATTCATCCGCTCTCCGGACAGGCGTTCACCGAGCGCGTTCTAACGCCGTTCAAGGACCAGTCATTCGAGTTTCTGGTCTTCCAGGGGGGTGCGATTGACCGCGTGACGCGCCTGCTTGCTTCCGGGATCGAAGTGCAGAACGCCGACGGCAGCTTCGTCCGCTTCATCGGAAACGACCCGTCGCGGCCCGAGGAATACGCCGAGTTCCGGCGCATCGCCACGCACCTGCGCTGGCTGAATGACAGCCGCAAGCTATTCGTGCGAACCCTGGTCTTCGAGGAACCGATAGCGCCGGCGTTGAAGACCGCACCGAGCGCGGCCGACGTCATCAATGCCGACAAGGAGGGTCTGCAGTGGCGACGGACCGCCGACGGCAGCTACCAGTTGGCGCGCTTTCAGGCAGGGCGCGTGGTGGTGATGAACGTCGATCCGATGTCGCTCAGCAATCAGGCGCGTTTCGAGCTCAACGAGCGGATCAAGCGCAACCCGCGTGGCTTCGTCTTCCTCGATGTCCGGCCGGACGGCCCCGGCGGCGACTTCGCCATTCGCGGTGCAATAAAACTGCGCAGCATGCTGCAGATGTTGGCCTTCGTCGCCAACGGCGCGCGCGCCGTTCCCGAGTTCGACGTCGCTCCGGACCCGCGCACCGGGCCGACCGCAGAAA
The DNA here is from genome assembly GCF_907163205.1 of Candidatus Accumulibacter sp. ACC007. Taxonomy (NCBI): domain Bacteria; kingdom Pseudomonadati; phylum Pseudomonadota; class Betaproteobacteria; genus Candidatus Accumulibacter; species Candidatus Accumulibacter sp. ACC007. The sequence goes on along the minus strand of NZ_CAJQUD010000001.1, from coordinate 553,652 downwards.
ATCCGCGCTCGGCGCTGCACATCACGATTTCTGAAACGCCGCCAGCGACGACCATCGCCTCGGTCGACTTCTCCGGGCGCAGCTACAGCGTCGGCGACACGCAATGGGACCGCGCCAACTTCGCGACGCTGGGCGACCTCTTCCAGACTGCCGTCGGCGAAGTCAAGGGCGTCGATCTTCCGATTACCATATCGAAGTGAGTGCCTGGCGGACCCGCGACCGCGGTGCGCCGCACAGAGTGTGGTCGAGAACGACGCGGCGCGGCGCTTCTCGGAACCCTGATTTGCTGGCATAGTGAATGAACGCCTGAGCCAACCTGAAAGGAGTTCTCCATGAAGACCCTGCACTCGCTCGTCGCCCTCGTCCTGATGGCCCTCGTCTCGCTGGCCTCGGCTGCCGACGGCCTGGTGGTCGTCAAGAGTCCGTACAGCGCGACGGAGACGATGACCCGGTTCGAGAACGTCGTCAAGCAACGCGGACTTACCGTCTTCGCGCGTGTCGATCACGCTGCGGGCGCGGCCACCATCGGCAAGTCGTTACGGCCGACCGAGGTGATCATCTTCGGCAATCCGCAAGGCGGGACGCCGTTCATGGAATGTGCGCAAACGGTGGGCATCGACTTGCCGCTCAAGGCGCTGATTTGGGAGGACGACAGCGCGCAGGTCTGGCTGGGCTACAACGATCCCCTCTTCCTTGCCCAACGCCATGGCGTCGCAAAGTGCCCGGTCGCCGAGAAGCTGCGCCAGGCCTTGGCCGGTCTGGCGGAAGCCGCTCTCGCACCCTAGCGAAGGGAGCGGGGTCAGGGTAGTGAGCCCGTGCCGACCCGCCAACTTCGTTGCCATTCTCGATGGCCAACGCGATCAGAGCGAAACGTCGGGGGTGCGTCGCTGCCTGCGTGTTGACGGTCGCTTCGCGTGCCTCTGATCGCGCGCTGTAAGGAAACACCGCTTGCTCTCGACCAAGGCAGGACGATCAACCGGAGTAAAACCAAATGCACGCCACCCTGCCCCTTCTCGCGATCAGCACTTTTCCGGCCTTGAGCCGGCGCTCGGTCGAGACCCTGCAGGTCAACCTTGGCTATCGCTGCAATCAGAGCTGCGTGCACTGTCACGTCAATGCCGGCCCGCAGCGCAAGGAGGAAATGACCGCTGAAACGGTGGACGCGCTGCTTGCCTTCATCGCCGCCAGCCCGGAAGTCAAGATGCTCGACCTGACCGGCGGCGCCCCCGAACTGAACAGGCATTTCCGCCGCCTGGTGGTCGCCGCGCGGCAACGCGGTCTGCGCGTCATCGACCGCTGCAATCTGACCATTCTCGAAGAACCGGGTCACGAGGACCTCGCCGAGTTCCTGGCCATGCATGGCGTCGAGGTCGTCGCCTCGCTGCCCTGTTATCTCGAAGAGAACGTAGACCGGCAACGCGGCAAGGGGGCCTTTGACGGCAGCATCCGCGGCCTGCAGCGCCTCAATGCGCTGGGCTACGCGGCAGCCGACAGCGGCCTGATCCTGAATCTGGTCTTCAACCCGCAGGGGCCGACGCTGCCGCCGCCGCAGGAGGCGCTCGCCGCCGCCTACCGCGAGCATCTCGGGCAGGAGTTCGGCATCGTTTTCAACGAACTGTACACACTCAGCAACATGCCGATCCAGCGCTTCGGGTCGATGCTGATCTCCAAGGGTCAGTTCAACAGCTACATGCAGCTGCTACGCGGCGCCCATCGCGACGAGAACGTCGAACACGTGATGTGCCGCAACCTCCTGTCGATCGACTGGCAGGGCTACCTCTACGATTGCGACTTCAACCAGCAACTCGGCCTGCCGCTCGGTCTCCCCTCCGGCGCACTCGGCCAGCCGCGGCTACACATCAGCGAGGTCAGCGCGACGGCGCTCGAAGGCCGAGCGATCCGCGTCGCAGAGCACTGCTATGGCTGCACGGCGGGACAGGGATCGAGTTGTGGCGGTGCGCTCGGCGACGAAGTCGCCGCGGCGCCGACCTGCAACGGCTGATCGCTTGCTGAGAGTCGCGTCGGCGACGCCTCCTCGCAATAACGGTGGCTGGGGAATGGTTGCCTGGTTGCCCGGATTTGGCGACGACGGAAGCTATGGAGCGGGCAAAATCCCGCCACCCCACCGGTTTCACGCTGCTCCCAGGGTCGCTGAAAGCCTCATCAGGAAAAGCAGCACCACTCTAGATCGGAAAGCCCATGAATACTCGACGACTGCTGCTGATTGCTGCACTGGCCGGCCTGCTGGTCGCCTATTTTGCTCTCGACCTCGGGCGCTTCCTGAGCATCGAGCACTTCAAGAGCCAGCAGGAGGCGATCGAGGCCTGGCGAAACGCGCAGCCGGTCAAGGCGGGCTTGCTGTTCTTTGTCGCTTACGTCGCCGTGACCGGCCTGTCGTTACCCGGTGCGGCGGTCATGACGCTTGCCGGCGGCGCCATTTTCGGCCTCTTCTGGGGCCTGCTGCTGGTTTCCTTTGCCTCGTCGCTGGGCGCCACCCTGGCCTTCCTGGCGTCGCGCTTCCTCCTGCGCGACTGGGTGCAGAAGCGCTTTGCCGACCGCATGCGGGCAATCAACGCCGGCATCGACAAGGAAGGCGGTTTCTATCTCTTCACCCTGCGCCTGGTGCCGCTCTTCCCTTTCTTCGTCATCAACCTGGTGATGGGGCTGACGCCGCTCAAGACGCGCACCTTCTACTGGGTCAGCCAGCTCGGCATGCTCGCCGGAACGATGGTTTACGTGAACGCCGGAACGCAGCTCGCCAGGATCGACTCGCTAGCCGGGATTCTCTCGCCGGCGCTGGTCGCTTCCTTCGTTCTGCTCGGGATCTTCCCGCTGATCGCCAAGAAGATCGTCGACGCCCTCGCCGCGCGCAAGGTCTATGCGGGGTGGAAGAAACCCGCACGCTTCAACCGCAACCTGATCGTCATCGGTGCCGGTTCCGCGGGACTGGTCACCGCCTACATCGCAGCGGCGGTCAAGGCGAAGGTGACGCTGATCGAGAAACACAAACTCGGTGGCGACTGCCTGAACACCGGATGCGTGCCTTCGAAAGCCATTATCCGCTCGGCCAGGCTGCTCTCGCACATGCAACGCTCGCAGGAATTCGGCATCCGCGAAGCGAAGGCCGAATTCGATTTCGCCGAGGTGATGGAGCGCGTGCAGCGGGTCATCAGGACCGTCGAACCGCACGACTCGGCCGAGCGCTACTCCGAACTCGGCGTCGAGGTGATCGCCGGCAGCGCGAAGATCGTCTCGCCGTGGGAGGTCGAGTTGGTGCGCAACACTGGCGAGCATGAGCGCCTGACGACGCGCAGCATCGTCATCGCCACCGGCGGCCGCCCCTTCGTACCGTCGCTTCCCGGTCTCGACGACGTCGGCTATTTCACCTCCGACACCATCTGGGAGCTGCGCCAACTGCCGCGCCGCTTGCTCGTCCTCGGCGGCGGCCCGATCGGTTGCGAACTGACGCAGGCCTTCTCCCGTTTCGGCGCGCAGGTGACACAGGTCCAGCAGGGACCACGGATCATGGTCCGCGAAGATCCCGAAGTCTCGGAAATGGTCACCAAGCGCTTCCGCGATGAAGGCATCGCCGTGCTGCTCAACCACCAGGCGAAAGCCTTTGTCGTCGAAGATGGCAAAAAAATACTGCTCGCCGAGCACCAGGGCGAGGAAGTGCGTATTCCCTTCGACGCCTTGCTGGTGGCGGTCGGCCGGGCAGCCAACCTGAGCGGCTACGGCCTCGAAGAGCTGGGCATCGCCAGCAAGCGAACGATCGAGACCAACGACTTCCTGCAAACCAAATACCCCAACATCTACGCTGCCGGCGACGTCGCCGGGCCCTTCCAGTTCACCCACACGGCCGCGCACCAGGCCTGGTACGCGGCCGTCAATGCGCTCTTCGACCCCTTCAAGAAATTCCGGACCGATTACTCGGTGATCCCCTGGGCGACCTTTGTCGAACCCGAAGTCGCGCGCGTCGGGCTCAACGAGACCGACGCCAGGGAACGCAATATTCCCTACGAAGTGACGCTCTACGGCATCGACGATCTCGACCGGGCGATCGCCGACGGCGAAGCGCACGGCTTCATCAAGGTGCTCACCGTCCCCGGCAAGGACCGGATTCTCGGCGTCACCATCGTCGGCGAGCACGGCGGCGACCTCATCGCCGAGTATGTGCTGGCCATGCGCCACGGCATCGGCCTGAACAAGATTCTCGGCACCATTCACATTTACCCGACACTCGCCGAAGCCAACAAGTACGTTGCCGGCAACTGGAAGAAAGCACACGCGCCGCAGAAGCTGCTCGCATGGGTCGCACGCTTCCACGCCTGGCGGCGCGGCTAGCCAGCCGCGCCGTTCGTCCGCGCCTGCGCTTTGCCAATTGACCTGCTGATCAAGGAGTAATGACGATGCAAATTGCGATGCTGGGATTGGGCCGCATGGGCGCCAACATGGCGCGGCGACTGCTGCAGGGGGGACACGACTGCGTGGTCTACGACCCCAAGCCGGAAACCGTGGCGCAACTCGAACGGGAAGGAGCGACAGGCGTCGCCAGCCTGGTCGAGATCGCGGAAAAGCTGACGCCGCCGCGCGTTGCATGGATCATGGTCCCGGCGGGCGAGATCACCGACGCGACGGTGATGGAACTGGCCCACCATTTCGCCGCCGGTGACGTCATCGTCGATGGTGGAAACAGCTATTTCAAGGACGACGTGCGCCGCGCGCGACTGCTCGCCGAACGGGGCATCATTTATCTCGACGCCGGCACCAGTGGCGGCGTCTGGGGCCTGGAACGCGGCTATTGCCTGATGGTGGGCGGCGACGCGGCGGCGGCAGAACGCCTCGAACCGGTTTTCCGGACACTGGCGCCAGGTCCTTCCGGCATCCCGCCGTCGCCAGGGAGAACGCCCGGCAGCACTGCCGAGCAGGGCTATCTCCATTGCGGCCCGGCCGGTGCCGGACACTTCGTCAAGATGGTGCATAACGGCATCGAGTACGGCCTGATGCAGGCCTACGCCGAGGGTTTCGACATTCTCAGGAACGCCGACAGCGACGCCCTGCCGACCGATCAACGCTACGATTTCGACCTCGCCGAGATCGCCGAGCTGTGGCGGCGCGGCAGCGTGGTGACTTCCTGGTTGCTCGACCTTTCCGCGGCGGCGCTCGCCAGGCAGCCGGAGCTGTCCGGCTACAGCGGCTTCGTGCAGGACTCCGGCGAGGGGCGGTGGACCGTTCAGGCGGCGATCGACGAGGCGGTGCCCGCCGAAGTGCTCACCGCTGCGCTCTACGCCCGCTTCCGCTCGCGCCAGGAACATACCTTTGCCGAGAAGATGCTCTCGGCGATGCGCGAGGGCTTCGGCGGCCACGTCGAGCCGACACGCAGGTAGCTTCTCGTGCTCAACAACGCCGAACCGAGCTGAACGCCGTGCAGCGGCGCCGCTGGCACGAGTTCGACAGCAGCAGCGACCTCGAAAAGGCCGCCGCCAGCGCCATCGTCATCAGCGCGCAGCGAGCCATCGCCGAGCGTGGCGCCTTTCACATCGTTCTCGCCGGGGGTACGACGCCGCGCAATGTTTACCGCGCACTGCGCACGGCCAGGACAGACTGGTCGGCGTGGCATATCTATTTCGGCGACGAGCGCTGCCTGCCGCCTGCCGATCCGCAGCGCAACAGCGCGATGGCGAGCAGCGCATGGCTCGATCAGGTGGCCATCCCAGGCCGGCAAATCCACCCGATTCCGGCCCAATTGGGCCCCGAAAAGGCAGCGCACGGCTACGCGCAGGAAGTCGCCCGGATGAACGGCGGAAGTGACTTCGATCTGGTACTCCTGGGCCTCGGCGAAGACGGTCATACGGCCAGCCTGTTTCCCGGACAGGCCTGGGAAAGGGCGACAACGCTGCCGCCCGTGATCGCCGTGCTGGACGCTCCCAAGCCACCACCGCAACGCGTCTCGCTGAGCCCCGCACGGCTGAGCAAGGCGAGGCAGGTGATCTTTTTGGTCAATGGCACAGGGAAGCACGAAGCACTGCGCAACTGGCGCAACGGCGCGCCTGTTCCGGCAAGTCGGATCACGCCCGACGGCGGTGTCGATATCTTCTTCAATCCCTCGCCCAACTCCTGAAGCACCCGTTTCAGGACGCTTTCGACAGGAGAAAACGATGTCTGCGATGTTACCCGCTTCGCCCATTCCGCCTCAGGGCGACTTGACCACTTCCCGCGCAGCGCCGGCCACGCCGCTGCCCGCAGCCGAACCGTGCACGGTGATCATTTTTGGTGCCACCGGCGACCTGACGCGGCGCAAGCTGATCCCGGCGCTTTTCCGGCTGGCTTGCGAGGGCTGCCTGACCGAGCACTTCCAGGTCCTGGGAATCGGTCGCCAGCGCATGGCCGACGACAGCTTCGCCGAGCATCTGCGGGAAGGTGTCGCCGATTCGCCCGAGACGACCGGGGCGACCGAGGCGACCGAGGCGACCAATAGCGCCGCTGACAGATGGCCGGCATTCGCGGTGCGGCTGCATTATCTGCAAGGCGACTTCGCCGACCCCGGAACTCACCAGCGACTGGCAGCCTACCTCGATGCACAGCCCTCGCCCGCCGCCGCCAACCGTCTGTTCTATCTGGCCACCGCGCCCAGCGCCGCCCCGCTCATCATTCGCCAACTTGCCAGCGCGGAACTGAACCGGGTGCAGCAGGGCTGGGTACGCATCGTCATCGAGAAGCCTTTCGGTCGTGACCTGGCGTCGGCACGCGCCCTCAACGCCACGCTCGCCGAGGCCTTCGACGAAGAACAGGTCTATCGCATCGACCACTATCTGGGCAAGGAGACGGTGCAGAACATCTTGTTCTTCCGCTTTGCCAACGCGCTTTTCGAGCCGGTGTGGAACCGTCACCATATCCAATACGTCGAGATAACGGCCGCCGAAGCGCTCGGTGTGGGACATCGCGCGGGCTACTACGAAGAATCGGGAGCGCTGCGCGACATGGTCGCCAACCACCTGCTGCAACTCCTGGCATTGACCGCCATGGAAGCACCCGCATCGCTCGACGCCGACGTCGTCCGCGACAAGAAGATCGAGGTTTGGCGCAGCATCCGCCCGATGACGCCCGACGAGGTCGGCAGGCACACGGTGCGTGCGCAGTATGCCACCGGGACGATCGATGGCCTGCCGGTCCCCGGCTACCGGGAGGAAAATGGCGTTGCCCGCGATTCGCGGAGCGAAACCTACGCGGCGCTGCATTTGGCCATCGACAACTGGCGCTGGGCCGGTGTCCCCTTCTATCTGCGTACCGGAAAACGGCTCGCGCGTCCGCTCACCGAAATCACCGTTCATTTTCAGCAGCCGCCGGTTGGCCTTTTTCCCAACGCGGCGGCGGTCGACGCCAACAACATCGCCCTGCGCATCCAGCCCGACGAGGGGATCAGCCTCGCCTTCGGCGCCAAGCAACCGGGAATGGGGAAAGAAGCGACGCCGGTGAGCATGGACTTCTGCTACCACTCGGCTTTCGCCGGCCAGCCGCCCTCCGCCTACGCCGTCTTGCTGCTCGACGCGATGCGCGGCGACCCGACCCTGTTCACCCGTCGCGACGGCGTCGAAGCGCAATGGCGGCTGATCGGCCCGATCGAAGACGCCTGGGCCGCGCAGCAGGACGAATTCTTGCCCTCCTACGCCGCCGGCAGCGATGGCCCCGCTGCAGCCGACGCCCTGTTGCGTCGCAACGGCCATCGCTGGCGCTCGATCGCCGACAACGTCGGCAGGTGTCACATCTGAGAGGCGCGATTGACGACCCCTGCCGGCGCCGGGGATACTGCACGGCACAGCGAAGGAAACACCGAAGTCGCTGCCTCTCAGCTCTGCCCGGAGAATACCCCCTTGCCACCGAACACGCCCCCGTCCTTCTGCACCCTGACCGGCGTCTATGAGCCATCGGGTATCCAGCAACTCCCCGATGGGCGCTTCGTCGTCGTTGAAGACGACAGCCGGCAAGCGCTCAGCGTGATCGACATCGGCGCCGATGGTCGCGTCAGCGTCGCGCCCCTGGCAACCCACGACGCCCAGCGCGAGGTCAGCGTGCTCGACCAGATCCGCGACGCGCTCGGTCTGCTCGGCGACGACCCTGAGCGGGACGAAATCGGCGAGCTCGACGACCTCGAAGGCGTCGCCGTGGACCGCGCGGGGGTCGTCTATGCGATCACCTCGCACTCTCGCGACAACGACGGAAAGCTGTATCCAGCGCGCGAAAAACTGATCCGCTTTCGCATCGACGGCACGAGCGTCGTCGACGCCGGCGTGGCTACCGGCGTCAAGGGCGCCTTGACGGCAGCGCACCCGGTACTCGCCGCGGCCGCCGAAATCCGCGACGTCAAGGCCGACGGCGGGCTCAACATCGAGGGGCTGACCATGAGCCCCGACCAGCGCGCCCTGCTCATCGGATTTCGCGCGCCACTCCTCGCCGGGCGGGCAATCATCGCTTACCTCCAAGACCCGGAAACGCTGTTTGACCAAGGCGCCGAGCCACGAATCGCCGCCAGGCTGAGCACGCTCGATCTCGCCGGCAACGGCATTCGCGGCATGGCTTACGTCCCCTTACTGAAGGGCTACCTGCTCATCGCCGGTCCAATCGCTCGCGCGCAGGTGCAATTCGAGCTCTGGTTCTGGAGCGGTGAGGACCAAGACGCGGCGCGCCGGGTGAGCGTCGCTGGCTTGCCCGGCTTCGAGCACGCCGAGGGGATCAGCGCGGCGGTGATCGACGGCCAGCCACGCATCGTCATCGTCAGCGACGACGGCAACAGACAGCAGGAGCGCTTCGCCCGCTTCCTGCTGCTGGAACCGGCGCAACTGCAGATCGCACCGTGAGAAGGCGAGAATGATGCGGGCCAGGGAAGCGATGGGCGTGAGCGGCGGATCGATATGGCGAAACGCCTCCCGATGAACCGATTGACGCCAAGGCTCCTGCTGGCAGGCGTGCTGCTCGTGCCGGTACTCACCAGTACCCTGGCCGAGGGGCCCTGGCACGCCGCTCGGCAGAACACCTACGGCTGGCAGTTCATGACCCCGGACGAGCGTGTCGAGCACCAGCGGCTGATGCGCAGCTTCGCGACTTACCCCGAGTGCAAGGCCTACCAGACGAAACGGCACGCCGAAATGTCCGTGCGCGCCCGCCAGGCCGGCGTCGTCCTCCAGCCGGCGAAGGAATCCGGCTGCGACAAGCTGCGCGCCCGCGGCAGCCTGCAATGAGCGCTGGGCCGACGAGCACGCCAACCCGCGCCGCAACCCACCGCTTCGTCGCCCCCGCGGCGGCCTTGTCGATCACCCTGGCCAGCGTCTGGTGGGCGTTCCCGCAGGGCCTTACGGCATGGCGCAGCGCGGGTATTGTCGCCGCATGGGCGGGCACCGCACTGCTGGTGGCCAGTCTCCTGCTCATGGTCCGCGAGGCGCACCTGGCGCGCCTGCTCGGCGGCCTCGAGCTGAGCTACCGCTGGCATCACCGCTGCGGCGTGATCGCCTACCTGCTGCTGCTCTGCCACCCGCTGGCGCTGGCGCTCGACGGCTGGGCAGAAGCACCCCATCTCGCCTGGCAAACGCTCGATCCACGTGCGCAGTCCTGGCCACTGTGGCTCGGCTGGGCCGGTTTGCTCTTGCTGATGCTCGGTCTGGCGACCACTTTCGCCGTGCACCTGCCTTACCGGCGCTGGCGCAGCTTTCATTTCGTGCTTGGCGGCGGCGTCGTGCTCGGCCTGGCGCACGTGTATGTGCTACTGGGCAACGAGCGGCTGGTCCTCGCCTTGCTGCTCGTCGCCACGCTGGCCCTCGGCTGGCGCCTGCTGGCGAGTGATCTCGGTCTGGCAGCGCACCCGTACCGGGTGACACAGGTCGAAAAACCGGCGGCAGGAATGATCGAAGCGTCTCTGGCGCCGTGTGCCGCAGCGCTGGCGGTGACCCCGGGCCAGTTCCTTCTCGCCGCCTTCGGCGACGGTGCAAGCTATCACGGCTGCGGCGAATACCACCCCTTCACGGTCAGCGGCATCGATCGGCAAGGCCGACTTCGCGTCTGCATCAAGGCGCTGGGTCCCTGCTCGCAACGCCTCCAGGACGTCGAGGCGGGCGTTCTGGTACACCTCGAAGGGCCCTTCGGCAGTTTTCTTGACGACCTGGGTTGCGCGCCACAACTATGGGTTGCCGGCGGCATCGGCATCACCCCGTTCATTGCCCAACTGCGTGCGCAAGGCTGCCGGCAGGCGACGACGCTGATCTACCTCTATCGACAGGCGAGCAACACCGCGTTCCTCGAAGAACTCGCCGCTGTAGCCCGCGAAGACCCGCTCTTCGAGTTGCTCGCCGACGCCTGCGGCGAAGCGCTGCCCGACGTCGACCGCTTGCTCGCGAGCGTGTCGAGGCTGGGCGAGCGGCAGGTACACCTGTGTGGCCCGCAAGCGCTTCTGGCGGCGCTCACCACCGCCCTGCGTCAGCGCGGCGTCGCCGCCGCGGCCATCCATTTCGAAAGCTTCGATTTCCGCTGATGCGCCAGTTATTCCTCTTCGCCAGCGCAGCCTTCTGGCTCTTCCTACTCGGTTTCGCAACGAGCCAGCGGTGGCTGCCCGCCGAAGTGGAAACGCCGCAGCCGGTCGCCAGCGGCGAGTTCCAGGCGCTCAGCGAAGTGGCCAGGCACAAGACAGCCGACGATTGCTGGATGGCGATCAATGACCAAGTGTACGACCTGAGCCATTATCTGCCCGACCACCCGAGCGAGCCGGAAATCATCGTCGCCTGGTGCGGCCGGGAAGCCAGCGAGGCCTACCGAACCAAGATGAAGGGCCGTGCGCACTCGGCCCGCGCCGATCGCCTGCTCGCCGCCTACCGAATTGCCACCCTCACCCCCTGAAAGCGCTCGGCCACCGGCGCGCGCCTGAGCGATCTGCCGCAGCTTCCCAGGGTATACTTCGCGCTTCCTTCAATCCATCCTGACGCGCGTGTCGACCATGAAATATCAGATTATCCCGGTAACCCCCTTCGCCCAGAACTGCAGCCTGCTATGGTGCGAGCGAACGAAACGTGGCGCGGTGGTTGATCCGGGCGGCGACGTGGCGCGCATTCTGCGGGCGGTCGAGGAGAACGGCGTGACCCTGGAAAAGATTCTCGTCACCCACGGCCATGTCGATCACGCCGGCGCGGTTGCCGAATTGGCCGAGCGGCTGTCGCTGCCGATCGAGGGGCCACAACGCGACGATCAGTTCTGGATCGACGGCATGCAGCAGCAGAGCAAGATGTTCGGCTTGCCGAACGTGCGTGCCTTCACACCGGACCGCTGGCTTGAACAGGGCGACGCGGTACGCTTCGGCGAGGTCGAAATGGACGTCCTGCATTGCCCGGGGCATACGCCAGGGCATATCGTCTTCTTCAGCGAGGCCGATCGCCTGGCGATCGTCGGCGACGTGCTCTTCCAGGGTTCGATCGGGCGCACCGATTTTCCCAAGGGCGACTTCGACACGCTGATTGCGTCGATCCGCACCCGCCTCTGGCCACTCGGCAGCGATGTCGCCTTCCTTCCGGGACACGGACCGATGTCCACCTTCGGCGCCGAGCGACGCAACAACCCCTTCTGCGGCGATTAGACGAGGGAGATTGGCAGCGGGGACTGCGGGCGGGGTGCTCAGCCGGCACCCCGCCCGCAGTCCTTACGTCCTTACTTCCTTACTTCCTCGTCTCAAGCTGCGGCAAACGCGCTCAGAAATGCAGCGGCCGCTTGTCGCAGGCCAGCGCCGCCTCGTGAACCACTTCCGAGAGCGTCGGGTGCGCATGACAGATGCGCGCCAGATCCTCCGAAGCGGCGCCGAACTCCATCGCCACGACGGCTTCGGAGATCAATTCGGAAGCATTCGGACCAATGATGTGCACGCCGAGAATGCGGTCGCTGGTGGCGCAGGCCAGCATCTTGACGAAGCCGCTCGCGTCGCCCATTCCCAGCGCCCGACCGTTGGCGGCGAAGGGGATCTTGCCGACCTTGAAGGCCACACCGTCCGCTTTCAGCTGCTGCTCGGTCCTGCCGACCCAGGCGATCTCCGGGCTGGTGTAGATCACCCAGGGGATGGTGTCGAAATTGCAGTGGCCCGCCTGGCCGGCCATGATCTCGGCGACCATCACGCCCTCTTCCATCGCCTTGTGGGCGAGCATCGGGCCAGCCACCACGTCACCCACCGCCCACACGCCGGGAAGATTGGTACGACAATGCGCGTCGACCTCGATCTGACCGCGCTCGGTGAGCTTCAGGCCGACCTTGTCGGCATCGAGGCCTTCGGTATTCGGGATGCGGCCGATCGAGACGATCAGTCGGTCTGCATCAAGCTTCTGTTCCTGGCCATCCTGGTCGGTGTAGTCGATGGACACCCCTTTCTGCGAGATCTTCACGTCGCCGATCTCGATGCCGGTGACGATCTGCAGACCCTGTTTGGCAAAAAGTTTGGCGGCTTCCCTGGCGACATCGACGTCGGCCAGCGAAAGAAATTCGGGCAACGCTTCCAGGAGCGTCACCTCGGCACCGAGACGCCGCCAGACGCTGCCCATTTCGAGGCCAATGACGCCAGCGCCGATGACCGCCAGCTTCTTCGGAACGCTAGCGATATCGAGCGCGCCGATGTTGTCGCAAACGATCTCGTTATCGACCGGTACGCCGGGCAGGTGACGCGCCCGCGAACCGGTGGCCACGATCACCTGCTTGGCCTCGACGACGGCGTCACCCACCTTGAGCTGCCAGACTTCGCTTCCCGCCCCACCCTTGCGGCCGATGAAGGCGCCATGGCCATTGAGCAGGGTGACCTTGTTCTTCTTGAACAGTCCCTTGATGCCGGTGGTGAGCTGTTTGACGATCCCGTCCTTGCGCCCCACCATCTTGGCGACGTCGATGGTCGGCGTCCCGACGCCGATCCCCTGGGCGGCAAACCCGTGCGCGGCTTCCTCGAATAGGTGCGAGGTATGCAGCAAGGCTTTCGAAGGAATGCAGCCGACGTTCAGGCAGGTGCCGCCGAGACGCGGCTCGCCCTTCGCATCGGCATAGGGATTGGATTCACAACAGGCGACACTGAAACCCAGTTGCGCCGCTCGGATGGCGGCAATATAGCCACCGGGACCACCACCGACAACGAGGACGTCAAATTGCTTGGACATGATAGTTTTCCCTTTCCAGCCGCAGAAAAACCAATGCACGGAGTGCGCACAGCGTGAAACTCTGCGACTCCGTGCCTCGGTGGTGAGTGCTTATACGCCGAGGAGCAGGCGGGCCGGATCTTCCAGCGCCTCCTTCATCGTCACCAGGCCGAGTACCGCTTCGCGACCATCAACGATGCGGTGGTCGTACGACATGGCCAGGTAGTTGATCGGGCGGATGACGACCTGACCGTTTTCGACCACCGGACGGTCCTTGGTGGCATGAATACCGAGGATCGCCGACTGCGGCGGATTGATGATCGGTGTCGACAGCATCGACCCGAAAACGCCGCCGTTGGAGATCGAGAAGGTACCGCCGGTGAGATCCTCCATCGACAGCTTGCCGTCCTTGGCCTTGGCTCCGAACTCGCCGATCTTCTTCTCGATGTCGGCGATCGACAGTTGGTCGGCATCGCGCAGAATCGGCACCACCAGGCCACGCGGGCTGCCGACGGCGATACCGATGTCGATGTAGCCGTGATAGACGATGTCGCTGCCGTCAACCGACGAGTTGATGATCGGGAATTTCTGCAGCGCGGCGACGGCGGCCTTGACAAAGAAACCCATGAAGCCGAGGCGAACGCCGTGCGCCTTTTCGAAGCGCTCGCCGTACTGCTTGCGCAGTGCCATGACCGGGCCCATATTCACCTCGTTGAAGGTGGTCAGGATGGCATTGTTGGCCTGCGACTGCAGCAGACGCTCGGCAACACGCGCCCGCAGACGCGACATCGGCACGCGCTGCTCGGGACGATCACCAAGTGCCACCGTCACCGCTGGCGCAGTCGCCAGGGCCGGAGCCCGCGCCGCGCTCGCCGCCGGAGCAGCAGCCAGCGGAGCGACAGCGGCCCCGGTGCTGGCGGCTACCGGTCGGACACCCGGAATCTCGGCGGCCATCGCGTCGGCCTTGCTCACCCGCCCACCACGGCCGCTACCGACCACGTCAGCCGCAGCAATACCTTTCTCTTCGAGGATCTTGCGGGCAGCCGGCATGGCCGCGTCCGCTGCGGTCGCGGCCGCCGTCGCTTTCACTGGCGCGGCTTTCGCCGCCCCTGCTTTGGCAGCGGGCGCAGCCACCGCACCGGCCTGCGCGGTGGTGTCGATACGCGCAATCACCTCACCTGCAACGACCGTGTCGCCGTCGCCCTTGACGATTTCAATCAATACACCGCCATCGGGTGCCGGCAGCTCGAGAACCACCTTGTCGGTCTCGATGTCGATCAGGTTCTCATCCCGGGCAACCGCTTCGCCGGCTTGCTTGTGCCACGAAACCAGCGTCGCTTCAGCGACCGATTCCGAAAGCTGTGGAACTTTGACGTCGATGATCATTTTCTCTCCGTTCTAGGCCAGTTTGTAGTACTCGATCTCACCAAGCGCGGAGTCGATCAGAGCCTTTTGTTGGGCGTTGTGCTTGCTTGCATAGCCGACTGCTGGCGACGCGGCTGCCGGGCGGGAGACGAGCAGCAGATGCTGCTTGTCACTGAGCTCGCGCGACAGATGCTGACGCGAGGCGATCCAGTACCAGGGTCCCTGATTGCGTGGCTCCTCCTGACACCAGACGATTTCCGTTGCCTTCGGATATTTCGCCACCTCCGCGTGGAACGACGCTTGCGGGAAGGGATAGAGCTGCTCGAGACGGGCGATCGCGATGTGGCCGATTTTCCGCTCGTGCCGCGCCGCGACCAGATCGTAGTAAACCTTGCCGGAACAGAAGATGACGCGGGTGACCTTCTTGGCGTTGATCGGCTCGACCTCGCCGATCACGCGCTGAAACTCACCGTCGCTGAGCTCGGCGAGCGTCGATGTGGCGTCCTTGTGGCGCAACAGGGACTTCGGCGAAAAGACGATCAGCGGCTTGCGTTGATTGCGCACCGCCTGGCGGCGCAGCAGATGGAAAATCTGCGCCGGCGTCGTCGGTTGGCAAACCTCCATGTTCATTTCGGCGGAGAGCTGCATGTAGCGTTCGATACGGGCCGACGAGTGCTCCGGCCCCTGCCCTTCATAGCCGTGCGGGAGCAGCAGCACCAAGCCGCTGGCACGACCCCACTTGGCTTCACCGGCAGCAAGAAACTGATCGATGACCACCTGCGCGCCGTTGGCGAAGTCACCAAACTGCGCTTCCCAGACCACCAGTTCGTAGGGGTTGGCGGTGGAGTAGCCGTACTCGAAGGCCAGAATGGCTTCCTCCGAAAGGACCGAGTCGAAGCACTGAAAGCTCGCCTGCTTTTCCTGCAAGAAGGCTAGCGGGTAGTAGGTTCCGCGATCCCAGCTCTCGCGATTCTGGTCGTGCAGCGCCGCATGACGGTGGAAGAAGGTGCTACGGCCGACGTCTTCACCCGAAATACGAACGCCATAACTGGAGACCAGCAACGACGCGTAGGCAAGGTTTTCAGCCATCCCCCAGTCTACCGGCAGCTCTCCTTCGCCCATCAGGCGACGGTCATCGATGATCTTCTTGACCCGACTGTGCAAGGTGAAATTCGCTGGCAACGTGGTCAAGCGCTCGGACAGGCGCTGCAGCTCGCCAATAGGCACACGGGTATCGCAGGTTTCGATGTAGTGCGGCGGGAGGAACGATGTCCAGTCGATGGTCATCGGATGCTTGTAGCCGGCGAGCACCGGGTTGTACAGGAGCTCGCCGCGATCGAGATGGGCACGGTAGTCGGCGATGATCTCGTCCGGACCTTCGGGCGCGAGAATCCCCTCGCCAACCAGCTTTTCGGCGTAGAGCTTGCGTGTCCCCGGATGCTGCTGGATCTTTTTGTACATCAGCGGTTGCGTGACCATCGGCTCGTCCTGCTCGTTGTGGCCAAGCTTGCGATAGCAGACGATGTCGACGACAACATCCTTCTTGAAGGTCTTGCGGTACTCCATGGCGACACTGGTGACCAGCGCCACGGCTTCCGGGTCGTCGCCATTGACGTGAAAGATCGGCGCTTCGGCCATCTTGAAGATGTCGGTGCAGTACAGCGACGAACGATAGTCGCGCGGGTCGGAGGTGGTGAAACCGATCTGGTTATTGACCACGATGTGCACCGTGCCGCCCACCCCATAGCCGCGCGTTTGCGCGAAATTGAGCATTTCCTGGTTGACACCCTGGCCGGCCACAGCGGCATCGCCATGAATGAGAACTGCCAGCACCTTGTCCTTGCCGTCTTCGCCGCGACGACGCTGGCGCGAGTAAACCGAGCCAACGACCACCGGGTTCACAATTTCCAGATGCGAGGGGTTGAACGACAGCGTCAGGTGGCAGGGTCCACCAGGGGTCGACACATCGGACGAGTAGCCCATGTGGTACTTGACGTCGCCGGCAGTCAAATCCTGCGCCTTCCGGCCCTCGAACTCGTCAAAGAGCATCGACGGCTCTTTGCCCAGCGTGTTCACCAGCACGTTGAGACGACCGCGGTGGGCCATGCCGACGACGATTTCGTCAACACCGCCGGTGCCCGCAACGCGGATCAGTTCGTCGAGCGACACGATCAACGACTCGCCACCTTCGAGCGAGAAGCGCTTCTGACCAACGTAGCGCGTATGCAGGTAGCGTTCGAGCGTTTCGGCAGCGGTCAGGCGCTCAAGCATGCGCATGCGCTCGGCGGCGGTATAACTGGGCTTGGAGTGGATACGCTCAAGTCGATCCTGCACCCAGCGCTTTTCGGCAAGCGTACTTAGGTACATGTACTCGACGCCGATCGAGCCGCAATAGGTCGCTTTCAGGGCATCGAGGATCTGGCCGAAAGTGGCGCGTTCCGGCACCCCCTTGAACGAGCCGACGGCAAACATGGTGTTGAGGTCAGCGTCGGACAGCCCGTAGTGGGCCGGGTCAAGCTGTGGCAGATCCGGGCGCGGCGTACGCTTGAGCGGGTCGAGGTTGGCCCAGCGATCGCCCGCGAAACGATAGGCGGTGATCATCTGCAGAATGCCGACCTGTTTCTTGTCGTCGGCCGGAGCCACCGCAGCGGCGCGATAGCCGCCTTTTCTCGCCTGTTCGGCGAAAGCGTTGATGACCGGCAAGTGCGGCACGTCGCGCGCGACATGACCCGGAAGCTGCGCCAGCTTGTCGAAATACTCGCGCCACTGCTCGGAGACGGAACCGGGATTGTCGAGATAGTTTTCGTACAACTCCTCGACGAAGGGCGCGTTGCCGCCAAAGAGGAGGGAGTTACCAAAAAGCTGATTCATCATGGCAGTTACCTGTCGTCACGGTCCTGGTTCGGATTGCGAAAACCTGCAGCAGAAAGCCGCAGCATGAAAAAAGGGCGGCTACCGTCGCCGCCCCTCGAAGTCGCTCACGCTTTAGCGCTGAGCGGCCGGGATCACGTCGCGCCTTGCTGCCCCCATGTAGAGCTGACGCGGGCGACCGATCTTGTACTCCGGGTCGTTGATCATCTCTTCCCACTGCGTCATCCAGCCCACCGTACGTGCCAGGGCAAAGATACAGGTAAACATGGTGGTCGGAATACCGAGCGCCTTCTGGACGATACCTGAGTAGAAATCAACGTTCGGATAAAGTTTCTTCTCGATGAAATAACTATCCTCGAGAGCGATCCGTTCGAGTTCCATCGCCAGCTTGAACAGGCGGTCATTCTCCAGACCAAGCTCTTGCAGAACGTCTTTGCAGACCTCGCGCATCAGCTTGGCACGCGGATCGAAGTTCTTGTAGACCCGGTGCCCGAAGCCCATCAGCTTGAAGGAGTCGTTCTTGTCCTTGGCGCGAGCGATGTACTCGCCAACGCGCGAAACGTCGTGGATTTCCTCGAGCATCTGCAGGCAGGCCTCGTTGGCACCGCCGTGCGCCGGGCCCCAGAGACACGCGATACCTGCCGAGATACAGGCATAGGGGTTGGCGCCGGACGACCCGGAGAGACGAACGGTCGACGTCGACGCGTTCTGTTCGTGATCGGCATGCAGAGTAAAGATGGTGTCCAGGGCATGCACCAGTACTGGATTGGGCTTGTACTCTTCGCACGGCGTTCCGAACATCATGTGCATGAAGTTGGCGGTGTAGTCGAGATCGTTGCGCGGGTACATGAACGGCTCGCCCACATGGTACTTGTAGGCCATGGCAACGATAGTCGGTAATTTTGCAACGATGCGGTTGAAGCTGATGTTCTGGTGCTCCAGATCGGAGAAATCCTCGGCTTCGTGGTAGAAAGCCGACAGCGCACCAACGACTCCAACGAGAATGGCCATCGGGTGAGCGTCGCGCCGGAAACCCTGATAGAACTTGACCAGTTGCTCGTGCACCATGGTGTGATTCTTGATGTTCTTCTCGAAACTGACCTTTTCCGCCGGCGTTGGCAACTCGCCGTTCCACAACAGATAGGCGACCTCGAGAAAGTTGCAGCTCTGCGCCAGCTGCTCGATCGGATAACCGCGATAGAGCAACTCACCCTTGTCGCCATCGATGAACGTGATCTTCGATCTGCAGCTTGCGGTCGACAGATAGCCGGAGTCGTAGGTGAACAAGCCCGTCTTGGCGCCCAGAGTGCGAATGTCGATGCAATCATTGCCGTGGGTAGGCGTCATGATCGGAAACTCGACGGGGTCGCGCCCTTCGATGTTCAGAATTGCTTTACGTTCGGTCGTCATTGGTTTATCCCCGTTCAGGTGTTGAAGGCACAGCATGGAACATAAAAAGGCGCAACATTATGGCACCTTTCTTACTTGACTCTTACAGTGCGCAATAGGGCAAGGACTTCGGCCTGCACGGGATCCGCGCAGTCGCGGCTGCCATTGATCAGCGGCCACAGCTCCAGGTCTTCCATATCGGCCAGAATGACGAAGGCGTCCGCCTGCTCGGGACCAAGGGTCGGGAAAACGCGCTCGAGAAACTCCCCGAGCAACAAGTCCATTTCCAGCATCGCACGTCGCGTGCAACGCCAGCGCAGACGGTTGATTCTCTCGCGTTCGTCCATCAGATTGCGCGACGAACCATCATTTCCTTGATCTTGCCTATCGCCTGCGTCGGATTCAGGTTCTTCGGACAGACATCGACGCAGTTCATGATCGAGTGGCAGCGGAACAGGCGATAGGGATCCTCAAGGTCGTCCAGGCGCTCGTTGGTCGCCTCGTCACGGGTATCGGCAATGAAGCGGTAAGCGTTGAGCAGGCCGGCAGGACCGACGAACTTGTCCGGATTCCACCAGAACGACGGACATGAGGTCGAACAGCAGGCGCACAGGATGCACTCGTAGAGACCGTTGAGTTCGTCGCGCTCTTCGGGCGACTGCAGACGCTCGCGTTCCGGGCGCGGGCTGTCGTTGATCAGATAGGGCTTGACCGAGTGGTACTGCTTGAAGAACTGCGTCATATCGACGATCAGGTCGCGGATCACCGGCAGGCCGGGCAGCGGCCGCAGCACGACCGGCTGCTTGAGCTCCTGGATGTCGGTGAGACACGCCAGGCCGTTCTTGCCGTTGATGTTCATCGCATCCGATCCGCAAATACCTTCACGGCACGAGCGGCGATAGGACAGCGTATCGTCATTCGCCTTCAGACGGGTAAGCACGTCAAGCAACTTGCGATCGATCGCGAAATCAACCTGGACCGACATGTCCTGCATGTAGGGCGCGTCGTCCTTGTCGGGATCGTAGCGGTAAATCTTGAACTCCATGGTACTGGTGGCCATAATCATTAACTCCGTGGCATACGATCAGTAGGAGCGCGTCTTCAGCGCGATGGTTTCGACGGTCAGCGGGGTCATGGTCACCGGCTTGTAACTGAGACTGCTGCCCTCGCGTTCCCAGAGCGTATGCTTGTGCCAGTTGACGTCGTCTCGCCCATTGGGGTTTTCCGGCGTGTCGGGTGCGTCGTCCCGAACGTGCGCACCGCGCGACTCCTTGCGCGCTTCGGCCGAGACCAGCGTCGCCTTGGCGACTTCAATCAGGTTGTCGAGCTCCAGCGCTTCGACGCGCGCCGTATTCCAGACCTGCGACTTGTCCTTGATCTCGGTCCTGGCTACCGCTTTCTCGATCTCGACGATCTTGGCGACGCCTTCGACGAGCATGTCCTTGAAGCGGAACACACCGCAGTGCTTCTGCATCGTGCGCTGCAGCTCGAGACGGGTTTCGTTGACGTTGCTGCCGCCAGTCTGGGTATTCAGGCGATGCAGGCGCGCCAGCGTGCGCTCGGCGTAGGCGGCCGGCAAGTCCTTGTGCACGACGGCACCCGACGCTAGGTCCTCGATCACCGAATCCCCGGACGACTTGCCGAAGACCAGCAGGTCGAGCAGCGAATTTGTTCCCAGTCGATTGGCGCCATGCACCGAGGCACAGGCCACTTCGCCCGCTGCATAGAAGCCCTTGACCGGCACCCCTTCAGCGGAGACCACCTGCCCTTTGAAGTTGGTCGGAATACCGCCCATCTGGTAGTGGCAGGTCGGCACCACCGGAATCGGCGCCTGGATGGGGTCGATGCCGGCAAACTGGATCGAAATCTCGCGAATTCCGGGCAGACGCTTCATGATCGTCGCCGGATCGAGATGGGTAATGTCCAGGAGGACGAAATCCTTGTTCGGCCCGCAACCGCGACCTTCGTTGATTTCGGTGACCATGGCGCGGGAAACCACGTCGCGAGACGCCAGATCCTTGGCGTTCGGTGCATAGCGCTCCATGAACCGCTCGTTATCCGAGTTGCGCAGAATGCCCCCCTCGCCGCGCACACCTTCGGTGATCAGCACCCCCGCACCGGCAACGCCGGTCGGGTGGAACTGCCAGAACTCCATGTCCTCAAGCGCGATGCCGGCACGCGCCGCCATGCCAAGGCCATCGCCGGTATTGATGAAGGCATTGGTCGAAGAGTAGTAGATACGGCCCGCACCACCGGTTGCAAAGATCGTCGCCTTGGCGTGGAAAGCGACGACTTCGCCGGTTTCCATTTCCAACGCGATCACTCCGAGCACCTGGCCCGACTCGTCGCGGATCAGGTCAAGCGCCATCCACTCGACGAAGAACTGAGTGCTGGCGCGCACGTTGCGCTGATAGAGCGCGTGCAGCATCGCGTGTCCGGTGCGGTCGGCAGCGGCGCATGCACGCCGCACCGGCTTCTCGCCGAAGTTCGACATATGCCCACCGAATGGCCGCTGATAGATCTTGCCCTCGTCAGTGCGGTCAAATGGCATGCCAAAGTGCTCGAGCTCGACGACCACCTCGGGCGCCTTGCGACACATGTACTCGATCGCATCCTGATCACCGAGCCAGTCGGAACCCTTGACCGTATCGTACATGTGCCAGTGCCAGTGATCTTCCTCGGAGTTTCCCAGCGAAGCCGAAACACCGCCTTGCGCGGCCACGGTGTGTGAACGGGTGGGGAAGACCTTTGACAGCACGGCCGTCTTCAATCCGCCCTCGGATAGCTGAATCGCCGCGCGCAGCCCAGAACCTCCTGCACCAACGATGACAGCGTCGAATTTACGTACCGGTATGCTTGAATTGCTCACTTACGTTCTCCACAGAATCCGAATCGCCCAGCCGGCGTAACCGACCAGCACCGTAGCCGTCGCAATCATCAGCAGCAGGCGAATTCCATCCGGCTTGATGTAGTCCATCCAGATATCCCGGATGCCGATCCAGGCGTGGTAGAAAAGGCTGATGAAGAAAAGAAAGGTCGCGAAGCGCATGAAGCCGCCGGCAAACACCCCCCGCCAGCTCTCCAGCGAGTCGGGCCCGACGGAACCGATAACCACCAGGAAGATCACCGTATAGACGGCCATGATGATGGCTGTCGCGCGCTGGATGATCCAGTCCTTGAGGCCGTAATGGGCCCCGACAAGAATACGATTTACCATAGCACTTTCACTCCCACGATCAGCGTCAGGGCGATGCTGACGCCGAAAACGATCTTGCTCGAAAGCACCGCGGACTTGAGGTCGATGCCCTTGTGCAGGTCAAGCAGCAGATAACGAATGCCGGCGCAGAAATGGTGCATGTAGAACCAGATCAAACCGAGCAGAATGATCTTGACCAGGGCATTGTCGACCACGCCCTTGAAGCTGGCAAAGGTCTCCGCAGACGTCAGGCTGCTCTCGAATAGCCATAAAAGGAAAGGTAGCAGGAGGAAGAGTGCCGCCCCGCTGATCCGGTGAATGATCGACAGGATTCCCGGAAGCGGTAACCTGATCGTCGGCAAGTCCAGATTCTTTGGACGCTTTTTCTTGATTGCCATCTCTGCCATGGACGTCATCCCTCATGTGTGATACAGCAGCATGCCTAATGCATGCGTTCCCCTTCGAAACCACGCCCGATTATAAACCATTCAGGCGCCCCTTACTTACCCGAAAGGACCCTTGCAAGCGTTCACCCGAGCTCATTGCGATAATGATGATTGCGTGTCGAGTAGAACCCCCGACGCCATTCGACCGGCTTCTGGCCGTAGGTGAAGGTGACGCGCTCGACGACCAGCAGCGGGCTCCCCTCGGCGACTTGCAGCAGTTCGGCGCTGACTCGGTCAGCGGCCACGGCGCGCAGCCGCTCGTCAGCACGGACCATGCAAACCCCATAGCGACTTTCGAACAGGCCGTAGAGCGAATCGCCCGTCCGCACGACTTCCAGCGACAGGTCGGGGAACAATTCACTCGAGAGGTAGATTTCGTCGAAAACCACCGGTTCGTCGCCCAGTTTCAGAAGGCGGCGCAGAATGGTGATTGGCGCACCCGGCTCGAGGGCCAGCGTGCGCGCGACGTCCGGGCCGGCTTTGGCGCGCCAGCATTCGAGCGGGATGCTCTGCGACACCTGCGGCACGCCGTCGTTAGGCACCAGGCGGAGAAAGCGGAAGGCAGAACCGGGATCCTTGTGCGTGGCGACGAAGGTGCCCTTGCCCTGCTGCCTTACCAGGAGGTTCTCGGCAGCCATTTCGTCGATCGCCTTGCGCACCGTTCCCTGACTGACGCCGAAGCGGCCGGCAAGCTCCGACTCACTGGGAATGGCGTCGCCCGGGCCCCACTCACCGGATTCCAGATTGCCCATGATCAATTGCTTGATCTGCCGATAGAGCGGGCTGAAGGTCGGAGCATGCAATGACGAGGCGCGGTTCATGGACAGCTATTTCAGCACAATTTTGGAATCCCGTCCATCCCGTTCTTGTTACTGATATCATATATAAGACATAAGACAGACAACAGAGATTTGACAGTGCGCGTATCTGGGTCTTATGATTGATCCGATTCGGCACCCCGTGCAGCGACCATGCATGCGGACATCGCCGATCGGTTTTCTTGATCAGTTCCCTTACTTGCTTGCCTGTTTTTTCCCGTTCAATCCTTCTCGCTCACCATCAACGACAGGAGCCGTATCATGTCCAAAGCCCCCATGCGCGTCGCGGTCACCGGCGCTGCCGGCCAAATCGGTTACAGCCTTCTTTTCCGGATCGCCTCCGGCGAAATGCTCGGCAAGGATCAGCCGGTCATCCTTCAACTCCTCGACCTGCCGCAAGCTCAAAAAGCCTGCCAGGGCGTGATCATGGAACTCGACGACTGCGCGTTCCCGATGCTCGCCGGGATGTTCGCCACCGACGACCCGAACGTCGCTTTCAAGGATGCCGATGTCTGCCTGCTGGTTGGCGCACGCCCGCGCGGCCCAGGTATGGAACGTGCCGACCTGCTGACCGCCAACGGCGCCATCTTCACCGTCCAGGGCAAGGCGATTGCCGAGAACGCCAAGGAAGACGTCCGCGTTCTGGTCGTCGGCAACCCCTGCAACACCAACGCCCTGATCGCCGGTTCCGCGGCGAAGAAGGTCGGCCGCACCAACCCGGCCAACTACCATGGCATGCTGCGCCTGGATCACAACCGCGCCCTCTCGCAACTCGCCGCGAAAACCGACCGGCCAGTGGCCAGCTTCAAGCAGCTCGCCGTCTGGGGCAACCATTCGCCGACCATGTACGCCGATTACCGTAACTGCACGTCCAACGGCGACAACGTCAAGGATCTGATCAACGATCCGGTCTGGAACAACGACGTTTTCCTGCCGACGGTCGGCAAGCGCGGCGCGGCGATCATCGACGCCCGCGGCCTGTCCTCGGCCGCCTCGGCAGCCAACGCGGCCATTGACCACATGCGCGACTGGGTGCTCGGTTCCGACGAATGGGTGACCATGGGCGTCCCGTCCGACGGCTCCTACGACATCCCGGCGGGGATCGTTTTCGGTTTCCCCTGCGAGTGCAAGGGCGGTTCCTTCAAGATCATCCAGGGTCTCGAGATCGACGGCTATTCGCGCGAGAAGATCAACAAGACTCTCAAGGAATTGACCGACGAAGCCGATGCCGTGAAAGACATGCTCTGAGCAAGCCTTGCTCAGCATCGAAAGCCGCGGCCAGTCCGCGGCTTTTTTTGCTGGCGCCCGCTTTGCAGCAGCGCGGTAAAATGGGGCTTTCCCACCCACCGGACCGTAGCGACAAGCCCATGCGCCATCCCAGTCAAGTCCTCTTCGCAGGCGAAAAGCCGTTTCCGATGATCCCCGCCGTCGACCACTACGCGGGATCCGAAAAACTGATCAACAAGGCTCTGCAACTGCAGAACGAGCTGGGTCCGATCTTCGACATCACCTGCGACTGCGAAGACGGCGCGCCGGCTGGCGCCGACCGCGAGCACGCGACGATGGTCGCCGAACTGATCATGAGTGACGCCAATCGACACGGGCGGGTCGGCGTGCGCATCCACGACATCGCCCATCATGGCTGGCAGGAGGACATCGAGATCATCGTCGCCCGCGCCGGGCAGCGCCTGGCCTTCGTGACGCTGCCCAAGGTCAGTTGTGGCGAGGACGTGCGCATACAACTCGACGCCTTGCGGCGCGCGGCGGCGGCCGCCGGCCTTGAACGGCAGATACCCGCGCACGTGCTCATCGAAACCTACGGCGCCTTGCGCGATGTCTGGGAGATCGCCGCCCTGGCCGAGGTTGAGTCGCTTGATTTCGGCCTGATGGATTTTGTCAGCGGCCACCATGGTGCCATCCCGGCGTCGGCAATGCGCAGCCCCGGACAGTTCGAGCACCCGCTGATCGTGCGCGCCAAGTGCGAAATCTCGGCAGCTGCGCTGGCTAACGGCGCCGTCCCGTCGCACAACGTGACCACCGAACTGCGCGATCTCGATTTCATCCGCAACGATGCCCGGCGCGCGCGCAACGAGTTCGGCTATCTGCGCATGTGGAGTATCCACCCCAACCAGATCCTGCCGATCGTCGAAATGATGCGCCCTGACTTTTCGGAGGTCGAAAGCGCAGTCGCGATCCTGATCGCCGCGCAAGACAGCGACTGGGGACCGATCCAGCACCAGGGCTTGCTGCACGACCGCGCGTCCTACCGCTACTACTGGGAGCTTCTCGGACGTGCGCGGGCCACCGGCATGGCCCTGCCAGGCGAAGCACAACGCCGTTTCTTTGCCTGAAAGAACGCATGGACCTGTCCGCGCTGACCGCCAAGGTACTGGAGTTTCGTGACCAGAGGAACTGGGCGCAGTTCCACAGCCTGCGCAACCTGATCGTCTCGCTGAATCTCGAAGCCGGCGAACTGCTCGAGCTGACGCAATGGAAGAGCGACGCCGACATGGCTGCCCTGGTCGCCAGCGGCGACGCGCAGGAAGCACTGCGTGACGAATGCGCCGACGTTCTTATTTATCTGCTGCTGATCGCCGAGCAGGCAGGCATCGACCTGGAAGAAGCCGCACACGCCAAACTGATCAAGAACGCGGCGAAATATCCGGTCGAAAGCAGTTACGGATCAAGCCGGAAATACCTGGCGGAGGCTGGCAAGCAGCGCTGATCGACGGGCAGCGACGGCCTCAGGCAGCCCCGCAGCACGCCCCGCGGTCACGACGCCTGGCTCTCGAGCGTATAGCCCGCGCCGGCATCTAGCCCGAGCGCCGCCACAAGGCAGGGCATCGCCGCCTGCAGGCTCGCCTGCAAGGTCCATGGCGGATTGAGCACGAAGACACCGCTGCCGTGCATCCCGAAGCCGTCCGCAGCCGGTGTCCTGACGCGCAGCGTGACGTGCAGCCAGCTGCTCGCTGGCAGACGTTTCAGACGTCCCGGCAATTCGTGCGCATCGAGCCGCGTCAGCTGTGGATACCACAGCTGGTAGGTACCACCCGGGAAACGCTGCAGGCAATCCTTGAGCGCATGCACGACCCGCTCGTAGTCCTGCTTTTCCTCGTAAGCTGGGTCGATGAGCGCCAGTGCGCGCCGCGGCGGTGGCGGCAGCACGGCTTTCAAGCCGGCGAAGCCGTCACTGTGCTCGACGATCACCCGTTTGCCCTCACCCTCGAAGTGCTTGCGCAGGTGCAGAACATCACGGCTGTGCAGCTCAAAAAGGCGCAGGCGGTCCTGCGCGCGCATCGTTGCCAGGGCCAGATCGGGCGAACCCGGGTAAACCTTCAGAGCGCTGCCAGGGTTGCTCGAGCGCACCACATCGACATACTCGGCAAGCGCCGCCGGCAGATCCTTGCGCCCCCACAAGCGAGCGATTCCCGCACGGTGCTCGCCAAGCTTGGCCGCGTGCGCCGAATCCAAGGCATACGAGCCGGCCCCGGCGTGCGTATCCACGTACCAGAATGCTTTGTCCTTGCGCGCCAGGTAACGCGTCAGCTGCACCAGCACCAGATGCTTGAGAACGTCTGCGTGGTTACCGGCGTGAAAGGCGTGACGATAGCTGAGCATCGGCGAAGCCCTTAGGTGCGTGCGGCAGGAAGGGCGTGCATCGACAGCAAGCGCCTACTCGGGAGCCAGAATCTTGCCGTCGGTGCTGAACTGATAATCGCGGAAGATGTGCTCGGCGTTCAGCAGTTGGTAGTTGCCGTCCGGCAAGCGGCGGGACGTATCCTTGAGGCGATACGTGTAATGACCGCAGGTCCAGCAATCGAAGTTGCGCATCTGCGTACAAAGGCAGGTTTTGTCCCTGACCGATATCCGCTTGACCCCGGGATTCGCTGCCACTTCGCGATTGTAGGCGTTGATGTACGAACAATTGCCGGTGCTGTCGAGAAGGTAACCGTAGGCTTCGCAATTGGGTCGAATACCGTCGCCGATCGCCGGACTGTTGCTCAGCATGCGCATTGGATAGCCGGTCGGCGATATCTGGTTGACCTCGATCTGCTCTTCGCTGGCCTCGAAATAACGTTGCTTGACGTCCTCGGGAAGGCCGCACTCGCGTGAGACGGTAAATCGCGTCGCCACCTGCACCGCCGCCGCGCCCTGCTCGAGAAACGACACCGCATCGCTGCCGGTAAAGATGCCTCCCGCCGGAATCAGTGGAATGTCCAGCTGCTCGGCCTGCAGATGGCGATGAATCTCGGCGAAAATCGTCGCCAGATCGTACTCCGCCCAATCCATGCCGAAACCCAGGTGACCGCCGGCCAGGGGTCCTTCGACGACCACATAGTCAGGCAGACGCCCGCAACGTGCCGTCTTGCGCAGAAACAGCTGCAGCGCACGCAGCGACGAGACGATGATGCCCAGCTTGGCGTCGCGGAATCGCCGATGATCCTCGATCAGCGCGAACGACCCGAGATGCAGTCCGGCGGCCAGGGTAATGCCATCGGCACCGGCATCGAGCGCGCCCTGCATGCGCACGCGCAGAGTTTCCCGCGGCGAGTTCATGGTCAGCTTTTCCATGCAGTTGACGAAGATCAGGCCGTCGCCGCGCTTCGCTTCCATGGTCCTGCCGACGTGCATCCGGGTCGCCTCGGCGAGCTGATCGAGATCGAAGCGAACGACCGACTTGTCCGAATTGGCGACGTTGAATTTGTACTGCTTGAGCTTGTCCTTGACGAACTTGGCGTTGAAGCGCCGATCGGCAACGGTATTGACCATGGCATCGGAAATATGTCCAACGCCGCCCAGTCGAGCTGCTTCGAGGGCCAGTTCGGCCGTCGAAATATCGACGCCCATACCACCAATGACGATCGGCACCAGTTCCTTGTCGCCGAACTTAAGACGGAAATCATCAACGCTCTTCATGCATGTCCTTCTCGACTCGGCCAAGCGTCCTCGGCCTGCCCGACGGGTGATCACAGCAACTTCCACGAGCTGGCCATTATCGCTCATCCAACGCCTCCATGGCTTGATGGATGCAAGGAAATCGCAATCCGACACCACCCAGCGAAACGAATCGGCAAGCAGCGACCGGATACAAGCCGAAGCGAAGCGCGAGCGACCTAACGGCGCGTGTATCATGCCCACTCCTGGAGACGTCAAGCGGAGCCTCGCCATGTCCGACTGCAGCAGCCACGACCAAGCACTCCCAGCCACTGCCGACATCGGCATCGCCCGCCAGGGTGCTTTCGACGCCGCCGCCTTCGAGCGCGCCATCGCCGACCTGCTCAGTGCCTGCGGCCTGGCGGCCGCCGGTCCGCACATGGGAAAAACCCCGCAGCGCGTACGCGAACTCTGGCAGCGCCGCCTGCTCGGCGGCTACGACCTCGACCCGGCCGACGCGCTCGGCGAAGGCTTTGCCGATCCGCGTGGCGACATGGTGGTCGTGCGCGGGATCGCCGTCCATGGCGTCTGCCCGCACCATCTGGTCCCCTTCCGGGGCCTCGCCCATGTTGCCTACCTGCCCGGCGGCCGGCTGCACGGCTTTGGCCGCATTGCCCGCCTGGTCGACGCCATTGGCCACCGCTTCACCTATCAGGAATGGATGACCCGCGACATCGCCGAGGCGCTGATGCGGCACGGCCAGGCGCGCGGCGCCGCGTGCGTCGTCGAAGCCGAACAGTTGTGCCTGTTGCTCGGCGAAGACCGCCGCGGTGACGAACGGGTGATCACCCAGGCCTTCGTTGGCGAGTTCGAACATTCCGAGCAGGCGCGCAACGAATTCCTGCGCGCCATCGCCGGCAACCGCCGCGAGTAAGGAAATGCCGACGCCCGCGCAACTGACCCTGGGGTAGTGGCAACCAACTTCTGCACAAAAGCCGTCGCCAATAGCCGGGTGAAGTGATGAAGGTCAATTGTGACGTGGACGACGCCCAGTTCCGTAGCGAAGGCACTGACCATGTGAATGGCGGCCTCACCGCCGCTGCCCGACCCACGCGCAGTCTTGCCATCGACCGCAATGCCGCCCTTGAGGGTCCCGACCGCTTCAGCGACCCAGCGGCAAAACGCCACCTCGAATTGCTTCGGGTCCAGCGCTCGGAAGATCCTCAGAAACGTTTTCGCGGAGGGGACGCCGTTCTTGAGCCGCAGAAACTGGCCCAGCCATTCCTCCTTCTCGTACGCCCAACAGGCGATGTCCTCGACGGTGTCACCAATCGCAGCGCACGGCGGCCATGGCAATCACCAGAATCTCCACAAAATCATGCAACGTGCCATTGCTGGGTTTGCGCGGATCGTCTACGTTCCTCAAGCAGCACATCAGGCTGGCTTTCGTCACACTCATTTCGGTGGCCCAAAGGACGAGAGCTGACTTGCTGGGAGAGGGGTTTGCAAGCCTTTGTCATAATCCTGTGAATGCTAACGATTTTCACTTGCCGATTATGACGATAGAAATCATGTCATCCGAGTGCGGAGGCGCTGCTTTCCGCCTTGCGGAAAGTCCCACCAAGAACGCAGCACGACACTAGCGCATGGCCTTCCCGACCATCTGCATGAGGTCGTCCAGCGGATTGCCGTCACCATCCAGATCCAGCATCGAGGCCAGCCCTGTCAAGGAAGAAGCCGGCGCGGATCCCCCTGCGCTCTGACCACCAAGAAGCCCGCCCAACAAGCTGCCCGGATCGCCGGCCGGGGTAGCCGGCGCTGCAGCAGCCCCCCCCTGCTTTGCCATATAGCCGGTAACCAGCATGGCCAGCATCGGCAACATTTTCTTGAGCACGGATGGTTCGAGCCCGGACTGGGACGCGGCATTCTGTGCGACAGAACGGCTTACATCCTTCGAACCGAAAATCTGCCCGAGTATGTCGTTGCCTTGGCCGACGTTCGTCGGCTGCGGCGCCAAAACCTGCTCCAGCAAGCCGCCGCCTCCGAGCTGCCCAAGCAGACCGCCCAAGCCAAGCAGCCCGGCTGGCTGCGCCTGGGCCTGTTTCTTGAATCCTCCAAGGATAGCCGGCGCCAGCGCTGCGGCACCACTTGCCGCCTGTGTTTCGGTAACGCCAAGCTCGCGCGCCATGGATTGGAGCCCGCCCATCTGGGCGAGGATGTCAGTGATCTGCATGGGGCATATCCTTTGAATGAGTCGTTGAATGGGCGATCTAGTCGAGCAGTTCCGGGGGCACGTTACCGCCATTCGCGGCGACGCGGGCGAGCACGGTCTTGTGTAGCCAGACGTTCATACTCGCCGAATCACTCATCAGGTCCGCCGGGCAGGCCAGTTCAACGGCCAACTCCTTGCGCGCGGCAAGGCTGCTATCGATATCGAGCAGTTTGAGCAGATCGACAATCGAGGTGCGCCAGTTGAGCTTCTGCGCGTTGGCTTTTGCCCGCTGCTCCAGCTGCGCAATGACATCGACAAGCGCAACAGATTGGGCCGCGGCGACAACTTGGGCGGGCGCAGCCGAAGGCACGGCAGCAGGGGCTGCAGCCGTAGTGTCCGTTGCCGGAGCAGCGCTGTCAGCGCCGATGCCAAGTTTCGCGAGAATATTGTTAAAGAAACCCATAGTGTTCTCCTGTATTGGAATAGAAATTGAAGGACACAACCAAACCACCGCCGAATCTCGGAAGCGCGCAAACGCACCATCACCGCGCCGATGGCAGGAAGACTGTGGAAGACCACGACTATTGGCCAGGGTTCCACGCGGCTGTCATTGGTCTCCCGCAGCGGCGTGTTGAACGCCACCCATGAACCTACCCGAGATACCGATCCTCTCGTGGCAGATCCAGCGCCTGGAGAGTAGTTCGTCCAGCAGCAACGGAATCTCCATGCCGATCTGCGGACAATACGAAGTCGCACGCCCGGGGGCAACCCGGGAAAGACCACGGGCGCCGCCTATAATGATGCGCGCAGTTGATACCGCGAGACGAAGCGCATGACCCCAATGCAGGAACCAGATCCCGGACGGGACTACCAGACGATCGCAGGTCACCTGGCGCCCGTCGCCTTTCCCTGGGACAGCACGCGGGCGCTCGAACTTGCCCTGTTCCGTACCTTCGCGGCAACACGCTTCGGCGGCTTGCTGCACGGCAGCGTGCCAGGCGGACGCCGCGCCCGGGACGAACGCGACGAGCAGGAGGTAGAAAGGATGACGACCAGGATGATGGCCCGGCTGACTGCCCGGGCAGGCAACCAAACTGCGTTGGCAACAGTCTTGCGCAAGCTTTGCGGCGCGAGTCGTGCGCAAGACGGCTGCCTGGGCTACGAGGGGTGCCACAATCAGAGCCCGATGCACGCGAGTTCGTGGCGGTCGAGCCATTGACCGATCAGCGCGCCGCAGACGCGCATCTGGCGCAGCCGCCCCTGATCCACCACTTCCGGCAGCTCGCCTGGCGGCGATGCCCGGCAGCGCTACGAGCAAACACTAATTCGTCGGGTTAATCTACACATGCACGCGCACCGTTCGACCTTTCTCGTACTCGCCGTGGTCCTCCTACTTGCGCTTCTCGTACTTTCTGGCGCCAGGCCTTACGACCGGGCGACATGGGCGATGGAAGTGTTTCCCATCGTCATTGCAGTACCTGTGCTGCTGACTACGTACAGGCGGTTCCCGCTTACCACGCTGCTCTACGTCTGCATCTTCCTGCACGCCTTGGTACTCATGCTTGGCGGCGCCTACACCTATGCCCGCGTCCCGCTCGGCTTCCAGATTGCGGACTACCTCGATCTTGCTCGCAATCCGTACGACAAGATCGGGCATTTCTTTCAAGGCTTTGTCCCGGCACTGGTGGCGCGAGAGATACTCGTTCGAGGTGCTTACGTGCTGGGCCGCAAGATGCTCGTCTTCAACGTTATCTGCATCGTGCTCGCGATCAGCGCGTGCTATGAGCTCCTCGAGTGGGGCGCCGCGCTCCTGATGGGCCAAGGCGCAGACGAGTTTCTCGGGACGCAGGGTGATCCCTGGGACACGCAGTCCGACATGTTCTTTGCTCTCATCGGCGCAGTCTGCGCGTTGTTTTTGCTGTCGGGCGAACAGGATCGGCAAATCAGGCGCTTGACGAGTGCAGCCCTTCGTGAAACGGCTCCCGATGTCTCCGCCGGCGCTGGCCGCCGGCAGCGCAGCGCCGAAACCGTGCGCAAGGCGGCGCCTGGCGAGCAGCGGCAGCGCCTCGAAACCGGGAACGACCCCTGAGGACGGCGTTGCCCCCGCGGGGCAAGGCTTTTCCTCGTGCCTCGATTGCTCCGGGTTTCGTCAGCAGCACACGACCAACCCGCTTCAGCCGCCACTTATCGACGGGCTGTAATGTTTCAGCGCGAAGAATGACGGACGCTGGACGACCGTGGTCACCGATCGCGGTTGTCGACGTCCGCTCTGCTTTGCCAGTGGGCTTCAGGAGATGGTTGATGCAAGCAACCAAGCAACGCATCGGCGCTGCGCCCCCAACATGCTGACTTTCGCCCTCTCAGCCGTTGCCTGCTTTGTCGTCGGCTATTTCATCAGACGTTCTCTCGACGCCTCGGGAATCCCGAAAAGGATGACTCGCGGCGTGCTGACCGATAGTCCGCATCCAGCGGCACGTAAGCCTTCGCAATGCAGGCTGCCACCTATGCGGGAAACCAGACTCTCAGTCAGCCCGAACCGTCGTTAGCTCAAGGCGAGCCCAGCGACGGGCCCCGGCCCGAAAGCAGGCCTGCCATGAAAGCGTGCCTTGCGCTCGCCTCGACGGCGCCGGCCGCCGGCGTTCAAATCGGAGCTCGCGCGGACTCTCAGCGCTCGTAGGATTCGCTGCGCGCGGCCGCGCTCAGCGGCACCAGGAACGCGCTCGGATCAGGCAGCACTTTCTTCCGTACCGCGGCCAGCGTGACCTCGCCACCGTAGCTCACCGATGACTGCAGGTGGCCGCGGATGCGCTCCAGGATGCTGCTGACGCTGCCGCGGTAAGGCACCTGGATTTCCTGGCCTTCGGGGGGTGTTTCGAGCGCCGCGTCGAGCTCTTCGCTGCTGCTGCTGTCGTACAGCGTTTCCAGCACGGCCTCGGGCGAGGTCATGCCACGGTAAATTTTCTTCTTCAGATGGGTCGCCGGATCCTCTATCACGCGGCCCGGCGCCTCGTCGGTGCCCGACAGCGCGCTGCCGAGCATCACCGTCGACGCCCCGCAGATCAGCGCGAGAAAGATATCCTTGTCGGTTTTCACGCCGCCGTCGGCCATGATCGGTAGGCTGTGACCGACGGCCAGATAGGCCTCGCGGATGGCCTGCAGTTGCGGCACTCCGGCCGCCGTTTCCAGCCGCGTGCGGCAGCCGCGGCCCGGCCCGACGCCAACCTTGACGGCATCGGCGCCGATATCGCGCAGGAAGCGCGCGCCGGCACCGGTGGCGACGTTGCCGCAAACCAGCGGCACGCTGCCAAACTTGCCGCGCAGCCCGGCGACCGCCTGCTCCATGATTACCGAGTGCCCGTGGGCGATGTCGATGAACAGCAGATCGGCGCCGGCCTCCAGCAGCGCGGCGGCCCGCTCCAGGTAATCGCCGCGCGCGCCGACCGCCGCGGCGCAGCGCAGGTGGCCGGCGCTGTCCTTGCTGGCGCCGGGCTGTTCGCGCTTGAGATTGATGTCGCGGCGCGTGATCAGCCCATGGATGCGATTCGCGCCATCGACCAGCGGCAGGCGCTCGATGCGGTGTTCGAACATCAGCCGTTCCGCCTCGTCAGTGGAGATGTCCGGCGCGCCGGTCACCAGGCGGGACAGCGGGGTCATGAAATCGTCGACCGGTCGATCTTCGTCGGCGCCGTGCACCGGCGTGTCGCGGTTCGAGAGCAAGCCGGCCAGCAGGTTCGAGCCGCTGGCCGTCTCGATCAGGATCCCGGTGATGCCGTTCTGCCGCGCGAAACGCCTGGCCTGGCGGATAGCGGTGCCCGCCGGCAGGCACAGCGGACGAACGATCACGGCGCTCTGGCTGCGTTTCACCACGCCGACTTCGGACGCTTGGCGCTCGATGCTCATGCCACGATGCACGACCCCAATGCCGCCGTGCATGGCCATGGCCCGCGCCATGTGGGCGCCGGTCACGCTGTCCATGTTCGACGAAACGATCGGCAGATCCAAGGCCACGTCCGCGGTCAGCAGCGAGCTCACGCTGATATTGCGGCGAGTCTGCGAATCCGACTTCTGCGGCCGGAAGAGAAAATCGTCGAAGGTCCTGCCGGTCCAGAAAGCCGCCTCGTCCGGCGCACCGGCGAAGGCGCCGTCCACGTTCTGCCACCTGCTCGTTGCCATGTATCAGCGTCCCGTTATGCTACGGTTGGACTCGGGAATGGAGTCGATCTGGCCATCAAGCTACCGTAACGCGGCCGGAGCTTGCAGCGAGAGGTACCTCCTCGGGACTAGGATCTTCCGGGGTCGCCGCTGGCTGCCACGCCATTGGTCCGCAGCACGTCAATGCCGAGCAGCTTGCGAAAGACGACCTCTGCCGTCAGGCCGCCGACGGTAGCCACCACCGTGATCAGCGACACAAGCCGCAGGCCGGCATCGCCCGCGACCTCGATGTCGCCTGGCTGGGCCACTATGTAGAGCATGCCGGCCAATGCGCCGGCCATGAGGCCGAGCGCGACGGTGATCGCCATCGACGGCGGCACCAGTGGACCGCTGCCGTAGCGGCGCTCGAACACCATGCGGATCGCGGCACCGGCCACCCCCGCCATCAGCGTCGCCGCGAACAGCATTGCCTTGGCCAGCGACGCGTCGAGACCAGGGAGCAGATGGCTACCAAAGCCCGCGGCCAGCGCCAGCACGAACAGGATCGAGGCCAACACCGCGTGCCAGACGATGGGGCCCGTTTCAACCGCGTAGCGACGCCGGCGCTGGGTCTCGAGGGCCTCCACCCAGCGCGTGGCTGCCGGCTCGGTGGGGTCGTCCGCCATGCGCGCATGCTCGTTGCCGTTGGGCAGGTCGATGCCCGGGGCGATGGTGCGCCAGACGGTCTCCGCCGCCCCCCCGGACTTCATCAGCGCCAGAACCGGCACCCGGGCGCCGATCGCGACCTGCCCGGCGATCGCAGTCGAGTTCGCACCGCCGATGAGGATCAGACCGTCGGCGGCGGCCAGCGAGCGGTAGAACGACACCTCCCAGCGCCCGCTCGAGTCGGCGACGCGGTCGAACAGCGCAGGGTGGGTCTGCTCCTCCGGGAACGGCACGATCTGATCCGCATGCGGCTGGCGGATCACAATTGGCGGGCCCCAGTCTGACGGCTGGGGACTCTCTGCCACGTAGGCCCTGACCACATCGGCCTCGATGAAGCGTGCGTCGTAGACGATCAGCCCGCAGCGCTTCTTCGCCAATGCCACCCCGATCAGCCGCGCCGCCTCGCGTGACTTCGCGACATCCACCAGCGGCGAGAACGGGAACGGGTCCTTCGCGTCGTTGCGCTCCTCACTTGCCGCACCGACGATGGCGAATCTCTGCATGGCCAACCTCCATCTGCTTTTCACAGCTCAGATTCCCAGAGTACCGTGCAGGCAGCAGATCCATACTGGCCTCTGCTTCGATACGCCTTGCGGCACCGCGAAGCGACTTCCCTGCTTGGTTCCGGCTCGTCCAGCTCCGGTCATGGTACTGCAAAGCAGGATTGGCACAAATTCGCCGTTACTTGCCGATCGGCCGTGGCAGGCCCGAAAAAATCGAGCTGCCCGAAGGGCTGCTGACTCATCAGAGACCTGCCGCTCGGCCCTGTGCGCTGTCGGTCCAGTTCCCGACCAGAGCGGCACTTGGCGGCAGCCGGCGTGAACGGCCAGTGTGGGATCCTACAGCAGCCGTTCGTGGCGAGCCGTAGCCGGCAAGCTATCGGCGGAAACAGCCGTTCAGCTTGCTCCGCCCGAACCGCTGCCGTACGCTCCGCAGTTGCCGTTCATCACGCTCGACGGTTGAACGTTAGCCGGTGTAGGCTGGGCTGACGCAGGCAGCCGATCATGCACCGTCGTTCGATTTCGGCAGCAGCCGCGCACATCAAGCGCCAGTTGTCGGCGGTGTCGGTTGGATGTTGGTCTTCCTGCGTCAGCCCAACCTACGCCTGCTTAACGCAGCGCCGTGAGGGTCAGATTGCGGAATCTGGAGAATCATCAGGACACCTTTAGAAATCTTTCTCGCTGTATGGCACGTGATGCAAACATTGCACCCAGAGTGATCAGCATCAGGAACACGGTAGCCGGCTCTGGAACACCATTTCGGGCGATCCTGAGGCGGTAGACCTCGACGTCGGCTCCCCCGAAATTGACAATCTCCACGCCAGTCACTGCACTATAGGCAGCATCGAGACCTAGAATGCTGACATTCGCGAAATCCCCGCTTATCCCGTCGAGCAACTCAGAAAGCACCAAGTCAAAGACCATGCTGTCAAGAAGCGGTGTGAAATCGAACCTCAGATCGAGGTCTCCACCGAGGACCGCCGTCCGGGTATCAATTGCGCCGTACTGAGCGATACGCAAACCGCCCTCAATGCCGATCTGAAGTTGCGAGGCGGCGCCCAGCAGCAACCTGTCGGCAACATCGACCAGACTGCGCTCGAGCATCAATCCGGCCTGACTTCCAGCCCCCGAGGTACCGACAAACATGTCACCGTAGAAGGACCCCGATTCGGGACCGACGCCAACATTCAAGCGGCTATCCTTCAGGCTGATTGCCCCGTTGCCACTCCCGCCCGAAAGACCCGATCCCAGCGCAACAAACTCTTCGGCATTCAGCACACTGCCGAGCAACTCAACCCGGCCGTTCGGATTGCCTTGGGCGTCGAATGACTCGCCGACTTGCAGGCTCTGGATGCGGCCCGTCACGCCTTGCAGCGTCACCCGTGCGTTGGTCGAGCCGGCCCCCGCCGCCTGACCGATTCCGACCCGTTGCGCGGCAAGCTCGCCATCCACCAACGCTAGTGTGGCAATCGCCTGCTTTCCGGTGTCAGAACCAGATACCTGACCAACCGTGATAGAGCCATCAATAAGCAGATCACCATTGGTAATGCGCAGGGCACCATCTGCGGTCGAGCCCGCGCCACCCGAGTTGTTCCCCACCATCAGGCTGGATGTCAGCGTGACTCCACCACCGCTGCTTGCCGAGCCAGTCGCATTCGCGGCACCGCTCGTCGTACCGATCGCCAGTGAGCCACCGGCGATGCCACCCGCCCCAACCACCAGGGTGCCGGTCACCGTACCGCTGGTATCACCGTCAGCGACCCCGATGCTCTGCGAGCCAAAGCCCGATAGTCCCGCGGTATTCAGTTCGCCA
The DNA here is from genome assembly GCF_907163205.1 of Candidatus Accumulibacter sp. ACC007. NCBI lineage: Bacteria > Pseudomonadati > Pseudomonadota > Betaproteobacteria > Candidatus Accumulibacter > Candidatus Accumulibacter sp. ACC007. The sequence continues at coordinate 516,171 of NZ_CAJQUD010000001.1, read as the reverse complement.
ACCACCGTACCGCTGCGACCGAACGACAGCTTGCCAACGGTCAGTGCGCCAGTCTGGTCACTCGACAGGCTTCCCGTCCCCAGTTTCACGACACCGCTGACGTTGCCTGCAGTGGCCACTGACCCATTATGCGTGCCGATCGTCGAGAAACCGGTAAGCACATCACCGCTACCGGCGCGCAACTCGCCATCGGCCACCAGCCCGTCGCCGAAGATATGGCCCACTTCGAAAAAGTTCACCTTCCCGGCAAGAGCCAGTTGGTTCGTGACAACCAGCGAACCGGTGCCCGAACCACCCTTGTCATCGCGGCCAATCCCCAGAAAGCCGTGCGTACCGCTGTAGGAGTCGGCCGTGATGGTGCCGTTGGCGCTGCTGCCCAGGCCCTGGTTGGACCCGACCAACAGGTTCCCGGTAACGCCACTGATGGCGCCCGCAACGTTCACCAATCCCGTCGCACTGGTACCGGTGGCGGCACTCGTGGTGTTGCCGACCTGCAGGATGCTGCCCAGCGTCAGATCGCCGGAGGTGACATCCAGGCTCCCCGAGGCAGTGCCCGTGTTACTCGCTGTACCGACCGTCAAGCTGCTGGGGGTGATGCTCGATCCTGCTTGAGCGGTACCACCATTCAATATCAGTGCGGCATCACTCACCCCAGGTACATTTCCACTTGCGTCCCAATTAACCCCGTCAAACCAGTTGCCGGTTCCCGGACTCTGCCAAGTGAGTACAGCAGCAGAAGGGCTTCCGACCCAAGTAATCAGTCCGAGTGCGAGAGCGGTGACATGGAGTCCGCGAGAAGTGTTGAGCAGGCGAAGTCCAGGCTTAATTTTCATATTCTTGCGCTTCCATAGAGAGCTTGCGGAGGATATTCAATATTCAATCACATAACGATGATCACTTTCCGATCAGATATTTATTTGGCCTGCGATTTCTAATTATCATCGTGATTGTAAAAATCGCAATTCGAGTAGCCTATTTGTGTAGCCAACCGGCGCATTTTCTTAACACAACGAGACGAAGCAAAAACCGGACCAATAACGAAAACTTACAACAAAACATATGCTTGCATTAGATGCTAAGAACACCATATCGGTGGCAGTGTTAAATTTCTCGACACGACGTCAGGCTGAGCTCGCGATTTCCTGTCCCAGGGACAGAAACCACCCAAGGAATTTGTGCATGCCACACATATAGCCATTTACGGAAGCGCCGATCGAATTTGAACGGTCCGACGCGAACCCAGTCGAATCAGCAAGTTATGTGCGACATTCTACCAAGCCAAAGCCGTTTATCTGGATCAAGAGCGCTCGCGGGATCCTGCAGAAAGTCATTCGTGCCAATAGCCGTTTAAGTTCGAAACAGAAGGTAGCGGGTAATCCGGCGCCCCTCCCGCACCCACCGTCATTGCGAGTGCTCATGAAACGATTGGAACTGCTCGTCGCCCTGTTCAGCGCGCTCGGCCTTGCTCAGCACACGCACATGCACGGCGAAGACAGGCTGGACGTTGCCATCGACATGGCCATGGCCATCATCGTCACGCTAAACCGTGAGCGACCTCTCGATGCCGCCGTTGGCTTCGAGCGCACGTTCCTTCGCCCACAAATTCCACCGAGCTTTATTCATTTTGTATAAGATGCAGAAAGGTCAAAACCAACCGCAACATCGGTCAGCAGACCGCAACCGGCAAGCCTTCACTTAACAAACCGGTCTTGCTGTCCAAACTAACGGGGCTACCTCTCACTCGAACGCATTCACAGGCCTAGTGTGGGTCGTGCCGGTCACCGTGAACCTACTGGCGCCGACCAGCAGCAATTTCAAGGACAGCGTGATGCTCCTGATTTTCGCGCTCTGCATTCTCGGTCGCACGGCCGGCTTCCCCGAACCATGGACAGCGCTCTGCATACGGCGTTAAACCATCTGGCCAAGCCATTGCTCCTGCGTGCCGGGCTGTTCGTCGCGCTGTGGTGGATTCTGGCCGAAGGCAGTTTCCTCGCCTGGGGCGTCGGCCTGGCCAGCATCGTTCTGGCCCTGGCCGCGAGCCTGATACTGCTACCGCCTGCCCCGTCGCAGCTCTCCCTGCCCGGAGCGGCGAGCTTCCTCGGGTTCTTTCTGCTGCAATCTTTCAGCGGCGGCGTCCAGGTGGCGCGCATGGCGCTGCGCCCCCGCCCCGATCTGCGCCCGGTCGTGATCGATATTCCACTGCGCCTGCCCGAGGGCGGCGCACGGCTCTTGCTGGCCGCCACCCTGAACCTGTTGCCCGGCACGCTCAGCGCTGGCCTGGAAGGCGGGCATTTGCGCATGCACGTGCTCGACCAACGCTTCCCGGTAGAGGCGGAAGTGCGGGCGGTCGAGACGCGCATCGCACGCCTGCTGGGCTTGCCCCTGGAGGCTGCATGAGCGAGCTTAACCTGATCCTGGCCGGATTCCTGCTCGTCAATCTGCTGGCGGCATTGTGGCGCGTCGCACGCGGCCCAACGCCCGCCGACCGCCTGCTGGCAGCGCTCCTCTTCGGCACCGTCGGTGTCGCGATTCTGTTGCTGCTGGCCTTTGCCGGAGGCGAAGCGGCGCTGGTCGACGCCGCCCTGCTGCTCGCTCTCCTGGCGCTGATCACCGGCGCCGCCTTTGCTCGCCGGATCTGGCGGGAAGAGCATGATGAGCGTTCTTGAGCTGGCGAGCGCGCTGCTCCTGATCATCGGCGCTGTTTTCTTCCTCGCCGGCACGATCGGTCTGCTGCGCTTTCCCGACGTGTATACCCGGCTGCATGCCCTGGCCAAGGCGGACAATCTGGGCCTGGGTTTCACGGTGCTTGGCTTGCTGCTGCAGGCTCCCGGCGTCGCCGCTGGATTGAAGCTGATCCTGGTCTGGCTGCTGGCCCTGGCCGCCAGCGCCACGCTGAGCTACCTGATTGCGCGGCGCGCCCTGGCTAAGGGAATCGTGCCCTGGAAGTCAGAGGAAGGCGAGCGATGATCTTCGATCTGCTGCTGGTGGCTGCCCTGCTCGTGAGTGCCGTGCTCGCGCTGAGCACGCCGGACCTGTTTCGTGCCGTCGTACTGTTCATCGTCTTCGGCCTGCTCATGGCGCTGGCCTGGGCGCGGCTGAACGCCCCCGACATCGCCCTCGCCGAAGCGGCCATCGGCGCCGGCCTCACCGGTGCCCTCCTGCTCGATGCCCTCGGCCATTTGCACCGCAAGCGGCGCGAGCGATCGCCATGAAGACCTTGTTGACGGCCACTGTTGCTCTCCTGGCCGGCGTACTCGGCCTGGCGCTTGGCTGGTCGATGCTGGAGCTGCCGGCGGCTGCCGTACAGCTGCCGGCGGAGGTGAAGGCGAAGCTCGACCTGAGCGGCGTAGCGCACCCGGTAACCGCCGTCCTGCTCAATTTTCGTGGCTACGATACCTTGCTCGAGATCGCCGTATTGCTGCTCGCGCTGTTGGCCATCCTGGCCCTGCCGCAAGCAACTTCCGGCGGCGAATGGGGTCCTGCGCCTGCCAATCCGATGCTGCAAAGTGTGGCCCGGCTGTTGACACCACTGATGGTGCTGGTCGCGGGATATCTACTCTGGGCGGGAGCGCACCGGCCAGGCGGCGCCTTCCAGGCCGGCGCGGTACTGGCCGGCGCGGGAGTGCTGCTGCGCCTGGCTGGCCTGCTGCCACCCTGGGCATCGCCCGGACGCGCCTTGCGCGTCGGGCTCGCGTTCGGCTTGCTGGTCTTTATCGCCGTCGCCGCGGCGGTCATGCTGAAAGGCACCCTGCTGCAGTATCCGCCTGCCTGGGCCGGCGCCCTGATCCTGCTGATCGAAGCCAGCCTGAGTGTTTCGCTTGCGCTCGTACTGGCCGGGCTATACCTCGCACTGACCGACGAGAGCGTTCAGCAATGAGCGCCGCCCTGCTCTACGCCTTCACCGGCAGCGCGCTGTTTGTCGGCGGAGTCGCCGCCCTGATCCTGCAGGCGCATCTGCTGCGCAAGATTCTCGCCTTCAACGTCATGGGCAGCGGTGTGTTCTTGGTGCTGGTGGGCCTCGGGCAGCGCTCCGGCGTGCCCGACCCGGTGCCGCAGGCGATGGTGCTGACCGGCATCGTCGTCGCCCTCGCCGCCACCGCCCTGGCCTTGGCCCTGGCACGTCGGCTGCTCGACTTGCAGGGCGAAATGCGACTGCCGGAAGAAGAGATCGTCAGAGACCGGCTGGATGTTTGACCCCCTTCCCTGGCTGATTCTCCTGCCGCTGACCTGGGCGACGCTGGCCTTCGTGCAAGGACCAGGGCGTGGTGGCCGGCTGGCGGTGGCGGGGCTGGCACTGCAAATCGCCCTGGCCGCGACACTGGCGCAGCAGATGGTCAGCGGCGGCGCACGGGTGCTCGCCGTCGGCGGCTGGGGGGCGCCGCTGGGCATCGAGCTTGCGGTCGATGGACTGAGCATGGTGATGCTCTTGCTCACCCAAGGGGTGGCCTTGCCGCTCGCTTTCTATGCGCGCGCCTACTTCGCCGAACATGCCGGCTCACGGCGCTACTTCTGGCCACTTACCGGTTACCTGCTGGCGGCCATGAACGCGCTCTTCCTGTCTGCCGATGTGTTCAATATCTACGTCACCCTGGAGCTGCTCAGTCTGGCTGCGGTGGGGCTGGTTGCGCTGCCCGGCGGCGCAGGACCGATCTCGGCGGCGATGCGCTACCTGCTGGCCACCCTGCTCGGATCCGCTGCCTATCTCCTGGGGGTAGCGCTTCTCTATGGCGTGTATGGCAGGGTGTCGCTGCCGGCACTGGCATCCCTGATCGTTGTCGACGCACCTCTTGCGGTGTCGCTGGCGGCGGCGCTGATGCTGCTCGGTCTGATGCTCAAGACGGCGCTCTTTCCCTTCCACTTCTGGCTGCCGCCGGCCCACGGCGGTGCGCCTGCACCGGTGTCGGCGCTGCTCTCGGCGCTGGTGATCAAGGCCTCGTTCTACCTCATCCTGCGACTGTGGTTCGATGTGTTTGCGCCGATCACCAGCGTCACGGCGGCGCAGCTGGTGGGTGCTCTGGGCGCCGGCGCGGTCCTCTGGGGTTCTCTCCTCGCGCTGCGGCAGACGCAGCTGAAAATGCTGGTCGCCTACTCCACCGTCGCCCAGGTGGGCTATCTCTTCCTGGTCCTGCCGCTGGCCACGGGGACCTCGGCGGAGGTGACCACGAGCGCCTGGCAAGGCGGTGTGCTGCAAGTGGTCGCGCACGGGCTGGCGAAGGCGGCAATGTTCGCCGCGGCCGGGGCGATGATCACGGCCACCGGGCGCAATGAGATCGCCGGCATCGCCGGCGTTGCGACGCGCTTGCCACTCACACTGTTCAGCTTTGCGCTCGCCGGTGTGACCATTATGGGCCTGCCGCCGTCGGGTGGCTTTGCTGCGAAATGGCTGCTGCTGGGCGCGGCACTGGCCAGCGGACAATGGTGGTGGATCGTGGTAATGGTCGCGGGCGGCCTGCTGTCGGCGGCCTACGTCTTCAAGGTGCTGCGCCAGGCCTTTCTGCCAGCAGAGGCGGCACGCCGTTTCAAGGTCTTGCCGCGCATGCTGGAATGGGCACCTTTCCTGCTCGCCCTGGCCAGCCTGCTGCTGGGATTGGCCGCCGGCGAGCTGTTGTACCTGCTGGACGCGGCATGAGTCTGCACGCAGCCCTCCCCTTGCTGGTACTCACCAGTTCCCTGCTCTCGGGGTTGATCGTTTTCTTCATCCCCGAAGCACGACATCGCCTGCGCAGCACGATCAACCTGCTCGGCGCCAGCCTGAAACTGATCCTTGTTGCCTACATGCTGCGCGGCGTATTGCACGGCGAGGAATTCGTCTTTCGTCATGCCGTCCTCCCCAACCTCGATCTGCTGTTGGTCGCCGATGCGCTGGCCATGCTCTTCCTCACCCTGTCCGCGGTGCTGTGGTTCCTGACCACGCTCTACGCCATTGGCTACCTGGAGGGCTCGCCGCGACGTAGCCGTTTTTTCGGCTTCTTCAGCCTCTGCGTCACCGCCACCGCCGGGGTGGCGATGGCCGGGAACCTGTTCAGCTTTTTCGTTTTCTACGAACTCCTGACCCTGGTCACCTATCCGCTGGTGGTGCATCGCGGCAGCGAGCAGGCGATGCGCGCCGGGCACCTGTATCTCAGCTACACGCTTTCGGGTGGCGCGCTGCTGCTGGTCGGCATGCTCTGGCTGTACGGCCTGGCCGGACAGGTGGAGTTCACCCAGGGCGGCGTGCTGTCGGCTCTTGGCCCGGAATACGGTGCTCAGTTGCAACTCATCTTCCTGCTGCTCATCGCCGGCCTGGGGGTCAAGGCGGCCCTGGTTCCACTGCATGGCTGGCTTCCCCAGGCGATGGTTGCGCCGGCGCCGGTGTCGGCCCTGCTGCACGCCGTCGCGGTGGTAAAGGCGGGCGCCTTCGGCATCCTGCGGGTGGTGTACGAAGTCTATGGTATCGAGTTTGCGCAATCGCTATCGCTGCTGCTACCACTGGCCGTCGCCGCCTCGATCACCATCATCTGGGGCTCACTGCGCGCGCTGTTCCAGGACGATCTCAAGCGGCGCCTGGCCTATTCCACGGTCAGCCAGGTGTCCTATATCGTCCTCGGCGTCGCCCTCTTCGGGCCGCTGGGAACCATCGGCGGCGTGGTCCAACTGGTACATCAGGGCCTGATGAAGATCACCTTGTTCTTCTGCGCCGGCAACTATGCCGAGACGCTCGGCATCCACAAGATCAGCGGAATGGATGGCGTCGGGCGGCGCATGCCATGGACCACCGTCGCCTTCAGCATCGGCGCCTTCGGCATGATCGGCCTGCCGCCCCTCGCCGGCTTCATCAGCAAGTGGTATCTGGGCCTCGGCGCGCTGGAGGCGCAGATGCCCTGGGTGCTGGCGGTGCTGCTGGCGTCGAGCCTGCTCAATGCGGCCTACTTCCTGCCGATTCTGCAGCGTGCCTGGTTCCGGCCGCAGACAGCAGACTGGCCGGACGAACAGATACCGATGCGCAATGGGCGCGAGACGGCCGCGCTGCTGCTCGTTCCGCCGCTGCTCACCGCCACAGCCACTGTGCTGGCGGGCGTGTTTGCCAGCAGCCCGATGTCGCCTCTGGACTGGGCCAAGCTGATCGCCGCCCGTGAATATCTGCTTTGGCTGCCATGAGCCTGACCATCGCGCTGCTGCTCACCCTCCTCCTCCCGCTGCTACTGGCCAGCGTGCTACTGCTGCCGGCCACCCGCCCAATGGGACTGAGCTTGGCGCCCTGGGCGGCCTTCCCCGGTCTGCTATTGGCCATCGCGGCACCTGACGCCACCCTGGTGGAACTGCCCTGGCTGCTGCTGGGCAGCCGTTTTTCGATCGATGACACCGGGCGCCTGTTTCTTTTGTTTTCCACCACATTGTGGCTGGCGGCCGGCTTCTATGCCCGTGGCTATTTGGCCAGTGACCCGCGTCGACACGTTTTCACGGCCTTCTTCCTGGTCAGCCTGAGCGGTAATCTGGGGGTATGCCTGGCCCAGGACGCGGCCAGTTTCTATTTCGCCTTTGCCCTGATGACCTTCGCCGCCTATGGCCTGGTGGTACACGAGCGCCATGCCGAAGCGCAGCGGGCCGGGCGCATCTATCTCATCATGGCCGTGCTGGGGGAAGCAGCGCTGATCGCCGGCCTGCTCCTGTTGGCAGACACCGCACAAACGCATTTCCTGCCGGAGATGACCCGCGCGGCGGCAACGGATGCACCCCTGCTTGCCTATGCGCTGTTGTTCGTCGGCTTCGGCGTCAAGGCCGGCGTACCCTGCCTGCACATGTGGCTGCCGCTGGCCCACCCGGTGGCGCCAACGCCAGCCAGCGCGGTGCTCTCCGGCGCAATGATCAAGGCCGGGCTGCTCGGCTGGCTGCGTTTCTTTCCCCTCGGTGAAGTGGCCGTGCCGGCGCTGGGAACACTGATGCTCAGCCTGGGCCTGTTCGCGGCCTTCTTCGGCGTGGCGATCGGGCTGCTACAGCGACAGCCGAAGACACTGCTGGCCTACTCCAGCATCAGTCAGATGGGCTTCATGACGCTCGCCGTCGGTGCTGGTCTGCTGCTACCAAAGGCCTGGCCTGCATTGCTCCCGGCGGTCGGTCTCTATGCCCTGCAGCACGGACTGGCCAAGGGCGCCTTGTTCCTGGGGCTGGGAGTGGCGCAGCGCTACAGCCGCCAGGGCTGGCTGATCGCCGGGCTCGTCTTGCCCGCCCTGGCCCTGGCCGGCGCGCCGTTCACCAGCGGGGCGCTCGCCAAGAGCGAATTGAAGACCGCCCTCTCCGGCCTGCCCGGCTTCTGGCCCGAACTGCTGGCCTCGGCATTACCCCTGGCCGCCGTGGGCACCGGTCTGCTGATGGCCCGCTTCCTGCTGATGATCCCGTATGGCAGCCAGCGCGGAGAAGTTGATGGCGGCGATCGCGGTGATGAGCGCGCCAAGCTCTTGCTACCGTGGCTGGTGCTGCTCGCGACAATGCTCGTGCTGACCTGGATGCGCGCCGATGCGGGCACCGTGGCGATTGTCCTTTCCTCGCAGGGGCTGCAGTCGGCCACCTGGCCGGCAGCTGTGGCCACCCTAGTGGCTTATGCCGCCTGGCGGTGCGGCTGGCGCGGCCCGGCGATCCCGCCGGGAGATGTGCTGGTGTGGCTGGAACGGACGCCGGCCCTGCGCCGGGTCCCAACAACGCGCCGCCCCCAATCGAAAAACGCGCTAACCACCACGCTGGTGGCCGTGTCCCGAATCCGCCGCCTGGAAGAAATCCTGCGTAGCTGGCCCCTGGCCGGGGCCTTGTGGCTTCTTGCGCTTGGCGCCTTGGCGGCGGCCTTGCTGGCGACCTAGTGCAGTGTTGCACGCAGTATGGAGCTTATGAATTCCAGCCAGGTCAACGATCGTGCACTGTTTTGCAGGTCTGCTCTGCTGCAAGCCTCGTCAAAGATGTCGCAGCACGACATCAGCCGACGCGTCATTGCGAGGAGGCGCAGCCGACGTGGCAACCCTGGGATTTGGCGCTGCGCGTTGGCGATGCGGCGGAAAGGCAGAGAGAGAATGGCACTGGATTGCCGCGTCGGCTACGCCTCCTCGCAATGACGGTGGGTGCGGGAGGGGCGCCGGATTACCCGCAGCCTTCGAGCTTTCGTAAAGTCTCGTCAAGAAGGCAACACGACACCAGCGCTATTATCCCATGCTGCCGAAGGCCGGAGCGTAGTTCACCCCTTCAGCGACGGCGCCGTCTCGCGAAGACCGTACCCAGCAGGCCAAGCGCCAGCAGCGCGGTTGTGCCAGGTTCCGGGACGACCATGGGCCTCCCGACCAGCGTGTTTGTCGCCTCGTAATCCCAGTTGCTGGCGACGCTAAAAAGGCCATTGTCGCAGGTCGCAACCGTACAGTAGCCTTCGGCGATGTATCCCGTAGACGAGTTGCCGATCGTCAGGTTGCCGCCGGCGTTGGTCAGGTCGTTTTTCGAAACAAACCGCAGGAACAGAGCAATCACAGGGTCGCCAGGGGTCGTTTGCCCGAAAATCAGCCCGCTACTCTCGCCCAGGAATTGCGTGAACGTCAGTCCCCCGGTCGGGCTTGCGGACGTAGTCGTCAGCATGATGTCCGAGAACACGTCGGTATCGTCATCGTAGACAAATGACCCGCCAGCCGTTCCTGCGTTTGCGAGCGTTGCTGGGTTCAGGAGCGTTCCGTTCAGTGTCCACAGCACAGGCGTGGCCTGTGCCGTCGAAAAGAACCCCAGAGACAGAATTCCCACCAGCACTGCCTTTACCGTGTTGACCATGTTTATCTCCAGTCGACCTCCGCGCCATAACCGCGCGAGCCAAATTTAACAAGCAAGTTTTGTACCATTCAACAACCTTCCATTAAATCCGTATTTTGGAAACGAATCCAAGACAAAACAAATGTACGTGTAAAGTTTACCGACAACTTCCCGACCGCAACGGAAGGCCTCCGAGAGGAATCGACGCGGGCGGCGCCGGCAGAGCGGCCGCCGCCCGGAACACCTTTTTTCAGTCTTCCTCTTCCAGCACAATGATCGCCACACGTACAGCCCGGGCCGCAGTAGTGCTCAGTGGCCAAATCGTCAACAGCAGGTGAGCGAATGACCTCCTGATGCGACCGTTCTCGATCCCCGGCACCGACCTCGGTCCCGGGGGCTTTTTACGCTATTCGCACGCTTTCAAGCACCAAGCGTTTGAAGGAAACTTAATCGCCATGAACGACTGCTCTACTTTGCTACCGGCCCATCAGCAGTCGGCGGCTTGAAGGTCAGAATTGGGCCGCTTCCGGTCGCAGCGGAAGAGGAACCCTGTCGTTCGGGCGGCTCTTCCCTTGATCGCGTTAAGCCCCGCCGCGGCTGTGCTCGTGACTTCTCCGGTCCCGACTGCAGCTTTCTGGTCGAATGCTGAACGCGGAAAACAGACCAATTCCGGACGGTGGTACTGTTGCCGTACAGCAATCAGTGGAACCTTTGTTTATACTCTATCGAGCCATAAGCGACCCGCCGCCCATGACGGCGACTTGCCGCTGACAGAACATGCCTAAGGCATGGCTTGAAGTACGAAGTGAATTCGAGCCATAGCAAATCTGTCCCCTACAAAGCCCAGCCACGAGGAAACAAATGAAAAAAGCCAGATCTGCAATTCGCATTCACGCTCTCTGTGGCATGATCGCCGTCGCCCTGCTGGCAGGCTGCAACGAGAAGGTGGACCCCATATCGGCTGCCAATCAGACCGACAAGAAAACGGGCATTGCTGTTCCAAGCATTGTCGAAACCAAGGCCATTGCCGAGGAAGGCTTCATCTACGGCCTGCCGATCGTGATGAACTACGCGGTGATGTATGAATACGCCGTGGACAAGGATTCCGGCCAGTTCAAGGCACCGTTCAACGAGATCAAGAACGAAGCCCGCGTGTTCACCTACAAGGACACCGCCATCGTAACGCCCAACAGCGACACGCCGTATTCCTTCCTGTGGATGGACCTGCGTGCCGAGCCGATGGTGATCACCGTGCCAGCGATCGAGAAAGACCGCTATTTCTCCGTGCAGTTGGAGGACGGCAATACCTTCAATTTCGGCTACATCAGCAGCCGCTCCACCGGCAACGGCGGCGGTAGCTACATGGTCGTAGGACCGGAATGGAAGGGCGAGAAGCCCGCCGGGATCAAGGAGGTCTTCCACTCGACCACGCAGTTCCCGATCGCCGGCTTCCGCACCCAGCTCTTCAACCCGGACGACATGCCGAACGTGGTGAAAATCCAGGGCGCTTACAAACCGGAACCGCTCTCCGCCTTCCTCAAGCAAGCCGCTCCCGCCGCCGCTCCGAAAGTCGACTTCCCGAAAATCGACAAGGAAATGGTGAAGTCGAATTTCTTCGAATACCTCGACTTCGCCCTTCAGTTCGCGCCCGCCGGTCCCGAGGAAAAGGAAATCCGCGCCAAGCTCGCCACCATCGGCATCGGCGCCGGAAAGACCTTCGACTTCAAGGACCTTTCGCTCGAACACAAGGCCGCCGTCGGCCTGGGGATGAAGGCCGGCGAGGACAAGATCGAGAAATATCTTTCCACCCAGCAGAAGAGCGTCAATGGCTGGAAGATCAGCTCGTTCTTCGGCAATCGTGAGTTCTTCCATGGCGACTGGCTGCTCCGCGCCGCCGGGGCCAAGGCCGGCATCTACGGCAACGATGCCGAGGAAGCCTGCTACGCGATGACTCGCGAGGATGCCGGTGGCGAGACGCTCGATGGCAGCAAGAACAACTACAGCATCACCTTTCCTGCCGGGGAGTTCCCACCGGTGAACGCGTTCTGGTCGGTGACGATGTACGACGGCAAGACACAGCTGCTGATCGAGAACCCCATCAACCGCTACCTCATCAACTCGCCGATGCTGCCGGCAATGACGAAGAACGCGGACGGATCGCTCACCATCTACATTCAGAAGGATTCACCGGGAAAGGCAAAGGAAGCGAACTGGCTTCCGGCACCGAACGACAGCATCTACCTCGTCATGCGCCTTTACTGGCCGAAGACGGAAGCGCCTTCGATCCTTCCGGCAGGCGCAGGCACATGGAGTCCGCCGGGTATCGTACTGGCCAGGTAATGAGCGGCGAAGGCGTGGACGATGCTGCGGTCATTGGCGCCGCCGCGGGAGCAGCGCTTGAAAAGTGGGCGACGCGGCGTCGGCGCGCCGCCTGTCTGCGGGGACTTGACGTCGCCTTCTTGACAAACCGAGCGTCAGCAAGGGGTCGAGAGGGTGAGTTCGAGTCTTGCGACAGCGGCCGTTCGGACAGGTTTCCCGGCCAACGGCTGCCAACAGCTCCCGAACGGTCGCAACGCGTCTGATGGTCCAACGGCCGTAATGGCCGTAATGGCCGACGACCAGGCGACTGGCGCCTCATTCCGAATACCCGCTTCGCAGCAAGTACCGGACGCCGATTGTCGCCGCCAGATTTGTGCGTTCTCGCGCCACCGCCAACATTAGCCAATGACCTCGCCATCACCACCGAGGCACTCACGCCCACCGCGAATCCTGCGGAATATCGGCACGGGCTCTCAGCTGCCGGTCAGCGTCATCAGCAGCGGTGTGCTCAAGGCCGCGAGGAGCGTCGACAACACCAGGCTGCTGGCCACCGGCCCTTCGAGGGTGTTGAACTGGCGCGACATCAAATAGACGTTCGCGCCGACGGCCAGCGAAGCGAGCAGAACGACCACCTGCGTCTCCATCGCCGGCAGACCGATCAGCAACGCCAGCGCCCAGACCACCAGCGGCTGCACGATCAACTTCAGGAAACAGATGGCGACGCTGATTTGCCAGCCGGCGCGCACTCCGTACTCGGCCAGCCCCATGCCGAGAACGATCAGCGCCAGTGGCGCCGCCGCCTGCGCCAGCATCCCCAGTGGCTGCGCGATCAGAGCCGGCAGGGGCCAGCCGCCAAGACCGAACAGCGCTCCCGAAAGGATGCCGGCGACGATCGGATTGGTCAGCACGCCACGCGCCGTCCTGGCAAAGCCGCGCGCCGAGAAGTTGCCATGCTGCGCCCACTCGATCGACACGCTGACCAGGGTCCACAGAAGCAAGGCGTTGAACACCAGCACCAGGGCCACCAACGGAACCGCCGCCTCACCGAGAGCGACCTTGGCCAGCGGCAGACCGAGCAGGACGTTGTTCGAGAACACGCCGCCCAGCGCGAACACCGACTGCCCGACTCCGTCTAGCGCAAACAGCCACCAGCCAAGCAGACGGCCGATCGCAAAGACGATCAGGCAGCCGCCGAAAAAAGCGACCAGCAGGCGCGCGTCGACCGGTGGCAGCTTCGAGAAGTCGCTCATCATGCGGAACAGCATCGCCGGCAGAGCCACCGAGAACACGAAACGCGAGAGGTTCTCGGACATTGCCTTCGGCCAGCCGCAGCCGCGCATCAGCAGGTAGCCGGCAAGCACGAGAACGAACAGCGGCGCGGCCAGCCCGACGTGATGCGCAAAGGTGTTCACGACGCTCACTGCGGCTGTCCGTGCACGCGCCTCAATCGCTGAAGCTGGGCGGCCGTTTCTCGCGCATGGCGGTCATCGCTTCCTCGAGATCGCTCGAAGTCAGCATCGACGCGTTCCAGGTCGCCACGTAGTTCAGGCCGTCGGCGACCGAATGATCACGCCCGTAGTTGAGCATCTCCTTGCTGCCGCGTATCGCCAGCGGCGACTTCGCGGCGATCGTCCGGGCGATCTCGCGAACGCCGTCGAGCAGCGTCTCCGGGGTCTCGAAAAGCTGATTGATCAAGCCGATGAGCTTGGCCTCGAAGCCATCGACCTTGCGCCCGGTATAGGCCATCTCGCGCGCGATGCCGTCCGCGACGAGGCGCGGCAGGCGCTGCAGCGTGCCGACGTCGGCGGTCATTCCGACGTCGATTTCACGCACTGCAAAGTGCACGTCAGCGGCCGCGTAGCGCATGTCGCAACAGCTCACCAGATCGATCGCGCCGCCGATGCAGGCGCCGTGAATCGCCGCCAGCACCGGCTTGCGACAACGCTCGATCGTCGACAGGCAATCCTGCAGATCGAGGATCACGCGGCGTAGCGCCTCGCGTCCGCGCGCCGGGTCGCGATGCGCGACGCGCTCGGCGACACCGGCGAGCATCGCCAGGTCGATGCCGGCGCAGAAGTTCCGGCCGGCGCCACTGAGCATCACCACCCGCACCTCATCGTTCTCGTCGGCCCAGGAGAAGGCCATGCGCAGCTCCTGCCACATGGCCTGGTTGATGGCGTTCGACCGCTCCGGACGATTCAGGGTGATCTCGGCAAGGCCCTCGTTCAGTACGATGGCCATCGTCGTCAACTCTGGAATGGCAGTGCTCAAGCTCTTCTCCTGGAAGTGATTTGTCATTGGCGGAAGCCCGTCCCGATCGGCTGCTGGCAGCGCGTCGCAGCGCCCGTGCAGTGTAATGGATTTGCCGGCTCTCGCCGCGACCGGCCAATTGGCGCGACAATTGGCCGCTTTCGGCAAATTCCATCAGTGCCTTTCCCCTACTCCGCTCGCGCATGAACGCCGTCAAAACCGCATTCCCCACCATCCCCGCCATCCCTGCCAGCGCCGATCCGTGCCGCGGCACACCGGAAATCCTCTATCGAGACGCGGCGCTGCTGGTGGTCAACAAGCCAGCCGGCCTGCTCGCCGTACCCGGTCGCGGCGAAGACAAGCAGGATTGCCTGAGCGCGCGCCTGCAGGCCGAATTCGCCGACGCGCTGATCGTGCATCGGCTGGACATGCACACCTCCGGGGTGGTGGTACTGGCACGCGGCAAGGAGATGCAGCGGCGGCTGAGCAGCCAGTTCGCCAATCGCCAGGTCGACAAACGCTATGTGGCGGTCGTCGCCGGCAAACTGCTCGTTGCCAGCGGCGAAATCGACCTGCCACTGAGTGCCGACTGGCCCCGGCGACCGCGGCAGAAAGTCGACCCGCTCGCCGGCAAGCCCTCGATCACCCGCTACCAGGTGCTCGCGCACGACCCGACCGCCAATCGCTCGCGCCTGCTGCTTACTCCCCTGACCGGGCGTACGCACCAGTTGCGCGTGCACCTGCTGGCCATCGGCCACCCGATCGTCGGCGACGCGCTCTACGGCAGCACCGACCTCGCGCCAGAGGACACGCGCCTCCTGCTGCACGCCGAAACGCTGGCCTTTGCCCACCCCGAGAGCAGGCAGCCGCTGCAGTTTTTCTGCCCGGCGCCGTTCTAGATCAAAGCCAGCCACTGGCCACTGCGCGAAAATCAGCGCCTGGCAACCCGACAACGCAACAACGCAACAACGCTCCAGCGCGCTCGCGCGTGGCGCCTCTCCCGCGAACCCCTCATCGAGGCCTCCGGAACATGCGATTTTCCGAACAAGCTCTATGGCTGGTCGGTTTCAGACCTTTCTTTGCCCTCGCCTGCCTGTCGGGACTTGCCCTGCCGGTTCTCTGGGCACTGTTCTACGCGGGAACCCTGGCCGCGCCGCCGGCACCTTTCTCGCCCGTCCAGTGGCACGCGCATGAAATGTTCTTCGGCTTCGGCTGGGCGGTGATGGGCGGCTTCCTGCTCACGTCGACCAAGAACTGGGTAAAGATTCGCGGCTACCATGGCACGACGTTGATCCTGCTGGTCGGCGCGTGGCTGCTTGAACGCGCCGGAATGTGGTACGCCGGCGCGCTGCCGCCACTCGCCTTCCGCCTCGCCAGCAATCTCTTTCTGGCGTCGATCGTCGCCATGCTGCTGTGGTCGCTGATCCGCCACCGCGAGAGTGATTCCTTCCGCGACAACTACTTCTTCCTGATCATCCTGCCGCTCTTCCTGGTCGCCAAGAACCTGCTGCTCAGCGAAGCGCATTTTCAGGCGGGCGCGAGCATGACCGTGGCGCTTTTCCGAGTCGCCTTTCTGGTCATGCTCGAAAGGACGCTGACCCAGTTCATGAAAAACGCCATGCACGCCGAAATCCTGCGCAACGTGGTGCTCGACACGGGCATCAAGATGCTCGCCGTGCTGCTGGTTTTTGCCAGCCTGCTGCCGGCACCCGTCGCGGCATGGACCGGTTTCTTGCTGGCGCTGCTGCTGCTCGTTCGCTTCGCGTTCTGGAAGCCGCAGCTGGCGCTGCGCCGGCTGGACATCGGCATCATGTATCTCGGCTACCTGGCCATCGTCGCGCAGCTGCTGCTCGACTTCGTCGCGCAGGTCGCGCAGCCGGCGTGGGTAGGCTCGCTGCCGATGCACGTATTCACCTTCGGCGCCATGGGCCTGATCATCCCGGCCATGCTGATCCGCATCGTCAACGGCCATACCGGCAGAAAAGTGGTTTTCGACGGTCTCGACAAGGCCGTGCTGTGGATCATGATCGCCGGCTTCGTGCTCCGCAACGTCATCCCGCAGATCGACCCGGCCGGCTACCTGCGCTGGATCGAGCTCGCCGCAGCGTGCTGGTTCTGCAGCTTCGCCATCCTCGCCTGGCGTTATATCCCGTACCTGCTACAGCCGCGCGTCGACGGCAAGGAACACTGATTGCCGCGAGTGCAGCAAGCGCGGCGACCCGCCGCCTAACGCATGCGTCGCACGATAAGCGCGACCACACACCACAAGACCACCGGCAACCAATCGAGCACCTGGGCACCCACCGCGGCAGCACCACCAGAAGCCGCCAGCCCGATACGTGAAAACGCCGCCACCGCCAGCGTCGCCATCAAGGCACCGGTATGGCGGCCGGTGTGCAGCGGATTGCCGCTCTCGGCAGCCAGACCGATCGCGGCACAGAGGATGGCGGCCCAGAAGATCCCGGCCGCAAACTGGCTCAACAGCAAGGCCTCCAGCGAAACGGCAAGCACCGTCCCGGTCAGTGCCAGCGCGCCCAGCGCGCACGCCCCCTGCAGAACCTGCAGCACGCCACGCGCCCGCACCAGGCGACCAGCGCCGAGCAGACCAAAGCTGAAGCCGATCCAGAAGACCGGCAGCAACCAGGGCAGCAGCGCCGGATCGGCCAGCCGCTTGTACTGCGCCGCCGAGTTGATCAGCGAATGCACCTGCTGGCCAAAGGCGAGGAGCAGGGCGAGCAGCAGCAGGAAGGCCCACGAGCCTTTCGCCCCGCCCGCCGTCCCCGGCGCTTTTCCGGCAGCCGGTAGCGACGCAGCCGGCAAGCGCCGCTCGACATAAACCAGCGCCAGCGCCGAAACCGCCACGGCCAGTGCGCTGAGCAGGAAAGGCAGCGCCGGGTCGACCCCCTTGAGAACGATTGCCAGGTAAGGCGCGAGCGCCGACGCCACCGCCAGCCCGAGCAACTGGATGCCAGCCAGGCGCGGCAGCGTCGCCCGCCCGGCGTAGCGCGAAAGCAGTACGTACGGCGGTGCCCGCAAGGCCGACGACGTCGCCACCCAGACGCCGATGGCCAACAGGAACAGCGCCGGCGTCGCTGCCAGCCACGGCATCAGCAGCATCGCCAACGCCGAAACCGCCGAGAGCAGCACCAGCATCGGCCCGATCATGCGCAGCGCCGCGCGCGCCCGATCGACGGCGACCCCCATCCACCAGTCGGCCAGGGCGAAGATCAACTGGTCGGCGGCGATGATCCACGGCAGATAGCGCCTGTCGATGCCACCGCGCGTCAGCAGTTCGGGAAGAAAGATGACGTACACCACCCAGCTCAGCGCGAAGAAGAACTCCACCCCGGCCAGCAACCAGGCAGCGCGGGTCTCGCCAAGGGGAGATGAGGCAGTCATGGCCGCAATCGTGGCATGAAATCCTATGCAGCGAAACGTCGTTTTCTATCCCCGGACCCTGCCTGCCCGCATGCGCAGCTCCGCACCACGAACCCGGCAAACAACGGGCGGCGATGAACCTGCGCGGCGAAGGATCTGGAACGGCAGATACGCCCCGCCGCCCCACCGCCCCGCCGCCTCACCGCTGGCGCAGCGGCGCGAGCAGTCCGGAGAGGCCGTTGTGGTCGAGTTCGTGCATCAGCGCCAGGAGCTGGCCGAGCTTGCCCGGCGGAAACCCTTCGCGCGCGAACCAGTTCAGATAGTTGCCCGGCAAATCGGCAATCAGACGACCCTTGTACTTGCCGTAGGGCATGCTCCAGGTCACCAGCAGTTGCAGATCGTCCGCATCCATCCGCTCTTCAGCTCATTCCCTCAGCCTCAGCCGTGGGCGCCCGAGGCGATTCGGCGCTCGCACCGCCTTCACCGACAGCGGCAAGAATCGCCGTCAGGAGTTGCCACGCCCGTCCTACGGAAGCGATCTCGACGCGCTCGCCGGGCGCATGCGCGCCGCGGATGGTCGGCCCGAAGGAGACCATGTCCAGGCCAGGGTAACGAGCGGCAATGAGGCCGCACTCGAGACCGGCATGGATCACCTGGACGCTCGATTCGGCGCCGAACTGCCGCCGGTAGACCGACTGGCAAAGCGCCAGCAGCGGCGAAGCCGGATTCGGGGCCCAGCCCGGATAGTGGCCGCCCTGCTCTGCGACCGTTCCCGACAACGCAAAGAGCGCCACGATCTCGTCGGCGAGCGCCTTGCTGCCGCTGTCGACGAGCGAGCGAACCATGAAGTTGCAAAAGCCAGCACTCGGCGTGATCCCGACCATGCCGAGGTTGTTTGACGTCTCGACCACCCCCGGAACGCTCAGACTATGGCGCCGCACGCCGTGCGGTGCAGCAGACAGCGACGCCAGCCAGATGAACTGATCGTCGACGGACATCAGCTCGTCGACCGAGGCCGGCACGAGATCGATGTGCAGCGCGCCATCGACGCCCGGCAATTCCTCGCGCAGCGACGACTGCCACGACGCCAGGCGAGCCGCCAGGGCGACGACGCTCCCCGACGGCACGGCCAGCGTCGCCGACGCCTCCCTGGGTAGCGCATTTCGCGCCGAGCCGCCGCTCAGTTGCGCCAGACGAAGCGGCAGCTGGCTCTCCAGGTCACGCAGCACGCGGACCAGCAATTTGATCGCGTTGCCGCGCTGCTCGTGGATGTCGATCCCGGAATGTCCACCGCGCAAGCCGCGCAGATCGATGCGCCAGGCGGACAGATCGCCCGGCACAGGTTCCGCGCGACCCTCGCGATGCACGTTGACGTCCAGACCGCCCGCGCACCCCAGGTAGAACTCGCCCCACTCCTCGGTATCGAGGTTGAGCAGCAGCCGACCCTGCAGCAAGCCGCGCTGCAGACCGTGCGCCCCGCCCATGCCGGCTTCCTCGTCGACCGTCAGCACGGCTTCAAGCGGTCCATGCCGCAGCGAGTCGTCGTCGAGCGCGGCCAGGATCAGGGCCACCCCGATACCGTTGTCGGCGCCGAGCGTCGTCTCCTCGGCCAGCAACCAGCCGTCGCGGGCCAGCGGCCGAATCGGATCGCACGAAAAGTCATGCGCGGTGCCCGCGTTCTTCTCGCAGACCATGTCCAGATGCGCCTGCAAAATGACGCCAGGTGCATCGTCCATGCCGCTGCTGGCGACCTTGCAAAGCAGGAGATTTCCCGCCGCATCGACCGTCGCCGACAGTCCTCTGGCCAGCGCCCAGCGCCGAATCTCGTCGCGCAAGCGCCCTTCCGCCTTGGATTGGCGCGGAATGCGGCAAAGCGTCGCGAAATGCGCCCAGACGGCTGCCGGTTCGAGCGTGGAAAGGACGGGGTCGATACTTGCTTGTCGCGTGTCATTCATGGGGGATGCGTGCGGTGTGGCGATGGATGATCTGAGGCGTGCACGATACCCGCTACCCGCCTGCGCTTCCAGACCCCCGACTCCTGCATGCAATGCCCGGCCGCGGCGGGCGCAATACTCGCTGCGCAACGACGCGGCGCCGACGAAGCCGTAGAATTGACGGCAGCACGCCCTACAGGAGCAGGCATTGGACGACAGCACGCCGTCTCGACATCGACACCCGAAGCCCACCGTCATCCTGGTGCACGGCCTGTGGACGCCGGCTGCCGTTTTCGCGCTGCACAGCCACTGGCTGCAGCGCCGTGGATACCGTACGCGGCGTTTCGGCTACCCCAGCGTGCGCGCCACGCTGGGGCAGAATGCGCAGGCGCTCAAAGCCTTTATCGAGGCGACGGGCGCCAGCGACATCCATCTCGTCGGCCACAGCATGGGCGGGCTGATCATCCTCGACCTCCTGGCCCAGTCAGTCGATCCGCGCCTGCGCCGGGCGATCTTTCTCGGCACGCCTTGCGTCGACAGCCACTGCGCACGACGGCTGGCCAGGGTCGCGGGACTGCCGACGCTGCTCGGCCGCTCGATCATGGAATGGTTGTCGCGTCCGGCGCCGACAAGAACCTTGCTCGCGTCAGCGCCACCGGTCGGCGTGCTCGCGGGCACGCGCAGCTTCGGCCTCGGCCGCGTCGTCCCCGGCTTGCCGCATCCCAACGACGGCGTCGTGGCCGTGGCGGAAACGCGCTTTCCCGGCGCCGCCGATTTCATCGCCCTGCCCGTCGCCCACTCGCAAATGCTCGCCTCACCTGCGTGTGCCGCGCAAATCGTATCCTTTCTCGAGACGGGTCACTTTCGCCATGATCAAGAGCCGGCTTAGGGATTCGCTCGTGCTGCTGCTGGCGGCCCTGCTGACCGGCTGCAGCAACGCCGGCTACTACGCACAGGCGATCGGCGGGCACCTCGCCGTAATGCGTGCCGCCACGCCCATCGACAGGCTGATGAGCGATCCGGCCAGCGATCCGCGGCTGAAGAGCAAGCTGCACGAGGTGCAGGCGATACGCGACTTCGCCAGCCGCGATCTGGCCCTGCCGGACAACGGCAGCTATCGTACCTACGCCGACCTCGGCAGACCCTACGTGGTGTGGAACGTATTCGCCGCGCCCGAACTGTCGCTGAAAGCCAGGAACTGGTGCCTGCTGATGGTCGGCTGCGTGAGCTACCGCGGCTACTACGACCAGCGTGACGCTGAAGCGCTCGCCGCCGAGCTGCGCCAGCAGGGTTACGACACCTACGTCGCCGGCGTCCCCGCCTACTCCACGCTCGGCTATTTCGACGACCCGGTGCTCAACACTTTCCTGCGCTTCGGTACGCCGGAAGTGGCGCGCATCGTCTTTCACGAACTGGCCCACCAGGTGGTCTTCGTGAACGACGACTCGCTGTTCAACGAGTCCTTCGCCACGGCCCTGGAAAACGAAGGCATGCGGCGCTGGCTGGCGAGCAACGCCGCACCCGAGCAGCGCGCCATCTTCGAGACGCAGCGCCTGCGCAAGGCCGGCTTTGCGGCCTTGATGCACGCCTATCGCGACAGGTTTCGCGCGCTGTACGACACCGACCGCGCCGACCGCGCCCGCCCGACCGTTGCGCAACGCGACGCCAAGTCCGCCCTGTTCGCCGCCCTGCGCAGCGACTACGCCGAACTGAAGGCCAGCTGGGGCGGCTATGCCGGTTACGACGCGTTCTTTGGCGACGACCTGAACAACGCCAAGCTGGCATCGCTCGCGCTCTACAACGAGCTGGTGCCGGCGTTCGAAGTCCTGCTCGCCCGACTGGATTACGATCTGCCGCAGTTCTACCGAAGCGTCTCCCAACTCGCTGCGCTGGACAAGGACGCCCGGCGCCAGGCGCTGACCCAGCTCATGCCGGCCGCAGATGAGATCCGGCAAGCGCAAGGCAGCATGACGCTCAGTGCGGCCAAGGTCCGTTGACACCTGCCGGGGTTGCGGACGCCGCGGAAAACTTCCTCCTCGGTACCGCCACCACAGGCAGCCGGCGGGTGTCGTGTTGCCCGCAGCAGGAAACACAAGGACGCCGGCGACGAGATGGTTTCAAGCGGCTGTCCGGCTGGCTGAAAGTCGCGGCGGAAATACCGCGCCACAGCCGCCCGCAAGTCATTGCGAGGAGGCGTAGCCGACGTGGCAATCCAGAGATCTTGTTTTTCGCCTGGCTGATGTAACGGACAAGGAGTCAGAGGCTGGAACTGGATTGCCGCGTCGGCTGCGCCTCCTCGCAATGACGGTGCCTGGGGAATGGTTGCACGGTCTTGGTGACGTGGGCAGCGCGGGGCAGCGGGTGAAATCGAGCCCACCCCACGGCTGTCATGCTGCTGGCAGCGTCGCGGAAAGTCTCATGTCGTGTTGCACGCAGCAGGAAACCCAAGAATGCCGGCGACGGCATGGTTTCAAGCGGCTGTCCGGCGGGCTGAACGTCGCGGCGAAAATGACGCGCCACGGCCGCCCGCACGTCATTGCGAGGAGGCGTAGCCGACGTGGCAATCCAGAGGTCTTGTTTTTCGCCTGGCTGGTGTGGCGCACCTGTAGTCAGAGAATGGAACTGGATTGCCGCGTCGGCTGCGCCTCCTCGCAATGACGGTGCCTGGGGGATGCTTGCACGGTTTTGGTGCCTGGGCAGCGGGTGAAATCCAGCGACGCCACGGGTTTCACCCGGCCGTCAGGGGCGCTGAAAGTCTCATCAAGAACGCAGCACTACACTAGGTCTTCAGCCGATATCCGGTCTTGAAAATCCACGCCACGACGGCCAGAAACACCGCCAGGAACAATAGCGTCATGACCAGGCTGACGCCGACACCGACGTCGGCGACGTCGTAGAAACTCCAGCGGAAACCGCTGACCAGATAGACCACCGGGTTGAACAGGGTGATCGTCTGCCAGACCGGCGGCAGCATGTTGATCGAGTAGAAGCTGCCGCCAAGGAAAGTCAGCGGGGTGATGATCAGCAGCGGCACGAGCTGCAGTTTCTCGAAATTGTCGGCCCAGATGCCGATGATGAAACCGAAGAGGCTGAAAGTCACCGCCGTCAGGACCAGGAAAAGCAGCATCCAGAGCGGATGCGCGACCTGCAGCGGGACGAACAGACCCGCCGTGGCCAGGATGATCAGCCCGAGGATGATCGACTTGGTCGCCGCGGCGCCGACATAGGCAGCCGCGATTTCGATGTACGAGATCGGTGCCGACAGCAGCTCGTAGATCGTTCCGGTGAACTTCGGGAAGTAGATGCCGAACGAGGCGTTGGCAACGCTCTGCGTCAACAGCGACAACATGATCAGCCCGGGGACGATGAAAGCGCCGTAGCTGATGCCCTCGATCTCGTCGATGCGCGAGCCGATCGCCGCGCCAAAGACGACAAAGTAAAGGGACGTCGAAATCACCGGCGAAATGACGCTCTGCAACAGCGTGCGGCGCGTACGCGCCATCTCGAAGAGGTAAATCGCGCGCATCGCATGCCAGTTCATTTCTCTTCCTTCACCAGGCTGACGAAGATATCTTCGAGCGAACTTTGCGTGGTGTGCAGGTCCTTGAAAACGATGGCCGCGTCGTTAAGCTCCTTGAGCAGCGCGACGATGCCGGTTCGCTCGCCCTGCGCGTCGAAGGTATAGATCAGCTCGTTGCCATCGCTCGCCAGCTCGAGTTGATAGGCGGCCAGCGCAGGCGGGATGTACTCCAGGGCGGTCTGCAGTTGCAGCGTCATCTGCTTCTTGCCGAGCTTGCGCATCAGCTCGGCCTTGTCGTCAACCAGAATGATCTCACCCTTGCTGATCACCCCGATGCGGTCGGCCATCTCTTCGGCCTCGTCGATGTAGTGAGTGGTCAGAATGATGGTCACCCCGGTGGCCTGCAGCGAGCGCACCAGTTGCCACATGTCGCGGCGCAGGTTGACGTCAACGCCGGCGGTCGGCTCGTCGAGGAAGAGAATCTCCGGCTCGTGCGACAGCGCCTTGGCAATCAGCAGGCGACGCTTCATGCCGCCCGAAAGCGTGATGATCTTGCTGTCCTTCTTGTTCCACAGCGAAAGCTCGCGGAGGATCTTTTCGATGTAGGCGGGATTCGCCGGCTTGCCGAACAGGCCACGGCTGAACGACACCGTCGCCCACACCGACTCGAAGGCATCGGTGGTCAGTTCCTGCGGCACCAGACCGATCATCGCGCGGGCAGCACGGTAGTCGGCGACGATGTCGTGGCCATCGACCCGAACGCTGCCTTCGCTGGCCTTGACGATCCCGCAGATGATGCTGATCAGCGTCGTTTTTCCCGCGCCGTTGGGGCCCAGCAACGCAAATATCTCGCCACGGCGAATGTCCAGATTGATGCGCTTGAGCGCCTGGAAGCGCGAGTCGTAGGTCTTCGAGAGTTCGGATACGGAGATGATGTTGTGCATCGGTGCGACCATAACAGATAGCGGCGATTCAGCCAAAAACGCCGCCGCAGGCGCATGGCCGGAAAGGAACTATTCGCTGAGCAGTAAAGCCAGGGTGTCGACCAGTTCCGCCCAGTCGGCGTCATCGCTCATTTCCTCGGCCAGAAACTGCGCCTGGCTTGGTGTCCAGAACGACGCCTCGGCCACACGAACCCCTGGCGGCAGCGGCCGATGACGGGCGATGAAGTCCTCGATGCTCGCTGCGTCATCCGGCAAGCCGAGTTGGCGGAACAAATCGCTCAGCGTGTGAATCGCGTTTTCCATGATCATTCTCCTCGTGGTCAGAACTTCGCAGGCGCTGCGGAAGGCTCCGGCCGTTGCGCCTTGTTTACCCCTGGCTGGCTGCGCCTTGAGCGTCCACTACGCCAGCCGCTGGACCGGAGCGTCTCGGCATCATCGCGCCGTTGGGCGATTTGAACAACTACGGCGACAAGCGTTGCGCGCGGTGCAACGGTACCTGGCTTCTTCCGCCCCATGTGGACCCGCAACCCATCGCGCGGGATCGTCGCTAGTGTAGGGTTGCACGCAGTATGGAACGTATACATTCCAGCCACCACAGGGGTTGCACGCTGCGGTCGGGCCTGCTGAAAGTCTCGTCGGGAAGGCGGCAACACGCCAGCCCGCTGGTCGTTGCGACGAGGCGCAGCCCACGCGGCAAGCCAGTTCCATCCTCTTACTATCTTCCACCGCATCGACGATGCAAAGCGCAAAACCTCTGGATTGCCGCGTCGGCTTCGCCTCCTCGCAGTGACGGTGTGTGGGGGATGAGCGCCAACACACCGACGGGGTCAGGTCTTCACCAACGAGGTCAGGTCTTGACTGTTGCCCAAGGCACGGGGAAAGACCTGACCCCACTGTCACCCGGAACACCCGCGCGGCTCTCAGCCGTCCGGCCCGCGCGGCACCTGCTCGCCCCGCCCACCGCCGCGCTCCTCGCGCTGCCCACCCGTCTCGCGGCGACGATCAGACCGCGACTGGCGTTCATCAGGCGACGGCGCGCTGGCACCTCCGGGAGGAGCCGCCGGGCGCTGCGGCATCGCCGCGGGCGGCGGCGCAGCGGGCGGCGGCGCAGCGGCTGGCGCGTCTGGTCGCTTCTGCCGGGCGAACGCCTCGTCTTGACGCGAAGCCTCATCGGCTCGACGCGGCTCGCCACGCGCGCCAAACCTTTCCATACCCGGTGCTTGCGGTTGCGGTTGCGGTTGCGGTTGCGGTTGCCGTTGCACTTGCGCTTGCGCTTGCGGTTGCGGCTGTGCTTGCGGCTGCGGCTGCGGTTGCGCCAGTGCAGGCGGCGCGCTCACGGCGGGCCGCTCGGGAAACCTCGAAGGTATCGGCGACGCCGCCGGGGCCTGTACGGACGGAGTGGGTGGCACGGCGCGTTCTTCGGGTCGTCCCGACGCGGCGCCGCTGAGCGACCGCTCAACTGCCGTGACCGGTCGCTCAGCGCCTTGCGCTCCGCGACCTGCAGCCGCCGCTGGCAAGCGATCAGGCCGCTCTGCCGTGCCAGCCGGGCCAGCCGGGCCAGCCGACGCGGGTGATGACGGCGTCGGTGCGCCGACCTGACTGGCTGCCGGCGCGTTGACCCTGCCCTGGGTTGCCGGCAGCGCCGGCGCGGCGGCTGGCGCAACCGGTACCGCCGATGACCCGGCATCGACGGGCGAGGCGACGCCCGACGCGGGGCTCTGGCGCCGCTGCTCGCCGCGCCCGCCCCACTGTTCGCTGCGCGGACCGCGACCTGCTTCCCGCTCGAGCCGCGCACGCTCTGCGGCCGGCGCGGCTTCGGGCCGCTGCCCGGCAGCCGGCAGCGACGAGGGAGATCCGGCCGCTGGCACTGCGTCCAGCTGCCGTGCCGGAGCACCGACAGGCGCCGGCGCGGGTGCGGGCTGCGGCTGGCCGATTGCCACGCCTGCCGGACTCGCCGCCGGAGGCTGCTGCGGCTGCCCGGCGCGCCCGCCCATAGGCGCATCGCCTCTTGCCGCCGCGGCATCGCGCTCGCGCCCCCGCTCACGCCCCTCCTCCGCGAACGGCCGACGCCCTTCGCCGCCACGCCCGACTCCTGCCGGCGGCGCCGCAACCGGCGCCTGCGCCTGCACCGACCGAGCACCAAGCGGCCTGCCGTCGCGCGGCAGCAGCGCAGCACGATCGATCGGCCGCTGCTCGGCGACGACGTCGGCCGGAACCATGGTCACCGCCCGCGACATTTGCCGATGCGCGTACGGCATGCGCTCGACCGCCGCCTGCGGATTGCTGGTGATCGTCGTGATGTTGTTGATCTGCGTGACATGGGTGACGTTGACCTGACGGACGTAGTTTGCGCTGGAGCGGTAGGGCGGCACATAGACTTCGCGGGGTGCAAGGGGGAACCAGCCGACCGCGGGGCGCGCGCCGACCTGTACCGAGACGCCGACACCTGGCGACCCGACCCAGGCGACCAGCGCCGGCGCATACACCGGGCGCGCGACACGCGTGCCGGGAACCCAGCCCCAGGCACCGCCGTAGAGCACCCAGCGGCCGTAGTGGAACGGTGCGAAACCCCAGGGCTCGTCGCCGACCCAGGTCCAGCCCCAGGGGGCGACCCACACCCAGCGACCGTTGCGATAGGGGGCCCAGTCGGCGGCGACCGCTTGCGGGAACCAGACAGCACCGTACTCGGCGCTGTCGTACCAGCGCCCATGCGCGTCGAGATCGGCAGCGCCGGTCATTTCGGGAGACACGTAGCGGTCGTACGCGGCACCGGCAAGTCGCGGCGCGCGCGCGCCACTCCACGCGAAGAATTCGTCTTCCACCGGCGCCGCGACCTGGTAGGGCGTCCTGCCGTCGTTCGCCAGCCGGATACGCTGGCCGGCGCGCAGATCGAGCCGGCGGTCGCTGCCTGCGAAGCGCAGGCTGCCGTCATAAACGGTGGCCGCGGTGGCCGCAGGCTCGGCATCGAAACGATAGCTGCCCGCCGCGAGAAAGCTGAAGCTGCCGTCGTAGCTGCTCAGCTCGAAATCGGCGGCCGCGTCCGCTGAGCGAAGGCGAAGCAGGACGCTGCCAGCGAGCAGGCGCAGGCGAACGCGCTGATCGTCGACGGTGACGAACTCCACGATGCTGCTCGAATCAAGCTGCACGGAAGTCGACCCGAGCTGGATTTCGCTGCGTGCGCCGGCCGCGGTAGACAGGGTATCGCCACTCGAAACGGGCCAGTTGAGCAAGGCCCTGGTCGATTCGCCACTGTCCGCACGGTGCAGATGAACAGAGCCGGACAACCAGGCGATACGCCCGACACGGCCTGCCGGGTCGGCCGACACCGGCGCGGCCAGGAGCAGCGAGAGGAGCACGAAAAACAGGAGAAGCGCGTGGCGCAGGGTCGGGAGCAGACAGTGGCACGACGGGGCAAGCGGCAGGGACATGGCTTAGGGTCTCGAAAAAGCTCGCCATCGACAAGGACGAATGGGCAAGGATGGGAACTTAACGCGCGAGAAGGCGCTTGGCCGGACAGGTGAGACAGTCTGTTACACGATTCCCTGCAGTGACTCGCGTGGCAGCGCTTGCAGGTGGCGCTTGCAGGTGGCGCTTGCAGGTGGCGTTTGCAACGGTGCAACGGGCATGGCGAGGCGGCTTGCCGCCAACCTTATCGGCGGCATTCCTGCGACCATAAAACCTGCCCTGCCGAAGTGTTGTGGACACCCGCGGCGCCGTCACTCCGCCATCAGCCCGCTCGCGCGCAGCACCTGCCTCTGTGCCGCTTCTTCGAGCAGCCTCCCGCTGCCCGCCATGGCCACGGTCAGGAAGGCGCGGGCGCGGGTGATGCCGGTGTACAGCAGCTCGCGGGTCAGGATCGGGCTCAGCGTTTCGGGCAGGAGCAGCGCGGCGTGGGTGAATTCCGAACCCTGCGACTTGTGGACGGTGAGCGCGTAGGCCGTTTCCACGGCCTGCAGTCGACTCGGCAGCACCCACTTGATGCCCTGGCTGGCGTCGCCGGCGGGGAAAGCGACGCGCAGAATCCACTCCTCATCGCCGGCGCCGGCGCCGGGCAACGCCAGAGTGATGCCGATATCGCCATTCATCA
This sequence comes from Candidatus Accumulibacter sp. ACC007, assembly GCF_907163205.1. NCBI lineage: Bacteria > Pseudomonadati > Pseudomonadota > Betaproteobacteria > Candidatus Accumulibacter > Candidatus Accumulibacter sp. ACC007. The sequence goes on along the minus strand of NZ_CAJQUD010000001.1, from coordinate 487,986 downwards.
GCCCCAGGCCGTAGTCGTTGCGGGTGATCAGCACCGGGCGGCCAAGGTACCAACCATCGCTGGCCGGGAGCAGACCGGCTTCGCGCAAGGCACGCGCGATGCGCTGGTTGAGCCCGGCGACGCCCCAGGGCCCGCGCCGCAGCGCGCACAGGACCTGGAACTCTCCGTGCGAGCGCAGCACCGCGCGCGCCCAGTTGTCGAAGGTATCCTGGTCGCCGCCGGGCGCCGGCTGCTGCTCGCGCAGCACTTCGAGGTAATGACGATAGCCCTTGCGCTGCGGCAGCGGTAAAGCCGTCGCGGTGGGGTCGCACTCGCGGTGACGATCGAATGCGCTTGCGGCGGCTGTCGTCGCAACGCCGCCATCGATGATCAAGGACTTGAAAGCAGGCTCGTCGCCACCGACCAGCGGTAGCAGGGCCAGGTCCGCATGCGCCTGCCGCCAGATCCCGCCGACCCTCGCCGTATCGCCGGCGTTCACCGCCTCGGCCAGTTGCCCGATGCCACTGCCTGCGGCAAAACGGTGGCTGTGGCGAAGCATGACCACCGACTGGTCGAGCGCGCTGCCCGCGGCATCGGCCAGCGCCGGCGCCACGCGTTCCCCGCAGGCCTGCTCCAGCCAGTCGCAGGTGGCCGGCGTGTAGTGGCCGTCGCGGGCGCGCTGGCACAACTCGCCGAGCACTGCGCCGGCCTCGACCGACGCCAGCTGGTCCTTGTCGCCGAGCAGGATCAAGCGCGCCGAGGTCGGCAGGGCGGCAAGTACGGCGGCCATCATTTCCAGGTCGACCATCGACGCCTCGTCGATCACCAGGACATCGAGCGCCAGCGGATTGCCGGCATGGTGACGAAAGCGGCGGCTGTCGGGACGGCTACCGAGCAGGCGATGCAGGGTGCTCACCGTCACCGGAATCGCCGCGCGCACCGCTTCGCCTTGCCGCAGAGCCGCAAGCGGCAAGCGTGCAACGGCGTTGGCGATCGACTCGTTGAGGCGGGCCGCGGCCTTGCCGGTCGGCGCGGCCAGACGGATGCGCAAGGGTCGTGCCGCCGGCTCGGGCGATGGCGTGCTCAGCGCCAGAGCCTGCAGCAGCGCCAGCAAACTGACCACAGTCGTCGTCTTGCCCGTACCCGGGCCGCCGGTGATGATGCTGAAGCCACTGCGCGCGGCGAGTGCGCAGGCGATCTTTTGCCAGTCGGCGACGGCGTGCGCAGGCGCAGCCACCGCCGCCGGAAAAAGCGCATCGAGCGTCCGGCGCAGCGCGGCGATCGGCAGCGCAAGCTGCAAACCGATCGTCATCGCCAGGCGGCGCTCGATGGCGCCACGCACGTCCCGCTCGTATTGCCAGTAGCGGCGCAGATACAGGCGGGCGCCGACGCACACCAGCGGTGTGTTGCCGGCGCCGGCACCGACCAGCAGCGGCTGCGCGAGCGCCTGCTGCCACTGGCTCAGGGTCAAGCCAGCGAACACTTCGGCGGGCAACGCTGGCGCATCGAGCGCGTCGACCGGGCTGCTTCCGGCGCCGGCCCCTTCGGGCGGCAGCGACAGGGCGAAAGCCGGTGCTTTCAGCGTCGCCTGCAGATCGAGACAGACGTGACCACGCCCAAGCTGATGGCTGGCGAGGGCGGCGGCGAGGATAAGAAATGGCGGCGCGTCGGGAACTTCACGCCACAGGAAATCGGCAAACGCGATATCGAGCCGGCGCAGCCATTGCCGCTCCGCCCAGCCGACCAGCAACTCCTGCATCCGCTCGCGCGTTTCAAAGTCGCGCGCGCTCATGCCTTCCCTCCCCTGGTTTCGCCGGCGCTGCGGCGCGCAAACAAGGCATCGAGCGCTTCGATCAAGGCGCGCGGCGGACGCTCGAAATGCAAGCCCTGGCTGGGCGCATGCACGCCACGCAGGAAAATGTAGACGGCCCCGCCGACGTGGCGCTCGTAGTCGTAGTCGGCCAGGCGTGACTTGAGCAGGCGATGCAGCGCGAGCAGGTAGAGCACGTACTGCAGCTCGTAACGCGCGTGCAGGATCGCGGCGCGCATCGCTGCCGGCGTGTAGGCAGCATCGTCGGCACCCAGCCAGTTCGACTTGTAATCGGCAACGTAGTAGCGGCCCTGATGCTCGAAGACCAGGTCCATGAAACCCTTGAGCATGCCGTTCAGCTGCGCCGGCTGCAGCGCCGGACGCGCGGCGCCGCCAAGCGTGTGCCGGCAAACCAGGGCATCGATGCCGGTCGTGGGGACACTGTGCGCAGCCAGCCAGAACTCCATCTCGGCCATCAAGGCCTTGAGTTCGCACAAACGGATCGCGGTTTCCGGCGAGCCCGGCATGGCGGTCAACTGCAGCGGCGTACTCAGGAAGTGCTGCAGCCAGGAGGTCAGCGGCTCGATCCAGTGCACCCAGCCGCGAGCCTTGCAGCGACGCGCGATCATGTCGCGCTGCAGCGCCTGATTGCCGGCGTCCGCAGCGAAGCCTTGCCTGGCGACCGCTTCGAGCAGATCGTGCAGGAAAGTGCCCGCCTCGGCGCCGCGCGGGAAGTCGTGCAGCGCGCCACTGGCGGTCGCCGCCGCCATCACCGCTGGCGCCCCCGCTGGCGCCACTTTCCGCGCGGCAGGCGGCGGCAGGAAGTCGGCTTCCGCCATCGCGTCCTGCGCCGCCAACGCCTCCTGGAAAACCGCTTCGCTCGGCGTCTCGGCAGCGGCCACAGCGGCCGCTCCAGCGCTCGCGCCCTCGCTTCTTAGCGCCGAATAGCTGGCGATCCACCAGTGCTCGCCGGCAACGCGCCGCGACCGCCTTGCCGCGCCAGCAGCCGGCATCACCGCGCTCAGCACGAAGCGCTCGCGGCCGGCTTCAGGTGCCGGTTCAACGACGATTTCCGGACAGCCATCGCGCCAGGTCTCCAGCGCCTGCGCCAGCGCGGCGGGTTCGATCGTCTGCCCGCCAGCGAACAAAGTGGCAATCGCGCTGCGCTGCAGCTCGTTCAAGGGCGCGATACCGAGCCAGGTGGCGTAGCGGGCACGGGTCAGCGCGACATAGAGCTTGCGCAGGTCCTCGCCTAGGCGCTCGCCATCGGCGCGGTCGAGGATGTCGGGAGCGGCGGCGAGCGAGAGCTGCAGTTGGCCGTCTTCGTCGTGCCATTTCAACGGCAGATCGCTGCCCTTGGCCAGCCGATAGCTGGCGGCAAAGGGCACGAAGACCAGCGGGTATTCGAGCCCTTTGGATTTGTGCACGGTGACCACCTGCACCAAATCGGCATCGCTTTCCAGGCGCAGTTGGCGCGCGTCGCCGCCACTGCTCGCCCCGTCCTGCTGTTGCTCGGCCAGATGGCGAATCAGCGCATGCTCGCCGTCGAGCAGCGTGCTCGCCTGCTGCAGCAATTCGGCGAGATGCAGCAGGTTGGTCAGGATGCGCTCGCCGTTGATCGCGCTGTTGGCATCGGTCGCCTTGTACAACTCCCCGGAGCCCTCGTCGCCCGCCCCGCCCTGCCCGAGCAGCCGCGCCGGCAGCTGAAAATCGTTGAGCAGCCGGCGCAGCATCGGCAGCACGCCCTGGCGGCTCCAGCACTCGCGGTAGCCGCGAAACTGCAGGACGCGCGCCTCCCAGGCGAGCTCATCATGATTCAAGCAATCGAGTTCCGACCAGCTCAGGCCGAGCGTGGCAGTCGCCAGCGCGGCGCGCAGCAGGCGCGCGTCGTCGGGTTCGGCACAGGCGGCGAGCCAGTGCTGCAACTCGACGGCCTGCGGACTCTGGAAAACCGAATCCTTGTCCGACAGATAGACGCTGCGCACGCCGCGTTGCGCCAGCGCGCCACGGATGGCATCGGCCTCGCTGCGGTTGTTGACCAGCACCGCCATGTCCGCCGGGCGCAGCCATTTCGACCCCGCCTGGCCCACAAAGCCGGCCTGCCCGGCCTGGCCGAGATTGAGCAGGCGCAGCATCTCGCTGGCGCAGGCGGCGCCCATCTGCTCGAGATAGTCGGCCTTGCTCAACGCCTTGCCGTCCGCGTTCGCCGGCAGCCACCAGGTGGTGAGCGCAGGCACAGGCTGGCCGGCGACCTGCCATTCGTCCTCGCGCCCCTTGGCCTCGGCGGCGATGAAGGGCACCGGATTGTCGTCGGCGCTGCGGAAGAGGAAAGCGCCGCCCCCCGTCGTGCGCGCCTCGGCGACGGCAAAGCAGTGATTGGTCGCAGCAACCATGGCGCGGGTCGAGCGAAAATTCCTTTTCAGCGTATGCAAGCGGTCCACACACGCACGCCGGGCGGCCAGATAGGTGTGGATGTCGGCGCCGCGGAAGGCATAGATCGCCTGCTTGGGGTCGCCGATCAGGATCAGCGCGGTCTCGGGAACGTTCAGCGCGACGCGATAGACGGCGTCGAAAATGCGGTACTGCACCGGGTCGGTGTCCTGGAACTCGTCGATCAGCGCCGCCGGGAACTGGCGGCGGATGATCTCGGCGAGTCGCGCGCCGTTGGCGCCGTGCAAGGCCGCGTCGAGGCGGGTCAACAGGTCGTTGAAGCCCATCTGTGCGCGGCGCGCCTGCTCGACGGCAAAACGTTCGGCGACCCAGCGCGCGGCGTGGCAGAGCAGGTCTTCGCGCGCATTGGGGAGCGCCGACAGCTCGGCAGCGAGCGCCGCGATGGCATTGAGTGCGGGATGTTGCGGCGGCTCGCCGAGCTTCCAGGCTTCGGCCACACCGGCGGGCGTCAGGCGAGTCCAACCGGTCTTGAGATCGGGCCGTAGCATCGACGGCTCGTCGCGCCAGTCGCCCAGCGCCTGCAGCCACGGCTTGTAGAAGCGTGCCTGCAGTTTGCGCCCATCGACACTCTTCCCGGCAACCGCCCCATCGAGCAGCGTCTGCAGTTCATCGAGCCATTGCCCCCAGGGCGCCTTGAGCTCGGCCAGGCGCTGCCGCCTCGCGCCGAGGGCCTTGTCTACGGCCTCTGCCGGCCTGAGCGGCCGTTCATCGAGCAAATCGGCGTAGTCGACGAGACTGCGAAGAGCGCCCTGCAAGGCTTCCGGGCTCGACCACCATTGCCGTACCTCGGCCACCGCCTCGGCGTCCAGCGCAAGCATGAAGCTGCGCCAGTAGTCGCGCACGACCTCGGCGAGCAGCTCGCGCTGGTCGGTCTCCAGGGTCTGCGTGAACAGGCTGTCGCTGTCGAAAGCGTGTTCGCGCAACATGCGGTTGCACCAGCCGTGAATCGTCGACACCGCCGCCTCGTCCATCGCTTCGGCGGCCAGTTGCAGTTTGCGGGCACAGGCCGGCCAGTCTTCCGGCGGGTAGTCTGCGCGCAACTCGTGCAACAGGCCCTGGCCTGCGGCCGGGCTGCCGACGCTGCCCGGATCGACGCGGAACGAGCCGGCCGCTTCGGCCAGCCGGTGGCGGATACGGTCGCGCAACTCCTGCGTCGCCGCTTCCGTAAAAGTAACGACGAGGATTTCGCCCGGGGTCAAGGCACGCGGGTAGGCATTCTCACCGCCATGGCCAAGCACCAGGCGAACGTACAACGCGGCAATGGTGAAAGTCTTGCCGGTGCCGGCGCTGGCCTCGATCAGGCGGCTGCCGCGCAGCGGAAAACGCAGCGTGTCCAGCGGCGTCGGCATCCAAGTGCTGGCGGTGGTGGCGGCGCGTGCCCAGGGCTGCACCTGCTTCATGCCGCCTCTCCTGCCGTCTTGCAGACTCTTGTCTTGTTGCTCACCGGAATCGCGTCGAGGAGCGGCCGCAGGAGGCTGTCAGCGAGATCGGAGAACTGGCCGCTGGCCGTCAGCGCGGCGAAGTCGGGGTAGGCACGCCGCAGGTAAGCGTCGGTCTCGACCTCGCCCGCTTGCTGGAAAGCGCCTTCGTAGGTCTTGCGGGCGGCATCGCCACCGCCCTTGAGGAAGTCGAAGCCCGCCCGCGCCGCCAGCGGCAAGGGTTCGCGCATTCCCCGTTGCCACGCCCGCAGCAGGGTGTTCAGATGCGACTCGGCCAGCCCCCGTTCGAGCGCCGGCAGCTCGACGTCGCCGACCTTGCTCAGCACCCTCGTCGTCAGCGGCCCGCCGGCAAGCTGCAGCGCCAGGTGCCGTACCCAGTGGCGGATCAGCCGGTCGCCCCGGTAGTGCCCGTTCTTGACCAGCTCGCTGCTCTCCAGCACCACCCGGCCGCGCAACCCGGCGTCATCGATGCGGATATTGCCCAGCCAGTCGGCGATCTCCAGCACCTGCCCGTCGACGAGCGCCGCGAAGCGGATTTCTTCCTCGCCTTCGAGCGCCTGCGGCCAACACGCCAGCGCGGCCCGATAACGCTCGAAGAGGGCGTCCATGGGCGCCAGCAGATCGTCGACCAGGGCCTCGCCGAAGCCGCCGCCGGGAAGATCGCCGCGGCGCGCCATGCGCGCCAGTCGCGCCTCGCGTGCGACGACCAGGTCCTCGCCCAGCTCCACGGCGGTCGCCTGCGCGCCGATCAACTCGTCCTGCAGCTGCCAGCGACCAAGGCCGTCGAGATCGAAGGGCTCCTGATCCTCGCTGGCCACATCGTCACGCTCGAAGGAAACGCCGAGGCGCTGGCGAAAAAACGCCCGCACCGGTTGCTTCAGGAAATCGCCGAGATCCTGCAGCGTCAGCGGCTCCTCGCGCAGCAACGGCGGCAGCAGGCCGTCCGCATCGGGCAGGCTCTCGCCAGGGCGAGTGTTCACGCCATTCACGCTGCCCGCGCTGCTCGCACCACCCGGCCGCCACTCCTGCGCGTAGGTGAACAGGGCCGAGGCCTGCGCGCGCGACGGAAAATAGTCCGCACTGAAAGGCTGCAGTCGATGCTCGACGGTCAGCGCGTCGAGCAGGGCATTTCGGTCCGCGCGTTCGGCCACATTTTCGGCCACATTGTCGGCCAGCGTCCAGCCGGCGGCGAGGTGATCGCGCAACTGCCCGACCAGCACCGACGGCGGGCGCACGCTGTTGTCGTGGATGCTGCGGCCGACCCACGACAGGTGCAGGCATTCGCGCGCCGACAACAGCGCTTCGAGAAACAGGTAGCGATCGTCCTCGCGCCGCGAACGGTCGCCCGGGCGGTAGTCGTGGGCCATCAGGTCGAAATCCATCGGGATGCGGCTGCGCGGGTAGTCGCCGTCGTTCATGCCCAGCAGGCAGACGCGCCGGAAGGGTATGGCGCGCATCGGCATCAGCGTCGCGAAGGTCACGACACCGCCGAAGAAGCGTTGCGACAGGCCGCCCTCGTCGAGTCGGCTCAGCCAGTATTCGCCGACCACCGACAGGGGCAAGGCTTCGACCAGCGCCGCCTCGTCGCAGGCCTCCTGCCAGCGCTCCAGGGCGCTGTCGAGTTGCAGCAGGGTGTAGGCGTCGCCACTCTCACCGCTGCTCCGGCCAGCGAGGCCACCGCCACCGCCACCACCACCACTTTCGTCGCTGGCAAAGAAATCGGCCATCAGCCGACGCAGACGCAGGCACCAGCCAGCAACCGTCGCCGGCTCGCGCAGCAGCCGCCAACTCGCCTCCAGCGTGTCGAGCAACTGCACCAGCGGGCCGAGCAGGGCAGCGTCGATACCGCCGATCTCGTCGTACGGCTCGATCTCCTGCCAGGCCGCAGCGTCGGCGCCGACGGCGTAGCCGAGCAGCATGCGCCGCAAGCCGAACAGCCAGGTATTCGGCGCCGCGGCATCCGTCTGCTGCGGCAGGTCGAGGCTGGCGCGCTGCTCGGCGTGCAGGCCCCAGCGGATATTGGCGCCGCGTATCCAGCGATGCAGTTGCGGCAGGTCGTCTTCGGCGATGGCGAAGCGCCGGCGCAGCGCCGGCACGTCGAGCAGGTCGAGCAGGTCGCTGACCGCCAGCCGCGACTGCGGCAGGTCGAGCAATTTCTCCAGCGCATTGAGCAGCGGATCGAAATGGCGCCGGCCCTGGTCGGCGACGCTGAACGGCAGGTAGCGCGCATCGCTGGCGTCGAGCAGACCGAAAACCGCCTGGATATGCGGCGCATAGCTGTCGATATCCGGGACCATGACGATGATGTCGCGCGGGCGCAGGCTGGCGTCGGCATTGCAGGCGGCGAGCAGCTGATCGTGGAGAATCTCGACCTCGCGCTGCGGGCTGTGCGCGACGTGGAAGCGGATCGACGCGTCGCGCGCCGGATCGACCGGCGGCCAGAGATCGATGCTCTCCTGCAGCGGCCGCAACTCGAGGATGTCGTCCTGCAGTTGCTGCAGCAGCGTCTTGCCGCCGAAGGCCTTGAAGAGATCGATGCGTTGCTCGATGGCCGCGAACTGCGCCAGCGCACGCTGGCGTGCGTGCGCATCGTCGTGCTCGTCGAGCAGGCCGATGAAATCGCGGCCCTGCTTGCCCCAGGCGGCAAGCAGCGGCTGCGCGTGCAGGTGCAGCAGCTCCTCGGAGATTTCCCTCGGCGCACCCTGCCGCCGCTGCTGGCGTGCCTGCGCGCTGCGCAGCAGGTCGCGGTCGGCGACGATGTGCGCCCAATAGTGCTGGCAGGGGTTGTGCACGCACATCAGCACCTGCGTCCACCGCCCGAGCACCGCCAGCACTTCCAGCGACTGCCGCGGCAGGCTGGAAATGCCGAAGACCATCACCCGCCGCGGCAAGCCGGGCGGCGCCCCGCCCGCCGGCCAGTTCCTGGCGCAAGCGAGAAAAGCGTCATGCACCGCCGCCCGGCCGGCGTTCGAGCGCTCTTCCGCTCGCTCGCCCTGCCCGCCCGCAGCGCCCTGCACGTCGGCCAGCAGCGCCCGCCACAGCGCCGCCTGCCAACGCTGCTCGTCCGGGAGTGGTGCCTGCTGCCCGCGTGCGTCGATCAGCACATCGTCGCCGGCGGCCCACGCCGCCAGCCAGTCGGCGCGGTACACCTGGTACTGATCGAAGAGGTCGGCCAGGCGTTCGGCGAGCTGAAAACGCTTGCGGCGGTCGCTGTCGGCCACCAGAAAACCCAGCAGTGGCGCGTATTCCGGCGCGCTCATCACCTGCGGCAACAAACGCATCAGGCGCCAGAGCAGCCGGGCCTTGTCGAACGGCGAATTTTCCGGCACCGCCTGCCGCCCGAGCAGCGCCCGATAGACCTGCCACAGGAAACGCGCCGGCAGGGAAATCTCCAGCGCCGCGGCGATGCCGCAACCGCCATGCTCGCCCGGCGTATCGCCGTCCTGATCGCCGTCGTCATCGCCGTCCGTTGCATCGGCCGCCAGCGCCAGCTTCAGCCACTGCGCGATGCCGTTGCTCTGCACCAGGATGATCTCGTTCTCCAGCGGCGCCAGCGGATAGCGCTTCATCCATTCGACGACCAGATCGCGCAGCATCTCGGGTTGATTGCCATGCACGAGCATCAGGCCGGGGGTCAAGGCGGGCAAGTTCAAGTCGGACTCCGGGAACGGGGCGTCGGGGAAGGTCAGGCAAGGCTCGAACGATAACCGGGAACGGCAGCGGAAGCTATGGCGAGGGCCATCCTCGGGCGCGTTGCCTGGCCCTGGATTGCTTCGCTGCGCTCGCAATGACCGCTCGCGCCGTAGCCATGCCACCCGTTCGCCCACGCCACGCCGCCGCCCACTTCGAGGAGCACCTGTCGGCCGACGAAGGCAAAGCCCGCGCCGAGTTCAATTAAAAACACGGGTGATGTGTCCAACGATGGCGTCCTCGATGGCACGCTCGCCGGCTTCGTCGCCGACCCCGAGAAAATCGAACAGATAGGGATCCTTGAGCGATTCGCGAGCCAGGTCGGATTGAGGCTTGGCCAACTGCAAGCCGAAGTTGGTGATGGCCTGCCCCTGTCGTTCCAGCAGGCGCCGCTCGATATGAATCACCAGCACATTGCGTGACCAGCCGTGTTCGATCGCACGGTGGGCATAGGCGAGGCGCTGCTCCGGGGCCTTCAGCTTGGTGAGCAGCACAAGGTTGTGGCCCCAGGGCAATTGTCCAACAGCCTGTTGGACAATTGCCGCATCCGGCCAGGCCTCGGCAAAGGCACGCATGTACATCAGGTTGGCGCGCGAAAAACCCTTGATGTCGGGGAATGCATTGCGCAGGTCCTGCGCCAGGTGCTCGATCACCTTCGCGCCCCAACCCTCACGGCTCTGGCGCTCCAGAATGTCCTGCCCGATCTGCCAGTAGAGCAGCACCAGCTCGCGATTGACCGCCAGCGCCGCGCGCTGCTGGGCTTGGTGGATTCGCGTCTTGAGTTCGGTGAGCCAGGCGGCGTAGTCAGCGGGCAGCGGGGCGATCTCGTGCATGAATCAGTGCTCCAGCGAACTTTCTGTCCGGCTTTTCATTCCGACGTTTTCCACTCAAACAAGAAGTATTGGCAAGACATACACTTGCGGCGTGGCGCCGGCATCAGCGCGGTTTCTTGCGCGCTTCGACCTTGGCCAGGGCTTCCCTGCGGATCGAGCGCCAGTCCGCCGGGGTCAGTTCACTCTCAGCGCCACTCAGCCCTTCCAACAGCTTCGCTTCGAGCTGTTCTTCGGCTTTGCGTTTCTCGTCGGCGCGGATCAGCGCGCGCATATATTCGCTCACGCTGCTCTAGCAGCCTTGCGCGATCTGTCCATCCACGAACTGCTTCAAGGAGTCCGGCAGCGACATATTCATGCTTTGCAGGGCACACCTCCTTATCCCACTCAAAGTGCCACAAGGGGCTGCAGCGAGACGAGGTCGCCGGAGAACTCGAGCGAGAAGGCAGCGGAAGCTTGGCTGAAACTCGGGCGTTGCCCTCGCTTTGCGTATCGTGATGCGTATAGACTATGCGCATGCTCACGAACAGGACGCCCGACATGCACGCCGCGTACAACACCCAGGCTCCCAAGAAGGCAACCAATCTCAGCATCAATGCGGACCTGCTGAGCAAAGCGAGGGAAATGGGCGTCAATCTCTCCGCCACCCTGGAACAGGCTTTGCTCGAAGCGCTCAGGAAACGACTGCGTGAACAATGGCTGCTCGAAAACAGGGCAGCCATCGCCGCCTACAACGATCACGTCGAGAAACATGGGGTGTTCAGCGATGGGCTGCGGTCCTTCTGATGCCTCAGTTCGCCGTCTACCGGAATCCGAACCCGGAGACCACCGCCGATTACCCGCTCCTACTGGATGTGCAGAGCGACCTGATTGCCGAACTCGGAACCCGCGTGGTAGTACCCATCTCGTTATACACAACTCACTCAGCATAACTTGGCCGCCCGATGTGCCCCTGGCATATAGTTGACGGATTTTGTCTGGTATACCCCTTGCTTTCCCTTTCCCTTTTTCATAGGGATCGGGCGATGGCAAACTGGGCGGGAGACGAATTTGGCGGGGCTGAACTGGGGGACGGACGTCTGAGGCTGAGGCTGATCAAACTGGCGACACGCTTTGCAGAGCAGCCGACGGCGAGCATACCGGGCGCCTGTGGGGATTGGGCGGAGACGGTGGCGGCGTACCGTTTCTTCGATCAGGCCCGCGCTGGCAAGCGCGGGTTGAACTGGCAATCGATCCTGCAACCGCACATGGATTGCAGCCAAGGGCGCATGGCACAACACCCGGTGGTGTTGTGCCTTCAGGACACCACCGAACTGGACTTCAACGGTCAGGAGATCGAAGGACTCGGGCCGCTCTCGTACGAAGCCCAGCGCGGCATGTATCTGCACCCGACCTATGCGGTGACCCCGGAACGCGAACCGCTCGGGGTGATCGACGCCTGGATGTGGGCGAGAGAAGCGAAAGCGGCCGACGGAAGCCGGCCGGGTATCAGCGAGAGCACGCGCTGGATTGAAGGCTACGAGCGGGTCGCCGAAACCGCGGCGGGGATGCCACAAACGCGATTGGTCTATGTGGCCGACCGCGAAGCGGACATCGTCGGCCTGATGCAGCGCGCCCAGGCGTTGGGGACGCCGGCCGACTGGCTGATTCGCGCCAAACACAACCGCTGTTTGCCGCAAGGCGGCAAACTGTGGGCGGCAACTCTTGCCGAATCGCCGCTCGGCGAGATCGAATTCACTCTGGCATCGCGGCACGGGCAGCCGAAACGGATCGTGCGCCAGCAGTTGCGAAGCCATGCGGTCGACCTCCCGGCTCCTGACACGGACGGCCGCCACGTCAGCGTGACCTGCCTGATCGCCACGGAAATCGGGGCGCCCGCCGGCTGCAAGCCGGTCGAATGGCGCTTGCTGACCAATCGTAAAGTCGCCGGTCTTGAGGCGGCCGTCGAGTTGATCGACTGGTATCGCTGCCGCTGGGAGATCGAAACCTTGTTCCATGTGCTCAAGAACGGCTGCCGGGTCGAGGCCTTGCAGCTGGGCAGCCAGAGCAAGCTGGAACTGGCGCTGGCCGTCTATCTGGTCGTTTCCTGGCGCCTTGCCCGCCTGATCCGCCTGGGGCGCATCCACCCGCAGTGGTCTGCCGATCTGTTCTTCTCCGAAACGGAATGGGCCGGCGCCTTTATCCTCAACAAGAAGAAGCCACCGAAGAAGGTGCCGAGCATTCGCGAGGTCATCCGCCTGATCGCACAGCTCGGCGGATTCCTCGCCCGCAAGGGCGACGGCGAACCCGGCGTCAAATCCCTCTGGCTCGGCATCCAGCGCTTGCGTGATTTCGTCTCCGGCGTAGAGCATATGCGCGAGATCCGTCATGTCATGTGAGTTGTGTATAACGGGATGGGTAGTACCCCTCTGCCCGGCTGAGGCAATGAAGGGCAAGCTGCTCAGGACGCTCACTCCCGTCTTCGAAGTCGCGGGAGAACAATACGTCATGCTCACTCCGCAACTCGCGGGAATTCCGGTAAGGCGCCTCGGCACCCAGGTGGCCGACCTCGCACAGTATCGAGACGAGATCGTCGCCGCCCTCGATTTGCTGATCACCGGAATCTAGTATGGTGCGGCATTCTGGATATACGCACGCGAGTCCAACAATGCTCAAGGACGCGCGGCCCTGCGTTGGGGGTTAGTCGGCATCGCGTGGAACAAAGAAACGTTTGTGGAACAGCCGCTGCTCTGCCTGACTCCTTGGTAGTGGCGCAAGCGGACGGCGATTGACACGCCTTCGGCGACAATACAAAAACAGTAGTTACTAACTATTAGTTTGGAGGTCTGCCATGCCAACCAGTGTCGCGCTCGGTTCGCATTTTGAGGAGTTCGTCAAGTCGCAACTCTCGTCGGGACGGTACAACAACGCCAGCGAGGTCATCCGCGAAGGACTGCGCATGCTCGAAGACCAGGAAAAGCTGCGAGCCCTCAAGCTTGAGGCGCTACGGGCCGAAGTGCAGAGAGGCATGGAAAGCGGGCCGGGAATTCCTGCCGGGCAGGTTTTCGAGGACCTGCGGCGGCGAATCGACGAGATTGCCGGCGGTGAGAAGGAGTGATGCGTCTGGAGTTCTCGCCCGAAAGCCCGCTCGACCTGCTCGATATCGCCGCGTTCATTGCACAGGACAATCCGGCTCGTGCGAAATCGTTCGTGGATGAGCTTGAAGCGGACTGCGGCAGGCTCATCACTCAGTCAGGTATCGGTGCGCCGCGCCCCGAGAACTGCTGATGGACATCATGCGGCACGGCGCCCATGTCCTTATCGAAAAACCCCTCGCTCTGCGTCGCCGACTGAGAGAAGAGGTCGATGCCCTGGCAAAAAAATATTCCGAAGACTAGCTCACGCTGTGAGCTACCGCAGCGCGCAAACTGTGAATCGTCTACAGTTGTCGCCAAGGAATAATCGAGTTCGCAATTTGCACGGCAAGACCTCGCCTTTCCTTGAAACGAGCAGCCAGCGAAGTTTTTTGTAGCTCTTATTAACTACCAGTTGTTCGAGTCCATGTCCTCCAAATCATATTTTCGCTACTGGGGAAAGGCCAAACCGAAAGACTGCGGAGGCGTGCGGCTTCATTTGTTGGCGTATCACTGCCTGGATGTTGCGGCCGTTGGGCTGCAATACTTGCGCAGGGCACCTGCCTTTCGTGATTTTCTCGGCTCACGAATGCATGCCGACGATGAGCTTGCGCAAGAGCAATGGATAGCGTTCTGGCTGGCCATGCATGATCTTGGAAAATTCTCGGAAAGCTTTCAAAGCCAGCGCCCTGATCTGTTTGAAGAACTGAGAGGTCGCCGCCCAGACGCCGGCAAAGTGTACACGCTTCGCCATGACAGTCTCGGCATGCTGTTCTGGAACGATAAGCTCGAACGGTACGCCGTTGACAACACATGGTTTGGCCTTCCGACCAAAGCCTGTGCGCAGGGGCTCAACTACTGGGTGAGCGCCGTGACCGGCCATCATGGCCAACCGCCAGAACCACAGCCGTGTGGACGGTGGAGAAACCACTTCCATTGGCATGACGACCCGCCGGCAATTTTTCAATTCGCTGACGATCTTCGAGAGCTGCTCTTTGAGGGTCGGGAGGCGAGCATCCCCACGACCCTTGACCCGGGCGCTTTTGAGCGCGCCAGCCAGGAGTTGTCGTGGTGGATGGCCGGAGTGGCCGTTCTCGCCGACTGGCTAGGCTCCAATACGGACTACTTCGCGTATCGCGCCGAGCCTGACCACCCACTACCCTTGAAAGAGTATTGGGTGCATGCCAAGCAGCAAGCAGCTGTTGCGCTTGATCATTCCGGGGTCTTGCCGCTGGACTGCGGCAGCGCGCTACCGTTCGAGTGTCTTTTTCCGAGAATCGCCACGCCATCCCCGCTGCAATCCTGGGCTGCAACGACAGAGCTTTCGCGCGGCCCGCAGATTTACCTACTGGAGGATGTGACTGGCGCCGGCAAGACCGAAGCGGCAGTCTTGCTGGCACACCGAGTGATGGCGGCAGGCCAGGCCGACGGCTTCTTTATTGGCTTGCCGACCATGGCTACGGCCAATGCGATGTACCAGCGCATCGCCCAAGTCTATGCGCGGCTGTTTGCGGGCAATGCCAGCCTTGTCCTCGCGCACGGCCAACGCAACCTGGTGGAAGCATTCGCCAAATCCGTGATTCCGAGCGGCCCAGCTGCCGACGACGACCAGCAGTTGGATGAAAGCGCAAGCATCCGCTGCAACGCATGGTTGGCCGACCATAACAAGCGTGCGCTGATGGCCCCGGCCGGAGTAGGCACAATCGACCAGGCACTGCTCGCCGTGCTGCACAGCAGACATCAGTCGCTTCGCTTGCTTGGACTGTTCCGTAAGGTTCTGGTCGTCGATGAGGTGCACGCCTGCGATGCGTACATGCAAGGCATTCTCGAAAACCTGCTTGTATTCCACGCAGCTGCGGGCGGAAGCGCCATCTTGCTCTCGGCAACGCTGCCACAACGCATGAAACAGGCGCTGCTACGAGCGTTCGCTGTCGGTTGCCAAAGCGACGCGCCGGTATTAGCGAGCCAATCGGTGTTCCCATTGGTGACGTCCTGGCACAGCGCTCGTCCCGACGACGCGGCGGAGACACCCATTGCCACGCGCAGAGACGTACAGCGTACTGTCGCCGTCGACTACCTGGCTGAAGAATCGCGCGTCGAGGCCGTCGTCGACGCAGCGCTCGCTGCCGGCCAGTGCGTATGCTGGATGCGCAATACCGTCGCTGACGCGCTCGACGCTTTTGCCCTTTTCCGGGGCAAAGTGCCTGCCGACAAGCTCACCCTCTTCCATGCACGCTTTGCCTTGCGTGATCGCTTGCGGACCGAACGGCGAATCCTCGATCTGTTCGGCCAGGACAGCACGCCGAGCCAACGGCAGGGCCAGTTGGTCATCGCCACGCAAGTAGTCGAGCAAAGCCTGGATGCGGATTGGGACGTCGTCGTCAGTGACCTGGCGCCCATTGATCGCCTCATCCAGCGCGCCGGGCGACTGCAACGTCATGTGCGAGATCGGCATGGCGGGCGTTTGCAGGACCCAGCGGCGCGCGACCAGCGCGGCGAACCTCGGCTATACGTGTTCGGCCCGCAGTGGACCGATCGGCCTCAGGCCGACTGGTTCAAGGCCGCTTTCCGGAAGGCGGCCAATGTCTACGCGCACCACAGCCAACTCTGGTTGACCGCCAAAGCGCTGCAAGCCGGCCGCTTCGCCATGCCAGCGGATGCCCGAGGCCTGATCGAAGGCGTGTTTGGTGGCGACTCAGAGATTCCCGAGGCTCTCGAGCACAACGCCAACCAGGCGGAAGGGAAATCCTACGGTGACGCCAGCGAGGCGCAGCAGAACACCGTGAAACTGGTATCCGGGTACGTGCGTGGCGGTATCGATTGGTGGAGCGAAGCGAAGACACCTTCCCGCTTGGGCGAGGCGAGCGTCAACGTGGTCTTGGCGCGCTGGGATCTGGAGCGCTTGGTGCCGTGGTGTGAGCACGCAGATCTACGGCACGCCTGGGCCTACAGCACCGTTCGCGTCGCTGAGCGACTGATCGCCAAGAGCGCAGAGCCTGAGGGCGCAGCACGGAAAGCAGCGCTGAAGCAGGCACTGCTGACATTGCCCGGCGGGGGAAAGTGGATGATCTTGTTGCCCTTGGAAGAGGTTGACGGCGTATTCGTCGGGCAGGCGTGGGGCAAGAAATCCGGCCCGGAGGAATTTGTCCTTCGACAATGGAAATACCAAGCCGCGAGCGGGCTTGTCGAGGTAGAGGCGCCGGACGACGCTTGGTCCGGCGCACGCCCCGCGAGGGCGGGGAACATAGCCCGTAGGAACTCAGGCGAAGACACTTGATACGGTCCATCCCCATAGGATGAGGAACAGCAGGCAAAGTGTCGCACGAAAATCAAATGAACGCTTTTGGCGAAAACACTTGATACTTAGGTTTCGTTGCGTTGCGATCAGTTGGCGGCTAGGCTGTCGTCTGTCTTGCTGCTATCGCGGAACGCCTCTCAGCCCTCCAAGCGCTGAGTAGGTGCAGGAAAGGCAAGATCGGGCGGCCTCCAAAACTGTCCGGCCCCTCAATTTCGTGCGAAGGAAGGAACCATGATTTCATTGTTGTCTGAGCCCTGGATGCCGGTGCGGCGCCGTGACGGTAGTCGGGCGTGGATCGCACCGAATCAGTGCGCCGGCCCCGACATTCTGGCCTTCGACGCTGACCGGCCAGACTTCAACGTCGCGCTGGCGCAATTCGCCGTGGGCCTGTTGCAGACCAGCACGCCCGTGGACAGCGCCAGCGCATGGCGGGAGTTTTCTGGCACGCCCCCGTCTGAGGCGGTTCTGAGTGAGTGGTTTGCGCCATTTGCAGAGGCCTTCGAGTTGGATGCCAAGGGTGCCTGCTTCATGCAGGATTTCAGCCTGACCGCCGACGAAGGTTCGTTCAATGAGATCGGTGCCTTATTGATCGACGCGCCCGGCGAGAATGCGCTCAAGAACAATAGCGACCATTTCGTCAAGCGTGGCCGGGTATCGGGGATGTGCGCACATTGCGCGGCGAGCGCCGTGTTGACCCTACAGATCAACGCGCCATCGGGAGGCGTTGGACACAGGACAGGCCTGCGCGGGGGCGGGCCATTGACGACATTGCTGCTAAGCATGCCGCTCGACGGGCAGTCCCGCTCCTTGTGGCACGACTTGTGGCTCAACGTACGCGATCAGCGCGGGTTTCTGGCCTTGAGCGGCGACGCCGGAAAGTCAGCTCTTCACTTCCGCTTCCCGTGGATGAGTGACATAGCTGCAATCCAGCGCGCCGGTGGCGAGACCGCACCGGTACAGGTGCACCCGCATCACGTCTTCTGGGCAATGCCACGGCGGATCCGTCTGGACTTCGAAGCGCTTGAGGGCGGTGACTGTGATGTTTGCGGCCGATCTTCCGAGCGACTCGTTCGGCGCTACCTCAGCAAGAACTACGGTTTCAACTACAAGGGACCCTGGAATCACCCGCTGTCGCCGTACTACGAGGCCAAGCAGGGATGGCTGCCGATGCATCCTCAGCCCGGTGGCTTTGCTTATCGTCACTGGTTGGCCTGGACGCTCGGCCAAGCGGCGGACAAAAAGAAACAGCGTTGCGCCAGCGTTGTGCAACATGCGCTTGCCGACCGTCGCGGGCAGTTGCGCCTGTGGGCTTTCGGTTACGACATGGACAATATGAAAGCACGTTGCTGGTACGAAGCGACCTTGCCGCTTTACGGCCTGGCTGACTGCGATGCGGATGCTCAGGATTGGGTTGGGTCGCAAGTGGATATCTGGCTTGCGGGTGCAGACCTGGTAGCGTTCTATCTGCGATCGGCAGTCAAGGATGCCTGGTTCGGTTCAGAAGCGCGCGGGGATTTCAGCGCGATCGATGCGACTTTCTGGAGCAGCACCGAAGCAGCGTTTTATGGCCAATTGCGCAACCTTATCGATCTCGCCCGGCAGAATCTCGAAGGCGATATGCTCGCCGTTCGTGAGAGATGGCACCGGGTACTGATAACCACGGTCGTCAGGCTGTTCGACACCGTCTTCGTTGGTGCCGGCCAAGTCGAACGGCAAAGGCCGCAACGTGTAGCCAAGGCCTTCCGACAATTGAAGAGGAACATCCACGGGCCGAAGATACGCCAGGCGCTTTTCCTTCCGTCACTCGCCACCGAAAAACCAAAGTCACGAAAACCGGCCGCACAAGCGGCCAGCATCTAAGGGGAACCGCATGGCTATCTACTTCACGATAGGCGAAGGACTCGGGAAGGTCTTGTTCGAATGGTGGCAAGGCTTGGAGAAAGACCGAGCGAGCCGCGCGGTACTGCGGCGGGCATCCTCATTAACTGAGATCGCGCTTAGCCCTGCGTATCAGCGCTTGTGCCGGCGGCTTGGCGCACCGAACTGGAAGGGGTGGGAAAGGGATCGCTTTGCCCTCGTCGTTGGCGTACTGGCGCATGTCAAGGCGCACGACGTTCGGCCGCCAGCCCTGGCCATGAGCCAGCGTGCCCCGGGCGAGGATCGTCCGCCCGTCAGTGAGCTGCGCTTCCAGCGATTGCTGGAGTCGCCCGATTCCGATTCGCTATTTTCGGGCGTTCGGCGCGTGCTGCCTTTGATGGGCGGCGTCGACATCATCGTACTGGCCAATGACCTGATGCACTGGGGTGATGAGGTCAAGAAAAAGTGGGCCTACGGTTATGACTGGCCCGAAGAAACCGCTCGCTGATTTTGTTCTCAACTCTTTCCAGGAATCCACGCCATGTCCCGCTTTCTTCAGCTTCACGTACTGACCAGCTACCCACCGTCCAACCTGAATCGCGACGATACCGGTCGCCCGAAAACCGCTCTGATGGGTGGCGCGATGCGCTTGCGTCTCTCGTCGCAAAGTCAGAAGCGAGCGTGGCGAACATCCGATATCTTCGAAACTTCTCTCGCCGGAAATCTAGGTACGCGCACCAAATGGATGGGCAAGGAGGTCTTTCAAACACTCAAGAAAGCCGGCATTGCTGAAAAAGCGGCGCGGGAATGGACGAAGGCCATCGCCGCTCGCTTCGGGAAGCTCAAGTCGGACAAGAAGACGGAGAAGGAAGAGGATCTGGAAATCGAACAACTCGCCCATTTCAGCCCTGAAGAAATAGCCGCGATAAACACTCTTGCTGCGACGTGTGCCGAGCGTGGAAGCGCCCCTACCGAAAGCGAGTTGGCCCTGCTGAGCAAACCCCGACATGCTGTCGACATCGCCATGTTTGGCCGCATGCTAGCCGATTCGCCAGCATTCAACGTCGAGGCAGCCGTGCAGGTTTCGCATGCGATTACGGTACACAAAGCCGCTGTCGAGGACGACTACTTCGTCGCCGTCGATGACCTGAACGATGGGCAGGACGACAGTGGTGCTTCGCATATTGGTGAGCGCGGCTATGGCGCTGGTCTGTTCTACCTCTATCTGTGCGTCAACCGGGAATTGCTGCAAGAGAACCTCGGCGACGACGAGGCGCTGACAAACAAAGCGCTGGACGCCCTGCTCAACGCGGTGACCAGAGTATCGCCGACCGGGATGCAGAACAGCTTTGCGTCACGCGCCTATGCCAGTTACGTTCTGGCCGAAAAAGGTGATCAGCAACCGCGCTCACTTGCGCAAGCCTTCCTCAAGCCAATCACGCCGTACGGCGACCAGAACATGCTGGGAGTGGCGGTGGAGGCCATCAGGACGCGCTATAAGAACTTCGACAAGGTGTATGGCGAGTGCGCGGAGCTGCGCTACGAAATTGACGTCGAGGCCGGAGAAGGTACGTTGCCAGAACTTGTTGCCTTTGTTCAGAGTTGACGGCCGTGGAGTTCCTGATCTTTCAATTGCACGCACCGCTGGCGTCCTGGGGTGGCACTGCGGTGGGCGAGCATCGTGGCAGTCATGAGTACCCCGGCGAGTCGGCCTTGCTCGGCCTGCTCGCTGCCGCACTCGGCATCCGGCGCGAGGACGAGTCGACCCTGACGGCACTCAAGCAGGGTTATGGCTTCGCTGTCGGCGTGCAAGACGGGGGCAGTTTGCTCCGGGACTATCACACCGCGCAGGTGCCGGGGCGCAGCACGCTGAAGGGCCGGCCGCAGGCGACAAGACGTGAGCAATTGGCTGTGCCAAAGCATGAGTTGCATACCATCCTGTCAACACGCGACTACCGGCAAGATGCCGCGTGCCTGGTGGCGGTTCAAGCGCTGCTTGATGCACCGCACACTCTGGGTGCCTTGGCCGACGCTTTGCGATCACCGCGCTACGTCCTTTATCTGGGGCGAAAATCGTGCCCGCCAGCCGCCCCACTACATCCGCAAGTGATCAATACCGATTCGGCGCGGGCTGCATTCGACGCGTATCTGGCGCAGCTTGAACAGGAGCGAGCGGCACATCCAGTTAAGCGCGGCCGCGCGCCTTTCGAGGACATCGCTCCGGTAGTGCGAATCGCATGGTCAGAGGGCGTCACTGCCGGTGTAAGGCCAGATCTAAGCGCACCACGTAAAGACCGTGTGATCCGTCGCAAGGGCTGGCAGTTTGGCGATCGCACCGAGCATGTCTGGCTGCGGAAGGAAGGGGGCTGACCATGTACTTCTCGATGATTTCGCCTTCATCCGGCCGAGAGCGCGAGGCAGCACAGCTGTGGGCTGCCGGCCCTTACTCGGAGCATCAATGGTTGTGGCGCTTTTTCCCGGCCGAGAAAGGCTCGCCAAGAGACTTTTTATTTCGCCGGATGGATACAAACGGCTTCCCACGTTTCTACGTTGTATCGAAACGTGCTCCCCAACTCCTGAACGACGCATGGCTTGTCCAGACTCGGGAATATGCACCCCGACCCGCTACCGGCACGCATTGGCGCTTTGAGTTGCGGGCCAATCCGGTCGTAACGATCAGTTCGGATGGCAAGTCCGCCCGTCACGATGTGGTGATGCAGCGGAAGAAAATCTTGCTTGCCGAACGTGGCCTTGCCCGTTGGCAGGATTGGCGCGGCCAAGATAAGCCGGCGCTCTATGAGCTGGTAAGCGATTGCTGTGGGCAATGGCTGCTCGCCAGGGGGGCACGCTCGGGTTTCGAAATCGCGATGGAGAGCCTGTTGGTGGAGAGTTATGCGCAACACGCGGAAAAGCGCGGCCGTCTACGGTTCAGTACCGTAGATTTCTCTGGCGAGTTGCGAGTGACTGATCCCGAGGCGTTCTCGGCGACCTTGTGCGCTGGGATCGGGCATGCGAAGGCGTTTGGCTGCGGCCTCTTGCTGGTACGCGGTGCATGATGGTTTGGTTCTCCGACCAAACGCGCTTGGGCCACGGGACGTGACCGACGCTGACGATCTGCGGTCGGCTGGCTGCTCGTGCTTGAGGAACTCGCCAGCTGACTTTACGGTGCGCCAGCACGTCGCGCCTGCGAACAGCCAAGGCCCAGTGGTGCGCTCCCGAATCCCGACAGCGCCTATGTCGGCTCGCCGCGGGTAGTGTCGGATTTCCGCAATGCTGCCACCCCTTAAGCCCATCCCGATCAAGGAGCGCTTGTCAGTCGTTTTCGTCGAACGGGGCGAGATTGACGTTGTTGATGGCGCATTCGTACGAGTGGATCAGCAAGGATTGCGCGTGCGACCTGTGCTCACGCACATCCCGGTCGGCGGCGTTGCCTGCATCATGCTGGAGCCAGGCACACGTGTCTCGCACGCTGCCGCGGCCTTGGCGGCGCGAGTTGGCACATTGTTGGTGTGGGTAGGCGAAGCGGGGGTACGCCTTTATTCGGCGGGACAACCCGGCGGTGCCCGCGCTGACCGCCTGCTGTATCAGGCCAAACTTGCGCTTGACGAGGTCCTTCGGCTGAAGGTAGTTCGCAAGATGTACGCGATTCGTTTTGGCGAGGAGCCGCCAGCTCGGCGCAGCGTCGAACAGCTGCGCGGTATTGAAGGCGCGCGCGTACGGCGCAGCTATCAGTTGCTGGCGCAGAAGTTTGGCGTCAAGTGGAGCGGGCGAGACTACAACCCGGAGAACTGGGATGTGTCGGATTTGCCGAACCGTTGCTTGTCATCCGCGACTGCCGCACTCTACGGCGTGACCGAAGCCGCTGTACTCGCTGCCGGCTACGCGCCTGCCGTGGGCTTCATCCATACCGGCAAACCCTTATCGTTTGTCTACGATGTGGCCGACATCTACAAGTTTGAGACCGTAGTGCCCGCGGCCTTCCAGGTAGCCGCTCACCCGCCGCCGAATGCCGAGCGTGCCGTGCGGTTGGCGTGCCGCGACATGTTCCGGCAGACGAAGCTGCTGGACCGCATCATTCCAGATATTGAGATGATCCTCGCTGCCGGCGAGATTCCGCGGCCGGCGGCGCCAGCCGACGCGGTTGCTCCCGCTATTCCCAACCCCGAGAGCCTGGGCGATGCTGGTCATCGTTCTTGAAAACGCGCCGCCACGTCTGCGCGGCCGATTGGCAATCTGGCTGCTCGAAGTGCGGGCTGGTGTCTACGTAGGCAACTATTCCAGACGAGTACGGGAGGTCATCTGGGAGCAAGTCGGGCAAGGCATCGAAGACGGGAATGCAGTGATGGTTTGGCGCGCCAACACCGAATCAGGGTTCGAGTTTGAAACGCTCGGAGCGAATCGTCGGGTACCAGCGGAGATTGATGGCGTACGCTTGGTTAGCTTTTTTCCCGAAGCCACGGGAGGTGATCTTTAACAACTCGGGAAATGGCGTTTGCATGCCGTTTCGTTGGTGGATTTTGAAGGGCTGATATTTCCATTAAAACTCATGGAGATAGAGGAAGTGCGTTCCCCGCAGGCGCGGGGATGAACCGGTTTTGGAAGAGCAGCGCGCAAAGTTTGAGGCGCGTTCCCCGCAGGCGCGGGGATGAACCGCTTGAGTGCGCGATCCTGCGCTGCCTGCGTCAGCGTTCCCCGCAGGCGCGGGGATGAACCGCACAGGAGTAGGCGATTTGTAATGCTGTCATAGCGTTCCCCGCAGGCGCGGGGATGAACCGACCCACGGAAAACCAGAGCATCCACCGCAACCGCGTTCCCCGCAGGCGCGGGGATGAACCGACCGGCGCCTACATCAAGCCCGGCGTCGAAGCGCGTTCCCCGCAGGCGCGGGGATGAACCGTACGGGCTGGCGCTGGAGATTCGCCGCGCAGCCGCGTTCCCCGCAGGCGCGGGGATGAACCGGAGCGGTCGACATCGCTGCTGATGTCGGCGCCGCGTTCCCCGCAGGCGCGGGGATGAACCGCAGGGATGAGAGGCTGTTGATGAACAGCCGTCGCGTTCCCCGCAGGCGCGGGGATGAACCGTACGGGATTGCGGCGAAGCTGAGGTCCAGCGGGCGTTCCCCGCAGGCGCGGGGATGAACCGAAGTGGGCAGGCGGTATGCGCTGGCTTATGCCGCGTTCCCCGCAGGCGCGGGGATGAACCGCGCCGAGTTCTGTCGAGCATCAGCAATATTACGCGTTCCCCGCAGGCGCGGGGATGAACCGACCTTGACACCGACTTGCCGCCAATACGCCGCGCGTTCCCCGCAGGCGCGGGGATGAACCGCTAGATTAGTGGCACTGTTAGCAGGAGATCCCGCGTTCCCCGCAGGCGCGGGGATGAACCGTGGGAACCCCACTTATTCTCGACCCGCACAATGCGTTCCCCGCAGGCGCGGGGATGAACCGATTGTCCCCCCGGTCATACCTGCCAGGATTCCGCGTTCCCCGCAGGCGCGGGGATGAACCGGTTTTGCCGGCGACGGACTGCAGGCTGCCAAGGCGTTCCCCGCAGGCGCGGGGATGAACCGGTCATAGAGCAGACCACCGGAAAGGATGGCCGGCGTTCCCCGCAGGCGCGGGGATGAACCGCGGCGCCTGGGCAAAGTGCCCCGCTCCTGAAAGCGTTCCCCGCAGGCGCGGGGATGAACCGCCGGTCTGTCATGCTTCCCGCATTTGCGGAATGCGTTCCCCGCAGGCGCGGGGATGAACCGCGCGACCCATGGCTGAAATACGCCACGAAACCGCGTTCCCCGCAGGCGCGGGGATGAACCGCTAATTGGGAGTAAGCGGTAACTACGCGGCGTCAGGCCCTACGTGCCGAGGCGGTACAAAGGCGTGCGAAGTGGATCGGCAGCGAAGAGCTGCTTCCAGAGACGAGGCGTGAGTTCCCGGACGCGCTCTGCCGGATGCTGGCCGACGCGCTGTAGCACATCGACCAGATAGTCGTACGGGTCGATCTGGTGCAATCGACAGGTGGCGATCAGGCTGTGGATGATCCCCACCTGCCTGGCGCCCAGTTCGGTCCAACAGAACAGCCAATTGCGGCGCCCCATCGGGATCACGCGCAAGGCACGCTCAAGGTGGTTGGTATCGATCGGCACGTCCGGGTCGGTGAGGAAGACCTCCAGTCCGTATCGTCGGTCGCGCGCATAGGCAAGCGCCTTGGTCAGCGGATTGCTGGGGAGCAGTCCTTGGGCCGCGAAGCGTTCGCCGATCCAGGCGAAGAAGCGCTCGACGATCGGCTTGGCATGCGCCAGGCGATAGTCCCGCTTGCCGGCGCCAGAGAGCTTCTCTTCCCGGATGGATTCTTCCACTTGATAGAGCGCACCGATCAGTTCCAGCGCCTGGCCCGCCGCTTCCGGCTCGACGGTTTGTGCCTCGAAGAAGTTGCGGCGGGTATGCGTCCAGCACTGGGCATGGGTGATCCCGGTCCTGGTCGCATAGTGCGCATAGGCGTGGTAGCCATCCGACAACAAGACCGCCCGCTCGGCGGGCGTCAGTCCCAGCGCCGCCTCGACGTGTTTGATCTCCCGGCTCGGGAAGAACGGGAAACAGATTTCGTCCAGTTCGCCATAGACTGGCCAGAAGAAGGCTTTCTTCAGCTTGCCCGGTCCCGCCTGTCCGGCCTTGATCGGCGTCTCGTCCATGGCCTTGACGCGTGACTCGCGAATCGAGGCGAACTGGGCCTCGTAGATCGGTTCGAGCAGGGCGATGCCCTGTTGCGCGATCTGTGTCAGCCAGGGCCGACTGACCGTGATCCCGGCGTCGGCGAGGCGCTGGTGCTGGCGATACAGCGGCAGGTGGTAGGCAAACTTGTCGAGCAGCAAGCCGGCAACGAAGCTCACGTCGGCCCGGCTGCCGTCGATCACCCCGGCCGGTGCGGCAGCGCAGACGAGCGCTTCGCTGGCCTTGATCTTGACCACCGGCCGCCGATACTTGATCACCACGTAGCTTCCCGGCCGTTGCGCCAGGCGATAGCTTTCCTTGTGGCTGATCACCTCATAGTCTTCCGGACCCAAGCCGTCGGTTTCCGGAGCATGGAGCTCGATCACTTCGACCGGCACCCGCGTCTCGTCGAAGAAAGGAACCGCCTCGTCATCCCGGGTCCGGGTTGCCGGCTTGCGGGTGTGGGCGGCCACCGGCTGGCCTGGGGGCGCTGGTAGCGTCGGCTGGGTGAGCAACTCGCCGAAAGTCATCTGGCCATTCGGCCCGGTCTCGATGCGTCGTTCGCTCTTCTGCCCGAAGAGCTGGCGCTTGAACCAGTCGAGTTGCTGTTTGAGGGCGGTGACTTCCTGGCGCAGGGCGCCGATCAGTTCGACGATCTGTTGCGGGGTCAGTGCGGCCGCCTCGTCGAGGCTTGGGAAAGGGATCGCAAGCGCCGGATTCATGCCGCTATTATACCGCGAGAGTCGTCTTCAAGACGCTGTTTAACATACATTTTATGTACATTTCTTGCTGTTTTTCGGGTGCTGATAACGCTTCTTGAAGCGCTTGGGCTCGATGCCTTCCAGGAGTAGTTTCAGGCCGGTCCAGTCGATTTCCCGGGTGCTCACCTTCGACCAGTCGGAGACGAAGCGACCGGCTTCGAGGCGCTTGGCCCACAAGCAGAAACCCGTGCGATCCCAGTAGAGGACCTTCACCTGCGTGGCGCGGCGGTTGAAGAAGGCAAACAGCTGTCCGCTCAAGGGGTCCTGACCGAGCGCGTGGCGAGTCAGTGCGTACAGGCCGTCGAAGGAGTTGCGCAGGTCGACGGGGCGGCCATAAACATGTACCCGGATCTGGCCTTCGGGGAAGAACATCAGCCGCGCACCAGGTGTAGCTGCAGGCCGCCGCCGAGATCCAGGGTCAGCTCGATACGTCCCGACCGCCCGGTTTCGCTTTGCAGCGGGCCGACATCGACGAAGCCTGTCGACGCCGAGTTGACCAAGGCGTCGCATCGGCCCATCGGCGCGCCCAGTCGGCTGCGCCACCGGTAGAAGCTGGTATCGCTGATGCCTTCGCGATTGCAGAAGGCCTCCACCGCCAAACCGCTGCCAAAAAATCGCGACAGCACCTGCCGCCACTCGTCCGCGCTACGCCGTGCCCGCCGGCTCTCTTGATTCGTTGCCATCTTGACCTCCTCATCTTCTCGCGTGTCAATGAGGAAATTGTCGACGCCAGCGCCGCGCCTGGGAAGAACGCCGCAGAGTTACCGGTTACATCTGTCGTGCACAAAGCGTTCCCCGCAGGCGCGGGGATGAACCGACTCCTACGCCGCCAGCGCCAGCCACACCACGGCGTTCCCCGCAGGCGCGGGGATGAACCGGTCGGCCGGGGGCCGCCGCCGCCGCCGCAGCAGCGTTCCCCGCAGGCGCGGGGATGAACCGAAAAGCGGCGCCACCCTCGCCGACGTCGTCTTGCGTTCCCCGCAGGCGCGGGGATGAACCGGTCGGCCGGGGGCCGCCGCCGCCGCAGCAGCAGCGTTCCCCGCAGGCGCGGGGATGAACCGCGGCATTCGTTGGCCAGGCCGTGGGCGATATCGCGTTCCCCGCAGGCGCGGGGATGAACCGCGGCAATCAACCAGTCATGTTTCGTCTATCTCGCGTTCCCCGCAGGCGCGGGGATGAACCGGCGGCGACGTGATCGGGCACCCGCGCGCCTGTGCGTTCCCCGCAGGCGCGGGGATGAACCGGCGGCACCAATCTCTGCGCGACGTCTGCAGACGCGTTCCCCGCAGGCGCGGGGATGAACCGCGATTGTCCAAGCCTACGCTTGCCAGTGCTTCGCGTTCCCCGCAGGCGCGGGGATGAACCGACGCTCAATTCTGTCGGCCCGTCGCCAGAACCGCGTTCCCCGCAGGCGCGGGGATGAACCGTGCGTAGATAGACATTCCGCGCGGCCCCTACCGCGTTCCCCGCAGGCGCGGGGATGAACCGCGGTCGCCGCTTGACAAACGGGAGACCAACTAGCGTTCCCCGCAGGCGCGGGGATGAACCGCAAAAACCCGCCGCGACCGTCTCACCCTCCGCCGCGTTCCCCGCAGGCGCGGGGATGAACCGTGGTCGCCGATGTTGCGGCCGAAGACGACGTCGCGTTCCCCGCAGGCGCGGGGATGAACCGACATAGGAGCTAATGGAATATACTCCCCTGATGCGTTCCCCGCAGGCGCGGGGATGAACCGTCCTGCGGGCGAAGGGTGGTGGCCACCATGTTGCGTTCCCCGCAGGCGCGGGGATGAACCGCAGACGCAGCGCCTGCCCAGTTATTTCTCGTTCGCGTTCCCCGCAGGCGCGGGGATGAACCGGCGCCGCCACACATCAGCCAGGGGCCGGTGAGGCGTTCCCCGCAGGCGCGGGGATGAACCGGCCGCTCTGCGCGATGCCGTACAGCTGATGCAGCGTTCCCCGCAGGCGCGGGGATGAACCGATGGGAGTGAGCCAGGCGGTGGCGAACCACTCGCGTTCCCCGCAGGCGCGGGGATGAACCGTCGGCATCCGCGGCGGTCGCCAGCGCCTCTACGCGTTCCCCGCAGGCGCGGGGATGAACCGCAGCTCGCCGAGCGCGTCAGCGTCGGCTGCCAGCGTTCCCCGCAGGCGCGGGGATGAACCGAGAGGAAGGCGCGCGCGCGCGTTGGCGGACGGGCGTTCCCCGCAGGCGCGGGGATGAACCGGGTTTGCAGCGTCCGGGCGTGCGTCCGTTGGTGCGTTCCCCGCAGGCGCGGGGATGAACCGTGGAGATTCAAAAATGGAAAAGATCACGACAAGCGTTCCCCGCAGGCGCGGGGATGAACCGGTAGGCTCTGGCGAGCTTGAACCAGAGGAAGCGCGTTCCCCGCAGGCGCGGGGATGAACCGACCAACGAGCTTTTGGGTTACACGGAGAAAGTGCGTTCCCCGCAGGCGCGGGGATGAACCGGGTGGCTGGGCGGTCACCATCGGCGGGGGCGCGCGTTCCCCGCAGGCGCGGGGATGAACCGCGTTAAGCTTTGTCTGCCCTCCGACGGTCAATGCGTTCCCCGCAGGCGCGGGGATGAACCGGGTAGCATTGCCGGGGAGCTAACATCCGTTGAGCGTTCCCCGCAGGCGCGGGGATGAACCGAATCGCAAGGTGTATGCGTATATCGAAGGTCTGCGTTCCCCGCAGGCGCGGGGATGAACCGCCACCCGCGCCGGCGTCGTCAGCAGCAACACCGCGTTCCCCGCAGGCGCGGGGATGAACCGCTGCGCGGCCTCGTTATTCGCCGTGATGCAGAGCGTTCCCCGCAGGCGCGGGGATGAACCGGTGCATGTAGTCCTCTAACATGTCAGCGCATTGCGTTCCCCGCAGGCGCGGGGATGAACCGTTTGTGCGTGTGTACGAAAAGGGCAAGCAACTGCGTTCCCCGCAGGCGCGGGGATGAACCGGCCGCGACGTGATCGGGCACCCGCGCGCCTGTGCGTTCCCCGCAGGCGCGGGGATGAACCGTCCAGAGCAAGCGGGCTTTGGGTCGGCCGGGCGCGTTCCCCGCAGGCGCGGGGATGAACCGATGCTCTGGGCGGCCAGCTTCAGCGGGTCGGCGCGTTCCCCGCAGGCGCGGGGATGAACCGCCGTAAACAACCCGGTTCCGGTCGGCGCGGCGGCGTTCCCCGCAGGCGCGGGGATGAACCGGCCGCGGCCGGCTTCCGAGTTTCAGCGCGCGAGCGTTCCCCGCAGGCGCGGGGATGAACCGAGCGTTGAGGGCTTTGCCCTCGTTCAACTTCAGCGTTCCCCGCAGGCGCGGGGATGAACCGGTTCAGCTTGCTCAACTCGACAAGCTTTGTGCGCGTTCCCCGCAGGCGCGGGGATGAACCGGAGCCGCGCGTAGTAGTCGGCCCGACTTTTTTGCGTTCCCCGCAGGCGCGGGGATGAACCGACAACAAGCTGTCAACATTCGGCGATTATCAGGCGTTCCCCGCAGGCGCGGGGATGAACCGCCGGTTGATGGCTTTGTAGATCTGGTTGAGCTGCGTTCCCCGCAGGCGCGGGGATGAACCGTATCTGTCGAAGCTGTCAGAGTAGAGCATCGCGCGTTCCCCGCAGGCGCGGGGATGAACCGTCACTGGCGACGGTGGCGGCGGTGATTCCTTGGCGTTCCCCGCAGGCGCGGGGATGAACCCGACGAATGATGGCTGGCCGCTCCTACTCTGGCGCGTTCCCCGCAGGCGCGGGGATGAACCGGCGAAATAGCCGTCGGTCGCCCATTGGGCTTCGCGTTCCCCGCAGGCGCGGGGATGAACCGAGCTTTTGCGCTTCTTCGCCGGCTTTCTGGGCGCGTTCCCCGCAGGCGCGGGGATGAACCGTCGGTCGGGCCCTTGTGCGTGATGGGGCGCTCGCGTTCCCCGCAGGCGCGGGGATGAACCGTCGACCAAGCCTGGCGCCTGAGCATGCGGGTTGCGTTCCCCGCAGGCGCGGGGATGAACCGGCGCCAGAGAGGCGCTTAACCGCTCGCTTTCGGCGTTCCCCGCAGGCGCGGGGATGAACCGTGGACGGGTGGAAGTCGGTCAGCCAGGGTATTGCGTTCCCCGCAGGCGCGGGGATGAACCGTTCCACATCCCGATGAACAGTAGGCGACTGGTGCGTTCCCCGCAGGCGCGGGGATGAACCGGCCGGTTTCCATCTACGATGCGCGCCTTCTGTGCGTTCCCCGCAGGCGCGGGGATGAACCGATTGTCCCCCCGGTCATACCGGCCAGGATTCCGCGTTCCCCGCAGGCGCGGGGATGAACCGAGTTACCTTAGGTGATCTCTTATATTGTTCATACCGTTGTATGCGATACTTCCAGTAGATTATGAGGTTAGAGGTGTTGCTAATGAGGGTCTCCACGGTAGCTGAAAGCAAGGTTTCTGTTGAAGCCGTCCACATTGAAGATATCCAGCTTGCTGCGAGCAAGATGACGGGGGCGGACCGTAGGGTGTTTCAGGCGGAGATGACGCTGAAATACTGCGGGGGCAATGCTCGGCGTGCGGAGGACGTTTTCGGATGGAGTCGGCAGACGGTGCAGCTTGGTCTACATGAGAAGCGTACGGGGATTGTTTGTCTGGGGCTCCACACGTTCCGCTGCGGCGCGAAATTGTGGGAGGAGAAACACCCGGAGGTAGCGCAAGCTCTCTGGGAACTGGCGGAATGTCATGCCCAACAAGATCCGACTTTTCGCACGACTTTGTCGTTTACCCGCTTGACGGCCGAGGAAGCCATCAAGCAGTTGCGAGCGCGGGATTTTGCCGACGACGTGCTGCCGTCACGAAGCGGCATGTCGAAAGTACTGAACCGCAACGGGTACCGGCTGCGTCCGGTGCTCAAGGCCAAACCCCAAAAAAAGTCCCCGAAACCGACGCCATCTTCGCCAATATCCGGGAGCATGACCGAGATTGCCAAGGCGAAACCGTCATGCGCGTAAGCATGGACTGCAAGGCGACGGTGAATATTGGCAACTACTCGCGAGGTGGCCAGACGCGGGGCGACAACCATGCGGCGGATCACGACATGGGATGCGAAGAGAAGCACACGCCGTTTGGTATCGTCGACGAAGACAGTGGGCGCCTCCACTTGTCCTTCGGAAGCTCGGCGAAGACCAGCGATTTCATCATCGACAGCCTCTACGCGTGGTGGGAGAGGCAAGCGCCCGAGGAATGTGCTCGCGTCACACACGTCCAAATCAAGGCTGATAACGGACCGGAGAGCAATGGCCGACGCACGGTAAGCGTGCAGCGCACCCACCTACTCTTGTGCAGATCAGGCAGGCAGTTTGATTGGCAACAATTCGTCGAGGCGGCGATTGGGCCAGGTGGGAAGTTTTTCCAGCGTGTCAGTAAGCCAGGCCATGGGCTCGATGCCGTTCAGGCAGGCGGTCTGCAGCAAGGACTGAATCACCGCTGCTCGTTTTCCGGCGGCTTCGGACCCCGCGAACAGCCAGTTCTTTTTCCCAAGACAAATCGGACGGATGGCGTTTTCGACGGGGTTGTTGTCGATGGGGTAGATGCCGTTCTCCGCATACCGGGCGAAGGCCGACCAGCGCTTCAGACTGTAGTCGATGGCCTTGGCCAGGGCGCCACCGTTGGCCACCGATTGGCGCGTGTGCACCATCCACAGGTTCAGGGCCTTGAGCAGCGGCTGACTGTGTGCCTGGCGCAGCAACGCTCGTACCTCCACCGTATTCCCCTTGGCCTGGGCCTCGATCGCATAGAGCTCACCGATTCGACGCAGCGCCTCCGCGGCGATGGGGCTGCCGTTGGCCTTATGAAGGTCGAAGAACTTGCGACGGGCATGCGCCATGCAGGCCAGTTCGATCGCCTGGCCCCGAAACAGCCTCTTGTAACCGGCGAAGTCATCGACCATCAGGGCCCCTGTCCAGTCGCCCAGGAAATTCGCCGCGTGCACGCCGCCCCGGCCAGCCTGATAGTCGAAGATGACGATCGGCGGATCATTACCCAGCGAATTGCTGCGGTAGGCCCAGAGATAAGCGTGTTTTGTTTTTCCCTTCCCGGGGTCCAGTTGGCGCACCGGGGTCTCATCGGCATGCAGCATCAGGCCTTGGCGCAGCAATTCGGCGAGGCGGTCGCCGAGCGGTTCGAGCGCGACGCCGATGCGACCCACCCAGTCGGCCAGGGTCGAACGAGCCAGCACCACCCCGGAGCGAGCTGCCTGCTGTTCCAGACGATAGAGCGGCAGATGGTCGGTGTACTTGCTGACCATGACCCAGGCCAGCAAGGCCGGTGTGGCCAGGCCGCCATCGATCACCGACGGTTCGGCCACTGCCGCTGTCACGGTTGCGCAGGGTCGGCAGGCGTATTTGGGATAGATGTGGCGATCGACGAAGAACTCCGCGGGAACGATATTGAGCTTCTCGGTCACGTCTTCGCCGATCAGTACCAGCGCTTGGCCACATTCACCGCAGGTGCACACCTCGGGCTCGTGCCGGTGCTCGATACGTGGCAGGTGGGCGGGCAAGGGCTGACGGCCCGCGCGTTCGCGCTTGGGCTTCTCGGGTGGCGGCTGATGCGGCCCCATTTCGGCCGCTTCGCGCTCTTCGGCCAAGCGCGCTTCGCAGGCGGCCAGATCCGCGGCCAGGGTTTCATCGAAGAGATCGCGTTCAGCCGCGACGAAGGTTTCGCTCTTGACGCCGAATTTCATCCGCCGCAAATACGCCAGTTCGAGGGTGAGTTTCTCGATCTTGACGTCGCGCCAGTGAATCGCGGTGGCGCTGCTGCGTGCTTCTTCGAGCAAGCCACCGACCCGCTTCTCCATCCACGCCAGCAGTTCTGGCGAGGGGTCAAAAGCGGCAAGTTCGGTGGCGAAATCCATGACGGATTATACCAAACGGATGGCTATGAACGTAGGCAAGTGACCGTTTTTGCATGACTTTTTTCGGAAACCTGCGGGCTGCTAGACCTGCCAATGCGCCGGTGCGGGAGCGTCACGCCGTTGCCAGTCGACACCGGCGATCAGCCACTGCCATTGTCCCGGCGTCAGAGCGAATACCCGGTCGCCAGCCTGGGGCCAGGTGAAGCTTCCCCGATGCAGCCGCCGTTGCGATAGCCAGACGCCGGTGCCGTCCCAGACCAGTAGTTTGAGACGGCTGCGCTTGCGATTGGTAAACGCATAGGCGGTGCCATCACACGGGGAGCGCCCGAGGTTGGCCTGGATGCGGGCGGAAAGGCCATCGATGCCCAGACGCATGTCCACCGGTTCAATCGCCAGCCAGATACCTGCCGACGGCGGGGTGAGCGGCGTGGGCGCGATCATGAGCGTCTTCCGCAAAGCTCTGCCAGCCAAACGGCGGGAGGCAGACCCGCAAATTCAAGGCGCCAGCCGTTGGCGATGGTGAGCGACAGGCTCGGCAGCGAAGCCGCCACCTCCGGAACCCGTACCGCGGGAATCAGTGTCAGCGAAGCGCTTCCTTCCTGCGCGTTTGTCCCTCTTGCCAGGCGCAGGTGCCAGTAACTCAGCGAATGGTTCTTTAGCCCGTGCCGGTCACAGTACGCTCTCTGCGTCTCCCCGCTCGCGCGCCAGGCGCCCACATGCCGTTCCCAGTACCTTTCCCGCTCTGCATCTTTGTCCATTTTTGCCTCCCCTCGAAAACATTGAGGTTGAAGCAGATCGACGTCGAATTACAGATGGGCGGGCTGGACGCTTACGACCCACGCAATTTCTCAAGCGAATCGTCGAGTTTGCCGATCACATCGGCAAGTCCATCCGCCTCTTGTACTATCCGCCGTACCACAGCAAATACAATCCTGTGGAGCGTTGCTGGGGAATCCTGGAAAAGCACTGGAACGGCGCCAAGCTGACCGACACCCAAACGATGCTGGAGTGGGCCAAGAGCATGACCTGGAAAGGCGTTCATCCCGTCGTCGAACTGAGCCGCACGGTCTATGAAAAAGGAATCACCGTGGCCAAGGATGCCATGCAAGCTGTCGAGTCCAGGCTGGCACGAAACCCACTTCTACCGAAGTGGGACATCCTGATCCGACCGGCCTGCACGGTATGAATATTCATAGAGATCACCTTACCTGCCGCCTGGCACATCACACGCGTTCCCCGCAGGCGCGGGGATGAACCGCTCCCGATTGGAACGTTCCAAACTATCCACATGCGTTCCCCGCAGGCGCGGGGATGAACCGCCATCCCGATGACCAACGGTCTCAAAGCCGTCGCGTTCCCCGCAGGCGCGGGGATGAACCGTGGTCGGGTTTCTGGTTATCGTCGGTCCGGCGGCGTTCCCCGCAGGCGCGGGGATGAACCGCACGTAGCCTTCGTTTCACCGTGTCCGAATTGGCGTTCCCCGCAGGCGCGGGGATGAACCGCCTGCTACTCGGACACACTACCGTCTGCGCCGGCGTTCCCCGCAGGCGCGGGGATGAACCGCGGCCTCATTGTCACGGAATGCCTGGCAGCGTGCGTTCCCCGCAGGCGCGGGGATGAACCGGAGGCATGACAGACCGGCTTTTTCGGGCTGGCGCGTTCCCCGCAGGCGCGGGGATGAACCGCGCTGCTTGCATTTTTGATCCAGTCTGCCTTGGCGTTCCCCGCAGGCGCGGGGATGAACCGCAAGCCCGCCGTTTTGGCGTCTGCCTTCGAAAGCGTTCCCCGCAGGCGCGGGGATGAACCGCGCTCCTGCTCTCGTCGCGACATCTTCGTGGCGCGTTCCCCGCAGGCGCGGGGATGAACCGCACGGGAGTCGCGCCCGCCGCGGCCGTGTCTGGCGTTCCCCGCAGGCGCGGGGATGAACCGGTAACGCGTCGGTAAAAACTGTCGTCGTCGCTGCGTTCCCCGCAGGCGCGGGGATGAACCGGATTGTAACTTCTACCTGGTCGGCAGGCATCGGCGTTCCCCGCAGGCGCGGGGATGAACCGCTGCATCCGTGATTTACCTAGCCCGGTATCTGGCGTTCCCCGCAGGCGCGGGGATGAACCGCGGTTTGCAGGGCCAACGCGTTGATGCAGCCAGCGTTCCCCGCAGGCGCGGGGATGAACCGCAGCACAAGCGGAAACCGCCCTGGCCGCCGCCGCGTTCCCCGCAGGCGCGGGGATGAACCGTCGATCCGCGCTTTAAGGCGATAGTCGATCAGGCGTTCCCCGCAGGCGCGGGGATGAACCGTTCATCGATCTGCGCCGCCTGCGCGATCACATGCGTTCCCCGCAGGCGCGGGGATGAACCGAATCCAGATGCGGTCGCGCTTGTGAGGCGCTCGCGTTCCCCGCAGGCGCGGGGATGAACCGCGGGCGAGTTCTTCGGGGATGTTCCGGCATCGGCGTTCCCCGCAGGCGCGGGGATGAACCGTCACTGTTCCAGTAGATGCGGCAGGAGCGGCCGCGTTCCCCGCAGGCGCGGGGATGAACCGTTAAGCGGGGGTGTTGTTATGTTGCTATTCCAGCGTTCCCCGCAGGCGCGGGGATGAACCGTGGATCGCCGACGGTTATACAGGGTGCCAATCGCGTTCCCCGCAGGCGCGGGGATGAACCGTCGGCATGGCTACGTTCGTGAGGTGCAAGGTCGCGTTCCCCGCAGGCGCGGGGATGAACCGTAGTCGGCCGGCTCGTAGTGGCTTCCCTCGTTGCGTTCCCCGCAGGCGCGGGGATGAACCGCCCTACGCGGACATGCTGCGCTTTGCGCCGTGGCGTTCCCCGCAGGCGCGGGGATGAACCGCCACGGAATTAATTGAGGAACTGAAACAACGCGCGTTCCCCGCAGGCGCGGGGATGAACCGCAACCAGATTGCGGTGCACAGTGGTCTTGATGGCGTTCCCCGCAGGCGCGGGGATGAACCGTCCATATGCGCGGTCACCAGATGATGGGTTTTGCGTTCCCCGCAGGCGCGGGGATGAACCGTTATAGCGGAGCGACGCGTGGCGCGATTACGGGCGTTCCCCGCAGGCGCGGGGATGAACCATCGTCGGCAGGCGCTGTTCGTTGCGGAATACCGCGTTCCCCGCAGGCGCGGGGATGAACCGGCTTCGGACGCAACGGACGCACCATGCGAGCGGCGTTCCCCGCAGGCGCGGGGATGAACCGTGGCGTCACAGCATCGCCAGGCGCTACAGACTAGCGTTCCCCGCAGGCGCGGGGATGAACCGTTTTTTCGGATAGCTTCGCGCTGCTCTGGCTTGCGTTCCCCGCAGGCGCGGGGATGAACCACCATGGCCACCTACGTATTCCCCTGGCTGTCTCGAAGACTGCTTGACAGGAAAATGACCGGCCGGCGGAAAAGCGTAGGTGACTTTTGGATGGTTTGCTGTAGTACGAACGCGCTACAGTTGTTTCTTGCTTATGAAATTCCCCCGCAGGAATTGTCTCTATTGCGCGAATGATTCTGACATGTTGAAAGCGGCTGGAAAGTCGATACGGCGGCAGCGGACGGCGGCCCACATTGCTTTGACGCCGTTTTGCGTGACGCGGTAGAGGCGAGAGTTGGTGACCTTGGCGATCAAGCCATGGCCGCGCAGTTTAGCGATCAGGCGGCTGGTTCGATGCGTGCGCCGCTTGCCTTCGGCCGTGTTGTTGGGAGGGGCGGAGTAAAGCTTGGCCTGGAGATCGCGGTTGCGGAAGCCATTGATGGCGAACTCGCCGGCCAGCAGCGAGGTGAACAGAGCGACGTTCTCCGCGGTGACCGGGTTGAAAGCGGCGACATGCCGACCGGCCTTGCTCTGTGACCGGCACAGGCGATCGATAGCCTCGATCGCCTGACCTTGAAGGGGAGCATTGGCCAAGGCGTCGATCAGGCGCGAGTTGGCACCGTGAGCGACTTCGGCGTAGCGCCAGAAATTCGAGACCCCTTTGCGCATCGGCGACCACCGGCAGACGACCTGACCCTCGGCATTTTCGGACGAGGTGAGGATTTTGAACTCTGCCGGATTGTTGAGGGTGGTCTCGATTCTCAAGACGTTGAGATGATCGTAAAGTTTGACGGAGTTGCGTCGGATACGGAACTTGATCCGGCAACCTTCAGGCCGCTTCTTGCTGTCGATCACGACTTCGCCCGTGAAGAGGTGATGAGGTTTTTGGCCAAGAAAGCGCATGACGTCAGTGGCGCCGAAGCCGGTGATGGCGGCATGGACGAGGTGCTGGTGGATCCGTTCGAGATCGGCTCTGGACTTGAACAGGATATCGGTGGCCACTTCTGCCTGGTCGATGCCGAACCAGTAGCCGTCGAACTTCGCCGCGGCGATGGCCGGCAAGAGCGGATTGACGCGGGCCACCTGGCGAATCAGGAACGCCGGCCAGTCGGTGTGATTGAACTGCTCGGCGAGTGCCGCCGTGGCCTCGAAATCCGACACCCAGAGAATCTTGTTGTCGCTACGCTCGAAGGCCACACCCACTTGCGGCAGTTGCCGACACAGCCACTCGCGGCCATTGACGTAAATCTGAATGGCGTACGGCGCCCAGGTCTGGATACGCACGTGCATCCAGCCAAAAACCGGGTCGATCAGATACCAGTACAGGTGCAGGCAGCGGCGATTGCGCCGGACGACTTCCAGACGTTGTGTCTTGCGATTGCCGGCAACGGCGAACGAGACGCACGGTTCGAGAACCGAGAAGATGCAGACC
Source organism: Candidatus Accumulibacter sp. ACC007 (assembly GCF_907163205.1). NCBI lineage: Bacteria > Pseudomonadati > Pseudomonadota > Betaproteobacteria > Candidatus Accumulibacter > Candidatus Accumulibacter sp. ACC007. Next base: position 450,438 of record NZ_CAJQUD010000001.1, on the reverse strand, counting down.
AGGCCTTCGCTGATGCCGTCCTGCTCGGCGATGGCTCGGGCCATCGCTTCCTTCGATCGACCGCTGGCGTGCGTGTGCGCGGAGACGAGAAAGTGGTAGGGACGCCCCGCCTCTTCGGCGGTCGTCTTGGCGTGTTGGATGAGCGTTTCGGTTTCGCTTTCGAAGAACTTCCCGGCATCCTTGAGCAGCACGCCTCGCTTGGACAGGTAGCGGCCAAACGCACCATCCGGAAACATCGAGGTCAGGTAGCCCTTGAAGATGATCCGGTCGAACCCTTCGACCACACCCAGGATTGACTCTTCGTGCTTCTTGAGGAAAATGTCCATGTCGCCTCGCTTGCCGTGCGGTGGTCTACCTCCTACGTGGGGTTGAGGATATTGTCCTCGCAAATTAAATCCGGCGGTATCGGGGGCGACACCTCCTTTTGGTTGCGGCCAACGGCCGCGCTAAGCAACGACTGGAGTCAGCCATGCCCACGACTGACAACCATCCGTTTGCCAAAAGGCCTCAAAGCTCGCGTTGCCGAAGCCGCCAAACATGCCGGTACAACATCCCATGCTTTCATCCTCGCCGCCATTGCGGTGAAGGCGGAGCAGGAAGAACGGCGCGCGGACTTCAGTCAGGTCGCCGAAAATCGCCACGCCCGAATCGCGGCCTCTGGTGAAACGATTCCCTGGCAGGAAATACGTGCCTTTCTCGAAGAACGTCTTGCCGGCAATGCGGTGCCCGCACCGACAACACGGCAGCGCCAGCGCTGAAAATATCGCGAGTCGAGCCGGAGGGCGGGGCTTGTCGGTGACTTAGGCGGCCTGGCCATCAGAGCGGCAGCTCCAGCCCCGCCAGCGCCGCCACCCACCACGCACTCCAGACCGTCACTGCGAGTGAGCGTAGCGACGCGGCAGTCCAGCAAACCGGCGGGCGGGCGACCACTGCCCTCGCTATACCTGGAGAACGCAGCGGAAGCCATGCCGATTGCCACCTCGAGCGCCTTGCCACGCCCTCGATTGCTTCGCTGCGCTCGCCGTGGCGGCGCTAGCCGTTCGTCCCGCGCGTCGCTAAAATGCCGGGAGCTTGAAATCGACTATCCCCGCTACCGCACGCCCTGATTTTTTTTGCGGCGCACAAGAAGCGCCACGAGAAAGAATTCCGCCATGGACAAAGCCCGCGCCTCCCTTCCTGCCGCACCGACGCCGGCGCCAAGCCCGTGGTAAGCCGCGCGGCCTTTGGCCAGACCTGGTGGGGCGAGCAGTGGCTCGACGCGCTGACCCATATCGACTACGACAACCGCTTGCCGCGCGGGCGCAGCTATGCCAACAAGGGGGCGGTGAAGAACCTGACGGTGAGCGGCGGCACGATCGCCGCGAGCGTCAAGGGCTCGCGCGTGCGGCCGTACCGGGTGAGCATCGCGGTGCCGCCGATGGCCGCGCGCGACGTCACTCGCCTGCTCGAGCGGATTGCCGCCGACCCGGCGCTGATCGCCGGCATGCTCAACGGCAAGCTCGATCCGGCGCTGCTGGCGCTGGCCGGCGAACTGGGCGTCGCCGTTTTTCCGACGCGCTGGCAGGATCTGGCGATGGACTGCTCGTGCCCGGACTGGGCGGTGCCGTGCAAGCACCTGGCGGCGGCGATCTACCTGCTCAGCCGGGAGATCGACGGCAATCCCTTCCTGGTCTTTTCGCTGCGCGGCGTCGACCTCACCGCGGCCCTGAAAGGACACGGTATTCACCTCGACGACGATGCCGGCGCCGCGCTGCCGACGCTGGGCGAGCTGCTGCCGCCCGGCGACGAGCGAACCGAAGCCGATACCGGGCTGCTCGACAGGCTCGATTTCTCCCTCGTGCCGGAGCTTTCCGAAGCGCTGCTGCGCGTCCTGCCGGAGCGGCCGCCGTTCTTCGCTGCCGGCGATTTCCGCGCGACGCTGGGTCGTGCGCTGGCGCGCGTCGCAAAAGCGGCGCGCAAGGCGCTCGACGTCGTGCCGGGCGACGGAGCGGGCTACGCAACGGGCGACCAAACCGGCGACGCCGCCGCCCTGCTCTCACCGGACGACCGGCCCGTCGTGCTCCTCGACGCGAATCACGCCGCGACACTGAGCAGCGTCGCCGGGATCAGCGACTGGCCGCAGCTGGTCGCGGCGCTGGGCGAGCTGGCGCCGGCCCGCCTGCCCGACTTCCAGCCCGAACTGGCGGCGTTGCAGCCGTTGCGCCTGCTCGCCCTGCACCTGCTCGCGCGCGGCGCCGTGGTGCCGCAGATTCTTGCGCTGAAGGGCCAGGCAGTGGCACTGCGCTGGCTGCCGGCGACCCTCGACCCGGCCGTGCGGGCGCTGTTGCAGCGCGTGCAGGCGGCCCTTCCACCGGGCCGGGTGACGGTGCGCGAAGGCCGCAAGACGCTGCCGCTGAGCGCCGAGGCGCAGGCGACCGTCCTCTGTTCGCTGTTTCTCGATCACTTCATCCACGCGTGGAGCACGGCCGACGGCGACAAGGCTGCCGGCGACAAGACGCTGGCGCTGTTTTTCCTCGGCGGTCGGGCGCTCTACGACGGCCCCGGCGAAGGATCGGTCGCTGCCGGTATCCACGCCTGGCTGGCGCGCTTTCACCTCGCCCGTCGCGAGCACGCGCCGGTGCTGTGCCTCGACGACGGAGCCGCGCAAGCGGATGAGCATGGTGAGCACGATGAGCACGATGAGCGCGCGGGGCACGATGACGACGGCGACCCCTTCGAGCTGACCCTGGCCGCGGAAAGCGGCGCGGCGCTGCAGCCGCCGGTGGCGCTGGCGACGGTGCTCGCCGACCCGGCCTGGGCGCAGGCGCGCTTCGCCGTTCTGCAAACGGTTTCCCTGCTCGCCGAGTTCTACCCGCCGCTCAACGCCTACGTCAGCGCCGGCGCGCGCACGCCGCTGCGCATTGCCGCCGACGCGCTGCCCGCTTTCCTCTTCGACACGCTGCCGGTCGTTCGCCTGCTCGGCATCCGCGCGCTGCTGCCCAAGGCGCTGGAGCGCCTGCTGCGACCGCGCCTGTCGCTGCAGGTCAAGGGCCAGGCGAGTGACGGTGGCGGCTTCCTCAACGCCGACGACGTTTTCGCTTTCGACTGGCGGGTGGCGGTCGGCGACCAGCTGCTGACGCAGGAAGCGTTCGAGGAACTGGTGCGCGACGCTACCGGCGTGATCCGTTTCAAGGGCACCTACGTCTATCTCGACCCGAACGAGATCGAGCGCCTGCGCGCGCAACTGGCGCGCCCGCCGGCGCTGTCGGGAAGCGAGCTGCTGCGCGCCGCGCTCGCCGGCGAATATGCCGGCGCGACGATCGGCCTCGACGACGCCGCACAACGCCTCCTGCAACAGCTGCGGGAAGCCGGCGACGTCGAACTGCCGGACGCCATAGAGGCGACGTTGCGTCCCTACCAGCAGCGCGGCTACGCCTGGCTCTACCGCAACGCCTGCCTCGGTTTCGGCAGCGTCATCGCCGACGACATGGGGCTCGGCAAGACGCTGCAGGTGATCGCCACGCTGCAGAAGCTGCGCGACGACGGCGCGCTGGACGACGCCAAGGCGCTGGTCATCGTCCCGACCAGCCTGCTCACCAACTGGCAGAAGGAGATCGCCCGCTTCGCGCCGACGCTGAGCGTCGCCGTCTTTCACGGCACCCGGCGCGAACTGGCGACCCGCCAGGGAGCACAGCGCCCGGACGTACTGCTCACCACCTACGGCATCGCGCGCAGCGAGGCCGCGGCGCTCAAGGCGCTCGCCTGGCGGGTGCTGGTGGTCGACGAAGCGCAGAACATCAAGAACCCGGCGACCGCGCAGACGCGGGCGGTGAAGGCGATCCCGGCGGGCAGCTTCATCGCCATGAGCGGCACGCCGGTGGAGAACCGCCTCTCCGAGTACTGGAGCATCATGGACTTCGCCAACCGCGGCTACCTCGGCAGGCTGCCGCAGTTCGTCAGGGAGTATGCCGTTCCGATCCAGACGCATCGCGACCAGCAGGCGGTCGAGCGCTTCCGGCGGGTCACCGCGCCCTTCCTGCTGCGCCGGCTGAAGTCCGACCGCACGATCATCGACGACCTGCCGGACAAGATCGAGCAGGACCAGTACTGCAGCCTGTCCGCCGCGCAGAGCGCGCTCTACGAGTCGGTGGTCCAGGAAGGTTTGCGCGTCATCGCCGGCGAGTCGGACACCTTCCGGCGCCAGGGCCTGGTGTTGCAGATGATTCTGGCACTGAAGCAGATCTGCAACCATCCGGCGCAGTACCTGAAGCAGGGGCAAGCCGGCGCCGCGCTCTCCGGCAAGGCGGAACGCTTCCTCGAACTGATCGACGAGATTCACGCCAGCCACGGCAAGGTGCTGGTATTCACCCAGTTTCGCGAAATGGGCGAACTGCTCGCCGGCTGGCTGCGCCAACGCTACGCGCGCGAGCCGCTGTTCCTGCACGGGGGGCTGGCGCGCGGCCGCCGCGACGCGCTCGTCGAGCGTTTCCAGAACGATCGCACCGAGCAGGTCTTCCTGCTCTCGCTGAAGGCCGGCGGCACCGGTCTCAACCTCACCGCCGCGTCGAGCGTGATTCACTACGACCTGTGGTGGAACCCGGCCGTCGAAGCGCAGGCGACCGACCGCGCCTACCGCATCGGCCAGCAGCAGAACGTGCAGGTGCATCGCCTGATCACGCGGGCGACCTTCGAGGAACGCATCAACGACATGATCCGCGCCAAGCGCGAGCTCGCCGAGCTGACCGTCGGCAGCGGCGAACAGTGGATCGGCCAGCTTGGCCGGGACGAGCTGGCGGCGCTGTTCACGCTGCACTGACCAGCGGCGAGCGAAAGCCCGCAGCGCGGCACACGCGGTAAGATGGGCGCAGCGCCCGCGGGCGCCTGGCGGACAAGGAGAAAACGGCAACGATGCTGATCTGGCTGCGGCACTATCGACGCGACATGCTCGCCGGCGATATCGGCGCCGGCGTCATTGTCACGCTGATGCTGATTCCGCAGAGCATGGCCTACGCGCTGGTCGCCGGCCTGCCGCCGGTCACCGGCCTTTACGCCAGCATCCTGCCACCGCTCGCCTACGCGCTGTTCGGCAGCAGCATGGTGCAGTCGGTGGGGCCGATGGCCATCACCTCGCTGATGATCGGAACATCGCTGGCAAGCCTGGCACCACCGGGATCGGCGCTGAGCATGGTTCTCGCCGGCCAGATGGCGCTGATCGCCGGCGCGATCCTCCTGCTGAGCGGCGTTTTCCGCCTCGGTTTCGTCGCCGGCTTCCTCAGCCGGCCAGTGATGAGCGGTTTTACCAGCGGCGCCGCGCTGCTCATCGCCAGCGGTCAGGTCGAATCGCTGCTCGGCGGGCCACTGGCGAGCATCCATCTGCCGAGTGCGAGCATCGGTCTGGCTTCGCTGCTCGCCCTGTGGCTGGCGAAGACCTTTCTGGCACGCGCGCTGAACGCCCTTGGCGCGTCGCCGAAAGCGGCGGAAATCCTCGCCAAGCTGGCGCCGGTGCTGGTCCTGGTCGCGGCCACGGCCGCCGTCGCCCTCCTCGACCTGGCGCAGGCCGGGGTCAGGGTCGTCGGCGAGATTCCCTCCGGACTGCCGGCGATCGCGCTGGCCGTGTCGGCCGAGCATTGGCAACCCCTGCTCAGGCCCGCGCTGCTGATCGCCTTCATGATCTTCCTGTCCAGCCAGTCGGCTGCGCAGTCGCTGGCTCACCGGCGCGGCGAAAGAATCGTCAGCAACCGCGAGTTGCTCGGACTCGGCGCCGCCAACCTGGCCAGCGCGGTGTCCGGCGGCTTCGCGGTCACCGGCAGCATTTCGCGCTCGGCGGTCAACTACGCCGCCGGCGCCAACACGCCGCTGGCCAGCGTTATTTCCGCCGGCCTGATCGTCCTCGCGCTGCTCGTGCCGACCACCTGGATATCGTGGCTGCCCTTGCCGGCGCTGGCGGCGACGATCATTCTCGCCGTCCTCGGGATGATCGACCTGGCAACCTTGCGCGTCGCCTGGCGCCATGACCGCAGCGACGCTGCAGCGCTACTGGCGACCACCGCCGGCGTGCTGCTGCTGGGGGTCGAGGAAGGCGTCATTCTCGGCGTCGTCCTGTCGCTGGCGACGGTCATCTGGCGCGCCAGCCGGCCGCATATCGCGGTCATCGGCCGGATCCCCGGCAGCGAGCACTTTCGCAACGTCGAACGACATCGCGTCGAGACGCTCCCCGAGCTGCTCATGTTGCGTATCGACGCCGACCTCTTCTTCGGCAATGTCGATGCCATCGTCGACCACCTCGAACACCTGCTCAAGGAGCGCGCGGCAGAGGGGCAGTCGACGCGCGACGTGCTGCTGGTGATGTCGGCGGTGAGCAGTATCGACACCACCGGCCTCTACGTCCTCAACGAGATCAACCGCAGCCTGCACGGGCAGTCGATCAACCTGCACCTGAGCGAAGTCAAGGGGCCGGTCATGGACCGCCTGCAACGCAGCGAGCTGCTCAAACGGCGACTCGGCGGGCGGGTGTTCCTGAGTACGGCCGAAGCCTTCAACCACTTCACCGAGCAGGCGGCGCGGGAAACCTGGTGCATTTGATGCCGGCAAACGTGACCGATACGGCCCGCGCCTGCGTCATCAGGCGCAGCCGATGACCGATCGTCAGCGGCCATCCGTCCTGGTCATCGGCACCGGGTGGACCAACGCCGCCAAACGCCGCGTCGCGCGCATGATCGGCGCGACGCTGGCCGACGCCGGCCTGGGGCTCATCGCCGGCAATTCCACGGGCGTCGACCATTGGGTTGCCGACGCCTTCTGCGCAGCGCTCAGGGAACGCGGCGAAACGCCACAGGGCGCTTTCTGGCAGATCTCGCTGGGCTGGGGCCGGCTCTTCGAGCGCGGCGGTTTGCCGCTGCCCGGCTACGCGGCCGACGACGGATGCATCGTTGCCGTGGACGACGTCGAGGCCTGGAAGCGCGAAGCGATCAGCCGCTGTGCTGCCGCCGTGATGGTCGGTGGCGGGCGTGGCGCGCTGGACATCGCGCGGCGCATCATCGATCAGGGAAAACCCGTCTTTCCCCTGCCCTTCATGGGCGGACTCACCGGCAACTCGGACTCGGTCTTCCAGGAAATCCTCAAGACCTGGGAAGGCCACCCGGTCCCTGGAGTGAGCCGCACGCAGTTTCTGCAGCTCGCCGAGCCATGGGTGAGCGGCACCGGCCAGTTGGGCAATCTGCTGCGCGGCACCCTCGCCGCAACGCCCGACGTCTTCATTTCCTACCGTCGCAGCGATGCGCCGGCGGCGGCCGGACGCATTGCCAACGATCTCTCCGAGCATTTCGGTGGGCGGCGGGTTTTTCTCGACATCAGCGACATTGCGCCCAGCCATGCCTGGGATGACTCGATCGACGACGCGCTGCAGGCGTGCAAGGCCGGTGTCGTGGTCATCGGCCGATCGTGGCTGCTGGCCGGCGCCGACGGCCGCACGCCACGCCTGCACGAAACCGGCGATGTCGTCTGCAAGGAGATTGCGGACCTGATCAGGCAGGGCAAGGCCATCTTTCCGCTGCTCGTCGAGGGTGCCCGCCTGCCCGAGGCGGCGGAACTTCCGCAGGAGTTGCGCGCGCTCCTGCGCTTCCAGGCGACGACGATCGACAACCCCGGCTGGGGAACGACGATGCAGTTGCTGATCCGCGAGATCGAAGCGGTCGTTCGTCAGCAGCAGAACGCTGGCGGCAAGCAGGCGGGTCGAACAAGCGGGTCAAGCGTGGACACCTGAAGGCGCCCCACCCGCCCGCACGCCCGCACGCCCGCACGCCCGTCATTGCGAGGAGGCGACGCCGACGCGGCAATCCAGTTCCCTCCTCTTACTGTCTTCCGCCGCATCGACCACGCGAAGCGCAAAACCTCTGGATTGCCGCGTCGGCTGCGCCTCCTCGCAATGACGGTGGCGGGGGATGGTTGCCCGGATTTGGCGACGCGGGCAAAGCGGGTATGCAGCGGGCGAAATCGAGCCACCGCACGGGTTTCACGCTGCTTGCAGGGCCGCCAAAAGCCTCATCGGGAATGCCGCACGACGCTCGCCACAACCAACAAGTAATGCGGTGCACCGCATTACTTGTTTAATGCGGAGTTGAAGATTATGCAGAGCCAAGGAGTCTGAACGGTAAGATTTTCCTGTTGAATCAGGAGAGCATGGCGGCAGCCCAGGCTGATCCACTCCACATAATATCGATGGTCATCCGGCCAAAGGTATCCATGAAAGGAGAGGTCATGTTCGAGAGATTTTTCGATTCTTGTGTACGAATTCGAGCGCTTCGCGGCGGTCCTGGCGGAGATTCGCTCGCTGGCTTTGCGGAAGCGCTGAGCGAGGCGGGGTATGCGCGCATTACGGCTCGTAGGCATATTCGTGGGGCGGAACACTTTCTGTATTGGGCAGGCAAGGCGGGCATAGCGGCCGACGGTTTTGACGATCAGGTGGTTTCACGCTTCGCTCTTCATCTGAAGCAGTGTCGGTGCCCAGGCTACGCTCATGGCAACCGGCGCGACGTGTTGCGTGGGGCGCGCTTGTTTGTGGAACAGGCTCAGCGGGCGGGCAGCGGTGTCGCCTGCGCGACGACACGGGGCTCTACCGAACCGGTTTTGCTCTGCGCATTCGAGCAGTGGATGCGTGAGCAACGCGGAACCTGTGCGGCGACCTTGTATAACTACAGCATCCCGCTGCGGCGGTTGATCGCTCGTGTCGGCGGTGATCCGCGTCGTCTGGATGCGCAGGGTTTGCGGCAGTTTGTCCTTGAAGCAGTCCAGAAGTCCGGGTGGGCGGCGGCCAAGAAGTGTACAACAGCGGTGCGCATGTTCCTGCGTTTTCTGATCGCTGAAGGTCAGTGCCCCGCGGGTCTGGATGCGGCGATTCCGGTTGTCGCGCATTGGCGTCTTTCGTCGCTACCACGCTATCTGCCAAGTGATGACGTGGAGCGTGTGATCGCTTCGTGCAATCTGAGCACTCCGCTCGGGAAGCGCGATCGCGCCATTTTGCTTCTGTTGGCCCGCCTTGGCCTTCGCGCTGGTGACATTGTTGAACTGCGGTTGGCCGATATCGACTGGAAGGGCGCCTGGATTACGGTCTGCGGGAAGAGCCGACACACCACACGCTTTGCGCTTACCCAAGAGGTCGGCCAAGCCGTTGCGGATTACCTGCTGGAGGGACGACCACGAAGCGATGTCGACGCCGTTTTTCTTCGTGCTCGTGCGCCGTTTCGAGGCTTCGCGAATCATTGTGCCGTCTCCGTGATCGTCGAACAAGCGATGCGCCGAGCTCAGGTCAAATGCCCCAGCCGGGGCGCTGCCCATGTACTTCGTCACTCGCTGGCTGCCTCAATGTTGCGGCAAGGAGCTTCGTTACAGGATATCGCCACGGTGCTGCGCCACCGCTCGATCGAGACCACGCAGATTTACGCCAAGGTGGATGTCAGCGCTTTGCGGCAGATTGCCCAACCCTGGTCGGAGATGCCATCATGTTAAGGAAGGCGGTAGAGTCGTATCTGGCTGTGCGCCGCGCGTGCGGATTCGCGCTGCATTCCGAGGGCCACCTGCTGAACAGCTTCGCGGCTTTCTCCAGCGCGAGAGGCGAAGAGCACGTTTGCTCACGAATCGCCATCGAGTGGGCCGGACTTTCCCAAACGCTTCACCAACGCGCCCGCCGGCTCGGCGAGGTGATCCGCTTTGCCCGCTACATGCGAGCGGAAGACCCACGCCATGAGCTACCCGAGCCCGTTTTTGGTGGCGAGTCGCGGCAAAGGCCAACGCCTTACATCCTCTCCAGAAATGAAGTGGAGCGCTTGGTGGCGGCAGCGTTTCAGCCGGTTTACCAGGGCTTGCGGCGCGACACTTACAGCACGCTGTTCGCGTTACTTGCCTGCACAGGCCTTCGCGTCTCGGAGGCGATCGGCTTGTGCTATGAGGACGTCACCGCTGATGGGCTGGTGATTCGATCCTCCAAATTCCGCAAGAGCCGCCTCGTTCCGCTCCATGACACCGCCCAAGCGCACCTCGCGCGCTATCTCGAACGACGACGTCGTCAGCCTCCATTCGATGATCCTCACCTATTCGTCTCCATGCATCGAAAGCCGCTGCGCTTGGGGAATGTCGAATCCGCATTCCAAACGGCCGCCCGGAAAATCGGTCTGCCACGCAACCGCGGACAGCCTCGTGCGACGCCGCATTCGCTGCGCCATACCTTCGCCGTCCGGGCCCTGGAGACTTGTCCGGATGATCGCGATCACATCACGCAACATCTGTTGTCGCTGTCAACTTATCTCGGTCATGCCCAGGCGGCCAACACCTATTGGTACCTTGAAGCAACGCCGGAGCTGATGCGAAACATCGCCGAGCGGTGCGAACGCTTCCTCACCGGAGAGCGGCCATGACCACGACTCCGATCGCACCCCACATCACGGCCTTTCTCCAACAACGCCTGCCCATCGAACGGAATGCCAGCGACAACACCTGTGAGTCGTACGCCTACGCATTCAAGCTGCTGTTCGAGTACGCCAGCGATCGCCTCAAGGTGGCACCCTGTGCGCTCAACCTTGAGCAGCTCGACGCCGGTCTGGTAAGCGCCTTCCTGAATCACCTGGAAACCACGCGCGGCAATGGAGCGACGTCGAGAAATACGCGCCTTGCCGCGATCCGCTCGTTCATGCGTTTCATGGCTTATCGCGTTCCTTCGGCGATGGAGCAGATTCAGCGCGTCCTGGCGATTCCGCTCAAGAAGGCCGATACGCGGCTGGTTCGTCACCTTACGGGTGATGAAATGCAAGCGCTTTTGAACGCGCCCGTGCCCGACCATCGAGAAGGGATCCGCGACCGCGCCATGCTCCATCTTTGCTATGCGGCAGGATTGCGCGTGTCGGAGTTGGTCGGCTTGCAACTGGCCGATCTGAGTTTACAGCCGCAGGCAAGCGTACTCGTTCATGGTAAGGGCAGAAAAGAACGTTGCTTGCCGTTGTGGAAGGAAACCACCTCCGCACTACGTGCATGGTTGGCGGTACGCGGAGACATGCGGGTGCCAGAACTGTTTGTGAATGCTCAAGGCGAAGCGATGACACGTTCCGGCTTCGAGTACATCCTGCATAAACACGTGGCAACGGCAACGCAGCACTGTCCCTCGCTGTCGACCAAACGCGTAAGCCCTCATGTCTTGCGACACACCTGCGCGCTGACGGTCTTGCAGGCGACCAAGGATCTCCGAAAAGTATCTCTTTGGTTAGGGCATACGCATCTCCAGACCACCGAGATGTACACCCGCGTCGATCCGTCGGTAAAGCTCGAAGCACTTGAATCCATCATCCCGCCGAAACTACGCTACGGGCGCTTCAAGGCGACCGATCACCTGATCGCCCTGCTCAAGACCCGCTCCCTTATGCGCAGTGAACAGCCCAAGAAATAGCATCAAATCAGAGCCTCTGACCACGGGGCTCTGCATAATCTTCAACTCCGCATTAAACAAGGCTCTCGTCGAATGCCCTTCGATCAGTTCGCTTGCGTGTGCCCTGCGAGAGAAATGGCGAGGTCAGGCGCAGCGGAACGCAAAAAACCGCGTCAAGTCTGGATCGAGTGCCGATATCGGTTTCCCCACCCGCCAAGCTCGCGAAGAGCGCTAGATGTTTCGATCAGGCGCGGCCGGTTACGACCCAAAGGCGACCTTCAGGCTCTTAGAAAGCGGACCTCCAACGTCCGGCATGCAGCAGCCGGCGCCGTCGTCGCTCCGCTGCAGCCGTTGTTAGCTGGCTCGGTTACCGAACCAATTCGATCTCACTCGGCCGCCACTCCTTGGTGAAGAACGGCTCAAGCGGGCTGTATAGCCGCAATATGACGAACCAGCCCTTGGCCGGATCCGTTTGAATCCAGTTGCCACGTTTCACGCCTTTGGGCTGTGTCGGGCCGATGTAGACCGTCGTCGAGCCGTCGGCAGCAACTTCGGCTGACGGTGATGGGTAGCCCTGGCTGCCGGCCCGTGGGAAGCGCTGCGGGGTCTGCAGCATCGAGCGCGACTGGTTGTCGTACAAAATTAGCGACCAGAAGGCCCGGGCAGGAATGCCTTTGGGGAGCGTGACCTTGTAGGTCTTGCTGCCGTCGTAGGGATTGCCCGCAGAGTCCAGGAAGCCCATGAGGTACTGGGAGCCGACGCCTGGGATGTTCATGATCATGCCGGGTGAATCAAGCGTGTAGGCATAATAGAACGCCGTCCGCGAATCCAGCGTTCGGGCCCCAGTGGGCGGATACGGCTTGAACATGCCTTCCTTGGTGAAAGCGGGCGGCGGGGTTTCGAAAAATGCACCGCCTTCCCACAGCATGTTGCCCCACATCGAGTTGGGGTAGTATGCCCATTCTGGATGCACCACGGCGTAGCGCCAGTTCAGCGTGCGGCCAGCGGCGCTGCCAACTGCGGCGGCATCGGTGAGGATCTTTTTCATCCGCGCATCGGGCTTGAACGGCTTGCCGTGCTGGATGCCAATGGCAGCCAGCTGTCCCGCGAGTTCTACGTCGTTGCTGGTGGCCGGCTCCTGCTGCACGTTTTCATTGATCATTTCGAAGAAGCCGAAGTCACTCGGCGGAATCGTATTAAATGCTTTGCCACTGGCTTCAACGAACTTGGTTTCCGGGATTGGCGCGTTCTGCGCCAGCCGGACGGTACCCTCAAGCGCTGTGGCAATGCTCGTGCCCAGGCCTCCCGGCGTGTACGGATAAAGCTTCAGGTTCTTCTTGATGTTTTCGACGGCCGGCTTCGGATCGTTGTTTACGAGGAACGCGCGGGCTCCATACAGCACGCGGTTCGTTTTCGAGTGGGCGATAAAATAGCCGCCTTCGGGAAGCGGCCCATCGTAACCCGGCGGCACGATCAGATATTTACCACCCGCACCACGGTCAGGACCGGGTTTGCCGATGTCGATAATCCACGAGAACCACATATCGTTGAGCGTGCCCAGTCCCTCGGGCGGTTGCTCGAGCACCATCGGGCCTTTCGACAGATTAATAATTCCCAGGTAATAGACCGTATCGGTGTTGGGGGTGAGGAACAACGACCTGCTATCCATCAGCTCCGAAAAGATGATGATCGTGTTGTCCTCCGCGCCGATGCTCTGGAATCCCTTGCCTAGCGCGTAGGCTGACGCCCCGCGGAAACTGTTGTTGTAGGCATTCAATGCACGGGTGAAATCCAGAGTGTCGCGCACCTTTTCAGCGGTTTCCACGGTCGGCACGCCGTCCTTGTATTCGAGTGTGCCGATGCGGCTCTCAACTCTATCGGGCGTGGTGATCTCAACGGGAATCTTCGTGGTCGACTGTGCCGCGACCAGACCAGGCAAGGCGACCAGAAAAGAAGACATCAATAGCATTGATCGTTTAGGGCATTTGTTCATTGTTGCTCTCCTGAAAATTGATGGAGGGGTCCTTCTGCACTGAGGCTAATCACTCGAACGAACCTGCTTGATCGGTTCTACCTCACCCGGCCGCCAGGTCTTGTTGATCCAGGGTTCCAGGGGCCCATACATGCGCAGGATGGCGAACCAGCTCTTGCCCGGCAGGGTCGCAAGCCAGTTGCCCGCTTTGCCCTTAGGCGCTTCCGGCGCGAAAAAGACGTCGTAGGAGCCATCGGCATTCTGCTTCATCCCCTTGGTCAGACTGCCGACCGTTGGGAACAATTGGCTGGTCTGTAGTTGTGTCCGTGTCTGGGTGTCGTACAGCGTGACGGCCCAGAAATTGTTTACGGGTACCTCGGGTGGCAAGTGCAGCTTGTAAGCCTTCGAACCATCGAAAGGCTTGTCGTCACCGTCCAGAAAGGCCAAGGCGTAATCGGAGCCCTCACCGACATGGGGCGTCGCCATGGCAGGCGTCACACCACCGGCGCTGTAGTAGAACAGCACTCGCGCATCAAGGTTCATCGTGCCATCCGCTTCGAACGATGTGTTCTTGTTCGCATAGGCTGTAACCCAGTTGCTCTTCGTATCGGGATAGATGTACACCCCCCCGATGCGTGGGTCGTAGGTGATGGCGCGCCCAGCAGCATTGCCAAGCGTAGCTGCCTCGGCTAGCAACTTCTTCATCCTGTCATCGGGATTGAATGGCTTGCCTTTGACGATGCCAATGGATGCCATGTAACCGCGAGCCTCCGGCCCGACTGCATCGATCGGCTCTTCCTGAACGATGGTGTTCAAGATCTCGAAGTACTCCAAAGTGCTCGGAAAGATGGTGCTGAACGATCTGCCGGACATGTTGATGAACTGAGTCGGTGCCGGATTGGCTGCATCCTTCAGTGGATAAATCCGCAGCCCGGATTTGAAGTTGTCGACTGCTGCCTTCAGGCCGTCCTTGATCGAACCCCGCAGAAAGAGGAAGTTCTTGTTGGTCGAAGGCTTCAGCAGGAAATACCCTTCTGGTACCTTGCCCTTGTAGCCTGGAGGCAGGACGAGGTATTTGCCGCCCTTGCCCTTGTCCGGCCCGGTGACACCCATATTGCCGACAAACCGCTGCCAGGCATCGTCGAGAAAGCCCAGCATGCCGGGTGGAATTTCGATGACCGTCGGGCCATCGTTGGCCAGGTCCGTGGGGGCATAGGCATACATCGTCGACGTGTTGGACGTAATGACCGGCGTCCGGGAATCCATCAGCTGTTCCCAGATGGCGATCTTGTTGGGTGCATCGGCGCCTTGCTGGGCCATCCCCAGGAGTACGCTGTAGATCGATACGGCGCCGACGTTGTCGAGATAGACCCCGAGTGCACGCGAGCGGTCCAGATAGTCATAGACCAGATCGTTGGTCTTGCCTGTCGGTACGCCGTCGAAGAATGTCAGCTCACCGGCTACTGTCTGGACCTTGTCCGGTATCGATGCCGCCTTCGTTTTCATGGCTTCCCTGAAACTGTCTGCCTGTGCACTAGTACTCGCAATCGTGAACGCGGCGGCAAGTGCGACAACGATAGTGTTTGTTTTCATGGGAGTGGCCCTGCGTTGTTGGTTGGACAGATTTCCGGTCTTCTTGCGTGATATTCCTGCCGGGGCTTAAGCTGCCGCGGCGAGCGGCGAATTGCTGAGGCTGAAGTAGACCGTATCGCGGCTCTTCCGGTCAAGGGTTGCATGTGGGAACGAAGGCGGTGGTAGAAAGTTCACTGCCTTGCAGAGCAGGGCTTCGGCACTTGGATGTCATCGTAATGAGGACTTCAGCATGATGGCATGGACGTCGTCATCTCAAGCTGTGCTTCTTGCGCTTTGACGCGCGCTGACTAATGGCTGCTTTCGGTTCGCTGAGCCTGTTCAACGGCCGGTTTGGAGGACCGGGGCCAATGACTCCTCGTGGCCGTTATGAACATCTATCCATAACGGCCATTATGCATAGTTCCCAGTTATGACCAGTTGCGGTGCGGGCCGCGGCATCGCACGAGCACAGGGTCGGTGTACGATACCTGCGGCCTGCGCATAATTACAGGGTCTTCAGGAACTCGAGCAACGAGTTGGGTGCCTTGTAGCGCCTGATCGCGGCGTCTGGTTCCTGCAGTCTCCCCAGGGCCTGCTCCTTCATCGCGAGGTCAGCTTCGACGTATAGGTGAGTTGTCGTCGGGCTCTCGTGCCCCAGCCACAGCGCGATGACGCTGATGTCTACGCCGGACTGCAAGAGGTGCATTGCCGTCGTGTGGCGGATGAGGTGCGGGGAGACCCGACGCTTGGCAAGCTGCGGCTGCGCTACAGTCGCGGCCTTGACGGCGAGTGTGAGGCGCTGGGTGACGTTGCCACGCGTCATGGCGTGGCCATCGCGGTTGGGCAACAGCGCCGATGTTGGTTGCAGCTGCGGGTTTAGTCGCAGCCACGCCCGAATCTGCTTCACCGTCGATCGCCACAGCGGTACCGTGCGCTGCTTGCGCCCTTTGCCATGCAGTTGCACGCACGCTGCACCGTCAAGCACCACGTCGGCCAGCGTCACGCCGATGATCTCGGAGACCCGGGCGCCGGTGTTGTAGAGCATCCTGATGAGTAGGTGGTCGCGCTGGCTTGTCCAGGACTCGTCCGGCTTGCCGATGATCGCCAGCATCTCCTCGCGCGTCAGGAAGCCCAACATCGGCCGCTCGAAACGCTTCATCGGCACGGCTAGCGCCATCTCGACGGCATGCAAGGCGCTCATGTCGCGCCGACCGGCGAACTTCAGGAACGCGCGCAGCGCCGCCAGCCGGGCATTGCGGCTCCTCACCGCATTGCCGCGCTCGCACTCGAGGTGGTCGAGGAAGGCCAAGATCAGCCCCGGCGTGATCTCCTCGAGCCGGATCTCGGTAGGCTGCTTGCGCAGCCGCACCTGGGCGAAGTTCAGAAACAGCAAGAAGGCATCGCGATACGCGGCAACTGTGCGTGGGCTCATCGCCCGCTGCTGCTGCAAGTGCTCGGCGAAGAACGCCTGTACCAGGGCCGCGAAGCTGGGCGCCTGGACTGAATCGGGCTTAACCATCGTCGTCCTCCTCGGCTTCGTACGGATCGACGAAGTGCTCGAAGCGCCTGCTCACCACTTGCAGGAGTTCGGGCGTGCCCGTGAGGTACCAGTACGTGTTGGAGACCTTGGCGTGGCCCATGTAGGTCGACAACGCCAGCATGTGCTCGTGCACGTTCTCGCCCTGCTCATGCCAGCGCAACAGGCGGCGCACCGCAAAGCTGTGGCGCAGATCGTGGATGCGCGCCGCACCGTGGCCGCCGCGGGAGACCCAGCCCAGTTTCCGGCGCAGCTGATCGAAGATGCGGTGTGCCTGCCGATCACTGAGCGCCCGGCCGAGACGGCGGCCGCGGGTGGCGATGAAGAACCGCCCTTCAGGATCGGCAGGCACATACTTCGTCCGCTCACCGCGGTAAGCGCACAGGGCGGCCACTGCACTGGGGTGCAGCGGCACCAGCCGCGACTTGCCGAACTTGCTGCAGCGGACGGTCAGCAAGCCGACCTTGAGGTCGACATCCGCGTTGACCAGTGCCAGGGCTTCGGAGATGCGCAGACCTGTACAGGCGATCAGCCCGAACAACGTCCGCATGACGGCACTACGCAGTGGCGGCCCGACCTGCCCGGCCGCTTCGAGCAACGCCTCGACCTCCTCGTCGCGGAAGATGTGTGGGGTCAGCCGGCCCGGGACCGGCCCGAAGGTCGCCTCATCGGGCACCTCGGTGGCCGGCTCGAACTGCTGCAGCCAGCGCGTAAACGGCCTGAGCAGACGTAAAGCGCGAGTCGCCGTACCCCGATCACCTTGGCCACCCTTGGCCTGACGCGCCCAGGAAGCCATTAACTCGACGGTGAGCGGCCCGCGGTGACCGGCTGCCTCGGCATAGCGCGCGAACCGGCCGAGCGCTTGACCCATGTAATGAAGTTCGAACCCGAGGCGACGCCGCTCGGCCAGGTACTCCGCGATCCGCTCGGGAAGGGATATGCGCGCGCTCATGCTGCGCTCCCGGGCCAGGGCAACGCCACTTCAGCCAAGGCAACGCGATCGGTCTTCGCGTAGATGAGAGAGGTGTTCAGCGAGCGGTGGCGCAGCACGTCGGCGACTTCCTTGATCGAGCCGCCGCTGTTGACCAGCCGACAGGCCAAGGTGTGGCGCAGCGCGTGTGCCCGGCCATGCGGGATACCGGCACGGCTGAAGGCGTCGCGGATCACCCGCCGGATGGCATGAACGCTCACCGGCGCATCGTGCGGTGCTATGCAGCGTACGAACAGGGATCGGTTGCTGGTAGCCGGTCGCTCATGCCGCAGGTAGGCCTCCAGCGCCTTGCCCGTGAGTACCGGCAGCGGCAGGACATCCTGGCGGCGAGACTTCGTCCGCCTCAGCGTGAGCGTGCCGTGCGGCCAGTCGATGTCGTCCAACTGCAGCCGGTTGATCTCGATACAACGAAGGCCCAGATCAAGCGCCAAGCGGACGACCGCATAGCCGCGCTTGGGCGAGCGCAGCGTCTGGCTGAATGAGCTCAGGACACGGCCGACCTCATCGGGCTGCAGCGCTTGCGGCAGCGACGCATGAGCCCAGTTGGCGGGCGAGGCGATGACGCCCAGCAGCGTTTGCACCGGATCGCCGCAAGTGGAGCGCCAGCGCAGATAGTCACGCACGGCGGCGTTGATGGTCACCGCGTTGCTGATCGTGTTGCGCAGCTCCAACTGCTCGCCGACGAAGCGGCGGATGTCCTCCGGCCGCAGCTTGCGCAGATCCAGAGGGCGGCCTGCGAATTTGTGCACCAGTAGCCGCTCGATGATCCGCAGTCGGACGGAACGGGTGCCGCTCGCCAGCCCGCGGGTATCGAGCATGTAAGCGTCGTAGTGACTCAGTTCTTCGGCGATCGGACCCGACGCCGTCGGCAAGTCAGCGATCACGCCGCGCTGGCGAAGGATGGCCAGCAGGGGCATCAAGGCAGCATGTGCCTCGCGCGGATGCCGCATCACCGGCGCTCTGCAACCACAGTGTGGCAGGTGCTCCTGGAGAAATTGATCGATGCGGCTCTCGTCGAGCTTGGCCACCGGCAATCGGCACAGCGACATCCAGTGAGCGAAGTGTGAGACGGCGTTCAGACATCGCTGGCTTGTGCTGGATGCGTAGCGGCCGCGCTCCAGTCGTTCGCGGTAGGCCGGCACATACGCGGCCAGCGGACCATTGAGCAACCAGCCTCGCAGCGTCAGATGCAAGGAGGGGATCTTGGGCATGGTAATCTCCTATCCGGAAGAGGAGTTACCGTGCTGCTCCTGCGCCGGACTTATGTCCAGCCCAAGGCTCGTCAACGCTTCAGATTAGGAGCAAGGACAGGCCGATTCAGCCATTGCGGTGGGCCAACTGTTCATAACTGGGAACTATGCATAATGGCCGGCTGCCGACGGTCAGGGCGGGCCTGCCTTTGCGTTGCAACGATCGAAGTCCCGCATAAAGGGCCCAGAACGCCGCTGGAGCGACGATCGGGTAGCGTTCAGCCATCGCTAGCAAGTCCTTGTCGCCGGTGATGAGGTAGTTAGCGCCCGATGCCTTGAGTGCGGCGAGCAAAGTGCCCATGACGGCCTGATCATCACAAGCGCGCCAGTCTGGTTCTACGCCTGGCAGCCGTTCGGTGACTGCGGCGGGGAGCGACGATGCAGTTGCTGCTTCGCGAGATCGAAGCGGTCGTTCGTCACCACCAGAACGCTGGCGGCAAGAAGGCGGGTCGAACAAGCGGGTCAAACGTGGACACCTGAAGACGCCCCCGCCCGCGGGGAGCGGCAGCACCTGCCCGGCCGAGCACGGCCGGCCATCGCAGCGACCATGCAAGCGCTCAGGGTCGCAGCAGCCAAGCGAGCAGCGTAGTGTTGCACGCCGTATGAAAGATAGGAATTCCGGCGACGAGACGGTTTCAAGCGGCTGCCCGGCTTGCTGAAAGCCTCGTCTGAAATGCGGCGCCAGTTCGGCCGTTACGGTCATGGGGGGAATGCGCCCTGAGCGTCGGCGGTACTTCGTATTGCCGCCGTTCGACCGGGTTCGCGGAAAAAGTCTGCGCCGGCGACGACGGGCGGGGGAAGCGTGGGCTGTCCCGGCTTTCCCTCCGGGTTTCCTGCTCCCGGGGCATCCGGCAGTGCCCGGGGCGCCATTTCGGATGGGCTCGTCTGCAAATGGTGACGCCTGCCGGCCCGAGATCGGCGATTGACGGCCGCACGCGGCGTCAGCCATACTCATCCTAGGCTGGTTGGATTTCCTATCCTTTACGCGGCTGCCGGGCTTGCGCAGACACCATCAAGCCGTGCCACGCGGGGCGTTTGTCCTACAACGCCATGCGTGCCTCTCGCGAGAGCGCCAAGAGGCGCGCCGGCCGCCGAATCGCCGCGCAATGTTCTCTGGTCCGGTTCATGGCGGCGAGCAACCGACAGTGACGGGAGATGAAATGAGCAAGCTTGCTCTCTCTCGCAGGCGCGTCTCCGACGGAGTTGCCAAGTCGGTGCACGCCGCGCGCCCGGCGACGACGCCGGCGACGCCGGGCATGCCGCGCTACCTGGAAGGTCGCCCGGACGCAATGGCCCAACCGACCGACGCAAGCGCAGTGCCGAGCGCTGCGATCGCCGATCGCGTGATGTCGAATGCATCGTGCCCCGCGTGCGCAACAGGGGTGCCATGCGCGGCTTGCGGCAAGGGGATCGAGCGCTCCAAGGAAGGGCCCGCGCAGCCGAGTGGCGGCCGTCGCCCTGAGAGCGCCGCTCCCGCGCCGGGCCTGGGGGCACCCGCGACAGCGTTCGCCCTGCACGGCGTCCGGGCAAAGCTCAGCGTCAGTCGCCCGCACGATCCGGACGAGGAGGAAGCCGACCGCTGGGCGGACCGGGTCATGCGTATCCCGACAGGCGGGCCGCCCGCGACGTCTCCATTCGTAGGCACGACCGGCGCGCGGGCTTCGGCGAAGGCGCAGCGCGACACGCAAAGCCCTTCCCTATCGCGAAAGCCGACAGCGTCGGGCCCGGCGCCCGCTGCCTCCATCGCCATCCCGAGCCGGAACAGCGGTCGGGCGTTGAACTCGAGCGCGCGTGACTTGTTCGAGCCACGCTTCGGTCGTGATCTCGGTGACGTTCGCATCCACGACGACGCAGCGGCCGCCGATTCGGCGCGCCGGATCGGCGCGCGTGCCTATGCCTACGGTGATCAGGTCGTCTTCGGCGCCGGCGAGTTCGCGCCCGAAAGCAACGCCGGGCGCCACCTACTCGCCCACGAGCTGACCCACGTCCTCCAGGCAAACGGCGGTGAACAGCGCATCCGCCGCACGCCCGAGGATGTCGCGCGACTGAACCAGCTTCCCTTGTCGGCACACCGATCCCGGCCGCATTTCACCATCGCCTTCTACTCGGTGTACGCGGAGGCGACGGGAGATCTCCCGGATTTCAAGGCACGCATCAAGTCGGCCTGCGCCGAGAGCAGCGAGGGGCTGAATCTGGACGCGGGGAACCAGGGCTCGGTCAACGCGGCGGCGGACGAGATGGCAGGGTTGACCGACGGCCTCACCGTCGGCGGAGCCTACCAGTCCCTTGATCTCGCCGGGGCGGTGAAGAAGCTCTACGAACTGATGCCCTCGGTACCGGGCGACATCCAGGTCACCAATTTCGGCTTCGAGTACATCTACGGGCGGCTGGTCTCGCATTCGGCGGATTTCGTGGCCTTGAGCCTGCAGGAGCACGCGCACGGCCCCGACATCGACGCCGACCCCGATCTCAGCGCGATGGCCGGCAGCAGCGACACAGCCTTCGTGCAGCTCTCGCAGGACCTCGCGCGCATCGTCGCCGCGCTCAGCGACGGCAAGAGCCTGCTGATGCTGGAGCTGGAGGGTTTGGTCGCCACGCTCGTCGATCTCCGCAACCAGTTCGATCCGCGCGCATCGCGAGACGAGCAAGCGGAGAACTACCGGATGCGCAGCGAGCTGGCGCGTCGGGCGCTGCTGGTCAACGACAAGCTGATGAAGATGACCGACGATCCGACGGCGCCCACAGCGCTGGACACCAGCGTGGAAAAGACGCTCTCGGAAATCCGCAAGACGGCGAGAAGCGAGGAAGACACGCGCACCGCGCTCGGTGACACGAAATCGCTGCTCGCGGCACAGCCGCTCAACATGGCCGAGCGGGTGGACGATCCCTTCTTCGAGGAAAGCGGGCTGAGCGAGGAGGCCGAAGCGGCGGAGATCAAGCCGCAAGTGGCGTTTCCGAAGACGACGGAGGGCTTCGCGGCCGCGGCGCAGCACGACCTCGCGGATCGGATCAACCGGCAAAGCGAGGGCCTGCAGGGGCAGCTGGCCAAGATCGTCCCGCCGCACGAGGACTCGAAATACAACCTGCCCGAGTTCGCGAAAGTACACCAGCACTGGTTCAGCCTCTTCGGCATCGAGGCGGAGAAGGTCATGATCCAGCAGGCCGGCGCGCTGGACCTGTGGCACGGCATCCACCAGGCGACCGCCATCGGCACGCTCTCGGTGAGCGGCGACACGATGACGGCCTGGCTGCGCTACGAAACCATGAAGCAGACCATGGGCCTGCTCGGACTCTTCGTCGGCACCGGGGTCGAGCGCGAGTTCGGCAGCGTGATCGGGCAGCAGAGCATGCGCCGCAAGCAGGCGCTTTCCGGAACCGGCGCCAGCGACGCGCAATACGAGTTCGCTGAGCTCTACGGCAGCGCGTCCTCCCTGACCGCGGGCGGCGAGGAGGCCTCCCGCAGCAACGTCGCCGCAGAAGGCGCCAAGACCAGTTCGGCCCAGTTCTCGCGCGCCGCCAGCGTGCCGCCGTTCCTGCAGACGGACGCTGCCCACCAGCAGGGGCTTACCCCGGCAGCGCTGCCGGTGCTGGGACTGCGCAAGGTCGAGGCCAAGGAAGGCTGGAGCTATCTGGTCGAAGTTCCCGATTACTTGTCGGGAAAAACCATCGCCTACGAGCAGAAGACGGCAACGCCCGAGGTGGCGGAATTCCTATTGGCGCAGCGCCAGCACGCCGCGACGCTCAAGAGCACGCATTCGGCATTGGTGGCGGTGCCCTCCCCCGGCAAATTCAGCAATGCCAGGACACTGCGGCACGTGGGGCCGACACCCGCGCTGGAGGGCGCCCAGACCTCGCAGACTTCCAGCCTCGAGCGAGCCGACCGGGGCGCGCGCAAGGCCATCGGCATGCCCGGACGTGGCAGCAGCACGACGTCCCCGACGGGTACCGAACTGCTGCAAGGCGCGATGCTCGACTATCTCAACTTCTTCTTCAAGGAGGGCGATTCGGCGCTGCGCGTCGCGGCGATCATCCATGTGATGAATGTCGAGCACGGCATCGGCAAGGTGTTCGACAAGATGCTGGAGCCAGCGGAAATCGCCAAGGTGCTGACAAAGGCTTTCGGCCTCGGCTTCGGGCTCGGCGTGCTGGGCAGCCTGGGGCCGATCGGCAGAATATTGTCCTTGGGGATCGGCAAGGCGATGAAAGTCGCCGGCGGAAGCGACATCACGGCCGCGCTCACCGTGGCGGCGTTCCTCAAGGAAGCGGCCGAGACCGGAGACTTCTTCACGGCGCGGATGATGGGCTATCTCGGCGTTCCAATTGTCGAGGACATCAAGCAGCTCTTCGAGTCGGTGATTTCCGCGCCGGCGGCGATGGCCGGCGCGAAGGCAGCGGATGCCAGCGTCAAGGCGGTGCTGGACAAGATCAACCAGAAGCCGCCGGCAAACATCGCCGAGGCGGCGGATCTCGCGCGCGAGCTGGCGAACGCCTCGCCGGAAGCGCGCGCGGACATGCTGGCCGCCATGGACAGCCATATCGCCGACATGGAAGCGCAGGGATTCGGCAAGACGCAGTCCAGCCAGGACTACGACTTCATGATCGCGTTCCGCAACGCCTTCCACCAGCAGAGCACGCGGAACCAGATGCTCGATCCGCTCACGACCAAGCTCGAAACCAAGGTGCCCGAGGAGGCGAAGACGCCGTTCGGCGGCGAGCCATTCCGCCTGAAGACTCCGGGTGAGCGCGCCAAGCTGCTGGCGGCGATGGGCGACCTCGCCGGCAAGGTGATGCTGTTCCAGGACCCGACGCTGCGTGGCGACGACGCGGCGACAGTGCAGGTCCATTACGACAACGGTAAGGTGCGGATTCATCACGGCAGCGAGGCGACCGCACGCGACATCGAGCTGCACATGCCCACGGTGCGCACGCTGCGCAAGTACGAGGGCTTCAGCGGGTCGGTGCGCAGCCTGCTCGCGCGCGCGATTTCCCTGCTCGGCTTCACGCAGACGCCGCAGTACGGCAGCAAGGGCTTCGAGGCCACGCTGGAAATCAAGAAACTGACCGAAATCCGCGACGATCTTTTCGCCCGGCAGGAAGCGATCGATCTCAACGCGCGGCGCCTGGTCGACAAGGAAATCGACAACGCGATCATCGACCGGCACATCGCCGACATCGACAAGCAGATCCTGCAGCACATGCGCGATCTCGACTCGCTGGAGGCCGGCCAGGGTTTCATCGCCGCCCGGAAGAAATCGGCTGGACTCGTGCGGGCAGAGACGCTCGGGCTGGACCAGGCGACTCCGACGGGGCACTACTGGCGAGAGCGCGAGGGGCAGCTCGAATTGGTGTGGCAAAACGAGAAGGCAGCGGGGTACTTCCTCAATCAGGATACCCTGCGAGCGGAGATCGCCAAGGGCAAGGCGGGCGATCCGAAGCTGGCCATTCGCCCGATCGCCGAGAACGCGTCCGCAGGTGCCCTGAAAGCGACTTCGATCGGTTTGGGCGATGCGCCGAAAGGACATCATTGGCGCGAGGACACGACCGGCGGGCTCAAGCTCGTACGCACGGACGAGAAGGCGCCGCACTTCTGGTTCGACCACGACGCCTACAGCAAGGCTGCCGACAAATCGAAACCCGCGAAATTCATCCGCCCGATCGCGGAGAAAGCCGACAGCGATTCGGCGTCATTCGACGCCAAGACCTGGGACGAAGCCTACGGCGAGCTCGGTGGCGGCGAGGCGAAGTCATCGTTCGGCAAGTTCACCAAAGCGATCGGCGGGCTCGGCGTCGACAAGGTCGCGATCATCGACAAGATGAAGCAAACGGAAGGCGGGGATTCGCGAGGCGATTCCCCGAACGGACTCAAGATCAGAACGATTCGGCACACGACCAAGCAGCACTTCATCGATGAAGTCATCCTGCCCCACCTGACCGATCCCAAGTCCCTGGCGGATTCGCCGCGCTACCAGGCGTTGATCGATCAGGGCATTGATCCGCGCGAGGCCCAGATCGCCGCCAGCCACGAGCGTCTGCTCAGCATCACGCGCCAGCTCGACAGCGCCGACATCGGAAGCCTGGGCGAAAAGTGGCACACCCACTGGTTCGCGCAAGCCCGCGACAAGACGCAGTTCAGCGTCAGCCAGAAGGATATCTCCGATCGCTACAAGGGCGCCGACCTCGGTCAGGATCGCAATCTCGACCTGCTGAAGCTCGTGGGCGACGAACAGGCCGATCTGGTGGAAATCAAGAACGTGTCCTCGCCGGTCGGCGAGCGCGAAAGGGGCGAACTCGACGCGCACATCGCGCTGCAGGGCAAGGATGTCATGCTGCCGGGCACGGCAGGGGCCAAGGCGACGCCGCGAACGATTCGCAAGGTCGTGTGGGTGATCCTTAATCCCGACTTCCTGACCTCGAATGCAAACGTCGTGTTCGTGACGGATCGGCTGAAGGAGAATGCGTTCCTGGAGTTCCGCATCTACGACGAGAACGGGACGATGGTCCCGGTCACGGGCGCGAACTATAGGACGGTGCTGGCCGGGCTGACCGCCGCAGCGAAGAAGTCGAAGGCTGCGCGCGAGGCGGTGCCTTGAGCCGCCGCGATCGAAGACCATGGTGCGCTTGGCAACGGCGCTTAAGATTGCTGCAGAATGGAGACGAGGGCGACAAACGTGATTGAACTGAGCTTGTCCGGAAAAGACATCAATGCGCTGGCAAGAAAAATCAGCGAGCAGTCGTACTTCCACGAGTCGCTGCCGGAAACGCTGGAAACCGATTACGCCGCGCAACCGATCGCGCCCGGGTGGCCCGATCGGATCGGTGACGCCTCGAAGTGCTTCGAGGCGGTGTGGGACGAACAGCGGCGCCTCGCCGTCTACCCCGGCCTGACGGTGGAGGTCACGCTGCCGCTGCCGCCGGAACCCGAACCGATCATCGATTGGCTGGGGGCGCTCGATTTCGACCTCGCATCCTTCTCCACGCTGTATCGCGAGTGGCAAGCCATCGATCCCGATTACATCCCGCCGGACTTCACCAACCGTCATCGCCTGCACGGCGCCTTTGCAGCGATCAAGGGCGCAGGCCACCGGCGACTGGTATCGGATCGGTGGCTCGACTACTGCCCGATCAAGCTGACGCGCCGCGGCGATCTTTCCTTCGTCCAGTTTCACGACCTGAAGGCCGATGCCGCCACCAGCCTGCAGCAAGCCAAGCCCGGTCACATCGCGCTCAGCAGCGAACCGCAGGGCGGCTTCATCAAGGATGGCTATCTGCTGCGGCATGACTTCAACGGGGTTCTCGAAGAACGCAGGGGCGTGCTGAAACTCACCGTGCTCGGGCGTGCCCTCTCGCCGCGGGAAATGCTCGACGCCTGCGTGGTGCGCGGGGAGGTCAAGGGCAAACGGGTCAACAATGTGGGCTTCGTCTTCCTTGACGAGACCGAGATCGGAGATCATCTTCACCAGTTGTGGTTGCGCGGGCTCGAATGCTGGACGATTCGCGACGGACGCGAGGTTCGCCTGGACGACGCCTATGCCCCGCCGCCGCCCGCGCCGCCTGCCTGGGCGCGATAGGCGCAGGAACGAAAGGCGAGCGATGAACAGATCGAGCTTTCACTCACGCCCCGGCGCGGCGGCGATGCCGCGCCCTTGCGGCCGATCGCGATTGCACTTCGATGAGCAGGGAGGGATCGATCATGATGCAGCGTTCCTGGTTCTGGGATCGGCTGGCCAAGCGCTACGCGAGGATGCCGATTATCGATCAGGCGTCCTATGAAACCAAGCTGGAGAAGACCCGGGCCCTGCTAAGGCCGGATAGCCGCATGCTGGAGTTCGGTTGCGGCACGGGTTCGACAGCCGTCTTGCATGCTCCGCATGTGGCCCATATCCTTGCCATCGACTATTCCGCCCGCATGCTCGACATCGCCCGCGAGAAGGCTCGGGCGGCCGGGGCGAGCAACGTGAGCTTTGCACAGGGCTCGCTTGCCAAGCTTGAAAGCCCTGCGGGCAGCTGGGACGTGATCCTGGCGATGAACATCGTCCACCTGTTGCCCGATCGGGCGCAGACCCTGACCCGGGTGAAGGAATTGCTCAAGCCGGGCGGCCTGTTCATCTCCAGTACCATCTGCATCGGGGGCGGCTCTTGGCAGATGCGTGCGGTGGCGGCGCTGTTTCGCGCATTGCCGTTGCTGCCCAGCGTTTTTTCGCTCACGCTGAGCCAGTTGACGGCGGAGCTGAAACACGCCGAACTCGAGATCGAGCATTGCTGGTCGCCAGGCGAAAACAAGGCCGTCTTCATCGTGGCGAGAAAGCGAGTCTCCGAAACGTCGCCCTGAAGGTTGCCCTGCCCCAAGGTTGGGGGCGCCGATATCGCGTTGAGGAGACGGGCAGGTCGATTCCATCGGTGTGGCGCGCGCGCGGGAAACCGCTCTCGAAAACCCCTGCCGCATTTTCGCCAGCGCCTCGGAGCTCCGGTTAGGCAGGTGTGCCCGAAGGTGTAGGCGCCACTGCCGCCCATACTCGTCAATCTCTGCCCGATCTTCCGCAGTTGACCGGATCTGCCGGTCCGTTAGCGGCGACGTAAGACCGTACAAATCTGGTGGCAAAAATTGGCGGCGATGAGTGCCGGCGGAGCGACAACAATCAGTGTCCGGTACTCGCTTTGAAGCAGGCATTCGGAACGAGGCGCACTTCATCTGGTCGTCGGCCAGAGCGGTCACTGGGGCCATGAGCCGTGAGCGGCGGCTGTGGTCGGCATTGCTGTCGTTCGACCGGGGTCGCAGAAAAAATCCGCGTCGGTGACTCCGGGCGGCTGCTTACTGAAGAACGCGACTCACCCTTTCGACCCCTATGCGAACGTCGTCTTGGCTGGGAGCGGACGTCCAAAAAACGGATCGGATCGTGGCTTCGTGAGATCTATCCTTATCCGTTAGGGCGCGCGATGCCATGCTCGTCCTCCAGTACAGACTCACTCGCGGCTTCCACCGAATGCCTTGCAGCCAAGTGCCACTTGGCACGCTACGTTCCTCGATTACGCGGCCCAAGGAAGAACCACAGGATCAAGCCCAGCACGGGCAGCAGCACCACTGCGATTATCCAAATCAGCTTCTTCTCGTTCGAAGCGGAGCTTTGGAAAATATTGATAATTGCCCAGATGTCTCCGATCAGTATCAGGAGGCCTAAGACGCTGCTGTATTCGAAGTTCATCATTTTGGTTCCTTCCCTGTTCAGTGGGAGCTGTCAATCCCTGACGCCCGCGACATGCGGGCCTAATCGCGCAGAACTCGTTCTGCTAAACAGAGCTGGCGAATTTCGCCAACTTTCGCACAACCTCCAGGTCTTCAGGAATTGCCAGCACATTTTCTGCCCTAGCAAGTGCCATGCGGGAATGGTGTATCGCGGCCTCCCGCATCTCGGTATCTCCGATCGATGCCAGCGACTCAAACGCTTTTTGGAGCCGCCCCGCAACTTCGATGGCGCCCGCTCCGTCACGAGCAATCGCTGTGAAGGCATCATCGAACATGTCCCGCAACGATATTTCTGGCACCTCCACACGATCACATTCAGAAATGCGTGTGTCGTCGTCCTCGACAGGCTCACTCCAGAGCGCAAAAAGTCGCACGAACGTTCCAATGATTCCGATTGCCGTACCGGGATCATTGACTGCAGGTGACAACGCTCGACTTGCAATTTCAGAAAGAACGATAAGGCCGAATCGAGGATCTTCGTCGAATTGCCTGCCATTACCGAGTATGAATGCCTGTCCTATCTGCCTGACATCGATATCAGACAAATCACCCGAGTCCGCAGTCACATAGGCAAGCGCCCGGCCCGGCGCAGAAAAAGTACCGGGCAAGGCTGCTACCGTGATTCGCACCCGCGATTCTTCCGCATACGTCTGCAGCGCAGCGACATCGACGCGCTGTACGTACCCGATCGAGCCGCCGTAAATGGCCTGACCCTCATTCTGACACGGCCCTGCAGGGACACCGCGAAGGGTAGGGGCGCATCGCCTTCGCTGTAAAGCAGCAGCAGTCGCTGCCTCAACCTTATCGATGGTTCCCCCGAGGCGCCCAAGGCGTGCAATTCGATCCACCCAGCTCACGAATGTAATAACAACCATGGCAAGAATCATTAACGTCAGAGAAAATAACGCGAAACGCCCTGCTCTATCGTAATAGCCATTTTGTAAGGCGATAAGCGCGACGATGCTGAAGATGAAGGCACCAATAAATGTCGAGAGAGCGTTCTGGGAAACGTCGTCGGAGATGACCAGGGAAAAAGAGCGCGGCGTTGCGGTGCTGCTGGCCGAGGCATAGGCCGAGACCATCGATGCGACAGCAAAAGTGGAGATCACCAACATGCTAGCGGAAATAATGGTAAGCAGGGTCTCTATCGAGTCTGGGGTAATCGCCGGAACAAGCGGGCCGATTCCGGTACTGTCCGCCGTTTTCGCCAGAAACACTACGGTCGTTGACAGCACGCACATCGCGAGAGGCCTGACCCACAGCCGCTCGCTGATGCGGTTTAGAAGGAACCTCAATCGATCGCCCATTACTCCACTCCCCAGTCGTTCGGTATGACGGTCCGTTACGGATCTCGTCCGGTGGTCAACTCACTCGGCAGAGACCATTTTCTGCGTGTAGAGTTCTACAGTGCAGTTGCCTATTACGAGCATCTGTTGAGGGCGAAAGAAGAATTTTTCCACTATTGACACCAAACGTTGTTTTCCGACTGGTTTTCGCCCCGATTTGCCTACCTCATCAGCACGTAGGTTCCCGGGCTGTCGCACAGCGGCTCGTAGCCTTCGTCCGGGGCACCCATGCTTGGCGGCGCTTCGCTGCCCGACGAGTGCCGCGTCAGCCACTGCTGCCACACCGGCCACCACGAACCCTCGGTGGTTGGCGTGCGCTGCTTCCAGGTTTCCGGGTCGATGCAGCGGTCGCCTTCGTGGCAGACGCTGAGCTGGAAGGAGCGGTGGGCGTGGCCCGGTTCGTTGACGATGCCGACGTTGTGGCCGCCGCTGGTCAGGACGAAGGTCAGCTCGGTGGCGTCGCTTTGCAGGTGCAGCTTGTACACCGAGTGCCAGGGGGCAACGTGGTCGCCAGCCGCGGCAACGGCAAAGATCGGGCAGTGGATGTCGCTGATCGAGATGGCGCGGCCCTCGACCATGTACTTGCCCTCGAAAAGCTCGTTGTCCACGTACAGCCGGCGCAGCAGCTCGGAGTGTTGGCGATACGGCATGCGCGTGCCGTCGGCGTTACACGCCATCAGGTCGAACATCGGCTCGCGGTGTCCGAGGTAGTACTCGCGAACCATCTTCGACCAGATCAGGTCGGCCGACTTGAGGACCTGGAATCCCCCGGAGACCTGCTTGTGATCGAGGTAGCCTTTCTGCCACATCATGTCTTCGAGCAGCGTCACTTCGCTGGCATCCATGAAGACGTTGATCTCGCCGACTTCGGTAAAGTCGGTCATGGTGGTGAACAGGGTGACGCTGGCCAGGCGCTCGTCGCCGTCGCGGGCCATGGCGGCGGCGGTGATGGTCAGCAGGATGCCGCCCAGGCAATAACCGGCGGCGTGGATCTTGCGCCCGGGTTGCAGCTCGGCGACGACGTCGATGGCGGCCAGCGTGCCGTGCCGGCGGTAGTCCTCCATGCCCAGGTTGCGGTGCTCGGGACCCGGGTTGAGCCAGGAGACCATGTACACGGTGTGGCCACCGGCGACCAGGTATTTGACCAGGGAGTTGTGCGGCGAGAGGTCGAGGATGTAGTACTTCATCATCCACGCCGATTGCATCAGG
This sequence comes from Candidatus Accumulibacter sp. ACC007, assembly GCF_907163205.1. Taxonomy (NCBI): domain Bacteria; kingdom Pseudomonadati; phylum Pseudomonadota; class Betaproteobacteria; genus Candidatus Accumulibacter; species Candidatus Accumulibacter sp. ACC007. The sequence continues at coordinate 419,931 of NZ_CAJQUD010000001.1, read as the reverse complement.
ACGGGTTCGCGCTGGACGCTGTCGGTGCTTGGCGAATATTGAATCAGCTCGATCAGGTGATTGCGGTAGACGACCTTGCCGGGAGTGATGGCCAGGTTCTCACCGACGCGGAAGGCTTCGACCCCGGCGGGCGGTTCGTTGCGCAGTGAGCGCTTGAAGTCCTCGCGGTAGTTGCTCGCACCGCGCGCCAGATTGGCGCCGCGCTCGTTGATCGTCGCTTCGGCGATCTCGGGGTTGAGGAAGGGGATGTTGCACGGCGCGGTCATGTCGAGGATCTGGCGGGCGGTGAACGAAACCGCCGCCTGGCTGTGCTTCGAGATGCCGCGCACGTCGGTGGTCGCGTTGTGCCACCACTGCTGATTGAGCAGGAAGCCCTGGTAGATGACGTTGTAGGGAAAGCGCTGCCAGCCGGGATGGTCGAAACGGTGGTCGCCGCGGAGCGGTTCGATGCACGGCTCGGCGTTGCCGGTGATCGCCGACGTCAGGGCGTAGCTGCTTAGGCGCATGGCCTTGCGCGTCGCCTTGGCGGCCAGTTGAAACTGCTTCCCGGGTGACGAGCCAAGGTGCACCATCCAGTCGAGGTAGGCCATGGCCAGCGACGCCGGAGAAACACCCCCACTCAGCTGGCCGAACGCGATGTTGGTCATGCGGTCGATTTCTTCCAGGGCGCTCGAATCGAGCGTGTGGCGGTCGCCGAGGCGGCGCGAGAATTCTGGATGAGGGGGTAGTGTTACGGTTGGTTGACCGGCAGTTGCCGTTGCCTCTGATTCGCGGATCGACCCTGCGGGGTCCTTGAGGTTTGCGCTCACGGGATCTTTGTCCTTGGATGCCAAAGCGCTCGACAGCCGTTGCCGCCACACACTTTGGCCAAAACAATTCTGGAAAATGAAGCGGGTTGATGGGTTTGGTCCAACTCAACCCGATGATCCCTTCCTCCGCCACGCCGAAAAATCGGGTCAGCGGGTCGCCTACTGCGACAGCTCGCCGTATTGGGAACAGCCTGCGTGTCAATGACGCCGCCGACGACTATGTTTGTCATGCCGCGCGCGGCATGACAAACATTGTTGTCAATCGGGGCGCCCGCCACGCGCAGGAAGAGCGTCAGCTTCTGCCAGTGGTTCTGCATGTACGAGATTGCCTGCCCGAGCCCCGAGTGAGGCTCCACGAGGTGCTCCGCGAACTGCCTGGTCATCCAGTCCTCGAGCGCCTTCATGCGCGGGGCGCTCTCCTGCTGGTGCAGGAGCAGGCGATCCGGCGGCGAAAGACCTTTCCGCCGCGCCTGCTGGTCGGTGCGGAAGACCTCGCGTAGCGTCTTGAGGACGAAGGCGACTTCGTCGGGAAAGGCATTGGCCACGTCGACGTACTTGCGTCGCGCATGCGGAAGACAAGAAGCGGCCAGGGTCGGATGATCGCCCGGCTTGTTGCGAGACAAACCATCGGACATCTGGATCGGCGGATCCGGCGCCTCACGGCGGTCGAGCACCTCGGCGAGGTGTTCGCCGGCATGGCAGGGCCCGGTCTTGAACAACGCGATCGGACCGTGTGCCGTCTCGGCGACCAGCCCGGAAGTGAACACCCCGGTGCGATCCGCGCGGGCGCCCGGCGGCAGCGCCTCGGTGCGTGCCTCCTGGGTGAAGTTGAGAATACGCATCGTCGTATCGTCGTTGTAGAGCACCGACCCCTCGGCCGCCTGCTCAGCCAGTTCCGCAAAGGCCGGCGTCAGGCGTGCCGCCGCCTGCTGTACGACCTCCCACTGGGTCGCCGCCGGCAACGGGATGGCCAGCGCCTTCTCGAGCCGCTGGATACGGTGGAACGGCAAACCGCAGCCGTACTTCAGGAGCGCGATCATCGCCGCGGCGGTCTCGTCGTATTTCGCCTCGCCGACCCCTGCCGGTGGCTCGGCAGTGAACACCGTGCCACAGAGTCCGCAACGCAGCCGTTCCAGTTCATAGACCTGCGCCGCCAGGGGCGCCACCCCGGTCACGCGAACCAGCAGCGCCGGCGCTCGTCGTTGCACGTACAAGCGGCCCTCACAACCCGGCTCGGGGCAGCGATCGCCGTGCTTCAAGCGCGCATGGGCAACCGCGATGCGCGGCGCGCGGGGATAGTCCTCGGCCCCGTTGCGACCGTGCCCGGGGCGCTTCTTCTTCTCGCGTCGCGGGTCCGTATCGGTCGTGCCTGTCGGCGCACCACCGGGGTCCGTTTCGCCGGCCGCAGCCGGCGGACGCTCGCCCGTCTTCTCTTCCCCGAGAACCGCGGCCGTGCGCTCGCTCGGCGAGCCGAAGACAATCCGCTGCACCCGTGCCAGCGTGGTCTGCGTCGACTCAAGCTCGGCGGTCACCCGCGCGAGGGTGTCCACCGCGGCCTTGAGGGTGGCCTGCTCGGCCTCGGGCAACGCGCCGTCGCGGGTGCGCTCGACAATGGCGTTGAGCTCTTGAATCGGGATCTGTATCCGCCGAGGCGGTTTCTGCCGGCGCCGGGTCATGCCAAAGCCCCGAGGCGGCGACGGAAGTCCGCGTGCAGCGGGTAACCGAGGACTTGCTTTCGGGAACGGTTCGGGCGATGGCTCAGGTCGTCCTTGCCGCGACCGGTGGTCAGGCCCAGTTCCTGCCAATTGGCGGCCCGGTAACAGGTCCCCGCGTAGCGCTCGGGATCGACGAAGGTCTCCAGATAATGCACCGGATGGCCATAGAGCGTCTGCCAGTCGGCGCCAATCCGCCGCGCGACTCGGCCCAGGAGATGCGAGGCCAGATGCGGAACCCGCACCCAGGGCACCACGAGGAAGCGGCTCTGGTAGGCGATCTCGTGCACATGCGCCCGGCGCACGGCCGGCGACCAGCCGATGAAGCGGTCACGCGCAGCGAGGTGGCGCGGCGCCGAGGTGAAGCCCAGACAGGCGAGCGGCCGCCCTTGGCTGAACGCCAGGTACTTGAGCTGTTCGCCGACGCCCTGCATCGGGCCGAGGTAATGCGCCTCGGCGATCAGGTGATCGAAGAGTCCTTCCAGCGGCGTGCGTCGAACCGCCACCAGTTCGACGGGGCGCAAGGCGCGAAGATCCTGTTCGATCGGCGAGCGGTCCACGGCCACCGGCGGCGGCCGGCGGCGGACAATGGCGTTGTTCGGCGGGCGGTGGCGGACTTCTGGCAGGCAGATGTGCTCGGCCCGGTGCAGGACGAGCAGCAGGCTGCGGCAGACCATGTCGCGCAGCGCACCATTGGGCTGACGCCAGTCCCAGTGTTCGCACAGGCGTTGTGAGAACGCCCGGCGGCTGGCGTCGGGATGCGCTTTGAGCAGCGCGCGGATGGTTTCGAGGTCGCCGGTAGTAACCGTGCGGCCACGGTAGGAAAGGATCGTGGGCACGCAGACCGTTATACCGGTTCTGCATCTGGAACGCAAGCGTCAGGCGAGCGCGCGCCAGGGCGGCATCCCCCCGGCCGCCGCGTAATCGCCTCCCGAGAGCAGCACCGCCAGGGCGTGCGGGGCGAGCACCTGTCCCGGCGACTCCCTGGGCCAGCAGCGGAAGCGGCCCTGCGACAAGCGCTTCTGACACAGCCAGAAGCCTTGACCGTCATAGACCAGGAGTTTGACCGCCGTGTGCCGGCGGTTGCGAAAGACGAACAGGGCACCGCTGAACGGGTCTTCGGCCAGGACCTGGCGCACGCGCCGAGCCAGGCCGTCGATGCCGCAGCGAAAGTCGGCCGGCTCGGCGGCGACCCAGACGCGCAGGCGCGGGCTCAGCGCGATCACGGCCTTGTCTGCCACAGGCTGCGCGCGACCTCGGCGATCTCGCTGCTGGCCGCACGCGGCAGTTCGATGCGCAGCGCCCGGCCGTGCCGGTCAGAGAGGACCAGGATGCAGGGAGACGGGGCCAGTGGCAGGCCGAAGTCGAGTTCGACGAAGTCCGCCGAGGGCGCCGATGAGCGCACGCCGGCGGCGGGTCGCTTGGCGGTGACTGTGCTGGCCAGCCGGCGCTTCAGGCTGGTGTAGTCGAGTTTCAGGGCAACGGCGACCTTGGCGATGCCGTACCGGTCGGCGAGTTCGGTCGCTCGCGACCAGAGGTCTTCCGGGATACGCGGACTGCGCGGGCGGGTCTTCCGCCATTCGGCAAGGGCGGCCGCGGCATCGGCCAGCTGGGGGTCGGACACGGTTAGGGACGGCGCCATCGGGAGGCCTCTGGATCAGTGAATACGGGCCTACCACGCTACCAGACCGCCTCGGCGATTTCATGCAGCGTTGCCGAAAGGACACCAGACGTCTGGCTTAAAAAAAAAAGCGGCGCCCTCAGGCGCCGCCATCTCGACGCGTAAGTAGCCTACTTTGCGACACGCTTGCGAGATATGGCCATTCCGAAAAACGAAAGACCCAGCAGCGCCAATACACCCGGCTCCGGTACCTGCACGATTGCGCCAGGGTTGCCAACCACGGCATCGAGTTCAGGATCGGCATCAGACGCATTCCTTGAAATCAGACTGGAACGTACTCCGTAGTAGCGATAGTTGTTCGAGAAGGTGTAGTCGCGCGTGTACGCGTTCAATACTCCAAATTCCGCGCTGCCTCCGCGATAGACGAAAGTCGGCTCATCGCCAACGAAGGTGTAGGTCGGAAGCCCCGCACCACCGCCGGTCAGATTGAAAGCGCTGACGTCGGAAAGCAGGGCGAAGCTGGTGTTGTCGTTGCTTCCCCAAACGCTGTACTCCATCACGTCTTGCGCCTGGAAAGAGTCGGTGATGGGGCCGCCGTTATAGTGATCCTGATGCGTGTAGAGGCGCATCGTGTTCATGGCCGCTCCCATGTCCCAAACCATCATCGCGAAGCCATTGTCGGTTCGATTGATGACGGAGCCCGCCGCATAGCCCGGATACGCCTGGTCATAGATATAAGTCCGTTGACCATCGAGAGCCGACCCAGCGGCTGCGTTGATACCGCTACCGCCTGCGCCAGCCACTGAGCCCGTTGCGCCAGCGGCGAGGTGGGTGCCGACCACGCAGGTTCCGCACGATGCCAGGGCCGAAGAGGCTCCCGCGAGGTAAATCGGTGTGGCGTTGGATGCCGCAGAAAAAGCGGCGACACAACTCCCTAGGAGGATTGAACGAAGGAATTGGCTCATGGTTATCTACTCCTGAAGAGGTGGACAGGCAATATACAGCAACTATTGTGCCATAGAGCGTAAGTGATTGAATGCAAAATAGTTCGACTGGTCATAGAGTATGCCCTTGCCTAGCGGTTGTAAAAAAATCCGACATGCGAAAGCACTGGAAAGCAGACAAGCATCAACGGCTTTTGGCGCCAACGAAGTTCGAGGATTAGCCACCAAGCACTGACCGCTCTCGCCGACTGCGGGAGTTCGCCCTGGGGCAAACTGAGGCCGCGGCGATTCTGGCGGCGATCGACTAAACCCGGGGGGGGCCGGGGCGCGGCGGCGGCCGGCGGCGGGAGGCTTTCGGGACCGGAACGTGTCAATGACTTTGAGACACCGATGCACATTAATTTAGTGTGTATCGATCGGGCGTTTTCGCCGGCGAGTTCTCCTGCTTGGATGGATTGATCCAGGCGGCGCCAGCCTGCCTTCGCGTTGCCGCGATCGAAGTCCCGCATGAGTGGCCCCAAACGCCGCTGGAGCGACGATCGGGTACCGTTCAGCCCTGAGACGCCCCACCCGCCCGCACGTCATTGCGAGCAGGACGCGTGCCGGGTAAAGCCACGATCTGCGCTATGATCGAGCAAGCGGCCGGCTCATCAGCCGGTCACGCCTTCGGCTGGACCTGAAGGACATCAGCGAGAGGAAATCAGCATGCGCAGCAAGATCGTCACTGCCGACGAAGCCATCGCCCTGATCCGCGACGGCGATACCCTGGCCAGCACCGGCTTCGTCCAGACCGGCTTCGCCGAAGCCTTGCTGTCGGCGCTGGAGCGCCGCTTCGTCGCCACCGGCTCGCCCAGGAACCTGACCCTGTTCGCCGCTGCCGGCCAGGGCGACGGCAAGACCCTGGGCCTCAACCACCTCGGCCATGCTGGCTTGCTGCGCCGGGTGGTCGCGGGTCACTGGGGGCGGATGCCGAAAGTGGCGCAGCTGGCGCTCGACAACCGCATCCAGGCCTACAACCTGCCGCAGGGCATCATCTGTCAGTTGTTCCGCGATCTCGCCGCCGGCAAGCCGGGGTCGTTTTCCAAGGTCGGCCTGCATACCTTCGTCGACCCCCGCTACGGGGGCAGCCGCATCAATGCCGCGACGACCAAGGACATCGTCAGCCTGGTCACCGTCGATGATGAGGAGTGGCTGTTCTACAAGGTTGGCGAGGTCAATGTCGCTTTCATACGCGGCACCACCGCCGATACCTTCGGCAACATCACCATGGAACGTGAAGCGCTGACGCTGAACAACCTGGCCATGGCCATGGCGGCCAAGAACAGCAACGGCATCGTCATTGCCCAGGTCGAACGTATCGCCGAACGCAGCGGGCTACCGCCGCGCCAGGTCAAGATTCCGGGGATTCTGGTGGACTGCGTGGTCATCGCCGAACCGGCCCAGCACATGCAGACGCTGGCCACGCAGTACAACGCCGCCTACGCCGGCGAGTTTCGCGTCCCCGCGGCCAGCGTGGTGTCAACGCCACTCTCCGAGCGCAAGATCATTGCTCGTCGGACCGCCTTCGAACTGCCGCCCAACGGGATCATCAATCTCGGCGTCGGCATGCCCGAAGGGGTCGCGGCGGTGGCCAACGAGGAGCGCATCTCGCACTTGCTGACGCTGACCGTGGAATCCGGCCTGATCGGCGGCATTCCCTCGAGCGGAGGCAACTTCGGGACCGGGGTCAACATGGACGCGGTGATCGACGAGAACCAGCAGTTCGACTTCTACGACGGTGGCGGCCTCGACATGGCGTGTCTCGGCATGGCCGAGTGCGATGCCGCCGGCAACGTCAACGTCAGCCGCTTCGGCGGCCGCCTGACCGGCGCCGGCGGCTTCATCAACATCAGCCAGAACGCGCGTCTGGTGGTCTTCGTCGGCACCTTCACCGGCAAGGGTCTCGAAGTCGAGGTCAAGGACGGCAAGTTGCGCATCGTCCAGGAGGGCGGGCAGCGGAAGTTCGTCAAGCAGGTCGAGCAGATCACCTTCAATGGCCAGTACGCCTACGATCGCGGCAAGCCGGTTTTCTACATCACCGAACGCTGTGTCTTCCGTCGGGTACGCGGCGGCCTGGCGCTGATCGAGGTGGCGCCGGGCATCGACGTCGATCGCGACATTCTTCCGCACATGGATTTCGAGCCCATCATCGGCGAATACGCGGTGATGGACGCGCGCATCTTCAATGCCAATCCGATGGGTCTGGAAGCCGAGCTGCTCAACCTGTCGCTGCCCGAACGGGTCATTTACGACCCGGAGCGCAACATCCTGTTCCTCAATTTCGAGGGCATGCATGTGCGCGTCGAGGAGGACGTGAAGGCGATCTGGGACATCTGCGAGCTGCGCTGCCGGGCAGCCGGCAAGCCGGTCGGCGTGATCATCAACTACGACCGTTTTCGCATCAACCAGGACATGTACGACGCCTACGCCGAAATGGATCGCTACTTCCTGGCCAATTATTTCAGTCAGATCACCCGCTACGCGACCAGCGCATTTCTGCGCGCCAAGCTCGGCGAGGCGTTCTCGGCACGCAGCATCGCGCCGCACGTCTTCGAGCGCCGGGAGGAAGCGCAAGCTTTTCTGGCCGGCCGCAACGGCGACGCCGGCCAGCCGGGCTGAACGCGCGCAGCGACGCGGCAGGCAACCGCGAACGATTGGCAGAACGGCAGCAATGCACTACCGTAGAGCCATACACGCTTCCACAACCCGCGAATTGAGAGGCCCACCCATGAACGCACGCAACCGCCGCAGCACAGCCATCGCGGTCCTGATCGCCGCTTTCCTGCCTTTCCATGCCGCGCAGGCACAGCTTGGTGACCTGCTCAAACAGGGCGGCAGCAGCGCATCCGGGGCAACCGGCGGAGTCGGAGGACTCGGCGGAGTCAGCGGAGTCAGCGGCCTCGGTGATCTGGGCGGCGCGCTGTCGGGGCAGTCAGTCACCTCGGGCAGCGCCAGCAACGTCGCCGGTCTGCTCGAGTTCTGCATCAAGAACAATTATCTCGGCGGCGACAAGGCCGCTGCGGTCAAGGATTCCCTGACCAGCAAACTGCCGGGCGGCTCGTCCTCATCCGACGGTGGCTACAAGAGCGGCAAGAATGGCATTCTCAGCAGTGGCGACGGCAGCACCCTGGACCTGAGCGGCGGCGGCATGAAGAAGCAGGTCACCAAGCAGATCTGCGACAAGGTTCTCGATCAGGGCAAGTCGCTGTTGTAAGCGGGCGGCGGCCGAAACGCAACGCGCAGAACCGCCTCTCGCTCAGCGACAGAGGGACTTGCCGTTGGCAAAGAGGGCGACACGGTCCCGGCCCGCGCTCTTGGCCGCGTAAAGCGCCTTGTCCGCAGCGTTGAGCATGTCATCTTCCTTTTGCATGCCGTCTTCGATGCTGGCCACTCCGATGCTCACCGAGGTGTGGATGTCCACGCCGGCGACGCTGATGCGCAGAGCCTTGATCGTCCTGCGCAGACGCTCGGCAGCGAGCAGGGCCGTCCGCGCATCGGCGTCGTGACAGACGAGCAGGAACTCCTCGCCGCCGATCCGGCTGACGCTATCGTCCTTACGGGCGGCGCTCTGGATGGCCTTGGCCACGCCCTGCAATACCCGATCGCCGACCGCGTGACCGTAGCGGTCGTTGATCAATTTGAAATGGTCGACGTCGATCATCAGCGCCGCCACCGCGCGACCGGTACGCCGGGATGCGCTCCAGAAGCGGGCGAGCGCTTCCATGCCCGCGCGCCGGTTGGGTAACTCGGTGAGCATATCGGTCATTGCGGTATGTTCGAGGCGGCGGTTGCTGATCGCCAATTCGGCGGCAAATTGCTTGAGTTGCGCTCTGTCGTTCTCCCAGGCCTCGAGCAATTTCACGTAGTGCAGGGCCGCCCGCATGCGCGCGCTCAAGGCGCGCACATGCACTGGCTTGGTCAGGTAATCGTCGACCCCGGCCTCGAAGGCCTCGATGATCTTCTCGTCGTCTTCCTCGCCGGTGAGCATGACCACATACATCGACTGACCCCAGCCGGTCGCACGCAGTGCGCGGCAGAACTCGAGCCCATCCATCACCGGCATGCGCCAGTCGGTGATGACGATCTGCGGCATCACCTCCAGCGCCAGGGCCAGCGCTTCCTTGCCGTTCTCTGCGGTGTGGACCGTACAACCGAGCATGTGCGACAGCAGACCCTGGGTGACCAGGCGCCCGGTCGGGTCATCATCAACCAGCAGAACCACCTTGCGCGTGCGCGCCTCGTCGGCCTCGTCCTCGGGGCGCGGAACCGGCGCGGTGCTCATGTCGCTGAACGACGGCAGTTGGCCGGCGGGCACCTTGAGAAGCTCGGCCCAGGAATGCCATTGGCTGACGACCCGGTCGAAGACCTCTCCCAGGTCAGTCGCATCGAGCCCGATCTTGCCACCGAGAAGCATCAGTTCGGAGATGCTGGTCTGCCGCTCGGCCGCGGGCGAGCGGCCGAGATCGGCCATGCGCCGTGCCTGGAAGAGCAGATGGACCAGTTGGTAAGGCCGCGAACCTTCGGAAAAACCCGAATCGAGTGGAAACTCGTGATAGCAAACGGGTTCGGCCAGAGTCTTTGGAATGCCGCAATCGGCCATGATACCGGCCGTGAATTCCGTGTGATCGACACCCAGACGCTGGCGCTCCAGTTCGAGAAGCGCCTGCCCTGCCCTTTGCTCGGCGAGCACGGCACCATAATCGGCGGGGTAGACGGTGGCCAGAGCCAGGCAACCGATCTGCGCCATGAGGCCGCAGGCAAACAGTTCCTCGGGGGGCGCCGCGCGCAACAGCCTGCCCAGTTCCTGGCTGGCCACGGCCATGAACAGGGAATGCGACCAGAAGCCCGGATAGTCGAAGGCCGGGCAGGCGCCATGCAGGTACTGATCGACCAGGGAAAAACCCATCGCCAGCTGGCGCACGGTGGCCATTCCCAGCTGCATCACCGCCTCCCTGATCGAGGCCACCGGCCGGCCGCCGCTGGCCGCGGCGTTGGCCAGGCGCAGCAGGCGACTCGACAGGGCAGGATCGCTCTGGACGACCTTGGCCACCTCTTCCAGAGTGGCATCGTCGCGCCGACTGATCTCCATGACCGCCAGGGCCACGCCCTTCGGGCTGGGAAGTTGACCGCTGATGCGCAACTGATCGATCTTGCTCATGCTTGCCTGTACTTTTCTGCTGACGCTTATGACGCTTGCTGCCGTCGCGGATGATGATGATGAAGAATAACTTACTCTGGGAAGCAGTGGCCAGCCGCCGCACGGTTTGTGTGGCTCGCCTCCGCACTCTGGCCACTCAGTGCGCAGCGCCGCCCGTGCCTCCTTGCTGCGCCGCTACGCCCCCACCCATTTCGCGCACCACCGACTGGTACTCGGGCGACTGGCGCATCAGGTCCCCGGCAACGTCGCGCAGGCGGTCGATATCCTCTGCCGGGAGGAAGAAGCTGGTCGGCAGGTTCATGAAGTAGCGCTTGTCGTCGGGGTCACGGATCGCGCCGAAGCTGACGTCGATCACTTCCAGGGTCAGCTCCGGCAGACTCGCTTCGGCCTCGGCCTCGCTGGCCCCGGCGAGGCGCGCGCGGGCGACCTGCAGTTGGCGCTGCCAGCCCATGATCGCGGCACGATCCTTCATCGTCTCGATCGTTTCGAACGAGTAATGATCGATGGGCACGCTGGTGGACTGCAGGAGTTGGACGGTCATCCCCGGCGCTTCCTCGCTGCGATCCCAGTGCGTGGTTGGCGACGACTGGGAATTGACGACCAGCAGGACGATCCGGCGAATGCGGCCGAAACCGATCTCGCCGCGGAAAGCGGCGCTCGCCGCCTGCTCCTCGAGAAATTCCAGGACCCCGCGTACGCCGATGTTGTCGGCAACGCCGCCATCGACCAGGTGAATGAAGGGACGATCCTTGCTGTTCTGAAAACTCTCCATTTCCTGATGGCGCTGCACCGCGCGTGCCGACGGGCGAGCCCGGGTCTCGGGATTGGCGACATCGCGCACCCAGGCCGGATACTCGAAGCCACAGGTGCCGCCATAGTTGTTGAAGGTCACAGGCGAGAGCACCACCGGCACGGCCGACGAAGTGGCCGCCGCACGCGACAGCCGCACCTTGGTCAGATCGGAGCACAGCAGATCGAAATCATTCTGGAAGAAGGCCAGGCGCGAGCCACTCGAAAGGTCGGTGCCGGTGGCCAGGGCGACCGGCCCCTGCTTGTCGAGAAGATCACCAAAGGTGGCGCCTTCGAAGAGAATTTCGTCGTAGTACTCGGCCGCCAGTTCCGAGCGCCCGGCGCTGCCGCCGACGAACTTCCACCAGTTGACGGGATTGAGCCCGCGCGCGATCAGCGCGCCCTGCACGTCGCGCTTGAGGAAGCGCTTTTCGTACTCGGAGAACAGCCGGTCGCCATACAGGGCATACGAGAGCGCCGTGAAGCTGCCCCGCGAAACGCCGGTGATGACATCCACTTCGTCGATCAGGCGACGGCGCTGACCGTCGACCGTCACCTCGGTACGACGCAGTTCCTCGAGCACACCGTAGGAGAACGCCGCTGCACGTGTACCGCCGCCGGAAAACGAGAGCACGAACAAGGTCGATAACTGATTGTTCTGGCGCTTCGGAATCAGCAGCTGGGGTCGATAGCCGGACTGCGGATCGACCCGGGTAATCGGCTCGTTGATCGGCCGGTTGGCACAGCCGACGAGCAGCGCAGCGGCCAGAAGGACAACGAAAATATGATCGCTACGCATTGCTCACCCCTTGAGTTCAGCCGCCAATGGCAGCCAGCGCGCACTCGGCGGAAAAAACACCGCGCTTACGCACGACGCAGGTCAGGTCCAGCGCCCCGCGCATCACAGTCCGGCGCCCCAGCGATACTGCCAGGCGATCCCGAGAAGATCGAAGTTGTTGCCGGTGCGCGCCGAAACGCCGCTGCTGCCGTAGAGCTTGATCGAGTGGTGAATCGTCATCGGGAAAGCGAGTGTCGCACCAAAGCGCCAGTTCTGCTGCAGGTCGCTGCCCTGCGTGCCGTCAAGCGTCGTCCGGCCACCGGCAAAATAATTGGCGTCGAGCGAGCCCCAGATGCCGGCAGCGAAGCTGTAGATGACGTGCCCTTCCAGCGCATAGAGCGGATCCTGCGATCGTCTGTTGCCGTTGAAAAAATCCTCGTTGTCGGTGAACAGGGTGGCTGCCGCCGTGCCCTCCAGCGTCCACTTCCCGAGCGCTTTCGAGATCCCCAGTTCGGGCTTGAACGACCAGCGATTGGTGCCGAGGTTGACCGCCTTGCGGTCATCGTACTGACCCAGCGGCGCCGACACGCGCAGGCTCGCGCCGACGATCAGGTCCTGCTCGTAGGCGGCAAATTCGCGCAGCGAGAGCGCCGGCGCGCCATAGACGTTGACCGACACCTTGAATACCGGGTCGGCGAAACCGGAGACGTCGCGACGGAGCGCTTCCCCTGCGTAATCGGCACTCCCGCTCAGCTCGCCGTAGGGAACGATGATCGTAAGCTTGGCCGACTGGCCCAGGAAGTCGAGCACCCGTCCATAGGCGAGAAGGGTACTTGAAGTCGTCAGCTGCGGATTGGTCAGCGGCACCGAGCTGTCGAAAGCCAGGCCTCCGCGCGTCTCCCCGTAGCCGGCGACGAGGAAGTTCAGGCCCACCGGCGCGTTGGAGTACGAGCGCGGCTCCATATCCTGCGCGTGCGCGCGGGAAACGCCGACCAACAGCCCGCCGGCGACGAGCATCGAGGAGATGGCTCGGCCGAGTCGAGGGCGGGATCGTCGCCGGGATGGCGACGACGGTCCGCGCACGCGCATCGGTCGCCATGGCCAGCAAGGTATCTGCGCCGACGGCACGAGCAGCGCCCCTACGCACTCGGCGACGCGGAGGGCATCGCCTGCGCCGGAGCGGGTGGCAAGCCGTCGCCCTGACCCCGGACACTTTCCTGCACGCCGACGAGCCCGGGCGCCGAGCGCACATGCAGATCGCGTTGCGGGAAGGGAATCTCGACGCCGTGCTCACGGAGCACGGCTTCCATGGCCATGTTCAATTCGTGCTGCACGCGCAGCCGCTTGTCGAACGAGCCGACGAAAGCGCGAATTTCGAAGTCCAGCGAGCTGTCGCCAAAGCCCATGAAGAAGACCGACGGCGACGGATCGACAAGCACGTCGTCGTTGGCCCTCACCGCCTCCAGGAGCACCCGCTGGACGAGCTCAATCTCGCTCCCGTAGGCGACGCCGACCTTGAGCAACAGCCGCGTGGTCTGGTTGGAGAGCGTCCAGTTGACGACACTCCCGGTAATGAACGCCTTGTTCGGGATGATCACTTCCTTGCCGTCGAAGTCGACGACGGCCGTGGCGCGGGCGCGGATGCGCGCGACGGTCCCCGTGACATCGCCAACGGTCACGATGTCACCGATGCGGATCGGGCGTTCGGCGAGCACGATCAAGCCGGAGACAAAATTGGCGACGATCTCCTGCAGGCCAAAGCCAAGGCCGACACCCATGGCGGCAATCAGCCAGTGGACGTCGCCCCAACCGATGCCGACGATACTGAAGGCGCTGACCATGCCGACGGCAGCGAGCACGTAGCGGGTGATGATCTTGATGGCGTAGGTGGCGTCGGCCTGCACCTCGAAGCGCTGCAGCAGCACGATGTCGAGCAGCGCACCGACATTGCGCACGGCGACGACGGTGACCACGCCGACAACGATGGCCATGAACAGATTGCCGACGGTCAGCGGCAGCGTCGTCGCCGTGCCGTCCACCGTGGCATGGTAGGTCCACAGGGCATAGTCGCCGATCACCGACAGCGCCGGCAGGCCACCCTTCCACACCCCCCAGAGGCCGCCGAGCAGCAACAGGGTGATGAACAGGTCGAGCAGCGAGCGTGTTTGTTCGCTGATCGCCGCGATGTCCAGCCGGGCGGGTGCCGGCTCGGCGACCTCGCTGCCGTCCTCGCCGGTCTCCGCGGCCGCCTCCCTGGCCTGGCGCAATGCCTCCCGCGCCTGATGACGGCGCAGGCGGCGGCGCTCGACCTGGACCCACAAGGCGATCAGTCCATAGAGGGCCACCGCACCAAGGATCAGGAACAGCGACATCAGCGTGCGACCAAAGAAATAGCCAGCGGCGACAAAGTAGCCCGCCGCGCTGAGGCCTGCAATTGCCAACGGTACAGCGACGGCAGCAGAAAACCACAGCGCGTACAGGCGAACCGCCCAACTGCGCGGGGCGCGCGCGTACAGGCGCTGAATCAGGGGACTCCGACGGCGCAGCAGCCGGACGAGGAAAGCGGCGAAAACGAGCATCGCAAAGCTGAAGCTCATCCGGCCGATGCTCTCACGGTTGGCGAACGGCGCGTGGTCCAGTCCGTTCAGCGTCACCACCAGCAACAAGGGTATGAAGACCAGGGAAAAGCGGCGTAGCGCCTGCCTGGTGAAGCTGAGCAAGGACTCGTCCCAGCCGAAGTGGCCGCCGGCGACGCCACGCCGGTCGAGCAACCAGGCCAGGGCAGAGAGCGCCAGAAGCAGCTTCCCGGTCGCCGCCAGGGCATCGCCGAGCGCCAATGCGAACGGCTCCGCGTCGAGTGCCGCCGCCAGCAGAGTCGCCGCCGTCCACATCAGCAGCGGACCGGGAAGGGCCAGCGCAAGAGTGATCGCCAGCGCGGTCACCGTGTAGCCGATCCAGTAGCGATCGGAATTCGCGTCCGCCGGCGCAAGCACGACCAGCTGCGCCTGCAGGCGCTTGCGGGCAAAAAACAGAGTGACCGCCAGCAGCAGCGTCAGCACGGGCCAGAACGGCCGCGACGCCAGCTCCTCGGCAAGCGAGACAGCAGCGGCACGCCAGTTGGCGAGCGACGTCATCCAGGCCCACGAACGCGAGAATTCGCCGATGGTCTGCAGGCTTGGCCGGGCGGGCACCCAGAACAACAGCCGGGTCAGTTCCGCACGCACCGCCTGGGTTCGCTGCGCCAGCTCGAGAGCAGCAGCGTCGCTCGCCTGCAGCGCTTGCAACAACTGCCCCTGCTGCTCGTCAAAACCGGTCAGCAGGGTTCGCTGCTCACCGAGTAGCGGCCGTGCCGCCGCCTCGAACTGCGGCCACAGGGCATCAGGGAGCGATGGCTTCGACGCCGCAAAGCGCATCACGGTGGCCGTTTCCATGTCCGCGAGTTCGTCCAGCGCACGCTCGGCACGCAGACTGGCGTCGCTCGCCGCCTCCAGCCGGTCCTGGCGTCGGCGACGGTCGTTTTCGAAACCCTCGGCGCTGGGCAGTCGGCTCAATTGCTCGATAACCGCCTGCGCAAACACCTGGCCCAAGGCGTGCATCTGCGCGTGCCGCTCGATGCGCTGCATGCGTTGGTCGAGTTCGCTCCGACGGCTGCGCAGCTGTCTGACATCACTGCGCGCCTGCTCGAGTGCAGCCGTCCCGGCGGCAATCTCACGGACCAGACGAGTGTTCTCCGCGGCGATGGCGCGCGTCAGATCGGGCTGCGGGCCGACTTCTGCCCGCACCGGCTGGGCGAGCAGCAAGGCGAGGAAAAACCACAACGACACGGTAAATGGCAGGCGCTTGATGCTCTCCCCAAAGCGGCGCGCAGACGCGCCGCGTCGAGCCAGGCAGGGCTCGGTCATGGGGATTTGAGAGCTAAGGCAATATCCCCGCTGACCTGCGCCAACGCTCGGCTGTGTGCCGCAACCAGGGCCTCGACGTCCTTGCCCGCAGTCGCCTCGCGAACCAGCGAGCGGCCATTCTCCGGAGTACCTCCGGCGACGCGGCGGACCGACCACAGGGCTTCGATGAGCACGCCGTCGCCGAGGGTGGAGACGAATTGCTGGATATCGATGCGCACCTGGTAATCGGGGGTCGAGCGCGTACCCTGCGCGTACGGCCAGACGCGCGCTGCAGGCAACTCCTGCGCCAGATTCTTGGCGATCACGCGCGCAATATCTTCGCCGAGCGGCGCCGCCCAGCGGTTGAACTCGTCGAACTGGACCTGGTTGGCGCTGGTGCTGACCACGATCTGCGGACGATCGACCAACGCCGGCACCGAGACCGGGCCGACGGCCACCGCAATTCCGGAACGGCTCGCGGCAGCCTCTTCGAGCGGCGCGACCGAGCCGCTCAAGGCGTAGAAGCGGGCAGGCGGTGACGCGCAGGCGCCAAGCATGGCGGCAAGCAGAAGGCCAGCCGGTAAGAGGGTTTTCAGATCAGGCATCAGCTTTGCTCCTCGGTCTCAGTTCTTGCCACGAACCAACGCTTCGGGATGGCGTTCGAGATAATCGGTCAGCACGCGCAGCGAGCGCGCCGCGCGGGCCACTTCACGCAGCGCTTCGCGCAGGTCCTGCTGACCCGGCGCGTCCGGGCCTAGAAGGGTGGCATCGGTATCCCGGATCATCTGGTCGGCGGAAACGGTCGCCCGGCGGAAGTCCTCGAGCGCCTTCTTCAACTCTGGCGTGACATCGGCGTCGATGCGCCTGACCGCCCGATCGGTGTCCTTGAGCAGGCGATTGAGGGCCACCATCGACTGGCTGAGTTCGTCGCCGATCGCTTCCAGCGGCATGGCGTCGATCTTGGCCATGATGCTGGTGACTCGCTGCTCGAGGTGAGGCAGGGTGCTCGGAGCCACCGGCAGTTCGACTGGATCGGCCCGCCAGTTGACCTTCACCCTGGCCGCTTTCGGAAAGTACTCGAAAGCCACGTAGAGCTGCCCGGTAAGCAGGCTGCCACTGCGCAGCTGGGCGCGCAGGCCGCGCTCCTCGATCATCCGCCGAATCAGCTCCTGTCGCCTGCTCCCGTCCGTGGCCACCGCCTCGTTGGCGACTTTCTGCGCCGCGCTCAGACTGGCGATGAGACGCTCGGGATAGGCCACCACTTCGACGCGACCGCGAAGTTCCAGCGTCTTCGGATCGAGGTCGAGACCGACGTCGGTCACCGAACCCCCTTCGAGGCCGAGAAGGGTTACCGGCGCGCCGACCGACAGACCGCGCAGCGATTCCTTGAAATAGAGGACGTAACGCGTGGCGACCGATTCCGCCTGCGCCATCGCGGCGAGCTGATCGCCGTAGAGCGTGAACTCGGTATGGGCCGCGGCCGGTTCTGCCTTGGGGGCAAAATGCGGCGTTTCGAAGGCCAGGCCGCCAGCAATCAGTGCCGCCATCGACTGCGTCCGCACGTCCACTCCGCCGGCACCGATCGAGACGTCCAGGCCACTCGCGTTCCAGAAGCGCGTCCCCGGGCTGACGTATTGATCGTAGGGCGCATTCACGAAGACCTTGATCTCGACGGCCTTGCCGTCGTCCGACAGGTTGTAGCCAACAACCTGCCCGGCCTGTAGACGACGATAGTAGATCGGCGAACCGATGCCCAGCGAGCCGAGGTGCAGGGCCTTGAGGACGAACGGGCGCCCAAGTTGATCCCGGGTAATGATCGGCGCCACGGCAAGTCCGGTGAAACTGCGCTCGGAGCTATCCGACTTGCCGGCTTCGAAACCGATATAGTTTCCCGAAAGCAGGGTGCCAAGGCCGGACACACCGCTCAAGCTTACGCGCGGCTCGACGACCCAGAACTTGGCGTCCTCGACCATCAGGCCAGCCGCGCTCTTGGCGATTTTTGCGGTGACCATGACCCGCGAGTAGTCGTCGGCGAGTTGCACCGCGGTCACCTGCCCGATGTTCACGTCCTTGTACTTGATGAAGGTCTTGCCGGCTTCGATACCTACCGCAGTCTTGAAGACGATGCTGATCGTCGGCCCTTCGCTGAGGTACTGCTGGATGGCGATGCCCACGGCGACGACCGCCGCCAGAATGGGGATAATCCACACCACGGAGATTCTTGTCCGTTTCTTGCGCACGACGGTGGCCTGCGGCAACGCATCGTGGTCGTTGCGGTCAGTCATCTTCATTCTCCAGATTAGCGGCCGAATCCCAGATCAATCGGGGATCAAAGGTCTCGGCCGCGATCATCGTCAGCACCACCACCACCGCGAAAAACAGCACCGCCGGTCCCGGCTGCACGGCCATCAGTGGTTGCAGTTGCACCAGCGCGACGATGAAGGTGACGACGAAGACATCGAGCATCGACCAGCGGCCGATCAGCTCGACCATTCGGTAAAGGCGCGCACGCTGGTGGCACGCACCGGGCATGCCACGCTGCACGCTGAGCAGCAGGTAGATCAGCGCGATCAACTTGCCGAGCGGCACCATCACGCTGGCCACCAGGACGATCAGGGCCAGCGGCCACGACCCCGAGGCAAAAAGGTATACCACCCCACCCATGATGGTATCGGCATGCGATGAGGCGAAGGTCGTGGTGGCCATCATCGGCAGCATGTTTGCCGGTATGTAGCAGACCGCCGCGGCGATAACCAGCGCCCAGGTGCGTTGCAGCGAACGACGGCGGCGAAACTCGAGTTCCCCGCCGCAACGGGGACAGTGCCCGGGATCGTCGGGGTGTACCGGCCGCGAGAGAAGTTTGCACGTCTCGCAGGAGATCAGGCCGTACTGCGCAGCGGTGATTGCCCCCACTGGCTTGAGCGCGCTCATCGCCCGCTGGCGAGAAAATCCGCCTCCTCGACCGCACGCGCCGAGGCCTTGGCGTTGTTCTCGCAGGGCACCAGCTTCCAGATCTCGCGAGCGTCGAAGCTGACCATGATTGCCGGCAGGAGAACCGCCAGAACACCCATCGCGTAGAGCGCAATACCGGCGTCAACGCTGGCCAGCTGGGCAACCTTGATCAGCGCCACCAGGATCCCCAGCGACATCACGTCGTACATTGACCACGGCTGCATGTGCAGACACCAGCGCAGCACTTCCCCGCCCCAGTGCGGAACCGGCGCCCGCTTCGCCAGCAGCAGCACGGTGAGCATCAGGACAATGAAAAACGCCGGCGCGATGACTGCGCAGAACATGACAATGGCCGCGGTAATCGTCTCGCCCTCCTGCCACAGCTGCCAGGCACCGCCGATGATCGTCGTGCTCGCGTGCCGGCCGACCGCCGACAGCCCGAGCAGCGAAGTGGTGATGGCGACGACGAAGACGATCGCCGCGGTGATGGTCAACGCCAGGGGAATCTGCAGGGGATCGGAAGGCCGCGCGGCGAGCGAGTGACCACAGCGCGCGCAATGCGCCTCGCCGCGAATCGGGAGTGGCGGAATGCGCTGCAGCAGGTCACATTCCTGGCAGGCCATCAGCGGCTGCAAGGAAGCGGCTGGCGCAGCGCCAAGCGGATCAGTCATCGGCCCGAACGGCGCGGGCGCGAGGCATATGCGGCGCCTTCAGCGCCGACGCGTGTCCCTGCATCCGCTAGAACTTCCAGTTGTAGTACGCGGCAACGTAGATCACGCCGGTATTGTCGTAGGAGCCGACGACATCGCCGCGCCCGCCAGCCCCCGCTGGCACCGCGCTGTGCAACTTGGTGTCGAGCGTGCCACCGTACAGGTACTCTCCGGCGATTCCCCAGGAGGCAGACTTGCTCAGCTGCTGCTCGCCGCCGACACCGAAACGCCAGGCCGAGTTGACTGGCAGCAGTGGCGAGACGTCGCCGGATTGCATTGCGGAGTCGTAGGCGACGCCGAAGTTGAGCAGCCAGGGTTCGCTGATGCGGTGCTGGGCGCCCAGCGCGACGTGCCAGGTGTCCTTGAATTTCAGGTTCTGCGTCACGCTGACGGGATTGGTGGTGTCTTCGATACCCAACTGCACCTGACCGAATTTCGACCACTGCTGCCAGCCAACGCTGCCCAGCAAGGCCCAGCGATCATTCACCTGCGTGAAGATACTGGCCATCGCCTGCTGCGGGACATTGATCCCGACCTTGATGTCCGCGTCGAGCGTGCCACGGTTGCGCAGCACGGTGTTCAGCACGGGAGCGAGATTCGAGAACTTGGCCGAGGACTTGAAGTCCAGATCGATCTGCGAATTCCAGGTCAGCCCCAGGCGCGTGCCCGGATCGATCTCGTAGAGCAGGCCCAGATTGAGTCCCCAGCCCCAGGTATTGTCGTCGATCTTGAGTCGACCGTCGCCGAAGCCCGGCGCAACGTTGTTGATCGCCACCTGCGTGCTGTAGATCCCGTACATGGCATTGACGCTCGCACCGAGCGAGAGCTGGTTGTTCACCTTATAGGCGATCGACGGCAACAAGGAGATTCCGAGCAGCGTCGTGTCCTGCACGTAGTAGCGCCCGACCCAGTCGTTGTCGTAGCTCAGGGGAGCACCAAAGTTGCCGGTCGCCGCAAAACCGAGCTTGAGATCGGGCGAGACACTGTAGCTCAGGAAGCCGCCACCGCCCGGGAACCAGCCGTTCGAGCCGACCGCATAGCCACCATTGTCGCTGCCCAGCCCACGGAAATCGGTCCCCGATCCAGCCGAGAACTTGGTGTTGCCCCAGAGCAGCTGCCCGGCCGCCAGGAATTGCGTCCCCTCCAGCCGCGTCATGCCGGCTGGATTGGTGAGCACCGTTGAAGCGTCCTGCGCACGCGCGCCATAACCCGCCGAAGCGAGGCCGACGTCGGCGGTTCCCACCTCGTAGGCGAGCAGTCCACCGGCGCTCGCCTGCCCGGCTGCCAGGGCGCCCGCGCAGACGGCCACCTTCGCCGCGGTACGGCAGCATTCAGCCATCGAAACTTGCCACTTCGTCATCTCACCATCTCCCTCGTTGAATAGTCGTCAATGTCCCCCGGACGCCAGTTGGTGCCGGTTGCTGGGTCACTCCCGGGCAGCGCATGCCCGGCTGGCCAGGCGCTTACCGCCAGCCGACTCCGCGACGCCCGACACCGACGCCGTGGAAGCCGACGCCCACACCACCGCCAGGGCCGATCCAGTCGATGAACAGGGAAGTCGGGCCACCTGCGGTCGGCATCTTTCCTTCGATCAGCTTGTAACTGTACACCAGGTCCTTGCCTTCGACGACCGGCTTGCTGATCTCGATCACGGTCAGCGTATTGGCCGCCTGCCCCGGTTCGTAGACGGACAGCGTGGCGTTCGGCGGATCCTTGCTGAAATTGTTCGGCCCGGCTGCCGCGGTCCACTCTTCGAGATACGCCGGCATGGTGATGTGCCCGGCGACGCGCACCGGCCGATCGGAGAAGTAGATCGTCTGTGGCGCGACGTTGACCAGGCGCAGCGTCTTGCCATCCGCTTTCAGACTTTCGGCGCTTTGCACGAACATCAACTGAACCTTGTCTTCCGCCGCACTCACCGGATTGAGCAAAGCGCCAAGCGGGAGCGCAGCAGCCAAGGCCGCGGCGGCCATGAATTTTCGTCTTGTTTTCATCGTCCTTCCTTTCTTTTCGTGCTGAATGAATGAGGTGGAATCTGCCGTCACCCGCGCCTGCAGACGCGATCGACAAGCTGCCGCGTCAGCGCAGCCGCCACAGCCACCGGCCTTATTGCGTCAGCTGGTTGAGAATTTTCTTCTTCGCCGCCTCGTAGTCGCTGGCGCTGATCAGGCCCTGGTCGTAAAGCGACTGCAGTTCCTTGAGCCGTTGCTGCGGCGTCTTGGTCTGGCTCGCGTTCGCCGCGGCCTGATCGGCAGCGGCGGCCGCCTGCTGCGCCGATGCCGCGGACGAATTGGCGGCGGCCTGCGCCGAAGCCGCGGCCGCTGCCTCCTGCGAAGCAGCCGCGCTTTCGCTGGCCACCGCCGCCGTGGTCGCCGCGCCGGCAACGATCACCGTCCGCCTGGCAGCGCGCCGCCAGACGCCAAAGATCGCCCAGGCCGGTTGCGTACAAACCAGCAGCGCCAGACCGCCCAGCAGGCTGCGCCGTGAAATACCCTTGCCCGTTTGCTTCATCTCTTCTCTCCTTTTCCAGTCGGCCCGACTACTTGCTGCGCGTGTAGCGCAATTCCATCATCTTGAACATCTTGTTGCCCAGGCCATGGCCCCAGAGCTCCGTGACGTGGCCACCGTCGTCGCTCATCTTCACGCGCAACTCGACGGGCGTCGGCTTGCCGGTCAGCGCGTCGGGGACCGAGGCCTTCATCGTCGCCGACTTGCCGCTCGCGTCGAAGCCCCCCTTGTACCAGGTCATGCCGGTGCTGCCGCTGTCCATCCAGGTGGACTGGTACTGCTTGCCGACATTGTCGAAACCGATATAGCCGATGCCGTTGAACGGCTGGCCCTGCAGGTCGCCAGCAAGCGTCATCTGCACGTAACGCTCACCGAGGACCCAGGCGCTGACACTGGTTGCCGACGATTCGATCGGCGGCTTCGACGGGTCGACCCAGGTGCGGATGGCGACGTTGAAAGTCCCAATCATCGCCGCGAGCCGTTTCTGACCCTCGCCCGGGGTCATGGCGCTATCGAGCGCCCTGGCCTGCGCCAATTCCTTCGTCGATTCCTTCGTCGATTCCTTCGTCGATGCGCTTGCCGCCGCCGTGCTGGCGTCCTTGGCAAATACCGGGTTGGTCAGACAGACAATGGCGGCCAGAAGCCCCCCGACGCGATAGGACATTTTCATTTTTCAAGCCTCCTTTTCGAACAACAATCGGCACCACGAAATCACTTGCTGCACATTTTGGCAGAAGTGGTCAACACCGTCTCAGCGATAAGGCCGCGCGCGCCGATTCCCGGCGGCACCAGGCTGGTTGACGCCGGGGTCCCGCCCGACGTTGCCGACGGCCCCGGGCTGGTTGACGCCGGGGTCCCGCCCGACGTTGCCGACGGCCCCGGGCTGGTTGACTCCCGGATCACGTCCGACGTTACCCACAGCCCCGGGCTGATTGACGCCCGGGTCCCGCCCGACGTTCCCGGCAGCTCCTGGCTGATTGACTCCGGGATCGTGCCCGACGTTGCCGGCTGCACCGGGCTGATTGAATCCGCGATCGCGCGCGTTCAGCGTCGCCGGCACGGCGACGATCAGGGCGCCGATAAGCAGCGCCGGCAGCCACGTTGCTCTGCCGCCGAGCGGCGGTTCGACGGCCTCTTCCTGCACTGTCATTGATGTTTTCATCGTTTTCTCCAAAAGAAATGAAACGGCTCCAGCGCACCTCGACGCAAGCCTTGTCGCGGCCGACGAGCGCGCCGCACACCCGCCGAACGGCTACTTGCCACCCGGCGAGCGGGCCTTCGGCATCACCTGCAGCACGTAGAAGCCCTTGCCGACCGCCGTCGGGAAGTATACGCGCCCGCCGAAGCCCGGCGGCGTCAGCGAGTTGATCGTCAGCGGCTCGAAGAAGTCCGACTCGGCGATGATCTTGCCGGTGGCAGCGTCACGCCAGGTCAGCTGTTCCTTGTAGTTGGCCGTGAACAGCGCGGCCTTCAGCGGCTCCTTCTCGACGTTGCGCTTCATGTTCGTCAGCACCAGCACACGCTCGTCGGGTGGCCCGAAAAGCGGCTGAAAGGTGGTGGTCGTGTCGTCGAGCACGAATACCACTTTCAGTTCACCGCTGGCCGGGTCGAGCTTGATGCCGGCGACCTTGCCAACGCCCATGTCGGCTGAATAGATCATGTTGTTCTCGGGGTCGGCGCCGCACTTCGGCGGCGCGAAGCTCCACTCGCCCTTCTTCAGCTCGCCGAAGGGGAAGATGATCTGCTTCCTGCTGGCGTCCTTCAGGTTCGCGACGACGATACTCGATGCCACCTTCTCGCTGCCGGCGCCATTCAGCTGGAAGGCGATCCAGTCGCCGACCAGACTGGGGGCGGTGGCGGTTGTCTGGCCTTCCTGCATGGGATAGATGACCCAGGAATCGTCAGCCGAGAGCTTCTTCGTCTCCGCATCCCAGAAGTAACGCCGCGCGCTCTTGTCCATGCCAATGTAGATCGCGATCCGGCCTTCGTACATGCTAACGATGTGCGGCGACGACGCCGGTTCGGGAAGTTGGATGTCATCCAGCACCTCGAGTGTATCGGGGTTGACCGCCACCAGCTGCGAGTTCGGCTGCTTCATGCCTTCCTCGGCCGCGCACTTGATGATCGCCATCGTGCCCTGCAGTGTGCAGCCCTTGGGCCGTGTCTGGTCCTTCATGATCAGCGTGCCATCGGGCGCTATTGTCATGTGCTTGAAGTTGGTGTCCATGGGTGGCGCGTCGCCACTGGGCAGGGTGTTATGCTTGAGAATCGCGCCGGTATCGGCGTCGAGCAGCACGATCTGGTTCGACCAGGAAAAGGCGATCTTGCCGTTGGCCAGGATGTTCAGGTTGGCGTTGCCGATCCAGCGGCCCGACGCGTTCAGGTTGTCCAGATAGGTGCGCCAAAGCTGCTTGCCGGTCGTGGCGTCGGCCTTGGCGACGAAGGGCCCGGCCATGTTCGGGTCTTCGAGCGTCGGGTATTCGCCGCCAACGATATACAGCTCGCCCGGCTTGCGGTTGTTGATGTACGAGATGCCGGGGTAGTCGTCAGCGCTGCGCCAGGCGTAGACAGTGTTCGCGCCGTCGCGCGCGCCGAGGAAGCTGGCGCAGGGGAACAGGCCGCTGCGCTGGGCATCGGAAATTTCCGCGCCGTTGAGCGACGAATAGTAGCCCGGCGTCGGGATCTTCTGCTGACATTCCATTTCCTTCGCGTACAGGCTGATGTCCCCCGGCAGCGGGCCGTTGGCGGCGATCTGGTTCGCCGTCAGGCCGATCGTGGCGACGCGCTGGTCGATCTTCGGCTCGATTACCGACCAGCCCAGGCGGTAGGCGGCGTAGCCCAGCGCCACCACGACGATCAAGCCGATCAGCTTCAGCAATGTCGATGCCTTCAAGATGTTCTCTCCCCTGGTTGGTCGCGATGCGGATGGCACAGATCGAACGGCAGCGCATCACGTGCTGCCATAGCTTGCGGCAGTGTCGGCCGCATGGCGAGGCAGACGCTCACTGCTTCAGCCCGCGGGCCTCAAACTCGGCCTTCGTCATGTATTCGCCGCGCGGGTAGTACGGGCCCATCACCTGCTCCTCCATGCCGGGCTTGGTGATGTTGTCGGGGCGCTCCGTCCAGCTCGGGTTGGTCGCCATGATGCGCAGCATCAGCATGCCGAAATCGGGCCGGTTCTTCGCCCCGTCGACGCCTTCGCCACGCGGGCTCCACTCGATCCAGGCCACGCCGTTCTCCGCCGTCGCGTTGGCCGGCCGGTCTTCCTTGCGGCTGTAGACGATGGTGTAGTTGCGTTCGCCGTCCAGCGGCACCTGCATGTCGGTCAGGCCATCGACGATCTGCCCCGAGGGCATTGCCTCGCAACTGACCAGCGACCAGTACTGCGTCTGCGCCGCGGGCATCACCTCGAGGCCCTTGCCGCCGGCACCGGCGTAGGTGTTGGGGAAGGTCGGCATCTTGCCACGCATGACGTACACCGGGCCGAACTTGCGCGACAGCTGCACGAACATGTACTCGGTGGCCGGGTCGCCGCCACCGTCGATCGGGCCGGCGAAGGCGATCTTCGCGCGCTCCTCGGGCGTCTTGAACGAACCGAGGATCGAGTAGCGGATATTCCAGTATTTCTCCCACACCGGCAGCCTGCGCGCGGGCGCGGTGGCCGGGTCGAGCGCCGGGTCGTTGCCCTTGGCGTGCACCAGCTGCTCCCACTGCTCGTCACTTAGCGGCTGTTTGGTCGCGCCGGGGAAGGGACGGCCGAAGCGCTTGACGGTCTCCTCCGCCGACAGCGTCGTGCCGTCGGCCAGCATGCCGGTATAGGTGGGCATGTGGAAGCCGCCGCTGGGTGTGTCGGCCGGGCCCCAGCCGGTGCCGTCGCTGCCCTGGTCGGAAAGGTAGATGCGGTTGACGAACTGCAGCTCGCGGCCGCCGGTCCCGGCATAGAGCACGTTGCGCTCGCGCTGTTGCGGATCCTTCGGCGCCTCCCTGGCGACGACGCGCAGCGTGAAGTTGCGCGGTTCGGCGAGGCGCTGGGCACCAACGAGGAAAGGATTGCTCGAAGCGGCGTCAGGTTCGATCTCGCGCGCATCGACGGCCTCGCCGATGGAGACGAAGGTGCCGCCCTCATCCCGGTACAGCGCGAACTGGAAGTAGCGCGCATGCGGGTAACGGTACTTGAAGCTGACGCTGGCGCCGTCGGGGATGGCCATCCGGCCGATGAAATAGGTCGACTGCCAGTCGGGCCACAGGTTGGGGTTCTGGATCGGGCGCGGGTATTCGAGATGGTTCCAGTAGCCCCAGCCGCGCGGACCCTGGAACAGCGGGTCGTTGCCGTAGCGCGTATCGGTGCGCACGATGTTCTCGACTGACTTGTCGCCGAAGCGTCGCACGCCCAGCGCGTTGAGGTTTTGCACCGGCACCAGAGCCGGCGGCTTCCAGGTGCCCTCACCCAGCGGATATACCGACGGCGCCTCGGTCTTCGGCCAGTACAGGCGCATGACGATGAACATCGGTCCGGCGGGCGCGGGCAGCCAGTTCGCTTCCTTGTCCTTGCCCGGCGAATCCTTCTGAACATACACCGTGATCGAGCCGTCGGCATTCTTCTTGAGCGCCGGCAACATCGGCGAGTTGATCAGGTAGCGCTTGATCGGGTTGTCAATCAACAGTTGCGTGCGCCCGTCGTACATGGTGATCGACCAGAAGGCGTTCACCGGCGGCAGTTGCCCGGGCGCGAAGGTCATCTGGTAGGTGTGCCTGGAGCCGTCGGCGACGATGCCGTTGGCGTCGTGCCGGGTGAACGGGTAGACGGCCTCGGCCTCGCTGTTGCCGTAGATACCGAGCTTGGCGGCGGCTGCGCGCAACGCCCAATTGCCGTTGTAGAACTCGCGGCTGCCGGCAGCGGCACCGATATGCCAGCCGTTGACGTCCTTGCCGATGCTCTCTGCAGTCTGCCCGATCTTGTGCAGCGCGGCCTTGATCGCCGCGCCCGTTGCCTCCTTGAGCGCCGGTTTCATGGGTTCAGCCGAAGGCTTGAGTCCAGCGCCAATTCCGACCTTGGCAAAGCGCTCGCGCATCGGCTTCTCCACCTCGGCCGAGCCGCCAGGCGGGCAGAACTGGAGCAGGAAGTTCAGGTAGGTGGCAAACTCGGTCGTGAAGGCATCGGGCTTGACGGCCGGCCATTGGATGGCCGGTGCCGCCGGCGGCTTGGCGCCGCCGGTGAAGGCGGACAGCGACTTGACCTAGTAGCCGGCCTGGACCTTCTTGACGTTCGGCATGTCCGCCGCGTTGAACAGCTGGGTGCGGTAGATGGCCAGGCTGAACTGTGTCTCGCTGCGGAAGGTTTTGACCACCGTGGCAGGCGCCGCGCCCTTCCAGTCGGGTCCGGCGATCAGGTAGCAGCCCGCGTCATTGCCGGTGGCGCGGCTGCCGATGTAAGCGTAGTTGTCGGTGTACAGGTCTACCAGCTGCACATCGTAATAGCGCGCCGGCTCGATCTTCGGCATGCACAGCACCATCGGCTCGGCGCGCAGATCGAGCATGACCATCGAGTAAGGCGTATCGCTGTTCGGCGTGCTGATCGCCGTGTCCTTGGGCGTGTAGACCCGCGCTTCGTTGTGCAGGGTGTTCACCGGCGCCTTGAACTGGCCCGAGTCGCGGTCGATGAAGTAGTCGTACTGCACCTTGTAGCCGACGATCATCGGCAAGCCGTAGAGGTAGGCTTCCTCGACGACCGCCTTGATCTCGGCGAGCTCACTGGCCTCCTGCGCCGCCAGACCTGCGCTTCCCATGGAACTGAGCATGGCCATCACCACCAGCCCGGACATGAACTTGCGCATGCGCAGCTCCTTTCAATACGAATGAGGCAACCGAAGAACCGGGCAGAACAGGCGGTGATCGCCAGGCCCACGAAAGGACGCGATTGTCGACGCTTCCGTACCGACTTGCTTGATAATTTGCGACAGCTTCGCGTGTTGCTTGCGAAGACTCACCACAAGGGATGGCCAGGAAATGGAGCAATTCAAGAAAGCCTACGGCGATGTTCCCGAGGGATTCCTGCGCGTTGGCCCGCTCACGCAGATTGCGCAGGCGGTCGAGCACTATGCTGTCGACGCCGACGCCTTGTTCGCCAGCGTCGGCGTGGCGAGGGATCTGTTTACCGACCCCAACAACATCATCTCGCCGCACAGCGCGGGCGTACTGCTCGAACGCTGCGCCGCGCTTACCGGCTGCCCGCATTTCGCCCTGCTTCTCGGCCGCGCGCAAGGGGCATCGTCACTCGGCATGGTCGGCGAGCTGCTGCCGCACTGCGCGGATGTCGGCACGGCACTGGCCCACCTGCAGAATCTGCTGCACCTGCACGACCGAGCGGGGATCGCCACACGAACGATCGATGGCGATACCGCCACCCTTGGCTACACCCTGTTCGCCGGACCGATCGCCGGTGTCGACCAGATCTACGACGGCACACTGGTCATCGCCCAGAACATCATGCGCCTGCTCTGCGGTGCGCAGTGGAGAGCACGCGCCGTACTGCTCTCACGCCGCCGCCCGGAGAACCTGCGGCCGTATCAGCAGGTTTTTCAGTGCCCGATCGAATTCGACGCCGAGAGCTCGTCACTGGTCTTTGCCGCCAGCAACCTGAGCCTGCCGGTCGCCGGTGCCGACCCCGGGCGCTTCAAGGTACTGAAAGAGCAGCTGGCAAGCATCCACGACCGGAACGACCTTGACTTCGTCGCGCAGACCCGTCGCGTGGTGCAGGCGATGGTCGTCCTGCGCCGCTGTTCGCTCGCTCGCGTCGCCGGCGAGCTGTCGATGAACCCGCGCCGACTGAACCGCCTGCTCGAAGGCGAGGGAAGTTCCTACCGGGAATTGCTCGACGAAGCGCGCTGCAGTCTCGCGTTGCGCCTGATCTGCCATACCGATCTGCCACTTGGACACATCGCGGCGGTACTCGACTATTCGGGCGCCAGTGCCTTCACCCATGCCTTCAAGCGCTGGATGCGCGTCTCGCCACTGGCGTGGCGCCTGAGCAACGGGCAAGCAATCCCTGCCGCCGCAATGCCGCTCGATTCACGCTAGACTAGGCCACCCGTTACACTTCCGGACGCGGGGTCCGTTATTCAGAATAGGTAGCCGCCAATGAATCCAGATGTACGAAAACCGTTCAGTTTCTCCGTGCGCAGCTTTTCCGTTCTTGCCTTTTCCGTGGCGCTCGGAATTGGGCTATCGACCAGCGCGAGCGCCGACGAAGCGGATGCCAAGCGCCTGCTCAAGGCGATGTCCGATTACCTGGCCGGGCAACAGGCGCTGTCGTTCAGCTACGACGCCACCCTCGAGGTGGTCACCCCGGAAGACCAGATTCTCGGGCTCGCGAGTTCGGGCAAGGTCGTCGTCAAGCGGCCCGACAAGATTCACGCGACGCGCGCCGGCGGCTTCGCCGATGTCGCCATGTCGTTTGACGGAAAAACGCTGACCATTCTCGGCAAGAACCTGAACGCCTATACGCAGGTCGAGATACCGGGGTCGATCGATCATCTGATTGACGTGATGCGGGAAAAATACGACCGCCCCCTCCCCGCGGCAGACCTCCTGCTGTCGAATTCGTACGCGATGCTGATGGAGGGTGTCGAAGACATCAAGGATCTCGGCAGTGGCGTGATCGGTGGCGTCGAGTGTGATTCGCTGGCTTTTCGCAGCAAGGACGTCGATTGGCAGATCTGGATCGCGCAGGGCGAAAAGCCGTATCCCTGCCGTTATGTGATCACTTCCAAGAGCGTGCCGAATGGCCCGGGCTACAGTATCCAGTTCAGCAACTGGAAGGACGGGAAGGCGGTCAAGGCAAGTGGTTTCGAGTTCAGAAATACGAGCAAGGCGAGCAAGGTCGAGCTTGAGGATCTCAAAGGGACGGCTGACCTGCCCGAACACTTCACCAAAGGAGGAAGCAAATGAGCAGGCTGAGACCAGTTGCTATTTTCGTGATGGCCACGGCCATCGTTGTTCTCGGATCTGAAGTGGGCGAACAGCTCGCGATTCCGGGGATTCACGGCGTCGTCCCGAGCGCCGAAGCCGTCGTCGGCCGGCCGCTCACCCCGGTAAGCTACGCCGGTGTCGCACGTCGCACCGTGCGCCGTTGCGCGGCAGGGGTCTATCGCTGCTAGTCTGTAGTTGCTGCGCGAAGGGTGTAGGAAGGACGCCCTTCGGCGCAGTTTCAGTGACCGCCTGTTGGCGCAGAGGGCTCGCTCGGCGAAAGCCTGCCAGCGCTGTGGACGATGCCGAAGTCGCGAAGTCCGGCGATGAAGGTATCGGCCGCGCTGCCGTGGCCGTTGGCGCGCGCCGCGTCGAGTAGCGCCGACGCCAGGCCGGCAAGCTCTTCGCGACTTCGCGCAGAATCGATACTGGCCGCAAGGTAATCCGCATCCGGACCGAGAGCGGCGAGCATGCTGTTCATCATGAACTGCTTTGCCGCCCGCAAGGAATCTGCCGATACGCCGCCAGCCTGCGCAGCCACTTCGATGAAACCACAGGCGAGCAGGCCGGCAATGCCCGCGGCAGCCTGGGCTGGCGACGAGAAGCGGCGCACCAGCGCCGCCGCCGTGGCCTTTCCATCGATGGTAATCAGGAGCGCCCGCAAGCGGGCCGGCAGCTTGTGTCGGCGCCACTTGATCTCGTCGAGCCCCCTGGCCGTCTTGGTGTAAACGATGTCCGGATCCATCGCCACTCCTCTGCTCTCAGGCGACGAATATAACACCATTCATTCTGCCCGGCGCCGGTCGCCGGGGCACCGCGATCGCCGTCAGGCGAGGCTGCAGGAGGGCCTGGAGCGATACTGACCGTCATGCTTTCGACACAACAGCTGCCTACAATCTGCCGGTCGCGTGCGCCAAAGGGTCGTCGCGGACGACGCGCTCGCGGGCTGACCGGGGCCGCTACGGGTCCGTACCCAGCAAAGGAGACAGAGGTGGACAAAGTGTTCAGCAAACTACGCATTGGTGAAAAGATCGGCCTCGCCTTTACCCTCGTCGGCCTGCTCTTTATCGGCGTCGTCTGGCACTACCATCAGACCTTGGCTACCGTGCTCGGCGACTACCGCCAAATACAGGTTTTCGAAGTGCGAAAATCCCTGGCGCTGGAAATCGAGATCGAGCTGGCCGCCGTGCGCGACGCCGAGAAAGGCTTCCTTATCGAGCATCAGGAAGTCTTCGCCGAAGAAACCGACCAGCGCTTGCAGGCGCTGAACGACAAAGTGGCGGCGCTGGCCGCGGTCGACCAGGATTCCCGGCAAACTGCCACGGCGCTGCAAAGCCTGCTGAGCACCTATCAGGAACGTTTCCACGCCGTCGCCAACGCCTGGCGGGTCATGGGACTGGACGAGAACTCCGGCCTGCAGGGCGCCTTCCGCGACAAGGTGCATCGCCTCCACGAACTTGCCGCCAACTACAGCGTGGACCGACTGTATACCCTGCTCCTGCAGATCCGCCGCAGCGAGAAGGATCTCGCCTTGCGCCAGGACGCTGCCTACCGCGAACGGGTGCGCAAGCTGATCGCCGAGTTCCGCGCGCAGGTGGAGACGTCCGGACTCAACGACGCGATCCGCCAGAAACTGCTGGCCGAACTGACGGCCTACGCAACGAGCTTCGAGCCCTACGCCGACAGCGCCCTCAAAACCGGCAACGTCGCCGGCGGCACGGGGCCGTTCCGCGACGCCGCACACCGCATCGAAGCGATGCTGACTGCCCATCATGTGCCCAAGCTGGAAGCCAGCGTCCTGCAACTCAGGCGACGCGAAAAGGACTTCCTGCTACGTGGTGATGAAACATACCCGCCAATGGTCGTCGAAATCGCCGACGCGATACGCGTGCAGATTGCCGGCTCGCTGATCGCCGATGCCGACAAGGCGCTGCTCAGCGGACTGCTGCAGGACTATCAGCGGGACTTTCTGGCGCTGGTCGCCCAGAGTGGCAGCATCGGCACGCTGAGCCGCGAGATGAGCGCCGCCGCCAGCCTTGTCGCGCCGCTGGTGAAACGAAACGTGGACCAGGCCAATCAGATGATGGCCCGCCGCGTCGCCGAAATCACTGCATCGTCACAGGCCAGTGCGCGACTCAGCCTGATCGTCGTCGCCCTCGCCGTCGCTCTCGGTGCGGTCTTCGCCGTGCTGATAACCCTGCGTATCGTGCGTCGCGTTCGGCTGATGGCCGGACTGCTCGACGACCTGGCCTACGGGAGCCCGACCCGCCGCGTTCCGACGGTCAGCAACGGCCGCGACGAAATCAACGCCATGGGCGAATCGCTGAACGCGCTGGTCGACCACCGGGCAACGTTCATGGGATGGTGGAAGGAATCGATGGCCGAGGTGAACGCGCGGCGCGAACTCGCTGCCGCAAACAGCGACGAGGAAAAAGACCAGGCGATGCACGACCTGCGCAGCGCGGGAATCGCCCAACTGCACCTGCTCAACGCCATCCGCGGTCGCCTGCTACAGCACGGCGAGCGCGTTCTCGACATCTCGCAACGCATCCTGAGTGCTCCCGGCAAAGTCACCGAGCAGGACGGAAAGGCGCTTGAGCACGCGGCCAAGGGCATGGCTACCCTGTTCGAGGTGCTGAACAACGACGGCGAAGCGCCCGCCAGCCAGAAACGAGGTCACGCGCAGCCCTGAGACCATACCCTGCACGATGCGCAGTCGTCAGTCGTCGGCAGGAGTGGTCGCCGCCGGGGCTGGCCGGGCAGGCGGCTCCGCCAGGCGCGCGTGCAAATCGACCCACTGCCGGTCGAACAAGCCCTCGATGGACTTGAAGTTGGCCTTGTAGGACATCTTCCTGCTCTCGCGAATCCAGTAGCCCAGGTACAGGTACGGGAGCTTGTTGGCCGCACACTGGCTGATCTGCCAGACGATGTTGTAGGTGCCGAAACTGGCCGAAGCAACGTCCGGATCGTAAAAGGTGTAGACCGACGACAGACCGTCGTTGAGCACGTCCAGGATGCTCACCATGCGCAGGACGCCGTTTTCGGTGAATTCGACCAGGCGGGTGTCGACGCGACTCTGCAGCAGGAAGTGCGCGTACTGGTCGTGACTGTCCTCATCCATGCCGCCGCCAGCGTGCCGCGCCGACTGGTAACGCAGGTAGAGCCGATAGTGCTGCTCATTGAAGGCCAGCGGCAATTCACGCGCCTGCAGCCGGGCGTGCATGCGCACACTGCGCCGCTGGCTGCGGTTGGGCTGAAAGAGCTTGACCGGGATACGTACCGGAATGCAGGCCTGACAGTGGTCGCACTTCGGCCGATAGGTGAACATGCCACTGCGCCGAAAGCCGCTGCGCACAAGTTCGGCGTAGACCTCGCTGGTGATCAGATGGCTGGGCGCGGCGACCTGCGATCGCGCACGCTCACCGGCCAGATAGCTGCAGCTGTAAGGGGCTGTGGCGTAGAACTGCAGCAGCGAGAAGGGCAGGTCGGAGTCATTGAGTCGCGCCATGCAGCTAGCTCCAGGGTTGGCTGGCGCCGTCGACCGGCCATCGGCCGGGCTGCCACGGCACGGCGACCAGCGCGCGCAAGCGGGCCATGAACTCGGCACGGGGAATTTCACGCGCCCCCAGAGAGGCCAGGTGAGCCGTCTTCATCTGGCAATCTATCATGCCGTAGCCCTCCCCCTCAAGGAAGCGGGCGAGGTGCGCAGCGGCGATCTTGGAGGCATCGGTAGCCTGCGAAAACATCGATTCTCCGTAGAACATGCGCCCGATGGCCATTCCGTAAAGTCCTCCCACCAACTGCCCATCGATCCACGTCTCGACCGAATGCGCGAAGCCGAGCTGCGCCAGCTGCCCGTAGGCGTGCTGCATCTCGCGGGAAATCCAGCTGCCGTCCTGACCGGTGCGCGGCACTTCGGCGCAGGCGCGGATGACCGCCGCAAAGTCTCGGTCCAGCGTCACCTGGTAGCGGCCGGCACGCAGGCAGCGGCGCAGCGAGCGCGAAATGCGGAAGGCGGCAGGGTCGAGCACCATGCGTGGATGCGGACTCCACCAGAGAATCGGCTCGCCGCTCGCGTACCAGGGAAAAATGCCGTGCTGGTAGGCGTTGAGCAGGCGTTGCGGCGACAGGTCACCGCCTGCACAGAGCAGGCCGTTGGGCTCGAGCAGCGCCGATTCCAGCGGCGGGAACGGTGCCTTGCCTTCGAGCCAGGGAATCATCGATGGAACTGAATGCCCTGCGCGATGGGCGCCAGGCTGTGGATCGGCGTCTTGAAGGCGACGACGTGATCGACGTCGAGGCGGATACCGATTTGCTCGCCAATGGCGTGGTTGTGATGCGAGGGAACCAGCGACAGGACTTCGACGCCACTCGCCAGCTGCAGGGTGTAGAGAATTTCCGCACCGCGAAAAGCCTTGAGGCGGACTTCGGCAAGCAGTTCGCTGCGGTCGTCGTGAACAATGTCGTCCGGACGCAGCAGCACTTCGACACCACAACCCTTGCCACAGGCTCCGCAGCCCTGGCTGCATTCGAGCGGCAGACGCGATTCGAGAACGCCAAGTTCGACCTGCACGCGCCGTTCGTCGATGACCATGCCGGCCATGAAGACCCCCTGCCCGACGAAATCGGCGACAAAGCGATTGACCGGCTGGTGGTACAGACGATACGGACTGTCCCATTGCTGAATGATACCGGCGGCCATGACACCCACCTCGTCGGCCATGGCAAAGGCTTCGTGCTGATCGTGGGTAACCAGCACGGCGGTAATGTTCTGACTCTTGAGAACGTCGCGCACCTCGAGTGACAGGCGCTCGCGCAGGCCGACGTCGAGATTGGAGAACGGTTCGTCGAGCAGCAGCAATTGCGGCTGCGGCGCCAGCGCGCGGGCCAGCGCGACGCGCTGCTGTTGCCCTCCCGAGAGTTCATGCGGGTACTTGCCACCCTGACCGTCAAGACCAACGGTCGCCAGCAGTTCGGCGACGCGATCCCGACGCTGCCCGGCGGCCAGTCCGGAAAGCCCAAAGCCGACGTTGGCGGCGACGCTCAGATGGGGAAAAAGCGCGTAGTCCTGGAAAACCATGCCGATCTCGCGCTTCTCGGGCGGCACTCGCCAACCAGAGCGGCTGACGGCCCGGCCCTGAACGCGAATCTCGCCGGCGGCGATCGCTTCAAAGCCGGCGATGCAGCGCAGCAGGGTCGTCTTGCCGCAACCCGATGGGCCGAGCAAACAGGCGATGGTGCCGGTTTCAACGCTGAAACCGACGCCATCGACGACGGTGTGCGAGCCGTAGCGCTGAACGATTCCTTCGAGTTCGAGATGGGCCATCGCAGCCTGGTGAAGAGTGGAGAGTTGGTTCTTGCCACGTGCCGACGCCTTGCTCTGCGTGAAGCGGCCAGGAGCCGGCCGAAAGCGGGTACTTGTCAATTATAATTCTCATTTACGCGCTTGAAACATGATCCGCTCACCGCTCAACCCCCTGCTCGTCGTTTCGGCCGCCGTCGCCGCCCTGGTCGCCCTGCCGGTGGCCAGCGTGCTGACCAATATCCTCAGCGGCGGAACCGGAGCGACCTGGTCCCATCTGGCGACGACCGTCCTGCCGGATTACATCACCAACACTCTGGTCCTGTGCCTGACCGTCGGGGTAGGCGTGGTCGTCGTCGGCGTCGGCACGGCCTGGCTGACGACCATGCATTCGTTTCCCGGGCGGCGCGTCTTCGAATGGGCACTGGTCCTGCCGCTGGCCATGCCGGCCTACGTTCTGGCCTACGTATACACGGACTTCCTGCAGTTCGTCGGTCCCCTGCAGACTTTCCTGCGCGAGTCTTTCGGCTGGAGCAAGGCCGACTACTGGTTTCCGGAAGTGCGCAGCCTTGGCGGCGCAGTCGGCATGTTCGTCTTCGTCCTTTATCCCTACGTCTATCTGCTTACCCGCACGGCCTTCATCGAGCGTGCCAGCGGCATGCTCGAAGCCTCACGGACACTCGGTCTCGGACCCTGGCGCAGCTTCTTCCGTGTCTCGCTGCCACTGGCCCGACCGGCAGTCGCTGCCGGCGCAGCGCTGGCGCTGATGGAAACGCTCGCCGATTACGGGACGGTCTCCTATTTCGGCGTACAGACTTTCACTACCGGTATCTATCGCGCCTGGTTCTCGCTTGGCGATCGCATTGCCGCAGCACAACTGGCAGCGGCACTGCTCGGCTTCGTGACGCTGCTGTTATTGATCGAACGTATCTCACGCGGCCGTTCGCGTTTCTACAACACCACCGGACGCAACCGCCCGCGCTCCGGCCAACGCCTTCTGGGCTGGCGCGCCTGGCTGGCAAGTGCGGTGTGCACACTGCCGCTGGCCATCGGCTTCGTGCTGCCGGCTGGCCTCCTGCTGCGACTGGCGCTGGCCAACGGCGAGGCGCGCTTTGGCGAGCATTTCTTCGTCATGGTGCGCAACAGTTTCGTTCTCGCCGGGCTGACCGCCGCCATCGCCGTCTCGCTGGCCGTGCTGCTCGCCTACGGCGCACGCCTGTCGAAAGGCCTGCTGGCCCGCGCACTCAACCGCCTGGTCAGCCTCGGCTACGCCGTCCCCGGTTCGGTGATCGCCGTTGGCGTCCTCATCCCGGTCAGCCGGCTGGACATCTGGCTGGCCGGCCAGTGGCAAGACTGGTTCGGCAGCAACCCCGGCCTGCTGCTCACCGGCGGGATCGCGGCGCTGATCTACGCCTACCTGGTACGCTTCCTGGCCGTCGCCTTGCAGGCAGTGAGCACCAGCCTGGCGAAAATCACGCCGAACATGGACGATGCGGCACGCAGCCTGGGACTCGGGCAAGAGGCGACGCTGCGCCGGGTGCACCTGCCGATCCTGCGCAGCAGCCTGTTCACGGCAGGCTTGCTGGTCTTCGTCGACGTCATGAAGGAACTGCCGGCGACGCTGGTGATGCGCCCTTTCGATTTCGACACCCTGGCGACACAGGCCTACACCCTCGCTTCGGACGAGCGTCTCGCGGAAGCGGCCAGCGCGTCGCTGGCCATCGTCGTCGTCGGACTTCTGCCGCTGATCGCGCTGTCGCGCCAGATCTCACGCAGCCACCGCTGAGCCGGCGACGACGGCCTCCTCCACAAGCTCTTGGCGAGCGGTCTCAGCGATAGCCGACCTGATCGAAAATGATCTGGGCCTTGGCACGATACATGGCCAACGAGC
The DNA here is from genome assembly GCF_907163205.1 of Candidatus Accumulibacter sp. ACC007. Taxonomy (NCBI): domain Bacteria; kingdom Pseudomonadati; phylum Pseudomonadota; class Betaproteobacteria; genus Candidatus Accumulibacter; species Candidatus Accumulibacter sp. ACC007. Next base: position 382,872 of record NZ_CAJQUD010000001.1, on the reverse strand, counting down.
CGACCGGCAGCGGGTCGGCCTTGAACTTGCCGAGCGCAGCCAGCGCCGGATTGTCGATCTTGATCCCGACCACCACCGGCCACTCGTTGTTGCCGTCGGCGAAATAGCGCTGCGCCTGGTCGCTGGCCAGGTACTCGAGAAACTTGAGCGCCGCTTCCTTGTGCGGCGCGTGCTTGAGAATACCGCCACCGGAAACGTTGATATGTGCTCCGTAGCTCTGCTGGTCAGGCCAAACGACGCCGATCTTTTCCATCGTCTGGCGATCCTCGGGCTTGTCCGAGCGCATCAGCCGCGCCAGATAGTAGGTATTCGAGACCGCCACCGCACATTCGCCAGCGGCCACCGCCCGGATCTGATCGGTATCCCCGCCTTTGGGCGCGCGCGCGAAGTTGGCCACCACCCCCTTCGCCCATTGCTCGGCCTTGCCCTCTCCCTGATGAGCGATGATCGACGCCATCAGGGAGAGATTGTAGGGATGTGATCCCGAACGTGAGCAGACCTTTCCCTTCAGGCGTGGATTGGCCAGATCGTCGTAGGTCTGCACTTGCTCGGGCTTGACGACGCCTTTGGCATAAACGATGACGCGCGCCCGGGTCGAAAACGAGAACCAGTCGACGGTGCGCAGGTTGGCTGGAATGCGCGCCTCGAGCGTCGGCGACTGGACGACGGCGAACAGCCCCAGTTCGTGCGCGGCGGACAGCCGTGCGGCGTCGACCGTAAGCAGGACGTCTGCCGGACTGTACGCGCCCTCGTTCCTGATCCGCTCGAGCAGTTCGTCTTCCTTGCCCTCGATACGCTTGATGGTGATTCCGGTCTGCTTGGTGAAACCTTCGTACAGGGCTTCATCGGTCTGGTAGTGCCGCGCCGAGTAAAGATTGAGCACTTTCTCCTCAGCCTGGGTCAGGCTGCTACCCAGGGCAGCAATCGCCACGGCGAGGGTCAGCAGCGAACGCGAAACGAGCACTTCCATGTCATGTCTCCATTGATAAATATGCGAATAAATAGTGCGGCCGGCGAATAATAGCAGGCGCGCAACGCAGTGTAAATGCGAATCGTTCTTGATAAATGGCGAAAAAAAAACGACGCAAGGCGTCGTCAGAGGATGCTCGGCGAGCTTCGCCTAGCGAGCCAGCAGGCGGCGCGCTCCGTTATAGCGGTTGATCCAGTAACTCTGGCGCATATCCTCGATGCGCACTTCGGCGCCGGCACGCGGCGCGTGCAGGAAACGGTTGTCACCAAGATAGATACCGACATGCGAGAAGGTGCGGCGCATGGTGTTGAAGAAAACCAGGTCACCGGCTTTCAGTTCCTGGCGGTCAATCACCGACCCTACCTCGCTCTGCTCCCGCGCCGTGCGCGGCAGCAGGACGCCGATGGCTTCCTTGAAAACGAGTTGCACCAGACCGCTGCAGTCCAGACCGAGATCGGGATTGGTACCGCCCATGCGGTAGTTGATGCCGATCAGTTCCAGGCCCTTGAGAATCAGATCCTGAGCACTGTTGGTGTAGCGCTCGAAGAACGACGCATCTTCCGCAAGCCTGTGCAGTTCGTTGGCGTGGACCGAACCGACACCCGGGAGAGCAATCAGCGCGGCGGCGAAAAGGGGGGCGAGGAGGTGTTTTCTGAGCATAGGGGCGGAATTTATGTGAAAAAAGTCACACTGTAAACCCCCTATCGATCTACAACTATTCTGGAAAGCGGTCGAGGAAAACACCGCAAACGGTTAAATTAACAGATATATCGTCTAAAAATCAGCCTCCTGGCTTTGCTGCACTGCACACGTGGGCAGGGGAACAAACGCGGTATATTGCTTGTCTCGTCGGCGCCACTCACTGCACGCCCGATGCCGGCCGCGGTGAGGGCGTCGGCGTTCGTTCGAGGGCGCTCGGCTTTGTGTTTATAATCGCCGGCTGTCCTGGGCGCTGCCGCTGCGCCCGGCGTTGTGCGCAACGGGTCGCGCCCAACGAGTCCTTCCCCAACGCGTGGAACACTTATGAGTCCATTCAAAGCCTATTTGATCGATGAGCACGAAGGTGTCACCAGAAGCGACTTCGTGAGCATGGACGAAGCACAACTGGACGCCGGCGAGGTGACCATCAAGGTCGCCTACTCGAGCGTCAACTTCAAGGATGCCCTGGCAGCAACCGGTGCCGGCCGGATCATCCGTCGCTACCCGTGCGTCGGCGGCATAGACCTCTCGGGAACGGTCGCCACGAGCAGCGACCCGCGCTTCAAGATCGGCGACGCGGTCATAGCCACCAGCTTCGACATCGGGGTCGCACACCACGGTGGCTACGCCGAATATGCCCGGGTGCCGGCGCCATGGGTCGTTCCCCTGCCCGCCGGGCTATCGCTGTACGAAGCGATGGCTCTGGGTACGGCAGGCTTCACCGCGGCGCTGGGAATCGTGCGCATGGAAGAAAACGGCCTGGCGCCGAGCAAGGGTCCGGTGATCGTCACCGGCGCCAGCGGAGGTGTCGGCAGTCTGGCCGTGGACATGCTCGCCCGGCGTGGCTATTCGGTCACCGCACTGACCGGCAAGGAAAGCGAAGCCGACTACCTCAAGAGCCTGGGCGCGACAGAAGTGATGTTCCGTTCGGCGCTCGACCTGTCGCGCATCCGCCCACTCGACAAGACGCTCTGGGCGGGAGCCGTCGACAATCTCGGTGGCGACGTGCTCGCCTGGATCGTCAGCGCCATGAAGCAGGGCGGAGCGATCGCCAGCATCGGTCTGGCGGCAAGCCCGTCGTTGCCTACGACGGTGATGCCGTTCATCCTGCGTGGCGCCTGCCTCCTGGGGATCGATTCCGGCTACATCGGCGAGCCGTACCGCAGCGGCGTCTGGCAGCGTCTGGCCAGCGACCTGCGCCCGCAGCATCTGCACGCAATGACGCGCAGCATCGCCTTCGACGAACTGCCCAACGTCTTTGACGACTTCCTCAAGGGTCGCGCACATGGCCGGGTAGTGGTCAACGTGGGCGAGACCTGAGGCACTGATCTGGACATCAGGCGCGCCTCGATGGACACCCCGAAGCAACGGCCTCGCATCCTGATTGTCGATGAATCGCGGATCGTCCGGACACAGTTCATCCAGCTCATTCGCGACCATTACGACTTTCGCGAGGAGGTCGACGGCGAAGGGGGCTGGCAAGCGCTGGTCATCGACCCTTCGATCCAGCTGGTGATCAGCGCCTTGTCGATGTCCATGCCGGTACTCGATGGCGACGGTCTGCTGGCGCGTTTGCGCTCGTCGCGCCTGGCCCGCCTGCGTCAGATACCGGTGCTGACGATTGCCGGCGACGACGAGGCGGCCAATGAGCGTGCGCGCGCGCTCGGCGCGTCCGACTTCATCGCCGGCAGCATCGGCGCCAGCGAGCTGCTGGCGCGCATCGACTCGGTGCTGCGCCTGGCCCAGGCGCAGAACGAACTGCGCGAGAATCCCGAACGCGATGCCCAGCATCCCGATACCGGACTACCGACCCGCCAGCGCGTCGAAGTGCAGGCGGCGCAGGCGATGTCCTATGCCCTGCGACACGAAAGTCCGGTGAGCATTCTGATCATGGGCTTCGACCGCTTCGACGCACTGCGCAACGAGCACGGCGAAGATCTGGTCAAGGAGTTGCACAAGCGTTTCGCGAGTATGCTGGCCACCAAGGTGCGCAAGGAGGACAGCCTCGGCCACTACTCGGGCAGCGACCTGGCGGTGGTTTCGCCAGGCACCCCCTACCCGGCCTGCGAAGCCTTTGCCAATCGCCTCCGCGAGGCCTTCGCAGTGGCCAATATCGCGGTGCACGGCAAGCGCCTGAACCTGTCGGTCAGCGTCGGGGTGGCAAATACCCCGGTCGATCGTCTAAACTCGGCGTCGTCCTTGCTCACTCTGGCCGCTCAACGCCTCAAGACGGCGCAAGAGGCGGGTGGCAATCGCGTCGTCGCTTGTGGCGACAGGTCGTCCAGCCGACAGCCAGCACCACGGCTGGGCCACGCCATCGACCTGATCAAGGCCGGACACGAGAGCGCGGTGATCCCGCATCTCCTGCAGTTGGGCAACGAAGTACTACCCTTTCTGGAGCTACTGGAAAGGGAATTGAAGTTGGGTCTGCCTTTGGCAGAGCTCCGAAAAAGGACGCGTGACCGGGAGCACTAGGTCCAAGACACCCGGCAGGCGTAGTTTCCATTGATGCACTGGTATAAATTTTGGACGAGGGAGTCTCATGACGACAATCCAAGAGTTTCACAAGAAATCAATCGACAATCCAGACGCCTTCTGGGGAGAAGAAGCCAAACTCATTGACTGGCACAAGCCGTTCAGTCAGGTACTCGACTTTTCCCGGCCGCCGTTCGCCAAGTGGTTCGTCGGCGGCGAGACCAATCTTTGCTACAACGCCGTCGATCGCCACGCCGAAAAGCGGCCGAACGACCGCGCGCTGGTCTTCATCTCGACGGAAACCGACCAGGAAGTGGTCTATACCTTCGCCGAACTGAAGGCTGAAGTGGTGCGCATGGCGGCAATCATGCAGAACCTCGGCGTCAGCAAGGGCGACCGCGTCCTGCTGTACATGCCGATGGTTGCCGAAGCCGCTTTCGCGATGCTCGCCTGCGCACGCATCGGCGCCATCCACTCGGTGGTTTTCGGTGGCTTCGCCTCCGGGTCGCTGGCCACGCGTATCGACGACGCCGAACCGGTTCTCATCGTCTCTTCGGACGCCGGCATGCGCGGTGGCAAGGCAGTGCCCTACAAGGGTCTGCTCGACGAAGCGATTTCTCTGGCGGAGAAGAAGCCGGCGAAAGTGCTGATGGTCGATCGCGGCATCGACAAGGGCTTCAACAAGGTCGCGGGCCGTGACGTTGATTACGCGAGCGAACGCGCCAAGGTCATGGACGCCGACGTGCCGGTCACCTGGCTGGAATCGTCCGATCCTTCCTACATCCTGTACACCTCCGGCACCACTGGCAAGCCGAAGGGCGTGCAGCGCGATACCGGCGGCTACGCCGTCGCGCTCACCTCGTCGATCAAGCACATCTTCTGCGGCGAAGCCGGCGAGACCTTCTTCGCCACCTCCGACATCGGCTGGGTTGTCGGCCACTCCTACATCGTCTATGGTCCGCTGCTCGCCGGCATGGCCACGATCATGTACGAAGGCACGCCGCTGCGCCCGGATCCGGGCATCTGGTGGCAGATCGTCGAGAAGTACAAGGTCAGCGTCATGTTCTCGGCGCCGACTGCCGCGCGCGTACTCAAGAAGCACGACACCGAGTACATGCACAAGTACGACCTGTCGTCGCTCAGGCACCTGTTCCTGGCTGGCGAACCTCTCGACCAGCCGACGCACGAATGGTTGATGGGCGAACTCGGCTTGCCGGTGATCGACAACTACTGGCAGACCGAGACCGGCTGGCCGATGCTGTCGGCGATGCCCGGCGTCGAAAAGACGGAAATCCGCTTCGGAACGCCAAGCTTCCCGGTCTATGGCTACAACCTCAAGATCTTCCGCGAGGACGGCACCATCTGCGATCCGGACGAGAAAGGCATCGTCGGCATCCTGCCGCCGCTGCCACCGGGCTGCCTGTCGACCGTCTGGGGCGACGACGACCGCTTCGTGTCCACCTACTTCACGCTCTTCAACGAGCCGCAGGTGTACTCCTCCTTCGACTGGGGCATCGCCGACAAGGACGGTTATCACTACATCCTCGGGCGTACCGACGACGTGATCAACGTTGCCGGCCACCGCCTCGGCACGCGCGAGATCGAGGAGGCCATCCAGGGGCATTCGGCGATCGCCGAAGTCGCCGTCGTCGGTGTCGCCGACAAGCTCAAGGGTCAGATGCCGATGGCCTTCGCCGTAGTCAAGAACGCCGACAGCATCGCCACTCCGGAGCTGGTAGCTGCGCTGGAGAAGGAAGTGATGAAGAAGGTGGACTCCAGCCTCGGTGCCATCGCTCGTCCGAGCCGCGTGCACTTCATCAGCGTCTTGCCGAAGACCCGTTCTGGCAAGCTGCTGCGGCGCACGATCCAGGCCCTCGCCGAAGGTCGCGACCCGGGCGATCTGACGACCATCGAGGACCCCAAGGCCCTCGAGCAACTGCAGAAGGCACTCAGCGCCGCCCAGGGTTGAGGTCAGGGCCGCCGCCTGGCGGTCAACGCTTGCGCATTCAGCTGCCGCCCGCGAGGGCGGCAGTTTTTTTGTCGCCCGCTGCCGCAATAACGGCCACATGGCCGAGAATCCGCAAGAAAGCCCTAAAGGTCTGCTGGTCTTGTCCGTTAACTAGGTGTCAGTCGCTGATGCCCGACCAGAGAGGATTCTCGAACCATGACCGCCAAGCCCGCCACCTTGACCCGTGCCCTCGCGCTCGCCTTCGCTTTCGGCCTCGTGGCCCAGGCCACAGCCCAGTCCCTGCCGCCGGAAGATCTCGACATCAGCCTCGAAGACCTGCTGCGCGTCGAAGTGACCAGCGCTTCGCGCAAGAGCGAGCGCCTGCACGACGTGGCCGCGGCGGTCTACGTGATCAGTCGCGAAGACATCGAACGTTCGGGAGCGACGAGCATTCCCGAAGCGCTGCGCATGGCCCCGGGGGTCGAGGTGGCGCGCCTGGCCAACAACCGCTGGGCGGTCAGCGTGCGCGGCTTCAACAACCGTTTCGGCAACAAGCTGCTGGTGCTGATGGACGGGCGCAGCATCTACTCGCCGCTCTTTTCCGGCGTCCTCTGGGAGAACGAGGACACGCTCCTCGAAGACATCGAACGCATCGAGGTCATCCGCGGGCCGGGGGCGGCGATGTGGGGCGCCAACGCGGTCAACGGGGTGATCAACATCATCACCCGCCGACCGCGTGACACGCAGGGCAACCTGCTGGTTGCCGGCGCCGGCAACGAGGAACGCGGCTTCGCCTCGTTCCGCCACGGCGGCGAGGCCGGCGATGGCCACTACCGCGTCTGGGGCAAGGCCTTCGATCGCGACACGGCGGTCAGCAACGACGGTCGCTCGGGCAACGACTACTGGCGCTCCGGGCGCGTCGGCTTTCGTGGCGACTGGTCCGTCGCCAGCGGCCAGCGCGTGATGCTCAGCGGCCAGGCCTATTCGAACGATACCGGCGATCGCTGGCAGGTGCCCGACGTCACTGCCCGGCAGGGCGTGCGACTCACCGACATGCAGCAGACCGGCAAGGGAGCGCACCTGCTCGGGCGCAGCGAATGGACCCTGAACGATGGTTCCGAAGCCGCGCTGCAGGCCTATGTCGACTACAGCCAGATCGACGTACCCGGCGCTTTCAAGGAGGACCGAACCACGATCGACATGGATTTCCAGCATCGTCTGCTCGTCGGCGAGCGCCACGACGTGCTCTGGGGCTTCGGCTACCGCTATTCGGGCGACCGCATCGGCTCGGCGGGAATCATTTCCTTCCAGCCCGACCGTCGCAGCTTCAATCTGGCCAGTGCCTTCGTCCACGATGACATCACCCTGCTCCCGAATACGCTGCGCATGATCCTCGGCGTGCGTTTCGAAACCAACAACTTCACCGGCTACCAGCCGCTGCCGAACGCCCGCCTGATGTGGACGCCAAGCGACACCCAGTCGGTGTGGGGCTCGATCGCCCGCGCCGTGCGCACCCCGTCGCGCGGCGAGCTCGACGCCAACATCGATCTCTCGGTGCAGCCGCCCGGCACGCCGGGCAATCCGTCGCCCTTGCCGATCCTGACGCGCAACGTCCAGGACGATCACCAGCTGAAAACGGAGACCGTCGTCGCCTATGAACTCGGCTACCGGCAGCGCCTGGCGACCAATCTGGCGCTCGACGTCGCCACCTTCTACAACCAGTACGGCGACCTGCGCTCGGCGGTGCTCGGCGCGCGCAGTTTCGAATTCTCGCCGCCGCCACCGCATATCGTTCAGACGATCACTCCCGACAACAGCATCAAGGCGCATACCCATGGCGTCGAGGTCGCCGTCGACTGGTCGCCGCTGCCCTGGTGGCGGCTGCAGCCGATCTACAGCTATCTCTCGCTGAGCACCTCGTCGACCAGTGGCGACGCGGTCTCCGTCGCCAATGCGCAGATCTTCAACAGCAGCGACCCGCAGCATCAATGGTCGCTGCGTTCGTCGATGTCCTTGACCGACCGGCAGCAGTTCGATCTCTGGCTGCGCTATGTGAGCAAGCTCGGCGGCAGGAGTGTGCCGTTCTCGATTCCCGCCTACACCACCCTCGACCTGCGCTACGCGTGGCGACCAACGCGCGACCTGGAACTGTCGCTGGTCGGCCAGAACCTGCTCGACAACCAGCACCCGGAGTTCGTCCCCAGCCTGCTGCCCGGGCAGGCGCTGGAAATAGAGCGCGGCGTCTACGTCAAGGCAAATTGGCAGTTCTGAGAGCTCCCAGAGTGACAACTCGATGGCCGCACGCGTGAACTCCTTGCTGCTCCGCTGGCTCGCCCGGCTGCTGGCGATCGCCATGATCGTCGCTGCCGGCGGCGCTCGCGCCCAGACCACGCTCACCGAAGCGCAGGCCAAGGCGGCGTTCGTGATCAATTTCGCGCGCTACGTCGAATGGCCGGAGCGCGTCTTCGCGAACCGCACGGCACCGCTGCTGATCTGCGCCCTCGGGCGCAGCGCGGTCGGCAACGCGCTGGAAGCCCACGAAGGCCGCCAGGTACAGGGACGCCCGGTCGCCGTGCGCCAGTTGCTGGGCATCGACGAGGCGCGCCCCTGCCAGGTCCTGTTCATCGCCGATTCGGAAGAACGTCGGATGAGCCAGTTGCTGCGCGCGCTCAGCGGACAGCCGATACTGACGGTCAGCGACGCCGAGGCGTTCATCGATGGCGGCGGCGCCGTCGGCCTGGTGCGCGCCGATCAACGCCTGCAGTTCGAAGTCAATCGCCAGGCGTTGGAGCAGGCACAGCTGAGGGCCAGCTCCAACCTCCTCAAGCTCGCCCGCAACCTGTCCGATTTCAGGGGGAAAAACTGAGATGCGTTTCCGCGATCTGCCGCTGAAGAACAAAATGATGCTGATCATCGGCCTGACCGCCGGTGCCGGGCTGCTGGTCAGCACTCTGCTCTTTGCCGGCTCGGAAATCGACGACAACCGCGAGGCCGAACTCGCCAAGCTCACGGGCATGGCCGAGATTCTGGCCGCGAGCAGCACCGCCGCGATCGCCTTCGCCGACGCGCCGGCGGCCAGCGAAACGCTGGCCGGCCTGCGCGCCCGTCCCGAGGTCATCGGCGGTTCGATCACCCTGCGCGACGGCACGGTTTTCGCGCACTACCCCGCCGCGCGGCCAGCGATAGCGGCCACGCGTCCCGGCGTCGGCGTCGCGCTCGTCGCCGGCGACTATTGGGGCAACTCGCTGAAGATCGAGTACCCGATCCGCCAGGGCCGGGAAGTCATCGCCACGCTGAGCATCGAATCGGACCTCGAGCCGATGTGGCAGGACATCACCCGGCGCATGCTGGTCGTCCTGGCCGGCGCGCTGATCGCCTTCGCCGTCGCCCTGCTCCTCGCCGCACGCCTGCAGCGTTCGGTTTCGATGCCGATCCTGGCGCTCAGGCAGGCGATGCGACTGGTGGCCACCGACAAGGACTATTCGCAGCGGGTGATGATCGACCAGCACGATGAAGTCGGCGACCTGATCGCCGGCTTCAACGTCATGCTCAGTGAAGTCCAGTTGCGCGACCATGAACTTGCCGCGCACCGGGCGACACTCGAGGATCAGGTCGAGCAACGCACCGCACAGCTACGGCTGGCCAAGGAACAGGCGGAAAGCGCCAACGTCGCCAAGTCACGCTTCCTGGCCAACATGAGTCACGAAATCAGGACGCCGATGAACGGCGTCATCGGCATGGCCGACCTGCTCATCGAGACGCCGCTGTCGCCGCAGCAAAGACGCCACGCCGAGACCCTGCGCGTTTCGGCGGAGTCGCTGCTGCACCTGCTGAACAACGTTCTCGACCTGTCGAAAATCGAGTCCGGGCGGCTGGAAATCGAGCTTATCGCCTTCAGTCCGCGGCAACTCGTCGAGGAGGTCGTGCAACCGTTTCGCGAGATGGCCTCGGCCAAGGGCGTGCTGCTCAGTGTACTGATCGGCCCGGACGTTCCCGCGGCCGTCCTCGGCGACCCCTACCGCATCAAGCAGATCGTCAGCAACCTGCTCAGCAACGCCGTGAAGTTCACTGAACGCGGCTCGATCGTCGCCTCTCTGACCTGTGAATGCCAGGCCGAATTCGCCGCCTCCGGCGGCGACGATTCGCCGAGCGGCGATGCCGGGCACTGCCTGCTGTGCTACGCGGTCATCGACACCGGCGTCGGCATCGGGCCGGAAAGCGGCGAGAAGCTCTTCGCCCCCTTCTCGCAGGCCGACAATTCGACGACGCGCAAGTTCGGCGGCACGGGCCTCGGGCTGGTGATCATCCGCGAGCTGGCGCAACGCATGGACGGCGAGGTCGGTTTCGAAAGCGAGCCGGGACGCGGCTCGACGTTCTGGTTCCGGCAGCGCGTACAGCGGCACGCGCAGGCGCTGCCGCAGCCCGCGCTGCTTGCACGGCAAGCGCGCCGGCTCGGCGGCCACGTGCTGCTCGTCGAGGACAACGAGGTCAATCGCGAGATCGCCGGCGCCATCCTGGCCACCCTGGGATGCCAGGTCGACCGTGCTCACGACGGCGCGCAAGCGGTGCTTGCGGCGCACGCCGGGAGCTACGACCTGATCCTGATGGATTGCCAGATGCCGGTCATGGACGGCTTCCAGGCGACTCGCCAGATCCGCGCCGACGAGCGTCAGGCAGGCCGTGTGCCGTGCCCGATCGTGGCCCTGACCGCCAACGCTCTGGCCGGTGACCGCGAACAGTGCCTGGCCGCGGGAATGAACGACTACCTGGCAAAACCGATCAATCGGGCGCAACTAGCCGCCGCACTGGAGCGCAACCTGCCCGCGCTGCCGGCGACGGCGAAAATGGCGGCAACGCCTGGCGAGAGCGGTCAGGCGGCAGCGAGCGCAACGGTCACCGTCAGCGAGACCAGCAGAGAGGCTCGGCCGCACACGCCACCCGCTTTCGACCCGGCTATCGTGCAGGCGCTGCCGATGGTCGCCGACGGCAGCAACCCGGCCTTCGCCGAGCGCGTCCTCGACCTGTTCACCAGCAATGCCAGCGAGCTCCTGGCGGCCATCGAACGGGCCAGCGAGAGCGGCGATCACACCACCCTGCAGCGTTGCGCGCATACGCTCAAGTCGTCGAGCGCAACGGTCGGCGCGCTGGCCCTGTCGGAGCAGGCCAGGCAGCTCGAGATGTTGCTGCGCGCCGGCAGCTCGCCAGCCAGCGACTGGCCATCCAGGCTCGGCGACGCCTACGGCGAATTCACCGCAAGCCTGGCACAATATCGCATCACCACGGCGGCACCGAAGGCGACCGCGAAAGAGAACGCCTGATGGACAACACTGCACGAACCGGCCGCCTGCTGCTCGTCGACGACGACGGGATGCTGCGCATGCTGGCGGCCGAATCGCTGCGTCACGCCGGCTTCGAGGTCAGCGAAGCGGACTGCGGCGAGGCCGCTTTGCACGCCTGCGAAGACGACGAATTCGACCTCATCCTGCTCGACGTGATGATGCCCGGCATCGACGGCTACACGGTCTGCGCAGCGCTGCGCCGCGAGGCGCGTGCCAGGTGGCTGCCGATCGTCATGCTCACCGGGCTCGACGACACCGATTCCATCGAACGCGCCTATGCCGCCGGCGCCACCGACTTCGTCACCAAGCCGATCAACTGGGCGCTATTGACCCACCGCGTACGCTACGCCCTGCGCGCCAGCCGTGCCCTTGCCGAAGTCACTCGCAGCCAGGCCAGCCTGGCGCAGGCCCAGCGCCAGGCGCGGATGGGTAATTGGCAATGGTCGTTGAATGACGCGCGTTTTACCTGCTCCGACGAACTGCGCCGCATTTTTGGCGACCTCGAACTCGCCGGGACCGGCACCCCGGAACGTTTCCTGAGCCGTGTGCGGGCCAGCGACAAGACAACGGTTGATGCCGCACGGAAGGCGCTCTTGCACGATGGCACGGCCTACCGGCTGAGCTACGCGATGGAAAGTCTCGATGGCCGACTGATCGAGGTCCTCGAACAGGCACAGGCGGTGAGGGATGCCGCCGGCCGGATGCTCAGGATCGAGGGCATCACCCAGGACATCAGCGAGCGGGTGCAGGCCAAACGCCGCATCGAGCATCTGGCGATGCACGACAGCCTCACCGGACTGGCCAACCGACGCTTCTTCACCGAACTGGTCACCGTCGAACTGGCGCGCACGCGCCGCGCACGCGGCAGTTGCGCACTCCTGCATCTCGACCTCGATCACTTCAAGAGCGTCAACGACGCCTTTGGCGACGCCGCTGGCGATCGCTTCCTCTGCCAGCTTGCCGACCGCCTGAAACTCTCGGTCCGGGAAAGCGACCTACTGGCGCTCAATCCGCCGATGCGCCCAGCCGAAATGGTCGCCCGTATCGATGGCGACGCATTCACCCTGCTGCTCATCGACGTGCGTGTCGCCAGCGATGCCGCGCTGGTCGCCGAACGCCTGCTGCACAGTGTTTCCCGACCGCTGCTGTTCGACGGCCGCGAAGTGGTGGTCACCGCGTGCATTGGCATCGCCGTCTTCCCGCGCGACGCGGATTCGGTCGAAAACCTGTGGCGCCACGCCGAGCAAGCGCTGTATGCCGCCAAGGGCGCCGGCCCGGCGAACTGCCGCTTCTTCGACGACGAGATGAACAGCGCCGCCAGCGCCAAGCTGCAGCTGGAAAACGAACTGCGCCGAGCCATCGGCGACGGCGAGCTGCGCCTGCATTTCCAGCCGAAGGTCGACGCCAGCAGTGGGCGCATGAGCGGCGCCGAGGCACTGGTGCGTTGGCAGCATCCGCGCCTCGGCCTGCTCGCGCCAGGCCAGTTCATCGGACTGGCCGAGGAGTGCGGGCTGATCGTCGCCCTTGGCGACTGGGTGGTGGCCGCCGCCGCACGCCATCTCAAACAGTGGGCCAATGCCGGACTCGACCCGGTACGCGTCTCGGTCAATCTGGCCAGCCCCAGTTTCCAGCAGGACGACATCGCCGAGAAATTCGCCGACGCGGTACGCCGCGTCGGCATTTCACCCCAGCAACTGGTCCTTGAACTGACCGAGTCGCTGCTGATGGTCGACGCCGAACGCACGATCATGCGGCTGCAAAGCTTGCGCGAGCGGGGCTTCAGCCTGTCGCTCGACGATTTCGGAACCGGCTATTCGTCGTTGAGCTATCTCAAGCGCTTCCCGATCGATGAACTGAAGATCGACCGCGCCTTCGTCACCGACGTCGCCCGCGGCGGCAAGGACGCCGCCATCGCCCTGTCGATCATCGAACTCGGCAAGCAGTTCGGCATGCGCGTCGTCGCCGAAGGTATCGAGACCCGCGAACAGTCTGATTTTCTCCTCGCCCACGGCTGCAGCATTCAGCAAGGCTTCCTTTTCTCGCGACCGCTGCCGCTCGACCGGTTCGAAGCCGTTCTGGCTGCCGGCGGCCGCTTCGACGTCGGGCTGTCGACAGCAACGAACAGCGTCGGCGGCTGACCCGACCGCAAGCCGATTCCGCGCAGGAACGCGGCGCCACACCCGCCCGCAATGACGGGAGCAGGGGAATACTACAGCAGCGCCTCGGCCACCTGCCGCGAGAACTCGCGGCGCGCGGCGACGCTCGCCCGGCGATCGATCGGCACTTCGATCAGCGTCGCACCACCGCGCCGCAGCGCGCGCTCGACGCTGGCGGTGAGCTCGGCCAGCGACCACACTCGCTCGCCGACGACGCCGAAACTGTGCGCGGCGGCGACCAGGTCGACCGTCTGCGGGGTCAGCCAGCCGCGCTCGAACTCGGGCAAGGCGGCCACCGGCAGGTAATCGAAGATGCCGCCGCCACCGTTGTTGAGCACCACCACGATGATGTCGCGGCCCTTGGCAGCGGCCAGGGCGGTCAAGTCGTGTTGCGCGGTCAAGTCACCGACCAGCGCCAGGCACGCCCCCGAGCTGGCGATCCCGAGGGCCGTCGACAGATTTCCGTCGATGCCGCTGGCCCCGCGATTGCCGAAGAAGCGCAGCGGCTTGTCGCCACTGCCCGAAAAGGCGTCGAGGTCGCGGATCGCCAGCGAGTTGCCGCAGAAGACGTGATGACCCGCCGGCAGGCGTTCGAGCAGCGCCGGAATCAGCGTGCCTTCGCAGGGCGCCAGCCGCCCGGCGGCACCCGCGCAGTGGGCTCGTGCCACGGCTTCTGCAGCCGCCTCGGCGCGCGCAAAAAGGCCTCGCCAGCTGGCCGGCGCGGGCCGGCCGCCGCCGGCCAGCAGGGCCCGGCAAGCCGCGACCGGATCGGCCTGCAGCAGCCTTCCGGCGGCGTGCTGCGGGTCCGGCCAGCGGCTGTCCGGGGTGACCACCACCTGCAGCGCCGACGCCGCCGCGCGCAGCCACTCCTGCAGCGTGCGGGTGACCGGAAAGGCACCGAAGCGCAGCAGCCATTCGGGGCGGGCCGTGGCGAGCGGCGACGGCGGGCGCAGGAAACTCTCGTAACGCACGCACAGCCGGCTGCGGTCGTGCGCACCGAAGCGTAGATTCGACAGCGGTTCGGCGAGGATCGGGCAGTCGAGCTGCGCAGCAAGCGCGCTGACTGCCTCGGCAAATTGCGGCGGATAATCGGCGCCGCCGCAGATGATCGCCCCTGCGCGGCCACTGATCTCGCCGAGCGTGTCGGCGATCGCCTGCGGCCTGGGCAGGAGCAGCGGCGCGGCAACGCTGACCGGCGGCGAGCACGCCGCGGCAGCCTGGGTCGCGAGAAGCTCGCCGGCAGGCAGCAGCGGTTCGCGGAAAGCCAGATTGAGATGCACCGGTCCCGGCAGCGGCCACCGGCTGTCGGCGATCGCCCGCGCCGCCAGGCGCTGCAGATAGGCCGGCGAGAAGTCGGCGTCGGGCAGCGGCGGGGCGTAGAAGGAACGCACGTGCCTGCCGAAGAGGTGCTGCTGGTCGATGGTCTGGTTGGCACCCCAGCCGAGCAACTCGGGCGGGCGGTCGGCCGAGAGCAGGAGCAGCGGCACGGCGCCGAGATCGGCTTCGATGAGCGCCGGAAACCAGTTCGCCGGCGCCGAACCCGAAGTGCACAGCAGCGCCACCGGTTGCCGCGTGGCCTTGGCCATGCCCAGCGCAACGAAGGCCGCGCTGCGCTCGTCGACGATGACCTGGCAGCGAACCGCCGTCTGGCGCAGGAAGGCCAGCGCCAGCGGAGTCGAACGCGAGCCCGGCGAAAGCACCGCTGCGCGCAGCCCGGCAGCGGCCAGGGCATCGACCAGCGTCTGCGACCAGCGCAGGTTGAGGAGGCCGTTATCGGCCGCGTCGCTCATGCGCTCCGGCTCTCCGGGCAGGGCACGGCAGGCAGCGCCTGGCGCAGGGCTTCGGCGATCACCGCCAGCTTGGCTTCGGTCTCGGCAAGTTCCTGTGCCGGGTCCGAGCCGGCCACGATACCCGCACCCGCGAACAGCTCGGCCCCGCAGCCCTTGATGCGCGCGCAGCGCAGGGCGACGACCACTTCGCCATCGCCATCACGGTCGATCCAGCCGACGCCGCCGGAGTACCACGCGCCACGGCGATCGCCGTGGCTGCGCAGCCACTGGCGTGCGGCGCCGGCAGGCGTACCGCCGACGGCGGGCGTCGGATGCAGGCGGGCGACAAGATCGAAAAGACCGACCCCGGGGCGCAGGCGACCACGCACCCGGGTGCGCAGGTGCTGCAGCTCGCGCAACTGCAGCACCTCGGCCGGCGTCGGCGCCGCCAGCGCAACGCAGAGCGGCGCCAGCGCGGTGCGAACGGCATCGACCACCAGTTGCTGCTCGCGCGTGTTCTTGTCGTCCTGCAAGGCCAGCGAGCGCCCTTCTCCGGCTGCCGACACGGCGGCCAGCCAGGCCGTCCCGGCCAGCGCATCGGCCTCGACCGCGCCACGCCGAAGCGCGACCAGGCGCTCGGGCGTTGCACCCAGGAAAAACTGGCCGCGCTCGCCGACCCCGAAAATGGCGCATTCCGGATGGCGATCGGCAAGCGCGGCCAGCAATGGCGCCAGGGCAATCGGGCGATCGCCGTCAAAGCGAACGCTGCGCGCCAGAACCAGCTTGGCGAGGCGGCCGCCAGCGATCTCGGCCAGCGCGGCGCGCGCCCGCGCCAGGAACGCCCGCTCGGCGAGCACTTCGCTGCGCCGTCGCACGACGCTCGCCGGCGGCGCAGCAGCTGCGGTCCAATCGGGCGGCTGGACGGCACGCAGGGCGTCGCGCCAGCGTTCGATGGCGCCCTCGCCTTCGCCCACCGCACAGCTGAAAGTTGCGCTGCAGCGGCCAGCGCGATTGGCCAGCAAAATGGCCGGCACGAGCAGGCGTGCGTTCGGCAGGTCGTCCGCAGCAGACGCGCCATTCCCCGCGTCGTCGTCAAAGGCAAAACCGATGTGCGCCAGCGGAACGAATCCGGTCTGCTGCCAGTCGTCGTGCTCCCAGACCGGTGCAAGACCCGAAAAAGCAGCCTGCAAGGCCGCAAAACGCGCCGCACCCGTGGTCGTGAAGCTCATCGCGCTGCCGACGGCGAGGCGATAGTCGCCGCGCGCGCCACCGCGCTGGGCAGCTTCCCGGCCATCGCTGGCGGCGACATCCGGCCCGGCGCCTGCCGGCCGCCCCCACCAGTTGATCTGCGCTCGCGCCAGGTCGACGTCCAGCCAGCGCTGCTCACCGCCCGCGCCGAGATCGAGGGTGACGCTGAGCAGGCCCCGCGCCGCCGCGCGCGGCAGGCGCGCGCGCAGGCGCCGGCGCAGGAGCGCGCTGCGCGGGCCGTCGAGCAGCCCGGCGAGGTTCATCTGCTCACCCACCCGGCTCCCCGCCGCCCTGGGCGAGCGCGCGCAGGGCGCACCGCTCGATCTTGCCGAGCACATTGCGTGGCAGCGCGTCCAGGCGCAGCACCCGACGCGGGCGTTTGGCGACCACCAGATGCTGCCGGCTCCAGTCATGCAGCACAGCGGGTTCGGCCGGGCCAACGACCAGGGCGACCAGCAAGTCGCCCCACACCGGGTCGGCAACGGCAGTCACCGCGACGTCGCTGACGCCGGGGCAGGCGGCCAGACAGGCCTCGATTTCGAGCGGGTGCACGTTGACCCCGGCGCTGATCAACATGTCGTCAGCGCGGCCGAGGATGCGCAAGCGACCGCCGGCGTCGATCGTCCCCAGGTCGCCGGTCGCCAGCCAGCCGTCGTCGTCAAGACCGTCGCCATGGCGCCAGGCAGGGTTCAGGTAACCGGCCATCACCTGTGCACCGCGCAAATACAGACGCCCGTCGGCAGCACCCCGGGCGCGCAGGCCGGCCAACAGGTGACCCACGTCGCCGACCTGCCAGTCGCCGTCCGGACGCAGCAACGTCGCTGCCTGCGCCGTCGACTCGCTCATTCCCCAACTCGGGCGGATCGGCCAGCCGCTGGCCAGGGCGCGCTCGAACAGCGGTCGCGACAGCGCCGCACCACCGATCAGGGCGTGGCGCAGACTGCCTGGCGGCGGCGCACCCTGCGCCACATCGAGCAATCGCGCCAGCATCGCCGGGACCAGCGACAGGTGACTGACCCGCCGGGTGTGCAGATCGTCCCAGACGGCGGTGGCCGAAAATCCGTCGTGCAGGAGCAGCGTCGCCGCCGCGCGCAGGCAACGGCCAAGGATGGCCATGCCGCCGATGTGATGCAGCGGCAGGCAGGCCAGCCAGACGTCGCCGACGTGGAGCGGAAGGCGCTCGTTCGAGGCCCCTGCGGCGGCCTCGATATTGGCTTCACTGAGCATTACCACCTTCGCCGCACCCTCGCTGCCGCTGGTCGCGATGAGGAGCGCGAGATCCGGGGCCGCGTTGCTTGTCACCTGCCCGGCGACGAGCGGGCAAGGCACTGCGGGCAAGCGATCCAAGCCTTCGGGCAACGGCGAAAGGCGCTGCAGGCGACCACCGGCGAGCGCCTGCAGGCCTGGCCAGGCGGCCTCGGCGAGCAGCGGATCGAGCGGCAGAAAAACCACTTTCGCCGCCGAGCACGCCAGCGCAGCCAGCGCCAGGTCACTGGCGCCGGCTGCGCTGCCCACGGCGTCGCCAGCCACCAGTCCCTGTGCGCGCAGAAAGCTGCCGGCGCGCTCGGCCCAGGCCGCCAGTTCTTCGTTGCGCCACTCGCCACGCGCGCTGCACAAGGCGACGGCCGAAGGGTACTGGCGCGCATTCGCCTGCAGCCAGCGAACGAACGGACTGCGCGTCCCGGGAGAAGGCGCAGAGCCTTCGGCTGGCAGACGGAACGACGAGGCGTCGGTCACAACGAACGGCGGGACATGGCGGATGGACACGCTGAGCGGGAAGGAGGTGAACCGGTCGCCAGCGACGACAAGCGTCGCCGGCCAGGCTTAGGGCGAAGATTATACGCAGCGACCCGCGCTCGCGCCCTTGCCGCCGATCAAGAAAAACACCGCGAGCAGCGTTCGCCCGCCCGGGCCCCGCTGCATCTTCGCCGCATCGGTCGACGCTGCTACACTGCGCCCATGTGTGGACGCTATGCCCTCGATGCCCCTCGCTCGCGGCTCTCGCGACACTTCGCCCTCGACGAATGCGTCGAGCTTGCGGCGCGCCACAACATCGCCCCGGCGACCGATATTGCGGTCATTCGCCAGTCGCCGGGCGGGCAACGCGTGGCCCACCTGCTGCGCTGGGGTCTCCTGCCGCACTGGGCGAAAAACCCGGCGCTTGCCGCACGCCTGATCAACGCCCGCGGCGAGTCGCTGAGCGAAAAACCTGCCTTTCGCGACGCGTTCCGCAAACGCCGCTGCCTGATTCCGGCGAGTGGCTTTTACGAGTGGCAGGCAATCGCCGCGCCTGCCGGGCCAGCGCGCAAGCAGCCTTTCTACAGCTCCCTGCAATCCGGTGAAGTGATGGCCTTCGGCGGACTGTGGGAAGCGTGGACCGCGCCGGGCGGCGAGGTCGTACGCAGCTGCTGCATCGTCACCACCGCCGCCAACGAAGGCTTGCGCGCGATTCACCCGCGCATGCCGCTGATTGTCGCTCGCCAACACTGGCAGGCCTGGCTGAGCGCTCCGGCCGATGAGGCTGGAGACTTGATCCGCCCGTGCCCGGACGGCGACCTGCAGAGCTGGCCGGTCAGCCCCCGCGTCGGCACCGTCAGCGAGGACGATCCGGCCCTGATCACCGCCCTGCGGGAGGAGGAAGCATGAAGACCCGTCGCCGCGAAATCACCGCCTACGTCACCCGTGACGGCTCCGAAATCCGCGAGTTGATGCATCCCGACGTGCATGGCAACCGCCAGCAGAGTCTCGCCGAGGCGATCATCCAGCCGGGTCAGCAGACGCGTCTGCATCGCCACCGGCTCAGCGAGGAGCTCTATCACGTGACGCACGGCACGGGAATCATGACCCTGGCCGGCGAAACGCTGCCCATTGGCGTCGGCGACACCGTGCTCATCAGGCCGGGAACGGCGCACAGCGTCACTGCCAGCGGCGGCGAAGCGCTGCACCTGCTCTGCTGCTGCAGCCCGCCCTACCGGCACGACGACACCGAGCTGCTGTGAAGAAACGGCAGGCCGCGGCCTGGCGCGCGGCGGCGGCGTGCCGATCACTGATCGGCTTTCGCCGCCTGGCAGCGCAGGGGCGGTGGCGCCAGAGTCGCGTCATCCGGCCGCCGATGATCCGTGTTTTGTAGCATAATCGCCCGCAAATGCCGGAACCCAGACTTCCTTGATCAGCTTCGTCGACCCCGAACGCTACCGCTTGATGAAGGCGACCGGCAAATTGCCGTCGCCCAAAGGCGTTGCCTTCGCGATCATCACGCTTCTGCAGCGCGACGATTTCCGGGTGCTGGAACTGGTGCGCCTGGTCCAGTCGGACCCGGCGATTGCGGGGCGCTTGCTCAAGTTCGCCAACGCCGCCGCTTTTGGCCGCACGCGGCCGATTGTCTCCCTGCAGCGGGCAATCGTTGCCCTCGGATCGTTCAAGGTACGCGACCTGGTCATCGGCCTGTCGGTGATGCACAGCCACAAGACAGGCCAGTGCGCCGAGTTCGACTACACGTCTTTCTGGAGCCATTCGCTGGCCACGGGTATCGCTTGCCAGGAGCTCGCCCGTTTCGCGCAGATTTCCAGTGAAGACATCTTCACCATCGGCCTGCTGACCCGGGTCGGCGAACTGGCAATGGCCTCGCTCTACCCCGACGAGTACGCCGCGGTACTGATCGCGGCAAGGGAACTGCAACAGGATCTGGCGACTCTGGAGCGCGAACGCTTCGACATGGACCATCGCCAGCTCGGTGCCAGCATGCTCGCCGAGTGGGGATTGCCGGACATGCTGATCCAGGCTGCCTACCATCAGGAGCAGCCCGATGTCGCCGGCTTTCCCGACGGCTCGCGCTTGCAGACGCTGACCCACTCGCTCAACTTTGCCTGCTCGCTGGCCGAAATCTGCATGGCCGACGAGGAAGCTCGCTGGAGCCTGCTGCCGGGTCTGCTGACCCGGGCTGCGCGCCTGGGAGTCGGCGGTGACGCGCTCAACGACATGGTCGACCGGATGTCTCGGCGCTGGCGCGAATGGGGGGCGACGCTGCAGGTGCGTACGCAGGAACTGCCCCCGTTCGCCGAAATACTCGCCGCCAGCCCGCCCAGCCTGAGGGTCAGCGCCGCCAACGCCGAGCAAACGGGCAAGGCGGCCGGGCAGCGCCTGCAGGTACAGGTGCTCGGCGTTCCGGCCGCCGAGCTGCCCACGCTGATGGAACAGATCGAACAGCTCGGACATCTGCCGGTGCTGCTCGACAGCACCCCGGAAGGACTGAAGCAGGCGCTGCGCCAGCCGGCGCAAATCGTTATTGCCGACATGTCGATGCCCGGACTCAAGGCGGCCGTTTTCTGCCGCATCCTGCGCCAGACGAGTGCCGGCAAGGAGACCTACGCCCTGCTCCTGGCTTCGCCGGAAAGTGAGGGCCACATCGTCGAGGCCATCGACGCCGGCGCCGACGACGTGCTGGTCAAGCCGCTGACCGTACAGACCTTGCGCGTGCGGCTGAATACCGCCACGCGAATGATTCTGCTGCGCGCGGAGATTCAACGCGAGCGCCGGGGCATCATGCGTTCGACAGGCGAGTTCGCCGTCGCCCACAAGCGCCTGCTGCAGGATGCGCTGACCGATACGCTGACGCAGCTCCCCAACCGGCGCCACGGCCTCGACTTTCTGGCCTCGGAATGGGCATTCTCGCAGTCCAACGCGCTGCCCATGGCCTTTCTGCTGCTCGATATCGACCACTTCAAGCGCATCAACGACAGCCACGGGCACCCTGCCGGCGATGCCGTCCTGCGCCAGCTCGCCGACCTGCTCAAGCGTACCTCGCGCGGCGAGGATCTGGTTTTTCGCTACGGTGGCGAGGAGTTCGCCGCGGTGCTGCCGAACGCCAACGCGCGCGCCGCGGCGCAGATCGCCGAACGCATCCGGGCGATGGTCGAAAAATACGATTTCGTGTGGGAACATCAGGCGCTGCCGGTCAGCGTGAGTATCGGCGTAGCGCCGGCCAGTGGTTCCGAAAAAGACAGCCAGGCGCTCATCCAGGCCGCCGACGCAGCGCTCTACCAGGCGAAGAACGAAGGTCGCAACCGGGTTATCGTCGCCAGCTGAGAAAGCCAAGCGACGGCTGGATTTCGCCCGCTCCACACCGCGCTCCCCGCAGCGCCGAATCCGGGCCAGCATTCCCCATCACCCACACCCCGTCATTGCGAGGAGCGGGCGCGTGTGGCGGCGGGCAGACCGCTGGCAGCGACCGACCGGCTCAGCGAGCGAGCAGGGCCGCGGCGTGGTGGCGCAGGTGGTCGTCGATGAAGCTGGCGATGAAATAGTAGCTGTGGTCGTACGCGGGGTGCACACGCAGGCGCAGCGGATGACCGACAGCGGCACAGGCCTGGCGCAGCTTCTCGGGCTGCAGTTGGGCGAGCAGAAAACCGTCCGCCTCGCCCTGGTCGACGAGCAGGGGCAGGCGTTCGCCAGCGCTGGCGATCAACTCGCAGGCATCCCACTCCTTCCATGCGCAACGCTCGTCGCCGAGATAGCGGGCGAAAGCCTTCTGCCCCCAGGGGCTGTCGATGGCGTGGCTGATCGGGGCAAAAGCCGATACTGCCCGGTAACGGCCGGGGTTGCGCAAGGCGCAGACCAGCGCACCGTGGCCGCCCATCGAATGACCGCTGATGGCGCGCCGCGAGTCGATCGGCAACTGCGCTTCGATCAGCGCCGGCAGTTCCCGGACGACGTAGTCGTGCATCCGGTAATTCTCGGCCCACGGCTGCTGCATGGCGTCGAGGTAGAAACCGGCGCCATGCCCGAAGTCCCAGGCGCCTTCCGGATCACCCGGCACATGCGCGCCGCGTGGACTGGTATCGGGGGCGACGATGGCCACGCCCAGCTCGGCAGCCAGGCGCTGTGCACCGGCCTTGTGCATGAAATTCTCGTCGCTGCAGGTCAGCCCGGACAGCCAGTACAGCGCCGGCACCTTGCCGCTCTCGGCCTGCGGCGGCAGGTAGACGGAAAACACCATCGCGCAGCGCAGGGTCGCCGACGAGTGCCGGTAACGTCGCTGCCAGCCCCCGAAGCAGCGGTGGGCGGCAAGTTCTTCGAGCGCAGCAGTGGTCATCGGCAGGCTCAGAAGCGGATCACCGAGCGGATGCTCTTGCCTTCGTGCATCAGCTCGAAAGCGTGGTTGATGTCCTCCAGCCCCATGGTATGGGTAATGAAGGTGTCGAGCGGAATCTCGCCACTCTGCGCGCGTGCCACATAGCCCGGCAGCTCGCTGCGGCCACGCACGCCACCAAACGCCGAACCCCGCCAGACGCGGCCGGTGACCAGCTGGAACGGTCGCGTCGAAATTTCCTCGCCAGCGCCGGCGACGCCGATGATCACCGATTCACCCCAGCCCTTGTGGCAGCATTCGAGTGCCGCGCGCATCACCTTGACGCTGCCGATGCATTCGAAAGAGTAGTCGACGCCACCGTCGGTCAGGTCGACGATCACTTCCTGGATCGGGCGATCGTGATCGGCCGGATTGACGCAGTCGGTCGCCCCGAGTTGCCGGGCAATGGCAAATTTGGCCGGGTTGGTATCGATGGCGATGATCCGCGCCGCCCTGGCCATCACCGCCCCGATCACCGCCGACAGGCCGATACCGCCGAGTCCGAAGATGGCCACCGTTGCCCCGGGCTCGACCTTGGCGGTATTGAGCACCGCACCGATGCCGGTGGTCACGCCGCAGCCGAGCAGGCAGACCTTCTCCAGCGGCGCATCCTTGGCGATCCTGGCCAGCGAGATCTCCGGCAGCACGGTGTATTCGCTGAAGGTCGAGGTGCCCATGTAATGGAAGATCGACTTGCCCTGGTGCGAGAAGCGGCTGCTGCCGTCGGGCATCAGGCCCTTGCCCTGGGTGGCGCGAATGGCCTGGCAGAGGTTGGTCTTGCCCGAGGTGCAGAAGCTGCACTTGCCGCATTCGGGCGTGTACAACGGAATCACGTGGTCGCCAACGACCACCGAAGTCACCCCCGCGCCGACGGCCTCGACGATACCGCCGCCCTCATGACCGAGAATGCAGGGAAACAGTCCTTCGGGGTCGGCGCCGGAAAGCGTGAACGCATCGGTATGGCAAACACCGGTGGCGACGATGCGCACCAGCACCTCGCCGCTGCGCGGCGCCTCGACGTCGACTTCGGTGATTTCCAGAGGCTGTCCTGCAGCCCAGGCCACGGCAGCGCGTGCTTTGATCATCGACAACTCTCCTTGATGGTTGGGGTGACCGGCGCCGGCACGCGTCCGTGGCTGGCCATACCCGGCGCAGCAGGCGGCCGTCGGCCGTGCATCAGTGCAGGTCTTTCACTTTCAGGCGTGGCAAACGGAGGACATCGACCCCCTCTTCACGCAGCGCTTCGTATTCCTCGTTGCTCGCCTGGCCGCGAATCGAGCGTTCCGGCGCCTCCAGGTAGTGGATCCTTCTCGCCTCTTCGGCGAAGCGGTCGCCGACATCCTCGCAATTGGCCAGCAGCATCGTCGTCAGTTGTTGCAAGGTCGACCGCGCGCCGGCACGCGGATCGATGGCCGGCGTTTGCGCAGGCAGCACGGGCGCGACTGATGCGGCCGCGACGGGTGCTGGCGCTGCCTCTTCCGCAATCTTCGCCTGACCACCGACATGGAGCGCCGACGGTACGCGACGAACCTGCAGCGAACCGCAATCCGGGCAGCTGATCAGGGAACGCGACGACTGGCGGTCGAAATCGTCGCGCGACTTGAACCAGCCTTCGAAGCGATGCTCGTGCTGACAGGAAAGGTCGAAAATGATCATCGGAAACCTGGGCAGAGAGCCGGCGGTGAAAGGGTCGTGCCCGGAGCCGGGATCGAACCGGCACAGCCGCAAGGCCGAGAGATTTTAAGTCTCTTGTGTCTACCTATTCCACCATCCGGGCGCGGCGGCCAATTATACCTGCCCCGAAATGAAAGAAAGGGAAAGTGCGTGGCGCACTTTCCCTTCGATGTCTGGAGCGGGAGAAGAGTCTCGAACTCTCGACCTATACCTTGGCAAGGTATCGCTCTACCAACTGAGCTACTCCCGCTTGGAAGCATTTCTGGCGCCGCGCAGTGCGTCCGGGAGACCCGGCGCGAAGTGCAGGATTCGCGACAACCAGCGCCGCGCATTATCCGCATGCCTGCTGGCGCTGTCAACCCGTATGGCACGGCACTGCGGTACACGGCGGGCGGTGCGGCGGCCGGCTACGGCAGCGGTTCGGTGACGAAGGCTATTTTCACCAGGCCGGCGCGCTGGGCGTCGGCGAGAACCTCGGCGACGCGCTCGTAGCGCGTTCCGCGGTCGGCGCGCAGGTGCAGCTCGATCTGCCCGTCGCCGGCGCTGACGGCAAGCAAACGCGCGCCCATCTCGCTGCGCTCGACGGGCTGGCCGTCGATGAAGACGTCGCCGGCGGCATCGATGGCCACCGACAACACCCGCGGTGGATCATCGAGCCTGCTGGCATCGACACGCGGCAACTCGATCGGCACCGCGTCGTGAAAGAGTGGCGCGGTGATGATGAAGATCACCAGCAGCACGAGCATCACGTCGACCAGCGGCGTGGTATTGATTTCCGCCATCGGTTGGCTGCTGCCACTGTTTTCGAATGAACCAAAGGCCATTGCGCTCTCCTCTTGCTCAGCCGCTGCGCCCGCCACGAACGACGCCCAGGTCGACCAGCTTGTCGCCCGGCCGACCACGCAGACCGGTGGTCAGGTAGGCGTGCAGGTCGTGCGCAAAGCCGTCCAGCCGAGCCAGCGTCAGGCGATTGCCGCGGGTGAAGGCGTTGTAGGCGAGCACCGCCGGAATGGCCACGAAGAGGCCACCGGCGGTCATGATCAGCGCCTCGCCGACGGGGCCGGCGACCTTGTCGAGGACCACCTGCGTGGCCCCTGAAAGGCCCACCAACGCGTGATAGATTCCCCACACGGTCCCGAACAGGCCGATGAACGGTGCCGTCGAGCCGACCGAGGCGAGAAAGGTGAGCCCGGATTCGATACTCGCCTGCGCGTCGACGATCTGGCTGCGCAGCGAGCGGGTGACGAACTCGCTGACGCTGACTCCGGCGCCGATGCCGCGATCCGAGTGCTCGCGATGCAGACCCGCGGCGTTGGCGCCGGCGACCGCCATGCTGGTGAAAATACCGGTCCTGTCTTGACCACGGATCGCCTCGATCGCCGCCGGCAGGCTCGGCGCCCCCCAGAACGACGCCAGCGCGCGTGCATGACAACGCTTGGCCTGCCAGACGGCGTGCGCCTTGACGGCGATCACGTACCAGCTGACCACCGACAGGAGGACCAGCAGTATGGCCACTGAATGCGTCACCAGATCGCCCTGCGCCCAGAACTGCGCCAACCCCAACTCCATTCGCATAATACTTTCCTGTCCTAATCGTGCAGATTGAATTGTAACGGTACCAGCACCGACGACTCGATTGCCGCACTCCCATGGCGGGCGGGAACGAATCGCCAGCGTTCGACGGCGGCCCTGGCCGCCTCGTCCAGGCGCCGAAATCCGCTCGCCTGTTTGATCTCGACGCTCACCGGCAGGCCCTCGGCGCTGACGGTGACGCGCAGAACGACGTGCCCCTCCTCGCCCAGGCGGCGCGACGCCGCCGGATAGAGCGGATGCGGATTGCGCAGATAGTCGGCGTCGAAACGAGCGCCGACCACCGCTGCAACCGACGCCGGTGCCGGCGCCGGTGCAGATTCCACTCCTGGCGACGGCGCTTGCGGCGCGGCGGCGACAGAAGTCGTCGCCGGCGCCGTCGCGGCCGCCGTGAGCAGCGGCGGCGAGATTCTTTTTGCCGGCGCCGCCAGAACCGGTGCCGGCTTCGGCCGAGCGGGTTTTCTTGCCGGTTTGGCAGCCTTCGGCGCAGTGGCCGCCACTGGCGGTTGCACGTTTTCTGCCGGGGCCGCGATCCTGATCGGCTCGGCAACCCGCGGCGGCGGGCGAAGTTCCAGCACGCGAACGCTCAGTGCCGGCAAGGCCGCTGCAGGCGTCTGCCGGCTGACCACGCCAAAAGCGACAAACAGCCCGGCCAGGTGTACGCCCAGCACGACGACGACGAACACAGCCAGACGCCAGGCGGACGGCCGCCGTTCTGGCGGCAGTTCAAAGTACGCGGAAGGGGGATGCGTCGGGCGCGGGATGTCGCTCAAGCCGGTCGGCTTTCAGCGTGAACTGAAAGGTGATGTGAAGGGCGACATTCTATGCCGACGCGCCCCTATCCGGCTGCGGCATTTGGTCCCAGCGCCTTGCTCGGCGGCCGGGGACGCCCGGTGAACGACCCTGGCCGGCGATCAGGCGGCAGGCGACAGCGAACCCTGCTCGCCTGCCGCGGGGCTCATGGCCAGCCTAATGCGTGATGACGCGCGGCAAGTCCTTGGCCTGCCCCACCCAGTCCTCAACCTGCGCCAGGCCTGGCACCTGGCGAACGAGCTTCTTTTCCTCGTTCAGCTCAGCCATTTTCGCGTGCAGGTTTGCCGCGTTGCGCTGCGCGAGCTCGGGAACCGTATCGACGCCGGCGCATTCGAGAAGGTCGGCATACTGGGTGCTGACGCCCTTGATTCTCGACAGGTCGGCGCGATTGGCCCAGCCGAGCAGGAGTTTTTCGCTGATCCCCGTTTTCTCCGCAGTTTCCTTGCGCCCGCTTTTTTGGCAGCATGTCGTCAACAGGCTCTCCAGCGAAGCGACTCCCGCCTCGGCAAGCTTGGCCGCGTAGGCCTCGCCAATTCCTTCGATTTCAGTCAGTTTTGCCACGTCCTTGTCTCCTTGGATGCTTGATGGGTGAACTGCGCGGACCCTGCCGCCTGCCTTACGCGCCAGAGGCGACGAATCGACTTGCTCGAGCGCTGCGCTGGTGATCGAGAAGTGCGAGGCGAAGTGGTGGCGGCAAAGGTCGCGCGATTGAAGCGACACGATAAGCGGTGCCGAGGGCATTGTAAGGCCGGGCCAACGCTTGTCAAAACGGCAGCACGCCGACGGCCAGAAAGCGGCTCGCGCAGGGTCAGGAATCGCGTCACAGGCGACGACCCATTGCAGTCCGTGCACGATCTGTCAAGATCGAGCTGCCCGCCTGCCATTGGGCACGCGCCGTCGATTCGCAAACCTTGCGTTACCCCTTCGGCCAGACGCTTTTCGTTCCCCACTCGCGCGGAGACGACCCATGCCCACCCCCGTCATGCCCACCGATCTGAAACTGGCCGTCAACGCCTTCATGGCCGACCACCGCGCGCAGCTCGCCCTCGCCGATAGCAAGGCGCAGCTGAGCGAACTCGGCGCTTTCGGCCGCAGCCTGCGGCTGTCCGGTAATGCCCTGGCCCCGCTGGCCGAGCAACAGCAGGGGGCCAAGACGGCGCTGGAGTGGATGATGAAAGTCCCCGAAGCGCTGCTCGACAATGACGCCGCGCCCCTGGTCGAGCCCGCGTCGCTGAACCTGAAAGCCGCCCACCTGGCCGTGCAGGATGGGCTGCAGGTGCTGACCCTGGGCGTGAAGGCCCTGCTTGGCGCCGGCACACCACCCGCCGGCAAGGCGCCGCAAGCACTCCTGCATCTGGCCTTCGGTGCGGATGCGGCATCGATCGCCCTGCGCAAGCCTCTGCTCGACCGCAAGGCACCGGGTTTGCCGCCCGCACCGGGGCTCGACCGCCCCGGCCTGGCGGGACTTCCCGACATCGACCGGCTGGTCCGTGAGGGGACGCTGCGCGAGCTGGTACGCACCTTCGCCGAGTGCGGCTACGCCGCGCAAATGGAGCGTGACTGGGTTGACCATGTGCTTCCCTTCGCTCGAGTGACCCGGCTGAAGGCCGATCCGCCCTGTGCCGGTGGCAAGCTGCATATCACCTACGAGCGCTTCGGGCTGCAGCCGCCCGCCATCGACCAGGTGGCCGACATCGTCGTCTCGTTGCCCACGCGCAACGGCTGCACCCATGTCAGCCTGCGGCAAATCGATGCGGACTTCTTCGACCCCCGACGCTGGCGCGACGCAGGCACCCTCGTCTTGCCTCTGCCGGCGGACGTGGTCGGTGGTGCAGTGGGATTCTTTTCACTGCCACCCCCCTTCGCCAGTGGTGGTCCGTGCACCGGCGGCAGCCTGGCCACGGCGGCGGGCATGTTCC
Source organism: Candidatus Accumulibacter sp. ACC007 (assembly GCF_907163205.1). Classification (NCBI taxonomy): domain Bacteria; kingdom Pseudomonadati; phylum Pseudomonadota; class Betaproteobacteria; genus Candidatus Accumulibacter; species Candidatus Accumulibacter sp. ACC007. The sequence continues at coordinate 354,145 of NZ_CAJQUD010000001.1, read as the reverse complement.
AGAGTGTCATGGCCAAGCAGGCGGGCGACGCCTATGCGCTGCAATTCGCTCAGCAGGTGGTGGACCTGGCCAACCGCGCCGAGGCCGGTCGCCACCGGCCGCTGCCCTGTGCCGTGCTGCAGCGCGACAGGCTGAACCTGCTGAGCGCCGGAGCAGCGATCATCAACGGCTTCGTCGTTGTCGAGCTTGGCAACGTCCACCCGCGCGGAAGCGTCACTCTCGAGTGGTCCACTTTCAATGCCCAGCGCGTGGAGATTTTTGCGCGCGACGTGGCCGGCTCGGAAAACGAGCACCAGTTACCGCCTGTCGGCGCGCTGCTGGCCCCGCACGGGCGTATCGTGCTGCCGGTGCCATGCACCCGGCGCTGGGAGGCCGAGTACGTGCTGCTGGCCAGCAACGACAACGGCTGCACGGCACAGCCGGCGCAGGCCACGGTCAGACTGCAGAGCGGCTTCAGCGACTACCGCGTCGGCTGCGCCCGGGCGAGCGTCACCGATCGCCGCAAGGGCCTGGGCATGGCCGGCTTCGCCTACAAGCGCCAGACGACATCCGGTGACGTGCTCAGCGAGCAGTTCGCACGCGCCTTCGTGGTCGAGGAAAACAGTGCCGCTCCGAATCGGCAGCGCCTGATCATGGTGGTGGCCGACATCTGGACGTGCACCCAGATCGTCAAGCGCGAAGTGATCCGGCGCATCAACGAACGTTTCAACCGGCCGGCCAACGACCCGGTAGTGAGCATGGACAACCTCCTGATCGCCGGCACGCACACCCACGCCGGACCGGGTGGCTATTCGGAATACCTGCTCTATAACCTCACGGTCGGCGGCTTCGAGCAGGGGGTCTTCGAGACCATCGTCGACGGCATCAGCGATGCGGTGACGCATGCGCTGACGGTCACCGCACCCGGGCGCATCTACATCAACGCCGCCGAACTGCCCGACGTCGGCGCCAACCGCTCGTTTGCCGCCTACCAGCGCAACCCCGAGTACGCCGCGGGCGCCGGACCCGAGCAGTGGACCGACCGCGAGATGCTGCTCCTGAAGTTCGTCGTTGACGAGAACAACCGTGGCCGGCAGCGGCCCATAGGGGCACTCAACTGGCATGCCGTCCATCCCACCAGCCTGGGCCAGTTCAACCGGCGAATCTCGGGGGACAGCAAGGGGCACGCCGAGCTGGCCTTCGAAGCCGACATCCAGAACCGGACCGACTGGCGTGGCGGCAGCTTCGTCGCCGCCTTCGGCAACGGCTGCGCTGGCGACGTGTCGGGCAACCTGGAACTCGACGCGCAGGGCAACGAAACCTCGTTCAAACCGCTGGGCGGCGAGTTGGTGCTGCTCGACGTGCTGCCGCCAATGCTCGGCAATGACCCACCGGACGGTGCCGTGTTCCCGCCTCTGTTGCGCGCGCCCGACGCCTGGATACGCGACCAGGAGCGCATGCGCCTGCTCGGCGATCGCCAGTCCCAGCACGCCATCGAACTGTTCGACAAGGCGACGACCGAACTCACCGGCCCGCTTGCCTGCACCAGCGTGTTCCTCGACATGGCCCGCGGCATACCGATCATCGGGCTGCCCGGCGAGCGCACCTGGGCGGCAGCACTGGGCGTTTCCTTCGGCGCGGGCAGCACCGCCGACAGCATTGCCTACGCCACGGTCGGCCCGCTGGACATCGACGCGGCGATCATCGAAGGCATGACCCGCGCCGAGTTCACGACCGGCGGCATCCAGGCCTGGAGCACGGGGCTGTTCCTGCTCGGCACGCAGGCCCCGGCGCTGGCGCTGGCGCTCTCGTCGGCAATCGTGCCGGCGGGACCGGCACTCAGCGTTCTGCTGCAGGCCATCGCCCTGATGCCGGGGATGCCTCTGGCACGCTCCTATTTCTTTGCCAGTCTGGCCCCGCTGCTGCTGCCCGGAGAGGCCAACGCGCAACGCCCGGTCGTGCCGGGCAAGGTGACCGAATGGGAGATGCCCATGCCGGACAGCCTGGACGCCGCCTTCGTGACCGGTCACGGCGACAAGCCGGTGATGTTTCCGGTCGGGCTGAGCAAGCTGCGCTCGCGTCCCGAGGCGGGCGGCGCGTGGACCAGCGTGGACTGCCCGATGGTCCCCAACGTGGTGCCCCTGCAATTACTGCGCATCGGCAGTCTGGCCGTGGCCGCGGTGCCGGCGGAGTTCACCGCCACGTCCGGGCGACGGCTCAAGCAGCGACTGCACCAGGCCTTCGCCGGCAAGCTTAGCCACGTCGCGGTGTCCAACTACAGCAACGGCTACTCCGGCTACGTGGCGACCAGGGAGGAGTACGGCGCCCAGCACTACGAAGGCGCGTCCACCCTGTACGGCCCGCACACCCTGGACGCCTACCTGCAGACTTTCGCGGCCCTGGCTGTTCGCCTGCAGGGCGGCAACGTGCCCATCTTCGGCGCCAGCGCGCCCTTTGTCGCGCCGGCGATCTACCGCAAGCAGGGCGCGGCCAGCACGCCCTGAGTCAACGGCCGCCGGCGCCTCAAAGCGCCGCCGGCGGTGTCGCCGCGGCCACCTGGCGGACCACCGAACTGACCATCTCGGCCCAGGGGTTGAGGTTGCGCGGCAGGTAGTCGCAGGGGCCCCAGGCCTGCCAGCCCCTTTCGATTCCCGGCGGCAGGCACTGGCGCCGATTCTGGCACAGCTGCAGGCGCTGGGCCATCAGCTCGCGTTGCCGCTGCAACTCGATACGCACCAACTCGAGAGCCTCCGGGCTGGCGGCAAACTGGATTTCAACCAGGCCCACGTCGGGTGGGCAGGCGCCGTTGGCGAGGAACGACTGGCGCCAGCTGATCAGCCGCGAGCGCACCCACTGGCTGCTGTTGTCGCGCAGATAGCGGCGCAGGGAAGCGTCTTCCTGCAGCTCTTCGTAGGCGCGCAGGTAACCATAGTCGCGGTTTATCTGCACCAGGCCCGCCTCGATCTGGAAGGTGCTGCACACCTCGATCAGCGGCTCGATCACGCGCACCGGCACACCCCAGCCTGCATAGGGTGCGAGCTGGCGCCGTTCGCCGGAGTCGAACAACAACTCGAAGCTGCGCGCGCCGATATCCTTCAGCACCGCCCGGTCGAAGTTCTCCACCGCCGGCCTTGGACTGGCAAGGATGGCGATCACTTCGTCGGCACCGGCCTGGAGCGCGGCCTCGATGGGGATGTTCTCGGTCACACCCCCATCGCTGTAGTGCGCGCCGTCGCCAAGGCGCACCGGCGCAAAGGCCACCGGGATCGACGCCGATGCCTGCAGGGCGCTGATCAGGTCGTTGTACGCGCGGCCGCTGGCAAAGGCACCGGTTTCGGTGACGTATTCGGTCGCCCCGGTGTCCAGGCTGGTGACGGCGACGCGCAGCTTGATTCCCGAGCTGGCAATCCGAGCCGGCTTGACCGAGGCCTGCAGCTTGCCCAGCACCGGGTCGAGGAGGAGCAGCGAGCGACTGTTCACCAAGGCCTGGGTGGCCTGGATGATCTTGCCCACGGTCAAGCCGATACGCAAGGCTTCGTTGATGATGTTGCTGACGGTAAACACCACCCCCGCACCGCCCATGTTGCCCAGCTGCGACGCCACCCCATTGAAGGCCGAGGCGACCATGTCCAGGGTTTGCGCCGTGGGTGACGGCGTCGGATGCCAGGCCAGCATGCGCTCCAGGTTGACGTTGTCGAGCAGCCGCAGGCCTTCGCTGCCGAGGTTGCGCAGCAGGCTGCGCAAGGGCCCGCTCAGAGAGAAGAAGTCGGCCGGCGTGCGCAGGCTGGCCCACAAGGCTTCGAGCTCGGCCAGTCCGTTGGCACCCTCGGCGATCTTGGCGGCGTTGAGCGCGCCCACCGAGGCACCGCTGACGATGTCCGGGCGCAGCCCGTAGGCGTCCACCAGGCAGCGCATGGCGCCGACCTCGAAAGCGCCTTTGGCGCCGCCGCCGCCCAGTGCCCAGGCGCTGCGGCTGCGCATCTCGACGGCCAGCTCGGCGCTGACGCTGCCACAGGGGTTGCTGGCGGTAAGGATGTAGCGTCCGTTCCACGCCCCGGTGCCGCGCAAGGGGGCAAAACGGTGCGCCCCCTGTTCGGCAAGCGTTCCCGGCACCGTCGGCAGTTGCCGCGGACCCGCCTTGCGGATGCTCACCGTGTCGGCGTTGACCACATGCCAGTCCAGCACCAGCTCGCTGCTTGGACGCAGCAGCACGGGATTGCTCTGGTTGCCCGTAAACGCCACCACGTACGGCTTGCCACCGCGAAACCAGTTGCCCTGCGTCGGCGTGATGGCCGCGCTGTGGAACGAATCCAGGGCCTGCATCAGGTCTTGCATGCCTGCCGCCGCCTTGGGCCCCAGGCAGTGGGTGACCTCTCCCGCAAAAGCCTGCGCTGCCGGCCCCACCAGTTCACCGGCCTCGGCATTGCCGTCGACAAAACCCACCGCCCCGACACCGACCTGCGCCGGGGCGGTGGCGCGAATCAGCGTATCGCTCCAGTCGCTGGCCGGCACGCTCACCACGACGTTGCCGGAGCTGCTGGGGAACACCAGCGAACGACCCGCCGGCTGCGGCTGGCCAAAACCGTGACCGTGGATTTCGACACGCGTACCCGGGCAGCCACGCGCTGGCGACAGGCGCTCGATCACCGCCCCGCCCGCTTCGCGCGGCGCACTGCTCAGTGCCGCGCCGAGCTGGTGCATGGCTTTGTACACCCCGACCAGGCAAGTGTTGCCGAGCAGCTTCTGGTAAGGAATCAAGGGCATCTCCGGCGTACCCAGCTTGGGCAGCCTGGGCATCGGATAGGCAAGCCGGCCCAGCAGGCCCTTGCGCAGCTCCTGGCGCAGCGGGTCGACACCCAGGGCGAGCTGGAAGCTGGCGTCGCTGCGCTGCTCGTCCCAGTCCCCGCTCGCCGCACCCAGCAGGCAACTGGCCAAGGTCAGTGCGGCGTTGACCGCGTAGGCCTCGGCGGCGTCCGCGTACTCGCCTTCCTTCTGGCCGAAAAGCGCCGGCGCGGCCAGGGCCGGCTCGGGCAGCACGTCCTCCAGGGGGCGCGACCAGACGGCCATGTCTCCCAGTTGGGCCATGGCCGCCACGCCACCCCAGCGCGGCACTGCCAACACCCGCCCCGCACCCAGCAAGCCATCAACGCTGCCCAGGCCCAGTTTGTCCACACTGGCGCGCTCATCGTCGGGCAGATCGAGGGTCGCGATGGCCAGCGGGCGCAGTGACGGCCGCTGCACGGCATCCAAGGTGGCGGGCAGGAGCTTCAGGCTGGACTGCAGGTCATAGGGCACGGAACGCTCCTCGGCAAGAGTAATGATTTTTCGACTTTATATCCCGGCGCGAGCGCTTTTCGCAAACAAAAAAAAGAGCGCCTCCCGGCTGGCCGACGGATGGACTCGGCGCCCGGCCGCGCCGCCCCGAGTCATCTGTCGGCCAGCGCGCGTTCGGCTGCCGCCCGGGCATGGATTCGCGTCGTGTCGAAAAGCGGAACGGAGGCGTCGCCGGCAGTGATGAGCAGCGAGATTTCGGTGCACCCGAGGACCACTGCCTGCGCGCCGCTGGCCACCAGCCCCCCGATGATGCGCCGGTACTCGGCACGCGACGAGGCACGCAGCTGACCGACGCAAAGCTCCTCGTAGATCACCCGATGGACGATTTCACGGTCGGCGGCGTCAGGAAGAATGACCTCGATCCCCCGTCGGCGCTGCAGCCGTTCGCGATAGAAGGTCTGCTCCATCGTGAAGCGCGTGCCGAGCAGGCCGACCCGGGAAAAACCGGCGCCGTCGATTTCGTCGCCCGTCGGATCGGCGATATGCAGCAAGGGCAGCGCGACGGCAGCCTCGATCGCCGGCGCGACGCGGTGCATGGTGTTGGTGCACAAGACCAGGAATTCGGCACCGCCCGCGGCGAGCGAACGCGCGGCTTGCGCCATCTGCTCGCCCGCCGTGCTCCAGTCACCGCGGCGCTGGAGGTCCTCCAGCGGCTGGAAATCGACGCTGTGGAGCAGCAGCCGCGCCGAATGCAGGCCGCCGAGTCGCGCCTGCACCGTTTCGTTGATGATACGGTAATAGGAAATCGTCGACTGCCAGCTCATGCCACCGATCAGACCAATCGTTTTCACGCCAAGCCCTCCTGCCTCGCTATCCGACCTTGCTATCCACTGCGCGTGCCCGGCCCATGGCCATCGTCGTCGGCAAAGCCGCAATCAGCCAGGCCACTGGCCGCCCGTGCCGGCGGCTCCGCGGCCCGGCGGAAGATATCCGGTATCCCTGGGTGATCGCTGCAGAATGACCGACAATGGTTAACCTGTATCAAGGCGCCCGGGCTGCGCAGCCCGGAGAATACCGCCCTCCTCGTTGTGTGCAGCAGACTTTCGCAACCAGCAAAGACGACCATGAAAATCCTTTCGACGCTGATCCTGTCCATCACGCTGCTGCTCGCGGCGTGTTCTCAACCGGTTGCCTTCAAGTCAAGCGACATCACCGGCGTCGATTGGGGAAAGACCCTGAGCCTGACCGACCACAACGGCAAGCCGCGCCAGCTGGCTGATTTCAAGGGCAAGGCGATCGTCCTCTTCTTCGGTTACACGCAGTGTCCCGACGTCTGCCCGACGACGCTGCTGGCCATGCGTGACGTGCTCAAGCGCCTCGGCGACGACGCCAGTCGCGTGCAGGTCCTTTTCGTCACCCTGGATCCGGAACGGGACAGCGCGCAACTGCTGTCCGGCTACGTCACCGCCTTCGATCCGAGCTTCATCGGCCTGCGTGGCGACGACGCCGCCACTGCCGCCGCCGCCAAGGAGTTCAAGGTCTTCTACGCCAAGCAGGCCGGCAGCGCGCCAGACACCTACGCCATGGACCACAGTACCGGCAGCTACGTTTTTGACCCGCAGGGTCGGTTACGCCTTCTGGTCCGCCACGGGGAGCCCGCCGATAGCGTCGCCGCCGACATCAAGCTGCTGCTCGCTGGCCAATGATCCTTCAGGAACCCCGATATGAAACGCTTCCTCCCGCTACTGCTCCTCGCCTTCCTTTCCCTGCCGCTTTCGGCAGCGCCGCCGAGTGAGGACATCAATCTCGATATCGGCACCCCGCCGGTGATCATCGTCAAGCATAGCCTGGCGCAGCGCAGCTCGCGCCTGGTCTATTTTTACGACCCCGGGATCATCGGCCTGGGTAACGACGGCATGATCAAGATGCGTGACGACAGCAGGCTCAACCTGCCGCAACGCCAGATCGCCGGAAAACTCATCGACCAGGAAAACCCGGACCGCAATTCGCTGATCTACGCGATTGCCGAAGGCCACGGCGGCCAGCAGTTCGAGCCGGCCGTTCGCGCGGCGCAGATCAAGCGCTGGAAAGCGCAGTTTCACTCCGGCTGGTGGGTCGAAGATGCCCAGGGCAACTGGAGCCAGAAGCCCTGACCCCTGCGCCGGCGGGCGCGCGGCCCGTGCTGCGCCGTGTGCCGCGAGTGCGGCGTCTGCGGCATCTTGTCGCACCGGACGACGCGGGCCCGCCGTTTATAATCAGCGGCTTTTGATGATCATGAAGGAGTACGGCTTGAAAGCGACACGAACCCCACTGGCGATGGCCCTCCTGTTCAGCCTGGCCGCGACGGCAGCGCTGGCCGCCGATGTCGAGGTCAGGGACGCCTGGGTGCGCGGAACGGTGACCGGCCAGCAGGCGACCGGCGCTTTCCTGGAAATCACCAGCAAGTCGGGCGCAGCGCTCGTCGGCGCCACCAGCCCGGCCGCCGCGATCAGTGAAATCCACGAAATGAAGATGGACGGCGGGGTCATGAAAATGCGCGCCGTCGCACGCCTTGAACTGCCGGCCGGCCAGCCGGTGCAGCTTGCCCCTGGCGGCTACCACGTGATGCTGATGAAGCTGAAGCAGCCACTGAAGAAGGGTGATTCGGTGCCGCTGACGCTGCACATCGAGGGCCCCGACAAGACCATGCAGGCCGTCGAAGTACAGGCCGCAGTGCGCGACCTGACCGCCAGCGGGTCATCGGCCAGCGAGCACGGCAAACACTGAGCGTTTGCCCGCGTCGGGCAGGTCAGCGGCGCAGCAGGCTGGCCAGAGCGGCGAGCAGCGCAGCGGCACAAACGCCATGCGCGATCGCCAGCCACAGACTGAAGCCGCTGATCACGGTCAGCGCCCCGAGCGCCAGCTGTGCGGCCAGGAGCACCAGCAGCGCCAGGGCCGCCTTCCGCGTCGCAGCGTCGGCGAGCGCCTGCCAGGCAGCGCCGCCGAGCACGACCAGCGAAAACAGCGCGCTCCAGCGATGCAGCAGATGCAGGCTCAGCCCCCCGGCCTCACCCGCCGGCGGCACGCCAGCCAGGGTCGCCAATGGCTGCACAGCCGCCCAGCCGGCCGCCGTCGGCCACCAGGCACCTGCACAGTCGGGGAACGAAGGGCAGGCCAGGACGGTGTAACGGGCGCCGATCAGTGCGCCGACGACAACCGTCAGGGACAGCGCGGCAGCGCCCAGACGCAGCGCCAGTCGCGGCGGCCGCGGAGAATGGGCAGATCGCTCCCCTGCAAACGCCGTTTCCGCACTGCTCGCGAGCACCACTCGCCACGAACAGGTGACCAGGGCAAGACCGCCGAGGATGTTCAGGAAAGTCACTGCCACCAGGCGCGGATCCGAACTCCACCAACCGAGCATGGCCAGCGCCAGCACCAGCAAGAGCAGCACCCCTGCCGGACGTGCCGGCGCCGGCAGCGACGGACGGCGCCAGCACAGCCAGGCCAGATGGCAAGCCACGAGCAGCGCCAGCGAGGCCGCAGCGCGATGCAGCAGGCGCAGCGGGCCGAAAGTCTGCGCCGGCGGCTCGCCGCCCAGTATCGCCGCGTAGCAGGCCGGCCAATCGGCACAACCAAGGCCTGCTGCTGCAAGCCGCAGCCAGGCGCTGAGCAGCACCACCAGCAGCGACAGCGCGGTCAGTAGGCAGGCCGCGTTACGGATTTTCCGCAGTCGCAAGCCCTGGCCGGCAATCAAACGCTGCGGCCCACCGCCGACGGCACGCGCAGTTCGTGATTCAACCACAGCAGCAGGCCGAGAACGACCATCGCCCCGCCCTGGTGTGCCGCGCCGAGACCGACCGGAACGGCGAGCAGCAAGGTCGAGATACCCAGTACGATCTGCACGAAGACGGCTGCCAGCACGAAGGTTGCCGCCAGGCGAGCGCTGCGCGAAACCGCCGCCGCCCTGATCTTCCACCATAACCAGGGGACCAGAAAGGCCAGCAACCATGCGCCCAGGCGGTGATCGAACTGCACCAGCGCCATGTTGTTGAAGAAATTGAGATACCAGGGATCGATGATGAAGCTTTCCGGCGGCAGGAAATGCCCGTTCATCAGCGGAAAGCTGTTGTAGGCCTTGCCCGCCCGAATTCCGGCGACCAGGCCACCGCTGACGACCATGTAGCCAACCAGGATCGCCAGCCAGAAGGCGAAGCGCTGCAAACCCTTCAGCGTCGCATCCGCGGTCACGCGCACGCGCTCCTCGAGCAGGCCGAGCGCCAGCCACATCATGGCCACGAAGATCAGGAAGGCCAGCGACAGGTGCGCCGTCAGGCGATACTGACTGACGCGCGGATCGTCGATCAGGCCGCTCTTGACCATGTACCAGCCCATCGCCCCCTGCAGGCCACCGAGAACGAAGATCCCCAGCAGCTTGGGCATCAGCGGCGGATCAATTCTTCGTCGCCAGCAAAAATAGACGAAAGGCAAGAGGAAGGCGACGCCGATCAGTCGCCCGAGAACACGGTGCCAGTACTCCCAGAAAAAGATGCCCTTGAACTCGTCGAGCCCCATCCGGTGGTTGACCTTCTGGTACTCGGGCGTCTGCTTGTACTTCTCGAAAGTCTCGTCCCATTCGGCCTGATTGAGCGGCGGAACGATACCGACGATCGGCTTCCACTCGACGATCGACAGACCGGAATGGGTCAGGCGGGTGACGCCGCCGACGACCAGAATTGCAAACACCATGGCGCTGCAGACGAACAACCAGAGCGCGACATGCCGGCGAGCGACTTTATCCATACCGAAAACCCGGGGAAAGAGAGGAAAGCGAAGCGCGAATTATAGGCTCTTTGCCGGCCCTCTTGAGTGCTCCCGGCGCTGCGACCGGCGGTCGCAGCGCCATGCCTGGAAGGCAGATGATTGCTGGCTTTGCCGCCAGTCGGCGTCTTTCCGGGTTCTTGACGTGAATCAAATCAAAGGCGGGGCAAGTGCAGGTATTCTTCGCCCAATTGTGCCCGGAAAGCTCAAGAAATTTTTACGTTATCGGCAACTTACCAAGCGCCACAAGCGCCAATCAGCGATGGAGGATTCACCCATGGTCGACGACAAAGACGACGACATCCCGTTCATGCAGAAGCTGCTCGACAACCACTTCCTGCTCCTGTTTCTCGGTGTGGCGTCACCGGGGCTGCTCTACATCCTGTGGGGCATCATCGACATCATGAACACGCCGGTCGCCAAGTAAGCCAGCCAGTCACCTCAGGGAGAAACAAATATGAGTGCAATTCTGCCGCCGTCAGATCGGCTCTGGTGGAAGCAACCCATCGACAAGGTCGAATGGGCGTGGATAGCGATTGCCTTCGTGTGGGGGATGATCATGTTCGGCATGATGATCTACTGGCACATATACGGTAAGCAGAACCTGTCCAACGAGGCCTACAAGACCACCCCCGAACTGTTCGCCGCCAAGGCCGAGAAGTTCATCGCCGAGAACACCATCCGCACCGAGACCGACCAGGACATCCCGGTGGTCAGGGTGCCGCCGGGTGGCGACGGCTACCTGATCGCCCGCCTCTGGGCCTGGTACCCGATCCTCGAACTCGAGGAAGGTCAAACCTACAAGATTCACCTCTCGTCGATGGACTACAACCACGGCTTCTCGCTGCAACCGGTCAACATCAACATTCAGGTAATCCCCGGTTACGAGCACGTGGTGAAGATGACACCCACCAAAAAGGGCACCTATGCCATCGTCTGCAACGAATTCTGCGGCATCGGCCATTCCTGGATGCTCGGCCGTATCTACGTGAAATAAGGGGGAGTAAATAGATGGCAACCACGTACCGCACCTGTCCAATCTCGGGAATGCAGTTTGAGGACCAGGCCGAGAAACTGATGCGCTGGAACGCCGTCGCCGGCGTCCTCTGGCTGCTCGTCGGCGGCATCACCGCCCTGCTGGTGATCCTTACCCGCTGGCCGGCGATCAAGCTGCTGCCGGCCGACCAGTTCTACCTGATTCTCACCGCCCACGGCATCGACATGCTGATCCTGTGGATCCTGTTCTTCGAAATGGCCGTTCTCTACTTCGCCTCATCGACGCTGCTCCGCTGTCGACTGGCGACACCGAAGATCGCCTGGCTCGGCTTCTGGCTGATGGTCGTCGGCGGCATCATCACCAACGTCGCCATCTTCCAGGGTGAATCGAGCGTCATGTTCACCTCCTACGTTCCGATGCAGGCGCAGCCGCACTTCTACCTGGGCATCATCCTGGTGGCTGTTGGCGCGCTGCTCGGTACCTGCGTCTTCTTCGGCACGCTGGTCGTCGCCAAGAAGGACAAGACCTATGAGGGCTCGCTGCCACTGGTGACCTTCGGCGCGCTGACCGCGGCGATCATCGCCACCTTCACCATCCTTTCCGGTGCCGGCATCCTGATCCCGACCTTCTTCTGGTCGATGGGCTGGATCAAGGAAATCGACGCCCAGCTGTACCGCATGGTCTGGTGGGGCCTGGGGCACTCGTCGCAGCAGATCAACGTTGCCGCGCACGTCTCGGTCTGGTACCTGACCGCCGCCGTGCTCTTCAACGCCAAGCCGCTGTCCGAGAAAGTCTCGCGCTTTGCCTTCCTGCTCTACATCCTCTTCCTGCAACTGGCCAGTGCGCACCACCTGCTGTCCGACCCGGGCATGAGTGCCGAGTGGAAAGTGCTGAACACCTCGTACTTCATGTACTTCGCGGTGATGGCGTCGATGATCCACGGCTTCACGGTCCCGGGCGCAATCGAAGCGGCGCAACGGCGCAGAGGTTTCACCAACGGCATGTTCGAATGGCTGCGCAAGGCGCCGTGGGGTAACCCGGTGTTCTCGGGCATGTTCATCTCGCTGGTCAGCTTCGGCTTCCTCGGCGGCATCTCCGGTGTCGTCCTCGGCACCGAGCAGATCAACATGCTGATGCACAACACCTTCTACGTCCCGGGCCACTTCCATACCACGGTGGTCAGCGGCACGACACTGGCCTTCATGTCGATCACCTTCCTGCTCGTCCCGGTGCTCTTCCGGCGCGAACTGATCCTGCCCAAGCTGTGCCAGATCCAGCCCTACCTGTACGGCATCAGCATGGGCGTTCTCGGCCTGGTGATGATGGGCGCCGGTACGCTGGGCGTCTCCCGCCGGCACTGGGACATGGCCTTCTCGGGCGCACCGTTCCAGTATGAATGGCCGGGTGCTGCCTACCTGATGATGGGCCTGACCGGTATCTTCGGGGTCATCGCCGTCATCGGTGGTGGCCTGTGGATCCTGCTCATCGTCGGCTCGCTGCTCTTCGGCAAGAAACTCGACGGCGGAAAGGTCTCCGACAAGCCGACCCCGATCCCGGGCAACACGCAAGCGGCCTCGGCCGTCGCGCACGGCAGCGACCACATCCCGGTCCCCGGTACCGTCGTCCTGGCCTTGCTGCTCTTCGTGTCCTTCGTGCTCTACTACTTCGTCAACTGGAAGTACCTGTCCGAAGTCTGGCTGCTCAGCTGATCGAGCGCTCCCCCACGCCCATGGCGTGGGGGCCTGCCTCAATCGGGCCTGGGGAACAGCTCCAGGCCCGATTCAAGCAGGTCCGACGCCCGCCCCCTCGGGGCGATTTTCACGCCAAATCCCGACCTCTTCTCTTCCCTTCGCCGCGCCACCGAGACTCATGCAATCCACGCTCCCACCGAACAGCACTTCCGGCTTTCCCTTCCGTGCCATTCTGGGCGTCTTCAAATTGCGTATCGGCGTGGTCATCACCTTTACCGCCCTGGCCGGCCTGGCGGTCGGCGCCGGGCCCAGCCTGAGCCCGCTGCAACTGCTGGTACTGACCCTTTCGGTACTCGTTTCATCGGCCAGCGCAGGCGCCTTCAACCAGTATTACGAACACGATAGCGACCACCTCATGGCGCGCACCAGCAAGCGCCCCTTCGTCACCGGCGAACTGCGCCACGGGCCGCTCTGGCTGCTGGTGATCGGCACGCTGATGGTCCTCTCGGTCGGCGCCGCCTGGATCGCGCTCAATGCCTGGTCGGCGCTTTTCGTTTTTCTCGGCGCCTTCTTCTACGCCATCGTCTATACCGTCTGGCTCAAGCGCCGCACCTGGCTGAACATCGTCTTCGGCGGCCTGGCCGGCAGCTGGGCGGTGCTTGCTGGCGCGACAGCCGCCGATCCACACCTCGGCGCCGTGCCGCTGGCGCTGGCGCTGGTCCTCTTTCTGTGGACACCGCCGCACTTCTGGAGCCTGGCCATCGCCTTCCGCGATGACTACGCCGCCGCCGGCGTACCGATGCTGCCGGTGGTCGTCGGTGACCGGCGGGCCGCGCAGACGATCTTCTACAGTACCCTGGCACTGGTTGCCGCCTCCTTCGTACCGCTGGCTTTCGGCCTCGGCGTCGTCTACTTCGTCGGCGCCGCCACCGGTGGCTTCCTGTTCATCCACAAAGCCTGGCTGCTGACCCGCGACACCCAGCGCAAAACGGCGATGGTCTGTTTCCATGCCTCCCTGATCCAGTTGACACTGGTGCTGCTGGCCGCCATCGTGGACAGTCAATTCGCGTCCTGACGCTCGGACGCCCTGGCGTTCCGATCCACCGCTGGCATGTTCCGATGATTGCTCGTTGTTTTCACGCCCTCCTTGCGGCGCTTCTCTACCTTGCAGCCGCCTCGCTCATGGCCGCCGAAACGGATGCCGACAAGCCCAAGCTCACCGCTCGCCCACAGGGCGTGTTGCGCGGCGACCTGACGCTGACCGCGCTCGACGAGAAAGCCGCCTTCGCCTTCTCGCAAGCCGCCATCGGCCGACCGCTGGGCGACTTCGTTCTTCTCGATCGTGACGGAAAACCCGTCGAGTTGTCGCGTTATCTGGGCAAGCCGCTGCTGGTCAACTTCATCTACACCGCCTGTTTCCAGGTCTGCCCGACGACCACCCGCAACCTGCAGAAAGCGCTCGAGAACACGGTCAGCGTCATGGGCGCCGACCGCTTCAACGTCATCAGCATCGGCTTCAACCAGCCCTTCGACTCACCGGCGGCGCTGAAGGACTTTTCCCGGCAGTACGGCATCGACCTGCCCAACTGGAATTTTCTCAGCCCGGCGACGGCGATCGTCGACCCACTGACGGCTCATTTCGGCTTCCGCTTCGTCGCCACCGCGGCCGGCTTCGACCACCTCAACCAGGTGACCATGGTCAACGCCGAAGGCACGATCGTCCGCCAGGTCTATGGCGAGAAATTCACCGCCGAAGACCTCGCCGAACCACTCAAGCTGCTGATCACCGGTTCGGCCATCCCGCCCGAGATGGGGACCCTGCGCGAGATCATGGAGCGTGTGCGCATCATCTGCTCGGTCTACGACCCCCAGACCGGGCGCTATCGCACCGACTACTCGCTGTATTTCATGTTCGCCGGCTTCCTGACCTTCACCGGCTTCATGATCTACCTGTCGATCAACTTCTGGAGAAACCGGCGCCGCGACGCGCCCAAGACGCCGTGACTGCCGTCGTCCTCTTCCGGCCCGAAATTCCGCCGAATACCGGCAACGTCATCCGTCTGTGCGCCAACACCGGCTGCGAACTGCACCTCGTCGAGCCGCTCGGCTTTCGCTGGGAAGACCGCTCGCTGAAACGCGCCGGCCTCGATTATCACGAGTTCGCGCGCGTTTTCCGGCACCCCGACTGGGAAGCCTGCAAGCAGGCGCTGGCCGGGCGGCGCCGCTTCGCGATCACCACCCGCGGCGGACGGCGCTTCGACGACCCGGCTTTTGCCGCCGACGACGTCTTCGTCTTCGGCCAGGAAACCAGTGGCTTGCCGGCCGAGGTGATGGCCGAGTTTGCCGACGAGCAGCGCCTGCGCCTGCCGATGCTCGACGGACAGCGCAGCCTCAACCTCTCCAATGCGGTCGCGGTGATGGTCTTCGAGGCCTGGCGGCAAAGAGGATTCGCCGCCGGCGTCTAAGCCGCCAACGGCCGCGCCGGCAGCCTTCCCGACCGGCAGACACCGGCGGCAAGCGACGCGCTCCAGCCCGCTTGGCGTTGTGCGGGCTTGTTTTCAATTTGACTCGTGTCAAGTCGCCTCCTGCCCGCAAACTATATAATCAGCGGCTAATAATTATTCTCAACCAAGCTTCAGAGGCCCCAGCCACGTGAGCTTCCACGCAGCACTACGCAACGGCACGAAGAGCATTTTCCTGCGCGTGGAAGAAGCTTTCGATGCGCCCTTCGGGGGCCAGGACAACCCCCTGCGTCACCTTGGCGCGATGGGCCTCTTTCTGCTCTGGATCGTCGTCGGCAGCGGTCTGTATCTGTACACCGTCCTCGACACCGGCATCGACGCCGTCTACAACTCGATCGGCTACCTCTCGCACGAGCAGTGGTACCTCGGCGGCGTCCTGCGCAGCCTGCATCGCTATGCTTCCGACGGCTTCATGCTGGTAATGATGCTGCACCTCGTTCGCGAGTGGTCGTATGGCCGCTATTACGGCTTCCGCCTCTATTCGTGGATGACCGGCATCCCGCTGATCTGGCTGGCGTATATCGCCGGAATCGGCGGCTACTGGATCGTCTGGGACCAGCTCGCACAGGTGTCGGCCACCGCAACCACCGAACTGCTCGACTGGCTGCCGATCTTCAGCGAACCGTCGGCGCGCAACTTCATGTCCCCGGGCGCGATCAACGACCGCTTCTTCACCGTCCTGATCTTCATCCATATCGGTGTACCGCTGCTCCTGATCCTCGGCCTGTGGGCGCACGTTCATCGCGTCGCTCACCTCGATTACCTGCCGACCCGACCCGTCATGCTGGCCACGGCAGCGGCCTTGACGCTGCTCGCGCTGTTCCGGCCCGCGCTCAGCAACCCGCCGGCCGATCTGGCCATCGTTCCCGGCGAACTCGCTTTCGACTGGTTCATCCTCTTCATCCACCCGCTCACCGACCTGACCTCGCCAGCCCTCGTCTGGACCCTGCTTTTCGCGCTGACCGCGCTGCTCTTTGCCTTGCCGCTGCTGCCGCACGCCAAGGCGCAGCCGGTCGCCGTCGTCGACCCGGCCAACTGTACCGGCTGCGACCGCTGCCACGTCGACTGCCCCTACGCGGCGATCTCGATGGCGCCCCACCCGGGCCGACCCGGCTACCAGCTCGCCGTCGTCGACGCCGACCTCTGCGCCAGCTGCGGCATCTGTGCCGGCTCGTGCCCGTCGTCGACCCCCTTCCGCCGCCGCGAGACGCTGATCACCGGCATCGACATGCCGCAACTGCCGGTCAACGCCCTGCGCCAGCAACTCGAACAGGCACTGGCGCAACTCGCCGGGCGCACGCGCATCGTCGTCTTTTCCTGCGCACGCGGCGCCCGGGCCACCCCCCTGGGCGGCGCAGACACCGCGGTCATCGACCTGATATGCACCGGCATGCTGCCGCCGGCTTTCGTGGAATATGCGCTGCGTGGCGGCGCCGACGGGGTCTTGGTGACCGCCTGCCGCAGCGGCGGCTGCGATTTCCGCCTCGGCGAGCGGTGGACCGACGAGCGCCTGCTCGGCGAGCGCGAACCGCACCTGCGCCACAGCGTGCCGGGCTCGCGGCTGCAACTGTGGCTCGGCTCAGCGAGCGACAGCAACACACTGGCCGCTGCGCTGGCCGAATTCCGAGCCCGGATCGAAACCCTCGGGGTTGCGAACGATCGACTTCCATCCTATCTGCGGAGAGCTTCACATCATGCTTAAACCCGCCGCCATCGTCGGCCAGGTGATTCTCTACGGCGCCTTTGCCGCCTTCATCGGCTACTTTGCCACCTCGCCGACCTACCACCAGATTCCCGACGACGTCGCCTTGATCAAGCTTTCGATCAGCCACCTCGGCGACCGCGAATGCCGCAAACGGACACCCGAAGAGCTGGCAAAGATGCCGCCGAACATGCGCGCGCCGATGGACTGCCCGCGTGAGCGCTCGGACATCCGGCTGGAAGTCGACCTCGATGGCAAGGAAGTTTTTCGCACCGTGCTGCACCCGACCGGCCTGTACAAGGACGGCGTGTCGACGGTCTACAAACGCTTCGAGGTCAAGGCCGGCAGCCACCAGTTGACGGTGCGCATGGACGACAACCTCGTCAAGCCCGGATTCGACTACGTCAAGGACGAGCCGATCACCCTCGCGCCGCGCCAGGTGATGGTCATCGACTTCAATCCCGACCAGGGCGGGCTGTTCTTCAAGTGATCGCCGCCGCTGCCAGGCCCCGCAGGCCGCGCCGAAAGCGGCGCAGCCAGGCTGGCCAACGCGACACATACGCCTCATCAATCTTCTGAGCTGACATACAAATGGTCAAAATCATTCAACAGGTCATCCGCTGGCTGTTCATGCGTATCGAGAACGTGTTCAACGTCGCCTTCGGCGACAAGATGAACCCCTTCTACCACCTCGGCACGATCAGTTTCTGGCAATTCTGGTTGCTGCTCATCTCCGGTCTCTACCTCTACATCTTCGCCGACACCGGCGTCCATGACGCCTTCGAGTCGGTCGAGAGCATCACCCACGACCAGTGGTGGCTGGGTGGCATCCTGCGCAGCGTGCACCGCTACGCCACCGACGGCATGATCCTGACCATGCTCCTGCACATGCTGCGGCACTTCGCCTACGACCGCTATCGCGGCTTCCGCTCGTTCTCCTGGCTTACCGGCGTCGCCCTGCTGTGGCTGATCTACATCGCCGGCGTCAATGGCTTCATGCTCGTCTGGGACAAGCTGGCGCAGTTCGTGGTCATCGCCACCGCCGAATGGTTCGACGTCCTGCCGATGTTCAACGGCACGCTGATCCGCAACTTCCTGTACCTCGAAAGCGTCAATAGCCGCCTGTTCACCCTCCTCGCCTTCCTGCACATCGGTGTCCCCCTGATCATCGGCATCGTGATGTGGGTGCACGTGCAGCGCATCCCGCGCGCGCACATCAATCCGCCGCGCCCGATCGCCATCGCCGTGACGCTGATGTTCCTCGCCCTGTCGCTGGTCAAGCCGATCCTCAGCCAGGGCGGCGAAGCCGACATGTCGGTGGTACCCACCGGCATCGCTTTCGACTGGTTCGAGTTGCCGGTGCTGGCGCTGGTCTACGTCACCAACCCCCTTCATCTCTGGTTCTGGGTGCTCGGCCTCACCGCCGTGCTCTTCCTCGTTCCCTGGCTGCCGCCGAAGCGCCTCGGCACGGCCAAGGCCGTGACCTCGATCACCTTCCAGCCCGACCACAAGGCGGTCAGCGCGCGCTTTGGCGAAACCCTGCTCGACGCCGGCCTGCGCCAGGACATCAACCTGCCCTACGAATGCCGCAACGGCGGCTGTGGCGTCTGCAAATGCACCGTCCTGCAGGGCAAGGTCGACCCCGGCCTCTACCAGCCGAACGCGCTGTCCGACGCCGAGCTGGCGCAGGGCAAGGTATTGTCGTGCTGCGCCACCGCACTCGAGGACGTGATCATCGAGTACCAGGCGAGCGCCGCCACCAGCCGCATCCCGGAATACACGGCCCGTGTGGTCAGGATGGAAAAGCTCACCCACGACGTAATGCGCGTCCTGCTCAAACTGCCCGAAGGCCAGCAGATCAGGTTCAAGGCCGGCCAATACGTGAACATCATCCTCGACGACGGCCAGCGGCGCGCCTTCTCCTTCGCCAATCCGCCGCACGAACCCGAGTTCGTCGAGCTGCAGATCCGCCTGATGCCCGGTGGCAAGTTCACGACGCACGTTTTCGAGGCGATGAAGGAAGGCGACGAAGTGCGCTTCGAAGGCCCGATCGGCGACTTCAGCCTGCGCGAATCCGAGCGTCCGATCGTCTTCGTCGCCGGCGCCACCGGCTTTGCGCCGGTCAAGAGCATGGTCGAGGACGCCTTCCAGCGCGGCCTCAAGCGCCAGATCCACCTCTACTGGGGCGTCAAGACGCTGCAAGACCTCTACCTGCCCGAACTGCCGACGCGCTGGGCGCAGGAGCACGACAACTTCCACTTCATCCCGGTGCTCTCGGAGCCCGAGTCGGAAACCGCCTGGAGCGGCCGCACCGGCCTGGTCCACGAAGCCATCCTGGAAGACTTCCCCGAACTCAAGGAACACGAGATCTATGCCTGCGGCTCGGTGCGCATGGTCGAAGCCATCTTCCCCTTCCTCAAGCAGCACGGCGCGGAAGACGGCGCGTGCTTCTCCGACGCCTTCAGCGTCTCGGCGCGGTCGATGGCGTTTCAACCCAGGCAGGGGTCGTAGAGCCGGCCTGGCTGCCCAGGGCATGCCAAATGTTTAGTCGCCTATCAGCGTGGTGAGCGACCGAGCAGCTTTTATCGCCCGATAAATCGGGCTCCCACGGACGCAGGCGAGTCATGATCTGTAGGAGCCCGATTCATCGGGCGATGTGTCGCTGGAGTAAACTCACCACGCCAGGAGAAGCCCATGATCACCGTCATCGTCGAATTCAAGCTGCCGCAGACCTTGTCCCGAGAGCAGGCCCAGGCCACCTTCCAGGGCACCGCGCCAAAATACCAGGACATGCCCGGCCTGATTCGCAAGTACTACTTTCTTTCCGCAGACGGCAACCGGGCCGGCGGCATCTATCTCTGGAGCTCACGTGCCGACGCGGAGCGTGTGTACACGGAAGAATGGAAAGCCTTCGTGCGCGGCAAATACGCCAGCGAGCCATCGCTGACCTACCTCGAATGCCCGCTGGTGGTCGACAACCTCACGCACGAAATCATTGCCGACTAACCCGTCCGAATCACGACGAGGCCGGCGCGCCGGCCGCGAGACAAAGGAAGAAAGGAAGCAAACATGCCCAGCACGGCTTTTCAGGATTGTTATCCCGATGATTTCGCGCATTGTTACGGGTGCGGCAAGAACAACGAACACGGCCATCATTTGAAGAGCCATTGGGATGATTCGGACGGCGATACGACCGTTGCACGCTTCACACCCCAGCCCTACCACACCGGCGGCGTTCCCGGAAACGTCTATGGCGGCCTCATCGCCTCGCTGCTCGATTGTCACGGCGCAGGTTCTGCCGCCGCCGCCGCGTGCAAAGCAGAAGGCCGCGAAATGGGCAGCACCCCACCCATGCGCTTTGTCACCGCCTCACTCAAGGTCGATTACCTCCGCCCAACGCCGATAGACGCCGAACTGGAAGTCCGAGGTGAAATAGTGGAGGTCAAGCCGCGCAAGGTCACCGTTAGCCTGTCGTTGAGCGCCCACGGCGAGGTCTGCGCGCGCGGGCACATGATCGCCGTGCGGCTGCCCGATTCCGCGGCAGGAAAGCAATAGGCCGCCAGCGAAAAGTGACGCCGCGGGGATTTCCCCGGCACGCCAAACCGTCACTGCGAGGAGCGCAGCGACGCGGCAGTCCAGGGCCTGCCACGGCTGCTGCAGGAAAACCTCGAATTCCCGCCGGTCCGCCGCCAACTCTGACGAGGAAGCGAGGAGAAGCCTGTTCTTGTCGGTCATCTTGGCAGTCCCGGAAGGCGATTGGCGAGACAGTATAGCCAAGCGACCGCGAGAGAGAACGCCAAACTCATGGTTCTGGCCGCGAAGGCGGGGCTCGCCATGCGCAAACCGATGCTCCCCCGTGGAAGTCACATCCGGGATGCGTGAATTGCGGGCGAAGCTCTCAAGCAGTCAGAAGGTGGCGCTGGACTGCCGCGTCGCTGCGCTCCTCGCAGTGACGGGGTGGCGAGCGCGGGGCTTGGCGCCAACGCGAACGTCACCGTGGCGGCGCCGCCTGCCAACAGCCATGGAGAAGCATGGGAGTTTGCCTCACTCCACCTCGTTGTGCCGACGGTCGTTCTACGCGCGCGGCGGAGGCAGCCCGGCGTTCAGCAGCTCGACATAACGCGGATAGCTGAACACCCGCCCGCGCTGGCGTTGGGTCAGCTCGGTGACGATACCGAGCGCGCTCAAGTGAGCGAGCGACTTGTTCACCGTCGCCGCGCTCAGCCCGGCGGCCCTTGCCAGCGTGGCCGCGGTGGTCAGTGGCTGGCGCTGCAGCTCCTGATGCACCGCCAGCGCAGACTGCGCCGCACGTCCCAGCGCCGCGATTCGATCTCGGTCTTCATTCGCCAGTGCAAGCAGCGCCTGCGCCGTGACCACCGCCTGCGCCGCGCTGACCTGCACGCCCTCGGCGAAGAAATCGAGCCAGCGCTCCCAGTCGCCGTGCAGGCGAACCGCGTTCAACAGCTCGTAATACAGTGGGCGATGGGTCTTGAAGAACAGGCTGGGGTACAGCAGCGGCTCGCGCAGGACGCCGTCGGCGACCAGTTGCAGGACGATCAGCAGCCGCCCGATGCGCCCGTTGCCGTCGAGGAAGGGGTGGATGGTCTCGAACTGCACGTGCGCCAGCGCCACCTTGAGCAGCGGCGAAGTCGCCTCCGGCTGGTCGTTGAGAAAACGCTCGAAAGCGGCGAGGCACGCGGGGAGCGCGTCTGCCGGCGGCGGAACGAAGGCCGCGTTGCCCGGCCGCGTACCGCCGATCCATACCGCCGAACGGCGGAACTCGCCCGGCGCCTTGCCACGCCCGCGCGGATGGTCGAGCAGCACCGCATGCACTTCGCTGAGCAGCCGACCGCACAGCGGCAGCCCGCCACGCAGCAGCGCCAGCCCGCGCTCCAGCGCGGCGACGTAGCGGCTGACCTCATGTGCGTCGTCGAGCGGCACGCCGGGCTGCTCGTCGATCTCGAAAAGCAGCAGGTCGGCCAGCGACGACTGCGAGCCCTCGATCTGCGACGACAGAACCGCCTCCTTGCGAACGAAGCCGTAGACGAGCAGCGCGGCGTTCGGCAGCAGCGCGCTGACCGCGTCCAGCCGCCCGAGCGCGACCAGCGCGTCGTCGAAGCGCCGCCGCAGCGCCGGCGTCCACGCCAGCGGCGGCTGCGGCGGCAGCGGCGCCGGGACGAAGGCCTGGTAGGGCCCTTCGGCCGTCGAGACGGTGACGTACTGGCCGGGCGGTGGTCGGTGCATGTGCGCGAACCTGAAATAAGCGTTGCCGTTATTTTAGGATGTAGGGGAAAAATAAAACAGGGTGATGTCTGCTTGCGGCTGACAGATCTCCGCCGAAAGCTCGCTGCGCACGGTCGAAGCCATCTTCCCCTTCATAAAATAGAGAGGCGGCGAAGCCGCAGCGTGTTTGCGGATGCCTTCAATGTGTCGGCGAGGGCGATGGCGTTTCAGCCAAGGCCGGGGTCGTAACCCGTCACTGCGAGGAGCGCAGCGACGCGGCAGTCCAGGGCGTGCCCGGGCTGCCGCAGGAAAGCCAACGCGCTCACCGCAGCAAGGCGTTGCCATACGCCCCGCAGATGACGTGAAAAGCAACGCGGCGACGGAAAAGTTCTCCCCTGCGCGCCCTCGAGAGCCAGCGCTGCGCAGCGCAGATCCAGAGTTCAGATGATCGGGATACGGCGTGAAACCCGGGCCGGGCAGCTCAGTTGAGCTGGCTGCTCGCGCCAGCGGGCGGGCGCTGTTGTGCGGCCGGATCGTCGCCGCCGTCCGCGTTTCCGGTTTTCCCTGCCTCGTCGCCTTTTCCGGCGGCCGGGCTGGCCGCTTCGCTGCCTGGCGCGAGGCGGTCCTTGAGCGCGTTGAAGTTGCGCATCGACTGCAGGTGCAGGTAGATGAGTTCGAGCTCGTCGCTGGCCGCCAGCTCGTGCAGCTTGTCGGCCGGCAAGGCCTTGAGGCGCTTGCGATCGACGGCCAGGAAGCCGCTCAGCGAGATCTTTTCGCCGCTGGGGAGCGTGAACTGCGCCTGCATGGGCTCCAGCAGGTCAAGCTCCTGGAGCTTCTTGCAGAAGGCCTCCGTACGCACGAACTGCAGACGATACTCCTGGAGAAACTTGAGCACCTGGTCGACGTATTCGCTCGGCTTGCCCTCGGCGGTGAACAGCGCCTGACCGCGGCCTTCGCGATTCAGGCCCGGAAAGGCTTCGTCGACGCACAGCGTGAACGTCTGACCGTCTTCGCCGGGTGAAAAGACAAAGGGGTAGCGGCGGATGAAGGCGGGCAGGTAGCTGGCGCGCCAGCTCTCGTCGCCGGCGAGATAGAGGTTTTCGTTCTGGCGGGCGCCGAGAATCACCGCCGGGAGCACCTGGTCGGCGCCTTGCGCAAAGACCACCGGATACTCGGGTGAAGCCTGCGGGAACTCGATGGCCATCAGGGGAACGGAGTTGACGTTGCGCGTAAATGCAAAGCCCTTGCCGACTTCGACCGAGCACGTGCCGTGCCTGGCATTGGAGACCGGGACTGCGGTTTCGTAGATAAGCAACTGGGTGGCCATGCGAAAAATCCCCTTTGGAATGTTCCTGTGTTGGAAGGAAGGCGCGGCAGCCTGCTCCTGACCTGTGGCGCGACATCGGCCTGAACGGACCTTGGACCCGGCTGGTTCCGGCCCGGCAATGGTCAGCCCGTGAAAGCAAAAATAGAGCTTTCCCGCCGGCCCGTCAATGAAAGCACGGTCAGCGCTGGACTTCAGCGACATTCGTCACGGCGAAACGGCCGCCACGCACCACTGCTTCCGATGGCGCGCCGGAACAGCCAGCGAGCAGGAACGCGCTTTGCGGTACACTTTGCGGCGCGCGCAAGTTGCCCGAAAAAAAACACCCAGAGAAGTAGCCGATTTCAATGAGCCAAGAAGACCTGTCCGGCCATACCCCGATGATGCAGCAGTACCTGCGCATCAAGGCGCAGCATCCGGGGCTGCTGGTCTTCTACCGCATGGGCGACTTCTACGAACTGTTCTTCGACGACGCTGAAAAAGCCGCGCGACTGCTGGACATCACGCTGACGACGCGCGGGCAGTCGGCCGGGCAGCCGATCAGGATGGCCGGCGTGCCGTATCACGCGGTCGAACAGTATCTCGGCAAGCTGGTGCGGCTGGGCGAATCGGTGGTCATCTGCGAGCAGATCGGCGACCCGGCGACGAGCAAGGGACCGGTCGAACGTGCGGTGGCGCGCATCGTCACGCCGGGAACACTTACCGATGCGGCGCTGCTCGACGAAAAGCGCGACACGCTGCTGCTCGCCGTGTCGATGACCCGACAGCTCGCCGGACTGGCGTGGATCAATCTGGCGAGCGGCGAGTTTCGCGTCTGCGAGGTCGCGCCGCCGAAACTGGCCGCGACGCTGGAACGGATTCGCCCGGCCGAGATTGTCGTCGCCGAGAGCCTGGCAGCAGACTTCGCCGCCGACGTCGCGCTCACCCGCCGGCCCGACTGGCACTTCGACGTCGAGGCGGCGAATCGCGAGCTGCGCACCCATTTCGGCACCACGTCGCTCGCCGGCTTCGGCACCGACGGCCTGCGGCCGGCGATTGCCGCCGCCGGCGCGCTGCTGCGCTACGCGCAGGCGACGCAGGCGCGCGCGCTGCCGCACGTGCAGGCGCTGATCGTCGAACGCGACGCCACGTATCTGGGCCTGGATACGGCCACCCGGCGCAACCTCGAACTCACCGAGACCCTGCGCGGCCAGCCGGCGCCGACGCTGTGCAGCCTGCTCGACAACTGCAGCAGCGCGATGGGCTCGCGGCTGCTGCGCCATGCCCTGCATCACCCCCTGCGCGACCCGGCGATCCCCACCGCCCGGCACGCGGCGATCGCCATGCTGCTCGACGAGGGTGAATCGACGCTGCGCGCGCTGCGCCAGAGCTTGCGCTGCCTTGCCGACATCGAACGTATCGCCGGGCGCATTGCGCTGTGCAGCGCGCGGCCGCGCGACCTGTCGAGCCTGCGCGACAGCCTGCAGCAACTCGAGGAACTGCGTGCACCGCTGACCGACAGCGCCGCGCCGCTGCTCGCCGAACTGCACGCACAACTGGCCACGCCGCATGCGGCGCTCGATCTCTTGCGCCGGGCGATCCTGCCCGAGCCGGCGAGCCTCGTCCGCGACGGCGGCGTCATGGCCAGCGGCTTCGACGCCGAGCTTGACGAGCTGCGCGCGCTCAACGACAACTGCGGCGCCTTCCTGCTCGAACTCGAAGCCCGCGAACGCGAGCGCACGGGCATCGCCAACCTGAAGGTCGAATACAACCGCGTGCATGGCTTCTTCATCGAAGTGAGCAACGCGCAGGCGACCAAGGTGCCCGACGATTACCGGCGCCGGCAGACGCTGAAGAACGCCGAGCGCTACCTGACGCCCGAGCTGAAGGCTTTCGAGGACAAGGCGCTGTCGGCCAAGGACCGCTCGCTGGCGCGCGAGAAGCTGCTCTACGACAGGGTGCTGGCCGAGCTGCAGCCCGAACTGCCGCGGCTGCAGCAGATCGCGCACGCGCTCGCCTACGTCGATCTGCTGGCCGGCTTCGCCGACACCGCGCAGCGCCGCAACTACTGCCGGCCGCTGTTCTCGTCCGAGCCGGGCCTGTCGATCGAGGGCGGCCGTCACCCGGTCGTCGAGGACCAGCTGCCGGGCGGCGCCAGTTTCATCGCCAACGACACGCGTCTTGGCGACGGACGCCGGCTGTTGCTGATCACCGGCCCGAACATGGGCGGCAAGTCGACCTACATGCGGCAGACGGCGCTGATCGCCCTGCTCGCCCACGTCGGCAGCTACGTGCCGGCGAACAAGGCCGTTCTCGGGCCGCTCGACCAGATTTTCACGCGCATCGGCGCCGCCGACGACCTCGCCGCGGGGCGCTCGACGTTCATGGTCGAGATGACCGAGTCGGCCGCCATCCTGCATCACGCGAGTGAGCGCAGCCTGGTGCTGATGGACGAGGTCGGGCGCGGCACCTCGACTTTCGACGGCATGGCGCTGGCGTTTGCGATCTGTCGCCACCTGCTCGAGAAGAACCGCTGCCTGACGCTGTTCGCCACCCATTACTTCGAGCTGACGCTGCTCGCCAACGAATACGGCGAACTGGCCAATGTGCATCTCGGCGCCGTCGAACACGGCGCCGGCATCGTCTTCCTGCACGCGGTCGAGGAAGGTCCGGCCAACCAGAGCTACGGAATCCAGGTTGCTGCGCTGGCCGGCATTCCGGCGTCGGTGGTCAGGGCGGCGCGCCGGCAGTTGCGCGAGTTCGAGCAGCGCGCGTCGATCAACCCGCTGCAACCGGACCTCTTCGCCAGCGCACTGGCCAGCGCCGCCGAAGCCGGCGAGCCGGCCATCGATCCGGCCCTCGAACACCTGCGCAGCGTCGACCCCGACCAACTGACCCCGCGGGAAGCGCTCGACGTGCTCTACGCCTTGAAGGCGCGGCTGCAATGAATTCGCCCGCGACGACGATGCGCAGTCTGCTCGGCGGCCTCGGCCTGCTGCTCGCCGCCGGCCTGCACGCCGAAACCTGGCGCTTCGCGGTCATCGGCGACACGCCGTACAGCAGCTACGAAGAACGCCAGCTACCGGCAATGCTCGACGACATCGCCGCGGAAAACCCGCAGTTCGTCGTTCACGCCGGCGACTTCAAGTCGAGCTCGAAGCCCTGCAGCGACGCGCTGTTCAGCGACCGCAGGGCGCTCTTCGACGCCTCGCGCGTACCGCTGATCTACGTCCCCGGCGACAACGAATGGACCGACTGCGACCGGCAGAGCGCCGGCCACTTCGACCCGCTGGAGCGGCTGCAAAAGCTCCGCCAGCTGTTCTTCGCCGCGCCACGCTCGCTGGGCCAGCAGACGCTGGCGGTCGAACAGCAGGCCGGCGCCTATCCGGAACAACTGCGCTGGCGGCTGGGACCGGTGCTCTTCGTCTCGCTCAACGTGCCGGGGTCGAACAACAACTTCGGCCATCGCAAGACGCCCAGCCCGGAGTACCTTGCCCGCAACCCGGCGGTCATCGAATGGCTGGAGCAGAGCTTCGCCACTGCGCGGCGCGAGAATGCCGCCGGGCTGGTGATCGTCATGCAGGCCAACCCCGGCTTCAAGCACGCCGCCGCCGGCCTGACGCACGTCGGCTACCGGAAGTTGCTGGCCACGCTGCGCCGCGAGACGCTCGCCTTCCGCGGACAGGTGCTGCTGATCCACGGCGACACGCACTGGCAGCGTATCGACCAGCCACTGCGCGATCCGACCAGCACCACCGACAAGCCCGGCAATCGGCCGATCGCCAACTTCACTCGCCTGGAGACCTTTGGCTACCCGCTGATGGGTTGGGTCAAGGTGATCATCGATAGCGAGCTCCCGCAGATCTTCCGCTTCGAGGTGCACCCGCACCGCGCGCGCTGATTCCGCGACCCGGAAAGGCCCTGCAGAAGTGCGTCGACAGCCGTGCCGGCAGGCCCTAGACTTGCGCAGACATTCAAGCGGAGTGGATGATGAAGCTGATCTCTTTGCCGGGCAGCGTCCTGGCGACTGTCCTCATCGGGCTGGCATCGTTCGGCGCCCATGCCGCCGATATCGTCATCGGCCAGGTAGCCGCGTTCAGCGGCCCTCTGGCGCCGACCGGAACACACATGCGCGCCGGCGCGCAGCTCTATTTCGACGCCGTTAACGCCGCCGGCGGGATTCACGGCGCCAAGATCCGCCTGCTCTCCAAAGACGACGGCTACAAGACCGAGGAGACGATTCGCCTGGCCCGCGAATTGCTCAAGGAGGCGCAACCGGTGGCCTTCTTCGGCTTTGTCGGCACCGGAAACGTCGAGGCGATTCTCGAAAACAAGGTGCTCAGCGAGGCAGGGATTCCGCTCGTTGCCGTGCGCACGGGCGCGGCATCGGTCGTCCAACGCAACGACCCGCTGCTGTTCATGACCCGCGCCAGCTATGCGGCGGAAGTGCAGAAGATCGTCGATCAGTACGCCACCACCGGCTACAGCAGCTTTGCCATCCTCTATCAGGACGACGCCTTCGGACGCGACGTGCTGGGGAGCGCCGAAGCGGCCATCAAGGAAGCCCGCGGCTCGCTGGTGGCCACCGGCTCGTACGCCAAGAACACCACCGACGTCGGCGCGGCGGTGAAGACCATCGCCGCCGCCAAGCCGCAAGCGGTGATCATGATCGCCAACACCGCGGCCAGTTCGGAGTTCCTGAAACAGTCACGCGAAGACGGCAACTTCGCGCAGTACGTCGCCCTCTCGGTCACCGACGCCGCGCAGGTGGTCAAGCGAATCGGCGCCGACAAGGCAGCGGGACTGGTACTCACCCAGGTGGTGCCGGACCCGAACAGCCCGACGGTTCCCCTGATCAAGGAAATCCAGCACAACTTCGCGAAGTTCAAACCGAAGGACGTCACTGCCAATCACACCTTCGTCGAAGGCTATCTCGGCGCCAAGGTGCTCGCTGAAGCATTGCGCCGTGCCGGCCCGAACCCGACCCGCCAGAAAGTGCGCGAGGCCCTCGAATCGATGAAGAACTATGACGCTGGCGAAGTATTCATCAGTTTCTCGGCCAACCGGCACACCGGTTCGCGCTACGTCGACATCACCATCCTCAATCAGGCCGGCAAGCTGCTGCGCTAGGCGACGCAGGCACGCAACCCTGGCGCGCACTGGGTCGCCAGCGCCACTCAGTCCTCGTCGTCGAAGTCGCCGTCGTGCGTGTGACCGTGGCTGATCTCTTCGGCAGTCGCCGGGCGGACACTGGTCACCGTACAGGTAAACACCAGCGCCATTCCCGCCAGCGGATGGTTGCCGTCGAGAACCACCTTGTCGTCGGCCATTTCCGTCACCCGATAGATCAGGACATCCTCGTCGTCGTCATCGTCGTCGGCGCCCTCGGGAATCCCTTCGAACTGCATGCCAACCTGCAACTCCTCCGGGAACTGCGCGCGGGGTTCGACCTGGACAAGCGCTGCGTCGTACTCGCCGAAGGCATCGTCCGGTTGCATCTTGACGACCACCGACTCACCAACCTTCTTGCCCTGCACCGCTTCTTCGATGAGGGGAAAAATGTCGTCGTAGCCCCCGTGCAGATAGACCAACGGTTCCTGACCCGCATCGACCAATTCTCCCTCGAAATCGGCGACGCTGTAGTCAAGGGTAACCACGGTGTTCTTGGCAACTTGCATGTTCATGAATTGAGTTCCTTCACCCTGCGCAACATTTCCAGCGCATGGCCTTTGGCAGTCACTCCGTAAAGCGCGAGACGGAGGACGCCCTGTTTGTCGATGACGAAAGTCGAGCGCACGATGCCGTACTTCTTGACACCATTCACTTCTTTCGCCTGCCAGACACCGTACCGCTTGCAAGCCGCTCCTTCGCTGTCGGAAAGGAGCGCGACCGAAATCCCGTGCTTGTCTCTGAATTCGGCGTGCCTGATGCAGTCGTCACGGCTGATGCCGATGATCGTGCAATCATGGCGCGCAAACTGATCCTCATGATCCGAGAAATCGGTTGCCTGCAAGGTGCAGCACGGCGCGTCATCTCTGGGGTAAAAGAAGAGAATGACATTATTCTTGCCCTGGAAGCGGGCAATATCGATGAGTTCCATGTCCGCATCGGGGAGGACGAACATCGGTGCTGCCTGTCCTGCTTTCAGCATGGTGACCCCTCAAAGCTTCCCAACGACCCTTACGGCCCGTACGCGCGCAAATGGGTGAAGCCGATTCTAACCAAGCTTCCGGCAACTGACCACAAGAAAGCGCTGGCAGCTCAGGCTACAATGAGCTGGCGACGAAGATGCGCGGTGACTTCAGTTACACGCCAGGTACCTCCGCGCATCGTCGCCACCCCCACCTGCGCGCGGAGCTGAAGGATACCTGCCATCCTCGCGCGCCGCAAACCCGGAGAGCGACCCCATGACGTTTATTCGACCTCTGCTGCACGCCGCACCCCTGCTGCTCATGGCGCTCGCCACGCCGGCACCGGCAGCAGCGAGCGACGTGGCGACGATCACCACCATCGAACTTTCGGCCGAGGCGGAACGCCCGGCGGCCAACGATTTGGCGCGCGCCTCGGTCTTTGCCGAGGCCAGCGGAGCGACGCCGGCGGAACTGGCCGACCGGGTCAATCAGCTCATCAGGGACGCCCTGACCACTGCCAGGACCTACGCCAAGGTCCGGACGCAAAGCGGCGCCACGCATACCTATCCGATCTATGGCAAAGGCGCCAGGATCGAAGCCTGGCGAATGCGCTCCGAACTGATTCTCGAGTCGCGCGACAGCGCTGCGCTCTCCGAGCTCCTCGGCAAGCTCCAGACCGCGCTGGGGGTCGCCAACCTGATCATGCTGCCGAGCCCGGAAACCAGAAAACAGGCTGAAAACGAGGCCATCATCGAAGCCATCGCCGCGTTCAGGGAACGCGCCAGAACAGTCGCCGACGCCCTCAGAAAAAACTACCGCATCAAGCAACTGTCGATCGGCAGCGGCGGTCGGCCACCCGCTCGACCCATGATGCGTTCGGCAGCCCTGGCCTCGGCCGAGGCCGCACCGATGCCGATCGAAGCCGGCGAGACGCTGATCCGGGCAACGATTTCCGGCCAGATCGAGCTGACCGACTAGTCGCCGCAGGCGCTGCGGCCGGCAGCGCCGGCGCGCCGGGACCTCCTTTGGGTGCGACCGGGCGAGCGCGCTCCGTAGCTTTCGCTAGCGCTTGGCCGGTTTTGCCGGAGCGACTTGAGCGGTGACAGCAGCGCTCCTGGCTACCGGCGCGACGGCTGGCGCGGCGCGAGGCCGATCAGGAATCTGCACGAAAACCTCATCCTGCTTGACCATCCCGAGTTCGAAGCGCGCACGCTCTTCGATGGCTTCGTAACCCTGCTTCAGGTCGCGCGCTTCGGCGTCGAGACCGGCGTTGCGCATCTCGAGCGTCTGGTTGATTTCCTTCTGCTGCTGCAACTGCCGGTCGACATCCCATACCCGCAGCCAGCCCCCCTTGCCGATCCACAGGGGGGCCTGCAGCAAGACGACGACGACCAATAGCCCGACAGCAAGCCAGCGCACGGTGCGGGACGTCTAGGGCGCCGGGGGGTCAGGACAGATTGTAGAAGGCATCGCGGCCCGGGTAACCCGCCGTGTCGCCAAGATCCTCCTCGATGCGCAGCAGCTGGTTGTACTTGGCAATGCGGTCGGAACGTGACAGCGAGCCCGTCTTGATCTGCAAGGCGTTCATGCCGACGGCGATGTCGGCAATGGTGCTGTCCTCGGTCTCCCCGGAACGATGTGAAATGACCGCTGTGTAGCCTGCGCGCTTGGCCATTTCGATGGCCGCAAAGGTCTCCGAGAGCGTGCCGATCTGATTGATCTTGATCAGGATCGAATTGCCGATTCCCTGCTTGATGCCTTCCTTGAAAATCCGTGTATTGGTGACGAAGACGTCGTCGCCGACGATCTGCACGTTCTTGCCCAGCCGCGCGGTGAGCACTTTCCAGCCGTCCCAGTCGTTTTCGGACATCCCGTCCTCGATCGAGACGATCGGAAAGCGGTCGGCCAGATTGGCCAGGTAATCGGTCAGTTCGTGCGCGCTCAGCTGCAGGTTCTCGCCCTTCAGGTGGTAACGGCCATCTTTGTACAACTCTGACGCCGCGCAGTCGAGACCGATCAGGACGTCGGCGCCGGCACCATAACCGGCGTTTTCGATCGCCGTAACGATCAGTTCAAGGGCTTCGGCGTGACTGCCAAGGTTGGGCGCAAAGCCGCCTTCGTCGCCGACGGCGGTCGAGAAGCCTTTCTCGTGCAGCAGCTTCTTGAGCGCATGAAAGACCTCGGCTCCGCAGCGTAGCGCTTCGCGGAACGAGTTCTGACTGACCGGGAGAATCATGAACTCCTGGAAATCGAGGCTGTTGTTGGCGTGCTCGCCACCGTTGATGATGTTCATCATCGGCACCGGCATCTGCATCGGCCCGGAACCGCCAAAATAGCGGTAGAGCGGCAGCCCGGATTCCTCGGCCGCGGCTTTGGCGACGGCCATCGACACGGCGAGCATGGCGTTGGCGCCCAGACGTGCCTTGTTATCGGTGCCATCGAGATGGATCAGCGTCTGATCGATGAACGCCTGCTCCTGGGCGTCGAGACCGATGATCGCCTCGGAGATCTCGGTATTCACGTTCTCGACGGCTTGCAGCACGCCCTTGCCCAGATAACGCGCGGCATCGCCATCGCGCAGTTCAATGGCCTCGCGCGAGCCGGTCGAGGCGCCCGAAGGCACCGCTGCCCGGCCCATGACGCCGGATTCGAGCAGAACGTCACATTCGACAGTAGGGTTGCCGCGCGAGTCGAGAACCTCGCGGGCGACAACATCAACGACAGAGCTCATGGTCTTTCCCTCGTCTGCAAAAATACTAGATTGGTAATCCCTCGACGACCAGTATGTTCATTTTCGCCGCATCCTTGCGCGCGGCTTTGGCTGCCTGGTATTCGGGAGAATGATAGAACTTCCTGGCTTGCTCGAGCGAATCGAACTCGACAATCACCAGCCGCTCCGGCGCCGACCACTCGCCTTCAAAAACTTCGAGACGTCCGCCACGCGCGCGATAGCGCCCGCCGTAGAGTGCGATCGCCGCCTGCGCCAGACTCTTGTAAGTCTCATAGGCGAGCGGGTCGCTGATCTTCGCTTCGGCCAAAAGATAAGCCGCCATTAGCGCAACTCCTCGAAACCCGCGGCCTTGACCAGGCGGTCGAGCGCCACCAGCGTCGTCAACAGGCTCTCCATGCGCGCCAGCGGCCAGCTGTTCGGCCCGTCCGAGAATGCCTTTTCGGGACAGGGGTGCGTTTCCATGAACAGCCCGGCGACTCCCACCGCCACCGCCGCCCGCGCCAACACCGGGACGAATTCGCGTTGGCCGCCGGAAACGCTCCCTTGTCCGCCTGGCAACTGCACTGAATGCGTGGCGTCGAAGACGACCGGGCAGGCGGTCTCGCGCATGATGGCCAGGCTGCGCATGTCCGAAACCAGATTGTTGTAACCGAACGATGCGCCACGCTCGCAGACCATGATCGTATCGGCCCCGGCCGCGGCATCGCGGGCCTTGGCGACCACATTGAGCATGTCGGCGGGCGCCAGGAACTGCCCCTTCTTGATATTCACCGGCTTGCCGGTAGCGGCGACGGACTGGATGAAGTCGGTCTGCCGACAGAGGAAAGCAGGGGTCTGCAGGACATCGACAACGCCCGCAACAGCGGCGACATCCTCCTCGCGATGCACGTCGGTAAGCACCGGAACGCCGATCTGACGGCGCACTTCCGAGAGAATCTGCAGACCGGCGTCGACGCCAGGCCCGCGCGCCGTCCGACCCGAACTGCGGTTGGCCTTGTCGTACGAGGCCTTGAAAATGTACGGCAAACCGAGCCGCGAACAGGTTTCCTTCAGCTGCCCGGCGACGTCTATGCACAAACCCAGCGACTCGGCGGTGCACGGGCCGGCAATCAGAAACAGCGGCTGGTCGACGCCGGCAGTGAAGCCGCAGAGTTTCATGCCTTCGCCTGGTACGCTGCGGCGGCGACGACGAACGAGGTGAACAGCGGGTGGCCCTTGCGCGGCGACGAGGTAAATTCGGGGTGGAACTGGCAACCGAGAAACCACGGGTGCGCGTGCGGGCCATCGGTCGGCAGCTCGACGATCTCGCAAAGGTCGGTCACCGGTGCCCGACCCGAGACGACCAGGCCGCTCGCCTCGAGCTTGTCGAGCAGGGTGTTGTTGACCTCGTAGCGGTGGCGATGCCGTTCGGTGATCTCGGGCTGTCCGTAAATCAGACGCGCCAGCGTGCCTTCGGCAAGCTTGCACAGCTGCCCACCAAGACGCATGGTTCCGCCCAGGTCGGAGTTCTCGTCGCGCTTTTCGAGCCGGCCCGAGGCGTCCTGCCATTCGGTGATCAGGGCGACCACCGGATACGGGGTATCCTGGTCGAACTCGCTGCTGTGCGCGCCGTTCATTCCGGCGACGTGGCGCGCAAACTCGACCACGGCGAGCTGCATGCCGAGGCAGATGCCGAGAAACGGAATGCCGCCTTCGCGGGCGTGGCGAATGGCGGCAATCTTGCCTTCGGTCCCGCGTCGCCCGAAACCTCCGGGAATGAGGATCGCGTCCATGCCCTGCAGCGCAGCGCAACCCTGACGTTCGATTTCTTCGGAATCGATGTAGCTGATCTTGACCTTGCTGCGCGTGGCAATGCCGGCATGGGCGATGGCCTCGGTCAGCGACTTGTACGATTCGGTGAGGTCGACGTACTTGCCGACGAAAGCGACATTGAGCACCCGCTCCGGATGCTCGAGGGCATTCACAATCGTCTTCCAGACCGTGAGATCGGCCGCTTTGGCGAGAATACCGAGCTTGTGACAGACGATTTCGTCGAGCATCTGGTCGTGCAGCATCGCCGGGATCTTGTAGATCGAGTCGGCATCACGCGCCTCGATCACGGCCTCGCGCTGGACATTGCAGAACAGGGCCATTTTCCGCTTGTCGTCTTCGGGAATCGGCCGATCGGTACGACAGAGCAGGATGTCGGGCTGGATACCGATCTCGCGCAACTCCTTGACCGAGTGCTGCGTCGGCTTGGTTTTAAGTTCACCCGCGGTCGGAATGTAGGGCACCAGCGTGAGGTGCATGTAGCAGGCGTTGTTGCGCCCTTCCTGCAAACCCATCTGGCGAATCGCTTCGAGGAAGGGCAGCGACTCGATGTCGCCGACCGTCCCACCGACCTCGATGATCGCCAGCTCGGCACCCTCGGCGCCGCGCCGGATGTGCGCCTTGATTTCGTCGGTGATGTGCGGAATCACCTGCACCGTCTTGCCGAGGTACTCGCCGCGCCGCTCCTTCTTGATCACCGATTCGTAGATCTGGCCGGTGGTGAAGTTGTTGCGCCGCTCCATGCGCGCGTTGGTGAAGCGCTCGTAGTGTCCGAGGTCAAGGTCGGTTTCTGCACCATCCTCGGTGACGAAGACCTCGCCGTGCTGGAACGGACTCATCGTGCCGGGATCGACGTTGATGTAGGGGTCGAGCTTGAGGTTGGTGACCTTGATCCCGCGCGACTCGAGAATCGCCCCCAGGGATGCGGCCGCAATACCTTTGCCGAGGGACGAAACCACGCCGCCGGTGACGAATACGTATTTGATCATGGAGAGAGCTGCAGCGGGAAAGCCAAATTGTAGCGGAAAAGACGCTCTGCTCAAACCTCACGGACATGGCTTGGGACCTCGCGAGCGCCCCGTCGCCGCAACGGGTCAGCGAATGAACTCGCGGCTGACCGCACGAAAAACGTCCGTCCCGGCCTTTCCCAACCACTCGAAGGCGACCATTTCACGTGACACGATGTCGGCGCCGTGCGCACGCATGCGCTCCAGCGCCAACGCCTTGTCGCTACTTCGTCGTGAGCCAACGGCGTCGTCGACGACGAAAACACGGCGGCCGGCGGCGATCAGATCAAGCACCGTCTGCTGAACGCAGACATGCGCTTCGGTGCCGGCAACGACAAACTGCGCGCGCTCGCCACCGGGCGCCCGAAACAGGACACCTTCGGCGACCGCCGAAAAATGCATCTTCTCGACCAGGCAGTCGTCGGGCAGCAAGGCCCGCAAGGCCGCCATGGTCGGCCCGAGGCCTTGCGGATACTGCTCGCTGCAGATGACCGGGACCCCGAGACGCTGCGCCAGTCGGGTCAACCACAAGCCGGCTTCAAGGACGCCTGCCGCGTCGTGGATGGCCGGGTACAGGCGCTCCTGCAAATCGACCAGCAACAAAGTGGAACGGTCAGCATGGATCAACATCTTCTCTCTCCAGACAATCAAACACGGGTGGCCAGGAAGCGGCGCGTACCCCAGGCGACAAGCAGCAGGCCGAGCACGGCACCGCCCAGCATCCAGGGTACGAATGGGCCCAGACCGCCAGCGTCGGGATCGTACACAAAGCCCAGCAGGTCGGTGCCCGGCTTGAGCCTGCCCTGCCCGGTGTAGACGTCGACGATGTGCTGCCAGCGAGCGATGCTCATCACTCCGGACTCGACGCCCGCTGGTCGCGCCAGGTCGCCGATCTGGCGCGCCTCGAAGAGTAGCTGCTCGCGACTCCTGCTCTGCGTGTTGTAGCGGGCGAGGATCAGATCGACCACTTCCTCGGGATGATCGAGCGCGTAATCCAGGCCTTTGAGGGTGGCCGCGCGAAACGCGCGCACCATGTCGGGCTGCGACTGCAGAACACTTTCCGAAGTGAACAGCAGCGTCGCGTAGAAGTCGATTGCCGCGCTGCGCGGCAGAAGCAGGAGGTAATCGCTACTGCCGATCAGCTCGCCTACCGCCTCGTCGCCGACGAACACACCGACCGCATCCACCTGCCCAGCCAACAGCGCCCGGCGTGCATCGCCGATAGCCGGCAGATGTTCGAATTTCCCTGACGGTAGCGCGCTCGCCGCGAGGAAGGCCAGAATCTCGTCCTCGGTAGCGCGATCGGTACCGACGCGCTGGCCGACAAGATCGCCCG
The DNA here is from genome assembly GCF_907163205.1 of Candidatus Accumulibacter sp. ACC007. Classification (NCBI taxonomy): domain Bacteria; kingdom Pseudomonadati; phylum Pseudomonadota; class Betaproteobacteria; genus Candidatus Accumulibacter; species Candidatus Accumulibacter sp. ACC007. Next base: position 317,643 of record NZ_CAJQUD010000001.1, on the reverse strand, counting down.
CCGCGGCGATTCCCGGCTGGCGACGGGCCAGCAGGGCCACCGGCGAGTGCTGCAGCAAGGCCGCCAGGGCAATTACCGGCCGCCCGTCGGCACGCTCGACGATCAGCGTCGAATCGAGCGTACCGAAGTCGGCCCGCCCGTCAGCGACCTCCTTGGCCACGTCGACACCGGGTGACCATTCCCTGAGCGAGACATCGAGCCCGGCTTCGTGGTAATAAGCCTTCTCCAGAGCCGCGATGAAGGCGGCGAACTCGAACTGATACTTCCCGCCAAGCTGCACGGAAACCACCTGCCGAGGCTTGCCCTCGACGGCCAGGGCCTGTGCTCCCGCCGCAGGCAGGGCGGTAATCAGGGCCCAGGCGGTCAGGACAAGCGTCATTCGGGCAAGGGCGCGCAACAGGCGACGCGGCTGATCGGGCCAAGTGCGGAGGCGGGGAAACGTAGTCATCGGCAGCGATGGTAATATGCGCGACGCTGGGTGCCAAGCATTGACTGGACATTGCAGACGCGCAGGAAGCCGGCCCAGGCCGCGGCCGACCAGCGCCGAGCAAGAGATCGCGCAGAATGATGAACGAATTGGCGACTAGCGCCGGAGCCGTCGATCAGACGGTCGACAGGCAGGCGCCAGGGCCATCAAACTGGGGCCTGAGAGCAAGTGAACAGCAGTTTCATTCGGGCAGGAGAACTACGCAGATGAAAACAGCCGCACCTCGCACCGCGCTGCTGGCCGCTGCCGTCCTGGCGCTCGCCCTGACCGGATGCGGAGAGAAGTCGGCGGAAAATGCACAGCCGGTCACGCCCGAGGTGGTGGAAAAAACGCCGGCTGAAGCACCGCCACTGGTCAAGGCGGCCATTGCGGGCGACTTGGCAGAAATCAGGGCCTTGCTCGACGCTGGCGCAGAAATCGATGCCACCGACGCACTGGGCAGAACGCCACTGCACCTGGCCGCCTTCTACGGCCATCCGCGTACGACGGCACTGCTGATTGCCCGTGGGGCAAACATCGAAGCCAGGGACGGCATCGGGATGACGCCCTTGCATGCAGCGGTGATTTCAGGAGGCCGGCGCGAGGTGGAAACGCTGATCGAGAGAAACGCCGACGTGACCGCGAAAACCGCCGCCGGACAGACGCCGCTCCACCTCTCGGCCGCCACCGGCCAGCCAAAGCTCTCGCAGTACCTGATCGCACAAGGCGCCGATCCGAATAGCACTGACCGCGACGGGAAGACGCCGCTCTTCTATGCCTCGCGAAACGGCCACCCGATCACCACCGGCGTGCTCAGCAAATACGTCAAGAACAAGGATTGAGAGCGCGAGGGCAGGCGATACAGCACGAGGACCGAACCGCCGTTCGTAGGCAGCGAGCAAATCAAGCCTTCTTCAGCGCCTCGTCGCGCAGTTCGCGGCGCAGGATCTTGCCCACGTTGGTCTTCGGCAATTCACTGCGAAACTCGACCTGGCCCGGCACCTTGTAGCCCGTCAGATGTTCCCGACAATGGGCGATCAGCGCCTCGGCGGTCAGCCCTGAATCCTTCTTGACGACGAAGATCTTGACCGCCTCGCCCGATTTTTCATGCGGCACGCCGACCGCCGCCACTTCCAGCACGCCAGGATGCTGCGCAACAACATCCTCGACCTCGTTCGGGTAGACATTGAATCCGGAGACGAGAATCATGTCCTTCTTGCGGTCGACGATGCGCACGAAACCATTTTCGTCCATCACCGCGATATCGCCGGTAAGCAGAAAACCATCGGGCATGATGACCTTGGCGGTTTCGTCGGGACGATTGTAGTAACCCTTCATCACCTGTGGGCCACGCACGCAAAGCTCGCCGCGCTCACCGAGCGGGACATCGGCACCCGCGTCGTCACGAATCACCACTTCGGTCGACGATACGGGCAGGCCGATAGACCCGGTGTACGCGGGAATGTCGAGCGGATTGATGGTCGCCGCCGGCGAGGTTTCGGTCAGGCCGTAAGCCTCGATCAATGGCTTGCCGGTGACCAGCTTCCACTTCTCGGCGACCGCTTTCTGTACGGCCATGCCGCCGCCAAGCGTGACCTTCAGCTTGCTGAAGTCGAGTGCGCAGAAAGCGTCGTTGTTGAGCATTGCGTTGAACAAGGTGTTGACACCGGTGATCACCGTGAATGGATACTTGGTCAACTCGGCGACAAAGGCCGGGATATCGCGCGGATTGGTGATCAACAAGTTGCTGGCCCCGACCTTGAAGAAGGTGAAGCAATTCGCGGTCAGGGCAAAGATGTGGTAGAGAGGCAAGGCGGTGACCACCAGATGCCGCTCCTTGCCAAGCGCCGGCCTGATCCATGCATGCGCCTGCGCCAGATTTGCCAGGATGTTGCGATGGATCAGCATCGCCCCTTTCGAAAGACCGGTCGTGCCACCCGTGTACTGGAGAAAGGCGAGATCGTCCTGGGCGACGGTCACTGATTGCAGTTCCGCTGCCGCGCCCTTGGCCAGCGCGGCCCGGAAATTGACCGCCCGGGGCAGGCTCCAGGCCGGAACCATTTTCTTGACGTACTTGACGACAAGATTGACGATCGCGCCTTTCGGGAAACCGAGCATGTCGCCGAGGCGAGCCACCACGATGTGCTTTACCGGCGTCCGCGCCACCACCTGCTCCAGAGTGACGGCAAAATTCTCGAGAATGACTATGGCTTCGGCGCCCGAATCCTTGAGTTGATGCTCGAGTTCGCGCGGAGTGTACAGCGGGTTGACGTTCACCACCACGTAGCCTGCACGCAAGGCCCCGAATATACAAACGGGATATTGCAGAATATTCGGCATCATCAGCGCAATACGCGCCCCCTGCGGCAACTTGAGGACCGATTGCAGGTAGGCGGCGAAATCACGCGACAGCTTGTCGAGTTCCCCATACTTGAGTTCGACGCCCATGTTGATATAGGCGACACGATCACGATACTGCGCGACGCTTTTCTCAAAAAGCTCGCCAAGCGACTGAAACTCGTTCAATTCGATCTCGGCGGGCACGCCCTGCTGATAGCTCTTGAGCCAGATCTTTTCCACCTGCTCTCCTCCTCAGTCACGCTGTTTATGGGTGAACCGCTAGCGCCACGTGGCTCGCGGCCTCGCGGCGGCTCACCAGCGCAACAACTAACGCACATCTGTGCGCTACTGTTCCAATTCTAAGGGATTCTTGCTGCCCCGACTGCACTTCGCGCGGCACCAGCGCCGCAATGCGGCGCGCTGACTCGAAGCGGCTGTCCGACGATCCATCGCGCGCCAGAGCATTCCGGCAGCACTGCCCGCGCAGCACTCGCGCGGCTCGCCCAGGATGCCGCGACGGACGGCCAAGGCGTCGGCGGCGATTAGGACAACGCCATCCGGCGATCACGAAAATCCGGGCCCGGGCGGCAAGCGCCAAAGGCAAACCCGCCGTGCCGCAGGCTCAGCGCTCGAGAAGCTTCAGCTTGTCGGGCTTGTTGTTCCACTCGTCGGCATCGTGTGGAGCCTCCTTGCGTTCGGAGATGATCGGCCAGCTCTTGGCCAACTCGGCATTCAGCGCGATGAAGGCTTGCTGCGAGTCGGGCACGTCGTCCTCGGCGAAGATAGCCTCCGCCGGGCACTCCGGGACGCACAAGGTGCAATCGATGCACTCCTCCGGGTCGATGACCAGGCAATTTGGACCTTCATGAAAGCAGTCGACGGGACAGACATCGACACAGTCCGTGAATTTGCACTTGATGCAGTTCTCAGTAACGACGTAGGTCATTGTCTCTATTCTGAAAATTGAAACGCGCAACACTATAGCGTATTTGCGAACCGTGAGACAGCTCAGCGGCTTCCCTTCCCGGGGTTTTTTCGCTAGCATGGCAAGGCTAGCTGACACTACGCGCGTGACTTTCTCCAAGCATGCGGCTCGCTTCCGTTACGCATCCCATCCCAGTCCCCCGCAAGAGGCTTCTTTTATGAGCGAACACATCCACCATGTTACGGACGCCAGCTTCGGCGCCGATGTCCTTCAGTCGGAGCAGCCTGTCCTGATTGACTACTGGGCCGAGTGGTGCGGTCCCTGCAAGATGATTGCCCCCCTTCTTGACGACATCGCCAACGATTACGCGGGCCGTCTCAAAGTTGTCAAGTTGAACATCGATGACAATCAGCAGACGCCTGCCAGCTATGGAATTCGTGGCATTCCGACGCTGATGATTTTCAAGAACGGGCAACCGGCAGCAACCAAGGTCGGCGCGCTGTCCAAACTGCAACTGACCACTTTCATTGACAACAATCTTTGAAGCCGATACCCTGAATCGGGAGGTTCGTTGGGCGCAAGTTCTGGCCCATAGCCAATCAAGAGCCGGCGCTGAGTCGATTCGGCGCTGCACCACCTTCAGTTGAACCTGCAGGCTTCCTCTCCCGACCGTAGCTCCCTCCCGCCTTCGCCGCACTGCGTCCAGTACGCGCTTCGTTCGCGACAGCGCGCGGCGCTTCTGGTTTTTCTCTTCCCGCTCTCCCCCTTCTTCGTCTCCGGCACATGCATCTATCCGAACTCAAAGCTCTCCACGTAAGCCAGCTCCTTGAAATGGCCGTCACCAACAATGTCGAGGGCGCGAACCGCCTGCGCAAGCATGAGCTGATCTTCGCCCTGCTCAAGAATCAGGCGCGAAAAGGCGAGACCATCTTCGGCGATGGAACCCTGGAAACGCTGTCAGACGGCTTCGGCTTTCTGCGCTCGCCCGACACCTCGTATCTGGCCAGCACCGACGACATCTACGTCAGCCCCAGCCAGATCAGGCGCTTCAACCTGCACACCGGCGACACCATCGAAGGCGAAATTCGCACGCCCAAAGACGGGGAACGCTATTTCGCACTGGTCAAGGTCGACAAGATCAACGGTGAAGTGCCTGAAGCGTCGAAGAACAAGATCCTCTTCGAGAATCTGACACCGCTGCACCCCTCGGAGCATCTGAAACTTGAACGCGAGATGCGTGCCGAGGAGAACATCACCAGCCGCATCATCGACATCATCGCACCCATCGGCAAAGGCCAGCGTGGCCTGCTGGTGGCCAGCCCGAAGAGCGGCAAGACGGTAATGATGCAGCACATCGCGCACGCCATTACCACCAACCACCCGGACGTTACGGTAATCGTCCTGCTCATCGACGAGCGCCCGGAGGAAGTCACCGAGATGACGCGTTCGGTGCGTGGCGAAGTCGTCGCCTCGACCTTCGACGAACCCGCCACACGCCACGTGCAGGTTGCCGAGATGGTCATCGAAAAGGCCAAACGCCTTATCGAACACAAGCGCGACGTGGTTATTCTGCTCGACTCGATCACCCGCCTGGCGCGCGCCTACAACACCGTACAGCCGGCATCGGGCAAGGTGCTCACCGGCGGTGTCGATGCCAATGCACTGCAAAAGCCGAAACGCTTCTTCGGTGCGGCACGGAATATCGAGGAGGGCGGCTCGCTGACCATCATCGCCACCGCTCTGATCGACACCGGCAGCCGCATGGACGACGTGATCTACGAGGAGTTCAAGGGAACCGGCAACATGGAAATCCACCTCGATCGTCGGATGGCCGAAAAGCGCGTCTATCCGGCGATCAACGTCAACCGCTCGGGCACTCGCCGTGAAGAACTGCTGCTCAAACCGGATGTGCTGCAAAAGATGTGGGTCCTGCGCAAGCTGCTCTACAACATGGACGATCTCGAAGCAATGGAGTTTCTGCTCGACAAGATCAAGGCGACCAAGAACAACGCCGAGTTCTTCGACTCGATGCGCCGCTGATCGACGCCGCGATCAGCGGCAGATTGCAGATGATCAAGAAATCACCGATAATCGCGTTCCTTCCAAAAAAGCCTCACCTGCCGATCGCCGATCCTGGCGATGGACGGACTGATCTAACACACAGGACAAGCACCAGATGAAAGCCAACATCCATCCTGCATACAACGAACTCGCGGTGACCTGCTCCTGCGGCAACACCTTCACCACCAAGTCGACGATGAAGAAAGACTTGCATGTCGAGGTCTGTGCGGCCTGTCATCCTTTCTACACGGGCAAGCAGAAGATCATCGATACCGCTGGTCGGGTCGAGAAATTCAACCAGAAGTACGGCGCCATGCGCAAATCGGCTTAGGTCAACGCAAGGAGTCGACTGGGGTCGGCAGAAAGGGCAGCCGCGGGGCTGCCTTTTTTATGTGCATCGGCAGAAAACGAGGATGAGCACCAGTTCAGCGATGTCAGCTCCGCCGGAGCAGAAGCGATGCAAGGGGATCACGCTGCCGCCGAGTGGCTGGACTCTGGCGGTTCTGCTCGCCCTGTACATTTTTACCGGGCTGATCGGCCACGACCCGTGGAAAAACGACGATGCGGTGACCATCGGCGTGGTCCACGATCTGGTCCGCAACGGCCACTGGCTGACCCTGAGCCTGGCGGGCACTCCCTACCCCGACGCGCCCTTGCACTATTGGGTGGCGGGGGCCACTGGCCACCTGTTTGCCTGGCTTCTGCCACTCCATGAGGCGGCGCGACTGGCCAGCGGCGCGTTTACGCTCCTCGCCCTGGCTTTCATCCATCTCGCCGCACGTGAACTGCACGGCCGTGAGCAGGCTCCGGCCGCCCCTCTGCTGCTGGCTGGCAGCATCGGCTTCCTGTTCCACGCCCATGAAGCGCAACCAATGCTGGCAACACTGACTGCGCACACCGCCGCCTATTGGGGCCTCGCCCAACTAAACAGGCGGGCGCTGCGCGGTGCTTGTTGCTTCGGCGCCGCTCTCGGCCTGGGTTTCCTCGCCAACGGTCTGGCGCCGATGCTGCCGCTGCTACCCGTGGCCGCCTTTGCTGCCTGGCACTCCAGCGACCGCCAGCGTGCAATGCTGATGCTACTCGGCTCGCTGCTCGTGGCCGCTTTGCTTGCCGGCGCCTGGCTGGGCCCCTTGTTGCTCGGCGCCCCCGACTTCCTGGCGGCGTTCTGGCAGGGCGAACTGGCCCTGCTCCGTGGTGGCGATCAGCCGCTGCTCAATCTGATGCGTCTTCTTGGCTTGCTCCCCTGGTATGCATGGCCGGCTCTGCCACTTGCCGGATGGGCGCTCTGGGCAAAACGCCGGCAACTGCGCACGCTCCCCATGGCCTTGCCGCTTCTTGCTTTTCTGTTGACCCTGTTGACCATCATTACCTGCCTTGGTGCACGCAGCGCGACCGCCCTGCTACTGCTACCGCCGCTGGTCCTGCTTGCCGTCCCGGGCGTCTCATCGCTGCGCCGAGGTGCGGCGAATGCCTTTGACTGGTTCAACATGATCACTTTCAGTTTTTTCGCCTTGCTCGCCTGGATCGGCTGGTCGGCACTGGTATTCGACTGGCCGGAGAAACTCGGACAACAGGCCAGGCAACTTGAGCCCGGCTTCGTCGGTCAGTTCAACCTTTTCAGCAGCGGTTTCGCGGTGCTCGGCACACTGATATGGTGCTGGCTGATCGCCACCAGTCCACGCTCGCCGATGCGCGGCATCATGCATTGGATGGCCGGTTTGACGCTTTTCTGGCTGCTCATTGCGACGCTGTGGATGCCGTGGATCGACTACGGAAAAACCTATCGCCCGGTATCGGCAGCCCTGGCCAAAGCACTGCCCGAGAAGCGCGCCTGCATCGCCAGCCTGAACCTCGCCGACTCGCTGCTCGCCTCGTTCGACTATTTTGACGGCATACGCACGCTCAGCCTGTCCAGCCGCGCGGGAATGAAATGCGACCTGCTGCTGACACACGGTGCGCCCAGCCCCGCAGGCTGGCAGAAGGTATGGGAGGGGGGACGGCCAGGCGATCGTCGCAACAACGACAAGCTGCAGCTCTACCGGCGCGAAGTAGATACGGCCGACAGGGATCAGCCAGGCGGCGCTCGGCAGTAAGAGCCACCGGCAGCGACGCTCTCAAGACCGGATGAAGTGCTCGCGGTAGTATTTCAGCTCTTCAACAGACTCCCGGACATCCGCCAGCGCGGTGTGATCGGCTTTCTTGACAAAGCCTTTCGCCACCTCGGGTTTCCAACGCCGACACAGTTCCTTCAGCGTGCTGACATCGAGATTCCGGTAGTGGAACCATGCCTCGAGCTGTGGCATGTACCTGACCATGAAACGACGGTCCTGACCAACCGAATTACCGCACATCGGGCTGACCGACTCGGCAACGTATTCCCGCATGAAGGCCAGTGCCGCCGCTTCGACCGCCCCCTCGTCAAGTGGGGACGCCTTGACTCGATCGATGAGGCCAGAGCGCGCGTGCGTTTTTCGGTTCCACTCGTCCATGGCGTCCAGGCAAGCGTCGTCCTGATGCACCACCCACACCGGTGATTCGGCGATCGTAATCAGCTGACTGTCGGTGACGATCATCGCCAGCTCGATGATACGATCGCGCTCGGGTTCCAGGCCGCTCATTTCCATGTCCAGCCAAACGAGGTGATTCGCATCCTGTGCCATATAATCCGCCTGAACCGACAAAACAACCATTGTGTCACACTCGCATGCTCAATCCCTTCTCTCTCGCCTTTCTTGCCGCCTTGGCGGTTATGTTCATCCTGCGTCTCTGGCTAGGCCAGCGCCAGATTTCGCACGTCATCGCGCACCGCGCGGCCGTTCCCGACAGCTTCGCCGAACGCATCGAACTGCCCGCGCACCAGAAAGCCGCTGACTACACGGTGACGCGCACCCGTTTCGGCAGAATCGGCCTGGCCGTCGAAGTGGCGCTGCTGCTTGCCTTGACGCTGGGAGGTGGCCTGCAGGCGCTGCACGCCTTCTGGTCGCCACGACTCGACGGCCTTTCCTACGGCGTCGCCCTGATCTTCAGCGTGTTGGCGATTTCGGCCGCCATCGATCTGCCACTGGCCTTCTATCGGCAGTTCGTCATCGAAGAAAAGTTCGCCTTCAACCGCATGACCCCACGACTCTTTCTCGTCGACCTCCTGAAGCAGGCGGCGCTGGGCGTCGCCATCGGCGCGCCGGTGCTGCTCGTCGTGCTCTGGATGATGGAAGGAATGGGCAGCCTGTGGTGGCTTTACGTGTGGATCTTCTGGTGCGCCTTCAATCTACTGATCCTGTTCCTTTACCCGACCTGGATCGCGCCGCTGTTCAACAAGTTCGTCGCTGTCGAGGACAACGAACTGAAAGCGCGCGTCGAAGCCCTGCTGAGCCGCTGCGGCTTCAGCAGTTCGGGGCTCTTCGTCATGGACGGCTCGAAGCGATCCAGCCACGGCAACGCCTATTTCACGGGCTTCGGCAAGAGCAAACGCATCGTTTTTTTCGATACCCTGCTCGGTCGCCTGCGGCCCCTTGAGGTGGAAGCCGTGCTGGCGCACGAACTCGGCCACTTCAAGCACCGGCACGTCCTCAAGCGGATTGCCATGCTCTTTGCGCTGTCGCTCGGCTTTCTCGCCCTCCTCGGGCAGCTGATCGACGCCAGCTGGTTCTTCACGGGCCTTGGTGTCGAAACGCAGAATACGGCCCTCGGACTGCTGCTCTTCTTCCTTGCCGGACCGGTTTTCTCCTTTCTCCTGACGCCACTGCTCAGTCTGCTCTCACGCCGCGACGAGTTCGAGGCCGACCGCTACGCGGCCGACAAGGCCTCCGCCAGCGATCTCGCTGCCGCACTGGTGAAACTGTACGAGGACAATGCTGCCACCTTGACGCCGGACCCGCTGCACTCGCTGTTCTACGATTCTCACCCACCCGCCGCGCTGCGCATTGCACGCCTGCAGCAGGTGTAATCAAAGCAACCGAGGACCTCGCCACCATGACCACCTTGGACGAACTAAGCCGCGAACATTGCCGCCCCCTGCGCGGCAGCGAACACCTGCTCACTGCCGCGCAGGCCACCCGTCTGCTGACCTGCCTGCCGGACTGGTCCGTTTCCGACGGCGGTCTGCTTGAGAAGGAATTCACCTTTGCCAGCTACGCCGGGACGCTGCTCTTCGTCAATACCGTCGCCGGCCTCGCCGAACGCGAAAACCATCACCCGGACCTGGAAGTCGGCTATGGGCGGGTCCGGGTCAGCTACAGCACCCATGACGTGGGCGGCCTGTCACGCAACGACTTTACCTGCGCTGCCAAGATCGAGGCCCTGATACGGATCTGAAACTCGCCGGCACCGTTGTCGCTGCCTACGGCCGCCAATACCGCGTCGAATTGGCCGACGGCGCGATGCTGCTCTGCTTCCCTCGCGGCAAGAAGAGCGATGTCGCCTGCGGCGATCGGGTCATGGTCGAGCAGACGAGTCCCGGCCAGGGCGTGATCAGCGCGATCGAAGCGCGCCAGACGCTGCTCTATCGATCGGACCCTTTCAAGCAGAAGCTGATTGCCGCCAACGTCACGCAAGTGATTATCGTCGTCGCCACCGAACCTGCTTTTTCCGACGAGTTGATCAGCCGCTGCATCGTCGCTGCCGAGAGTCAGGACATCAAGCTGCTCATCGTTCTCAACAAGTGCGACCTTGGCGAGCGTGTGCCAGCCGCCAGCGCAGCACTGGTGCAGTACGAGAAGCTCGGCTACCGGGTCGTCAAGCTCAGTGCAACGCACGACGGCGCGCGGCTGTTGCCGTATCTCGCGGACCACCTCAGCCTCCTGATCGGGCAGTCCGGGATGGGCAAGTCAACGCTGGTCAATGCCCTGGTTCCCGACGCGCGAGCAGCCACACGCGAGATCTCGGAAGCGCTCAACACCGGCAAGCACACCACCACCCATTCCCGGCTCTATCGTCTGGGAACGACCAGCGCGCTGATCGATTCGCCCGGGATGACCGAGTTCGGCCTGCACCACCTGTCGCTGGAAGACATCGCGCTGGCGTTTCTCGAACTTCGCCCCCTGCTCGGCCAGTGCCGCTTTCGCAACTGCCGACATGACCGTGAACCCGACTGCAGCGTACATGCGGCGCTCCGGAATGGCGAAATCAACCCGCGCCGCTATGCGGCGTTCCGCTCACTTTGTGCCGAAATCGGCTAACCCTTCAGGACCCCACTTCCGATGAGCGACATCAGCATTCGCCGCCAACACGGCAAGACCCGCGCCGAGGCCCGTGCCTCCGCCGAACACATGGCCTCCGAATTGCAGGATGAATTCGACCTGGACTACGCCTGGGACGGCGACGTGATGACCTTCAAGCGGCCGGGAATTGTCGGCGAGCTGGTGCTCGACAAGCAGGAGGTCACCCTCGACATCAGCCTCGGATTGATGCTCTTCGCCCTCAAGCCAACCATAGAGCGCGAAGCTCACCGCTTCTTCGACGAGAACTTTCCCGCCTGAACACGCTCGGCGCGGGTCAGGTGGCCCCTCAGCCGGCTTGCAAGCCCTCGACCAGGGCGATGTATTGGCTCATCGCATCGTCACCGGCGGTGCCCTTGACCGCCGCCCAGGCATCGAACTTGGCACGACCGACCATGTCGGTAAACCCTGGCCGACGTCCCTCGACGTCGCCATCAACCGCCTGTTTGTAGAGGGCATAGAGCTTCAGCAAGGAAGCATTGTCGGGGCGCTCGCTGAGCGTCCGGGAACTGGCCACGGCGGCCTCGAACTGAGCCTGTAAATCACTCATGCTGATCTCTCCGGTCGATGAACTGTTTGAATGGCTTGCTATTATATGGCTTCGCCATTTTCTCCGGGAGCAGCTGCGATGACGGTGCGCGAGACAGTGTCCCACGTCGACACGGCGTGGCTGCGCATGGACCGGCCGGAAAACCTGATGCAGATCGTCGGGGTGATGATCTTCGTCGGCCGTATCGACGCCGCGCGCTTGAAGCGCACCCTCGCCAAGCGCCTTCTGCGTTACCGCCGCTTCCGGCAAATCGCAACACTCGACGCTGACGGCGCCTGCTGGGTGGACGATGCCGATTTCGACATCGACCGCCATCTTCGCCACTCGCTGCTTCCCGCTCCCAGCGGCAAACACGAGCTACAGAAGTTCGTCGCCGAGATGGCCAGCGAACCGCTCAACCCGGCGCGCCCGCGCTGGGAATTCAATCTCGTCGAACTTGCCGACGGAAACTCGGCGCTGGTCGCCCGCATCCATCACGCAATTGCCGACGGGATTGCCTTGATCGGCGTCATGAACACGCTGACCGACGAGCGAAGCGACGCTCCCGAGGATGACCGCCAGCAGACGCAGCCGGGCGCTGACGCTGATCGGCGCAAGAAGGTGCACGGCGCCATTGACGCAGGCGATACCGATGCCGGCAACCGTCTCTGGCGCTGGACCATTGCGCCGCTTACCGACCTCACCCAAGGCGTGCTCAGCGTCGGTGGCCAGCTCTGGGGGCAATACCTCGGCCTGCGCAACCAGCCTGGCGCAATCGCCGACTACGCCCGCGTCGCCGCCGCCATTGCCGAGGAAATCGGCAAGCTCGCGCTGCTGCCGAGCGACAGCCAGACGCGTTTCAAAGGCCGGCCGGGGACGGTCAAACGCGTGGCCTGGTCGGAACCTGCGTCACTGGCGGAGATCAAGGCCTGCGGCAAGCTGCTCGGCTGCTCGGTCAACGACACCCTGCTCTCGTGCGTGGCCGGCGCCTTGCGCGGCTACCTGGTGGCCAAGGGTGACCGCGTGGAGAACACTGAAATCCGCGTCATGGTGCCGGTCAATCTGCGTGCGCCGGACGACGTCGAGACGCTTGGCAACCGCTTCGGCCTGGTCGCGCTGGAACTACCTATCGGCATCGGCAACCCGCTCGCCAGGCTGTATGCAATCCGTGCCCGGATGGCCGCGTTGAAGGGCTCCTATCAAGCCTTGCTGACCTTCACCCTGCTCGGAGCAACGGGCATGGCACCGAGCTTCGTCGAGGAACAGGTGCTCAAAGTGCTGGCCAGCAAGACGACCGCGGTGATGACCAACGTCCCTGGCGCGCAGCAAGCCCGCTATTTTGCCGGCGCCAGGATCGACCAGCAGATGGTCTGGGTCCCGCAGGCCGGCGACATCGGCATGGGCGTGAGCGTCCTTTCCTACGACGGCCGGGTACAATTTGGCCTACTCACCGACAAGAGCATGGTCGACGATCCGCAGAACATCGTCGATCGCTTTGCCGACGAATTCGAAAAGCTGCTCTGGCTGGTCCTGTTGCAACCTGTCGACCGGCTCGCCGACCCGAACGCCGTTGCCGAAGACCTGGCCCGCGGCGCGCGCGGCCCGCGTGCGGCAGCGAGACCTCAGTCGGCTAGTTCGGCGCGCGCAGCTTCGACGTCGAGACGCTCCATCGCGTCCATCGGCACGAAATCCGCGGCTTCCTGATAGAGGCGTTCGGCGTCCTTCATTTTCGCCTTGCCAAACATCATCACCAGTGCATTCGCATATTCAATGCGCGTGATCGCCGAATCGGGATTCAGCTTGAGAGCCGCTTCGAGGAGACCGTTACCGGTACTCTTCTTGGCGCCGTAAGTGAGCCCGCCGACCATCGCCCCGACCTTGTCGAGGACCTCGGCGTGATAGGCGCCGAGAGCAACGTGCGCATCGGCGTGCCTCGGCTCGAGTTCGAGCGCCTGCGTCAGGCTGTGTTTGATCTTGCCACCCAGGCCTTGCGCCAGCGCCTTTACCACCGAGATGCTCTGGCTGTAGCGGCCGAGGGCGTAGGCATGCAGGTACCAGCCATTGGCATCGGTCGGCGCTTCCTTCTGCTGCTCCTCGCAGCGTCGGGCGACCTCCAGGAGCAGGGCGCACTTGCGCTCGTCATCAGTCTCGAGGTAATTCGCGTAGATGGCGGCCGCCTTGTTGGCCACGTTGTAGCCGGCCGGACCACAGGCCAGACCCGATTCGACGGCCTGGCCGAAGTCTCCGGAGTGATAACTGCGCCAGGCGTCCGCTACTTTCGGATCATCCGGAAACGGCTCGCAGTCGCCGCAATGCAGGCGTGCCCAGTTCTTCTGCAGCGCAGCACCGGGATAGCTATAGGCTTTTTCGGGATAGGGAAACTTGCGCCAGGCCATGATCTTCCTCCAGGTTCGTGAATCGCCACCGCGAGCCAGCGCTTATGGTCAGAGATACTCTCGCGACAACTTTTCGAGCAGTCCTTTCGACTCTTCAAGCAGAAATGGCGAAATCATCGCCATCACCTGATACACACCTCGTCCAATACGATCGCTTTCGACCTTGCCGCGCGGATCGCAGGCGTACTCGAAAGACAGCCAGTAACTGGCGATCACCGCCATGTTTGTCGCCAGCGCACGCAGTTCCAGCGTTGTCGCACGCATGGCACCGGTCGACACCAGGCCCTCGCAGAGAATCGTCGCGGTGTGCACCTTGTGCGCCATGATCTGCTTGAAATGGATCTCGAGAAGGCGATTGCGGGTGAGCAGATCGTTGAGGTCACGATAGAAGAAGCGATACTTCCAGATCTGTTCGAACAGCAAATGCAGGAACAGCCAGATGTCTTCCACGTCGGCCAGGCGGCGCGTCGGCGCAGCGAGCGTTTCCTCGATCTCGCGCTCGAAAGCGACGAAAATCGCCTCGATGATCTCGTCTTTGTTGTGGAAGTGGTAATAGAGGTTGCCGGGACTGATGTTCATCTCGTCGGAAATCACGGTCGTCGTCACGTTCGGCTCGCCAAAGTCGTTGAACAGCCGCAGGCTGGTCTCGATGATTCGCTCGCGGGTCCGCCGCTTGGGCTTCTTTTCCATCAGCACCCTATCGCCATGATGATTGTCGACAGCGGTCAGCATAGCACCGCCGCAAAGCGCAGGGAACGCCACCTGCCTGAAGGCCAACGCCGGGATCGAAACGATCAGCCTTTTTGCCCCTGTAACCAGAGCTCGAGATCGGCCAAGGACGAATCCAGCGCGCTGACGCTGGTCGCCAGATCGGGGCGGCGCCTGCGTGACAGCAAGGATCGCGTGTGATCCTTGAGCACGCCGAGATTCAGGTGAATGCCATGCCGTTCGAAAATCGGCCGTAGTTCGTGGCGCCGCTGATAGAGGTCCTTGCGGGTCCGCTGATAGGCATGCTCGCACAGGCGACTACGGCTACGATAGCTGAAGACATTGGTGAAGAACATGTCGGCATCGTCACGGCTTGGTTCGAAGAGCACCACGTCGGCATTCTTGAACTCCAGCCGGTAGCGATCCATGCCGGTACGCATGCGCGAATGGATGATGGCGCGGAAGGTCTGCGACAGGACGACCGGCAGACCGCCTTCGACCAGATGTGCGGGCGCCGGCGTCGGCCGCTCGTGAGCCGGCCGCCTGGCCGCCAGGCGGGAATCAAAGGGCACCAGAGGGTTGATGCAGATCACCAACTCGGCCCCTTCATGCAGCGCGACCGAAGCGTGCAGGGTCTTGATCAGGGCGCCATCGACGAAATAGCGCTCGCCGATCCTCACCGGCGGAAACAGACCGGGCAAGGCGGCGCTGGCCTGCACGGCGACGGAAATCGGCACGTCGTCGTGACCCGCGGAGCCGAAGGCCACCGATTCCCCGCTATCGAGGTCGGTGGCGACCAGAAACAGCCGGTGCTTGAGCTTGCGAAAATCATTGCTTCGCCCGCCGCTCGAAAACAGCTTGCAGAGCAACTCATCAATTCCGGCGTTGTTGAAAACGCCGGTCGGAATGGCATGGCTGAGGCCCTGGAAAGCCTCGAGCAGACGAACATGCCAGGGGTCGGCGAGGTACTGGCGCAGCGATGACCAGAAGAGCACCGGCACCGACAGGGCGCGCCGAAGGTATTCACCGAAAGCGGGCCGCAACAGCACGCCGGGGTCGAACACTTCGTTGCTATCGTTTTCCACGAGCATCCTGGCCAGCGAAGCGGGGCCAAGCCCGTTGGCGACCGAGGCCGAAAGCAGCGCCCCGGAGCTGACACCTACGTAGATGTCGAACGCCGTAAAGTCGGCGCCTTCCAGTGCCTCGGCCAGCGCGGCCATCGCACCGACTTCATAGATACCGCCGACCGGACCGCCGCCAGCGAGCGCCAGAGCGATCTTGGAACGTCTGCCTGTAGCAGTCATCGAGTAGCCCCTATCGTCGAAGGAAGCAGCCTATGGCGGTCGACGAGACCCCGCCTCGATCTCGGCCCTGCATCCATGTTTCAGCGCACGCCGCATGGCGCGAACAGTGGCGGCGCAGGACTGCCGCCTGATCGCGGGTCATCGGCGGTGGGGCAGCCAGGGCTCACCCGGGGGGGCGAGCCCGCTGCGCGCCATGAAACGCTGCCCGACGCTTCCGGAGTCAGCGCAGCCGCCGCAAGCGGGCGACGCGACTACTCGCCGCTCTTGGGAAGGGTATTCAGCACGTCGGCGGGAGTGACCGGAGCCGCCGGCTTTGCTGCCGCAGGTTTACGCGGCGCAGGTTTGCGGACAGCCGGTTTGGCCGCCGTAACGGCCTGCGCGACGCTTGCCGCCGCCTGCGTCGTCGACTTGACGGCGGCTCTTGGAGCGGCCGCTTTGGCGACAGGCTTCCCTTCAGTCAGCGCCTGCACGGCGGCGCTCAGATCGACGACGCGTCTGGACAAGCGATCAATATCCTGCTTGCTCGGTACGCCAAGGCTTCCCAGCGCCCGCGCCACGCGATCCTCGAAAACGTGCTCGAGACGATCCCAGGTACCGGTTGCCTTGCCCGCCACTTCGGCGATCTTCTCGTCGGTGGCCTTGCGCGTTTTCGCCTGAATGCTCTCGCCTTCCTTGACCAGCGCGTCGAACACCTTGCCGCCCTCTTCCTGTGCCTTGGCAAAAGCACCCAGACCCGCCAGCCAGATCTGCTGGGCAGAATCCTTGACCGTCGATGCCAGTTGGTTTTCTTTGACGTCACCCGCCAGTTCTTTGAGTTTCTTGCCCATCTTCATCTCCTTGAACGTACCAATCAAAAGGTGACAAGCTTTTTCGCTTGCCCTGGAAAGCCAGTCTAGTGACAATATCTAGAGGACGCACACTAAAGGCCTAGAGTGCAGCGCCTAGGAATCGACAGTCTAGCAAATACCCAATGCGCAACAAGGCCATGAATTTCGGGAGACAGCAATGAATTACTTCGTTACGGGCGCCACTGGTTTCATCGGCAAGCGGTTGATTGCAAGGCTCTTGGCTCGCCCGGGCGCAGTCGTCTATTTTCTGGTACGCAGCGTCGAAGCAGAGCGCCTCGGGGAATTGCGCGAATACTGGAACAGTGATGACAAGCGGGTCATCGCCATCGTCGGCGACCTGACACAGGGCAAGCTCGGAATCTCGAAAACCGATATTCGCAAGCTGAAAGGCAAGATCGATCACTTCTTTCATCTGGCGGCCGTCTATGACCTCAAGGCCAGCGCCGAGGAGCAACAGCGGGCTAACGTCGACGGTACGCGCAACACCGTGCAACTGGCCGAGGAGATCGCCGCCAGGCACTTTCATCTGGTCAGTTCGATCGCCGCGGCCGGACTTTTCGAAGGGCTGTTTCGCGAAGACATGTTCGACGAAGCGGAAAACCTGGAAAACCCCTACTTCCGCACCAAACACGATTCCGAAGGCATTGTGCGCAAGGAGTGCTCGATCCCGTGGCGTGTATTCCGTCCGGCCATCGTCGTCGGTGACTCGCGCACCGGCGAAATGGACAAGATTGACGGCCCCTACTACTTCTTCAAGCTGATCCAGAAGATCCGCAAGGCCTTTCCGGCATGGATGCCGACCATCGGCATCGAGGGCGGGCGCATCAACGTCGTACCCGTCGACTTCGTGGTCGCCGCGATGGACCACATCGCGCACCTCAAGAACGAAGACGGTCGCTGCTTCCACCTCACCGATCCAACACCGATGCGCGTTGGCGACCTGCTCAACACTTTCGCGCGCGCGGCGCACGCGCCGGAAATGGCGATGCGCATCAACGCCGCGCTGCTCGGCTTCATCCCGCGCTCGGTGCGCAAGGCGATGTTTGCCCTTACCCCGGTGCGACGCATCCGCAGCGCCGTCATGAAAGACCTTGGGCTGCCCGACGATATCCTCGACTTCATCAACTACCCGACCCGCTTCGACTGCCGCGAAACGCAACGCGCACTCAAGGGCAGCGGCATTGGCGTGCCGCCGCTCGACAGCTACGCCTGGCGCCTGTGGGACTACTGGGAACGCCACCTCGATCCGGACCTGTTCATCGATCGCACCTTGCGCGGCCAGATCGAGGGCAAAGTGGTGCTGGTCACCGGCGGTTCGTCCGGGATCGGCCGGGCGACCATCCGCAAGATGGCCGAGGCCGGGGCCATCGCCATCACCATCGCCCGCGATCAACAGACGCTCGACGAAACCCGCCGGGAGTTCGAGGCCGCCGGTCTGCAACTGATCACCCACGCGGTCGACATTGCCGACAAGGAACAATGCGACGCGCTTGTGAGGACGCTCAATGACCAGCACGGAGGCGTCGACATCCTGGTCAACAACGCCGGGCGCTCGATTCGCCGCGGCATCGAAAACTCCTTCGACCGCTTCCACGATTTCGAGCGAACGATGGAAGTGAACTATTTTGGCGCACTGCGGCTGACCATGGGTCTGCTGCCCGGAATGCTTGCCAAGCGCAAGGGACAGGTCATCAACATCTCGTCGATCGGCGTCCTCACCAACGCCCCGCGCTTCTCGGCTTACGTCGCCTCGAAGGCGGCAATGGACGCCTGGGCGCGCTGCGCCGCCTCCGAGTTTACCGACCGCGGCATCGAATTCACGACCATCAACATGCCGCTGGTGCGCACGCCAATGATTGCACCGACGAAGATCTACGAGCAGGTGCCGACGCTATCGCCCGAAGAAGCCGCCGACCTGATTGTCGAAGCGATCATCCACAAACCGGTGCGTATCGCCACGCGACTGGGTATCTTCGGTGCCTTGCTGCACTCGCTGACGCCAAAGGCGGCGCAGATCATGATGAACACCAGCTTCCGCATGTTTACCGATTCCAGCGCCGCCACGCACAAACCGGGTGAGACGGCACCACAGACTGCGGACCAGATCGCCTTCTCGCAAGTGATGCGCGGAATTCACTTCTGACCCGGGCCGGGGCAGTCTACGCCGCTGCGCAGCGCAGATTCCCTGCGCTTTTTCCTTCCTGCCTTTGCGCCAAACACACTATCAAGCCCACCATTCATGAATACACCCACCGCTAGCCCGGAAACCAGCCCGGACGCCCTCAACCCGCAGGCGAGCCCGCCGGACAAACCGCTTCCGGCCCAGAACGCTCGCCAATTGTTGAAGGACCTGCAGGAAAGATTTCCGGTCTTCCGCGACTGCCAGCCACTGGCCATCGGCATCGACAAACAACTCATGGCGCGACTGCCGGGTCTCGAGCGCAAGCCCTTGCGTATCGCGCTGGGGATCCACACGCACTCGCTACGCTACCTGAAAGCGAGCGAAAAGGCCCCTGGCCGGGTCGACCTCGACGGCCAGCCCGCCGGCGAAATAACGCCGGAGCAACGCCTGCATGCATCCGAACTGGTCAAGGAGCGCCTGAAAAAACAAGCCGAACAGCGCAAGATGCAGCGCCAGGCAGAAGCCCAGGAGCGCCAGCACGCGGCCAAGCTCGGCCAACTGGTCGAGAAGTTCGGCCGCAGCACGTGACCGCCCGGCGCCGTTCACAACTCGCCAGAGAATGATGGATCACCTGCTCAGGGACAGCACCACACTCGAGTTGTACGCCTGGCTGGACAGCGATGGCGATGGCGATGGCGATGGCGAGCTGCCAGGCTGGGACATTCTCATCGGCAACCCCTTCGCCGAGGCACTCGCGGCAGACCGCATGGCGACCGTTCAGAACTATTTTGCCGAGTACCACCTCGAGTACTTCCGTCAACGCCTGTACCAGCACTTCCCAAGCCGCCTGCACGCCGTCGTGCTCTTTGCCACCCGTGTCGACGCGGAGACCTTCCGCAGCAAGCATCCAGCCCGCGTTTTCGGCAAGGCCCTCACGCCGGCGCGGAGCAAGGGGACCTACCGCTGTTCGTTTCATGATGCCAGCTGGCTGGACTACCTGCGCCTGCCGCACAGCCTGAGCCTGGCGACACTCGACGAAATCGCCAATCATTACTGGAAAGGCGCGCTGGTCGAAGAAGTTGGATTGACTTTCCTCAATGAGCGCTGGCGCGAGCCACCGGTGATCGAAGCCGTATTTCAAGGCACGCTGGAAACCGTGATCCCGACGCCACAAAGCGCCTGGCTACCCGGCTTCGCATGACGTCCGGCAAGCCTTCGCGGGCAACATCGCTGCGCACCGGCTCAGGCGGCCAATGAACGACGCGCCGATCAGCGGCGTGATCCTGGCCGGCGGCCTCGGCCGGCGCATGGGAAACGTCGACAAGGGGCTGCAATTGCTTGCCGACAAGCCGCTTGTCCGTTGGGTGATCGAGCGCCTCGCGCCACAGGTCGACGAGCTGCTGATCAATGCCAATCGCAACGCCGCTCACTACGCGAGCTTCGGCTACCCGGTCATCGCCGACGAGATTGCCGGCTTTGCCGGCCCGCTCGCCGGCGTGCACGCCGCGCTGAGTCGCTCGGCGCACCCGCTGCTGCTCACCGCACCCTGCGACTCGCCATTCCTGCCGACCGATCTCGTCGCCCGCCTGCGTACGGCGATGCTGAGCAGCGGCGCCGACCTGGCCACGGTACGCAGCGGCGGGCGGGCACAGCCGGTGTTCTCGCTCTGCCGGCGCGAACTCCTTCCGCAACTGACCGACTTCCTGGCCAGGGGGGGGCGCAAGATCGACTTGTGGCACGGGATGCTAGAACGTGTCGAGGTACCTTTTGACGACCAGGTCGACGCTTTCCGCAACATCAACGATGCGGCAGAGCTGAGCGAAGTGGGCCGCCATCACTGTCGGAATTTTTTACACAAAACGGCCAACAACATCGAGTGAATTGTGCAAGCCATTGCTAACTATGGAGTTTTTTATGCTGGCATGGTACGTGCTTGGTAACGGCAAGTGGCTGCCGAGCGCAGTAGTCACGGCATACGAGACACCCATACCTACTCACTGGAAGGATACGATAATGAAAAAACAGCTTTTGGCCGGCGCAGTTCTCGCCGCCCTGGGTAGCGGTGCGGCACACGCGGCTTTCCTCACCTACCAATTCAGCAACCCCCTGCAGGGGACCGAGATTTCCCAAAGCGGCAACCTGGGCCTGTTCGACACGATGGGAGGTACCCGCACCCTGACCAGCGCCGTCCTGACGCTCACCGGCCAGGACGAGATGACCATTGTGCTGAGCAACAGCGCACAGCAGTCGCAAGATGTCATTGCAACGGGCAATGTTTTCCTGAATTACACCAGCTCGCTCGCTCCGCTCAATGGCATTATCGTCAGTGGCAATCCTCGGATCTCGCTCACCAACCCGACGGGCCTCCAAACCTTGGCTGCTGGTGGAACGTTTAACTCCGGCTTGCTCACGGCAAGTGGCTCGGCAGTTCTGGACGCGCTGACGTTGAACCCGATCCTGGCAATCTTCTCCACAGACGGGGCCGGCCAACAATTCAGCATCAGCTGCAGCTCGCTGAGTGGCGTCACTCTGCTGGGCGGTGGTGGTCAGGTGTCCTTCGCTCAGACCACCCAAGCCGCCTGCGGCGCGAGAATCGCCTATGAATACGAGACTCGCAACCAGACACCAGAGCCTGCCTCGATGGCGCTGGTCGGTCTTGCTCTGCTCGGCCTCGGCGCAGCACGCCGTCGCAAGGCCTGATCGACAACGACAGGTCTGCGTCGCCGGAAAAGCCGCTCCCAGGAGCGGCTTTTTTCTTGCCCTGCCGGCCTCGCGCCGACCACCCGCGGCGAACGGCGGAAAACACACTCCTTGCCGCCCGACCGCCCGCAAGATAGAATCGCGGGTTCGCTTCGCCGAGCGAATCCCACCCTTCATCCATCTGGCGTCGGCTCTATCAAACTGGGGCTGCGTCGTTCTTACGAAAGAGAGTTTGACATGGCGATCAATGTTGAGCAGAAAGCTCAAATCATGGCCGAGTACCAGCGTGCTGCCGGCGACTCCGGTTCTTCCGAAGTCCAGGTAGCGCTGCTTACCGCGCGCATCAACGACCTTACCGGTCACTTCAGAGAGCACAAGAAGGACAACCACTCGCGCCGCGGTCTGCTGCGCATGGTCAGCCGCCGCCGCAAGTTGCTCGATTACCTGAAGCAAACCAACGTCGATTCGTACCGCACCCTGATTCAGCGTCTCGGCCTGCGCAAATAGGCCCGCTCGCCGATCCGCCCTGCGGTCGGAGGTGCAGGCCATTCCCAGAGCCGCCAGCGGCCAGCCCCACGCGGGCTGCGCCGCTGTTTCTGCTGCCGCGGCTGGCATATTGGTACGTCGTTTGAATGGTTGAGCTGTTGAAGTCCCTGCCGGAGTCGTGGGCAGGCACGTACCAGACTATTGAGAGAGGCAACAATGTTTAATATCGTCAAGAAAAGCTTCGCCTATGGCGCCCATCAGGTCACCCTGGAAACCGGCGAAATCGCGCGCCAGGCCGGTGGTGCGGTCATCGTCTCGGTTGACGACACCGTCGTCCTGGTCAGCGCGGTCGGCAACAAGACCGCCAAACCCGGCCAGGATTTCTTCCCGCTGACCGTTGACTACATCGAAAAGACCTACGCCGCCGGCAAGATCCCCGGCGGCTTTTTCAAGCGTGAGGGTCGTCCCTCCGAGAAGGAAACGCTGACCTCGCGCCTGATCGACCGGCCGCTGCGCCCGCTCTTCCCCGAGGGCTTCTACCACGAAGTCCAGATCGTCGCCATGGTCATGTCGTTGAACCCGGAAATCGACCCCGACATCCCGGCGATGATCGGTGCCTCGGCCGCGCTGGCGATCTCCGGCATTCCCTTCGACGGCCCGATCGGTGCCGCCCGGGTCGGCTACCTCAACGGCGAATACGTGCTCAACCCGAGCACCAGCCAGCTCGACGCAAGCCAGCTGAACCTGGTCGTCGCCGGAACGCAGGCGGCCGTGCTGATGGTCGAATCGGAGGCCAAGGAACTGTCCGAAGAGGTGATGCTCGGTGCCGTGATGTTCGGCCACCAGCAGATGCAGGCAGTGATCACCGCCATCAACGAACTGGTCGATGAAGCCGGCAAGCCGGACTGGGAATGGTCAGCTGCCGCCAGAAACGAGGCCGTCCACGCCAAGCTCGACCAACTCGTCGAAGGCGAGCTGAAGGAAGCCTACGGGATCACCAGCAAGGGCCTGCGCAGCCAGCGCCTCAAGGAGATCACCGCCTACGCCGTCGAGGCCATGACCGCCGACGACAACGCCCCCGACGCCAGCGCCGTCCGCCGGATGGTTTCCGACGCCGAGGCACGCATCGTGCGTGGCCGTATCCTGGCCGGCGAGCCGCGCATCGATGGTCGCGACACGCGCACCGTCCGGCCGATCGCCATCCGCTCCGGCGTGCTGCCGCGCGCACACGGCTCGTCCTTGTTCACGCGTGGCGAAACGCAGGCCATCGTCGTCGCCACGCTCGGTACCGGTCGTGACGAACAGATCATCGACGCACTGGCCGGCGAGTATCGCGAGCGCTTCATGATGCACTACAACTTCCCGCCCTACGCCACCGGCGAATGCGGGCGCGTCGGAACGCCAAAGCGCCGCGAGATCGGCCACGGCCGCCTGGCCAAGCGGGCCATACTCGCAGTGCTGCCGTCGCCGGAAGACTTCTCCTACACCATCCGTGTCGTCTCGGAGATCACCGAGTCGAACGGATCGAGCTCGATGGCCTCGGTCTGCGGCGCCTCGCTGGCCCTGATGGACGCCGGCGTACCGCTCAAGGCCCACGTCGCCGGCATTGCCATGGGCCTGATCAAGGAAGGTAATCGGGTCGCCGTCCTGACCGACATCCTCGGCGACGAGGATCACCTCGGCGACATGGACTTCAAGGTTGCCGGTACCGATAGCGGCGTCACCGCGCTGCAGATGGACATCAAGATCCAGGGCATCACCCAGGAAATCATGAAGATTGCGCTGGCGCAGGCCAGCGAAGCCCGCCTGCACATTCTCAAGCAGATGCAGGATTCGATGTCGGCGCACCGCGAAGAGGTGTCGACCTACGCCCCGCGCCTGTACACGATGAAGATCAATCCGGAGAAAATCCGCGACGTGATCGGCAAGGGCGGCGCAGTCATTCGTGCCATCACCGAGGAAACCGGGACGACCATCGACATCAAGGACGACGGCACGATCACCATCGCCTCGGTAAGCGGCGAGGCCGCCGACGCCGCCAAGGCACGTATCGAGTCGATCACCGCTGACGTCGAAGTCGGCAAGGTCTATGACGGCACGGTTCTCAAGCTGCTCGACTTTGGCGCCATCGTCAGCATCCTGCCCGGTCGCGACGGCCTGCTGCATATTTCGCAGATCGCCAACGAGCGCGTCAATGCCGTTGCCGACTATCTGAAGGATGGCCAGAAGGTCCGCGTCAAGGTCCTCGAAGCCGACGAGAAGGGACGCGTCCGCCTGTCGATGAAGGCGCTCACCGTCGAGGAGGGCGGCGTGCCGCCGGCCGCCTGACCGGCATCGCCTGACGGCGGCCAGCGAGCCGCTGTCGTGCGCAGCAAAAAGGACGCCTCGGCGTCCTTTTTTTGGCCACGGCGGGCAAGCGCCCTGCCGCTCGCCAGCCGGCGGTGTCGTCCCTCGCGCTTACGTCCTGCGGCTACACGCGCCCGCCAGCTACTTGGCCATCTGCTTCTCGCGCACTTCTTCGAGGGTCTTGCAGTCGATGCACATCGTCGCCGTCGGACGCGCTTCAAGACGCTTGATGCCAATCTCGACTCCGCAAGCAGCGCAATAGCCGTAGTCGCCACTGTTGATCAGTTCCACCGTCTCTTCGATCTTCTTGATCAGCTTGCGCTCCCGGTCGCGGTTGCGCAGTTCGATGGCGATGTCTGTTTCCTGGCTCGCGCGGTCATTGGGGTCGGCGAAAACAGTCGCCTCGTCCTTCATCGTATGCACCGTACGCTCGATGTCTTCGATGAGCTGTTGCTTCAGCGCCTCGAGGATGCCGCGAAAATGAGCCAGCTGACTGCTGTTCATGTACTCCTCGCCCGCTTGCGGCACGTAAGGGGTGAAATGCTTGTACGTCAACTCATCAGCCATGTTCGAAGACCCTGATTGCAAAAGAGACGACTAAATATCAGAAATGGCGCCGTCTGGCAAGCAGACGGACCGCTGCCGGCCGGCGCAAGCACCGTTTTCCGGCCCCTGCGGCAGCGCCCTGGCAATGCTCCCGACAGCGATCGTTCACCTGACTCCGTCAGCCAAACGCGTCACTCAGCGACGTCGGCGGCAGGGCCGCGACGGCTCTGCCTGTAGCGTGCGCGCTGGGCCATCGCCATCTCGAACGCGGCCTGCGTGAAGCCGAGAATCTCGGCGAATTCCTCGTCGTTGAGGGTGCGCGCGTCGTCGTTGCTGCGATAGACATTGACGAACTGATGTTCGCGCACGGACTGCAGCACCAGTTTGCCGACGCCGAGCTCTTCAAGGCTCTCCCACAGCTCCGGGTTGGCCGTGCGCGTCAGGCCCATGACGAAACCGATCGGATCCTGGCGACCAAGGACCGCCGCCAGTCGCAGGATGAGTTCGAACGACACCGCCAGGCGCCCGTTCTCCAGCGCTTCGACCAGCGACGGGTCCTTGAGGTCGATGGCCACGCCGAGTTCGGCAATCGTCAGCCCCGCGCGCTCACGCATCCTGCGCACGGCCGCCCCGGTCCTGGCCCAGGCGGCGGACTCGGCGGCGCTCGGCAGCACCACCCGCAACACTTCCGACGCGGCCTCGATGGCCTGCCCGTCGAGGAGTGCTCGCGAGACCTTGCTCGCCATTTCCAGCGTTCGCCCGGCGACACCGGCCGCCGAACTGACGTCAAGCAGCCTGCCAGCCATGGCACGCACCTGGTCGACCAGACCGGGATCGCTGGCCGCGGCCGCGATCGGCTTCGCCGGCGCCGCGGCTTTCTTCCCTGTCCGTTTGCCAGGCGCTGCCGCCTTGGGCTTTGCTGCTGACGCGGGCGGCCTGTTCATCGAAAATCCTCCACAGAGTAGCGGGTCGAAAGGTGAGCACTGTGCCGGCCGCCGGTTCGCGTCGATGGCTCGCCGCCGCGACCGGCGAACGGCCTGGCACAGCCTGCGGGTCAGCGGCCACTATAGCCGGGAAGGCCTTTCCCCGCCATGGCCGGCGGCGGCTACCTCGGCCTCCCGGACGGGGTTGGCGCGGCGCTCTGGCCTTCCTGGCGAGAAAAGCTCGACGAGGGTCCGCCCGCGCCACCGGTGATCGCCGGAAAGCTGGCCCGGCACTTGATTCCCGCCGGCAGTTTCAAATCCGCATTGGCCAGTTCGAGGCGTACGCCGAAAGTCCCGCTGGCGGCGTCGAACACGCGGTCGATCACCCGCACCGTCGCCGTGTACCGCCCGCCGATCGGCGCTTCCGGAAATACCTCGACCTTCTCGCCGACGTTGAGCTTGCCGAAAGCCTCAAGCGGCATCAGCACCTCGACGTACAGGGTGCCGATGTCGGCCAGTCTGAGAATCGGCTTGCGCAGGTCACGATTGTCGGCCAGCTCTCCGGCGCTGAGCAGGCGATCGACGACCACGCCGTCGACCGGGCTCTCGATGCTGCGCAGGCGCAGTTGCTCGGACAGACGCCGATACTCAAGCTCCGCCAGGCGACGGTCGTCGCGGGCTTCGAGCAGCTCTGTTTCGGCGAGCCGCTTCTCGGTCAGGGCTTCGTCGCGATCGTGCAGCGAGATGAACGACTGGCCCGCCAACTTCTCACGCCGCTTGTACTTCGTCGTCGAAAACTCGACGCGGCTTTCGCCGGTGCGGATTTTTCCCTGCATCGTCGAACGATAATGCGCTGCTTCGGTCGCCGCGCGTTCGACACCCGAATCGAGGGTCACCAGCACCTGGCCTTTCTTGACCAGATCGCCACGATCCACCCAGATTGTATCGATCAGACCTTCGCTCGCTGCGCGCACGTCGACGGTCTTGCTCGGTTCGATGATGCAGTCGAACTCGTCGGCCAGCCCCCTGCCCGCCCACAACAACGCCAGCAGCACTGCGCTCCCGAATCCGCTCACCCTCATTCGACTTGTCCGACTCGGCATCTTCCTACTCTCCTCTTCCGGCAAACGCCAGAGACTGTTCCACTCGCTTGTCCATCTCGACGGTCTGCCGGCGCACCCGCGAATTCTGTCGCTCCGCCGCTGCCTGCGCGGACTGACGCAGCACGCGCGCCAGCGGCGCCGGTAGCAGCCCGGCCTCTGAAACGCGCGCCCGCAGCCAGCCGAGCAGCGCTGCAGCATGGGCGAGAAACAATTCATCATCGAGCGCGACGATCGCTTCGCACGATCCGGGATCGCCCTGCCGACCGGCACGGCCGAAGAGCTGCCGATCGACGCGCGCCGAATCGTGGTATTCGGAAAGAATGACGTGCAGACCGCCCGCCTGGCGAACCTCCGGGCTGAGCAGAATATCGGTGCCCCGCCCGGCCATGTTGGTGGCCACGGTGATCC
This sequence comes from Candidatus Accumulibacter sp. ACC007, assembly GCF_907163205.1. Lineage (NCBI taxonomy): Bacteria > Pseudomonadati > Pseudomonadota > Betaproteobacteria > Candidatus Accumulibacter > Candidatus Accumulibacter sp. ACC007. The sequence goes on along the minus strand of NZ_CAJQUD010000001.1, from coordinate 290,219 downwards.
GCCCCGGCTGACCGGCGTCGGCGATGATCTCCGCCTCGCGCTGGTCCTGGCGCGCGTTGAGCACCGCATGCGCCAGTCCGGCTGCGCCCAGGTGCACGCCGGCCAGCTCGGAAGCCGCCACCGAACGCGTTCCGATCAGTACTGCTCGCCCCGCACGGCACATTTCGGCCGCACGCTGCACCACCGCGGCCCAGCGCCGGTCGCCGTCGAGAAATACCCGCTGCCCGAGGTCGCGGCGCACAATCGGTCGATTCGGCGGGATGCGCAGAACGTCCATCGCGTACACCGAACGCATTTCCGGTGCCACCTCGGTTGCCGTGCCGCTCATCCCGGCCAGGCACAGGTAGCGACGGAAGAAGCGCTGATAGGTGATGCGCGAAATGGTGTCGCGTCGTTTGCTGATCGCCAGCGCTTCCTTGACCTCGATCATCTGGTGCAGGCCACGCTCCCACGAACGGTCGGCCATCACCCGACCGGTGTACTCGTCGACGATCTGCACCTTGTCGTCGGCGATGATGTAATGCCGGTCGAGCTGAAAAAGATGCAGCGCCGACAGCCCCTGTTCGACGAGTTCCTCGCGCGCCCGCGGGATGCGCCACAGCCCGGGCAGCCCGCAGGCAAACTCGCCCACCGCCGCCCGGCCGGCGTCGGTCAGTTCGATGCTGCGTTCCTGCGCCCGGAGCAGGTAATGGCCCTTGCCGTTCAGGCTGGCGGCCAGCGCCAGCGCCTGCTCGTAGCTTACCCTTACCCACATCGTGCCAGCAGACGGTAGCGAGTTGTTATTACGCTGGTCTGTAAGGTGACTGGGCATGGGTTGGCGCGGGGCTCAAGGAGCTTGTGGTGGAGGTGTAGCGAAGACGCGGTACATGCTGGTCAGGTCATCGAGTCGCTGGATGCCGATCCAGAGGACTTGAGCGCCGGGTTCGCCGTCGCTCTTACGGCCGAGGAAACCACCGAGGCGAGCGACCATTTGCACCGCCTGATGAAGAGTCGGTGGCGTGTCCGGGGGGATGGGCGTGCGGTGCACGAAGCCGTAGAGCGCCTTCCAGTGATCGTCATCGAAATAGGTGGTGCAGGGCAAGTCGGGGTGCTGGCGGGAGAGATGGACGAGGTGGAAGATCCGCCAGGCAACGACCATGTCGATCGCCAGACAGGCCTTCAGTGATTTGGCCGAGCCGAGTTGGCGGTCCTCGATGCGGCAGCCGCTTTTCAGCGTGCGGTGATAAATCTCGATTCCCCAGCGGCGACAATACCACTCGATACGGCTACAGGCTTCATCGAAGGTACGGGTCGGCACGGTGGTCAGCAGCATCCATTCCAGGGCAGAGCTGCCCTCGGGCGGATGTTCTTCGTGCGCCCAGATGGCCGACACCGGCACGTTTCCCAGTCGCGTCTGGTCGCGTGGCGGTTTGAGGGTGACGGCCTGCACACGCACGGTGAGGGTGGCCTCGCGCGCTGGCCTGCCATTGCCGGCCGCGACTTGCACGGTGAAGGTTCCGGCGACCGGCGCGGCGGCCAGGGCCGGCCACAGATGCGCCTGCTCGTCCGAGCACAGATGGCGGTTTGTCTGCGCCCGGACCAGCACGCCGGCCGTGGCGTCGCTGGCCTTGACAAAGAATTCATAGATGTCCGACTCGCGGTCGGCGACCATCACCCATCGGGTTTGCGGACAAGCGCGCTGGGCGGCCTCTATCCGGTCGAAGCTCTTGAGCCATTTGCCGCTTTCTTTTTCTTCGATCGGCCGCTTCTTGCGCGTGCGCTTCTTGCCATGCTCCGCCGGGTCACGCCGCCAATGCTGGACGTCGATCAGCCCGAGCGGGACGCCACTGGGCGTAAAGACCAGGGTCTCATGCAGCCACAGTCCGACCGGCCCATTGACCGTCGTGCCGATCAGTCCCAGCCCGTCGGTGGCCGGATGAGCCGAGTAATTTAACGCCGAGCTGTCGACGGCCGCCAGGACCAGCGGTTCCTGGGCAGCGCGTGCCTGGGTGGCCTGATAATGAGGAGCAAGCAGGGTATCGATGGTGACCTTCTCGTGCTGGAACAAGCGATAAGCGCCTCTGAGCTCGGCCAGGTGGCCTTCGCAGGCCTGCGGCAGGCTGGCCGTCGGACGGGCCTGAAAGCGGCGCGCCAGGGCCACTGTACGACGCTGCAAACGCGCGTCCAGTTCAAGGCCCGCAAACTCCGCGGCAGCCCAATCGGTCTCTGGTGTCGCGGGCGGTCCGGCACGCGGAAAGCGGCGCGGCTCGATGAGATGGAGAAACACCCGCTTCCTTGTCCGCTCGGCCGTATGCTGGCCGTCCTGCCGGCCACGACCGCGGCTTTCCCCGATCTCGCGCCAGTTCGCGGCGCGGTAGCTCGTGCCCAGACGCGGCGGGGCAACGAAGGTCTCGAGCGCCCACAGGGCGATACCGTAACGCTTCGGCCAGTCACGGACCAAGCGTCGGACGGCCAAGCCAAGCACATGCGAAGCCAGGTTGGGCACGCGAATCCCGGGAAGAATGAGAAAGCGCGAATTGCAGGCCACGTGCTGGAGTTGCTCACGACGCTCGTCCTCGCTCCAGCCCAGCCAGGCTTCTCGGTCTGCCAGACGGCGGGCGGCCGCCGAGAAGGCCAGACCACCGAGCCAGCCGAAGTGCTCGCAGCGAATCAGATAGCGCAACTGTGCGCCACACAACGGGCCACTGCCCAGTTCGTGGTGAGTGTCCATGAGGCCATTCCACACCGGCGACAGCGCTGCCTCACCGGTAACGTCGACCAGCTCGACCCGACCCAGTTCGGCCAACTCGCAGGTCACCGCGCCGCTCTCCACCACGGCCAGCGCTCCTCGCGCTGGAATGCTGCGCTGCGTCCCCGGCAGAACGACATCCCCCCGCGCTGCCATCTTCGCCAGAACTTTGCGACACGTCATCTCGCGCAAGCGCCCCAAGGGGTCCCGAAAATCGAAGGCTTCGCAAACGACTTGCGACAAGCGCGTGCGCGTCATGCCGATACGCGCGGCCATTTCCCGTACGTACGCCAGGGCATCACCTTCCCACAGCCGCTTCGCCATATCCATAGGCGAAACCATAGCGAAAAGTTGCTACGGTGTCCAGCGGAGATCTGGGAAAAGGTAAGGCTCGTAGAGGGCGCGCCCGTTCGGGTCGTCGACGTCGCTGGAGATGATCAGCGGCGTTCTCGCCTCGTCGATCAGGACGCTGTCGGCCTCGTCGACGATCGCGAAGTACAAGCCGCGCAGCAGGACGCTGGCGCTCCCCTGGGCCGGACTTCGCTGCGCCGCCAACCAGCCGTCGAGCAGCGCGCGCTGACCGCCGCGGACACGCTTCCGGGTAATCCGATCGCGAAGATAGTCGAAGACCAGATCCTTGTTCACGCAGTAGGTGACATCGGCGGCGTAGGCCACGACGCGCTGCGCAGGCTCCTGGTCGGGGACGATCAGGCCGACGCGCAAGCCGAAAAACTCATAGACCGGCGCGAGATACTGCGCATCGCGAGCCGCCAGGTAGGGGTTGACCGTGATCACATGCACCGGCGCACCGGCAAGGCCCACCGTCACCGCCGCTAGAACGGCGGTCAGCGTCTTGCCCTCACCGGTCTGCATTTCGGCCAGCGCGCCGCCCAGCATCGCGTAGCCGCCCATCAGCTGTACCGGGTAATGGCGCCGGCCGAGCTGGCGCGAACAGACCTCGCGCACCAGCGCGAAACACTCGGCAACCAGCGCCTCGGCTGGCCCCTGGACGGCCAGGGCCGCGCGCACGGCCAGCACCCGGCTGCGCAATCCCGCGTCGTCGTCGGCCAGCAAGGCGTCTTCCAGCGCCTGTACGCGCTCGGCAAAACGGCGCAGCCTGTGCAGGCGCAGCGGCGAGCCCGCCTGCGCCCAGCGCCCCAGCAGACGGCCAAGGAAGCGGTCGAGACGATCGTCCTTGGGGTCGCGACGCTCCGGGTACAGTCCTGGAGCGAACTCATGCACCTGCCAGCGCTCGAGCAAGGCCCTAGACATCGAAGCGCGAGAGGAAGAGCTGTCGCAGCCGCCTCGCCCACTGCTCGGCGAGGGGCTCGGCGCGGTGGTGGAAACGCACGTAGACGCGCGTACCAATGTGCAGCGGCCCCACCTCCGGCGGCAGTTCGAGGTCGAACTGAAACAGCCTGTGCAGCGACTTGAGGCCCTTCGGGTCGCGCGGATCGGTGCCCTGCTGGCCGCCCCCTTCGATCGACAGCGCCTTGCTTGGCAACTCCTCGTGCGCGCCAGGCACCTCGCGTATCAGGCGCGCGGTATAGGTGTGTTCGAGTCGGTCGGCGATCTTTACCTGCACCTCGTCGCGCGCTTCGCGAACCAGGGAAATGTCATCCTGGACAACGACCACCCGCGCCAGCCGCGGCGAACCGTCGACGATATAGCCAAGCAGCTCGCCTTTCTTCACGAAGCGCTGCGGCAGGTCCTGTGGCCGCGCCAGCTTGAGCGCGCCGGAGACGGCGGCGACAACCAGCAGCGCATCGAGCTTCTCTTCGGCGCGCGCCAGGGCAAACCTTTCCCGGCGCAGATCCTCGCGGGTTGTCGCCGCCTGTACGCGCTCGTCGAACATCTGCGCGGTGTACTGCACCTCGAGCTGCCGTACCCGTGCCTGCGCCTGCTCGACCTCGGCGGACAGCGTCGGTCTGGCCGTGACCAGCAAGAGATCGCCGACCTCGACGCGCTCCTCTGGCTGAACCAGCAGCTGCTCGACAAAGCCGTCGGCACCGGCACGCACCTCGGCCTTATCGGGAACCCAGACGACGCCTTCGGCGTGCGTCCGCAGGGGCATCGGCACCGCGAGCACGAAGGCCAGAAAGAGCGCCAGCGAAGCGAAGGTGACGATGCGCGCACGCGTCCGCTGGCGCTGCAACTCGGGGCTGGAAATCACATAGCTGAGGCCCTTGCCGATCGGCAGCACGAACATCGTCGTCGCGGCCCATATCGCCAGCACGACCCCGACAAAAAAGAACTCCCCGGCAATGAACAGGGTGATGACGATCATCACCAGCGTCCGGTAGACGAAAGACGCCGCCCCGTAGAAGAGAAACCAGCGGCGCTCGCCAGTAGTGGCCTGAGGTCGCTCGACGCTCGTGACGCCGAACAGGTAGCGCTTGGCAAGCCATTGCCAGTATTGATTCGAACGATTGCCGAGATTGGCAATCTCGATCAGATCGGCGAGAACGTAGTAGCCGTCGTAACGCAGCAGGGGGTTGCCGTTGAAGAGCAGCGTCGACGCGCCGGCAACGAAGAGCACGTTGAAGGCGACCGAGCGCACTAGGCCCGGCTCGACCATCACCCACGCGGCCATGGCGAGCGCCGCAACGAACAGCTCGACCAGCATCCCGGCGGCGCCGACCAGCGCCCGCCGCCATTTGTTGCGAAAGGCACCGGCGGCGGTCGCATCGACGTAGGGAATCGGCGCCAGGACGAGCAGCATGACGCCCATCTCGTGCACCTCGCCGTCGCCGGACTTGACCGCATAGGCGTGGCCGAGTTCGTGCAGTGCCTTGATCAGCGGATAGACCAGCCAGAGCAGGAAGAGGTTGTGCGCCGAGAGTACCTGGTCGCTGAGGTTGGCCGTCAGCTCATGCCAGTTCACAGCCGCGAGTACGATCGCCGGCAGCACCGCCAGCAACCACAGCACGACCCCGAGTGGGCCGTAAATCGGCCGCAGCAGCGGCCAGGTACGGTTCAGGAAGGCGTCCGGATCCCACAGGGGAATGCGAATCGACATCGGGTTGATGAAGCTCTGCAACAGTTTCTGGCGCTTCTGCTTGCGACCACGTTCGGCGAGTTCGTCGACGTCGGGTGGCAGGTCGGCCTGCAGCAGGTCGCCGGCGTGCAGTTGCGCCAGAAGGCGGATCACATCGTCCTGCGTCGGGGCGTCTTCGCCGGCTTCTGCGGCGACCTCGGTCCACATCTCGTCGATCGTTCGCTGGCCGTCCATCAGCTGGATGACCCGATAGGCGGCAGGACTGAAACGATGCAGCTTGCCCGAAGCGCCATCGTGCAGCACGTACCACGGCTCGCCGCGAAAGCGCTGACGATGGATGCGCGCGTGCGCGCGCAGCTCGGGGCGCAGCTCGGCGACGCGATACCACGAGGCGCTGAGGAAAGGGGCGGCCATGGCTGTCAGCGCCCTACGGCAACCAGATCCAGGCCTGCATGCGGAGCCAGTCGCTCAGGCGATGCGTCCAGATCCACACATAGCTCTCTTCGCCGACACTGATCTTGCCAACCCCTTCCATGCCGGGACGCAGCTTGAGGTCGCTGCGCTCGAGTTGCGCTTCGACGCGAAAGGTATTCCTGCCGTCTTCGGCCTCGGCCATCGACACGTTGCGCACTTCGAAAAGCAGGGCTTCACCGGCCAGCCCGGTGAGCACCAGGCGACCCGACTGGCCGACGCGCACATCGCGGATATCGCGGTCCTCGACTTTCAGGATCACCCGATAGGCGTCCAGCGGCGCCAGTTCGAAAAGGAGCTTGCCCTGTTCGACCGGCGAACCGAGCAGCTGGCTGAGATCGCCGGAGACGACGATGCCGTCGAAGGGAGCGACGATATTGGCACGCGCCAGCTTCTCGTCGACCAGCGCCAGTTGCGAGTCGGCTTCCCACATCTGCGCCAGTGCGACATTGGCATTGGCGCGTTCGTGCTTGGCCAGTGCCTCGTGGTAGCGCGCCTTGTGCTGTTCGCGCTCGGATAGCCAGCGTTGGCGCTCGACGTGCAGATCGCGATCGTCGAGCGTCGCCAGCAGCTGTCCCTGCTTGACGACAAAGCCTGCACGTACCGGCGCCTGGCGCAGGAAACCATCAAAGGGGGCCACCGCCGCGCGCTGCACCGCACCTTCGACGACCGCCCTGGCGCTGACGCGATAATCGCCGTCAAGCACGAAAAGGCTCAGCAACACGAGCAGGGCGACAGCCATGGCAACGCGAAAACCAGGCCGGCGGGGATCCTTGAGATGCCGCCCCAAACCGCGCAGCTGGTCGGCCAGGCGACCGGAAAACCAGCGATGCTGGTCAAGCCGGCTATCGAGCAGCGGCCCGAGCAAGGCGCTGACCGCCTCGAAGGCCGTCGTTTCGTCGCCGCTGAAAGGCGTCCCCTGACTGCGCTCGAAAGTCAGTACGCCAACGCCGATGCCGCGACTGGCGAGCACCACCGAGCACACCGCTCGCGTCGCGGCAAAATCGCGGTGAGCAATGGCAATCGCGCCGGAGCTTTCCGCCGCGGGCGGGAAAACGATGCTGCGCCGCTGATCGAGCGCCTCGTCCATGGCGTTTTCGAGACTGGCGACAAACTGGCTCTTCTTCTCGAAGAACGCGGAGTGCGACATGGCCAGCAAGCGCGCGCGCCCTCCCCGGTCGACGCCGAGCGAAACCCTGTCGCAGTCGAAACGGCTGGCAAGGTCGTTCACCACGGCCATGGCCATGGACTCGAGGCGGGCCTCCTCGGCCGCCACGGCAAGCACGTCGAGAGCGATGCGCGCCCGCTGCAAGGCCTGCGCGTCGTCACCATTCTGGCGACGCAGGAAAAGCGTCTCGATCCAGCCGATTCCCCAGTGCAGTTGCCTGAGCACCAGTTGCAGTGCCGCTTCCGGGCGTTCGGCAACGTCGATCACGACCGCCCCATGCACCTGTCCCTCGAGCTCTACTGGATAGGCGACGACCAGTACCGCGCCCGGCTGGCCGGCAAGCAGAAGACCGCGCCGCTCGCTCAGGCACTGCTGAGCGGCTGGCGCAAGATAAGTGACGTCGGTCTGCTCGGACGGCCAGACGGCGGCCGGAACGAAGGTGCCGCTGCCCTGCTCGAGCAGCAGCAGCGCAGCGCGCACGTCAGTGACCTGCAGGCATTGCAGTGCCAGCCAGCTGCTGCAGAATTCGCTCGACGTCTGCGCTGAAGCGAAAGCCCCCCACAGCGCGTCGTCGTGCGCCCGCCTGGGGTGATCGCCAGAGCCGGGCGACGGGCCTGCGCCTGGCGCGCTCGAAGTGGAGAAACTGGAAGACAAGTGGTGACCTCGCAACCAGAGCAGCAATGGCGAATGGAGCGTAAAGCGACGCCATAGATTGTAGCCAAGCCAAAAAGCTTATCTGCAAGCCACTGTTTTCATTGACGCAACTACTCAAGAAACTGCTCGCCAACACCCTTCGTCACTTCTCACGCTGGTGGCGTGGGTCACGACTGCCCACCGTAAAGCCAGCAATCCTTGCCCGCTCCGACTCGCAAGACATCGCGGCGGCCGATACAGCCGGCGGCGACAGCCATTGGCAACGCGCCGCCAGTCAACCTGGCTGCGCAATTCAAGGCCAGCAGAACACCCGAAAATCGCCGCTTTACAGCTGATACTCGGCGTCCGGCCGCGCACCGGCAATCGCCATATCGACCGCCTTTCGCGTCAGCTGCGGCGCAAACAGTTCGATGAATTCGTATTCGTAGCGACGGATGTGGTTGCCGCGGCGCAGCCCGATGCGCGTGGTGTTCGAACCAAAGAGGTGTTCGGCGGGCAGCGCCTGCAGACCGGCGTCACGGGCCGCATCGAAAGCCATGCTGGCGATGATGCCCAGGCCCAGGCCCAGGCTGACGTAGGTCTTGATGACGTCGGCGTCGATGGCGGTGAGCACGACGTTGGGTGTCAACTGCGCCAGCTCGAAGGCCTTGTTGATCCGCGAGCGACCGGCGAAGGCAGAGTCGTAGGTGATCAGCGGCCAGCGTGCCAGCGACGTCAGCGATAAGGACTTCTCGCCAAGGATGGCGTGCCCGTCGGGAGCGATCACGCAGTGCACCCATTGGTAGCAGGGGAGCATCAGCAACTGCGGGTACTGGTCGAGGGCTTCGGTGGCGATGGCGATGTCGGCCTCGCCTTTCAGCGCCCATTCGGCGATCTGCGTCGGATGACCCTGGCGCAACGACAGCCGCACGCGGGGATGGCGCTCGACGAACTGCTTGACCACGCCGGGAAGCGCGTAGCGCGCCTGCGTGTGCGTCGTGGCGATGACCAGGCTGCCGGAGTCACCGCCGGCATACTCCTCGCCGACGCGACGGATGTTCTCGGCGTCGCGCAGGATGCGCTCGGCGATTTCGAGCACTGCCCTGCCCGGCTCGGTGACCGCCGTAAGGCGCTTGCCACTGCGTTCGAAGACGATCACTCCGAGTTCGTCTTCAAGCAGCTTGATCTGTTTGGAGATTCCCGGCTGCGAGGTATACAGCGCCGCCGCGGCCTCGGACACGTTGAGGCCACGCTGCGCCACTTCGACGAGATAGCGAAGTTGCTGGAGCTTCATTGCCGCCTTTAATTGCTATTGGTTATAACAATCTAACTGAATATTCTTTTTCGATCAAACCACCTGCTGCTACCATGCGCGCTCGTTTCCGCTATGGCTCATTGCTGATGGACTGGATGTTCACCTTGTCGGGCTTTGTCGTTGGCGCCATCGTCGGGCTCACCGGCGTCGGCGGCGGCTCGTTGATGACGCCGCTGCTGGTGCTGGTCTTCGGCGTCCACCCGGCAACGGCAGTCGGTACCGACCTGCTGTACGCGGCAATCACCAAGGCCGGCGGCACCTTCGTGCATGCCAAGAAGGGCCACGTCGACTGGCGCATCACGCGCCTGCTGGCGAGCGGCAGCATTCCGGCCGCGCTGCTCACCGTCTGGGGGCTGTCGTTCCTGCCCAAGCAGAGCGCCGAGGTTTCGCACGTCATTTCGGTCTCGCTGGGGATCGCCCTGCTGCTCACCGCCGGTGCGATCATCTTCCGCCACCAGCTGCAGACCCACGCGCTCGCACACGCCGACGACGGTGCGCACACACAACTGCGGGCGCCGATCACCGTCGCCTTCGGCGCGCTGCTCGGTGTCCTGGTCACCGTGTCATCGGTCGGTGCCGGCGCACTCGGCGTCGCCGTGCTGTTCTACCTTTACCCCAGGCTGCCGACGATCCGCATCATCGGCAGCGATGTCGCGCACGCCGTGCCGCTGACCCTGGTCGCCGGCCTCGGTCACTGGCTGCTCGGCAGCATCGACTGGTCGCTGCTCGGCAGCCTGCTGCTGGGCTCGCTGCCCGGGATCTGGCTCGGCAGCCACGCCTCGGCAAAAGTCCCGGACCGTATTCTTCGCCCCATTCTGGCGTGCATGCTGCTATTGATCGGCGGCAAGCTGATCGCCCAGTAGATGCCCGTGCCCGGCCTGGCCCACGCAATGGCAGGCATGGCTTCATTCATATAAGGAGCGACCCATGTATCGCTACGACAGTACTGACCAACAACTGATCAACGAGCGGGTAAGCCAGTATCGCGGCCAGATGGAGCGTCATCTGGCCGGCGAACTCTCGGAAGACGAGCTGCGTCCGCTGCGCCTGCAGAACGGGCTGTACATCCAGCGGCACGGCCCGATGCTGCGTATCGCCATCCCCTACGGCATGCTCTCGTCGGCGCAGCTGCGCAAACTGGCCGAAATCTCGCGCCGCTACGACCGCGCTGTCGGGCACTTCACGACCCGCCAGAACATGCAGCTCAACTGGCCGCAATTCGAGGAAACGCCGGAAATCCTGGCCGAGCTGGCGAGCGTCGAAATGCACGCCGTGCAAACCTCTGGCAACTGTATCCGCAACATCACCAGCGATCACTTTGCCGGCGTCGCGCCGGATGAACTGGTCGACCCGCGCCCGTACTGCGAACTGCTGCGCCAATGGTCGACTTTCCATCCGGAATTCGCCTTCCTGCCGCGCAAGTTCAAGATTGCCGTCAATGCCGCGGCGCAGGACCGCGCAGTGATCCGGGCGCACGACATTGGCCTCGAGGTGGTCAGCGACGAGCGCGGCGAGATCGGCTTCAAGGTCCTCGTCGGCGGCGGTCTCGGGCGCACGCCGATCCTCGGCAAGGTGGTTCGCGAGTTTCTGCCGCGCCGGCACATCCTCTCCTACCTGGAAGCCATCCTGCGCCTTTACAACCGCTACGGTCGCCGCGACAACATGTACAAGGCGCGCATCAAGATTCTCGTCCAGGCACTCGGGATCGAGGAGTTTGCGCGCCAGGTGGAAGCCGAGTGGGCGCATCTGCGCGACGGCGAGACGACGGTCACCGACGCCGAGTTCGACCGTATCGCGCGCCATTTCGTGCCGCCGGCCTGGGAGACGCTGACCGCCGAAGACCCCGTGCATAGTGCCCGTCTGCATACCGACAAGGCCTTCGCCAACTGGGTCAAGCGCTGCGTGCACGCCCACAAGACCCCGGGTTACGCCGCCGTGACGCTGTCGCTGAAGGCGCCGGGAGTCGCTCCCGGCGACATCAGCGACGTCCAGATGGTCGCCGTCGCCGACCTTGCCGATCGCTTCAGCTTCGGCGAACTGCGCGTCAGCCACGAACAGAACGTGATTCTCGCCGACGTCAGGCTGGGCGACCTGCATGAAGTCTGGCAGATTGCGCGCAGCCAACGCCTGGCAACCGCCAACATCGGTCTGCTGACCGACATGATCTGCTGCCCCGGCGGCGACCTCTGCGCCCTGGCCAACGCGCGCTCGCTACCGATCGCCGAGGCGGTGAACGACAGGTTCGACGACCTCGACTATCTCTACGACATTGGCGACATCTCGCTCAACATCTCCGGCTGCATGAACTCCTGCGGCCACCATCACGTCGCCAACATCGGCATCCTGGGCGTCGACAAGAACGACGAGGAGTGGTATCAGATCACCGTCGGCGGCCAGCAGGGCAACGGCGCGACGATCGGCAAGGTCATCGGCCCCTCGTTCTATGCGCAGGAAGTGCCGGAGGTCATCGAGGCGCTGATCGCCGTCTATCTCGAACAGCGCACCGCCAGCGAGCGCTTCATCGACACCTGGCAGCGGGTCGGTGTCGAGCCCTTCAAGGCGCGCGCCTACGCCGGCCGCGACCGTCGCCGAACCGCCAAGGTCGCCGGCAAGGACAGCAACGCAAAGGAAATCGTCAATGCCTAGGATCATCAAGAACACGCAGATCGTCGACGACCACTGGCAGGTGCTGACGCTGGCCGAGGGCGAGACGCCGGAAAGCGTCACCCTGCCTGACGAACCGACGCTGCTGCCGCTGGCCGTGTGGCTCGCGCGCAGGGACGGGATCGTCGCCGCCAGCCTACCCATTGGCGTCTGGCTCGACGCCGGCGAGGGCCCGGAAGCGCTGGCTGACGACCTCGACCGATTGGCCGTGATCGGCGTCAATTTCCCGAAGTTCACCGACGGCCGCAGCTACTCGAGCGCCCGTCTGCTGCGCGAGCGCTACGCCTACAAAGGCGAGATTCGCGCCCTCGGCGACGTCCAGCAGGATCAGCTGTTCTTCATGCGCCGCTGCGGGATCGACGCCTACGCACTGCGCGCCGACAAGGACCTCGAAAAAGCGCTTGCCGGCCTGGCGGTGTTCAGCGACACCTACCAGGCGGCGGTCGACCAGCCGCAACCGCTCTTCCGGCGGCGCCCGGAAGACGGCAAGGAGGCGGCATGAACCACCTCGGCAAGCTCGACGACCCGGCGCTGCTCGACGCGCTGGCGAGCAAGGTCGCCGACGCGCGGCGCCTGCTGCGCGATATCGCCGACGACTTCTCGCCAGCGGCGTTCGCCAGCAGTCTCGGTGGCGAAGACATGGTGCTCACCGACCTCATCGTCCGTGATGCACTCGCCATCGAGATCTTCTCGCTCGATACCGGCCGCCTGCCGGCCGAGACCTATGCGCTGATCGCCAAGGTGAAGAGTCACTACGGCCTGGCGCTGCGCCTGTACTATCCACGCCACGATCTGGCCGAAGCCTGGACGCGCGAGAACGGCATCGACGCTTTCTACGAGTCGGTGGAGCTGCGCAAGGGTTGCTGCCATTTCCGCAAGGTCGAACCGCTGCAGCGCGCGCTGGCCGGCCGCAAGGCCTGGATCACCGGCATGCGCGCGCAGCAATCAGCGACCCGCGAAGGCTTGCCGGTGCGTAGCTTCGACCCTGGCAGCGGTGGTTTGGAGAAATTCAACCCGCTCACTGCGTGGAGCGAACGCGAAGTCTGGGCCTACCTCAAGCAGAACCAGGTGCCGTACAACGCCCTGCACGACCAGTTCTACCCGAGCATCGGCTGCGCGCCGTGCACGCGCGCCATCACGCCCGGAGAAGATGTGCGCGCCGGCCGCTGGTGGTGGGAGAATCCGGAATCGAAGGAATGCGGCTTGCACATCAAGCGCGCCTGACACCCGCCAAGACAAACAATCGATGAATCACACAGGTCAACCATGAGCAGCGCAGCACTCTCAAGTGTCACCCTATCCCATCTCGACTGGCTCGAATCCGAGGCCATCCACATCATGCGCGAGGTCGCCGGCCAGTGCAGCAACCCGGTGCTGCTCTTTTCCGGCGGCAAGGACTCGATCTGCATGCTGCGCATCGCCGAGAAAGCTTTCCGCCCGGGCCGCTTCCCGTTCCCGCTGATGCACATCGATACCGGCCACAACTACCGGGAAGTCACCGCTTTCCGCGACCAGCGCGCCGCCGAACTCGGCGAGCGGCTGATCGTTCGCTCGCTCGAAGACTCGATGGCACGCGGCACGGTGGTGCTGAAATCGGCCGACGAACCGCGCAACAAACACCAGTCGGTGACGCTGCTCGAAGCGATCGAGGAATTTGGCTTCGACGCCTGCATCGGCGGTGCGCGCCGCGACGAGGAAAAGGCACGCGCCAAGGAACGGATTTTTTCCTTCCGCGACGAATTCGGCCAGTGGGACCCGAAGAACCAGCGCCCCGAGCTCTGGGATCTCTACAACGCACGCAGTTTCAAGGGTGAAAACATTCGTGTCTTCCCGATCTCGAACTGGACCGAAATCGACGTCTGGCAATACATCGAACGCGAGCAACTGGCACTGCCGTCGATCTATTTTGCCCACCGCCGCCCCATCGTTCGCCGCAGCGGCGGCCTGCTGCCGGTGACCGCGGTGACACCGGTCAAGCCCGGCGACGTGGTCGAGGAAATGATGGTTCGCTTTCGCACCGTCGGCGACATCACCTGCACCGCGCCGGTCGAGTCGGAAGCCGACAGCGTCGCGGCGATCATCGCCGAGACGGCAATCACGACGATCACCGAGCGTGGCGCAACCCGCCTCGACGACCAGACCTCGGACGCGTCGATGGAGCAACGCAAGAAGGAAGGCTATTTCTGATGTCCGCAATCGACCCCATTGAACCCATGCAAGCATTCTCCCTGGAAGACGTCCCCGACAACGGCCTGCTGCGCTTTCTGACCTGCGGCAGCGTCGATGACGGCAAGAGCACGCTCATCGGCCGCCTGCTCTACGACAGCAAGACGATCCTCGCCGACACCCTGCACGCCATCCAGCGCACGTCCGAAAAGCGCGGCCTCGACGTCGTCGACCTGTCGCTGCTCACCGACGGCCTGCAGGCCGAGCGCGAACAGGGAATCACCATCGACGTCGCCTACCGCTACTTCACCACCGGCACGCGCAAGTACATCATCGCCGACGCCCCGGGCCACGAGCAGTACACGCGCAACATGGTCACCGCCGCGTCGACAGCCGACCTGGCGATCATCCTCATCGACGCCCGCAAGGGTGTTCTCGCGCAGACCCGCCGCCACTCCTATATTGCGCACCTGCTGGGTATCCCGCACGTCGTCGTGGCGGTGAACAAGATGGACCTGGTCGACTACTCACCGGACGTCTTCGCACGCATCAAGGCCGACTACCTGGCCTTTGCCGGCAAGCTGGGAATCAAAGATGTACGCTTCATGCCGATGTCGGCGCTGCACGGCGACATGATCGTCGAGCGCGGCGAACGCCTCGACTGGTACGCGGGGCCGAGTCTGATCGAGGTCCTCGAAACGGTGCCGGCGGTGCATAGCGCGCACGCCGAGAAATTCCGCTTCCCGGTGCAATACGTGTGCCGTCCGCAGGATTCGGCCAACCCGGAGCTGCACGACTACCGCGGCTTCATGGGCCGTGTCGAGTCCGGCGAGCTGGCCATCGGCGACGCGGTGACGGTGCTGCCCTCGGGGCTGGAAACACGCGTCAGGGACATCCAGGTTCTCGCCGAATCGGTGCCGCGTGCAGTCGCCGAGCAGTCGGTGACCATTCTGCTCGACGACGAGATCGACATCTCGCGCGGCGACATGATCGTCAAGAGCGGCGAACTGCCGATGGTCAGCAAGCAGATCGACGCCATGCTCTGCTGGCTGGCGGAAGCGCCGCTCGACCCGCGCCGAAAGTACCTCATTCGTCATACCACGCGCGACAGCAAGGCGATGCTCGCCGGCATCGATTACCGGATCGACATCAACACCATGGAACGGCAGGCTTCCGAGCGCCTGGCGATGAACGACATCGCCCGCGTGCGCTTCAAACTGGCGCAACCGATCTTCGCCGACCCCTACGCGGAGAGCCGCGGCACCGGCGCCTTCATCGTCATCGACGAGTCGTCGAACAACACCATCGGCGCCGGCATGATCGTCTGATCGGCACGCTTCGCGGCAGCGTTTGACCTGAACGCCGACGCCACCGATACTTCATAGCGTTCAGCGGTGTACGGGTCGCTGAAACGTCCGGTCGCCGCGCGACCGTTTCTTCGCGAGGCTGCTGCGGCCATGGATATTCACGGAAAGCCGATCGCCGAACGCATCGACTGGCTGTTCGGTCTGGCCGACCGCCATGCGGCGATGTACCGCAGCCCGGAAGCCTGGTTGGCCCGCCAGCGCTATCAGGCCGAGCACCCGACGGCAATCGCCGTCCTCAAGTGCATGGACGGGCGCATCAACATCCCGGTGGCGACCAACACGCCGGTCGGCCTGCTGATGCCCTTTCGCAACCTCGGCGGAATCTTCGACCTTGGCTGGCCGCACCTCGGCGAGGTGCTCGCCCACCATGTCCAGCGCGTGGTCAGCGCCGGTCGGCATGTGCTCTTCCTGGTCACCTACCACTATTCGCAAGGCGAGCCGAAGCGCGGTTGCGCGGGCTTCGACTACGACACGGCGGCGGCGATCGCCCACACCTACGAGATACGCCGCCAGGTCGAACACATTTTCGGCGGCGATCATGCGACCGTCTATCCGCTGGTCTGTGGTTTCGAAACCGACGAGGATGCCCTGGTGATCCACGGCACGGCGGGCGAGCAGCTGCACCTGGCGAACCTGACGGCCGCCGACCGGACGACGCTCGAGCAGCGCCTCGCCGCCCTGCTGCCCGACATGCCGGCACAGATGCGCGCCGATCTGCTGCCACTGCTGCACGGCAATCTCGAACATATCGAGAGCGTACGCTCGCAGATCCGCAGTCGCGAGCGCCTGCTGGACATCGAGCACCGCGAGTGGACGATCTGTCTGGGTCGCGGTTTCGACTTCCTGCACACGCCCAACGTGGCCTTGATCATCGGCCCCTACAGCCCCAACCTGGACGTTCCGATCCGCAGGGCGGCCGGCATCATCGAGGCCAACATGCAGGCCGGACGCATCCCGGACGATGGTTTTCTGCTCCTGGCGTCGGTACCGTACGAGGAGATCGGCGTCGACCGCGCCCGTGCCGAGCTCAAGTCGAGCTTCCTGTCGAGCTTCGCCGCCGACGTCATTCGCCGTGAATTTCCCCGCCTGGGCGGGCAGATGACGACGCGCACGGCAGTCCTCGACTGGCGCTCGCGAACGTTGGAGGCGATCGCCAGCAAGCAGTAGCCGAGTTGGCCGGCCGCCGAGCCGTGGCCAGCGAACCGACAGCGAGGCGGCAAACTGTTAGAATCGCGCCCTTTCCCTGTCGGCCTTGCCTACCATGTCCCAGAATTCACGCCTGATCTTCGGTTTTCATTCGACGCTCGCCAAACTGCGTCACGACCCCGGTGCGATACGTGAAATCTACGTCGACGCGGCGCGCCATGACGCCCGCCTGCGTGATCTGGTTCGCCACGCGGAGTTCGCCACGGTGCGCGTGCTGCCGGTGGACAGCGCACGCCTGCAGGCCATGGCGCCTGGCGCCCGCCACCAGGGAGTGATCGCCACCGTCGACGCGGCGCAGCGACACGTGACACTCGACGACGTTCTCGACACCCTTGACGAACCGGCCTTCCTGCTCGTTCTCGACGGCATTCAGGATCCGCACAACCTCGGTGCCTGCCTGCGGGTGGCCGACGCCGTCGGCGCGCACGCGGTGATCGCCCCCAAGGATCGCGCGGTCGGCTTGACGCAGACGGCGGTGAAGGTGGCCAGCGGCGCCGCCGAAACGGTGCCCTACGTCACGGTGACCAATCTTGCGCGCACCCTGCGCGAGTTGAAGGAACGGGAAATCTGGGTCGTCGGCACCGATGCCGACGCCAGCGACGACCTCTATACCGCCCAATGGCCAACGGCCTGCGCCTGGGTGCTCGGCGCCGAGGGCGACGGCCTGCGCCGCCTGACCCGTGAAACCTGCGACCAACTGGTGAACATCCCGATGCTCGGCTCGGTGGCCAGCCTCAACGTCTCGGTGGCCACCGGCGTATGCCTCTACGAGGCACGCCGCCGGCGCGCGCCGGCCAGTACTCCGGGCCCCCTCCCGAGCCCCGGTCCCAGCGCCTAAGTCTTGTACGAGTAACGGTAGACGTAGCCCTTGTAGCCGTAGCGGTAACGCTGGCGGCTGACATTTAGATCGTTGAAGACGAAGCCCTTGACCTCGACGCCGGCCTGATTGAGGCGCTTGACCGCCTGCTCGAGTTCGCGGATCGGGTGTTTTCCTGAGCGGGCGACCATCAGCGTGGCGCCAACATGACGACCGATGATCGCCGCATCGGAAACCGCCAGCACCGGCGGCGCATCGACGATCACCGTGTCGAAACGTTCGCCGAGTGCGCTCAGCAGCGTGGCAAAGCGCTCGTGCATCAGCAGTTCGGAAGGATTCGGGGGAATCTGGCCGGTCGACACCACACACAGATTGGCCACAGAGGTCGTTTTAAGAACGGCGTCCAGCGTAGCCTGCCCGGCGACGTACTCGGAGACGCCCAGCGCGCGCTCCCTGCCGAACTCCTTGTGGATATGCCCGCGGCGCAGGTCGGCATCGACGATCACCACGCGCTTGCCGACCTGTGCCAGCACGACGCCCAGGTTCTTGGAAATGAAGCTCTTGCCCAGACCGGGGCTCGATCCGGTGATCAACAGCGAGTTGCGTTGTGCGTCAAGCAGCGCGAAGTGGAGCGTTGTGCGCAAGCCGCGCAGGCTCTCGACGGCGTCGTCTTCCGGAAAGGAGACGGCCAGCAATTCGCCGACGCCGGATTTTGCTCGGCGCTGCAAATCGATTTCCATCTTGCTATGCGGCACCGTTGCATAGACCGGCAGGCCGAGCTGGGACTCGATGATTTCCGGGTCCTCGACGACCACGCGCAGCGCCCGTAGCAGCCAGATGATGACCATGCTGAACAGCACGCCGAGGAGCAGCGCAATGCCCAGAATGGCAATCGGCTTGGCGCCGACCGGCTCGCGACCGACGGCCGCGGAATCGATGATGCGCACGTCGCCAACGGTCCCGGCCTTCGACACGCGCAACTGCTGGGCGGTATTGAGCAGCTCGGTATACAGTCGATTCGAGACCTCGACGTCACGCGCCAGGCGCAGAACCGTCTGCTGCGTATCGGGCAAGGCGGCCACGTCGGCGTCAAAGGACTTGCGGCGCTCAGTGAGACGCTGCAGCTTGTTGTCCACCGCCTGAATCCTGGGGTGTTCGGGAGTGAAGTGCTGGCGCAGTTCGTCACGCTCCTGCTTGAGCAGTACGGCGGCGTTTTCGACCTCGACCAGGGACTTCAGCACGCCTTGCGTTTCCAGGCTCAAATCGAGCGAGCCGCGACTCTGACGATAGTTGTTGTACGCCGCCTCGGCGCTGTCGACCTGTGTCTTGAGCGCAGGCAGCTGGGTTTCTAGAAAGGCCAGCGTCTTCTCGGCTTCGGCCGAACGGCGTTCGACGTTCTGGCGAAGGTAGGTATTCATGATGTCGTCGAGGACGATACCGATCTGCTCCGGATCGCCACCCGTCAGGCTGAGCTCGAGGAGACTCGATTTCTTGCCGCGCTCCTTGACCGAGTAGTTCCTGCGCAGATTGTCCACCGCGGTTTCGGCGGAGAGTTTCATCAGCCGGAAGCGTGTCCCTGGGCGCGCCTTGAGCTGGGCAACGAAAATGGAGTAATCCTGGCCACTGGCACGTGTTCCGACCTGGCCCTTGAGGACAGACTGCCCGTCCCCATCCATCACTTCGAAGCCACCCCCGTCACCGGCGACCAGGGTCAGCTGCATGTCCAGCGCTTGTGCCGGAACCTCGAGCGAATCGACCTGGATGCGATCGCCGCCCCAGGAGAAACTCGACAAACCCAGCCACGGCGAATTCGGATCGTCACCGTCGTAGCGCCGGCTCAGCGCACCGCCAATCAACGGAAATGTCCGGGGAACGGCAACGATGTCCAGCTTGAGCTTCTTGACCACCCGGCCAAGGACCATCCGCGAGCTGAGAATCTCGAGTTCCGCGGATACGCTCGTCTCTTCGCCGAGCAAGGGCTGCAAGGCCTTGAGAGAGCCCATTCCGGAACTCTTCTCTTCGACCTGCAAGAGGCCATCCGCCCGGTAGATCGGCTTGGCGACAAACACCCAGGCCAGGCCGAGGACGAGGGCAAACAGGGTCACCGCGGCAATCAGCCAGCGATAATCCATGAGCACGGCGATGATCTCGCCAAGCGCCAGTCCCTCGTCGTCGTCTTCCGAGGACGTCTGCTGCAGCGACTGCGTTGGCGCCTGAGCGCCGGACCGGCCGGCGGCACCGGCCGTATTGAAGGAGGTCTGTGACTGGTCGTTATCCATCGATCGTCCGTGGTTGCCGCCACCAGCTATGTGGCGACGCGCTATGGGGTGTCAAGTAGGTTGGCGGGTTTCTGCCGCTGGCTTGTGCAGCCAGCGGACCACCCGCGAAAAAGTCCGGCTCAGGTCCAGCACCCGTCAGACGCTTACGGCTGCCGTGCGCCGAAAAGCGGGTACTGCGTCAAGCTCGTCTGATAGAGCATCGTCGTTGTCGGCAGAATATTGGAGATCACGCGCTGCCAGCGTACGACTGCGGCGGCATCGACGTAGATCACGTCGCGCGGACGCAGCGGAAAGCGGTCAGCGAGCAGCATCGCGTCAGGCAGGCGGGAATCGAGATGGAAGAGCTCGGGAGTTTCGGTGTCGCCGCGCATGACGTAGATCCAGCGCGGGTCGGAGGTCGCCTGGTTGATGTAGCCGGCGTCGCTGAGCGCTTCGGCGAGCGTCGAGCGTTTCTTGTTCATCACTTGCGAGCCGGGCCGGACGACTTCGCCAAGAACGAAGATCTTGTTGAAACTGCGGTCGGCAACATTGATGATGTCGCCGTGCTCAAGCAGGGCATTCTGTGCCGTCGCGCCAAAATCGTACATCGCCTGGATATCGACCAGGTAGGTGGCGCCACGACGGGTGAGCAAGACGCGGCTATAGTCGGCCTCCGGCGTGAAGCCACCGGCGCGGTTGACGGCCTCGACGACGGTCATCGGAATATCGGTCACTTGCTGGATACCCGGTTTCGCCACCTCGCCGACGACATAGACCTGCTGACTGCGAAAAGCGACCATGCGCACGTCGAGCTGAATCTGCTCGATGTATTTGGCCAACTTGGCCGACAGCAGCTTGCGTACCTCGCCGGTCGTCTTGCCCTGGACGTTGAGCACGCCCGCGTACGGGAAGAAGATCGTTCCATCGTCGGCGACAACGGTGCCCGCCTGCTCCGCAGTGCGGAAGCTGCCGGCCGGAATGGTCAGCTCGGGGTGATCCCAGACAATGATCGAAATGATGTCGCCAGGCCCGAGCCTGTACTCGGGCGTCGGCCTGGCGTCGCTGCTGCCGGGACGCGGCGCGTCTTTCGTCGCCACGCCGGCGAGGCTGGTGCCGTCGCCACGCGGCGGCCGCGCCGCCTTGAACATGTCGACGATCAGTTCGGCAGTAATCGGCTTGATCTTGACGTTCGACGGTACCAGTGCGTCCCCCTGCTGGACCGGTAACATCACCGCGGACTCCTCGCGGTTGCTGTAGCTCTGGTTGCCCGGAACAAGGCTACAGCCAGTCATGGCAATGGCGGCAATACCAATCAGGAGGTGCCGGATTCGATCAGGCACCGCAAGCGACAATTTCATGGATAGCTCCTCGTTTCTATTCGTACTTGTTCTCGCCGACACGCCCGGGCAACAAAGCGCCGCGAAGTGTACATCGCGAGCGAAGGCGCCGCAAATTCAGCCGCCAGCTCTGCGCCGTGCCTGCCGATCCGACAGGTCAGAACGCAGCGCAAAACACGGCGCCGATGCTGTTGGTGATGCGGGGGTTTCCTCTGAATC
Source organism: Candidatus Accumulibacter sp. ACC007 (assembly GCF_907163205.1). Taxonomy (NCBI): domain Bacteria; kingdom Pseudomonadati; phylum Pseudomonadota; class Betaproteobacteria; genus Candidatus Accumulibacter; species Candidatus Accumulibacter sp. ACC007. The sequence goes on along the minus strand of NZ_CAJQUD010000001.1, from coordinate 268,872 downwards.
ACGCCCGCAGGATAACGCCGTTCGGGGTGATTCCGCGTGCTCTATTTCACGTCGCAGCGCAATGGCCCACGCAACGGCTCGGCTTGTTCAGCCGAGTTTCGTGACCCAGGGCTCGACAGCGGCTTCGATCAGACGCAGTGCTTCCGCGTGCGCTTCGTCCCCACGCCGATAGGGATCGGGGATTTCGGTATTCGTCCAGTGCCCGAGCAGGAAGGTCTTTCCGCGCGCAGTGGGGTCCAGCGCCAGCACCGCGTCGCGATGGTGTGGTTCCATCACCAGCACCAGTTCGGCCCAGCGCAGGAGTTCGCGGGTCAACTGGCTGCCCCGGTGAGCGCTGAGATCAACGCCGCGCGATTGCATCATCGAGCAGGTCGTCTCCTCGGCGGGATGATTGACCAGCGCACCGATACCCGCTGACTGAGCCTCAACCGGTCGGCCAACCTGCTCGATGCGTTGGCGGAGGAAAAATTCGGCCGCCGGGCTGCGACAGATGTTGCCGGTGCAAACGGTGAGAATTCGGTTGAACACCTCAGCTCCCCATCACGCCGGAGGAATGCTGACTTCGAACCCCACTCCGCCGGGGCCCACGGTACCACCACCGCGCTCCATCGAGTAGAGAAGGGTAGTGCGCGCAGAGCGCCGTTCGCGGCCACGTTGGCCAACCGTGGCGCCGCCTGCCGAAGGACTGCTGCGCAGGTCGTTCTCGCTCTGACGGCAAATGAACAGGCGAACCTCGACATCGTGCTGCCCAAACAGGTGCTTCTTGATTGCCGATGCGTCACGCTGAACTTTGCCGATCAGGCGCTCATCGCCATTCACCGGAACGTGCACCACGCAGTAAACGTTGCGGCCGTCGCTCGCGGCGCGGTCTGTCTGGTAGACGCTCAACTGGTAGTCATAGCTGGTGGCACTCAACTGCTCACCGATCGAGGCCAGCAGCTCGGGGAACTTCTCCTTGCGAACGTAGCCAACGAAAATGCCGCGTACCTGAACCGAAGGAAGGCCAAAGGCACGATTGATCCGGCGCAGTCCGGGCACCAGCCGCCATGGGCGCAGAATCACCAGGAAGTAAGCGACAAAAACACCCACGAATAGCCAGAACATCAGATATTCGGGAACCCCCAGCAGCAGGCCACCGACGCCCACCAGACCGAGGAAAAGCTGCGCGAAAGCGGCAAACGCGACGACATCGCAGACCCGGTAGCCGGCACGAACGAAGAGGTGGTGCAAGTGATGACGGTCGGGTCGGAACGGCGACTTGCGCAGCCAGATGCGGCGCAACATGACGCCAACCGTATCCATCAGCGGCAGCGCAAACAGCCACAGAGCAGTCACCGGGGTCATCGCTGGCGAGTTGCCCTGCGACAGGGCGATGAACAGCCAGGCAAACAAGAAGCCGAGCACCATGCTGCCGTTATCGCCGAGAAACACCCGCGCCCGGCTGTTCCCCGGGTAGCGCAGGTTGTAGTACAGGAAGCCGGCAAGGCCAGCGATCAGCGCGACGATGAGGACCGCATAGGCGCTTTGGCCCGCGATAAGGGCCACCATCCCGGCAAGCACCAGGCTGACCAGGCTTATCGAGCCCGACAGCCCGTCGATCCCGTCGATCATATTGACCGCATTGATCAAGCCGACGGTGGCGAAAACGGTCAGTGGGATGGACAGCAAACCAAGGTCAAACTGCACGCCAGGAAGAAGCTCTCCGAAAGACAGCAGTTCGACCCCACCAAAAAACACCATTGACAGGGCGACCGCCGCCTGAACGACAAAACGCAGCTTGAAGCTGAGGTGCACAATGTCATCGGCAAAGCCGGTCAGAAAGAGGATCAGCGCACCAATCAAAATGCCCTGCAGGGGGGAAAGGGCAAGACCGCCGAACAAGGGGTCAAGGAGAAGGAACAGGCTGAGCAGGACGGCAACGATGCCCACCCCACCGACGAATGGCGTGCTCGCCTCGTGCTGCTTGTGCCCCCCCGGGCGGTCCACGATCCCCAGGCGATCGGCCAGATCCGCACCCAGCCGGATGGCCACACCGGAAATCAATAAACAGGCGCAAAACAACAGGGCCAGTTCCATGGCCACCTCCACGACTCACTATTCCCTGCCTGCGCCTTGGCCCCCTGCATCAACATCAGCATGCCCAGGCGGGGACGTCACAAACCGATCAGCCCCAGACAAGAAGAGCCCTTGCGGGCTCTTCGACCACAATCAAAGAACACTCTCTCACCGAGAAGCGTTCAACCGTTGTCACACACGGCGACGACGGCTCAGGCAAAGACCGAGCAGACCGATGCCGAGCAGTGCCAGCGACTCGGGCTCGGGAACCTGCAAGCGGTATGAACCGCTGAAGGAGTGGAACGGGTCCGGCGCAGAATAGCCCGTCGGCGTCGCCGAGAAGCCATACAGATACTGCCATGATGCGCCATCAACTTGCACCTTGACCACCTCACTGGCCTGCGCGCCATCGGCAACCGGTGCGAGGTCGTCAGCCGTTCCGGGAAGCGCCGCATTGACGGCAGCAACCAGCGCGTTCAGGACCGGACTCGCATTGAGAAATCCATCGAGGCCGACGTAGATCGTTCCGTTGGCAGAGGTCTCGACGTACGAAACGTTCGGATCGCTGACGCGTCCGTAGCCGGCCGTACTACCCAGGAATATACCCGTCAAGGCGGTGAGTTGGGTTCCGCTCAGGATCTGGTTGACCGAGGCGAAGGCGTCGGTAATGTAGCGGGTCGCCAGCGCGTTGCCGTTCGCGGTCCAGTCGGTCAGAATCAGGCTGCTCATGACCACCTGATGGGCACCCACCATACCGGTCATGGTCGTGACCGGGCCACCAAGCTTGGACAGCTCGACGTTTCCGTTGCCATTCAACACAGCCTGCGCAGCAGCCGGGGTCTGAGGGCCGGTGTTGGTGATCACACCGGGTAAGGTCTCACTCCAGACGGTATAAACGCCAGGCCCCGCAAATGGGACTGGGTCAAGCGCTATTGAGACGGCTGACGCGCCGGCCGACGCCACCAGGGCCGCTACGGCCAGGGCGATCTTTGTCTTGCTGCAAAATGCTTTCATAAGAGACTCCTTTGACATCGAGTACCAGCCCTTGTCGGAAACCGGTTGATGAGGGTTGAATGGGCTTAACAAGTCTTGGTTTCTGGGATGCCACACAGGCCCGCGCCTGCTTCCCTCGACAAAACCTGACTCGGTACACACAAAGCAAATTTCATGCCAAAAAATGAATGCGTATAAAATCCGCCACTTATAATGCCCCCAGCGGGGAACCAAGAGGGTCGTGTAAAAAAACCCGACACTTGGCGTGCCGTGACGACCCCCTCTACCCCTGAAGTATAGCAGCCGACAGGGAAGCCCTTGCCGAAAGGCGGCTTTCCGCCGCCCGCTCGCGCCTCGCCGGCAATTGGACACGGCATTGCGCGCCTGCCACATGACTGCCAACGCGATCAGCGGTCAAGATGCCATTGCGGCTTGCTGCACGCCTTTGCGCGCTGTCCGCAGCGCACTTGCGAGCACGCCGGACAGCGCGCTATAGTTGCGGCGCGAAGGGGAGAGGGCGGCAAGGCAGCCGCCGCCGAAGGCGCAATCCACCCGGAAACGCTCAGGCAAAAAGGACCGTTCGTGCAATGAACTCTGGAGAGCGGCGCGCGCCTGTCGGTGCAGCGCCCACCGATGGGGCGTGCGGCGGCGACCACCTTGCCACCGCAAAATCTCTCAGGTACATGGACAGGGGGGTGAACTCGATGCGAGTTCGCCCCTTTTTCGTTTCTGGAATCAACCTCAACAATCTCTCACAAGGGTTTGATACGATGCAGAAAACCGTCCTCAACGAAGACCATCTCAAAAGCGGCGCAAGAATGGTCGATTTCGGCGGCTGGGAGATGCCTCTCCACTACGGCTCGCAGATCGAGGAGCACCGCGCGGTGCGTCGCGACGCCGGCATGTTCGACGTTTCGCACATGTGCGCGGTCGATATCGGCGGCGGCGACAGCGCGGCTTTCCTGCGCCGCCTGATCGCCAACAACATCGACAAGCTGCAGGTCGCGGGCAAGGCGCTGTACAGCGCGATGCTCAACGAAGCCGGCGGAGTGATCGACGACCTGATCGTCTATTACCTCGACGAGAACAGCTACCGGGTGGTGATCAACGCCGCCACGGCGGCGAAGGATCTGCGCTGGATGGCTGCCCGCCTCGCCGACTGGCAGCTTGCCGCAACGATCACGCCACGCCGCGAGGGTGCCGACGCCCTGGCCATGATCGCCGTGCAGGGACCGAACGCCCGCCAGAAGGTCTGGCAGGTCTTGCCTGACTCCCGTTCGGCGTGCGAATCGCTGAAACCATTTTTCGCCGCGCGCAGCGGGGATTTCTTCATCGCCCGCACCGGTTACACCGGTGAAGACGGTTACGAGATCACGCTGCCCGCCGGGCAGGCGAGCAAACTGTGGACAGGGCTCACCGCTGCCGGCGTCCAGCCCTGCGGCCTCGGCGCCCGCGACACGCTGCGCCTCGAAGCGGGAATGAATCTTTACGGCCAGGATATGGACGAAAACGTTTCGCCGCTCGACGCCGGCCTGGCGTGGACCGTCGATCTCGTCGCCGAACGAGACTTCGTCGGCAAGGCGGCGCTCGTCGCCCGGCCACAGCAGCAGCAATTTCTCGGCCTGGTGCTCGCGGAGCGCGGCGTACTGCGTGCGCACCAGAAGGTTATTGCCAGGCAGGGTGCTGGTGAAATCACCAGCGGCAGCTTCTCGCCAACGATGCAGAAAGCGATCGCCCTGGCCCGCCTGCCGCTCGCCGTCGCCGTTGGCGACAGCGTTGAGGTGGCGATTCGCGACAAGCTGCTCGCGGCCCGGGTCGTCAAGCCTTGCTTTGTGCGAAACGGAAACATTCTTGTTTGATTTCCAATTGTTAGTCGTTAAATTTTATCTAATTTGTCAGGAGTGGAAATGAATACCCCCAGCGACCTCAAGTACACCAGGAATCACGAATGGGTCCGCGTCGAAGCCGACGGAACGATCACCGTCGGGATCACCGACCACGCTCAGGAGCTGCTTGGCGACCTCGTTTTCGTCGAACTTCCGGACGTCGGCGGCGAGTTTTCCGCCGATCAGGAGGTGGCCGTCGTCGAATCGGTCAAGGCCGCATCCGACGTTTACGCACCGGTGACCGGAAGCATCGTCGCCATCAACCCGACCGCCGTGGAGACCCCGGAAGTGGTCAACCAAGACGCCTACGCTGCCTGGCTGTTCAAAATGCAGCCCGCCGCTGCCGGTGACCTCGATGCGCTGCTCGATGCCGCCACTTACCAGCAACTCGTAGACGCCGCCTAGGCAAATCGCATCGCCACTGGAAAACGCCATGGACGCCACGCCCGCGCAGCAACCCTCTCAGCTCGCCGATTCCCCGACGCTCACCGAACTCGAACAGCGCGACGATTTCGTCGCTCGCCACATCGGTCCCTGTGCCAGCGAAACCGTTGCCATGCTGTCCAGCATCGGCGTGTCCAGCCTCGAGCAGCTCATCGATCAGACGGTCCCGGCAGCGATTCGCCTGCGCGCACCGCTGGCCCTCGCCGAGCCACGGCCCGAGCGTGAAGCCCTCGCAGCGCTACGGGCGCTGGCCGGCCGAAACCGTGTCCAGCACGCGATGATCGGCCTTGGCTACGCCGACACACTGACCCCCGCCGTCGTACTGCGCAACGTGCTGGAGAACCCTGGCTGGTATACCGCGTACACACCCTACCAGGCGGAGATCGCGCAGGGTCGACTCGAGGCGCTGCTCAACTACCAGCAGATGGTCATCGACCTCACCGGTCTGGAACTGGCCAACGCGTCGCTGCTCGACGAAGCGACCGCCGCTGCCGAAGCAATGAGCATGTCGCGCCGGGTGAGCAAGTCGGGATCGAACCGCTTCTTCGTCGATTCGGGCTGTTTCCCGCAGACGATTGACGTCGTCAGGACGCGTGCCGAGTATTTTGGCTTCGACCTCGTCTTCGGCACGCCGGAAGTGGCCGCGCAACAGGAGGTCTTTGGCGCCCTCTTCCAGTATCCGAACGAACGCGGCGAAGTCAGCGACCTCAGCGGCCCGATCGCCGCCGTCAAGTCGCGCGGCGCCGTCGTGGCCGTCGCTGCCGATCTGATGGCGCTGGTCCTGCTGCGCTCGCCGGGCGAAATGGGTGCCGACATTGCCCTCGGCTCCTCGCAACGCTTCGGCGTCCCGCTCGGCTTCGGCGGTCCGCACGCGGCGTTTTTCGCCACCCGCGACGAATACAAGCGCTCGGTGCCCGGCCGCATCATCGGCGTCTCTATCGACCGCCGTGGCAACAAGGCGCTGCGCATGGCGCTGCAGACGCGCGAGCAGCACATCCGTCGCGAAAAGGCCAACTCCAACATCTGCACCGCGCAGGTCCTGCTGGCCAACATCGCCGGCATGTACGCCGTCTATCATGGCCCGCAAGGCTTGCGCACCATCGCCAGGCGAATTCACCGGCTGACCGCCATCCTCGCCGAAAGCCTTCGCCGTGCCGGGATCGAGGTGGCGACGCGGCATTTCTTCGACACCCTGTGCGTTGACCTCGGCGGGCACGCCCTGAGCGCCTACAAGGCGGCTCTCGATGCCGGCTACAACCTGCGCCAGGTCGCTCCCGGAATCCTCGGGATCGCGGTCAATGAAAAGACATCGCAAGCCGACATCAGCGTGCTGATCAAGCTCCTCGCCGGGATCAACGCCGACCTCGGACCACTCGACGAGCAACTGCGCCACGACGACCCCGGCCTGCCGCCGGCCTTCCTGCGCAGCGACGCCATCCTCACGCACCCGGTTTTCAACACCCACCATACCGAACACGAGATGCTGCGCTATCTCAAGAAGCTGCAGAGCAAGGATCTGGCGCTCGACCACTCGATGATCTCGCTCGGCTCATGCACCATGAAACTCAACGCCACCAGCGAGATGATTCCGATCACCTGGCCGCAGTTCGCCGACATCCACCCCTTCGCGCCGCTCGACCAGGCTGAAGGCTACCTGCAGATGATTGGCGAACTCGAGGAATGGCTCAAGGTGATCACCGGTTTCGACGCCATCTGCATGCAACCCAATTCAGGCGCACAGGGCGAATACGCCGGTCTGGTGGCCATCGCGCGCTATCACGCCAGCCGCGGCGAGACGCAACGCAAGGTCTGCCTGATCCCGCGCTCGGCACACGGCACCAACCCCGCCACGGCACAGATGTGCGGCATGCGCGTGGTCGTCGTCGATTGCGACGACTCGGGCAACATCGACCTCGGCGACCTCGCTGCCAAGGCGGCGCAGCACGCGGCCACCCTCGCCTGCCTGATGATCACCTATCCGTCGACGCACGGCGTCTTCGAGGAATCCGTCCAGGAGATCTGCGCCACCGTGCACGCCCATGGCGGCCAGGTCTACATGGACGGTGCCAACCTCAATGCACAGGTGGGCCTGACTTCACCGGCCCTGATCGGCGCCGACGTCAGCCACATGAACCTGCACAAGACCTTCTGCATCCCGCACGGGGGTGGCGGTCCGGGGATGGGGCCGATCGGCGTCAAGGCGCATCTGGCGCCGTTCATGGCCAACCACAGCGTGCAGCCAGTCAGCGGACCACACCAGCGCCAGGGTGCCGTGGCTGCAGCCCCCTGGGGATCGGCGTCAATCCTGCCGATCTCGTGGATGTACATCGCCATGATGGGCGGCAGCGGACTGACGCGCGCAACGCAGGTCGCGATTCTCAACGCCAACTACGTCGCCAGTCGCCTGCGCCAGCACTACCCGGTGCTGTACACCGGCAGCCAGGGCCGCGTGGCGCACGAATGCATCCTCGACATCCGCCCGCTCAAGGCAGCCACCGGCGTTTCCGAGACCGACATCGCCAAGCGCCTGATGGACTACGGTTTTCACGCGCCGACGGTCAGCTTCCCGGTTGCCGGAACGATGATGGTCGAGCCGACCGAGTCGGAGTCGAAAGCCGAGCTCGACCGCTTCATCGCCGCGATGATCGCCATCCGCGAGGAAATCCGCCAGATCGAACTCGGCCACTGGCCGAACGACGACAACCCGCTAAAGAATGCCCCGCACACCCAGGCCGACATCGTCGACAGTGACTGGAAACGACCGTACAGCCGCCAGCAGGCCGTCCTGCCGCTGCCCTACGTCGCCGAGAACAAGTTCTGGCCGAGCGTCAATCGGGTCGATGACGTTCATGGCGACCGCCACCTGTTCTGTTCCTGCATTCCGATCGACGCCGTGGACGCCAAGGAAGAAGCGACGAGCTGAGGCAGCCTGAGCCAGTGTCGCCCGATTTCAAGCCAGGCACGGCGACGCCGGATGCTTGCTCCTCAACAAGGCAGGCCATCGGGCCACAGGCAGACGCCGACGGCCTTCGCGCCGTCGGTCAGCGGTTCGAGTCGCCGCGCCAACTCGGCCGGCGAGGTCCACCACGTCGCGTCGATGCCCGCGAAAGGCCCGATGCCGGCAAGCGCGTTCTGCACCGCCGCGCCACAGAACAGGGGCAGCGCGCTGTCGGCCTCCGGCAGACGCGCGACGACGTCTGAAAACTGCTGCTCCGATAGCGTAAAGCGATAGATCTGTATTCTCAGGCCATCGTCCATTTGATAGGCAACGTAGTCGGCAAGGCTGACTCGCTGCCAAGCGGGCGATCTGGCGCGCACGTTCTTGTAGCTCCCGGCCGGATCGCTGAGGCGCTCACCGGCGAAAATCCCGGCGTGATTGCCCAGCGCGGCATTGTTGTTGATGACCACGACCACTTCGTTCGCAGCCGGCTCGGCAAGCTGAATCTCCGTACGCAGACTGTCCCATGAGCGCTCGCCGAAGCGGTGCCCTGGCTCACCGTTTTCCGCCATGCTGGTGCAACCGCCGAGCCACAGCGCGAACGCCACGAGCTGCGCCACAAGCACTCGGCGCTCAGCACCAGGAACACTTTTCGCGTGGTTCATCGGTCGACTTCGCTGCTCAGGGTTGCCGGACGGGGTCCGTCGCATCAGCCAATGGTAAGAAGAGATGGCCCAGGCCGCAACAAGCAAAGGGCTTTGCAGCGCAGGGCAGGCGTACGCACGGGGGGCAATTTCTCGGTACACTTCCCTTCCTCCACAGACTTCCCCACTCCGCCACTCTCCAGGAGACGATGACCATGAGCGCACCAATCTACGAGTTCTCCGCCGAGCGCCTTGAAGGGGGCGTTCAGTCGCTTGCCGACTACGCCGGCAAGGTTCTGCTGATCGTCAACACGGCCAGCAACTGCGGCTTCACGCCGCAGTACGAAGGCCTCGAGGACATCTACCAGCGCTATCACCCGCGCGGCCTCGAGGTGCTGGGCTTCCCCTGCAACCAGTTCGGTGCGCAGGAACCCGGCGAAGCCGATGAAATCGCCAGCTTCTGCCAGAAAAACTACGGTGTCGCCTTCCCGATGTTTGCCAAGATCGACGTCAACGGCGAGCACGCCCACCCGCTCTACCAGTATCTGAAGAAGGCCGCTCCCGGCCTGCTCGGCAGCGAGGGCATCAAGTGGAACTTCACCAAATTCCTGGTCAACCGCCAGGGCGAGGTAATCGAACGCTACGCGTCGGCGACCGCGCCCGAGAGCATCACCAAGGACATCGAAGCCCTCCTGTGAAGCCTGCGCAAGTGACCTCGGAGCCCTGCCAGACCTTTGTCCGGCAACCGCTTCCGCCCCCTGTGAAGCAAGCCGCCAATGCCGACGCCTGACTTCAGCGCCATGCTGCGCTGGCCGAACGTACCGGCCTGCTACGGCTGGCTGTCGCTCGACCAGCGCGGGCGCTGGCGAATGCGCGGCGAAACGCTCAGCCATCGCGGCCTCAGCGATTTCCTCAATCGGCAGTACGCGCACGACGAGGACGGCAACTACTTCGTCCAGAACGGCCCGCAACGCGTTTTCGTCGCTCTCGACTACACGCCATGGGTTGTGCACCTGCCGGCGCCGAATCGCCTCGAAACGCAGGTCGGCGAGACGGTCGACGAACTGCGCGGCGCCGCCATCGACGAGGAAGGCAATCTGCTGCTCGAAATTCCGCCCGGGATCGCGCTGCTCTGCGACCGCGACCTGCCGGCCCTGCTCCCCTGCCTGCGCCTGGCGGACGGCGCCGTCGCCGACGACGACGCCCTGCTCGCGGCCATCGCGCGAGAGCCTGGCGAGGTCGGCGCGCTGACCCTCGTCTGGCAAGAGCAACGCCTTCCCGTGCGGACGGTGCGCCGCTGTGAAGTTCCGCAACGCTACGGCTTCATTGCCTCACCGCAGGAAGCACCGCCGGGAACTGCGCCTTGACCCTGCGGCAGCTCGCGCTCGACGCGCTGCTGTTGTCGGCCGCCGACGAAAAGTGCCAGGCGGTCCACAGTATCGTGCTGACGCCACCCGCTGCGCTGGGCGACGACGGCCAGATCGTCGCCGCGCCCGACACGTGCCGACTGGCGGTGGAGACGCTCCCCGGCCGCGCGGCCCGGCCAGCGCTGGTGCCACCGGCGCAACTCGCCAGGCGGCCGGTGAACAGCGTCGAAGGACGTGCCGCGCTGATTCATTCGCTGGCTCACATCGAACTCAACGCCGTCAATCTGGCGCTCGACATCGTCTGGCGCTTCGACGCCATGCCGGCCGACTTCTATCGCCAGTGGATCGGCGTCGCTGGCGAAGAGGCCCGCCACTTCTCCCTGCTCAGCGAACATCTGCAAGCGATGGGCTACGCCTACGGCGACTTTCCCGCCCACGACGGCCTCTGGGAAATGGCCGAGCGGACCAGCAACGATGTCCTGGCCCGGCTGGCGCTGGTGCCGCGAACGCTCGAAGCGCGCGGCCTCGACGCGGCACCGCCGATTCGCGACAAGCTGAAAAACGTCGGCGACCAGCGCGGTGCAGCGATCCTGGCCATCATCCTCGCCGACGAGATCGGCCACGTCGCCATCGGCAACCGCTGGTACCGCTGGCTGTGCACAGAACGCGGGCTGGACCCGGTGACCTGCTACGCCGAGTTCGCGCAGCGTTATCGTGCGCCTCGCCTGCGCGGACCTTTCAACCTTGAAGCGCGCCGCGCAGCGGGCTTCGACGAACGGGAACTGGCAGCCTTGCAGGCGCCATGACGCGCCAACCGGGCGAGGCAGAATGACTGCCCCGGCGCCCTCTTTCGGCCTCGCGCTGCTGCTCACGACGCTGGTCGCCCTCGGCCCCCTGTCCACCGACCTCTACCTGCCCGCGCTGCCGACGCTCGCGCGCGTCTTCGGCAGCGACGCGGCCGGCGTGCAGCTGACGCTGTCGGTCTTCCTGGCCGGTTTTGCCGTCGGCCAGTTGTTCTACGGACCGCTCTCCGATCGCTTCGGTCGCCGGCCGCTGATGCTCGGCGGACTGGCCATCTACGGCCTGGCCACCGTCGCCTGCATCCTGGCACAGAGCATCGAGATGCTCATTGCCGCGCGCTTCGTACAGGCGATAGGCGCCTGCGCCGGACCGGTCCTCGGCCGTGCCGTCGTCCGCGACGTCTGGGGGGCCGCCGAGTCGGCACGCATCATCGCCTACATGGGCGGCGCGATGGCCATCGCGCCGCTGCTCGGGCCGACGCTGGGCGGCTTTCTGACGGTACTCTTCGGCTGGCAATCGAACTTCGTCATCCTGCTCCTGGTCTGTGCTGTCCAGGTCATTGCCGTCGCCCACCTGCTCCGCGAAAGCAACGTCCAGCGCAACCCGCGAGCGACGCATCCCCGTCAGCTCCTCGCCAACTTCCGCCTGCTGCTCGCCAACCGCAGCTACCTTGGCTACGTCCTCACCTTTTCCTTTTCCTACAGCGCGCTGTTCGCCTTCATCTCGGCGTCGTCGTTCGTGCTCAGCGAGAGATACGGCCTGACGCCGGAGGTCTACGGGATGAGTTTCGGACTGGTCGTCGCCGGCTATGTCGTCGGCTCTCTCGCTTCCGGCCGACTGGTCAAGCGCTTCGGTGGCGATACCTTGCTCGCTTTCGGCGCCTGCCTCGGCGCTGTCGCCGGCGCGAGCATGGCGGCCCTGGAGTTCTCGGGAGCAAACAGCATTGCCGCCATTCTCGCGCCGATGTTCTTCTGTACCGTGGCCACCGGCCTGGTCATGCCGAACGCGATTGCCAAGGCACTGGCCCCGTATCCGGCCATGGCCGGGTCGGCGTCGGCGCTGATGGGTTGCGTGCAGATGACCCTCGCCGCCGTGGTCGGCATCGCCGTCGGGCACGCGCTACCGAGCGGTGGCGGGGCGCTGGCGGCGGGTGTAGCCACGTGCACGGCGCTCGCGCCGCTGTCCTACCTGATGCTCATCCGGCCCCAGCGCAGCGCCTGAGTGGAGCCGCTTCGCCGGCCGGGCGCCAAGACTGGTTTCGGCATAAGATGAGCGCCTGCCGCAACCCTTCGTCGACTTTGGGACCACCCGCTTGCTAGCCAGAGAAACCACCCCCAGCGCAATCGTCAAGTATCTCGATCAGTACGTCATCGGCCAGGAAGACGCCAAGAAGGTCCTCGCCGTGGCCGTCTACTCGCACTATCGGAAGATCGCCACTTTCGCGCACGACAAGGGCGCGATCGCCAAGAGCAATGTGCTCCTCGTCGGCCCTTCGGGAACCGGCAAGACCTTGCTCTGCGACACCCTGTCAAGGATGCTGAAGGTTCCCTTCGTCACCGCCGACGCGACTTCGCTGGCCCAGACCAAGTACGTCAATGAAGAAATCGAGGCCATCCTGCAGCGGCTGCTGGACAGGGCTGACGGCAACATCGAGAATGCCCAGCGCGGCATCGTCTTCATCGATGAAATCGACAAGCTGAAAGCGACCAACGCCCAGTCCGGGGCGATCTCCGGCGAAAGCGTGCAGCACGCGCTGCTGAAGATCATGGAAGGTTCGCCGGTCAAGCTCAAGGACAATCAGTACCTCGACACCAGCAATGTGCTGTTCATCTGCGGCGGCGCCTTTGTCGGCATCGAGAGCATCATGGCCAAGACCCATGGCTTCGGATTCATCGCCACCTCGGCCGACGACAACCAGAACATCCTCGATCGCCTGAACAAGCGGGTGAAGCCGACCGACCTCTTCGAGTTCGGCCTGATTCCCGAGTTCACCGGTCGCCTGCCGGTGATCGCCAACCTGCATCAGCTGAGCAAGGCGATGCTGGTGCGTATCATGAGCGTGCCGAAGAACTCCATCTATCGCCAGTACATCGAGATCTTTCGTGGCGAAGGCGTCGACCTGCGCATCGGCCCCAAGGTCTTCGAGCAGATCGCCGAAATTGCCATCGAGTACAAGACCGGCGCGCGCAGCCTGCGCGGCATCTTCGAGGAGCTGATCACACCGATTCTCTACGTCGTTCCCGACCACCCGGAGATTGCCAGGGTTGAGATCGCCTCGCTCTTCGAAGACCCCCGCCTTGTCGGCAGGAAGTAAGCCCGCGCTGGCCGCTTCGTCGCTGCCGCCCGCCGGATCGCCTGGCGACAGGCGTGCGCAAGGCGATGCCGCCTTGCCGCTGGTGCGTATCGTGCGTACTGCGCGCATGGTGCTACTCGTCTATCTGATTGTTTTGGCAGGAATCAGCATGTTCCAGGACCAGCTCCTCTACTTCCCCGAGCGGGCCAGCGTCGCCGACATGGAGCGCGCGTCCGGCGGCCTGTCGCCGTGGCCGACGGCGTCCGACTTCCGCGGCCTGCTCGCCGAACCCGACGGCGCGGTGCGCGCCACGGCGATCATTTTCCACGGCAACGCCGGCCATGCCGGCCACCGTCGGTTCTACGTCGGCGCACTGAAGCGGCTCGGTCTGCGCGTCATTCTCGCCGAGTATCCGGCTTACGGCCCGCGCAGCGGCGACCTGGGCGAGAAGAGCCTGGTCGCCGACGCCGAACAGACGATTGCTCTCGCCCAGCGCAGCTACGGTGGACCGCTGCTGGTCATTGGCGAATCGCTGGGTGCCGGCGTGGCAGCAGCCGCCAGCGCCGCCCAGCGGGAGAGGGTCGATGGCCTCTTGCTGATCACGCCGTGGGACCGGCTCGAAGAGGTTGCCGCTCACCACTACCCGCTGCTGCCCGTGCGCTGGCTGCTGCACGACCGTTACGACAGCGTCGCCCACCTGGCGTCGTTCGGGCGCCCGGTCCTGGTCGCCGTCGCTGCCGGCGACACCATCGTCCCGCCCCAGTTCGGGCGCGCACTTTACGCGGCACTCGCCGAACCGAAACGACTGGAGGTCATCGCCGGCGCCGAGCATAACGACTGGTTTTCTCGCCTCGACGACGCCTGGTGGCGACAGGCGGTCGACTTCCTGCTGGCCGACAAGGCACCCTGACCAGGGCGCCATCAACGATCTGCGGTCGCCCGCGGTTTCAAGGCGGCGAGCAGGTCGAGCGGCAAAGGCAAGATCACCGTCGTTGCCCGGTCGCCGGCGACCTGGGTCATGGTCTGCAAGTAGCGCAGTTGCATCGCCTCCGGACGCTGCGCGAGCATCGTCGCGGCTTCCAGCAGTGCCGCTGCCGCTTCCTTTTCGCCTTCGGCGTGAATCACCTTTGCCCGCCGCTCGCGCTCGGCCTCGGCCTGGCGGGCGATGGCCCGGATCATCGACTCGTTGAGGTCGATATGCTTGATCTCGACGTTGGTGACCTTGATTCCCCACGAGTCGGTCTGCGCGTCGAGGATCTTCTGCACATCGAGATTAAGCCGTTCGCGTTCAGCCAGCATCTCGTCGAGCTCGTGCTTGCCGAGAACGACGCGCAAGGTCGTCTGCGCGAGCTGCGAGGTGGCCATGAGGAACTGCTCGACCTGGATGATCGCCTTTTGCGGGTCAACGACGCGGAAGAAGACGACGGCGTTGACCTTCACCGAGACGTTGTCGCGCGAGATCACGTCCTGCGGCTCGACGTCCATGGTCACCACCCGCAGGTCGACGCGCACCATCTGCTGAATGCCGGGGATGACGATCACCAGTCCCGGCCCCTTGACCTTCCAGAAACGGCCGAGCTGGAAGACCACACCGCGCTCGTACTCGCGCAGAATGCGCAGCGAGGCGATGAGCAGAATCAGCAAGATCGGCACCAGGACGCCGCCCAGTCCCAGGTTGAGTTCGAAGATCATGGTGTTTCTCCTTTTGCTGAGGAAGAGTCGTCGTTTGCCTGCACTTCGAGCGTCAGACCGTCGATGGCGCTGATGCGCACGTGCTGGCCCGCGTGCAGCGGGCCGCTGGCGCGCACGCGCCAGCGCTCCCCGTGCACCTGTACCCAGACCTCGTCGCCGTCTACCGAGGCGATCTCGCCGCTGGCGCCGATCATCTCCTCGCGCCCACTGACCACCGGTGCGCGGCGTGCGCGCAGGGCCATGCTGCCGCCGAGCAGGATCAACGCCGCGGAACTGGCGGCCAGGCCGAAGAGCAGCGGCAGCGGCACACCCAACCCCGGCACATCACGATCGAAAAGGAGCAGGCCACCGGCGATGAACGCGGCAACGCCACCGACTCCGAGTACGCCAAAGGTCGGCGTCAGTAACTCGGCGGCCATCAAGCCGATACCGAGCACGATCAGTGCCAGGCCGGCGTAGTTGACCGGCAGCATCTGCAGCGCAAACATGGCCAGCAAGAGGCAGATCGCGCCGACCGTGCCCGGAACACCGAAACCCGGCGATGAGAACTCGAAGATCAGGCCGTAGATGCCGATCATCATCAGGATCAGCGCAAAGCTCGGGTTGGCGATCACCGACAGTAGCCGGTGCCGCGCATCGGGCAGCACCTCCAGCGTCTCCAGACCGCGCGTGGCCAGCGTCAGCCTGCCGCTCTGCAGCTGCACGCTGCGACCGTCGATCTGGCTCAGCAGATCGGGAAGATCGACGGCAACGGCGTCGATGACCTTCTCGCGCAAGGCTTCGGAAGCGGTCAGGGTGACCGCTTCGCGCACCGCACGCTCGGCCCACTCGGCATTGCGACCGTGCTGCTGCGCGAGGCCGCGGATGAACGCCGCAGCGTCGTTGATCTGCTTGGTTTTCATCGCGTCGCCGGCGAGCGGTGCTGCCGCCGGAGTGGGTTCGGAGGCCGGAACGGGCCTGGAAGAAGGCTCAGAAGCAGGCTTAGAAGCGGGCTCAGAAACAGGCTTAGAAGCGGGCGCGGCTGCCGGCGCCGGCAACGAGGGCGGCGGCTCCGGGCGATTCGGCGCGCCTCCCGGCAGTCCGATGGAGACCGGCGTCGCGGCACCCAGCGTCGTCGCGGGCGACATCGCCGCAAGGTGACTGGCGTAGAGGATGTAGGTGCCCGCGCTCGCCGCCCGCGCGCCCTGCGGACTGACGTAGGACACCACCGGCACCGGCGACGCTAGAATGGCCTGGACAATCTGGCGCATCGCGCTATCCAGCCCACCCGGCGTATCGATCCGCAGGACGACCAGCGGCGCACCCTGATCGCGCGCGTGCTGCAGACTGCGCACGACGTAATCGGCGCTGGCCGGACCGATTGCGTCCTGGACGGTGAGCACGATCACCGGCGCAGCCGACGCAACGCCCGGGCCGGCGCCGGCCATGCCCGGCAGCCCCGACATCGCCAGCAGCGCCAGCAAGCACAGCAGCCGTGGCCAGGTGCCGCGACCAGCAACGATGGACCATCGCCCTGCGGGACGACTGAACAGCGCCTTCATCCGTTTCCCCTTTCAGGATTGGAATGCCGCAATTCCCCTCACCTCAAAGTAGCCCAAACACCTGCCGCACGCTTTCTTTTCTGCATCACGCGAGCATCGCCAAGCTGCGCTACCATGGCACACAAGCACCCGCCGGGCGCTGCCCGGCCTTGCGCAGCGGTGAGGCTTCCCTTGGCCAGACAGGAGGATGACGCAATGATTCTCGAACAAATCGCCACTGGCGGCTGCCAGTCCTACCTCGTCGGCTGCAGCGACAGCAGCTCGGCGGCACTGATCGACCCGGAAATCAGTCAGATAGACCACTATCTGGCGCTCGCCGCCCGCGACGGCCTGCGTATCCGTTACCTGATCGACACCCACACCCACGCCGACCATTTCTCGGCGACCCGGCAACTGGCCCGACAGTTGGCCGTGCCGGTGCTGATGTACCGAACGAGTGCCGCGCCCTTCGTCGATATGCGCATTGGTGACGGCGAAATGGTGATGCTCGGGCGGCTACGCCTGCAGGTGATGCACACGCCCGGTCACACCAGCGACTCGATGTGCCTGCAGATCGAGGACTGCGTGTTCACCGGCGATACCCTGCTGATCGGCGGAACGGGGCGCACCGACCTGCCCAGCGGCGATCCGGAAGCCCTCTACGACAGCCTCTTCCAGCGCCTGCTGAAACTCGAGCCCAGCGTCAGGGTGTTCCCGGCACACGACTACAAGGGCCGGCAAAGCTCGACCATCGGCGAGGAAATCGCCAGCAACCCGCGCCTGCAGAAGCGTGACCGTGCCGCCTTCGTCGACATGATGCGCGAGCTCAACCTGTCGATGCCCAGGCATGTCACCGAGGCGCTGCGCACCAACATGAGCGGTGGCAAGTCGGTCGCCCAGCTGCTCGCCGAGGCTGCTGCCCGAGTGCCGTTCATGTCCCTGCCCGAGCTCAAGGCACGCGTCGAAGCCGCCGACAAGGACTTGATCGTCCTCGACGTACGCGAGCGCGAAGCCTACGAAAGCGGCCATGTTCCCGGCGCCCGCCTGCTGCCGCGCGGTCAGCTCGAGTTGCGGGTCAACCAGGAGCTGCCCGACCCGACGCGGCGCATCCTCACCTGCTGCGAACTGGGTCAGGTGTCGACTCTGGCCGCAGCCACCCTCCGCGAGATGGGGTTCCCGCACGTGGTGGCCCTCGACGGCGGCATGAAAGCCTGGCGCGTGGCCGCGTATCCGTTGAACTCGGGAGCAGAGCCGTAGGTCAATCGAAAGGTGGCAAGTCGACCAGGGGTAAAGGCAGTAGCGCACAGGCGGCCAACGCTGGCGCTTCCCTCTTTACCTCTTGATTCTCACTGTTTACCTCCCCCTGTTTTCCCACGCACAGCAAAAAGGAGCCAACCATGGGCCTGCACATAGGCGACGAAGCGCCGGACTTCACTGCCCCGACCACCGAAGGCACGATTCATTTCCACGAATGGATCGGTGACAGCTGGGCCATCCTCTTTTCCCACCCCAAGGATTTCACCCCCGTGTGCACCACCGAGCTCGGCTATCTCGCCCGCCTCAAGCCAGATTTCGACAGCCGCAACACCAAGGTCATCGGCCTGTCGATCGACAGCGTCGAAGATCACCTGAGCTGGGCCGACGACATCGCCGAAACCCAGGGCACGGCGCTGAACTACCCGCTTATCGGCGATACCGAACTGGTCGTCGCCAAGCTCTACGACATGATTCACCCCAACGCCAGCGGCAACGCGGCGGGGCGCACGGCGGTCGATAACGCCACCGTTCGGTCGGTATTCCTGATCGGTCCGGACAAGAAGATAAAAATGACCATGACCTATCCGATGAGCGCCGGACGCAACTTTTCCGAGGTCCTGCGAGCGCTCGATGCGATCCAGCTCAACGCCAAGCACACGGTGGCCACGCCGGTGAACTGGCGTCCGGGTGAAGACGTGATCATCCCGACGTCGGTGTCGGACGAAGCTGCCAGGGCCAAGTATCCAAGCGGCTGGACAACGCTCAAGCCTTACCTGCGCGTCGTCACCCAGCCCAAGTAGGCCGGGTGTAGATGACTTGGCGGCCGGGAACGCAGCAAGCGCGACCGCGCCGCCGGCAAGCACCGGCAACGCCTTCAGGCGCCCGGCGCAGCCAGCCAGCGACGCAGCCAGGCACTACCGGCGTCAACGGCAATCGAAAGGACGAGCATGGCGGCGATCACCGTGCTTGCCTGCGCGTAGTGGAAGAGCGACAGCTCGACGTAGAGCAGTTGCCCCAGGCCACCGGCACCGACGAAGCCGAGAATGGCTGCCATACGGATGTTCATTTCCCAGCGGTAGAGCGAGTAGGCGATGAGCTGTGGCGACACCTCCGGCAGAGTGCCGTAGAGGAACGCGGCAGCGGACGGCGCGCCGGCTTCGAGCAGGGCGTCGCGAGGCCGTGGCGGCGCGTTCTGCAGGGCCTCCGCGAACAGGCGCCCGAGCACGCCACTGGTATGCAGCGCCAAGGCCAGAATGCCGGCAAACGGCCCAAGCCCGGCGGCCAGCGCCATCAGCGTCGCCCACACCAGTTCCGGCACCGAGCGCAGGGCGTTGAGCAGAAAACGCGTCAGCTGCTCCAGCCCCTGCCCGTAGCGCCCCGACGCCGGCAAGGCCAGGAGCAGGCCGGCTAACGCCGCAAGCAGCGTCCCCAGGGCGGAAATGGCGACCGTTTCCAGGGACCCCCAGGCGACTTTCGCCAACCAGCCGGGCGAGAGATCGAGCGGGAAGAAAGCACGAAAGTAGTCGGCCATCGACGCCAGCGCCGCGCGGCTGAGCAGGGCGGCAAGCCCCAGGTCAAGCCACACGTAGCTGGCCAGCAACGCACTGCCGAGCAGCAGCAACCACGCCAGCGCCCGTGGGCCGACGGCCGGCGCACCGGCGCGGGCAGCGGGGTTGCCAAGCTGGCGGCGCAACAGGCCGGAGAGCGCGTCTGCGGCGAGCACCAGGAGCAGGAAGGTGAGCAGGATGCTGGCCGCCTCGCCACCGTTGAGCATGCGCATCGACTGATCCATGAGCTGGCCGAGCCCGCCGGCGCCGACAAAGCCCATGACCACCGAAGCACGCACCGCGCACTCCCAGCGATAGACGGTATAGGAAGTCAGTTCCTGCGCAGCACCAGGGAGCAGGCCGTAGCACAGCGCCTGCAGGCGGCTGCCACCGGCTTCGAGCAGCGCCCGCGCCGGCCGGCTGTCGCCAGACTCGAGGATTTCGGCATAGACCTTGGCGAGCATGCCGCCGTAGGTCAGCCCCAGCGCCAGAACGCCGGCGGCCGGCCCAAGGCCGAAGACGCGCACGAAAAGCAGCGCCCAGACCAGCTCGGGGAGGCCACGCAGCACGACCAGCAACATCCGCAGGGCCGCCCGCAGCCATTCGGCACGGCGCCGCCCCACTCCCGGACCGAGGCGTGAAATCGACAGGGCCTGCGTCGTGGCCATGGCCAGCGGCACGGCGAGGACGAAGGCCAGCGCGATGCCCGCGCTGGCGATGGCCAGCGTTTCGAGCGTCGCGCGGCCCAAATAGGCAAGAAACTCGCTCCCGCTTGCCGGCGGCAGAAAAGCGGCGAGAAAGCCGCCCATGACGCGCAGGTTCTGGGCTTCGAAGAGGATCCACGGCCGAAATTCGCCGACCACCGCCAGCGGCCAGAGGATGACCATCGCCAGCAGCAGAGCGGCGACCCGCCCGGGCGCTGCCGGGTCGCGGGGGTGCTTCACCGCCAGCAGGTGCCGCGCCGTGGCCCACCCGCGGCGAGCGGCGACGGAAGCGTTGCCGGCTCGCCAGCGAGCAGTGGCAAGCCGCCGCCTTCGGTGGCGTAGAGCTCGCTCAGCAGCGCTTCGTCGACCTCGGCGGCCGGGCGGTCGAAAGCGATCCGCCCGTCGCGCATGCCGACGATGCGCGGAAAACACGACAGCGCCAGGTCGACCGCGTGCAGACTGGCGACCAGCGTCGCCCCGCGCGCCGCGGCGTCGCTGCTCAATACCTGCACGGTGTGCAGCGCCAGCGCCGGGTCGAGGGCAGAGACCGGCTCGTCGGCAAGGACCAGCTGCGCTTGCTGATAAAGCACGCGGGCAATGCCGACGCGCTGCAGCTGACCGCCCGAGAGGCGGTCGCAGCGATCGAAAATCCGTTCGCCGAGGTCGAGTCGCGCCAGCGCCGCGCGTGCGCCGACGATATCGACGGGATAAGCCAGCGAGGCGATTCCCTTCCACCACGGCCATTGCCCGAGGCGGCCGGCGAGAACCGCGGTCACCACGCGCTGCCGCGGGGGCAGCGGGGGTGCCTGATGCGCCACGCCGATGCGCGCGCGCAAGCGGCGCAGCTCGGCCGCCGACAGCGTCCACGGATCGCCCCCGTGCAGATCGATGGACCCCCTGCTCGGACGCAGGGCGGCACCGATCAGGCGCAGCAGGGTGGTCTTGCCCGCCCCCGAAGGACCGACGATGGCGAGCTGTTCGCCGGCCTGAACCGCCATGGCGACCTCGCGCAGGGCGACGAAGCCGTTGCCGTGCGTCAACCCAACGTCATGCAGGTGAAACAAGCGGACTACTTCAGCAGGCCAGCCGCTTTCGCTGCCTGCTCGATGCCGGCGTAGTTCTCCTTCTTTGTCGGGATGAACTTCGTGGCCCTCTGCAGGGCGAGAATCTCGGCGTGCTCCGAGTTACTGGCGTCAAGCTTCAGGAAAGCCGCCTCGATCTTCCTGATCAGCGCCGGATCGAGATCGCCACGAACGGTCCAGTTGTAGTCGAAGTACGGCGGCGTCGTGGCGATCACGCGCACCTTCGCATCGACCTTCTGCTGCTCGACCAGCTTCGCCCAGACCGACGCATTGAGCACCCCGGCGTCGGCCTTTCCCGAAGCCACGAAAGCCACCGTCGCGTCATGCGCGCCCGAGAAGGCGACGTTCTTGAAGTCGCTGTCGGCGTTGATGCCGTCCTGCATCAGGAAGTAGCGCGGCATCAGGTGGCCGGAAGTCGACGACGGCGAGCCAAAGGCGAAGACCTTGCCCCGGGTGTCGGCCAGTGTCTTGATATTCGGGTCGGCGGTAATGAACTTCGAGGTGAACCTGGCGTCTTCCTCGCGCTGCACGATCGGGATGGCCGTTCCCTTGGTACGGATGTTGGCCTGCACGAAGGTAAAACCGCCAAGCCACGCCAGATCGAGCTTGTCGCTGGCCAGCGCTTCGACGACTGCCGCGTAGTCGGACACCGGAACGAAGGAGACCTTCATCCCCAGTTCCTTCTCGAGATACTTGCCGAGCGGCGCGAACTTGCGCTGCAGTTCGGTCGGCGCCTCGTCGGGAATCGCCGAGACGCGCAGCACGGTGTCAGCAGCCGCAGCGGTGTTGAACAACAAGCTGACGAGGGCGCAGACAAGCGCGCTTTTGAGCGCCAGGCGGCGCGAGAAGTGGACCATTGGAACTCCCTGTAAAGACCCGCCACAGCACGGAGTGGGCCGCAGCTTGAACGCGGCCGGCGTCGAAGCGCGGCCGCTAGCAAGAATCAAAGCGGTACCTGGACCGCCGGCGGACTATAGCCGGACGCACACGATCAGGCAAGCGAGGACGTCCGTCCCCTCACCGACGAACTTCCACGGTCGACGCGCCGGCGAGCGCGACGCAGCGGGCGGCCAGGATTTCCGTGGGATCGAGAAGAACGATCGATCGCCGTACGCCGACATCGATGGCAATCAGCGGCAGTTCGGTACAGCCGAGAATGATCACTTCGGCACCCTTGCTGGCCAGGTGGTCGATCGCCGTCGCCAGATGGTCGCTGCACACGCCGGAGGTGAATCCTGCCTTGACCCCCCGCTCGCCGTAGATCGCCGCCATGACCAGATCCTGAACCGCGTCGTCGGGAACCAGCAGGCGCAGCCCTGCCGCCTCGGCAACTTCGCGATAAACGCCGCTGCTTACCGTTCCCGACGTGGCCAGCAACCCTACTCGGCCAACGGCAGGCATCTGCGAGCGGATATGCTGAACCACTTCGGACAGCATGTTCACGATCGGAATGCCGAGGTAGGGCTGGATGCGGTCGACAAAGGCGTGCGCCGTGTTGCAGGGGATGGCCACGGCGTTTGCGCCACCCGCTTCGAGCTGCTTGCAGGTGGCCAGCAGCGAGATCGTCGGGTCAGCGCCGCTGCCGATCAAGTTGGCGGTCCGATCGGGAATCTGCGGATTCTGCTCGACCATCATCTTGATGTGGTCCTGGTCGCGCGCAGCGCCGGTCAGGCGCACGACCTTATGCATGAAATCGACCGTCGCTGCCGGCCCGACGCCACCCACCACCCCGAGTTTGAACTCGCGCACCGGCGGCGCCGCTTCGCAGCCCAGCGCATACTCGGCATAGACGAGATTGGAATCGACGACCGGAACGGCAAGCAGCGGGCGCAGCGAGTCGATCAGGACCGACACTTCGGTCAGACCGGGGACGATGATCTGCGCACCGCTGGCAACCAGGCAATGACAGGCCTCGGCGAGCAGTTCGACGCACTCGCCGCCGTGGTGTCCCGCCCTGACCCCGCTGGGCCCGTAGATGGCACGCATCAGCTTGTCGGACTGCACCGCCGGATGCGGGTAGACGATCTGGTATCGGGAGCCCAACTGGCGCTCGAAGATTGCCGATTTCTGCACGTAGGTCGAGGTCAATACGCCAATCGTCTGCAGCGCCGGATGCTCGCGCGCCAGCCAGTCACGCAAGGCGTCAAAGAGGCTGATCACGCGCATGTCGAGCTCGGGCGTGATCTCGCTCAGGAAGGTGTGTGACACAAAGCACGGCACCAGGGCGGTGTCGATGCCGCGCGCCTCCATGTCCTTGAGCGTGTTGTAGACGTAGAACTTGCGCCGGCCTGGATTGTAATTCTCGTCGGCAATGCTTGGCCCGCTATCGAAGTGCCGCTGCTCGAAAGCGATGTCGACGTCACGCATGTCCGGCCTGCGCTGAGTCGCGCCAATCATCTTCAGCAGCAGGTCGGCGCCGGCGACGACCCCCAGGCCGCCGACCACGCCATAGCGGTGCTTACCCAGGGTCTTGCTGTCACTGGTCGCCGCGAATCGCCGCTTGCTCATCACGTACCTGAAAAGGGAAGGCTGGAGCGCGCAGAGGGAGCGAAGACTACCCGCGCCCCCTCCGGCCGCTCAATTGGTGGATTGCGAGGACGGCGCCGCGACCGCTTCCGGGGCGCCGACGACATCGGCGTCGGCGCGGAGAACATGTGCGCGGTTGAAGACCGTCTCATCGAGTTGGCCCTCGCTGCGGGCAACCACGCAAGCGACTGCGCAGTCGCCGGTCACGTTCAGCGCCGTACGGGCCATGTCGAGGATGCGGTCGATGCCGGCAATGATCGCCACCCCCTCCAGCGGCAAGCCGACCGAGGTCAGCACGAGAGAAAGCATGATCAGTCCGGCGCCGGGGACCCCAGCCGTCCCGATCGACGCCAGGGTGGCCGTAAGGATGATCGTCAGGTACTGGCTGGAATTCAGGTCCAGGCCGTAGGCTTGCGCGATGAACACGGCGCAAACTCCCTGATACAGGGCCGTACCATCCATGTTGATGGTCGCGCCGAGGCGCAACACGAAGCTTGAAACGCTACGCGAGACACCCAGGTTGCGCTCGCAGGACATCATCGTCACCGGCAGCGTTCCCGAGCTTGAGGTGCTCGTGAAGGCGACCATCATCGGTTCGACGGCGCCCTGGAAATAGCGTACCGGATTGAGGCCGGCGACGAACCTGATCAGTCCGGCATAGACGACCACGGCGTGGATGACGCAGCCGACGTAGACCATGGCAATCACTTTCGCCAGCGGGGCCAGGACGTCCATCCCGTAGGTACCGGCGACCCAGGTCATCAGTGCGAAGACGCCGTAGGGAGCGAAGGAAATGATGATCGACGTCAGCTTGTAGATCACCTCCGCAGCCGATTCGAAGAAGTTGCGCACGTGCCTGGCAGCGTCTCCGGCGAGCGTGATCGATATACCGACAAAGATGGCGAAAACGATGATCTGCAGGACGTTGCCTTCGGCAAAGGCCGCCATCGGATTGGTCGGTACGAGGCCGAGAATCGTATCCACTGCCGTGGGCGCCTCCTTGGCCACGACGGCCTTGCCAGCGCCGAGGTCGATTCCCACACCCGGCTCGAAGACCGTCGCCAGAACGAGGCCGATGGTGATGGCCACCGCCGTCGTGCCGAGATAGAGAGCGATGGTCTTCAGGCTCAGGCGGCCCATGGTCGACAAATCGCGCAGCGACGCCACGCCGGTGACCAGGGAAACGAAGATCAGCGGCACGATCAGCATCTTGATGCCACGGATGAACAGGTCGCCAACCGGCTTGATGCTTTTGGCAAGGTCCGCGTTGCCCGTCTGATTGAGCACCACGCCAAAGACCAGGCCCAGTGTCAAGGCGATGAAAATCTGTTTCCAGAGCTGCATACCCGTCCAGAATGCGAACATCCCGCCGCGGGCGCGTGTCGGTGAATTCCCCATCGTTTCCTCCTGATCTGGGCTCGGGACGTCCGAGCCATGGTAAGTTGCCGTATCAGCTGACCCAAAACGCTGCCGGACCCGCAGGGTCCAGGCGGGCAGCAGCGCAGTCACGGGACTCAGGCCCCGTTCATCGACCTCGACCGCATCTTATACGGAGCGCTCGACGCCTCGTCCAGTTCCATTCTTGAACAGCCCATGCAAACATTGCATGGGACCAGCGCTTCCCGGTTAACATGGAGAAAACTGATCCCGGAGGTGACGCCAAGGGCGGCGGAGAATAAACGGAGGATTGCATGGAAGTAAACTGGCTGGAAGATTTCCTGACCCTGTCGATTACCCGCAATTTCTCGCGCGCGGCCGAGTTGCGCAACGTCACCCAGCCAGCGTTCAGTCGGCGAATCCGCAATCTCGAATACTGGGTCGGCGCCGTGCTCATCGATCGAAGCCTCTTTCCGATCAGCCTTACTCCGGCCGGAGACGCCTTCCGCAAGACGGCCCAGGAGACTCTGGACAACCTGCGCAACGGGCGCGAGGAGGCGCAAGGGCTGATGCCAAAGTCCGGGGAAATCGTCTCCATCGCTGCCTCACACACCATCGCCGTCAGCTTCTTCGCCGACTGGCACGCCGGCTTGCAGGCCAGCACAGGGGCAATCAAGGCGCGGGTCATTGCCGATAACGTCGCCGGCTGCATCGAAGCCTTGCTCACCGGACACTGCGACCTGATGCTGGCGTACAGCAGCGCTGCACTGCCGACGCTGGCCCAGATGAACCGCTACCCCTCCGCGCCGCTGGCCAGCGAGCGGCTGGTACCCGTGAGTGCGCCGGAGAGCCATGGTTCGGCGCGTTATCCCCTGACCGGCAAGGCGATACTCCCCTATCTCTGCTATCCGAGCAGCAGCTACCTCGGCCGCCTGACGGCGTCGGTGATCGATCGCGAGGATCTCGCAGCAAGACTGGATTTTCGCTACGAGTGCTCGATGTCCGACGTGCTTAAGAGCGGCGTCCTGGCCGGCGCAGGAATCGCCTGGATCCCCGAGCTCGCCGTGCGTGACGAACTTGCCGCCGGCGCCCTCGTGCACGCGGGCGACGACCGCCACACGGCGCAATTGGGGATCTCGCTCTATCGCCAGGCCGAGCTCAGCCGTCCCGAGGTCGAACGCATCTGGAACGTCTGCGTCGGCGCGGCGGCACGCTGATGGCCGAACCGGCCGGAGATTTCCCTGTCGAAAGCCCCATGCAGACGCAGCATCGACAATTCGCAAACAGCATCACCCGGAGGCGCTCTGCAGACGACAATAACCCCTTCTCTCAACCGGACCCCTACCATGCCCTCTTCCATGACTCGCACCGAACACGACCTGCTTGGTGACCGTGAAGTCCCCGCCGACGTCTATTGGGGTATCCATACGCTGCGCGCCATTGAAAACTTCCCGATCAGCGGCCGGACGATCAGCAGCTATCCCGAACTCATACGCGCCATAGCGCTCGTCAAGCGCGCGGCCGCGCGCGCCAACCAGAAACTCGGCCACCTCGACGACCGGCGTGCCGACGTCATCATGGCCGCGTGCAAGGATATCGAGGCCGGAAAGTACCACGATCAGTTCGTTGTCGATGTCATTCAGGGCGGTGCGGGCACCTCGACCAACATGAACGCCAACGAGGTCATCGCCAACCTCGCCCTCGAGAAACTGGGACGCGCCAAGGGCGACTACGAAGAGCTGCACCCGCTCAACCACGTCAACATGGCGCAGAGCACCAACGACGTGTACCCGACCACCCTCAAGCTGGCCATCGTCTTTGCCATCAAGGACCTGCTGGACGCCATGAGCGCGTTGCGCGACGCTTTCGAGGCCAAGGCCAACGAGTTCGCCGATGTGCTGAAAATGGGACGCACCCAGCTGCAGGACGCCGTGCCGATGACCCTCGGCCAGGAATTCATGACCTATGCGGTGATGATCGCCGAAGACAGTACGCGCCTGCACGAGGCCATCGCGCTGGTGCAGGAGGTCAACCTCGGGGCAACGGCGATCGGTACGGGGATCAACACCGACATCCGCTATGCCAAGCTGGCCACCAAACTGCTCTCGGAATTCGCCGGCGTACGCCTGGTTCCCGCGCACAACCTCATCGAAGCGACCCAGGACACCGGCTCCTTCGTGCAGTTGTCAGGCGTTCTGAAACGCGTCGCCTGCAAGCTCTCCAAAGTGTGCAACGACCTGCGCCTGCTCTCCAGCGGACCGCAAGCCGGGCTGAACGAAATCAACCTTCCCGAGCGGGCCGCCGGCTCGTCGATCATGCCGGGCAAGGTCAACCCGATCATCCCCGAGGTGGTCAACCAGATTGCCTTCGAAGTCATCGGTAACGACGTCACCATCACCATGGCTTCGGAAGGCGGGCAACTGCAGCTCAACGCCTTCGAACCGATCATCGGCCACTCGCTGTTCAAGAGCATCGAGCACCTCGCCGCCGGTTGCCGGACGCTCACCGAGAACTGCATCAAGGGGATTACCGCCAACCGCGAACTGCTCGCCGAGCGGGTACGCAGTTCGGCCGGACTGGCCACCGCGCTGAATCCCCACATTGGCTACCAGAACGCCACCTGGGTGGCGCGCGAGGCCCTGCGCAGCGGTCGTAGCGTCACCGAGCTGGTGCTGGAGAAAGGCTTGATGACGCGCGAGGAACTCGAAAGGGCCTTGCGCCCCGACGTCCTTACCGCACCCCGCGTCAGCGGCGACTGAAAGCGGCGCACCCCGCACGCCCGCGCCTCTGATCATCGCCCGCGGTCGCGGCGGCACCCGGAAATTCCGGCAACGGGGCGATGCTCGCCTCGTTCCGGCGCCGGCGCCGTGCTCGCCGCCACCCTGCCGACCGCTCCGCAGCCGCCGCTTTCGCGCCGCCCTGGCCGAGTAGCGGCGCCTGTTCGTTCCCGCCCTGGCCGCCCTGGCCGCCCTGGCCGCCCTTGCCGCCCTTGCCGCCCTGGCCGCCCTTGCCGCGCGCCACCTTCGCCGGCAAAAAAAGACAGGAAATTATTCACGCCCCGCCCGAAAAATGCCGTGCCGTGCACGCGCCCTGAGTCGATTATTTTCCCTTATTTGTCGGAAAATTTTACAGCCCGCGGTACACGACCACGGGCGGATTCCCACACGCCCCTTTCAAGACATTGTTTTTCAATGGATAGTCAATCGCCAAAGAAATTGGCACGACTTATGCTTTGTACTCTCATGCAGAAACTCCGTTTATATCCTTCCCGCGGAGCATCCACCTCAGAAAATCACCACCGCTGAAGACCCGTTTCGGCGTTGCCCATGATCCAGCCAAGGAGGCACCATGAAAACCCCAAGCATCAAGAAACTCGCCATTGCAGCCCTGCTGATGGCGGCCGGAACGCAAGGCGCACTCGCCGTGCCGCTGTTGAACGGCTTCGGCGGCGATCGCAATTACGGCGATCTCGCCATGCTGGCCAACGATGACGGCTCGTCGAACTTGATCAACCTGCCCTTCGACGTCAATTTCTTCGGCAATAATTACAACCAGTTCTATATCAACAACAACGGCAACATCACCTTCAATTCTCAGGTAGGCTCATTCACCCCCCAGGCCTTCCCGATCTCGAACCAGCCGATGATCGCGCCGTTTTGGGCAGACGTTGACACCCGCGGCCAGACCGGCGGCCCTCCTTTCAGCAACAACGTTTATGTCGCTTCGCCCAATGCGAATACCGTGGTCGTGACCTGGGACCAGGTCGGCTACTACAACCGGAACGTCGACAAGATCAATGACTTCCAGCTCGTCCTGCGCAACCGGGCCGAGACGGGCGCCGGCAATTTCGATGCCGACTTCCGCTACAACATCCTGCAATGGACCACCGGCAGCGCGAGCGGCGGCGTCGCCGGACTCGGCGGCACCCCGGCGCAGGCGGGCTTTGACGCCGGCGACGGCACCAACTTCTTCGCCTTGCCGGGTTCTTTCACCAACGACGTCCTGCAACTGGTCAACACCAGCAACGTTGCTCTCGCCTCGCCGGGATTGTGGACCTTTGCTTTTCGCGATGGCGGCACGCCGCCCAACGGATCAAGCGCCAGCAACCCGCTCTTGCCGGTCGCCACTGCGAACGGCTGGGACTTCAACTTCAACATCGTCTTGAATCAGCGGATCTTCATTGACCCGATCGTCGCCACGGGCTACGACTACCTGGTCAGCTCCGGCCCGCTGTTCGCGTCGGTCTTGCTGCCAAATATCGGCGATGGCCTCTTTGACCTCTATCTGTGGAACGGCAGCAACTGGTTGCTCGAAGATACCCTCACCGCCGGAATCGAGCATTTCTTCGGTGGCCTCGGTGTCGATCGCTTCCGTATTCTCGGGATCGAAACCAGCGCAATGCTCGACCCCCTGGATCCCCTGGCTTTCGTCACCGGCCTGACCTTCGCCAGTACCGGCAACGTTCAGATGAGCCAGAACGCGGTGACGACCGACACCACGCCCGGTACGCCAGGCCAGATTCCGGAGCCCGCTTCACTCGCCTTGCTGGGCCTTGCCCTGGCGGGTCTGGGTGCCTCGCGCCGCCGCAAGACTGCCTGATCGCTTCATCGCAACACGGAAAAGCCGACGCCCTGCGTCGGCTTTTTTTCGCCTGACGGAAAGCAAGCGAACGAAGCGCAAGCGAAACGGGCGAAGGGCGCTGATGTAGTGTTGCACGCTGGGTGGAACATAGACATCCCAGCCACCACAGGGGTTGCGCGCTGCTCTGTCGGGCTTGCTGAAAGTCTCGTCGGGAAAGGCGGCAACACGTCAGCCCGCTCGTCATTGCGAGGAGGCGCAGCCGACGCGGCAATCCAGTCCCCTCCTCTTGCTATCTTCCACCGCATCGACCACGCGAACAGCAAAACCTCTGGATTGCCGCGTCGGCTTCGCCTCCTCGCAATGACGGTGTGTGGGGCATGAGCGCCGGGGGTGGCGACGAGGGCCGCCCCGGCATGGACCCTGCGAGTTTCAGCCGCCACAGGGTTTTCGCCCTGCTTTCAGCAGTCGCCAAAAGTCGCATCAAGAATGAAACACGACACAAGCGCCTTCGCTCAAACCGCCGTCAGCGGCCAGAAAACGGGGATCAGCACGCTCGCCGCAAGCCAGACCAGCAGATTGAGCGGGATGCCGAGGCGGGCGAAATCGGTGAAGCGGTAATTGCCGGCGGTGTAGACCAAGGTATTGGTCTGGTAACCGATCGGCGTTGCGAAGCTGGCGCTGGCGGCAAACATCACGGCGACGACGAAGGGGCGCGGATCGACGCCCAGATGCTCGGCGATGCCGATCACGATCGGCGTGAACAACACCGCCACGGCATTGTTGCTGATGAACTCGGTGGCTATCGAGGTGATCAGAAACACCAGCGAGAGCATCATCCACGGCGACAACCCCCCCCCCGACGTCGACCAGTGCGCTGGCCAGCAATCGGTCGAGCCCGGAACCGTGCATGGCGATGCTCAGTGCCAACATGCCGAAAATGAGCACCAGAATCGGCCACTCGATCGACTTGTAGGCCTCGTCGGCGCGCAGGCAGCCCGTCGCCACGACGACCACCGCGCCGATGATCGCCAGCCCTTCGATCGGCATCACGTTGAACGCCGCCAGCGTCATCACGCCGACGATGGTGGCCAGCGCGATCGGTGCCTGGCGATGATTGTTCGCCGGCGCGTGCCCCTCGGTGATGGCAAACAGATCGCCGTTTTCGCAGAAGCGCTTGACCTGGGCCAGCGTTCCTTCGACGAGCAGGACATCGCCGAACTGCAGTTGAAAGTCGTCGCCGATGTCGGCAATCGAGGCGTTCTTGCGATGCACGGCGACCAGATGGATGCCGTAGCGGGCGGCGAGGTCGAGGTCGCGGATCGGGCGCAGGACGTAGCGTGAGGTCTGGCCGACGATCGCCTCGACCATCAACACGCCACGCCGGCGCAGCGTTTCCAGGTCATGCCGATCGGTCACCTGCGCCTGTACCCCCATCAGATCGGTACTGCTGCGCAGATCCATCATCGCACTGCTGCGGCTGTGAACCACCAGGCGGTCGCCGACCATCAGTGCGGTCTCTGGCGATGGTGCGGAGCACTCGTCGTCGCCGCGAAACAGCTTCAACACCTTGATCGTGCCGTTGGCCAGGCGCGCCTGGTGCAGGGTTTGTCCGGCCAGGTGCGAGCCTTCCGGCACGAACAGCTCGCTCATGAACAGGCGGTCGCCACTGCCGGTGAACTGCTGCGTCAGCGTTTCGCGCGCGGGCAGGAAGCGCGGCGCAAGCCAGAGAATCAAGGCACAGGCGATCAAGGCGATGACGATGGCCGGAGCACTGACCTCGAACATCCGGAACGGCGCGAGCCCCTGCTGGCGCGCAACGCCATCGACGAGGATGTTGGTCGAGGTCCCGACCATGGTGATCATGCCGCCGAGAATGGTCGCGTACGAGAGAGGAATGAGCAGCCGCGATGGTGCGACGCCGTATCGCCCGGCCATCGAGATCACCGCCGGAATCATCACCATCACCACCGGCGTATTGTTGATGAACGGCGACACCAGCAAACCTACGGCGAGCATGGCCAACAGCAGCCGACGCTCGCTGCGGCCGGCCATCGCCCCCAGCCAGTCACCGAGACGATCGACGCAACCGGTCTTGCTCAGCGCCCCGCTGATGATGAACAGGCAGGCAATGGTAATCGGCGCGCTGTTGCTGAACACGCTGAGCACCTGCTTCGGAGACAGCAGGCCGAGGGCCATGAGCAGGGCCACTGCGCTCATCACCGCGATATCCGGCTTCAGCCATTCGCGTACGAAACACGCAAACAGGGCGATCAGGGTCAGGCCGACAATCACGGCGTGGAGGGACTCGGGAAGCGGCATCGACGGGTCTTTGCAATAGGTGGAGACGAACCGGGCGCGCCAAGGTAGCGCAAACTCCAAAGACTGCAAAAGAATAAAAAGTTCGCCGGTTATGCGTTCTCAGTCTATTGCGCCGCGACCGGGAATCACCGGAGCAGCACCGCCACCGCGCAGCGCGGGCCGCCGGCGCCGAGCGACCGCGTCACCGTTTTCTTCTCGCCGCCATCAGCTCGTGCAGCGTTCGCGCTGCCGGCTTCATCGGCGTGCGGCTGACGGTCCAGCCGCCCTGCATCGGCGGGGTCAGCGCACGGAAACGCGTCGCCAGCCAGCCGAAGGCCCGATACAGCGCCGGGCGCGTGTACAGGGCTGCCCACCCCGACCACACGGCATCGACCAGGCGGCTCTTGGCGGCGCCCTGACCGCGCAGCGGTGCGTGTCCGGGACGCGCATCGTGCTGCGCCTCCTCGCGCAGGCGGACCAACAACTCTGGAATCGGGATGCGCACCGGGCAGACCTCGCCGCAGGCACCGCAGAGACTGGACGCGGTCGGCAGGACGTGGGTGGCATTCAGGCCGAGCATGTGCGGCGAGATGATTTCGCCGATCGGACCGGGATAGGTCGTGCCGTAGGCGTGGCCGCCAATGCGCGTATACACCGGGCAATGGTTCATGCACGCGCCGCAGCGGATGCACTGCAGCGTCGAGCGCAGCTGTTCGTCGCTGTAGGCCTGCGTGCGCCCGTTGTCGACCAGCACCAGGTGCATCTCGCCGGGGCCGTCCTTCTCGCCCGGCTTGCGCGGACCGCTGATCATGTTGAAGTAGGTGGTGATCGCCTGCCCGGTTGCCGAGCGGGTCAGCAGGCCGAACAGCGGCGGTACGTGTTCGAGCTTGTCGACCACTTTCTCGATGCCGGTGATCGCAATATGCACCTCGGGAACGGTGGTGCACATGCGCCCGTTGCCCTCGTTTTCGACCAGGCACAGGGTACCGGTTTCGGCGACGGCGAAGTTGACGCCCGACAGGCCGACCTCGGCGCTCATGAACTTCTCGCGCAGCACGGCGCGGCCGATGCCGATCAGTTCGTCGACCGATTCGGTGTAGCCGGCGCCGGGCACCTTGTCGGCGAACAGGCGGGCGATCTGCTGCTTGGTCTTGTGGATCGCCGGCATGATGATGTGCGAGGGCTTCTCGCCGTCGAGCTGGACGATGTACTCGCCCATGTCGCTCTCCAGCGCGTCGATACCGGCGTCGGCCATGGCGTGATTGAGCTCGACCTCCTCGCTGACCATCGACTTGCCCTTGACCATCAGTTTCGTCGAGTGACGCTGGGCGATGCCGACGATGATCGCGCAGGCTTCTTCGCCAGTCTCGGCCCAGTGCACCTGCACACCGTTTTCGGTCAGCTTGCGCTCGAGCTGTTCGAGCAGCTCGGGCAGCCGCGCCAGGCTGTACTTGCGGATGTGCTCGGCAAGCGAGCGCTGGCTTTCGAGCGCTGCAGGATCGGGAAACTGGGCGGCACGCTTGCCGATCAGGAAGTCCATCGCGCCGCGGAAGCTCTTGCGCAGGTGGTCGTCGGCGACGGCGTCGGCAGCCCGCTGCTTGAACTCGCTGGCCGGGACGAAATCGAGCGGCTGGCTGTTCATTGCATTTCCTCCTCATTGACCAGCAAGAGCACCACCAGCTCCTTCGGACCGTGCGCGCCGTAGGCCAGGGTGACCTGGATGTCGGCGGTCTTCGACGGACCGGAAACCAGCAGCGCATTGGTCGGCATGCCGTCGCTCCAGCGCTGCGCGTGCATGGCGTCGAAGAGCGTGTCGTGAAGCTGGTCGGCGTCGAGCAGCGCGAAATGGATCGGCGGCACCAGCGACATCAGCCGCGGCTCGCTGGCGTCCGGCCAGACGATCAGCGTGCCGGTTTCGGCGATACCGCCGCGGGTCGAGGTGAAGCCGGCGTCGGTGTCTTCGAAGAGCTCCTTCTTCCACTCGCCGAGCGGGCGATCGTAAGGCTTGAGCCCGGCGATGCCGGCTGCCTTCAGCGCTTCGGCGTGCACGCTCGCTTCGCCGTGGAGGAGCGAGCGCACGCCCTTTTCTGCACAGATCTCGCGCAGCTTTTGCGGCCAGTTGGCGCGGCTCACGCGGACGACCTCGCCGCGCCAAAAAGCCATTTTCTCGCAGAACAGCTCGATTCTCGATGCCCGCGTGCTGGGCGGCGCCGAGGCGCTGACCGCCGCGTAGAAAGCCGGCACGTCGGGCGCCAGCGGCGCCTCGCCTTGCGGCGCGGCGCGCAGCCGGCGCAGGATGTTGTCACGCGCGCTCATCGCTGCCCCCCTTCGCCGCCCGTCCTCTGCCACAGGAAAGTCGCCAGGTGCTGGCCTTGAAAACCGTCACGCCGTTTCTGCAAGGTGTGGTTCAGGCTGAGCATGCAGCCGCAATCGGCGGACAGGAAAGTTTCGGCACCGGTCTCCTTGAGCGCGTCGACCTTGTCGCCAGCCATCGCCGACGAGATCGCCGGGTGCTTCAGCGAGAAGGTGCCCCCGAAACCGCAACACTCCGATTCGTGTTCGTGGATCACCACTTCCACCGCCGCCAGCTGCGCCAGCAGTGCACGGCCGTGCTCGTGCGTGCCCATCTCGCGCCGCGCCGCGCATGAAGTGTGCAATGCGACACGTGCCGGCCCACCCCGATCAGTCAGACTGACCCTGGCGACCTGCACCAGGAACTCGCTGAGTTCGAAAACTCGCTCGGCGAGCGCGCTGGCCTGCGCCTGCAGGCGCGCATCGTCGGCAAACATCTCCGGATAGTGGTGGCGCATGGTGCCCGCGCAGGAACCGGAGGGAACGATCACTGGCCAGGGTTCTGGAAAGAGCTGCAACTGCGCCAGGGCGACGGCGCGCGCCTGTTCGGGAAAGCCGCTGCTGTGCGCCGGCTGCCCGCAGCAGGTCTGGTCGGCCGGAAAAAGCACCTCGATTCCCTCGCGCTCGAGCAGGTGGACGGCATTCATTCCCGCTTCCGGGCAAAACATGTCGATCAGACAGGTGCCAAAAAGGTAGACCTTGGCCGGCTTGTCCGGATAGTGGCGGCTGCCTGTTGCGTTCATGCTCGTCTCCTCTGCCATTGCCCGCAAAAGTGGTAAGACCAATTGCACGCCACTCTAATTGCGCCCCGCGCTTTTGTCAATCTACCGCAGTTTTGGTGCCATTGCACACCATTAGCCCAGCCTTTGACGTTACACTTGCCTGATCTGATTGGCAAAGCGAAGAGGCCAGCAAAATATTCTCAGACTTCGCCAGGGAGAGAATTGGTAAGACCACTGCTCACCGGCGACAATTCTGGCGCGCGCGCCAAGGACCCCGACAAATTAACATGAATTATGCCAAGCTCACCCTCCCGCGCATCCCGGATGCCGTCGCCCATCAGATCGAGACGCGCATTCTCGAGGGCTCCCTGAAACCCGGCGACCGCCTGCCCGCCGAACGCGAACTGGCCATCGAACTGGGTGTCTCGCGCCCGTCACTGCGCGAAGCCATCAAGAAGCTCGTCTCGCGGGACCTGCTGGTCAGCCGCCACGGCGGCGGTACCTATGTCACCGACCGGCTCGAAGCCAGCTTCGCGGATCCCTGGCAGCAACTGATCGATCAACACCCCTGCCTGCAGGAAGATGTCCTTGAATTCCGCTACCTGATCGAGGCGTCGGCCGCCGAACTGGCCGCGCGGCGGGCAACCGAGAGCGACCTGGAACGTCTCGAACAGGCGTACGTGAAACTCGACGCCGCCTACGCCAGTGACGACCGCCATGCGCAGGTCGCTGCCGATGTCGCTTTTCACCTGACCATTGCCGAGTCGGCGCACAACGTGCTTTTCGGTCATCTGGTGGGGAGTGTCCTGCGACTGCTGCACGAGCATGTACGACGCAACCTTCGCGAGATCGCGGTCAGCGCGGAGACCGGGCGGCAACTGATGGCGCAGCATCTGGCAATCCGCAACGCGATTCGCGCCCGCCAGCCGGAAACCGCCCGCCTGGCGGCGCAGGCACACATCGCCTTTGTCCGCCAGCGACTCGAGGAAGCTGCCGATTCGGAGCAGCGACAGCAGCGCTCCCTGCGCCACTTCAGCTAAGGCGGCACCACGCCAGCGCGCTCGTCATTGCCGCGTCGGCTTCGCCTCCTCGCAATGACGGGGTGTGGGGCACGATCGTCAGGGGTGGCGACGCGGGCCGCCCCGGCACGGACCCTGCGAGTTTCAGCCACCACAGGGTTTTCGCCCTGCTTTCAGCCGTCGCCAAAAGTCTCATCAAGAATGCTGCACTACACTAGACCTTGGCGCGCATCAGGCGCGCCTTTTCACGCACCCAGTCGCGGTCCTTGTCGGCTTCCCGCTTGTCGTATTGCTTCTTGCCCTTGGCGAGACCAATCTCGACCTTGATGCGCCCGCGCTGAAAATGCAGGTCGAGCGGCAACAGCGTATAGCCCGCCCGCTCGACCTGGCCGATCATCCTGCTGACTTGCTTGGCGTGCAGGAGCAACTTGCGGGTGCGCACCGCGTCCGGCTTGACGTGCGTCGACGCCTCCATCAGCGGCGTAATGTGCATCCCGAAGAGGAAAACCTCGCCATTGCGGACGACGACATAGGCCTCCTTGATACTCGCCCGGCCAGCGCGAATCGCCTTCACTTCCCAGCCTTCCAGAACCAAGCCCGCCTCGATCTTCTCTTCTATGAAATAGTCATGAAAAGCCTTCTTGTTGGCGACGATGCTCATGGTGCCTTTTCTCGGGAAATTGAAGGTGTGGAATGCTAGAATGTTTGATTCTACAGGATTGACGGAGTACGGCAGAGGATGGCCATGGTCAAGAAATCGGTGTTGATCGAACGTTCATCGCAGCAGATGTTCGACCTTGTCGACCGCGTCGAGGACTATCCGATATTTTTGCCGTGGTGCAGCCAGACGCGCTGCGAGTTTCGCGACGAGCAGAAAACGGTCGCCACCCTGCACATCAGCTACCGCAATGTCAGCTCGCACTTCACCACCGAGAACGACAAGGAGTCGCCACAGTGGATGAGAATCCGCCTGGTCGATGGCCCGTTCCGCCGCCTTGACGGTCTGTGGCGCTTCAAGCCGCTGGCCGACTACGCGTGCAAGATCGAGTTCCAGCTGTCGTACGAGTTTTCCAGCAAGATGTTCGAAAAAGTCATCGGTCCGGTGTTCAGCCAGATCGCCAACACCTTCGTCGATGCCTTCGTGAAACGCGCCAACGAAGTGCACGGCTTGCCCCATGCCTGAACTGCTCGCCATCGACGTCATCTACGCCCTGCCGGACAAGCAGCAGCCGGTCAAGCTGCAGCTACCGACCGGCAGCACCGTGCGGCAGGCGATTGACGCTTCGGGCTTGCTGCACAAGCACCCGGAAATCGACCTCGCCAGGAACAAGATCGGCATTTTCGGCAAACTCAGCAAAGCCGACGCCGTGCTGCGCGATCAGGACCGCGTCGAGATCTACCGGCCGCTGATCGCCGATCCGAAAGAAGTGCGCAAGCAGCGCGCCGCCGAAGGCAAGGTCATGAAAAAAGGCGCTGGCGAGGGCGAGTAGCCGACCTCGCTTGCCGTGGTTTTCTGCCGTTTTGTGCGTCTTTTGCGCGTGTTTCGCGCGTGTTTCGCTCAGCGGCAGTTGACCTGCACGTCCTGGCGCAACTTGACGATCTCCTGCGCGCGCTGGGCGTCATCCAGAAAGTAGCGTTCGCCCCTGCTGTCACGCATCGCCACGCGCTCGCCGGACTCCAGCATCTGCAGCGAGCGACGCGCCTCGTCGCAGTGTTCCTTCTTCTGCGCAGCGACGAGCCGCTCCTTGTCGGCCTCTTCGGCGCCTTCCCGGGCTTCCTTCTGCCGCTTGCGAAAGTCCATCTCGCGGTCCGCCAGCGTCTTGCCGTTTCCGCCGGCTGCCGCCGGTGCCTCGGCTTCGATTTGCCGCTCGCCCTTGACCTTCCCAAGCGGCGGTCGGTCGGAAATCACCGTCTTGTTGTTTTCGTCCTGCCATTGATAGATCTGTGCCTGCGCGGCGAAGGCGGCAAGCAGCGTGGCGGCAGCAAGAGCAATGCGCTTCATGGGCGGTCAGCGGTAAGGGAGCACGCTGTATAATACGTTTTTGTGACCTCGGATCAAAGGCTATGCGTTTAATCCAACGGGCGCTGACGTTCGACGACGTGCTCCTCGTTCCCGCCCATTCTTCCGTAATGCCCCGCGACGTGACGCTCAAAACGCGTCTGACGCGCAACATCAGCCTCGATCTGCCGCTCGTTTCGGCGGCCATGGACACGGTCACCGAGGCGCGCCTGGCCATCGCCCTGGCGCAGGAAGGCGGCATCGGAATCGTGCACAAGAACCTCACGCCCAAGGCGCAAGCGGCCGAAGTCGCCAAGGTCAAGCGTTTCGAATCGGGAATCCTCAAGGACCCGATTACCGTTTCCCCGAAAATGTCGGTGCGTGACGTGCTCGCGCTCACCAGCCTGCACAAGATCTCTGGCGTGCCGGTACTCGACGGCCGGGTCGTCGTCGGCATTGTGACCAACCGCGACCTGCGTTTCGAAACCAACCTCGACCAACCGGTGAGCAACATCATGACGCCGCAGAGTCGGCTGGTGACCGTTCCCGAAGGGGCCACCGTCGAGGAAGGCAAGGCGGTGATCCACAAGCATCGTCTCGAACGCGTGGTGGTGGTCAACGACGCTTTCGAACTGCGCGGCCTGATCACCGTCAAGGACATCATCAAGACCACCGAACACCCGAACGCCAGCAAGGACGCCTCCGGGCGCCTGCGTGCCGGCGCCGCCGTCGGGGTCGGCCCGGGCACCGAAGAACGCGTCGAACTGCTCGCTGAAGCGGGCGTCGATGTCCTCGTCGTCGATACCGCACACGGCCATTCGCAGGGCGTGCTCGACCGCGTCAAGTGGATCAAGAAGAACTTCCCCGGCGTCGAGGTGATCGGCGGCAACATCGCCACCGCGGAAGCCGCGCTGGCGATGGTCGACCATGGGGCCGACGGCGTCAAGGTGGGAATCGGTCCGGGCTCGATCTGCACCACGCGCATCGTCGCCGGCGTCGGCGTCCCGCAGATCACCGCCATCCAGAACGTCCACGACGCCCTCAAGGACTGCGGCGTGCCGATGATCGCCGACGGCGGCATACGCTACTCGGGCGACATCTCGAAGGCGATTGCCGCCGGCGGCAACGCCGTCATGCTCGGCGGCCTCTTCGCCGGCACCGAGGAAGCGCCCGGCGAGGTCGAGCTTTTCCAGGGACGCTCGTACAAATCCTACCGCGGCATGGGCTCGATCGGAGCCATGGCCGCCGGCGCTGCCGACCGCTATTTCCAGGAAGAAACCGCCAACGTCGACAAGCTGGTCCCCGAAGGCATCGAGGGCCGCGTTCCCTACAAGGGTTCGGTGCTGGCAGTCATTCATCAGCTGATGGGCGGCCTGCGCTCGTCGATGGGCTACCTCGGCTGCCGGACGATCGCCGAAATGCACGAGCGGGCGACCTTCGTCCAGATCACTTCCGCCGGCGTCCGCGAGTCGCACGTCCATGACGTACAGATCACCAAGGAAGCCCCCAACTACCACGTCGATTGAGCATCGATCGACGATTCACGGGCGGCCACGGGCCGCCCGCTTCATTTGAGGCGTCGCCATGTCCCACCAGAGAATCCTGATCCTCGACTTCGGCTCGCAGGTCGCGCAGCTGATCGCCCGCCGCGTCCGCGAACAGCAGGTCTACTGCGAGCTGCATCCCTACGACGTCTCCGAGGCGTTCATCCGCGACTTCACGCCGCAGGGAATCATCCTCTCCGGCGGCCCCAATTCGGTCTATGACGTCGAGGATTTCAAGGCCCCGCAAGTGGTATTCGAACTCGGCGTCCCGGTTCTCGGCATCTGCTACGGCATGCACCTGATGGCTGCGCAACTGGGAGGCAGCGTCGAAAGCTCGAGCAATCGCGAATTCGGCTACGCCGAAATGCGTGCCCGCGGCCACTCGGCGTTGTTCAGGGGAATCGAGGACCGATGCAACGGCGAAGGGCACGGGCTGCTCGACGTCTGGATGAGCCATGGCGACAAGGTCACCACCCTGCCGCCGGGGTTCAAGCTGATCGGCAGCAACGCATCGACGCCGATCGCCGCCATGGCCGACGAGGAGCGCAGGCTCTACGCAGTGCAGTTTCATCCCGAGGTCACGCACACGCTCAAGGGCAAGGACATCCTCGGCCGCTTCGTGCGCGACATCTGCGGCTGCGGCCACGACTGGAACATGCCCGACTACGTCGGCGAGGCGGTGGACAGGATTCGTGCCCAGGTCGGCCACGAGGAGGTCATCCTCGGCCTCTCGGGGGGCGTCGATTCGTCGGTTGCCGCAGCGCTGATCCAGCGCGCGATCGGCGACCAGCTGACCTGCGTTTTCGTCGATAACGGCCTGCTGCGCCTCAACGAAGCCGAGCAGGTCATGCACACCTTTGCCCGCAATCTTGGCGTCAAGGTGGTGCATGTCGACGCCAGCGCGCAGTTCATGGGCCACCTGCAGGGAGTCTCGGATCCCGAGCAGAAGCGCAAGATCATCGGCCGCGAGTTCGTCGAGGTCTTCCAGGCCGAGGCAGCGAAGCTCGCCAACGCCAAATGGCTCGCGCAGGGAACGATCTACCCCGATGTAATAGAGTCCGCCGGCGCCAAGACCAAGAAGGCACACACCATCAAGAGCCACCACAACGTCGGCGGCCTGCCCGAAGAACTCAATCTCAAGCTGCTCGAACCGCTGCGCGAGCTGTTCAAGGACGAAGTCCGCGAACTCGGTGTCGCCCTCGGCCTGGCCCACGACATGGTCTATCGCCACCCCTTCCCCGGCCCCGGCCTTGGCGTGCGCATTCTTGGCGAAGTGAAGGCCGAATTTGCCGACCTGCTGCGCCGTGCCGACGCCATCTTCATCGACGAGCTGCGGGCCGCCGGCTGGTACGAGAAAACCAGCCAGGCCTTTGCCGTCTTCCTGCCGGTCAAGTCGGTCGGGGTCATGGGCGACGGCCGCACCTACGAATACGTCGTCGCCCTGCGCGCCGTCGAAACGCAGGACTTCATGACCGCGCAATGGGCCGAACTGCCGCACAGCCTGCTCGGCAAGGTGTCGAACCGGATCATCAACGAAGTGCGCGGCATCAACCGGGTGGTGTACGACATCTCGGGCAAGCCGCCGGCGACGATCGAGTGGGAATGATCACCCGTCTGGCAATGGCAGGAAACGGCTGGCGATTCGTGATCTTAAGTTATTGTTTATAAGTTCGTTTCTATTTTTTGTCTGGCAGCAACTGGCAGCATCCGGCACCACCAAGCGAGACTTGTTGATGGTCCGAGAAATGGTATGAACTTTCGATGGTTCATTGTAAACTGGTTCATACCATCATCTGTACAGTACGTGGATGATGGTATCAATTCTATATAACATACTGAATGTTAATAGAATTTGTATGCAAAAAACTGGTATTTCAATGATGGTATCGGAGGCCGGTAAAGGAATGCTGACAGACACGAAATTGAGGAATCTGAAGCCCGCGGAGAAGCCGTACAAGCTCACCGACCGGGATGGCCTTTACGTAACTGTACTTAGCACAGGAACCGTCTCCTTCCGGTACAACTACCGCATCAACAACCGTCAAGAGACACTCGTAATCGGTCGCTATGGTCCGGCCGGGCTGACCCTAGCCGAAGCCAGGGAGCGCCTTACGGAGGCCAAGAAGGCTCTGGCTTCCGGCCGGTCTCCGTCTCGCCAGAAGGCGCGCGAAAAGCTAAAGACCAACGAGGCAGATTCTTTTGGCGGATGGGCCGAACTCTGGCTCAAGAACCACCCGATGGCGGAATCGACGCGCGATATGCGGCGATCAGTCTACGAGCGCGATCTCAAGGCGCCTTTCGGGCGGCTGAAGATGGCGGAGGTTTCGCACGAGGACTTGCGGAGTCTGTGCGACAAGATAGTCGCACGAGGCGCTCCGGCCACGGCGATCCATGCCCGCGAAATCGTGCAACTGGTGTTTCGGTATGCGCTAGAGCGCGGCCACCGCTACGACAA
This sequence comes from Candidatus Accumulibacter sp. ACC007, assembly GCF_907163205.1. Taxonomy (NCBI): domain Bacteria; kingdom Pseudomonadati; phylum Pseudomonadota; class Betaproteobacteria; genus Candidatus Accumulibacter; species Candidatus Accumulibacter sp. ACC007. Next base: position 226,776 of record NZ_CAJQUD010000001.1, on the reverse strand, counting down.
CCCCGCAGAGTTGGTGCGACCAACCTCGATTGCCCGCTTTCAGCCCAAAGATCGGGCGCTGTCGGCGGAAGAGATTGGGCTACTTTACGGGTACCTTGAGCGTGTTTCGACAGCGCCCACCTTCCGCTTAGCTGTAAAGCTCCTGCTATTGACCATGCTGCGAAAGTCGGAGCTCACGGATGCAGTGTGGACCGAAGTCAACTTCATGAATGCAATATGGATAATTCCGGGCGAGCGCATGAAACGAAGGAATCCCCATGTTGTTCATCTTTCTCGGCAGGCACTAGATATTTTCGTGGCGCTCAAGACTTGTGCCGGCGGATCGCGATATGTCCTGCCGTCTCGGTATGATCAGGATAGCCCCATGAGTAAGGCAACATTGAACCGAGTCACTACCCTCGCGTACCGGGCAGCTCAAAAAGACGGCAAGCCGTTGGAGGATTTCTGTATTCACGATCTACGCCGGACAGCCTCGACGATCTTGCATGAGGCTGGCTACAACACCGACTGGATTGAAAAGTGCTTAGCTCATGAGCAAAAAGGTGTTCGCGCCGTCTACAACAAGGCAGAGTACGCAGAGCAGCGACGCGCTATGCTGCAGGACTGGGCCGACATGATCGACCGCTGGACTATCCGGCCGGAACGCCAGGGGCGACTGGCTGGATTGCCGCCGCCTTCCGAGCATCAATCCACTGCTCCACTTCCTGCAAGTCCCATGCAACCAAACGCGTAGTAATGGCAAAGCGACGGGGAAATTGTCGACGTTTTTCCATATCGAGGATCGTTCTTTCCGATAGCGGAATCATCTGGAGCAACTGCTTACGGTTGATCAGAGTCTTCCCCGGTGTTGTCATTTCAGCATGGCTCAGATCACGGGTGTTCATTGTTCTGTTCCTTGTGCTCCATTTCGCGCTCGCAGCCGCGCACGTGGTGACATTAGCCGCGCCCTTAGTTAATTCGGAGATTACTGCGTCGGCTGGCCCTCTAACGCCGGTGACTTAGCTGCTCCCGTTGGTTCCTTGAGAGGCGCCCAGTAGCTTTTCGATCGGTGGTCGGTTGGTAGCTCCGGCGACTTGCCGGAAAGCGCCCGCGACGCCGCATCGAGGTCGATCCCTTCACTCGGTGGCTGCCCGTCACGACACAGATTGAGCTCGTAGCGAACGGCAAATGGAATCCGCTTGCCGTCCTTGGTCGGCACTTCGTCCTGGATCAGCGTGGCCTCCAGGCGAGCACAACCGGCCTCGGCAAACTTCCTCAGTGTTCTGACCTTAACCCGCACCGGCGAAGGCGACCGCGTCTGCCCCTTGAAGAACTCCGCCATCCGCCCACTCAGCTCCTCGTCGGATCGACCATCGGGCGCATCGATCGCCGCGATCAGATGCTGCTTCAAGTCCGCAGCAACGACATCTCTGGTGGCCAGCAGACCCAGCACGGACAACACCATCGCAAAAGCTTTCGGAACGGCTTTCATCGAATTTCCCCGAGAGAATCCACACCGCCCACTTGTCCGAAGGCATCGCGTCCTTCCCCGGAAAAAGAGGCGTGCTCAGTCATCACCGGTTGTAGTAGCTATTGACGCGCTGCTCGACGGTTCCCCGGACGTTCTGCCCGATCGACGACGCAGTGGGTAGGCGGACGCTGGCCGTGACTTCCGCGATGAATTCGCCCAGGTCGATGCGTGAGAAATCGAGCCGTTCGAACTCCTCTGGGGTGAATCCGGAACAGTCCGGATGCTTGCCGCTGCCCCAGGGTTTGCCGACCTGCGCCCTGCCCTGTTCATTGATCAATCGAGCCAGGCGAGAGTTGAAACAGCAATACGATTGGGTCTGCTCGATGCACGTCCTGATGATCGGCACCCGCGCCGAGCAGAAGGAGCCCACCGCGACACAGAGATTGGCATCGCGGTGCATCGCCAGCAGTTGCTCGGTCTGGTCGCACGAGAGCAGATCGGAGAGCAGTTCGAGGGCCACCGCCACAGCCAGCGAGTAGGGATCGAAGTAGAAATTGAAACTGCCCAGCGACCCGATGGAAAAAATCGGCCCGCCAAGCAGGCCACTGGTCATCGTCCCCGTGGACAGGGTGAGCCCATAGAAACTGAACGAAGGCTGGAAATTCGTCGGCGTGAACAGCACCTCTGACGAGATCATCGCCTTCGCGCCCGCTTCGAGATAGCCAGCGTACTGCGGATACATGAAATCGAAGACGTACTTACTGCCGGCGTTCACCGCTAGCTGACCTCCCGCGTACGCTCCCTGGATCGCCGCCGACATCAGCGCGTTGTTGCTCTTCGCCGCGCCACCGCCGCCCTTTTTGCAGCAGTTCACCAGACCGAACAGCTTCTTGCGACACTGCTCCGTGACACCCGTGAACAGCCGTTGATCGCCACCATAGACCCCCGCTTCGCGCGCCGCTTCCAGCGTGGCCATGACCCTGCCGAAATCCTGATCGGCCGGATGGCTCGTGTCGAAGCAGTTGCCGCCCCGGCAGAACGCCGCCTGATCGCAGACCGTGCGCTGCGTCTGCACCGCCGGCGAGGTCTGGCACGAATAGGTGCGCTCGTTCAGGTCGCAAGCGCCCGACGGCAGACGGTCGACACAGTCGCTGCCCACCTGGGTGCATCCCCGGTCGATCAGCTCCTGGCAGTCATCGCTCAGCGCCGTCGCGGCGCAGGTGTAGTCCTCCGACCACGCCCAGCAGGAATCGCCAGCGCTCCGGGCCCCTTCCGGCAGCGGCGAGACGCTGTCCAGGCAGACCTGCAGGCCGTTGATGATCTTGCAAGGCGTGTTGTCCGTGCAGGTGTGCGCGGCATGGACGCAGTTGCTGCTTTCCGCCAGCGAGGTGCAGCCGCTGGTGTCGATGGTGTTCGAGGTGATGGTGTATGAAGTGTCAAGTGGCACGACGGTCGGAGGGTTCGTCGCCGCCGTGACGTTGGTGCACTGGTACTGGCGCGTGTATTGATTGCACGACCCGTCGAAGGCCGTGCTGTCGCACGTTGAAGTGAGCAGCGTACAGCCCTCGGTCGCCTTGATCGCCGCGCAGTAATCGAGGGGGTTGTCGGCAATGCACGAATAGTCGTCCTGATAGCGCCAACAGCTCGCCGTCGAGTTCAGCCCCCCTTCCGGCGGCGTCACGCCGGCGAGGCAGACGGTGGCCCCGCTGGCGTCACGCCTGCACGGCGTCGAATCGACACAGGTATGCGCCGCCAGACGACAGCGCGGGTTCTGCGCATAGCTGCTGCAGGCGCTGGCGTCGATGGCGTCGGTGAGCAGCGTGTAGCTATTGCTCAAGCGCAGCGTGTTGCTCGGCTCACCCTGGTCGGTGCCGCACTGGAAAGTTTTGGTGTACGTGTTGCACGTCCCGTTGAACGCGGTATCGCTGCAGGAGGCACCGATCTGTCCGCAGCCGGCCGTGGTCAGCGCAGCGCAGTAGTCGATCGCCTCGGGCTTGATGCAGGTGTAGGTGTCCTGGTACTCCCAGCAACCGCCGACCTGTGCCAGCGTCACCACGATGCCGGAGATCGTCTTGCTCGCGGTGCTATCGACACAGGTCGAACTCGCCAGCCGGCAGTCGCCGGCAATCGCCCGGCCAGCGAGTGTCATGACGAACAGCATCGTAAGCAACGCCTTCATCATTGCGCTCGCTGCTGCAAGCTGGCGCACTCGCTCGACCGCCAGCTGCTGACCGTCGTGGACATCGGCAGCTGCAGCGCCGCCCCGGTGCCGCTGCCGCCGGCAGAGTTGCAGCCGGCACTGACGTTGCGCACTGAGGGTATGCAGGTGGTGGCGCTGCAGCTGACGCTAAAATAAACGTAGAGATGGCAGCCAAAGCCGAGATCGCTGACGTAGTGATCGCTGACCGATTGACCCGGCGCGACCGCCACGGGAAAGCGGCCATAACTACCATCCCAGGGATAGCCCAGCGGGCGATAGTCGAAGCGGTTGGCACCGTCGCCGGAACGGTACGGTTCCACCTCGTACGATCGACCGTCGCTGCCGCAGAAGATGTTCATCGCCATGTACGGATCGATGCAGCGGCCGCAGTCGACGAACGCCGCACGCCCGAGCCAGACACCGGGGGTGCATTGGCCAAATCCGACGGTCACGGAAACCCCTCGCCGACAACTCAGCGACTCGTAGCCCTGCACAGTCTGATTGCACTGGTAGCGGTAGCGGGTATCGACCGCGATCTGTTGGCCAATGAAGCACGAGGCATTACTCACTGACTGCATCTGCTCGACGCACTGGTAGCGATGATGCTGATCGACACTGATCTGCCGCGAGGTCGAGCAGAAACTGCTGCTCACCGGCCGGTAGTCATTGCACATTTCCCGGCTGAACAACGCGGGCTGGGTCTCGGTCACCACCCGGCACTGTTCGGCAGGGTTCCCGGCGGCGATGCCGGTGGCGCTCAGCGTGGGATTGCGGGCAATCGCCCTCGCACGACTGATCAGCGGATCGTTGGCGCGATCGATCGAGAACGCCGGTCGTACCGTCGGATTGCGGGCCACGAAATTGACGGCGTCGCACTCCTGCCGCCGGTAGGAATCCACCTCAGGGGCCTGGCTGGCGCAGTCGATGATCTTGGCCGTACCGGGCCCCGACAACTGACCCTGCCCTGCCTGGAACACTTGCGATTGGGGGGTAATCTGTCCGAACCCCGGCACGGTCGCAGCGCCGGTGCCATTGCCAATTCCCTGGAAGGCGCTGTCGATCGTGCCGGCGCCCAGCGCCTTGCCCTCGGCAAACGCGTTGCTCGCAGCATCCCCCTGCGCCCAGGCACGGCTTGCCAGGAGCAGCGCGAGGACCAGCCAGCGCCGCTTGCTCATCGCTGTGATCCCGAGAGTCGTGAGGCATAGCGGCGAGCAACCTCGGCCCACGCCGGCGCCTGTCGCTCGATGAGATCGAGCGCATAGTCCTGCGTGACATCGCCGTCGACGCGGATGAAGCTCGACACCGGTGCGCAGCCGTCTTCGCCAATCTGCGACGCCTGGCCCGACCGTGCCAAAACCAGCGCGGGCACCTGCCGCACCTTGAACTGCTTGAAGGCCGGTGGATGAATGATCGCCGTCACGTTTCGGGCGCCCACCAGCTCCGCGATTTCCTCACCCATCCGCGCGAGAGAATTCCCCTTGAGTCCGCGCAGGACCAGCACGGCGCCGGATTTCTCCGCCTGGGTCACGATTCGCTGCAGGGTTTCCTTCGGCAACGAAAAGGAGACGAAGACCATCAACTCCGGGACGTCCTTGCCTGCTTCCGAGTTTGGCGCGGCTTGGCGGTAGGTCTCTGCCATCCGGGCGAGGTCGGGACCTGTGGTCGTGGGCCGCGGCAAACGGCTCGGATCGGGAACCACCGGGCGGGCAATAGCCTTCGGCACCTCGACGGCATCCAGGGCAGAACCCATGCGCTCGCGGGCAGACCGCAGCTCGGTGTTAACCGGTTCAACGACCTGGGCGAGCGCGAACGTCACCGGCCCACCCCAGGCGCTGACGCCAAGGCAATGCGCCAACAGCAAAATCCACGATCGCTTGCTCATGGCCTCAAAACGCACCCTGGCAACAGTTGCGTTTGCGGAAGACCATGTACGCAAAGTCCTCGCCCTCGAAGGGAAACTCGCGCCCGGCGCCCCACAGGATCGTCGATCGCCCCAGCGGCTGGCAGCATTTCCCGGCAAGCTGGGCGGTCTGGGGAATCGGATAGAGCATGTGATACTTGTAGCCGGTCTTGTCCATGATCGGCTGCGGGTAGTAGCCGCACAGTCCGTCCTCGCCGGAGGCCGCCCACATCAGCCCTTCCCGGTGCATCTTGGCGATCAGGCGGGTCATTTCCAGACTGGACGCCTGGACGCCGCCGATATGGGCCTGCACGTTGCCATTCAGGGGATAGAGACTGCCCTGGCAGCCAGCACACCAGAACAGGGTGTTGAGCGGAAAGCCGGCGGTGGCCGCTGCGCAATCGGCGGCACAGGCAGCGCGGGCCGCCAAGTTGCCGAACAGCGCGACCTCGGGGTTGAGAATGAAGGTCAGCTCATCGTCGTGCCACATCGGGTCCAGTTCGGTGAGATACGCGACATCGAGACCGCCCGGCTCCAGGCAGGCGTTGTCGAAGATCGCTTCCAGCCAGAAGATGACCGGATCGACGTACCAATGGACCTGATAGAAAGATGAGGTCGATGTACTGTCCTGGCTGTAGCGCGAACCGCGCGGCGCATCGAACCCGGGATCGAGTTCGAGTCCGCCAAGACTGGTGAGGCAGAACGGACGACGCACCACATCGACGCGCCTGACCGGCTCCCAGAAACTCACCTTGAAACCAACCCGCAACTGTGAGGGGCAGGCGCAAAGCGGTGAGCCGCCGGGATTCGGGGTGTCTTCCTGTCCCATCGAGAGCAGCTCCAGGCCTCCGAAGCGGATCGGCAGCATGCAGCGCCAACAGATATCGGTAATCGGATTGGCGAAGCGGCCGGTGCAGGTCGGCGTCGCCAAGGCCGGCCCCGGGCGCCCGATCGCCGCCGCCGCCAGCAACAGGAAGACGCACTCACGGATGAACTTCATCGATCCGAAGCCTCTTGCCTTCCTGACTGACCACCGCCGGCACCTGACGAATACCCAGGCGGCGGGTCAGGCTGCCGCCCTGATCGTAGTAGACGCGCCGCTTCCACGAACGCATCAGCGCCAGGGGCTCACCGGCGACCAGAATCGGTTTGGCGCCGCCTTCGGGGCTCGCCAACGCCTGTCGTGCAAAGGCGACTTGTCGGCGGTCGCGCCCGTCAAAGAAAACGAGCCGTTCACGCAGCGAAACATGGTCGAGGGGATTCACTTTCAGTCCGCGCGCGAACAGCATCGCGCCTTGAGCGTTGCGGATGTCGCGGTCGAGAATCCACGTCGGGTCGACAAAAAAACTGCGCCTGGTAACGGAGGCCGTGAGCCCGGCGACGGGTGCTGGTTTCTCGACGGCCGCGACGACGCGATCACGGTGTTCGTTCTGTTTCCTGGCGAGTTCGCCGGTCTTCTCCATGTGTTTGAGACGTGAATCGATGACTTCCAGCAGATCCGGTTCGGCAATGTCGTAGGTCGGCCCGACGACGCCGAGATCCTCGGCGTGTGCGATGGGCAGTGAGGCCGCGAGCAGCAGGGCAAAGAACGGCAGTGGGGCGCGAGTCGACATGGGGCCGATTCTGGTCTGCCACCTGCGGCTGTGGATTTCGAAATGCGGCTTTCCCGGACGCATTTCGCCTCGGTGCATTCAGCGACCGTTGCCGGCGTGTCAGCGGCGCTACGCGCTCCGCTTCTGGCTGCCGTCGCCAGCGGGCGGGACCGGGATTCGGTAGCAATGCGCCCGATTTCTCGTTTGACACAAGAACACGTCCGGGACGACGCTCCCCAGGCGCAGGATCTGCATCCTCGCCAACTGCAGTCGCTCGACCAGCAGGGGCTCGGCCTGGCGGGAGGGAATCCAGGTGAAGGCACCCTCACGCTCTGATGGCAGTACGCCTGCCCTCACGCCTTCGCGCAAGGTGGCGACGATGCCCTGGATCCGGTTCAGCCGCTCGTCTTCATCGGGGGTCTCGGTCTTGCCAGTGATCGGGGTGCATTTCTGAACCGATGCGGCTACTGGAGGAGCTACCGGGGAAGGTGCTTGCTGAAGCCTTCCGATGGCCATGAGCTGCTTGATCGCCGGCTGCAGACGAATCACTTTCCACGATTGGCCGTGCCCGACCTCGATCTCGGTCACCTTCCGAAAAGGCGACAGCGGGTCAACCGCCAGCCAGTTTCGGTGCGACAACTCCTCGAGAATCGCTTTGCCGTCCAGGCCACAACTGCTGAGTGCATCCGGCCACTTCAGACACAACACGCCGGAGGGGTCGATGTGGATCAAGGTCTCGGCAGACTTCTTGCCGGTCTGAATGTCCCGGGCGAGCGCCTGCAGCGCTTCACCCACAGCACCATCGAGCTGATCGGTGGGTGCCGCTGGTGCGTTGGGCGTGGACTCGGGCTGGGCAGGCGTCTCTGGCAACCGACCCTGTTCAGGTGAAGCGCGTAGTTTCACGGCGGGAGACAACTTTGGCGCCGAAAGGTCGGCCGGCTCGGGTACGGCCTCCTCCTGGTCGAGGAGCCTCCCCGGTACGGAGGGTGGTGCGGGCTCCACAAGCAGCGCCGCATCGCGAAGCCTGATCGCCGTCAGTCGGATGTTCGGGATCTTCTCGGCCAGCACCGCCGGGGCGATCACCCAATAGCGATGGCCGTCGACACGATCCTCGCGGACACTCGCCAACTGGCGTTCCACAAGCATGTCGAGAAGACTGTTCGGCGTTCTCGGCAAGCCCGGAATCTTTTCCTGATGAATGAGGGCGGCGATTTCCTCACCGGCCGCCGGCCAGACCAGGTAGAGATGCCCGTCGATGTGCCAGAGCCGTGAGCCCGGTTGATTGACGCTCCAGGTCCCCTCCCGGACCAGCCGACGCATGATGTCCACCAGAAAGCGTTCGACCGGCAGGCCGATCTCGTAGCCGGTGAACGCGACGCCAAGACTGCGCAGGTCGCGCTCGACACTGGCCTGATCGGCGCGAATGACGAGATCGTGAATCGGGTTCTCGGTGCTGGGCGAGCCGTTGATCGTTTCCATCATCCAGAGCACCAGCTCGGTATCGCCCGCGGCGATCCAGGCCAGCCCCTGCGGACTGATGATGCGTTCGGCAATCAAGGCGGAAATGGCCTGGTGCTTCTTGCCACGATTCTCGCGCCAATGCAGGAAGTAGCGATCGACCTGATGCCGGCCAGCCCAGGTGTAGAGGTCTTCGACAAAGGGGTTCCAGAGCTGCGCACCATCCCGGCTGGTGACGACCAGGTCGGTGACCGGCTTGCCGACGTCGTGGCAGAGGGCGGCGAGGAATACGGCCAGATGCCAGCGCGGTTGGAGTTCGCGGCGACGTCGCGGCGCCTGCTCGCCGGGCAGCAGCACGCGATCGCCGGACTGGAGCGACCACAGGGCGACTTCGGCAGCGTGACGCAGGAGTCCGCCTGCTCCTCGGTGATGATGTGTCTGGCTGGCCGGCAGGAGATGCGCATAGGAGGCAAAGCGGCAAAGCGACTGTCGATAGAACTGCTCGAAGATCTCCGAAGACGCGAGGCCGGCTTCGCGGATTTGGCCGATCAGCTCCCGCTGCGTCTCGATGAGTTTGTCGGGGTGGGTTGCCGGCAGGCCCTTCATGAACGGCGGGTAGCGTGGAATCTCATCGTCCATGGCCTGCTGCGACGGCGTGCTTACGGGAAGGCTTGCGGCCGGTTGTTGGCCTTGGTTATCCTGCCGAATCGCTTTCCTGATAAAACCGAGCATCGGTCAGCCCTCCCCTTGGCCCACATCCAGCCGGGCTTGGCGCAAGGCGCGCCGAATCGCAGGTACTCGGCGAAGACGCTGGCGCGCCTGATCGGGGTCGAGATCGAGAAGGTCGCAGATCGCGCGAAACGAATTGCGTGCCCTGGACCGGTCGCAAAAAATCCAGATCAGGGCGTCCCGCTGCGGTCCTGCGACGGTGCGGGCCGACTTCTCGGCCGATCGCGTTTTGCCCTGCGCATCCTCGATCGCCTGATGAAGGACGGCGATCCACAGGCGCTTGGAGCGTTTGGCAACCTCGCGTACAGCGCAGTCGGCGCGAATTCCGCAAGACCCAGTGCGCCGCACGTCAGAAGACCCGATGCGCTTTCCCGACCATCTGCTGCCGAGCCACCCAGCCAGTCAGGCGATAGCGTGAATCGAGGCTGTCCGGGTGTGAGCCGGCCACGTAGTAGCGCCCGTCGGGAATGGTGCCGACCGGGCCGGTATCGAGCGACTCGCCGGTCCTCGCGCGCTCCTTGGCACGACCGACCGGCTCGCCATCGACAAAGAAGGCTCGGCCTGTCGCGGTAACCAGCGAGCCGGGCAAGCCGATCAGGCGTTTGAGGAACAGGCTCCCACGCGGATAGGGCCAGTTGGCTTCCCACCGGAAGGCCATTAGCTCACCACGCGCAGGCATGACGTCTTTCTCGACCAGGAAGAGCGTGCCGGGAAGGCTTTCAGTGATGTTCCAGGCGAGCAGATAGGCGCGACCAAACGCCAAATGGGCGGCGACGACCCAAAGAAGCAGCGGAAACCAGCGTCCCAGGAGATTGAAAAGACCGATAGACATGCCGCCACTGTATCGGCGCCGCAAGCGTCAGGATTTGGAAATGTGCCCTGCGGTGACGCTTTTGAGCGGCAGGAAAATCGGGAGTTCGTGCAGGCTTGGGAGGGCGACGAGCGTTATGCAGGCAGACGCTTGCAGTTTTGCGGACCTGTGAGAATCTGGATCGGTCACTAAGGAATTGGAGGCCGCCATGACTATCGCTGCTGCAACACCACCAAGCGCCATCTTCAGCACTTTGCCGCTATTGGCGCTGCTGCTGGTCATCATCGCCATGTTCCGCTGGAATCGGCGATCGAAAACCACCACGAAACGCCAGTTCGATCAACTGGAGCGCGAGCTCACGGTCATCACAAATGAGATCTTGCTGGTGACCACGAACTCCGTTCCTGGCGAGCGGACTGTCAGAACGGTCGGCTACGTGGAGGCACTGTCCAAAACCGAAGCGGCATCAGACTGGGAGTACCGGCTGGCGGAGAAACAAGCGTTGTTGGATCTGGCGCGCCAGGGGATTGCCATGGGGGCCAATGCCATTGTCGGGCTTCGCAAGAGCAATGCCCACTACGACCAGGCCGGATCGCAGTGGCGAGTGTCGAGAGTCACGTACCAGGGAACGGCTGTCGTCGTGGACCGGAAAATGCCGAGGGCTGAATCGGCGGCGTGAACGGGGTGCCGCGGCTGCTGGCATCCACAGGTGGCTCGGCGGCACGGCCAGCTTGATTGATCGCCGGACGGAGCGTCTGGAAGACGCGATAGTGTTCTCGTGCCTTGAGCCTGAAACACCTTTCCAAGCTCTGGAGCAGCATTGGCGTGTTTGCATGAAGAAAGAAGCCCGAACTTCTCCGCCGCACTCATCCTGCTCGTTCAGTTCTACCTTGGCGATCACGGGCTACAAGCGCTGGTCTGATAACGCAGCCCGTCAAGGCCGTCGAGCAGGCGCCAGTTAGGCTGTGGTGCGTAGCCTTCGATAACGCAGATGACAAAAATGTCATTCCTGCGTCAGGTCGTCGTCGGCATGGATCGCCGATACTCGTAAAGGTAACGCATCGCCAGCGACGAACCACTCACCAATCAAAGGAATGACCATGAAAACCCTGTCCCGCAAACTCCTGATGATCACCTTGGCCACTGCGCTGAGCACACCAGTCGCCTTGCTTGCTGCGGAAAAATCCGCGCCAGCGAACCCTATGTACGATCAGATGCAGGCGCGAATGCAGACCATGCAGGCGCGTATGCAAGCCATGCAGAAGGCTGAAGGCGAAGCGCGCATGCCGATGATGGCGGCGCAAATGGACGACATGCAGACGATGATGAAAGACATGGGCACCGCCGGCTGTCCGATGGGCAGCGGTCAGGGTGGCATGGGCATGCAGGGTCAGCAAGGGATGCCGATGATGCCGGGAATGCATGGTAGTCAAGGGAAGTAAAACCCATGGTTACCTGGCTGAAACGACTCCTCGCCAGCTTTCGTGACTGGCGGCAGGCCAATGCGGAAGCGCACGCCAAGTCAAAACCAAATTCATGCTGCTCAGCACCACCGCCGGGGGCTGGCAGCCATCACGACCATGGAGGAAAAGCATAAGTGAAGCAGTCATTCAATCAATCCCTGACGATTTCCGATAGCCATCGCAATACCCACCTGCGACTTTGTCTACTTGCGCTGGTGATCGTCGCCGCAGCAATCAGCCTGCCCGTCGCAGCGCAAAGCATTCAGGTGCCGCAGCCGAGCCCTGGACTGATGCCCAATCCGGCAGCGGGCAAAGCCCTGTTCGAGAAAAGCTGCGCTTCCTGCCATGGCGCCAATCTTCAAGGCAGCGACAAGGGGCCGCCGATGCTGAGCAAGATCTACGAACCTTCGCATCACGGCGACGCCTCTTTCCAGTTGGCGGTGAAGAACGGCTCGCGCGCGCATCACTGGAAGTTCGGCGACATGGCGCCGGTTCCCGGCCTGACCCCGGACGACGTTGCGCAGATCACTGCCTATGTGCGGCTTGAACAGCGCAAGGCAGGTATTCAATAGGGCCACCCGCGGTCGTTGGTCCGGCGACGCCGGATGCGTCCGCAACTCGCACCCGCGGTTTGCGTCGGCAGCGTCTTGTTAGCCGACGTGTACCGGCCAGCGGTACGCAATGGCGGTTCCCGGCTGCGAGGTGACGCCGGGAGCGCCGACTGACTGTGCGGGAAGAACTGACAGTCTTGTAATGGTGTGGTCATCTTCGCGACAGCACCGCTTCGCTAAGCTCCAGGCAGCCTCGATCGCTCCCGGGCAGTTTTCTCGGCTGCCGAATGAGCCATCCCACCACGCTGCACCGCTACACCATTCCCGCTTGGAGACCATTGAAAGATGAGGAATCGTTTACCTTTTTCGCTTGCCGTTCCACACCCGCCACGGCGGCGATTTGTTCAGGGTCTTGCGGCAGGTGGCGTGCTGGCCGGACTGCCGTCTTTCATTGGCAGCGCGCTGGCGGCTGCCGGCCAGGGCTCGACAGCCACGGCGCCGGTGCTGTCGGGGGCGAACATCGATCTGGTCGTCGCCGAAACCGCGGTGAACTTCACCGGCACGCCACGCATGGCGACGACCATCAACGGCTCGATTCCAGCCCCCACGCTGCGCCTGCGCGAGGGGGATGAGGTCAGCATCCGGGTCACCAATCGCCTGCCCGTGGCGACGTCGATCCACTGGCATGGAATCATCCTGCCCTATGAGATGGACGGCGTGCCTGGTATCAGTTTCGCCGGCATCGCGCCGGGCGAAACCTTCACCTACCGTTTTCAGATCGAGCAGAGCGGCACCTACTGGTATCACTCACATTCCGGCATGCAGGAGATTACCGGCATGTACGGCACGATTATCGTTGAACCGCGTGATGGCGAGCGGATTCGCGCCGATCGGGACCTCGTGGTGCAGTTGTCCGACTGGACCGATCAGGACCCGATGCAGGTGTTCGCCAAGCTGAAGAGCCAGAGCGACTACTACAACTACCATCAGCCGACGGCGGTCGACTTCTTCCGTGATGCCTCGCGCGAGGGCCTGCAGGCGGCGGTTAGCAAGCGCAGGATGTGGAACGAAATGCGCATGAGTCCGACCGATCTGGCCGACCTGTCGGCGGCGACGCTTACCTACCTGATGAACGGCACCACGCCCGCCGGCAACTGGACCGGCCTGTTCCGTCCCGGAGAGCGCGTGCGCCTGCGCTTCGTCAATGGTGCCGGCAACACCTTCTACGACGTGCGCATTCCGGGTCTCAAGATGACCGTCGTGCAGGCGGATGGCGTCGATGTCGAGCCGGTGAGCGTGGACGAGTTCCGCTTCGGCCCGGGAGAAACCTATGATGTGCTCGTCGAACCGAAGGACGAGGCCTATACCATTTTCGCGCAGTCGATGGACCGCAGCGGCTATGCCCGCGGGACGCTGGCGGTGCGCGAAGGCGTGAGCGCGGCAGTGCCCGAACTTGACCCCGCTGAGTGGTTGACGATGGCCGACATGATGGGCGTGATGGGCGGCGGGATGGCCGGCGCCAGCATGGGCGGCATGGATCATGGCGCCATGGCAGGAATGAACCACGGGGCGATGGCGATGGATCACAGCCAGCACGGCATGCAAATGAGTAGCCTGGCGATTGCCAGCCAGACCGTGCGCCATGCCCGCACCGAGTACGGTCCGAGTACCGACATGCGCGTGGATATGCCGCGCACCAATCTCGACGACCCGGGCATCGGCCTGCGCAACAACGGCCGCAAGGTTCTGACGCTCGCCGACCTGTCGACCATCGGCGGCCCGATGGACCCGCGCGGGGCCGAGCGCGAGATAGAGTTGCATCTGACCGGCAACATGGAGCGCTACGCCTGGTCGGTCGACGGGCTCGAGTTCGGCCAATCCACTCCGGTGCATTTCAACTACGGCGAACGCCTGCGGGTGATCCTGCACAACGACACCATGATGACCCACCCGATGCACCTGCACGGTATGTGGAGCGAACTCGAAACGCCAGGCGGGAAATTCCAGGCCCGCCGGCACACGATTCCGGTGCAGCCCGCCCAGCGTTTGAGCTTCCTGGTCACCGCCGACGCGCTCGGTCGTTGGGCCTGGCACTGTCACCTGCTGTTCCATATGGATGCGGGCATGTTCCGCGAGGTGGTGGTGACATGAGCGCTTCAATCAGAAGGGAGAAGACGATGCAGCAATTCAGCGCGCTGGCCCTGGGCCTCGCCTTGTCGGGCGCAGCCACCGCATGGGCACAATCAGCGCCGGCGGCGGACGAACACGCGGGACATCATGGCGCGCCGTCACCGGCGCCCGTCGCCTCACCAGCCATACCAATGCCCGGAATGAATCACGGAACCATGGGGTCTGGCGCCATGCCTGACGCCGGGAGTGGCATGGCCGGTATGGACCACGGCGACATGAAAACGCACGGTGGATCCGGTTCCGCCGCGGCACCGGCGATGCCGATGTCCGAAATGAACCACGAAGCGATGAAATCTGGCGCCAAGCCCGATGCCGACGGCAGCATGAAGAAGACGACGACACCGGCTGCCGGTGATATGTCGGGCATGGACCATGGTGATATGAACATGCAGGGCGGCAGCGCGCCCGCCGACGCCCGTGACCCGAACGCCTACTCGGACGGCTACACGCTCGACACGGGAAAATATGCACTCCCGGGACCGGAGCGCCTGCGCCTCGCCGATGAACACAGCTTCGGCAGCGTGCTCTTCGACCGCCTGGAGCGCGCCTACGGCCGCGATGGCAATGCCACTTCCTACGAGGGGCAGGCATGGTTCGGCCGCACCTACGATCGCCTGGTACTCAAGGCGGAAGGCGAGTATGCCGGCGGCAGGCTGGAGGACGCGCGCACCGAAATTCTCTGGGGACACGCCATCGCCAGCTACTGGGACACGCAGCTCGGTGTGCGCTTCGATTCAGGCGAAGGACCCGACCGGACCTGGGCCGCCTTCGGCGTGCAAGGGCTCGCTCCCTACTGGTTCGAGCTGGACCTGACCGGCTACGTCGGCGAAGAAGGGCGCACGGCACTGCGCCTGAGCGCCGAGTACGAATTGCTGCTCACGCAGCGCCTGGTGCTCCAACCGCGCCTCGAAGCCAATCTGTACGGCAAGAGTGACGAGGCCCGCGGAATCGGCAGCGGCCTGTCCGACGCCGTGGCCGGCCTGCGCCTGCGCTACGAGGTTAACCGCCAGTTCGCGCCCTATGTGGGCGTCGAATGGGCCAGAAAGTTCGGCCAGACCGCCGACCTGGCCAAAGCTGAGGGTAACCCGCGAAGCGAAACCCTGTGGGTCGCCGGCCTGCGCTTCTGGTTTTGATGAAAACAACGACCGGCTCTTGACCCTCCCGATCATTGCCATTAACGACAACAACGAAAGAAACTATTGACCATGAAAACCCCAATCATTCTTCTTCTATTGAGCGCTCTACCCGCGCTGGCAACAGCGGCGGGCAATCACCAGGGCGGTCACGCCATGCACGGCGATCAACAAGCGAGTGCGGTCGGCACGCCCGGGAAGGCGGCGGACGTCACACGTACCGTCGAAATCAAAATGAACGACTCGATGCGCTTCGTTCCGGACGCGATCACCGTCAAGGCGGGCGAGACGATTCGCTTCTTCATCCGTAACACTGGCAAGGTACCGCATGAGATGGTGATCGGGTCGATGACAGAGCTCAAGGAGCACGCCGAGATGATGCGAAACATGCCCGGCATGCAGCACGACGAGCCCAACATGATCACCCTGAAACCGGGCCAGCGCGGTGGTCTGGTCTGGAAATTTGACCAGCCGGGCAGTGTCGATTTCGCTTGCCTGGTTCCGGGTCATCTGGAAGCGGGCATGGCCGGGAAGGTGATGGTGAGCAAGTAATCGCCGGGCATTGCGCCACGTCGCGCCAAGGCGTCGAGCCGATGTCTCACAATCTACCGATATCAATGTCGCCGGAATGATTCGAGTTTTCCTCGGCCGACATCTGGAGAAAACTGTATGGCTTTCGTTGACACATCCAAGGGCCATCCATTTCCCTGGTACGTCAGGCTGTTCTTCTGCAACCAGCGCCGTCGCTATGGCTCGGTGCTCGAGCCGGCAAAGCTGTGGGGCCGCACACCCAAGGTTTTCGCTGCGCTCGCCACGCTCTATGGCGCGCTCGATCGGCGGGCATCGCCGTTGGCGCCCGCCTTGCGATCCCTGGTGACCGTGCGAGTGTCACAGATCAATTGGTGTGCCTTCTGCGTCGATATCAATTCTGCGACCGTGCTGAAACGCGGCGTGGATTCGGGGAAGCTTGCCGAGCTCCCGGTTTACGAGGACAGCACGAAGTTCTCTGAGCAAGAAAAAGCTGCGCTCGCCTATGCCGAGGCGATGACGTGGTCTGACCGGCAGACGACAGCGAAACACTTCGCTCGCCTGCGCGCACATTTCAACGATGATGCAATCATCGAGCTGACCGCGCTCGTGGCGTTCCAGAACATGTCGAGTAAATTCAATGCGGCACTTGGCGTTGAACCCCAGGGGTTTTGCACGGCGGGGGCGAAGGTGGTGAGACTGGTCAACCAGACCCATCTTTGACCGTGCGCCGCGCTTCCTTGAAGAGGTTATCACCCGCCGCGACCAGGGCGCGAGATGACCCGGCGTGATTTCTGGGTGCTCGCTGGCGCGAACTTCGCCATTGCACTTGGCTACGGAGTGATCCTCCCACTATTGCCGACGATGCTCAACGACATGGCCGGCGTCGCTACGCCCGCTGCCGTGGCTTGGCATACTGCTGCGCTGCTGGGTAGCTACATGCTCGGACTGTTTGCGACGGCGCCTCTCTGGGGCGCCGTGTCGGACCGAATCGGCGGTCGTGGCCTCCTGGTATTCGGGATGTGCGGCTACGCCGCTGCGCTCATCGCCTTTGCCATGGCTGGCTCACTCACCAGCGCATACAGCTGGCGCGTGCTGGCCGGGGTGGCGGGCGGCGCGGTATTGCCGGTCGTAAACACTTCGATCGGAAACGTGCCGGACCGTCCTGTCCGCGCGCGGCTCTTTGCCAGCGCATCGATGGCGACGCTGCTCGGCCTGCTTGCAGGCCCTGCCGTAAGCGCACTCGTCTATGCCGCAATGCAGCGTATGGGGGACGTGAGCGAGATGACATCGACCATACTCGTTCTGCCGACTGCGACCGCCGCCGTATTTGCACTGTGCGTCGCCGTGAGCGTTGCTCTGGGAGGTGTCGGGACAGGAGCCGCCTACGCTGCGGATCCAGCGCGACGCGCTCACCGGATCGTCTGGCGCCAGGCGTCGCCAGCCTTGTTCGCCAGCTTCCTCGTACTGTTCGGCCTCGGCGCGTTCGAGGCCGTGCTGCCGATTCTCGCTCTGACGGCGCTGTCGCTCGATCCGCCTGCGCTCGGCGCCCTGTTCGCACTGTGCATGGTGGTCATGCTCGCCGTCCAGACCGGCTTGTTCCTCGTCCCGATTCTGCATCGGGTGGCGCGTGGCCCGTTTCTCGCAGCGGGTTTTCTCGTTTTGGCAGCCGGTATGGCACTCCTCGGGCAAGCGGGGTCGCTTGCCGGCGCGGCGCTCGCAGTCGTCCTGGTCGGAGCCGGCGGAGCCTTTCTTCAACCGGCTATCGCTTATCTCGCGACTTTGAATGATGCAGGTGCGAGTGGGACGCTTCTGGGTGCGCTCACCGGCGCCGGTAGCCTGGGTCAGGGCTTGGGGTCGTTTGCTGGCGGGGCTCTGTACGCAACGTTCGATGCGAACGGGCTGTGGGTGCTTGCCGTCGGGCTTGCTGGCGGAGCGGCGTGGATTGGTGCGCCCGTTCGCGCCGGCGCGGCGCGCCTCAATTGAGGAGGGCTGGAAGAAACCCGTATGGACCGAGTTCTTCAACCGGCACCTTTCTTCCCAACGGCTAACTCGACTGGGTGAGCAACATCCAGCTCGGCGTGGAGTGGGTTGCCCGCCTACAAGTCGTGCACGAGTTCGCAACCGACAGCGTCGCCATCTACTAGATCCTGACTTCTAGCCGCCAGCGGGGGTTCGTCCCCGACCTTGTGCTGCGACGACCTGGCGAGGAGTCATGACCGGGCGGATCGGTGAGCACCTCGTCGGAACGTGCACGTTTGGCCACTTACACCGTTGTAATGCAGGCGTCACAGGCTCGTCAGATGTCGGGGTGCAAGCTAGTTGTCAGCCAGTCGAACGGGCTCTTGGCGGCTTCGAGACAGGGCACATGGGTGAGTCGACGATGGATGCGGTGTGCGGACAGAAGTGCACTCACGCGAAAACTCCGCGATGTTCCTGGGAATCGAAGACGGCTTCCGCTCGGTCGATAGGCGAGACCGGCGCCTGTCTTTGGCAGCTCCCTTGTCCTTCAAGCAGAGGGGCTGCGTGACCGAGGCGTTTGAGGCGCTCCGCGGCGTCGTTGGTAGTCAATCACGCCCAAGGCGGATGAGGAGGCTCAAATGGGATGGCTATCGCAAAACTGGTTTTTCGTTCTGATCTTGACCGTTTTCGTCGGCAAACATCTGTTCGGGCATAAAAGGGGGCACGAGGAGCGCGGCAAGGATGACAACGATGATCCTTTCGTGAGTCGGTGCGTCGCTGATATGCTGCATGCAAGCGCATTCTTCTTAGGAGCGATGTCAGTTGCTCAGCGAGCGTCCGCACTAATGGCGGTCGGACCCAAGGGCGGGTGATCTATGGAACTGCACGATTTCTTCCTCGCGCTTGCCTTGGTGTTGCTCGGTGCCCGGCTACTAGGTGAAACCGCGAGCCGGCTGGGTATTCCCGCGGTCATCGGCGAATTAGCGGCCGGACTGATCCTGGGGCCGTCGCTACTGGGTTGGGTCTCTTCCAGCGCGCCCCTGGAGATCCTGGCCGAAATCGGCATCATCCTGCTGCTGTTCGAGGTGGGCATGAATACCGACGTCTACCGGCTCGCCCGCACCGGCACGAAGCCGGTGTTCGTCGCCATCACGGGATTTGTGCTCCCCTTCGCCTTCGGAGCGGGCGTCAGCTGGTACGGTTTCGAGTTACCCCTCATGGCCAGCCTGTTCATCGGTGGCACCCTCACCGCGACGAGTATCGGCATTACGGTGCGGGTACTGGCGGACCTGCGGCAAGGCTCTTCGGACGAAGCGCAGATCATCATCGGTGCGGCGGTGCTGGACGACATCCTGGGCGTGCTCGCGCTGGCATTCCTGTATCAGTTTGCGATCATCGGGGAGGTTACGCCAACCTCGGTAGGCCAGGTAAGCCTGTACATATTCATGTTCGTCGCCCTCGCCCCGGTGACGGCCAAGCTAGTCGCCTATGTGATCGATCATTACGACCGAAGGAGCGCGTCGCCCGGACTACTCGTGACCATGGTGGTTTGCCTGATCATGCTGTTCAGCTACTTGGCGCATCTGGCCGGGGCGCCACTGATCTTGGGCGGATTCGCCGTTGGTATCGCCATGGGGCAGCGCTTTCGACTGCGCGTGGCGCAGCACCTGCGCATTCCGTTTTCTGCCGCCATCAATCGCGCCATGGACGCCGCACCGCACCTCTCAGAACATTTGGAGGACCAGATCCGCCCCCTGATTCGCGTGTTCACGCCGGTCTTCTTCGTCATGGTGGGTGTGTCATTGGACTTGCGCACAGTCGACTGGGGTTCTGCGTTCGTGTGGAAACTGGCTTCGGCCTTGCTGGTGATCGCGATCGCTGGGAAGTGCCTTGCCGGCTATTGCATCCGTGAGAACCGCCTGCGCCAAGCCGTAATCGGGCTCGCCATGGTGCCGCGCGGCGAGGTCGGGCTCATCTTTACGCAGGTGGGCCTGGCCAACGGCCTCCTGAACACCGAAGCGTACGCGGCCCTGCTGATCGTGATCGCGCTTACCACCGCGCTCCCGCCTTTCGCGCTAAAGGCGATTTACGCGCGATGGCACCTTAACGCGGCGCCAGGAGAGTGATTGAGCTCGACTGGATGCAGAAAGTCGAGTTGCGCCGGCGAGTACAGATCTCGCTGAACAAGGGAGAAGCGAAGAACGCCTTGGCGCGGGCGGTGTTCCTGAACCGGCTCCGCGAAATCCGTGACCGCAGCTTCGAGAACCAGCGCTACCGTGCCAGCGGCCTCAACCTGCTGGTGGCCGCCATCATTTTGTGGGACACGGTCTGCCCGGAACGAGCAGTCCAGGTGCTCCGCGACTCGGGTAAGAACATCGACGAGCGGTTGCTACCGCATCTTTCGCCGCGAGCCTTGAAGCATATCAACCTGACCGTGGCGGCGACCGCCTGTAGATCGACCAAGGCCATCGCGCAGCGTTCGCAACATGGTGTGTGGAATAGCTCGATCTTCATGACGTGCGCTGTATGTCGTCATCGACCCGTTCCAAGGCGCCCAGGATCGGGCGGTCATTTCCAGGCTCCTTTCATGTTGATGACGTTGGGCACGCTGCAAGTGCAGTGAGCGCGTCACGATCTCAGGATCGACCTTGAAGCCAACTTCAATGTCAAGGGGACTTTTCGGTACTTGGCAGCGATTAGCGGCCAATTGATTAGTCCTTAAATCGGTTCGCTGATATTGCGCCCGAACCCCGTTCACGCTCGTGTTGCGCGCCGCGCTGCGCCTGTCAGCGCGCGCGGCCTCGCTGATCAAGCTTCGTTCAGCGGCAGTACTGGCGGCTTGGCCAGAGCCCGCCGCAGCTGCCACTGCTTGACCAGCGCGTACAGCGCCGGGATGACGCACAGAGTCAGCACGGTCGACGAGACCATGCCGCCGACCATCGGCGCGGCGATGCGACTCATCACTTCCGAGCCCGTGCCGCTCGACCACATGATCGGCAGCAGACCGGCCATGATCGCCACGACGGTCATCATCTTCGGCCGCACCCGTTCGACGGCGCCTTCCATGATCGCGTGGTAAAGGTCGGCGGCAGTCGGATCGACGCCTTCAGCGCGGCGCCTGGCGGTAATCTCCTGCCACGACTGATCGAGGTAGATCAGCATCACCACACCTGTTTCGGCGGCGACGCCGGCCAGGGCAATGAAGCCGACCGCAACGGCGACGCTCATGTTGTAGCCCAGCCACCACATCAGCCAGATACCACCGACCAGCGCGAAAGGCACCGAGAGCATGACGATCAACGTCTCGGTCAGCCGCCGGAAGTTGAGGTACAGCAGCACGAAGATGATCGCCAGGGTCAGCGGCACGACCAGGGCCAGCTTGGCCTTGGCGCGCTCCATGTACTCGAACTGGCCCGACCAGGTGGCGTAATAGCCGGGCGGGAAGCTGACCTTGTCGGCCACTGCTTTCTGGGCATCCTTGACGTAGGAGCCGACATCCCGATCGCGGATGTCGACGAAGACGTAGGCGGCGAGCAGGGCGTTCTCCGTCTTGATTCCCGGCGGGCCGTTGCGCAGCTCGATGCTCGCCAGTTGTCCAAGCGGGATCATGCCCGCCTGGCTGGGCACGAAGACCTCGTTGGCGATCCGCTGCGGATCGTCGCGCAGGGCGCGCGGGTAGCGCACGGTGATGTTGTAGCGCTCGAGCCCCTCGACGGCGGTGGTGACCATGGCGCCACCGAGCGCACTGCTGATCACCTGCTGGAAATCGCCGACGGTGATGCCATAACGCGCCAGCTGATCGCGTTTCGGCGTGATGTCGAGGTAGTAGCCGCCGGTGACCCGCTCGGCGTAGGCACTCGTCGTCCCCGGCACATCCTTCACCGCCTGTTCGATCTCGCGCGCGACCTTCTCGATCACCGCCAGATCTTTGCCGAAGACCTTCACCCCGACCGGCGTGCGGATGCCGGTGGACAGCATGTCGATCCTCGCCTTGATCGGCATCGTCCATGAATTGGCGACGCCCGGGAATTTGAGCGCCGCGTCCATCTCGGCAATCAGCTTGTCGACATTCATGCCCGCGCGCCATTCCTTTTCCGGCTTGAGGTTGATCACCGTCTCGAACATCTCGATCGGCGCCGGATCCGTGGCGCTGGCGGCGCGGCCAGCCTTGCCATAGACCGATTCGACCTCGGGGAAGGTCTTGATCACCCGGTTGGTGGTCTGCAACAGGCGCGCGGCCTCGGTCACCGACATCCCGGGCAGCGAGGCCGGCATGTAGAACAGCGAGCCTTCGTTGAGCGTCGGCATGAACTCCGAACCGATGCGGCTGGCCGGTACGACGGTGACCGCCATCACCACACCGGCCAGCACCAAGGTGACGACCTTGTTGCGCATCACCCACAGGATGATCGGCCGATACACCCAGATCAGGAAGCGATTTACCGGGTTCTTCTGTTCCGGCATGATCCGCCCGCGGATGAAGAACATCATCAGCACCGGCACCAGCGTCACCGACAGTATGGCCGCACCGGCCATGGCAAAGGTCTTGGTGAAGGCCAGCGGACTGAACAGGCGCCCTTCCTGGCCCTCCAGGGTGAACACCGGCAGGAAGGAAACAGTGATGATCAGCAGCGAGTAGAACAGCGCCGGCCCGACTTCCTTGCAGGCCCGAATGATGGTCGCTGCGCGGTCGTGCTGCGTGGCGTGTGGCGGCAGGTGTTCGAGCCGCTTGTGGGCGTTTTCGATCATCACGATGGCCGCATCAACCATCGCGCCGATGGCAATCGCGATGCCGCCCAGGCTCATGATGTTCGAACCCATGTCCATGCTGCGCATGGCGATGAAGGCGATCAGGATGCCGATCGGCAGGGTCAGGATGGCGACCAGCGCGCTCCTGACGTGCAACAGGAAGATCACGCAGACAGCACCGACGATCAGGCTTTCTTCGAGCAGTGTCCATTTCAGGTTGTCGATGGCGCGTTCGATCAGGGTTGAACGGTCATAGACCGGAACGATCTCGGTCCCTTCCGGCAGGCCGGGTAGCAGTTCCTCGATTTTGGCCTTGACGTTGGCGATCACATCGAGCGCGTTCTGGCCAAAGCGGGCCATGACGATCCCCGAAACAACCTCGCCCTCGCCGTTCAGTTCGGTAATCCCGCGCCGACCGGCCGGGACGATCTCCACCCGTGCCACGTCGCGCACCAGCACCGGCGTTCCACCATCGCTCTTGAGTACCAGCGTCTCGATGTCGCCGACGCCCTTGAGGTAGCCCAATCCGCGAACCATGTATTCCTTCTCGGCGAGTTCGACCACCCTGCCGCCGACGTCCCGGTTCGATTCACGGATCACCTGCGACAGGCGCGCCAGAGAAACGCCATAGCTGGCCAAGCGGTGCGGGTCGACGATGACCTGGTACTCCTTGACGAAGCCGCCGACGCTGGCCACTTCGGCCACGCCGCCGGCCTTGGTCAACTGGTAGCGGACGTACCAGTCCTGCACGCTGCGCAGATCGGCCAGCGATTGATTCTTGCCGGTCAGCGCATACTGGAAGACCCAGCCGACACCGGTGGCGTCGGGTCCCATCTGCGGCGAAACGCCCTGTGGCAGGTTGCCCTGTACCGAACTGAGGTACTCCAGCACGCGCGAGCGCGCCCAATAGATGTCGGTGCCGTCCTCGAAAATGACGTACACGTACGAAGCGCCGAACATCGAAAAACCGCGCACCACCTTGGCTTTTGGCACCGCCAGCATGGCGGTGGTCAGGGGATAGGTGACCTGGTCTTCGACCACCTTCGGCGCCTGCCCGGCGTAAGGGGTGAACACGATCACCTGAACGTCGGACAAATCCGGCAAGGCGTCGAGCGGCGTGTTCTTGACCGCATAGATGCCGCCAGCAACCACCCCCAGCGTGGCCAGCAACACCAGGAAGACGTTGCGCGCCGACCACTCAATCAGCCGATCGAGCATCTCAGTGGCCCTCGTGCTTGGTGGTGGCCTTGTCGATGCGCGTGATCACGAACTCGCCATCGCCCCGGTCCTCGAACTCGAAGCGGATCGGCGCGCCGGGCGGGATGCCCTTTGCCACCTCGGGACTCGCCAGCCCGAACTCCATGGTCATCGCCGGCCACTTGAGCGCCGGTATCGGGTCATGGGTTACAGACGCGGTGTTCGACGCCGCGTCCAGCGAGTCGATGGAGCCATTCGCCTCATAGGCTTTTACCGCCGCTTTCGCCCCCTTTGCCCCCTTTGCCCCCTTTTCCGCCTCTGGCGCGGTGAAGGTCGACAAGGCCGCCTTGAGATTGCTTTCCGCGTCGATCAGGAAGTTGGCTGCGGTCACCACTTCGTCGCCGGCCTGGATCCCTTCGAGGATTTCGACGGCGTCGCGTCCGCGCAGACCGATTTTCACCGGCTGCGGCTTGTACTTTCCCTCCCCGAGCACGACCAGGACCACCTGGCGTTCACCGGTGTCGATCACCGCCGAGGTGGGAACCGTCAGGCGTGCGGCACTCCCCGCGGTGGCGATCTCGACGTGCGCGAACATGCCCGGGCGCAGCATGTTGTCGTGATTGTTCAATTCGAGCCGGACCGGCGTGGTGCGCGTGGCGGCATTGAGGGTCGGATAGAGGTAGGTGATTTTTGCTTCAAAGAGGTGCCCCGGGAACGCATCAATGATCACCTGCGCCACCGCACCGAGCTTCACCTGGGCCAGATCCTGCTCGTACACGTCGGCGATCACCCAGACGGTGGACAGGTCGGCGATGCGGTAGATCACCGTGCCGGCCATGAAGCGCATCCCTTCGACTGCCTTCTTTTCCAGCACCACGCCGTTGGCGGGCGACGAAAAGGTCACCAGATCGTTATGTGAACCGGCCGCACCAGCGACCTTCCAGTTGCGCAGCCGTTCGCGAGCCGCCTCCGCCAGACGGCGGGCACCCTCGCGGGCCACCGGATCGGCATCGCCGGCACTCCGCTCGAGCGTCTCGGCGATGCGCAGTTCCTTCTGGGCGGAAACCAACTCGGGGCTATAGACGGAGAACAGGGCCTGCCCCCTGCTGACCGGGTCACCGGTGGCGCTCACCTGCAGCCGCTCGATCCAGCCCTCGAAACGCGGCGCCACGTCGTGGATCTTGCGCTCGTCGACCTCCACCCGACCCACCGTTCGCAGCGCGGAATCCAGAGTGCGCAGTTCGGCACGCGCGGTCTTGACGCCGAGCGTTTGCACACGAGCCGGGCTGACCTTGACCACGCCGCTGTCGTCGGGCTCGTCCCCTTTATAGACAGCGATGTAATCCATGCCCATCGAGTCCTTCTTCGGCGTCGGCGAAGTGTCGGCCAGGCCCATCGGATTGCGGTAATAGAGCACTTCCCGCGCCTTCTTGCTCGCCGGCGCGGCGCCATCGGTGCTGGCAGTATCGACCACGTCGGCAGAGTGGTTCGGCTGCTGACTGCCGGCCCAATAGCCGGCACCCAGCGCTGCGGCAATGGTGGCCAGCGCCAGGATGAGCGTTAGATTGCGGTTCACAGGGGTGCTCCTACGAGAAATTCGAGTTCGGCCAGGCGAACGGCGGTCTCGACATCGGCGTCGAGCAGCGCCAGCCGCGCGCGCAGAATCTGCCTCTCGGCGTCGATCAGCGTGTTGAAGTTGACCCGGCCACTCTCGTAGCCCGATTGCGCCGCTTCGAAGGTCGCACTGGCCTGCGGCAACAGCGTGTCCTTCAGCAGACGGGCCTTGTCGCGGCTTGCCTCGAAGGCGGCGAGCGCCTCACCGAGCCGCCCGGCGAGGCGCGTTTCAGCGGCCACCACACGGGTCTGCGCAGCCTCCAGGCGCCTTTCGGCCTCGCGCTCCTGGGCACGACGGGACGACTGCTGCAGCGGAATGGTCACTCCCACCATCACTTCCCAGTTGTCCGACGCGTTGTACGGGCGGTTGTTGGTCAGACCGACGGCGAAGTCCGGGTAACGGTTCAACCAGGTGAGTTCGCGCCCTTTTTCTGCGGCGACGACGCCGAAGCGTTCGCGTGCGACCTCAGGCGAGCGGGTGCGGATCTGTTCGAGCAGGCTCTTGTAGGAAATCCGGTCAGGGGCCGACGGCAGGCGCACGGGCTCGGCCAACGGCGCATCACCGTCGCGCGCCAGCAAGGCGTTGAGCTTGGCGGCGTTGTCGCGCCGGCGACGTTCGGCTTCGACGAGGTCGATCTTTACCGAGGTCAGTTCACTCTGTGCCCGCAAGGCATCCTGCTGCGGCACCAGGCCGACGCCGTAGCGGGTCAGCACCAGTTGCTCGATGGCATCGAGCAGCGACAGCGTCTCGCGGAGGATGCGGATCTGTCCCGACGCCTGGAACTGTCTGGCGTAGGCCGTCTTGATGCGGTTCTCGACCTCGAGCGCCGTACCCTCCTGCATGGTCTCGACCTGCTCGGCGAGCGCCTCGGCAACCTCACCGCGGAGCTCCCGCTTGCCCCAGAACGGCAACGGCTGAACCACCCGGTAACGGGTGTTGCCCACCTGCCCCGGCAGCAGCGAAGGAGAACGATCCGGATTCATGGTGTTGGTGAAGTCCATCAGTTCGAGCTCGAAGCGTGGATCCGGCAATGCCGCCGCCGGCTCCACCCGTTCGCGCGCCGCCTGCGCCTCGAACTTGCGCACGCCGAGTTCCGGGTTGTGCTCGCGCGCATAGCTCAGCAAGCCGCTGAGCGAAGCGCCCAGCGGGGGGGCGAGTGGGCCTTGCGCGTAAGCCGGCGCGTTGGCAAGCACGAGCGCAAGCAGCACACAGCCGGCGGCGGCAAGGCGTGCCGTGAGCGCGCTTGGCGTGGAAAGCATCATCTGTCGGGAATCCGGTTAATGTGAAAGTCGCATACGCGACTCACGAAGCGCGCGGCTCCCGTAGGGGAGAAAGGAAACTACTTCGCAGGTTCGAGTGCGGTGACCGTCAAGGCGTCGCCGACGTTATCCGCAGTGAAGCTCACCTTCTCGCCCGCCTTGACCTTGTCGAGCAACGTCGGATCACTGACACGGAAGGCCATGGTCATTGGTGGCATCCCGAGATTGGCCAGCGGGCCATGCTTGATGGTGATCTTGCCGGCCGCTTTGTCTATTTTCTTCACGGTGCCTTCAGATGCCGCCGCCTTGACGCTAGCTGCGGCGCTGCCCGCCGGATGATGAGAATCGTGTTCAGCGGCGGCAAACACTGGGCTGGAAAGGGCCAGGGCAAGCAGGGAAATGACGGGAAACAAAGGTTTCATGGCGGATCCTGTGGGTAGATGATCGGAGGTCGATAGGCTCTGAGTTTCAGTCTTGCGCAAACATGTCACAGCAACTGCATTCACGGTGGCCAAGGCCGCAAATAATACCTATTGCATCCGCTCAACAAGCTGACCTATAGATTACATTCGTGTAATGCTGCTCCACCATTGAGCCCAGTCATGCACGTCAGCGGGCCGGCTTCCTGCGGATCTTCGCGCTGAGCCTCCGTTCCTGGTCCGCCTTCGCTTGTGCTGGTACGCCGCTTAGTGCCTCTACCGGCTTTGTCCAAGCGGAAGACGCCGCGGTATCTGGCCTTCGCCAGATATCCGCAGCGCCTTTATATAGTTACGGGCTTGTGTACGCTCCCCGCTGCGCCGCCACGACCGAAGTGCTCGTGCGAACAGGCGCGGAACGAGTGGCCTAAGCTCTCTGATCAAGAAGCCTGCAGATCATGTCGATCCCATTTGCTACGAGCAGCGTTCGTTTGGTCTGATGTCGCGTGTCGTCAGAATGGGCGACAAGGCTTCGAAAGGTTCAGCTGTCGCTCAAGGGCCTTTATGGTCCTTGAGAAGTGAGCTGAGGCGACTGACCTCGTCGCCGTGCATGATAATCTTCTGGCCATCCGTGGTTTCCATCACCTGGCCCTCGTCCATGCGCGTGGCGCGACCGTATTTGTCTTCCATGGCCATCTTGCCACCCTTGAAGATGAAGACCGTCGAGCCGTCCTTCATCGAGATCACCTTTTCAGCTTGCGCACGAGCAGCATCGTCGGCGTTGGCGGCTACAGCAACGCCAGTCAGTGCGACGGCCATTAACAGATTTTTCAACATTTTCTTTCTCCTGGAGTTAGTTCAATAAAGATTGCAGAGATGTTTCTCGAGCCACTTCGGGTAGTGCCTCCGGGCGATGAAATGTGCATCATCCCCGGTTGGTTTTCTTGCTCCTGGACCTGTGTCAGCTGCCCAGGCGATCCGGACTTTCGCTCACATACACCGTCACACCATCGGCGCCGGCAACGACGTTTGAAAGCGGAAACGGCGTGGTCCCGAGCGTATCGAATGTCCAGATGGTGCTCTTGCCACCGGCGTCGATGCGCACAGTTTCCAGCTGCTTGACGTTCAAGAACCTGGTACCACTATCGATCTTGATCTCCCGTGTGGCGACTCCGGGTGACGCGTAACCATAGGGGGAGAGCTGCGTGGCAGTTGGCTGGCCACCGGCTTCCGAGACGTGCGAAATCCAGTGTGCGGTCTGTGCTTCGGAGTAGTCTTGGTGAGCAAACGCGGTCGTTGCACCGGTAGCACTCGCAGCCACTATCAGGGCCAGTTTGGCGAGTTTGTAGGTCATGATGTTTTCCTCGTGAGATGGGGTTGAATGCGCCGGACAGTCCTCATCCGACGCTGATGCCATCTTAGAAGACGCATGCCAACAGAATGCTGACTGGCGAGTTACGATTTGGTCAGATGACTGTAACCAAGGCTCATGTGTGCGGCGGGAGGCAAGCATCGCATCCGCGGTCGCGTGCCCTGCCCACGACTTCTCGGTGCCAACCATGCCGGAGTAGTCAGAGTTTTTCCGGCGTACACATGGAGAAAAGCGCATGATTTTCGTTGACACATCCAGGGGTCATCGATTTCCCTGGTACGTCAGGTTGTTCTTCTGGAACCAGCGGCGTCGATATGGCTCGGTGCTTGAGCCGGCAAGGCTATCGGGCCGTACCCCAAAGGTTTTTGCCGCCCTTGCCACGCTCTATGGCGCGCTCGATCGGCGGGCATCGCCGTTGGCGCCCGCCTTGCGATCCCTGGTGACCGTGCGAGTGTCACAGATCAATTGGTGTGCCTTCTGCGTCGATATCAATTCTGCGACCGTGCTGAAACGCGGCGTGGATTCGGGGAAGCTTGCCGAGCTCCCGGTTTACGAGGACAGCACGAAGTTCTCTGAGCAAGAAAAAGCTGCGCTCGCCTATGCCGAGGCGATGACGTGGTCTAACCGGCAGACGACAGCGAAACACTTCGCTCGCCTGCGTGCACATTTCAACGATGATGCAATCATCGAGCTGACCGCGCTCGTGGCGTTCCAGAACATGTCGAGTAAATTCAATGCGGCACTTGGCGTTGAACCCCAGGGATTCTGCGCAGTGGATGCGAAACCGGCGAGGTCGGACGATTAGAGAGGCACGCAGAATGACGAAGAAAGCGTGAGCAGCGGCACAGCCTGTCCGCGCTTGCGGCCTTCATCGGCTTGGCCATTTCTGCAGCACCGCGTAAATGCTCATGATCTCGAATAGCAAAGAAATCCTCAAATGAAGCCTCATGACCGTTTGTTTCAAGCTACGGGGATGCCGGACAAGAACTGGTGGCATGCCTTGTGGCCCGACCCCGATGGCATCGTCAGGGATCTGGGTGTCGAATCCGGGATGACTGTTGTCGATTTGGGTTGTGGCGACGGCTATTTCACCGCCGCCATCGCGCGCCGGCTTGGCCCAGGCCGCGTCATCGGGGTCGACCTTGACCCGGCAATGCTGGAGCAAGCGAAAGGCGCTTGCGACGGGATGTCGAACTGTGACTGGCTACTCGGCGATGCGATGGACTTAAGTCGGTTGATAGCCAGCCCGGTAGACTATGTCTGGATGGCAAACACTTTCCACGGCGTGCCGGACAAGACCGCACTGGCCAAGGAAATCGCCGCCATCCTCCTGCCCGCCGGTCGCTTCGCAATCGTCAATTGGTGTCGCATCACACGCGAAGAGACGCCTGTGCTGGGCCTGCCTCGCGGGCCACGCACGGAACTTCGCATCTCTGCAGAGGACACCCGCGCGGTAGTTAAACCGGCTGGC
This sequence comes from Candidatus Accumulibacter sp. ACC007, assembly GCF_907163205.1. Classification (NCBI taxonomy): domain Bacteria; kingdom Pseudomonadati; phylum Pseudomonadota; class Betaproteobacteria; genus Candidatus Accumulibacter; species Candidatus Accumulibacter sp. ACC007. Next base: position 196,730 of record NZ_CAJQUD010000001.1, on the reverse strand, counting down.
TTCCAACTGGAAGGGCTGGTCAATCTGCCGCCCTACCACTACGGGGCAATTTTTAAGAAAGCCTGACGCCGTTCCCTTGTTTCAGTGATCCAACGCAAAGGCGATTTGAGATGGCATCGAAGGACCAAGACACCACAGAGAGGAGTCGTGGCAAGACAACGGCTCTAAGTCGTACTTGACTTTGCCCCCTCTATCGCGCTTTTGTTCTGTGCTTCCGCAATGAGCAAGGCGGCTCCCAACGCGATGGCTACATCGGCAAGGTTGAAGGCAGGAAAGTGTGTGTGGAGCCAATAGAAATCGAGGAAATCCACGACCTGCCCACGGAATACGCGATCCGTGATGTTCCCAAGCGCTCCGCCGAGGATCAGGCTATAGCCCAGCGCTTCGAGGCGGGGCAGGTGCTGCCGCAAAATGCGCACTAGCCAAGCTGAAATGGCCAAGCCGATGGCGATGAAGAAGTAGCGTTGCCAACCGCTCGCGTTCGCTAGAACACTGAACGCAGCCCCCGAATTTAGTACATAGAGGTAAGTATCCCCCGGCAAAGCCGGGGGCTTTAGTTTGTGAGCCGCTCAAAGCGGCAATTCGGGGTCGCTAACGCGGCCCCGATTCGTTGAGCCACCGGCAGTGGCCAATCAGCGCCACAGGTTCATCTGCTCCAGGCGCTGATCCTCATGCTCCTGGTTCTTGATGTACTCCCGGATTACGGCTTCGTCTCTGCCGACCGTCGAAACAAAGTACCCTCGCGCCCAGAAGTGCTGGCCCACGAAGTTGCGCTTGCGCTCTCCATAGACCCGCGCCAAGTGAATCGCGCTCTTGCCCTTGATATACCCAACCACCTGAGACACAGCGTACTTCGGCGGTATCGCGATCATCATGTGAACGTGATCCGGCATCAGGTGACCCTCTTCAATCCGGCTCTCCTTCTGAAGCGCCAGCCGGCGAAAAACCTCGCCAAGGTGTTTCCTGAGTTGCTCGTACAACGTCCTCCTGCGGCATTTCGGAATAAAGACTACGTGGTATTTGCACTCCCACTTCGTGTGACTTAGGCTTTCAAACTCGTCCATCGTGAAATTCCCTTTCGTGTGCTTGGCGGCTCACGACGGAGAGTTTCTTCGATGGACTCCCTATACTGTCAAACTTCTACTGCCACCCCGGCAAAGCCGGGGGGTCTCCTTTGGTAGGCTAGGTTGAAAAACGGGGTGACTTCGACCTGTTTGAGGTTCCCTCGGTTTTTCGTCTGCCAAAGGGTGTGGTTCATGCTACCAGTTTCTTCTGATGCTGCTCTCTGATCCAGTTCTCCAGAAACTGAACAGGCGACCGGTACCCGAGGGTCGAGTGCTGCCGTTTCCGGTTGTAGAAGACCTCGATGTATTCAAAGGTGGCAGCTTTGATCTCGGCGTGGGTGAGATAGCGAAACCCATGCACCCGCTCGTTCTTGAAGCTGTTGAACCAGCTCTCTGTCGGCGCATTGACGCTCCTATGTCAAGAACCACGCTTCGAATCGGCCAGATCGTTCAAGATGAGAGGGTACAGTTCCCGGACGATATAGCGCTTCAGACAGCGATGGATTTCTTTGTTTGACATGCCTTCTCTCGTCCGCCGTTCAACATACGCCCGAGTTCGCGGTTCACTGCGCATGCGAACCATGGAAATGGTCCATAAGGCATTGTTGGCCGAGCGGTCGCCGCCGCGGTTCAAGCGATGCCGAACGGTTTTTCCGGAGGACGCCTGCAAAGGGCTGGTGCCGCACAACGCGGCCAGCGCAGCCTCATTCCTCAACCGCTCGGGATTGTCGCCGGCAACGGCAACCAGTACTGCGGCTGTTTGAGGTCCGACACCAAATTGTCCACGAAGACGTTTGGCGTGCTGACTGGTCAGCCGCTCGAGCATTGCATCAAGTGTCTTGAGCTCTGCTTCCAGTGCCAGCCAGCGTTTAGCCAACAAACGCAGTGTTACTGTCAGCGCTTCGTGCACGGCCGTCCTGCCCGGAGGGCGAAGTCGGGCACAGCGCCGAACACACTCGGACGTTTTTGCTTTCAGGAGATGCTCACGGAGTTCCTGTGGCGAACTGACAAGCAAGGCTCGCAACTGATTGATTGCCTGAGTCTTTGCCTTGACTGCGCTACGCCTAGCAACAGAGACAGCGCGCATCGCTTCGGCAGGTCCCGAGTGCTCTTTTGGAATGGCAGTTGCACGTCCAGAGAGAACTGCACGTGCGGCGTTTTCCGCATCGGTCGGATCAGATTTCCCTCGCGACCGACGTGATGCGCGGTCGGGCCGGTTGACCTCCAGCACTTCGACACCATGGTCCTGTAGCAGGTGAGTCAATCCCGCCCCATAGGTACCGGTCCCTTCAACCCCCGCCCTGCACAGACGACCGAAGCGATTCGCCCATGACAGCAAATCGAGATACCCAGCCGTATTGGCAAGTGCTGACAATGTTCCAAGCAGCATTCCCGTGGCGCTGATCACGACACCGACATGCGCGTCGAGATGCGTGTCGACACCCAAGATGACTTCGTCCTGTTCCATGCGTATCTCCGATGTGGTGGCGCATCGCCAACCCCATTCCCAGGACAGGACACTCACGGTGCAATACAAGGCTCCTATCAGGTCACTAGAGCTGGGCCCGGCAATGCTCGGGGAACACCGAAACCCGATCGACAGGTCAACGCAAAGGCAGCGTGGCCAATCCCAGCATGAGTCAGATCAGGCCGGCGTTCGAAGAGTATTCTGCACTGAGTATCCCAGCAGTTGCCTTTCCGGCTCATCGAGCAAGCCATGCCGAACGCCTTGAGCTTGTCCTGAAACGCGTGACTTGCGTACTGGCTGCCCCGATCAGAGTGGTGCAGCAGCCCCGCCGCCGGACGCTTCCTGAACCAGGCCATGGTCAGCGCATCGGTCACGATGTCCGCCGTCATGCGCGGCTTCAGCGACCAGCCGACAACTTCACGGTTGAACAGGTCGAGCGTGATGGCCAGGTACAACCAGCCTTCATCCGTCCACAGGTAGGTGATGTCAGAGGCCCAGACCTGATTCGGCGCCGTCGGCGTGAAGTTTCTGGCGAGCAGGTTCTCGGCCACCGGCAAGCTGTGCTTCGAGTCTGTCGTGACCTTGTAGCGCCGCTTGTGGCGGGCATGGATGCCGTTGTCGCGCATCAGCCGTTCGACCCGTTCCTTGCTGGCCGAGAAAGCTCTTGCGCGCAGTTCGCGCACCATGCGCGGACTGCCGTAGGCGCCTTTGAGTTCGGCATGAATGGCCCGGATGAGCGCCAGCATCTGGCTGTCGGTCAATCGCTTGCGATCGGGCTTGCCGCCACGTTTCCAGGCCCGATAGCCACTGATGCTGACTTCAAGCACATCGCACAATTCGCTGAGCAGAAACGACTTGCCCTGTTGGGCAATCCAGGCGTACTTCACAGCACATCCCTTGCGAAGTACGCCGTCGCTTTTTTTAGGATTTCGTTCTCCCGCCTGAGCCGGAGATTCTCGGCGCGCAGCCTTGATAACTCCATTTCCTCCGGTGTCACCACCTTGCTGCCCGCACCGTTCAGCTTGCCTTCTGCCGCCGCTTTGACCCAGTTGCGAACGGTCTGGTCGCTCAGCCCGAGTTCCTTGCAAACCGTGCCTACGCTTTGCCCAGCCTTGATCCGCTTGACCGCCAGTTCCTTGAACTCGATCGTGTATGCCTGTTTCGGTATCTTCATTGCCTGCCTTCCAAAAGTGACGTCCATTCTAGGTCACCCTTGGCAGACGAAATTTCGGGGGAAGCTCAGTTCGCCATGAGCAAGCGTGTGGTTGATGGCTAGTTTTGCGAGCTGATCGACCATGATGATGCAGGCGGCCACTCCATACCAGACGAAAGCTGATATGCGACACGCCGTGTGCCATGCCGGCACAGCCAGCGATATAAGCCATCTGGCAAGAGCAGTACAGCCCCATCCGAGACCCCAACCCGCCAGCACCTCGACCGGGAAATGCCTCCCGGTGGCGATGCGCGACCAGCCGACTAAGCCGACGTAAAGGATCAAACCGATACGGCCATAGCGTCCAACCAAGGGCCAGAGTGCGCCGACAACCAATGCCGAGTACGTGGCATGCCCACTGGGTAGGCTGTAGTGCTGCTCAATCTCACCGAGGACACGCACCAGGTCGCCGAGGATGACGGGCGGGCGCGGGAAATCGAGCCACAGCTTCATGATGATGGCCGCCAGAATAGCCCGCATGAAGGCCATGCCAAAGCCAGCGAACTGGAGTCGCCCGGCACGGGCACGCGCTGGATCGGTGGCCGAGTTCGACCACCACCACAGACCCAAGAGAATCAGGGGCGCTGTCCAGTAGCTGCCAGTGAGACTGAAGAACCACGCCAGCGACCCAAGTGCGGCTGGTGTTCCCACACTGATGGCTTGGAACAACGCGGTGTTAGCGATCATCGACCGCTAACCATGGGGAATCCTTGTTTTCTCTCCGCCATGTTCCGCACGCGGCACGTTGCAGAGCCATTGCATGGTTTTTGCGTCCGAGTCCTTATCCAACGTCGGTGCCGATGATGATCTGAACGTCACTCGAATAGGTGTAACGCGGAATGACCAGGTTGGTCGGCGCCGGAACATCCTTGTACACTCTTCCCGCGAGATCGAACTTTGAGCCGTGACACGGGCAATAAAAGCCGCCGCGCCACTCTGGGCCAAGATCGTCAGGCGCGATGTCTGGGCGAAAAGTCGGGATGCAACCCAGGTGCGTGCAGAGCCCCACCGCGACGAGGTACTCGGGCTTGATTGCGCGCGACGGATTCTTGCAGTATGCAGGCTGCTGCGGCTCTTCCGACTGGGGATCGCGCAAGCGCTGGTCATCTGTTCCCAACAGCCGCAACATCTCGTCGGTACGACGCAAAATCCAGATCGGCTTACCCTGCCATCCCACCGTCAGCAAGGTGCCGGGTTCGAGCTTGCTGGAATCCACCTCGACCGGGGCGCCGGCTGCTTTGGCTCTTTCGCTGGGCAACATGCTGCTGATAAACGGTACCGTGGCCGCGGCAATGCCGACCCCGCCCAAGGCTGTCGTCGCCGCGACCAGAACGCGTCGCCGTGTGAGGTCTGGTTGCTCGTGCGCTGCGTCAGGCGGATCGACGCCTTGCAGTACTGGTGAGTCATCGCAAGTCATGCTGGTCACTCCTTTAATACATAGGTTCCCGGACTGTCGCAAAGCGGCGCGTAGCCCTTCTCGGGCGCGCCCATCAGTGGCGGCGCTTCGCTGCCCGAAGAGTGCGCTTCTAGCCATTGTTGCCAGACCGGCCACCAGGATCCCTGCGAGGTCGGCGTCTTTTCCTTCCAGGTTTCGGGATCGATGCAGCGGTCCCCTTCGTGGCACACGCTGAGCTGGTAAGAGCGACGCGGGTGGCCGGGTTCGTTGACGATGCCGACGTTGTGACCGCCGCTGGTCAGGACAAAAGTCAGCTCGGTGGCGTCGCTTTGCAGGTGCAGTTTGTAGACCGAGTGCCAGGGGGCGACGTGGTCAGTCACGGCGGCCACGGCGAAGATCGGACAGTGGATGTCGCTGATCGAGATGGCGCGGCCTTCGACCATGTACTTGCCCTCGAAGAGCTCGTTGTCCACGTACAGCCGGCGCAGCAGCTCGGAGTGCTGGCGATACGGCATGCGCGTGCCGTCGGCGTTCCAGGCCATCAGGTCGAACATCGGTTCGCGATGCCCGAGGTAGTACTCGCGGACCATCTTCGACCAGATCAGGTCGGCAGATTTCAGCACCTGAAAACCGCCCGAGACCTGTTTGTGGTCGAGGTAGCCTTTCTGCCACATCATGTCTTCGAGCAGCGTCACTTCGCTGGCGTCCATGAAGACGTTGATCTCGCCGACTTCGGTAAAGTCGGTCATGGTGGTGAACAGGGTTACGCTGGCCAGACGGTGGTCGCCGTCTCTCGCCATTGCCGCCGCCGTGATGGTGAGCAGAATGCCGCCCAGGCAATAACCGGCGGCGTGGATCTTGCGCCCGGGTTGCATCTCTGAGATGACCTCGACAGCGGCCAGCGTGCCGTGTTTGCGGTAATCCTCCATGCCCAGATTACGGTGTTCCGGACCCGGGTTAAGCCAGGAGACCATGTACACCGTATGGCCACGATCGACGAGATACTTGACCAGCGAGTTGTGCGGCGAGAGGTCGAGGATGTAGTACTTCATCATCCACGCCGATTGCATCAGCACCGGTTCACGCTGGACGGTGTCGGTAGCCGGCGAATATTGAATCAGCTCGATCAGGTGATTGCGGTAGACCACCTTGCCAGGTGTGATGGCGAGGTTCTCGCCGACGCGGAAGGCTTCAGCCCCGGCGGGCGGCTCGTCGCGCAGCGAGCGCTTGATGTCTTCGCGATAGTTGGTGGCGCCGCGCGCCAGATTGGCGCCGCGTTCGTTGATCGTCGCTTCGGCAATCTCGGGGTTCAGGAAGGGGATGTTGCACGGCGCCGTCATGTCGAGAATCTGGCGGGCAGTGAACGAAACAGCGGCCTGACTGTGCTTGGAAATCCCTCGCACGTCGGTGGTCGCGTTGTACCACCACTGCTGATTGAGCAGGAAACCCTGGTAGATGACGTTGTAGGGAAACCGTTGCCAGCCGGGATGGTCGAAACGGTGATCGCCGTGCAGGGGTTCGATGCACGGCTCGGCGTTGCCGGTGATCGCCGACGTCAGGGCGTAGCTGCCCAGGCGCATCGCTTTGCGCGTCGCCTTGGCGGCCAGTTGAAACTGTTTCCCGGGTGAGGAGCCAAGGTGCACCATCCAGTCGAGGTAGGCCATGGCCAGCGACGCTGGCGAAATACCGCCACTCAGTTTGCCGAGCGCGATATTGGTCATGCGGTCGATGTCTTCCAGCGCGTCGGAGTCGAGCGAGTGGCGATCGCTGAGGCGGCGAGCGAACGCCGTGCGCGGTAGTGGGTTCGCGGTCGACTTGTCAGCGTTGGCGGCTGACGTGATCTCGGTCGTCGCTATCGGCGCCTGGCCCGGTTTTTCCTGGCGCGACGTTCTCGCTATGGCGCGCCCCTTGGCCGGTGGCGCGGGGATTTCTTCGTGCTTGTTGATCATGATTTTTTCCTCTGTTCAATGCTGGAGCGTTTGTCAGCCGGCGACCTAGAAGACCTCAACTGGATGGAAGTGCGCCCATCGATACCGAAGCGCTCCTGTGTTGTATTTGTCGTCGCGCGCAACCCCGATATCGTCGCTGCGGCGAAGAACATACGCCCGAGCAACCGACGCCGTATATGCCATGGCGTACAGTTGTCAAGAGAAGTTGTATGTCAATCTAGACCTGTGTGTACCTACGAGGTCAAGCCAAATCCTGGCCATTGATCAAAATAAATGAGTGCAAGCTTCAAGCAGTCCGGCTGACGGATGCCGGCCGCCGTTCACAGCCAGCGACGCGCTATCCAGCCGACCCACTCCAACACGCGCTGCGGCCAACGTCGCCGAGCCCAGCTTCCGGCCGTGACCGCTAGCGATTGGGACAGATCATCGAGAAACTGTCGTTCGAGCAGGGTACAAACGTCAGGCTCGTCCACAGCCAAGACCAGCTCGTAGTTCAGGAAGAAGCTCCGGTAATCAAAATTTGCGGTGCCAAGTGCGGCCCACTGCCCGTCGATCGTGAGCGTTTTCGCATGCAGCATGCGCGGCTGGTACTCGTAGACCCGCACCCCGGCGGCGATCAACGCGGCGTAAAACGCCCGCGCTGCCCAGCGCACCAGCGGGACGTCGTTGCGCAACGGGACGAGTAGCTGCACGTCGACACCACGTCGTGCCGCCATCATCAGGCGCTGTTGCATGAGCAGGTCGGGAACGAAATAGGGGGTAGTCAGATAGATGTGCTCACGCGCTCCGGAGAAGGCCTGCGAGTAGAGGCAGCGAATACGGTGTCTACAGGTACCAGTGTGATTCGAGATCAGGCTGGCGCCACCGCCATGTGTCGGTGCCCAGCGGCGCTGGCCGCCCCAGAAGGCGTCAAAAAGGCCCGCCGCCTCAAGCACGAGCGCTCCCGAGATCGAGGCATGGGTATCGCGCCATCTCGTCTCACCGTAGAAACGCCGCGAGCTCTCCCGGTGAACGTTGAAGCCCCCGACATAGGCGAGACGCTCGTCGACCACCAACAGCTTGCGATGGTTACGACGGTTGTAGCGCAGCGGCCGGAGCCAGTTCCAACAGTGAAACCAGCGCACTTGCACGCCCTGCTTAAGGACGTACTGCACGAGCGGCAGTGTTGACTCGCCGACCGCACCCGCTGCATCCAGATGCAGCCGCACCTTTACACCCGCCTGCGCGCGCTCGGCCAAAGCCACAGCGAACTCCCAACCGATCTCGTCGCCCGCAAAGATGTAGCTTTCCATGCGTACGACCCGGCAGGCGCACTTGATCGACGCGAGCATTGCCGCGTAGAGAGCATCGCCTTCGGTGAACAGCCCAATCTCCATTGGGGCGGACAGCGGCACTGAAACGTCGCCGGCAGAATCAGCGTCGCAAGCGCACGGGGCGAGAGCGCGGGAATTCGGGCTCATGGCTTCCGCGGCTTGTATGAGTACGGCTTCCCGAGTGTCGCCATAACGGCGATGTTGCTGCTCGTCACACAGTCAATGTGGTTCTCGATCTGGAGCCTGAGAAATATCGACCGCCACGCCAGCAAGCAGCAGGCTCTCGCGAATTCCATCGTCGGCGCGCTGCTCGCCTTCGCGGGTCCTACCGCCACCTACTCGACCGGAGCTCGAACCTCGGCGAGCTTTTGCTCGATCTTGGCCTGCGGGATAGCGCCGGCAATTCGCTCGCCGTCCGCAAAGAAAATCGTCGGCGTGCCGCTGATCGCCAGCTTGCGGCCCATCTCAATGCTTTCCTTGACTGCCGTGGTATCGCAATCGCCCTTGCCTGCCGGCGGCTTGCCATCGATCATCCACTCGTTCCACGCCTTCGCCCGATCAGAGGAACACCAGATCTGATTGGACTTCTCGAGAGAATCTGGCGAGAGGATCGGGTAGAGGAAAGTGTAGATGGTCACGTTTTCCAGCTTGGCGGTTTCCTTGGCCAAGCGCTTGCAGTAGCCGCAGTTCGGGTCCTCGAAGGTCGCAAAAACACGCTTGCCATCACCGCGCACCTGCTTGACGGCGAGCGCCAGAGGCAAGTCAGAGAACTTTATCGCGCTGAGTTTCTGCTTTCGCTCGGCGGTTACGTTCTTCATCGTCTTGCCATCAATCAGCGAGCCGACGAGCAGCACCGAGACTTTCTCGTCGGTGTAAATGACCTCCCGGCCATTGGCGTAGACTTCATAGAGCCCTAGATAGGGGGTCCTGGTAACACTGGTCACCACGCCTCCGAGTTTGGCTTCGACCGCCTTCTTCACGGTGGCTTCGTCGGCGAGTGTCGGCAAGCTGAACGTAGCCGCAAGGGCGAGCGATACGAGCTTCTTGTACATCTTCTTTTCTCCGGCTTTGCTGGGTTGGTGTTTCCAAAAGCATCGATCGCGTAGCGTACTACTGCGCTTCTCGACACTGATACAGCATTCATCAGCCAACCCCGGCAATCAGGGAATGTCGATTTCAGGGTGTGGGCGACCTCCTCTGACCGCGGCGTCAGCGGACCAGCCTCCACCCTCCCCTTACGCCTCGCTCCGCGAAAGATGCGCAATGTGCCGTGTGTTTTGCCAAGGTCTGTCTCAAGCGTCTTTTCTACCCGCACAGACATAGATGGCGCCAAAGTAGTATTCCCTGTAATCGGTTTTCCTCAAATACCGTTCGATGGAATCCCAGGGATGGCGATCAGCCAAATCCAGGCTCACGCCGAATGGTTTGTTCAGCCACACCGCAAGCTTGACCAGCCATGTCGCCCAATGGTCAGGTTTCTTCATATCCAGGACCGCCAGACTTCCCCCCGGCCTCAGTGCACGGCTCGCCCTCTCGATGATCGCGTCGTACTCGGGGACCAAGGTAATTGCAAACGTTGAATACACAGCCGAGACACCGACGGGAAACTGCCATTTGGCAACGTCAGCCTGCACGATCTCCACGTTCGTCCAGTGCTCTCTGGCGACTCGACATCTGGCGACATCCAGCATCGCATCGGTGAGGTCCACAGCAACAATCTTTCCCTCGGGACCGATGATCCGCTGCACGTACTCGAAATTGAGACCGGTCCCGCAGCCCAGTTCAACGACATGATCTCCAGGAGCAAGGCCAAGTGCCAATATCGCGTCCTGTCGGTACTGGTCCATCGCGAATCCAAAAAGCCGATAAAGCTGGATTGACAAGTCATATCGTTTCGCGCGTCGGCGATAGAGATCCCGAGTTTCACCTTTGTTGAGCGTCATCGCAGCTTCCAGCTGGTCCGGTGCCCGGCTCGGCGGTACCAGACAGGTGGCGCGACGGCCGAGAACGCGCAAGCAGCGGACACTCGGAAAGCAAGTGGCGCCGGCTGCACATCGGTCCTGTTGCCTGAACAAGCCCGTACCGAGATCGCGCCACCATCGACGCTCACTGCAGATAGCGCTCCGGATCGCGCTCGAACTCCGCCTGACAGATTGGGCAGCAAAGCAGGTATTCATTGCCTTTGTACTGAATGGTGATGTGCGCCTTGTTGCGGTTGATGCGCTGGCCGCAGACTGGATCGCGGTCTTCGCGCTTTCTTTGTACTGCTTTGCTGTCATTCCTGTTCATCATCTTCTCCTTGCGTTGCGTTGAAATGGGTGTCTGAAGCCGCCATAACTTGCGTGTTGTGGCGATGCTGCTGTGTTAGCGTGTCGCGCGGTCGAGGCGGTTAGCCGGCATCTAGCAGGCGCCGCTGGGCCCAGGGCCGTAGCAGGCGTCGCAGGTGCGATGGGCCATAGAGCCAGCGCAGGAACGTCGTGGTGTCGCTGATCCGCGCCTGTGCGCGCAGCAGCCAGCGATAGCCATGGTTGCCGAGGCGGTCGTAGATCGCACGATTCAATGCGCCAGTGTCGATCGGGCCCTTCATCTCACGCTGCCATGAGGCGTCGTAGTCGGTGTGTTCCAGCATGCTGCGCGCTGCCATCACGCCCGACAGGATCGCGTATCGCATGCCGAAACCGGCAAACGCGTCCTGAAATCCTGCCTGCTCGCCGGCCACCAGGTGGCGGCCACGGCGAGCCGTTGTCGGCACGAAGAAATTGCCCGCGCCGCCGTGGAAACGCGCATCCTGCATCGCGAAACCGAGCAGACCGCGGAAGCGGTCGACGGTGCGCTGGACGTAAGTGCGTTGTTCGGCAAAACCCTTGAACATGCAGCTTTTGACCGTGCCACGGCCGCCCATCACCAGCAGATAGGCGTAGCCACCCGGCGCGAGTGCATCGTCGAGGATCACCCAAAAGCCGTTTGCCAAGGATGTCTCGAAGTGGTACCCGACCGCGATGGCGCTGGCCGTGCGCGGACCGGTGGCCAGGATACCCGTGCCGTGCAATTGGTCCTTGCGGCTGCCGAAACGCAGCTCGACCCCCAGCGAGAGGGCCTGATCGAGTAGCGCCCGGTCGAGGCTGCCGCGGCCCGGGCCGCGCTCCACGAGATACAAGATCGGCGCTGAACTGCGCAGAGGGTAGCGGCGGTCCCAGGCATCGAAGCCGATACCGTGGGTGCACGGCGTCATTGCGAAATCGGTCGTAATGCCAGCAGCCCGCAGGACATCGAGGACGTCGCGCTTACCAGACCAGTTCTCAAGGCCCTGGAGATCACCTTGGAAGCGATGGCCGACCTCACGCTGAGCCTCATGCAGCACGACCTTCCTGCCGCCCCGCGCAAGCGTGATCGCGGCAGCCAGACCGGCGGGTCCGGCGCCCACGATCTCGATTGGCGCGAACTCCTTGTTCGTCGCGGCAATCCTTCTGGATGTTGCGTTCTCTGTCATTCGCGGGTCGTTTTCGTCAAGTAGCATTCGCGATTGCTGGTTGCCGAAGAGCGCCTCGTTCAGCAGCAGCCATGCCGGCGACCGGGTTCTGCCGGCTTTGCCGCCTGCACGGTCGGATACTGGTCGGGCGACGCTTCAAAGCGATCACGGTTTTCGCGCGACTCAAAATAGACGGGGGTTCCGCGATAGATCGACGCGATGGCCTGGAGCGGATCCACCGAGCGACCGCTGACCGGGTCTGTGGCGGGTAGCGTCGCTTCGGCCGCTGCGCCGCCATGACTGCCGTGGGCTTTGTCATCATGCTGCCCCCCGTCACCTGCGCCGCGATGATGATTTCCGCCACTGTGGCCGCCGCAGCCCATCCCCCCCCAACGCATGAGCATGAAGATGCCGATGCCACCCGCAATCAACAACCAGTTTTGAGTTATCCATTCCATGTGTTTCTCCTTTGCATTGTTTCCGATGGCAAATGCGATCCGGGACTATCCCGCTATTTCTTGCAGCTGTCGTGCATTGGTAGCCACAGCAACCATGACGGGCTATTCGCGGTCGCGGCCAAGATCTGCGGCACCCACAGGCCGGAGATCAAGTGGAGGACACCTGCCGAGCAATCCCTCGAGGCGAAAGAATCCTGGTGACCTGGCGATTTGATAACTCATCAGTGGCATCCTGCGGATGGACTAACCTGCAGGTTGTCGATCTCGCACTCTTCTGTGTAATGGATGAACCCGCGGCGCAAATTCTCTCCCCAGCCGTTACCGAGGTGTGCCCCGGCTTTCTCGAGCTCCGCTTCAATTTGTGAAGCAGTCGCCTGCAGCAGATCGTAGGTCACCACGACTTCCGCACCGCTCACTTCCAAGGATTTGATGCCCATCATGGCGTTGATTTCTGCTTGCAGGTGCTTTGCCTGAGTCTCATCGAGCGCCCTATCCACGACGAACCGTCGTTGCTTCAACACAACCACCCCCTGTTTCTTGGGCGCGGGATGACCCGGTGTGCCGACATACAAGTGCGGATGGGCCTCGAAACGCTCGCGACACTGCGCTGAGCAGAACGCATAGTCTCTCCCACGATAGTGGAAGCGATAGCTATCCGGCTCGACCATCATGTCGCACACCACGTCTTCTACTTTGGTTTCTATGGGCATCGTTTTCTCCCTCAAGTCAGATAGAGGTCCTGCGCAGCCGCAAGGCGTTGCCGATCACCGAGACCGACGACAGACTCATTGCCGCGGCGGCAAAGATCGGTGACACCAGGATGCCCAGGAAGGGATACAGCACGCCAGCGGCGACCGGGACCCCGGCGGCGTTGTAGACCAGGGCAAAGAACAGGTTCTGTTTGATGTTGCGCATGGTCGCCCGGGCTAGACGCCGTGCCCGCACGATGCCGTTGAGGTCACCCTTTACCAAGGTGAAGCCGGCGCTCTCGATGGCCACGTCGGCGCCGGTACCCATGGCGATACCGACGTCGGCCTGCGCCAGTGCCGGTGCATCGTTGACCCCGTCGCCGGCCATCGCCACCTTGTGGCCTTTGGCCTGCAACTCCTTGATGATGCGTGCCTTGTCCGCGGGCAATACGTCGGCACGGATTTCGTCGATGCCCAGGCGGCCGGCGACGGCACGCGCCGTGCGTTCGTTGTCGCCAGTGGCCATGATGATTGTCAGACCCTCGGCGTGCAGCGCCTTGAGTGCTTCGGGTGTGCTCTCCTTGACCGGGTCGGCGACGCTTACCAGGCCTGCGATTTCTGCACCAATCAGGATGAACATCACGGTCTCACCCTCGTCACGGCGAGCGTTAGCCGCCTCGACGAAAGCACTGGACGTGCCGCCATCCAGGCCCAGTTCGGTGAGAAGTGCGGCATTGCCCAGGGCGACCGCCTGGCCGTCGACGACGCCCTTCACACCCTTGCCGGTGAGCGCCTCGAACCTGTCGGCCTTGGCCAGTTCGATGTCGCGTTCCTCGGCTCCCCTGACGATGGCCTCGGCCAGCGGGTGTTCAGAGCCACGTTCGAGGCTGGCGGCAAGGCGCAGCACCTCGACCTCCTCATGCCCGGCAGCGGGCAGCACGGCTACCAGCTTCGGCTTGCCCACCGTCAGTGTGCCGGTCTTGTCGACGATCAGCGTGTCCACCTTGGCGAAGCGCTCCAGCGCCTCGGCGTTCTTGATCAGCACACCGGCCTGCGCACCCCGCCCCGTGGCGGTCATGATCGACATCGGCGTCGCCAGGCCCAATGCGCAAGGGCAAGCGATGATCAGAACGGCCACCGCCGCCACCAGACCACAGGACAGCGCTGGTGCCGGTCCCCAGATTGCCCAGGCGATGAACGCCAGGATGGCGATGCCGATTACCACCGGAACGAACTTGCCGGCGACCGAGTCGGCGAGCTTCTGGATCGGGGCACGCGAGCGTTGCGCGTTGGCGACCATTTCGACGATCTGGCTAAGTACCGTGTCGCCTCCGACCCGCTTCGCTTCGATGATCAACGACCCGGTGCCGTTGATCGTCGCACCGGTCACCGTGTCGCCAGCGATCTTTTCGACGGGTACCGGTTCGCCCGAGATCATCGACTCATCGATCGACGAATGGCCTTCCGCTACGACACCATCGACCGGCACCTTGTCGCCGGGGCGCACCCGCACGTGGTCGCCAACGACGACTTCCTCGAGCGGGATTTCCTCCTCGCGCCCGTCGGCACGGATCACGCGCGCCGTCTTGGCGGCGAGGTCGAGCAGCGCGCGGATCGCCGAACCGGTGCGCTCGCGTGCGCCCAGCTCCATCACCTGGCCGAGCAGGACCAGGACGACGATGACCGCGCCGGCCTCGAAGTAAACGCCGACGTGCCCCTCTGCATCGCGGAAGCCATCCGGGAACAAGTCCGGAAACAGGACCGCGACGATGCTGAACAAATAGGCCGAGCCAACACCCAGGCTGATCAGCGTAAACATGTTGAGGCTGCGATTGACGACGGACTTGACGCCGCGAACGAAGAACGGCCAGCCGGCCCACAGCACCACCGGCGTACTCAGCACCAGTTCGACCCATTGCGCCGTGCGCTCACCGAGCAGATCGCGCACGAAGCCCAGACCCAGGAAGGGCCCCATGGTCAGTACCAGCAGCGGTACGGTCAACAGGGCGCCGATCCAGAACCGGCGCCTGAAATCGACCAGCTCCGGATTGGGACCTTCGTCGCCGGTCGGAACCCCCATCGGCTCCAGAGCCATGCCGCATTTCGGGCAATCCCCGGGCGCATCGCGAACGATTTCGGGGTGCATCGGGCAGGTGTATTGCGTGCCGGCGGGCGCTGGAGGCGCTTGCTCCGCTTGTTTCTTGTGCGCGCCAGTCAGGTAGTGCGCAGGATCCGCAGCAAACTTGTCGCGGCATTTCTGCGAGCAGAAGTGCCAGGTCTTCCGGTCGTGCTCGAAGCTTGGCTTGCCGGCGCCAAGCGTGACGGACATGCCGCAGACCGGATCCTTTACCGTTTTGGCGCCGGCGGCATCATGACCAGGGGGCAAGTCGTGGGTGGCGTGCGAATGTTCGGGCTGGTGATGATGATGTTCGTGCCCGCTCGACCGTGTTTTCGTGTCCATGGCAGTCCTTTCAAGGTAGTACTGCTAGCAGTTTCGACCTGTGTGTCGCTCACAGGTCAAGCGCTATTTCTTCAAGGCACCACTGCCAGCTGATGTCCTTCGCCGCCAGGTAAGGAGATGGTGTCCAGCACTTCCAGCGAGGTTTGGTCCACGACCCAGATCTTCGGTTCCTTGCGGCTGGAGACGTAGAGCTTGCCGGTGCCGCGCACGGCACCGAGGTGATACGGCGCGGGCGCGAGCGGTAAAACGCGGCGCACGTCGGTCTGCGGGTCGAGTGCCACCAGTTTGTCCTCGGAGATCAGGCTGACAAAGAGCCAGCGGCCGTCATCGCTGATGTCGAGCCCGTGCAGGCGCTTGCCCATCTTGTATTCGCGCTCGACCTTGCCGGTCTCCAGTGAGACCGCGCTGACCGCGCCGCTGCGCGCGTTGGCCACGTACAGCCGCTGGCCGTCGGGCGCCAGCAGCATGTGCTCGGGTGAGGCGCCTGCGTCCAGGGTGCGCGTGACTTTCCAGTCGGCGGTGTCGACCTCACTTATCGTGCCATTACCGCTGTTGCTGACGTAAACCCGCTTGCCATCAGGGGTCACCACGGCATAGTTCGGCGCCGGGCCGGTGGCGACGGTGTGGACGACCTTGTTCTCGGTCAGATCGGCGACACTGATGCCGCCGCGTGTGGGATGGGTGGACAGCACGTAGCGACCATCGGGCGTGATCGCCTGATGGTGCGTCCAGCCAGCTACCGGGATGGTCGACATGACGTGACCGTGCGCCGGATGAATCACCGCCAGCTGGCTGTTTTCCGTATCCATCGCGGCGCCCGCCGGCAGAGGGGTTTCCGACAAGCTACCGGCGACCAGGTATTCGCCATCCGGGGTGGCGACCAGGCCGTGCGGATTATCGACGCCGTCGTAGGTAGCGGTAATGCGATTGCTCGCCGCGTCGACGGCAATCACCTTGTTGGCGGAGCCGAGCGGGATGTACACGGTCATGCCTGCCCAGGCCGTTTGCGCGGAGAGGGCAATGACGATGGCCGTCGCGGCCAGATTCGAATAGCTTTTCATGTTGAAGTCCCTTCGTGAAAGAGTTGATCAGGGTTGCCCCGGCGCGATGGTTGAGGACGCGTGGCGTGCTCGATTGCTCAGCGGACACCAAACTCCTTGCGCATGTAGTCCACTGCCGCCTTGAGATCCTCGTCACTCAGGCTCGGGTTGCCGCCCCGCGGTGGCATCGCCATCGGCGATCCGGGGCTCTGGAAACCTTCGGCGATACGCTTGACCAGCACCGCGTCGGCGAGAGCCAGTGGGCCGTCCGTGGAGGTCAGATCGGGGACGCCGGGCAGCACGCCGGCACCATCCGCACCGTGGCAGGCGACGCAACTGGACTGGTAGGTCGATTCGCCCGTCGCAGTGCCGGCCACGGCTACTCGGGGCTCTGTGGCCAAAGCGGCCAATGCGGCCGCAGCAACGCCCAGGCCTGCCAACACGGGGTTCGTGGCACGCATCATGGACGTTCCTTGCCTTTCCAATCCACTGGCGCGGTCCCGGAAGCGACGGGCCAACGCGGCAGGAAGGCCGGTGTGCGCCGCGCATAAGTCACCCATGCTTCGCCGAAGCTTGCCGCCGCGTCGCGTTCCTCACGGCGTGCAAGGCGCAGGTAGACAACGAGCATGATCGGGAACATCGTCAAGGTGATCAGGGTCGGCCATTGCAGCAGAAAACCGACCATGATCAGAATGAAAGCGAGGTACTGCGGATGGCGCAGCCGCGCGTAGGGTCCGGCGGTGGCCAGCACGCCACTCGCCTGCGCTGTGTAGAGGACGCGCCACGCCGCAGTGAGCAGCCAGAAGCCGCCACCGATGAAGACCATCGACAGAACATGGAACGGTCCGAAATGCGGGTTCGATCGCCAGCCGAACATCACTTCCAGCAGGTGACCGGAGTCGTGCTGGAGGAAATCCACGCCCGGAAACTGTTGCGTCAGCCATCCGGAGAGCAGGTAGATGGTCAGCGGGAATCCATACATCTCGGTGAACAGGGCGACGACGAATGCCGAAAACATGCCCAGTGTTCGCCAGTCGCGCTTGCTATGCGGCTTGAAGAAACTGAAGGCGAAGAAGATGAATACGGCAGAGTTGATGATTACCAGGGACCACAGGCCGTAGGCAGAAGACGAGTCGCTCATTTGTCGTCGGCCTTGCTGGATACGCCGCCTTGAGCATCGTGATTGCCGTGAGTGCCGTGAGTGCCGTGGCTGCCGTGGCCGCCGTGCATGAAGATATGCATCAGCGGACAGGCAAGCAGGAACAGCCAGGGCCACCAGGATGGCACCCAGGCAAGCACATGCGTGCGATGCTCGACGGCGAGCAGAATCAGCGAGACAGCGGCGAAGCCGCCGAACACCCATTTGGCGCGTCGGCTATTGCCAGCGCCAGGCGAGGCGGGGGATGTTTCGTTGGCGGAATGCTCATGCGTATTCACAATTTGCTCCTTGGCGAGTCGATCGATTTCGTTGCAGTTGTTGTTCATGGCACTAGAGCCGCGTTGCACTTGAGTGCAACCATTTTCCTGAGCGTGGCTTCTTCCTGGATGAATGCCTCGACGGCGAGCGGATCGAACTGGCTGCCACTCATGTATTGAATCTCCGCTTTGGCAGTGTCGAAATCGACGCCGCGCCGATAGGGGCGATCGGAAGTCATGGCGTCCAGCGTGTCGATCACGGCGAACAGCCGAGCGCCAAGCGGAATCTCGTTACCACGTAACCCAGCCGGGTAGCCGCTGCCGTCATAGCGCTCCTCGTGACACAAGACGACTCGGGCGGCTTCCGCGAGGGCAGGCAACGGCGCCAGAATGCGCGATCCAGCCTCGGGATGCGTCCGCATGACCGCCCACTCGCCCTCGTCGAGCGGCCCCCGCTTGAGCAGTACCGCGTCCGGGACACCGATCTTGCCCACGTCGTGTAGCAGCGCGCCCCAGTACACATCGCGCAAGTGCTCCGGTCTGGACAGGAAGCAGCGCGCCAGGACCAGAGTGTGGCAGGCCACCCGTTTGGAATGGAGGCCGGTCTCGTGTTCCCGCAGGTCGAGCGCTGCGACCAGTGCTTCGGCGAAACCCTCGTAGGCGTGGGCAGACGTGTTCGCTTCCTGCTTTCTGCTATTCAGATAGCACGCTTCGCAGCAGCATCCACCGTCGCTGAGGGCGGCAGAGATGCCAGTGCCGAGGGCGTTACAGGAGATGCAATCGCCCTTGGTAAGGCGGGCGTCAGGGCCATCGTTTTCTCGCTTCATGTCCATATCTCAGTTACCGTTCAGTCTTCGCAGAGCGCAACTTGCACCTTGGAGCCGCTCACAGGTCAAGCGTCGGTTGTGTGTTGGCACTCGTCGCCGGTCGCGTCGATCAACGCACAGGTGGCGTGACCGTCGGGCTCGGCGTTGGGCATTTCCGCCCACAGCGCCAGCGCCTGCTCCAGACGTGCCTGCAGAGCCTGCATCTCGGCCACTCGCTCGCGAGTTTCGGCGATGCGCCGCTGGACGATCTCTCTGACCACTGGGCACGGCGTTCGGCCGCGATCGGACATGCCGATGATCTTGGCAATCTCGTCCAGATGGAAGCCGAGCCGCCTGGCGCGCAAAACAAAGCGCAGGCGATGGACGTCGGTATCCTTGAAACGACGGTAGCCGTTGTCAGGATCAATGGCTGGAACCAGCAACCCGATGCTCGTGTAATAGCGGACGGTATCCGGTGTAACGCCCACCAGATTCGCCAACTCGCTGACTTTCACGATATTTCTCCTGTCCAGAACCAACAATGAGCAGGCCCGTAAGGGGCTTTTTTAGCGAAGAGAGTGGTCGCCAGAAGGAGGCATTGTTCGTCAGCCTCTGCTACCTTTGACTCTATGCGGGCAACAGATATTCGCGCCTGTCCTGCATCTGCCTGGCGAGCCGGGTTTCCCGCTTTGCAGCACCCTTTACCTTTGCCTATGGTGCCAGTCGGGTCCCCACGAGGAGATGACCGCCGGATTACGGTTCAGTCACCTGTGGTAGTAAGCGCCGCCACTGTCGCTTGTTAGCGTGCAGCAAATCCTGACGGAACGACCGACTGCTCAAGCATTCGCAGAAGGTACTGCCGGGGCGAGCGGCAGATGCAGCGTAAAGGCCGTCACTCCGGCGTTGGACGTTACCTCGATGCGACCGCCGTGCATCTCGGCGATGCTGCGTGTGATGGCCAGCCCCAGTCCGGCGCCCTCTCCGTGACGGTGTCGCTCTGGGCTTGCGCGATGGAAGCGTTCGAAGATCTGCGACAACTGGTCGGACGGTATCGTATCGCCGTGATTTTTCACTGCCAGCGTCGCCGAGCTGGTTTCGGTGGCAATCAAGATCTCGACGGAGGTTCCGGACAGTGAGTGACGAAGTGCATTCGACAACAGGTTGGAAAGCGCACGACGCACCATCAGGCGATCAGCAGTGACATTCACCTCCCCGGCGAGAACGATCTTCACGCCCTTCTCATCAGCCAGCGCCTCGTAAAAATCAAACAGTGCCCGTGCCTCATCGGCCAGATTGACGGTTTCCGTCACTTTCGGCAGACGTCCATCTTCTGCCTGGGCAATAAACAGCATGTCGCTGACCATCCGCGCAATGCGCTCGTACTCTTCCAGGTTGGACACGAGGATTTCCCGATACTCGTCCGGACTCCGAGCATGCGACAGCGCGACTTCGGTCTGGGTCATCAGGTTCGAGACCGGCGTGCGCAACTCATGGGCAATATCGGCAGAGAAATCGGACAAGCGGCGAAATGATGCGTCCAGTCGCTCCAGCATGCCGTTGAGCGCGATCACCAGATCGCGAACCTCGGTCGGTGCGTCTCGCTCGGCAAGACGCTCGCCGAGATGTTCAGCCGACAAGCCGCGTGCGGTAGCCGTCATTCGCCGTAGCGGCGTGAGCCCGCTGTGGGCGGCGAACAGGGCGAACAACGCGGCGATGATCGCGGCGAAGAAAATGTCGATCCACAGGCGCTTGCGCACTTGTTCCAAGAAGCGCACCTGATGTGAGATATCGAGTCCGATCAGGGCCTTCAAGCGTATCGGCCTGGACCAGAAATCGAGCGCCTCAACGGTGGTTTCCAGACCAATGTATTGCTTGCCGCTTTTCTCCCATCTCGTCGTAACCTCCGGCGCTACGTCATCATTGGCCATCTGCGGATCACTGAAGTGCTCCGGGCGAATGGCGTAGATAAGTCTGCCCTCTGTGTTTCGCAATACCACCCCCAACATGTCGTGTCCGATGAAGGCGTCGTCAAGGCGGCGTGACAGAGTTTCGGACAATTCGGCGCGATGCAGGAGGTTCTTGATGAGCGTCACCTTGCCAGTCAGTTCCTGATCGTCGAGTTCACGAAGATGTCCTTCAACGGCATGGCCCTGCACCAGCACGACAACCACCAACAGGAGGGCGGTCAGCAGCGCGAACAACAGCGCTAGCCGGGTAGTCAGCGACCTCGGCCACGGTCGCATGCTCAGAGAGACTCCGGAATTTCCAGCACGTAGCCCATGCCGCGCACGGTGTGGATCAGCTTCGCCTCGAAGGGCTCATCGACCTTTACACGCAAGCGACGCACCGCGACGTCGATCACATTGGTGTCGCTGTCAAAGTTCATGTCCCACACCTGCGAGGCGATGAGCGAGCGAGGCAACACCTGCCCCTGGCGGCGCAGCAGTAGCTCGAGCAGCGCGAATTCCTTGGCCGTGAGGTCAATTCGTACGCCGGCACGGCTGACGCGGCGGCGTAGCAGATCCAGCTCGAGATCCGCGGCGCGCAGCGTCTCGACCTCCTGCGATCGACCCCGCCTGAGCAGCGTGCGGACGCGGGCAAGCAGCTCCGAAAAAACAAACGGCTTCACGAGGTAGTCGTCCGCGCCGAGCTCCAGCCCGCGCACCCGGTCTTCCACGCCGTCGCGTGCAGTGAGGAAGAGAACTGGCATCTCGTGACCGCCGCGACGCACCGTTTTCAACACGCCCCATCCATCCAGCGACGGTAGCATCACATCGAGGACGATCAGGTCGTAATCGCCGCTCAATGCCAGATGCAGGCCGTCGAGGCCATCGCGTGCGAGATCGACGACAAAACCCGCCTCAAGCAGGCCTTTGCGCAGATAATCGCCCGTTTTGGGCTCGTCTTCGACAATCAGGATCTTCATGTACGTTGCCCTCTGCCAAGTCTGTGTGCGAGATTGTGCCCGCTTGCGGTGCCGGTAGAACCCCATTACAGAAATGTAATTGCCATGTCAGCTTTCAGACGGAGTGACATGCGCATCATCGTGGACTACAGGCGTCTCAAGTTCTGCCGAGAGTCGTTTTGAGCTCGCTGTGCCTCGGGTAGCCGTTATCCATTTCAATGATCGAAGGATTCGCTCCATGAAGACATTTGCCTTGTCCGTCTTGCGCCGCCTTACTGCCTTGCTATTCGTCGTCCCGCTCGCAGCTGCCGCCGCCCCGGAGTTGGGTCGGATCTTCGCACTCGCGCCATCCAACGGTAGCGATGGGGTGCTTGTTGCAACCAAGGAGGGCCTCTACCTCGTGCAGCCCGATGGTCGGCTGACCTTACGCGCCAAGCGAGATGGTGGTTTCGTCGCACTCGCCGCGGATCCGTCCGACGCCAAAGTGCTGTACGGCAGTGGCCCGTCCGGAGGCTTGCTGCGATCAGATGACGGTGGCAGCCATTGGCAACGGCAGAGTCAAGATGGGCCGGAGAGCTTCGCGCTGCTGACCGTCAGTCCGACCGACGGGAAGCGCTTGTACGGTGTCGCCGACGGTCTCTACCGCAGTATGGACAGCGGCCGCACGTGGAACCGCAGCGGCGACGTGCCAGACAAGCTGATGAACATCTCGGCCTCGTCGAGTGGTCTGTACGCCGGAACCGAGGAGGGCTTGCGCTTTTCGACTGACGACGGTGCTTCCTGGCGGCCGGCGTCGATGATGCGCATTCCGGTGACCATGTTCAGCGCCGAGCCTGACGGAACGCTTTACAGTTTTCAGTTCGGACAGGGCTTTCTAAAAGCGCACGAGCCCGAACTGGCATGGACGCCGCTGGCCAATTCCTTCGGCGGACAGGCGATCCTGGTGATGGCGCGGAATGGCGATCAACTGTTTGCCGCCACTCATATCGGGAAGCTCTTCGTCAGCGCAGACGACGGCCGCAGCTGGCAGGCGATCAACCGGCCACGCGGACCGGAAAGCGCGGCGGAGAAGCGTGGCGAGAAGCTGTTCGCCGCCAACTGCCAGGCCTGCCATGGTGCGGTTGGAATAGGCGAAGCGCCGCAGTTCGGAAAGAGCATGCAGGGACTGGCGCCCGCCCTCGACGATAGCGCGCACGCCTGGCATCACAGCGATCAACAGTTGCAGAACACCATCCTCAAGGGCAGCCCGGCACCGAACAGTAGGATGGTCGCCTTCGAGGGCAAACTGAACGCACGCGATGCCGAAGACCTGGTCGCCTATATGAAGAGCCTCTGGAACGAGAACGCCCTGCGCTGCCAGGGAGCAAAGCACATGGACCCGGGCTGTATGACGCATTGAGCGAAGCGAGCGATTCAGGACCACCAACGAAGCGAACCGCCTCCGGTGCCAACGGCTTCCGCTGGCTGCTGGCGACGAGTGTCGCCTTTCTCGTCGGCGCGACAGCGTGGGCCACCTGGCAAGGCAGTACAAGCACCCCCCTGATCGACGCCAATGACGCTCGGCTGCTGGCAATGGGGCAGCGCGTCTATGCGCAATACTGCGCGAGCTGTCACGGTGCGAATCTGGAAGGGCAACCGGCGTGGCGCGTGCGCCGCGCGAACGGCCGCTTGCCGGCGCCGCCGCACGACGCCAGCGGGCATACCTGGCACCATCCGGACGAGGTCTTGATCGCGATCGTCAGCAATGGTCTCCAGGCTGGCCGGTACGCGCCGCCGGGCTATAGCAGCGACATGCCGGGTTTTGCGAACACTCTCGCGGAGGAAGAAATTCGTGCCAGCCTCGCCTATATCAAGAGTACCTGGCCCGAAGCACAGCGTGCCCACCAGGCACGCGTCACGCTTTCAAAGAAATAGCGCCCGAGATCCGGTCATATTCTGACTCTTGGGCGCGTTCGCGATTATTTGGGGGATTCTACAAGATGACCAGCGGCCCCGCTTGACCGCCCTCTGCCTGGTAACGCGTGCGACCGAGGCTGCACAGCCAAGGGCGACCGGTGGTCTCCGGTGGTTTGTCAAGGCCCTGATGCGGATTATGCGCACGGCAAGTGCGTGACAGAACCTGCCCATCAAGTTGGTGCACCAGCACCGGAGTGCGTGGACATCCTGCGCGAGGCCGTTGCCCCACGCAACGGCTGGAAACGGATCCTCCAGCGCTGTTCGCCTCCGCGCGCGGCGGGACGCCGCCGGATGAGGGCAGTGTAATGCGGTTGCTCAGGGAAGCCCGCTGCCCTCCTCTACTTCAGGTGGCGACGGACTGATGAGCGGGCGCATCACCAATCCGGAGATGCTGCGAAAGGCACTGGGAGGAAGGCGCAGCGGCGATCTGCTGATCATCGCCGAACGCGCGATAGAACTCCTGCCACAAGCGAAGTTGAAGGGCCTCGTCGGCGACTACGCGCACGTGGACGACCTGGCGGAAGCGAGCGCAACAGCAAAAGCGTTACTCGACGAAGTGCAGACGTTCCACGCCGATAGTCTGGCCGGTCGCCCCTTCGAAGACTTCGCGGCGAATTCCAGAAACTGTACGGAACATTCGCGGGGCACGGATGCCTTCATCGCCGAGTTCAAGCATCTCCTGCGCGGATGCATCGGCGCCGCGGACAGCGGGCAATTCGAACTTGCCCGCCAGACGTTCGAGCGCCTTTGCCGGCTGCTTCGGCATATCGATGAAGGGCACGAGGACGTGATCTTCTTCCCCGACGAGGGCGGCTCCTGGCAACTTGACATCGACTGGCGCAACGTGTTTGCCGCCTACTTCCTTTGCCTGCCCGAGACGGTTACGGCCGCGGATTGCGCGACCAGCGTCGATCAGATGATCGAGGATTTCGCCAAGCACGACCGACCACAGTACCGGCGAACGGCACACGCGTTGGCGAGTGCCGCACAGCGAGTGGCGCTCGAATCGTTGGAACGGCGCGTCGCCGACCGCACGCGTGGCTGACCACGGGTGTTTGGAAAGACGCTGCCTTCGCCCAGATCGCGACCGCGCTCGGCTCAAGGCTTCTTCTTTCCGACCAGCTTGTCCTGGACGTACTGACCGGGATCTTCCCCGCTCAGCCCCTCGACCACCCGTCCCGCTGCTTTCCCGACCTCGCCGACAACTGCCGCGCCCTTACCGACCGGCGACACCGGTTCCAGCTTGTCGAAATCGGTTGGCGTCGCGTTCTCCTGGTGCGTCTGCGCTGCACCCTCCTTGCGGTCTCGTATCGCATACGCGTTCGTTGAGAATTCACGCATCGCCGTATGCGCGGTCTCATCACTCGGTCGCCCCTGGGGCGAGACCCCGGCACCTGCCGCCCTGCCCGTCACCTGTCCCCGGTAGCCTTCCCCCGCCTGCCCGACAGCACCGGCACCGGGAACGCTGCTTCGATCTGCCTCGTGGCGAGCGCCGATCGCATCCGCCCCCTGGACCTGGCCGGCCATCTCGCCAAGCATCCGGTCGTAGTTCTGCGCGGTGTATTCGGCAATGTAGGGACGCAGCTTGTACGGGTCGCCCATGATCCCCTGGAATGTCTCGTAGTTGAAATCGAGCTTGGGCAGCAGGAAATCCTTGATGAAATGATCCTGGAGCTGCAGGTTCGAGCCCAGCTGGCCGCTGTGCGACAGCTCCCACATCTGCCGATGCCCTTCGCTTTCCTGCAGTGAGGCGCTGAAGACTTCACGCGATTGCCGTGCGTGATCCAGCGATGCGCGCATCCCCTCGCTGCCGGCTTCCCTTCCCTCGTCGGTGCTGCGATAGCTGCGCTCCCAGCCGTTGTCGAGCACGGTGCCGACTTTCTTGCCAAAGCCCGATTCACTGGCGAACTGCGCCATCTCCTCCAGCGATCGCGAAGCGTCGGCAGAGTTGCGCAGCTTGGCGGCGAGCTCCACCCCACCGCGAAGCCCGGCGATCTCGAGGAGCTTCGGTGTATTCATGCCCATCGAGGCGCCGATCATCATTTCCATCGCCACCTTTTCGCCAACGCCGAGCTTTTTGGCCCACTGATCGACCTGACGCAGGCTGTCGTTGGCCTCGTGGTGGCGACTCGACCCCATGCCGTGGCGGTAGCCTGTGGTGTCGCTGCTGCCCTGGCTGTGGCTGCGCTCGAATCCCGCCTCCTGCTTGAGCGCGGCGAGCGCGCTTTCGGCATACTCCGCGGAGTGTTGGCGGGTGGCCTGCTGGGAATGCTCGTAATTCTCCTTCGCCGCAGCGCCCAGGGAATCGTTGAGCGCCATGTCGGCGCGCACGTCGCTTTTTCCCTGCCGGACGACGAAGCCGCCACCAGAAAAGTGGCTGTAGTCGAACCCCCCGCGCGCCTGATAGTTGGTCATCCCCTGCCGCAAGCTCGGGTTCATGTCCACCGTCAGTCCCTTCTGGGTGTCGTGACTGACATTATTGAGCGAGGCGTGGCCCATCTGCATGTTGCCCATCGCCAGCGCGCTGGCGATTTTCTCGGGATCCCGCGGCGGGGCCACCAGGCCGGCAACGGCCTGCAGGCCGACCTCGCCGCCTTTGACGATGGCCGCCGCAATGGCCGGGATCGAGATCACCAGCATCCCGGCGATCGCCTGATCGCTGATGATCGCGGTATTCAGGAAACTCATCTGCTCGATCGCCAGGCCACCGCCAGCGCTGCCATTGCTGTAGTGGCTACGCGAATACATGGTGATGATGAAGTTCATCACCGCGTAGAGGGGCGCCCAGAGCTGAATCCAGAACAGGCTCGCGGCGTAGGACTTGATGACACCCCCGGCCTGGTGACCGCTGATCACCACGAAGAGCAGAAAGACCGGAAAGATCGCGTACTGAACGAGTTCGATGGCATTGCGCACCTTGGGCATGGTCGACTCGGCGATGCGGGCCATCAGTTTGTACGAGTCGCTGGTCGAGCGCAGCGATTGCGCCATCGCCAGGTTGGTTTGCGCGCTGGCAGCATCCCCGAGCTGCGCGGGCAGCAGGTACTGCGCATCGATCATGAAGTTGGCGACGATCGCCTGTTTCACTGCGTCCTGTGCCGACGCCGCGACGCCCAGGAGATAGTTGGTCGAGGTAGCCAGCGAGGCGACGATCGCCGCGCCGGCGTCGGCCTGGCTCATTTTTGGGTAAAGACGCGAACCCAGCATGGTGAGCTGACGGTTCGACTCGGCGGTGATCTGGGTGGTCAGGCTCTGATAGGCGACATCGCAACCGACGGTGTTCAGCAACGTCGGATCGCCTATGTCGCGCACGGTCACCAGCCGCGCCGGGTTGGTCTTGCCGTTCAGGCTGGCCCAGACGTTATTGACCTCGATGATGTCTTCCTTCATGCGGATGTAGCCGGTCGCCACATCCGGAGCGACGCACTCGCGGTAGAACTCCAGCAGGTTGCTGGTCAGCACCGGATTCCCACTCTTCACGGCGAGACGCTCGGCAAGCACACGGTGGCCGAACAGGGTGCCGTTCTTGCGGAACTTCACATCGTTGGGTAGCGAGAACACCGTCTCGAAAGCGCCGGTCAGCCAGTCGCCGACCTTGCTCATCGCGTGCGCGAAGGCGCCCAGCCCGATCGGGACGTTGGCGACCGCACGCGGTGGCTCGTTGCCGGTGCGATCGACGATCGTCACCGTCACCTTGGGCACGAGAAGAAGCGCCTGGAAGATGGCCAGGAAGAAGAGCCATTTCCACATCCCGTCGAGTCGTTCGCGTCCGCTCAGGGTGGCGATGACGACGACGATCACGCCGACAATCGCCATGGTTCGCAGCAGGCCGAGGTAGTCGCCGCTACCCATGATCGCCGCGACGGCATTGAACATCGCCTCCAACTCGGCGACGTTCCAGTAGGCATAGACCTCGTACATTTCGCTTTCCCCTACCGCTTGTACCCGTCGTGACTAGCGGTTGAAGACCATCATCGACTGGAAGATGTTGGTCGGCATCCCGGCGTTCAGGCTTTGATGCAGGAGTTGCAGCGAACGGCTCAGTTCGACGACCTGCATGCCTTTCTGGTATTCGGCCCGCAGCATGTCGCGCGCCTCCTGCTCGATCTCGTTGAGCCGGACCAGGATCTTCTCGGCCGCCGCGACGGCGTCGGGGCCGCTCTTGCCGGTTTCGTTCTGCAGCGCGTTGCGCAGCGTCTTCGAGAGGTTCGTGAAGTAGGCGTAGGCCACATCGACGGCGATGAGTTGCGCATAGTCCTCGGTGATCCGGTCACCCCCTGGGATGCTGCTCGATACCGCAAGCATCTTCCAGACCGGCAGCGAGGAGGTGCCGATCAGGGCGGTATCCAGGTTCGACTGGCCGGAGGCATCGCGGTTGACGATCTTGTCGCGCATCGCGGCTATCCGGATCCTCACTTGCCGAGAGAACGGCGTCACGGTGAAGGCGCTCTCCGAGAAGGTCGGACTCATGCACTCGGCGGCATCGACACCGCATTTGAGGCCCGGCAGCGTCACTGTCGTTGATCCGCCGTCACCGACGAACTGCCGGAAGGTGAGCTTGCCGCCGGGCAGGTAGGTCCACCGGGCTTTCTCGTCACCGTTCTCGCCGGGCGGCGTGACAATGATCGTGCCGGTCAAGCTCATCAGCAGTTCCTTGGTCTCATCGCTGACGCCGGAGACGCGCGACAGCGATCGCCAGACGACGTTGCCCGGTTCAAAGAGCTCGCGATAGCCCGCTGACGCGTTTCGGGCTGCCGTCCGGATGTTTCTGGCCGTGACCCGGCTCTTTTTCCACTCGTCCCAGGACTCAAAGACATCGCCGAACAGGTTCAGGCTCGCCCCGGCGGTCTTGCCTTCCTTCTCCTGGGTGCGATCGGTCAGCATGCTCCCGGCGGCGGTGACGATCCCTTCGGCGGCCTGGCAGGAATTGATGTTGAGGTTGTTCATCTTCGACACCTGGTCCTGCAGGTATTTCAGCAGGTCGCAAAGGTCGGGGGACATCGAACAGAGCGCCATGTTGAATGCAGCACCGATGGCGTTGTTACCGATGTTTCGCAGCAGCGCGACGAACTGGTCCTTGTTGATGAAAGAAAACGATCCGGCATAAAGATCGATACCGCCGCAGCCTGCCCGAAACGACGGCGGTGTAATGCTCGCCAGCGGGTAGTTGCGCACCGGCGTGCGCATGTACAGGCTGCCGCCGGTATAGAAATTCATCGTCTGCCCGCGATAGGCGTTGGGGCCGGTCACGTTGCCGTAGGCCCCGATGTCGTTGAACCAGTCCTGCATCGATTGCGAAACGTTGGCGCTTGCCTGACTGGTCAGGGCCGCAAGGACGAGTGTGACGGCGAGCGTTCGCCGGAAGCCTGGAGTATTCACGATCCGCCTCAATAGAGTTCGCCGGGACGCGTTTGCGTCAGGATGTAAATGCGCTCGACGATCTCCTGCGCCGAGAGCACGCCCGAGCCGATCGGGAGCAGCCGGCGATCCTTGACGTTGCCGAGCACCACGAGAGGCACCACGGTTACGCCCAGCGCCGCCGCCATTCCGTTGTCCCGCGAGGGCTGCGGAAACTCGGGCAATCCGCCGCCGTCGAGCGAGATCGGAAACACGGCGATGCCGTACTGCTCAGAGAGCCACTTCAGGGTCGGCGCCAAGCGATGGCAGTACGGGCAATCCGAGCGGAAGAAGAAAAAAATTCCCCACTCGCCGGCGAGCCCGGCCAGCGTCTCGCTTGCCTTGCGCGAGCGCTGGGTATCACGCACCTGGATGGCGGCGTTGTTGGACGGGTTGCGCAACTGATAATTGAGTTCGGGATTGGCCCAGATGACGCGTCGCCAGACGTCCGAGAAGACGGACGCCCGGTCCATCAGCGCTTCCTGCGCAACGATGTAGCGCTTCAAGTTCTCCGGGGTCGGCTTGATGATGGCCAGCGCCCTCTTCCGCTCGGCGTCTTCTCGCAAGGCCTTCAGGGCCGCGACGGCTTCGACTTCCTCCCTGAGCGCCTTCGCTTCGGGGTTCTCGGTAGGGCTGTCGGTCGGCTCCGCTTCCGGCGGGATGTCGCAATACCAGTTGAACCGATCCTCGTCACAGATCCACATCGACGGGTACTCCAGTCCGCTGTTCGCTGAGGCGCTTCCGAAGCAGAGGCAGCACACGGCCATCACGAGGGATCGCATCGATCACTGCGCCGACGGGCTTGCTGGCGCCGTGCCAACGATTTCCGCCACCCTTGCGGACCAGTCCGGAATCGCCGCGGCCGACGAGGCCTTGAGCAAGGCCGCTGAATTGATCAGCGCGCATTGGCACTCCTGCGCGACCTGGTCGAGCGCAGCGTCGAGCCGCAGCCCGAAGGCCTTGGCGTCCTCGAAGAGCCTGGCCTGTTCCGTGGCATCCATGCCCGGCTTGACCCGCTCGACCAGCGATTGCTGCTGCTGAGCAACGAGTGCCCCGATGTTGACGCGCGCAAATCGCGGAATCTCCAGAGGTCGAAAGTGCAACCAGGACGCCACGATGCCGGCCCCCAGCACCAGCGTCAGGGCGCCGGTAAGCAACGCTGTTCTGAAAGGACTCATGACCGCTCCGCTTTACTGTGACGCACGTTCAATGACCAGCCGCTCGACCGCTTCCGAAACCGACAGCCCTTGCTCGCGCAGGCGCTTGATGGCCTGGAAATCCTCGGCGCGGGTGGAATAGACGAGCATCGAGAAGGGATCGAGAAGGAGTCGCCCGAGACCGGAGCCAACCGGCGAATGGATATAGATTTCAGAAAAATGCCCGTGCTCGGTACTCACCGACGCGAGCTGGCGCTTCAGCCATTCGTCGAGCACGAGTTTCCCTTCCGTGCCCAGCCGCTCGATGTTCTCCGGCTTCTGGCGCAGCAGGAACAGCCAGTCGGCGTTGTTGATCGCCGCGCGGGTCGCCTCGTTCTTGTAGTAGTCGTCCACGGACTGGGTGATGGTGCCGAAGGCACCGCCGTACTTGCGGGCGCGACGATAGCCGGCTTCGATGAAACTGCCGCTGGCGCCGCTGCCCATCAGGTCCCAGCTTTCGTCGATGATCACCAGCTTGCGGCGGGAACGGTCGCGATACATTTGCTGGGTGATGCGGTACATGATCAGTTGCATCACCACCGACTGCAGGTCCTTCTTGGCTTTCAGCTCTTCGAGTTCGAGGACCACGAGATCCTTGTCGAAGGCGATGTTGGCGGCGCCCTCGAAGTAGCTCGCATAGACGCCGTGGCGGGTATAGGGCTCCAGGGCAGTCGCCAGGCGACTCAGGTCGCGCTCGTACTCGCCTTCACTCGACAGCCGGCCGGTCTGCAGGAGGGTGTAGATGTCGGTGATCGTCGCCGATCGGCCCTTGGCGTCCCAGACCCGCTTGATCGCCGAGCCGAGCGCGGTGTAGCTGTAGTTGTCCAGCGGTTCGCGGGGGCTCGCCATCTGGGCCAGGAGCGGCAGGACCATCTCCATGTCGGCGTTGATGTCGATGATCATCGAGAACGGATTGAGACACAGCGTGTTGCGCCGCTCGTCAGAAAACTCGATAAACTCGCCGTCGAGCAACTCGCAGAGGTTCTTGTACGATCGCCCGACGTCGATGATCCAGACCTTCGCGCCGGCGCCGAGGTAGCGATAGGTCAATTCGTTCACGAAGACCGACTTGCCGGAACCCGACAGCGCGGCGACCGCGAAATTGAAGTTGCCGCCGGTGTTGTCAAAGAGATCGAATCCGAGCACCTGGCCGCGCCGGCCAAAGAGCGTCATGACCGGCGTCGGCGTGCCTTTCCACTCGGCGATCAGCGGCGACATCATCACCGCGTTGTCAGCGGTCTTGGTGCTGATCCGACCGAACTGACGCAGGTCCGCCTGCAGGGCGGGCGTCAGCGTCATCGGCAATGCCGCCGCCAGCGCCTGGTGCTGCAGATAGAAGTCCTTGGTGAGATCGAAGCCGCGGGCGCGCCAGACCGCTCGCACGGCGTGCTCGCAGCGGGCGCCCTCGGCGACTTTGGCCAACAGGCAGATCTGGTGATACATCCCGACCACCGTGCGGCCGCTGTCGAAGGTCTTCAGCACCATGTCCCAGTCGCGCTTGCGTTCCTGCAGATCGGGCTGGAAGTGCGCCATGTAGGAGCCGGCGCTCTGTGTCGCGCGGGTCGCCTTGATCTGCGCCTTGCTTCGGGCCGCCTCGTAGTCGAGCGCCACCGCCCCCATGGTGATCACGAACGGACACGGCATCGACAGGGCGAGCTGGTAGGGGTCGCCGATCAGCGTGTTCATGCCGGCGAGGCGAAAGTAGCGCGGGTACTGGCGAACCGAGAAGAGCTGCAGCACCGATTCGTCGCCGCCGGCCTGGCGGAAGCGGATGTCGCTATCGCCGAGCCGCGAGGCGATCTCGTGGTGCGAGACCTGGTCCCGGAGGGGCTGTGCCTCGTTCCATTCGATCGGGCGCAGGCCACGACCGGTGAATAGCGACGAGTGATCGAAGAAGGGAGCGACAAAGTGCAGTAGCTGCTCGGGTCCCCAGTCGTAGCCCGGCAGGTGCGCCGACTTGAGCGTGGCGTGGACACTTTCCCGGACACGCAGCGCCTCGTCGACGTCGGCCGGCACCTCGGGGTTGAGCGGCAGGGTGATCGAGATCACGGCCCGGAAATCGCGCAGCAGGTAGGTCTGATGCGAAAAGATTGACTGGCCGGTGCCCTGCAGGTAATGATCGATGCGTCGCCGCGCTAATAGGCGAAAGATGTTGTTGTGACGGCGATCTTCCCAGCCGCCATTCTGGTCAGCGCCGCCTTCGGCAACCGACCGGACATCCGCAGCTGAGCGTGGCAGGAGATTCGCTTGCGCCCGCAGGACCGGGAGAATGTTCGGGCTCCCGTACAAGGTGACCTGGATGCCGGTTCCCGGCGGGCAGGAGACGAAGAGACTGGCCAGCACCTTCTCCATTTCGTCGTTGGCGCCGGTTTGCGGCAAGGCCTCGATGCAAAAACCGATGGCCTGCGATTCGCGTTCTCCGAAGGCCCCCTGATCCAGCGCAAAGAGTCGCGTCTCCTCTTGCCAGGCGACATAGGGCAGGATGCCGGTGAGTCGCGGCATGCGAGAAATCTCGCGCAACAGCCGCCGTGGCAGACGATCCGCGTGCGCCGATCGCTCCGGCAGGAAGGCCTCGCGCAGGGTATCGGACAGGCTCATTCCTTACCCTCCGAAGCACCTGGCGGCTGCAGTAACTCGCGCCCCCGCAAGGGAAGCGACGGCGGAATTGCAGACCCTGAAGCCTCGCGCTCCATCCGGAGAACGGGGCGCTCGTCGGGATTCGTGGCCGCGGGGGTGAAGGCGGTTGGCGGTATCACGGGCCGATACGCCTCACTGGCGTTGCGTCGCGTGTGTGCAAGCTGCCAGCGGCCGGGATCGACGACGAAGTAGACATACGACTGGTCGTGCAGCACTTCCTCGTCGTCCTCCCAGGGCGCCAGCCATATCCGTCGCACTGTCTGGGCGCTGCGGATTGGCTCACCCGAGCTGAGCACGGGACGCGTGATGGTCGACGGGGGCGTATGGCCAGGACTCGCGACCTTCGGCGTCGTGGCTGTTTCAGGCGGCCGCTCTTGGCCCGGCAGATTGTTCTGCAGCGCGTTGGCGTAGACCCCGGCGAGTGAAGCACACGCAATCCCGTCCGGCGCCTTGCACGAGAATTTCCCGTGCCCGTCGAGCCCCGACATCGTGCCAGCGCATCCTGCGAGCAATGCCGGGAGAGCGAGCACGAGGATGAACGGACCGAAGGCCCCTGCCCGGCTCATGGCCGGCTCTCCGTCAGCCATTGCTCGATCCGCTCGCTGCTCGCGGCACCCGGCAGAACGCGCCCGTCGGCGGACAGCAGCGTGGGCGTGCCCTGGATCCCCAGCCGCTGGGCGAGTGCGATGTTGCGATCGACCGGGTGATCGCAGGTACGCTTGGCCGGTGCCTTGCCGCTCTTCATCAGCTCGGCCCAGGCACCAGCGCGATCCGGCGCACACCAGACCGACACCGCCTTGGCTTTCGCTTCGGGGTGAAGCCCCTCCAGCGGATAGGCAAAGGTGTACAGGGTGACGTTATCGAGTTTATCGAGTTCGCCTTCGAGCCGTTGGCAGTACGGGCAATCCGGATCGGAGAAGACGGCCAGCACGCGCTCACCCTTGCCACGAACCGTCTTGATGGCATCGGTGAACGGCAGCTCGGAAAACGCCACGCGTTGCCGCTTCTCCAGGCGCTCGGCCGTCAGGTCGCGCTGCGTCTGCATGTCAAAGAGATGCCCGAAGACAAAATAGCGCCCGGAGGCGTCGGTGTAGGCAGTGTTCTGCCCCATCACGACTTCATAGAGGGCAGGGATCTCCGAGGTGTCGACACGCTCGATGCGGGTCGCCGGATATTTCTCTTTTAGGTGCGCGGCCAGCGCCTCGGCGCTCTCGTCGGCGTGTGCCAGGGAGAGAGTCAGGGAGAGCAGGACCAGTAGGGGTTTGAACGACATAGATCACTCCTTGAAAGGTTCGAGGGGTTTCTTCTGGACTTCGCGGCCGCGCCGCCAGATGTCGGTGTAGCTATCGGAATCGCCGCCCGCGGACCCGCCGGCGAGAGAAAAACCTTTCGTGAACACCACCTCGACGGTGCGACCGGCATCGATCTCGATGATCGGGAACATCTTCTCGGCTAGCGTGATGTAGTACTGCGAGAGACGGTCCAACGCCTTGCCGACGCCGGTTCCCAGACCGGCCTGGACCTGTTTCCCCGGATCGACGGACCCGATCGACCCCAGCGGGCTCGTCGATACCGTCATCGAGCTCTGCTGGAAAGCCTGGCCGATACCGGCGCCGATGCCGGCGAGCAAGGCATTGGCGAGTACCTGCCCCTGCTTGCTGACCAGGCGACCACGCATGCCGGCCTTGCCGTCTTCACCGACGACATAGCCCTTGACCGGGACATCGATCGCCTTGCCGTCATGGCGCACACAGGACAAGGATTCGAGCCGGATGTAGGCGCGCTCGGCGCTGATATCGCCATAGCTGGCGCCCAGCGCAAAGCATTCCTTGATCTTGAAGCGGTAGCGGTTCGGCAGGAAGGCGTTGTCCTGGACTCGCATCAGGACCGGGTGCGGGTTGCTTTGCGCCTGCCCCCCGGTGGGTGCGTCGAGACCACCGAGCAACACCGCGCGAAAGAACGACCCCGATGGGACGTAGCTGCGGGCGTCTTTCTGGTCGGCCCCCTGCCCGCCCACCGCGGGTGCGCTGACCTTGGCGTCGCTCACTTCGAAGGTCGCGATCCCCGGTGGCCGGGGTAACGCCAGCTGTCCGTCCGGGTTCATCCCTGCGCCCGGATTCGTCGGCAGCGGGGGTAGTGGTGGCAGGTTGAGGGGCTCGACCACCGGTGGTGGTGGCGAGGACAGCGGCGGCGGCATTGCTAGCAAAACCGGATTCGAAAGCGGCGGCTTCCGCTCGATCAGGTCGACCTGCTGGCGTAGCCCCTGGATCATCTCCTCCATCTGGCGCATCTGCTCGCCGGACTTGCTCATCCAGATCTCTCGGGGGTCGGCCTGGGCGCCTGGAGCGCTGATCGGCAAGGGCTGCGGGCGCACCGGCGGCGTTCCCTCGGGAAGGGTGGTCGGTTGGTCCCATAGCGCCACACCGCCGAAGATGAGCACTGCGAACACTGCCCCCCCGAGCCCCAGGATCAGGACCTGCCGCTGTTTCGGGGACAGTCTGGCGATCGCCGAGGCGATCCGGTTGCCGGGTGACTCAGCCATCACGTCCCTCCAGGACGACCAGGACGTCCGTGCTTTCACCCGGTTCAAGTTCGAGCGAATCGACCATCACCGCCAGCACACCCGGTCGATACAGCTCACGCTCGTCGATCACCATGCGCGACGACGAGACGTTGATCAGCTGGTACTTCTCGCCGAACAAGGCGCCGTCCAGCGTCCTTACCAGGATCAGGCGGGCTTCGTTCCAGAGAGGGACGATCTCCAGCGTGTTTCGGGCGGTCATGTCTTCGGGTTCGCCATCGCGCGCCAGCGCGAGAAGCACACGGCGGATCGCCCCGAGGCGTGAGTCGTCGGCCAGAATGGCTTTGCCCTCGCTGCGTGCCTGAGTGCGATCGCGAATGACCAGCGTTTCTGCCGGGATGTCGGCGGTGTGAAGCAGTAGTTTCCAGTGGCGGCCGGCATCATCGGCGACGAAGACGCTGAGCTGCGGCTGCTCGGTCGTCGGTTTGAGGTAGGCGGCGCCGGTTTCCCGGTCGGCACTGACGACGAACTCACCTTCGACGCCGTGGATACGGCGAATTTTTCCGCCGTCGATGCGGATGAGGTTCGGTTCGTTGCGCGATACCGTGGCGATCAGCGCATCGTCCGGACGGCCCTCCAGGAGCTGCGCGGCTAAGAGCGGTGACGCGACGCTAGCGAGGACTAACGTCAGCGCCAAACGGGTCCTGATCGCTGGTTTCCCTGAATTCGGATACATGCAGTCTCCCATTGCGGTAGCGGAAGCCGACCACATAGGTGGTCTGCTTCTCGGAAGCTTTCTTGTCCCCGACCCAGGTCATCAGGACGCCGGCGAGGGCCACTTTCTTGGCGGCCTCGTTGGCCATCACCGATTGCGCAGAAAACTGGGTCGAGGCGTTGTTCTTGCGGATGAAATCGGTACGGGCGCCGAACTCGGCCTGGAGACGGCCGTATTCGCTGGGCGCGGCGTATTTGAGGAAGAGGTCTTTCTGGTACTCGGCGACGTGCGGGGTGATGTTGAGCGCCAGGCCCGCGTACCAGTACGCCATCTCCTGCAGGTAATCCCCGGAAACCTTCTCGCCGCTGACCCAGAAGCTCTTGTGCACTTCCGGCGGTACCAGCACGGTTCTTTCCGAGCCGGCCACGCCGAGCAAGACGCCGGCATTGGCCAGCAGCGCCAGGATGAGTCCGCCGACGGCGATGCGCATGAAGGTGATCTCAGCGCGATGATTGTCCCGCTCGGAGGTGAAGGTTCGAAGGCGCATGGCTCAGCCGAGAAAGAAACGCAGATGCGAAGGCGGGGTCGCCCGCAGGCGGACGACGATCCCGCTCGGCAGCCACCAGTACAGCGCGTGCAATGCGAACTTCGGGTGCTTGCCGGTCTTGATCCGACCGTACTGCCAGGCGAGGAGCACGCCGCAGATCATCCCGGCCAGCATCGCTCCGGAGATCACGCCCGTCCCCAGGATCAGCAGGAAGAGGATGGCCTGATCAAAATCCCACCACAGGAAACGTTCCTGGGCTTCGAGTGACTTCGGGATGTAACCGGTCTCGTCCACGGCGCTCTCCGGATTCAGATCGTGGCGGTCAGGATGCCGGTCGAAATGGTCGGCGCGTATTGCAGGAAAACCGCAAACGCGACTCCGGAGAGAATCGGCATCGGGTTGAGCCTCGCCAGCGAGAAGAGCGCCCCCAGGCCGATCGCGGCGATGGCCGCTGCCTTGCCGAAGTAGCCCTGGACCATGCCGGTCAGCCAGGTATAGAGACTCTGAAACTCGGTACCAGTGGTTCCCGCCAGCGCACCGGTGGCGGCGGTCAGCAAGACGAGCGCCAGGGCGCCCTTGATCCAGTTACGACGGCTATCCATGACGGTTCCCTTTGAGATCGACACAAGACTTGATGAGCCATCCGAGGCCGAGGCCGACGGCGATGCCGCCCAGATGGGCGTCGAACCCGCCTTCGATCGGCGAACCCGGGGCGAGGATGCCGATGGCGATGAAGCCGCCGGCAATGACCACGTCGCGGATGAAACTGTGGGTATGCGGTAATTTCACGTCGCTATGCTCCTTTACGGTTGCTGCTGCCGTTGTTGTCACTGAGCCCGTCGCGCGGGCCGGCGAGACGTACCTCGACACGGCGGTTGCTTCGGCGCGCCGCTTCGGTGGGTGCCGGATCGAGGTAGCAGCACAGGCCCTCGGCACGAACCACGATCTCGGCCTCGACGCCCCTGTCGAGGAGCCATGAGCGGACGGACTCGGCACGCCGTCTGGCGAGCCGGTCGTTGTAGGCTTTGCCGCCGATGTCGTCGGTTCGTCCGTAGAGCTCGATGCGCTTGTACTTCGCTGAAGTGGCTGCCAGGCGCTCCAACGCCCGTTGTCCATCGGCGGTGGGAGTGTCTTGGCCGTACTCGAAGAGGATGGTGGCGGTTACCGGCTCGGCAGCGGTGGCGACTGGAGAAGCAGAGGGCACCGGTGCGGGAGTCTGCTGGACACCAGGAACGGCAGGCGCTGGATCACTCTCAGCAACGGGAAGTGCGACGACCGCCAGCGTCTTGCGTGTGGGCATCGGGCAGGCGGTGCCGCGGCAGGTTTTGAACTGGCGTTCGATCCAGGCGATCCTGTCGCTCGCCATCGGTTTGGGACTTGCTTCGGGCAGCGCTTGAGGAAGCGCTGGAGGCAGGCTCCCGCACCCGACCAGCAGCGAGGTCGTGAAGAGCAGAATGGCGACACGGTTCAGGAGCGCCATGGCTTGACCCGCGAGGCGACCTTGCGGGCATAGGCCGCGCGTTTGTCGGGAGAGACGGCGTTGTAGGCCCCTACTGCTTCCCACCCATAGCCAAAGCGGCGGATGTTCTGCGCGAGAATCCAGGCGCCGATGTACGTACTGGTGCAGGCATCAAGAAGCTGATCGCGGCCAATGCCATACGACCCCAGCTTGCGCAGCCAACTGCTGTTGATCTGCATGTGCCCGAGGTCCTCCGAGCCATCGCGGTTGCGATGGCGTGCGGCGGGGTTGGAGTTGGACTCGACTGCGGAGATTGCTTTGAGCAGGGATGGTGGAATGCCGTAGCGGCGACCGGCTTCTTCGAAGCAGGCGGCCTGCGCGGAAAAAGCCGCGGGCAGCAGGAGGATGGTCAGGAAGGCGCGAGTCATGGCTGCCATGGTAGGAAGCCAGACGGTTCCTGCGTCGCTGAAATGTGACCGTTAAGGGCGCATTTCGGTTAGCGGAGGGTTCGGGGTTCGGCTCGCACGGCGTCGGACAGCGCCCTACGGCTCAAAAGGGACGTCCCAGTGGTTCGTCCTCGAAGGTCGGCTGCGCCGAGTGCAGCAGACCTTCGCGTAGGTTTGCCGGAGGGCGGCAGCTCGGCCTGAGCCGACGCTGGCGCCACATGACGCGGACGGCGGGTATGGTGTTTTTCTAAGCCATTGCTACAAAAGGTTTTTCTAGTCTTTTTTTGGGCCGTTAACCATCTTTTAACCCTTTATAACCAAAATAATCCATTCGTCTTTGCTGCACAACACTTCCCTTCTTCTACGCAAAGCTTACGGTAAGCAAAGCCTACAAGGTTGAACGCCAAAGAAAGGACAGGACCGACCGCCGCCGTCGCTCCATGATCAGGTTCTGGCCGACAAGCACCACGATCATTCGCTCAGTGGGGATTGGAAGGACCACCGGGATTGTCACGTCAAGCCCAACGTGGTCTTGATTTACAGAAAACCGGACGACAACGTACTCCAGCTCGTCCGTCTCGGTTCGCACAGCGAACTTGGCCTGTGAGCAGCCGGGCTTCGTGACAAGGAAATGAAGGATACGGCGGGCGGAATCACCGATGTGGAACGGGCACTACACGTTCCACATCGACACCAAGGTGATCAACCTGGACCTTGATGCGCTCGTGGCAGGGCCGGCGGGGGGATGACGGAGTTTTCGGCGGTTCCGGCTTACAACCCCAGTCACATGACGACCTCAATAGAGAGGCATCTGCCAAATTGCTTACCGTGCTTTATTTTCCGTTTTCTGAGCCGACCGCTTCTTGAGCTCTTGCTCGACGAGCGCCTTCAATGGCGCCTCGCCGAAGTCACGCAAGGGCGTGCCATTGACGAAGAAGCCTGGCGTGCGATTCACCTTCAGCGCCTGCATGTCGGCGATGTCCTGCCGCAACACCTGGTCGACGGCCGGCCCATCGGCATCCGCTCTCGCCTTCGCCATGTCCAGGCCGATGTCGCCAATGACGTCCCAGATCAACAGCGGCTGGGGCCGGCCATGCGCGGCCCACTGCGGCTGCGCAGCCAGCGCCCGCTCGAGCGCGTCCCAGTATTTGTCCTGCAGCCGCGCCGCCTCGATGATCCGCACGGCCGTATCCGACCCGTGGTGCAAGGGCGCATAGCGCACGACGAGCCGGACCTGGCCGAAGCTCGCGTTGACGATGCGCTTGACGATCGGATAGAAGGCGCTGCAGGCCTCGCAGGACGGATCGAAGAACTCGACGATCGTCACCTTGGCCGCCGGATTGCCGTAGATGGGCGAGTGCGGCCTGACCAGCGCGTCGCTGTGCGTCTGGGCCGCCGCCGTCACCTCCTGGTTCGTGCGCCCCGTGAAGACCACGACCCCTGCCGCGAAGGCCAGAACGACCACGGCGACCGTCGCCAGAACCATCCACTTCCTGCTCATGCCTTTGCCCTCCTCATTGAAAACCACAGCAGCACCAGGATGCCGGTGAACGCCGCCAGCGACAGCAGCGGAATCGGCACCAAACCGGCCACCTGCACATCGACGTCGGTGCAGGACGATCCCTGACCGCAGGGCACGAGGCCCTCGGACACCACGCCCCAGAAAACCATCAGGTGGTAGGCAGCGATGCCCCATCCCACCCCGGCCAGTGGCAAGGCATAGCGCGCACCGCGAGGGTCCGAGGTGAACAAGCCCATGCCGAGCACCAGCACCAGCGGAAACATCGCGATGCGCTGATACCAGCACAGCACGCAGGGTGTATTGCCCATTACCTCGCCCAGGAACAGCGCGCCGGCCGTGGCCAACAGCGCCAGCAGCCAGGCCAGGAACAACGGTGTCCAGAACGTGGCATACCGGCCGCCGTGGCGCGGCCCCACCGACTGTGCTGTGCTCATCGTTCGGGCGGGGCGAAACTGGCCATTGCATTCGCTTCGACCGTCGACACGCGGCCGTCGGCCGCCTTGAACGAGAGCGTCAAGGGCACGACCTCCCCCACCTTGATCTGCTTCTTCAGCCCCATCATCATGATGTGCAGTCCACCGGACTTCAGCTCGTTCGTTTGGCCGGCCTTCAAGGGAAGTTGATCGACCGCGCGCATGCGCATGATGTCCTTGTCCATCGACATCTCGTGCACTTCGACGACACGGGCGACCGGCGAGCTGACGCCGGTGAGAACGACCTCTTTGTCGGCGGTCAGGCGCATAAAGGCGCCCGTGGTCGACTGGCTCGGCACGGTCGCACGCGCCCACGCCCCGTCGACCCGCACCTGCGCATGGACGGCTGACGCCGCACCCAATATCAACAAGGCTGCGGCGATGCGCGCAAGTCGACGATTCGAAACAGCAATGCTCATCATCCAGTACTCCCTTGTCCGGTCTGTTGCCCGTTTGCGCCCGGCCTGAACGCCGCCAGCACCAGCAGCGCCGCGCTGCCGACGATGAAGATGTCCGCCAGGTTGAACGCAGGCCAGTGCATCTCGCGCCAATGCAGATCGAGGTAGTCGACAACCGCGCCAATGCGAACCCGGTCGACGACGTTGCCCAGCGCGCCACCGATCAGGCCGACATAGGCCACGCGCTCGACAGGACTGCCGACGCCGCGCCACAGCAGCCCGGCGAGCACGACACTGACGGCCACGCCCAGCACGGTCAGCACATGGCGCTGCCATCCGCCGGCATCGGCCAGGAACGAAAACGCAGCGCCCGGGTTGAGAACATGGACCAGATTGAACCACTCGGTGACCGCGATGCTCGCGCCCAGCGGCAGATTCTGCGCGACGATCCACTTGACGCCCTGGTCGAGCGCCAGCATTGACGCGGCGATCACCATCAACAGCCACCAGCGGTCGCTCGAGGCGGCGGCCACAGGGTGGGGTTGCGCCGCGCTGGCAGAGGGGGTGTTCATCGGTCGCGGCCTTGCAGCAGCCGTTTCAGTTCGGGCGGGATGCCCATCGGCGCGAAGGCGCTGACGCTCGTGCCGCCGGTGTTGCCAATTGGCAGGCGGCCGAGCGGCACCAGCGCGAGTCGCATCAGCTGCCCGACCACTTCGCGCGAGTCACCCGTTTCCCAGCCGACCCGAAGCATCCACCCATGCACGCGCAGGTGCGCACTGAAGTCCCGCTGCCCCAGCACATGTGCCCGCTCCAGAGCAGCGAACGCACGCCGGGGGTAGCCGGCAAGCCGGTGCCGCGCCGACACGGCTATCTTGGCCTCGAAGGCCTCGATCCGTGGTGATGCTGGTCCGGTCATGACACGCCCTTCGCCGTTCTCTGCAGACGCAGGTCGTCGTTCATCACTGCCATGTCGGCCTGCGTGAGCGCGGGCGGAGGATTGGCCGCGCTCTTGTTCGTGAGTCGCAATCTGTGGCCACTGGCCGTTACCCCGATCGTTATCATAATTTCCATCTGGCCATCATACGTCCGGCTTGAGGGTGAAGCTTCGGAAAGCTGCAAGTTGGACGGGCTTTCAGCGAATTTCAATTGCCTTCGTCACCTCGCTCACAAAGATCCAGCCGGCGTCTGGCAGACCCGTATGCGCCGCTGTCGTGATGGCGGCAATCAGCTCGTCGACCACTTCATCGGCACATACGAGGTCCAGTTTGTATTCGGAGACGACGGCTTCGGCAAGATCCAGGGAGTAGTGCTGCTGCGCTGGGTCCTCACTCGCCAAGGGCCGCTGCACCTGGGAGACCGTGATGTTGTGATAGCTGATGTCGGCAACCTTCAGATCGCGCAGCGCCTGAAGCACGTTGGCGATGCGGTGCTGCCGGATGAATGCCTTGATTTCCTTCACGTCAGTTCTCCTTTGGATTTTTCATGATTGCCGATTCGCTTACTCAAAGCGGACAGCGATACGCGTCCCTTCATCCATCTCGCAATAGCCTGCAGGCGCTTGCCGAGCGGGCCAGGTCAGCGTGCATCGCAGCACCGTGCCATCCGCCGCGCGCAATTCCGGATTGGCCGAGTAGTCGTAGTGTTCGGTATCGCTTCCAGCAGCGATACCGCTGTGACGCCGGCTGCGACTGTCGTGCTGTTGCGAGACCGAGCGGTTCGTGTCGCGGCGTATCGCGAAGTCCTGGGCGGTGAAACGCCGCCCCTCGACCTCCAGGAGCATTGCCGGCGCCCCGCGCCCCTCGTGACTGAAGGTGCCAACCGTGACCCTCGGGTTCCCACTTGCCGGCGCAAGCGCGTGCGTATGCCCTGCGCAACCGCTAAGCGTCAGCGCGGCTAGACCGACGATAGCGAACACCGTATTCATCTTTGTTCCTTTCACTGTGAAGTTCTGGTGCGACGCTCGCGGCGCGTCTCGACCCACTCGTACATGAGCGGCAGCAGGAGCAGCGTCAGGGCCGTCGAGGTGAGCAGGCCACCGACGACGACTGTCGCCAAAGGCCGTTGTGTTTCCGCGCCAACGCCCTGCGCAAGCAACATCGGGATGAGGCCGAGGATGGCCACCGAGGCGGTCATCAGTACGGGCCTCAGGCGTAGCGCCGTCCCCTGGCGTACCGCGTCACGGATCGACAGGCCCTGGCCGCGCTGGTCGTTGAGAAATGACACCAGTACGATACCGTTCAACATGGCTACCCCGAACACGGCGATGAAGCCAATCGCAGAGGGCACCGAGACGTACTGGCCGGTTATCGCCAGTCCGAAGACCCCGCCAATTGCCGCGAAGGGCACGTTGGCAATAATTAGCGTGGCGAGGGTCAGCGAGTTGAAGGCGGTGTACAGCAGGACAAAGATGAGTCCAATGGTGAGCGGTACGATAAGCGCCAGTCGCGCCATCGCCCGCTGCTGATTCTCGAAAGCCCCGCCCCATTCAATCCAGTAGCCTTCGGGAAGCTTCAGCTGACTCCGAATTTTCTCGTCCGCTTCCTGGACGAAACCGTCCACGTCGCGGCCTCTCACGTCCATCTGCAAGACGGCATAGCGACTCAATTGCTCGCGGCGCACGAAGGTATAGCCCTCGTCCATCTCCACCGTCGCCACGCGCGAGAGCGGGACCATGGCGCCGGATGAGGTACGCACCGGGATATTACCGATTGCCTGCGGCGTATCACGGAATGCTGCATCGAGACGCACCTGAATGTCGAAGCGGCGTACGCCATCAATGAGCGTGCTGACAGCCATACCGCCGATTCCGGCCTGCACCATCTCCAGAATCTCGTCAGCGTTGATCCCGAAACGCGCGGCTTCTTCGCGGTTGACCTTCACGACCAGTTGCGGCTTGCCCTTGTTGGCTTCCAGAGACAGGTCGGCGACGCCAGGTACACTGCTCAGGATGCCCTTGCTTTCTGCGCCCAGGCG
This sequence comes from Candidatus Accumulibacter sp. ACC007, assembly GCF_907163205.1. Taxonomy (NCBI): domain Bacteria; kingdom Pseudomonadati; phylum Pseudomonadota; class Betaproteobacteria; genus Candidatus Accumulibacter; species Candidatus Accumulibacter sp. ACC007. The sequence goes on along the minus strand of NZ_CAJQUD010000001.1, from coordinate 152,843 downwards.
GTCGAGTTCGGCGAGGTCTGGTCCGTAAAGTTTGAGGGCAAGCGTTGCACGTACGCCCGAAATCAGTTCTTCGACGCGCATCTGGATTGGCTGGGTGTTGCCTACCACCACGGTCGGTAGCGCCACCTCCAGGGTTTCCTTCATGCGGTCTGAAAGCTCCGGTATGGACATCTTCTCAGGCCACTCAGCTTGCGGTTTCACCTCTACCAGCACCTCCATGTAGTTGGCGTCGGCGGTTTCGCCCTTTTCTGCGCGTCCAATGGTGGCCAGCACCATCTTGGTCTGTGGGTACTCTTTCTTGAGTACATCATTCATTTGTTGCGAGACGCGTATCGACTCCTCCAGCGAGGTCGACGGGATGCCGGTCGCTCTGAACATGATGGCGCCTTCCTGGAGCGTCGGCATGAACTCCTTGCCGAGGAAGGGGAAGGTGGCGAGGGCCGAGACGAGCAAGGTCAGCGAAGCGACGATCACCTTCTTCTTGTTTTCCAGCGCCCAGTCGAGAATCGGCAGGTAGCCCGCCTTGATCCAGCGAACCAGAAACGTGTCTTTTTCTTCCTTGGGTTTCAGGATCAGCGCGGCGAGCACAGGCACCAGGGTAAGCGTGAGAATCAGCGAGCCCACCATGGCAAAAGTGATCGTGAAGGCCATGGGTTTGAACAGCTTGCCCTCCAGACCGGTCAGCGAGAAAAGCGGCAGGAACACCACGATAATGATGAGAATGGCAAAAGCGATCGGGTTGATGACCTCGCGCGCAGCTTCCAGCATGACGTGAGTGCGGTTTACGACCTGACCAGTCTTATGCGAGAGCAAGCGGAAGGCGTTCTCCACCATGACCACGGCACCGTCCACCATCATGCCGATGCCGATCGCCAGACCTGCCAGAGACATGAGATTGGCCGACAGCCCAAAATATTGCATCATCAGAAAGGCGAACAGCATCGCCAGCGGCAAAGTGGCGATCACGACCACTGCCGAGCGAATTTCCCCGAGGAACAGGAAGAGCACGATCGCCACCAGGATCGATCCTTCCACGAGGGCGCTTTCGGCGGTCGCGAGCGCCTTGTCGACCAGCTCGGTACGGTCGTAGACCGGCTTGATGCTGACGCCAGGAGGTAGTGCCTGGCGCGCGAGATCGAGTTTCTGCTTCACCGCATCAACGACACTCTTGGGGTTTTCGTTGATCCGTGCGAGGGCGATACCGAGAGCCACCTCCTTGCCGTCGCGCGTCACTGCCCCGAAGCGCAGCGCCGGGCCTTCCTTGACTTCGGCCACCTCGCGCACGTGGATCGGCACGCCCTCGCGCTCGGCAATGACCACGTTGCCAATGTCCGTGGTGTTGGCCACCAGACCAAGGCCGCGAACCAGATATTGCTCCTGGCCGAGGTTGATGTACTGTCCGCCCACCTGCCGATTATTGGCGGCAAGCGCTTCCATGACGGCCTTGAAGGAGAGTCCGTACTTGATCAGTTTTTCTGGATTGATCTGGACCTGGTATTGCTTTTCCTGCCCCCCCCAGGTGGTGACGTCATCTACCCCCGGCGCGGTGCGCAACATGAGACGCACGGTCCAGTCATGCAAGGTGCGCAGGTCCATGGCCGAGAGTTTCTCGTCGGCCGATTCCACGGTGTACCAAAAAACCTGGCCAAGCCCCGAGCTGTTCGGTCCGAGAGAAGGCTCGCCATAGCCTGCGGGTAAACGTTCCTTGGCCTCCTGCAACTTCTCTCCGACCAGGCGCCGGGCGAAGTAGATGTCCACATCATCCTTGAAATAGACACCGACGTAAGACAGGCCGAATAGGGAAACCGAGCGAATCTGCTCGACCCCCGGCAGGCCAGCCATGGCCGTTTCAATCGGCGTCGTGAGCAGTTGTTCGACATCTTCGGCGGCCAGTCCAGGCGACTCTGTATAGACGTTGACCTGGTTCGGGGTAACGTCCGGGAACGCATCCACCGGGACGTTGAGAAAGGCGCGGACGCCAAAGAAAGCCATCAGCACGAAAGCCAGCAAGACGAGCAGCTTGTAGCGCAATGAGAGATCAACGATACGGTTCAGCATGGTTTTCCCCTCAGTGCCCGTGACCTGCGCCAAGCTCCGACTTCATGATGCGTGCCTTAAGGGCGTAAGCGCCCGCCGTCACCACCCGCTCGCCCGCCGCCAGGCCACTCTTGACCACCAGGCGCCCACGCAGTTTCTGCCCGAGCACGACATTTCTCGGCTCGAAGCCGTCGCTGTCCTCGATAAACACCGTGGGCTGACCATTCATCAACACGACGGCCTCGGTGGGGACCAGCAAGGCTTTGACTGTCGCACCCTGTCTGGTCGTCTCGATGGTACGGATGGCGACGGTGGCGAACATTTCCGGTTTGAGCCGGCCGTCCAGATTCGTCACTTCCACACGCGCTTGCACGGTACGGGTCTCCTTGTCGACCACTGCCGCGATGTAGGTCAGCGTGCCCTCGAAGGACTCGTCTGGATAGGCGGCAACGGTAACAATCGCACTGGCGCCTACCTGGATGCGGCCGAGATCCTTCTCGAACAGATCGGCTGCGATCCACAGTTTCGACAGGTCGGCGACGACGAAAAGCGGACTGTCTGGCTGGGAGAGCTCGCCGAGGATGGCGTGCTTTTCGATTACCGTTCCGGCGAACGGCGTGCTGACCGGGAAGGTGGATCGTGCTTTGCCGTCGCCCGTAGGCGAGGCGTCCACACCCAGCATGCGCAGCCTGTCCCTGGCCGCTGCGAGAGCGGCCTTGGACTTCTCGTACTCGGCATGGGCGCGCAGATGGTCTTTCTGGGCAATGATCTGATCGCCGTGCAGCTTCTCGGCGCGCTCGAAGTCGGCCTTGGCTACCGACTGCTGGGTCGCTGCCTGCAGGTAAGCCGAGTACGCATCGCCGACTTCCAGGCTATCGAGAACGGCCAGCGTCTGCCCGGCCTTTACCTGGTCGCCGAGATTGGTTTTGACATTGACGATGCGCCCAGGGACGCGTGGCGCCACGTGCGCTATGCGGTCTTGATTCGGGCGGATGGTGGCGGTCAGGGTGAGCGGTTCGCTCACTTCCTGCACCAGTATTTCTGCGCTCTCGATGCCGGCAGATTGAATCTCTTCGGCACTGAGCTTGAGTGCTTCCACCTCCCCTGCTTCATGCTCGTCGCCGTGGCCGTCCCCGTCTTTGCTAACCTCCCCAGCGTGTGCCCCGGCTTTCTCGCCCGCAGCGTGTTCGTCTTTGCCCCGGTGTTCGCCTGGCTTCTCGGCAGCGGCGTGCTGCTCTTCGGCGCTGCTCATTGCCGTGCCGGCTTTGGCGGCGGTGGCCGGAGATTCGGTCTTGCCACAGCCGCCGAGAATCAGGGCGGAGAAGCCGAGTGCGAAAAGTGCAGCCCGATGCGCCGGGAGTACGTGGAATAGGTTGTTCATGAATGATCTTTCAATGGATACATTTTCAGGTGACGGGTGCGGTGTGCGACTCGGTGATGACTCATCACGAGCCTTTCGGCTGCCGATGCCAGCCCGCTGCCTGCTCGAGTTCGATGCGCACCAGGGCCAGATCGGTCATGGCCTCCAGCACTTCGCGGCGGGTATCGAGAACTTGCCGGGTTGCTAGCAAGAGTTGAGTGAGGCTGATCTCACCGGCCCGGTAGCCTGCTACGGACAGACGCTTGTTCTCGTTCAGGCGTTGCAGGACAACTTGATCAAGCTGCTTTACCCGACCACGCAGGCTTTCCCGCTTCTGCCACAGAGCCAGGACCGTTGCGCGCGCGTCCCGATTGGCCACCTCGCGCTCAATCTGGACTTTGCTCACGTCGGTGACCGCTCTGCCGATGCCGGAGGCGTTGCGGCGAAACAGTGGCAGGGGTAAGGAAACGGAAACGCCGGTGATCTGCTCGCGTGCATCGCTTGATCCTTCACGGGCCGTGAAAACGCCAACAGTCACGTCCGGGTATGCCGCGGCACGCTCCAAGCCCAGGCGACTGCGGGCGGCCTGCTCCTGGTACTCCAGCGTACGTAATCGCGGCCGGTCAGCGGCTGCGGCCAGCAGCTCGTCCAGGGTGTATGGCGTGGCCACTTCGGAGGCCAGTGTCCCTCGTACTTCCGGCAGCGCTTCGGCCGGCAATTGCAGAGTGGCGGCGAGATCTGCGCGGGCCTGGATGAGCTGTTCGCGCGCCGCTTGCAGCTGATTGTCGGCGCGACCGAGCTCAACCTCCGCGAGATTGCTGTCGAGCTTGGTATCTTCGCCCGCCGCGAAGCGTTTTCTTGCCGCTCCAGCAGCATCCCTGATCAAGCTGACCAGTTCAGCCTCGGTCGTAACACGCGTCTGCAGGCCCAATACCTGGACGAACTTCTGCTCGACCTCGGCGAGGACCCGCCGGCGGGTCTCTTCGATGCTTTCCTGGAGTGCGGCCAGATCCTGCTCAGCCGCGCTGCGACGATAGCCATGCTGACCTGCGATCTCCAGGGTCTGGGAAAGATCGGCACCCCACTCCCGCAGGGTGTCATCTCCCTGGCCCGGGAGAGGAACCTTGCGGCGGGCCTGTTCGGCGGTTAGTTGCGGGTTGTTCCAGAGCAGGCCACGGGTATCAGCGAGTTGCCCCTCGGTGGCGGCCAGATCGGCTTGCGCTGCCCGAAGTTGGGGGTTGGCCGCTTCGGCAATCTGCAAGGCCGCTGCCAAGGTCAGGGGTGACTCTGCAGCCAGCACCGCCGACGTGGCGGCCGCCAAGATCAGCGTTGTGATGAAGCGGGCCACGCGCCCACGATGAATATTTGAATGCATGTCTCGTTGAAATCTCCGTTTGATACCCGCGCATGTAGGCGGCAAGGCGACCAGAAAGTTGGCCTTGGATTTATCAGTTGTTGCCGCGGGAGGCGCGCTAAAAGCCCGTATCGGCAGGCGTTTGCCGCCGATTTGCGCGATTGCGCCACGGTTCTAGCTTGGTGGCCGCCATTACTCTGAAGCACCGTTTGCGACGGCCGCTTAGCCCCTGTTCTGGGGCTTAAGGAGAGGAATTGCGGTTGAAAGCTGTGGACGTTCCGCCGGATCAGACGGCGGGCATCCAATTGGGTCGTTCTGGACCCTGGAGAAAGACGGAGAGGGGAAAGCGAGCGGGGGGGGCGACAGCCAACGATGCTGGCGTGGACGACAGCACTGGGGCAGGTGACATGGTGACGCCGACACATCCGAGGTGACACGAGAAGCAGTCGGCATCAGAACCTGTCGCGGTTGGATCGCCGACGTCGTTCTGGTCGGCCGCCTGATGCTGGTGTACGTGATGGCCAAAATGCTGCGTGTCCGCACTCCGCTCGTCATGCGGACAATAGCCGCCCGCCACGCCCCAAGCAGCCTGGAGCGGCGCAACTACTAGCAAGAGGATAAGGACGAGGCGCTTGATCACGGGCGAAGTATAACCAAGAAGCCTTGCCTCTGCGTCGGTTTCATCCGCTGGTTTCCCGGGAAGGTAGGTGGTTTTTGCACGTTCGTCATAGCAATGCCGATTGGTCTGGGCGGTTGAGATGGTAGCCTTCGAGCCTGAGATATCGGGTATCACGGTCGCCTCTGGAATACCGGTTCGCACCCGAGTACAGTGCGTACGGATATGCCAGAGGCGTGACCGTCACAAAATTTTTACGGATCGAAACTGCCGCCAACATCACCGTAACTCAAAGACGAAGAGCTCAGATGTTACCCCGCACCTTTTGTATAGATTGCCTGCATTCGCGCGCGCTCGGCGGGGGTAATATTCTTTAGCTCATTGAGCACTTCGGCTCGAGTTTTGCCCGACCCGACGCTTTTGGCAGGAGCCGGATAGTTTTCCAGAGACTGTTGGTAGCTCCCGTCTGCCTTGGCCTCCTGCAATTCCCGCATGACCTGGGCGGTGGTCTTGGTGGACTTCACATGATTGGGGTAAAACGTGTAGCCCACCTCGCCTCTCGAGAAATGCATCTCCGATTCGGCCAGCGCAAGCGTCGGTGCGGCGAGGGCGATGGAGAGGATGGGGAAAAGTATGGCGGTACGAATCAACATAATGGGTTTCCTTCTTGTAGGCGAAGTGGAATTTGATGGAACTTGAAAACACGCTGGTGTGCGGTAACGATGCCGTTTGGGTTGAACGTTCGGCACGGGAGGTACGATAGCGCGCCGAGCACGTCAATTTGCGAACTGCCAAATTACGAATTCGTAATCCTTTTGCATCGCCGATCCCGCGATAATTCGCGCATGAAGATCCTGGTCATCGAAGACGAATTGAGGCTTGCCGAGTACCTACGCAAGGCGCTTACGGAGAATAGCTACGTCGTTGATGTCTCACACAGCGGCCCGGCCGGGTTGCAGCTTGCGCTGAACGGCGGATACGACGCCGTCCTTCTCGACGTCATGCTGCCAGGGCTGGATGGTTTCGCAATCGTGCACGCGCTTCGACGACAGAGCGCTGTGCCGGTATTGATGCTCACAGCGAAGGACAAGGTTGAGGATCGGGTGAGGGGCCTGCAAACTGGGGCCGACGATTACTTGGTAAAGCCCTTCTCCCTTTCCGAGCTACTTGCCCGGGTGCAGGCCCTGCTGCGTCGTGGAACAAGAGAGCCCCTAGGTCCGGACGCCCATATCCTCAGGCTGGCGGACCTCGAAGTTGATCTCGGGCGGCGACGGGTAACGCGAGGCGGCGAGCGCATCAACCTGACCGCTAAGGAATTTACGCTGCTCAGCCTCCTACTGCGCCGACACGGGCAGGTGATTTCGCGCGCAGCACTGGCCGAGAAGGTGTGGGACATGAGCTTTGACAGCAATACAAACGTCGTCGAAGTAGCCGTGCGTCGCCTGCGAGGCAAACTCGACGATCCGTTCTACGAGAAACTCCTTCACACCGTCCGTGGAATGGGCTACGTCCTAGAAAGCCGAAAGTCATGAAGACGAGTGCTCCAGGGTCGATAGACCACTGGTTGTCTCGTTGGCTCGCTGTGCAGGCTCTTCTAGGGCTTGGGCTAGTCTGTGTGGCGGTGTACTTCGTCACGAACCTCAGTTTTGTGGCTCGCCAGAGTGAAGAGCTTCAGCACAAGGAGGAAGTAATCCGCCATCTGGTGGCTGAAATTGGAGCCGAGGACGAATTGACCAGCCTGCGTCACAAGCTTGACGATTTCTTTGTCGGCCATGCTGATCTTCAGTTGCGCCTGAGCACACCCGCTGGCGCTCTCGTCTACAGCACCGCATCTACCGCACAAGCCGCCATCTCTCAGAGGCAGCTTACTTTTGATGTTCCGTCGATGCTATTCGGCACATCGGCCCTTCGCGCCCAGATGACGCTGAACACGGAAGCAGATGCTGAACTAATGAGACGCTTGGCATGGACGCTTCTAGCGTGTGCCTTGGCCGGTTCCGCGTTGATCTACCTGAGTGGCGTTTGGCTCGTCAGACGGGGACTGGCGCCGATTCACGACCTCGCCCGGCAGGCGGCAGCACTAGCCCCGGACAGCCTTGACCAGTCGCTGGATGGGTCAGGCCAAGCTGAAGAGTTGCAGCCTTTGGTTACGCAGTTCAACGCGCTCCTCGCGCGGCTGGACTACGCCTACAAGCAGCTGGATGGCTTCAATGCGGACGTCGCACATGAGTTGCGAAATCCCCTGACAATACTGATTGGCGAGACGGAATTGGCGTTGAGTGGCAATCGAGAAGCGAATGAATTGAGGGAAGTCCTCGGCTTAAACCTTGAAGAACTGCGGCGCCTTGCCGGCCTCGTTAACGACATGCTGTTCCTGTCAAGAGCCGCTTGTGGCGCGCTCGCACGACGAGATCGTATTGATAGCCTGGCGATGATCGCAGCCGAAGTCATCGACTATCACGACGCGTCGCTACAGGAAGCTGGCCTACGTGCTGAGGTGCAGGGAGACTCTTCAGGCTTCTTTGACACAGCGTTGCTACGCCGGGCACTGTCAAATTTGCTATCGAATGCAACCCACTTCGCCGATCCAGGCTCAATCGTTGAGCTGGCCATCGACTCCGACGCGACAAATGCCGTCAAACTTTCGGTAAGCAACATCGGCCCGACCATCCCGGAAGAGCACCAATCTCGCCTGTTTGATCGCTTCTACCGGGCGTCACCTGCGCGTGAACATAGCGAAACCAACCATGGTCTAGGGTTGTCGATCGTCGCCGCCATCGCGCGCATGCATGGCGGCAAGACATTCGCAGAGTCCGCGATAGGCAGGACGACCGTTGGTTTCGTGTTGCCCATGGGGAGCACGCAACCAACGACTCCAATCTGAGAGCAATTTGCTACTGACGCACCAGCCTTAGAGCGTTAGCCACAACCAGCAGACTCGCGCCCATATCAGCGAATACCGCCATCCACATGGTGCCCATACCGAGCAGCGTGAGTACGAGAAAAACGACTTTGATGCCCAATGCCAGCGCGATGTTCTGTACCAGTACCGTCCGGGTAGTGCGCGACAGGCGGACAAAACGCGCAATTTTGTTCAGGTCGTCATCCATCAGTGCGACGTCAGCAGTCTCGATAGCCGTATCGGTACCCGCCGCGCCCATGGCAAAGCCGATGTCAGCTCGCGCCAGGGCCGGTGCATCGTTGATGCCGTCACCCACCATGCCAACCTTGCCTGTTTGCGCGTAGCGTTCGATAGCACGCAGCTTGTCTTCCGGCAGTTGATCGCCCAAGGCTTCGTCAATCTGAACCTGGGCCGCGATGGCTCGCGCGGTGTGTGCGTTGTCGCCGGTCAGCATGACTGTTTTGATACCCAACTCATGTAGCGCCCGGATCGCGGCGCGGCTACTGTCCTTGACCGTATCGGCCACCGCAAACAGGACCAGCACGCGCTCGCCATCGGTGAGCAGAATGACCGTCTTGCCTTGCTCTTCCAATTCACCAAGCCGAGCCTCCAGGGGAGGAGTACATACGCCAAGCTCATGGATCAACCGATGGTTACCAAGCTGATATTGCACGCCGCCAACGGTTCCGAGCACACCTCGCCCTGGAATGGCGGCGAAGTCCGCTACATCAAGCAGGACGGTGTCGTTCCGTTGTCCGCTTGTGGCTATGGCGTGAGAAACCGGGTGATCGGAGCGTGCAGCAAGACTGGTGGCCACTCGGACGGCATCCACTCCGTCCGTCTGATCGAGCAAGACCGTATCGGTCAATACCGGTTTGCCGTGCGTGATGGTGCCGGTCTTGTCGAATGCCAGCCACGCGAGCTTGTGACCTTCCTCAAGATAAACACCGCCCTTGATCAGAATGCCGTGGCGGGCTGCTGCTGCCAGACCGCTGACGATGGTGATGGGCGTGGAAATGACCAAGGCGCACGGACAGGCTATGACCAGCAGAACCAGCGCCTGGTATACCCAATCCTGCCAGCTGCCACCAAGTAGCAGGGGCGGCACAAGGGCTACCGCGATGGCGAAGACGAACACCGCCGGCGTGTAGATCTTGGCAAACTGATCGACGAAGCGCTGGGTTGGCGCACGTGCGCCTTGCGCTTCTTCGACCGCGTGAATGATACGTGCCAAGGTCGAATGCGTGGATTCGGCAGTAACCCGGAATTCGACGGAGCCAGATTGGTTGATGGTCCCGGCGAATACACTGTCTCCAGCCGACTTGTCGACCGGCAAGCTCTCGCCGGTAATAGGCGCCTGATTGATGCTTGATCGCCCAGCCGTCACGACACCATCGAGGGCGACGCGCTCGCCTGGTTTGACGCGCACGATTTGGCCGATGGTGACAGCCTTGGCTGGCAGTTCGGCCCAAGCACCGTTCGCTTGCCGTACTGTCGCCATTTCCGGCGTCAACTGCACCAGGCTGCGAATGGCATTGCGTGCCCGATCAAGTGACTTCGCTTCGATCAGCTCGGCAACAGTAAACAAGACCATGACCATGGCCGCTTCCGGCCACTGCCGCAGCAATACCGCACCCGTCACGGCAATGCTCATCAAGGCATTGATATTGAGATTGCCGTGGCGCAACGCAATCCAGCCCTTCTTGAAAGTGCCGACACCGCTGATTGTGATGGCGACGAGTGCCAGCAATCCGGACAACCATTCTGGCAAGCCAGCCCAATGGACAATTTCCGCGCCCAGAGCGGCAACCCCGGCCAGCGCCAACGGCCACCAAGGCTTACTGACTGCCTCGGTGGGCGCGCTGCCTTGGCTGCTTGCCTCCATTGGCTCGGTACTCATGCCCAAGTCACGGATGGCCGTCTCAACGGCTGGTAGCGTGTTGTTCTGGTGGACAATGGTCAGGACCCGCTGCATGAGGTTGAATTCCATCCCGCTCACCGTGGCTATGCCACCCAGCTTGTTGCGGATCAACGCCTCCTCGGTCGGGCAATCCATCTGTGCGACGCGTAACCGAGTGAGTGTGTAGCCGGCCGGAATTTTGGCTGTGATCAGACTGGCGTTGCCTGATGCCGATGTTGGTAAGGGATCGGCAGCGCAACACTCATGACCATGGTCGTGCGAATGCCCATGATCGTGATGAGCGGGCAAAGCGTCGTGAGCATGAGACTGATCGTCGCCGCATGCGTGGTGAACATGCGTAATTTTCACGGGGCGAGAGGGCATGGCGTCGTCCAATTGTTGGTATATTGTCCATTTCACACCCTGAAGTTACTATAGGGTCAAGTGTTTTGGAGACTACCCGTGAAGATCGGTGAACTCGCCCAAGTGGCGCAATGCACGGTGGAAACCGTGCGTTACTACGAAAAGGAAGGACTGCTATCCGCACCGGCACGGACGATGGCCAACTACCGCAGCTATGGCGAGTTCCACGTCGAGCGGCTTCGCTTTATACGGAATTGTCGTGCCCTGGATATGACGCATGCGGAAATCCGCACGCTACTGGGTCTGATGGATCAGCCTGCCGGTGATTGCGGTGGCGTCAATCAACTACTCGACGAACACATTGCCCACGTCGATGTGCGTATGGCCGAGCTGTCCCAGCTCAAGCAGCAGCTGAGTGAGCTGCGTCAGCGCTGCCAGAGCGAGCAGGCCATGGACGCCTGTGGAATCTTGCAGGGGCTGGCGTCTATGGAAACAGAACCTCGGCATGAAAGGCATACGCACCTCGGCTAATCGAGGTCTTGGCGTACAACTTTTTCCCGTTTCGTGAGCTGATTCCTCAAATGGCGGCTGGTGACACGGCTGCTTGTTCTACCCCCACACTGTGGATTCGCCCAGCAGGAAACCATGTCGACTGACGCTTGCCAGTTCTACTACGAGTGCCGCAACTGCAAGAACCTGCTGCGCCCCAACTCCGGCGACTGTTGCGTATTCTGTTCCTTCGGCTCGGCAAAATGCCCACGGATTCAGGCGCAGAACAGGAGTTGCGGGTAATTCCAGGCTTTCCCCGGCACCGTCGACAGCCCGCCTTTGCGCGGGCTGTTTGCGTCATGGCGCGGCGAAAAGGCTTAGCGTGCTCTATTTTCCGTTTTCTGAGACGTCCCCTAGCTTCGAGCAGCAGCGCTACCGACCTTCCGACCTTCCGACCTCAATCTGGTGAAAGTTCGCGTTCGACGGATGAGAAAGCCGTCGTTCGTGGCCCCGTAGTGTTGAACGACCGCTGACCGTCTCATTGCAGTCGTTCCTGGTGCGACAACCCAACGGCCCCTCCGGCCGAGAACCTGCCCCAGAGGCTACACCGCCAAACGTCACGTTGAACGGTGGCAGCGGCCGTTCAGAGGTCTCGTTTCTTCGCGACGGCAATGACCAGGTCGTGGTCGAGGCAGCACGAACGCGCCACGATTCGCCGCCGTCGACCAGCCGTCACACCACAGCCGTAGCGCCCCCTGGATGGCACACCCCTCAAAGCCGCTTCTGCAAATTGCTCACCCACAGCCACAGGGCGTACGAGATCGAGACGATCAACAAGGGTGGCAGCAGCGAGGGCATCGGCAACGGCACGATTATCCAGACGGCAAGCCCTACCAGAACGGCCCATAGCACGCGCACCCCGAGGCTGTGTCGGATCGGGCTCTGGGCCACGAAGGAATACTTGCGGATTTCCCGCACGAGCTGGCCGTCGCTGTAGGCCGCCATCACCAAGGGAATCCCTGGCACCAGCCATCCCATCAACACTTGCAGGCGGTAGGCGACCAGGCCGATCCACAACCAGGTCGCGACGATCCGGCCCTGCGCCCAAGCGCTGAGGTCGGAACTCCCAAAGGGTCCCTGCCCTGTCGATTGAGCGTCAATGATGAAGCTGCGAAAATCCGACGCCAGCGATTTTTCCATATCGTCCAGGGTACGACCGTAGACATCGCTCTCGCCCTTGCCAGCAATCGCGTAGACCTCAGCCCGCTCGGCGATCCAGGCGTTGCGGATCACTGCCGGCGGAATGAGCGCCCAGGTGGCCGCCATCACCAGAAACAGCGCGACGGCGACGAAGGTACTCCAGGCATTCTCCGTGCGCGCCGCCCTCATGGCTGCGTTAGCAGGATGGGAAACCGTCCCTTGAGCGTCCGGCCGCCCGAAAGCCGGGCGATAAAATGCAGCGGCGGCAGTTCACCCAGCATCGCCGCCGGAAAGAATTCCGCCTCCGCCTCCATGATCTGTTCCTGATAAGACGCGGTGTATTCGTCCTGCACGTGGCTATCGACGTTGTGCCCGTAGCGCAGTGCCATTGAACGCACCTTGATCTGCGGCATGCCTTCGGCCAGGTATTTTTGCGTTTCGGAATCCAGAACGCGCAGGGCGATCTTGTTGTTGGTGTTGGCGAGCACCTGGCGGGCCTTGTTTTCGTCGCCGAGTGAGCTGGCAAAATCGGCAAAGGTCTGCGTCGCGATGGTCACTCGGAAGTCGGCGCCGCCGCCCTTGTTCATCAGTTGAATGGCCGGCTGGTTGAGGACCTCGGCGGCTTCATCAATGAACAGATTGACCGGCGTCAGCGAGTCGATGCCGTAGTTGTAGCGGTCGCCCGCGACGGCGGCGAGATCGGCCAGCAGGATCGAGCCAATGGCGCTGCCTACCGTCGAGTCGGCCAGCGAATCTAGACCGATGTAGACCACTTTATTGGCGTGGATGATCTTCGACATGTCGGTCACCAGCCGCTCGTGGCCGGGTTCGAAGTCGGGTGACAGGAGCGCCTGCAGGGGGTCGCTGGTGAGCATCGAGAGAATTGGAATCAAGGAGGCGACCATCTTCTGGAAGTGCTCGCGATTGTGCTCGTAGGTCGAGATCAAGCCATCGAGATCCACCGACTGCGCTTCATGGATGGCGATCTCCCGATAGAAGGCGATGTAGGCTTCCAGCAGCCGATCCTTGTAGCGCCGGATATGGGACGCGGCCCGGCTTTCCCAGTCCCTTATCTGTCGAGTGAAATGAACTTTCAGGGCCCGCTGCAGGAGGCTCTCGGGGCCACCTTCGACGTAGCGTCGCAGCTGCACCAGATTCGGCCGGTGGCCGGTGGCAATCATGCCGTTGGTGATGTCGTTGAGCACTTTCCAGCCGAAGGCGGTGAACGGGTCGGCGCCGGTTTCCGAGGGGATCAACGCCGCCACGCGACTGGCCAGCTCGGTCTTGCGGTTCCAGTTGCGCAAGGGATCGATGCACGCCGATCGATCGGGATGCGCCGGATGGAAATACACGAAACGCTCCCCTGCCCCGCTGGCGTCACACGCGGCGCGGGCATTCCGGGCGAGCGCATGGTCGCCCTTCGGATCGATGATGATCACCGTCTCGCCCCGGAAGATCGCCTGGGCGATGAGCAGATCGAACAGGCGTGTCTTGCCGACACGGGTCGTGCCGACGATCAGTGTGTGCCCGACCAGGTGGGCGAGTTCCGAATAGAGGTCATTTTCGGGGGCGAGACCGTGGACCCAGTAGGCGCCCTCGGTCTGTTGGGCGGCTTTGCCGAGCGTCCTGACGACGCCGAGTGAAATCAGAGTATGCAGCTTGCTCGCCTCGATGTCGGTCCAGGGAAACCCTGTTCCCAGCCAGAGCGCCTGCCGTTGAGCGGCCTGGTGAGCCTTCTTTTCGAGTTCCCCGAGATCAATGAACGCCTTGCCGAACGAGCGCAGACGCGAGGCATCCAGCAGCCGCTGGTAGGCCTGGTAACCGCGGCAGGCCGCGGCGAGAGCACATCCGACGGCGAGCAGCGCCGAGAACTGGGAGAACAACGGAACCGCCCAGGAGAAGGCGATGATCAGGGCCGACGCCAGCGCCCAGACCAGCGCCATTTTGGCTTCAAAGTTGGGGCGCCACGGGACCTCGAAGTCGTAGGGCGAGGAGGCAGCCATCACACGCTCCTCGACGATGGCGCCGACGGATGGCCGGCACGCTTTCTTCTGTGGCACGTTTGGGCGTGTGCCATGACCCGCTTCGCAGGATCGAACGTATGGTCGGGCTGGCTCGTCGGCACCGCTAAGACGATGGACTGATCCAAGTCGGGCCAGCGATCGGCGTCGCCCTCATCCCTGAGAAGCAGCGGCTCAGGGAGCTGGCCGCCCGATCCTGTGCGCATCATTGCACTGAAGTCGATGACCGGCGTTTTCATCGGAGGAAAACGGCGCTCGATGCTAACCGGCGTTAGCGCCCTGCCGCCGCACCCGCGTCGTTGGCCTGGAACAGCAGGTGCATGACGGCAACGCCGGCCCAGATCGCTACCGGCCATTCGGCCACCGGAATCCAGATCGTGAGCACTAGCAGCCCCTCGATTCCGATCGACAGCAGGGCGAGAGCGCCGGCGAACCGACGATTGAAGATCCCGCCGTGTCTGGAAACGGCGAGAATGAATCCCGCCCAGACCACGGCGCTGAGGACGGCTACGTCCAGCGACCGGCCCCTGACGAGCTGTTCCGTCAGGCCGCTGAGAAGTGTCGCGCCCATAGCCAGCCAGACAAAGCCTGCCGAGTCCGGCATGGATTTCCAGTCACCACGAAAGCTCAAGAGGCGCCAGCAGTGCGACGCCAGGGATGTGATCAGTCCGGATTGTTCGTTGCGCATGTTCTTCTCCTCCGTAATGAGCGCCCTGCAACCTCCCGATCCACCGCGAGCGGCGCCGATCGAGACGCTATCCAGAACGATTCTACGGATGGCTAAAAAAATGCAAGTCCCCGAAAAGCGTCCTTTCGCGCCGCTTTTCGGAAAAAGTTATCCACAGAAATCGCCCCTCAGAGGAGTTATCCACGTGAAACCTGTCTCAAACGCCATTCGCCGCAAACCCAGGCTACAAGGGACTTTCAGAGGAGGGAAAAAGTTATCCACGTGAAATCTGTCTCAGTTAACGTGAAACCTGTCTCATAACGACGTGAAACCTGTCTCACGACCTCGGCTACAGGCCTTGCGTGGCAAGGGTTTGAGGGGGGTCTACAAGTAGTAAACAAGTAAATTCAAGTAATTTACAAGTAAGGGGCGGTCGCGCCTGTGGATAACTACCTGCCGCCGCGCCGTTCGAGCCGCAGAAGAACCAACGCGCCGAGTTACGTGCAGCGGAATCGAGGTTGAAAAGGGCAAAAAAAGCGAAAAGCAGCCTGCCAGGAGAAAAACCGCGGTCGTGGCAATCAGGCGGGGATGGCCAGATCGGTACCTCACCGCGGCAGGGTTGTGCAGGCTGTGAAACGGTCACGGTGCAACGTGCTGCCTGAGAAGCCTTCACGCCACCACCGTGCAAGACGTCTCGCTGCGCGTATGGCCCACGAGGGGCAAACGATCAGCGTCAGCGTCCATCACACGCACCGTCACCACCCGGAATCTCGACTGTGGATTTCGAATCGTCCGATTCCACAGCGATTCAGGCTGCCGCGTACCGTAGCTCCGCGGCCCATAGCCCTTCGCGATCTGACGTCTTCCCACGCCTTGCGTCCAAAAAGTCACCTTTCTGGACGCTTTTCGCCTGCACCGAGGGCCGGCAGGGTGCAACAGTGACAGCATGCGAACCAGCCCCCAATCCCCCCTTCTCACGATTCCATCCCGGCGGCCCCACCTTCTGTCCGGCATCCAGGGAGCGGTATTCCCGTGACCAGGGTCGCGCGCGCCGACAAGCTGATGTCCATCGCTTTCGAGATCAGCGATGTCGAGGTCGATGCCGAGTCGCTCGCTTTCATGGGCCAGGCGCTGGTTCAGACCACCTTGCCGCACACCGACCCCGGCGTGTCATCGTTCGAACGTACAAGCGGTGCCGTGTCGCTATCAATTATCGCCGACCCGAAAATCGGCCTGCCCTTCGGCACGGTTCCCCGGCTGGTTCTGGCGTGGATCTGCACCGAAGCCGTGAAGACGAAGTGCCCGCGGCTGGACCTCGGAAGAAGCCAGAACGAGTTCCTCCACAAGCTCGGCATGAGAACCGATGGTCGCGACGGACAGCGGCTGCGCGAGCAGTCCATGAAGCTGTTTTCTTCGGTGCTGTCGATCGTCTTTCAAAAACAGGGGCGGTTTTGTCTGCAAAATATGGCGATCGCCGACGAGGCTTTTTTCTTCTGGGATCCCGAACGGCCTGACGACCAGAGGCGCTGGAAGAGCACCCTCAAGCTATCGGGGGCGTTCTTTCGCAACATCACCGAGTCGCCGGTGCCGATCGACATGCGTGTGCTGCACGCGCTCTCCCAGTCGCCGCTGGCGATGGACATCTACTCCTGGCTCGTCTACCGCATCTTTGTCCTGCGCGTCACCCGTCACCCCAGTGCCCTCATCCCCTGGCAAGCCTTGAAGCTGCAATTCGGCGCCGACTACGGCGATACACCGCGCGGCTTGCTCGACTTCAAGAAGCGGTTTCTCCAGCGGCTGGAGGAAACCCTGCTGTTTTACCCGGAGGCCGACGTCACGGCCGAGAAAACAGGGCTCCTCGTGGCAGCCAGCCGCTTGCATATTCGTCATACCGGCGGGGCTCGGTTGTCTTCGCTGTAGGTCAGATCATTCGGCGCCTTTTTCATCCGAATCCTTCTCGTCGGCGCGCGCTGCTGTGGCGCGATAACTCGTCGCCCCCTAAAATCGTCAAACGTAGCGCCAATTTCACATGGGTATTTGATGCGGTCTGCGGCGAGAACAACCACGGATGGACCGGGTGATTTCGCTGCGGAGGATCAGCGCCATGCGTTGCACAGCCAAGGTGACAAGGACTCAAGGGCGATGGCGGCCAATCTACGGCGGCGAGTGATAGCGGTGAACGGCTTGTCGGCAGCCGTGTATGGTGAAGACCCTCGACTCAGCGTCCTGCTCGAACGAGTTGGCGCGAGCGCAGAGGAGATCGGACACTTCCAGGAACACGCTGGCGCTGACGCATGCGACGGAGTGGTCGACGCGGTGAGCACCTGCTTTCAGGGCCTGCGCAATGGGAGCCGCGACTTCCTCGTTCTGTCCCGCCGCCTCGGGCTGGACGGCGACGTGGCCACGCTGCAGCAGATTGGCGATGGACTTGGCGTATCGAGGGAGCGCGTCAGGCAACTCGAAGAACGCGCACGCCTGAAGTGTGGGGCTCCAAGAAATCGAAATGCGGTTGAAGCAACGCTCCGGCAAATCCTTGTCTTGGCGCGCAGCCGTCGGCTGAGCCACGACTTGGGCGCACCCAATGACGTGCCCTGAACTCGGTCACCCAGGAGCTTCGCGCGGCAGCGCGCCAACGCTGAGCAGCAGTAAGCACAGCACAGGCGCTACCACCTGTGAACTTACGGGCGCGGCGCGATCGCTGCGGGAAGTGTCGTGTTTGATGACCACGCCGAGGATCCGTGAGCCTTGGTCCTCGGTAGAATATTGGGATGCCCAAGCAGATCCCGCCCTCGCCCCCCGAAATCAGTCGCCTCAGAGCCGCCGCAGCGCTCATCCCCACTATCGAGGCTGGCTTGATCGACTCACGACTCTCTGTCGAGCGCGCCGCGCACATGGCTGCTTTCTGCGAATGGACGGTAGAAAGGCCCTTCGACGATCCAAGCATGGCCAAGTTGGCAGAGACCGTCGATAGTGGCCTGAAACGCATCAAGCTGACGCTGTCTGCAGTCGCATGAGAGCTGGCGGCCACCTGTTGCACCACCGCTTGGATGCCAGGCGGCGAGAACGGCAGCAGCCCCGATCAAGGCTGATCTACAGGAGTCGGCTTACAGCCAGGGAGCGGCCATACCAGCCCCAAGAAATTGAGCGTCCCGAACGGCAGCCAGCTACTCGGAGACCAACCACTTTGTCCTGTGCGCCGTCGGGCCGGTCGTCGGCCACCGCGGTCATTGGGGCAGGCGCCTTGAGCGTCAGCTGTGCCACATTGTTGCCGTTCGAGCAGGTCCGGCGGATAAGTCGGGGCAGACCAATCCGAGTGGCTGCTTACCCGAAAGCGCTACTCGCCCTTTCGACCCTCAGGATCCGTTCAGATTTTTCTCCCCATCGGCAGCAATGCAGCGCATAGCAGCCGATGGGTCTGACTGAGCATCGGGCAAGTCACGGCCTACAAGGGACAGTGGGGTCGCGCCTCCATTGCGGACACTGGACCAGCGTTATTTCCCGTGAGTGACCATTGAATGAACCAAGTTCACCTTGAATCCCCCGCCTGAATTTCGGCTGTCAACCGGCCTATCAGGATTGCTACTCCATACTCGTGGTTACGCAATCACACTCGGACACCTTCCAATTCAAACCGCCTTCACATAACATATAAAGCAGTTATGCGTGTGGAGGCCGTAACCATGAACTTCAACATCTACCTTGACGACGAAACTGGCCAGCAGCTCAACGAAGTTGCCAAAAAGATTGGTGAAAGCCGGAATGCGCTGGTTCGCCAGGCAGTGAGCGAGTGGCTGAAGAGGCGCGGCAAACCCCAATGGCCGGCTGAACTACTTTCCTTCAAGGGTATGGCCGACATGCCGCTATTTGAAGCAGGCAGGGACCGCCTCAAGCCGCCGGCAGCTGACCCACTGGCATGAAGTATCTGCTCGACACCTGCACGGTCTCTGATTTCGTCAAAGGCCAACCCGGCGTCTTGGCGCGCGTCAAAGCCACACCGCCGAATCTGATTGGCATGTCTGCGCTTACGCGCATGGAGGTTGATTACGGCCTGGCGCTCAACACCGAGCGCGCAAAGAAGCTGGCGCCAATACTGGACGCGTTTTTTTCGACCATCGCCACGCTGCCGTTTGATGAAGCTGATGCACAGGCAGCCGCAGCAATTCGTGCGGCGCTCAAGATCCAGGGTCAGCCAATCGGCGCTTACGATGTCCTGATAGCTGGCACAGGGCTGGCGCGTGGGTTGGTGGTGGTTACATCGAATGTTGGCGAGTTCAAACGAGTCAGCGGATTGCAGGTTGAGGATTGGAGATGAAGTCCGAGACGGCCGACGACCAGTCCGACGTGACATTGCTGCGATCGGCGCCTTGAATATCGGCAAGCGGCAAAGGCACTTACAGACGTCATCAGACGGGTTTTTGTCCCGAGGGGACATAGCCCGCCGCAGCGAGGACCCCACGCGACTTACCCGGTAACGCGAGCGTGGCAGCTCGACTATCGGTCAGTCGTGAGCAGACGTTCTTTCAGTTTCGACCAGCGCCGTTCGACCTGCTCCCCCTTCAGCGCCATGGCCAGTGCTCTTTTTTGGCCGACCAGCACCACCAGCCTCTTGCCACGCGTGATCCCGGTGTAGATGAGGTTGCGCTTGAGCATCATGTAGTGCTGGGTCGAGATGGGAATGACCACCACCGGGTACTCGGAACCCTGCGACTTGTGGATGGTCGTTGCGTAGCAGAGCACCAGTTCATCGAGTTCGCCAAACGGATAGGTGACCACCCGGCCATCGAATGCCACGGCGAGTTCTTCTTCGTCGAGATCAACGCCGGTTACGAAGCCGATGTCGCCGTTGAAGACATCCCGGTCGTAGTTGTTCTCGATCTGCATCACCTTGTCGCCGACGCTAAAGCGGTTGCCGAACTTTTCGACGCTGTGCTCGCCGGGCGGGTTGAGCACCGCCTGCAAGGCCTCGTTGATGCCGCGGGCGCCGGTGATCCCCCGGTTCATCGGGCACAGTACCTGTATGTCGCGGATCGGATCGACCTTGAACTTTCTGGGCAGGCGCGTCTGCACCAAATCCACCACGGTTTGCGCGATGATGTCCGGCTCCTCGGCGGCGACGAGATAGAAGTCCGAGGCTTCTCCCTTCTCGGGCAGGCTGGGAAAGACGCCCCGGTTGATCTGGTGGGCACTGCGAACGATGCGTGATGTCGCTGCCTGTCGGAACACTTCAGTCAGTCGAATCACGGGAACTGTGCCGGAGTCGATCAAATCGGTGAGAAATTGTCCGGGACCGACCGAGGGCAGTTGATCCACATCACCCACCAAAATCATCGCCGTGCTGGTGGCCACTGCCTTGAGTAACTGGTTCGCCAGAGGCACGTCGATCATCGAGCACTCGTCGGCAACCAGAAGATCGCATTCGAGAGGATTGTCTGCGTTGCGCTTGAACTGACCGTTGAGCGGATTGACCTCCAGCAAGCGGTGGATGGTCTTGGCTTCCAGTCCGGTTGATTCGGAGAGGCGCTTGGCCGCTCGTCCGGTCGGCGCGCACAGCAGAGGCTTGACGCCCTTAACAGTCATGATGGTCAGAATCGAATTCACCAAGGTCGTCTTGCCGACGCCAGGTCCGCCGGTGATCACCAGTAACTTGGAAGACAGGGCGAGACGGATGGCTTCTTTCTGGCTATCGGCCAGGTGGATGGAAAGCTTCTGCTCGACCCAGGGAATGGCTTTGTCGGCATCGAATTCTGGCAGGGTACTCCCGCCCGTACCAAGACGCTGAATTTGGGCGGCTATCGACCGCTCGGCGTAATACAGCGGTGCCAGGAACACGCAGGGCCGACCTTCGACGGTGTCGGGCAGCAGTACCTCTTCGGCGATTTCCTGAGCGATCGCCGTTTCGATGATGGATTCCGGGATGTCGAGCAGCTTCACCGCCAGGGGCACCAGTTCGGCATAGGGCAACCCGCAGTGGCCCTGGCCCGAGGCTTCGGTCAGTGCGTAGGAGATACCGGCTTGGGCTCGCAGGGGAGAATCTTTGGCAATGCCGATCTTCTGGGCAATCGTGTCGGCCGAGAGAAAGCCGATACCGCGAATGTCTTGAGCGAGCCGGTAAGGGTTTTCCTGAACGATGTCGATGGCGCTTGGGCCGTAGGTCTTGAAGATGCGCACTGCTCGCGAGGTGGAGACGCCATGCGCGTGCAGGAAGACCATGATGCTGCGAATGACCTTCTGGTCTGCCCAGCCAGAGGTGATCTTTCTGGCGCGGACTTCACCGATGCCGGGAATTTCGCGAAGACGTTCGGGGGATTGCTCGATCACGTCAAACACCGCCGCACCGAAGGACTTGACCAGTTTTCCCGCATAAACCGGGCCAATGCCCTTGACCATCCCTGAACCGAGGTAGCGCTCGATGCCCGTCAGAGTAGTCGGCGGCGAGATTCTGACGAACACCGCGCGGAACTGCCGACCATGCTCGCGATCGGTGACCCAGTTGCCGGAAGCGGACGCGTATTCGCCGGGAGAAACGACGGGGGCGTGGCCGATCAGGGTGATCAGTTCTCGCTCGCCCTTCACCTTGAGGCGCAGAACACAGAAACCGTTCTGCTCGTTGTGGAAGGTCACGCGTTCAACGAGGCCGGCGAGGCGGTCGAGTTCGGCGGCGTCAGACATGGAGGGTGGTCGTCAGGCCGCCTGCTGCAGCGGTATGTCCTTGACTGATGCCTGGACACGTTCCCGTAGTTCCTTGCCAGCGGTGAAGTGGGGTACATATTTCGCGGGTACCGAAACCGCGGCCCCGGTTCTTGGATTGCGGCTGGTCCTTGCTTGAAGGTGGTTCAGGCGGAAGCTTCCAAAACCACGGATTTCGACTCGATTGCCTTGCGCGAGAGAACTCCCGATGGCGTCGAGGATTTCCTTTACCGCGATGTCGGCATCCTTGTCTGTCAGCGCAGGGAAGCGGGAAGCGACGGCGGCGATCAGATCAGCACGGGTCATAGGCGGCATTCTACCGCCTGGACTTGCGTTGGATGTCATCGCCGGAGGGGCTCAGAGAGACGAGCATTTCCCGTACCGAGCCCACCACCCGTTCGGCCTTCGACCTCGTGAAGGTCAGCCGTCCGAGAGGGAGCCGCACCTCGCCGCTTTGCGCTGATCTTTGGCCTGCCGGCCATGGGAGACGGTGTCCGCCTGAGGTCGGCGACTGGCGCGTCGACGCCTTGAGTCGCATCACTCAACGGCAGCTGTCAGCCAGCGGGCGACGTAGCGACAGCGAAAGCTCGGCTGGCGCGAATGACAGCACACTGATCCGGAACCCGCCGTTCGACTCGATTGGCCGTCGGTCCAATCATTTCAGCGAAATACCGCGCAGACATCCCTGACGTGGCCGCGCAGCCAACGATGTGCTGGATCGGCATCCAGCCTTGGGTGCCAGAGCAATGAGACCGTGACTTATAGCCCACACCAATCAGAAATTTCGCGTTGGCGTACCTGTCTGACCCAACGCCTATGCCCGAAAACCACCCATCAAGCCATGCAAGTTTATCAAGAAAAAACAACGGCTTAAAAGTTCTGCACTAAAATCCAGAGTAAGTATTCGGCCAACCCGTAGCGAGGCAGCGGGGCTGGCGAGGCGAGTTAGCGGCAGAGGACTGATCGGAAGGATCGGTGAAGGGGATAGAGCCAAATGTCCTTGATCGGGAGGATCGACTTGCTGGTGGGGCACTTTTTGCCTCGCCCGGCGGTTTGACCGACCTTGATCCAGTTGGCGGCCTGGTAGCAGGTACCGCGATGGCGGGGCGTCTCGACGAAGGTTTCGAGCAGCACGGGGCGGTAGCCGTAGCGCGCCAGCCAGTCCTTGGGCAGTTGCCGCTGAATGAGCGAGAGGATCTTGGAGGCCAGGCCCTTGCACTGGATCCAGGGCAGGATCAGAAAGCGGGCATTGTTCACCACCCGTTGCAGGTTCCTTTGTCGCTGGTCATCGTGCCAACCGATGAATTGCTCGCGCGCGGCGAGTTTCCAGGCGCTGGCGCCGAAGCTGAGCAAGGCGACCAGGGTCTCGCCGGCGAAGACGAAGTATCGGCTCTGACTGCCCGCCATGGGCGTGTGGCCGAGATAGTGGTAACGGGCGATGTACTCGTTCCATAGACGCGAGTTCGCCGAACCGACGACCTGGCGCGCAGAGAGCGGTGGCAGTTCATGCACCGGCTGGGTGAGCAACGGTTGTGGATCGGTGGCGTGAGTGGGCCGATACTCGGGTTGGCGAGGAGCGCGCCGTCGTGCCGCCGGCAGGGTGAGCAGGCCATCGGCTTGCATGCGCAGCATGGCCACCCGGCAGGTCATGTCCTTCAGCTCGCCATTGGGCTTGCGCCAGTCGAAGAGCTCGCACACCTGCCGCGAGAGTTGTGCGCGGCTGCTGCCGGGAGGGGCCTCGATCAGGCCGCGGATCGTCTGCAGTTCGTCGGCGGTAAAGTGGCGCCCGCAATAAGGCTTCACGAGCTATCGATGGAAGGTGTCTGAGCGACCGGGATGCCACGCATCCGGGCCAGACGATCGGTCGCCATCGCCCAGGGCAGAAAGGCACTCAAGTCCGCCGGCGGCTGATTGCCGTTGGCGGCGCAGGCTTCCAGATAAGCCGTCAGCCAGGTGCGCGGGTTGATTTCCCACAAGCGCAGCGTCAGCAGCAAGCTGAACATCGTCGCGGCGAGTGCGCCGGACCAGTGACTACCCGAGCCATAGAAGTTCTTGCGTGCGACCACCGGCGTGCGCTGTGCGCGCTCGGCGGCATTATTGTCCATCGGCACCTCGGGGCGGTCGACAAACACGGTCAAGCCGGACCAATGTTTGTGCATGCTTCGCAGCACCTTGCTCGCCGGCATTTTGAGCGCCGGGTTCGCCAGTTCGCGTTCGCGCTGACGGGCCATCAGCACGATCGCCTGCCGCAAGACGCGGTCGCGTTCGGCCCACTGTGCCGGGTCGTTACGGACTTCCAGGCGCCAGCCATTCAAGTGGTAGAGCTCTCCGATCTGCTCGACCCAGGCCAGTGCCCAGTCCGCGAGCTCCGGATGGGCGTTGGCCAGTTCCAGGAAGTCACGCCGCTGGTGTGCCCAGCAGAAGGCCAGAACGAAGTGGTCAAGGACTCGCGCGAGTTTCTTGTAGCCCGCGTAGCGATCACAGATGATGATTCCCCCGCCGCACCCGGAGAGCTCCCGGATCGGCACCGACGCCGACCGGCTCGGGTCGAGCACGAAGTGGATGACCGATGGGCAGTGGAACACCCAGAAATACCAGCGATGTCCGACCTTCCCTTCGGTCTCGGCAAAAACCCGCCAGCGGGTCTCGTCTGCGTGCCACTGTTTCTCGCTACGCAGTCGGCCAAGCAGCGCTTCTTCAAACGGCTCGAACAGCGGCGCCAAGGCATGAAGTCCGCCGGCCACCGTTCCTGCCGAGAGCGTCAGTTCGTGATCGGACAAGTCCCGCAGAAGCCGATGCGTCGGCTGGCCGTACAAGAACTTCGACAGCAGCAGGTGCACCCAGATCGACAGCCCGTACTTTCCGCGCGCGATCAATCGTGCCGCCGGTGGCGCGGTCAGAATGCCCCGGGCACCCGCGCACTGACAGGTCCGCCGGTAGCGCCGCCGGCAGATTTTTCGGCGGTAGGCCTTGACCTCGATCTCGATGACTTCACTGTCTTCCGTACCGGGAAAGTCGACGTAGCCCAGACCACAGTCCGGGCAATGCGGGCCGTCGATCTCGATGACTTCGACCTGTGTCGGCAAGTGGCTTTCCAGATGCCGCCCGTGACCCGCGGCTCCCGGCCGGTGGCCTCGAGGCCGCGATGACTTCTGCTCCGCTGCCGGGTGCTTCTCGGCTCCCGAAGAACGCTCTGACTTGCGACCAAACAGGCGGTTTTGCAGATCGCGGATCTGGCCCTGGGCCTGCACCAGTTCGCTGCGCAAGGCCGCCTCACGCGCCACCGCTTGCGCCATTTCCGCCCGATGAGCGGCCTCCGATTGCGCCAACCGGACCAGCGCTTGCCGATGTTGGCTCCGCCAGAAGCTGGCCTCACAACGGAGCTTGATCTCCTGCTCCTTGGTCAGCGTCACCAACACCTCGGCGAACGGCGCCACTTGGCGGTTATTTGTCGCCGATCCTCCGCAGATGATGTCCACACCGGTGCCCATGCGCCGCATGGTGCCCGATCTTCTCTACTGTGTCCAGTGTCCCGGCCAGTCGGCGAGTCGCTGACTGAAGCATGCCGACTAAAACGGCGGGGGCTACGGGTTCACCGAATGCTTACAATCCAGAAGTCACGAGGTTTCGAGAGAAACGGCCCGTAAGACGCCAAAATTCGTCAGAAATGACATTTGTTGGGTAGGCGAGGTCAACAGGTATAAACGAAAAACCCCGCGGAACAAGGCGTTCAGCGGGGCGATCGTTTTTGGTGCAGACAGTTACGGGCTACTGGCCTGGCGGGCCAGAACGTATGCCAACCAAAACACTCTGGTGTGGGGGGCTTGGTGCTGCTTCCCATTTGTGGACCCTTCGGCTGGTGGATAGCGTGGTTGAGCAAGCGTCGATTCATTCAGCCGCAGCAATCTGCAGTTGCACGGACCACAGCACAAGTTGCCTTCGATGCCCGGTTTGCACAGACGCTTTCCTCGAGCATTATTAACGATTTTTTACGGCTCTATGTCGTTTCGTGTGGAACAGACCGCTGGCCACGGCCGCCGCCGAGGTCCTCTGCGACCCCGAGCAGTGCTGTTTCTGGCGTTGAGGACGCGGCAAAGGGCGGGCGAAGTCCGGCGAAGCGTACCCTTGAGGGCGTCAGAAACGCCAATAAGCTCAAGGGTTTGGGGCTGGTTGCGGCTTTTCGCGGCTAGCTCCCGAGCTCGTCCGGTGGAAAGGACTTCCCTGCCCTCTGGGGCGGGGCCAGGGGTGGGGGCGCCCGAAGGGCTCGGCAGAGGCATCCGCC
This sequence comes from Candidatus Accumulibacter sp. ACC007, assembly GCF_907163205.1. Classification (NCBI taxonomy): domain Bacteria; kingdom Pseudomonadati; phylum Pseudomonadota; class Betaproteobacteria; genus Candidatus Accumulibacter; species Candidatus Accumulibacter sp. ACC007. The sequence continues at coordinate 126,965 of NZ_CAJQUD010000001.1, read as the reverse complement.
TCACCGGGGGCCGTTCCACACGAAACGACCTAAACCTCTTTTTTACTTGCCGAATATGACAAAACAAACTATATCAGTCGAGTGCGGAGGCCTTGGGCTGTGAACGGCTTCTTCGTAACCACTTGAGCGTAAAAGACTATTTCTGATGGTCGGCGACGTTGGCATCCATGCGCTTTCCCTGGCTCATGGCCCCACCTGTAATCGTATTTCGGTATAATGAGCCGATGCGTCGTGTGCTCACCATCCTCCTCCTGCTTATCGTTCCCTTCCAGTTCGCCTGGTCGGCAGTAGAGAGCGTGCATGGCAATTTGAATCATCAAGAATCGGCCGCCGTCTTTCATTCTCACGATGACGGCCATCGCCACGATACCGACGTTGATCGTTACGATGGCACCACAGACAGCCTTCTGCCGCAAGGCCACAACGATGACGGTCATCACGATGGTCATTACCATCCCGTCTTCAGCGATGTCGTGCTCGAACCGCCACTGAGTCTGGGTAAAGCCTTGCCCCAAGACCCGCCGTGGCAAGCAGCCTCGTCATTCACCTCGCACATTCCCTCGCCTTTCGACTGGCCTCCATCGGTTCTCCTGTAGAACCGGTGGGCCCGTTTTAGCCGACGCCGCTACTCGCGGCGGTCCGGCCATGTCGCCCGCCGGTGACCTCGACCCTGTTTTTTCGTCACGAGGAATCCGATGCGACACCTGTTATCCGTTTTACTGCTCGCGCTGCCGCTGGCCGCGTGGGCGCAAACCACACCCCTGACCGAAGCCGAGGCCGTTCGCCGCGGACTAGCACGTTCCGATCTGGCTGATCTGGAACTCGGGCGGGTTGAATCGGCCAAGGCCGACGCAATAGCGGCCGGAATGCTGCCCAACCCGACACTCGGCTATAGCCACGATCGCAACCGGGGCGGACCAGGCTCGACCGAAGAGACCTGGCAGCTTTTCCAGACTTTCGATGTTTCCGGCCGACGCGGACTGCGTCGTGAGGCTGCCGATCTACGCGTCGAGGCAGCCTACGCAGGCAACAACCTGTACCGCAGCGAGTGGACGGCCGAAATCAGCCGCAGCTTCTACCAGACGCTGTTCAAGCAGGAAGCCGTGCTGGCCACCGAGACCTGGGTCCAGCGCTTCTCACACATCCAACGCATCGTCGACAAGCTGGCCAAGGCTGGCGAAGCTTCGGGTTATGACCGACGACGCCTGGCCCGCGAACGGCAAGCGGCTGGAGCGCGGCTGAGTAACGAAAAAGCCGATCTGGATCGGGCTGCCGAGCGACTGGCGGCCATCATCGGCACTTCCGGCAAAGCGACCGAACCCGTCACCGGTATCCTGCGGCCGGACGCCCCCCCGCTGCTGGAGAACGCTTTGTCTGGCATCGAACGGCGCCCCGATCTTCAGGCGCTTGCGCGCCGTGCCGAGGCGGCCGATCTCGAAGGCCGCGCCGCGGCTCGGGGCTGGGTACCCGATATCACCCTCGGCGTCGGCCCCAAACGCATCGACAACGGCTTCACCAAGGAAACCGGCACTGTTGTCTCGCTGTTGATTCCACTACCGGTTTTCGACCACCAACAGGCTGGCCGGCAACGTGCTGCAGCAGAGGCGCTCAACGCCCGGGGCGAACTCGGCATGACCCGCGCCCGTGCCGAGGGCGATTTGCGCGGCCTGCATCGCCAGACGGAACGTCTGATCGGCGCGGCCACCGACTACCGTGCTCGTGCCGTCGGCGAATCTGCGGAACTGCTGCGTATCGCCGAAGCCGCCTACCAAGGCGGCGAATCAACCCTGCTTGAACTCCTTGACGCCTATCGCGGCGCGTTGGAGGCCGAAATGACGGCCCTCGACCTCGAATGGAAAGCGCGCCAGGCGCGCATCGACTATGACCTGCTTACCGGGATTGCCGCCGAATGAACAAGACTCTGATTGCCTCCCTGATTTTGTCACTCTCTGCCACGCTGCTGTTGAGTGCCTGCGGTGATTCGGGCCACCCACATGCCAAGGACGGTAGCCATCCAGCAGCCACTGAAGCCGAGCTTGGTCATGGTGGCGGCGGTGAAAAAATCACCCACTTCAACGACAAGACCGAACTATTCGTCGAGTTCCCGCGCCTCGTCGCCGGTGAAAAGGCCGCCTTTGCCGCCCACCTGACCCGCCTTGCCGATTTCAAGGCTCTGGAGGCCGGCAAAGTTTCTGTGATCCTCTCCGGCGGTGGCCAGGCCGACGAGGTGTTTTCTACCGAGACACCGACCCAGCCCGGCATCTTTCGACCCGAAGCCCTCCCCAAGTTCGCCGGTGAACGGGACCTGATGATCGAGGTCGCCACTCCGGAATACACCGTACGCCATCAGCTCGGCCCGTTCACGATCTACGCCGACCGCAAGAGCGCAAATGCGGCGACTGGCGAACACGACGATGGCGGCATCGGCTTTACCAAGGAACAGCAGTGGAAGGTGGATTTCGCCACCGCCGAGGTGGCGAAACGGCCATTGCGCGCAGCTATCAATGCCACCGGGACCTTAAGTGGCCGCCCTGACGGCGAGGCCCTGCTTGCTGCACCGGCATCAGGCCAGGTTCAGCCTGCCGGCAAGTTCCCGGTGCTCGGCCAGAACGTGCAGAAGGGCGACATTCTGGCCTATCTCTCGCCACGTTTGGGTGGCGACACCGATATGGTTTCGCTCCAGGCTGAAGCCCGCAAGGCCAGGATTGAACTTGACCTGGCCAGCCGAGAGCGTAGCCGGATGGAAAGCCTGTTCAAGGATGAGGCGGTACCCGAGAAACGCCTGCTGGCAGCACGAGCCGGGGAAGAGTCAGCCCGTGCCGGGTTCAATGCCGCCCAAGGGCGCCTCGGTCAGTACGAAGGCCGAGGCGGTGGAATCCCGCTGCGCGCTCCCGTGTCGGGCGCGATCGCCGATGTGCGTGTCTCGCCCGGCGCTTTTGTGCAGGAAGGCAGCTTGCTCTTCCACATCGCCGACCGTCGTGTGCTTTGGCTGAAACTGCGCGTTCCCGAATCGGAAGCCGCTCGCCTGGTCGCGCCAAGTGGTGCCACCTTCCACGTGGATGGCGTCGAAGAAGGATTCGAAATCGTCCCCGGTAAAAATGGACGCCTGATCGCCACCGGCGGCGCCGTCGATGAGACGACCCGTACCGTACCTGTGCTCTTCGAGTTCTCGCAACCCGATGAACGGCTGCGCATTGGCATGGCGGTGAAGGCTCAAGTGTTCGCTGGCGCTGCCCGCGAGGGTGTGGCCGTTCCTGCTTCCGCCGTGCTCGACGAGAACGGTGTTGCCACGGTGTTCGTGATGACCAGTGGGGAATCCTTCGAGCGCCGATCGGTGCGCATCGGCACCCGGGATGGCGACTGGGTCGAGGTTGTTGAGGGACTGGAGCCTGGGCAGCGGGTGGTGTCTCGTGGTGCCTGGCTGGTCAAATTGGCAGCAACCGGGACCGGTGAAATCGGTCATGGCCATGCGCACTAAGCGGGGTACGACATGATCGGACACATCATTGCGTGGTCGCTGCGCAACAAGCTCTTTGTCGTCCTTGCCGGCGTTCTCCTTCTGGCCTGGGGGGGCTGGCAGGCGGCACGGACACCGGTAGACGTTTTCCCAGACCTGACGGCTCCAGCCGTCACCGTGGTCACCGAGGCCCATGGCATGGCGCCGACGGATGTCGAAAGCCTGGTTACCTTTCCCATCGAAACAGCCCTGAACGGCGCACCCAATGTGCGGCGGGTGCGGTCGGCGACCAAGATCGGCCTGTCGGTCGTCACTGTCGAGTTCGAATGGGGCACCGATCTCTATCTGGCCAGGCAGGTGGTTGCCGAGCGGTTGCAACTGGCTCGCGCCAGTTTGCCGCCCGACCTCCCGGCGCCAGCGATGACTCCGGCGTCGTCAATCATGGGCGAGATCCTGTTCATCGCCCTGCATTCCGAGCGGCACTCCGGCATGGAATTGAAGAACGCCGCTGATCAGGTGTTGAAACGCCGCATCCTGGCCGTTCCAGGCGTCGCTGAAGTCCTGCCCATCGGCGGCGACACCCAGCAGTTCCAGGTCACCGTCAAACCGGAACGCCTGGCGGCCTACCGATTGACCCTGGATGAAGTGAGCCAGGCGCTGCGCGACTCGAACCAGAATGCCACCGCAGGTTTCTATGTCGACGCCGCCCAGGAATACCTGATTCAGGGCCAGGGCCGGATCAATGTGCTTGCCGACATTGCCGAGACGGTGATTGCACTGCGGGACGGGCAGCCGGTGTTGATTCGCCACGTCGCCGAGGTTGGCATCGGGGCCGCGCCAAAACGCGGCGTCGGCTCGCATAACGGCAAGCCGGCGGTGATTCTCGGCATCCAGAAACAACCCGGCGCCAATACGCTGGATCTGACCAATCATCTCGACCGCACGCTTGACGACATCCAGGCTGCCTTGCCGGCGGGCATGAAGATCGAACGGCACATTTTCCGTCAGGCTGATTTCATCCGGGTTTCTATCGACAACCTGTTCGCTGCCCTCTCCGAGGGGGCCGTGCTGGTTATCGCCATCGTCTTCGCCTTTCTGCTCTCGGCGCGGGCCACAGCGATCACCCTGCTGGCTATCCCACTGTCACTGGTGGCGGCCATCCTGTCGATGAAGGCGCTCGGTGCGACGATCAATACCATGACGTTGGGTGGCATGGCCATCGCGCTCGGTGCACTGGTCGACGACGCGATTATTGTCGTCGAGAACATCGTCCGTCGTCTGCGCGAGAATCTCGCCAAGCCGGAAGGCGAGCGCAGCGCTGCGACGCACGTGGTGTTCGAAGCGACCCGGGAGATTCAGGGGTCCATCGTCTTCGCCACCCTAATCATCATCCTGGTGTTCCTACCGCTCTTCTTCCTCTCCGGTGTCGAAGGGCGGTTGATGGTGCCACTCGGCTTCGCCTACGTGGTCTCGTTGTCCGCCTCGCTGCTGGTGGCCATCACCGTAACGCCAGTGCTCTCGGCACTTTTTCTGCCTGGCTCGAAGATCGTTCGCAAAAACGTCGAACCGCGCTTCATCCATTTTCTGCGCACCACCTACCGGCGAATGCTGGAAGCTACGATCACGCGCTGGAAGATGGTGACCGTGCTGAGCGTTGGCGCGCTGCTCATCTCCCTGGTCGCCTTGTCTTTCGCCGGCCGGGCCTTTCTGCCGGATTTCAACGAGGGCACGTTGACCATCAGCACCGCCACGCTACCGGGCACCGCACTGGAAGAATCCGACCGGCTCGGGCAAATGGTCGAGCAGATTCTCCTGTCGCATCCGGAGGTGGTCGCTACTGCCCGACGCACCGGTCGCGCCGAGGGTGATCCACACGCCATGGACGTCTCGGCCTCCGAAATGGAAGTTACGCTGAAGATGGGCGAGCGCCGCAAGGAGGATTTCCTCGCCGCCCTGCGCGCCGATCTGTCGACCGTTCCCGGCACTCAGATTGTGGTTGGCCAACCGATTTCCCATCGCATCGATCACATGCTGTCGGGCAGCCGTTCCAACATCGCGGTCAAGATCTTCGGCCCCGATTTGGGCGAATTGCGCCGCTTGACCGCTGCAATCAAGGCGGTGGTGCAGAACGTCGATGGCGCAGTCGACGTCACGGATGAACAGCAAAACGACATCCCGTTCCTGACCATCCGCTTCAAACGCGATGCTCTGGCGCGTCACGGCTTGTCTGTCCGTCAGCTGGCCGAGACCGTCGAGACCGCCTTCTCCGGAATGGCCGTCAGTCGCGTCCAGCAGGGTCAGGCGACCTTTGACCTGACGCTGCGCTTCGACCCGGCCTCAAAAGCGAACCTCGATGCTGTACGCGCCACCCTGATCACCACCGCCAACGGTGCCCAGCTGCCGCTTTCGGCCCTGACCGACATTCGCAATGACAGGGCGCCGTACTACATCACGCGGGAGAACGTGCAGCGCAAGATGGTGGTGATGGCCAACGTTGCCGGTCGTGATCTGGCCAGCGTGGTAGACGACATCCGGCGCCAGGTAGGTAGCGAGGTGAAACTGCCGGCAGACTACCACGTCGAATACGGCGGCCAGTTCGAGAGTGCCGAGGAGGCCGCTCGTGTCCTGCTCTTCCTCGGGATGGCGGTGACCATCGGTATCTTTCTGCTGCTCTTCGTGGCCTTCAAAACCGTCCGCGATGCGCTGCTGGTCATGCTCAATCTGCCGCTCGCCATCATCGGCGGCGTCATCGGTGTCTTCGTATCCGGTGGCGTGCTGTCGGTGGCTTCGATCATCGGCTTCATCACGCTGTTCGGCATCGCCACCCGCAACGGGGTAATGATGATCGCTCACATCCATCATCTGGTGGAGCACGAAGGCGTGCTGGACGCTGCGGAAGCTGTCAAACGTGGTGCTGAGGAACGTCTGGTGCCGATCCTGATGACCGCGCTGGCCACTGGTCTCGCGCTGGTGCCGCTGGCCCTGGCCGCCGGCCAACCGGGCAGCGAAATACAGTCGCCAATGGCCGTGGTTATCCTGTTCGGACTGGCCAGTTCGACGCTGCTCAACATGATCATCGTGCCAGCACTTTATCTACGTTTTGGGGCCATTCGCCAGGAACTCGAGAGTGGCCAAACCGTGCGCCGACGGACCAGCGACGTCATTGACGATGCTTGAGCTTGTCTTGATCAATAGGAGCAAACATGCCAAATAAACTTGGGAAATCGTTCAAAGCGGTCATTGCCCTGTCGATGTCGTTGGCCATCTCTCTGCCCGTCGCCATTGCGCAACAGAGCGCTGAGGCGCTGGTCGCCAGCAAGCGGCCGGCAGACATGAGCTACCGGGATCTGATGCAGATTCTCGGCCGCGCCTTGAACTGGATACAGGACGGCGTCCTCCTGCAGAACAAGCAACTGGTGCGGGCGGGCGTCAATGTGGTCGTCAATCATCCAGCACCCCGTCACAAACCCTGGACGATCATGGAAACGGCCGATCAGGAGGGCTTCAAGCAGGCACTATTGGCCTATGACAAGATACTCGACGCCAAGGCCAATGCTGTCGCCTCAGCGGTGGAAAAATCCGACTGGATGGAGGCGTCGGCGGCATTGGGCGAACTCCAGACAGCCTGCGTTTCCTGCCATGCCCAGTGGCAACACAAGGCACGCCGATGAATAGCACCTGGTCGGATCATCGAACACATCAAACACTTCAAACACAAGGAGCTTGAAACAATGAACAAATTAGTGATTGCTTTTCTATGCGTAGCCAGCCTGGCGGCGACTGCCGTGCATGCCGGTGCAGGCCACGATCATGGCCCGAAGTACGGCGGTATGGCGCGCGAGGTTGGATCGGTCACCTACGAACTGGTTGCCAAGTCCGATTCGCTGATGCTCTATGTGTCCGATAACGGCAAGCCGTTCACAACCCAGGGCGCAAAGGCTGAAGCAACGATCTATGCCGGAAACGACAAGACCACGGTTGCGCTCGATCCGGACGGCGACAACCGCATGAGCGCGAAGGGCGACTTCAAGGTCGGCGTCGGCGTGCGGGTTGCACTGCGCGTTACGCTGACTGGAAAACCCGAGGCGAAGGCGACCTTCAACCTCAAATGAAAACCCCGGTCGCCGTCTGGTTTGCGCTGCTGGCTGCCGCCCTGTTTGGTGGCAGCACCCCATTCGTCAAACTGCTGATTGGCGACACATCCCCTTTGGGGCTGGCAGGATTGCTCTATCTGGGCAGTGGCCTGGGCTTGGCCGTAGCGCGCTTACTGCGTGACCGCGGCTGGAAAGCTAGTGGCCTGTCAGGTTCGGACTGGTTCTGGTTCTCCGGGGCCATCTGCTTCGGCGGCGTACTTGGCCCATTCCTGCTCGTCTTCGGGCTTGTGGGAACCAGCGCCAGCACAGCCTCACTGCTGCTCAATCTGGAGGCGGTGCTCACTGCGGTCATCGCCTGGGTCGTGTTCAAGGAAAACGCCGACCGCCGCATTGTCCTCGGCATGCTCGCCATCGTTGCAGGAGGCGTCGTCCTGTCGTGGCCGACAGGGGAGGGAGGCGTCACCGGTTGGGTCGGTCCGCTCGCGATCATGGGCGCCTGCCTGTGTTGGGCGATCGACAACAATCTGACGCGCAAGGTCTCGGCGTCGGACGCCCTGTTCATTGCGGGCAGCAAAGGGATGATCGCTGGTGCGGTAAATTGCCTGCTCGCCCTGTCGTTCGGCGCAATGATGCCGAATGCGGGAATGGTCCTTGCCACGATGAGCATCGGATTGCTTGGCTATGGGATCAGCCTCGTGCTGTTCGTATTGGCCTTGCGCGGCCTCGGCACGGCGCGGACTGGCGCCTACTTTTCCACCGCGCCGTTCATCGGCGCAGCCGTGGCGCTAGTCTTGCTCGGGGAATCGACTGATCAAACGTTCTGGCTGGCAGCGGGCTTAATGGCCGGGGGCGTGTGGTTGCACCTGACCGAGCACCACGAGCACGAACATGCCCATGAGCCACTCGAACACCACCACACGCATACGCACGACGCGCACCATCAGCATCAGCACGCGTTTGAGTGGAACCCTGACACCCCTCATGCTCATCGACATGAGCACGGCGTCATCGTCCACAAGCATCCGCATTTCCCGGATATTCACCACCGGCACGCTCATTGAACAGCGGTAGATATCTTGGCGTGCCTGACTTTCCGTTTTCTGAGACTGCCCTAGGACAACAATGAATACAGTGTTCGTTATCGCTGGTCTGGCAGTGCTTACGCTTACCGGCTGCGCAGGACATACGCACGCTCTTGCGCCGGCAAGTAGAGACCCGAGTGTCACGGTTGGCACCTTCAGTCACGACGGGCGTGCGGCGCCTGAAATGGTCCTGGAAGTCGGAGGGCGGCGTTTCTTCGCCCAGGGCTTTGCGATACGCCGCGACGTGAAGCTTTCGGCCTCGCAACAGCACGATAGTCGCGGCAGGCGTCCCAGCTGGATATCGCCTGGAAGCGATACCGAACACTACGCCTACTCGGCCAATCCGGAATTGCACGCCGCGGATGGCGCGGTGCTCAGATGCACGCTGACCTGGCCTGCCCGGCAAGCGCCGGCGGGTTATTGCGAAAGGGATGAAGGGGCGCGTATCGCCGTCCGCTTTGAGTAAGCGAATCGGAAATCAAGGCTTCATCACAGCACTTTTTTCACCCCCTTGGCGACCTCATCGATCCCGGCATCCCGGTTTTTCTCTAGGAAGTTGAAGACCCAGCGCACGATCGCCCACCCAGGCAGACGACATCCTCGGTTCCACTCGTTTCACCAAGGACTGAGTGCAAATGATTGCACCGCCTCGGGAGGCGTTCGGGCGATCGGACGACAGGATCGCTCCTTGCGCTTTAGCACCGATTGACCCCGGTTACCCTAGCCGGTAATACTGATGAAGCCCACCATGACTTGCCATCCTCTTGCGTGATCGTACGGCTGCGATCCCAGCATTTGAAAGAACCGATATGACCACGCTGTCCCTCACCGATGCAGACCGCACCGTGTTCGCTGCCGTTGCCGCCGCACCTGATTCTCCCGGCACCATCGTGCGTGATTTCGACGCGCTTCTGAACTACCTCAGCACGGACGGTATTCCGGTTTCGCCAAAGACCAGCGAGTTCGCCATCGCTCGTCTGCCCGAACTCAATAGCCTCCTTACTCACCCCGCCCCAATCGGCCTCAGCCGCGGCAGGCAGATGTCCTACCCCCACGTAGATGGGTTGCACCTGCTGTTACGCTTTAGCCGGTTGGGAAAGGTCGATCGCTCAAGTACCACGCCGAGGATGGTCCTCAATACGGAAATGGCCGCCAAGTGGAAATTGCTCAGTCCGACAGAACGATATTTCAGCCTGCTCGAACGCTGGTGGAGCTTCGCCGATTTCGGGCCGGACCGTTTCGGCCTGGCAGCAGCCGACAGGATGGCAGAATATCGTTGCACCTTCCTGAAGCGCCACCGTCCTGGCAGCCGTGCGAAAGAGCGAGACGAAAAGTGGCAAGAGGCCATGTTGGCATTGCTCGGCATGAAGCAGATCGCCATGATGCAATTGTTCGGCTTGCTCGACATCGTTTCCGATCAGGCCGTCTCCGGTAAAGGCTGGCAGATCAAGCGGATGGTCGCGACACCATGGGGACTTTCCGCCAGCGCCACCTACCTTCGGGCATTCGGCTACACCTCCTCTACCGAATTGTTGGAGCATTTGCTCAACCCTTCGGGCGAGGATTCGGTCGAAGAGGAAGTGCCACGCGAAGAAGAACTGGATCGCCCTCCTTTCTTTACTTGGGCAGACGCGGTGATCCCGTTCTTTCCGGCCTGGCGCAGTTCTCTGGGAGAACCGGAGACCGTCGAACCGTTCCGAGGGAGTGTGACATTTAAGGTTTCGCTCGGCCAAGGTGTCTGGCGCCGCATCGTGATGCCTGCCGAAAGCGACTTCGCGGACCTCGCAGAATCCATCCTCGACGCGTTCAATTTCGATCACGAACACCTGTATCAGTTTCGCTACCAGGACGAATACGCCACCCTGCGCACACTGGATGACCCGAGCTGCAGCGACGTTGATGACGATTATGCTGACGAAGTGACCTTGGGAGAAGCCGGGTTGTCTCCCCGACAACTTGTCGAATTCCGCTATGACTTCGGCGACGACTGGCGCTTCAACGTGCTGGTGGAAAAGCTGGATGTGTCCGAAACCGGAGCGAAGCCTGCAGTCCTCGCCAAAGAGGGAAAGGCGCCACCGCAGTACCAGTGATTACGTGCGGCCCCCGTCTTACGGTCAGTGATCTCTGCGATCGCTTCTACTGACTCGCGATTATCTGCTGCCTGAAGGGGTTATTGACACTGCGGAGGTGCTGCCTGTGCCAGCCAACCACTACTCCATTAACGCGAGTTAATCGCAAGGCCCAGCCAAATCACTTCAGCAAGAAGTGCTCCATCCGGTGACCTGCTTCAACCAGCGCCTTGAACACATTCGGGAGTTTCCCACGACCGCTCCAGGTCACTCTTTTGTCGGGCGTGATGTATTTGGCTTTGACGGGGGTGCGCGCTTTCTGGGTACCTGCAGCGACTGCGCTAAAACCACACTGGGCCGCGGTCAAGTCGTATTCCTGGATAATGTCCTTCACCCGACGAATCGCTTTTGCCACTTCAGTTCTACGGGCTTCGTCGATCCGTTGATTGAGTTCTTCGCGTTCAGCAAGCAGTTCCTGGTAGTTCGGCATGGAGTCTCCTGAGAGATATTTCGGGTTTGAAGTGAAACGCCGAAAAGGCGCCACTGACGGGATTTTAATCGAGTGCGGGCTGATTCAATACGATAAACGCCTATTTGAACCGATTAGCCCAGGTCAGTTCAACGAATTGACCCGAACGAAATTCGATGTATCACACCCCCCAGGATATTTCATTGACAAGCTTGGCCCAGGTTCGCAGTTCTCGCCTCTCGCCGATTGCGCCATTGGATGACAGACCAGTCGCTCACCATCGCCCGCCGCACCGCGAGAAAGTCAGTTGATAACTTCGACCTGCACCCATTTGAAGATCACCCCGCAATCGGTTTCCACTCGCCGGGCGAGTAGCAAGATCGGCCCGTTGGGCACCAGCGTGACCGCCGCTCTGTGTTTCACAGCGGCAGCCCACCCGCCATGAAGCCCCAGCTCTTGCTCGCGCTCAGCATCCTCGATGCGTTGGCAAACGTCAGCGAGGGAAATCTCCGTCAGCGTGATGTCCGCGGTCAGCGAGGCCAGCATCCCGAGATCGAACTGATCGCTCACCAAATAGCGAGGGGGTTTGTTCATGACGCCTACTCCTTCCGCTCGCCCTGCGACTGCGTCGCTGCCTTCGAAAACCGCTCCAGGCGCCCCAGCGTCACGAGCATGTCAGCAAGGTAATGCGCCTGACGACGATACGCGCCGGCCTCGCTTTCTACGGCGGTGACCAGGTCATCGTCCCACCCCGAGGTGTGTCGAAGCAGGTCCTCCATGCGGTAGCCGAACACTTGTGCATCCCGGCGCCGACTGTTGTTGCGCTTCGGAATGTACGTTCGGCGCGCCTCGCGACCTTGAGCCTTCCTGCCGTACCAATTGACCAGGTACCACTCGAGGGAGAGCGCATTGCCCCGCTGCCGAACCCGAAACTGCAACGTGTTCTTCTGGCTCCATTCCTTGCCGGTGTTTGCCTCCATGACTTCCTGCAGGTAGCGATTACCCAGGTCTTTGGCCTGTTCGAACACGTCTTTCAGCTGAGCTTGCAGCAGCGCTCGTACGTCCCTGATCCGGTCTTCCATCGGTAGTCCGTGCCCCCTTTTAAAGATAAGGATTCGCCACCCCACCAATCCTTATGAAAAATCGGCCAAAACGCCGACACCCGGATAGCGCAAGACCTTGGTTGCGACAGAGGCCAAGCACCATTTCCGGTCACCAAGGACGGCCATTTCGCCTATCTGGACGGCTTCAAGGCCTCGCAGGGCGTCGACCAAGGGGTAATTCCAGGCCAATGAGCAGGCTTTTTCTTCCATAAGGCTGCAGCCCAACCAATCCTTATGTAATAGGGCATGGTGGGTGCAATCGTAGGCACCAGCCACCTCCCCTTGCGGCCGAGATGCGTCCTTCCCGGTCGCATTTCGAACCTGATACCGAGCACGCTCGATTGGCATGCGGCCAGGTGCTCTGGCGGTGCACAGATCGTGGTCAAAAATGCTCAAAACCCCAGAGGTATCGCTGCAGGGTTCCTGCGGTACCACTGCCCCGTTTCGCTGCCCCATCCCGAACGCGCTGATCAACGACAGAGGCCATCTGCCTGCCCGAGAGACGGCAACGGCCGGCGTTGCCGGGATGTAAAGCGGGATGAAGACGAGGTTCCTCAGACGATCCGACATGGTGGCTACCTTCCCTGTCATGCTTCTTGGGGCGTGGGTTCTTGACCCTCTTTCGGCGCCATGATCTAGCTGCCCGCCGTTTGCTCATGACCACCATGGTGCCGGACATGCGGTGGAGGATTCCATGCCGCCACCGGGCGACTTCGGTAGCCAGCCCAACCCGTTTGTTCCGCAACATTCGCGCTTCTTCCGACGCGTGAACAAACCGTCACACGTGTGAAGAAACCTTCACACGACGGCGGTGCTTTCTCCGTCAAAAATAGCGATACTTCTGGAAAAGAGGATCGGAGCGCTTCATGTTCAAAGTGGCCGTCATCGAAGACGACATTCCCACCAGCAACCAACTCAAGGAATGGATTCTTTCCGCGCACCCGGGCATCACCGTGGAGCAGTGGTTCACCCGCGACGATGCGGAAGCCGCCCTGGCTCGCGTGCAATACGACCTGGTGGTGCTGGATATCGAACTGGGGCGGGAGCGTCACGCGGGTGTTGCGATCATCAACGCGATCAACAAGCGCACCAGCGGTACACCGGTGCTGGTGGTCTCGGCGATGCCCGCCACCATCTACCGCGGCATCATGAAGGCACTGGATGCCTGGGATTACTTGCAGAAGGCCACCTTCGAGGAAGCCGAGTTCATCGATACCTTCCTGGAAATCCTGCGTGCCGTCCGACAGCGTGCAAGCGTCAAGCCGCCCTTGGCTGCCAGCGAGGAACTCTCCATTGACCCCCTGCGGCAGAGCACGCCCCTATGGCGGGGACAACGAATCAACCTGCCACTGACCGCCCAGCGCATCCTCGCCGCGCTCTACGAGAAACGGGGCGAGGTGGTCTCTTACGAAGAACTGTCCCAGGTGGTCAAGAGCGGCCGGAGTCGGGACAACATCCGTAAACACATCAGCAGCATCCGTGAGGCTTTCCGCGAACTGGACGAGGCGTTCGACCGTATCGAGAACATCCCCATGCGCGGCTTCCGATGGTCCGACCCGATCTCCACCGGCGCAAGCGATCGGTAAGCGGGCGATGGACAGCAGCGTGTTCCTCCGCGGCGCTCCGGTGCATCGCTACGCCTCTTCGGTGAGGTCGCCGGAATGAAACCGCTGGCCTGGCTAGCGTCGTTCCGGCTGCGCATCCTCTTTCGGACTTCCTTCCTGCTGCTCGCGCTGGCCGTGGTGGCCATGGCGGTCGCAGTGCTGCAGGAGGAAAAGCAGCGCAGTTACGACAACTATCAAACGAGCTTCGCCAAGACCAAGGAACAGATCGTCGCCCGCCTGCGCCACCCGGCCGGCCAGCTGGCACTCCTCAACCCGCCGCGCGGCGACGGCCCCGTGACACCGCTACGCCCGGTGATGCTACCCTTCTCGGCCATCGATTTCGACGACCAGGGCAAGGTCCGCCATGCTGTGGAAATGGCCGGTTGCCTGGTCCAATACAAGAACTACGGCAGCCTGTGCATCGCGATTGCCAACAACCCCTGGGCCGGCGGCTTCATCTATGCGGCGGGCACTTTTGTCAGCAGCACGCTGCTGCCTCACCGCATCGGCAACGAGTTCCTCGATGGCGCTCACCGCCTGCGGGTGGTGGTCAGCCTGCGCGGACAGACGTACCGCTGGCTCGCACCCTTCGAAGTCCCGAGCCGTGACGAGCGTCGGCGAGCGTCGGGGATGCGGGGTCGTTTTACCGGTTACGTGGAGCTGGACGACCGGGACTACACCGGCGAGATGCCGGTGAAAGAATTCCGCGGCTGGGTATGGCAGAGCGGCAGGTGCCTCGACGCCACCCGGGAGAGCGACGAGCATTGCGACAAGAAATCGTTCTTCTCGTTACGCCTGCCGATCGAGGTCCTGCGCGATGCACTCTTCCAACCGGAAAAGCCCCAGTGGCCGCCCCCCGACCTCGACCAGTTCCAGGTTCGCGTCGAAGTGCTACCCCCCGGGGACGGCCCGGCGATTTTCGACAGCAACGAGGACGGTGCCGTCCCGCCGTTTTCCCTCAACGACCTGACAGGCCTTCTTCTGCCCGGCGAAACCCTGACGATTCAGAAGGCTGACCGCGGTGAGCATACCAATCTGGTGCAACTACATGGCAAGGACGAGGTCCTGGAGGAGCCTTCGCCACTACTCACCCGCCTGATTCGCAAATTGCCGGTGGAACGTTACGACGCCCCGGTCGAACTCGCCGACGAGGTGGTGACGCCCATGGGCAGCTATCGAATTCTGTTCCACGGTGATGCGCGCAGTGTGAACAAGATCCTGAGCGCCATCGCCTCGCGCGTTTCCTGGTTTGTCGGTGCCATGCTGCTGGCCATCGCGCTGGCGTGGCTGGTCATCGAGACCGGCGTCGTCCGGCGCATATCCCGTCTCACGCGACGTTCCAGCGCGCTCTCCAGAAGCGTGAAGGGCATAGGCGGCCTGCAGCGCTTCGATCTGGCAGATCTCCGCGGCAGCGACGAACTGGGGATCCTCGCCAACTGCCTCAACGACCTCCTGCGTCGTGTGAAAGAAGACGCCGAGCGGGAAAGGATACGCGCCGAGCAGGAACGGGACATGTGGCACGCCGTTGGTCACGAAATCATGTCGCCGCTACAATCGCTCCTGGTGCTGCATGGCCACGCCGGCGACCCCAGCTATCGCTACATCAATCGCATGCAGCAGGCGGTGCGTGTGCTCTACGGCAACGCCAGTCCGAGCGAAGCCTTTCAGTCCTCGGCGTTGCAGGTGCAGGCGATCGACATTGCCAAGCTTCTACGAAATGTCGCTGACAACGCCGGTTTTGTCGACGTGCGTTGCGCCGCTGCGTACCAACCGGTGTGGGTACGCGCCGACGAGTTCCCCCTCGAAGACGTCTTCGCGCACATCCTCAAGAATGCCGATCGCTACCGTCAGCCCGGCACGCCGATCACCCTCACCCTGGAGACCACGGAGACCACGGCGACGGTGATCATTCACAATGTCGGCCGACTCATTGCTGAGGATTTCCTGGACAAGATCTTCGAGTACGGCGTCTCCGAGCATGCGGAAGCCGGCGCCAACGGTAACCGGGGCCAAGGTCTCTTCGTCGCCAAGACGTACATGGCGAAGATGGGCGGGACGATCAACGTTCGGAACGTGGAAGATGGCGTGAGTTTCTTGCTGACGCTGCAGCGAATGCGGGTTGGAGGGACTCAGTAAGGTCCGCCAACAGGTTCCAGGCAGGAGATCGCGTGTTTCTGCCGCCGCGCCGGAGCGCAGGTGCAGAGCCGAGAATCCAGCACCGGCCTTGACCGATGATCATCCCGGACGGGGATGATCATGGCGCTTGCGAGTGCATGGTGCGTGGAAATTAGTGCAGGACACCAACGACCGCCAGCCCTCGCCTCGACTGCGCCTGGCCGGACCCTCTGGCTTCCCGCCCTCAAGAGCGCCGCTTGTAAATGGACCAAGATGAGCAAGGCCGAAACCCCTGGAGAATCGCCACCCGATGGAATGACGTCCGATCGAGTGCACGAGAGCCTGTCAATTCCTCAAGTCGAATCGAGCGCGATTGGACCCGTTTGAAGCTCTTCATCGGACACCACTCCATGGCGGCCTTTGCCAGAAAGTGCGGGATCGCGGACTCCGTGCTCCGGACGTACCTCAACGACGGACGAATGCCACCGCTGGACAAGGCGCTGGCCATTGCCGTCGCCGACGGCGTTACCGTTGACTGGCTCGCGACAGGACGCGGCCGACGCGTCTCGGCCCAAGTCCTCGCGGCCTACGGCACAGCATCTGGCAGAGCCGGCGATGCCGAAGGACCACAAACACCGGCACTCGACCCCGTTGTGCTCGAAGGCATCCTGAAGGCCGTCCTCGAAGCCCAGGGCGCGCGCGCGACACCTGAACACCTGCCGCCTTATCCGTATCTGTCGACCGGTATCAACGCGCCATGGCGGGAATAGCCCCCCCGAGGCCTTCGGCCGCGGTTATCCGCAAACCCGCGCCCTTTCGCCGATCAGCGGAGTGCCTGCTCCCGCTTCCGGCAAGTGAAGCGTCATCCCCCTCTACCGAACGAACGCCATTCAGCGCAACAAACAAGACTCAAGCCTGACGACGTCCAGCAGGCGATGGACTGCAACCAGTTGGGTCCGCGACCCATCGTCTGAAGGAGGATGCCCCGGAACCCCACCTGCGGACCAACGCAGAGGCACCACCAGAAAAGCTCAGCGAATGCTCACTGTCCGCGCCTTCCACGTCGGCGCTTGCCACCGGTAGAAGGCCGACAGCGAGGTCGGTTTGTCGGCCCAGCGCTCGACTTCGAGGCTGGACACGCTCAGCAACTCGAAACTGACCTTGTAACGGCCGTCCACCTTCGCCTCACGGGCGGCGAGCATCTTCGTGCGGCCCGGCACCCATCCGGCGAATTCGACGTAGGCAAGGTCGGGGGTGTCGGTCGCCGGCGGTACGACATCGAGGGTCCAGCCCCTCGGTTCCTGGCGAAAGACCCACATCTCGCGCCAGGTGTCGAGCGGCTGCACGGCCAGGGTCAGAGCGGCACCCTCGGGGTGGGCGACAGCTGACGCCGACCAGACGATGCCGTAGGTACAGCGCTTGAGAAGCGGGTTCTTCACGTCGTGTCGCGCATCGACCAGATGAACGCAGGTCTCGCCTGGCTCACCGGCAGTGGTGACGATCCCGAGACCGACCGGCGCCTTGATCGCGTCGAAGGGTAGCCCGGGCTCGGCGGCCCAGCGCGAAGCGCCCACACGAATCGCGGCATCGCTGTAGGTCGCGGCATCGCTTTCCGCCAACTCGTGTTTGTTGATCGCCGCCAGTTCGTCCACCGCGCGGTTACCTGCCTCGGCAACGGCCGCGGTGCCGAGTTCGGACCGTCTCGCCCGTTGCCAGGCGAGACTTGCCCAGACCCCGGCCTTGCGCAAGTGCAGGCGGTTCTTGAGGACCTCCGGGAGCTGGGACGTGTCGATCCGGTCCAGCACTTCGGCCCGCCAGTTGTCGAGGGCGAACCGCTCGACCGGCGTCAGCCTCGGTGATACGCAGTCGTGACGGGTCAGCGCCAGCGCCGCCAGGGCTTTCTGCAAATCGGTCGCCGGTAGCGCGAGGACACGACGAAAGGCGTCGCCGTCGTAGCAGAGCTGGACTTGGTCGTCGCGCTCGACGCTGACCATGGTCACGCCGTAAGCGGCAGCGACTTCGAGATGCTCGCCAACGGCGCTGTCGGGTCTCCTCGCCTGGCGCGAGGTGGCGCTTCGGGCGAGGCGTTCGGCGAAGGTGCCGAGCGCGTCGAACACCTCACCATCAATGGCTGCCGCCGGCGCTGCCTTGAGATAGGCGGCGGCATAGCTGATGCCCAGGGCTTCCGCCCCGGGGGTGTCGCGCAGGAAACGGACCACGGCAAGCAGTTCGGGCGCGTTTTCCGGTTTCAGCGACTGCGGCCGAACCTGGCTCGCGCGAACGTAGCCGGCACGTTCCCGGCGATGGTCGTAGACCTGCAGGTAATCGCCCTTGGCGCCACGAATTTCCAGACTGTCACCCTGCCACAGCATGGCGTGCTGGGCGGCGCTTTCCCGCGGGGCTGCACGCAGGCCGGCCTGATCCTGGGTGACGATGGCGATGATGGTGAGTGCGGTGGCCAGCATGATCATTGCCCTCCCTCGAAACGCTCGTCCGCTGCTCGACCGTCCGACACCTCATAGCGTCCTGATGGCGCAGGCGTCACTCGGCTGCTACCGAGCAGGGCGGCGCCGATGAAGCCGCCGTCGCGGGGTGGTGGCGCGATGATCACCGAAATCTTGTCGGAGAGCTTGTCGGCCATCGTTTTCTGGATCAGGAGCGGATGCTTGTCGATCAGCGCGCCGTCACGGGCCAGCTGTTCGCTGGCGACCTTTCCCATGCGATCCTGCCGATACGCTTCGGCGTCGGCCAGCTGCCGGCGCGAATCGGCTTCGCCGGCCGCCTCGATGCGACGTGCCTGGGCGGTGGCTTCGGCGCGCTTGATGCGGCTCACTTTCTCGGCTTCGGCTTCAAGCCCGCGTTGCTCGATCTGTTTCTGCTTGAAGGGCAGGACGTGTTTCATCGCTTCGGCCTGTGCCCTGGCAGCGATGATCTGCTCCTGGCCGGCGGCCTCGGCGGCGGTTTCCCGGCGGACTTTCTGGGCCAGGGCTTCGAGTTCGCTCTGCTTGACCTGTTTGTCTTTGAGCTCCAGCGTGTAGCGCATTTTTTCGCTGGCGATTTCTTCGGCGAGCAGGGTCTCCATGCCCGCCCGGTAGTCGCGCGGCAGGTCCACCTTGCCCAGGGTCACCGATTCCAGAACAATTCCGTCGGCCGCCAGGCGGGGTTTCAGTTCGCGCTCGATGGACTCCTGAATGTCCTGGCGTTTGCTGGAGAAGATCTCGCGTACCGTGTAGCGGGACAGGGTCTTGTAGAGGACACCCTGCACCACCGGCTCGACGATCTCACCGTTGAGGTCCTCGGGCAGGTTCCTGGCCATGGCCGCGATCTGTTTCGGGTCAAGCGCGTAGCGCACCGCGATGTCGATGCCGAGCGAGAGCCCCTCCACCGACTGGAAAGGCGCCGGGCCGCTGGCTTCAAGGCCATCGATCGGGCGATAGACCTGGTCGCGCAGCGAGAAGCGGCGCAGCTGGTGCAAGCCGGGGACGACAAGCGCTGCGCCTTCGCGCACCTCGACCGAACCGCCGGTAAACTGGTTGAGGCGGATGCCGACTTCACCGCGGCCAATGCTTTGCACCGGGGGATTGGTGTAGAGAGCGTAACCGCTGGCGGCCAGCACACTGAAGGCGATGAGACCAACGGCGCGATGACGGATGGCGCTGCCGCAACTGGTCGCCACTCGACCCACACCGGCAGCCGAGTAACCCAGGGCACTGCGAACGCTTTGAGCGATCTTGGTGAGCTGTTCCGACATAATGTTTCTCCCCACAGGATGATCTTCGACGGAAGGGGTCACTGCCCCGCCGTGGGGTCGGGAAGATCGGTCCGCACCCCGGTTCGGCATGGAATCCATGGTCGTCCAAGTGCCGTGGAGGGTTCAAAGGCGGTGCGGGGGCAGTTTCGTAACGGGCCGGCGGCTTTTCTACCGGGACGTCCCCATTTCTTCAGGGGTGTGAACAAATCTTCACAACCGGGCCCTGAACGTGCCCGTCAAGCGGGGGAATCTGCGGCGTGTGCAGGCGGCTGGCCGCTGAAGAAGCCTCCCCTGCCTCGGCGAAATTCGTCTTTTCTGGTCGCTTTTCGAATCCTGCTGGGCCGACCGTTTCCATAGCATCAGGTGCACTGGCGGCGCACTGAACGCGCGAAGGAACGTTGAACGCTCCTCTTGTGTGCCTGAAGGTTTCCTGCAGCGCTTCTGCCAGGCTTCGCTGCCCAGTTCCGGGCGCGGTGGTCAATGACGTGACCCAGGAGAAGACCTGAGATGACAGTTCTCGGAATCGATATCGGCTATTCCAACCTCAAGTTGGCCTGCGGAGACCCCGGTGGCGAACCCCGGGTTGTGCTGCGACCCGCCGGCGCTGCGCCCGCCGATCGGCTCGGAGAAAAGATCGCCAGCGACGGCGAGGAAGATTTCTTGCGCGTGCTGGTGAACGGGGAACCGTTTGTCTCCGGTCTATCGCCGGATCGCGCCGAGCTATGGAGTCGCGAGTTGCACGAGGACTACCCGTCGACGGCCTCTTATCGCGCCCTCTTCCATGCAGGGCTTCTGCTTTCCGAATTGGAGCAGATCGATCGGGTTGTTACCGGGCTTCCGGTCAATCAGTATCTCGATCCTGCGTTGCGCGAGCGTTTGGCCGGGCAGATGCGGGGAGAGCACCAGATCACGCCGCGGCGAAGGGTCACCGTGAGCGAGGTCAAGGTCGTCCCGCAGCCCGTGGGAGGGTTCGTCGACTACGTCTGGGGTTTGCCGGATGCTTCGGAAATCGAGGATAGCCGGGTGCTGGTGGTCGACCCCGGCTTTTTCTCGGTCGACTGGCTCCTGATCAGCAATGGCGAGCTGCGGCGCCAGTCGTGTGGCACGAGCCTGGAGGCGTCTTCGGTGATCCTTGATGAAGCCGTTCGCCTGATCGCACAGGATTTTGGGGGCAACGTAGGCAGAGAACGCCTGGAGCACACGCTCCGCAAGGGACACGCGCAGGTCCGTCTTCTCGGCGAGCGGGTCGAAATCGCACCCTACGTGAAGAAGGCTGCCGACAAGGTCGGGCCGATCGTCACCACCCGGTTGCGAGAATCGCTTCGAAAGGAAAACGCGAGTGCTGACCTAGTGCTGCTGGTAGGCGGCGGCGCGGGATTCTTTGAGGAGGCGATCAAGGACGCCTTCCCACAGCTCAAGGTGTCGACGACGGAGGCGCCGGTTTTTGCGAACGTGCGCGGGTTCTGGCGGATGGGTGCTTGAGATGTCGTCGCTGCGCATCGTGGTGAAGATCCCGACGGGCACCTACCCGGAGTTGCTTGCCGACCTTGGTACCGTCGCGACACGAGCGCGGGCGGAACGGCTCAGAGTGCTGGCGATGATCGGCTTGAGGGATTTGCGTCACGGTCCGTCGCGAGGTCATGCGTCATCGAACTTGCAGGACCCGACGCAGGAAGGCGCAGCCGATCGAAAGAAGTCAGCGAACACGATCATTCGCAAGCTGACTCAGGGACTGTAGTCCCGAGGAGCATCAAGGCATTCTGCCGCGATGAGCGGCTCACAGAAGGCCTCGATGGGGCCGCCGGCGCCCTACCTTCACCGTGCTCCCGCAGGCCTTCGAGTACTGGGGAGGAATTTGCCCACGCTTCTCGACCGAGCCCGCGCGCTGCCCTGTTCGCTGCTGGCAGCGCCTAATTCCCGGGCAGTGGAAAGTTTCCCTTGGCGGAGGCCGGTCGAAGGCGGCTTTCCACCGTTTGTCCACCGCTTACCCACAGGGTTGCCAGCGCATTCTGTGGACAGGGACAGGACTGCTCCGTGTTTGCCCAACAGAAAGCGCAGCAGACGTTCGCTGCTTGGCTTGGCTTGGTTACCTATACTGGAAGTACATTCCTCCCAAGGAGCACCAGCGATGAAGATGAATATGCTGCGTTTTGGCACGATCGAGGTTGAGGGCGCGCGTTACGACTACGATCTCGTCATCGAACAGGGAAGCATCCGAAAGCGAACGAAGGGGCCCTCAAAGACCTATCGCGCAGCTTATGGGCATACGCCCTTCTCCGCCGACGAAGCCATCCCTTGGCACGGGAAACGGCTGTACATCGGAACGGGGATGTACGGCGCGTTGCCAATCATGCCCGCTGTCTATGCCGCCGCCGAGAAGAAGGGCATCGAGGTGGTCGCGCTGCCGACCCCGGAAGTCTGCAGCAAGCTGGAACGGATGAAAGCCGACGACGTCAATGCCGTCCTGCACGTGACCTGCTGAGGAACCGTCCGGACGCCCAGGCAGTGTCCTGCCGTCTGCCCGCGATTGTGGCGACAGTGATTTTCCGGAGGGACGGGCGGGATCCCTGCCATGTGAATACCGCCTCGATGAAGATCGGCAAGGACGCCTGCTCGATATCCCGTGTTCCAGCCGGAGAAGTAGAAGCGGCGGTGATTGCACAAGTCAGGAAAGTGCTGCAAGCACCCGAGGTCATGTCCCAGGCCATCCGTGAGGTGGTGGCCCTTGATCCCACAGCCGATGAGCAAGAAACCATTCTGACGTTGCAATCGATCGAACCGGCGTGGGATGAATTGTTTCCGGCCGAGCGGGCCAGAATCATTCAACTGCTGGTGGAGCGCGTAACCGTCAGCCCCACGGGTCTCAGGATTGACATGAAAACGGCAGGCATGCGGGAACTCATCCTGTCCGTGATTCCTGAAGGCAAGAAAGCCGCATGATGGTTACGAACAGCGTGGAAGTGGTCTCCGTTGTAGTACCGATGACCTTCAAGAAACGCGGTGGGCGCAAGGTAATCGTTCTGCCCGATGGAACGCACGGCAACCCGATGCCGATGGCGACCATCGACAACACCATGATCAAGGCGGTCGCGCGGACATTTCGCTGGCAGAAATTGCTGGAGAACGGTACCTACGGTTGTCTGGACGAGATCGCCAAAGCAGAACGCATCGGACCTTCCTTCGTGAGTCGCGCCATTCGGCTGGCCTTGCTGGCACCAGACATCGTGGAAGCCATTCTCGCGGGAAAGCAGCCTGCGACCCTGACGCTGAAACATCTAATGCAGCCATTTCCGGTGGAGTGGTCGGGGCAGCGAGGTGGGCTCCCGGTCATCGCGATAAGGCGTTCGCGCGTTGTTTGAAGATATCGACATACACCGGACCCGCATGAAACGTCTATTCGTCGCCGTCGCACTGATCGTCTCCACCGCCCCCGTGCTGCCCGCCGACCTTGGCGTCTCGGTAAGCATCGGCCAACCCGGCTTCATCAATACCGTCCACTCCCGAACATCGCGAGCTGGATAGTCGCACCGGCAACCAGCTCCGGGACGGGAGCGGTGACCCCCAACTTTGCCGGAGTGAGGCCATGAACAAGAACGGATCATTGATTGTCGGGCTGACGATGGTGGCATCGCTGCTGATGACTGCTTGCGTCGTCGGGCCGCCGGGCCCTTACTACGGGCAAGCGGTGCGGGTTGCGCCACCGCCGCCGCAGTACGAGTACCCGGGCTATCCGCCGTTTACCGACTACGTGTGGATATCGGGTTACTGGGGCTGGGGTGGTGCCCGCTACGCGTGGGTGCCCGGCCGTTGGGAAGCGCCTCGTCGTGGTTACCTTTGGGTGCCGCATCGCTGGGAACGCAGTGGCGACTCCTGGCGTCAATCCGGCGGCCGCTGGGAAAACGATGCGCGGCCCCGACCGGCGCCAGCGCCACGCATGGAGGCGCAACCCATGCCCCGGCCGGAACGGGATAACCCACCGCGTCGGCAGTGGGATGGGGATACTCATAACTCCCGGAACGGGCAGCCAAGGAGCGAGCAACGGCCTGCCCCTTCTGTCGAGCGCGATAATTCTCTCGGCTATGCGCCACGCGACAAGGGGCGGCCGGCCGCAAGCAATCCGGCACTTCGCCCGGAGCGCGACAATGCCGCTCGGCCGCAAAGCCGTTCGGCTCCGGATGCCGGGCCGTCACCCGAGCGAAGCAGGTCTGGGCGCGACAAACGCTCTCCCGATGACGCCAAGGGTGATTCGCGTTCCAGGCGTCGCCAGTCCGCAGACGATGGTCAAGGCTGAGGAGAAAATCGCGCCCTGTCACTGAAAATGACAGGCCCCCGGACCCTCGGGGTGGCCGCAACTTCCGCAGGGGCTCGGCAGACCGGCGGCACTCGAAGCCGTGCTGGTAACGGCGGCAAAAGCCGACAGCTTCTTGTGCAGTTCGCTGCTGTGGCAGTCTGGACACTCGGAGGTTTCAGTTCGGAATCGGTCGCGCGGCGTAGCTCTGTGCTGTTGGCGTCGGCATACGCCGATCACGGAAACGAAGCTATTCGATCGTCTTGATGCCTCGGCACTTTGGAAAAGCCATGCATCCCCAGAAGGCGCCTCCCGCGTTCGCCCCCTGTTTCGCAATGCGCTTTACCATGAGGCCGCCACAACGGGGACAGGCTGGCTCTGCTGAAGCCGTGGGAGTTTGTCCAGGCGTCTGCACGCTGGCTGGAATTGCTCGGGGCGATGCCATCTCGGGTCGGGCGGCACGAACCCGATCAATCATGGCTTTGAGCGCCGAACCATCAATCAGCTCGATATTCTTCCCTTCCACGAAAGAGCGCGCATCTGGTGTGAAGGTGCCCGACGTGACAACGAAGCCTCCGGTGGCGCCCTGCGATGCCATCACGCCGAACAATTCACGCACCACATTGACCGAAACCTTGTACGCCCGCCACTGCTTGCACTGCACGAGGAATACCTCGCTGCCCTTCCTCAATTCCAGATCAATCCCTCCATCGGCACCACCGCCGCCAGTTTCAACCACTGAAAACCCACGCATCCGGAAGGCTTCGCCGACGAGTAACTCGAAGTCGCTCCAATTCAAGGCGCGCAGGGTAGCACCGGACTTGTCGCCAGCAGTGTCGTGGACGAGTCCTTCACGTTTGCGTCGTCCGAAGAAGGATGCGGCTGCACCGGCCAAGAAAAGCAGCGGGACGATGTATTGGCCGTAAAGGGCCAGCGCCTTGGTCATTTGACCGACGGCCATCTGCCCGATCTGCCCTGGAGCCACATTGGTTGGTACATCCATAGACGCATACCTGTGCAGGATCACGTAGGCGACGACAGCCAAGATGCTCCCGACCCACCACGGAAGCGCTGCAGCAATTCCGAACAGGTCTTCAAAGACGCTGCTATTTCTTCTTCTGGCCATCACTGATTCCTGTCAGCGTTCCTACCCAGTCCATGAAGCCTATCGGCTATCTTCGCATCGTTGCGCGAATGTCAAACTTTGCAGCAATCTTGCCTACACCCATTGAATAAGCAGCGAGGCTGAGCTGGGCATACTTCTTGGCAGCATAGATAGCCAGCCTCCCAGACATGCGACGATTGAAGCCGGTGTAAGTACATCCAGAGAATGTCACGTCAAGGGTTGCAGTAGTTGCCAGCATCCCCGGCGTAGCAATTCCCTTCAACTTGCAGCCGTTTTCCGGGCTCGAACCCATCACCTTGCCCTGCGGGTCAATTTCGATGGTCATCGGAACGACGGCATGTGCCTCCGGGGAAACCGCGCCAGAGACAGTTGCTTGATACTGTGTTTGGCCTCGCCAACTTCCCGTGGTTGTCGTGTAGGCTGAATTGGCAGCGTCACCAAAGACGTTGTTCGGTTTGTCTTGGGGCTTCTGGTCGCTTTGGCCCTCTTCAGCCGTGCAGGGGCGGTCGGTGAGTAGCGTGCGCCCATTCTCTACGCATCGATATTGGGCATGAGCGGTTGTGGCAAACACCCCGAGGGCGATGGTTGCTAGCAGTTTGTTCATTTCATGCTCTGGGAAAGGCCAGAATTGTTGAATAATTCCCCATGTTTTGTCCCAGCCATGGCTAGAATAGTGGCATGCCGAACCAGATTCCGCCACCATCCCCGGAAATCAATCGTCTCAGAGCCGCTGCAGCTCTGATCCCGATCATTGAGTCTGGCTTGCTGGCCTCAAAGCTCTCCATCGAAAGGGCTTCGCTCATGGCGTCGTTCTGCGAATGGACGGTAGAGCAACCTTCCGACGATCCAAACTTGGTTCAACTGGCCGAAACTGTGGGTAGTGGCCTGAAACGAATAAAAATCGCGTTGTCGTCTGCTGCCTGAGATTCCGTTGCCATTGCGGGAGATTCGCGTCGGAGGCGTCCACCGGCAACTGGGCGCGAAACCTCGTCAGGCTGTCAAATATCTTGGCATCATTTTGTTTTGGATTGCCTAGAACATTCGAGTACATTAATGGGGACCAGTACTACTGGCGCCAAGAAAAGAAAAGGCAGTCAATACTGCCAAGACACATCCCCTGCAACACAATCGATGCACCGTCGCATAACCAAGATGTGGGCCAGCTGCGTTGTTCCAGCGGATGTTGTGATCGCGCTCCTTACAACGCGGCCAGAACGCAATGCAAGGGAGCGGGGCGAATCTGTCCTGACCAGTGGCTGCCCCGACCGGTACTGACCATGTCCAACCCGTTCTTCGACCACCCGATCCTTAATTCGCCGTACGAGTGCCCCTTGAAACACTGGGAGCTTGACGAGACCGGACAACCAACGCAGAAGACTCTGGAAATGCGGCGGCGCGCGCAGTTCATCACGCCGATCCCCAAGCCCAAGAAGCGCAAGAGCGCTACCAAGAGCACGCAGCAGGCCTTCGTTTTCGATGATGGCAAGGGGCTGTCGACAAAGCAGCAGCAGTACGACCCGACGTCGATCATCAACCAGGTGCGTGGCCATGTTGACGCCTGGCGCGCCCTGCCCAATCCGAGCCAGTGGCAGGTGACGCCGGAGACGACACGCTTGCTGCAACATTGGCGCCATCACAAGTTCAGCGGCATTCGTCCGTTCTTCTGTCAGGTGGAAGCGGTGGAGACCGCGATCTGGCTCGCCGAAGTGGCACCGCAATCGAAGTACGGCAAGGGCATTCTCGAACATCTTGCGGCGGCCAACCGGGACGCCAATCCGTTGCTGATGCGGCTGGCACTGAAGCTCGCCACAGGGGCGGGCAAAACGACGGTAATGGCCATGATCATCGCCTGGCAGACGGTCAACGCGGTCAGGCGCCCGGGCAGCAAGAACTTCACGCGCGGATTCCTGATTTGTGCGCCCGGTCTGACCATCAAGGATCGCCTGCGGGTCCTGCAGCCGAACGACCCCAACAGTTACTACAAAGATCGCGAACTGGTACCGAGCGACATGCTCGACGAACTGAATCGCGCCAAGATCGTCATCACCAATTTCCACGCCTTCAAGCTGCGCGAACGCATCGCGGTGTCCAAAGGCGGGCGTCAGTTGCTCCAGGGCCGCACCGGCGACGAGCTGCAGACGCTGGAAAACGAAGGCCAGATGGTGCAGCGGGTGATGCCGGACCTGATGGGCATGAAGAACATCCTGGTGATCAACGACGAGGCACACCACTGCTACCGCGAGAAGCCGCAAGACGCCGAGGAAGAGGACCTGAAGGGCGACGAAAAGAAGGAGGCCGAAAAGAACAACGAGGCCGCCCGCCTGTGGATTTCAGGGCTCGAAGCGGTCAACCGCAAGCTGGGCGTTGCCCGGGTCATGGACCTGTCAGCGACCCCCTTCTTCCTCAGTGGCTCCGGCTACGTCGAGGGCACACTGTTTCCATGGACGATGAGCGATTTTTCGCTAATGGATGCCATCGAATGCGGCATCGTCAAGCTGCCGCGCGTCCCGGTCGCACAGAACATCACCGGTGACGAATTGCCGGTCTTCCGCAACCTGTGGGCACACATCGGCAAGGAAATGCCCAAGAAGGGCCGTGGGCAGAGCGAGGACCTCGACCCGCTCAAGCTGCCTGTTCGCCTGCAAACCGCCCTGCAGGCGCTCTATGGCCACTACGAAGAGACCTACAGGCTCTGGCAGCAGTTCGGCATCCGCGTGCCGCCCTGCTTCATCATCGTCTGCCAGAACACCGCCATTTCCAAACTGGTCTATGACTTCGTCTCTGGCTTTCATCGCAAGAACGACGATGGCACCACGACGCTCGAAAACGGCCGCCTGGCGCTGTTTCGCAATTTCGACGACATCACCGGCAACCCCTTGCCACGGCCCAATACCCTGCTCATCGACAGCGAGCAACTGGAAGCTGGCGATGCCCTCGACGACAACTTCCGTGGCATGGCGGCCGACGAAATCGAACGTTTTCGGCGCGAGATCGTCGAGCGCTCGGGCGACGCCAATGCCGGCGCCAGCATCGCGGACCAGGAACTCTTGCGCGAGGTGATGAACACCGTCGGCAAGCAGGGACAACTGGGCGGCGCCATCCGCTGCGTTGTTTCGGTGTCGATGCTCACCGAGGGTTGGGACGCCAATACCGTCACCCACGTCCTCGGCATTCGCGCCTTTGGTACCCAACTGCTGTGCGAGCAGGTGATTGGGCGCGCGTTGCGCCGTCAGTCCTACGACCTCAACGAGGAAGGGCTGTTCAACGTCGAGTACGCAGACGTCTTCGGCATCCCCTTCGACTTCACCGCCAAGCCGGTCATTGCGCCCCCGCAACCACCGCGCGAAACGGTGCAGGTCAAGGCAATCCGACCGGAACGCGACGCGCTGGAGATTCGCTTTCCGCGCGTCGAAGGCTACCGGGTCGAGTTGCCGGAGGAGCGACTGACCGCCGACTTCAACGAAGAGTCGGTGCTGGAACTTACCCCGGAACTGACCGGACCCACCGAAAACCGCAACGAAGGCATCATCGGCGAGGGAGTGAACCTCACCGTTGCGCACCTTGGCGACATGCGACCTTCCACCCTGCTCTTTCACCTGACCCAGCGGCTGCTGTACACCAAATGGCGCGACCCCGGCGAGGACCCTAAACTCCACCTGTTCGGCCAGTTGAAGCGGATCACCAAGCAATGGCTGGATGGTGACGAGAAGCGCAAGTATCTCGTCTGCAAGGGTGGCACCTACCCGGCGCAGCTGATGTATCAGGAACTGGCCGACATGGCCTGCAACAAGATCACCGCCGCGATCACCCGCAAGTTCCTCGGCGAGCGCCCGATCAAGGCCTTGCTCGACCCCTACAACCCCACCGGCTCGACCAGTCACGTTCGCTTCAACACCTCGAAGGCGGACCGCTGGGAGACGTGTTCCCGCTCGTGCCACATCAACTGGGTAGTGCTCGACAGCGATTGGGAAGGTGAATTCTGCCGGGTGGCGGAAGCGCACCCCAAGGTGCGTGCCTATGCGAAGAACCACGGCCTGGGTCTGGAAGTGCCGTATCGCTACGGCTCGGAGACGCGCAAGTACCTGCCCGACTTCATCGTGCTGGTGGACGACGGCCACGGAGAGGAAGATCTGCTGCACCTCGTCGTCGAGATCAAGGGCTACCGGCGGGAGGATGCGGTCGAGAAGAAATCGACCATGGACACCTACTGGGTGCCCGGCGTGAACCACCTCGGCAGCCATGGCCGCTGGGCCTTCGCCGAATTCACCGAGGTGTACCAGATCGAGGCCGACTTTGCCGCCAAGGTCGAAAGCGAATTCAACCAGATGATCGACTCCGCTGCAGAACAAGCGGCGACAGGGAAGCAATAAACATGGCCACCAGAACAACGACCATCAAGACCGTCGAAGCGCTCAAGCACGACGAGGCACGGCGCAAGAACATCCCGACGGCGGAGTGCCAGCCAATACTGGAGAGGGAGCAGCAGCAACCGAAAGAGATACGCTACCCGCGCAACGTCGCTGGCGACAGCGACGAAAAATCCAACCGAAATCGCGACCTCGACCCGCAGCTCGTCTGGCGCGGCAAGGACCAGCAGGACTGGAGCGACCTCGTCGTCCACGCGCCACCGCTGTACATCCAGGAGAAGGTGCATCCGAAGGTGCTGATTGACGATCTGCTGCGCAGCACCAGGGAGCGCGCACACGAGGCCGGGCAGATTACGCCGGACCTGTTCGCCGACTTCAACGGTATCCCGACCGGGACCGACAAGACCGAGTTCTACCAGCACGACCAGAACTGGACCAACCGCATGATCCTCGGCGACTCGCTGCAGGTCATGGCTAGCCTCGCCGAGCGCGAAGGCCTGCGCGGCAAGGTGCAGTGCATCTACCTCGATCCGCCATACGGCATCAAGTTCAACAGCAACTTCCAGTGGAGCACCACCAGCCGCGACGTCAAGGACGGCAAGGCCGACCACATCACCCGCGAGCCCGAGCAGGTCAAAGCCTTCCGCGACACCTGGCGCGACGGGATACACAGCTACCTGACCTACCTGCGGGACCGGCTCACGATTGCGCGCGATCTGCTGACCGAGTCGGGATCGATCTTTGTGCAGATTGGCCAAGAGAACTGCCACCTCATCCGCTCACTCTTGGACGAAGTATTCGGAGCTGAAAGCTTCATCTCCCAAATCGTGTTCTCGAAGACAGCGAGTGCAACGTCTGAATTTCTGTCCGGCACCTACGATGTTCTCGTCTTCTACGCAAAGTCACGCGAGCACCTCAAGTATCACCAACTGCTAACTGTGAAACAAATCGGTGGCGCTGGGGGAAGTGCATACAAGCGAGTGCGCCTGCCCGATTTGGCTGAAAGAGTGATTTCACTTGAGGAATTTTCTGGACAACGGAATCTGCCAGCTGGCTCGCGCCTATTCCGTATCGATAACCTCACGAGTCAAAGTGTTGGCCGCGACAAGGGTGAAGGCGCTGCATCGTGGTTCCCCGTGGAGTTCGAGGGTCAGACACTTCGCCCTTCGGAAAAGGTTCGGTGGAAAACAAACGAGCAAGGAATGGGAAGACTCAAAGCTGCGTCTCGCCTCAGCTCAACGAGCAAGGGTCTTTATTACGTCCGCTATTTCCAAGATTTCGCTGCATTTCAGGAGAGCAATATTTGGGGCGATACCGGTATTGCGGGCTTCGCCTCTGAAAAGCGATACGTCGTCGAAACTTCGGAAAAAGTGATCCAACGGTGCATTCTCATGGCTACCGACCCAGGCGACCTCGTCCTCGACCCAACCTGCGGTTCCGGTACCACCGCTACCGTCGCCGAGCAATGGGGCCGCCGCTGGATCACCATTGATACCTCTCGCGTCGCACTGGCGCTGGCCCGCGCCCGCGTCATGGGCGCGCGCTATCCTTTCTACCTGCTTGCCGATTCCCGCACTGGTCAGCTCAAGGAAGCCGAAGTCACGCGCAGCACACCGAGTTCGCAACCGGTGCGTGGCGACATCCGCCATGGCTTCGTCTATGAGCGCGTGCCGCACATCATGCTTAGTTCCATTGCAAAAAACGCCGAGATCGATGTCATTTGGGAGCAGTGGCAGGCGAGGCTGGAACCCTTGCGCGAGGCACTGAACGCGGCGATCGGCAAGTCTTGGCAGGAGTGGGAGATCCCGCGCGAAGCAACCGTAAAGGACTACGCAAAATGGCCGGAAACAACGAAGAAGCTGCACGCCGACTGGTGGCAGGCGCGCATCGCCCGGCAGCAGGAAATCGACGCTTCCATCGCTGCCAAGGCCGAATTCGAAACGCTCTACGACAAGCCCTACGAGGACCGGAAGACGGTCCGCGTCGCCGGCCCGTTCACCGTCGAAAGCCTCAGCCCGCACCGCGTGCTCGGTGTCGACGAGGACGACGAACTGATCGACACGCTCAATCAGGAGCACGCCGACTACGCGGCGAAACAGTCATTCCCGCAGATGGTCCTCGACAACCTCAAGACCGCCGGCGTGCAGCAGGCGCACAAGGAGGGCCGGATCAGTTTCACCGCCCTCACCCTCTGGCCCGGCGATCTGGTCTGCGCCGAAGGCCGCTACCTGGAAGGCAATGCCGAAAGCGGCTGCGAGAAGCGCGCGGCGGTCTTCATCGGCCCCGAGTTCGGCACCGTCCAGCGCGCCGACCTCGTCGCCGCCGCCCGTGAGGCGGGCGATGGCGGCTTCGACGTGCTGATCGCCTGCGCCTTCAACTACGAGGCGCATGCCACCGATTTCAGCAAGCTCGGCCGCATCCCGGTGCTCAAGGCGCGCATGAACGCCGATCTGCACATGGCCGAGGACCTCAAGAACACTGGCAAGGGCAACCTCTTCGTGATCTTCGGCGAACCGGACATCACCCTGCTCCCCGAGCCAGACGGCAAGCTGCGCCTGAAAGTGAACGGCGTCGACGTCTTCAAACCGCAAACCGGCGAAGTGATCAGCCACGGCGCCGACGGCATCGCCTGCTGGTTCATCGACACCGACTACAACGAAGAAAGCTTCTTCGTCCGCCACGCCTACTTCCTCGGCGCCAACGATCCCTACAAGTCCCTGAAGACAACCCTCAAGGCCGAGATCGACCCGGAGGCCTGGGCGACCCTGAACAGCGACACCTCACGGCCGTTCGACAAACCGAAATCAGGGCGGATCGCGGTGAAGGTGATCAATCACCTGGGGGATGAGGTGATGAAAGTGTTTAAGGTTCAGTGAACCACTATGGCGAATCAGCGCTCCAACATTGATCCGGTACTGGCAGCTCTGACGCAGCCCCTCGATGCCAAGGTGCGTGGCGCGGTTACGCGTCGGCATGAAGCCATGTTGCGCGAGTTGGCTTTCTTGGTCAGCAAACAGAATGAGGAATTGACCTTCATTCGTTCGCGCAACTGGCCAGACACAAAGTTGAGTGCGCTCTTCAGTTTGAACTGCATCTACCAGGAAGTACTTGGCCCACTGGACGCATCTGCTCGAACTGGTCGGCAATCCGACCCAGATTCACGCGTTGCTCCAGCACTTGGCCTCGGGTCGTCTCATCCGATAGTCCATGGGTCACAGCGTTTTGATTCTGCACATACGGCCCGAGTCAAGAGCGCTATCGAGGATTTCTTTGGTTTAGTCACGAAGCTAGGTTTTCGTCGAGACTGGATGACAAAGAATACCTGTAGCGACCTTGTGTATTGGATTGCTCGCAACGAACGCGATAATAAAGCGAATGGCGAGGGCAGCGAACGATGAGTTCGAGTCCCGACAAATGGCTATCTCAAGCAGAAAAGATGGCAAAAGCCTTTGCAAAAAAGCACGGAACCGTGATGCGGATTACCGACAGACAATTGTCAGCGGCATTCGAAATTGGATCACTACATGCGCTGTTGCGGTTTTATGAGTCTCAAGGCTACCAGCTAGAACCAAGGAACCTGAACGATAAAGGCGAGTACAGGTATCTGACTTCACCTGCCGGGAATCCATCCAACTTTTCATGGGTTGAAGCAGTTGGCCCTGATGGTGAATTCGAGATCCGTCAGCAAGTCCGCGTGCAATCCCACACCAATGAAGACATCGCGTTTACTCCGGACATCGTAGTACTTATCAAGGGTGCGGTTGTCGAGGACTCTAAACGCGAAGAGTATGCGAGCGGAAAGAGGCCGTTCTATAGAGTGCGGAATTCGTCGGTTGTGGCTGCCCATGAGTGCAAGTCGATGAACCCATTTCCGGAACTAATGGTGTCTTTCATCGGAATGCTGGTCTCTGCGCATGAGTGGTACCCAGACGGTGAGAGGTTTAAATACACGCACGATGCCGGTCATTTGGGGCCGACGTTGTTCGTTGGCGGCACTGCACGCAATCTCCACCTGCGCATGATAAGCGCAATGCAGAAGGCGTACTGCATGAACATTATCTGCGGGCTGCATGAGGGAACGTGGAGTCTGACGGACGCAAAGAACAGGCTGTTGCTCGCTGGGCCGGTCGACGCGACCACCGCTGTCACCGAAGATGATCTTCCTTTTTGATTCAGCCCGTGCGAGAAGACTTGAGTGAATTTCAGAATCGCCGACACCTTCACCGATAGCCTGGCGCGCCTGACCGGTGACGAACAGAAGGCTGTCAAGACAACTGCGTTCGACTTGCAGATCAACCCGGCCAATCCCGGCATGAGTTTCCACAAACTGGAGCGGGCGAAGGACAGGAACTTCTGGTCAGTGCGTGTCGGCAGCGACCTTCGGTTGATCGTGCATAAGAGCAATGCGAGCCTGCTGCTCTGCTACGTCGATCACCACGACAAGGCATACGACTGGGCCGAACGGCGCAAGCTGGAAACGCACCCGAAGACGGGTGCCGCGCAGTTGGTCGAGATACGCGAGACGGTGCAGGAGATCGTTATCCCGGCGTATGTGCAAGGTCCGGCACAGGCGGAACTCGCACTGACGCCAACGCCGGCGCCCCCGCTGCCACCCTTGTTTGCCGACCGCTCCGATGATGAGCTGCTCGGCTACGGTGTACCCGCCGAGTGGCTATCCGACGTCAAGCAGGCAAACGAGGACACGCTTCTGGTCTTGTCCGACCATCTGCCTGCCGAGGCAGCCGAAGCGCTGCTGGAACTGGCGACTGGTGGCAAGCCCCGCGTGCCGGCACCACCGGCTCCGACAGTCAGCCCCTTCGATCACCCGGACGCCCAGCGGCGTTTCAGGGTGATGTCGAATGTGGAGGAATTGCAGCGCGCGCTCGAATTCCCTTGGGAGAAATGGGCCGTCTTTCTCCATCCCGAGCAACGGCAATGGGTCGAGCGTGAGTACGCTGGTCCGGCACGTGTCGCTGGCTCGGCCGGCACGGGTAAGACCATCGTCGCCCTGCATCGGGCCGCCCACCTGGCGCGCGCACATGGCGACGCACGCGTGCTGCTGACGACTTTCTCGGACACCCTGGCGAGTGCGCTGCACACCAAGCTGAAGCGACTGCTGGCCCACGAGCCGCGCCTTGCCGAGCGGATCGATGTTCATTCGCTAGCGGCCATCGGACTCCGACTTTACAAGGCCCATGTGGGGCCGGTATCGATTGCCAGCCGCGAGATCATCCGTGAACTGTTGAACGACGCGGCCAAGGCCATCGGTTGCCACAAGTTCGGCGGGCATTTTCTGCTGACTGAATGGGAACAGGTCGTCGATGCCTGGCAACTGACGACCTGGGAGGGCTATCGCGACGTGGTGCGCCTGGGCCGGAAAACCCGGCTTCCGGAAGCGCAGCGCACGGTGCTGTGGTCGATCTTCGAGCGAATGCGGGCAGGACTGCACGAACGCAGGCTGATCACGCATGCGGAGCTGTTCACCGCACTGGCCGCCACACTTTCAGCGAAAAAGACGGTGGTGTTCGATTTCGCGGTGGTGGACGAGGCGCAGGATGTCAGTGTCGCGCATCTCCGATTCCTTGCTGCCCTGGGTGGTGGCCGGCCCAATGCGCTGTTTTTTGCTGGCGACCTTGGGCAGCGAATCTTCCAGCAGCCGTTTTCGTGGAAAGCACTCGGGGTGGATATCCGGGGGCGCTCGCGCACTTTGCGCGTCAATTACCGCACCTCGCACCAAATCCGCAGCCAGGCTGACCGACTGCTTGGCCCGGCAGTGACCGACGTGGACGGCAACAGCGAGGACCGCAGCGATACCGTCTCGGTGTTCAACGGCCCGCCGCCAACGATCCGCAGCTTCAAGGACGAGGGCGAGGAGATCGAGGCCGTGGGCAGCTGGGTGGCGGAGTGTGCCACAGCCGGCATCCTCCCGCACGAGATCGGCGTATTCGTTCGATCCGAAGCGCAGCTTGACCGCGCACGGGCGGTGGTCAAGGGATCGGGGCTGGTCTTCAAGGTCCTCGACGAGCACGTCGAGACGATCAGCGGCCAGGTCTCAATCAGCACCATGCATCTCGCCAAGGGGCTAGAGTTCCGCGCCGTGGTGGTGATGGCGTGCGACGACGAGGTGATTCCCTTGCAGGAGCGCATCGAGACGGTCGGCGACGACGCCGACCTGCAAGAGGTCTACGACACCGAGCGCCACCTGCTCTATGTTGCCTGCACGCGAGCCAGGGACCAGCTACTGGTGACGAGCGTAGAGCCGGCGTCAGAATTTCTTGATGACATGCGAAGCCTTGGGGATTCGCGAAGCCCGAAGGTGATGGAACGCTGAGTTACCGGCGCTCGACCGCCGGGGCATGACGCACCAAGAGCCTGCAAGAGAAGTTGCTTTGACGAACGTCCGTTTGGGAGTACGTGAAGTGCATCCAATTCACCAGTGGCAAGGCAACTTCTTGAGGCGGCGAGGGTTCGAGTACCCGACCGGTCGGCCTCTTTACACTTACCGGGTCACTGACGAGGAGTATCG
Organism: Candidatus Accumulibacter sp. ACC007; assembly: GCF_907163205.1. NCBI lineage: Bacteria > Pseudomonadati > Pseudomonadota > Betaproteobacteria > Candidatus Accumulibacter > Candidatus Accumulibacter sp. ACC007. The sequence continues at coordinate 90,914 of NZ_CAJQUD010000001.1, read as the reverse complement.
GGACCTCCAAACGATATTACGAGAGCGTGTCGGTGTTTGGCTAACAACCGCCACGCTTGGTGAAGCTTCTCACAACATCGCCTGCTTCCCACCCTTGTTCGTGCTTTATGCGGCTGAATGGTGGCGCCGCAACTATGACGGAACCGGATTCACATGGGAACCAATTGTAAGTGCGATTGGAGCTCCCGCTGAGACGTGGAATCAGAGCGAGCGCAGCGAGTGCGTTGAAAAAGGCCTGCAAGGCTGGAAGCTTCGCTTGTCGAACTCGCACGGGCTACGGTACCTCGGAAGCATCGCTTTTCAGGGCGGCCTCCCTATGTGTCTCCTGGCGCGCGCACGGGGGCCTATCGGCTGGATATTGATGCGAGCACTGAGGCTGGCTGCGGAAGGCCGAACGGACGCAGCCGAGATCCTCGAATGGATCAAGAGCCTTGCCCATTACTTGCCAAACACCTATCGGCAGAGCGAAGTATTTGTGCTGCTGACCGAAGTCGTCCTTACGGTTCTGCGTCTGAAGCAACAGGCCCAGCTAATCAACACTGATGATTTGATCGGCAAGCTTGATCGTACCCACGTAAATTGGAGGGACGAGTTTCCACTGCCGATGGATGACCATCAGGCGATCGAGTTGTTCAAGCTGGCGATCGTCGTCCCGTACCGCGAACAATTGCAGGGAAACCAAGCAGTCTTCGTTAAGCGATGGCTGGACTCATCGGAGCAAGATTCATTTCAGCTCCGATCGGAGGTCGTGCTGCCAGAGTTCCTGGACTCAGCGGCTCTGTCCCGGCTCTTCGGGATCGAGTCGGAAAGCCTGGGCCGCACACTGACCTTGCGATTTCCACTTGGGGAGCAATACGCGGATGTCTCCCTGCGGCGACTGGCGGGCCAAGACCGCTATCGTATCGAACGACGCGCTCTGGACCGCCAGGGAGACGTCGCGGCCGCCGAACATACGATGCAGCTCCTCACGGTATCGGGGGATGCGCGTCACAAGGAAGTTGCCCGCGGCGATGCGCTTCAATCCGATCTGCCCTGGATATTCGAGCAGAGCGCTGAGTCCACGAACGCTTATCGATTGGTTCGCCAGGGTTCCGGGGCGATTAGTGGGCATGAGGGGATACTCTGCATTCCGGTGGACTGGAATTTGCGTCCCGACGACGACGCTTCAGTGAATCACAAGGGCCAGCTATCGGGCGGCGCTCGACGCGTTTGGACAATCCGCGGGGTCGTTCGGATCGACGCTTCCGACGGATCGCACTACCGTGTGAGATGCGGGCAGGCGGCCGCCATCGAGGAACGATTTGAACTGCGAGGCCGCCGTTGCTGGGACCTCTTTGATCGTCCAGCGGTTGCATTTTTTGGCGTGCCAAACCTGTACCAGGTGTCCGAGGGTCGTCCAGATAGTCGGGTTCAAGGCGCGCTCGCCTGGCAATTCCCTGGGGGAAGGGTCACTCAGCGTCCGGAGGAAGTCGTCGGCCCGGTGAGTGCAATCTGGCAAGCTCAAGGCGAAACTAAATGGCGGTCGCTTGTTGTGCTTTTGCCTGCGCAGGCGAGAATGGCGGTTGAACCTGGTCGCGATCCGTCAAACGGATTGCTGCGATTCACGAACTGGGCGTTGTTGACAGCCGAGAGCGACACCCCGGGAGTCTCATCAAGGACACGACCCGATGGGACAAGCTTTGTGCTTGATCTGCGGTTCCAGGGAGAAGGCCACCCACCCGAATGGTGCTCAGTAAACGCTGTGTGGCCTGGCAACCCAAATATCGTCAGGCTTCGGGTTCCCTTCCCGGCCAAAGGAGTGCGCATCATTGCCGCCGATGGGGCGCAGCTAGAGGATGGCGCCTTGCTCGCGGTCGGCCGGGCCTGCGGTACTCGGATGGTGGGATTTCTCGGGGCTGACGCTTACCATGCGACGCTAAGGCTTGGGCTACATCGTGGGAATCACGCTCATCCAGCCAGCGAAGTGGCACACACGATCAAGACCAATCTTGGTGGGACCCGCGTCGAGATTCGACTGGTCGACTACCTGAATGACATCCAGAGCATGCTTGCTGGCGCCGACACCCTGGATGCCTATGTGAGTGTCAGGCTACGCTTGTCCGGTGGCGAATCAGCCACGCTGCGCGTGGCCCGCTACGAGTTCCAACTCGATCGAATGGCGATGATGTCGAGAGTTGGCGTGCCCCAGGAACAACTCGGCCGCTTGTCGGCGGACGATCTCGCGTGCTTGCCGGTGGTCGCACTTCGACTCAATGCCCCCGGTGAAGAGCCGATTCGCCTGGCTGCCATTCTTTCCGAAGGTGTGGCGACAGGGAACTGGATATTCCCGTCCACCGACCTTTCACCCGGTCCATGGGTGATCTATCCGGCCAGTGACTCTCAATTGATCTTCCGACCGATGCTATGGCCCGTTCTGGCACCCCATGACGGTGAGGCCACGATACTGCCCGAGACTCAAGACGCGGGGGAAGCCACAGAAGCGCAACTCGACCTAGCGGCGGCGCTCGGCATTCCGGCCGAACGACACCGGATGGACGCGCTTGACGTCCTGATAGATACGATGGCGTTGAACTTCGTCAGTGACGATTGGCGCCTCGCGGAGCAGCTTGCAGTACAACTTGGCCACCTGCCCCTGTCGACTCTCGACCTGTGGCGGCGCTTCACCCATTCCCCGTCTGGCATGGCCGCGCTTGCGGTTCGCATGGGTGGCCTGCCCGCTGGATTTGCTGAGCGTTTTCCCAACGAACTGCCCACTGCTTGGGAAACGATTCCTTTGACGGCCTGGGTACATGCGATACGCGCGGTGACCGCCCAAGGCACCTCCTGGTACGGAGTAGACACTGGGGGCTTCGTCGTATCGGAACACCTTGATCGGCGACTACAGGCTTTGACATCCGCTTGCCCGTCCCTTCGCGTGCTGCTGGAAGTGGCGCGCGCGATCGCTACCGAGCGAACGAACCAGGAATTGCAGGTTTGCCGCCAACAGCCCATGGATGCGGTATTTGCCGGGCAGCTATTCGGTGGCGAAAGCTCACGGGTTCAGCACTTGTTGCGCAACAACGCTGAACGGCAGTGGCCACAGGGATTTCCGGCTGAACTGTCCGTTGTAAAACAGCACGGAGCGAGGCCGTATCTCTGTCCAGTCGAGTACGGCTTCCATGACTCCGTAATCAACCTGCCGATTCTTCTGGCAGTCAATGCCGCGATGGACCCGCCCGTCGATTTGAACCGCCATCCAAACGTGATCAGCGCGATACGCGAGATTCAGTCATTCGACGCGGAATGGTTCGCCGAGGCCTTTGATTTGACCGTTGCTCGCTGTCTGGCCACAGGGCGAATTGAACTTCCTCAACCTGATGTTCCTCACCTGCCACGATTGGATGATGATGGAAGAAGAGTATTTCGAATCGCTCCTTGAGGCACTCGCTAGCCGCGCGAATCTTGGAACGGTTGGCTGGCTTGGATTCGCGAACGCACCGCTGCGTCGACACCTGATGCAGGTCTTTGCGCGGCCGTTTGGTGATACTGGCAGCTTCCTCGCTGACCCGACATTCGAGGCTGTATTTGGGTGGGCGCCAAGCAACAGCCAAATGCGTGACCTGGCGGGCAAGCTACTCACACCATCGGTGGTGAACGCAATGAATTCGCCACCACCCCAATTGGCCGACGAATACCGCTTTGCCAAGGACCGAGCACCCTACGTGCACCAACTGCAGGCGTGGGAGATTTTGGCGCAGCAACCCGCCAAGTCGCTCATCGTGACGAGCGGCACAGGGTCAGGAAAAACCGAGTGCTTCATGGTGCCGATCCTGGATCGACTCGCCAGAGAGCAGTTGGAATTGGGTAGCCAGCTGGTCGGTGTCCGCGCGCTGTTTCTCTATCCCCTGAATGCACTGATCAACAGCCAGCGTGATCGACTCAGTGCCTGGACACATGGATTCGGCAACCAGATTCGGTTTTGCCTTTACAACGGCCTGACGCCGGAAACGGTGCCCGCACACGCGCGTGCACCGGCAGGCAGCGAGGTGAAGGACCGTCGGACTCTACGTGCAGCACCACCCCCGATTCTGGTCACCAACGCAACGATGCTCGAATACATGCTGGTAAGGGCTCAGGACGCGACCATCCTGGAGAAGTCCAGCGGAAAGCTTGAGTGGATCGTCCTTGATGAAGCGCACACCTATGTGGGCTCACAGGCCGCTGAGCTGGCCCTACTGATTCGTCGCGTTGTTCACGCATTTGACGTCAAGCCAGAAAACCTTCGCTTCGTGGCAACGTCAGCGACGATTGGCGATCCGGATGATCCCGCCGGCGAGCGCCTCAAGGAATTTCTGGCGCAGGTCGCGGGTGTCGATATTTCGCGCGTTCACCTGGTATCGGGAGCTCGACAGATTCCCTTGATACCCTTGGGCAAGGATGTCTGCCGTTTCTCGCTGGACGAATTGCGCAAAATTGATGTGGGTGAAGTCGAAACGCCCAATCGCTATCGCGCGCTGTCGGGACATCCCATCGCGCGCAAAATCCGCGAGCTTTTCGTCCGCCGCAGTGCGTCGCCGGTGGCGAAACTCTCGGAAGTCTGCTCGCTCATCTTTGGTCCTGCGTCGGCCTATACGCTAACGCAGCAGCGAGAGGCATTGAGCTGGCTCGATCTGCTGACCAGCGCGGTTGATACAGGTGGAACAGCGTTCCTGCCTCTTCGGGCGCACGCCTTTCACCAGACATTGACGGGTTTGTGGTGCTGCGCAGACCCGCAATGCCCCGAAAAGCGCGGCTCGGAACTCGATGACCCGGACTGGACTTTCGGGCAGGTCTTCTTGGAACCGAGAAATCATTGCACCTGTGGTGCCCCCGCCTTCGAGTTTGCGTCTTGCGACGAATGCGGTGCGGCCTACCTGCTATCGGAAGAGAAGAAGGGGGCCGTAGTGCAGGCGTCAAGTGAATCTGCCGTCGACGAGTTCGAGTTGGAGATCGACAACGATGAGCCAGACGCGCTGGATAGCGATGAGAACGAGCCCGTTGAGGGCGGCCATGCGATCCTGATTACCAACCGAAATCTACCCCAAGCCGGCGACCTGCACATCAACCGCAAAACGCAGCAGATCGTCGACGCGAGCGATCCGGATGCGCTTGCCTTGATTGTGTACGAGGAAAGTGGCGATGGGCTCGGTTGTCCGGCGTGTGGCGCGACACCTGCTCGTACCGGTCGTCTTTTCCGCAAGGCCCGAATCGGCGCCCCCTTCCTGCTGGGTGGCTTACTGCCGACTCTGCTTGAGTATGCGCCAGACGGCGCCAGGCCAGCCGATCAGCCTTACAGAGGGCGCCGCTTATTGACGTTCAGCGACAGCCGCCAGGGTACGGCGAGACTGGCCGCGAAGTTGCAGCAAGACGCAGAGCGTACAAAGGCACGCGGGCTGATTTATCACCACGTGCTCAAGGCAATGAGCGGGACAGCGACACCTGAACTGGCGGAGATCAGGAGTCGTATTCAAAAGTACGAAAGCATACTTGCCACACCGGGAATGCCCGAGGCAGCCCAGGTGCCAATCGTGCAGTTGTTGAACGATGCCCGCATGCAGCTGGCGGCTGCATTGCAACCGGCACCTATGCCTTTTCAGCAATTGCAGGCAGCAATCGCTCAAGAGGGACAGGAGTTCCGGTGGATTCTTCAGACGTACATAGGGTACTCACGGCAAGTTTTCGACGGCCACGAGGGCGCTTCGAATCTGGCAGGAATGCTCTTGGTCAGGGAACTTGGCAGACGACCAAAGCGGCAGAACAACCTCGAAACGATGGGGATGATCGCCGTGCACTATCCCCAGCTGGATAGGCTCAATACAGCACCCCCAGCCTGGGCTAGCCGAGGATTTACCTTGCACGAGTGGAAGGATTTCCTGAAAGTGGCTGTCGACCATTTTGTTCGTGGTGGGGGCAGCCTGGACATCCCGGACCTGTGGCGCAACTGGATCGGCATACGTTTTCCGCGCAACTGGATTGTCGCTCCGAACGCAGATGAGATTTCGCGTGGGCAACGGCGATGGCCATCCGCCAGACGTTCAAGAGCACAGAGCACACTGGTCCGGCTCGTCGCCCATCTGCTGAAAGTCGACGTGGAAACACACCCTGGTCAGGATGCCGTCGATAGTCTGCTGATCGCGGCATGGGAGCAAGTCCAGAAAGTACTGTCCCTCACGGAAAGCGGATACATCCTGCGATTGCAGGACATGGCGTTTTCGACGATTTCCCACGCCTGGGTTTGTCCGGTAACTCGTCGATTTCTTGATACGACCGTACGAGGCGTCACTCCGTATCTTCCGCGGATCATGAGAGAGGAGATCGCGGTTTGCGAGCGCAGAGAGATACCCGTCTACGATTTGCCCTTCGGTGGAGAAACTGATGGCGTGCGCCGTATAGGGCGAGCACGCGAGTGGCTCTCGCAACAGGAGACGCTAGTCAGTCTCCGCGAGGACGGTCTTTGGGCGAACGTCAACGATCGAGTCATTGAATCGGCGCCCTATTTTTCTGCCGCCGAGCACTCAGCACAACAAGCGTCTGAACTCCTGGACAAATACGAGAGAGGCTTCAAGGAGGGATCGATCAACCTGCTCTCGTGTTCGACGACGATGGAAATGGGCATCGACATCGGTGGCGTCCAACTGGTGGCCATGAACAACGTGCCGCCTCACCCTGCCAACTACTTGCAGCGTGCGGGCCGGGCGGGTCGACGGCGGGAGACGCGATCAGCGGCCGTTACCTTGTGCAAATCAAATCCGCATGACCAAAACGTGTTCCTGAACACACGCTGGGCATTCGATGCCCGGTTGCCGCCTCCGGTGGTTTCACTGAACAGTGCGGTGATCGTGCAGCGGCACGTCAACGCGATGATTCTCGCGCGCTTCCTTGCCAAGCTGCTGCAAACGAACCCTCAGGACATGACACGGCTAAATTGTGGCTGGTTCTTCGATGATCGCGAAGATGGTCCATCGAAACGATTCGTGCGTTGGTGCGACGCCTACATCTCGAAGTCGCAACAGGGCGTGGACGCTGGTTTGAAGCAACTGGTGCGCCACACCCTGTTCGAGGGTCAGGATACGGATCGACTCGTTCGACAGGCGGGTGCGGAAATGGAACTGGCCTTCGACCAATGGCAGACTGAGTGGCAGGCCCTCATCGAGCAGGAGTCTGGCTTGGGACCAGGCACAACTACTGATCCCGCAGCGAAAGCCATCGGTTTCCAGAAGAAGCGGCTAGCCGAGGAGTATCTGCTGCGCGAACTGGCGACCCAGGGCTTCCTTCCCGGCTATGGTTTCCCGACATCCATTGCCAGCTTTGACAACACGACCGTTAGTGCTGCAAGGAGGTTGCCGCCGCCAGATGCGCCAACAAATCGCGGCCGGGATGACAATCGCTTCCAGAAGCGGGATCTCGCCAGCAGAGACCTGGTGACCGCGCTTCGTGAATACGCACCCGGTGCCGAGCTGGTCATGGACGGCTTGGTGTATCGATCGGCAGGAATCACACTGAACTGGCATGTCCCGGCGGATCAAGAGGGCGCCAGAGAAACCCAGGCGATCAAATTGGCGTGGCGTTGTCGAAGCTGTGGCGCGAGTGGCACCACGATGTCGCTGAAGCTAGCATCGAACTGTGACGCTTGTGGTGCAGAGGTGAAAGCCAACGATATCCAACAGTTCCTCGAACCCGCCGGGTTCTCCGTCGACTTCTATGTCGAACCGCACAACGACGTGACGCGACAGCAATTTGTTCCAGTAGAGCGGCCATGGATTAGCGCAAGAGGTGCTTGGTCCCCCATGCCAAATCCGGCCTTGGGGCGGTTTCGAGCGACCACCGACGGGCGTGTTTATCACCATTCTGCCGGTCTTCATGGCAAGGGCTATGCCCTGTGTCTCGGTTGCGGGCGTGCCGAGCCAATGCTTTCAGATGGCACTCCCCCAAAAATTCTCGCGACGGGTTCGGAGCACAAGAAACTACGAAGCCGTGCCACGGATCGTGTTTGCGCCGGCGGTGCCAATCAGTATCAGATCAAGAACGGTATCGTGCTCGGGCATCAGGTACGCACAGACGTCCTGGAAATTCAGCTTCGCGATCTCAGCGGTCAATGGATCACGAAACGCGGCGTTGCCTTGACCATTGGCGTCGCTTTACGTGACGCACTTGCCGCCTTGATCGGCGTTCAGACCAGCGAGCTAGGGTGCGATGTTCAGGAAACTCGCGCCGTCGAGGACCAGCGTTGTCAATCGATTTTCGTCTTCGACAGATATGCGGCCGGCTATGCGTCTAGCGCCGAACGCCTGATCAATGACATGTTCCGTGCAGCGGCCACGCGCCTGGATTGCCCGAAGGGATGCGACAGTTGCTGCCCACACTGTATCCTTGATTTCGACCAGCGATTCGAAGCCGCAGTGCTCGACCGATTTGCAGCGTTGGCCGTCATTTCGGCGGACTGGCTGGACATGCTGAAGATTCCCGAGTCGTTACGCCACTTTGGAGACAGCTCACGGGTCGAGATGTCGGGAATGGTCGGGGCGGTACTGCGTGAAAGCAGCCATCCGGATGCACTGCTAACGCGCTTGTTTGCTGGTGGCGCGTCGGAGAGTATCGACTTTTCTGCTTCCTCGATCAGGCTTCTCGCCTATCGTCTCGCATCACTTTCACGCCCGGTCGAAGTCGTGATCGAAAGAACGTTGTTTGAGAGACTCTCGGAATCGAACAGATTTGCATTATCGAGTTTGGCTGACCACCCGGCAATCACCATTGGCTTGACTATCGCGCTACCGCAGGCTGCCGGTGCGAGCATCCTTGCTGAGGTCAGCCACGGATCGTCCAGCGTCGCCTGGGCCAGTACCGACAGCGAGTCGACAGAGCCCAACGAGGATTGGGGAGCGTCCAACTCGCCATGGGTCATCGGCACGCTCGCAAGCGGTACCAGCACGGCGACGACAAAGATTGAATCGGCGGAAATAAGGCCGCAAGCAGTGGTTGCTGGCGACCGCGAGATCGTCTTGCATCATGAGGTGGATGGCCCGCTCCAGGGTTTCGGAACGAGACTCTGGAAAATTATCGCCGACGAACACCAGGGGACGTTACAGCAACTCCAGAACTCCATCACTGACGTGGTGGAGATAAGCTATAGCGACCGCTATCTCTTTACGCCGCTGTCAATGGCATTGCTTGTCGATCTCGTCAGCTGTCTAAAGGCGATCGTGGGCCAGGCGCGATGGGATGATCCAGCCCTCACCATCACAACCACGGCCGTTCGCAGCGGCGGCGAGAGCCGGGCGTTCAACCGCGTTTTCGCCGATTGGCCGGACCTGCGCGTTCGTGACGCCGTTGCAAGAGGAGCGTTCCAATACCTCGGGATGCGGACGACTGTCCTGGTGCCCAACAGATTCGAGGTACAGCATGGCCGCGTGCTGGAAGTCAGATTCTCTGATGGGAAGACGCTGACAGTTCGGCTGGACCAAGGAGTTAGCTACTGGCGTGTGCCAGCCTCGTCCGGTGCACGGAGACCCCCGGTAGCTTTCGACTTCACGAAACCAGCAAACGATCAAGTCCGGGAAGTGGTGGACATGCACATTCTTGTTGAAGGAGGTACGCTACCCACTGAGCTATTTGTGAAGCTTCGGTAGCTGCGGCGAACTGAGAACTGACCAGAGTGGGATTTCCGTACTCAACACGCACCCTCCAGAGATGCAGCCTCTCAGGCTTGCAACGTGAATCAAATTGATATTTTTAGTGTTGTCTCTCGTGCCAGCTGTATTCCGTCAAGACTCTGGATGAGCGCGTCGAAACGATCGGCGGCCACACCGCGATCAGCACCATGGACCTCGCCGAGGGTTTGGAATACCGCGCGGTAGTGATGATGGCTTGCGACGCTACGAAGTGATCCCTTTACATGATCGCATCAAGACGGTGGGCGACGACGCCGATCTCCAGGAGGTCGATGATACTGAGCGACGCTTGCTCTTCGTTACTTGTTGCACACGGGTGAGAGACGATCTATCTGTGACCGGCGTCGAACCGGCTTCGGAGTTTCTCGACGACGTGCGAAGTCATGGGCGCGGGCTTTGCTCCCATTGAGCTGCCCTCGTTGGGTAGTTGAACGGCAACAGCCAGCCGTGGCTCGCCGCATGGGTTACGCGGCTACGGCGCAATGCAATGCCATTCCTGAACAACGCCGTAGAACCCCTCGGGCTTCTTGATACGCTCGAACCCACGGAGTTGGATCGCCATCGGCGCGATTGTCACCAACACCGGCTCATAGAGGGCGGGTAGCTGGCATTGGGCCAATGCCCCGGCGCTGACGAGGAGTGCTTGGGTGTAGATGGCATCACCACGTTTTTCGGTCACGGTGCGCAGGTCGCCAACGTAGGCTGGGCTGTTCAGGATGTCGCGCCACGGGCGACGCCGACCACCGATACGCATCAGATAGACCTTGAAAATCATGGGGGAGAGGAACTAACGAAGAAGCTTCACAGCCGCCAACGTGCTGTACACCTGTACAGTATATTGCATGAATGGCGAGTCGATGCATCACGCGCGCAACCGAGCGGACGGAAGCGTCGGGCGGTGGGCTGTTGAACGGCGTCGTGGAGGCGACTTGAGGGGGTCGATCGATACCGACCGCCAACAGGGCGTTGAACGCGCTGCGAATTTCCGATGCCAACGGGGGGCAACGAGAGTGCAACGACCCGGCGCGACACACTACTCTCACCCACCCGACGGTCTGCTGCCGTTCAGAAAAAGCCTCAGGATCGCGCCCTCGCCAGCCGACAAAACGGGCACGATCGCGCATGCGACACATTCGGCTCATAGATGTACATGGCCTGGCACCTTGCACACCGCTCCCAGCCGACGATCCTCGATCGCACATCCCTGATCGCGTACCACGCGGCATTGATGTCCAGGCCAACGCTCCCGACACGACCATGTACTTCCCATGCCGACAACAACATCGCTGCGGTGACCGATCGGCCATCACCCTCGTCAAGACGGTTGTAGAGAGCAACGAAACTGGAGAGCTTGGCCAGCATCATTGGGTTGGTGATGAACGGTCGGACGGAATCCGGGAGTTTCCCGTTGTGCGGGCTTTCCCCGTGGAGCTGCCGCCAGCGCATGCGCAGCGGCTTCGGATGGATGTTCGTCAGGTAATGAACGATCGGCACGCGCAGGCGCAAACGGATCAGCTCATGGGCCACTCGGCTGTTTTCCAACTCATCAGGGGCAAGCAGCGCCGACATGACGGCTAGAGAAGCGTGGCTTCGGCGTAGGTGCTTTTCGCATCCCTTGGCATCTGCAACAGCCGCTCAAGCGCCGAGTCCGTCAATCGGAACGTGTAGAGCGATACGGGGACCGTCTCCGCCAGCTCGTCGATTTCGTCCATGTCGAGCGAGGCCACTTTTTCGATCACCGCGCGGGGTAAGCCGGTCATGATCTCGGCCGCCCTGCCCTCCCGCGCCAACTGGCGCGTGAGCAACAGGAACTGCCTGTTGATTTTGAGTACGTCGCGCTTTTCCATGATAGACAATCAAAAAGTTGCCACACGGACGCATTATATATTACACTTAATACATAGCACAACCATAAATCGGATGATCTATGATGAACATCGCCTCTACAGTCGCCGCCAGCGGAAACCCGGTGGCAGAAATCCTTGAAGCGCTGATGAGCAAACATCGCCTGAATCAGACCGAGTTGGCCCATCGTTCGGGTGTCTCACAGCCGGCCATCAACCGAATTCTCAGGGAGCGCTCGAAGGCCAAACATCCGCGGCAGGACACGCTCGAAAAGCTCGCCGCCGAGTTCGGCGTCACACCGGATCAGTTGGCCGGCCGGGAGCCGATCTCTGCCCACATGCTCGCCAGGGGCGTGGTGCCAGTGTTGAGCTGGGAACAGATCTTGCCCACCGACTCAGCAAACGATCGGGACCAGGGCGCATGGCTGGCCTGCCCCGTCGAGCACAGCGACGAGACCTTCGCCCTCCCGGTGCTCGGTGAGGCGATGCACGGCGACGACGGCTACCGCGAAGGTGAGATTCTTTTCCTGGACCCGCGTGTCACTCCTGAACACGGGAAGGATGTCGTGGTACTCCATGGCGAAACCGCCCTCTTCCGGCGACTGGTAGTCACGCCTGAAGGCCGATTTCTCAAAACGCTCAACCCCAGTTGGCCGACACCGATCATGCGTCTGCCGGACGACGCAGTGGTTTGCGGCACGGTGGTGTTCTCCGGTCGGCTACGCTGATCATTACGTTCGCCGAGCGTTTTCCTAATAGACTATTACTTTCGACCATTCGGCTGCAGCCTGCAGCTGACCAAAAAAATACCCGCCAGGTCGGCGGGTATTTTTTTGGTCAGATCAGCCCCCGCTCTGCGAAGGACATGACGGCGGTGTCGCCCACGATGAAGTGGTCGAGCACCCGGATGTCGACGAGCGCCAAGGCGTTCTTGAGCTCGCTGGTCAGCAACTCGTCGGCGCGCGACGGCTCGGGATGCCCCGAGGGGTGGTTGTGCGCCAGAATAACGGCACAGGCGTTGTGTTTCAGGCCGGCCTTGACCACTTCCCTGGGGTAGACCGACGTCTGCGTCGTCGTTCCACGAAAGAGCTCCATCCCGGCGATCAGCCGGTTCTGCCCATCGAGCCACAGCGCGACGAAACTTTCGTACTCCTGCCCACCGAGAAACAGCCGCAGGTAATCGCGAACTGCCGCCGGTGAAGACAGGCTGACGGCTGATTCGGCAAGAACTTCCGCCAGAGCACGCCGCAGAAGTTCCCGGGCTGCCATCAATCGGTCACGCACGGCATAGGAGAGAACCTCCTCTGCCGCACCAAGGGTGGTGGTCTGCCGAACGGCGCGCAGCCCGAAAAGCTCGGCCAGCGAACGCGTGGCGAGCGACGCGGCCTCGTCACCAAGCACGATCGAAAGTAGTTCGCGGTTGCTTGAATGAATCATCTGAGGTGCCTCCAATAGAAAAGCGGGACGGCACCCTCCCCTTGCGGGACGATGCACGCCCCGCGGGGTTCAAAGATTGCGACTTAATGCGTTACCGTTGGCTGGCCAACGGGTCTGCCGGCTTCGAGAATCTTCTGGCTGGCGCTGAAGATCCGCTGCGCCGATCTTTCCGGGAGCTGACCGTTTTTGAGCCACGACTGGATATAACCTCGCGACTCGTCCCGGCCTGGCAACTCGAGGATCGAACACAGGAGAAAGGCCACGCCTTCGGCCTCGGCTTCGCGAACACTTCTTGGCGTCGACGGGGCGTCATGGCAGTCGGCTTCGAGGGTGTGCCCGAGAACGACATGAGCCATCTCGTGAAAACGCGTCGAGTGGGGGTGCTCGGCCAACTGACTGACCGCGATGCGGCGCTGAACCGCATAGCCCTCGACATTGCCGTCCAGGTAATCGAAGTGCTCCTGCGTGATGTCCAGCGCGGCCAAAGCCGCTCCGGCATCCCAATGGGGCGATTCGACAGGCTCAGCGTAGGCCTCACCTTCGGTCTGCTCCAGGCTGAACCAGCGCGGCGCGAGTTTGAAGCGCGTGAACACCTCTTCGCTGCTGCCGGAATCGCCGGGATCGTCAGAAACCGCCTGCCGGTCCCGGCGTTTGACGGTGATCGGCATCCACAGCGAGAGTGCTTTCTGTCCCTTGCAGACGGACCGACCCAGGGCCTTCCAGCGACTGAAGCTCGCGATGGGCGATAGAGGCAGGCACTTTCGCCGAAGCTGGATGGCCGCCAGAATCTGATTGCCGACACTGAAGCGGTGAAACCGGCGGAAAGCCTGACTGACGATCCCGGGCTCAGTGAGAGCCTGTTCGAGAAGGGGTGCGAACTTGTCGTACATGGTGCCTCCAGTGAAAAATGGGAAGGCACCGTCCCTGTCGGGGAGCGATACACTCCCCGTGGGATGGAAAAACCGGCCAAGGCCGGGAAAGTCTGCTGCGTTAGCTGCGGTTGATCGATGAACCCGCGGAAAGCGCAAATTTCTGAGCTTCGACGGCATGCGGCCCGAGGAACCGGGCGCGTGCACAGTCAGGTTGGAGAACGAGGATTCGGCCGACGACGAGGATCTGTTGTCGCACACCGATGTCCCCATCGAAGCGGGTTTGCAGATATTGCCGGTAGTCGCCCTGCCATCCGACTGGCGGTGCGAAAGGCCCGAAACCCCCTGGCCGGGTGTTGATCCGACTGAAGTCGATGACGCCGTACATGGTCACCTCCTCGTCAGGCGGCCCGGGTCAGCGCCTTGTCGACGCTGCCGAGCGTGGGAAAACCTGCTTTCCCTGCGAGATTGAACACGTCGAGCCAATCGACCCCTTTTTGGCCGTCGGGAATCGTGAGCGCTGGCGCAATCGCACCGGCTTGAATCCCCATGGCCCAGAGCCGAGTCACCAATGCCCTCGCCGCTTCCTGTCCGTGTCCGGACGGGTGCTGTCGCGACGGCCGGTCCTTGTCGGAAAAGACCAGGACCTGGCGCACTCCTGGAGGAGGAACAAAGGTTTCCAGAAGATGGGCATTTCCGGTCGCCCAGGCGGGCAGACCGGTGGCTTCGATGACGGCAAGCGCAGTTTCGATGCCTTCGGTCACCGCCAGGCGACTCCCGGGGGCTATCAGGCGAATGGCGCCGCCGGTCAGCTGTCGCGCCGAGGGATGGCACATCAGCTTCTTGGGCGCGTCGACCGGCGCCTTGTGGCCATCGACCGTCAGATAGGTGCGATGGAGAGTCACTGAATCGCCCCCCTGCCCGGTGACTTGGGCAAGGATGGCTGGATGGCGCCCCACGAGACACCGCTCGGCGTAGTAACCCAGCGCGGGATGAAAACGCAGGGTTTGTGGTGCCGTTGCCGACAGCCCTCGCCGCGCCAGATAGAGACGCGCCGGCTCGGCTTGCGGGTCTGTTAGCGGGAAGGATTCCCGCCAAGTGCGATTCAGGTGTTCGCGGCGGGTGGCATCGTCGGACGTACCACTTGCGACCGACGGCCATTGCCTGCGGGTGCTGCTGACGGGCTGGCCGCCGACATGCTCTGCCACTTCGCGGATCGTGCGACCAAAATCCCAGTCGTTGACCCACATCAGCAAAGACAAGCCGTCGGCAAAAAAGCCGCAGGTATTGCAGACTCCGCCGCCGGTTTGATCGACGTCAGGAAAAACCCGAAAGCCATTCCGACCACCATGGACCGGACAAGGGACATGCTTCCCTCGCCGCTCCACAGCCTCTTTCAACGCCGGCGCCAGATCGGGCAGGACCCGCTCCCAGCGCCCGCGTGCGTCATCCTTGACGCTCTGTGTTCGATAAGCCTGTTTCATTGCAGGTGCCTCCATGGAATGTCCCGGTCGGGACCTTCCGAAGCACCCCATGCCGGGGTCCTGGGGAAGGCCACGGCAAGGCCGGTTGGAACGTTCCGCGCGGCATGAAGGTAGCCCTGCCGGGATACGCTTCCCCGGCGGGGTCATGATGCTGTTTGTTTTCTCGTGGCCAGCTACCACACGTCCATCCTGCGCCTTACGGTGCGGGATCGAAACTCAATGGCTGTTCGCAGGAGGCTCACCGAACCCCCTCCGAAAAGCCCCGGCACGGTGGCCGGGGAAAGTGCTGCAGGGGAGGAAACGGCTACGATGGTACGCAGACACTTCGGCCTACAGCGGGCGAAATGCGTCCTGATCGGATCGAATTCGACGACAGGGCATCTCGGTGCGTACGGCCGAACAGCGCGGTTGGATGCGATTTCCAACGGCCTCGCGTTGCCAGCACCAGGGAACGGCGCTAGCGGCGGAGTAAAACCGCACAAATTTGGTGGCAAAAATTGGCGGCGGAATTTGGCGGGGATGAGTGCCGGCGTGAGCGACAACAATCAGCGTCCGGTGTTTGCTTCAAAGCGGGCTTTCGCGACGAGGCGCGCTTCGTCTGGTCGTGCCATTGCTGACCTTGGGCTGTGGAAAGACTCGGGCGGCTATATACCAGTTAGCTGCCGCTCTGTACCCTGCGAAAAGACAAATAATCTCCGAGTGTTCCGTGTCGCAGCTCCATTGGTCGATGACTACAATGTCACCCTGGTAACTCAGGTTACGGTGGCTCTTTCGAAAGTTCCACCACCGAATGAAAAGCCAGCGAGGCACAAGCTCATCTCCAGCGGCTATCGAAGTCGTTCTGATCGTGCAGCCTCTGGAGTTAGGTGGCGATGTATTCCAGGCGCCATTGATCCACGCGCTTAGCCGCTACGGTCCACAGTCCAAGGCTATCGACCGTGGTCTTGCGTCCGATGATCAGCATTAGCAACGTGTTGCTGTTCAATTGGGACTTGGCCAAGAGCAGACGCATGGCGTCGCCGTCCAAGCCAGACGCATCCGGGCGATCTTCGGCATGCGTGTGCCACTCCCCGAGGTAGAGCAGACCGGATTCGGCCTGAGCGCGAATAGCGTGCTGTGCGGCGGCGGGGTCGGATCGATAGCGGTAGCGCGATCGCTCGTCACGGGGATACGGGCCTGTCGCGGTAGTCACCAGGATCTGTTCGGCGCTGATGGTTCCGAACAGTTGGCCGCCGGCTTCCTTTGCCCAAGGCAACCACTGACGGTACCGGCGCACATGCGCCAAGGCGTCAGCGGTAAAGAGCACCAGCTGCGCAACCTTTTCAAGCCGACCGACTAAGCTGGGTGCAGCGGTGCCATCAGGTGGCGGCCGCGTCACCATGTCAGCTGCCGCATGGCATTGGTTTCAGTAAAGTCGTCCCGGGTCACACCGCCCAGCGCCTCCACGGCCTCTCGGTCTCCGAACCACACGCGCCTGCAGGATGCGGGCACGCGCCCGAGTAGCGCATCCAGGGCTAACTTGCTCGCCATGGAAATGGTCGGTTGGAGATCGGCCGCGCCATGAGGCTGAAAAACGTTGCCGCAACCGGCCTCGACGATGACCTCGCCGGCCCCCACCGGCCAGTCCGTCAAACGGAAAGCCGGACGCTCACCTTCGAAGCGCGACATCAGATCGTCCTTGCCGTAGAGCAGCACGGCATGTCCCACGATGGCATATGCCTCGACCCAAGTACTGAGGTAGGCGGGAGGACGGTTCAACGACTGACGCCAAGCGTTCACGGCCGCTTCGCCTTCGATGTCCAGACCCGCGGTTACGATCATGTCCACGCCGGC
This sequence comes from Candidatus Accumulibacter sp. ACC007, assembly GCF_907163205.1. Taxonomy (NCBI): domain Bacteria; kingdom Pseudomonadati; phylum Pseudomonadota; class Betaproteobacteria; genus Candidatus Accumulibacter; species Candidatus Accumulibacter sp. ACC007. Next base: position 73,761 of record NZ_CAJQUD010000001.1, on the reverse strand, counting down.
AAGCTTCCCTAGGTCTGCGGCTGTGAGACGCTCGAACTTCTTGGTGTAAGACGCGCCGATCTTCAGGTGGGGCAGTCGGCGTTGCAACTCAGTAGCCACGCCCTGGGCCTTGTTCCAGCCGAGGGAGCCAAGACCCAACAAGTGACGGCTGGCGTTCGCGGACAGAAAGGTATCGCTGTCGATCAACGTCAGCTCACCGACACCAGCCTTGGCCAGCAACTCCGCGATTTCAGATCCCACAGCGCCGCAGCCCACGATGACTACCTTGCGGCCCTGCAAATCGGTGTGATCCGGGTAGTGGCCCCGCCCATGAATCCAGGGCGCGTCGACGCGACTTACGACGACACGCTCCACACGCTGGTTAGACAAAGCACGCTTCACGTGGTCCAGCGGAACTTGCTCCCAGCTCCGGAATCCGTTTCGAAGCCTCCGGCTCTTGTCACCGGTCGCCACGACCGAGGCGAATACTGGGCCTGTCGAGGTTTCAGCTTCGAACAGGAACAGCGTGCGGTGGTTATGCACCAGCATCGGCTGCACAACATTCATGGGAAGGTCACGAATCGTATCGCCAACGGTTTGCGGAAACTCGGTCGGCTGCCACGGGCGTGGGAGCTTGACCAGCAGAGCGGGCCACAGGAAATGGTCTCCCACCTGAACGCCGAGGCTGACCAGCCAAGCTTTGAGCTCAGCCTTGGTATCGGCGACAACGATGCGCCCCAATTGCGCATCCAAGTGGAAAGCCACCTGGCGCGATTTGCCGCCTGGCTTCACTAGGCTGAGGACCTTGAGTTTTCCGCTTGGCTGGATGGCCTGCTGAGACCAATACGAGCCAAACTCCCGCTCGAACTCGGTCCGGCATTTCGCATCGGAATAGTTTAGCAGTTCGACCGCATCATCGAGGTGGACGCGGGCGCGATCGCCCGGTGGGGCCATGATCGACGTCGGGCGCAGGCACAGCAGCCCATTCGGCTCGACGTGGGGCCAGCGGAAATCGCTTCCAAGTTCCGGGGCGAAAATACGGGGCTGGGAGTTAGGGAACGCGACGTCGATGGCGCACAGAAGGTGGCCGACTCCTGGGGCACGGATCGTGCCCTCTGCAAGAGTTACCCGCCAGCCGCAGTGGAACAGCGGCATAGGGTCCGGCTGCATCTCCTCGACGGATAGCTTTCGCCAGTGGCCTGGACACCACTGGTCCAGCTCGGCTTCGACGGCGGTGATGACTTCTGCCGACGTCATTCAGCCGAAGCGTCCACCACCATCCTCGCGACGCGCAGTTTCGACCGATATGACATTCATGACTGAGCCAAGAGCGGATGCCTCGTTGGTGGTATCGGGATTCGGCTGATCGGAGAAGAAGTTCGTGTCGAACACGCTATCCCAGGCCTCACGGGCCATTGCGCGGCTGCAGTCTTCGCGGTCGAGTACTTTGAGGGTGTCCAGCGCCCCCTTCAGACAGTTCCGGAAGTACGTGACTTGGACCTCGCCTTGCTCGGCTAGGTTCTTCGCGACAACGGGATGTGCAACCTGGGTTGACAAAGTTAGAGCCCAGTGGATCTGCTGCCAGGTCTGGCGCAGCGCCTTGTCGTCGCGATCTGCGTTGACCACGAAATGATCTACCACGAGCTTCGAGATCGTGATCCCGCTGGTGGTATTCGCTTTCCAATCCGCGCGCCGGGCGAACTTCTTGGTCAGCCTGGTGATACGCCGCATCTGGCTGCCGTCGGCTTGGCCGGAATTCAGCTCACCTACTTGGTCGTTGAACCACTTCGTGACGGCGCGTGCATCTGAAATGACCCACGAGTCGCCGCTGGCAAGTTCGTACTTCTCGACGTGATTGCCGGCGAAGTCCTTCTCCATACCGATACGGTAGACCGGCACGTCAATGTGATAGCCCGCAGCGTAAACTTGGCGCACACAGTTGTCCTTCACCTCGGCTTCTTGGTTGAAGCGGCCATCCCACTTCAAGGCGTCACACACACGCTGCCGCGCGGCTAGCGGGGTTAAGTCTACACCGTCGTTATCTTTCAGGTCTTCTGAACAGAAGTAGGCGCCATCGTCGATGTCGTAGTCGTTGTTAGGGTCCTGCACCATGGTGCGCATCTGGTACGAGCCCTGAGAGTGAATCTCTCGTGGCTGCGGTTTGCATGCAGTGTCGAGGCCTTTACGCAGACGGTCCCGGCCGTTGTCCCTTCGGCCGCGCATGTCCTGTTGCTGGCCCAGTGCTAGCGTGACCTCGCTACGGTGATAGCCGGTCATGTCGGCGTTGCAATTGATGTCAGTCATTCTTTTCTTCCTGGTTTGTAGGTGCGTGAGGCTGAGAATCGGATAGCGCGGTCCGGAAGGCCTTCATCTGAGGGTGCTGGTCTTGGCTTGCCCAAGCATAGCGCGGCCGTTGGCCGCAACCAAAAGGAGGTGTCGCCTCCGATACCGCCGGATTTAATTTGCGAGGACAATATCCTCAACCCCACGTAGGAGGTAGACCACCGCACGGCAAAGGAGGCGACATGGACATTTTCCTCAATAAGCACCAAGAGTCAATCCTGGGTGTGGTCGAAGGGTTCGACCGGATCATCTTCAAGGGGTACCTGACCTCGATGTTTCCGGATGGTGCGTTTGGCCGCTACCTGTCCAAGCGGGGCGTGCTGCTCAAGGATGCCGGGAAGTTCTTCGAAAGCGAAACCAAAACGCTCGTCGAACACGCGAAGACGACCGCCGAAGAGGCGGGGCGTCCCTACCACTTTCTCGCCTCCGCGCACACGCACGCCAGCGGTCGATCGAAGGAAGCGATGGCCCGGGCCATCGCCGAGCAGGACGGAATTGCCGAAGGCCTAGTCTGCATCTTCTCGGTCATCGAACCGTGCGTCTCGTTCGCCGTCGCCGGCAATCGCAAGACACAACGTCTGGAAGTCGTTCGGCGCAATCGCCGCTGCCTGCACCTGTACTGGTATCTGATCGACCCGGTTTTTGGCTGGATGCACGTGCGTATCCAGACCTGGGCACCGTACGCCACTCAGATTTACGTCAATGGCCGGGAGTGGCTGTGTCGGCAACTGCCGCAAGTGGGTGTCGCCTTCGAGCGGAGCGACAACAAGATTCTCTGGGTGTCGGATTTCGAGGCCACGGCGGCACTTGCCGAGCAGTTCAATCACACCGACTGGCCAGCATTCCTGATTCGTCAGGTGGCCAGCGTCAATCCGCTCTTGCCGGCCATCGCCGCTGCGAAGTTCGACGGCTACTGGTTCGGCATCGACCAGGCCGAAGTGGCCACCGATATCCTGTTCAAGTCCAGAGCCAATCTCGAACGTATCCACCACGACCTCGTCCATGCCGCCATCACCGGCTTCGGCGCGACGGACGTCATGCGCTTTCTCGGCCAAAAACCTCATCACCTCTTCACGGGCGAGGTCGTCATCGACAGCAAGAAGCGGCCCGAAGGTTGCCGGATCAAGTTCCGTATCCGACGCAACTCCGTCAAACTTTACGATCATCTCAACGTCTTGAGAATCGAGACCACACTCAACAATCCGGCAGAGTTCAAAATCCTCACCTCGTCCGAAAATGCCGAGGGCCAGGTCGTCTGCCGGTGGTCGCCCATGCGCAAAGGGGTCTCGAATTTCTGGCGCTATGCCGAAGTCGCTCACGGCGCCAACTCGCGCCTGATCGACGCCTTGGCCAATGCTCCTCTTCAAGGTCAGGCGATCGAGGCCATCGATCGCCTGTGCCGGTCACAGAGCAAGGCCGGTCGGCATGTCGCCGCTTTCAACCCGGTCACCGCGGAGAACGTCGCTCTGTTCACCGCGCTGCTGGCCGGCGAGTTCGCCATCAATGGCTTCCGCAACCGCGATCTCCAGGCCAAGCTTTACTCAGCCCCTGCCAACAACCCCGCCGAAATCAAGCGGCGCACGCATCGAACCAGCCGCCTGATCGCTAAACTGCGCGGCCATGGCTTGATCGCCAAGGTCACCAACTCTCGTCTCTACCGGGTCACGCAAAACGGCGTGAAAGCAATGTGGGCCGCCGTCCGCTGCCGCCGTATCGACTTTCCAGCCGCCTTCAACATGTCAGAATCATTCGCGCAATAGAGACAAGTCCTGCGGGGGAATTTCATAGTCAACGTCGGAAATTGCTTGTCGTGCGAGCGCGTTCAGCAACTCAGGCCGAGCGTCATCCATGTTGGACAGATACTCCTGCAGGGCCTTAGATGGGCACTGAGCCGGCAGACGGTAGGCAAAGCTCCCGTCATGGCGCAATTCTGCAACCTTATTTGTGAGGTAACTGTATCCAACGGCCTGCGCGTTCATTCCGGCCTCAATGGCCCTCAAACCAAACTTCCAGCCTGGAGCTCCCCTATAGCGAGCTCGATCGGAAATTTCCTCGCCCCCCTGCGCGGGCAGTGTGCCCAGCATAAACAGCTGAATCGGGCGCTGCTCATCCCGGTCATGAAGGATTTCGACCGCTTCCATCATGCCAATCAAGCCAGGGTTGTTGGCCCACAGGCCGCCATCGACATAGGTTGCCGTTGTTGCACCGTCACCGCCGGGCTCATCCAGCTTCGCCATCGAACGCAAAATAGGCGCTGCTGTGGTAGCCATGCACACATCCACCAGCGTGCGCGGGTCGTCGCGGCCGTTAAGTCTGTTGAGATGTTTGGTCTTGAAGACGACAGCGGAATGCCGGTTGATGTCGATCGTCGGAATCGCCAGCGCGATCCCACGCTTCTCGTAGACCTCAGCTATGGTAGTTTCCCCCAGCTTGAACTTCAGTGCTTCCCGTAGCGCGAGTTCACCGCGTCGCAGGCCTATGCCGAGATTCCGGACCACGAAGTTGCCAATGAACGGCAGCGCTCGCGCCCACTGGTGCGGGAAGATCTTGCCGCCGTAATCCGAGTACAGATCTTGCACGTCGTGAAGGGGGATGCCCTTGGCGAGCGCGCAAGCCACGATGCCGCCCGTGCTGGTGCCGACGATCAAATCGAAAGCACTGCCGATATCGAGAGCATTTTCCCCCAAGCGCTCGGTCTTGGCCACGCGGGCGGCATAGGTCGCAAGATATGCAGCCTGGTAGACCCCGCGCATGCCGCCACCGTCCAAGCACAACACTCTGAAGGGCTTGCTTTTTTCAGCCATTTTGCTCATCCACTGATATAGCTTATGCAGATGGGGTCTTTGCCAGTTGTTTCAAGTGCCTAGCAGCCTGTCGGGCTTGGAATTGGCTGGTAGGCCAATTCCGCGATCCGGGACGAGTCGGCGCGTTTTGGGGTGAAATCTGGTTGCTTGGTCATGGAGTGGTGATGTCCCTGTCGTCGTTTCCTACTGCAGACGCAAAGCGGCCATGCGCTTCAAATTCCACGCCAGGCAAACCAGCGTCCACTCGTTCTGGACATTCTCCAGGCCACGCAGCAGAAACTGGCGGAAGCCCATCACCGACTTGATGATGCCGAACACCGGTTCCACCGTTTGTTTGCGCAGTGCATAGGCCGCGCGGCCAGCCTTGGTTTTGAGCGCATGTTTCATCGCATCGACGGCCGAAGCGTTTTCGGCCAGCGGCGTCGGCTCGGTGAAACGCTCCCGCCACGGCGAATGGTGCGCATCGCGCTTGACCGCAATCAGCGGCGTTATCTGGGTGTCGACGCAGGCGGTGACGTTCCTCTGGCTGAAGTAGCCCGTATCGGCCAAAAGAGTCTCCGGCTGATTGAGTCCTTCGGGATTCTCTTGCATTTTCCCGACCATCGGCTCGACCTGCTCCTTGTCGTTCGTCGCCTGCGTGACGTCCGGGACGAGGATCAGCATCGATTCGGTATCGACCACTGCCTGAGCGTTGTAGCACTGCTCGAAACCGCCACCAGCGACTTTCATGATCCGGGATTCTTCATCGGTCAGGTTGATCTGATCATCCGCACGCGGTCCGGACTCAGAGCTTGTGAAGTTTTTCCCTGGGCGCCAGCAGGGGCGTCATTTCCCAAGTATGGCCAGTACAGGCCAAGATATGCTGTGTTCATGGTAGAGCAAGCTGTTGGCGCGCGATTTCTGTTTCTTGGCGGATTTTTGCTGTTTACCCGGCGATTTGCGGGACGACAGACGTTCCTCTCCCTATCCCGACCAAATGGGGTGCGAGCGTAGCGGTGCGCATCAGGTTGTGCGCCAGGGCGAAGAGTAGTGCAACCGCCTTGACGCGCTTCAGACCGCGAACCAGCAGTCGATTCAGCCCCCGATTGCGGGCCAGGGCATTGACGCATTCGGCGGTCGATGCGCGGTCCTTGTACAGACGCTTGGCTTCGTCGCTGGCCATTCGCTGACGCCATTCAGCCACCGCCGGGCTGTCCTTGGCTTTCGGTTGGTGGATGTCGACTTGTGGGTCCTTTGCCTTGGGCACTGGCGCATAGACAGTCGTGTGCTCTGCGACCGCGTCGATCTGCCCATGCCCCGGGTAGCCGCCATCGACCAGCCAGTTCTCCGGGACCTGGCCATAGCGTTCGCTGACTTGCTCGACCATCGTTGCCAGCTGGCCTTGATCGGTGCCAACAGTCACCACCTCAACGCCGATGATCACCTGACTTTCGGTGTCGGTGACGTACTGAAAGTTGAACGCCGGCCGAAATCCGCCATCGCCCATCTTCATGTTCGTCGCATCGGCATCGGTCGTCGAACAGCGGGCTTCACCCGGGTCCTTGCCCTGACCCTTCTTGATCGCCGCCAGTTCAGGTTGCCGAGCCAGGGCGGCCTCGATGCGTGCCTCCCGTTCAGCCACCGCACGCTGCTGCGCCGCTTGTTTGCGAGCACTTTCGCCCACCGGGTCGTCATCCACTTGCGCCTTGAGTCTGGCCACCCGTTGCCGGACCGCTTCAAGATAGGCTTTCAGCGTCTCTTCCCGCCGGAACGAGGCAGCGCCGGCACTGGCGCGCACACGCATGCCGTCCTGCGCACTGCCTTTGAATTTGACCGCTCCCGCCGCCATCAGACTGGTGACGTTGTTGGTCAGCAGATCATCCAGCGCCTCGCCTTGGTGGCTGCGAAAATCGGCCAGGGTGTGGTAGTTGACCTGTACTCCACCGCAAATCCACCGGTAGGCGTCATGGACCTCCGTCAGACGAGCGATGGCACGTGCGCTGCCAACACCTTCCAGCGTCGCGTAAAGCCACAGGGCATACAGGATTTCAGGGGCAATCGCCGGCCGGCCCACGCCACCGTCAACGGCTTTGATTCCCGCATAGAGCCCTGCCAACTCCTGTCGCTCCACGTAACCCCACACCAACCGCGCTCGGTGTCCAGGGGAAAGCACTGACTCCAGATCGCTGGCACGAAATTCGAGCTGGCTGCGATTGGGCATCAAGACTCGCGCCACAGTCTTCCGTAGCACTGCTTCCGCAGCAGCTGGGGCGCACGCGGTGACCTCGGGCATGGCGTCGTCTGCGAACAGTGGTTTCGTCTCGGACATGATCTCAGCCTGCCTATAACTAATGACATCGCCATCATAGCCCAGACGCACACACCCAACACAAACCCTTGGGAATATTTTCACAGGCTCTCAGGTGGCGTCGGTGGCTTGCCGCCCGGTTTTTTGCCTGTCGCTGCTTCCTTTGCTGCACGGGTAGCCCTCTTGGCCTCGTACTCCGCGCTCTCCTGCGCATACCGTTCTTTGGCCCGTGCCTCGAGCTTGGCTTTGGCGACCACAATCGCCGCCAAGCGATCCTCTCGGCGCTTGATCTCGTCGGGAAGACTCGCTCCGTCCGGCACCGACGATTGATCTGCTGACTCCGCCAGAGCCAGCAGTTCCTGTACCCCCGCCTTCAGGTGGGCTTCGATCTTCTCAGCGTGCCCATACGATAGGGCGCTGTGCCGGCTGGCGTTGGCGTGAATCTTGGTGCCATCCAGACTGACGGTACCAAAACGCGAGAGTTGGTTCTCCCGAGCAATCTGGAGCACTTGGACAAAGGCGGATTGAAACTTCTTGCCAAAGCGCTTCCTGAAGTAAAACAGCGTATCGTGGTCGGGATGCCGGTTGCAGGCAATGTAACGAAACGCCAGTGAATCAAAGGTCGCCCGTTCAATCTTGCGGCTGGAGAACGTACCCGTGGCGTAGCCGTAGATCAACAAGGAGAGCAGCGTCGCCGGGTGATAGGCCTCGCTGCCACGCCCGGCATAGGCTCGTTCCAGCGCCGATAGATCAAGTCCTTCCACTACATCCACGACATACCGTGCCAGGTGCGCTTCTGGCAGCCACTCTTGCACCGACGGGGGCAACAGGTAGTCGGTGTCTCGATCTATCGCGTGAAAGGTCATGGCAACGCCCGTCTCAATCAATAACTATGATTATCGCATGCAGCGGGGTAAGTCCGACAGGCTGCTAGAGCATAAGGTTTTCCCTATGCGCATGCGGACTGACTCTATGAGACACCTGTGCCAATGATTGCGTTTGCTCAGGCCGGTTCCTCTTGCCGGTCCCGATCGTCTGAATTGGGCTAAACGTCTTCTTCCAAGGTATGGTAACTCTGGCACCCGTACAACCGCTATCGCTTGGAATGGCCGCGTTGTGTGAATTGGCCTGACGGCAGGTCTTCGAGAACAGGGTGATCGAATCAAGCAGCTTATGAATTATGGTCTTAAGCCAAATATCATGCATGGTCGATACATTGCCACTGCCCGTGAAACTAAACGGGTCAGAGTGCCATGGCACTACCTTAAGCTTTTGACATGCCATGTTTTTCGTTTAACGACAAGCAGTTGCTACAGAAACGTAAGCCGCCTTTGCATCCAAGAAAAAACCTGAATCCAGCATCGACGGACCTTCCCGGGCACCGGCTTGCGCCGGTGGTGACGTACGTTGGCAAGCAAGAAATAGAGTGATTTGTCCATGCTATCGGCCTAAGGTAGTGCCATGGGGGTCAGAGTGATTTGGAAACTGAAATCACTCTGACCCGTTGGATACAGTGCGCCACATACGAAGCGACGCCCAGTTCCCGCCAAACACGGCGCTCAGCTCCCGGATGCGCAGCTCGTACCTTCCACCTTCACGCTGATCCTGGATCTCGTTCAGGCCGGCATAGGGGCTGTCCTTGTGGTCGGCCACGTTCTCGACGCGCTGGCGGTCATAGGACAGACGAAGGGAGAGGCCGCGCGCGGCCAGATAGTCCATCAGGAACTCGCGCTTGATTTCTATCAGGCGATGGCTGCCATCGCTGTCCACCGTCTCCCTAGCGACCACGACAAAGTCCTCTTCCGGCCTGGCCCAGTTCGGCCCTTCCTTAATCAGGCGAAGCGCGACCACCAGGTCAGGATTCAGGATCCACTGCCGGCCGCCGACCACGGGCTGTGGGTGCTCGAAAACAAGGTTGATCCCGATGGACTCCTTGTCGTTGTACTGGTACTCATCCATCGGCGAGTAATGTCCGTCTGAGTACGCATACGGTGCCACGGTGTGCCCGATACCGATGTCGCTCCAGCTCAAGCGCTCGGCAAGTTCGCGATGCTTGTTTGGAAAGGCGACGGAGCCGCAAGCGAATATGTTGCCGATATACCCAACCTCCGTCACGTTGCCCTTCTCGTCATTGAGCGACGCCCGGAGTGGGACCCAGGTCGCCCGAGAGAACGGACGCCGAATTTCAGAGGTTTGAAGAATCCAAGCTTCGTTCATGGATCGGTTCTCTAGGTGATGTCAGCAACATCTACTTTAATCCAGCAACCCGCGCCCGAGTTACGTGGGGGCTGTTCGCCGATCGCAGGTGGGGAGGCCAGCGCTGCATCGGTACAAATTGGGGGGGGCGAGTACCAGAGAGCAGTCACGGACGAGCGCCAGCCTTTGGCCGGCAGCGGCTCACGGGTCGTCCTATGGGAGAGACCGCTATACGCGGCACAGCGGACGTTCGCGTCACTATTGACGTCGCAGCACTTCGAACAGATCTTGCCGACCCGCGGCAACCATCGACTGCAGAGTCCTGGCTTACTTGTGTCCACCGCGCGCGCAGTTCGGTCTGTCGTCAGATCGTGTCAGGCAAGAGCTCTCGCCAGAGCCATGCCCGTCCCGAAATGCAAACCTGGAGCGCACAACCTCGCAGCAACACGGAGAATTCCACCGGCCGGCCGGCGCCAACGCCCAGATGCGCTTTCCGCAAAGGGCTGCGTCAACCCTCTGCGGAAAGCCCGGCGTTGCCGCCGGGGGTTTATCGGGGATCGCGTCGCCGGTAGCGTTCCAGCACCCGATCCCGAATCACTTCGGAATCGAGGCCAGAAAGCGCGCAGCACGCGTGGTACGAGAAGGCGTTCGAGCACTCCTTCGGGGACAGCAGCCAGTCGAGGATCTCCACCCGTGTAGCGGCGCAGACCCTCGAATCGAACAGAGCGCGCAGCGACTTGTGCAGCAGGCGCCTGTGAAGCCTGACGAGTTCATCGTCAGACCACGGGCAGCCTTCGCCAGGTGCTTCTGCTCGCTCGGTGCGGACCGCAGCCTTTCGTCGTGGCCTCGGGCCATCGGCCATGGATAGAGACACCGCGATCACTTCCTCGCGGGGCGCTCATTTCGCTACGCCGACAATCGCACTGACCGGTGAAGCCGTGTCGGTCAACGCCGCCTTACGACTGCGATAGGCGCGAAGCAACTGCTCAAGATCGCCGTCGTCGGCGGCGTCTTCGGCCTTGGCATAGCGTTCGTCGAGTTCATCAACGGATGCAGCTTGGCTGATGCTGGCGAGGAGCGTATCGAGCGGCGGTTTGCCACCTTCACGACCGGACTTCTGGTCGCCCGCCCCCGTCTCCTCAGCCTTCGCGTCACTCGACTCGTCGTCGATGATCGGAGCCCAGGAGCCGTCGATCGCCTCGGCCATCCCGATGTTCTGGGTTTTACCGCGTTCGTTGAGTTCGTCCATGGCTAGAGCCATGGCCAGCTCCGGCGACTTCGGCAGCAAATTGCACAGGCGGCGAATGGCCGTCTTGAGGCCCATCGGGACGAAATGCGTGTCCCACGGACTCTCCTTTCGGTTCTTCTTCGCCATCTGGTAGCCGCGGGAGTGATCACGTACCCACTCGACCTGCTCCTTTGACAGGGCGTGGAAGGTGCGTGAGCCATCGTTGAACACCGCGACGGCGTAGAAACCGGCGATCGCTCCACGCTCGTCGTCGGACGCCGGGAAGCCGTTCTTCTTCAACGGCTCGTGCATCAAGGAACGGTTGAGGCCCAGGACGATGTCGAACCGGTCGTTGATCCGCACTTCGTGCGCATAGATGTCCTGCACGCTGCCGCTGTTGCGCGCGAGTTTCACGAGCCCCTGATAGCCGGGGATCAACTGGCACTGGCTACCGAACACGACGAGATGCGCTTCGCCCATCAGGCCGATTTGCAGACCGAGCTGGCAAGACTGGATGACCGCCGCGACGACACTGCGTGGCTCCACTTCGGACAGCTTCGGATTCATGCGAAATGCAGTCAGTGCGATCCGCGCCATGCGCTCCGCGCTGAGATGCTTGGGCAGCGCGCGGGCGATTTCGCCCTTGAGCTGTTCGAGCATCGCTGGAAAAGACACCACGTTGGTCGGATTCCCCTGACGGGCGCTCTGGATGTTACGCAAGGTTTGAGACATGGTTTCCTCCAAATACAAATGGCGGAGACACCATGCCTCCCGGAGCGGGGACTGGTCTCCCCGCCGGGGTCAATGAACTAAAAATGGCCGCCGATCAGGCGGCGTCGAACTCGAAGGCGTCGGCGTTGGCTGCCCAACGCGGTAGCGAAATCAATTCGATCTCACCCCCGGGCTGGTAAGCCGGCCAGTTGCCCGAGTCCTGGCACCACTTCAGAAGCTGCAGTGCTGCCCGGTACTTCTTGCGACCGACCTCGATGATTTCTGGGTCAGCCCGGTAAAGCGCCACGGCATGGGGAGCCTCTTTTTCGACGGCGACAAAGAGGAAGGGCAACTCCGTGCCGGTCACGGCTTTCATTCCATCGACGTAGAACGCCGCCTGGATGTCGTAGCCAAGATTGGCGATGGCGCGAGAAAAACCTCGGCTGCTGGCATCGACACAGCTCTTGAGATCGACCACGGCCGTCCCGTTGAACCAGTCCGGACGACAGCGACAGGGGATCCCGGTGAGCGGGTCTGTCCAGAACGCCGACAGCTCGGCCTCTCCTTGCTTGAACAGGCGGGCCGCCCCCTCGTGCGCGTGAACGGCGGCGCGCACTCGGGTCAATGTCGCCAGGTCGTCGGAAGTGATCAGGGTTTTGCCCTGATTTTCCTGTTCGAAGCGGGCGGCGGCTTCCTTGCCTTCCTTGGTGCGGCGATCAAACTTCTCGACCACCGCGAACTCTTCGGAAAAACGATCCGGTTCGAGGACGTGGGTGTGAACCGCAGACCCAAACGCCATCGCCGGCGTTGGCGGCGACGGATGATCAAGGGCTTCGCGCAGATGCGCGGGGCTCTTGAGCAGTTTGATGATTCCCGAATGGCCGATCGATTGATCCGCGTGGTATTGCTTGGCCGGCATGCGCAGCAGGCCAGGATGTCTTACGTGCATAGTGCCTCCAGAAGAAAAAAGCCGGAGTCACCTGCCCCTTCCGGAGAGGGCCTCCCCGGCTGGGTGGATGAAAATGCTGTTTGTTTCGTGCGGCCAGCTACCGCGACTTGCTCGGGCGAAGAATCGCTCGATCAAAGGCTGCTTTCCGGAGGGCGCTCAGGAAACGCACTCGGGAAAGCCCCGGCAAGCCGGGGCGTGCTTCAGTTCGCTGCTTGTTCTTGACTCGCGAGGGTCAGAGCCCGTCGGAGTAGCTGGCGGGTTTCCGGGTCGGTGCGCCCTGCCTGGAGTCTCTGGTGGAGATCGCAGGCACGATTCATCGAGAGAGCCGAAAAGAGTCGAACGAGAAGCGGGTTGGATTGCACGACTTGATCGTGTGCGGGGTCGAAAGCCATGTTCAGAGCCCCAGCGCGCGAATGATCGGACGGCTGATGATCCAGCCGGTGATGCAGCAAGAAAGAAGAACGAGTGCCATGAGATGCCTCCAGGAAAAAAAAGGGCATCCCTCCCCTGATGCGGAGGCGATGCCCCGCAGGGGGATGAGCGTTCAGGCGATCACTTCAAACGAAGCCTCACCGCTCTTGGCGGGATCGATGTCGACCCCGATCCGGCGCTGGTAAGCCGGTCGGTCGTATTGCTGCCAATGGGTGCTTGTGACCTTCACCGGCTCGGGCGCTGCCGTCGCTTCGGGTCGACGGCTCAAGAAGCTCCTGAGGCCTTGTGCCGAGCAACGGAGAAACGACAGAAGCAAGTGAAGCCCTGCCAGCATGGCGAGGACGAGAATGACACGTTCCATGAGCGAACCTCCTGAGGTGAAGGGCGGTCGGCTCCCGGCCCGGGAGAATGACCGCCCGGTAGGGGAAAGACGTGACGACCGGCTCAGAACGGCTCCATGACCGGCACTTCGTCGACGGCTGAACTGCTTGCCTGATCAGACGCGGCCGTGCCGGCACGACGAGGGACGGAACCCGATGCCTTGGCGTCCTTCGCCGATGAACGAGCACCGAGCATCTGCATTTCGCTGCCGATGATCTCGACCACATAGCGATCCTGACCTGCGCTGTCCTGCCACTTGCGGGTCTGGATGCGACCTTCGACGTAGATCGGAGAGCCCTTCCTGAGGTACTCGCCGACGACTTCGGCGGTACGGTTGAAGAAGATCACGCGGTGCCATTCGGTGGTCTCCTTGCGTTCACCGGACGACTTGTCCTTGCTGATCTCTGTGGTCGCGATCCGGATCGTGGCGATCGCTTCTCGGTTCTGGGTGTAGCGAACCTCGGGGTCGGCGCCGAGATGGCCGATGAGGGTGACTCTGTTCAACGATGGCATGTTGCCTCCTGACAATGAAGGCAGGGACGCCGCCGTATCCTGACGGGGCTACCCCGCCGGGGGTTGGAGAGAATGCTGTTTATGAAGAAGGCCAGCTACCTTCACTTCGATCGTCATAGACGGAACGAGAGATGGCTGAATTCTCTGCCGCCACGGTCGTCGCAGGGGTTCGAAATGCGTTGCTTCTGGTCGCTTTTCGAAGGTCGCGCTCGCAGTGCAAGCGATACGCTGGGCTTGATCGACACTCCGGGAGACGGCAGATGGCACAGCGACAGAGGAACGATTCGACGCACATTCCATCGGTCCGGCAGGACAACAGCCGGCCCTTCCTGACGCAGAAGGCCTTGCTCAATTCGCTGCACGCGCAGCAGATCTTCGACCGTGGCTACGAGATGTGCGCCAACGCGCTGTTCTCGTTGAGTGTGGTCTTGCGATTCATCGGGAGCGAAGAGCAGGCGCAGGAAGTCGATGCCCTGGTCGATACTCAGATCGACCAGACCCTGGAGGAGATTCGCAAGGAGTCGCTGCGGCTGAAGGAAGTGGCCGAAGGCAATGGCATCGAGACCGCGATCGGCTACACCAGCGCCAAGACCATCGATGTGCAGATCACCTCGCCGCGCTCGATCAAGTACCTGGCGATCATCCGCGAGTTCGACGGGATGATGGCCCACCTGGATGCGCTCTGGCTTTCATGCGTCATCAGCGACAACCAATACGCGCGCGGGGTCTATGAATGGAAGCGGCGGATTCTTCGTCTGGCCGGACAGATCCGGCAGCTCGCCACGCGTGCGGTGCTGGCGGCACGGCGGAAGGAGACGGCGAGCGAGACGGTGGCTGACGCGAGCGAGGGTCCGGTGGTGGAGGCTGAGAATTCTCCGACAGACCACACTCGGGTGAAGCTCCCCGAAGGCGAGTAGAATCTCTCTCTCGCAAGGCCGCCTTGCGGAAGGCCGAAGGTGCCGGCCCGAATGGTAGCGCGGCGCCACACAACTTCAACGGGTACCGCCAAACCAACTCGTCGGCTGAACCGAACCCGGCTAAAGGGGTCCGTTGAAGACTCGCAAAGATTGCTGCTTGGGGAGTGCGACCAGCGCAATGATTGACGATGCAACCGCATCGCCAAACAGACGAACGCCAGTTCGAGCCTTCCTTTGGTGCTGGTATTATTCTTGGTATCGTCTGACGTCAGTCCTTATTTTCGTCTTTACTATCAGTTGCTTATGTTTTTTGTTGATAATTGAGTGGGAATGATGCGCCGGCACTGAACTCAGCCGCTGGCGAGCTGCAGGACGAAGGTCCTGATCCCCCGCAGCATCATTTCGATCGCCACGGCGACCAGCACCAGCCCCATCAGCCGTTCCAGGGCCACCACGAAGCGCTCGCCGGCAACGCGCTGGATGCGCTCGGCGAGTACCAGAACGACGGCAGACACGGCCATCGTGATGCACAGGGCGCCGATCCACTCCAGGCGCCGCTCGGGCGCCTGCGAAACCAGCAGCAGCACTGTCGCCAGGGCCGAAGGCCCGGCGATGGCCGGAACGGCCAGCGGCACGATCAGCGGCTCACCCAGCGCGTCAGGCGCGTCGGCGACTCCCGGCTGCGGGAAAATCATGCGCAGCGCGATCAGGAACAGGATCACGCCACCGCCAATCTGCAGCGACAGCTCGCTGAGGTTCATCAGCCGCAGGAAACCGTCGCCGACGAACATGAAGGTCAGCAGCAGGACAAAGGCAATCAGCACCTCGCGCAGAATCACCCAGGCGCGACGCTCGGGCGGAACCGAGCGCAGCGCATTGGCGAAAATCGGGATATTGCCGACCGGATCGGTGATCAGGATGAGCAGGATGGTCGCCGAGGCGAAGGTGTAGTTCATCGATTCACGGCTTCATGGCGGACACGTGAGCGCAGGAGCGCGAGACTTCAGGCTTCGGAGAAAAGCAACCGCAATCGACAGGCCAGAGGGGACGGGGGGAATGGAAGGCGCCGCACGGCTACGCAGGATAACAGCACTGGGCATTCCTTGGCCGCTGGCTGGTCATCACCCGCTCCCGCCCGCCGTTTGCCGCGCCACTACAGGCTCAAGAAAACACTGATGCGGCGGCGGCCGAACCGCGATGTGACGCAGCCGCACGGGCCAGGACGCAATAGTCCATGTCACTGTGCAGGATGTGGCCAACGGTCGCGCTGAGGATATAGTTCAGAAGAAGAAATCCCGGTTCGGCGTTATCGCCTGCCGGATCCATCTGCTCCACCCGGGCGCGGATGAGCTGCAACTCGTCGCGCATCACCTGGTGCTCGGCACGGTGCTCGGCGAGATCGTCGTAGCCAAGCCCCGCCAGCACCCCCTCCTCGTAGCTGAAATGTTCCTCGAGCGCCTGATGAAGCTCTCCCGTCATCAGCGTCAGCTGCTCGACGTCGCCGTGCTTGCGCCAGGCGTCCGAAGCTCTTACCACCAGGGCAAAGATAGCCTCGTGCTGGGCGTCGATTTGCGCCTCGCCGATATTGAGACGGCCATCCCAGGCGACCCGCTGCTTGAGCGAAAAATTGGTCAAGCCGTGAACGCCAGACAGGCGACCGTCGAACATGACGCGTGAACTCAGACCCATGTGTCTCTTCTCTTATGATTCAGCGAATTAGCTCCTTGTGTTTGCGGTTGAGGTCGAGCGCCGCGCCCAGGCGGGGGTTTTTTTCCGATCCTATACGACCCGGTACGCGCAAAAGGATTCAAAAGTCTCACTTCGGCGAAAGCGGCGCAAACAGCAGGCGCAGGCCGACCGGGAAGCGGGCCCACCGGCAAGCCGGGAATTCGTTGCCGGGCAGGCTGCGGCGGCGGCAAAGCGCGTCGCTTTCGCCGTGTCGCGAGCCAACACGAAGCGACTTCGCAGCCGGCCTCGTCAGCACGCGTCACGCTTTAGCGCGCGTTGATAAAGATCGACGATCATGCCGGCAAGGTGTTCGGGCGACGCCTGCCTGCCCTGCCCGTGCAGGACCGCCTTGACGATGCCTTCGAGGACAGCCGCGTCGACCACTGGCGCATCGGCCGCGACGACATCTTCCGCGCTCGGCGTGTAGGCAGCGCGGACCTGCGCGAGCGCACGCGCGCCGCACCCGGTGGCCAGCCAGTCGACGCTGACGCCCGCCGCCGCGGCAATGGCCAGGGCCTTGTCCAGCGGGGGCATTCGTCCGTCGCGGAGGTAAGTTCTCAGCACCGACTCGGCCATGCCGCAGCGGCGCGCAAACGAAGACACCGACTCGTCACCGATGATCGCTTTCAAGCGCGCGGCGAGCGCACCCGATTCGATGTCGGCCAACGACCGTTGATCGACGCTGCGCTCGCTTGCCGTTGCCATCGCCGTGGTGCCAGCAGGGGCCGGAGTTCCAGTCATTGATGACCCGCAAAAAGAACAAAGGGGAAGCAGGTAACGCAAGAAACTATTGACATCTCGCAACATCTTGCTAAAAATTAGGTTGCACAGCATAGCAGAAAAGCTCCGCTTCAGGCAGACCTGCGGGTACGGGTGGCAACCCGGTGACCGCTGGCGATCGCTGAGAAACGTCGGTTTCTTGTCCGTTGGCATTGAGGGTTGCAATGCGAGGGGGAAACGAACATGCGCAAGTCTGCGGGCAGGATTCCGGAAACCAGGCTCCATTTCGAGGCCCTCGAAGCGCGCGTCCTCCTCGACGGCGACAGCGGCGCCGGCATCCTGACCCTTGCCGGCAGCATCGACGCCCCCGGCGAGCAGGATCACTACCAGTTCAGCGTAGACCAGCCAATCCGTGTCGTCCTCGACAGCCTGAGCAATCGCAGCGACCTGACCTGGCGACTGGACGGCCCCGGCGGACTGGTCGCGCGCAGGTCGTTCAGCGCCACCGAATCGCCAAACACCGCCCCACCGGCGTACGACCTGGCGCCGGGCAGCTATCGGCTGAGCGTCGATGGCACGCAGGATGCGCTCGGCGCCTACGCCCTGCGCGTGATCGACGCCGCTTCGGCAAGCGCGATGGCGCCCGACACGCCGGTCAGCGGCGTCCTCGAGGTCGGTAACCAGAGCGCGCTCTACCGCTTCCGCGCCAGCGCCGGCGACAGCTACTTCTTCAAGGCGGCAGCGCCCGCTTCCGGCGCGCTTTCCGCGCGACTGCTCGACCCTTTTGGCCGCCAGGAAGGCAACAGCTTCGATGCCCGACAGGATCGCCAGCGGTTCACCGTCGAGCGCAGCGGCGAGTACCTCCTCCTGCTCGAAGGCGACATCGCCAATCAGGCGGCGCTGGCCTACGGATTCACCCTGCAACAGGTCGTCGACAGCCACTCGCCGCTGCGCCTCGGCGAAACGCAGATCGCCACGATCGACCAGCCAGGAAAAATCGCCCACTTCACCTTTGATCTGGCGGCCACGACGCCGGTCGTTTTCGACCGCCTGGGCAACGCCGCCTTCGCCTGGTCGCTGAGCGGGCCGGCGGGTCAGCACGTCGCGCGCCGCGCCGCCGCGCAAAGCACGCTCTTCGACGGCGTCGAAAAGCTGCTCCTGCCGCCGGGAAGCTATACGCTGTCGGTCGACCTCGACGGCGCCGCCAGCGGCAGTTTCGCGTTCCGGTTGCTCGCTGCCGAGTCGGCGCAGAATCTCGTCACGGGCGCCCTAAGTACCGGCGAGCTTGACCGGGCGACTGCGTCGCAGCTGTACAGGGTGGCGCTGGGCGCCGGCGACAAGCTCTTTCTCGAGCCGCGCTCGCTCTCCGGCGGTTCGCTCGACTGGCGGCTGATCGATCCCTGGGGCGTGCGCGTCGCTAGCGGAGACTTCGGCAGCGCAGCGAATCCCGTCGCCCTGGCGCGGCCATTTACCGTGGCCACGAGCGGCGGCTACTGGCTGCTCGTCGATGGCGCCGACAGCAACGCGGCGGAAGCCGTTCTTGCTTACGAATTCTCGCTGAACGCAGTCCCCGACCTGGCGCGAACGCTGACCCTGGGCGACGCCGTCGCCGGAAGCGTCGCCAGCGCCGGCCAGTCGACGGTCTTCACCTTCGATCTCGCCAGCCCAACGCAGGTGGCGTTCGAGGCGCTCAGTCAGCGGCCGGATATCGTCTGGTCGCTGGCGGGACCGCGCGGCAACGAAGTCTCCGAGCAGCGTTTCGACAACGTCGACCACGGCGAGGGCCCCAGCCAGGCCAGCCAGGCCAGCCCGACCAGCCAAGCCAGTCATCTCGGCATCCTGACGCTGCCCGCTGGCACGCATCGATTGACCGTGCGCGGCACTGGCGCCGCCACCGGCGAGTTCTCGTTCCGCCTCCTGGATCTGGCGGCCGCGCCGACGCTGTCGCTGGAAGCGGCCACCGACGCCGTCCTGAGCGCGGAAAACCGCACGCAGGCGTATCGCTTCCTGTCCGGCGCAGGCGACCAGATCGCGCTCGAGAGCATGACCGGCAGCAGCAGCGAGGAGGGCGTCTGGCGGCTGATCGACCGTTTCGGCCGTGATGTCGCCGCAGCCGCCGCCCTGCCCCCTGCCGGAAACGCTTCCGACGCCCGACTGCTGAGCAGCGCCGGCGTCTACACCCTGCTGCTTGAACGACGCGCCGATGCGCCAACGCCGCGTGACTATCACTTCCGGCTCCAACGCGTCGGCCACCTGGCCCCGGCCGCTTCGCCCGCCGGCGAGGAATTTACCCTCGGAACGATGCTCGCCGGACTCCTGCCTGCCGCCGACGCCAGCCGAAGCTATCGCTTCACGCTCGCCGCCGATAGCCAGCTGGTGTTCGACACGCAGGGTGGCGCGAGCAGCGCCGTCTGGTCCCTGCAGGGTCCCCGCGGCAACGAAGTCGACAGCCGCCCGCTGTACCGCAGCGACGACGCCAACGCCAACCCGCTCCTCGATCTGCCGGCGGGAGACTACGCCCTGACCGTCAAGGGCGCTGCCGCAACGGGCAGCGTCTTTGCCGACGGCGCCTACGCTTTCCGGCTGCTCGACAGCGCCGCCTTCCCGGAACTGGAGCTCGGGCAACGAGTGGTCACGATGCGCCCGTCAGCGGCATCGAGCATCGGCTACCGTGTCGCGGCGACGGCCGGCAGCACGCTCGTTCTGCAGGCGGCGGATTCCGCAGGCGGCGTCTGGCGCCTGTTCGACCCCTTCGGACAGCAGATCGCGGCAGCCTCGGGCGAGACCATCACGAGGAGCATCGACATTGCCTCGACGGGCAGCTACACGCTGCTCAACGACGGCTACTACGGCGCCAACGGCGCATCGAACGTCGGCTTCACCCTTTCTCGACAGACGAAAATCAGCGCTGCCCTGGTCTTCAACCGCCCGATCAGCGTCAGCGCCGCCGGCGTCGGCAGCGTCGCCGAATATCGCTTCACCCTTGCTCAGGCAAGCACCCTTGTCTTTGATGCCCTGAGCGGTGCGTCGAGTCCGTCGAGTGCGCCAAGTGCGTCCAGCCCGTTCGACTCGCCGGGTGCTGCCTCCGCGCGCTGGATGCTTGCCGGGCCGCTCGGCACGGTACGCGGCTGGACTTCCTTGCGCGACGACCCGGGGCAGATTCTTCGCCTGCCGCCTGGCGACTATCTGCTGACCCTGGACACCTCCGGCCCGCCGGGAGCGGAATACCGCTTCCGCGTGCTGAATGCCGATTCCGCGATCGACCTGCCCTCCGGCGCCCACGTCAACGAAACGATCGCCGCGGGCGAAACGCGCCTTTATCGCTTCACCGCCGCTGCCGGCCAGAGCACTGTCGTCGCCAAACCCCCGCTGGCGAGCGAAGTGAACCAGCGCGTCGCCTGGCAACTATGGGACCCCTACGGTCGCCCGCTTGCCACTCTCGGCGCTGGCACCACACAAACCCCATTGCCGACCAGCGGAGAGTATCTGCTGGCGGTTTTCCCCACCTTCGGGCAGCAGCCGCCCGACTCGGCGCCGCGGCCGATCGCCTTTTCCTTTGCCCTGACCACGGCGCGAGCAGCGCCGCTGACGCTCAACGAACGCACGCTGGGCAGCATCGAACGACCGGGAGAAGCGGTCGGCTACGGCTTCACGCTGACTGCGCCGAGCTCGCTGCTGATTGACACCGGCCAGACGGACGGCGCCGCCGCCGGTGATTTCCTGTGGCGACTGAGTGGGCCCCGCGGCGTGGAAACGCCGCTCGTGGATTCTCGCGTGGAAACGCCGCTCGTGAATGCTGCTGGCGAAGAGCCGTTGAACAGTTTCGCCAGCACGCACGCCAGTGTCCTGGCGCTGCCCGCAGGCAACTACGAGTTCGTGGTCTCCAGCCCCGCCCTGGCCACCGGTGGCTTCAGCTTTCGCCTGCTCGACACCGCCACGCTGCCCCTCCTGGCCCGCGAAAGCTTTATCCCGCTGACCCTCGGCCCGACCGGCGAGGCGCAGGCACTGTCGCTGCTCGTCGACGAGGAAAGCGAGTTCGTCTTCGCGCCCAC
This sequence comes from Candidatus Accumulibacter sp. ACC007, assembly GCF_907163205.1. NCBI lineage: Bacteria > Pseudomonadati > Pseudomonadota > Betaproteobacteria > Candidatus Accumulibacter > Candidatus Accumulibacter sp. ACC007. The sequence continues at coordinate 52,521 of NZ_CAJQUD010000001.1, read as the reverse complement.
TGCCACGCCAACGCGCGACGGCGACTGGCGGGTCCTTGACCGCGGCGGCAGGACGATGGTCGGCGGCAGAATGGCGGAAAGTCATGATTCGTTCACCCTCCCGGCCGGCGCCTACACCTTCGTCGTCGATGGTCAGGAAATGAACAACGGCAACGCTAGCGACGGCGATGGCCCGGATGGCCAGGATGACTATGAGTTCGTCCTGCGCCGCCTGCTGGTGCGCAGCCAGGAGTTGCCGCTGGGCAGCGAAGTCTCCGCGACCATCGATCAGCCTGGCCTGGTTCGCGAATACCTGTTCTCGATCGACTCGCCGACAACGCTCCTCGTCGATGCGCTGACCGACAGCGAGAATCTGACCTGGCAACTGTCGGGACCGACCGGGCTCATTCACCGCAGCCATGGCTTCGGCGGCAACACCCTCGTCGCGCCTATCCGCCTCGACGCGGCGGGCGCCTATCGCCTGCGCTTCCTCCCGGCCTTCGGCGCCACCGAAAACTTCCGCTTCCGCATGATCGACGCCGGCCGTGCCGAATCGCTGCCGCTCTCTGGCGCACAAACCTTGCTGCTCGACCCGCAGGTCGCGACGCTGAGCGTCGGCAGCGAAGCCAGCGGCAGCACCCGCATCGCCAATCTTGCCGAGCAATGGCGCGTCTCGCTCGACTGGCCGACCCGCCTCCTCTTCGACGGTCTCGCCGGCTCCCGAAACCACTGGACGCTGCACGCCGCCGACGGCGCGCTGCTCGCTTCCGGGGTCTGCGACCGGAACGCCTTTCTTGCCCTCGATGCCGGCGCCTACACTCTCGCCGTGAAAGCCGATACGGCCGCCGATCTCGGCGCCTACGCCTTCCGGCTGATCGACCTGGCCGGCGCCGAAACGCTGTCGCCAAACCAGGAAGTACGCGCGACGCTCGACGCCGGCAGCGGCGCACAGATCTTTCGCGTGCCACCGGCAAACGCTGGCCGGCCATTGACGGTCGAGGTTGCCAGCGCCAGCAACGCAAGTGGCGTGCTCACCGCCTACGACGCCAATGGCGTTGTGCTCGGCGAATTCGCGCTGCCGCGGCTCGACCCGGCGGAACTCGGCACGGCCAGCGACAGCGAGCGCTTCCTGATCCTGGAAAACGACCCGCTCGCCGTCACGCCGCTCGACTACCTGCTCAGCACCCGCCAGGCGACACTCCTGCGGGCGCAGCCGGGTGAGACGGTGGCGGGAGGCCTGACGCGCGCCGGCGAGCGTATCGGCTACCGGGTCAGCCTGCCCCTTGCGGCAAGCCTGCCGACGCGCGCCTGGATACACGACGCCGGCTCGCGCGACGTCCGCTGGCGTCTGGTAGCTGCCGGCACGGATGCCGGCCCGGCTGACTGGTGGCCCGAGAGCGACGCCAGCGAAGCCGGGGACAACGAACTGCTCGCCGCCGGTGACTACGAGCTGATCATCGAGGCGACAGCCGACCACGCCCGCTACGATCTGCAACTGCTGGCCAGCGAGATTGCCGAAGCGCTCTCCCCGATGGGAACAGCCGGGCAACTGGCGAACGCTGGCGAGGCCAGAGTCTACCGCTACGACGTCCTCACCGCCGGTGATCATCGCCTGCACATCGCCACCGCCAACGCGTCGCCCGTCGCATGGGCAATCTACGACCCCTCGGGCAGGCGCGTACAGGCCGGCGACACCCTGCCCTTCGCTGGCCGCAGCTCGATCGTCGACCTTGGCGACCTCGAGGTCGGCCGCTTCCTCGTCACGCTCTCGGGAAGCGCTGCCGGGAGTCCTGCGGCCAGCGCCACGGGCAGCATTGACTTCAGCCTCGCCCTGTCGCCGACAGGCATTCGGCCTGGCGACCTTCTTGCCGGTCGGCTTGCTGACGACGAGACAATCCGCCGCTACACGCTGCAAGTACCTTTCGCAACGCACGTCCAGATCCACGACCAGGGCTCCGAGGCGGGCGTCGAATGGCGAATCCGCAACGCCGATGACCCGCCCGCCACCGACGGCTGGTTCGCCCTTGGACCGGCCCAGGCCGGCACCGACGATCGTGAAGCCCGCCCTCCCTACCTGGTGTGGCTGGATGCCGGCAGCTACGACTTTGCCGTCCAGGCCAACGGCGACGGTGGCGGCGCCTTCAGCGTGCATCTGGTCGATTTCGATGCTGCATCACCACTGGCGATGGGCGAAACGCTGGCCAGCTTTGCCGTCGGCGAACAGGCCAGGGTCTACCGGCTGGATACCAGCTTCCCGGGACCAGGCACGCGCCTGAACATCGGCGACGCGAGCGGCGAGCAGACAGAGGAAATCAGCTGGCTGCTGTTCGACGCGCAGCTCACGCCGGTGGCGCAGGGAAACGGCGTCGGCACGTCGATCGACCTGCCCGGCAACCGCGGCTCATACACCCTCGAATTGAAGCGACAGCCGGCGCTTGCCGGCAACGGAACGCTGAGCACGCCGCTCAGCGTCGTCTCCTCGGCCCCGCCGACGCTGCAAGTGGACGAAGTCCGCGCAGCCAGTCTGGGGCCTTTGCGCCACCACACGGCAGACTACGTCTTTTCCCTGACCGAGCGCAGCCGCATCCTGGTCGAAGCCTTGTCGGAAGTCTGGAACGTCGGCTACGAAATCCGCGCCGCCGACGGGGAACATCTGGCCAGCGACTACCTCGGCAGCCTGTACTCCGACCAGCTCGACCTCGCCCCCGGCGACTACACCCTCAAGCTCAGCGCAAGCGGGCGACCAGGCGACGGCAGCGCAGGGTCCGACTTCACGCCGGACTTCACCACAGACTTCAATTTCCGCCTGCTGAACATGACGCGCACCGGCCAGCGGATCCTCGCTCCCGGGCAGCCAATCGACGACACCGTCGCTCCAGGCGGGCAGCAGACGCAGGTCTATCGCCTGCAGGCGCGCGCCGGCGAGACCGTCACCATCGCGGCGAGCGGCGCCAACGAACTCGACCGCCAGCTCCTCTACGATGCCAGCATCGTCGTGTTCGATCCTTTCGGTCGCCACGTCGCCGACGCCTGGGTCAGCGACGGCGCCTTGCAGCAGACGCTCGACGAGTCCGGTTTCTATACGCTGGTCGTCTTCGGCGGCAGCTCCCTCGCCGAGGCGGCGGACTACACGCTGGTGGCCACGCAGCACGCGGGCGATGCGCAAACCTTGCCCGCCAGCCGCCCGGTGGCGCTGGCTGTCGACATCAGCGACACCCTGACCGCGACCGGCGCCGCCGGCAAGGCCTATCGTTTCACGCTCGACCAGGCGGGACTGGCGCTGATCGAGGGTCGCACGACCGACGCCGAAGAGGCCTGGCAGGCGCACTGGGTCCTGCGCGACGCTGCCGGCTTCCTTACCGGTGACCATGGCGACTGGAATGCGTGGCAGGCCAGCAGCGAAGCCCTGTCGCTCGCCGCCGGCGACTACACGCTCAAGGTGTCGCGCGACGACGGCCCGGGCGGCAGCTTCGCCTTTCGCGTCGATGGCAGCGCCAACGCCAGCCAGGTCGCTGGCGGAAGCGCGGTTGGCGACGTCAGCCGCTTTGGCGCCTCGGGCGCGCGCATCTATCGGGTCGAGCTCACGGCCGGTGACGAGTATCGCCTGCAGGCCGAAAACGCCAGCGAGTGGTCGCTTCACCGCCCCGATTTCTCCCAGGCACAGGCGCTGTCCGACGATGCCGTGCTGCGCTTTGTGCCGGCGCAGGACGGCCGCTGGTACCTCGTCCGGCGGGCCGACGTCACTGGCCACTCGAGCGTTACGGTCGAACGGCAACGCGCGCCCATCGCGCTCGGCAGCCGAATCAGCGGCCAGTTGACTGCAAACGGTACGGGCGACGCGCAGTATGGCTATCGCTTCCGACTGGCGGAGAGAAAGCAGCTGTTCCTCGACCTGCTCAGCGCCGACTCGCCGCTGCGGGTTCTCTTCTACCAGGGAAACACGCTGCTGCGAACACTCAACGGGCTCACGCCAGGCTTTCCCCTCGACCCGTTCGAGCTTGCCGCCGGCGATTACCGCATCGAAGTGCAGGCGATGGCGGCGGCAGCGGGAGCCACGACGGCCTACGCTCTGCGCCTGCTGGACCTCGCCGCAGCGCCAATGCTGGCGGTCAACACGGCCGTCTCGGGCCGCCTGCAGGGCGGCGAAGCGGCGATCTACGCCGTCGATCTTGCCGCCGGGACGCAGGTCGAATACCAGCCCTCCGACCTCGGCGGCCTCTACGGCAGGTGGCGCCTGCTCGCGAGCAGCGGCGCCCAGGTCGCGACCGGCTATCTCGACGAGGCGACGACGACTGGCGTGCTCGCCGGGAGCGGTCGCTATTTCCTCGTCTGGGACAGCGATCCGCGGTCGGCGGCTGGCGGCCAGGCGAACTACCGCTTCGCGCTGAAAACCGTGCAGGCGATCGCGCTTGGCGAACGGGTCGGCGGCGAAGCCTTCGCCGCCACCGCCAGCGCTGCCTATCGCTTCAGCGTGCCAACGGCGACACGCGTCCTGCTCGACCCGGCCCTTGCCGACAACGATAGCCGAGCTTTCGGCTGGCGGATTTCCCGCGCCGGGCAGTCGATCGCCCAGGGAACGCTGAGCAGCGAGGCCAATCCCGACGATCCGCTGCCGATCGTCGAATTGCCGGCAGGAAGCTATCAGCTTGCCTTTACGGCGGATGCCGATGTCGAGGATGCCGACACCTTCACTTTCCGGCTGCTCGATCTGGCGCAGGCGCAGCCCTTGAGCATGGGCATCCGGAACACCGGCGAGCGGCTTCCCGGCCAGGCGGCAATCTTCAGCTTTGTCGCCGACGCCGGCGAACCGTTGACGCTCGCGCAGGATTCCGGCGACAGCGATCGCTGGTGGCTGCTCGACGAGTTCGGCCGGGAATTGGCACGTGGACAGGGCGCCGGCAGCGTCGCCCCCCTCCCCCGCAGCGGCACCTACTTCCTGCTCCGCGACGATGACAGCAGCGATCATGAAGCAGGCCGGCACTACGACTTCAGCATATCGAGCGGGGAGGATCTCGGGCGGGAGCAGGAGCTGGCCCTGAACAGCGTCGTCGCGGCGACGCTCGAAGCCGGCGGCGCCCTGGCCTACCGCTTCACCACCAGCAGCGCCGCGACGCTCTGGCTGACCCCGCTGAGCGCCGACTTCGCGACCCATGTCGAAGTGCGCAGTGCGGCGGGCTGGCGCCTGTACAGCGCCGACGCATCGGCGACGACGCCGCAGGCCATCAGGCTGCCCGCCGCGGGAAGCTACACGCTCGAGCTGCGCGACCGGTCGCCCGGGCTGACCGCCAGGCTGCTGCGCTTCGTGCTCGGCGAAACGAATGCACCCGGCGAGGACGCCGGCCAGCCCCCGGGCAGCGCGACCGGCGGCGTGCCGGCGCCCACCCTTGGCACCGCTTTTGGCACCGCTTTTGGCACCACTCTTGACACCGCTCTTGGCACCACCCTGGTGGCCACACTCGCCGGCAACGGCAGCACGCCCTACGCGCTGCACCTCGATCAGCCCAGCGTCCTCGCCTTCGACAGCCTGGGCAGTGGCGCCAGCCTGTGGTGGCAACTCGTGGATTCGCGCGGCGTCCTGCTCTTCTCGCGGCGGATGAGCGAGCCGGCCAGCGGCACCGATGCAAATATCATCAACCACGCCATCTATCATTCCGGGCAGCTCGCCGCCGGCGACTACACCCTGCTCATCCGCAACTTCGGCAGTGCGCCGGAAAGTGGCCGCTTCCGCGTGCTGGCCCTCGACGACAGCCTGCCGCTCGCACGCGACACGCCAACGACGATCGGCACTGCGCCAGCGGAGGGCAGGCAAGGCTTCCGTTTTTCGGCGCGTGCCGGCGAGCGCTATTTTCTTGACGTCCTCGACTCCGCCAGCGGCACGTCGACCTCTGGAGTGGCTCGCGCCGTCGCGCATTGGAAGCTTCTCGACCCCCTCGGGCGAACGGTCTTCGAGCGCACGGCGATGGGCGTCGACAGCGTCGCCCTCGACCACATCGACAGCGCGTCGGGACAGATCCTCTACCGGCACAGCCTGCACGGCGTCGACCAGGAAACGCCCGTGCTCCTGGTCACCGGCAGCTATACGCTGCTGATCGATGGCGCAAGCGGGGCCGCTAGCCCGGCCGCTAGCGCGCCGGTTTCCTTCCGCCTCGGCCTGGTGCCGCAGACCGCCGCCGAGACTCACGATGATTTCCGGAGCCGACCGGCCGCGGACCTCAGCGTCAGCCGCATCGCGGTGGACCCGCCAGGCGAGCTGCGCAGCGGACAGACCATTGACCTCGAGTGGCTGCTCGAGAACCGTGGCAGCGAAGCCACCACGGGCGACTGGCGCGAGCGCATCGTCGTTCGCAATCTCGACAGCGGCGTCATCGTCGCCGACCTCTACGTCCCCGACGCGGCGAGCGAAGCCGCCAACCGGGCAATCGCCGCCGGCGACTCGCGCAGCCGCCACCACAGCCTCACCTTGCCCGCGGATGCCAGCGCGGTCGGCCGCCTGCGGATAACGCTCATCGCCGACGCCGACAATGTCATTCGCGAAGGTGGCGTTGGCGTCAGCAACGAGCGCAACAACGCCCTGGCCATCGACATCGATGTCGTCCGGGCGCCGTCCAGCGAACTGCACATCGAGAACCTCGCCTTCGATCCCGGCACCGTTTTCGACCCCGGCGCCGCCGTCAGGGTGAGCTGGGAGACCGTCAACCGCGGCAATCAGGCCGCCGAGCCGGGCTGGAGCGAACGCCTGGAGTTGCGCAACCTGACCACCCGCGAACTGGTCGCCAGCGTCGTCCTCGACGATCTGTCCGGCGCTGCGCCACTGGCCGTCGACGCCAGCCGCCAGCGCAGCGCGAGCCTGATCTGGCCGAGCGGCAACAGCGCCGCCGGACGCTTCTCGCTGCGTGTCGTCGCCACGGCCAATCAGGGCGGCAGCGGCGAGGATGTCCGGCGCGCCGGAGAGGGCGAACTGATCCACCTCGTCGGATCCGATCTGGAGATCCGCAACCTGCGCGCCGACAACCCCGACCTTCAGGCCGGCGGCATGGCAAGCATCCGCTGGGAGGACTGGAACATCGGCCTGAGCTCGACCGCCGGTGCATTCGCCGAGCGTATCGTGGTCACCAACCTCGACAGCTCACAGATACTGCTCGACAGCAGCACCGTCTACGATCCGCTCGCCGCCACGGGCGGCCAGACCAATGGCGCGATCGCCCCCGGCGACTATCGCCAGCGAAGCTTCAGCTTCCGTCTTCCCGACGGATCGCGCGCGGCAGGCAATCTCGAAATTCGCGTCAGCGTCGACCAGGATCGCAGCGGTCTCGGCGTGCTTTTCGAAACCAATGCCGCAGCGCCGCTGGACGACGCCGAAAGCAACAACAGCGCCAGCGTGCGGCTGCTCGCGGCGCGCACGGCCTACGCCGACCTGCGGGTCGAGTCCTTCGCGGCGCCGGCAACGGGAATTGCCGGCGAACGGATCAGCGTCGACTGGCAGGTGGTCAACCACGGCACAGTCGACCTCGATGGCGCCTGGAACGACCAGCTCGTCATCAGCCGCGACAACGTCATCGGCAATGGCGACGACATCGTCGTCGGCAGCCTCCGGCACAGCGCTGGCCTGGGCAGCGGCGAGAGCTACCTGGCCAGCGCGACGATGACCTTGCCTTTCATCGCCCAGGGGCCGGTTTTCCTCGCCCTGCGCAGCGACGCCGGCGAGGAGATCCTGGAACCCGATACGCGCGCCGACAACAGCGCCAGCGTGACGTTCCAGCTGCACCTCCCGGCCGCCGACCTGAGCCTGGTCGAGCTCACGGCGCCCGCCCTGGCCGTCAGCGGCGGAAGCGCCGACATCCGCTGGAGCGTACGCAACGGCGGCAACGCGAGCAGCGACCTGGCGCTGTGGCACGATCGCGTGCTGCTCTCGTCCGACACCCAGATCGACGCCAGCGACATCGTCGTGGCGACCTTTGCCCATGCCGGCACGCTGGCGCCCGGGGAGAGCTATCTCGGCGAGGTCGCCGTGACGCTGCCGCGCGTAGCCAGTGGCGGCTACTTCGTCATCGTCGTCAGCGATGCCGACGCTCGCCTGGCCGAACGCAACCGCAGCAACAACCGCTATTCGGCAGCCTTGCACGTCCAGCCCGCACCGTCCGCCGACCTGAGCGTGCGCGTCGTCGACGCACCGGCCGACGCGCGCAGCGGCGAAGGTCTGTCGATCGCCTGGGAGGTCGTCAACCTCGGCAACGCGACGACCAACGGCGGGCAGTGGAACGACCGCATCGTCCTCTCGACCGACGCCCGCTTGAGCAGCGACGACATCGTCGTCGCCGGCTCTCTGGTGCACAGCGGCGCGCTCGCAGCGGGCCAGGGCTATCGCGGCCAGGCGACGCTGAACCTGCCGCGCGACCTCGAAGGCGATTACTTCGTTATCGTCGAAAGCAACGCCGACGGCAGTGTCAACGAGGGCGGGCGGAGCAGCAACAACACGGCCGCCAGCGCCGCCACCGTGCGCATCAGCCTGACGCCGACGCCCGATCTGACGATCAGCGACGTCCTGGGACCGAGCGCCCTGCGCCCGGGAGACGTGGCCAGCGTCAGCTACACGCTGAGCAACGTCGGTGCGGCGCCGACCAGCGGCGCCTGGCGCGATCGCATCTTCGTCGAAGACAGCAGCGGCGCGCTGCGCGAAATGGCCAGCGTCCTCAACACGGGCGTCCTGGCTGCCGGCAGCCGTGCCGCGCGCAGCGCCAGCTTCACGCTGCCGGCGTCGCTGCCCGATGGCCAATGGCGCTGGCTGGTGAAGGCCGACAGCGACGACAGCGTCTACGAGCGCGGCGGCGAGAACAACAACCTGGCGCGCGCCGACGACACGCTGCGCGTCGCCCGCGTCGATCTCGCGGTCAGCCTTCTCGACGCCGCGACGCAGGTCGCGTCGGGTACGCCGCTGCACGTCGAATGGCGGGTGCGCAACGATGGCGGCGTCGCCCTCGGCAGCTGGACCGACCAGCTCTTCCTCGCCGCGGCGGAGGCCTCGGCCCCGCTCCACAGACTCGCCGAGATCGTCCATCTCGGCCCGCTGGAGAGCGGCGCAAGCTACGACGCGGCAGTCGATGTCGTCGTGCCGCTCGATTTTTCCGGCGCCTACGATCTGATCGTCATCAGCGACGCGGGCGACGCCATCGGCGACGGCGAGCGCAGCAACAACCGCACGCACGCGCCGCTGCGCGTCGAGCTTTCACCGTACGCCGATCTGGCGGTGAGCGAAGTCAGCGCGCCGCAGACGCTGATCGCCGACCCGGCGACCCTGAGCGTGGCGTGGACGGTCGGCAACCGGGGCACCGGCGCCGGCGGGATGAGCAGCTGGAGCGACCGCATCGTGCTGTCGAGCGACGACGTCCTCGGCAACGCCGACGACCTACTCATCGGCGAATACCGCCACGACGGCGCGCTGGCCGCGGGCGAGTCGTACACGCGCAGCGAAAGCATTCAACTCGCCGCGCGCAGCAGCGGCCGCTTCCGCCTCTTCGTCGTCAGCGACGCGCGTGGCGAAGTCTTCGAGAACCACGTCGAGGCGAACAATGTCGTCCTGCTCGCGCACCCGGTCGACGTCATGCCGGTCGCCTACGCCGACCTGCAGGTCGCTTCGCTCGCCACCGCCGGCCTCGCGGCGAGTGGGCGGTCGCTGACGCTGAGCTGGGAGGTGGTGAACAACGGCATCGGAAGCACCGACAGCGCCGAGTGGTCGGATCAGGTCTGGCTCAGCCGCAACGCCGACGGCAGCGATCTCGTCGCGCAGTTGGGCCAGGCCCGTCACTTCGGCCAGCTCGCCGTCGGCGCGCGCTACGCGCGCAGCGTCGAGGTCAGGCTTCCCGAAGGGATCAGCGGCACACACTACCTCAACGTGCGTACCGGCGGCCCCTTCGAATTCGTCTTCACCGACAACAACAGCGGCCGTTCGCCCGCGCTGGCGGTCGAACTGTCGCGCTCGCCCGACCTGCGCGTCGACAGCGTCGTCGGCCCGGCGAGCGCCCGGGAAGGCGCGCTGATCGACGTCTCATGGAGCGTCGTCAACCAGGGCGACGCCGACGCCACTGGCGTGTGGATCGACAGCGTCTGGCTGCTGCCGGCCAGCGCCACGGGCCAGTCTGGCGCTGTGGACGGCATGACCGGCGCGATCGCGCTGGGCAGCTTCAGCCACGACGGCACGCTGGCCGCCGGAACGCGCTATACGCGCAGCGAGCAGCTGCGCCTGCCGCCGCGGATCGAAGGTCTCTACCGGCTCGAGGTGCGCACCAACGCCAGGCTCGGTGAAAGCGGCGAGCAGATCTACGAACACGGCGCAGCAGGCCAGAACAACGCCCTGCTCGCCGCCGAAACGACCGCCGTGGGGCGCAACGCGCGCGCCGACCTGCGCGTCGCCAGCGTCATCGTTCCCGAACATGTCAGCGCCGGAACGACGACCGCCATCCGCTTCACGATCAACAATCTCGGTGCGGCGCCGGCCAACGGCCGCTGGAGCGACAAGGTCTATCTGTCCGACGACGGCACGCTCAGCGGCGACGACCGCCTGCTCGGCGAAGTGGCCAACGCCGGGGCGCTGGCGCCCGGCGAAAGCTACAGCAGCGAAGCCGCACTGCTCGACATCCCGATCCGCCTGCGCGGCGACGCCTATCTGATCGTCGTCGCCGACGGCAATTTCCGGATCGACGAGTATCCGAACGACAGCAACAACGCCTACGCCACACGCTTCACGGTCGACGCCGTGCCCTTTGGCGACCTGGTCACCAGCGACGTCGTCGCCCCGAGCCAGGCGGTGCACGGCGCCAGCGTCGAAGTCCGCTACCAGGTCAGCAACCTTGGCAGCGCGACGACGCGCGGCGAATCGGCGGCGCTCGACAGCTGGACGGACAGCGTCTGGCTGGCACGTGACAAACGCCGCCCCGGCGCCCACAAGGGCGACATTCTGCTTGGCTCGTTCAGCCACGTCGGGCACCTCGGCGTCGGCGAGAGCTACCTTGGCGATGTCCGCGTCACTGTCCCCGACGCACTGCCTTCCGGCGAATACTTCCTGAGCGTGTGGAGCGACACCTACGACGTCGTTCTCGAAGACACCCTGGCCACCAACATCAACGTCGACGACCCGACACAGGTCGACAACAACAACTACCACGCGCGACCGATCAGCGTGCTGGGAAGCGCGCCGCCGGATCTGCGGGTCAGCGAGGTCGTCGCGCCGCCAGCGGTGACCGTCGGCGAAAGCTATCGCTTCAGCTACAGCGTCGACAACCGCGGCGACGCCTTCAGCGGCAGCTGGACCGATTCGGTCTACCTGGCCGACAACGCCGACTGGAACGTGGCAAGCGAGGTCTGGCACCTCGCCGATTTTGGCCAGACGAGAAGCCTGGGCTTCGGCGAACGCTACAGCGTCAGCCAGACGCTGCGGCTGGCACCGTGGATCAATGGGCGCTTCCTGATCGTACGTACCGACAGCGGCAGCCACATCGCCGAGGCAGACGAAAGCAACAACGCCCGCGCCAGCGCTTCGCAGCTCGACGCCTCGGCCGCAGACCTGCGCGTCAGCGACGTGCGTGCGCTGCCTGACAGTGCGGACGACGCAAGCGATGCCCTCCACTTCTCGGGCGAAGAAACGACCGTGACGTGGACCGTCACCAACGTCGGTGCGGCGGTATGGTCGGGAACGCGCAGCTGGGCGGACACCCTCTACCTCAGCCGCGACCCGTCGTTCATCGCCGAACGGGCGATCGCGCTGGGCAGCGTCGTGCACTCCAACGTTGGCGGTCTCGCCGCCGGCGCCAGCTATACCGGGACGGCAAGAATCCGCCTGCCGGCTGGTGCCGACGGGCAGTATTACCTCTACGTGATCACCGACGCCGAAAGCGACCTTGCCAACCCGGGCATGCGCGGGGCGCGAGCGGAGTTGTCGGCGGGCGGCTCACTCGCCGGCAGCATGGCCTGGTATTCCGGTGTGAACGGTACGCCGGGCAGCGTCTTCGAGGGCCGGCGCAACGACAACAATGTCGGCCGCGGCACCCTCGCCATCACCTATCGCGAGCCCGACCTGCAGGTCGACAACATCGTCATTGCGCGGACCGAAGGAGAAGGCGAAACCTTCTCCGGACAGACGCTGACGATCAGCTGGACGGTGAGCAATCGCGGCAGCCGCGAAACGCGCCGCGGCAGCTGGGTCGACGGCGTCTACCTGTCGCGCGATGCTTCGCTCGATTACGGCGACCTCGCCCTGCAGACCTACGCCGTCCATCTGCAGGGCAACGGCCTGGCGCCGACCCTGCGTCCTGGCGAATCCTATCGCGCGTCGATCACCACCACGCTGCCGGCATCGATCAGCGGCGACTTCTACCTGCTGGTCAACACCGACACGGCGATTTTCGCCAACCCATACTCGACGGAAACGAGCAGCATCCGCGACGACCTGCTGCCGCTGGGTCGCTTCGGCGACCCGGCCGGAACGATTCGCGAATTCGCTGACGAAGGCAACAACCTCGCGTCGACAGCGCTGTCGATCACCCTGGCCACGCCACCCGACCTGCAGCTCGCCGAAGTGGTCGCTGCGCAGACGGTCATCGCCGGTCAGGACTTCAACGTCGGCTACCGGGTCGTCAATGCCGGCGGCGACACGCCCGCCGACCAGGGCCGCTGGTACGACCTCGTCTATCTTTCCCGCGACCGCTTCCTGGACATCGACGAGGACCACTATCTCGGCTACGTCGAGCATTCCGGTGGCCTCGCCGCTGGCGGCAGCTACGCTGCCAACCTGGTGGTGAGCGCGCCACAGCAGATGCGCGGCCCCTGGTACGTCTTCGTAATCAGCGACCCGGCGCGCGCCTGGGGCGGTGGCGAGTTCGGCCGGCTGCGCGAGTTCGGCGGCGAGCGGAACAACGCCCTGGCAGCCGCGCAGCCACTGCTCATCGAGATTCCGCCGCCGGCCGACCTGGTCGTCACCCAGGTCGTCGTGCCCGCCGGCGCCAGCGTCGGCGACACGCTGCGCATCGACTTCAGCGTCGCCAATCAGTCGAGCAACCCGGCCTGGGGGCGGTGGACCGACGCCGTTTACCTTTCCGCCGACAACCAATGGGACCTCGGCGACCTCCTGCTCGGCAAGGTCGACCACGTCAGCGACCCGGCCGGCCTGGCCGCCAACGGCAGCTATGACGGCACGCTGACCGCCACGCTGCCGCCGCTCAAGGAAGGCAACTGGCGGCTGATCGTCCGCCCGGATCTGTACAACGAAGTGTTCGAAGGCGCGATCAGCGGCCCCGGCACCGGCGTAGAGGGGGTGAACCTGCCACCCGGCGAGGCCAACAACCGCAGCGCGTCGGGCAGCAGCGTGCAGGTCAGCGTCCCGCGAATGCAGGTCGGCACGCCGCTGCAGACGACGCTCTCGCCGGGGCAGGAACGCCTCTACAAGGTCGCCGTCGCGGCCGGTGAAACGCTGCGCGTGAGCCTCACCGCCAGCGCCGACGACGGCCACAACGAGCTCTATCTGCGCTACGGCGACGTGCCCAGCGGCTACGCTTTCGACGCCGCCTACGACCGGCCGCTGGCCAGCGACCAGGAGGTCTGGCTGCCGAGCACGCAGGCCGGCGACTACTACCTCCTGCTGCGCTCGCGGCAAGCTGCGGCCAACACGCCGGTGACGCTGCGCGCCGACCTGCTGCCGCTGTCGATCAGCCGCATCAGCCCCGACCAGGGCGGCAGCGGCGACCCGGGCGACAACGCGCACCGCTGGCTGAGCATCGACATCGAAGGCGCCCACTTCAAGCCCGGCGCACTGGTCAAGCTGACCCGGCCGGGGGTGCATGAATTGGAACCCGAACGCTGGCAGGTGCTCGACGCGACGCACATCCGGGCGGTCTTCGATCTGCGCGGCGTGCGGTTCGGTCTCTACGACCTGAGCGTCATCAATCCCGACGGCCAACGGGTCGTCGAAGCGCAGCGCTTCCTGGTCGAACGCGGCATCGAAGCCGACGTGACCATCGGCATCGGCGGCCCGCGCACGCTGACTCCTGGCGACAACGGCCGCTACAGCGTCGCCCTGCAGAGCCTGGCCAACATCGACACGCCTTACGTACGCTTCGACCTCGGCGTTCCCGAAATGGGCTACAGCGACGAGGTACTGAGCGGCATCGCCCTGCCCTACCTGGTCGTCGGCAGCAACATCGGCGGCCGCCCGGACGGCGTCAGCGTGGACGCTGCCGGGAACACGCAGAGCTACGGCCCGACGCCGAACAGCGGCACGACACGCCCGGACATTCCCTGGGCCAGCCTCGACGGCACGCTCAATACCAGCGGCGTCAATCTGCTGCCTGGCTACGTGGTCGACCTGGCGGCCGGCGGCTACGTCGGCATGAGCTTCAACGTCCAGACCTGGCCGGGCCTCGCCGAATGGATTGCCCACGACTTCGACGGCTTGCGCGACAAGCTCTACGCGCTGCACCCGCAGTGGAAGGAACAGGGACTGCTCGACGGCGGCGTGCAGGACCTCGACCGCATTGCCGAGGGACTGGCGAGGAAGTTCGTGTCGACGGTTGCCGACGAAAACCTGCTCAAGATCGAAAGGCTGGCGCTGCCGTTTCGCTTCGACGTCAGCGGCGCGGCAACGCCGCTGACGCGCGACGAATTCGTCGCCGAACAGGTCGCCCACGCGAGCAGGCTGCGCGCGGCGATCCTCGCCGACGAGCGCGCACCGGCCAGCCTGGCAACGCTCGCTGCCGACCCCGGGCAGTGGGTCGCCGGCTGGCTCGGCGCACTCGAAGCCGGCGGACTGTTGCGGCCGGTCGACGAAGCGCCGCCGATCCGTTCCCACCCCAAGGTGGTCAGCCTGAACAGCACGCTCGCCAGCGGCATCCTCCTGGCCCGCGGCGGCGACGCCTATCGCACGCAGGGCGACCTGCTCGGCTTTTTTGCGACGGTTCAGAAATGGTATGGCGACAGCGCCGCTTTCGCCGGCGATCCGCAGGCGACGACCGCGCCGGTCGACTACCGCGAAGTCCGCCAGTCGCTCGCCGGCTTCGTCGAAATCCCCGTCCCTGTTTCGGCCGAGCGTGCCGACTACGACCGGCAGGCGGCGCAGAAAACGCACTTCATCAACTTCAACGTCTTTGCCGGCGGCCTCGGCGAGCTCGAGTACCTGCGCCATGTCGGCGTTCTCGACGCCGACTTCAGGCCTGTCCCCGGCCAGGCGCTCGACCTCACGCACTATCTGCAGCAGGCCGCCAGCGAGTCGGCAGCCGCTGCCGCCCTGCTCGGCGTGCGCGGGCCGCAGGCGCTGCTCGGCGACGACGGCCAGGCCTGGGTCCCGGCGGCGACAGCGCTGCCGTACGCCGTCAACTTCGGGATGCCGGGTAACGCGCCGGCCGGGCAACTGCGCCTGGTGATGGCACTCGACGCCAGCCTCGACGCGCGTTCCTTCCGCCTCGGCGATCTCAAGCTCGGCGACATCAACGTGCACCTGCCGGCCGGCAGGGCGAGCTTCCAGGGCGACTTCGACTTCAGCGGCAGCAAGGGCTTCGTGCTGCGCGTCAGCGCCGGCATCGACGTCACGACGCGCATCGCCACCTGGCTGCTGCAGGCCATCGACCCGCAAACCGGCGAAGTCCTGCACGACGCGACGCGCGGCCTGCTCGCCCGGGCTGCCGGCGAAGCGGGCGTCGGCGCTGTGCAGCGTGCCTCGCTGAGCTACACGGTCAGCGCCGGCGACGGCGCGGTTTCCGGCGCCGACATCGTTGCCAGCGCGCGGATGTTCATCGACCAGGCACCGCCCATCGACAGCCAGCGCAGCGTCGTCAAGCTCGATGCCGACGCGCCGCGAACGACTCTGACGGCGAGCGCCCTCGGTGATAACGCCGACGGCGCACCAAGCTTCGATGTCCGCTGGCAGGCCGACGACACGCCGCCTGCCGCGGGCAGTGCTGGCGGCACGGGCAGTGGCGTCAAGTCGGTCAGTGTCTATGTCGCCGAAGACGGTGGCGATTTTCGCCTCTGGCAACGTCAGGTCGACCCGACGATCGGCCAGGCGATCTTCACCGGCAGCGCCGGCAAGCGCTATGAGTTCCTTGCCGCCGCCACCGACCGCGCCGGCAACCGCGAGGCCGCGTCGCTGGCCAACGCCGTTCTGCCCGACGACGGCGCACGGCAGGAGATCCTCGACGCCATCGGCAGCAACGAGTCGCTGCCGGCAACTGCCGAGCTGCCACTGGCCACGGCCGACCGCAGCTATGCGGCGAACGCCCTGTTCGCCGAAGCGTCACGCTTGCTGCCCGGGCACGTCGCCGACAGCCAGGGCAGCGATCTGCGTTCGGTACTCGCGCCGTTCAGCGTGCGCGGCCTGGCCAGCGGCTACGCCGCCAGCGACGCCGACATCGGCGCGCAGGCGCTGGTCGAGCTGCCCGATCACAGTTTCCTGGCCAGCGCCGGCAGCGAGCGCAACCATGTTTTCCACCTCGACAGCAATGGCGGCCCGGCCACGAATTCAGTCCCCGCCTCGGCGCAGCTCCTCAACGCGCGCCTGGCGCCGCTGTTCACGCTCGCCGAGCCTATCCTCGACATGGCCGTCGATCGCTTCGGCCAGCTCTGGCTGACGACCGGCGCCGAACTGCTGCAGGTCGACGTGGACAGCGGCCAGGTCATCGAACGCCATCGCGGACCGGGCGGCGAGCCGCTGACCCATGCGCTGGCCATCGACCCGGGCAGCGGCTGGATCTACGTTTCTTCGGGCGGCGGCATCGAAATCTTCGACCCCGCCGAAAGCGACCGCGCCCGCGCCTGGCGGCACTTCAGCAATCAGCGCGTCGGCGACCTGGCCTTCGCCGCCGACGGCCGCCTGTGGGGCGTCAAGTGGAGCGGCAGCGAGGTCGCCGGGGCACAACTGCAGGCGACCAGCGAGATCGTCAGCTTCCCGCTCGGCGGCCGCTCCGTCGGCCGCGCCGAACTCGAATATCGTCTCTCCGGCATCGTCGACAGCATCGCTTTCGGCGCCGCCGGGAGCAGCCTCGACGGACTGCTCTTCGCTTCGAGCAACCTTCGCCAGCGCAACGTCGGCGCGGGTGCAACGGGCACGCCGCAGCAGTCACCGGTGTGGATGGTCGAACTCGCCAGCCGGCAAGCGCTGCAGGTGGCCAGCGGTGGCAGCCGCGGCGAAAGCATCGTCGCCACTGGCGACGGGCGCATCCTGGTCGCCCAAACGACGCGCATCGACGAAATCTCCCTGCAGCGCGCACCACTCGTCGAGGCAATCACCGTCCCTGACGGCGCGCTCGTGCCGCTGCCGCTGAACGAGATCGGCGTCGTCTTCGACCAGGCGATGTGGCTGGGCACCCTGGCTGACGGCAGCGCTGGCCATGACCCGCGCAGCGTCCTCGATCCCTGCAATTTCGTGCTCACCGCGCTCGCCAGCGACGGGGCCACGGCGGGCACTGCCAATGCGCGCAGCGAGCCGCAAGCGGTGCGCTGGGATGGCGCAAGCCGCACTGCCTGGCTGGCGATCGGTGGCCTCGCCGCCGGCGACTTCCGGATCGACATCGCCGCCAGCCTGCAGAGCGCCGCCGGGACGCCGCTGCAGAGCGGCTTTTCGAGCCGCTTCACCGCCCTTGCCGACATGAGCAGCCGGCTGCAGCTCGGTTTCAGCAACACCCGCGCCAGCCGTGCCAGCGGTGAGGTCAGCTACGATGTCAGCGTCACCAATATCGGCAGCGACGAAATCCGGGGCCCCCTGCTCCTGCTCCTCGACGCCGGCCGCTACTTTGCCGGCACCATCGCCGACGCCCAGCCGGCCAGCGATGGTCCATCCGGCCACGCCGACCTCTGGACCATCGACCTCGGCGCCGCGCTGCAGGCGCTTGGCGGGCGCCTCGCGGTCGGCGCAACGATTGCCGGCCAGACCGTTCGCGTCACGCCGGGCAGCGAAACAGTGCCGCGCGCCGGCCTGAGCGAGCTGCTCAAGGCCAACCTCGGGCACGGCGTCTTCGCTCTCCCGCAGGACAACCGGCCACCGACCCTTTCGCTCGCCGGTCTGGTCGACAGCGACCTCCTGCCGCCGGCGCGCGTCGGCGAGGCATGGAGCGCGAGCATCGAAGCGATCGAAGCGACCGAAGCGACCGAAGCGTTCGCAGCGATCGAAGCGATTGAAGCGATTGAAGCGATTGAATTCGACGGAACGCGCTTCTGGTGGCAGCTGGTCGACGCGCCGGCCGGCGTCACGCTGACGCCAGCGGCCGGGATCGACCTGTCCGGCGAAGCCGCGCACGCGACCGCCACGCTTGACTGGACGCCACTCGCCAGCGCCGACGCCAGTACGCGATTCATGGTGCGTGTCGAGGACAGCCGCGGCGGCGTCGCGCTGCGCGAATTCCGCCTGGCGGTGATCGGCGGCAACCGCGCGCCGGTGATCGAGGGCATTGACGACGTCACCCTCGCCGAAGGTGAAACGCTGTCGCTGCCCTTGCTCGCCGCCGACGCCGACGGCGACCGCCTGACGCTGGCGCTGCGCAACCTGCCACACGGCGCCGTCTTCGACGCGGCCAGCGGTGTCCTGAGCTGGACGCCAGACCACGATCAGGCCGGCGTCTGGGCGGCAGTCACGGTCCTCGCCAGCGACGGCAAGAGCACCGCCAGCCGCACATTCACGATCACCGTCGAACAGGCTCGCGCGCAACCC
This sequence comes from Candidatus Accumulibacter sp. ACC007, assembly GCF_907163205.1. Classification (NCBI taxonomy): domain Bacteria; kingdom Pseudomonadati; phylum Pseudomonadota; class Betaproteobacteria; genus Candidatus Accumulibacter; species Candidatus Accumulibacter sp. ACC007. Next base: position 33,860 of record NZ_CAJQUD010000001.1, on the reverse strand, counting down.
GTCCTGGCCGCCGTCGCCGCGCAAACCCTGCGCGAGGGCGAGGCCTGGGCGCTGCAGCTTGCCGCCGGCGTACCGGGAATGCTGCCCGGTCGCGCACAGGCCGACGGCACGACGCTCAGCGTCGAGTACGGCGCGCGCTGGCTGCCAGGCGGCGCCACACTCGACGCGCAGACCGGCTGGCTGGCCTGGACGCCGGGCTTCGACCAGCACGGCACTTACCGCGTGCCGGTCAGCGTCGTCGCCACCTGGACGGCGCCCTCGGGGCAAACGAGCCGCAGCGTGCTCGACCGCGATGTCGTCCTGAACGTCGCCAACGCCAACGGCGCGCCAATCTTCGCCGCCGGCGAAACCTGGCGGGTCCTCGAAGGCCAGCCGCTACGCATCAGTGTCTTCGCCTTCGACCCCGACAACCCGGCCTTCACGCCAGCTGTGCGCATGCGTCCGGGCAGTGCAGCGATCGGCCCGGAAACGAGCGCGCCGAGCGTCGGCTACCAGCTCAGCGGCCTGCCGGAAGGCGCCTTTTTCGACCCCGACACCCTGGAAATCGTGTGGACGCCGGGCTACACCCAGGCCGGCAGCTACAGCGTCGTCGTCACCGCGACCGACGACGGCAACGGTATGGGAACACCCGCACTGAGCCAGCTGGTCGTGCCGATCGTCGTCGGCAACGCCAACCGCGCACCACAGATGGGCGACCTGGGCAATACCTTCGTCGACGCCGGTGGCGTGCTCGAAATCCCGTTCAGCGTCGGCGACGTCGACGGCAATCCGATCGCCATCACGATCAGCGGCCTGCCGCATTTCGCAAGCTACACGCAGTTGCCGCCGCCGACTGGCGAGCAAGCGCCTGGTCAGGAAACGGGCCAACTGCGCGGCAGCATCCGCTTTGCCCCCGGTGCCGGCGACCGCGGCGACTACACGGTCACCATTACCGCCAGCGACGACGGCGATGGCAACGCCACGCAGGCGCTCAGCACAACGCGCTCCTTCGTCGTCAGCGTGCACAGCGTCAGCGAAGCGCCGCTGATCGCCGCGCCACGCCAGGTCGTCGCGCTGGTCGGCCAGCCGTTGTCGGTGGCCATCGTCGCCAGCGACCTCGACCAGGACCCGCTGAGCTGGTCGAGCAACGGCCTGCCACTCGGCGCCGAGCTGATTCCGGCCAGCCAGTACGGACACGCGACGCTGCGCTGGACACCGACCGCCGACGACCTTGGCAGCCGCGACGTAGAGCTGATCGTTACCGACAGCGGGCTGCCACCGCAGAACGGCGGCTTCGGCACCCCCGAACAGCCGCTGCCGAACGTGAGCCGGCACACGCTGCGCATCGTCGTTCGTTCGCAAAACGCCGCACCCGAGCTGCTCGGCGTGCGGGTCAACGGGCAGACCCTCGCCGACGATCGCGTCGCTGCCGGGAACGCCGGCGGCTCGGTGAACACCAGCCCGCTGCGCATCGACGCTCGTGAGGGGCAGCCACTGGCCCTCGAAGTGTTCGCGCAGGACAGCGACGCCGATGCGCTGCACTGGCGCGTCGCCGGCATGCCGCGCGGCATGGGTTTCAGCGCCGACGGCGGTCGCGCGGCGTTTGACTGGACTCCCGATCTCTTCGCGGCACAGGACGGCAGCGACCCGGATGGCAGCGCGTTGCGCGCCGGCCACTGGCGCTTCAGCGTCACCGCCAGCGACGGCATGGCCAGCTTCAGCCGCGACATCGAGATCGTCGTCGCCAACACCAACCAGGCACCGCGCATCGTGCCGATAGCGCTGCAGCTGATCGACGAAGGCGAGACGCTGGCCTTCACCGTCGTCGCCTCCGATGCCGATCGCGACGCCGTGCAACTGAGCCTGGTGCATGACCAGGAAACGCCGGCCGGCGTCTCGTTCAACGCCAGCAGTGGCCGTTTCGAATGGACGCCGGGGGATGTCGTCGACAACAGCAGCGCCGACAGCCGCTCGTACAGCGTCACTTTTCGCGCCAACGACGGCCGCGCTGCCGACAACTCGCTGACCACACAGAGCGTGCAGCTACGCGTTTTCGACGTCAATCGGCGACCGCAGATCAGCGCCAGCAATCACGCCGTCGTGATCGGCGACACGCTGAGCGTCCCGGTCGTCTTCGCCGCTGCAAGCAACGGGATTTCGCTCAGCGACCCCGACGGCCCGGCTCAAAGCGCGGCGCTGGCGATCAGCTTCAGCGGCCTTCCCGAAGGTGCCCGCTACGACGCCGACAGTCGGCGTCTCGTCTGGACGCCCGGCGCCGGACAGATCGGCGACTTTGCGGTCAGTGCCACGGTCAACGACGGCCAGGCGCGCAGCGGAACGGCAACGGCGGTGTTCACCCTGCGAGTGCTCGCCGAAGCGGCAGCCAACGCGCCGAAGATCGTCGTCTCGACCACGCCGAGCGCGCCCGCGCTGCCGGGGCAAACGATCCTGGCCAGCGTGCGCGCCGACGCCTGGAGCGGCATCGCGCAACTCGCAGTGACCGTGCGTGGCTCGGCAATCAACGCGGAAAGCGGCGTCGGGAGCTGGCAGAGTGTTGCGCTCGACAGTGCCGGACGCGTCCGGCTCAGCGCCAGCCAGCCCGGACTGATCGAAATGCGCGTCCTGGCCACCGACCGCGATGGCTTCAGCGCCACCCACACCGAGACCCTGCGCGTCAGGGACCCGGCCGACACCGCGGCGCCGCTACTGGCGTGGAGCGGCACGCTTGCCGGCGCCAGCGCGAGCAGCCAGCCGCACGAAGTGCGGGCCAGCACGACCCTCGCCGCCCGCATCGCGGAAAGCCAACTGATGGGCTGGCAACTGCAAATCGCCGTCGCCGGCAGCAATCGCTGGCAAACGCTGGCCGAGGCCGAAACGCCGGCGATCAGCGTCGCGCAAACGCTGGCCCTGGCGACGCTCGATCCACAGCAGCTCGACAACGGCATCTACCAGCTGCGCCTGACCGCCTGGGACCTCGCTGGCCGCAGCAGCGAGATCGCCACCACGCTGATCATCGACAGCGCCGACAAGACGTTCGCCAGCCACAGCCAGACCGATGCCGCGCTGACCCTTGCCGGCCACACGCTGGCCCTCATCCGCCACTGGCAGCCGACGAATAGCGGCGCGCCGGCCGACAACCGCGGCGACTTTGGCAACTGGACGCTGCCGCTTCTCGCCAGCCGGCTGAGCAGCGACCAGCCGGCAATGCTGGCCAACGGGGCAAGCGCCGCGTGGGCGCTGGGCGCGCGCGTCTGGCTGACTATCCCGGCCGATCTTGCCGACGCCAGCGCTGGCCTGACCCAGCTCTCGTTCGTTCTCGGCGTGCAAGGCGAACGCCTGGGCAGCGAAGCCGGCGCAGCGCAGGTCTGGCGGCCGTCGTTCAGCGGCGACCGCGGCTGGACACTGCAGGCGCACGCCGACCAGGCGCGCAGCGGCGCCGACCGTCTCCAGCGCCAGGGTGATCGACTCTACGCGCAGGACAGCGGCCTGCCCTGGGTGCCCGGTGCCTACACGCTGACCGCTCCGGACGGCACGCGCTACACGCTCGACGCGCAAGGGACGATCAACCGCATCGCCTTCGCCGACGGCCAATCCTGGCTCGTTTCGGACGCCGGCATCGTGGCGGTGAACGGCGATTTCGCCGAGCGCCTGGATTTGCAGCGCGACAGCGCCGGGCGCATCGTGCGCCTTACGGCTCCTGACGGCGCCGGTGGCGCCACCGCCATCGCCTACCGCTACGACAGCGCCGGCCGGCTGATCCTCGTCCGCCACCTCGACGACGGCGATCCGGGGACGCCGATCGCCTACGCCGCTGGCGGGCAAGTGCTCACCGACCCTCTCACCGCCTACCTCGGCGCCGCCGTGCACTGGGGCAGCAGCGACGCCAACGCCTGGGCCGGCGAGCTGAACGCCGATACGGGCATCAACCTCGCCTTCAGTGTGCGCGAGAGTGAAATCGAATCGACGATACATGCGCCCGGGGCTCAGGGCGCCGTGATCCTGGCGCTCGAAACGATGCTCCCCGCCGACGCCCGGCTCGAAGTCGTCGGCGCCCAGATCATTGGCAGCACCACGATGAACGGCACGCTCACCCGCCTGTTGCGCGTCAGCGACGCCGGCGTCAAGCTGATTCGCATCACCGGCAACGGTGCAGCACAGCTACGCATCAGCGTCGCCGGCGACCTCGACCGCGACGGCCGTGTCGACGCCGCCGACAGCCAGGCCTGGGAGCAAGCCGCTGCCGCACAGGACCGTGTGGCGGACATCAACGGCGACGGCCGGATGGACAGCGCCGACCGCCAGGTCCTCTACGCGAATTACGGTTTCAGGGCCAATCGCGCGCCGACGGCGACGAACACGGCAAACGGCGCTTCCGCAGCACTCAGGACGCACACCGATCTGGCCGCGCGCGGCGCGCTGAGCAAGTTCGCCGAGGACCTCGAGGGCGACACGCTGTTCTGGCGCGTTCTCGGCAGCAACCACGGCAGCGGCCGAATAGAAGCCGACGGCCAGACGCTGAGCTTCACCCCGGAAGCCGGCTACAGCGGTGCAGCGACGCTGACGCTGCAGGCCGATGACGGATTCGCCGCCGGCGCTCCGCTCGAGCTGACGATCGACGTCAGTGGCGCAAGCTTGCTGCGCCTGCATCTCGCGCAGTTGCCGGCGCTGGCCAGTGGCCAGTTTGCCCGCCTGCAGGCAAGCGCCGACTTCGCGGACGAGCAGTCCGTCGCCATCACCGACGCCGCCTATCTCACGCTCGGCAGCGCCGATCTGACGGAGCTCGGTGGCCGCTTGCCGAACCCGCTGCAGGTCGACGACACGCACGACATTGTCCGGGCGACCGGCGTCGGCCCGGCGCTGCTCATGATTCAGCGCGTAGACAACGATGGACGCCTGGTCCAGGCCGCCGCGGCGATCAACGTTCGCGCTGCGGCGCTGCCCTTCGACCGCGAAGCCGGCGCAGAGGAGAACGAAAGTGCCAGCGGCTACGGCGGCGACGAAAGTCTGTCCATCGAGCCGGACGTCTACCCGGGCACGCTCACCCTGATGCCGGGCGACACACGACAATTGAAGGTACGCCTGCCCGACCCCTACAGCGATCAGCCGATCGACATCCACACGGCGAGCCAGACGAACTTCTCCGGCACACCGGAAACGCTGGAAAGCTACCTCGACCCGGAGAGCGGCGAAAGCTTCGACATCGTCATCCCGGCCACCCCGCCGGTGTACAGCGGCACGCGCTACCTCGTTTCCGACGCGAGCATCGCCAGCCTCGGCGAAGACGGGCTGATCACCGCCCTGCGACCTGGCGAAGTCAGCGTCGCCATCGTTCACCTGGCCAGCGTCGTCGATCGCTACGGCGGCGTCAGCGACCAGGTCATCGGCCAGAGCACTATCCGCCTGCGTGTGCAGGCCGCCGCACTGACCGACGATGACCCGAACACCGCCGCCCCGGCCGGCATCACCATCGCCGCCGACCAGGGTGGCGTGGTGCAGGCGGCGACCGGCGAAACGGTGATGATCGGAGCGGGAGCCCTGCGCGACGATGCGCTGGTCTCGATACGGCGCATCGCCGTGCCCGAATTGCTCGCCGAAACGGGAATGTCTGCGCCGGAACCGGAGGTCCTGCAAACCCTCGCTGCGTTCCGCCTCGATCTCGGCGAACAGGCAAGCAGCGTCCCGGTGCAACTGGCGATCCCGCTGCAGGACGAGGTCGGGGTCGAAGTCGGCGACGAAGTCCTGTTTCTGCGCCGCGGCACCGCCCCCGACGTCAATGGCATCGTGCAGGACAAATGGTGGCTCCTGGACAACGGCTTCGTCGGCACCGACGCGCAGGGCCGGCTCGTCGCCCGCACCGCCAGCCCACCGTACAGCGGCGTCAGCGCTTCCGGCGATCTCGTTCTCGTGAAGACCCGCAGCAACCATCAGACCGGTGCGCTGAAAGTGCGCGGCAACGGCGTCAACGTCTTTGCCCTGACGACGAATTCGCTGGCGATTTCGCTGGCTGGCAACCTGGCCAACGGCGGCTTGACGGGTGCCGGCGCAGCGACGAACCTGATCGGCATGTTCGCCGGAATGTCGGAAATCTACGCCATCAACCTCGATTTCGGCGGCGTCTACCAGGTCGTCCCGGTCCAGAGAAGCCTCGACAACGGCGAACTCACGCTGACCATCGCGACGCCCGGAGAAAGCGGATCGGGCACCCGGGATACGGGCACTTCGCCGCGCATCACCGACGTCAAAATGCTCGCTGCCGGGAAGCTGCAGCTGACCCTCGAAGACCTCCAGCCGGCGACAGTCCCCGGAATGGCGGCGCAAGCCAGCGCCCTGCGAGTGTGGATCTCCCCGGAGGAGCCCAAGCTCGATCCGTACGGCAAAGCGAGTTCCGCCGTCTGGCGAAACGACAGTCAGGAAATGCGCGACGGCATGCGCCTGTGGCAGAAGGTGGTCGACCTCGCAGCGGTCGCACCCGGTGCTGCGCGCATGACCGTGGACATCGACCTTCCGCCACAGCTGGCACTGGGACTCCATGTGATCACCGTGCAGCGCATGCTGCAAACCGTCGACCCGGCCAATCCCGGCGCGACACGCTGGCTGGCCAACGGCGAGGCGGGCCACGTCGCCCTCGCAGGACAGACCGACTTCAGCGTCGTCACCCTGGCCAACCGGATGCAGATTTTCAGGAATGGCGAGATCGTCAAGGAGATCCCCTATCTGGACGCCAACGGCGACCCGACCGTCGGTGGCGGCAGCAAGACCGACCAGATCGCCTTCAGCCTCGACAACCGCCTCGTCTTCGTCGCCGGCGCGCACGGCACCATCCATGTCATCGATACGGCCACCATGAGCGCAACAACCAGCTTCAGCGTCGGAACGGCCAATGTCAGCAGCCTGGCCGTTTCCGGGCAGTGGCTCTATGTCGCCGAGGGCGGCCACTACGACCCGGCTGGCAACTACCGTCTCCTGCGCGTCAATATCGACGAAACGGCCAGCGACTTCCTGGCCATCCGGCAAGTCGAGCTGCCCGCGGCAGTGAGCGGCCAGAACGCGCCGTACGGATATATCGACCTGGCGCTGACGCACGGCGCCCACAGCTATTTGGCGCTCACTGCCAGCAAGCAGCGCATCGACGTGGCCATGGCGCGTAGCCAGCCGGACAGCGGCAACGTCTTCATCCTGGACCTGGATCAACTACAGGAACGAAGCGGCCGCCTCGCGGCCACCGGCACCGGCGCCTTCGTGCAGGTCGATTTCCCGACCCGCGAAGGAAAGGGGCCGCAGTACATTGCGTCCGCGGGGATCAAGGGCAATACGCTGCGACTGCTGCTCAGCGACGCACTTGACGACAACGCGGGCCTGGCCACGATCACCGTCGAGTTGAGCAATTCGGGAAGACTTCAGGGAACGCCGGTCTTCAGGCAAATCCCGATGTCCGGCGCCCTGCCCGGCATGAGCCGCCTCGACGGGAACTACCAGCTGAATATCCAGCGTGCGCAATCGCCAGCGGTGATCGTTGCGCGCAACGGCAGCGAATACGCGCTGGTCGCCGACTACTTCTTCGACTTCGTCGATCCGCTGTACGCGCTGGACGACCCTCAGAACGGCGCCCGGCAGGCAGGCGGCAAGATCGGTATCGTCAGGAATCCCTTCGGTGCAGCGCCGGAGTACCTCGGCGCGACCTCGCCGATCATCGACGCCAACTTTTCACGCCTGCAAGTGACCGACGGCGGCAGGACGCTGTGGGCCGACATCCGTTACTGGCCGACCATTGGCGAAGCACCGCCGCCGAGCGGCCTTCTGGTCTGGGACCTGGACGCGCTCATCGCCGCCGCGGAAAGAAATTCGCTCGCCAGGCAGGCGTCGCCGCGACCCCTGCCGATCGATCGCCAGCGAATCGATGGCGTGACGACCCAGGTCGTCACTCCGAGCAAGCTGAACCTCGCCGACAGCCCGCAACTGACTTCCGGCTGGATCCACGGAATGGCGACCAGCCAACTACTGCAACCCGACGCGGTGGAATTCACGGCGCCGGTCGATGGCGGCCAGTTCCTCCCGACGACCTTCGCCCCTGACGCAGGCAGAAAAGTCCCTGAAATCAACTACGGCGACGTCGCCCGCATAGACCTCTTCAAGCTCATCCGTGACGAATACGCAAGCACGCTGGAGGATCTGAACGACGCGGACTTCAACATCAACTGGGAAAACATCGAGGTCGGCGGCGCTGCGCAGTTGGTCAGGGACGGCCAGGGCTTCCTGCTCACCGCCGAACGCGAGGATGGATTCACGTCGGCGCAGGCAGCGACCAGTGCGACCTACTCCGGACTGCAAGCGGTCAGCACCGACCTGGGCAAGAAGACGCTCCGCGACAGCGGCATCGTCTTCCTCGCGCCGAAAATCGATGTCGATCGCCTGCGCCAGGGCAGGACGCTGCCTGCTGCCGGCATCACCCTCTCCCTCAAGGGCTACGACAGGAACGATCCGGAAAAGCGCCTGCTCCTGAAACTGCGCGTCGTGGATTACGCGAGAGCGGCCGAGACCGTTTTCTTCGGCGATCGGCCGCTGAACAATCCGGGGTATCACCCCTTCGACGGCGCAGCCGGCCTCAGCGCGCGACCAGGCGCCGAGAACGACCTTCTCGACGTGTGGCGGGTGGAGCAACGATTGAAGTACCTTGGCTTTGGCCTCTCCGCAGTCAATACGGGAGAAATCACGGTCAACGGCGCAATCGACGACGCCGAGCACATCGCCTTGCGGCAATTTGACCAGATCATCGATGGAAAGACCGCCTACGCCACCACCCTTACCGAGCAAATCACGGAACGGGGACGAGCCAGAACGCGCACCACCCCGCTGCCGCCCGTCACGCTTTCCGAGCATGACGTCGCCTGGCTGAACGCCTACAACGCACCGCACTGGCTCGATTTCTTTCCGTCCGGAAGTCAGCAGCTCGTGGGCTGGGAAGACATGACCGACAAGACGAACCCCACTGCAGCGATGGGCACGAGCTGGGTGTTTGATCTGATGGTCGCTGGGCAAGCCGAAAACAAGACACTGGAAGGAGAGAAACGCCCAAACCTCTGGTTCGCCGGCACCAACGACCTCGGGAACCGCCTCAACCTCGGAGTCAGGACAGACTACGTCTCTACGCAAAACCAACGGACGGTCAGTGGCAGCGAAGTGATAAACGGAGTGATTCCGAGAACGCCACCGCCGGCAATCACCAACCCAGAGGCTTATACCAATCGCGAATGGGACTATGTTAACTCAAGAAACCTTTCCTCATTACTGCTAAACCCTCATCTAAGAAACTTTGATCCTTCAACACGGACGTTCGGAGAAAACCCGAGCAACGGCACTCCCGAGAGCCCGCAGCTCAACAAGCAGAATGAAGTACTATTGGACTTTGTAGCGATTTACGCCGCCACTCAAACGAACGGCACCCGAGAGTCGATAAGAATTCTGAATGGAGATACCGAGACAATTCGAACGGCGCTATTTGGTGAAGGCAACCCCGCTGGAGGCATAATCGACCAACAAGCACTGCTCATTGGAGGCACCGCGTTGAGCATTGGCAGCCAAATGACAGCAGAGTCCCTTGGCAACATAATGGGGAACGTACGAGGGGTAAACTATGGAGACTGGATCGCACCCCTACAGAGCGCCATGCTGGAGTTCGAGATCACAACACCGCAAAGAATTGCGGCTTTTCTTGCCCAGATAAAGCAAGAATCCGGTGGCATGAGAGATCTCACCGAGGGCTTTAATTACTCGCAAGCCGCTCTCGCCAGTACCTTTTCCTACTTGAGAACACATCAAGAGGTCGATGCTGCCGGGAGCACAAGAACACTGGCGCAGTTATTGGGCAGGCAAGCTGGGGAGGCAACCGTCCCTCACGATCGACAAGTTCGTATTGCCAATACCGTCTACGGTAGTGAATCCAACGCCTACCTAGGCAACGGAAACATCGCTAGCGGCGATGGCTGGCTCTTCAAGGGACGCGGTCTAAAACAAATTACGGGAAGGGCAAATTACGGGGCTTTTGCAGCTTACCTGTCTAGCCACCCTTTAGCGGGCCAGCCTACGGGAGCTGAGCTGATGAGAAACCCGGATTTACTGGCGTCAAACCGAGAACTTGCTGCACGCTCCGCGGGGTGGTTTTGGGCGATCGGATCGTCAGCCAGTAATCTAAACGGCCGTGCCGATCTTTTGGATTTCAGCAAGTCGAATGCCGAAAAAGAAACATTCGATGAAATTTCCACTGGAATCGGAAGAATGGCACATGCCGAGCGCTGGCTAAAGTACAAGAGAAATGTCGATCTTATGCAGACAGGCGGCAACCCTTATGAGAACCTCAGGAAAGCACTTTCGCAACTTGGGTTTTCAAGCAGAGGAGAAGAACATTATGACCGCCAGTTCGGAATAATATTACGGCCGCCCGCTCTGCAAGCGGTGACCACGCCGATGGCTAGAAGTCTTAATGCTCTCTTAGGCACTGATTTATTTTCGCGCCAAACCGATAACATCAATCGGATTTTTTCCCGGGCGCTTACTACGGAAATTCAAGAGGTAGGCGACCGTGTTCAAATAGAACCCTATTTCTATCGAGGAGGATATAAGATGGTCGCGCTAGATTACATGGACCACTCAGGGTCAACTAGCCCTATTGTTTCTATAGCGCAGGCAGAGGCCTCCAGGAATAGTAGGCAGAAAAAGTCGCGTGAAATGGGAATCTGCCATGTAGTGCCAAACATACCCTTGAAAAACATTCACACAGAGTCAGGAGCATACCCAGAACAAATACCGGTCTTTCCTTATTTCGAGGCGTCGTTGTACTTTACACAATTCGAAGGACGCGACATCAGAAAATGGTACGCAAACACGGGGCCTTTTGACCGGTCAAAAACTAATATTATTAAAACACCAGCCCACGGCTCGCTTCTTCCGGCGAAGTGTGAAGAACATCGCGCATACTGCGAGCACAAAGCGTTTTATTATAAACCAGACGACGGTTATTTTGGCGACGACTCGGCGATTATTGACGCGGAGGTCAACGGGTGGAAAGTCAGGCTCCATTATCAGTTTCATTCAATGAACACTGCGGCTTACACGGCGTCTGAAGTCTGCAGCAGCAGTGACGGTTACCGAATCTGGAAAATCTCCAAATCCCCAACCGCTGTCAAGGACAAGAACGTCGTAGCCTGGCACGAATCTGTCCCGTTGGCCGGTGGTGTGAGTAGCGCCAATGCAGCATTAGTCACCTACCTAGACCTGCCCGGTGGCACGCTGGGGAAAATGACTGTGGATCAGGACAATGTGCGTATAGCCTTGGACCAGAATGCCGCCGGCTACGGCTGGTTTATCGACCTCACGCCCTCCGACAACGCCGAGTTCCTGCCCACCAGCAACCCGTTCGAATGGATCGCCAGGCAGGGCTCCGACGCCGAGGGCAGGATGGATCTGCTCACCGTTCTGCGCCATGAATACGGCCACGCGGCGGGACTCGAGCACACCGGCGACAGCCACGACCTGATGGCCTCGACGCTTCCGCCTGGCGTGCGTCGCCTGCCCACTTCCAGCGAACTCGCCGCGCTGCACGGTCTGCTCGCCGGCACCGACTCGGCACCGTTGCCGTACGATCCTTCCACCCCTCCCGGCGCACCGCTGCCACTGAGCCGCAACGTGGGATCCCTGCGGCTCAGCCGGCTGCGCCCAGCCGAAACAAACGACCAGACGGGCGACACGCTCAGCGCTGCGATCGCACAGTTCAGCATTGCCGCCAACCCCACCCTGCTTGACGCCGCCTTCATCGACGGCTCTGCCTGGTCCACCAGCGGCGAAGTCGCCTTCGCGCAGGGTGCTGCGACGCTCAGGGAAGCGGCCTCGTCGCAGACCCGCCTCAACCAGGCCTTTGTCGTCGGCGCCAACGACCGCACGCTGTCCTTCACCCTCACCGACATCGCCCTGGACGACGTCGACGCCGCCCCCGACGACGCCTTCGAAGTGGCGCTCATCGACGCCAGCACCGGGCAATCGCTGTTGGGTGGCAGCGGCCTTGCCAACAGCGACGCGATCCTCAACCTGCAAGCGGATGGGAGCGAGCACAGGGCCGCCGGCGTCACGACCTTGCACAACGCGGCCGACGGCGTGTCGGTCGTCGTCGACCTGGCCGGCATTGCCCCCGGTACGGTCGTCAACCTGAGCTTCGACCTGATCGGCTTTGGGCGCGGTGCCGCCGCGGCCAGCAGCCAGGTCACCGTCCGCGACCTGCGGCTCGCTGGCGGGCAAGCGATTGCAGCGCGGGACGACGAGGCAACCACCGCCGAGGACACTCCACTGCGCATCGCCGTCCTGGACAACGATTCAGGCGTGCAGTCTGGCGACAGGCTCGGCAGCGCAACGAGCGGCATCGTCCCCGTGCTCGTCGACGGCCCGCTGCATGGCAAGGTTGCCGTCAATGCCGACGGCAGCTTCACCTACAGCCCGCAAGCCGACTGGAACGGCACCGATCGCTTCAGCTATCGCCTGCTCGGCAAGGAGGTCGAATCGAATATCGCCGCCGTCCGCGTGATCGTCACCCCGGCCAACGTCGCCCCGACGCTGAGCGCCGGGGGCTTGCAGGCGACCTACGCCAACGAGGATTTCACGCTCGAACTGAGCAGCAGCGATCCGGGCGACGACCGCATCGATGGTTGGCGCATCGACTGGGGCGACGGACAGATCGTCGACATCGACGGCAATCCCGGCCAAGTCAGCCACCGCTACAGCGGAGTACTCGGCGAAGTGCTCATTCGTGCCACGGCCGTGGACGAAGATGGCCGCTATTCGCTCGATCCGCTGGCCGTGACGGTTCTGCCGCCGCCCTTGCAGCTCACTTCGTTCAGCTACGACCATGGCGGATTTGCAGTGCGTTTCAACGACGTCTTCGAGGCCGGCAGGATCAACCTCTACGACTCAGCGCTCACCAGTCTCGGCGCGGCGGACATCGTTCTCACCGGCAGTGCCGGGGTGGTCAACGGGTCGCTGGTCATCGACGCCGATTACCGGGGCTTGCGCTACCTGGTCGGCGGCGGCGGCCTGCTCGCGGATACCTACCGCCTGACGCTGAGGAGTGGGCCGCAGGCGTTTCACAGCGCATGGAGTGACCTTGACGGCAACGGCGACGGCGACGTTGTTTTCGGCGACGATTTTCGCACCTCGTTCACGCTCGACGCCGTGCCGGCAACGCAGCTCTCGCTGCCCGACTTCATGCGCGGGCCCGGCCAGGCGGTCAATGTGCCGGCCGCCGGCCAGCACCTTCCGCTGACCTTGCTCAGCCCGGGCGAGGTGCACCAACTGAGCTTCGTCATCCGTTTCGATCCCGCGCTGCTGGAAATCAGCGCCGCGCTCCCCGGCTCCGGCCTGCCTGCCGATGCCTTGCTGAAGATCGACCGCCCGCTTCCCGGTGAGCTTCGGGTAAACATCGAGACCGCAACCGCCATTGACGCCGGAACGGTCACGCTGCTCGACCTCGTGGCCAGCGTTCCGGCGACGGCTCCGTACGGCACGCAGCAGGTGCTCGACATCCAGCAGGTGTCGATCAACGCGCAGTCGCTCGCGGGCGCCGACCGCGACGGACTACAAAGTGTCGGCTACGTCGGCGACACCAACGGCAACGGCACCTGGGAAAAAGCCGATCTGGCGCTCATTTCGCGGCTTGCCTGGCAAGCGGACAACGGTTTTGCCGCCTGGTCGCGAATCGATCCTCTGCTCGTCGCCGACGTCGATTCCGACCGCCGAATCACGTCAGCGGACGTTTCCACGATCGGGAAGACCTTGCATGACCTGCAATGGCCCCAGGTAGCGAAGGCGCCGACCGGTCTGTCCTTGGTCTTTGCCGAGCCGCAGGAGTGGCCAGGGCAGCCGCAGATCGACTTCGGCGCCCGCTTCGCCGGCTTCAGCGTCGGCAGCGACGACCCGCGCTACCGGCGCGACAACTGGCAGACGTCCTTTGTCACCCAACTGGCAAGAAACACTGCCAATCCAAACAGCCGTTTGCAGGTGACGCTGGACGCCTCGCCGCAAGCAACCCGGTCGGCCTGAGCACCGGCCCGCGGCGCCTGCTTGCGTCGCTTCTGCCGACCAACGGGAGCGCTGGACGGCAAGGGAACGCTGCCCGTCCACGCTTCTTGTGAACGCGCGAACGTGATACGTTTCCGCCTGTGCCGGCAATGGTGCTGCGCAAGTCTGCTCACAACTTCAAGGATAGAAAGATGGCCAAGAGACAGTTTGAGGCGATAGTGCCGGCGGAGGCTGGCTGGATAGTGATTTCCATCGACACCTCGGCGAAGGACGACATCAAGACCTGGAGCATCACCGAACGCTTCAACGTGATCGGCTTCGGCGTCCGCGCCGACGACGGCTACCCTGTGCCCATCACGGCCATCGGCCCGCTCGCGCTGTGCAACATGGACGATGGCGGCGACAAGGCGAACGACTGCTATACCGGTTTCTTCCTGCAGGCGCCGAACGGCTGGATCACCGGCGCCGTTCCGGAGACGAGATGGCCGGATCTCGACAGCCTGTTCAATCAGGCTGCCCACGTCTATATCGGCATGGGACGTATCGAACCGGGCGAACTGGTCGTCTGAGGCGCACAAGCGCAGCGCCACGACCCGCTTCGCGCAGCGGGTTCGTGGTGGCCTTGCAGGATTGTCGGGGTCGTGTAGTGCGGCGTTCTTGACAAGACTCTCGGCGACCATGACCGCCGCCAGAAACCCGTGCGCTGGCGGGATTTCACCCGCTCCATGCCGCTACCCGCGTCGCCGAATCCGGACAAGCACTCGCCAGCCACCGTCGTCATTGCGAGGAGGCGCAGCCGACGCGGCAATCCAGTTCCATTCTCTGACGACTGGTGCGCCCCGTCGGCCAGGCGAAAAACAAGACCTCTGGATTGCCGCGTCGGCTGCGCCTCCTCGCAATGACGTGCGGGCGGATGGGGGCGGCGACCTGAAGCCGCCGCGCCGGCCACGCCCCTCCACAGTGTATCGAACCGGGCGAACTGGTCGTCTGAGGCGCACAAGCGCAGCGCCACGACCCGCTTCGCGCAGCGGGTTCGTGGTGGCCTTGCAGGATTGTCGGGGTCGTGTTGTGCGGCGTTCTTGACGAGACTTTCAGCGACCATGACAGCCGCCCGAAACCCGTGCGCTGGCGGGATTTCACCCGCTCCATGCCGCTACCCGCGTCGCCGAATCCGGACAAGCACTCGCCAGCCACCGTCGTCATTGCGAGGAGGCGCAGCCGACGCGGCAATCCAGTTCCATTCTCTGACGACTGGTGCGCCCCGTCGGCCAGGCGAGAAACAAGACCTCTGGATTGCCGCGTCGGCTACGCCTCCTCGCAATGACGTGCGGGCGGATGGGGGCGGCGACCTGAAGGCGCCGGCCACAGCCAGCCACACCCCAACGCCACTCCACTTTGCTGCGCGCGCCTACGAGAAGGGATCGTTGCGCAGGCCACCGAGGGCGAAGAAGTTGCGGATGTCGTTGAGGTCACGACGGTAGCGCGGCTGCAGTGCCTTGTACATCGCCGCGATCCGCTGGCGAAGCGCCTCCGGCAAAGGGTGATCCGCGGTCTTGATGATCACCAGGAAGGGCACCTTGAAGGTCGATTGAACGCTGACCTCGGAAGGAAAATGGCGGCTGACCAGACTTTCGAACTCTTCCTTGAGGAACGCCGCGCGCAAGGAGCGCTCGTAATCCAGCGAAAAAATGTGCGGTTGATGGTCGGCATTCATGTAGGCGAAGAAAATGACCGACTTGAGCGACTTCAGCCGACTGAAATCGGTGAGGTACAGGGCGCCACCCGGACGCAGCACGCGAGCCACCTCGGCCAGGCAGTCGTCGAGGTGTTGCAGGGTCGGAAGGTGATGCAGGGCCATGGTACTGATCACCGCATCGAAACTGCGATCGGCGAAGCTGTCCAGGCGGGTGATGTCGCCCTGGCGGAAATCCACGTTGCTCAGGGCCAGCTCCTGCACATGGCGCTGCGCGTCGGCGAGCATTGCCGGCGAGAGGTCGAGGCCGGTGAAGGCGATTTCGGGATTGAACTGCGCGATCTGGGCGAGCTGTGTCGCCGGACCGCAGCCGAGGTCGAGGACAGTCTTGCACCCCTGGACGACCTGGCTGATACGCGCCGAATGGAACAGGTACGACGAGGCCATGATGCCGTCGATGCGACCGGCTTCCGCGTAGGCGGCAACCTGTTGCGGGTCGTCCATGACCAAGTCTGGCTCGGGCTCGCGTGGCAGGCTGCGGCTGACCAGCAGTTCGCGCAGGAAGGTCGGGATCAGGGCGGGGTTCGGCATCGCCCGTTTATATACGAAAAAGCCCCGCTTGCCAAGCAAGCGGGGCTCCCGAACCGAGAGGGCTATTCGCCCCCCGCAAAGCCCGATTAGGCGGCTTTGCTCTTGCGGCGCGAGGTAACCACGCCCAGCAGGCCGATACCGAGCAGAGCCAGAACGCCCGGCTCAGGAATGATGGTACCGCGCAGGTCGGCCGAGCCAGCAAGACACCACTGACCAGCAACTGCCCCACCGGTCCGGCAGCCAGCCGTATTGTCGAACGGGTTGAGCACGAAGTTGTTGGCCGAGGTGGTCAGGGCAACGTCCGCGAAACCGAAACCAGGAGCAACGCCGTCCGCGATGTCGTTCCCGTTGAGGCGCGTTTGCACGTCGAGCAGGCCGCTACCCGGAGTCTGGTCGACATCCAGCAGGCCCGCACCCGTGAAGCTCAGCGACGCACCGGTGAATTGACCGCTTGCCGACAGGGTATTGACCGTTCCCTGCTGCGCATGGCCGGTCATCGTCGCCCACAGGATGCCGTCATCGATCAGGTCGAGGTTACCGCCGACGCCTTCCGAGCCCTGCAGGAGCAGGTTGAAGTCTGCGCGCTTGTAGATCTTGACCACGCCACCCGAGAAGTTGACCGTGGTCGGGGTGTAATCCTTCGCGACATAGTTGTCGAAGATGAAGAACAACTTTTCGGTACCGGCGTAGGCGTTGTTGCCGTTGATCGTATTGATGACGCCGTAACCCCGGGCGATGTCGCCGTTAGCGCCGACAAAGGTCTCGGCCAGCGTGGTGGTATCGATGTGGAAGCCGAAGGGGCCGAAATCGACACCCCCGATGACAGAGGCGGAAGCAGCGCCCGAAGCCATAAGGCCCAGGCCGCAGATGGCCGAAGCCAACATTCTTTTTTTCATCACAATTTTCTCCTTGAGAGTATTAGTTAGTCCATTGAACTCGGCAAACCTGGCGGGCTGTAACTTTCATGGGACCCGACGAACTATAAGCACGTACCGTGCCAGAAACATTTAAAAACGCACAATCAAAGACTTAGCGCACTTCAACAACCAAGAAAGCTTACCACTGTAAAATTTTCCGACAGTTTGCCGCCCTTCAACGTGACATTTCGCACCGGCCAACATCGATCAGATCCGGGGGCAGACGAGTCCGAGGCGAACATCGGTGACCGCCCGCGACCACCAGGCGCCGAAGCGTGGGTCTGAAGCCGGCGCGCGACAGCCGTGGCGCCTCACGAGGGGCGTCCAAGCACCGCCGCGATCAGGCGATAACGCCGCCGCCGAGGCAGACGCGGCTTTCGTAAATCACGACCGACTGGCCCGGCGTCGCCGCCCACTGCGCTTCGGCGAAGCGGATCAGGCACGCGCCGGCATCGATGCGCTCGATTTCGCAAGCGGCGTCGGCCTGGCGGTAACGCGTCCTGGCCGTGTACACCCAGTGCGTGTGCGCTGCCCGGCCGGCCACCCAGGAGAGGTCCTCGGCACGCAGCTCGTCGGTCAGCAACGCCGGATGTGCGTGCCCCTGGACGACATACAGAGTGTTGCTGGCGATGTCCTTGCGAGCCACGAACCAGGCGTCGTGGTCACCGCTGTCACCACTCTTGCCCCCTTTGACGCCGCCGATGTGCAGCCCCTTGCGCTGGCCGATGGTGTGATAGGCGACGCCGTCGTGCTCGCCGAGCAGGCGATTGTCGTCGAGGCCACGAATCTCGCCTTTCCGTGCGGGCAGGTAACGCATCAGGAACTCCTTGAACGGCCGCTCACCGATGAAACAGATACCCGTCGAATCCTTCTTCAGCGCGACGTGCAGCCCCGCCGTCTCGGCCATCTTGCGCACCTCGCGCTTGTACAGGCCGGCCAGCGGGAACAGCGTCTTCGCCAATTGCTGCTGATTCAGGCGGTGCAGGAAGTAGCTCTGGTCCTTGGTCCCGTCCTCGGCCTTGAGCAACTGGAATGCCCCGGCAAACTCGCGCACGCCGGCGTAGTGGCCCGTGGCGATGCAATCGGCGCCAATGCTCAGCGCGTGTTCGAGAAAGGCGCTGAACTTGATCTCCGAGTTACACAGCACGTCCGGATTCGGCGTTCGACCGAGTTGGTATTCCTTGAGAAAGTGGGCGAAAACGCGTTCCTTGTATTCGGCAGCGAAGTTCACCACCTCGACGTCGATGCCGATCACGTCGGCAAGGCTCATCACATCGACCAGATCCTGTCGCGACGAGCAGTACTCGTCACTGTCGTCGTCCTCCCAGTTCTTCATGAACAGGCCGAGAACATGCCAGCCCTGCTCCTTGAGCAGCATGGCCGCCACTGCCGAATCGACCCCCCCGGACAAGCCGACGACCACCGTCTTTGCCACCTTCATGTTCCTGCCTTTGCTAAGGTTCAAGGTTCTCTTCCTGGCCATCCAGCCAACTCTGCAAGTCGATCACCAGCGCCGGCTGACCATTGTCGCGAAACCAGCTGTCGACGACGTAGCGCGCCGGCTCGGCTTCCCCGTTGCCGGCGTTCGCCCCCGACTCGCTCCCGAGCGTTGCCACGACCTCCTCTATCTGCGCCGCATGGTGCACCTGGAACAGGTAGAGCACGCGCCACACCGGGTCGAGCACGCGATGAAAGCGTAGCCAGCCGCGGGCCTCCAGCAAGCGCAGCAGGCGCGTGCCGGTGGTCGAGTGATCGATGCAATCCATCCGCCCATAGACACCATCGTCGGCGGTGTTACCGCCACGGTCGGCGGCAATCGGCGTCTGCTGGCCGGCCCAGCCGAGCAGCCAGCCCATCGCCAGCGACAGCTTCGCACGCTCGTCGGCGGCACTCTCTGCCGTGCCGAGCAGCGCCCGTATCTGCGCCAGCTGCTCGTCGGCGTAGTGCACGTCGGATTGGCTCAGACAACCGTAGTTGTAACAGACGCTGATCGCCTCGCCAGCGCTCAGCGGTGCCGCCGCCGCGAGGAGCGCCAGCGCCAGCAGCCACCTCATTGACAGTGGGTCAGCAAATCCAGCGGATAGCGCCTTCCCGCCAGCCAGTCCTCGATGCAAAGCAGTACCAGCGGACTGCGATGCTGCGCCTGCAGGGCGCGGATCTCGGCCAGGGTCAGCCAGTGCGCCGCCAGAATGCCGGTGTCGAGCTGCCGGCCGGGATCGTGAGCGACGATCTCGCCGCCAAAGGCAAAGCGCAGGTAGGTCAGGTCGCGGGCTTCGTTGCGGCAGTTGTAGACGCCGACCAGGTATTGCGGATTCAGCGTACAGGCCGTCTCCTCGAGCGTCTCGCGGACCACCGCATCGATCAGGGACTCGCGACACTCGAGGTGGCCTGCCGGCTGGTTGTAGCAGACACCGTATTCGGTTTCCTCCTCGACAAGCAGAAAGCGGCCATCGCGTTCGAGCACAGAGGCGACGGTGACGTTGGGTTTCCAGACCATTCGACAAGCCTTGCGGGTAGCGGGAGCTCGCCATTTTACCGCCAACCGGGGGGCGAAATCGGCTAAACTTTCCGCTTCAGGATTTCCAGCAAAGGGAGAACAAAACATGTCCATGGCGGATCGCGACGGATTCATCTGGCACGACGGCAAGCTGGTGCCGTGGCGCCAGGCAACGACGCACGTGCTGACGCACACCCTGCACTACGGGATGGGCGTCTTCGAAGGGATTCGCGCCTACAAGGGCGAAAAGGGCACCGCCATTTTCCGTCTCGAAGAGCATACCGACCGGCTGTTCAATTCGGCCTACATCTTCCAGATGAAAATGCCTTACGACAAGGAAACGCTGCTCGAAGCGCAGAAAGAAGTGGTCCGCGCCAACAAGCTCGAATCGTGCTACATCCGGCCGATCGTCTTCTACGGTTCTGAAGCCATGGGCATTGCCGCCACGGCAGTCAGCACGCACGTGGCCATCGCCGCCTGGCCGTGGGGTGCCTACCTCGGCGTCGAGGGAATGGAAAAGGGCATTCGCGTCAAGACCTCGTCATTCACCCGTCACCACGTCAACGTCAACATGTGCCGCTCGAAGTCGGTCGGCACCTATACCAACTCGATCCTCGCCCACCAGGAAGTGGCGCACGACGGCTATGACGAGGCGCTGCTGCTCGACGTCGATGGCTACGTCGCCGAAGGCGCCGGCGAAAACGTTTTCATCGTCAAGCATGGCAAGCTGTACACGCCGGATCTGACCTCCTGCCTCGAGGGCATCACCCGCGCCTCGGTGCTCGAGCTGGCTGAGGAACTCGGCATTCCGGTGATCGAAAAGCGGATCACCCGCGACGAAGTGTATTGCGCCGACGAAGCCTTCTTCACCGGCACCGCCGCCGAAGTGACGCCCATTCGCGAACTCGACAATCGCCAGATCGGTGCCGGCCACCGCGGACCGATCACCACCCGCATCCAGAGCCTGTACTTCGACTGCGTGAATGGCCGGGTTCCGGCGCATGCAGACTGGCTCGCCTACGTCTAACCCAGTTTGCAAGGTTTCCACCATGCCCCAGAACACCCCGCAGAAGCCCATCGAGATCAGCGCCAAGGATCTGCCCCTGCATTGCCCCACCAGCGACGCACCGCTGTGGGCGCGGCATCCGCGCGTATTTCTCGAGATCACCCGCACCGGGGAGGCCGTCTGCCCGTACTGCAGTGCACACTACGTGCTGACCGGCGGACTGCCGAAAGGGCATCACTGATCGTCGGCGGCTGTCCGCTGCGGGGTAGCCGGCTGAACAGGTTCTCATGAAAGCGCTGATGGTCGCCCCGTCGTGGATCGGCGACACGGTTCTCGCGCAGCCGCTGTTCCGGCGCCTGCACGAACGCACGCCCGGCCTGCAGCTTGACGCGCTGGCGCCGCGCTGGGTGGCGCCGGTCCTCGAACGTATGCCGGAAATCGCGCAGGTCGTCGACAGCCCCTTCGTCCACGGCGAACTGTCGCTGAAAACACGTCACCGTCTCGCCCGCCGGCTCGCTGCAGCCGGCTATCAGCGTGCCTACGTCCTGCCCAACTCGCTCAAATCGGCGCTGGTGCCATTTTTTGCCGGTATTCCCGAACGCATCGGCTTCGTCGGCGAGAAGCGCTACGGCCTGATCAACCAGCGCCATACGCTCGACAAGATCCTGCTGCCGCAGATGGCCGAGCGCTTCGCTCAACTCGCCGAGGCCCCCGGCGCGCCGCTGCCGCGACCGCTGCCGTCGCCACGGCTGACTTCGAGCAGCGAGCAACGCGCGGCGACCCTCGCCGAACTTTCCCTCGCCCTCCCCGAAAAACTGGCCGTCGTCTGCCCCGGCGCCGAGTACGGCCCGGCCAAGCGCTGGCCAGCCCGCCATTTCGCAGCGCTGACCGACGCGCTGGCCGCGCGTGGCTACGCCGTCTGGCTGCTCGGCTCGGCGAAAGACCGGCCGATTGCCGAACAGATCGCCGACCTGGCGCAAACGACCAGCGCGCCACGCAATCTCTGCGGCAGCACCTCGCTGAGCCAGGCCATCGACCTGCTGGCGGCGGCGTCTTTCGTCGTCTGCAACGACTCCGGCCTGATGCACGTCGCCGCAGCACTAGGCCGGCCGCTGGTCGCCGTCTACGGCTCGTCGTCGCCCGGCTTCACGCCGCCACTGTCGGATCGGGCACAGGTCATCAGCCTGCGCCTCGAATGCAGCCCCTGCTTCAAGCGTGAGTGTCCGCTCGGCCATCTCGACTGCCTGAACAAGCTCGAACCGCAACGCGTGCTCGACGCCTGCCTGGCGAGGAGTGCCGAATGATCGCCACCTTTGCCAGCCCCGCTGACGTCGAAGCAGCGTTCTACGAGGCCATCGCGCGTGCCGATCTGGTCGCCCTGATGAGCGTCTGGGCCGACGACGAAGACATCGTCTGCATCCACCCGACCGGCCAGCGGCTGAGCGGTACGGCAGCGATCCGTGACAGCTGGCGGAGTATCTTCGCCAATAACCCGCGCCTCAAGGTACGCCTGTCGCGCGTTCTGCGCTGGAACAGCATGCTCCTGGCGGTGCACAACGTCGTCGAAACGCTGTACATCGGTGACGAGCAAAAACCGCACGGCCCGATGCTCGCCACCAACGTCTTCCAGCGCGGAACCAGCGGCTGGCGCCTGCTTGCCCATCATTCCTCGACCGCGGCCGATCGCGACCTGGCCGACAAGCGCGCCGGCGAGCGCGAGGAAAACCCGCCACGGATTCTCCATTGACCGGCTACCGTGCGCCGTCGTGGCTGCCCGGTGGCCACGCCCAGACGATCTACCCGCTGCTCATCAAGCCTGCTCCCCCGCGCTATCGCCGCGAACGCTGGCCAACACCCGACGACGATTTCATCGACCTTGACTGGAGCGACCCGCAGCCGGGCGTGATGCCGGCGGCTTCCGCGCCGCTGCTGACGCTTTTTCACGGCCTCGAAGGAAGCTCGGCCAGCCATTACGCGAGCGCGCTGATGCGCGCCACCGCGGCCATCGGCTGGACCGGCGTCGTGGTCCATTTCCGCGGTTGCTCGGGCGAGCCGAACCGCCTGCCACGCGCCTACCATTCCGGCGACAGCGACGAGATCGACTGGATTCTGCGCCGCCTGCAGCAGCTCTATTCCGACCGCCCGCGCTACGCAGTCGGCGTCTCGCTGGGCGGCAATGCGCTGCTCAAATGGCTCGGCGAACGGGAAACCGAAGCCGCCGACTGCCTGCACGCCGCGGCAGCGGTCAGCGCCCCGCTCGACCTCAGCGTCTCCGGGCACCATCTGGCCTGTGGTTTCAACCGCGTCTATACCCGGCACTTCCTGCACACGCTCAAGGGCAAGGCAGCCGCCAAGCTGCGCCGCCACCCGGGAATTTTCGATGAGCGACGGATGCGCGCAGCGCGCAATCTGCACGACTTCGACGAACAGGTCACAGCGCCTTTGCATGACTTTGCCAGCGCCGACGACTACTGGCGACGCGCCTCGAGCAAGCCCTGGCTGCCCGGCATACGCCTGCCGACCCTGCTCCTCAACGCGCGCAACGATCCCTTCCTGCCCGAGGCGGCGCTGCCCACCGCCAGCCAGGTAGCCGCCAGTGTACGGCGCGAGTTCCCGGCGCAGGGCGGCCACGTCGGCTTCGTTGCCGGCCAGCCGCCCGGGCACCTTGACTGGCTGCCGCTGCGCCTTCTCCACTATTTCCAGAACGAGGTTTGAATGAACGCCACCGCCAACGCCGCCGCCCTGCCCAGCGAAATCTTCAAGGCCTACGACATTCGCGGCATCGTCGGCAAGACGCTGACCAGCGACATCGTCCGCCGCATTGGCCATGGCCTTGGCTCTCTGGCCGCCGAGCGGGGTCAGCAAGCGATTGCCGTCGGCCGCGACGGACGCCTGTCGGGGCCGGAGCTGGCGGCGGCACTGATGGAAGGCATCCGCCTGGCCGGCATCGACACCATCGACCTCGGTTGCGTACCGACGCCGGTGGCCTACTTCGCCGCCCACGAGTTGGGCTGCAACAGCTGCGTGGCGGTCACCGGCAGCCACAATCCGCCTGACTACAACGGGCTGAAAATGGTCGTTGGCGGCGAAACGCTGGCCGGCGAAACGATCCAGAGCATCCGCCGGCGCGTCGACGCCGGCGAGCTGCGCAAGGGTGCGGGCACGGCGAGCAGTGCCGACGTCCTGCCCGCCTACCTGGCGCGCATCGTCGCCGACGTCCGCCTGGCGCGAGCGATGAAAATCGTCGTCGACTGCGGCAACGGCGTAGCCGGCGTGATTGCCGGGCAACTCTTCCGCGCGCTCGGCTGTGAGCTGGTCGAGCTGTTCTGCGACGTCGACGGCAACTTTCCCAATCACCATCCCGACCCGTCGAAGCCCGAGAACCTGCAGGACGTGATCCGCGCCCTGCGCGACACCGATGCCGAACTCGGCCTCGCCTTCGACGGCGACGGCGACCGCCTCGGCGTGGTCACCAAGGACGGCCAGATCATCTACCCGGATCGTCAGCTGATGCTCTTTGCCGCCGACGTCCTCGGTCGCTGTCCGGGCCAGCAGATCATCTACGACGTCAAGTGCACCCGCCAGCTGGCGCCGTGGATTCGCGACCATGGCGGCGAACCGCTGATGTGGAAGACCGGGCACGCGCTGGTCAAGGCCAAACTGAAGGAAACCGGTGCGCCACTGGCCGGCGAAATGAGCGGACACGTGTTCTTCAAGGAGCGCTGGTTCGGTTTCGACGACGGCCTCTACGCCGGAGCCCGGCTGCTCGAGATCCTCTCGCGCAGCAGCGACGCCGACGCCGCCAACGCCCTGCTGACGACCTTGCCGGACAGCAGTTCGACGCCCGAACTGAACATCGCCATGCACGAAGGCGAACCCCTGGCGCTGGTCGAAGAGCTGCGCCGCAACGCCCGCTTCGACGGCGCCCGCGAAATCATCACCATCGACGGCCTGCGCGTCGAGTACGCCGACGGCTTCGGCCTCGCCCGCCCGTCGAATACCACGCCGGTGGTCGTCCTGCGCTTCGAGGCCGACAACCGGGCGGCACTCGAACGCATCCAGGCTGATTTCCGCCGCGTCATCCACGCCGCGCGCCCGGGACTGGAACTGCCCTTCTGAGCGCCCCGCACAAGCGCTTCGCCGAGATGGAATGCTAAGATGCCCGAACGAGATCAGCGAGACACTGGAATGCACCGCACAGATGAGCAGGCCCGATGAGTGATCAATTCCTGCAGAACGCATTCCTCTTCCGCCAGCCAATCCTGAACCGCCGGCAGGAGCTCGCCGGCTACCAGCTGTCGTTCCACGGCAGCGAAGGAATTGACGACGATGACGCTGTCTCGGCCGCACGCGGCGCCGGCGCACCACTCTGTGCGGCCTATTCCGAACTCGGCATGCACGGCGCCCTGGGCAATACCTGCGCCTACATCGGCGTCGACGCCGACTTCCTGCAACAGGAGGCGATCGAGCTGCTGCCACCGCCAGGTGTGGTGCTCGAACTGCTCGTCGACGGCGTTCCCGAGAAAGCCACGCTGACGCGCTGTCATGTACTCCTCCAGCGCGGCTATTCCCTGGCCCTGACCAACTATCAGGGCATCGACGACCGCAGCCGGCCTCTGCTGCCGCTCGTTTCGGTGGTCAAGATCGACCTGCGTCATGCTGGCCAGGCGCGCCTGGAAGAGCTGGCGGGCTCACTGCGGCACCTGCCACTCAAGCTTCTGGCGCAGGGGGTCGACAACCACGCGCAGATGGAAGCTTGTCGAAACCTCGGCTTCGCCCTCTTCCAGGGCCGCTACTTTGCCCAGGCCGAAATCGTCAGCGGCCGCCGCCTCTCGGCCGCGCACGCGACCTTGATTCGCCTGTGCAACCTGGTCGGCCGCGACGTCGACACGGCGGTGATCGAAGACGCCTTCAAGCACGAGCCGGCACTGACGCTCAACCTGCTGCGCATCGTCAACTCCGTCGGGCGCCTCGGCAACCGCTCGACGCAACCGGTGACCTCGCTGCGCCACGCCATCACCCTGCTCGGCAGGCGCCAGTTGCAGCGCTGGCTATCGCTGCTGCTGCTGGCACCCGGCAACCAGGCCAACGATTCGCTCGACCCCGCCCGTTCGCCGCTGCTGCAAGTCGCCGCCCTGCGCGGGCGGATGATGGAATTGCTGGTCGCCGTCGGCAAGCCGGGAGACCACAAGCAGGCCGACCTGGCGTTCATCACCGGCATCCTGTCGATGATGCCGGCCGCACTCGGCCTGCCGATTGAAGAAATCCTCGAACAGATCGCCGTCGAGCGCGAGGTCGGCGACGCTCTGCGTCAGCACGAAGGCCTGCTGGGAACGCTCCTCGCACTGCTCGAGTGCTTCGACAACGACGACGCCGCCTGCTGCGACAGCCTGTTGTCCCGGCTACCCGGCAACTACGACCGGCAGACGCTCAACACCGGCCTGAGCGCCGCGCTGAGCTGGTTGAACAGCAGCGCCGACTGAGCGTTTCAGGCGCCGCGGCGCGCCAGCCAGTCGCTGACGGCGAAGCCGGTTCCGAAGTCCCAGGGTTTGAGCTTTGCGGGGGCGACCAGGCGGAACTCGGCGAGTTCTTCGTTGAGGGCGATCTCGCCGTGACCGACGACGTGGTAGGCGATGATCACTTCGTGCTTGCGGGCGAAGGGATAGACGCCGATCAGCGTCGTCGCCGACGCGTCCAGGCCGAGTTCTTCCCTGACCTCGCGCGCAACGCCGACCGCCGGGTCTTCGCCGCGCTCGAGAAAACCGGTGATCAGGCCAAAAGCCCCTGCCGCCCAGGCCCGGTTACGCGCCAGCACGATGGCGCCCTGATACTCGACCAGCGCCGCCAGCACCGGCGCCGGGTTGTCCCAATGCACGAAGCCGCAGCCGGCACTGCAGGAAAGCCGCGGCAGCCCCCCCTCGTCGCTGGACTCAAGACGAGCAGCGCAGCGGGGGCAGAAATTCCAGGTGTCGCTCACTTCGCTACTTCACTCACTTCGCTTACGACGCGGCCAACAACTCGCGGACGTCGGCCAGAAAGCGATCAACGGTCTCCGGCGCGGTATCCCAGCCGCACATCAGGCGCGCGCCACCGGCGCCGATGAAGGTGTAGAAGAGCCAGCCGCGCGCGCGCAGGCCCTGCTCGACGACAGCTGGCAGGTGCACGAAAACGCCGTTGGCGTCGACCGGAAAAAGCGTCTGCAGACCCGCGGCTTCCGCCAGCCCGCTGGCCAGGCGGCGGGCCATCGCGTTGGCGTGCGCGGCGTGGCGCAACCAGCTGTCGTTTTCGAGAATCCCGAGCCACGGCGCGGAAAGGAAGCGCATCTTCGACGCCAGTTGGCCGGCCTGCTTGCAGCGGTAGGCGAAGTCCTCAGCCAGGCGACGGTCGAAGAAGACCACCGCCTCTCCGACCGGCAGCCCCATCTTGGTCCCTCCGAAGCAGAGCACGTCGACACCCGCGCGCCAGGTCAGATCGGCCGGAGCGGCGCCAAGGCCGGCGACGGCGTTGGCAAAGCGGGCGCCGTCCATATGCACGCGCAGACCCAGCTCATGGGCCGTGGCAGTGATGGCGCACAATTCGTCGGGACGGTACACCGTGCCGACTTCGCTGGCCTGGGTCAGCGTCACCACCTTTGGCTTCGGGTAGTGAATGTCGGTGCGCCTGGTCACCGCCTCCTCGATCGCTGCCGGAGTCAGCTTGCCCTCTTCGCCGGCAAGGGCGAGCAGCTTGGCGCCATTCGAGAAGAACTCCGGGGCGCCGCATTCGTCGGTCTCGACGTGCGCCAGCTGGTGACAGATGACGCTGTGGTAGGACTGGCAGAGCGCGGCGAGGGCCAGTGAATTGGCCGCCGTCCCGTTGAAAACGAAGTACACGTCGCAGTCGGTCTCGAACACGTCCCGCAGGCGGTCGGCAGCGCGCAGCGTCCACTGATCGTCGCCATACGAGCGCACGTGGCCGTCGTTGGCCGCCAGCAGGGCGGCGAAAGCCTCCGGGCAGATGCCGGCGTAATTGTCACTGGCGAAGTGTTGCATGGTCGTCGTCACCGTCATTCCGCTGGTTCGTCAGGCCGCTGACGGCCGCTGGGTTACAGGCGCTGTTCGACCCATTCCGCCACCGAGGCCAGCGCGACCGGCAGCTTCTCCGGTTCGTTGCCGCCCGCCTGCGCCATGTCCGGGCGACCACCACCCTTGCCACCGACCTGGCGGGCGACCATATTCACCAGCTCACCGGCCTTGACCCTGCCGGTCAGGTCGGCGGTCACGCCGGCAATCAGCGTCACCCTGCCTGCACTGGTCGAGGCGACGACAACCGCGGCGCTCTTCAGTTTGTCGCGCAACTTGTCGACGGCCGAACGCAGGGCGTTGACGTCGGCGCCCTCCATGAGTGCCGCGAGAACCTTGACCCCCTTGACATCGACCGCCTGCGCGAGCATGTCGTCGCCTTGCGCCGACGCCAGTTTCGCCTTCAGGCGCGCAAGTTCCTTTTCCAGCGAACGGACGTTGTCGAGCACCTGCGCGAGCTTGGCCGGGACCTCGGCGATCGGCGCCTTGAAAGCCGCTGCCGCGTCGGCCAGCATCGTCTGCTGCTGCTGCACGAGAGCCAGGGCAACGTCCCCGGTAAGCGCCTCGACGCGCCTGACGCCAGCCGCGACGCCGGTTTCCGAGACGATCTTGAACAGGCCGATGTCGCCGGTGCGGCGAACATGCACGCCGCCACAGAATTCGATCGACGAGCCGATCGTCTGCACGCGCACCTGATCACCATATTTTTCGCCGAAAAGCATCATCGCGCCAGACTTGCGGGCGTCGTCGATGGCCATGATGCGTGCTTCGGCGGCGGCGTTGGCGAGAATCTCGTCATTGACGATACGCTCGACGCGGCGAATCTCGTCGGCGCTCATCGGCGCATTGTGCGCGAAGTCGAAACGCGTCTTCTCCGGGTCGACCAGCGAGCCTTTCTGCTGCACGTGCGCGCCGAGCACTTCGCGCAGCGCCTTGTGCATCAGGTGCGTTGCCGAGTGGTTGCGCACGGTGCGCGCCCTCGCAACGACGTCGACGCGGGCAGCGACCCGGTCGCCGACGACGACGACGCCGGTACGGACGACGCCCTGGTGACCAAAAACGGCGGCCTGGATCTTCTGCGTGTCCTCGACGGCGAAAATGCCCTGCGCGCCCTGCAGCACGCCGCGGTCGCCGACCTGACCGCCCGACTCGGCGTAGAACGGCGTCTCGTCGAGAACGACGACGCCGAGTTCGCCTTCCCTGAGTTCATCGACCGGGCTGCCATCCCGGTACAGCGCCAGCACCTGGCCGTTGAAGTCGAGCGCGTCATAGCCGTGAAAGGCCGTCTCGGGGCCACTGTAGTCGAGTGCGGCGGCCATCCTGAACTTGCCGGCGGCACGCGCCTGCTCCTTCTGATGGGCCATCGCCGCGTCGAAGGCGGCGACATCGACACTGACGCCGCGCTCACGGCAGACGTCGGCGGTCAGGTCGAGGGGGAAGCCGAAGGTGTCGTGCAGCTTGAAAGCGGTGGCGCCGCTGAAAACGCCATCGCCAGCCAGGGCCGCGAGTTCGCTCTCCAGCAGACTCATGCCGTGTTCGATGGTCTCGAAGAAGCGCACCTCTTCCTGGCGCAGGACATCGCTGACACGCTCCTGGCTGCTCACCAGTTCGGGATAGGCAGCGCCCATCTCGGCGACCAGGTCGGGCACCATGCGGTGGAAGAAAGCGGCACGCGCACCCAGCTTGTAGCCATGGCGGATGGCGCGCCGGATGATGCGGCGGAGAACGTAGCCGCGCCCCTCGTTGCCTGGAATGACGCCGTCGGCAAGGAGGAAGGAGCAGGCGCGGATGTGGTCGGCGAGGACCCGTAGCGACGGGCTGTGCATGTCCGCTGACGAGGTTTCGCGGGCTGCCGCCGCGATCAGGCGGGCGAAGAGGTCGATTTCGTAGTTGCTGTGCACGTGCTGCAGGACCGCAGCCGTCCGCTCGAGTCCCATGCCGGTGTCGACCGATGGTTTCGGCAACGGGTGCATGACGCCGGCCTCGTCACGGTTGAACTGCATGAAGACGTTGTTCCAAATCTCGATGTAGCGGTCGCCCTCTTCGTCGGGCGAGCCGGGCGGACCGCCAGCGATGCCTTCACCGTGATCGTAGAAGATCTCGGTACATGGTCCGCAGGGACCGGTGTCGCCCATCATCCAGAAGTTGTCGGAGGCGTAGCGCGCGCCCTTGTTGTCGCCGATGCGGATCACCCGCTCGGCCGGCACGCCGATCTCCCCGGTCCAGATCGCGTAGGCTTCGTCGTCCTCGGCATACACCGTCACCCACAGGCGATCGGCGGGAAGACCGTAGACATCGACCAGCAACTCCCAGGCGTAGCGGATCGCCTCCAGCTTGAAGTAGTCGCCGAAGGAGAAGTTGCCGAGCATTTCGAAAAAGGTATGGTGACGCGCGGTATAGCCGACATTTTCGAGGTCGTTGTGTTTGCCGCCGGCGCGAACGCATTTCTGCGACGTCGTCGCCCGCTGGTAAGGACGCTTGTCGAAACCGAGGAAGACGTCCTTGAACTGGTTCATGCCAGCGTTGGTGAACAGCAGCGTCGGGTCGGCATGCGGAACCAGCGAACTCGACTCGACGATCTGGTGGCCTTTGGATTCAAAGAACCTGAGGAATTTCTCGCGGATTTCAGCGCTGCTCATGGTGGTGCTTTTCATCGTCGTCCGTACCCGCGCGGGGTCGTTCAAAAAGCTGCGATTCTAACGTGAAAGCGGTAGCCGCGACCGGCCAATCACCCGCCGCGACCGGCTTCAGCCATCGCGCACGCAGTCGATGCGATCGCTGAAAACCGCCATCACGCCGCGCCGGAAAAGCGCTTCGGCCGCGCCGAGCTCGTTGACCGTGTAGCACAGCACCGGAATGCCGTTGGCCCGCGCACTGCTCAGTACGCTGTCGTCAAGGTGCTCGGCGTCACAGTGCAGGCTCAGCGCAGCGAGGTCATTGACGCGGGTCAGCCAATCCTCTGGCGGGCTTTCATAAAGCACGCCGAGTGGCAGTTCGGGAACTGCCTCGCGCGCGGCCAGCAACGCCTCCTCGGAAAACGACGAAACCAGCGGCAGCTCGGCACCCACCCAGAGTTCACGGACCTGCCGAGCGACAACCTCGCCGGTCAGAAACTCAAAACCGGCTGCCGGCTTGATTTCGACGTTGGCCATCAGCCCGAGCTGCCGACAAAGCACTGCCGCCGACTCCAGAGAGGGGAGCGGCTCGCCACGAAACGCAGGGTGCCGATGAGCGCCTGCGTCGAGCCCTCGCAGCGTCGCGTCGCGAGTCTCGCAGACCCGCCCGGAGCCGTCGCTGGTGCGCTCCAGGCGTTCGTCGTGCACCAGCCACGGCGAGCCATCGGCCGAAAGCATGACGTCGAACTCGACTGCCCGCAGTCCCATGCGGGCAGCGATACGCAGGCCGGCCAGGGTGTTCTCCGGGGCCAGCGCACCGCCACAGCGGTGCGCGAAGACGCGCGGCAGGGACCAGCCGAGCCGCGGACGAATCACTTCAAGACTTGCGCCCTGAGCGCCGCCGGGAGGACCTGGTTGCCACGCTCGACGGCATTGTCGAGCGCCTCCTTGGCCGGCTTGCGGCCAGCCCAGGCGGCTTCCAGCTCCTCCTCGACGATGATGCGCACCGGCTCGATCTGCGAAACCCGCAGCGGACGCAAGGCGCCCTTGCCCTGCAACTGCAGGTAGGCGACGTCGAGACTGGCGACGTCGGCGCGCAGGAGCTGACTATTGGCAGCGGCGCGGGCCACCGAAGTCATCGGCAGGAAGCCCTCAAGAGCGGTCAGTTCGACCTGCAGATCAGGTTCCAGCAGGAAGCTGACGAAGAGCGCCACACCCTTGTACTCGTCTGCCTTCTTGCCGCCCCCGACCCATAGCGAGGCACCGTCGGCGAGCGTCTGCTGCGGCGTGCCCTGCACATCGTCGTGATAGGGCAGCGCCGACACCCCGGTTTCGACCTTGCGACCAGCGCGCAAAGTTCCATAGAGCGACGACGTGCTGGTCAGCATGCCGCACTCGCCATCCGCAAAGCGCCGGTCAGCCTCGTCGCGACGACCGAAATAGGTGAAGAACTTGGCTTTCGACCAGGTCGTCAGCATCGCCGTGTGCTTCACCTGAACCAGGCCGTTGAAGTCCAGCCTGCCCTTGGCGTCCGAGACCTCGCCACCGTTCCAGGCGCTCAGATTATCGATATGCACCCACGCCGGCCAGGAGGTGGTGTAAGGACAGGTGCTACCGGAATCGAAGAGCTTGTCGGCAGCCTTCTGTGCCGCGGCCCAGGTCTTTGGTGGATTCTCGGGATCCAGACCGGCCTTGCGGAAAGCTTCCTTGTTGATATAGAGGACCGGCGTGGACAAGGCCAGCGGCAGGGCAAACAGGTTTCCTTTCGCATCGTCGAGGCCGACGCGCAGCTCAGGCGACAGTTTGCGGCCATCGAAAGGCTGCTTGGCCTGCTTCATCACCAGGTACAGCGGCTTGAAGTCCTCCTTGCTGGTCTGGAACTGTGCCTGTTCTTCGCGGGTGACCAGATTGAGGTGTTTCGGCGCGTCACCGTCGACGCGGCGCACGACGTTGAGCTGGTAATCCTTCTGCCGCTCATTGAAACGCGCGACGAATTTCTCGAGCCGTTCGCCACGTTCTTCGTCAAGACGATGCGAGAGGTCGATTTGCACCGGTGCCGCGAACACCGGGAAAGCAAGCGGGGCAGCAAGAACGATTGCCACCGCAGACGGGAAAAATTTGAGTAGGCGCATGTCGATCCTGGAATTTAGGTAAAAGAGTCGGCAATTATAGCCGTAGCCTGCGGCGATAGAACGGACTTCGCAGCGTTCACTTTGCGGCGAGCAACGCGACAGCGCCCTGCCCGCCTGACAGCCCCCTCGTGGCACCCTCGTGGCACCCTCGCAGAGGCCAATCCATGCCGGAAGCCGGGTGTCGGAAAACTTTACACTCGCAAATAAAGAGTCTCACCATGCGCTTGTATCTCTTTGATATAATTGTCACCAAGAATGTGGCATGGGTTTTGCTTTTACCTGAACGCGCGCTAGATAGACCATTGTGATAAATTTCACTAATGGTGTTGCGGCGGGCGTTTCAGGCTTCGCAGGAACACGGGCTGGCAAAGGCCGTATCGAAAATATTACCGCCCCAGTGGCGACCGAAAAACAGGGCAACTCCGAGGACCTGCCCGCCACCACAATCAGGAGCAAAGCACCATGAAGAAAAAACTTGCCGCCGCCGCGATCATCGCTGCGTTTGCCGCTGCACCGACCCATGCCGCCGTGACGTGGACGTTCAACTTTCAGGATGCAGCGGGCGTCGGCTTCAACGACCTCGCACAAGGTGCTGCACGCCAAGCCGAATTGCAGTCCGCTGCGACCTACGTCAGCAGCTTTCTGACCAGCTACACTGCGAACCTCTTCATGAATGTCGATGGCAGCGGCAGCACGCCGGGCAACCTGGCTTCGGCGAGTTCGAATTTCAACGCGCCAAGACCCGCCGACGGCTTCAACGATAGGGGCGACGTGATGCTCAAGATTCTCGGTGGCAACGCCGCGGATCCCGCGGTAGGCACCGCCGATGGCAACGTGACGTGGAACTTCGCCACCAATACCTGGGCGTTGGGTAACACGTTCCAGCCCGGCGAATACGATTTCTTCTCGACCGCAGTGCATGAGCTCGTGCATGCCTTGGGGTTCTCGGCCGGTATCACGGAGAACGGCGTCAGCGGATTTGGGGACCAGCCTGGCGACCCCGGCGTATGGTCGCCGTTTTCCCAATACCTGACCAGCTACAGCGGCACGCCGTTCATCGATCAGACGACGTACATTCTCGATAAAGTGATTTATGACGAAGCCAGGCTGTCCGCCGATGGCAATGGCGTGTCAGGCTGCGGAGCCGGCACCCTGTTCAACGGCGCGAATGCCATGGCGGCGAACGGCGGCGTCGCCGCGCAGATCTACGCGCCCACCACCTGGGAACAAGGCAGCTCGGGGTCGCACCTCGATGACAACTGCTACACTGCCCCGAACACGAGAAGCACCTACATGATGGAGGCCCAGACG